>OY771363.1:0-3703795 GCA_963674535.1 Christensenellaceae bacterium | reverse complement strand
TGCCGCGCGCATGCAGTTCCTTGAGCAGCGCTTTGTGGTCGGGAAACAGCGCAGTGTTCCAGCTGTAGCCCGTCCAGCCGTCCGTTCCGCCGTGCGCTTCGTCGTTGAGCCCGTTTGCCGTGATGCCGAACGTTTTGTCAATTGCGATATGGTGCCAGTCGATATCGATGACGGCGACGCTGACGGGGATTCCGTCGTCGGCAAAGTTGTCCATCAGGTCGAGATACTCCTGCTGCGTATACGGCCAGTAGCGGCTCCACCAGTTGCCCAGCGACCAGCGCGGCAGAACGGGCGGCTTTCCGCAGAGGGAATAGAGCGCAAGAACCGCACCCGCATAGTCCTTTTCAAACGCAAACACGTACCAGTCGGTTTCCGCCTGTTCGCGCGGCTTTGGCAGGCCATCCTCTCCAAGCAGGATGGTTTCGCTGTCGTCGTACACCGCGACTCCGCTTCGGGAAACCACGCCCGGTTCCAGCCGGATATGCGTGCGGTCGTAACGGTTAATCGAGGGGTATAATCTCAGGTGTTCGCCGTTGGTATCCAGCGTACAGAGCGTGCCAAAGAGGTTGCCTTTGTTGTCGAGACGCGCGGTGCTGCCGTTAGCAAACTTGACCTCGCTTGCCGATAAGTCTCCGGGGTCGAGCGAAAGCGTAACCGCCGCCGTTGCGATTACGATTCTGTCTTTCTCCTGCCGCGCCCGGAAGTCAACGGGCGCCTGATCGCGAAACCAGACCGCGAGCGTCGCTTCATCACAGAACCGCCCGGATTCCGACTGTTCAACGCGAAACAGCCGTTCTCCCAGAACGGTTACGCGAATCCGGCCGAATATAACAATATTCTCCGGCCGAGCAAGGGGCCTCGTTTCCGCAATTCTGCTGTTTGCAAGCATTCGTCTTTGCCTTTCCGCTTATTTCCACAAGGACAGTATATCCGTTATGCGTTCAATTTCAAGTTCCGCGCCCGCGTTTTTCGCGTCGGGGCCAATGGCTACCGCCATTGCTCCCGACCGTTTTGCCGCTTCAACGCCGCTTGCCGCGTCCTCCACAACGAGGCACTCGCTAGGCAGCAGCCCGAGCAGCTTTGCCGCGAGGTCAAACACCTCCGGGTCGGGCTTGGAGCGCGTAATCATCGTACCGTCCACGACGGCGGTAAACCTGCCCTCCAGACCGATGCGACGCAGAATCTGCCGCGCGTTCTTGCTGGCGGAAGCAACCGCCGTGCGGATTTTTTTTGCGTCCAACGCCGCAATCGTCTCCTCCACGCCGGGCAGAACATCCGCTTCCGACAGTTCGTCCAAAAGCGTCCGGTACAGCTCGTTTTTCTCTTCCGCAAACGCTGTTCGCTCCGCCTGGTTCAGTTCCATCCCCGCACGTGCAAGGATTAATTGCACGCAGTCCTGCCGCCCAACGCCGCGCAGCAAAGGCGCAGTATCTGCGGAAAATGGAATGTTCCAGCGTTCGCAGGTTTCCCGCCAGGCGCGGGTATGCAGTCGATCGGTTGCGGTTAACACACCGTCCAGGTCAAACAGGACGCCTTTGAGCATATAAAATTCCTTTCGAAAGGCGGGAGAAGAGTACCTTCCCCCGCCTCTGTCTGTCGTTTCTTATTGGTTTTTCGGCTTACTCGCCCGTGATGCCCGTCTTTTCGATGCTCGCAATAAAGCTGCGCTGCACGAGGAAATACAGAATGATCAGCGGCAGAATGGAAAGCAAGGTACCCGCAAGCTGAATCGATTCGTTCAGCGCGCCGCCGGTGCTTACGCCAACGGAGGAGTAAAGCTTGTTGAACTGCTCGGCGAACTGCTGCAGGTGCATCGGCAGGGTCGTAACGGCTCCGGTGGAATACTGCGGCAGCTGGACGGTGTCGTTCCAAATCCAGATGAACGAAAACAGGTACGTCACCACCAGCGCGGGCTTTGCCATCGGCAGGGCGATGGAGAAGTAGATTCTGAGCGGCCCGGCTCCGTCGATTTTTGCCGCCTCGTCGATCGACTTGGAGTAGGAGCCAAAGTAGTTGTAGAAAATCAGCAGGAATACCGAGCTTTTGACCCCCTGGCCGAAGAGCGTAATGAGATACATCGGCCAGACGGTCCCGACGAGTTTGTAGCTGTTGAACAGCAGAAACCGGGGAATCATCGTCACCTGCACGGGAATGAGGAAGATCAGCACAGAAAGCGCGATCCAGAGCTTTTTGAGCGGAACGCGGTAGCGCGCGAGCCCGTAGCCTGCGGCGGCGAGCACAAACGTCTGCAGCGCGGCGGGAATCACGGTCATCTCCAGCGAATCGCGCAGCCCTTTCCAGAAGCTGAGCGTCTTTGCCGCCTTGATAAAGCTCTCCACGCTCAAATGCGTTGGAATCCAGCTCACGGTGGAATCGACAAGATCCTTTGTGTCCATAAAGCTCACGGAGAGCATATACAGGAGCGGGTAGACGAACACAAACCCCAATCCTGTCAAGATGAGAAACCGCATCAGATTTTTGGCCGCGCTCGCGCCGCGCGCACGGGTAATCCGGGGAAACGCGCGCGTTTTCGGTTTGTCGATGCTGTTCCTATTGGATGATTGCTTCACCGTTCACTCCCCCTTTCCTTCTTTTCACGGAAGAGCAGAAACGCAACAAAGATAATCAGCAGCATGCACCCCGCGTACAGCCAGGACTGCGCCGCCGAGTAGCTGTAAGGACGTGCGATATCCGCAATGTTGCTGGCAATCAGCTGGTTGGTCGCGTCGTCCGCCGCGGCGCCCATCTCCACAACCGTATAAACGCAGTTGAGCAGAATTACGGGTTTGAGATATGGCAGCGTGATCTTCCAGAACGACTCCCAAGCAGTCGCCCCGTCGATGGACGCCGCTTCGTACATGTTGGGGTCGATCTTTTGCAGCGCGATGATAAAGATGATGATTTGCACGCCGCAGTACCAGAGGATACGGATAAAGCTGTCGAGAAACGCAATCAGGGTTCTTGCTCCCGACCAGCTCATCTCCATGAGGATAAAGCGGATGTTCATAAAGTCGATGGTCACATTCATCGCGGCGGTCTGGCTCATGAGCTGCGTCATCACCGGCCCGCTCATAATGATGACCGGCAAAAAGAAGATGATTCTGTAAATCGAGCGCCCGCGGAACTTGCTGTTGAGCAAAAGCGCGATAATCAACGAAAACACCACCGTAAGCGGCATGCCCATGAGGATGCTGGTAACCGAGTTGAGCAGTGTCAGCGGAAACCGCTCGTCGGCCAGCAGCGCCTGCCGGAAATACTCAAACTTGACGGGTTCGAGCGAAAGCGAACCGGGCTTGATGATCACCTGATTGAAGCTGATGAGCACCGAATAGATCAGCGGGTAGCAGGTGATGGCAAGAAAGCCGATCACCCACGGCAGGAAAAACAGACTGCCCGCAAGGCGGTCCTGCCCCCGAATGCTCAGACCTTTGGAACGGCGCTGGGAAGCGCTATTTTGTTTCTGTTTCATCCCGCTCACCTCAATTGCCCGGCAGAACCGCGTAGTCGTTCGGTAAAACCGTTACGCCGTCGCAGGTTTTTTGCGTTGGGGTATAGTTGACGTAGACGCGCGCGCCGTTATCGTAACTCACGCGGATCAGCCCTTCCTCCATGCACTCGTGCCGCACGATCGTCCCGCTTCCAATTTGGTTCAGCGCGCCGGAAAGATAAGCGTACGCTTCCAGCATCTGCGGCTGCCAGTCGGAAAACGAAGTGGAGTAATACCATTCCTGCGCGGTCTGAAAGAGATTGTAGCTGTCGCAGGCGGTCACGGCAAACGAGGGGAAAACGCCGTACTCGATCAGCCGCAGGAAGTAAGGCCGCGAATACACGCCAACGTTCATCGGTTCGCAGAAGAGCTCCGCGCTCCCGCCGAGCACCATTTCAAGAAACGGCACGGTATCGGTCACGTACAGGTACTGCCCGCTGTTGACGGGCACGTCGTACGCCGCGCTGGCGTACTGCCAGAGGTATTCGTTCGGCCGGTACATGGGGATTCGCCCGCTCCCGGCAAGCTCGCTTGCCAACGCTGAACCCGTGGCGAGGTTTTCCGCGCGCGTATGCACATGCTTCGAAGTAAAGTCGCTGTAGAGCAGGTTGGAAATACCGTCCAGCGCAAAGCTGTCTTCGTAAACGCTCTGCTCCCGTGCCCGCTCAACCCGCTGTTCCGCCTCGCTGAGCCGGTAGTAGTAAAACTGGTCATATAGCGACCATTCCTCGCCGGTATAGGTGGTAATCTCCATAGCGGAGAGGTTGTTGGCCGCCTCGGTGCGGAGCGTGATTTGATCCTCGTTTGCCGTCAGCGGGTCAAGCCGGTAATAGAGCGTTCCGCCCAGCGAACGGAGCGTATCATACAGCTTTTCAAACGCTTCCTTATCTCCCAGCCGCGCAACGGGCTTTGCGCCCGCTTCGTTGTTTTGCGCATAGCAGCGGTAGACCATATTGAGTCGCCGAACGCCGCTTTCGGCAAGCGCGTTTGCAATCTCGCCTGCCTGTTCGGCGGTGGTAAACACGCTTTCACTCTTACCGAAGAACCCGGCTTTTTTGTCCGCGCCGAGCACCTCGACGCGCAGCGGCGTTTCAGCAGGTGAGCCGTTCCGCGTCAGCATGCCGGACTGCTCAAGGATGGAACGGTACTTCACCGCCATTCCGTCGTAATGCGCTTCGTTATCGGTGAGCACGTACAGGCTGAGACTCGGCGTAACCGGGTTTTTTTCTTCCTGCGCAACCGTAGCGCCCGCCCCTTCGCGGCGGTTGATGTTTTTAACGTACTTTTCGCGGTACTCAAACCGCGCGGAAACAGCGTTGTAAGGGTTGTTGGCCTGCGCGGGCGTGGCGATGATGCTGGTATATTCCGCGCCGCTTTCCACAACTCCGAACAACGCGTTTTGCCGCGCGCCGTGAACAACGCCGTACACTGGCATGTAGACCTGCGGCTCATCCTTCATGTAATACGCGGTCATACTCGCCGTGGAAGCAATGCCCATGTCGCTGCCGTAGACGCGCGCGGCATAGGTGGAGCTGTAGTTGCGCGCCTTCTGGAAGCGAATCAACGCGCCGCTGCCGTCTGGAATAAAGAGGTAGCCGTCGATACTGTCGTTGAGAGACGCGCCAAGGTACGGCAGAAACGTCAGCGACTTGATCGTATAGGTGCTCCCGTTCAGCCCTTCCTCCAGACTGCCCGGTACGAGCGAAAAGCTGATTCTGTCGCCATCCAGCTTAACGAGCACGGAAAAGCGAATTCCCACCTCGCTAAAATCCGCCTGACAGAGCAGGCCTTCCGGCGTTTCTTCATAGTTCACCTGCGCGTCCTTGCCAAAGCTGAGGCGCGAAACCGAAGCCGACTCGTCAAAGCACTCAATTGCCGCAATGGAGTTGCCGTAACCGTTCCAGGACTTGTTAAGGCCTTCCGCATCTTCCAGCGGAAGCGCGCCCCAAACGTAGCCCGTATCCAGCGCAACAATGCGGAGTGTGCCGAACTGCTCATTGAGCCAGAGCTCCGCTTTTGCGCTCTCGGCCACCTTGCGGAACCCCGCAACGTCAAAGCTGCTCGTTACGGGCTCCTGCGAAAACAGGTGAACCTGCCGGTTGGAAGCGCCCTCGCTCCCTTCTCCCGCGTCCGCCGCGGCGTTCATCAGAGGAAGCGCAAACAGCAGTGCCGCCGCGGTAACGGCCAGCGCCGCACGCTTAAGAGAATACACGGTACTTCACCTCCTCCAGAATCTGCAGCACGAAGCGGCCAAGCTCCTGCCACAGGATATACAGTATGATCACCGCCAGCACGGCAATCACCATAAACGCCAGCGTCAAAAGCAGGTTTGCAACCGTCTTCTTCGGCGTGTAGGCATGCGTCTCCTTGACGGCTAAAAAGGCCATGATGCCGGTGTAGCCGAGAACCAGCGTCTGTAGCGCCTGATACTGAAACAGCTCGGCATAGGTAAACAGCCAGCTCAGCCCCGCGAGAATCGGCCAGAACAGGATAAACGCCGAAAGCGAGTACCCCACGGCGATAAACGACTGCCTGAGTGTGCCTTCGCCGTCGTTGATCGAGCTGATGAGATAACTGCCAACAACAAACAGCGCGGTTGGCACCAGAACGATCAGGCTCACCGCGATGGGACTACTGTAGAGCCAGAACCCGCCGCCGAACACAAACGATGTCCCCGCGCGGCAGAGCAGATACACCGCAAACGCCAGACAATACAGCACGGCCGCCGCGCTAAAGCTGCCGCGCCGCTGAATTTTGAGATAGTACACGCCGTCGATAGGATGGCGTATCTGGTAGAGCGGGTCGTCGATGAGCCGCCCCAGCATAGGGTGTTTGCGCTTGCTTTCCGTCCATGCCCGTTTCAGCGGCAGGAGGAAGTCGTGCTTTTTACGGACGCGGTGCAGCACGGCGAGCGCGACGATCAGGCCTATGCAGAGCAGCACGATTGCCTGAATATGCTCTCTGAGCCATGCGCTGCGCAGTTCCCAGAAGCAGGCCGAGTAGAGCGAGCGGTCACTGATAATCTGGGCGTGCACCGCCGCTTCCTGATAGCGCCCCAGCTGAAACAGTGCCGAGGCGACGCCTTCGTGCGCCATATACGTTGCCGGGTTCATGCGCAATATCTCCTGCCAGCAGGATAGGCTCTCTTCGTACTGCCCCGCGCGGAAGGTGTTGTTGGCGCGGTGCAGCAGCGCCGCGTAGTCGGTCGGATACCAGATTTGAACCGTACCGCGCTCCTTATCGAGCACGTAGAGGTTGCCCGCAGGGTCGGTATCGATGGCGGAAGCAACCGCGGTGAGCCCGTTGCGGTCGGTCGTTGCGGCGCGCCCGCCAAAGAACACCAAAAGCATGCCGCCTTCGTTGAACTCGTCGATTACGCCTTCGTCGGTCACGCCGTAAAACGCGCCGCTATCGGTAACCGCAACGTCCACATAGTTCATTGAGTAAATCGGGATGTCGTCCGGCAGGATGTTGTAGCCCGCCATGTTCAGCGCCTTGATGGCGCTGGTGCGTTCGCCCTGCGTTGCGGAATACACGAGCCCGTTTTCCTTTACGTCAAGGGAAACGATGCTGGCCGGCGTGCGGAAGGTGAGTTTGCTCTTCTGTTCGTCGGTATAAAACGTCTTTTGAAACCATTCGCGCAGCGTCAGCGGCGGCGTCTTGTTTGCGCCGAAGAACCCGCCGAACTCGCCTTTGAGGTTGAACTGAATAATGCCTTCGTTGGTGCCTTCGCTCACGACGTAAAGGTTGCCGTAGTGATCCAGCGCCACTTTACGCGGGTGGTATACGCTGCTGCCAAAGTACACGTCGGTCGGGCGCTCAATGCGCATCTGCTCCGTGCCGTCGGCGGAGAACACGACCACCGCCTCGGCGGAGTAGTCCGCAACATAGACCGTCCCTTTTTCGTCCACGGCAACGCCGGTCGGCTTTTTGAGCACGTCCTCGCCGATCACGGTGATTAGGCTCCCCTGCGGACTACAGACCAGCACGCGGTGGTTGCCGCTGTCGGCGATATAGATCTTTCCGCCGCTGTAAAACAAATCCTCCGGGCTCGCCATGCCAAGATCGGTAAAGAACGTCCCCGCGGGGATATACGCTTCCTGCGTGCGCACCGCGCGGGACAGATCCGCCGAAAGCGCGCGCGTATAGGTCGTCCCCTCCATGGCCAGCGTGGACGGAATGCACACGATAAACGCCGTCAGCAGCGCAAGGGCGAGGAGCGGCAGGCGTTTTTTATTGTTCTTCATACGCAATATCCTCCTTCGCCTTACTTCATGCCGGAGTGCGACATGGTGTTCATGACGCGCGACTGCAGCAGGATAAACAGAACCAGATTCGGTATAAACATAATCAGCACCGCAGCCGCCTGCATGCCGAGGCCCGCAACGGCGTTTCCGCTGAGCTGGCCGACCATGGCGCTGGTGTTGCCGGCGTTGGCCGTCAGCGTTGACATATAGAACGAAAAGCTCTTGAGCGCCTCGTTGTTGATAAAATAGTTGGAAGCTTCCACGCTGTTCCAGGAGGCCTGAAACGCGAGGATGGCGACGGTTGCGAGCGCGGGTGTGATGTTGGGGATGACGATTCGCCAGAGAATGGTGTAGTCGTCCGCCCCGTCGATGCGCGCCGCCTCGATCATGGAATCCGGCAAATCGTCAATGAACTGCTTGACCAGATACAGCCCCACCGGCATGGCTAACAGCGGGATCACATGCGCCCAGAAGCTGTCCGTCAGCCCGAGTTTGGAGACGATGAAGTAGCGCGGAATCGCCACCGCGACCGAGACGAACATCAGCGCCGCCTCGTTGACGGCGAACAGCGTGTTCTTGAGCTTGTACTGCTTTTTGGACATGCAGTAAGCCGCCATGATCGTTATCGCGAGCGAAAAGAACACGACCAGCGCCGTGGAAAGAACGCTGTTGAACAGATAGCGGCTCATCGGAATCGCCTTGTTGGTAGAGGTGGCAATCAGGTTTCGAAAGTTTTCCAGCGTCGGCCGGAGCGTGATGAACTTGGGCGGATACGTTAAAAGCTCGTCAAGCGGCTTGAACGCATTGAACACGATAAAGAGAATCGGCAGGCCCATGATCACCGTAATCGGAATCAGGTAGGCGAAAAACTTAATCTGCGAGCGGTCAAACCGTTTCGGGTTGATGCCCATGATCGCAACCCGGCGTTTCTTATGCTTCATTTGCCGCCCTCCTTATCCACAAAGAGCCGTTTGGCCAGCTGTGAAATGCCCCAAACGAGCAGCAAAACGAGCACGGAAACCGCCGCGCCGTAGCCCATTTCGTACCGCACGAACGCGTGCTCCTCGGCATGGGTGACCAAAAGCTGACCCGCGTAGCCGGGCGTCGGGTTTCCGCCGGTGAGCAGAACACCAATACTGCTCGCCTGAAACGCGCCGACGATGGACATCACCGCGCCGAACATCATATACGGGCGCGTCGCGGGGATGGTGACGTAGATGATCTCCTGAAAGCGGTTATGCACGCCGTCGATATACGCCGCTTCGTATAGATCTTTGTTGATGTTCAAAATGCCCGCGAGCATGGCGAGAAACCCGATGCCCATGCAGCTCCAGAGCGATACGAGAATCATAATCGGCATGATGTACTCCGAGCTCGAGAGCCAGAGAATCGGTTTTTGAATCCACTCCAGCCGCAGCAGCAGCGCGTTGAGGTAGCCTACTTTGTCGCCCGCGAACACCACCTGCCAGACGGTGGAAAGCATGATTCCGCTCGTCATGCTGGGCAGATAGAGGATGATTGCCATGATCGTGCGCGGCACGCGCGGCACCTGCGCCAGCGACCAGGCCAAAAGGAACGAGAGAATATAGCCGCCTATGCCCACGATGACCGCAAATCGGATGGTGTTTGGCAGGGCGTTTGCGGAAAAGACCGAGTCGTCGGTCAAAATTGTAATGTAGTTGCGAAGGCCGACAAAGTTCGGCGTCTGAATGGAGTTAAAGTCCGTAAACGACAGCCCGATGGCGACCAGCACGGGCACGACCACGAACAGCATAAACAGAACGACAAACGGCAGCTGCAGAAGAAATGTGGAATGCCGCCCGCTAAAGGCGCGCAGTTTCGCTCGAAGTTGCTTCATTTCACTGCCCTCCGTTTCGCGCTGCAATGATCTCGTCGATCAAGTGAATGTTGAATGTCTTCAGCGTGTTGCCGTTTTCGTCGAGATACCCGAACTCCACCAGCTTACGGCGGATTTCGCTGTTGCAGCGCATCGTTGCCTGATCGACGCTCGGCTGGAACGGCTCCCCTTTTGTGACGATGGCAATCCAGGCGTTGCTGACCTCGCGTTCGAGAATATAGCTCGCGGGGTGACGCAGAACTTCCTGCTGCCAGCTCCACTGTTCGCGAATGACGTCCAGATGTTCCTTGGGATACGGCATGCCGTTGAGAGCCACGAGGTTGGCCGTGTTCCAGATATAGTCCGAACCATACTTGAGGCGCAGCGTTGTGGCGTAATCCAGCTGCGCTTTTGAGGAAAGCCACCACTTGAAAAACGCGTAGGCTTCGGCCGGATGTTTAGTGTTGTTAAAGATCATGGCGCTGGTGGTGTCCGCCGACCAGCTGCGGTCGATCACGCCGTCTTGGCGCAGCGTGCCTGGCACGAGAGCGATGTTCCACCGCCCGTTGAGCTCCGGCGCGCCCTGCTGCAACTGCAGATAGGTTGCGAAGTTGGAAACACCGATCGGCACCGAGCCGGAGCGGAACGCATTGAAGAAGTTTGGAACGTTCTGCGACAGCCCGTAGACCAGATAGAGATCCGTCATCTCGTGCAGCGCTTTGATGGTGTTGGGGTTTCGAAAACCCGCGGAGAGACCGTCTTCGGAATAAAAGCTCCCTCCGTTTTGGAAAACGAAGCCGCTGGTTGCATCAAACGCCTTATAACCTACGTTGTTGGCCAGCGTCAGGTTAAAGCTCATGGCGTTGCGCTGGAGCGTCGGCATCATCGCCTTGACGTCCTCCCAGGTTTGGGAAACGGACAAGCCGAGCGAATCCAGAATGTCCGTGCGGTAGAAGAGCACATAAAAGTCCTGCGTTTCGCTTGCGCCATAGATGCCCTGGTCGTACACCATGGGCGTCAGCGCAGTGAGGTTGTATTCCGCGCCGTACCAATCGACAAAATCGTCGTATTCGAGCAGGTTTTTGGCCATGCCGCGCATGGCGAATTCCGCCGGGCGGTAGTAGGAAAGTCCCAGCGCCACATCCGGGTTACTGCCGGTGGAGTTGGCGAGCGTGATCTTTTTTTCGTCCGGCATAACGGAAAACGTAACCGCTATCCCCGTCTGCTTGGTAAACTCCTGCGCGGTGAGTTCGCGCAGCGCGTCCACATACTGCGAGGGTTTATTGACCCAAACCGTAATGGCGTTTTCCGCACTTTCGGTTTCGCTCTCGTTCATCGCGGCGGAAAACGAGTAGACAAACCGCTTGAGCGCGAGCGTAAGCGAGGGGATAACGCCCGCTTTGGGCGAAGGAAGACTTGCGCCGGGCGCGTGCAGATAGATGCGGTCAATGCTGAGGTTTTGATCGTAAAGCTTGGTAAGAACCAGCGAAACGAGCTGTGCAGCCGAACTGGAATCGTCGCTGAGCAGCGCGATTTTATTCGGTATTTCGCGGGGCTTTTCCGCAAGGCGCTTGAGATTCTGCACCGCGAGCTGGATATCGCTCGCGTAGGAAGGTTCCGTGCCGCCGATGCGCTCCAGTTCGTCGTACAGCGCGGTCAGCTGCGTCTGCCAGCGGTCGAGGCGCTCCAGAATGTCCGGGATGTACTTGAGCGTGTCCCAGGTGCGGTTGACGTCCGTGCTGGAGGCGGCGTCGGAACTGCTGCCGCGGATCTTCTTCATTTCTATGCCCGTGTCGTTGATTTCGTTGACGATGGCAAGCAACTGCCGGTACACCTCGTCCACGGGCGCGGCGGTCGTATAAAACGCGATGGTATGCAAGCCTTTTTCCAGATAAACCGTCAGCGGCTGATCCCCGCCGATGGTGAAGTTTTCGTATTGATCAATGCCGGTATGGGCAAAACCCACGTTGGCAAACTCGCTAAACGGCGTTTCGCCGTCAATTTCGATGGTGCGGTAGCAAAGCCCGCCCGCCTTGAGCGGCTGGCAGTACTTGACCGAGAGCGCGTAAAAACCGTCCCGCGGCGCTTCCACTTCGTAGAGAACGCGCTGGCCGATGGTTTTGTTGGATTTGTCGTCGGTAGCGTTGATCTGTTTATAGTAAGCGCTCTGGGGAAATACCCCTGCGCCCGCGACGTTTTTGCCGCGGATATAGCTGTCGCTCTTTAAGCGGATATTTTCGCCTTCCACGACGATTGTTTCACCGTCGTAGGCCACCGCGCCTTCGTGCGCGGAGAGATAGCCGGCATAGTCCGGCGTATTTTGCGGCTGAGCCACGTATAAGCTGTAGAGCAGCACGCGCTGGGATTCCGGCGCGACGGTAACCGTGTTTTCGCCCGCCTCAAAATGGAATAAAAACGGCTCGCCGGAGAACACCGCGCTGTCGTCCACGCGGGTGACCGACCTTGCAAGCTGGTATTGACCGGGCAGGATTTCACCGCCGTAACGGTCGTACTCGACCGCGCCCGGCTGGGTTGCCCAAAGTGCGTTCCATTGGCTCACGCAGCTCTTGTCGTTGACCGAAACGGTGACGCTGCGCTCAAAGAGGTCGCTGTCCGGCAGAGAAAACTGCGCGTACAGCACGTAATCCCCCGCCGCGGGCACGCTGACGCTCCAGCTGCCCGGCTGTTCGGCTGTAAGCAGTTGGCCTTTATCAAACGTCGGAACGGCTGCGGCTCCCTGCGTTTGCTTGAGCATGGCCTGCATCAGCGCTTCGTCGCTGATGGCCTGCGCGCGCGCCGGGGAGGCTTCGCTTTCCAAACCCTTTTTCAGGTCGCTGTTTACCGCAAAAACCGTCAGCAGCAGCACCAGCAGGATGCAGACTGACAGTCCAAGCAGCAGCCACGGCCAAATCCGTTTCTTCATCGTTTCCATCCCTATTGTTTCCATCCCTATTGTTTCCATCCCTCCGGGGCAGCGGGCGGGCGGCAGGATGCCGCCCGTCCGTATTGTTGCTTCCGATTCGTTGTGCCTAAAAAGGCCTTACTGCACTTTCGCGTTGAACGCGGCGAGCTGTTCGGCAAGCGCGGGGTTGACCAGCGCGTCGATCTGCGGGCCGACGTCCGCGGCGGAAGCTTCGCCGTTGCGGACCGAGTTGATCAGCGCGTTTACTTCATCCGTAAAGATTGCGCTGTAGCCGGGGAGGATCTTGTTCAGGTCGCCGCGGATGGAGTTCGCGGTGCTGCGGTAGAGGGCCTTGAAGCCTTCCGTCAGATGCGGGTTCTCTTCAAACTTGGCCAGAACGTCCGGATTCTGCGTGCAGGGGATGAACCAGGTCTTGAGCAGTTTGGTATCGCCCTCGGCAGCCTGTGCGTCGCCGCGCGCGGCAAAGATATCCAGGCGCTGGAGGTTGCCTTCTACGCCGTAGGTCAGCCACTTGAGCAGCTGGAACGCAACTTCGGGTTCGGCGCAGGTGCTGGTCAGATACGCGCAGTCAACATGGATTGGCGTGTAGACCGGGGTGTTTTCGTCCATACGGGGGTAGGGCCAGTAATCCCAGTTGACTTTGCACTCGGAACGCATCCAGTTATCGTTCCATGTGGCGTTGGTGCACAGAAGGGCCATGCCGTTTTTGAAGGTGTAGTGATTGTCGTCCTTGCCGGCTTCGCCGAACTTGGCAACATAGTCGCTGTCAAGGGAGGTCGTGCCGTCTTCATTCTTCGGGAAACGCATGCTCCAGGCTTCGAGGCCCGGAATGGCGCGGAGTTCGGTGAGCTTGTTCATTGCCGGAACCCACTTATTGGTGAAGTCGAACGTCTGGTTCGCTGCGTCGTACGCGGGGTACATAAACCCGGCGGCCTGCGCGGAGTAAACCTGATCGAGGTCTTCGAGGGTGGCTGCGCCGACGGTATCGGCAGAGATCGCCTTCTTGACGAGGTCTTCGAACTCGGCGAACGTCCAGTCATAGCTGGGCTTGTCGAGGTTGAGCGCGTCGAGCATGTCGAGGTTGATCGTCATGCCCATGGCGTTCATCTGGCAGGGCAGAGCGTAGAGCTTGCCGTTGTAGGTGTAAGGATCGGTCATGCCGGCGGGAACAAACGCCGCATCCGGATCGCCCGCCATCAGGTCGTTCAGAGGCATCACAAAGCCGCTGGCAACTTCCGGCGCAAAATCGTTCCAATCCAGCCACATGACGTCGGGCATGTCATTGGCGGCGGCACGCTGGGTCAGGAATTCGTTGAACGCGCCGCCAGTGCTTCCGGCAAACGGGACTTCCTCGACGGTCACGTTGG
Organism: Christensenellaceae bacterium; assembly: GCA_963674535.1. Taxonomy (GTDB): domain Bacteria; phylum Bacillota; class Clostridia; order Christensenellales; family CAG-138; genus UBA7703. The sequence goes on along the minus strand of OY771363.1, from coordinate 3,689,934 downwards.
GGTACTGCGCGCGGAACGCGTCGAGAACGGGCTGAATCTCGGCGACTTCGCCTTCCGGATACGCAATCGAGACGGTGCCGGAGATGGCGTAAACGTCCTCCGCGGCGGGTTCAACAGCCGTGGCTTCCGCGGCGGGTTCGGTGGTTGCCTGCGTCGCTTCCTCGGCGGGAGCGGTTTTTGCTGTGCAGGCCGCGAGCTGAGATACCAGCATACAGGCGATGCAAGCCAGCGCAAGCAGTTTCTTCCATGTGCTTTTCATTGTTTCTCTCCTTTGACTTGTTTTTTCTTTTCAAGTCGTTCCAACAGCAGACAGGACAGTTGATTTATTCTATCGCATCCGCGGGAGGAACGCTTAGAAAATTTATAAAAGCTAATTTCGCTTTCTATTCGTTAATTCGGTATCGCTTTTCATTCGCAAAAGTAGATCGTCCGTTTCTTTACAAAGGCGTTTAAGGATTCATTTAAGCGTTTAAATCTTCTGTAAAAAAACACCGTTGAAACTCGTTTCTTCTATTTTTTTCACGGTGCAGGCTCCTTTACGGTCAACGGAAACGTCGTACCAGCTTCCACCCCGAAATACGGTAAACGCGGCGGAGCGGATTTCTTGCGGCAGTTTAGGGTTGCAGTTCGGCACGCCCGGCTCGGCGGAAAGCCCGCAGTAGCCGTAGACGAGCGCCTGCCAGGCCGCGCCCAGCGCCGCGGTATGAATCCCTTCGCGGGCGGTGTTCTGCATAACGTCCTTCAAGTCCATATACAGCGCTTTTTCAAAGTATTCCTTCGCCTCGGCCTGCTTGTTGAGCCTTGCCGCGACCAGCGCGTGCATGCCAAAGCTGAGCGTGGAGTCGTGCAGGGTGATCGGCTCGTAGTAGTCCCAGGCGGTTTCGACCTCCGCGCGGGAGAACTCTTCCGGCAGCAGCGCCATGAGCATGAGCACATCCGGCTGCTTGAGCACGCGGTAACGCTGCAACCGGTCGAAGTTCAGCGTGTAATACAGGGGCTTGCAGCCGCTGCGTACGCTCGGAATATCCAACGGCTCGAGGCGTTCAAACGTTGCGTCCTGCACCCAGAGCCCGCGGTTTTCGTCGTAGAATTCAACCGTCTTTTTCGTCAGGTCGCGCCAGGCGTCCGGTTCTTCGGGCAGAAGTCCCGTGTCCTGCGTCAGCGCTTCATAGCGGCCGTTTTGCTCGCGTTTAAGCCGGTCAAGAATTTCAAGCGCAAGGGCGATATTGTGCTTGGCTAAGCGCACGGTGTAGAAATTATCGCTCGTAACTCCGCAGTACTCGTCCGGGCCTTTGACAAACAGCAGGTGGTAACGATCCTCTTCTTTGCAGTAGCTGAAGCGGTCGAACCAATACCGCGCGGTTTCCACAAGGATTTTCGCGCCGAATTCGTCCAGAAACGCTTGATCTCCGCTCAAAAGCGCGTATTTACCGACGGCGTATGCGATATCCGCCGTAATATGGATTTCGCAGCAGCCCGTATCCCACGTTTCGCACTGTTCAAACCCGGTATCCGACGACATCCAGGAGTACCGCGCGCCCTTTACCGAAAAACGCCGCGCGCTCTCTTTTGCGTCTTCCAGCGTGTTATAGCGGTACAGTAAAAGGCTTTTAGCCGTTCCCGGAAGCGTATCGCGGAAGAACGGCAGCATAAAGACTTCCGTATCCCAGAAATAGCAGCCTTTATACCGTCCGTGCATCAACCCGCGCGCGCCGATGCTCGCGTGTGCGTCGCCATGCGGTGCGCTGGCGATGAGCTGATAGATGTTGTACCGAATCGCACCCTGCAGTTCGTCCGAGGCGTCCAGGCGGATATCCGCGGTGCGCCAGACGGCTTCCCAGACGGACGCGTTTTTCCGTTTCAGCGCGTCGTAGTCCGCTTCGTTTTCGTCCAGCAGACGCGCAGCCTGAGAAGCGGGGTCTGCTCCGTCCCGCCAACAGGCGACGGCGCAGAGTTTGTCCGCCTGCCAGGTTTGACCTTGTTTAAGGGAGACGGTCAGCTTTGTTGCGTACTTTTCGTCTTCAGCGTACGGCGACTGTTCCGTTGCCGCGCCGCTTGCACAAACGCGCCAGCCTGCCGCGGTTTCACGCTTGGAATACCGCGTTTTTGCCGAGAGCACGCCGCCGTCAACCCGCGCTTGGAACGTATGCTCCGTCCAAAACTTGACGAACTCGGTGTTCCCCTGCATCTGGTTATCCGATATGGGCAGGTTCTCCACCCCGCCGTCCACGCCGGTAATAAACTCCAGCGTACCGTCATAGTTGAGTGGCGTGATTTGATAGCGTATTGCAACGAGGTGGCGGTTGTCCATGCTCGCAAAGCGGAGAGCTTCCACGCGGGTTTGATTGCCTTCGCCGTCCTCCAGCACGTGCTGCCACAAGACTTCCCCGGTCTTCATGGAAAGCGACTGCTTTGCTTCCGTTACGCGCAGTTCACTGGCGGGTTTGCCGCAAAGCCTGATCTCGGTATACGAGCAGTCCGGCTGATTCACCAAATCGGTGATGCCCGGACGGATATATTCGTAAAACCCCGAATAAAACGTGGTGCGGTGTGCCTGATTCGGGGAAGCATCGTCCGGCCGGTAGCCGCGCATTCCCAAATATCCATTCCCTTGCGAAAACACGCTCTCGTGGTAATCGCGCGTTTCCTCTTCGGCGCCCTCGCAAGAGATGCTCCATGGCGCAATGTTCATCCAATCCATTCCCGGTTCCATTCCTTCTATCTGTTTGATGGTGTATCGTTTTAAACTCTTTTGCCGCCGAACGCTTCGTTTATGGCATAGGCGAGAAATCCAGCACAGGTGGCGAACGCTTCGCCCGTGCGGCACTCGCCGGTATAGGGATCGACGCTTTCACAGGCGACGCCGTTGTCCATCCGCGTTTTCATCAGGTGCTGTTTTGCCTGCTCACGCCTGCCGGAAAGCAGACTATTGGAGATGCTCAGCACCCAGGGGTACGGCGCGTGCGGGCAGCCAATTTCCGCAATGGGGCAGCCCGCAAACGAGTAGGGATAGTCCGCCCGGCGGATCGTCCGCGCGCTCGCCTGCCAGACGGAGTCGTCCTCGCCGCAAAAGCCGTAGTACGGCAGCAGCAGCAAGCTTCCCGGCGGCTCGTCGTAGATATTCCACTTGCCGCAGAGATCGACCGACCAGGCAAAGATCTTCTCGCCGTCCTTTTGAAACACACAGTGTTCCCAGATGGCGCGCTTGACGCGTTCCGCTTCTTCGGTCAGCACTTCGAGACGCTCTTTTGGCCAAACGGATGCAAACATCTCTGCCAGCGCATTCAGCGAATACCAGACCAGAACGTTGTCGTATGTCAGGTACGGGTGTTCGATGAGGTCGTCCGTCGGCTGCAAAAAGGTTTCGTAAAGCGCAATCTTTTCGTGCCGCATGGTGCGAAGCACACGGAGGATGTGGTCTATGCCCTCCAGAACGCAGTCCTTCTGCAGCAGCGCCGTATCGTTGGTGGCGTCGATATACCGTTTGAGCGCGATGACCGGCGCGCAGAGTTCGTCCAGCTCAAACCCCGGTTCCAGAAGAGTGCCGTCGATAAAGCGGCTGTGCACGCCGATGTTGCGCTTCTGGCGGGTGAACACATACAAGAGCATTTCGCGCGCGGTCGGCGGGTCGATGAGCAGGATTGCAGGGAAGCTCCAGAGCAGGCTGTCGCGATCCCAGTATGCGGCGCTTACATAGTACCGCGGGCTGCGGGAGGTGACGAGCACATACTCCTCGCTGTCCAGCGTGACGCCGCCGCCAAAGAAATAGCTGAACAGGAGGTTGGTGTTGAGCAGTTCGTCCAGCGCCGCGTCCCCGACGGTTCGCCTGCGAGATTGGAGCCATTGCGCCGTTTTCTCCAGTTCGGCGTCATAGCCGCGCCGCAGCATTTCCTTTGCGGACGTCGCCGCCGCGACCTCCTCGAAACCGAGACCGAACCAGAACACCGCTTCCAGCGTTTGTTTTGATTCCAGCGCTTCCTCGCGCACGAGCGTGAAGGATACGCGCTCGCCCTTTTTGAGAAACGAGCCTTTGATCGGGCAGGTGTCGGGCGTTTCGGTTACGATTGGCGCGAACGCAAAGAGCGAAAAACCCGCGCGCTGGTCGAGCACAAAACTGTGGTTCCAGCCACTGTGGTAGATGTGCCGCTCGCCGGTGACCGACTTGGACTCGTTGATCGTGTGCTTGCTATTCGCCCAGCAGCCGTTCAGCCCGAACGCCGCGCCCGCAGCTTCGCCTTCGTTTGTCAGCCGCAGTCGGACGCCAAAGCCCCGCTCGCCCGTTGGCGCGAGGATAGTGCCTTCCAGCGTAAAATCGCCCGCCCGCGCGGTAAATTCGGGAATCCAGTCGAAGCGCCGCGTCCAGCGGAGTTCCGTCAGCGGCAGTTCCCCGCCGCCAGCGCTCACAAACGGTTTGAGCAGCGGATCTGCTTCATCCCCGCAGAGCTCGATCATGCCCTTTGCGCCCATATGCAGAAAGCTGATGCCTTCGATTGCCGCGTCTCTCTGCCGAATTGTCGGCAGGGAGACGACCGCGTTTCCGGTGACCAAATATTGTTCCTTCATGCGTTGCTCTCCGTATTCTGCACAATCACCGTGACGGGCACGGAGCGACCGAACACGGTTGCCGTACCGGCTGCTTCGCTCGAACGCGTCATGTCCATCAGCGACAGGCCTGCGTTCAGTCGCCCGCTCGGCACGAAACCTTGTTCTCCGCGCGTCAGCGCAAAATCGTTGCCGAGGTCGTCCGTAAAGCGAATCTCCTCCTGCGCTCCGTAGAGAAGGATCCCGAGCCGCTCGTAAGCGTCCGTCCGGGTGGAAACCGCGCCGTCTTTGCCTTCGCTGCCGAGGATGAGCGCGCCGTTTGCGTTGACGGGGATGGCGCTGTTATTCCGCACGAACACGGGGATTCGGTCGAGGCCGCACTCGATTTGAATGGTCTGACCGCCGGAGACCAATTCTCCGGTGTAGAAGTCCCGCCATTCTCCGGCCGGCAGATAGACCGTCCGGCCCGCTGCGCCTTCCTGTATCACGGGAGCAACCAGCAGGCTGCGCCCCAGCATGTATTCGTCCTCAATCGTTCGGACGGACTCCAAATCGGTTTTGGCAAAGTCGTAAATCAGATGCGCCATCATCGGGCGCGCGGTCTTGACGCAGTGCTTGGCTTCCTGCCAGAGATACGGCAACAGGTTCATACGCAGGTTGGCAAACAGCCGGTAGACCGTCAGGATGCGCTCGTCCTCCTGCACGCTGGCGAGGTTCCAAGGCGTTCGGTCGTTGTTCCAGGCTTTGCGGTCGGTCATATAGTACTGGCCGTTACGCGGCTCGGAATGGAACTGCATCACCGGCGCGAACGCGCCGAACGCCGCCGAACGCAGGTAGAGTTCCGCCGAAGGAAGCTCACCCGCGAACCCGCCGATATCAAACCCCCAGAACGGCACGCCGCTGAGCCCCAGCGAAAGACCCGCTTTGAGCTGCGCTTCCAGCTCGCTGAACGAAGAAACCTGATCGCCCGCCCAGTGGATGGGCGATTTCTGCGCGCCCGTAAAGCCCGCGCGGCTGAACAGAACGCCCTGATCCTTGCCGCGCGTTTCGCTCAAAAATGCATGGTATGCGCCTTCGTAAGCGTCAGGGTAGACGTTATGCGCCGCACTCCCGGTCTGTCCGTCAAAGAGCCGCGCGTTTGTGTTGAAAAGGAACTCTCCCCCGTCGGTCTTGAACCCGGCGACGCCGAGCTGCTCAACCAGATACCGCCGCTTCTCCAGCCACCACGAGCAGGCTTCGGGGTTGGTAAAGTCCGGCATCAGGGAGTTATTGAACCACATTTCGGTAATGCGGTAAGGCGTGCCGTCGTCGTTCTCAATACAGAGTTTTTGCTCAATGGCGTACGCGTCGTCCAGCGGAAGCTGAGCGGTTTCCGGATGCGGCGTATACTTGACCGCCGGAATCTGCCAGAGCACGAGCTTGAGATTGTTCTGATCGAGTGTTTCGCAGAACGCCTTCGGGTTCGGCCACTTGCCGTCCGCGGGAAAAACGAAATCCTCGTAACGGAACGCGCTGCCGTCCGCGCGGGGCGTGTAAGTTGCGTCGTTCCAGATATAAAACGTTTCTTCGTCGCTCCAGGCTTCCAGCACCATCACGGTTGCGGGAATGGCATACTCGTTCATGGCGGCAACCTGTTCCAGCGCTTCAGCCTGCGTGTTCCAGCCGTTGGAGGAAATCCACGGCCCGAACGCCCAAACCGGCGGCAGCGCCGGCGCGCCCGTCTCCGCGGTATAGGCTTGCAGCGCCTGCGCGGGCGATCCTGCGGAAAGAATCATTCCGTAGAGCGCTTCGTCTTTGCCGCATTCCGCGCTGATTTCGACCGCGCCCGTTTTGCTTGCGCCCGAAAGGTCGAACTGTGAGCGGCTCATCGAAGTCTGCAGCAGGGAGAAGCCTTCCTCCGTAAAGAAAAACGGAATCGGCAGATAGGTCTTGTCGCCCTGATTGGCGAACTGCTCCACAACATAGTTCAAAGGCGCTTTGCCCGTCTGATCGACGGCGTCGAACTTTTCGCCAAAGCCGTAGAACGAACGCCCGGGCATTCCCAAGGAAAAGTGGAGCGTCCGCGCGCTGCCCGCGCCGTCCAGGAGGAGTTGAAGCGACGCGGGAAAGCGCGCAATCGTATGCCCGCAATACTGCAAATAAGCGCCGTTCGGTTCCGTTTTCAGCAGATACCCATCATTGATCGGGTCTTCCATCCGGTCAGGCGCAATCGGTGTTTTAACGCTTAAACGACGTGTAAAAACACAGCGCACACCTTGCTGCGAAGGAGATAACACAACAGAAAAGTAACCGTCCCGGCACGAATAGAGCAGTTCCGCCGCGCCGTCGACGCAGGTTGCGCCAACATAGCTCGCTTCCTGCGGGTGCAAAAGCTCAAACGAATAGCTCCGGCTCTCTTCGCCGCCGCCGGAAAAAGAATAGGTCACTTTGCCGCAAAGCCCTTCGGTGGGCAGAACAAACCGGTAATATTGGTGTCCGCAGTCGTCGGTCTGCTGCAAAACGCCTTCGATTGAATATTGTTCTTCACCGCAGGATACGGAGAGCAGCGCGCTTTCGACAGCCTGATCAAACCGGCAGCCGAGCACCGCTTCCGACCCCGCCTTAACGAAGTAGGGCCTGCGCTCCATGCCGCTGTCGAAATGCGGAAATAATCCGTATGGTTGGTGTTTGATCGCCATGTAGAAAAACACTCCCGAAATGAAATTGAATGAGGATGAATTAGTTATTCCGCAGTTCCGATCCGCCGTACCGAACCGCGCTCGACAAGTTCCAGAGGGATGATGCGTTCGCGTTTGGAGAGTTTGGCGTCCTCCGCTGCGGCAATGAGAATCCGCGCGGCTTCGCGCCCTTTTTCATTGATGTTCTGCCGGATGGTCGTTAAGTTTGAAAGTTCGGCGTAATACACATCGTCGAACCCGACGATGGAGACGTCTCCCGGCACCGTAAGCCCGCTCTGCTCAAAGCCCTTGATCGCGCCGACGGCGGCGATGTCCGAAGTGGCGAATACGGCGGTGATTGGGTCTTTTTGGCCTGCGTTGGCTTCGGCAATTCGCTTTGCCGCCTCTCTGCCGTACTGAAAGTCCACCGTGCCGTCGAACAAAAGCGATTTATCGAGCGGGATGCCCGCCTCGCGCAGCGCGTCCTGATAGCCAAGATAGCGCATTTGCGTAACACCGCTGTCCTTGAGCTGTCCGGAGATAAAAGCGATTCGGCGGTGACCGTTTTGAATCAGGTGGTTTGTTGCCAGATAGCCGCCCTGGCGATCGTCCGTGCGGACGCTGTGGAACACGTGATCGTCCGTGCAGTAGCAGTCCACCAGCACGACGGGAATCTTTGCCTTGCGGTATTCCGCGATGTCGTCCGAAGGGTACATGCCGACGATGATCACGCCATCGAGCGAGCGGTTTTTGGCGATGCTGACGTAGCTTTCCTCGGCGTTGACCCCGGAGATGAGGATATGGAACGAAGCTTTGCGCGCTTCGTATTCCACCATGCTCAAAAAGTCCCCGTAAAACGGGTTGCTGAACATGAAGTACTTACCGGGCTCCGTCTGCGGAATCACAACGCCAATGAGCTTGGAAGCGCCGTTGCCCTTGACGCGGCTCGAACCAAGCGTTTTTGCCGCCTGGTTGGGCACATACTTGAGCGACTTGACCGCCAGCAGCACTTTTTCACGCGTTTCCGGCCGCAGGTTGACGGGAGAATTGTTGAGCACATAGGAAACGGTGGCGGCCGAAACGCCCGCCTCTTGAGCAACGTCATTGATGCTGACCTGCTTTTTCATTCCGCTTCCCACTTTAGCCGTATTCATGACGGCTGCCGATCTGTTTGATTTTCGTTTTTGCTTGCTAAATACCTTTGCCGACCGCATTGGCGTCGAATGGTGTTGCGGTTGTTTAACCGCTTAAACGAAGAGTACCGCATTTTTCCGCGCGTGTCAAGAGGGAGTTTGCGTTTCGTTTGAATCCTGTCAAGCTGGAGGCGGGAAAACCCGCTTCCCGCTGGACGGCAGCGCGCTAAAAGTGGTATATTCGATTGACAAACCATAGTCCGCGCCCCCGCGCGGCAAGGAGCTGTATATGGAACTCAAAGCGCTCCCGCAGGCGTTCGCCGTCTGCAAACTGAACGATATGACCGGTGTGAACCTGAACGCGGAATTCTGCTTTTTTGCGCGGACGGACGAGGAGCTCTCGCTGGTCTGCGAGGAAATCCGCATTCCGCCCGTTACCGCCGTCTGCGAAAAAGGCTGGCGCGCGTTTCGCATTCAGGGCGTGTTGGACTTTTCGCTGATCGGCATTCTCTCCAAAATATCAACGGTTCTTGCCGAAAACGGCGTCGGAATCTTCGCGGTGTCCACCTTCAATACGGACTATATCTTCACAAAGGCCGAGCAGTTCGACTTCGCGCTGGAACTGCTGCGGAGAGCGGGGTATTCCGTGCTGTAAAACCGATCTGCTCTTGAGCATGAAGCTTTAACAAAACAACAGCGCCGTCGGACTACTCCGTCGGCGCTGTTTTGCGTTTCAAGCGCTTCATTAATCAACCGGGTGGCGTTTATCAGCTGGATGGCGCTTTACCAGCCCGTGTTTGCCAGCAGATATTGTTCCGCGTTTGCGCACCAAAGTCCGTTATTGGCCTGTACGATTCGATCCAGCTCGGCAAACAGCGGGTCGGTTTTGCCTTTTTCGGCAAAGTCCGCAATCGCGGTAAGCGGCAGGCGAATCTGCGTGTAGATGAGCTTTTTTCCGCCGGGAATCTTCGGCAGGTTCAAGGTCGTCTCCACCACGCAGTCGAGGCCGCCGATATGCGTAATCATCGCGGCGGGGTTGAGCTTGCCCGCGTTCATCATGGCAATCGCCTCGCGCATGTCGTCCGTATTGCCATGGCTCGTCGCCGCCACATGCGTGCGGTTGTAGTGCACGTTGTAGAAGTTCAGCATGGCGGAAAACTGCGTGTCGGCGGGGCCCGCAAAAAAGTTGAGGCAGCCGTCCACGGCGAGGATGGCGTCCGCCTGCTCCACAACCGGCTTAACGGGCGCAAAGCAGATCACGTCGTCATATCCCGTTCCGCCGGAGAGCGCGCGCAGCGTTTCGGCAGGGTTTTCGAGCCTGCCGGTGTTGACATAATGCAGGTCGATTCCGCAGGATTTTGCGTGCTCCACGGAAAAAATGCTCTCGGCGCGCTTAAGCCGCGCTTCGTCTATATCCGTCACGACGAGCAAAGAGGGTTTTCTTTCGCAGTGCAGCGCGTAGTCGATGGTGCCCAGCCCCATGGGACCTACGCCCGCGAGAAGCGCCATCTTGCCGCCCTCGACAATACCCATGTCGTGGACGTATTCGCCGTCGCGCGTATGGTACATGGCATGGAACGTCGCAATGATGCAGCTCATGGGTTCCGCCAGCGAGCCGTAGAAGAAGACGTCGCTTTTATACGGCAAGAGGCAGTCCATATGCAGCGTTTCCCAGGGAATGTTCACGTATGTCGCGTCGCCGCCACACTCGGCAAACGAATACCCAGGTGCGGTCAGCGCGCCCTGATAGGAATGCGCGGGCTGGATGACGAACCCGTCGCCCTTTTTGAATTTGTGCGCCCAGTTTTTGCCCACTTCGTCCACGACGCCGCAGAACTCGTGGCCAATGATCGTGGGGTGAAGGGCAACATCGTCCGGCACGCGCTTATGCGCCGTGCCCTGCTCGACCGCCTTGTAGCTGGACATGCAGAGGCTGTCCGAAATCACCTTGCAGCGAACGCCGTCGTCGCCGACGGGGCTTAATTCAAATTCTTCCAGCCGAATATCGTGCGCACCGTAAAGGCGCACCGCTCTCGTTTTCATGTGTTTACTCTCTTTCTCCGTTCTCGTGCCGGATCAGCCGCCAGATGCTCTCGATCAGGTTGGAAAACCGCTCGTCCAGCATTTGGTCGATAACGAACTTCTGGCGCGGGGAATTGATGTCCTCTCCGCTGATCTGCAGCATGCCGTAGCGCTCGCAGAGCGCGCGCAGGCGCATTATCTGCTCCTGCGTGTTCCGCGTCGGCATATACGTCACCGCGCGGATACCCGCAGAATCGATCACCTCAAAGAGCTCGTCGAGATAGTCGTCTTCAAACTTTTGCGCCTTCTTATCGCCCGTGACGCTGCCGGTCACGTCGCCCAAGTACGCGTAGGCGAGAATGCCGCCGACTTCCGCGGAAAAACGAACAAAATCCCTAAGCGTCTGGCACTCGTCCGTCGCTGGGATGAACACCTTCGGGATGCAGTCCTTTTTGAGCGCGCCTACGAGGTCGTACTCCGCCAGCATGGTCTCCCACTCGCCCGCACCCTCCGGCAGTTCCGCTTTGCCAAGGGACAGGAGCTGTTTTGCAAGCGCCAGCATGAGATGCCGCTCGGTCACGCTCCCGCCGTCCGCCGCCTGCGAGAGCGGCAAAACGTCCCGCTCGTAATCGAGCTGGACGCCGTCGGCAGTGTAGAGCGCGTTGATGCGTTCCAGCATGCTGCGGTTACGCTGGCCGCGCTTTTCGCGCACTGGCGCAAAAAACGCCTGCACGCGCTTGATGTTTTCGTGCGGCACGGCGTGCAGCACCAGATAGCCGTTGCCCTTCTGGTCGGGATTGTTCAGCCGCCGGTTCAACAGCGGCGTTTCGGCAAACGACACGCGCGCTTCAATCCCAACCGTCGCGGCAATGCCAACCGTTTCCGCCGCTTTGAGAAACTCCCTTGCTCCGCCCATGCTGTCGTGATCCACGATGCCGCAGGCGGAAAGCCCCTCGTTTCGTGCGGCATAGACCGCGGCGGACGGCGAATAGGGCGAAAAAGAATAGATTGTATGAATGTGGTTGTTGACCAGCCTAGCGTCAGCGGGAATAAACTTCGTCGTTTTCACAACGCTTGTCAGCGTTTGCAGTCTCTCTTCGGTTGTTCCCGCGTTTAGTTCCCGCAGCAACGCAAGATCAATCATCTGAGCATCACCTGACCGCCGGTCACGGGGATTGCCTGCCCGGTTTCGTAGGTCTGTTCCACGGCGTAAAAGATCGCTTTTGCAACGTCCGAAGGCAGGCACCCGCGCTTGATCAGGGGCTTGCTCAAATAGTAGTTCTTTACGTCTTCAACCGTCTTTGCTCCCGGCACTTTGCCCGCGCGCAGGTACTGCACGAACAGGCCGCGCTCCGGATCGCTCCAGAGCGGGCCGTCGTAGTAGTTTCCGGGGCAGACGGCGTTGACCTTGATGTTGTACGGCGCAAGCTCCAGCGCAAAGCTCTGCATTAGCCCGATTCCGCCGAACTTTCCGCCCGCGTAGGCAAAGTTTTTGCTGCTGCCTTCAAGGCCGGACTTGCTGTTGATTTCAATGATATCGCCCATCCAGCTTTCATCCGCCGCAAACTCGGCGCGCATAATGCGCTGCGCGTATTTCACGCAGGTAAAAAACGCGGTGTAGTTGACGCTCGTTACGAACTCAAAATCCGCTTTCTCCAACTCGTCCAGCGAGCCCGCCTTGAGCACGCCCGCGTTACTGATGAATAAGTCCAGCCCGCCGAACGTCTCGACGCAGGCAGCGATCATGCCCGCAACGCTCGCTTCGTCGGTCACGTCCACGCGCACCGCCGCCGCGCGCTCGCCCAGCGACTCCGCAACGGCCTTTGCCAGCGGTTCGTTGAGGTCGGCAACAAGCACGCTCGCGCCTTCGCGATACAGTTCCTCGGCAATGCCCTTGCCGAATCCCTGCGCGCTGCCGGTTACGACCGCGATTTTGCCGGATAAGCGGCCAGCAGCTTTAGCTCTGTTATGCACCTGTTCGGAAGCGATGCGCTCCCATTTTGTCAGATCGATCATTCAAATCCTCCTCCGCTGTTCCAACGGGGATTTGGGATTATTCAGCCTCCGAAGCCAGCTCTCTATTTGACTCCAAATTCGCCGCCAATGCCCGCTTCTCCGCGCGTTTTGTGCCGAGCACGACGAGAACGACGGAGAGCACGATGGCGGCGCAGCCAAAGAGCTTGGCAACGTCCGTTTTTTCGTGCAGCAGCAAAATGCCGAGAATCGTGCTCGTAACGGGTTCCATGGTGCTCAAAAGCGAAGCCGCCGTCGAGCCGGTGTACCGCACCCCAAGCTGAAACAGCCGTACCGCCAGCACGCTCTGCAGCGGCACCATGAGAAGCAGCAGCGAAACGCCCTTTACGGTCGCGCCGGAAAGATCCAGCGTATTAGTGGAAACGCCAAGCCCCGCGGAGGCGATCAAGCACCCCAGCGACGACCAGAACGCGAACGTCCATACGGGGATATCCTTGAGCGCCGTGCGGTCGAGATACAGAATGTAAAACGCGTAGCTGCATCCCGAAGCAAGCGCCAGCAGCATGCCGGTGAACTGACCGTGCGCGCTGAGGTCGGTCATCAGCGCAATTGCGCCAATGCTCAGCAGCAGCGCCGCGAGTTTTAAAATGTTGACCCGCTCGCGGAAAAACAGCACGCTTACCAGCATCACGACCGAAGGATACACAAAGTGCAGCGAGGTAGACATCCCAGCGGGCAGGTAAGCATACGACGAGTTGAGCAGTATGGCCGTTACGCCCTGCCCCGCGACGAACGCGAGCAGAGCGTCGACCAGCATCCGACCCTTAAGAAGAATCGGCTGCTTCTTTGCCAGCGCGAGCGCCGCCGCCAACACCATGGTGATGATGGAGCGCACCACAACCTGCGTGGTGGTATTGATGCCGGTGGCGGCAATGGTCTTAAAAAAGATCGGCGACGTGCCGAAGATCACCGCCGAGAGCACCGCGTAAAGAACGCCCTTTAACTTCATAAACTCCTCAGGCGTTGACGACGTTCGTCGGCTTGCCGCTTTGCCAGTTGGCCAGGTTATCCACGGCGGTTTTCATCAAGCGCGCGCGGCTTTCCTTGGGCGCCCAGCTGATATGCGGTGTAATCAGGCAGTTCTTGGCCGCAAGCAGCGGGTTATCCGGCGAAATCGGCTCTTCGGAGACGACGTCCAGACCCGCGGCGTAGACCTTTCCGCTGTTGAGCGCGTCGGCAAGGTCCTGTTCCACAATCAGCGGCCCGCGGCTGTTGTTGAGGAGAATGACGCCGTTTTTCATCTTGGCAATCGATGTGGCGTTAATCATACCCTTCGTCTCCGGAAAGAGCGGGCAGTGCAGGCTGATCACGTCGGATTCTCTCAGCAGCGTGTCCAGATCGACATACGTTCCGATCCCTCTGCCCGCGTCGTTCGGGTAAGAATCGTAAGCCAGAACGCGCATACCCAGCGCTTTGGCGATCTCACCCGTGCGCTGGCCGATACGGCCAAAGCCGACAACGCCCATGGTCTTGCCTTCCAGCTCGATGAGCGGATAGTCCCAGAAGCACCAGTCGAGATTGCTGCTCCAGCGACCCTCGTGCACGGCTTCGCTGTGATGCGCGACATGGTGGCAGATTTCCAGCAGCATGGCGATGGCGAACTGCCCCACCGCCGCGGTGCCGTAGGTGGGAACGTTGCAGACCGGAATGCCGCGCTCTTTTGCCGCGGCGACGTCCACCACGTTATAACCCGTGGCGAGTACGCCGATAAACTTGAGATTCGGGCAGGCCAGAATCGTTTCGCGTGTCAGTGGCGTTTTGTTGGTATAAACCGCCTCCGCGTCTCCGATGCGCGCAAGGATTTCGCTCGCGGGCGTACGGTCGTACACCGCGGTTTCGCCGAGCGCGGATAGCGCGTCCCAGTTCAAATCGCCGGGGTTGAGGGTGTATCCATCCAGAACGACAATCTTCATAGTGTTTCGTTTACTCCTGACTGAGAAATTTTTTAGCTCGGCGCGCTCAGCGTTTGCTCCGGTCGCAGATCTGCTCCGGATCGACAACCGCCCAGATGGCGATATCCTCGCGCCCCGCTTCGTCCACGTACTCGCGGGTAGCGTTCTTGCCGAACGGCAGTTCGGCGGGCTGCTTGTCCTCAAAGAAAATCCACTGATCGACCGGATAACGCGTCAGAACAAGGTCGATTAAATCCCGCATACGAAAGCTGCGGATGACCGCGTTGCCGATGGTCGAAATCTGCACCTTGCCCGCCTGCTCCAGCCAGAGGCCGAGCTTGTTGAAGTCGTACGGAAACTCGTAGTAGTCCCCCGTCGTGGTCGGGCGCGGCTGGTAGTCCATCATCATGCGCTCTTCGAGCGTGCCGTCCAGATGCTTTAGCGTCACCTGCCGCTCAATGGTATGCCTATCGGGCACTTGCGCCAAATACTGGCCGAAATGATGGCTCGTGGAGTTGACGTAGGTCACGCCCGCGAGTACGACTTTTGTATCCAGCGCGAACATTCTGCCAAACGCACTGCGAAGATCGAACACACAGATGGCAGGATCCACATCCGTAATCCACTTTGCGTGTTTTCCCACCGCGGAAAAGCTGTGGCGGTAGGCAATGCTCCGGTAAGCCCCCGGAAAATGCCGGATGGCTTCGCTGATGGCGCCCATCTCGGACTTGTCGTTCTCCGGGTCGATTACGGGGTGATCCTGCACCTCGTGGATGAAGCAGAACGCGGGCGCAACGAGCGTGCCTGCATCGTTTCCCAGCGCTTCTTTCAGCGCTTCTCCAATGGTTTTGCCCGCGCCTTCCACAAAGCCGAACGGGCGCATGGCGGATTGCAGCAGCACGGTATCCCCCGGCACAATCCCAACCGCGCGGAAGCCCTTCAATGCGTCTTCATATGTCACTGTCATAAACAGATACCTCCTTGCTTGATCAGAATTGTTCTCAGCGGAGCGCGGCGAGCGCGTCGTCCACCTGACGCGTGCTCTTGACCCCCACGATGGCGGAAACCACGGCGGGCTGCTCCAGCGTCCAGCGCAGGGCATAGGCGCTCATCGAGATGCCGCGCGCCTTTGCGCTCTGTTCAATCGCTTCCAGTTTATCATAAACCGCGTCGTCCGGCGCGGCAAGCCATGCGGGTTTTTCCTCCGCGCGCGAACCCTTGGGCGGTTCAGCGCCGCGCCTGTACTTGCCCGTAAGCAGGCCGCCCTGATAGATCTGGTAAGGGATTACCGCGAGGTCTTCCGCCGCGCAGAGCGGAATCAGCGCGGAAAGTGCGTCTTGCTTAAGCAGGCTCAGCGGCGGCTGGCAGACGACCGGGCGCGGAAGATGCAGCTCGTCCGCCGCTTTTAAAAGCGCGGAGAGCTGTTCGGCGGAGTAGTTGCTGACCCCGTAATAGCGGATTTTGCCCGCGAACACCGCTTTCTGCAGCGCGGCAAGAATCTCAGCAACCGGCGCGTTGGCGTCGTAACGGTGCAGGTAATACAGATCGATATAATCGGTCTTCATGCGTTTGAGGCTCGCGTCGAGCTGCTTTTCGATCGCATTCGCGCTCGTGCCTTCGTCCTCGGGGGCATCGCCAACCTTCATGCCCACCTTGGTAGAGACGATTACGCTCCCGCGCGGCATTCCCTTGATGGCGCTGCCTACGATTTCCTCGGCAACGCCGCCCGCGCTGCCCGCGAAACGATTGTAACCTTCGTACATGTTGGCGGTGTCGATATGGTTGATCCCTAGTGAAAGCGCATAGCGCGTGAGCTTTACCGCGTCGTCAAAGGCGACCGGCGAGCCGTAGGTCATCGTGCCCAGCGTGACCGGGGACACGGAAATCTCGGTTTTCGGTATACGGTTCATTCGTTTACTTACTCCCTCTTGTTTGGATAGAACTACGAAACAGAAACCAGCTTTTTGATTAGCTGCTTCGCTTCGGATATGTCGTTTTACGAAACGGAGATCAGCTTTTCAACAAACGGTCTTGCTTCGGCAAAAAAGTCCTTTGCAAACGCCGCGTCGTACTGCGGCGCGGGCGCGCGGAATACCCGATCGTGCATGCCCAGCTCGTGCAGAATGCAGGCAAAGCTCTGTAAAAGGCCTTTGCGCATGACGATTACGCAGAGCGCGTTGAGCGTTTTCTGCAAATCGAACGCGCGCGCGTAATCCCCCGCTTTTGCGGCATGGTAAATTCCGGCGTACGCCCTCGGAAACACGGTTGCCCACATGCCTATGCCGCCGTCCGCTCCGTGGAATACGGCGGGAGCCAGGTATTCGTCCTTGCCGTTGAATACGGCGCACCCGTCAGGCTTTTCCGCGATGAGCTGCTGGGTAAAGAAAAAGTCGTTCGTGGAGGACTTGACGCCCGTTACGCCCGGAACCGTCAGCGTTTCGAGCACGTTCTCGAGCGAAAAGTTCACGCCCGGCTGCGGCATATAGTAGAGAATCACGGGGATGCCGGCAGCCTTTGCCAGCGCGCGGTAATACTGCATCTGCTGACCATGGGAAGCGCCCGGCAGTGGGACGGACGATACCCCGTCCGCCCCGCTTGCCGCGGCGTGCTCCGCCAGCTCCAGAGAATCGCGCATCGTAAACGCGCCAACCTGAATGAGAGCGGCCTTGTTTTGCTCGTGGCAGAGCGCAATGCCGATTTCCGACGCGGCTTTTCGCTCCGCAAGCCGCATCTTCATGCCGTCGCCCGTGCCGCCGCAGAGGTACGCGCCGTCGAGCGGTTCTTTGAGCGCCTGTTTGAGCAGGACGGCAAACTCCGTTTCCAAAAAGCGGTCCTGCGCGTCGCAGGGAGAACATGCGGGCACCAATACGCCGCCGGTGATCGGCTTGATCGACATTGTTTTACGCTCCGGTTTCTTTTGTCTGAATTTCGCTCGTTATTTGGAGGCCGCTTTCAAATCGGCTATCGCGCCCTTGATCGAGTCCGCAATGGTGACGAGCACCTCGTCCTCCATGCCGCACCACATGGGCACGGAGAAGCTGTTGTCCCACCAGCTTTCGAGCACGGGGCAGTCGTGTTTGCCCTGGCCGAGCTTCTGGAAGAGCGGGTAACGGTAGAGCGGGTAGTACTGCACGATGCTGCGGATGCCGTACTTCGTGGTCAAAAGGTCGAGAAGGTCGTTGCGGTCCTTGCCGAACGCGCTGCCGTCAAAGTGCTGAATATACTGGTGGCGCACATGTCGGTAGCCCTTGGGAATTTTGTTGAACGTAATCTCCGGAACGTCCTTGAGGAGTTCGCGGAGGCGGTCGTTCTGCGCGATGATGAGATCCGAAAACTTTGTGAGGTTTTTGAGTTCCACGCTGCCGAGGGCGCACTGCGCTTCGCCGATGCAGAAGTTGTTCGGCCAGAAGCCTTCGATATCCAGATCCACGTTGCTCATGGCGGGCACCCAGTACCGCTCGCGCACGCCGGGGAAACCGCAGACGCCGTTGTGGCGGATGCCGGGGACGAGCTTTGCGTCCGCGTCGCTCTTAACGGTGAGCATGCCGCCTTCGCCGAGGGTGGTCATGGTCTTTGCGCCGTGGAAGCTGAAACAGCCGAAATCGCCGAAGGTGCCGACGTGCTGGCCGTTGATGCGGGAATCCAGCGCCTGGGCGCAGTCTTCCACAACGCGGATGCCGTGCTTCTTTGCCAGCGCCACGATGGCTGGCATATCGCAGGGCATGCCGAGCAGGTGGACGCAGACGATTGCCTTGGTCTTTTTCGTGATCTTGCGCTCGATATCGCTGACGCTGACCACCCAGGTATCTGGATCGATATCCGACCATACGATGGTTGCGCCTTCCTTGCCGAACGGGATGGCGGAAGCGCAGAAGGTGTACGCGGGAATGATCACCTCGTCGCCCGGCATGACGCCGCAGAGCGTTGCCGCAAGGCTCAGCGCCTGGGTCGCGTTGCCGACGGCGAAGGCGTAGTTTGCGCCGGTAAAGGCCTTGAAGTCTGCCTGAAACTGCTCCTGCATCGCGCCCTGGGTCTGCCCCGGTACGTCCCGCATGACGCGGACGACTTCGGCAATCTCTTCTTCCGTATAGGGGCGCTGCCGCGCCGGAATGGATACGCGATACCCCGCGACCGCGCCGCGGCCGGATGCGTCGCCCGAAATGGCTTTGTTGGACATGGTTGTTCTCCTCCGTTTTGCTCTTATCAGAATGCCTGACGCAGCCTCTGCCGCATCGATTACCTGTATCATATCGGCAGAAGAATGGTTTCACCATACCGAAACCGCGCGTGTTTTGCGTTCCTTGCGCGGTTTTCACACCCTTCCCCGCTTGACGGTAGGCGGGCGGCAAGCGCTATAATGGAAGCTACAGGAGGAGTTGCAATGGAACATGTCCCGGCGGAACAGGTTTTTACCGTGCGCGCATTCGCGGGCGAGCTGCCCGTTGAATGCTTTCTTTCCGCGCGCGTGTTTCAGGCCGACTTAAGCCAGCTCCGCCCCGCTTTTTCGGAAGACCATGTCCACGCCTGCTACGAGCTTCTGCTCTGCAGAAAAGGCAGCGGCTACCAGTTCATCGGCGGCACGGCACACGCGTATACGGACGAATCGGTGTTCGTTCTCGCGCCGTTTGTAACGCACGCGCATATCGGTAACCCCGACGCACCGGAACTGCGCTGCTCGATTCGCTTTATCCTGCCGGAAGGCGCGGCGCTCTCCGGCAGATGCGAACCCGCTCTTTCCGCGGCTCTGGAGCGGCTCCGACGTGAAACCTACGCGTTCTTTCCCGCAAGCGATCATATTATCACGCTTGCCAATCTGTTGACCGAGGCGGTCTGCGCGCCGGAATCCTCCGCGCTGCTCGTTCTCGGCGGGTTGCTTTCGGCGCTGTTTTCGAGCGTGTTTGCCGAGCTTTCAGGCGTTTCGAGCAGGGAAGCTCCCGCACCAAAGCTCCTTTCGGAGCGCGACTCCGCGCGGCGGCTGATTATAGACAGCTTTTTCGGGCAGATGTTCGACGGTTCGGCGCGCATAGAAGACCTCTGCGCGCAGGTGCATTTGAGCCAGAGCAGCCTCAACCGCGTGATCCGCGAGCTCTACGGAACATCGTTCAAGCAAAAGCTCATCGAATCCCGGCTGGCCTATATCAAGTATTATTTGAAGTATACTGACCTGCCCATCCGCGTGGTCGCTGAGAAGACCGGATTTATCGAGGACAACAAGCTCTCGCTCTTCTTTAAGCAGCATACGGGGCTAACGCCTACGCAGTACCGCCAGCGGGAGCGCTCCGCCCCGCCGGAACCCGTGTCATATTAATAATCTCTGCAATGTGACCGAAGGTTACAGTGCGACAAAAAATTGCAATGTAAATAGGAGCTGTTATGTCAGTAAAGGCCATCCGGTTTCGGATGGCCTTTTTGATGTCTGTCTCGCCGTTACTCGTCTTCCTGCGGCGGCTCAGCCGAAACCACTCGCTCGCTCGCCATGCCAATATCCACACGCGCGCCGGGCAGTTGCGGATTCATGTGCTTTTCCACAACAAAGTTGGCAAACGAAGCGGAGATAAACCGTTCCAGCGCCAGACCGAACAGCGCGTAATACGCCAGCGCGAGGATGACGATGAGGCCCGTATACGCGGGTAGAAGCCAGAGTAAAAGCGCAAAGACCGCCACGGGCAGGAGGTTTTTGAGCAGCGTCCACAGGCTCTTTGGCAGTTCGATCACCGTTAGTAGAAACGCGTTTTTGACGATCTGCCCGAATTTGAGTTCGTAGGTCACCGCCAGCGTATACACGAGTTGACGCATCATAAGCGCAAAGAGAATGACCAGCGCGCAGAAGCCGAAGAGCAGGTAATACCCGATCCCCGCGCTGTCGCCCAGCCCGCCGTAATAGCGCAGCGTGCTGTAGGCCGCGAGCGGCATCAGTGCTTCGATCAGCGAAAGTCCCAGCGCCTGCTTCCAGTTGCGCTTCATGCCGCCAAAGAGCGTCTGCCAGCGCAAGCAGGGTTCCGCGCGTGACCAAGTTCGCATTAAAAGCGTCAGCCCCGCGAGCATCGGCCCCGTAATGAACAGGCAGACCGCGAGACCCAGCAGGTACGCGCCCATGAACGCGCTCGTCTGAAACGTTGCGCTCTCCTCGACAATCAAGGAGCTTAGCGACATCTCCGTCCAAACGCTCGCGGGCAGGTAAAAGAGGAAGCAGACGAGGTTGACGGCAAAAAACCAGCTCCAGTAATTTCCGAACGTCTGACGAAACAACTCTTTTCGCGTCTTGGGACGTTCCTGCGGAGGGAGGTCTTCCGGGGCGGGTTTTGGGTAAAACAGTTGCTTAAACATGGCTGTCGCGCTTTCTGGCGGGCGCGCCTTCGCGCGCGGAGCCGGTGGAAGCACGCACCACGAGGCGCGGCGCGTATTCCACTTTATTGATGACCGGCGGAAGCGTCGCTTCGCTGAGCTCGCGCCTGCGCGCGCTGATTTGATCCACGGCAGCCTTGCAGCGCACCTGCAGGTGGTGGTCGATCGTAGTCAGCTGCGGCGAGGAGATGGCGGACGTGAAGATATTGTCGAACCCGCAGACCGAAAAATCCCCCGGCACGCTGTAGCCGCGCGCCTTGATTTCGTCCATCAGCCCGATGGCCGTCATGTCGTTGACGCCGATAATCGCGGTGGCGTTCAGCCCGCGTTCCATCGCCTGACCGATGAGCTTTCTGCCGACGGCGTATTCATACGGCATGGCGTCCGGCAGGGCGTCGGTCTCCGTCTGTGCTTCGGAAGCGAGCAGTTCGAGGCTGCTTTCGTCCAGCCGTTGGGCACGCAGAAACGCTCGGATCCCCTCCAACCGCTGCTGGCGCGCGAGAGTCAGCTGGTTGAACGGCGTGGAGACAAACAGGAACCTGCGGTGCCCCAGCGCGTAGAGGTGCTCGGCGAGGATGTTGCCCGCGCGCTCATTGCTCAGCTCGATGGAGCAGATAGGCTGTTCGATGCGCTTTTCGCCAATCAGCACGGAAGGCACGCTGTCCGCAACGCTTTCCACAATCTCCGGAAAGCTCGGTAAAAAGGTAAAGATCATGCCGTCAACCCGCATTTTGAGGAACGTTTCGAGATAATACCGCTCCAGTTCGGGCTTGCGGAGCGTGTTGCAGACGATAACGCAGTACCCGCAGGCGTCAGCGTAGCTTTCGACGGTCTGCACGAGCTCGGCGTAAAAAGGGTTGTTCAGCGTTGGCGTAAAGAGGAGCAATATGCCGGTGCGGGAAGCAGGCAGGCGCTTTTTGCGCTTGGGCAGCTCGTAACCCAGCTCCTTGGCGGCGGCGACAACGCGCGCTTTGGTTTCCTCGTTAAAAAGCACCTTTTCGCTTTCGTTGAGAATGAGCGAAACGGCGGACTGCGAAACCCCCGCCCGCGCGGCGACATCCTGTGAAGTGACTTTTTTCAAGCGCTTTACCCCCGTAATCCGACAGAAAACTGCTAATAATTTCTAATAAAATAGTACCGCAATCCGGTGTTGCTGTCAAATGCTTTTTTGTAAATCCTGCCCTTATTTTGGCGATTCCTCGTGCTTTTACGTGTGATACTGATATTCCCCGCGAAAAAGCGACCGTGATTTTTCGTCCGCTCCTTGACTTTTTATCCATTATTTGTTATTTTATTAGACGTGAGTATTAGTAATTCCGTTTCAGTCGCGTTGCAGTCGTAAAACAAAAATGAAAACCCGGCGCTGTTCTCTGCGCCCAAGGGGAATGCATTATGACAAACGCATGCGACGCGCAAGCACTGCCCCGCAAGAGCGGACGAATTCTCTCGCTTGGCGAACTCTTAATCGACCTGATTCCAACGGAAACCGGCGGACGCATCGATCAGGCGGGCGCCGTATGGAAAACGGCCAGCGGAAGCGCTGGTATTTTTGCTTGCGCCGTCGCCGCGCTCGGTGCCGAAAGCGCCTTTCTCGGAAAGGTTGGCACGGATGCGCTGAGCCGCATGGTCTATCATACCGTCGAGGAAGCGGGCGTGGACATGAGCCGCGTGGTCGTTTCGAGCGAAGGCCAGATCGGCCTTGCGTTTATCGAGTACCTGCCGGACGGCTCCCGCAACTACGAATATTACCGCTCCCGCTCGGTCGGCAGCCTGTACCGCGCCGACGAACTGGACGCGGATGACTTCAAAAGCGCGTACGCGCTCCATTTTCCGGGCATGCTGCTCGAACTAAGTCCCGAACTGCGCGAAACAAGCCTGTTTGCCGCGCGCGCCGCAAAAGAACACGGCGTGCTGCTGAGCTTCGACCCCAACATTCGCTTTGAGCTCAGCAGCGCGGAATCGCTCAGCCGCCTCGCCAGTGTGATTCAGATGGCGGACGTCATCGCCCCAACGCTGCAGGAAGGCCGTATCATCACGGGCAAAACATCCGTTGGCGACGTGCTGCGCGCGCTGCACGCCATGGGGCCGAAGGTCGTTGCCCTCACGCGGGACAAGGACGGCGCGGCGGTGAGTTCCGGCGGCATGGTGGCGCTCTGCGACGGCATCGACGTGCCGGTGATCGATCCGACCGGCGCGGGGGATACGTTCGCCGCGGCGTTGATTGTGGCGCTCCAGCGCGGCATGACGCTGAGCGAAACGGCGCTGTTCTGCAACTGCGCGGGTACCCTCGTAGTCACCAAGCGCGGCGCCATCGGGCAGGCGATCCCGACGCTGGACGAAGTGAACGAGTTACTAAAAACGAATCCCTGTCAGGTTCGCCTCGTGAAACTGAGCGAGCTGGACTGACCGTTATCTGGAGGATACAACCATGAATCTCAAACAGCGTCTGAAGAACGGCGAACACCTGCTGGGCACGATGGTGACCACGTTCGCTTCCGCCGACATGGCAAAACTGCTCAAGCAGTACGGCTTTGACTTTTTCATCATCGACTGCGAGCACGGCTCGTTTACAACGCGCGAAGCGGCGGATATGATCTCCGTTGCGCGCGCCGTCGGCTTGCCCGCGATGGTGCGGATTCCCGAAATGCGGCGCGAGCACGCGCTCAAGTTCACCGAGATGGGCTCAAACGGCATCCTTTTGCCCAACACCGAAAGCGCCGAACAGGCGCAGATGCTGGTGGACTGCACGAAGTACGCGCCTCTCGGCCACCGCGGCGTTTCGCTTTCCCGTCCGCATACTGATTTTGACAAGGTGAACGGGCGCGAATACATGGCGCGCGCAAACGACGAAAACATCCTGCTCTGCCAAATCGAGAGCCGCGCGGGAGTAGCGCATATCGACGAAATCATGGCCGTGGAGGGAATCGACGCGGCGCTGATCGGCCCCAACGACATGACGCAGGACTACGGCAAGCTCGACCACTTTGACGATCCCGAGATCGTGGAAGCCATCGGCCGCGTGGTTGCTTCCGCCAAAGCGCACGGAAAGTTCTCCGGCGCGCACTTCGGCGCCTCCGCGCCGCTGCTCCCCTGGATTCAGCGCGGCATGCAGCTCAACATGTGGTCAAGCGACATCGGGCTGATGTCCCTTGGCTCTGCGGCCGGTCTGCCCGCCCTGCGGGACGCGGGAAAATAACCGCTCAACCTACAAGCAAAAAACAGCAAACAAAAAAGGCCTTGCGGCCTTTTTTTGTTTGCTCTCATCACTTCAAATATACCAGTCCCCGCTGCCCATGTCGAGCGCTTCGAACGGGTCTTTCGGGTGGACGCAGGCGTACCATTCGTAACCGCTCTGCGTTTCTTGCAGCAGGTGCGCCTTAATGAGACGCTCCAGCAGTTCATAGCTGAGCTCGCCCTTTTTCACCGGTCTGCGGCTGCCGAGCGCGTTGATCTGCTGAATTGCGTCCGGCACGGCTTTTATCAGCGCTGGCGAGAGGAAGAGCTTACCTTCGGCTAGGTACGCGTCGTACGGCCAGCGGTTTTTGCGGTGCGGCGTCATGCCGGAAACGCACATCATCGGCCCGTCGCAGGGCGAATAGCCCGTGCCCTCGCGTGGACGGAACACCACGTCGATGTTGTAATAAAAGTGGATATCCGGCCTGTTGTCGAACATCGGAAACGCAATCTTCGCCAAGCCTGTTTCATCCGTAACGGCTTCCAGCTGAATGCTCGCCTCGCTCTGGGGAATCGTGCTGTAGCTGCCGTCCGCATTCCAGACCGGATGCGCGCGGAACAGCACCGCCTGATGGCAGACAGGTTTGCCGCCCGCGGTCAAAAGCGCCGAAAACACGTTGACATAATGCGTGCGTTCCGCATCCATCTCGCGCTTGAGCGTGAGAACGCAGCTCGCCGGCATACCGTTTTGCACGCGGAAACGATCCACGCCGATGAACATATCCTCCTGCCCCAGCGCCATATCCCCGCCCTTGTGGCCAAAGTTCAAAATCGTTCCGTCCGGCGCTTCCAGCAAAAACGGTTGGTAGAGGCTGTTGGGCAGACCGTCCACCTCGTACCAGTTTTCGCCGAAATCCGCGCTACAGGAGTACGGCTTGTTGCGGCGGCTGCCGATGATCAGGCCGTCGTCACGCATAATCAGGCTCTCCGGCATAAAGCCGCCCATGGGGTCGCGTTTCGGGTCGGCGGGCGCGCCGCGCCGGACGCCGTAGAGCGTACCGTTGAGAAAGCTCTCTCCCCTGCGCTCGACAAACTGCCTGCCCACGGGCGTTGCCTGCACGTCCCCCGCGAGGAATAATAGCCGTCCGTCCGGGCATTCGCAAACGTCGTACTCGTGCGCGCCGATGCCCGGCAGAACGTAATGCGGGCCGGTAAAGTGAACGCCGTCCTTGCTCGCAAGAAAGCAGGTTTGAATTTTATTGATGTAGGTTTCGCCCGGCAGCATTGTGTTGCGCGTGGCGCGCGGTTTGCCAAGCCCCCAAGGCGTGCCGTACAGGCTCAAGAGCAGCAGCAGGGTGCCGTCTTTGAGCTTTCGCGCACGCCAGAGATACGGCGCGCATCCTTCCAGCAGTACGCCGAGCTTGCGCCAGGTGGTTCCGCCGTCGAGGCTCTCCCGCATCATGATTCCGTCGAACCAGCCGGTGCGCTCGTCGTTGATGCGCGGCACGTCGTAGCCGATGATGCGTCCGTCCGGGAAGCCGACGTTGCAGAACGCGCCTTCCTCCAGCGGGCAGCGGCCGGTCTCCGTGAACGTTTTGCCGTTATCGCAAGAAACCATATACACGCGGAACGACCGCTCCAGCTCGCTGCCGCACTCCACGGAGCAATAGGAAACCGGCGCGCCGACCGCCTCGCCCATCTCCAAAAGCGGCGGCTGGTAGAAGGGGTCGCGCTCGCGAACCGTTTCTTTAAACGATAAGCCGATTCTGCCGTCGCCGTAGTCAAAGCAGGTCGTCCAGGCGGTAAAGCCCGGCCGAACTTTGGGCGTGTAAATCGTCAGCCGCTCGGCATCGCAAGCGGTCAGGCCATGGCCAAACTGTTGTTCCATGCGGGGTTCCTCCTGTTTCTGTCGGGGGGGGGAACGAGTTGATTACTGTTACCGGATCTCCGATATGGCGACGCTTCTCCGCTCTTTTTGGGAGCGCAGCGCCGCGGTGAGCACCTTATGGCTCAGCGCCGCTTCGTCCGGGCGGAAGCAGCCGAACGGGCACGGCAGTTGTCTGAGCTCGCTGACGAACGCCGCGAACATCTGCAGCAGCGAATCCGAAAAGCCGAATTCGAAGATGCCGCCCGTAATCACGGGATACGCGGGCTTCGTGCCGACGCCGAGACGGCTCCAGGCCTGCTCGCGCCCTTCGTTTCTGGTAAAATACACCGCGTTGGGGTCGTCGGTCGTAAACCTGGCGGAGAGCTTCATACCGTAAATTTCGTACTCCACGGTGTTGGTGCAACCCGGCGCCATGCGCTTCATTTCAAACGTAAGCGGGAACGCGTCGCCCGCTTCGTTTGTGCCGTCGCAGAGCAAAATGGCGTTGTCCCAGGTTTCGCAGGGCACGAGGTTGCCTTCCTTATCCGGGCGGAATTTGGCAATGTTCGCCAGATGCGCCGAAATGCTCGTTGGCAGCATGCCGAGGCGGAACGGCAGGTGGTGCGTATGGATGCCGAGGTCGCCCATGCAGCCGTATTCGCCGTTGGCCGAAAGGGTGCGTTTCCAGTTGATGGGCTTGGTTAAATCCATGTCCGAAGAATGCTTCATGGCAAACTTCGCCTCGATAATCTGGCCGAACGCCCCCGCGCGGTACCACTCGACCATCTTTTGCACGGCGGGATAAAACGGGAACTCACTCGAGCAGCGAACCATGATCTCCGGGTGCTCGTCCATGGCCTTTTGAATCTCGCCGAACGCTTCCAAATCCAGCCCGAACGGCTTTTCGCCGATCAGGTGCTTGCCCGCGCGGATGACGTCGCCATACACTTTTGCGTGCAGATGGTGCGGAACGGCGGCATAGACCGCTTCCACTTCGGGGTTCTGCAGCAGTTCGTGGTAGTCCATATAAAAATACTTCGTGTCAGGGTCGCGGCGGAACCAGTTGAGATTCTCCTCGCTTGTATCGCAGGCGGCGATAATCACTGGTCTTGGCAGATCCTGCGTCAAATGCAGCCAGCGCAGCGACGCGCTTGCAAATTCTCGCCCCATCAGCCCGCAGCCGATGACGCCAAAACAGACGGTTTGTTCAGGCATGGGTTTCTTCCTCCATTTTCTCAAGGCACTTATCGTACTTATCCAGCAGGATGCGCAGCATCTCTTTTGTCGCGATAATGGGCAGCTTGGTCAGCACCGCGGGCGGGCAGTTGGGCTTGTAGGTCTGGGCGCTGATATCGATGCAGGACTCCTTCTGCAGCCGGTGGCAGAAGTCCACCGCTTCGTCCACGGTCACGAAATTCAGCGTGCTCATATGCGCGTCGCCTTCCACGCTGTGAATCAAACGCGGGTATTTCTTTGCCAGCTCCAATTCGCCTTGGTGATAAAAGTTACCAACCTCGGTCACGTGCGCACCGTTGACGCGCATGAACTCCATGGAGATCAAGTACGTCAGGCTCGCCAGCTCCTCCTGACCGTTGGTCACGAGCGCGCCAAACTGGCTCAGGCAATCGAACGCGCTGGAGAACATCAGGCGGCTTGCCGGATAATTTCCGTCCGGGAACCCCTTGCCAACGGAGACAAAATCCGGCTTGATGCCGTAGCGGCGGAACAGAAAGAGGCCTTCGTACCACGCACAGGACTGAATTTCGTCGCAGAGCACGGGCGTATCCGTTTCGCGGCAGAGCTTGTAAGCGCTCTTGAGGAACTGCTCCGTGAGCAGAATGCCGCCATAGTTCATGAGGATGATCTCGTGGCAGAACCCCGCAACCTTATACGGCGGCGTGTTCCAGCGCGCCAGCGCTTCGGCAAAGCCCGCTTCGTCGTTGATGGGCACGCCTTCCACGCGGTAGAGCCCGCCTTCGCCCGCTTTTTCCAAGAGCGTCGGCCATAGCCCGCGCATGGACTGCGCCCAGATGGTTGTGCCGTGATAGCCCGCCGTAATGCCGCCCGCGTTATCCGCCATCACGAGGAATACGGGGATTCTGCCCGCGTAGGGCGCGTCGTTCTTATCGAACGGGTAAAAGCGCGCGAGCATCATCTTGAGCGCCGCTTCCACCGCGAGAGACCCCGTTTCAATATTGATCACGCGGTTGAGAACGCCCGGTTCGCACTTCTTAAGCAGTTCTTCCATCTCCGGCGCGTCGGGCGCACTCAGACCGTTTGCGGCGGCAATCAGGCTCGCCTCGGTCAGGCGGGTGATGTAGCCGCGCGCGTTGTTATGAGTCGCGTTGGCAACGCCAATCTGCTTAGCGTGCTCGATTAGGCGGAAACCGGGGAAATAGTGCCCCAGCGGAATATGATAGTGCTCGCTCTTGCCCGCAAAGTAGAGCCGCCCATCCTCGCCGACGCGGAAGCAGCCGAACCCGGCCTGCGGCGCGATGGCGTTGACCTGCGCCGCGCGGAACGCCGCCGTCGGCGCGCCGGCAAGCTTGGACTCGTACGCGGGCGCTATGGTTTCGCCGATGCGCTGCATGAGCGCTTCCTGACGGTCGATGTACCAACCGGGGCAGCAGTCCACCTCGGCATCCGCAATGGCGCGGAGCGCGGCTTCGCTTTCGCCGGTGAGCGCGCTGCTCGCGGCGCAGACGTGGCGGATGTAGTCCTCACCAACGAGGTCGGTCAGGGAGCATCGAAAGTTTTTCAGCATGAATCGTGTCCTCCGTGTATTCTGCGGCCTTGCGCAACCACGCGCAAAACCCAATTGTATTTATAACGTAATAAGTTCTTTTGTTTCTTTTCTTTTAAGAAAAGAAACAAAAATCTCCCCAGCCTACAGCCGAACCGCTTCGATTCGGCCGCTCTCCGCGCTGCGCTTTGCCGCAAGGCAGACCGCCGCGCTCCTGAGTCCCGCTTCTAGATCGGACTCCGGCACTTTCCCGTCCATCAGGCCGAGAAACTCCAGCGCCAGCGCCTCGTCCCCGCCAAAATGCGAGTGCGCGTCCGCGCGGAACACATGGTTCACGGTCTGGGGCGTATCGTAGCGGTCCTCGCGGATTTCACCTGTGTAAAAGTCGAACTCAACGCTCGCGTCGGTGCCGATCAACCGGCAGCCGCGCCGCGCCGCGCCCTTCTTGACCACAAAGTTCTGGCTGTAGGAAGCAATCATGCCGCTTTCGTAGGTCATAATCGCGCTTGCGCCGTCCTCGTTGCCGGTATCCACGGCAAAACAGCAGGCATCGCCCGTGACTTCTTCCTTGAGAATGTGTCCGACCACATAGCTCGACTCGCGGCAATTTTTGTACTCCGCGCAGTCCGGGCAATGAAGCCCCGCGGGCTTGTCTCCTTTATAATAAAGCTTTGTCGCCCGCGCGAACACCTCTTTGGGCGTTTCTCCCGTTAAATACGCAATATAGTCCACATCGTGCGTCGCTTTCTGCAGAAACAACCCGCCCGTTTCGGACGGGTCGCGGTACCAGCTGTGATAATACACGCTGCCGTAGGGTACGTTATTGATCGCCTGCACCATCGTCGGTTTGCCGAGCAGCCCGCTTTTCACAATGCGCTTCATCTCGCGCACCAGCGGGGACACGCGCAGCGGAAACGACACGACCGCGCGGCCAGTCTTGCCAGTTGCGGCTTTCTTGAGCATATCGTACTGAGATTCGTTGATGCAGACCGGCTTCTCCAAATAGAGCGGAATGCCGCTTTCGAGCACCTTTGTCGCAAGGTTCGCGTGCAGCGAGCAGCGCGTGCCAATGAACACGCCGTCCAAATCGTTCCGTTTCAGGAGCGATTCAGCGCTTTCTTCATATTGTACTTCTGAGAAACGCGCGTCGCCCGCGGTCTCCGCTTGAATCTCGTCCGCGCGCGGGTCGCAAATTGCCGCAACCCGGATATCCGCGTCAATGCCCGCGAACGCCTTCATCATCGTCCGCGAACGCAAGCCGTAGCCGATAAAGCCAATGCTCTTTGTCATGCCGCTCTGTTCCCCTTCCACCCGTTGCTCCGGCAGCGCTGGTCTGCCGCAGGAACGATTCCGCTGGATTGTTTATTATTAGCTGTTATTAGTTGCTAATTTCGTTACTATTCTACCATAAATTGAATAATAGTTAAGCACTATTTTTCAACTTATCTTGACTTATCGGGTTTTATTTAGTATCATGCTCGTAGAAAGCAGCTCCGAAATCGCCTGAACAAGCCGCTTTTTCGCCCAATTCGAGCGAATATCTTTCCAAATCGGAGAAATGCTCGCAGGAAGTCAATCCAAATTTCGAAAGCTAATATTAACTAATATATGATAACAGGGGGCCACGCGATGAACCGCAAAGGCTCGCCCGAGCAGTTGAAGAACGGCAGGGCAAACGTTCCCACCAAACCGCATAACAGCTCGTTTTTCACCCGCATGATCCGGTATATCCGCAAGTACTGGTTTTTGTATATGCTGGTGCTTCCGGGCTTGTGTTTTCTTTTGGTGTTTGAGTACGCGCCAATGTACGGCATCACGCTTGCGTTCAAGGACTATTCCCCGCGTCTCGGCGTGCTGGGCAGTCCCTGGATCGGGCTGGATCACTTTAAAGAGATGTTCGCCGACCCGAATTTTATCCGCGCGTTCAAGAACACAATCCTCATCAACGTCTATAACCTCGTGTTCGGTTTCACGTTCTCCGTGTTCCTCGCACTCATGATCAACGAAATCCGCCTCAAGCGCGTCAAGAGCGTCGTGCAGACCGCCGTCTACCTGCCGTACTTCCTCTCCTGGGTTATCTTTGCGGGGCTAGTGCAGGTGTTTCTGGAGTACCCCTCGTCCGCGGATATCGGCGGCGTGGTTAATCAGGTAATCGCCAAGCTCGGCGGTACGCCCGTTGATTTTCTCAAGCGGCCGGATCTCTTCCGCGGCATCCTCGTAATATCCAATATCATCAAGACCTCCGGCTACTCCACCATCGTCTACCTCGCGGCGCTCGCGGGCATCAGCCCGACGCTGTATGAAAGCGCGGCAATCGACGGCGCAAACCGCAGGGACATGCTCTTTCATATTACGATTCCGCGCATCATGCCCTCCATCGCCATCATGCTGATCCTGCAGCTGGCCGGTCTGTTTGTTTCCAATTTTGACCAGGTGTATAACCTCTACAACAACTACGTGCTCTCGACGGGCGACGTGCTCTCTACCTATATCTACCGCATCAGCCTTGGCGGCGGAGGCACGAACTTTGAGCTCTCCACCGCAACGAACTTCCTGCTCAACGCAATGGGCCTCGTGGTCGTGCTCATTGCCAATAAGTTTGTCAACAAGCTCGACGTACAGGGCATTCTGTAAGAAAGGAGAAGCAGTATGAGTCGATTCGGTTCTTCCTCTCAGCGGCACGTGGGCTATCGGACCTCCATGCTCGGCAAACTGGGATTCAACTTTTACGACGTCTTCGTTTACGCATTCTGCATTCTCTTTGCCATCCTCTGCATCTATCCGATGTGGTACGTGCTGATCAGTTCGATTACGCCGTACGAAGAATACGTCAAGGGCGGGCTGATGCTGCTGCCTCTGGGCGGCATCGATTTGCAGTACTACACGGCGATCTTCCATACAAAAGCCTTCACCAACAGCATGTGGATTTCGGTCTCCAAGACCGTGCTTGCAACCACGCTGAGCATGCTTCTTACCTCCACGATGGCCTACGCCTGCAGCAAGTCGCATGTCAAGGGCATGAAGCTCATCAACGCGCTCGTGGTGTTCGTGCTCTTCTTTACCGGCGGCCTGATTCCGCAGTACATGCTGTATAAAGGGCTGGGAATCCTGCGCACCTTCTGGGTGATGGTGCTTCCCAGCGGGCTCAACATCGTTTACTTTGTGATCATGCGCAACTACTTCTCCTACTCCGTGCCAAAGGAGCTGGAGGAGGCTGCGCTGATAGACGGCTGCACGGAAATCGGCGTGTTCTTCCGCGTGATCATTCCGATTTCGCGCTCCATGCTGGCGGCGGTTGCTCTGTTTATCGCCGTGATTAACTGGAACGACTACTACAGCTACATGATGTTCATCTCGAACAAGACCAACCTTCAGCCGTTCGTCTGGATTCTGCGGCGCATGCTGGTCGATCAGTCGATGATGAATCAGGTGCGAAACGGAGCGGTTTCGATCGGGCTTACCCTGCCGCCGCCGATGGCGCTAAGAATGGCAACCATCATCTGCGCCATGCTGCCGATTATGATCGTCTACCCGTTTTTGCAACCCTACTTTACCAGCGGCATTACCCTCGGCGCAATCAAAGAATAAGCTCATTCCGGCGGCCAAAACGCCACCGCCTGGTTTCGTGTTCCCGATTGACGCCATTTCCGGCAAATTTTCCGCCGTGCGAAACCGGATATCCCAAACCAAAATAACCGCACCTCAGACCCGCGGCGGTACGCCGCAGAATGATTTACCGAACATTTTTACCGCTGATTTGCGGTATTGATGAAAACACAAGGAGGAAGAAACTCAATGAAGAAGTTCCTGGCATTGCTTCTGGTAGTGGTTCTGGCCTGCACCACGCTGGCCTGCAAAGCCGCTCCCGCGGCAGAACCCGCGCAGTCGGACGCGACGGCGTCCGATACGGCAGTTGCAACCGAACCGGTTGCGGAAACGAATGCCGACCGCGATAACGTAAACATCCGTTTCGCGCAGTTTGGCAACAGCATTGACGACGTGGACGGCATGGCCAACGACCCGATCAAACAGTCCATCGAAAGCGCCGTGAACGTTACTCTCGAATACGATACCGGCACGGACGGCTTTGACGACCGTATGCAGACCGAGCTCTACACGGGCGGCGCGCCGGATCTCTTCCCCACCTGGGGCGAGACCGACAAGATCACCAAGTGGGTCAGCGAAGACCTCGTTTACAACCTCTCCGATATCGTAAACGCGTCTCCCGACCGTTACCCGACGCTGAGCAAGATCATGAACAGCCCCGAGTACAAGATGTACAACAAGCTCTACACCGGCGATGAGAACAAGGCCTATGCCATCTACTCCATCGCGGCGTTTGCGGATCCCGCCTACGCAGGCATCTCCGTTTACAACCAGGCGATCCTCGACGCGGTCAACAGCGGCGCGGTTCCCCAGACGGTTGACGAATTCCTCGCCTACGCCTCCGCGGCCGGTCAGAACAGCTACGTCGGCTGGTGGCCCCGCAACGACAAGCTGACCAATTGGAGCGAAATCGACAAGACCATCGCGGCCCCGCAGGGCACTTCGATTCTCGCGCCGAACGGCGACGTTTGGAACGGCTTCGTGCTCTCCGGCGACCTCGGCACCGACACCGAGCACTGGACGCTGGCCACCACGAGCGAAGCTTCCAAGGATGTTGTCAAGCAGCTCGCGGCTCTCTATGCCACCGGCGGTCTGGACAGCGGCATTGGCGTGAAGAGCGACTTTGACGACGCTTACGCCGATTTCGGCCTCGGCAAGATCGGCGCCATGAACTTTGGCTTCGGCTATCCGGGACAGTTCCGTGACTTCTACAAAGAGTGCTGGCTTGCAGCCAACCCCGACGCGCAGATGAGCGACCTGACGCTGGGCGTGGCTCTGACCTCCAACGGCAACTACGGCCACACCTACACCACCGGCACCTGGGTCGGCGCGCACTACTTCATCCCGACCTCCTGTGCGTATCCGGAACGCGTGCTTGACCTTGTAGAGTACCTTGCCAGCACGGCCGGCCAGGACCTGCTCCACAACACGAACAACTATGTGTATAACGAAGCGCAGGGTGTTGACTTCTGGAACGCTGCCACCGCTCCTTACGGCTACGGCGACGGACGCTGCAAGTACGTATGGTTCAGCTACCTCTTCAGCGGCACGGAATACGAAGTGGACTTCGCCAACAACGATTGGTGGACCGCCGTTTCCAGCCCGATTGACAACAGCAACAGCTGGGCAACCGATCAGGACAAAGCTCTGGTCGATTACGCCAAGAGCGTGCTCGCCGGCTACACCAGCCAGGCGGTCACGAAGCTGCCCGCTTACTACGGCCTGATCGTTCTGCCCGCAGAAGCCGCGGATATCCGCACTTCGCTGCAGGAGATCACCAACCAGTATCTGACCCAGATGCTCGGCGGCCAGCTCGACGTTGACACCGCATGGCCGGAATACGTCGCGGCTTACGAAGCGGCGGGCGCTGCCAGCCTCGAAACCATGGTCAACGACGCAATTGCGACCGCCCGCGCGGCGCAGTAACCAACCCGCGACAAGAACGGATTTACTCACATACTCACACACTCACAAAAAAGGCCTCCGCATCGGGGCGGAGGCCTTTTCCCAAACAGGCAAGACGCCGCACTTGGCTTGCTTTCCGGCACGACGGAGAGCAGACCCAACGAGAAGAAACGGTGCTATAATCATTCTGTACCCAACGATACCGCAAAAGCCGCAAAGCAAGCGAAAATGGAGATGCAAAGCGTATGGATTTTGGAGTCACCATCACCGGCGGGGTTTCCCCCTTTCAGATTTTTCAGCAGAACGAGCGCGGAACGGCCAGTATTCGTATCTGCGGCAAATGCCGCCGCGTGCACCTGAGCCAGGAGCTCCCGCTCGCGTTTACGCCGGTCGATCGCGGCGCGGTCACGGTCAAGGCGCGCGTGGCGCTGGAGTCCAGCGGCGAGAACATCGTCCCCTGGACGGTCTGCAATGTCCATAACGACGAAGAGTGGGACGTCACCTTTGCGGAAGTTCCCGCGGGCGGCCCTTACCGCATTGAAACCTACATGGACTACGAGGGCTGGGACGGGCTTTCCTGCACGCGCGGGGACATGGTGCACCATATCGGCGTTGGCGACGTGTTCGTCATCGCAGGCCAAAGCAACGCGGCGGGCAGAGCCAAGGACCCAGTGGAGGATGCGCCAGAGATCGGCGTGCACCTCCTGCGCGACAGCGGCAAATGGGATCTCGCCGCGCACCCGCTGGGCGAGACCACCGGCTCCGTCCACCTCGGCCACTTTGAAAACCACAACCCCGGGCATACGCCCTGGCTGCACTTTGCTAAGATTCTCAAGCGCACGCTCGGTTACCCCGTCGGGCTTGTCATGTGCGCATACGGCGGTTCGCCGCTGCGCTGGTGGAACCCCGCCGAGAACGGCGCGCTCACGAAGAACATGCTCGAAATGCTTGCGGACTACGACCTGCACCCCAAGGCCATGCTCTGGTATCAAGGGGAGGCGGAAGGCTTTGAAAACAGCGCGGAGACCTATTTCGACCGTTTTTCGGCGTTCGTCGCTTCCGTGCGGAGCGCGCTTAATCAGCCGGAGCTTCCGGTTATCACCTTCCAGCTCAACCGCCAGTTCTGCGAATGCGGACTCGAGCTCGACCACCAGTGGGGCATCGTGCGGCAGGCGCAGGCGGACGCTATGCACCGGCTCAAAAACGTCTGGACGCTGGCTACGCAGGACGTGGCCATGTTCGACTTTATCCATAACGGCGCAAGCGGCAACCTCGTGCTCGGCGAGCGCGCGGCCAAATGCGCGCTGGCAAACCTCTATGGCAAACAGCGGGACTGGAAAGCGCCGGAAGTGACAAAGGCCGTGCTGATATCTCCGGACACGGTGGAGCTTTTCTTTGACCGCATCTATAACTGGATCAACCCCTTCGACCCGCCCGCGTCGCTGCTGCCCTTTGAGGCGGAGGACGAAGCAGGCTTTTCCAAGCCCGTCTCTTACGAAACACGCACGGAAACGCTGGTGTTGCGCTTTGACCGTCCGCTCGGTAAAAACGCCGTGCTCCACGGAGCCTGGCGCAGCAACCCCGGACAGATCGTCCCCTGGGACTGCATGCGCTTCCCCGTCATGGCCTTCTACGGCCTGCCGATTACCCGCTGAAGATCGTTTTTTCCGCTGAAGGAGGACTGTTTCATGCCCGACGCGTTCCGCTATTGTTTCCGTTTCTGCTGCGACCCCGGTTTCAACGACGAGCTGGAGATTCCAAAGCTCCTTTCGTTCGTCGAGGAAGCGCGCGTGGACGACGTGATGGTGTTTGTCAACGTCGAGGAAATCAACACCGGGCATCTGAGCGCGGAGGAGCAGGAAACGTGGCTTGATCTGTTAAGCCGTATTCAGCCTCTTCTGCAGGAACGTGGAGTCACCCTCTCGGTCAACCACTGGCACTCGCTGATGCACGCCGACCTCGGCAAACGCCTCCGCCCGGATCAGCCGTTTCGCGCCATGGTCGACCCTTACGGAAACGCCGCGAATCTCTGCGTCTGCCCGCTGGACGAGAACTGGCGCGCCTATATTGCCGGAGTGTACGCAAAATATGCCGTGCTTCATCCGGACACCGTCTGGGTGGAGGACGACTTTCGCTACCACAACCACGACCCTCTGCTCTGGGGCGGCTGCTTCTGCGACGAGCACATGCGCCGCTTTTCCGAACGCGCAGGCAGAACGCTTTCGCGGGAGGAATTCGTCAAAAAGCTTTTAGCGCCCGGCGAACCTTCGCAAGAACGCGAAATCTGGCTCGACGAGTGCCAAGAAGGCTTGGAAGGCGCGGCGCGCGCCATCGAGCAGGCGGTGCACACGCTTGATCCGGACGTCAAAATCGGGCTCATGAGCAGCGTGCCGTATGTGCATTCCGCCGAGGGGCGAAACTGGAAAAGCCTGCTTTCTGCGCTCGGCGGCAAACGGAACCCGCCCGTTTCACGCATCCACCTGCCCGCGTATCAGGAGCTAGTGCCGTCCAAGTACCTGCAGGCGTTCCATATGGTAAGTTACGTCAACCGAGCCTTGCTTGCGCCGGAAACGCTGGTCTATCCCGAACTGGAGAACTACCCGTATTCGCGCTTTTCCAAGAGCCGCGCTTTCACGCGGTTTCAGCTGCTCAGCTCGCTTGCGCTCAACCTCAGCGGCATGACCATCGACCTGTTCGACCTCAACGGGCGCGGCATCATCGAGCAAGATGGCTTTCAATCCATGCTGCGCGAGGTCAAACCCGTGCTCTCTTCCATGAACGCAAACGGCGCGTTTTCCGCCCGGCGGCTCGGCGTATGCGTGCTCATTGACGAGCGCTCCAGCTATACGCTCCACACAAAGGAGGGCGCGCGCATGGAGGAGCTCTACCCGGAGGAAGTCTTCTGGGCGGGACTGCTGCCCGCGATAGGCGTGCCAATGTATATCGGCGCCGCTCCCGAAGACGCAAGTGGCGTTGCCGCCGTTTCCGGCCAGTATTTCCGCAATCTGACCCAAGAGCAGATCGAGCGGCTGTTTGCCGAGAACTTCGTTCTGCTCAACGGTGACGCGCTGGAAACGCTGATCAGCCTCGGCCTTGGCCGCCTTGCGGGAGTCGATAGCGCGCATTGGATGAAGCAAAACAGCGGCGCGTATACGTTTGAGCAGGTCACAAACGGCAGGCTGTATACGGGCGTTCCGAACACGAGGGCAAGCTGCGTCATCTCCGGTTCGGACGCGCTGGACGTTTCGTACCTGCCGGACGCCGAAGCGGAAGAGTATTCCGCGCTGTACAACAGCTTCCGCGTCCGCAAATCGCCCTGCCAAACCGTTGTGGGCGGCCGGGTGTTGATCTACCCGTTCGGGCGGTTCGCCAGCCCGCAGGAGATTCCGTCGATGCTGCTCAACGACGTGCGGCAGGAGATTCTGCAGGATGTGCTGAACCGTTCCGGTCGGCTCACCGCGCCGATGGTCGAGCAAAATCCGTATCTCGTACCCTACGCGTTTTCCGACGGCGAAAAAGAATACCTCTACCTCGTCAATGGTTCCCTGGACGCGGTAAACGGCGTTCCCCTTCTTTGGGCAAACGCGGACGGGGAGTACTCCATCTCCGTGCTGCCGAGCAGAGGCGAACCCTCCGCCTTTACCGCAAGAATTGAGGAAGGCCGCTGTACGCTGCCGCTCGAAATCGAGCCAATGGAGAGCGTTTTATTGACCGTCCGCCGCGTCGGCGAATAGCAAAGAGACTATTAGAAACGTCAAAGGAGTTTGTTATGCAGGCAAAGATCATAGACCGCAAATGGGTTGTGGAATGGTTCGACGAGCGGCAGTGCTACCATATGCCGAGCCTCACCCTCGCAGATAACGGCAATTTGCTCGCCGTCTGGAACGGCGGTTTTCTTCAGTGGAACGGCGACCCCATGGGGCGCGACGCAAAGGACTGGGTGTCCGTGCTCGAATACGGCAAAAACGCCTGGTCAAACCCGGATGCGGTGGGCTGCGACATCCGCTACTGCTGCCACGACCCGATCTGGATCAAGAACAAAAAGGGCGAAATCACGCTGCTGTTTGCCAAGTTTCTCGATACCGAAGTGAACTTTGCCACCTGGTGCAACGGCCGCGACGAGCTATGGGTGCGCAAAACGCCTGACGGCGGTCGCACCTGGCTGCCCGCGCACCCGGCGAACATCACCTCCGGCCACGCCAGCAACGACAGCGTGCTCTTGCCGGACGGAACGATCGTCTTTGCCAGCACGAGCAGCGAGATCAAGGATAAATACTTTGGCGCTATCCGCATCTACATCAGCCATGACGACGGGGAAACGTTTGAAACGGGGCCGCTCCTCTACGCCGAGGACGGAAATCTGATCCGCGAACCCGCACTCTGCCTGCGCCCGAACGGGGTGATCCGCCTCTTTTCGCGCACCTGCCCCGGCAACGTCGGCTGGGGGTCGGCGGGTAACCATTCCCTGCCCTCCTACACCTGCGAAAGCCGCGACGGCGGGCGGACATGGACAAAACCCGTGCCCAGCGGCATCCTCAACAACGAATCCAAGATCGACGTGATCAGCTGGGACGACGACACCATCCTCATGGCGTATAACGACACGCCGGAGACGGACTGGCACGAGCGCAGCCCGCTGACGCTCGCTATGAGCCGCGACGAGGGCAAAACCTGGACAAACATTCTGGAGCTTGCCTCCGCGCCGGGGAACAAATGCCAGCCCGCCATGTGCAAGGATAAAGATGGGCGGTTGAACATCGTCTACATGCACCGCCACACCGCCATCGAGCATATCGTTGTGGAAATCACCAAATAACGCAGAGAGCAACAAAAAGCCCCGGAGAATCTTCATTCTTCGGGGCTTTGTTTGACTGTTCTCGGTTTACAGCGAGACCACCGCGACCTTGGCGATAAATTTTCGCACCCGGCAGGGCTTATCCCAAAGCTGGGCGGCAAGGTGCCCGTCCTGCGGGAAAAAGATGACGAACTGCCCCGCCGAAAAGCGCAGGCTGTTTGCGTCGGGGTCGAGCTTTGCCAAAGCGCATTCCTTTTCGGAATCGTATGGCATCGTTATTTCGCTTACATTTGTAAACGGCTTATGGAAAAAGCGTTCCTCCCCTTCCACCACGTACATGACGTCGATGTATTTTCGATGCGCTTCCATCAGCGGCGCGGGGTTTGCCGCCGTTTCGTAATTCACGCCGTTGATCCAGATTTTGCCGGGCTCCAGCTCCGTGTGTGTTGGCAGCGGTGCACCGTCGTCCACAAATGCCAGATACCAATCCAGCGCTGTTTGAATTCCTCTTCCAAGAGCGCGATAGTGAGAAGCGTGATCCAGCGTGTCGAATACCATATAAAAATACTCCCGAAGCGCCCGCTTCAACGGACGGATTTTGCATACTCGCTCGGCGAAACGCCGAACTTTGCCTTGAACTGGCGCGAAAACTGCTGAACGGTCGAGTAGTTCAGCCGTGACGCAATCTGCGTAATATTCCCCTCGCCCGCCTTGATGAGAACTTTGCTCTCCTCCAGCTTGACACGGCGGATGTACTCGCCGGGCGTAATGCCGAGCCGCTCAAAAAACAGCGCCGAGAGACGGGACGGGCTGACGCTGCAGTTCTTTGCAACAATCGGCACGGAGAGCTTTTGCTCCACGTTCGCGCCGATATAGCGCAGAGCGGAACTCACGATGGTGTTTTCGTTCTGGAGCGAAGCGGGCG
Source organism: Christensenellaceae bacterium (assembly GCA_963674535.1). Lineage (GTDB taxonomy): Bacteria > Bacillota > Clostridia > Christensenellales > CAG-138 > UBA7703. The sequence goes on along the minus strand of OY771363.1, from coordinate 3,650,294 downwards.
TTTTGAGGCGCGGCTCCGCCGCTTTTTCGCCCGCCTCAAGGCAGGTTAACAGCAGCATCTGCAGCGAGCACACGATCAAATCCCCGCTGTAGCGGTCGTTCTTCTCCCGCTCTTCCAGCATCCGCCGAAGCAGCCGCACGCCTTCCGCGTCCAGCCGGATACGGCGGTTCAGGAGAGAATCGTACCCGCCGCCGCTGAGCTCAAAGCTCACTGTAATAAAGCTCACTTCCGCGTCCACGTCCGCATACTGCATATGCCAAAGCCCCGGGCCGTAGAGCATCATTTCGCCCTGAACCAGCACGTTATCCACGCCGCCAACGACATTGTGCAGCGCGCCTTTATCGACATAGACAAGCTCTATCAGGTCGTGCGACTCGCCCTTAAAGAAGAACCCCTTCTCCTTTTCCTGATAAAACAGCGTGTAGATTCCGGTAATCTCGATCTGGTTTGTAATGTTGAGCCGGAGAACGCCCGCGTCCAGCAAACGCAGCTGTTCCAATCTCCCTTGCTCGTGCAGCGCGCGCAATATGACGCACTCGCCGCGCGGGATGATTGCAAACTCCACGCCAACGTTTAGGCAGACCGGCTTATCGAGGTAAAAATACTCCAGCTCCTCGCCCGTCCGCGCGACCGCAAGCACGGCATTGCCTTGTTCAAAGTCCAGATACGCAGGCATACCCGCCACACGGCTGACCCAGACGGAGCCGGAAGCAAAGCGCAGGTGTTCGGTCGTCCAACCCGGCTCCTGCGGAAACCCGCGGTTGGGTGCGGCTTCCGGAAGGATCCGGCCAAAAGCGGCGAACGTAAACTTGTTCAGGTTCTGAATCATGCCGCCGCCCTCCGCTCTTTTTCTATGGCTTTATTATAGCGGAAAACGCGCGTTTTTGCCATGCCGGAGGGGCGTTGGCAAGCGTTCGGCAGGCGTTTATACGGCGGGCAGACTCGCCGCCGCGACGGACTGCCCGACCCGGCGGGATTGCTCGTCCGGCAGGATCACGGAGACGCGGTTTGCCATCTCCGGGTATTCGCTTTGGAGCACTTCCTCACACGAAGAAAGGATGAGCTTTCCGCCCTCGCCGGAGACCACGCGCCCCAAAACCAGCAGGTGCCGGATATCGTAGAACTTTTCGTAGAGCGCGAGCGTATGCGCAAGATACGCGCCGATGGTGCGGTAGATGCCCGCCGCCGCGTCCCAGCCCTGCTCGAGCAGCTTCTGCACTTCCTTGAGTTTTTCCGCCGGGGTCAGGCCGTCCGAAAGGGTGATGCCTGCCGCGGGGGCGAGTTTGATGACCGCGTCCTGCGAAAAATACTTGCAGCCGACGCCGATATCTCCCGACCACTCGTCCGCCAAAGCGCTCTCGCTCAGATCGACCGGCGCGAACGCCAGTTCGTTGAACCAGCCCAAAATATTGCCTTCCGAATTGACGTAGCCCACCGCTTCGCTCGTGCCCATGGCGAGCCCCATGACCGCGCCGGTCTTGAGCTCCATGGCGCCCGCCAGCGCGGTGACGTCGCCGTCGTTGGCAACCACGACGGGCGCGTTCCCGCCGCCGATTTGCCGGGCGGCGGCATTGTAGATGTCCTGGACAATGGAGCGCTGTTCACGCGGCACTTTGAGAAACAGCGACGAGACCATGGGGCTGTTGCCCACGAACACGCCCGCCGACGAAACGCCGATGGCGTCCACGCGTGGCATTTTCTCCGCCGCCGTTTGAAACGCTTTGACGATCTCTTCAAAATGATACCGCGCGTCGGCGGTGGTCTTGGGGTGCCAGACGACTTCCTCGGAATAGACGCACTCGCCGTCGATCACGGCGGAGACTTTGCGGTCACTCCCGCCCGCGTCGAAGCCGATGCGGCAGCCGTTCATATGCCCGCCCACGGAGATGGATTCCCCGCTGCTCGCCGGAAACTCCGCTTGTTCGCACGCTTCTATAACAAACCCGCGCTCAAACACATCGTCCATGAACTGTGCGTCGAACGCGCGCTCACCGCCGGGCGCATATACGCGCCGGAGCCGTTTTGCTATGCCGTCCGCGCCGCAGAGCAGCACGCGGTACCCGCCGACGCTCCAAAGCAGAAACTTGACCAACCGTTCCAAATAGCGGTAATCCGCGTCGTCGTGTTTGCCGTCGGCAATAATCGCGGTTTTGCGCGTGACAATGCACCCGCCCGCCGCTTCCACGGCAATGGACACCGGGTGCTTGGCCAGCGCTTCGTAAGCGTTCATCCATTTCCCCATCGGCAGAAACGCATGATCCAGTTCCGGCAGGTTTTTGAGTTCGAAATCGATTCCCAGATACCGCATCGTCCGCTTCTCCTTAATATGCGTAGCCAATGCGCTTTGCCAGCGACTTGTCGAGGATAACCGTCACGTCCGGGTGCGTTTTAACCAGCGTCGCGGGGTTCTCCGCGTCCAGCTCTTCGTTCAGAAGCAAGCCCTTCATCGCCTCCGCCTTGTTCTCGCCCGTAGCGAGCAGCAGGAGTTTTTTGGCGCGCAGGATATCGCCCATGCCCATTGAAATCGCACGCGTCGGCACTTCGTCGCGGGAGGAAAAGAAGCGCGCGTTGGCGTCTATGGTGCTCTCATCCAGCTCTTCCACATGCGCGCCGTCGTAGAGCACCTTGCCCGGCTCGTTGAAGCCGACGTGGCCGTCCACGCCGATACCCAACAGCTGCACGTCGATCGGCCTTTTGGCAATCGCCTCGCGAAACTCCCGAACGTTCGCCTCGATATCGCCCACGCCTTTGGCGACCACGGTGTTCTTTTTATCGATGTTGATGTGGTCGAACAGGTTTTCGTCCATAAAGCGCCGGTAACTCTGGGGATGATCCGCCGCAAGACCGACGTATTCGTCCAGATTGACCGTGTTGACGCGTGAAAAATCGACTTCGCCCATCTGGTTGGCTCTCACAAGGTAAGGATAAACGCCCTGCGCCGTACTGCCCGTGGCAAGGCCCAGACGCGCGTCCGGCTTGTTGCGGATAACGTCCATGATGATGCCGGCGGCGATTTCACAGGTCTGTTCGAAGTTTTCGGTAACGATGACTCTCATTCTAGTTCCATCCTCTTTTCGGGTGTGTGTTTCTGTTGATCCGTAATCGCAATTATCTAGAGCCGCGCGTTCGCACGCACGATCTGCCCCAGCTTCGGCAAGTGCCGCCTGATATCCGCCGCCAGTGTGAACTGCGTGCGGCAGCGCTCTAAATTGTGCTGCTCACGCTTGGTTTTAAAGTAGTGGTCGCCCTCCAGATAGTCCGTTAAAAACCGCACGCCGCACTCCAGCGTCATGGTAAATGCACCGAGCGGCAGGGTTTCGATTTCCAGCGGTGTCAGACTCGTGCAGGCCTGCAAAAAACCCCTGCTGAACGTTTCAAACAGTTCTATGTCCAGCCGCATTAAACTCAAATCCGGCTCGTCCTCGGCGGCGGTGGCCGCGCCAAAACGGATGGAATCGCCAAAATCGTAAGCCGCGAGCCCCGGCATGACCGTGTCGAGGTCGATGACGCAGAGCGCCTTGTGGCTGTAGCGATCCAGCAGGATGTTGTTGATCTTGGTGTCGTTATGCGTCACCCGCGTCGGCAGTTCGCGGCTTAAACGCATGCCGTGGAGCCTGCCCGCCTCGGCTTCCAGCGAGAGCGCAAAGTCGATCTCCTCGCGGACGCCGGACGCGCGCCCCATGACGTTTTGCGAAACCGCGCGCCTGAATTTTTCGTACCGTGAAGGCGTATTGTGGAAGTCCTGAATCGTTTCGCAGAGCGTTTCCGCCGGAAAGCCCGCCATGCTGTTTTGAAACCGCCCGAATGCCAGTCCGCACTCGTAAAAGTCCGCGGGTTCTTCGACCTTCTGCAGACAGATACTGTTTTCCACAAAATCATACGCGCGCCAGCAACCACCCGTTTCGTCGGTAAAGTAGTGCTCGCCGCGCCTCGTCGGCACAAGCTTCATCGCTTCTCGCGGGGTTTCCGCGCGCGCGCCGAGGTAAGCGGTCACGGCGGCGATATTGTCCATCAGTCCGTTCACGTTGGGAAACACATGCGTGTTGATGCGCTGGAGAATATACTGCACGCCCAGATCCGTCACCACGCGGTAGGTATCGTTGATATGCCCGCTGCCGTACGGCTCGCAGAGCACGGCCTCGCCGGAAAATGGAAATTGCACAATGATATTCGAAAAAATGATCTCGTTCATGCGGTTGTTTGATCCTTTTATTGTGATAGTTTGTCTTGCAAGACAGAGAAAGCTGTTTCGCTAGATGACTTCGATATCCCCGAATAAATCCGGAACATGAAAATCCACCCGCTCGATCGGCGCCCAGCTGCCCCAGTGCGGAAGCGCCGTATGGTCGCCGCACTTGTAAAAGTTGCCGCGCATCCTGTGCCCGGGGGCAAAGCCGCAGTTCCGCTCGTAGAGCGCTTCCAGCAGCGATTGACGCAGCAGGCAGGTCACCCGCCACCAACTCGCCTGTTCCAGTTCGAAGCGATCTACGCTCACTTCCGGGTGCGGCAGTCCGCGCAGAACGACGTACTTTCGCGTATGCCGCCCCGTTCCGAACGAGCAGTGGCTCGCGCCGTTCGCATTCATCTCAAGCCCGATATAGCCATAGTCCGACTCGTCCGGAAAACAGTTGAGGAACGCTTCCATGCAGCTGTCCGTATGCACGGGGTCGTTGGGGTTATGGTAGATGGTGCGCGGACGTTTTTCGCGGCACCACATACTCACTTCCAACCCTTCGTTCGCCAGATAGACCACCTGTCCGCGCGTTTCCGGCGCGGGCGCGCCTTCCTTTCGCGAATGCGAAACAGCAAACGTTTCCCCCGTGTGCGGTTCGCCCGGAAGGATGGTTTGGATGCGGTAGAGCGGACGGTCGAGCATCGTTCAGTTCCTCCGCAGTTCCGCGCCGCCGAGGAACACGCGCCCGAGCGAAAAGTCCCCGCCGAGCACGAGAAAATCCGCGTGCTTGCCGTTTTCGATGGAACCGACTTCGTGCTCCGCGCCAATGGCGCATGCAGGGTTGAAGCTCGCCATACGCACCGCGGCCTCCGCGGGGATGCCGAACGAGAGCGCGAGGCGGAAGATGCCGAACAGGTTGTTGGCGGAACCCGCCAGCGTATCCGGCGCGTCAACGAGCCGCGCCACCGTTCCGTCGAGGAAAATCTTCTGCCCGCCGAGCATGTATTCGCCGTTTGGCATGCCGCAGCAGGAGAGCGCGTCGCTGATGAGGCAGATACGTTCCATCCCGAACATGGAAAACGCCGCGCGCACAACGCTTTCGTGCACATGCATGCCGTCGCAGATGAGTTCCGCGCGGACGCCCGGCGTCTCCGCCGCCGCGCCGACAATTCCCGGCGCGCGGTGCAGAAACGACGGCATGCCGTTGAACAGGTGGGTCACATGCGAAGCCCCTGCCGCGATGGCGGCTTTGGCCTGCTCGTAGTTTGCGTCCGAATGCGCAATGGAAACGGTGCAGTTCGAACTGACCGTGCGAATATAGTCGATCGCGCCCGGCAGTTCCGGCGCAAGATCGGCGATCCGAATCAGCCCGCCCGCTTCCTTGTCAAGACGCGTAAACATCTCGATGTCAGGATTCTTTAAATACGCACCGTTCTGCGCGCCTTTTTTCTTCTCCGAAAAGAACGGCCCCTCCATATGGATGCCGCGCAGTACGCTGCAGCCGTCCGGCACTCGTTTGACGAATGCGACCGCGTTTCGGTAAGCTTTTGCGAGCTGTTCTTCCGGCAGGGTCATGGAAGCGGGCGCAAAGGAGGTAACGCCGTTTTTGGCCAGATACCGCGCAATCGTCTCCAGCCCTTTTGCATCGCCGTCCGAAAAGTCGTGGCCGGAGTTGCCGTGGTTATGGATATCGATCAACCCCGGGACGACGTACGCGCCGTCCAGGTCGGTTGCCTGTTCGCCGGACGTGCTCAGAACGTTGCAAAAGCGCCCGTTCTCCACCGAGAATCCGCCTTTGTGGAAGCGGAAATCCGGGCCGTACAACATTGCGTTTTCATAGCGCATATCATGCTTCCTCCTTTGATAAATCTTCCCCAAAAAACCCGCACAAAAAGCGGCAAATTTACACTTCTCATGCTACCGCCTCGTTCACTTTTAAGCAAGCGAAAACAGGCAACGCAGTTCAATTTGTTACAAACAAAATAGAAAATGATAAGAGCACTAATTTTCCGGCGCAAAATGCCGCGGGACAACCCGACGCTCACGCTCGTGACCTGCTCGACCTATGAAAACGCGGGTAACCCGTGCCTTCTGCTGCACGGCGTTCTGATCGCGATTTCGTAACCGAAACTTCCAACTTTCTTGATATTCAGTAAAAAACAGACTCGCAAGCCGGTATGGATTGCGGGTCTGTTTCTGTTCATGCGTTTATAAAAGCGCGTTTTCTGTTCTGCTTTCAGCCGCCGATACGCTCGGCAAAGCACTCGCCGGGCACAAGGCCTGCCAGAAACGCAAACGAAGCGTTCACGCCCCTGCGCAAAACGCTCAGCCCGTTTCTTTCGAGCCGGAAGCAGTACTCCTGCTCAAAGCAAGTTTCGATCCAGCGCGCGCGGACGACCAAACAGTCCGGCTGCTCGAAACTGCCGCTGAGCAGTACCTTCGTCATTGGCGCAAACGCGTCCGCATACGCGTTTTCGCACCGGGAGCCGTCCAGCGGAATCCGGTACGCCGCCTCCGCGCCGTCTTTGAGCCGTAAACCGAGACGGCAGGCCATGGGTTCAAACCGCAAGGAAATCCGCTCGATCTCCGGCGGAAACGGGCTGCCATTCATCATGCTGCCCGCCGTTTCGTTGATAGAAACGATCAGATCCAGTTTGGGATGCACAATGGAATACTGCCCGAACGCGCCGTCCGCGCGGTAGCACCCGGGATGGCGGCACATCCAAATCTGGAACCCGTAGCCGACAAAATTATCCAGCGCAGGCGGGTTGCCAATCGCCTCGCTCGCGGTGTCAATTCTTTTGGAAGTCGCAAGAGAAACATACTCGCTTGAAAGGATGCGCTCACCGTGATGGACGCCGCCGTCGAGATACAGCTTCATAAGGCGGAGGTTATCCTCCGTGGTGGCAAACAGTCCACCGCCGCCCACCTCCGTGCCGTCCGGCATGGTCGTCCACAAGAGGTTCTCCGCGTCGATGCCGATTTTGTCGAACAACCGCTTTTTGAGATATTCCTGCAGCGTTTCGCCGGAGCGGGCGCGCACCATGGCGGCAAGCAGCGTTGAACCCGTGCTGTTGTAAAAAAACGCGCTGCCCGGCTCGTGCAAAACGGGCGTTGCGAGAAAGTCGGCAATCCAGTTTTCGCCCGGCCTCGGCATCGTCTCCATGCCGGTGCCCATGCAGAGCACATCCTTTACGGTCAGTTTTTGCAGCAGTTCGGAAGGAGCAGCGGGCGCGTGCTCTGGAAAAAGATCGACCACGCGCTCGTCGAGGCGAAGTATCCCTTCCGTGCAGGCGATGCCCACCGCCGTTGCGGCATACGTTTTGGAGAGCGACTGCAGCCCGTGCCGGATGCCGGGCGCGTAGGGCGACCACCAGCCTTCCGCGCAGACTTTGCCGTGCCGCAGAATCATCAGCCCATGCGGCTCGGTAAAGCCGGACTCCAGCTCGTCCAAAAAAGATTCAATGGCGGCGGCGGAAATGCCGACCGCGCTTGGATAGACCCGTTCAAACTCCACCCGGTTCATCTGTTTCAGCTCCTTGTTTCCTCTTCCCGCCCGGTCTGCCGCATGGTGAACACGACGTTCCCTTCGGGGTCAATTCCCTCCGCGGTAAAATCCGCGCTCGTAAAATTGGCGTGCAATCGCGCGGTATAGCCGTTTTTCTCCCAAACAAACGTCAGCGCGTGTTCCCGCTCCTGCGCTATCTTGAGCTCGGCGTCGAAACCGAACGCGGGAAACGCATTGCGGAAACGCAGCAGTTCCAACTGCCGCCGCACAACCGACTGCCGCAGGCCGTCGCCGACCTGCTCGTTCGAAAGATTCGTGCGGTTGATCTCCTTGTGCCCGCCCGCACCCGCGCGCGCAACCGCTTCGTGGTCGTTTTTGCCCGCGAACAGGTCGAGGTACCAAACCTGCGGAATGCCGGGCATAAACATCTGCACCGCGCGGCAGAATAAAAGCCTTTGCTCGCTTTCGCCCAGCGCGGAAAAATACGTCGCGTTCACCTGATAGTAGGCGTTTTTCTGGCCGTAGAGGTTCTTAACGTATCCGCCGCGCGAAACCACCGTTTCAATCAGCGTTTCAATTCTCTCTTCCGGCACGAGCCCCCGCAGATCCAGCAGTGGGATGCCGTCGTGGCAGCCGAGCATGTTGACTGTGCGAATGCTGTTTTGGTGCAGCTCTTCCGCCCATTGGCAAATCAGGCTGCCGGAGCCTGTTTCCAACGCGTCCAGCAGCAGCCCCGGCAGAAAGAAATCGTACGTCATGTAGCCGCTTTGCGCGATTTTTTTATACGTCTGCTCGGCGTAGGAAGCGTGGATTTCCGGCAGGAGTGTAATCCCGTTTTCGTCCGCCAGCGCGCGCAGGCGCTCGAGCAGTTGCCATGTTTCCGGCTCGTTGAAGAAGTTCCGCCTGCCCGCGATTTTGGAAGCGTAGGCAAACGCGTCCAGACGGACGATCTTCGCTCCGTACCCGGCGAGTTTTTTGAGCGTCTCCTTATAAAACGCCCAGACAAGCGGAGAATTGACGTTCAAGTCCATCTGTCCAAAATACGTCCTGCGCGATTCCAGCGCCTGCGACACCCGCTGTTTGGCGGGTTCAGTCAAGTCGAGCTCCTGCGGCTTTTTCCCGTGATCGAGCGCGGCGTTGATGGACTGCGTCAGCTTCTGCGCTTCCTGAGTCGTAAAGCCCAGCAGGGCCGCAAGCTCATCCGCCGTAAAGCGCGGATACCGAATCTCCTGATAAAACGTATTCCAGTAAGGGTGTTCGCTCCCGTCCGGAAAGCGTACCATCAGGATGGGCAGTCCGGGTTTGCGGAAAAACATGTCCCGTATCAGCGCTTCATCCGGCTGGAGAAACCCCTGCGCCGTCACTTCGCCTTTCCCCTGCCAGAACGCGTTCCAGTCGAGGAAGAAATCGCGGTACGGAGAATCTTCGCCGTAATGAACAAGATGCCGAAACTGCGGCGACTGCACAGAAGCATGGTTGAGCACAAAATCGAGCTTGAGCGAAACGCCGCAGCGTTGAATCGCTTCCAGATCGGCGCGAGCGGCGAGCGTTTCCTCCAAATCGTAATCGATCACCGAAAAACCACGGTCGAGATCGCTGTGAAACAGGCTCGGCAGAAGGTAGAGCGCGGAAAACGCGCCTTTCACTTCGGAACGCGCGAGAAAAGCCGCCGCCCTGCTCAAACTGCCGCCAAGACTGTCCGGGTACAGGTTCAGCATGACTCCGCCGGGCGTTCGCACCGCGCTTGTTTCGTGCTTCATTTACTTACTCCGCTTCCAAAAGGCGGTACTGCTCCCAGGAAAGCAGTTCGCCGCTCTTACTGACGATCATCTTGGCCTTGTGCGCCTGCGAGCGCAGTAAGCCTTGCTCGATTTCCAGCACCATGGTCGTAAACGGGCTGTCCGGCGCGCCGTCCCGCGCGCGGAGTCGCCTGTGCGCCAGCGTTTCCTCCGGCGTACTGTGCAAAAAGACGGGAATATCTACTCCTACCAGCAGGTCGCTGTTGCCGTGCGTCCATTCCACAACCAAAACGTTCAAGCCGCGCGCGTCCACACGTTCGTACCAGAGCGCGGATTCCTCGCGCCCCATGCGTTTGAGCCAGAGCTCGTCCGCGCCGCCACGAAACCGCGCCAGAATTCCGCTGAGTTCCGCAAAGTCGATTTCGTTCTGCGTGCCGAGATATCCGCAAAGTCCCGCCCTGCCCGCGCGCTGAAACGACGCCAGCCAGGGATGGATAGCGCGCTCCGCCGGGTCGGAGTCCTTGCTTAAGCGCATGAGCTCTTCGAGCTTTTTTGCTTTTTCAGCGTCATACTCACCCGATTCGAGCAGGCCGTGCACACCGGAAACGCGAAAGACACGGAGGCGTTCAGCGTCGTTCTGGATCGGAATCCGGTGCGGGTAATTATCGCCGGAGAGCGTGTAAGCGCCGACGCCGAGCCGGTTGAGGTAAAACGTTAAGAGCGACGCGATCTCGCTTTTACCAACGCCCGACCCGCCGCAGACGGAGACGACCGCGCGGCGCGCGGGGTTCTGCGCCAGCGCCTCCCACAGCAGGGGCAAGAGCGCGGGAAAAATAGCGTTCGCTTTTTGAATATGGCCTTCGCTTATCGAAACCTTGTCGCCCGGCATGTCGCCATGCGGAATTTCCAGCGGCAATTCCGGCGGCGTCCAATTTTGGCGGAGAACGGATAAATCGATCATGGCTTTTTCTCCTGAAGAAGGGGTTCCAGAAATGCGGCAAGCTCGTTTCCCATGCGCGTCTGCGTCTTCCAATTCGGGTGACTCAGCCCGCCAAAGCCCTCGCCCCAGGGGTCGATTGCGCCAAACTTCATGCAGCGCACTTTTTTGTCGCCCGTTTTCACTTGGTATGCTTCCGCCGCTTTTTCAATATTATCGTAGAGATAATAATCCATGGAGCCGAGCGTGCAGACAATCCAGGTGTTCGGCCCGTTGAGCGCGCGCACCCGCTCCAAAAAAGCACCATACCGCGTCTGAAAATGCACTGCTTCCGCCGGATCGTTGCCCGAAACGCGGATGCGGAATGCGTCGTTCGTGCCAAGATTAAGCACCACCGCGTCCGGTACGAAGCGGGAGAATTCCCAGCGCGTAAAGTTTTCGGTTTTCCCCTCCGCTTCCTCATGGCAGCGGTCGGCGAATTCGTAATACCCCTCCATCGTGCGGACGGAGGTTTCAAACTCCGGCACCCACGGCAGTACGATGCGGTAGTTTTCGTCCTTTGCCCAGCAGAGCGGAATGCCCGAAACGCAGACGCACTGGAACGCGGCGTTCAGCACGCGGGAAGCGACCGCGCCGTACGCCAGCAGCCCGTTTTCGCGCTCCGAGGAAAACATCGTTTCCTCCGGCGCCATTTCGTTGCCAAAGCCGCAGGTAATGGAGTCCCCGACAAATTCGATTTTGTGCCGCTTGCCTTCCTCCGCCAGCGGGAGCAGTTCGCCTTCCAAAGACAGTCCGCGCAGTCCCGCCCGCCCTTTGGAACCTTCCGAGAGCTTGACGATTTGGAGCATATGTTCCTCCGGCACGCCGCTTTCGAACAGCAAAATATCGTTCTCGCCTTCGCAAAGGGGGAACGTTCGAAACGGCTCTTCCGCCCCATCCAGAAACGCCGCGAGCCAAGGCAGGTTGTCCCCTTCGCCGGGGTAGCGCTCGGCAAAGGCGATCAAGTCCAGTTTAAGCCGTGTTCCGGAAAAGCGCACCGAAAAACCCGCGCATGTCCAGTTGAAGAACACCGCGCCGTGCGCTTGGTCAAACAGCGTCCGCCCCGTCCAGCGCAGACGCGTGTTGCATTGTTCCGCCGATAAAACCATTTCAGCGCGCCTCGCGAGCTTTGTCCAGCCAGTCTAAAGAAGCGGGCAGCGACGCGTTCCAAAAATCGAAATCGTGTATACCGGGTGTGACCCACCATTCGTGCGGATATCCGATGCTTTCCAGATACGCATGGTATTCCGCGTTGGGCGCATAGAGAAAATCCTCCGTCCCGCAGGCAAGAAACAGCTTCGGCAGATTGCCCTTTTCCATACAAGACCTTGCAAGAAACTTCGGGTCCTTATCGGAGCCAAGCAGATGTTTCGGTTCTCCGAACGTATGGCGGTAATAGGCGTACGGCGCCATAAAGTTACCTTCGCCTTCCTTCATGCCCGCCACTTCGTCCGTAATCAGCGCGGCGGAATGCGAAAGGATTGCCCCGAACGTATCGGCGTATTTCAGCCCGTTTCGAATTGCGCCGTAGCCGCCCATGGAAAGGCCTCCGATTGCGGTATCCTCGCGTTTTTGCGAAAGCGGAAACATCCTGCGCGTAACGTCCACAAGCTCCCTGCCGGCAAACTCGCCGCAGTTCTCCAGCGATTCCTCAATATCGAGGTAAAAGCTGTTTCCGCCGTCCGGCATGATCACCGCAAGCCCGCGCTTTGCAGCAAGCTCCGCAATCCGCGTGTTCGTGAGCCAGTCGCTGTGGCTGCCGGTAAACCCGTGCAAAAGATACAGCGTCGGGTACGGCCCGCTCGTATACGGCGCGGGCTGATCCGCAACCGGCGGGCGCTCAACAGGCAGCACGGCGGAAAAGGAGACAAATCTTCTCCGTGCATTCGAATAATATTCTCCATGAAAAACAGCCATTCTTTTATCCTCCTGCGTCCTATTATAGCCCGTTTTCGTTCAGCCAGCCAAGGCAGAGTTCCGGCCAGCGGGAGACGGTTTCGACCGTAGAATCCAGGTCGTTTTCCCCGTCCGCCAGCGCAAGCCCGTGCGCCCCCGCCTGAAAGATATGCAGTTCGTAGGGCACACCCATCGCCTGCAGCGCGGAAGCAAGGCTCATGCCGTGCCGCCCGTCGTCGCTCATGGTCTGCCAGAGAAACATCGGCGGCGTGTCAAAGCGTATCTGCCGCTCGGCGGAAAGCGCGCAGCGCTCCTCCTGCGTTGCCCCAAACAACGCGCTGTCGGGAACCATGCCAAACGGCAGCGGAAACGCCGTGGCGGACATCGCCCCGTAGCAGACCACCGCCGCATCGGGGCGGCTGGATTCGCGCTTAATAGGATCGGCGCTCGTTGAATCTCCATAGTCGAACAGCGTTGCGCAGTTGGCCGCGAGCATGCCGCCCGCGGAAAACCCCATGACGATTACCTTGCCGTTGTGGCCGGTCTCGCCTTTCAATTGCCTCAGCAGGCGCACCGCGCGCTGCATATCCAAAAGAGCTTCCGTCCTTGTATGCGGCTGGAGGCGGTAGCTTAGCATCGCCGTCGGATAGCCGTATTGATGGAACCGCAAGGCGACGTTCGCCGCTTCGCAGCCCGTGCGCCAGTGGAACCCGCCGCCGTGCGCAATTAGAATCACGGGCTTATCCCCGCCCTCCGCCAGTACGGGAATCAGGCAGGGTTCGCCCTGAAGCTCTCCTTTGCAGACAGGCTCGTTCCAAAGCGGAACTGTCTCGAACGGCTCCATCGCCTTGTTCCAGAGGCGCAGGTTGCCTTCCACGTCCAGCGTGCCGTCCGGCAGGCGGTGCTGCAAAACGGGTCTGATCAGCGAACGGTTCTCAATCGCCCGCTCTAAGAAAGCTGTGTTTCGTTCAAACATAAATAAACGGCTCCTCCGCGTCCAAAAATACGACCGGCGTGCCGGAAACAATGTCCTCCAGCCACTCGCCGAGATATTTCATGCCCGGCTCTTCGCTGCGTTCGTGGCCGAGCACCAGAATCGCGCGGTTAAGGCCGAGCTGGGCGGCGTCCCGTACATACGCGGGCAGCGTCCACTCGGTGATGTCCCCGCAGACGAGCACGTCCGCGTTCCGCATGCGCATATAGCGCATCGGCATCTGCTCCGAACCGAGCCCCAGACTCCCGCCGCCCGGTAAAACGCCAACGCGGCGCACCGGTAGATCGGAGTTGCCGACAATCCGGATGACGGGCATGTTCAGCTTCTCTTGAAAGAAGGCACAGAGCTCCCGCAGTGTGGTCTGCGGCAGCTCGTAGCAGCCGTCGAACCGGTCGGAAACGCCAAAGCCCATCGTGTCGGTTTGTGAAGGCGGCATGCGGTACTTCCCCCAGCCGGTTTCGCGGTCGAACCCGCGAAAGATGCCGTCCTCAAACGCAAAGTGCATGTGGTCGTGAAACCGCCAAATGGATATTCCCGAGCGCTCGATGAGTTCCTTTTTCAGGCGGTAGACTTCGTCGCCTTCCAGCCAGTTTGTTTGATCCGCGCCGGTAAACCAGGTCGGCTCGTGCGTGATGATGAAGTTGACGCCCTCCCGCTCGGCGCGGCGAATCACGTCCACCGTCGCCATAAAGGTCGTGGCGATCTTAGTGACTTCCATCTCCCAGCGCCCCGCCATCAGCCGGTCGCAGGTTTTCTCCTCCGGCAGGGGCGGCACGCCCGTTTTGCCGATGATGGCGTCAACAATTTCTCGAACGGTCATGCTGATCTTCCTTTCGTTCCGAAAAGACCCCGCATGATGCGGGGCCGGTTGCAAGAGGACTCCGCGGCGCTGTACTGGCGTTTTCAGCCCTTGACCGCGCCAAGCACCACGCCTTTGATGAAGTGCTTCTGCACGAACGGGTAGATGAATACAATCGGCAGGATGCCGATGACCGCCATCGCCATGCGCACCGAGGTGCCCGGCAGATCGATATTCATCGTACCCAGCAGCGCCATGTTCGAACTGACCTTGAGGAATTGTATGTTGTTCATGATGCGGATTAAAAGGTTCTGGATGCCGAAGAGCTTTGCGTCCGTGAGGTAATACAGGCCGTTGATCCAGTCGTTCCAGTAGATCAGCCCGGTAAAGAGGCTGATGGTCGCCACCGACGGAACCGCCAGCGGAATCATTATCTTGAAAAAGATCGTCAGTTCGCTTGCGCCGTCAATCTGTGCGGACTCGATGACGGAAATGGGCACGGACGTTGCAAAGTAGTTGCGAACGAGGAACACGTTGAACGCCGTCACCAGATAGTTCGGCACGATGAGCGCCCAGATCGTATTCTTGATCTGAAAGATGCGCGACCACATGATGTAGGAAGCGACGATGCCCCCGTTAAAGAGCATGGTAAAGAACACGAAAAACGCCAGCGCGTTGCGGTAGCGAAACGTCGGGCGCGACATGGGGTAGGCAAGCATGGTGGTAATCAGCACGCTGATCATCGTGCCCACGCAGGTTACAGTAATCGTCACCCCGTACGCGCGCAGGATCATTGCGCTCTGCTTGACCATGTAGTAATACGAATCCAAACTCAGCTTGGATGGAAAGAACGTATACCCGGACGAGATCAGCACGTTTTCATCCGTAATAGACGCGATGACCACGAGCAGGATCGGCAGGAGGATAAAGAACACCAGCACGCTCAGGATGATGGTGGAAACCAGGCGAAAGGTTTTCGCGTCGTCTCTGGACTGTCGTTTCATTGTAATCCCCTCCTTAGAACAGCGCGTTCTCGCGGTCTACTTTTCGCACCAGCGCGTTGGCGCCCATGACGAGCGCGAACCCGATGACGGACTGGAACAGCGCCGCCGCCGCGGACATGCCGACGTTGTTGAGCTCCATCAGCCCGCGGTACACATAGGTGTCGATGGTCTGCGTCACCTCAAAGAGGCGGCCGGAGTTCTGCGGCACCTGATAGAACAGCCCGAAGTCCGAATAGAAGATGCGCCCGATGGACATGAGCGTCAGGATGATCACGGTGGGTTTGAGCATCGGCAGCGTGATTTTGAAAATTTGTTTCATCTTGGAAGCGCCGTCGAGCTGCGCCGCTTCGAAAATGCCCTTGTCGATGCCGGAGATGCTCGCCATATAGATAATCGAGTTGACCCCGACGTATTTCCAAAGATACGTAACGATAAGGATGAATGGCCATGGTTTGGTGGTGCTGTACCAGGAAATCGACTCAATATGCAGCGCCTTGAGAACGGTGTTGTTGATAAAGCCGGTGTCCGCGTTTAAAAACGCGTAGACCACAAACCCAATGACCACCCAGCTCAACAGATTTGGCAGCAGCATGATCGACTGGAAGATTTTAACGCGGAACCGCTGGCCGAGCTCATACATCAGCACCGCCACGAAGATAGCCGCGATCGTGCCAACAATGATGAACGCCAGATTATACAGAATCGTGTTTCGCGTCATGATGACCGCGTCGTGCGTTTTAAACAGGAACTTGAAGTTGTCAAAGCCGCACCAGTCGCTGCCAAAGATACCCTTGATGTAGTTGAAATCTTTAAACGCCAGAAAGACCCCGAACATTGGGATATAGTTGTTGATAAACAGATACGCTATGCCCGGCAGAGCGATCAGCAGAAGCGGCGCGCTCTTGGTCAGCTGCTGTTTCTTCTTTTTCTTCGTCATTTGCTCCGGCCCTCCGGTCGTAATTTGATCCGCGCGGAATCGCTTTGAGGCTGCGCGGGAGTGGAAGGGGTGCTGCCCGCCTTCCACTCCCGTACGCAGGAAGGATTACGCTGTGTTATTTCGTGGCGGCCCAGGCGTCAAGCTGGGTCTGTTTTTCGCCAATGATCGTGCCCAAGCCGGCTTCTTCCAGCCTCTGGAGGAAGACGGGGATTTCCGTTGCCGGATCGACGCTTCCGCAGATCAGGCCGGGCAGGTACTGGTCGATGACGTTCGTCACCGCCGTATACTCGGTTTTCACGTTGCTGCTGTCAAACGTAAAGCCCATGGCAACGGAGGTCTTGGCGCTCTTGTTCTGCTCCAGCTCCCAGGCAAGGGATTCCACGTTCGTGCCCGCCATCGGATACATGATAAAGAAGTTGCCGAGCGTGCCGCAGGAGAGCTGCGCCGTGTAAGGAACGGTCGTGGCGTCCTGGCCTTCGGGATAGCTCATGAAGCCGTCCGCGCTCAGAGTGTAGTCGCGGTCTTTGACGCCGTAGATGAGCGTGTTGACCACGTCGGGATCCGTGAACGTCAGGTTCAGGAACTTCAGCGCGGCTTCCGGCACGTCGCTCGTGGAGGCGACCATCCAGGTCAGCGCGTTGATCGAAGTGGTGTCGAGGAACGCCGAGCCAATGGTCTTTGCGCCGAGGTCAAAACCGCCGCACTGCGCTTCCAGAGATGCCGCGGTGTCCGCTTCCGGATAGCTGTAGGAAGCGATATAGGCAAAGTAGTTGCCGGAGGCCATGAGTTCCGCGGCGGTGCTGGAGGTGGTTGCCGCGTCCTTCATCACGAGGTCCTTCGTGTACCAGTCGCGGGCGATGCCGCAGATGTTCGCAAATTCCGGCGTGGCATAGTAGTCCACAAC
This sequence comes from Christensenellaceae bacterium, assembly GCA_963674535.1. GTDB lineage: Bacteria > Bacillota > Clostridia > Christensenellales > CAG-138 > UBA7703. The sequence continues at coordinate 3,633,363 of OY771363.1, read as the reverse complement.
CGTCATCGAATCGTTCATCAGAACGCCCTTGGGCGAGTAGTAGTTATCCGTCAGGTAGTCCACGCCGCTGATGGTCAGCCCGAGGCCGATGTTGCCCTGGTTTACCGCCGCAAGAGGCGTCATTTCCGGATGCGCGGCTTTCACCTGCTCCAGAATCGGGGTGACGTCTTCAATGCTGCTCACAGCGCTCATGTCGACGCCCAGTTCGTCCGCAATATCCTGACGATAGACGATCATCGAGGTCAGCGCGATGGGCTTGTAGGTCGGAAGTCCATACAGCCTTCCGCCGGAAGTGCAGGCGGCCAGCCACGCATCGCCGATAAGCGCTTTGCTCTCGGGCGCGCAGGTGTCGATGAGGTCGGTGATGTCAAGGCACATATCCGTGCTGATGGCGGTGTTCAAATCGCCCAGGCTCTGGAATACGTCAACCTTTTCGCCGCCCTGAAGAGCCAGGCTGATGGTGCTGGAATAATCCCAGATCACAACGGGCTTGAGTTCCACTTCCACGCCGATCTTGTCGCGGGTGATAACGTTGATCGCCTCTTCCACCGTTGCAAGGGTTTCTTCGGAGGGGATGTTATTGAACGTCGCGTAAGCATAGACAACTTTGTCGTAGGTCTTGGGCTCGTCCGCGGCCGGAGCTGCCACGGCGGGTTCCTCGGCGGTGGCGGTGTCGGTCGTGGCGGGCGCGGCGGCCTTGCAGGCAAACGCGCTGAACGCCAGGAGCACAACCATGGCGAGGACAAAAAGACGTTTGGTCAGTTTCATCACAAAAAACCTCCTTTTTTGATACTTCGAGTATATCAACCGCAAAAAAAGCGCACTTTCAAATTCGGGTGGTCTTTTTTTGAAATCAAGAGCATGTTAAGTTCGCGTTAAGCGCAGAACGGTACACCAAACAGCACTTCCGTTCCGCCCCGTTTTCAAGGTTTTTCATGGGCGGGAAGCGCTGGTTTTTCGGGGTCTGTGCTGCTTTGTATGGCAACGCGTGCAGGCACGCGTGACAGGCGGAAGGTTCCGTTTGGGTTTTATCGGCGCCAGTTCGATGCCGCCTTTAAGCTCAATCTCCGCGGCGGTATTCGTTTGGCGTCATGCCGACGTATTTGCGAAAAATCGTAGAAAAATAGCTGAAGTTATCAAAGCCGACCGCGCCCGCCACGTCGCTGACGAGAACGTCCTTTTCCCGCAGCAGACGCTTTGCCTGCTCGACCCGGTATTCGCGGATGTAGTCCTTGAGGTAGACGCCCGTCTTTTTCTTATAGAGCTTGGCGAGATATTCCGGCGCAAGGTGGAATGCGCTGGCGATTTCGTTTCGATCGAGCTGTTCGCTGAAGTGCTCGTGCACATAGGCGTTGATGCGCTCTATGAGCCCGCTGGCTTTTCGCACCTCTTCCTCGTAGTCGTAGGCGCGCTCGAGTAAATAGTTCACCCAGCGGATCATATCCACAGCAGACTGTGTGGCAAGGTCGGAGAGGCGCATGGAGTTTTCGTCGTTAAACAGCAGCGTCGCCTGAATGCCGCACTCGGAAAGATACCCGTACACCGCCTGCAGTATCTCCTGCTTCATTAAAAACAGGCTGCGCTCGTTGAGTGTCCGGTTGTCGGTTCGAATTTTCAAAACGTCTCGAATGTAGGTCAGAATGGACATCTTGTCCCGGTCGACCAGCCACTTCTCGAGCCGATCCAAATCGAGGATCACCGGCTCTCCGCAGGCGACGCCCAGCGCGCCCTTTTCGGTGAACACCTTTCCATAAAACGCGGCGCTGCACTGGATCATGCGGTGCAATAGATCGTGTTTTTCGCGCAGTTCTTCAATGGCGCAGGCGCCGCCGACGCAGCAGGTCGCCTTTGCGCGCGCGTTTTCGGCGCAGGCTTCCGTAACGCGTTCGCAGCGCGCAATCAGTTCCTCTTCCGGCAGGTCGGCAACCGTGGTCATGAGCCAAAGGCCGGTTTCCCCCGTGCGCCGTACGACGCATTCGTTTTCGTCCGTGCCGCAGATCAGGCGCGTATGGATGCTCTCCAACAGAAAAAAGAACAGATCGTTGCCGATATCCTCTATGGCGCGGTCAAAGTCCGTAATCTTTGTCAGCACGAGGCGAAACTTCTTTTCCGGGTCGATGGGAAGCTTTCGCGCTTCGATTTCCGCCTTGATGGCGGCGTGCCCGCTGCCGACGATTCCATTGTAGAGCGAAAGCCAGAAGTAGATCTGTTCCTGCCGCAGGTTCTTGGAGTGCCATTCGCCGTATTCGCTCTTTTCGCGGAGGCGCTGTGCTTCCGCAATTTTGGCCGCGGCGCGTTTGAGCGAAATCTCCATAATCTTGGCGTCGAATGGCTTAACGAGGTATTCCGCCGCTTCCAGCTTGATGGCGTGCGCGGCATAGTCGAACCGCTCGTGGCAGGTGAGCAGGATAAACTCCGTCTCTTCCCCGCGCTGGCGAATCCAGGAGAGCAAATCGAGGCCGGACCCCTGCGGCATTTCGATATCGCTGATGACGATATCCACGTGCTTGCGCTCGATCACCGCTTTGGCCTGCGAAACGCTGTATGCAATCTCGACTTCATCGATGCCGATTTCCGGCCACGCGATGGAATCCCAGACCGTTTCAACGGTCGGGACGTCGTCGTCCACGATTAAAAGCCGCATGTTCTCCCCCCTTCCCTCCGGATTTCACGCCTGTTTACAGCTCTTCTTCCCCGCTGCCGGTAAACTCGTGCACCGGTTCGGCCGGAATCCAAATCTTGTTGAGGCAGCCGTGCGGTTCAACGTTTTTGAGCTCCAGCAGGTCGTCGCGCTCGTACATCAGCTCCAGCATGCGTTTGACGCTCCAGAGGCCGACGCGCGTTCCGTCGGTTGTGCGCGGCCTGCCCTGACCGTTCATATAGCGCAGCACGTCGCGCGGGTAGCCCTTGCCGTCGTCCTCGATTTCGAGCAGCAGCATCGTTTGCCCGTTGTGCTCGTCCAGGCTGACCTTGATGAGCACCGTGAGCACCGCGTCCACGGACACGGCGTATTTGAACTCGTTTTCCACAAACGTCTGAATCAGCATCTGCGGGATTCGCCAGCTTTCCAGCGCGGGCGGCAAGTCGATAAAGTAAAACGCGCAGTTGGGATACTTGAACTCCTGCATGTCGAAGTAGTTTTCGATATGCCGTATCTCTTCCTTAACGGGCACGGTGTGCAGGCCGGACTTGAACATATACCGGATGTTTTTGGAAAGCGCTTCGACATACCCTTTGATCTGCTGGCCGCGCCCCTGACTGTTCATGCTCGAAAGGGTGCTGATGGCGTTGAGGAAAAAATGCGGCTTGATCTGCAGGCGAATGCTCCTGAGTTCCATGTCCTTGAGCGCGATGATCTTTTCGTAACTCTGAATCTTGAGATGGACAATCTCGTCCATGAGTTTGTTGAAGGTTTCCTTGAGGTGCGTAAATTCGGTGGTTGCGTATTCGCCCTTGATGCGGAGTTCGTATTCCCCCTGATCAATGCGCTTCATGCCTTCGGTCATGGTGTTCATCGGTTGAATCATCTGCTTTGTGACATACCGAATCAGGAGAAAGCCAAAGAAGATTGTAAACAGCATCGCCGCCAGCACGAGCGCCGTGCCGCTGCGCACCGATTTCCACACGCTGAGATTCTGCACAACGCTGTGCAGCAGCACCTGCCCGGGCACGACCGTGTAGCTCACTAAAAGCGTGCGCGGCGAATCGCCGACGCTGAGCGGCTCGCCCTCTTTGAGCTCCGGCAAAGGTTCGCCGATGCTGTCGGCAACCAATTCTGCTTCGTCCGTCAGCACAAACGTCTGCTCGCCGTAATCGCCCGAAGGAATGGTGGCCAGCACGTCCGCCGTGTTGGTAAACGCCGTAACCGAGCGCCCGTCGTAAACATACGACTTTGCCAGATACGTTTGGCCGTTGAGGGAAACAAAGTTCCATCCGGCGGGGGAATCGTTTTCTCCGGCGCGGGTTTTCGTGTACTCCCGCACGGCGGTTCGATCCCAATAGTTCAGCGAGCTTGACGAAGCGTCCACGCAGACGTCGTAGTGCTGATCCGCAACCACGATGCAGCCAATCGTATCGTCGCTGAGCAGCAAGTCGGTGATATAGCTTTTAATGCTCAGCGCGGCGTACACGCGCTTGGACTCCTCCGCGCCTTTGATAATTGCTAAGTCGCTGTAGTTCTGCACGAGCAGGTTCTGCAGCACGCGGTCCATCTGCTGGACGCGGCTCTTCAGCTCGCCGCCGTACACCTGCAAAAAATTCTCAGCGCTCTGCTCGATTTCGGCGCGCAGGGTAGAATAGGAAGACGAAGCGTAAGCCGCCAGCACCAGCGTCAGCAGCAAGACGAGAATTCCCATATAAACGATAATTTGCCTGACGAACGCCCGTTTTTTCAACCGATCATCTCCTGAGAACTTGGTTGGATCGGAACAAAAGAAAGGTAGAACACTTCAAACTTAGCATATCGGCTTTGCCGCCGCGGCGCAAGCCGGACAGGCGGAGTTGTACCGTTTTCAAAAGAGATCGTCCCGTTTTCAAAAACAATGCGCCTGTTCAGTCGTCGTTTGACATAACCGCGGGTTCGAGCGGCGCGTATTTGCCAAACACCCGCAGGAAAAGCCCGCTCGCCAGATACGCCGGCAGTGAAACGCCGATAAACAGCCAGACAAGCACGATATATACCGCCCAGGAAGGAACGAGCAGCAGGCAGGCAACCGGCACAAAGTTCATCAGCAGAACCAGCAGCGTCACAAAGATATGCTTAACACTCATGAGAAACGCGTTGACAACGGTTAACCGAACCGTATTCTGAAACTTTGCATGCAGGGGAAAAACAAACGACATTGGAAAGAAAAACAGCGCGCCGAGCGCAGAAACCGCAACCCAAGCCCAGCCCGCTTCCGCCGAAAGCACGGGGTACAGCAGGTAGAGATACGCGCCGTACGCAATCAGCGCCAGAACGCACAGAAGCCCCAGCGGCAGCGCGGGCTTGAACTCCTTTTTAAACACCTGTAAATACCCCTTGACGGCGCGCCCTTTCTGCTGGCGCATGTCAAAGAGCGTTGCATACAGTGCGGTCATTGCGCCGCCCGCCGTAACCAGCGGCACGCAGAGCAGCAGCGTCAGCAGATTGAGCACGATCAGCTCAAACACGCGCTCAAAAAAACGAATCAGCGGAGAGTTATAGGAAAGAAGATTCATGCTTTGCCGGCGTCGTACGACGCCGCCTCCCTGCGTGTTGCTTATTGATCCGCGCCCGCAGCCGGACGCAGAAAAGGTATCGGGTCAACAACTCTTCGGATCAATTGATTATATCATGCCGCGGCGCGTTCTGCTGAGCCTCCCCCTGTTCGAAGCAGGAAGCACGCATACGCAGTGCCGCGCAACGCGCCTTGATCGTGTCTCACAAGTCTGCCTTTTCGACCGGGTTTGAAGCGCGCGCCGTCCGTACTTTTTTTCGCTGTTGACGCGATACAGCGGGCGTGTTATGATGGTTGTGCGCAAGCGGTTGCGCAATCGAAACTGCCGCCGTTCGGCGGTTCAGGACAGAATGAAGCTCAACAAACAAAATTTAGTGCTCAACGACCTGGCGTCGGAACTTGGGCTTTCGAAATCGACCGTGTCGCGTGCCATCTCCGGAAACGGCCGCGTCAGTGACGAGACGAGAAAGCGCGTACTCGAATACGCGGAATCGCACGGATTTACGCCAAACAGCATCGCCAGCAGCCTTGCGCGATCGCGCACGAACAACATAGGGGTTGTCATTCCGTCCGAAGCGTTTTACAATGAAATCCCATTCTTTCAAGAGTGTCTCATGGGCGTCTGCGAAGCGGCGTCCAAGCGAAACTACGACGTGCTGATCGCCACCATCGCGGAAGGCGATATCTCGGTTCTCAAGCGGATCGTCTCCAACCGCAAGGTGGATGGCATCCTTTTAACACGCTCGCTGGTTGTCGATTACCCCGCGGATTTTCTCAAGGCCGCGCATGTTCCGTTCGTCACGGTAGGCACTTCGAGCGACCCCGCCATCGTCCAGGTGGATACGGACACTGTTGCCGCCTGCCGCACGCTGACAAAGCAAATCCTCGTTTCCTGCACCACCAATATCGCGCTGATTCTCGGCTCACTCGACTACATTGTCAATAAAGACCGCCTGGAAGGCTTTTCACAGGTGCTTCGGGAAGCCGGGCGCGAACTAGATCCTTCCCTCGTGTTTTGCAGCGTCACCGGCGGCAAGAGCGTCAAGGAAGCCACCGTTCAGGCCGCGGCAAACGGAGCTAAATGCATCCTCTGCGGAGACGACTATATCTGCGCAAAAGTCGTAGAGCAGCTCGTTGCTTCCGGCAGGACGGACGTCCATGTTGCCTCATTCTACAACAGCGATATCCTCCGTAACCTCCCTCTGGTGAGTTCCGTTGTCAGCGTGGACGTCCGCAGTTACGGCATTGCCGCGGGCGAAGCCCTCATCCACCTGCTCGAACACGAACCCGTAGAGCAAAAAACATTCGTACCGTATTCTATTCTCAACTACCGGTCCTGAAACATTCGTTTCCCCTCGTTTCTATCCCTCATCCAATTTCGTTTTCCCCAGCAGACCCGGCACCCCTGTTCATGGCGCAGTTTGCGCAACCGTTTGCGCATAAACCAGACAGTAAAACCCGGCTGCAGGAACAGCCGCCATTCGTATCACCGATGCGCAAGCGGTTGCGCAAAAGTCCCACTACTCCCGGAAGGAATGAAACCGAATGCAAGCCAGCCCCCTGATTCTCAACGTTGTCCACCGCCCCGAAATGCTGCCGGAATATGCCGAAACCATCATGGAGGCAAAATCCGGCGGTCTTGAAGAGCGCGGCGAGCTCCTGCGCGAGTCGCTGGATATCTTCCGCCTCCAGCAGGAAATCGCACATAAAAACGGCATTAAAACCACGATTCAAATGACCTACGCCTCCCTCTTTTCGGACGAAACGGTGGCGCTGGCCAAAGAACACCACGAGCGCTTTGGCGACGAAATCTCGCTGACGCTGCTGGGACTTCCCTGCGAGCAGTTTGAGGAAAAATACCACACCAAGGATTTCTGCATCTGGATGTTCTCCAAAGAGGACAAGATTGCTATCGTCACGGACGTGTTCGAAAAGTTTTATGAGCGCTTTGGGTTCTACCCCGAATCGACGGGGTCGTATTACCTCGACGCGTGGCTGATCAACTACATCAAAGCGACGTACCCTTCCGTTAAATGCGCGGTTGCGACCTGTTTTGAGGAAGGGCCGAAAGCCTACCATACCTGCAACAACTCGTGGTATACGCTCATGGACGGCGGGCCTTGGAACCCGTGGATTCCGAGCAGGCAGAATACGCACGCACCCGCCGCGAACGAAGCGGAGGACAGCGGCATTGTCGCCATTCCGCACCTCTCGCGGGACTTGATCGCCTGCTTCGACGGCAACGGCTCTAACTTTGGCACCCATCCGCAGAACGTGCTGCGCGGCATGATCTATCAAAACGGGCAGTACCCCTACTTGTTTAACCTCATCGACCAGTACCGCAATCTCGCGCGGTATAACCGGGGCTTCTGCTACAACATGATGTTCGTCGGCCCCGGCTGGATGAATAAACTCGGCCGCTGGGAAGCGCCCTATGAGCTCCTGGTCAAGAGCTACGAAGACGGCATGGCCTACTATGCTTCGTTGAAGGCAAAAGGCGAGCTCATCGACATGACCATGGCGGAGTTTGCGGATCACTACCGCAGCACGCACACCTACGAGCAGCCGGAATGCGCGCTCTGGCGGGATATCCTCTACGGCTCCGAAAAACAGCACTTCTGGTACTGCGACCCGTATTTCCGCGCCGCGTTCGATCTAAATCAAGGCGGCGCAATCATCGACCTGCGCCCCTACGCCGCCAAGCTGGAAACCGAAATCGGCATTGGAACAAAGCACATTCAGGACGTGAGCTACCCGTTTTTGATTCAGGCGAACTACCGCGCGGGTTACTTTACACACTACGCGGGCGAAGGCACGATAAAGAGCTGCAAGGCGTCGTACGGCGGCGTGGAAGCCGACCTCTGCCTCTGCCGCACGAAGGCGCACTTCTCGGAAGAGGGAGAAACGCGCGTACTCACGCTCGATCCCGTGGAACTCAAACTCGGCGAACTGACCGCCATCTTGCAGACGACTTATCGTTTCGTCGAAGGCAGTTCCGAAATTGAAGTCAACCGCCGCGTGCTCTCGGTGAGCATTCCCGGCGCGAAACTCAAACTCAGCGAATATATGACCGCCTGCTATGGCACGACGGAGTACCCTGAGGACATGACGGGTATTACGCTTTCCGTTTCCGCGCCGGGCAAGACGGTTTCCATCGACTACGCGTACAAATGCCGGGAAGCGACACTGGAGCACGCACAGTCGGCGTCTGCCGTAATACCGCAGATTCAAACCAAGGTCACCGTTGCATGCAAAGCCGAGGCGCGGGGCTTTATCCGGGAAGGATACGCCTTCTCGCCCATGTTCACGCTGGGCATGGAGGCCGAAATCGGAGAAAAGGAGACGCTGACCACATGGCTCAGGCTGGAAAAGGCAAACTGAACTACCGCTGCCCGTCGTGCTTTATGCGCGATTTGGACATCGACATGTTTTTCGACCCCGACAAGGGGGAATATTACTGCATCCGCTGCTGCTATCACGGGGACGAAAAGGACGTGCTGGAGAAGAACCAGATAGCGCGCTTCCGCTACCGCGATATGCTCCGGCGCATCGACTCCTGGGAGGATTAAGCGTGTTTGATCTCGGCATGGATTTTTCGACCCTCGAAGAAACGGAATCCCTCGGCGGCGTATTCCGGCAGGACGGCAAGGTGGGCGATCTCGTTGAAATCCTCGCGGAAAACGGCGTCAACGCCGCGCGGCTGAGGCTCTGGGTTGATCCGCATTCGCCCTCCGGCGCGCCATACGGCGGCGGAACCTGCGACCTTGCGCTGGTAAAGCGGCTGGCAAGACGGGCGAAGAACGCGGGCATGCGCTTTCTGCTCGATTTGCACTACAGCGATTTCTGGTGCGACCCCGGCCGTCAGCTCACGCCCAAAGCATGGACGAATCTGGAGCTGGAAGCGATGGCCGAGCGCGTGTACGGCTACACACGGGACGTACTGCTCTCCCTCCGTTCGGCAGGGCTTGAGCCGGACATGGTGCAGGTTGGCAACGAAATCACCAACGGCATGCTCTGGCCGCTGGGACGGCTCAGCGACCCCGTTCCCGGAGAAATGCGAACCGGGTACGGCAATCTCGCCCGCCTCGTTGGCGCGGGCTGCCACGCGGTGCGGGACTATTGCGGCGCAAAGGTGATGCTCCATCTGGAGCGCAGCGGGGATAACGCCGTCTGGCGGCAATGGTTCGACGAACTGATTGCGCGCGGGGTGGATTTCGACGTGATCGGTGCTTCGTACTATCCCTACTGGCACGGCAATTTTGAAGCGCTCAAAGCAAACCTCAACGACATGATCGCCCGCTACGGGCGGGACGTGATGGTCGTGGAAACCGCCTATGCGTTCACCAGTGAGCACTTTGACCCCACGCAGGCAGGCGCGAACCTCGTAATCAACGATTCGCTCAAGTGCTACGACGGCAGCGACGCGCCGTATCCGCTCACAATGGAAGGTCAGCGCCTGTTCGTAAAAGAGCTGCTCTCGCTCGTCGCTTCTCTCGACGGCGGCCGCGGCAAAGGCGTTTACTACTGGGAACCCGCCTGGCTGCCGCTGAAGGGTTCCACCTGGGCAACCGAAGCCGCGCGGGAATACATGGGCGAAGAGCAGAAGCCCGGCGGCAACGAGTGGGCGAATCAGTGCATCTTCGACTATTCCGGCAACGCAACTCCCGCGCTCAAGGAGTTTCTGGCATTCTCCGAACGCCTGCGGCACAGATAATCCCGGCTATTACCTACATTCATCTGCAGGTAATAAAATAACAGGAGCCCGCCCGCGCACCGCGCGGCGGCTCCCTCCGATCCGTTACCGGCTATTCCCTGCATTCTGTGCAGGTAATAAATAAACAAAAGGAGAAGAACAATGAAAAAACTGACAGCGATACTCATGGCCCTGTTGCTGGTGCTCTCGTTTGCCGCTTGTAAACCGGCGACGACGGAACCCGCCGCGGAACCCGCCGCGGAAGCGCCCGCCGAGGCAGCCGCTACCGAGGCCCCCGCAGTAAAGGAAGACGTCACCCTCACCCTGTGGGGTTCCGAGCTCCCCGAATTCCAGGCTGCCCTTCGCGTGATGGCGGATAACTTCATTGCCGAATATGCCGATGAAGCCAACATCACCATCGACCTGGGCGCGCAGAGCGAATCCACCGCCAAGGACACCATCCTGCTCGACATCTCCGCCGCGGCGGACGTGTTCTACTATGCCGACGACCAGACCGGCGAGCTCGTGAACGCGGGCGCGCTCCAGCCTGTTGAGAGTGTAGACGCTGTGACCGCTGCCAACGGCGGCGCAACGGCGGGCGCGGTGCAGGCCGCGAGCGTAGGCGGCATGCTGTATGCCTACCCGGCAATGGGCGGCAACGGCTACTTCCTCTATTACAACAAGATGTACGTCACCCCCGAACAGGCCGGTTCCTGGGCCGGACTGCTGGAAGCCGCCACCACCGCCGGCAAGCAGGTCACCATGCAGCTCAACAGCGGCTGGTACCTCTACGGCTTCTTCAAGGGCGCAGGCTACACCTGCTCGCTGGGTGAGGACAAGACCTCCACGCTGTGCGACTGGAACACCGCCGGCGGCACCGACGTTGCGCAGGCCATTCTCGACATCACCGGCAACCCCGCCTTCATCAACCTGGATGACGCGGCGTTCGTCACCGGCGTGCAGGAAGGCACCATCGTCGCGGGCGTGAACGGCAGCTGGAACGCCAGCACCATTCAGACCGCCTGGGGCGACAACTACGCAACCGCGAAACTCCCGACCTTCACCCTCAACGGTGCGGAAGTGCAGATGGGCTCGTTCGACGGCTACAAGCTGGTCGGCGTCAACGCCTACTCACCGAACGTCGGCTGGGCAATGCGGCTTGCCGAATGGCTCACCAACGAAGAAAACCAGATCTATCTCTATGAAGCCACCAACGGCAGCGCCGTTCCTTCCAACGTGAACGCCGCCGCTTCCGAGAGCGTTCAGAGCAACCCCGTGGTTGCGGCGCTCGCTATGCAGAGCCAGTTCGCCTCCGCGCAGAGCCTCTCCGTGGGCGGCAACTACTGGACCCCGACCGAGACGCTGGGCAACATCCTTGCCGGCGGCAATCCGGACGGCACGCCGCTGCAGGATCTGCTCGACCAGACCGTAGCGGGCATCACCGCGCCTGTCGGTTAAGGCATTCTCTTGCGGTAAAAAACCTGTCCGCCGCGGGATAAACTCCTGCGGCGGACACTCCATTTCAGTTGGAAAGGATCATCGCCATGGAAACGAGAACGCACGACGGCGCGCACGCGTTCCTGCCCATCCGGGCTGCAAAGAGCTGGGCGCAGGGGGACGTGTTTGTCAAACTCACGCCGCTTTTCTGGGGTATTGGTTATCTACGGCGCAGGCAATTCATCAAAGGGCTGCTCGCCTTCCTCTTTGAGGTTGTCGTGGTGCTGTTTACGATTTCTTACGGAATCCCCAACCTCGCGAAATTCGGAACGCTCGGCACCGTCAAGCGAGCGACGGTGTATAATCCGGCCACGCTGAAAAACGAGGTCAACGTTTACGACAACTCGTTTTTAATCCTGCTCTTCAGCCTTGTTGCGCTTGTGGTGATTGCCGCTGCGGTAATTCTCATCCTGCGCATGGTGGAGGACGCGCGCAAGCTCCAGCTTGCGGACGCTTCCGGCGGGCATATCAACACCTTCCGCGAAGACTTGCGTGAGCTCTTTAACGGGCGCTTCCACATTACGCTGCTCTCTCTGCCGACGCTCGGCATCATCGTATTCACCGTCATCCCCCTGATCTTTATGATCCTCGTGGCGTTTACCAATTACGATCAGTCGCATATGGCGCCATCCGAGCTGTTCACCTGGGTCGGGCTGGATAACTTCACGCGCCTCTTCAACAACTCGCTCAGCGAAACATTCGGCTATTCGTTCGGCAAAGTGCTCGGCTGGACGCTGACCTGGGCGACGTTTGCAACCTTCACCTGCTACTTCGGGGGAATTGCGCTCTCGCTGATGATCAACCACAAGCGCACGCGCGTGAAAAAACTCTGGCGGACGCTGTTTGTCATCTGCATTGCCGTGCCCCAGTTCGTTTCCCTGCTGCTCGTTCGAAACTTCTTTGCCGATACCGGCATTATCAATACGCTCTGCGCCAACGCGGGCATCACGAACTTTCTCAAGTCCGTAGGTCTGGTCGGCCCTACTCTCGACCACATTCCGTTTTTAACCGACGCTGGATGGGCCAAGTTCATGATTATCCTCATCAACTTCTGGATCGGCGTGCCGTACCTGATGCTGATTGCCACCGGGGTGCTGATGAACATCCCCACCGAGTATTACGAAAGCGCAAAAATCGACGGCGCGAACGCCATTCAAACCTTCAACCGCATTACGATGCCGTTTATGTTCAGCGTAACTCTTCCCTATCTGATCACCTCGTTTATCGCCAACATCAACAACTTCAACGTCATCTACCTGCTCACGCAGGACGTGTATTTTACGATGGACACCAAGCTCGCCGCCTCCAACGCCAAGGATATCGACCTGTTGGTCACCTGGCTCTACAGGCTTACGAACGACAGCTATAACTATAAGATGGCTTCCGTTATCGGCATCCTCGTGTTCGTCGTCTGCGCGGTGTTCACCCTGCTTGCGTTCAACTATACCTTCAGAAAAGGAAGGGAGGATAAGTTCCAATGAGTCAGCATATACAATCCAATCCGGCCACTCTGGCAAAGCAGCCGCGCGTCAAAACAAAACGGCATATCAACCCGCGGTTTCTCACCGAGGATATCGTCCGCCACACGGTGCTCGCGCTGCTGGCCGCCATCTGGCTTGTGCCAATACTCTGGCTTGTCTGCACCTCGTTTTCCGCGTATCAGGGGCGCAACATCCTCCGCTTCTTTCCGCAGGAGTGGTCGCTGGCTAATTACGGGCGGCTGTTTACGGATACCGACTCGGTTTCCAACTTCCCCGCCTGGTTTAGCAACACGTTTATCGTGGCCTGCTTTACCTGCGTGATCTCCTCTCTGTTTGTGCTCATGATTGCGTATGCCATGAGCTGCATGCGCTTTCGCGGCCGCAAAGCGCTCATGAACACGGGCGTTCTGCTCGGCCTCTTTCCCGGCTTTTTGACGATGATCTGCATCTACTACATCTTAAAAGAGCTGAAGCTCACGGATACGCACGCGGGGCTCATCATGGTCTACGCGGGCAGTTCGGGGCTGGGGTACTTGATCGCAAAAGGCTTTTTCGACACGATCTCCCGCTCCATGATCGAGGCGGCCAAGCTCGACGGAGCGACGGAGGCAGCGGTATTCTGGAAGGTGATTCTGCCGCTCTCGCGCCCGATCATCGTATACACTGTCATCAGTTCGTTCCTTACCCCGTGGATGGACTTTATCTTCTCGAACATCATCATCAAATCAAGGCTGTCCGCCGACTGGACGGTGGCGGTTGGCTTATTCAACATGCTCAACAAGAGCAGCGTCAACACCTACTTCTCGCGCTTCTGCGCGGGCGGCGTGCTGGTCTCCATCCCCATTTCGATTCTGTTTGTGATCATGCAGAAGTTCTATGTGGAGAGCGTCACCGGCGGTTCGGTCAAGGGATAAGTACTCCACTGATTAATTGAGGGAAACACAAATGAAAAAACTTCTTGTCGCGCTCGCAGCGCTTTTACTGGCATGCGCCGCCTGCGCGCCCGCCCCAGCACCCACCGAACCTTCGGTCGTTCCCGCCTCCGACGAACCGGTGGAGGCGGGCGTCCGCGTAGAAAAAGTCGAGTCGCTTTCACCCGACTTCGCAATGGGGGCGGATGTGAGCAGCCTGCTTTCACTGGAGCAGAGCGGCGTGGTCTACTATGGCTTCGACGGTCAGCAGCAGGACGCGCTGAAAACGCTCTCCGAAGCGGGCGTCAACTATATCCGCGTCCGCGTTTGGGTCGATCCGTTCGATGCTGCGGGCAACGGCTATGGCGGCGGCAACTGCACCGCCGAGACCGCCGCCGTGATCGGCGCGCGCGCGGCAAAGTACGGCATGAAGCTGCTTGTGGACTTCCACTATTCGGACTTCTGGGCGGACCCTTCCAAACAACAGGCGCCGAAAGCTTGGGCGGACTTCACCGTAGAGCAAAAGGCCGATGCAATCACCGCCTACACCGCCGAGAGCCTCAAGACCATTCGTGACGCGGGCGCCGATATCGGCATGGTGCAGATCGGCAACGAAACCACGACCGGCATCTGCGGAGAAAAAACCTGGCCAGCGGTTTACCAGCTCATCGGCGCGGGAGCTTCCGCTGTGCGCACGTTTGACCCGGCTATTCTGATTGCCGTACACTTTACCAACCCCGAGAACGGCAAGTATAAAAACGACGCGTTCCTGCTCGACCATTACAAGGTGGACTACGACGTATTCGCCAGTTCCTATTACCCGTACTGGCACGGCTCGCTGGAAAACCTCGTTGCTCAGCTCAAACTTGTTGCAGATACCTACGGCAAAAAGGTCATGGTCGCGGAAACCGCCTGGGCGTATACGCTGGAGGACACCGACGGGCATCTGAATACCATCGGCGAAAAGCCGAATTACGAAAAGCAATACTCCTTTACCGTGCAGGGGCAAGCCAACGAAATTTCGAGCGTCATCAGCGCGGTTGCGTCCCTTGGGGACGCGTGCATCGGCGTGTTCTACTGGGAACCCGCATGGATTGCCGTTCCTGCAGAGTCGCTGGAAGCGCGTAAAGCCCTCTGGGAGAAATTCGGCTCCGGCTGGGCGAGCAGTTTTGCAAGCGAATACGACCCCAAGGACGCGGGCGTTTATTACGGCGGCAGCGCCTGCGATAACCAGGCGCTGTTCGACGAAACCGGCCATCCGCTGGAATCGCTTAAAACGTTTTCGTATGTGCGCACCGGCACCGTCTGCCCCGTCAAGGTGGACGAAGTCGCCCCCGTTTACCTGACGGTGCGGCGCAATAACCCCATCACGCTGCCTCAAACCGTCACCGCCGCGAATAACGACGGCACCACCGCCGAAATCCCCGTCGTCTGGGAAAGCGCCGATCTGGACAAGATCAGCACGTCCGAAGTCGGCACCTACCCCGTCACAGGCACAGCCGACGATTTCCCCATCACTTGCTACATCGACATTGTGGAAGAAAACTACATCGATAATTCCAGCTTTGAAAACGCGGATACCTCCATGTGGACGGTAACGCCGATCGCCTCCGGCCTCCAGACGGACTACCAGAATAAGAAGATGGACGCGCATTCGGGCACTATGTCCCTGCACTTCTGGAACGCGGACGCTGTGGAGTGGAAGGCCGAGCAGGTCGTGGAAAACCTCAAGCCCGGTAATTACCGCTTCACCATCAGCGCGCAGGGCGGCGATATTGGCGAAGGCGCGGAGCTGTACATCTACGCCATTTCAGACGGCGTGACTTACACGATGCCCTTTGTGCTCAACGGTTGGGTGAGCTGGCAGCAGCCGGTCATTGAGTCCATCCCCTGCCAGAGCGGGAGCATGACCGTAGGCGTTTACGTCAAGTGCGCGGGCGGCGGCTGGGGCACGGTGGACGACTTTTTGCTCAACCCCGTAACGCCGTAACTAAAGGGAAACCGCATTCGCGCGCCGTTCTATCCAAAACGACCGGACAGGTGTAGAATCGAATTATGAAACATCATTTGCCAAAACGGCTGTTGACGGCGTTCCTTGTTTTCTGCCTGTTCGTTTCGCTGGCGGGCTGTTCCGGCGCGGAGAAAATCAACAATCATACGCTCAACGTTCCGGACGACAACTGCCGCACCTATTACGAAATCTTCGTCCGTTCGTTTTACGACAGCGACGGCAACGGCGTTGGCGACCTCAACGGCATTACGCAAAAGCTCGACTACCTCAACGACGGCGGCGATAAGACCGACACCGATCTTGGGTTCAACGGCATTTGGCTCATGCCGGTTATGCCTTCGCCCAGCTACCATAAATACGACGTGACGGACTACACCGCCATCGACCCCGCCTACGGCACGCTGGAGGACTTTCAGGCGCTGCTGGACGCCTGCCACGCGCGCGGCATCCGGCTCATCATCGACTTCGTCTTTAACCATACGTCGGCCCAGCACCCGTGGTTTCTGCAGGCGGTGGAGTACTATAAAACCCTCGCGGCAGGTGCGCAGCCGGACTACGGCGTTTGCCCCTATGGCGCTTATTACCATTTCTCCACCGATAAAAAGGGCGCTTCCGGCTGGTACCGCGTCGGCAATACCGAGTGGTACTACGAAGGCAAATTCTGGGATCAAATGCCCGACCTCGCGCTGGAAAACGAGCAGGTTCGAAGGGAGCTGGAGAGCGCCGCTTCCTTCTGGCTCGGCATGGGCGTGGACGGATTCCGTCTGGACGCGGTCAAGGAATACGTCTCCGGCAGTCCCGAAAGCAACAATGAAATCCTATCCTGGTTTTCCGATTATGTAACAAGCGTCAACCCGAACGCGTATCTCGTTGGCGAAGCCTGGGAAACCAACGCCGTGGGTTTGTCCGTGTATTACAAAAACGGAATCACGAGCCTGTTTGACTTTCCCGTTGCGCAGGCCACCGGAAGCGTTGCCACCGTCATCAAAAGCGGAAGCGGCGAAAAGCTGGCGTCCCTTCTCACCCGGAGCGAGGAAGTCTACGGCGCGGTGAATCCAAACTTCATCGACGCGCCGTTTCTGAGTAACCACGATACCTCCCGCATCAGCGCACAGTACGTCAACGACAGTCAAAAGATGAAGCTCGCCGCGGGGATTCTGCTCACCATGGACGGCAGCCCGTTCGTTTACTACGGCGAAGAGATTGGCATGAACAGTTTCGGCAAAAAGGACGAAAACAAGCGCCTGCCCATGCACTGGTCGGATACGGACACCGCGGGAACGCCGTTTCCGCCTTCTGGCGCGGACAGCGTGGAGCAGAAGTTCCCCGCGCTCGACGTGCAGATGTCGGATCCGCTGTCCGTGTACTCCTACTACAAGAGCGCCATCCGCATCCGCAACGAAAACCCGGAGCTTGCGCGCGGAACGGTGGAAATCGTAACGGCGCTCACAACCGGCTCCGTCTGCGCCGTAGCGAAGACGTATAACGAAAGCACCATTCTGGTCTGCTACAACATCGGCGAAACAAGCGCAACCGTTCCGCTCGGCGACACAGCGTTTACCAAATACAAGCTCTATAACACCCTTATGGTGGATGAAACGCCCGTCACGCTCGAAAAAGGCGTATTAACGCTTCCGCCGTACGCCATCGCGGTGCTCCGCCCGAAAGGCTGAAAAGCACTGGCAAGAAACAGAACATCCTGCCCGCATCAAACGGACAGGATGTTTTTTCTCGCGAGGTTGGATCAAACGGTTCGGATTAATTTTGATTCAGCAAAAACCCGCCGGTGACCTTGACACTGTTCCGAATCGCAACCCAGACGGGCGAAATCTGCTCGGCAATGGCCAGTATCTGCCGCATGTCGTCCTCGCTGGTATCGTCCGAAGCGATCACGCAGGTAAACTCGATGGCTTCCAAAAAGAGCGGTTCCTCGTGCTTGATTCCCTTGATGCGGATTTCGTAGGAACGGATATTCTTGCCGCGCCGTTTTAAAAGCGCGACAACCGCCGTGCTCACACAGCCCGCAAAGCTCATGGCCAGCAGTTCAATACCCGCGTACCCGTCCCCGGTTCCGAGCGGCGGCGTGTAGTCGAACTGAACCGGTCTGTCGGAGTTGGTTGTTGAAGTGCCTAGAAGCTTTACCTTTTGATCGATTAATTCCAGACGGATTTCCACAGGATCCAATGCCATACTCGTATTCTCCCTCTTCTGTTTATCATAATCGTTTATTCGGCGTGATTCCGCCGCTCTTCAGCCCAGCAGCGCCAGCGCGGAATATATAGCGGTATTCCAAAGGATTCAAAGGATTCATATGAACGCGCGCCGTTTATTTAAAGTATTCTGATTCCAATCCTATTGTCAAGAGCGCGAACAAAATATATCGTTTTTTGCGTTCCAGCTCCTGCGTGCTTCCGTTCAAGAGACGCGCAATGTCCAAAAACGAGCTTCCCGTTTGATCAAAGCGGCGGGATTTGCCGTTACTGCAAATTCGTACTACAATGGTCTTGTTGCTTGAACGAAATCAACATGATTTTCCAGCATAGCGAGAGGAAACTCAGTGGAAAACCCGATCAGAACCTGCGAAATCCTCGCGCCCGCGGGCGGCAGCGAACAGTTGCTCGCCGCCGTGCGTTGCGGCGCAAACGCCGTTTACCTTGGCGGCAAAAACTTTAACGCGCGCAGAAATGCCGAAAACTTTGGCGAAACCGACCTTAGGCAGGCGGTTTCCTATTGTCATGCGCGAAACGTGAAGGTCTACGTCGCCGTCAACACACTCGTGCTGGATTCCGAGCTCGGCGCGCTGGAAGAGGAAGCGGACTGGATTGCGGAGGCGGGCGCGGACGCGGTGATCATTCAGGATATGGCCGTGCTCCGGCTGTTTGCGGATAGGTACCCGTCGCTCAGGCGCCACGCCTCCACGCAGACCGCCGTGCACAATATCGACGGAGCAAAGTTTCTAGAGGACGCGGGGTTCGACAGCATCGTGCTTGCGCGCGAACTCTCGCTTGGCGAAATGGAGTCCATCTGTTCCGCCGTAAACGTTCCAACGGAAGCGTTCGTCCACGGCGCACACTGCATGAGCGTCTCCGGCACGTGCACGCTCTCCGCCATGCTCGGCGGCAGGAGCGGCAACCGAGGCCTCTGCGCCCAGCCCTGTCGCCTGGATTGGACCTGCGGCGAAAAGCGGTATGCGCTCTCGCTCAAGGATCTGTCTCTCATTTCGCATCTTCGCGAAATGGCAAATGTCGGCGTTCGTTCCTTCAAAATCGAAGGGCGCATGAAGCGGCCGGAATACGTCGCCGCGGCGGTGACCGCCTGCAGAAAGTCGCTCGCGGGCGAACCGTTCGATGAGGACACGCTCCGCGCGGCTTTTTCCCGCAGCGGCTTTACGAAAGGATACCTCGTTGGCAAGCGAAACGCCGAGATGTTCGGCTACCGCACCAAAGAGGACGTAACGGAAATGGGAGAAGTACAAAAATCCCTCGCCGCGCTGTATAAAAACGAAACGCCGCTGGTGCCGGTCGATCTCAGCTTTGCGCTGGACGAGCGTTCGGCGCGGCTCACCGTCAGCGACGGACTCAACGAAACATTCGCGGAATCGGGCGCGCCGGAACCGGCGATCCGCCGCCCGCTGGACGAAACGAGCGCGCGACAGAATTTGGAAAAGACGGGCGGCACGCCTTTTTATGTGCGCTCCTTTACCGCAAAGATTGCCGAAGGGTACGCCCTCTCCGCCGCCGCGCTGAACGCGCTCCGCCGCGAAGCGCTCGACAAGTTGCTGGAAATCCGCTCGCAGATTCAGCCGCATTTGCGTCAGCCGTTCGAATGGGAGCCGTCCGCGCGCCGTTCCGTTCCGTCGGAACAGCCTGCGCTCTGGGCGCGGTTTTATACGGAATCCCAGATCGGCGACGCGGAAGCGTTCGAAAAAATCATCCTTCCGGCCGAGCAAATCACAGCTCAAACAATGATTCGCTATCCCGGCAAGCTGATTGCGCAGTTGCCGACGCTGCTGTTTCCGGAGGACGAACCGGCGTTCGATTCGCTCCTTCTCCGCCTCACGGAAAACGGCCTTGGTGAAATCTGGACAAACAATATCTACGGCATTGAACTGGGCAGACGGCTGGGGCTCGCCGTACACGGCGGCTTCGGGTTGAACGTTGCCAACACGCAGGCTCTGCTGTTTTATGAGGCGCAGGGTTTATCCAGTCTGACCGTTTCCATTGAGCTCGCCATGGCAAAGATCAAATCGCTTGGCGGAACCATTCCGCGCGGCGTCGTTTCCTACGGCCGCGCGCCGCTGATGCACCTGCGCAACTGCCCCGTTCGCGCCGCCATCGGCTGCAACGCCTGCAAAAAAGAAGGCTCGCTCACGGACCGCCTGCAGATTTCGTTTCCCGTCGAGTGCGAAGAAATACGTTCCTCCGCCCTGCTCAACAGCGTGCCAATCGATCTTGCCGGGCGGAATCTTGGCGGGCTGGAGTATCAGCTTTTATACTTCACGAGAGAAAGCGCGGACGACGTGAAAGCGATCACCGCGCGTTTTCTCGCGGCGGAAAAGACCGATCAGCCGCATACGGGTGGGCTGTATTACCGCGAACTGCTGTAGCGCGGAGCTCAACCGCCACGCGCTGCGTTTTCATCGGCCAAACCGAACCAACCACGCCTTCAGCCTGTGCGATATCTTGACGAGGCAAACCGTTTTTGTTATAGTAAGCATGATCTCTTTGCACTGCAGTCCATTCTCCTTTTACGGGGGAATCCGCATTCAACAGTACAAACTGAGCAGGCGATGAATTGCCGCTCTCGGCAGTTCGTGGGGCTGGGCCGCTCCGTCGGCAGCAGACGATAATCAACGCGTCTGCGGGACAGTAAAATGTTCCGCGGGCGTGTTTTGTTTTACCCTGCGTTTTGCAGTGTGCAGAGCGAATCTTTTTACAAATACGACGGAGGAAGCCCATGAACCGGCATGAAGAACGTTCCATTCGATCCTATTCAAAAAAAGCGGATCATTACGACCAAACGCTGGATGGCCGCATGACCCGCAAAATCAAGCAGTTGCTTGTTGAACGTGTGGAGATATCCGAAGGCGACAGCGTACTCGACGTCGCCTGCGGAAACGGCAGACTGCTCGGTATGTTTTCCAAAAAGCATCGTTTTCTGGGATTCGGCGCGGATATCTCTGCTGAGATGGTAAAAAACGCGTCTCAGATGAACCCGGATATGACCTTTGTGGCGGCTCCATGCGATAAGCTTCCGTTTCAGGACGATTTCTTTGACAGAGTGACGGTTTGCGCCGCCTTTCACCACTTCCCCGACCCAGCCGCCTTTCTTCGGGAAGCGCGCCGCGTGCTGAAACCCGGCGGCGGTTTAACCATTGCGGAATTCTATTATTCCGCGCCGGTACGCTTCCTGCTCAACCCGTTGATTCGGTTTTCTCCCGCAGGCGATGTAAAGATGTATTCCCCCGCCGAAATCACCGCCCTGCTGGAACGGGCGGGATATCTCGCGCCGTCCGTGTTCGTCAGCGGCTCGATTCAAATCGTCGACGGCCAAAAGAAAGAGGAGTGAAACAAATGCGAATACTGGTTTACGGAGCAGGCGTCATCGGGAGTATGTTTGCGGCAAAACTTGCCCTGTCCGGTCAGGACGTGACGGTTCTCGCACGGGGTGCGCGCCTGGCGGAGATACAGAGCCAAGGTCTTCGGCTGATCGATGCGCAATCGGGCAGGCAGGATACCGTTCGGATCCATACGATCGGCGCTCTTTCGCCCGACGACAGTTATGATTTCGTATTCGTCGTCATGCAGAATTCGCAGGTGCAGGCGGTTCTCCCTCGGCTGGCGGCGAACTGCTCAAAAAACGTCGTTTTCGTTGTCAACACCGCTGCGGGATATGCCGAATGGCAGCGCGCCATCGGCAAAGAGCGCGTGCTGGTCGGTTTTCCCTCGGCGGGCGGCGAGCGGAAGAACGGCGTTGTTTCTTATTTTGTCGGACGCGGAGCCGTACGGCTTTTTCAAACGACAACGTTCGGCGAGCCTGACGGAACACGTTCGTTAAGAGCGGCGGCACTCGTTGCAATGTTTCGCAAGGCGGGGATCCCGTCGGTATTCTGCAAGACCATGGACGCATGGCAGAAAACGCATGTGGCAATGGTAACCTGCATTGCAAATGCTCTGTACGGCGCGCAGTGCGACCACAAGCGCCTTGCCGCTTCAAAAGCCGATATCCGGCGCATGGTTCTGGGCGTCAAAGAAGGATTCGCCGTCCTGAAGAGAATTGGAACTCGAGTTACCCCGTTCAAACTCAATTTCTGGATGCTTCCAACAGGTCTGCTGACGTTTGTTTTCCGACGGATAATGAACACTCCTTTAGCGGACCTGACTATGGCAAAGCACAGCGCCGCCGCGCACGCCGAAATGCTGGCTCTGCAGGGCGAGTTCGATTTGCTGATAAAAAAGAGCGGATTACGAACGCCGAATATAGACCAGCTGCGAAAAAATCTAGTCGAATACACGCTAAACAGCGATAAAGGAGACGTCGTCTTATGAGGTATTTCATTTACCATTTGTCCATGCTGCGCGGCAGAAAGCCGTTGACCCGCTTATATGGAGCGGCGTTTTGGAAGAGCTTTCGAAAGGACTCCCTTGTAGCGTTCCGCCAATTCGCCAAGCGGTTGCCGGATCTTGGCAAGAGCGTGTTTCACTTTAACTTTCAATTCTTGCCCGCTTATGCCGCCTGGTACCAAACGCTCGCCTCGCTCGGATTGAGCCGCGAGGAGATCGACCGCGTGATCTGGCTTCTGAACGAGCGGTTTGTTACCGTTGTTCCCCGAAAACTGATGCACGCCACCGGCGTGTCGTATTTTTCCAACTTTCGCAAAAAGGCAGCCGAACATATTGCGCGTCAGGAACGGGGCGATCTGCATCCCTGGGACTGGACGATTACCTATCGGGATGTCGACAGCAACACGTTCGAAATCGACATCACGCGCTGCGCCATGCAGATTTGCGCGCGGGAGTTTGGCGTTGAGGGGCTGCTGCCCGGCATCTGCCGCATGGACTTTTTGTTCTCATCGCTGATGGGCAACGGCTTTTGGCGCACCAAGACGCTCGGCGACGGCAACGACTGCTGCAACTGTCATTATCAGCTCAAGGGCAACTGCGAGTGGAATCCGGAAATGGGGTTCATCGACCGGAAGTAACTTGTTTCAAACTACGCCGGAGGCGGAATCAGCGTTCAAACCACCCTTGACGGGTGGTTTTTGATCCCGCGCAGACGAAATTTCGAAATGATGATTGAAATACGCCGCGAATCGTGCTATTGTTCATTGGATGACACATTATGACCGATTCTTTTCATCGATGATTGATAACCGTCAAAATATTTCATTTCCGGAGGCATGACCGCATGGAAGAGAGCATGATTCAAGGCATCGAAGCGGAACCGACAGCCGCGCAGGAAGGCCGCCAGCCGATCGTTTTCGTCGCCAATCCCAAGGCGCAGTGGCACTGGTACTCGCTGAGCGCGCCGATTTCGTCGTTTATCTGCCTCGGCGCGATCATCGGGGTGGCGATTTATATGCTCGCCGATGCAAGCCGCTGGACGCAGCTCTCGGGCGTACTGCTGCTGGTTTTCGGCATTCCCTATATCGTCTATTACTTTTATCACTATTTTACGAGCCGGAAATATACGGCAACGCGCGCCGAGCTGACAGATGACTATCTGGAAGCCTCCTGCCCAGCGTATACCAAACGGTTTGCCTTATCGGACTTGACGCTGACGTTCAGCTACTCCAGCTCCTACACGCTCTGCATCATCGCCGCCACGGCAGACGATTACGTTGCCATTCCGTGCCCGACATGCTATATTTTTTCAAAAGAGGGTACGCAGCTGCTCAAACCGTTTTACGCCATCAACAAGCGTCTGATGGAGCTCAACAAAAACCACATCAACTACAAACGCAACAAGAAAGCCCGCAAGCTCAACCCCTTCAAAGTTCCGCACTTCGTGTTTGAAACGGAGTTCTACACGCACCGCGCGCGCGCCCTGATCGAACGCCTGAAAACAAAAATCCCGTTCGAACAAGCGCCTGTAAAAGCGGCGGATGAAAAGGTCTCGAAGTATTTCGACTGAACAAGCCAATCCGAACAAAACCGCCGGCATACCGCGTCAGCGCGCCGGCAAAACAGAGGCAACTATGAAATTGACTGGAACTGCGGTTTCCGGCGGGATTGCGATCGCGCCGACGTTTGTCTACCGCCCGTTTACGCCCGAAGCAAAAGAAGCCTATATCGAAGCGAGCGCCGCCGACGCGGCCTTTGCGGCGTTTGAGCAGAACCGCGCCGCCGTCGAAACGGAACTGCTCGCCATCTGCGAAAGTTTTTCCGCAGGCGACAACGACAAGGCGGATATCCTGCGCGCGCATATTGAGATTCTCAACGACATCGCCATCACCGAGGAAGTCGAGCGCCGCATCCGATCCGAACACATGGAGTACCAATACGCCATTGAAACTACGTTTACGCTCTTCGGGGACATGATGGCTTCCCTGGACGATCCCGTTCTCAAAGAGCGCGCGGCGGACGTTCAGGACGTCAAATGCCGCCTGCTCTGCCAATGCCTTGGCGTGCGCCGCGCTTCGCTCAAGGACGTCCGCGAGCCTTCGATCATCTGCGCGCACGACCTTTTGCCCTCCGACACGGCAACGCTGAACCGCGCCATGGTCGCCGGAATCGTCACGGAAACCGGGGGCGTTACCTCGCACTCCGCCATCATTGCGCGCAGCTACGGCATTCCCGCCGTGCTTGGCGTGGAGCGCGCCATGGAGCTGATCTCCGGCGGCGAAAGCCTGATTCTTGACGCTTCCACAGGCGAAGTTATCCTCCACCCCTCGACGGAAGAATTGCAGCGGTATACCGCTCAAAAGGCGGCATACGACGCGCGCCTCGAAACCATACGCTCCTATACGGACGCCGTACCGGTCACGACCGACGGCGAGCGAATTTATGTTTGCCAGAACATCGGCTCCGCTTCCCGCGAGGAGCTGGAAAACGCCGCGTCTGTTGACGGCGTAGGACTGTTTCGAACCGAGTTTCTCTATATGCAAGGGTCTCAGCTGCCCAATGAGGAAACGCAGTTCCAAGCCTATAAAACCGTTGCCGAAACATTCGGCACGCGTCAGGTTATCCTGCGCACGCTGGATATCGGCGGGGATAAAACGTTGGACTGCCTGCCTCTGCCAAAGGAGGACAACCCCTTTCTCGGCATCCGCGCGCTGCGGCTCTGTTTTGCGCGACCCGAGCTGTTTCGCACCCAGATTCGCGCCATTCTGCGCGCCAGCGTCTACGGAAGCCTCGCTATGATGTTTCCGATGGTTGGCACCATAGACGACATCCGCCGCGCCAAAGCCGTTGTGGAGGACGTAAAAAGCGAACTCCGCGCCGAAGGGATTCCGTTCAACGAGCAGATTCCTATTGGCATCATGATCGAAATCCCCGCCATCGCAATCCTTGCCGACGCCGCCGCCGAAGAGGTCGGTTTTGCCAGTATCGGCACGAACGACCTCTGCCAGTACATGCTGGCGGTAGATCGCCTGAACCCCGAAGCCGCGCCCTATTACCAGTTCTATAACCCCGCGGTGTTTCGAGTCATCCGCCAAACGGCGGAAGCGTTCACCCGCGCGGGTAAAGTCCTCAGCGTCTGCGGCGAAATGGCGGGCGACCCGCGGATTGCCGCCGTGCTCGTCGGCATGGGCATCCATAAGCTCAGCATGTCCTTTTCCAGCGTACCCGCGGTCAAGCGGGTGATTACCGGCATCAGTAAAGAACAGGCGACCGCGCTCGCGCAGGAAATTTTACAGATGCGCACCGCTTCCGAAATCGAAGCGCACCTTCGAACGGCGCTCGGCGCGCTCTGCTGAGCGCACAGCAATATCTTTTCAGCAACAGGAGGAACTACCAGAAATGTACGCAAAAACCACCGAGATTCTAAACGTAACCGGCCTGCACGCGCGTCCCTGCGCGGAATTCGTCGCCAAGGCTAAGACGTTTGCTTCCAACATTACGATTCGCAAAGCAGACGCGCCGAACGCCGTGAACGCAAAGTCCATGGTGCTGGTGATGACGCAGGGGTTCAACAAAGGAACCGTTGTGGAACTCAGCGCCGAGGGCGAGGACGAATCACTGGCCGTCGATACGCTGACTGCGTTAATCGAATCCGGCTTCGGCGAGCTGTAATCCCCCGTCAGCTCAAAGAACGATCATAAAAAAGCACCGCTACAAACGGTGCTTTTTTTGTATGCATCTATGATCTCTGTTTGAGGGTGAGGCGGATTTGCAAATCCCCCTTATTCGGAAAGCACGATTTGAATCCCCATCGACTCGAGCGCGGTCTTTGCGCCGGGGTCGAGCGCCGGGTCGGTAAAGAGGTATTTCACCTGTTCCGGTGTTGCCGTAATGGTCGCCCCGCCCTGCATGCTGCGGTACTTGGAACTGTCCGCCAGAACGGAGACTTCCTTGCTGCAGCTCATGCAGTGCTCGTAGATATCCGCCGAGGCGTTGGTGATGGTAAAGCCGAACCGCTCGTCGAAGCCCGCCGCGCCCATAAACATGTAGTCCGCCTTGAGACGCTCCAGCCCCGTGTTGTAGATCAGCCCGCTGCTCTCCTCCTCGCGGTAGTTATACAGACCGCCAAGGATGATCAGCTGGATGGTCGTGGAATAGCGCAGACTGTTGAGCACGAGGATGGAGTTGGTCACGACGGTTACGTTCATATGCTCGATAAACGGGCACATTTCGCAGACGGTCGTTCCGCCCATGAGGATGACGGTGTCGTGCTTTTTAATCAGGCTCGTCGCTTTTTTCGCGATGGCGACCTTCTGTGCCTTATTGATGCGGTTGCGCATTTGAAAATCCGTCATCTGCCCGAAATCGGCAACGGACATGGCGCCCCCGTGGATGCGCGTGATCTGGCAGTTCTCTTCGAGCTTTTCCAGTACGCGGCGTATTGTGCTCTCGCTGACCTGAAAATGTTCGCAGAGCAGCTGCGTACTCACAAAATTGCTCTGGCGGATATAGTCCAGCACCTCGTTACGGTCGATCATGGTATCCCTCCTGCAGATTATCCTGTGCGCTTGTTCTCATTATACGCATTTCCGGGCAAAAAGAGAACATACAACCTTCACGTGACTGAAACTAGTCATAATTATAAATGTTTTCCGTCACTTTTTGGATAAATACCGTTGACAATGGAAGATTTCAACATTATAGTGTTACTAACGATCACATATTGAAAAAAACGCACATCTCGTATCGAACACAGGAGGACAACATGGAGCACACAATGACACCGGAAGAAATGGCGGCCGGGCGTGCCGCGCTGATGGGCGGCAACGTTGGCGGCAACTTCGATTTGCTCGTCAAGGAAGCGCATGGCTCGACCATTGTCGATATGAACGGCAGGGAATACCTCGACTGCACCAGCCAGGCCTGGAGCATGAACATAGGCTTTTCGCACCCAAAGGTCATCGCGGCGGTGCAGGAGCAGGTGACGCATTATATGCATATCCGCACCAGCTTCGAAACCATTCCCAAGCTGATGCTCTCCAAGCGCCTTGCCGAAATGGCGCCGGGCAAACTGAAAAAGGTTTCCTACTGCCTGCACGGCGGCAACGCCATTGAAGGCGCAATCAAGCTCGCCATCCGCAACAACCCCGGCAAGAGCAAGTTCATCACGTTTTACGACGGCTACCACGGGCGCACCTTCACCTCCATGAATATGTGCTGGCCGCACCCCAACAACGGGTTTGTGAGCTATATGAACGCCGCGGTGCGCGTTCCCCAGGCATACTGCTACCGCTGCCCCATGGGCAAGACCTGCGGCTATCCCAAGTGCGGCCTGCAGTGCGCCAACTTCCTTGAGGACGCGGTGAAAAACGCGGTGGACGGCGGCCCCTGTGCGCTGATTATGGAACCCATTCAGGGCAACGGCGGCATGATCGAATACCCCAAGGAGTTTTACAAAGCAGTTCGCGACATCTGCGACCGCAACAACATGCTGCTCATCTGGGACGAGATTCAAACCGCGTTCGGCCGTCCCGGCACGTATTTTTCCAGCGAGCGCTACGGCGTCGTTCCGGATGTTCTGGTGTTTGGCAAGGCGCTCGGCGGCGGCTTCCCCATTGCGGGCTTCCTTTCGAACGAAGACCTGCAGCCGCTGGCGCTGGGCGACCAGAGCTTTACGTTTGCGCACTTCCCCGTGAGCATGGCGGCGGCGAACGCCACCCTCGACGTGATGGAGGAAGAAGACATCTGCGGCCAGTTCCGCGAAAAGGGCGCGTATGCCACCAAGCGCCTGCTCGCGATGAAGGAAAAGCACGACTGCATTGGCGACGTGCGCGGCCCCGGGCTGATGATTGGCGTTGAGCTGGTTCGAAACAAGGAGACGAAAGAAAAATTCTGCGAGGCGGAAGCCTACTTTGTTTCGGAAGCGTTCAAACGCGGCGTGATCGTCGGCGGCAGCAAGTACGCGGGCCTCGGCAACGTGGTCAAGCTCAAGCCCCCGGCGGTGATCACCTACAAGGAGCTGGATACGGTGCTCGACCTCTACGACGAGCTGTTCACGGAAATCGACAAAATGCTGTAAGCGCGCGTTTCGCGCATAAAAGCATCCTTTCGCCCGGACGAGCGGGCGCCAGCACTTCTCAACCGCTTTGAAATGCGATAAGCTAAATTCCGTTGCGGCGCGGGTTCAGGCGTCCGCGCCGCAGCGGGGGAGCGAAATCCTCCTCAACACATTCGAAACGAGGCATTCCGTATGAGTCTCTTCAAAAAGCATTCCGAAAGCACCGTCGTCATAACAACCGAAGTGAAAAAAATCGGCTCCGGCGCAAGGGAGTTCCTTGCGGAAAAAATGATCATCTTCTTTGGCGACAAAGCGCCGGAGTACCTTGCCGAGCACTGCTTTATCATTGGCGACGCTTCCGGCGACTACCCGCTTTCCGTCGGCGACACGCTCGGAATCGGGAACAGCCGGTATAAGATCACCGCTGTCGGCGACGTGGCAAAACAGAACTTTCAGGCACTGGGGCATCTGGTCGTCCAGTTCGACGGCGTAAAAAAAGCTTCCCAGCCCGGTATGATCCACGTGGAAGCAAAGGCGATGCCCGACATTGCAGTTGGAACCCGCCTGACGCTGGAACACGCCTGACCGATCTAGAAACCCTTCTTTTTCTGGCGATTCGTTTTAATACACCTACTTACAGGAGTTTTATCCAAACATTTTCAGGATCAAGCGTGGCAGAAACTTTTTTCCAGCCTTCAAAACCGTTCCGCAAGAGGCGGCAGAGCGGTTCCGGGCAAAGAATAAGCAAGAGCCCGCAAAATAAAATAAACACGGGAGGTATTCTTCATGGTTAGTTTTGCTGAGGCGTTCTCGGCGATATTTGCCGCCTGCGGTGAAAGTTTGGTCGGCAACATCACCGGATTGCTGCCGTCGATCCTCGTATTGCTCATGCTGTTCAACACGATTTGTCTGTTGGTCGGCGGCGAACGGATCGAACGGTTCTCCAAGTTCCTTGCGAAAAACAAAATCCTGTCCTACACCGTTCTGCCCTTTGTCACCTGGTTCTTCCTCTGTAACCCCATGGTTTACAGCGCCGGTAAGTTTCTGCCTCAGAGACAGCGCGCAAGCTTCATCGACATCGTGGCCACCACGAGCGGTCCCATGATGAGTATCTTCCCCCATGTCAACCCCGCCGAGTTCTTCGTGTGGTGGGGCATCGCCTCCGGCGTAGACGCGCTGGGAATCTCCACGATTCCGCTCGCGATTCGCTTCTTTATCGCCGGTTGGGTGCTGGCAGTTTGCCGCGGCTTTATTACAGAAGGTCTGTGGGTGTACTTTGCAAAGCGCGATGGCCTCGACGTCAACCGCTAAGGAGGGGACATCATGAGTTACAGAAGCGTTAAGATTAACAAAGGCATCTCCGGCTGGGGCAAATTTATCATCGTCACCCCCAGTGAAGGCAAAGATAAGGTCATCTCCGTGACCGGCGGAGGCATTCATCCGCTTGCCAGGAAAATTGCCGAACTTTCCGGCGGTATCGCCGTGGACGGTTTTACCAACCCCGTTGCCAATGAGGAAGTCTTCTGCGCGGTCGTGGACTGCGGCGGAACGCTCCGTACCGGGCTGTATCCCAAGATGGGCATCCCCACGGTGAACATTCTCGACGGCGGCCCAGCGGGCGTCTATGCCGAATACTGCAAGGAAGACAACTTTGTATCCGGCACGAAAGAAAAAGATATTGTGCTAGCCGAGGAGGGCGAGATTCCTATGGATAAAGCGTCTGAACCCGTAAAAGCCGCTGCCCCCGACGCGGAAGCGCCGCGCAAAAAGGGCATCATCGGCGGTTTGGCATTCGTAATGGAAAAGATCGGCCGCGTCATCGGCAAGATCGTCGGCGCGTTCTTTGCCGGCGGCCGTCAGGCGGTCAACATGCTGGTAACCAACATTCTGCCGTTCTTGATCTTCCTCTCGTTCATTCAGGGCGTCATGACCAGCACCGGCTTTGGCAACTGGATTGCCAACGGACTTTCGGTCTTTACCGGCAGCTTGATCGGCATCGTGCTGTTTGCGCTGATCATCGGCATCCCGGTGCTTTCTCCGCTGCTCGGGCCTGGCGCGGCCGTTCAGTCCGTACTCGGCACGCTCATTGGCGCGCAGATCGCCGCCGGCATCGTGCCGCTCTCGCTGGCGCTGCCCGCACTGTTTGCCATCAGCGTCGTGGACGGCGCGGACTTCATCCCGGTCGCCTGTTCGTTGGGTGAGGCCGAACCGGAAACCGCGCGCATCGCGGTGCCCGCCGTGCTGTTCAGCCGCTTCATTACAGCGCCTCTGGCCGTGCTCATCGGCGCGCTGTTCTCGATTGGACTGTTCAAATAAGTTAAAACCGTACTATAATCAGCGGGGTGGAGAACAACATTCTTCACCCCGTTGGCATATACACGAGAGCAAAGTTTGGCGGGAGGCGCGAAATGAGTAAAAAATTGGGCGGATTCGGCGGGCTGATGGAATCGTTTTTTCAGCGCTTCGTGCCAAACGAAGTACCGGGCGGCAAAGGCCGCTTCGGTTACGACGCTTCCAACCCCATCCCCGTTGCAGGCATTCAGGGCGAATACCTCTACCTCTCCCGCCTGAAAACGGAATCCGGCGAACGCCTGCTCTACCGCCATAACGGCAGCTGCTACGCCGCCAACAGCGTCAACGAGCTCGACCGCTTTACCCTGACACGCTCCGACGGAACGGTCGCGTGCGAACTCTATCTCGATAAGTTCCACGTTGGAAATTCACAGAAAGTTCCGCAGGGGCTTTTGCTGGATTGAACCGACGTTTATTCGCTGCTTTTGTTTCGAGTCGGACAACCTGTATTTGCTTTGTTGAAGCAGGTTTTTCTTTTTTCACATCTCCTGAAAACTGGCAATATGCCAGCTTTTTTACTGGCAAGACCAGCATTGCTACCATTTGGGCAATAGACTTTTTTCTGGAAAGAAAGTACAATGGTTGCATGAAATCGTTGCTTGCTGTGCCACCTGAATCAGGTATCCCCAGACGACCGCTCCGCGTTGCGCAGATCATGGGTAAAATGGATTGCGGCGGCGTTGAAGCGGTGGTCATGAACTATTATCGCGCTCTTGACAAATCGAACGTGCAATTCGATTTTTTTGTGGACAAAACCAGCTCGTTCCCCCAGCGTATCGAGATTGAACGCCTGGGCGGACGAGTTTTTCTGGTTCCCCCCTACGGCCATGTACTATCCTATCTCGGCGCGTTGACCCGCGCCTTCCGGCAGAACCAATACTGTGTCGTGCATGCGCATACCAACACCATGAACGTGTTTCCGCTGTTTGCCGCCTGGCTTGCTGGGGTTCCTGTGCGCGTTTGCCATAACCACAGCACCGCAAACTGGGGAGAAGGCCTCAAAACGCTGGCAAAATACCTGCTGCGCCCCTCAGCCCGCTTGTTTGCTACGGACTATTTTGCCTGCGGCGAGAAGGCGGGACGCTGGATGTATGGCAGTCGCCGCTTTGATACCGGAAAGGTTCACGTCATGCCCAACGCCATCGATACGAAGCGTTTTGCGTTCGATCCGTCCGTCCGCTCGGCGCAGAGACGTGAACTCGGCATCGGCGAGGACACGCTGGTGCTCGGACACGTCGGCCGGTTCATGTTTCAAAAAAACCACAGCTTCTTGCTGGAGACGTTTTCCGCGCTGCACGAACAGCGTCCGGACTCCGTGCTGCTGCTGATTGGGGAAGGCGAGCTGGAGCCCGCCATCCGGCAAAAGGCGCGGGAGCTGTTTCCCGACGGGGCGGTTAGGTTTCTCGGCGTGCGTCAGGACGTAAACGCGCTCTATTCCGCCATGGACGTATTCTGCCTGCCTAGCTTTTACGAAGGCTTTCCCGTCGTTTTGCTGGAGGCGCAGGCCAACGGGCTGCCCTGTGTGATCTCCGATCAGGTTTCGGCGGAGGCCGCAATTCACCCAAACGTCGTCCGCGTTCCGCTGGCACAAAGCGCGGCGTTCTGGGCGGACGCCTGCCGCGGCGCGGCATGTAGAGTAACTGACATCTCCAGCGCAATTAAGCAGGCGCATGATATTTTCTGTCTTGCGGGGGATTTGGCGGCGTTTTACCAAAAAAGGAGCGCTGCGTCATGAACGATATTACGCGGTCTGGCGGCGCACAATTTTCCGAAGAGTTTCCGCTGATCTCCGTGGTGATGGCCGTCTACCGGCCGAACCCTGTTTGGCTGAGAGAACAGCTTGCTTCCATTGAACGGCAGGACTATCCGAATCTGGAATTGCTGATTCGGGACGACTGCTCGAGCGAAGAATCCGTCCGGCAGACAAAAGAGGCCATTGCAGGTGAGATTCACCGAATCCCCTGCGTCTTCTCCGTCAGCGAGCGCAACATGGGCTCCAACAAGACGTTTGAGCAGCTCACGCGGGACGCAAACGGGCGGTTCATCGCCTACTGCGATCAGGACGATATCTGGCTGCCGCAGAAACTGACGCGGCTGTACCGGAAGATTATTGAAACGCAGGCGGATTTGGTATTTTCCGACCTGTTTGTCATCGACGGCGACGGCAAGCTGCTTTCCGACAGCATGACGAAGGTTCGAAAGCATCATGTGTTTCGGGACGTGCAAAACGCCGCGGGAACCCTGCTGTATCATAACTTCATCGTCGGCTGCACGATGCTGCTTTGCGCAGAAACGGCAAAAAAGAGTGTCCCCTTTCTCGGCAGGATGGTGCACGATCATTACCTCGCGCTCTATTGCGCGGTAAACGGCAAGCTTTCGTTCTGCGACGAACCGCTGATACAGTACCGCATGCACGGCGGCAACCAAACGGGCGTGCTGTCTGGAGTCGTCGACAAAGCGACGTATTTTACCAATCGTGTCGCGTTGTTCGACGAACGGATCCAAGCCATCGCGGAACGGTTTTCGTTTCCCGCACTGGGAGAAGCGCTCTCTTGGAACAGCGCGCGTCTGGCGTTTTTTCAAAAGGAACCCCGCGCCCGAATCCGCTACTTTCGCCTGCGAAAAGCGGATAATCGAACAACTTTGTTCGAACTGCTCTGCTGGAGCCTGCCGGAGTGCCTGTTTCGGAAGGTATTGTCGCTTATACAGCGAAATAAGATATAGAGACTCTTTAGGGGAGATAAGTCGGCAGCATGATCAGTATTCTGATGGCAACCTATAACGGAGAAGCATTCGTCTCCGCGCAGATAGACTCTCTGCTGCGGCAGACGGAGCAGGGCTTCGTTCTGTACATACAGGACGACTGTTCCACAGACGGAACGTTTTCGATCCTGCAGCAGTACGAAACCCGTTATCCCGCGCAGATTCATGTGAGCCGAAACGAATGCAACAGCGGCAGCGCAAAGCATAACTTCCTTTCGCTTATGAAGGCGCATGACGACGAATACCTGATGTTTTGCGACCAGGACGACGTTTGGCAGCCGGATAAGATTGAGCGCACACTCCGCGCCATGCGGCAGGCCGAGCAAACCTACGGCAAAGAAACTCCACTTCTGGTTCATACCGACCTTTGCGTGGTTGACGAAGATTTAAAGGTAATGCACCCGTCGTTTCGGGTGATGTCCCAGCTCGACTACCGGCGCACGGCGCTTCGCCAGCTGCTTGTGATAAACACGGTAACCGGCTGCACAGCAATGATCAACCGCGCGCTGAAAAACCTCGTTGCTCCCGTTTCCGCACAGTGCGCCATGCACGACTGGTGGCTTGCGCTCACCGCTTCGGCGTTCGGCCATATCGTGGCGCTGGAGAACGAGCAGACAATGCTCTATCGCCAGCACGGAGCAAACGAAGTCGGCGCAAAGGATGCGTCCTCCACGCGGTATGTGCTCCGCAGGCTGTTTCGTCCGCGGGACACGCAAAGCAGCTTGAAAGCAACGTACCTCCAGGCGGAAGCGTTTGCCAACGCGTATGAAAACCGCCTCTCGAAAGAACAGCTCTCACTGCTGCGTGCTTACAGCCGAATCCCGGAGTACGGCAAGCCTGGCAGGATTTGGCAGCTCTTGAAACTGAGGACCTGGAAGCAAGGAATCGTTCGTGTGCTGGGGCAGATTCTGTTTATTTAGATAAAACGGTACTTGGAAAGGAAAACGGTATGAAAGGCATAATTCTGGCGGGCGGAGCGGGAACGAGGCTGTATCCGCTGACCATGATCACCAGCAAGCAACTGCTTCCGGTGTATGACAAACCCATGATCTACTACCCGCTCTCGACGCTGATGCTTGCTGGCATTAAGGACATCCTAATCATCTCCACGCCGACCGACCTGCCGAATTTCGAGCGGCTGCTCGGCAGCGGCGAACAGTTTGGCGTACGATTAAGCTACAAGGTGCAGCCGTCGCCGGACGGACTTGCGCAGGCGTTTCTGCTGGGCGAGGAATTCATCGGTAACGAATGCTGCGCCATGGTGCTGGGCGACAACATCTTTTACGGCAGCGGATTCCGCCGTCTGCTCCAGCAGGCGACAGCCGACGCCGAGAACGGCCTTGCGACGATCTTTGGCTACTATGTCAACGATCCGGAGCGCTTTGGCGTACTGGAGATGGATGAAAGCGGCAAGGTTCTCTCCGTGGAGGAAAAGCCCGCGCACCCGAAATCGAACTACGCCATCACCGGCCTGTATTTCTACGACCGCCATGTGGTGGAGTATGCCAAGTCGGTCAAGCCCTCCTGGCGAAACGAGCTGGAGATCACCTCTCTCAACGATATCTACCTGCAGGACGGATCTCTGCACGCGCAGATTCTCGGCCGCGGCTTTGCCTGGCTGGATACGGGCACGATGGACAGTCTTCTCGACGCGGCAAACTTCGTGCAGATGGTGGAAAAGCGTCAGGGCGTTAAGATTTCCGCGCCGGAAGAGATTGCGTTTATCAACGGCTGGATCGATCAGAAAGCGCTTATCGCATCCGCAGCGCGTTATGGAAAATCGCCCTATGGCGAGCACCTCAAGCGCGTTGCCGAAGGAAAGATCAGGTACTGAGGCGATTATGGAACATTTAGCGACTGCAACGACTGAAGAAACTCTGGAAAAGGAGGCATGCTACGTGAGAAACGGAATGATCGTCGGCTGCAACGGGCAGCTCGGAACCGAGCTTGTGACGCAATTGACAAGCGGACACTCTGAACTTGGCGCGATCCCGCAAATCTACCGCAACATCGTCCTAACCTGTCTGGACATCCCGCAAATCGACATCACGAACCTGGAAAGAACCATCGCGATCGTGGAACAGACGCGCCCCGACCTGATCTTCAACTGTGCGGCGTATACCAACGTGGACGCCTGCGAAACACACGAGGACGACGCTTACCGCGTCAACGCGCTGGGGGCGAGAAACCTCGCCATCGCCGCCGAACGCGTGGGCGCAAAGCTCATGCACATTTCAACGGACTACGTGTTTTCCGGCGACGGAACACGCCCCTATCGGGAGTACGACCCGACCTGCCCCGTGAGCGTTTACGGCAAAAGCAAGCGCGCGGGCGAACAGTTCGTGCAGACGTTTTCGAGCAGGCATTTCATCGTCCGCACCGCCTGGCTGTATGGCTATCACGGCAAAAACTTCGTCAAGGCAATCCTCAACAAGGCCCGCGCGGAGGGCAAGGTCACCGTTGTCGGCGACCAGCGGGGCAATCCCACCAACGCGGTGGATCTGGCTTACCATTTGCTCAAGATTGCCGCCACGGAAGAGTACGGCGTCTACCACTGCACAGGAAACGGCGAGTGCAGCTGGTTTGACTTTGCCGCGGAGATTCTCCGGCTGGCAGACTTTGGCGCGGAAGCGTTCTCCTGTACGTCCGACGAATACCCGAGCCCAACCAAGCGCCCGGCGTACTCCTCGCTGGATCACATGATGCTCCGTACGACGGTTGGGGACGAAATGCGCCCCTGGCAGGAAGCGATTGAACGCTTTCTTGCGAACTACCTCAAGAGTGCGGATTGGAATCGTTAAGAAGGGATATGTACTTAACCCGCTTGGCAAACGAAAGCCATCGGGGGGAATCACGGCAGCACAAATGCAAGAAAATAACGCAATCAAGAGACTTCTTCATTCTGTTTATAAGATCGGCGTCAAGGCAACGATCTTAAAAACCGTCTCCTTTTTCAGGAGCTATCTGCCCAAATCGCCCGTAGAGCGAATGCTCATGCTGCGTTACCGCTATACGGTCGATCCGCTGGAACTGGAAGAACCGGCGTTCCCATCCCCCGAATATCAGGACGATATCGACTTTGACGGCATGTGCACGGATGTGCGAGCCATAGCGTTTTTCGATCTCGCGGCGGTTCGTGCCGGCAGCGAAGCCGACGTGGCGAAGGCGTTCGAACGTGCCGCTTCCGCCGCCGAAGCGCACGGTTTATACGGATTCTGCTTCTACTGGCGCTCCAGCGCGGATTCCCGCCTGCTGGACGTGCTGCAGCAACATACGCAAATTCCGCTTAAATACTGTCTCTGCCGCGTCCGTGAACGATCCGGCAGCGCGCCAGTCGAGGAAGAAGCGTTCCAAGAAGCGCTTCTGGGCTGCTTTTCCGACCCGCGGTATCTCCGCGCGGAAGAAAAGCCGCTTGTGCTTTCGCTCGACCAGCAGACGCACCCTGCGGGAAAACCCGCTTTTGACGCTTGGCGTCAATGCGCAAAAGCGCACGGCGCGGGCGAACTGCAGATATGGGCCTGCCGAACGGACAATAACCCAACCCGGAGAGAACGCGCTTCTCGCGGCGCGGACGCCGAAGTGGAGTTTCCGCCGCTCGACCTGCCCAAAAAGCTGCGCGTACTGGAAGAGTCCGCTGGCGGGCGAAAGTTCCACCGGCCTTATCATTACGGCAAGCTGAGCGTCTACCGAAAAGTGCTCGCGCATGCGCAGATGCTAAAGGACGAAGCGTTCGCCGACGATGCGCGGCCGCTACACCGTACCTGCGCCATGACTTGGAGCAAACCCGCTTTCCATACGCGCAGAAAACCAGGCTTTTCCATTTTTTCGGCACGATTCTTTTATAACTGGCTCGTTTCGGACGCCGCGTATACGCGCTGGCGCTTTCAGGAGGAGTCCCGCTTTCTCTTTATCGACGGTTGGAACGGCGGCCCGGAGGAAGCGCGGCTGTCCCCGGACGAGCTGCGCGGCAGCACCTATCTCAACGCGCTTTCCAAAGCGCTGTTCGGGCTCCCGTACAGCGACGATTTTCGCGTCATCACCGAGCAAAGCGCCGCACGGCCGCAGTTTGACGACAGCGGCAGCACGCCGCGCATCTGCGTGCAGGCGCATCTGTTCTTTCTGGAAACGATGGACGAGCTCATTGACGAGCTCAACCGGATTCCGTTCCGGTTCGACTGCTTCGTTTCGACCGATACCGCAGAAAAGAAGGCGCAGATCGAGCGCGCGTTTTCAGAGCGCAGCCGTGCCGAGCACGTTTTTGTTGCGTGTTTCCCCAATCGGGGACGCGACATTGCGCCGTTTTTACAGCAGATGGAGCCGGTCATCGACAACTACGACTACGTTCTGCATGTGCACGGCAAAAAGTCCACTATCAAGGAGCTTGGCTACGCCTGGCGCGAATACCTGCTGAGAAACCTGCTTGGGCATTCGGACTATGTAAGCGGCGTAATCGCCGCGTTCGAGCGTGACGACCGTCTCGGCATCGTCTTTCCGGAGACGTTTCCGCTGCTGAATCTGGAGCCGGTGCGCGAAAACGAGCGGATTGCGTGTGAAAAACTGCTGAAACGCTGCGGGTTCACCTCGTTCCGTTTCAGCGCACCCGCTTACCCCGCCGGCGACATGTTCTGGGCGCGGACAAAGGCGATTCGGCGGCTGTTCAAAATCGGCATTGCTCCGGAGGAATTCCCACGTGAGACGGGAAGGCCGACGCAGATGCTGGCGCACCATATCGAGCGGCTCTGGGTCGATTTGGCGGCAAACGAAGGATACGGGTATCTTAAAACCTGGAACTGCTGCGGACGGGTTCAGCCTGTTGCCGACAAAAAAAGAATCGCCTTTTTCGTTCATTTTGACAAGGACTGCCTGCTGAGCGATTCCGACGCGGCCTATATGCGGGAGCTGGCTAATTACGCCGAAGAGATTGTTTTTATCACGAACTCGGAGCTGACCGCCGAGGATTTGAACAAGGTTCGCAGTAAAAAAGTGCGGATCCTGCGGCGCGACAACATTGGCTTCGACTTCGGCGCGTGGAAGGATGCGGTCACGCAATACGGCTTCGACCGGCTGGGCGAATTCGACCAGGTGATCTTTGCCAACAACAGCAACTTCGCGCCGCTCTGGAGCCTTTCGAGCGTTTTTGCCGAGATGGAACGCAGAGACCCCGTGGATTTCTGGGGTATCATCGAATACCCGCGCGGATTTGCCAGCGACGAAATGGCAAAGGTTTATATTGACGCGCATCTTCAGTCCTACTTCTTCGTCGCGGAGCGCAGTCTGGCTTCCAGTCCGGCGTTCGAGGCGTACTGGAACCGGGTCGGCTACCATTCCTCCATCATAGGCGTTATTGAGCACGAGGAAACGGAGATGACAAAGTTCTTTACGGACAGAGGTTTTGCCTACGGCGTATTCCTTTCGGAGTCCGCTTTGATCATGGATAAAACCAAGAACAATGCACCTTACATGTATCCCCGGTCGCTGGTGCTGCTGAACAGCCCGTTTGTCAAAAAGAAGACGGATCAGCATACGTTCCCGGACGAAAAGATCATGCTGGAAGAAACGATGCGGCAGATCAAAGCCGCCGGCATACCGGAGCGGTAACCGGACTCCCGCTATAAAAAAGAACGGCAAATCCTCTGCCTAGAAAAGGATAACAAAGAAGTATGGGAAAATTCCAATTTGAAAAAACGCACATTCAAGGCGTGTTTACCATTACCCCGAGCGTGTTTGGAGACGAGCGCGGCTACTTTATGGAAACCTATCACGAACAGCAGTTCCGCGCCGCCGGAATTGAAGCCGTGTTCGTGCAGGACAACCAGTCAAAATCCCGCAGGGGCGTTCTGCGCGGGCTGCACTTTCAGGTGCTGCATCCGCAGGCAAAGCTCGTGCGCGTCATCTCGGGAGAGGTGTTCGACATTGCGGTGGATATTCGTAAAAACAGCCCGACGTTCGGCCAATGGGCGGGAGTAACGCTCTCGGCGGAGAACAAAAAGCAGTTTTTCCTTCCCCGCGGCATGGCGCACGGCTTTTTCGTGCTCAGCGAAACGGCGGAGTTTACCTATAAGTGCGACGAGTTCTACCATCCCGAAGACGAAGGCGGCATCCTCTGGGACGATCCCGACGTCGGTATTGAATGGCCGCTGAACGGAATTACCCCGCTGCTCAGCGAAAAAGACGCCAATCTCGCGGGATTCAACGATTACTTTCGAACCAAATAGCCCGCTAAAAAAGCGAACCGCTCAATAAACGGTTCGCTTTTTCATACCGGTCTGAATCTGCAGGTTTACTCCGCCGGAGCGATCTCTTCGGGCGGATTGCCGCGGTTTTTCAGCATAGTGAGCATTTTTTTGAAGTAACCCATCATCCGGGCAAACGCCTCGGTCTTATGGAAGAACAGCGCGTTGAGACCGTTTGGCACTACAAGGCAGAAGACGCACCGGAGCGCGAGCCCACCGAACGAAACGGGAATCCAGCTTGTCGCAAAATACGTCAGCCCCGCTTCAGCGGCGGCCAGCAGCAAAAACACATACGTCCGCCCAAACCCGACCCGAACCGGTAGCTGGAACCTGTGCCGGTAGGCGATAAAATACGACCCCGCCTCCAGTACCAGTTCGGAGAGGAACGTACCCAACAGCACACCCGTAATACCAAAGAGCTTCACGCCGATGAGAGACAGTATGATGTTGACAACAGCGCCGGAGACCGACCACATCTTTTCCTGCTTGAATTCGCCGACTGTCTCGCGGAACATGCGAATTGCGTTGTCTTTTACGATGATGTAGCAATACAACGCATAGAACGCCAGAAATGACAGCGGCAGCAGGTACTGCGGCCCGTAGACGCAGGCAATGGTCGGCTGTGCCAGCGTAAACAGGGATGTCAGCACAAAGCTCGCCAAAAAGAACGCAATCAAATCGACAATGCGAAACATCCGGTAGCTGTCCTCTCTGGATTCCGTGTTGGCATAGCTCCCCGCGCTGGCTCGAATGGGCTGCAAAATGGCGTTGAACCCCAGCAGAACCTGCCCGCCGATCATCGTATAGTTACCGTACAGCGCAACCGCCTTCAGGCCGATCAGCGACGACACGAGCAGCGTATCCATCAGGTAAAACACGGTCTGCGACAGGCGGATGATGGAGGAGTTCTTGAGTTCCGAGCGGAACAGGCCTTCCTTAAAATACTGCTTATCGAACGGCCCGCCCAGTAGGGATGCGTACTTGCGCCTGCAGCGAAACGCAATCAGGAGCGCGGAAATCAGGTTGTAGAGCAGACCCACGGAGAGGTAGATCAGGTAATTCTTCGTATAGAGAATCACAACAATCTTGATAATCTGCGTGGAAATGCGAATGCACGTTTCAACGATCACCGCGTCGGAAACGCGCTGATGCGCCTCCAGCAGCAGCCGGTAATAGGAAAGATACAGCACGCCCACCGTGGTGACAAGCTGCATGATGTAGATTACATAGACGAAGTTCCAGTCCGAAATCTGGTCGCGAATCAAAAACGGCAAAAGCGGAATCATGGCGAGGCCGAGCAGCAGCACAATGCCCGCCACCAACCGGTACAGGCGCGCGTACATGGCGAGGAGCTTGCGGATTTCAGCCTCGTTGTTGCCTGCAATTGCGCGGTACAGCCGATAGAGAAGAATGGAGCCCGCGCCCAGATCCAGCGTGCTCAGCACCGCGAAGATATTGGAAAACAGGCCTTCATAGCCGAGGTATTCAATGCTGAGATTGTCGAGAAACAGCCGCCGGATGCCGATGCCGAACAAAAAGATAAGGACAAAACTGCCAAACGAAATCAGGGTGTTTCTCAGCGCGTTCGTCGTTCGTTTCATAGGCACCGCATTTCATCCGCGACAGCCGCCCCGTTTATGGCAGGGACACAGCCGCAGAATAAATCAAAATTTCCGTTGCATAGCATACGCTATTTTATACTCGAATGCTCCCCCGCGTCAACGCTAACGGCTATTTCCGCGCCCTGTTAAATACTGTTCGAAACCTTAGATTGACGCAACTTATTCCGCGTGGTACGCTTCTTTTACTACAATTTGCCTTGTTCTTGGTTCAGAGGAACAAGCGTTTTTTGCGGCATTCTATCAATAACCAACGCGCTGATAAAGAGAGATTTTCAGCATAGTCGGCGTTCTTTGGGGGATTCTATGGCGTTTTCAACGAATTTGTTTCTGTTTTTATTTCTGCCGGTCGTACTGATCTGCTATTACCTTCTCAAAGAGAATTACCGCAATCTGTTCCTGCTGCTGGCCTCCCTTGTATTTTTCGCCTGGGGCAGCCATAGGGCGGCGATTATTCTTGTCGTCTCGATTGCGGTCAACTATGCGGGCGGGCTGATTATTGCGTATGCGGCAAAAAAAGGAACCTGGCAAAAGAAAACCGCGCTTAGCGTATTTGTGCTGCTCAACCTCGGACTGCTGTTTTACTATAAGTACGCCGGGTTTGCCGTTGAAACATGGAGCCGCCTGTTCGGCACTGGCTTAGCCTTTCAGCAGGCGATTGCGCCGCTTGGCATCTCGTTCTTTACGTTTCAGGGGCTCTCCTATGTCATCGACCTGTACCGCAACCCCTCGCTTCTGCAGAAGAACCCGCTCAAGGTCGCCTTGTACCTTGCGCTGTTTCCCAAGCTGCTCGCTGGCCCGATCGTACGGTATGGCGACATCAAGGATCAGCTCGACAGCCGTACCTACGACGCCGAACTCTTCTGGCAGGGCGCAAAACGGTTTGTATACGGCCTGGCAAAAAAGATGATCCTTGCCAACCAGCTTGCTCTGGTTGCGGACAAAATCTTTGGCGAACCCACCGCGCACCTCTCCGCAGGCGTCGCCTGGGCAGGCGCGCTGTTCTATACGCTGCAGATCTACTACGACTTTTCCGGCTACAGCGATATGGCAATCGGGCTTGGGCGGATGTTCGGGTTCGACTTTTTAGAAAACTTCAACTATCCGTACATCTCCACCTCCATCAAAGAGTTCTGGCGCCGGTGGCATATTTCGCTTTCAACCTGGTTTCGGGATTACCTGTATATCCCGCTCGGCGGAAACCGCAGGGGCAACACGTATGTCAACCTGATGATCGTGTTTCTCGCAACGGGGCTCTGGCACGGCGCGGCCTGGCATTTTGTTGTCTGGGGTCTGTGGTACGGGGTGTTCTTGATCTTCGAACGCGTCGTTTCCGGCAAGTTCCCCAAGTTAAAGCTCCCCTACCCGGTCAAGTGGTTGTATGCCATGTTCGTCGTCGTGGTCGGCTGGGTGCTGTTCCGCTCGCCGGGCATGCATTTTGCGCTCGGTTACCTCGGCACGATGTTCGGCTTTGGAACGAGCGCAGCCGGCGCGTACCCGCTCGATCTGTTCGTTAATCCGCTTGCCGTCTGCGTGTTTGCCGCGGGTGTGCTGTTCTCCATGCCGGTGTGTTCCTTCCTCCGGGCAAAGCTCAAACTGGAACGCCGTCCGCTGCTGACAGGCGTGCTGGAGGGATGTCTGGTTCTCGCGCTGCTTGCCGTCAGCATCATGCTGGTGGAAGGCTCCGCGTTCAATTCGTTTATCTACTTCCAATTTTAAGCGGGGTGAATCGCATGAAGAAGAAAATCGTTTCCGTCGTCTTTTCAGCGCTGTTTCTCCTCGCCCTCCTCCTGCCGCTCTGCACAACG
This sequence comes from Christensenellaceae bacterium, assembly GCA_963674535.1. Classification (GTDB taxonomy): domain Bacteria; phylum Bacillota; class Clostridia; order Christensenellales; family CAG-138; genus UBA7703. The sequence continues at coordinate 3,590,176 of OY771363.1, read as the reverse complement.
AGCCTGAAGCAGGGCGACGTATCGGAAAAAGAAAACAGGACGCTTGCGGCTTTCCCCCGCTTCCTCGACAGCCATGGCAAAATCAGCCTTCACGAAGTGCCTGCGTTTGAAAACTGGTTCAACGATCATATCGGTTTTCGCTCCGTGTTTTCCGAAACGGTCTCCCGCGTGATGCTGAACGTCTTTCATTCTTCGCCCTCCAAGTCCGTTCACATCGGACGCGACGGCTGGTATTTTTACACGCTGGAAGACAACTTCTTAATTCCGTTTGGCGAGTTCCCGCTCGACGAGCAGACGCTGCAGAGGATTGCCGCAAGTCAGGAAAGCATCCGCCTCGAACTGGAGAAAATGGGGATCCCGTACATTCTGGTTCTCACGCCCAGCAAAACGAGCATCTACCCGGAATACATCAGTTCGCGTCTGGCGGTGCGGGAAACGCCAATCGACACGCTCACGGCGTACCTGAGGGCACACACGGGCGTTACGGTTGTCAACGCGAAGCCCGCGCTGCTGGAAGAGAAGGCAAATGGCGGACAGGTCTACTATAAAACCTGCACGCACTGGAACACTATTGGTTCGTATGCCGTTTTTCGCACCATCGCAGACACGGTCGAACAGGTCACCGGAAAGGATATGCCCGCGGTTGAAGTGGCCTCCCTTCTCAAGCCGCATAGCGGCGATCTGCGGGGAATGATGAACGCGGTCGGATTCACCGAGCCGGAACAGGCATTGGAGTACGATGTTGCCAACCCGAAAGCAACCCTTGCAACCGACTCCACACTGGCAAGCGAGTTGGACCGGATCCAAAACCAGCCCGACAGCGGCTGGCAGGGTCCGTCCGAAGTTCGCTTCAACGACAGTGCGCAGGGTACCATCCTGCTGTTTGGCGATTCGTTCTTCGGCCCAAACTACAAGATGAGCGAATACTTTGCGGAATGCTACAGCCAAACGGTTCTGGTTCGCTGTGTCACCGCGTACCGCGAAACGATTGAGTTGGTCTCGCCGGACTTGGTGATTCTGGAAATTACCGAACGCGGCATTCCGCTGCTTGCCGGGCGAGAGATTCGATAACCGGTAGTGGCGCAAACCGAAAACGCAAAGGAGTAAACGGAGTATGGAGCCGCTTGTGTACCTCCGCCAGCCGCAGTTGAGCGAGTTATAGTATCGAAAGTATCTTCTCAGTGACCCCGAAACGATGCGCTACAACCGCGGTTACGACCTTGGCTTTCCCGGTTACCACAGCGAAACCGGCTGCATCGACTTCCCCGAAAGCGATTGGGAAGCTTGGTTCAACTGGTTCTGCCAAAGCGAACCGCAGCGGTATTACGCGTATATCGTCCGCTGTTCGGACGGCGTTTTTCTCGGCGAAGTCAATCTGCATCAAAACGCGTCCGGCGGCTGGTACGATATGGGCATCGTCCTTGAAGCCGCTTACCGTGGCAAAGGGTATTCCACCGAAGCGCTGCGGCTGCTCCTGCATGAAGCGTTCGACCGCCTCGGCGCAATCGAAGTGCGCAACGACTTTGAGCGCGACCGCTCCGCCGCGCTCAAAACGCACCTCGCCGCCGGGTTTACGGTGATCGGGGAGGAGAACGGGATTGTAAGGGTTGGGGTGACAAACGAAGTGTTTAAGTAAAAATATAACAACTCAAAATCACTTTGTTAACTCATTCGAAGAAATGTTCAGAAACCTCACTAAACAGCAGTTCTTCAATGACATCTTGAACTTTATTTTTTATTGTCCTCGCGTTTTCTTCTGTTGTCTGAATTCTAGAACTTACTTTCCTGTATATCCTTTCACTAGTAAGAGACTCTTGATACTCTGTTGAACGGGAATCAATTTCGTGCAGAGTTATATCGTGTATTGTAGCTGCAGTAAAATTCTCAAAGTGTAGAAATCTGTCTATGCGGTAATATATTGGAAGTCCCAACTCTTTTTTCATATCCTCCATATTTACATAATTCGAAGTCAATACGATCAATAATCCAGAAATATCTACTTCATAAAAGCAATCTTGAAAGAGAGTGTTATCAAACAACGTATAAAAAGCGGAATAAAAATACTCTGGGCACTTATCAATTTCGTCAAGAAAAACTAGATTTGACTCTCTCTCCAGCAAATCAAAACCTAAACTACGCCGATTAGGCTTATCACCAAAAAAATAATCTGAATAGTTTGGGTTTCTAAACATTGAGAGATGTTTCTCCATATATTTCAAGTTGAAGAAATATTTAGCAACTTCTCGAACAAGTTCAGTTTTTCCAAGACTGCTTTCTCCATAGAGCATTATCACATAAGGTTTTTTTCGATCAACGTGGGTCAAATACCATAAACTCCGGCTAATCCCAAAAATAGCTTCGTCCTGTCCAAATATCGCGCTCTTAATAGAACTTATACTCTGTACGAACATATCCGAATCTCGCACTATTAAGTACTTTTGATTAACATAATCAAGAGTTATAGCTCCTCGATCCCTTAAATTCATTAAGTAATTATTTAGAGATGCTGGTGGGTTATGTATATAGATTACAGACTCTTCTTTAGTAATTTCTTCAATAATCGCACCTAAGCGGTCATGTGCAGCTTCGACAATTCCATGATAGTTATCATTTTTAAGTATCATGGAATCTGTTTTGTCATCACTTGTAAAAGAATTGCCTCTTTGCTTTTTTTCATCTGACAATCGAATTAACTCAAGGAAGCTCCTACAAGGGCTTTCGCCACAAGACTGACTAACTCTATCTTCAAAATAGCTCTTTGAACCAATTATGGATTGTCAACAGTAAGTCGGACAGATTTTATAAGGTACGGGCTCTCTTAAACTCTGCTGGCGACAAGTATCCCAGAGTGCCGTGTAAACGGATGTTGTTGAACCAGTGAACATAATCCAGCAGCTCCAGCTGGAGCTGCTCCAGCGTTTCAAAGCGTCGTGAGTAAACGAATTCTGCCTTGATCATTTTGAAAGTTGATTCGGCTACAGCGTTGTCGAATGGACAGCCTTTCATACTCAGCGAGCGGTTAATCTGGAAACTGTCGAGCAACTCATCGATCAGCATATTATCAAACTCGCTGCCCCTGTCCGTGTGAAACATTTGGATATCGAACAGATTTCCCTTCACCGTTGAGAACGCCTTGTGTACCAACTCGGCGTTTTTATTTGCGCCTGCGCTTTGTCCGATGATCTCCCGAGCCCCTAGCTCGAGCAGGATGCAGACATACGCCCATCTTGTTCCGACGCGGACATAGGTCAAATCGCTCACGACACAGGCTCCAGGAGCCTGATTGTTGAAATCTCTGGCAAGAAGGTTGGGAATAGCGGCCTCGTTGCTCTTTGATGAATGTACACGGTATTTCTTACAAGTATAGGCCGAAACCAAGCCGCGTTTCGCCATGATTCGTCCGATGCGACGACGTGAAACCGTCCAGCCTTTCCGGAATAACACACGCTTCAACTTTCGCTGACCGTATACGCGACGATTCTCGTCGTATGCCATTTGAACCGCTTCTTCGAGATCACTTTCGTCTATCGGATCATGGCATTCGTAATAGAAGGTGCTCCGTGCAATGCCTAGACATCTGCACAGCGCTGATATTGAGTATTTGCGGGCATTGGCTTTGATCACAATTACTTTCGTGCGAATATCAGCGCCGCTTGCTTTAAAACATCATTCTCCATTCGCAGCTGCTGATTTTCCTTGCGAAGCTTGATCAATTCTTGCTCTTCAAAGGTTCGGTTATCTTTCTCCCGGCTGGAGCCTGTGGCGTTGATCCGTTTCACCCATTTGTCAAAAGCTGAGGCTGTCAAATCATACTCACGGATGATTTCGCCTCTGGGTTTGCCATGGTTGAACAGTTCAACCAATTGCTTCTTTTGTTCTTCACTGTACGTTCTTCTTGCTCGTTTTTCGGTCATGGTTTTCTCCTTCTCTTTTCTCTTCAAGAGAATACCATTACCTTATCTTTTCTGTACAGTTTAGTGTAGCCAATCCAATTATCACATGATAGTGGCGCATCTTACTCCTCCATAACGACGCAGGCATAAACCACATCGTACAACTCAATATTGCCAGTGTTTACGCTCGCTTGCGGGGTTGCAGATTTCTTATCTGGATCTTCTTTAGGGGGGTATATTTCAGATAATAATTTCGGCTGATTTGTGGCATTCGCAAGTGTTTGCATCTTTTCTATTTGCTTCACGAAATCAAAATCGTTTCTGCTAAATACGCCTACCTTAATACAATAAATCGTAAGTTTCGTAGTTAGCAAATCATTCCGTTTGTAATTACTAACAAATGCCGTATTGTTAAATCGAATAAAAACATCATCTCTGATTCGGTATGTATCATAACCCTCAAAACTATCAAGTACGGATTTGAATTCCTTGATGTCAACGCCTTCCACTCCACCTCTCATCATACGCAAATAACCGCTTGCCAACCTAAAAAAAGTTGACGAGCTCTCAATATCTGCTACCTGTACTCCTATGAACTCGTTAAAGGACTCTTTTATTCTCTCAAAATCGGAGATTTCAGTTGATGTTATTGTTACCTCACTATCGTGTTTCAATGTGTACTCAGCTGCAAGACGGCCAGAAAAGAGAAATGCTAAGCGTGCCCAAATAGGTACTTCTAGCTTCAATTTAGCTGATGCTTCAGCTTCAACCTTTGCGTCTAGGGTTGAAGTTGAAACGGTTCCTGTTGTAGTTGTTTTTGAACCTTTGTTCTTCTCTTGCAGAATGTTTTTTATCGTTTCTCTATCAAAATACACGATCTTGCTTAACGTCATATGCTTTTATCTCCAATCGAATTTTTAAATGATAAAACAGCCTATTTTATTGATTATATCATCAATTACTGTCAAAAGTCTTTCATTATAAAACATATACTTTACTAACGTAAAATGAAAAATTCGAACTTTTACAGTTCGAATTAAATCAGTTCTAAATTAGCTTATGTAAATCTGATTTGATATTTCAATTCCTCAGCGCGTTCAGCGGCGCGGGGATGCGGCCGCCGCGGCGGATGAAGTCCGCGCTGGACTCGGTATGCACCGGCATCACCGGCGCACTGCCGAGAAGGCCGCCCATCTCGATCATATCGCCGACCACTTTCCCCGGCGCGGGGATAATGCGCACGGCGGTGGTCTTGTTGTTGATCATGCCGATGGCCGCTTCGTCCGCAATGATGGCGGAGATCGTCTCCGCGGGGGTATCCCCCGGAACCGCTATCATATCCAGCCCCACGGAGCAAACGCAGGTCATCGCCTCCAGCTTGTCTATGGTGAGCGTGCCTGCCTGCACGGCGGCAATCATACCCTCGTCCTCGGAAACCGGGATGAACGCACCGGAAAGCCCGCCCACCTGCGAAGACGCCATGACCCCGCCTTTTTTGACCGCGTCGTTGAGCAGCGCCAGCGCCGCCGTGGTGCCGTGGGTGCCGCAGCGCTCCAGCCCCATCTCTTCGAGGATGCGCGCAACGGAGTCCCCCTGCGCGGGCGTGGGCGCTAAGCTCAAATCCACGATGCCAAACGGCACGCCGAGCCGCTGGGACGCTTCCCGCGCGATGAGCTGACCCATGCGCGTCACCTTAAAGGCGGTCTTCTTGACGGTTTCGGCCACCACGTCGATGGATGCGCCGCGCACCTCTTTCAGCGCGCAGCAGACCACGCCTGGGCCCGATACGCCAACGTTGATAACGCACTCCGGCTCGCCTACGCCGTGGAACGCGCCCGCCATAAAGGGGTTGTCCTCGACGGCGTTACAGAATACAACGAGCTTAGCGCAGCCGAGCCCGCCCTGATCGGCAGTGCGTTCGGCGGTGGCTTTGACGATTTCGCCCATCCAGCGCACGGCGTCCATGTTGATGCCCGCGCGCGTGGAAGCGACGTTGACGGAGGAGCAGACGTATTTCGTTATCGCCAGCGCCTCCGGAATGGACGCGATCAGCTTTTTGTCTCCGTTGGTAAAGCCTTTTTGCACGAGCGCGGAAAACCCGCCGATAAAGTTGACGCCGCATTCGGCTGCCGCGCGATCCATTGCAACGGCGAACGGCACGTAGTCCGCCGCGTCGCTGGCTTCCGCCACCAGCGCCATGGGGGTCACGGAGATGCGCTTGTTGACGATGGGGATTCCCATCTCGCGCTCGATGTCGCAGCCGACCGAAACCAGACGTTCCGCGCAGTGCGCAATCTTGTCGTATATCTTTTGCGCGGCAACTTTCGCGTCGCCGTGCGCGCAGTCGCGCAGCGAAATCCCCATCGTGATGGTGCGGATATCGAGGTGCTCGCTGTCGATCATGTGCTGGGTTTCAAATATCTCCCGCTGATTGAGCATATTATTCCACCTCAAATGCGGTGCATGGCGTTGAAGATGTCTTCCCGCTGGATGCGGATGTTCACGCCGAGCTTTTCGCCTTCCCCGTCGAGCGCGGAAGCAATCTCGGCAAAGGGCGCGGAAGCGTCCGCTAGATCGACGAGCATGATCATGGTAAACATCCCGCCGAGGATGGTCTGGGTGATATCCAAAACGTTGACGTTGACGCCGGCGAGGGCAACGCAGATTCCCGCGATGATGCCCACGCGGTCGTGGCCGATGACGGTGACGATGGCATGCATGGTAAAAGGAGCTCCAATCCATTATATATAGTTTCGTTCACGAGAGTGTATCATAAGATTACAATGAAAATCAATGTTAACAAGTTACTCAGACTTATTAAGCATTTCTCGCAGATCTGAAACCGTGATTCTTTGTCTCTTGTTTTCACCAATGCTTGGTCTTGTTGGTAATGTGAAGTCAAGCCATTTAGCTAGTATGCTTGAAATGCTTAGCATTCTATCCTGAATTATACCCTTCAATGTTATATAACTCATTCCGTTGAACTGTGTTTCTACCAAGCCAAACAATGGTTTGCATGTATCAATATATTCGGGTTTAATCATAAATCTATCTTCATGATAATAACGTGCATGCATAAGGCAACTCCGAAAATCCGTATTAATCATATTTTCATGCTCTAGGTTTAGTTCGGAAAAAAGGCTGCCAAAAGAAGAACTTTTAATTTTGCTTTGACGAAAATACGTCTGTATGCTGCGCAATCGCGAGACACAATAATAGTATGCTATATAATTAACTCTCAACCACCATCCGGTATCGGTTTTTTCACATTTATTTATTATAAAGAGCATGTAATTAATTGTGGTAAGTATATGAAGGATATATAAAAACGCTGCTTTATCTATCTCCGCATTCTTTACTAATGAAACTCGATCATTTGTGTTGGCGAAAGCACAATTGACTTCTAGATCAAACTCGCAGACCTCAGGATTAGTCGGTAAGGTTAATTCTTCCATTGCATGTTCAATTGAACTAACAATGCTTCCGCAGTATTGCAAAATTATGTATCCTTCTTCACTCACTTTGGAAAAAGAATAGGAACTTGGTGTAGCTAAATAAGCTTCTTTCATCTCCTCTGCGTTTCTAGATATTATTCGATCATCCTGCATCACATAGTATGCATAATGAGTATTACCTATAATCCTGTTTTCATTATCAGTATAAAACCCCAAATTCGGATAACTTGCTTGTTCAAAGGGCATATATAGTTTATCGCCCTTTATAAATATCTGATCTTGAATGAAATCAATATTTAAAACCATCCTTCTTGTCTTAACAAAACCGGAATCGAAGACCTTCAATTTTGCGCGTAAATCAGCTAATCCTTTTCGATTGCGTGTTTGAAAATCGATGTTTTTACAGTGATTTCCATATTCATTTAAAAACTCAAGCGTCGAAACAGCAAATAGTGAAATATATGGGATCATTCCAAATGATAACTCCGGGTATGCATTTAAGAAAGGGACGAGCTGAAATATGGTTTCACAATCTTGTTTGGTCTGTATTGTGCCTATTAGGCAATCTAGTTCTTTAGCTTTATCGCAGGAAATCAGACCTTCCATATGAACCTCCAGTAATTGATAAAAATGTCAGATTCCCTTATTTCGCTTTGTCCCTTATGTTCGTTTTCTATTTTTTGTATCTCGCCATCTCCTTACGCGCTCTTTCGCCTTGCAAACGGCAAGAGCTTGTTCGTTTCCGAAACGTAGTCGGCAAAGCCTTCCTTATACCCCGAGAGGCGGCTTTCCGCCATTGGGATGCTGATGAACTGGAACATCAGCGTGTTGACCAGCGCGCCCGCGGCAAAGTACCAGTACTGCGGCAGCGCGGAGACCATCACGAGGAACACGCCCCACCACATGAGGATTTCGCCGAGGTAGTTTGGATGGCGCGAATGCTTCCATACGCCGGAGCGGATGATCTCCGCGCGACTGTGCGATTCCTTTTGAAAGCGGTGTATCTGGACATCCGCAACGAGCTGCAGCGTCGCCGCCGATAGGCAGAGCGCAAACCCGACGCACGTAAGCAGGCTGACCGCGCCGGACTGGATGTACATGAGAGCGGGCAGCAGGCAAAGATACACCACCACCGTTGGAAACAGCATGATGCCGAACAGGCTCACGAGCGGGTAAAGCGCCCCGCTCTTTTCTTTGAGCATGCTGTAGCGCCAGTCCTGATGATCGAGCCCGCGGAAGGTGTACGCCCAGTTGAACGTCAGCCGCAGACCCCAGTACCCCACGCAGAGGAGCAGACAAACGCTGCCGAAGTTCCAGATGCCGCATTCGGCAATCATAAGCGGCAGTATCACAATCGGCGCAACCGACCAGTACGGGTCGTATACGGAAGCGTTGCCCAGCGGCAGACTGAACAGGTACACAAGCAGCGTTGCCGCAGCGTCCGCAAGGAACACGCGCATCAGCACGGAACCTTCCAGCCGCCGGTAGACGAAAATACCGAACGCCGCAGCCGCCGCGTAGACAAGCGTAACGGCAAAAAAGCTGACCGCGCGATGATATTGCTGTTTCATATCTCCATCCCCCAAATGCAAGCCGACCTACGGCAACCAAATCCTGAATCACATCTTCAAGTCAAATTCTCTATCGAACTACCCAGGCGAGCGTTCCTCCGCCGTTTGCTTTATCATAACCGCGCCAAGCCGACCCCGTCAACGCCCCGACGCGCAATGGTCTTTTCTTTTGGCGGTTGAAATGGTAAGCTTTTTGTTGAATCCAACCCGGTCAAAGGACTTTGAATCCCTATGCTGATTCGCCCGCTGCGCGAAACCGAATTGACGTCCGCGTTGTTTGACGGTTTCCACCGGCATCAGGTGACAACGCGCTGTAAAAAAAAGATCGATGGCGTCTGGCGCGAAGTGGACTGCGCGTTTGTGGACAAAAACTGGGATGCGGACGATTTGATCGAGCTGACCGGGCTGCTCCGTCAAATCCTTGCCCGAGGCGGCATCGTCTTTGGCGCGTTCGATGAAAGCGGCTCGCTCAAGGGGTTTTCCGCCGTCAAAGGGTATCTATTCGGTTCGAAACAGCAATACCTCGACCTCGCCTGGCTCCATGTTTCCGAAGACCAACGCAGCCGCAGCATCGGCAAAGCGCTGTTTCGCCGTTCCGCAGACTGGGCGATCAGCCATGGAGCAAAGAAGCTCTACATCTCCGCCCATTCCGCGCTGGAGTCGCAGGCCTTCTACGCCGCGATGGGATGCGTGGAAGCGGAGGAATACGACCAAACACACACAAAAAACGAACCCGGCGCCTGCCAACTGGAGTATGATCTCGGCAGCGCCGCACGATAGAACGGAGCAGTATGGCCATCCACGGTAAAAGACGAATTGTTGCTCTCGGCGTAGGCTTTCTGATGTTGCTGGCGGCGGGCACGTACTTTACGCTGTGTGCCGCGCGGACGCTGCGGTTTATCGGAATGTCGAACGAAGCGCTAGTTGCCGCCGTGTCCGTCCTGTTTGCGCTTCTTTGCCTCAGCGCGTTTGTGATTCGCCCGATCCCCATCAAGATAACGACCATCACGGTGCTGTATTTCCTCACGTTCGGACTGATCGCTGATCTGATTCATTTCATCATGCGCTTTCTTGCGCCCGGATTCGCCCCCTGGAACTGGCTGCATGCAAGCGGCGTATTCGTGCTCGCCGCCAGCGCGCTGACGCTGCTCTATGGCTGGCTGCACGGCAAACGCGTTGCGCTAAAGCGCTATCGAATCCGCGTATCCCAGCCGCTGCCGTACGGCAAGCTCCGCGTCGCTCTGATTTCGGATTTGCATATGGGAAAGTCCATCGACGCAAGCAAGCTCACGCGCGTTAGTTCGCTCCTCAGCTCCCAGGCGCCGGATATCCTGCTGCTTGCGGGCGACCTTTGCGACGACCAGACCACGCCAAGCGACATGCTCGCCGCCTGCGCGCTGTTGGGCAACATTCCAACCGTATACGGAACCTATTTCGTATTCGGCAACCACGACCTCGGCGGTCACGGCCCCGCGCTGAAATACCCGGCGCAAGTCTACCGCGCCGCGCTCGAGCGAAACGGAATTCGAATTCTGGACGACGCCTGCGTTACCGTCTCCGATTTATTCACCGTGGCCGGCCGTCGGGACGCCTGGATGGCACATTCTGCTGGCGGGCGCATTCCGCTGGAGGAACTGCTGCAAAACGCGGACAAATCGAAGCCGGTTCTGCTTTTGGATCATCAGCCGCTCGATACGAAAGAGGCCGCGTCTCAAGGCGTTACCCTGCAAGTCTCCGGGCATACGCACGCGGGTCAGGTCTTCCCCGCCAGCTGGCTGGGGCGGCTGATTCCCAATGCGGACGTTTTTTACGGGCATAAGCAAATCGGGGAAACGCACATCGTCGTTTCCAGCGGGCTTGGGTGCCGGGGATCGACGCTTCGCAGCGGGTGTACCGCGGAGGTTGTGCTCATCGACCTGTACGCGCGTTGAAGCCTTCGAAGGGTTCTGAAACTCCCGGCAAAACAACGCCGGGAGTTCTTTCTTTTGCGGCGGCCGGATGGTATACTCAACACAATCGGTAGTCACCCCGGCAGCCGTATTTTCTAATTTTATGAGGAGGCCTCTTATGGAAGCGTTACTCGTCAATCGATGCGTATTCACCAAGGAAAACCTGCTGGAAATGACCAAGGCAATCAGAAAGTCCTCAAGCATCGCGCTCATCGTCTGCTCCGTTATCCTCTTTGCGGTCTCTATCCTGAATTTTACGGTGAAGGCAAATGTCACAACGGGCGTCGTCATGCTGGTTCTCGCCATTTTCTTTGGCTTATTTGATCTGTGGCTGCCCGGCTATACGGCAAAGTCGATGTACAAGCGGTATCAGATGATTTACCACAAGGAGATCAGCAGTGAACTGCAGTTCTTTGACGATTCCATCCTGAGCCTCGGCGAACAGGCGAAAGCGGAATCGCGCATGAGCTACGGAAAGGTGACCCGCGTTCTTCGCACAAAAAGCCTGTATATCATCCGCCTCAGCGCGCAGCTTGTGCTTCTTGTCGATAAAAACGGTTTTACAAAGGGCGACTGCACGGGGTTTGAAACTCTGATGAAGCAAAAGGCAACCAAAGCGAAATTCAACTTCTAATCGCTTTTCGCAAGCATGTATGATAGCCGGTTTCGGTTGAAAAGCATGTTTTCCCGGCAAAGCGAGCCTAAAAACTGAGAATCATTGGAGATACTGTATGGAAGCGCTGCTCGTCAACAAATGCGCCTTTAACAAGGAAAACCTCACCGAAATAGTGAAGGCGACAAGAAAGGCTTCGCGCATTGTGATCACCGTCTGCGTCGTGGTCTTTCTGCTGCTGGCTGCTGTGAACTATTTCCTGCTTTACGACGTCTTTATGACGATTATAATGCTGTTCTGCGCGGCGTTCTTCGGCGTGTTCGAAGCGCTCGTCCCCGGAATCTCCGTAAAAAAGATACTGAAGCGATATGACGAGCTGTATCACACCGAGATCGTCAGCGAACTGCATTTCTTTGAGGATTCTATCTTCAGCACCTGTCCGCAGACCAAGGCGGAATCCACCATTCTCTATCCGCAGATCAAAAAAGTTCTGCGCTCAAAGAACCTCTATATCATCCGCCTCGGCGCGCAGCTGGTTCTGCTCGTCAAAAAAGACGGCTTTACCAAGGGCGGCTGCGCCGATTTCGAGCTGCTGATGCGGCAAAAAGCAACGAAAGCAAAGATCAAGTATTAAGCCAGATATGGCTTGATTCGGATAAAAAGCGCGAAAGCGCATAACATCATAAGGAGACGTTTCATGGAACCGGTTTTTATCAACACTTGCACGCTCAACAAGAAAAACCTTGTGGACATGGCAAAGCATACCCGCCGCGGCGCGCGCGTCATCGTCAATATCTGCTCGGTTCTTCTGCTGATCATCGCCCTGTTCGAGTATTTTGTAATCTATGATTTTTCAACGGCGTTCTTCGCGCTGTTTCTTGGCGTATTCTTTTTTGCCTATGTTCAGCTGCTGCCGCGCATTTCCGCGCGGATGACGCTCAAGCGTTATCAGGTGCTCTACCATGCTGAAATCGTCAGCGAACTTCAGTTTTTTGACGATCACATACTCATGCAGAGCGAGCAGTCTAAGGAGCATATCGAACTCCAGTACGAACAGATGAAAAGGGTCATTCGAACAAAGAACCTCTACCTGCTGCAGCTCGACGCGCATCTCGTTCTGCTGGCTGACAAGGCGGGATTTAAAAACGGCGCGTCCTGCAGCGCTTTCGAAACATTCCTGCGTCAAAAGGCGATCCGCGCCCGGTTCGTGTTCCCCCGCAAAACGCGCGTCAAGGAATGAAACGCCCGCGCTCTCCCGTTCAACAGCATATCGCGCGGTATCTCAAGCGTAACCTCATTCTCGCGCTTGGCTGCGCAGGGCCGATTATCGCGCTGTTTGCCGTCGTCGGCGTCATCTACCAATCGAACGCCGCCGATATTTGGACAGCCATCGGGCTGACGCTGGCGCTTGCCGCTGTGTTTTATACTGCGGGAGCGCTCGCCTGCATACGCTTTACGCGGATGATCCGCCTGCAGGAAACGCTGTTTCAAACGCGGTTTGACGACAGCAATGCCGTCGTGCTCGACCGCGTCGGGCTGACCTCGGTTTCGGAGCATTGGTTCATCCGTTCCGGTTCGGCTGCGTTCTTCGACCGGTATATCCGTTCCATCCGTTACCGCACGCTGCATTCGCAAAACGGCACGGGCTACCGCGTCACGGTGTTTACCACGGACGGAAAGACATACGGCCTTTGGCTCAACAGCGCGTCGGATATCAAGCGCGTGCAAGCCTGGTTGGCCGAGCGGCGCAGGCAGTTTTCAAGCAAAGCGCAGGCAACCGACGCTGCGAAAGGATAACGATTATGCGGGACGCTTACTGGGAAGGCGTTTGGCAGGCGGAGGACGCCGCGCAGTGCGCCGAATACCTGCGCGGGCACATGCGCGCCCGCCCCGCGTTCTTGGACGTCTTTCGTCAGTACGGCGTGGTAACCGTCTGCGACGCGGCATGCGGCTTTGGCGCGTACGGCGCAATGCTGGCCGCAAACGGATTTTCCGTTTCGCTTTTCGATATCGCAACCAGTTCCGTAGATTTGGCAAAATCTCTGTTCCTGCGGGAAGGTCTTACCGCGGAAGACTGGCGGGTTTGCGATATCTGCCAAATCTCGTACCCGAACGAAACCTTCGACGCGGTCGTTGCCCACGCGGTGATCGACCACCTCTCGGCTGAGCGGGCACGCACCGCGCTTTTTGAGCTTGTTCGCATCACAAAGCCCGGCGGGCTTGTGCACCTTTCCTTTGACCCGCTGGAGGAGGACGACCTCGTTCTGCCGCACGAAGTGCTTTCCGACGGCAGTTTTCTCTACACGGAAGGCGAACGGAACGGACTGCTGTTTCATTATTACACCGAAAACGAAATCCGACAGCTGCTCGAGGACTTCGAAACGATCTACTTGAACGAAACTGCAAACGGCGCACGGGAACGCATATTCCGAACGCAGGCGGAAGCAGCCGCATCCAAATGAGCAATCCTCCTGCCGGTATCACCCGAAGGCAGCGAACATAGAAAGGCGCTTACTTTGAAGAAAGGCATTTACACCTGGTTTGGCTACGAGCTCCCCGCGCGCGAACGGCTGAGCGCCATCCGTGAAGCGGGGTTCTCCGCCGTAATGCTCAATTGGGCGGACGGACTGCCCGAGATGCCGCATAAGGAAGGCTACGCCGACCTTGCCCGCGCGCTCGATCTGGAAATTGTCAACGGGCACCTGCCCTACGAAAACGTAAACGACCTCTGGCGCGACGGGCAGGACGGCGACGACTGGACGGAATTTCTGCGGCAAAGCATTCTCTCCGCGGGGCGATGCGGCGTTCCGGCGCTTGTTCTGCATGCCGCGCGCGGAACCACGCCCCCGCCGCTTTCCGAGATCGGGTTTTCGCGTTTTCGCCGTCTGGCGGAAACCGCGGAACAGGCGAACGTCGTCCTCGCCATTGAGAATCTGTACTCTCTTTCTTATGGCATGGCGGTGCTCGATGCGCTGGACACCCCGTTTGTGCGCGCCTGTTACGACGCGGGACACCACAACTGCTACGGCCAGGACGGCGCATTCCTCGACCGCTACGGCGCGCGGCTCTGCGCCATCCACCTGCACGATAACGACGGCAGGCACGACCAGCACCGCATTCCCTTTACAGGCACCGTCGATTGGCCGGCCGAGATGGCGCGCCTGAAAAAGACCGCCTATCGCGGGTCAATGACGCTGGAGCTCGGCGGCGTGCCGGAATTGCTCATGGAGGAGCACCTGCTTGCCGCAAGCGAAGCCGCCGACCGGCTGATCGCGCTCTACGAAGGCGCACAGGTCTGACGCGCTCTTCGCAGGATTACAAAGCGGAGATCGCGCCGGAATGTGAAAAAGCGTTGCTTTACGCGTTCGGTAAAAACAAGTACACTGGCGGAAACGAACGCAGGAGGCAAACGCGTAATGCTGAGCGATACGATTCAAACGCTCCGAAAGGAAAAAGGGTATTCGCAGGAAGAAGTCGCCATCCGGCTGAACGTCGTGCGGCAGACCGTTTCCAAATGGGAAAAAGGATTATCCGTGCCGGATGCGGACATGCTGATAAAAATTGCGGAGCTGTTCGAGGTGCCCGTGAGCATTCTGCTCGGCGGCAAACGGGATCCCAGCGCGGAGACCAGCTCCATTGCCGAACAACTCTCCCGCATCAACGAGCAGCTCGCCGTTAAAAACCGTCGCGCGCGCCGCATCTGGACGATCGTCGGCGTTGCCGTTGCCGTATTTATCTTGTTCAGCGCGTTCATCATCCTCATCAATTTCTTGCCGAACCCCGCCGCATAACCCGCGCGGCGAGTCCGGAAAAACGAAGGGAGCCAAACATGGAACAGGAAGTCTCCACCGTGAAAGCACACTACGACGCGAATTCCGAAGCGGAATGGCGCCGTCTGGAAGAGCACCCGTTTGAGTTTCTCCTGACGACGCACATGATGGAACAGTACGTCCAACCCGGCGACCGCATTCTCGATATCGGTGGCGGTCCAGGGCGGTATGCTATCCATTTTGCCAAAAAGGGCTGCAAGGTAACGCTGGTCGATCTTTCCGGCGGCAACGTCGCCTTTGCGCGCGAAAAAGCACGGGAAGAAGGCGTCCCGCTCGAAGCTTACGAGCAAAACTGCCTGAATCTGGACGAGTTGCATCTGGGTCAGTTCGACCATGTGTTTTTGATGGGGCCGCTGTATCACTTAAAACAGCGTTCCGACCAGGTGCGCGCCGTCGAGCAAGCGCTGAGTTGCCTTAAGCTGGGCGGGAAGCTCTACGTTACGTTTATCATGGCGTTTGCGGGCATTCTGTTCGACCTCAAGTACGGCGGAAATATCGTGCACGACTCCACCTCACCCGACTCTCGCGAGCTTATCGACTGCATTGCGGGTGGGGAGGATTATCTCGGGCGCGCCTTTACTTCCACCTGTTTTTTCCACGCGCGGAACATCCTGCCGTTTATGGAGCAGTTCCCGCTGAAGCGGCTGCACTTTTTCGGGCAGGAGGGCATCCTCGCCCCCAACGAAAGGGACCTCCTAACGCGCGAGCAGGGGGAGATCGACTGCTGGTTGGAGATTGCGAAAAAGTATCTGGAAGTGCCGGAACTGCTGTGTCTTTCCGAGCACGCGATGTACATCGGAAAAAAGTTGGGATAACGCTTCTTTTCTTAAAAAAGAAAAGAAGCAAAAGAATTTTCACTGTAAAAACAAAGAACTTCCTCAAAACGAGAAAGTTCTTTTTGTTTACTTTTTCTTACAAGAAAAAGTAAGTAGTTCCGTTCTTTTGTTTACTTCTTCTTTTTAGAAAAAGTAAAACTTACCCCTTTGCATACCGCGCGCGCTTGGCTTCGTACATGTTTTGATCCGCGCGTTTGTAGAGCGCGTCGATGCACTCATCCGTCTCCGGCTGCCAGAGCGAATAGCCGATGCTCAGGCTCAGCGGAATCTGCTCGATATGCGAAGCATTCCAGGCGGAGATATTGTTGCCCACTTTCGCAATCAGCCACTCCACCTCTTCCACACTGTCCGCCGGGTACACAATGCAGAATTCGTCGCCGCCGATACGCGCAAGGAATGCGGAAGTGTTTTTGCAGGATTTCTTGAGGATCTCCGCAACGGAGACGAGCAGCTCGTCTCCGCTAAAGTGCCCGTACGTGTCGTTGACTTCCTTGAAGCGGTCAATGTCCATCATGATAAGCGCCAGAACGTTGTTACGCCCGGACTCGCGCGTTTCTTTTGAGAGGAATTTGAGCAGTTCGCGGCGGTTGTTCAGCCCCGTGAGCGGTTCGGTGGAGATCTGGCGGTTGAGCATGTCGATATAGACCAGCACCGCGCCGATGACCGTGCCGATCCAGATGCAGTTCATGCCGAAGTACAGTGTCTGAATGATGCCGCCAATCGTCGGCGGAATCAAAAAGTACGCCATTGCCAGATATTGCTTGCCTTCGCCCCGGTAATGGAATGTTGCGGCTTTGGACAGAGCGCGCACGCTGGCATACAGCAGGTAGCCATACGCAAGCAGGAATGTAATGATGAGGCCTTCTCCACGGTGATAGATATTTTGCGAGTCGATAACAAAGATAAAGCCGTTACTGAAGTTGAGCGCCAGCAACACCACATACGCGGCGATTGGCACCATCAACAGGTGTTTGCGCCGGCGCACGAGCTTGACGTCCGAGGTTACCGCGGTTTCGGAATACACCGCCCAAAGGAACGGCATGAAAATGTTGAAGAAATAGTACATCGTTTCGATGGCAAAATTCATCGCCCGCGCGCCGCGAAACGTCGTGCCGTCGATGACCCAGCAGGCTGCGTCGATGATGAGGATGGCGATGGACGCATAGATCATGCGGTTGAACTGCCGCTGTTGGGAAGACGAACCGACGCTCTTGCGTTGGTTGAGTAAAATCAACACCAAAAGGGCGATGCCAACAACACTGACTTCGATGTACAACGCCTTCTGCATCAGTATCCTCCAAAAATCAAGAGTGGCAAAGAATCCGCAGCCGTTTAAGCGTCTCGTTCAACGCTGAAAAACAAATATATTACAGTATAACATAAGATGCTTGTCAAAGAAAACTATCGCATTCTGCCGGTCGCGGCAGATATGCTGCAACAGCCAGCAGGTTTCGCGGCTTGCCGGTGTCCGTACCGATTTGCCTGTTTATTTCGTTTTGTCAAATAACTATTTTATGCAGTTTTTTTGTCATTACGCTTCACGCCAAGCCGCCGTTGCCAGCCTTCGCGCGTAACGCAAAAGTACGCTTTTTCGTCGAACAAGCCCCGCGGGGGAGTAACCCAGCGGGGCCGGAGCGCGGTATCGTTTTTTCCTCAGCGGTAGGAAGCCTGGAAGATTGCCAGTACGTCCGCGCGTGAGAGTGCGCAGGGGTCGAACTGGAACAGCCCGCCCATCGTGTCGAAGGCGTTTTCTACATAGTTCGGCAAATCTTCGTACCGGATGCCGTAATCGCTCATCTTGAGCGCGTCCACGCCGCAGGCCTTCTGGAGTTCCACCAGCGCCACGACAAAATCCATAGGCGAGCTTGCGTCCGCTTTACCGAGCGCGCGCGCCATGTCGATCATCCGCGCATCGCACTTGCCGGACTTGGCAAAGTGCGTATAATACGCCGCGCTGATGCTGATGAGCGCAGCTCCGTGTGGAATTTCCGGATTGAGCGCACCCATTGCGTGCGCAAGCGAGTGCTCGGAGATGCAGCCGCTCGTGCTCTCAACCAGCCCCGAAAGCGTGTTTGCCAGCGCAACGTCCGTCCGCGCTTCGAGATCGCTGCCGTGGCTGACCGCGCGTGCAAGGGATTTGCCAACGAGCGAGATGGCGCGGAGGGCGAACGCGTCGCTGACGGGATACGCGGTGGTGTTGAGGTAGCCTTCCGTGCTGTGGAAGAGCGCGTCAAAGCCCTGATACGCCGTCAGCGCGGGCGGCACGGTGAGCATGAGCTCGGGATCGACAATCGAGAGCACGGGGAAGGTTTTATCGTAGCCAAAGCCGATCTTTTCGTTGGTATCCTCTTTGGTGACAACCGTCCAGGGGTCGGCCTCGGTGCCCGTGCCCGCAGTGGTGGTAATAGCAATAATGGCGAGCGGGTCGTTAAGCACGGGTTTGCTCTTGCCGGTGCCGCCGGAGATGTAATCCCAGTAGTCGCCGGGGTTTGTCGCCATCACGGCGATGGCCTTGCCCGCGTCGATGCTGCTGCCGCCGCCAAAGCCGATCACGAAATCGCAGCCGTGTTCGCGCGCCAGCGCCGCGCCCGTCATGACCTCGCTCTTGGTGGGGTTCGGGGTGATCTTGTCGTAGATTGCGAACTCCGCGCCAGCCAGCGCAAGCTCGTTTTCCAGCGCGGCAAGGTAGCCGTTTGCGCGGAGGCTCTTGCCGCCGGTCATCACGATGAGCGCCTTTTTGCCGGGCAGGGGGTGTTTATGAAGTTCCTTGAGCTTTCCCGCGCCAAAGAGCAGGCGGGTTGGCATGTAGTAGTCGAATTTCATGGGGTACCTCCGAGATGAATATTCTAGAGTTATTCAGTAGCTTTTGAGCACTCAATGCAGTTCTTATTACACTGCCTTTCATTTATACATGGTTTTTCAATTTCAATTCTATTTATAATATCAATTATTCCATGCCCTATATATCTTCCAACAATCCAGTTTCGATACATTGCTATGTGCTTATGCAATAGTACTGTATCGTTTATTTCATTATATATCAAGATTAAAGCTAGATGCAGAGAGCCCCTCTTAGGCTCTTCATCAAGTGCATTCTCAATAAACTCAATAATATATAGTGGGTTAAATTCTGATCTAAATGCTACCTGATACTTACGGTAAACTTTCAAAGGATTCATATCATCATAAGCAGCAAGGAAGGCATCACTATATCTCCAATCGCTTCTCTCGTTGAGCAATTTACATTTTTCCACATATTTTGCAGCTTGTGCAGAGTCTCTTTCAAGGACAATTGCTAACATCGCACAATCTAAAAAATAACCATAAGTATCTTTGACATACTTATTAGTTTCTTCAATTATTTCTCGATATCTGAGCATATATGCCTTGTCATGACTTAGCCTGTACTTAACATGTTCGAGTTTTGCTAAAACAAATCCTGTTTCTGCTATTCGAATATTAACTGTAGCTAGAAACGACGATGCAAAACTCCCACGATCTTGGGCGACATAATTATGAAGGTTAATAAAAATGTTTCTTGCTACACTGTAATCTTGATTAAGAATAAATAAAACACCCAGAAAATATTCACACAAATATGATAACTTCTGCGCTGTTATATTAAAAGTTTGTAGGCAATCTTCTTTTTTGAATTGTTGCTGCGCAACTCCAATTGCAAATGTATTCATTTCCCTTTGTAACAATTCTTTTACTTCAGGTCTTAGCATCGGGTGCAGCAAACTATAGTTAATTTCCATTTCAAAGTGTTCTGCGTTCTCAGTGTCATCAACTGTATAACGAGTTTTCACTGCAAATAAGCATTTCGTCCGTAATAACAACTTAGCGTAGTCTTTATGCCTAGAAATATCAAACTTCGGAATTGATTTCGCGTCAATACAAATTATATATATGTCTGGTAGTACAAACCTCTGCGTTAGTTCTTTAAACTTGTCGACAAGACAATATTTTACGTGTTCAAAAGTTTTCTTGTTCTCGCATGTAATGATGAACAAAACACCAATTTTTCCCTTCGGAACAGAAGGGAGTATATTGGCATTAATCGTAAAGCAAATGTATACCAATAGCGAAAGAAATGAAATTGAAAGAGAAACCCCAAACTTGGTGCTCAAACCCGTGCCATCGTATGGCAAACTAAGAAATACTGGGGTTGCACAAAGTAAAACTGCAAACGGAATGCTTTTGTATTTTAATAAAAATTTGGATAACAATGCACCTGATATTTCATTCACAATAACACCTCTTGATCAGAAAAACTAAATACATTATGCAAATTGACACACTAGATTAAATGATATACTAACTTGTCTATTCGGTAAATAAAGAATTGCATGTTGCCTATTTATCCCACACCCACCCGAACAGCACATACCGCACGATCCACTGCCCTGTGGTCATATAGACCTGCACCTGACAGTCGGACGAGGCAAACCCGTCGTTCGAGCGGCAGGTGATGGTTGCCGCGCCCTTTTCCACGGCGGTGACCAGCCCCGTTTGATCGACGGTGGCCACCGATTCGTCCGAGGACGACCACGTCACGCTCGTGTCCACCGCATCGGCGGGCAGCACGGCGGCGCTGAGCTGGAACGTGCTTTTGTATTCGAGCGAAATCTGCGTTTGATCGATCTGGCAGGAAGTAACGGCAACGAGTTTCGGAATCGATTCCTCTCCGAGCAGAGCGCCGCACTCGCTGCAGTACTGCCGCTTGACGCCTTCGCTTTCGTACGTCGGCTCGGTTTCCGTTACCCACTCTCCGGGCGTGTGACCGGGGGCGGTGTAGTCGTCCGTATAGCTGTAGCCGGTGTCCTTATTGGTGTAAGTCGTGTACCCCATTTCCTTATCCTTCGGCGGGGTGACGACCGCGTCGTAGACTGGGTTTTCGTCCATATCCGCCCGCAGGGGACGCGAAAAATCGGTGACCTCGTTGCTCTCAAAGCGCGTTGTCGTATTGCCGGAAACGATCACCGTGTCGTTCTGGTTTTCGCCGAGATATGCCTCGCAGTAGGCTCTGCGGTCGTCGGTTTCCTCATAAAACGTAATGCTCGCATCGACGGTATTGTTCTTGACATACCCCGAATGCTTGCGGTTTCTGGGGTTGATGTCGTCAATGCCGATCAGCCCGCCGTTATGCGCGTAGCCGTGGACGGAAGCATACCCCGCGAGCACGACGCTGCAGCCGTCGAGGTCGGCATACCCGTTGGCAAGGATGCCGCCAAGGTACTCCTCGCTCGCAACTTCCGGATTGACGGCGATCACCGTGAGCTCCGCCTCGACCGAGCAATTCTGAATCAAGCCGTTGCCAAACCCCGCGACGCCGCCCACGCCGCACTGTCGGCTGGTTCCGTTGATGACGATACGCCCTTTGACCGAGCAGTTGAGAATACTGCTCCTTTCAATATGCCCCGCGATTCCCGCTGCAAAGCACGGCTGGTCGGTCGAGGCGTCGATTTTGAGATTGAGCAGGTTCAAATTTTGAATATGGGCGTCTTCCACCGCCGAAAACAGCGAAGCGTACACCGTGTGATAGCCCCGATGCCGCCCGTCGTAGGTGATGCTGGTATCCTCGCTGACCCGCGTAATCGAGAGGTTGTAGAGGAGGTACCCCGCTCCGTCGAACGTGCCGGAAAACGGAATCGGCAGCCAGTCCACGCCCGCCATGTCGATATCCGCCGTGAGCACGTAGCTGCCGGAAGGGTTGTCCTTGATCGCCAACATCCCTGCCGCGTCGGAAATTTCAACCGGCGCGCTCTCCCCCTCCGCCCTGGCGGCGGAAAACGGCAGCAGCAATAAGATCAAACAAAGCGCAAGCGCACGATTGAACTTTCTCACAAGAAACGACCTCCTGCGCGGCCGATGTTCAGCCGCAGTTCGGATACATGAACCGATACATCATTGTAGTCCCCGCGCGTTCGTTCCGTCAACGCCGCTGAAACGGAAACGGCTCCCGTCCAGTTACGGGCAAAAACTGCTGATGAGTCGAATCCTCGGTTACGGCGCGTCAATTTCCGCGTAGGGGATGTTATAAGCGCCCTGATAGAGATAGACCGTAACTTGATCGCCGACGGCGAGACTGTCGTAGAGTTCCTTTGCAACCGAAAGCTCGTAGTCTTGCCCGTTTCCGGTTTCCGCGGTCACGAGATACCGATCCGGCGACTTGGCGCTGTGGGTAATCTGCATGTCCTGCACCACGGCGGGTAACTCCGCGGGCGGGTTGCCGTCAAACAGAGCGTTTGTCATTCCGACCGCGCCGACCGACCAGATGGCCACGGCGAGCCCGACCGTGAGCAGCAGGCGCTTATACGCGCGGCACTCCGGCGAAAGGTACAGCGTTTGCACCAACAGCAGCAGCGTCGTTACCCCCGCGATCAACAGAAGCGCGCCCCAAGCGCGGATGTTGAAGTCGATCATCAGCCGCAACAGCGGAATAAACGACGTGAGAAGCATAGGAAAAACGATCATCACGCGCCCGTTGGCCTGTTTTTTGTATTCCGAGAGAGACGTTTCGTTGGGAAACAGGTAATAAAGTAGTAAAAAGGCGGGCACCTGCGCCAGCGAAAACCAGGCAAAAAGCCGGTATGGCACGTTCAGAAACAGCCACGCCAGATCGGTTAACAACGAAAACGCGCAAAGCCCCAGATAGATGCGGTTTGCGAGCGTCAGCTTCTGTTTACGGGGCGCGGGCGTAAACTCCTTTTTCGGGTTGTCCTGCGGCAGAGCGGTATAGGGCGCGTGTTCCCGCAATAACGCCTTGAGCGCCTTGCCGCCGGGGCTGAGCAGCGTTGCAAAGCCAAAGCGCTTCCAGCGCGTGCGGACTTTCGCAATCAAATCGAAGGGATTATCATCCCCTTCCACCTTGCGGAAGCGAATTTTGACGATGTCGTCGGCGCGGATGGAGAAGTCCCGCTTGCCGAGCGGCGGCGGGTCGCCGGAGAGCAGGATTTTCCCCGGATCCATACTCGCCCAGGAACTGCCGACTCGGTAAAACAGAAACGCGCCGTCCCGGAAAAACACCTGATACGCGCCGCCCGCGGCAGGCCGCTGCACGAGAATCGGTGCATTTCCCGCGCGCTGAACAGCCGATTTATGCTCTGCCTTGATCGGGCGCTGCGCGGTAGCGGCGGGAGAAGCAACTGCCGGATCGGGCTTCTTTTTCCGCTTTTTCAAGTATTTTATAACCGGCGGAAGTGCAAAATAGCATAAGAGTTCCAGTACGACAAAATAGCCGCTCCAAGGTTCCGGCAGCGCGATTGGCAGCGTAATCGTCAGCACGAAGCCGTACCCCATCAGGATTCCAGCCCACCCTGCCAGTAAAAAGAGAACCCCCGCAATCCCCGTGCCGAACACAGCGACGAGGACGACAAACCGCTCCCAAACTTCCGGGCTGCCCCAGTAGGAGTTCAGCAGCACGGCAAACAGGGCGCAAAGCGCGAGTAAACCGAGGCCAGCCGGCAGCCGCCGGACAAATCGGGAGGAGAGGGACTTTTTCATGCGTTCGCTCCGAAATCCTGCTTTTTCTCCGCCGCTTTTCGGGCGGCCTGTTCCCTATTGTAAAGCATCCGCTTTGCGTTGACAAACGGCTTTTTTACGCGCCGCACGGCGCTAGAAAACGGCGTTCATACGAACGCCGTTTTCGCTGATTCGATGTTTTGTTTAC
Source organism: Christensenellaceae bacterium (assembly GCA_963674535.1). GTDB lineage: Bacteria > Bacillota > Clostridia > Christensenellales > CAG-138 > UBA7703. Next base: position 3,566,357 of record OY771363.1, on the reverse strand, counting down.
TTCTGTTTGCGGTAGGAAAGCACGCCCTTGGGGCAGACGCCAACGCATTCGCCGCAGAGCACGCAGTCGTAGGAGCGCACGGCACCCTGCTTGACTTCCGCGTTGACGTCGATGCTCATGGGGCACTTCTGCGTGCACTTTTTGCAGTCGATGCAGGCTTCCGTTTTCGCCTTGATCTGCAGCTGCGGCAAACGCAGTTTTCGCCCCAGCCAGGTACCCGCGGTTAAAAACGGGGACATCCAGCAGATCGAATGGCAAGCGCCGCGCCTGCCAACCGTAATATCGAGCACGAAGATGAGCAGCAGTACGAAATAGTAGATGATGTACTTCACCGGCTCGTCCACGGAAATCCCGTTCTCGGTCAGCCGCAGAGGATCAATCCCTTTTATCCCGCCCGCGAGAACGAACCCCAGCACGATGACCGAAAACCACACCGCAAAAATGGAATACCGCACGATCATAAGGCGCTTGCGGTTGACGGGTTTGGAGTTGATGCCGAGGCTGAGCTCGGCGACGCCCGCCGCCGGGCAGACCCAGCCGCACCACGCGCGCCCGAAAAACAGGCCGGAGAGGAACAGCGCGATAAACACCAGCATGCTTCCGGAGAGCACGCCCGCCATCGCCCCGTCGATGGAGACGTATGGCGAAAGAAAGTTCATGGTGATGGGAAACAGAAACAGTGAGAGATAGAGTATTGTTTTGCGTATGCTTTGCCGCATGGCTTTGGTTCCTTTCGAATAGCAATTGGTTGTTCAGCGCCGCTTTACCGTGGCGTTCATTCGTTTTCTATCGGAGTTGGCGCTGCAAGAGAGCCTTTCTTCTTTTTGAGATACTCCATCGTCTCGCGGCTCCAGTCCAGATACGCGCGGTTCACTTTTTGGCCGCAGTCGATGACGCGGAGGATTTCGCGGTGGTTCTCATCCGCGTCCAAAATACCCTCCAGCTCCTTTTGAAACAGGTTCAGAATTTCCAGCTGCCGCAGGTGCGATTCCTCAAACGCCGCTAAATGCTCAAGCATCACGCCGGGGTCGGCATAGGTGGAAAAATAAAGCTTCAGCAGGATTTCCAGCCGGTACGTTTCCTTTTCCACCGGCTGGGCAAGCCAGTTTTGCAGCGCGGCAACGCCGTTCGGGGTCGCACGGTAGAGCTTTCGGCTGTGGCCGCCCTTTTGCTCCGCCTCCGCTTCCGCAATCAGCCCTTCTTCGAATAGCCGTTTGAGCGAGGGAAAAATCTGCCCGAAGCTCTCGTTCCAGAAGAACCCGAACCGGATATCCACAACTTTTTTGATTTCGTAGCCGCTCATCGAGCGCTCGCCCAGCAAGCCAAGAATCACATAATCCGTCTGCCGCATGGAGGCTCCTCTTTATATCTTTTAGATATATTATAGCGCGTGTTTTCAGAATTGCAAGCGATTTTGCGTATTTTGTCGAAACGGGTGTTTCTTCTTCCGTACGGGCGCAGGTGTGATAGAATGGAACTGTAATATCAAATCCGCTTTTGTCAGCGTTGATCAGGAGGCATTATGAAATCAGCGACTTTTTCAGCAAAAAACGTGTTGGTCGTCCGGCTGGAGCGCGACGAGGAGATCGTTTCTTCCGTGCTTGCATTCGCAGCACAGCAAGGAATCCGCGCGGGTTCCGTCAGCGGAATTGGCGCAATCTCCGGCGCGGTAATCGGCTTTTTCAATCCGGAAACAAAAGCGTACCGGGAAATCGCCTTTTCCGAGCCGCTTGAAATACTGAGCCTTACCGGCAACCTTTCAACCAAGGACGGCGCGCCCTATGCGCACCTGCACGCTTCTCTCGGCAGAGAGACCGGCGAAGCGGTCGGCGGGCATCTGGTTTCTGCAACGGTCAGCGCGACGGCGGAACTCTTTTTTCAGCCGCTGGACGGAGCGCTCGAGCGGCAGTTCTCCGAAGAGATCGGACTGAACCTGCTCAAGCTATAGCAATTCGCTTAAACGTAAACATCCCCGACGGTTCTTCCGCCGGGGATGTTTTTACGCTGCTTGTTTACTTAGTTCAAGAACAGGTCGAGATCGCCGTCCAGCGTACCAACGCCCGCGATGCCGAATTTCTCCACCAGCACCTTGGCTACGTTCGGCGAGAGGAACCCCGGCAGCGTCGGCCCAAGATGGATGTTTTTAATCCCCAGCGAAAGCAGCGCCAGCAGCACGATGACCGCCTTCTGCTCGTACCAGGCGATGTTGAACACCAGCGGCAGCTCGTTGACGCTCTGCAGCTTAAACGCTTCCGCCAGTTTGCTGGCGATGACCACGAGCGAGTAGGAGTCGTTGCACTGCCCCGCGTCCAGCACGCGCGGAATGCCGCCGATATCGCCTAGGTTGAGCTTGTTGTAGCGGAACTTGGCGCAGCCCGCGGTCAAAATCACCGTATCCTTGGGCAATTTTTCGGCAAACTCCGTGTAGTACTTACGGGAAGGCATGCGCCCGTCGCACCCGCCCATGACAAAGAACTTTTTGATTGCTCCGCTCTTGACCGCGTCGATCACTTTATCCGCCAGCGCGAGCACCTGCGCATGGGCAAAGCCGTTGACGATTTCGCCGTGTTCAATCTCTTCCGGCGCGGGAAGCGCCTTTGCCAGCGCGATGAGTTCGGAGAAGTCCTTCTTTCCGTGTGCGTCCGGCAGGATATGCCTGCAGCCCGGATAGCCGGAAGCGCCCGTGGTAAAGATGCGGCTGCGGATTTCCTCGCTCTTGGGCGGCACGATGCAGTTGGTGGTAAACAGAATCGGGCCATGGAAGGTTTCAAACTCCGTGAGCTGCTTCCACCAGGCGTTGCCGTAGTTGCCGACAAAGTTATCGTATTTCTTGAATGCCGGGTAAGCGTGCGCGGGCAGCATTTCGCCGTGGGTGTAAACGTCCACGCCCGTGCCCTTCGTCTGCTCCAGCAACGCTTCCAAATCGACCAGATCGTGGCCGGAAATCAGAATGGCGGGGTTTTTGCGAACGCCGATGTTCACCTTTGTAATCTCCGGGTTGCCGTAACGCGCGGTGTTCGCGCCGTCAAGCAGCGCCATCACCTTGACTCCCGCTTCGCCGGTTTTCAGCACCAGCGCGGTCAGCTCGTCCGCTGTGAGAGAGTCGTTGAGCGTGTCCGCCAGCGCCTTGTAGAGAAACGCACTGATGGAAGCGTCCTTTGCGCCAAGGTTTCTCGCATGTTCGGCGTAGGCAGCGATTCCCTTACAGCCGTAAACCACCATTTCGCGCAGGGAGCGCACGTCCTCGTTTTCCGTTGCGAGCACGCCGACTCCCGCCGCTTTTTCCAGCATGGAAGCGCGGTCTACAACCGTAAAAAGCGCCGCGTCGTGCCAGCCTTCGGCGGAGCTCCTGTTGAGCGAATCGCGCATGGCGAGCATCTTTCGAATCTGCGCTTCCAGCGCCAGATCGTCGAAGTTGGCGTTGGTAATCGTCATAAATAGGCTCGTGAGCACTTCGCCGTTGAGCACGTCGAACAGCTCGGCATCCAGCTTCTCGCGAACGACTACCTGCGAAATTCCCTTTACGGTATAGATCAATAAGTCCTGCAGCCGGGCAACCTCCTCGGTCTTTCCGCATACGCCGCGTACCGTGCAGCCCTTGCCGCCCGCCGTCTCCTGACACTGAAAACAAAACATGCTCATCGATGAAACCCTTCCTTTCGCTGTTCAAGCATGATTCCGGCCGGACGTTGCCTGCCGGAACCGAAAAACGTTCGGGCTGCGGCGCGCTGACGGCCCTCCGCCGTGAAACACGAAGCCAATGCCCAATCCGCCGGATCACTGCGAGGCGTTCTTCCTGCGCAACCGATCCAAGGAAAGTGTACCGTTCTTTTTGTTCCCGGTCTGTTTGTTTTACAACGCTAGTTGGATGACTTTTTTTGATGTGCCTGCTCTGATTTCGCCCGCCTGTGTGCTGAAAGAATTGCCGAAACGCACGATAACTGGGTTTTCGAACGCCTTTGTTCATTTTCATCATACGATACAATACTATTGTGCGCAAGCATCCTGCCCGTACTCCGCAAAAAAAGAAAGCCCCGTAAAGGGCTTCTGTTAAGGGCTTTCTTTTGCACTGTCTGCGTTATTTACCGGCGGTCGCTTCAAAGTCCCATTCGTCCAGTTTCGCGCGGATAGCTGCGAGCGAAGAAAGATCTTTTGCGGGGTTGTTAGAGATGAACAGCCGCTCGAGGTTGACAAGGCTCGCCAGCGGGGTCACGTCCGTAATCTGATTATCCGAGATGTCCAGCAGGAGCAGGTTCGTCATGCCGGCAAGCGGAGTAACGTCCGAAATCTTGTTTTCGCGAATGGTCAGCGCCTGCAGGTTCGACAAGCCAGACAGCGGGCTGAGATCCGAAATCAGGCCGCCGCCAAAAGCCGTGAAACTGACGAGGTACGGCATATTCTTGACCACGCTGATATCGCTCACCGGCACGCAGGCCATCTGGAGCGAGGACAGTCTGGTCATTCCCGCAAGCGGTGAAAGATCGATTCCGTGCACCGGGTCGCCGCCGTCGCCAACCGCATACCCCATGCCGAGGTAGGTCAGGTTCGTAAAGTACTTCAGCGCGTCCAGACTCTGAATCAGCGGCTCGCTTCGATCCACGCCGTTGCGCTGAAAGTCGAGCCCGTCCACCGCCTGCGCGTCCGAAACGAGGATGTCGCCGGTCGGCCGCTTCATCGATTCACGGACGGCCTTTTCCAGCTCCGCATCGTCGAACACGATCACCATATTCGAATCGTAGCCGCTCGTATTCGGCATAGAGGCGGCTGCGTTGGACGCGGAAACCGCATTGGAAGCGGAAGCCGCGTTCGACCCAGAGACAAAGGCGTTCGACCCGGAGACAAAGGCGTTTGAAGCGGAGACCGTCATATCCATTACGATGGTTTCGGCGTCCGACATCGATCAACATTTCTCGCCGTACTGTTGATTTAAACGAAAATTACGCGCGATTTCACAGTTTTGTTGCAAATTCTGGGTTCGAAAGTCGTCCGCGCGGAGTGTATTTTTCCGGATTTTCCTCCTTCTGACCGCGCTGCATAGCGCTCAGCCGCTTATCCGAACGAAAGATCAAACGCTCCGGCGATTGCCGGAGCGTTTGAGTTACGCTGTTCATTCGTCCGTTGCGTCAACCGCGCCAGCCGCCGATGCCGTCCCAGACGATCTCTAAATTGCGCGCCAGCCCATTGCCGGGTTTCGCCGCGTCAAATTGCTCGTGCGCGCGCAGCATCAGCTGAAAGCCGCCCGCTTCGTCCAACTCACGCCCAATGGCGCGCACCGGTTCGGCGGCGGGCGAGTCCTTTAAAAATCCCTGCGGCGATTGCCGGTAAAGGTGAATCTTCCTTGCTTTTTCCGTCCCTCAATTCAAATCAAAGTTCTTCTCCTTCAGATTCGGATAGATGTCCGCAAAGATGGAATAATCCGGCGAATAGTTGCCCTTCTCACTTTCAAACGGTTCGGGCAGATACAGCGACGTAAGGTTCTTCAGCGCCGCAAGCGGCGTCAGCTCGACAAGCACGCCCCGCAAATCCAGCGCTTTGAGATCGGTCAGGTTCGCAAGTACCGAAACGTCGTGAATATTGTTTGAGTACGCAATACTGAGCCCCGCTAACCCCGTCATCTGTGCAAGCGGAGCAAGGTCGGCATCCGTGCATTCGCAGCCGCTGATGTTCAGCCAATACAGGTTCTTGCACGCCAGGAGCGGCCGGATATCGCGGATTCTGTTGTTATCGAGCATCGCTTCGCCAAGGTTTTTCATAACGCGCAGCTCGTCGATCCTACTTATGCCGCAGTTCTGCACATTCAGCTTCGTCAGGTTCGGGAAATATTTCAATGCGGAGATATCCCTGATCTGCTGGTCTTCCGGAATCTGTTCCTGCCACTCGTTGCCGATCCAAAGTTCCGTAACCGCTTCCGTATCGGCAATCGTAATGTCCCCTTCCGGCTTGTTCAGCGCCGTGCGAATCTTCTGCTCAAGTACCGTATCGTTGAACGCAATCGGCTGCGGGCCGCCGTCCGGCTCAAAGTCGCAATCCGCCAAACCCGCCCGGATTCCGGCGAGCGACGAATAGTCCTTGATCGGGTTATTGCTCAACAGCAGCATGGTCAGGTGCGTCAGCCCGGCAAGAGGAGTCACATCGCTGATGTAATTATCGTTTAAGAGCACTTCCTGCAGTTCGGTCAAGCCCGTAAGAACGCTGATGTCCGTGATTGCGTTGCCCGGCATATCGATGGTCAGGAGCTTTTTGCAATTGGCAAGCGGCGAAAGATCGTTCAGCCGACCGGTTTCAGTCAGCAGGAGCCGTTCCAAATCTTTCATATTCCCCAGCGCGCTGATATCGGAAATACTGATACTCCGGATCTGTAAGGTTGTCAACTTCGTCAGGCCAGCCAGCGCGCTGATATCTACGTCGTTGTCCCAGTACTCCCCATTCTGCACAGACCATGCGATGACCAGGCTGGTCAGATTGGTAAAGTACTGGAGCGCGCCGAGGTCGTGAATGCGCTCGATCGACCAGTCGCTGGGATCGATCTCGAGCGTAAGTTCCGTCATGGCCTGCGCGTCCGAAACGAGAATATCGCCTTCGGGCTTGTTCATCGCGGTGCGTACCAAACTCTCGAGCGCGGCGTCGTTGAACGCGATGACCATGTTCGGATCGAACCCCGGCTCTTCCGGCGCGGTGGGTTCTTCCGCGGGAGCCGCGGTTGCTTCCACCGCGGGCGCTTCCGTTGCTTCTACAGCCGGTTCGGTTTTCGCCGCGCAGGCGAACAGCGAGAACGCCATCAGAAGGGTCAGTAAAATGCAAATTGCCTTTTTCATAGAAACTCCTCCGTTTTCATTATTGTTTCAGCGCGTCCGCGCCGTTACCATTCTGTTCAGTTCAGCGCGCCGGTTTCGCCGGTAGTCATGTTCAGCCAGTACCATGCTCCATCCACGCCGTTGATAAAGTAAAGGATGTCGCTGTTGGATGTATAGAGCGCGGTCACCCATACAGGCAGGCTGACACCCTGCTGCATGGTTGCCAGATCAAACACATAGATCGTTTCAGGTTCGTCTCCGTTCAGAGAACCGTCGACAATCAGTTTTCCATTCGCTACCGCAAATACGCCGCCTTTTCCTTCGAAGCGCAGCATCTCCTGCGGATTTGTTCCGTCCGGAAGGAAGCGATCGATTACAATACCGCTATGATCGGTCAGGATATAAACCCATCCGTCGTATTCGCAGTATTCATACGCTCTGTCCATTGAAATAATCGACGGATTACTCGCGTCCGGGTTGGCACGGTAGAGGCCGTTCTTATCACGCAGCGCCGTATAAAGCGCACCGTCCGCGCAGTACGCTTCCCGGGTTGGGTCGCCGCTGAGCATGGTACGCTCGCTGCCATCCAGGCGGGCGCGGTAGAGGTTGAAATTCTCGTTCTCCACGACGTAATACATCCAATCATCGATTACAGCAAGGAAGCGCCCGGTATCCTCGCAGACCTTTTGGTTCTCACTGCCATCGGTGCGCATTTTATAGATACGGTTTGCGTCGTTTACATTGCAGTAATACAGCCAGTCGCCAACCACGTTGAGATAGCTGCCGCAAGCCTCGCCAAGACGGGTCATCCTGCCGCTGCCTTCCCGCAGCTTGTAGATCGCCCATCCCTCGTTGGGCACGGAAATATAGATCCAATCCGCCTGCGCGGTCAGCAGCCCGCCCTGAACAAGGTTGGAAAACGTAATGCCGCTCGTGTTGGCGTTTTCCGCCGCGCCATAGTCCGAAACGAACGGCACGTCAAACGAAACGTCCAATCCTTCCAAAAGTCGTGCTGCAAACTCCGCGTAGGCGGCGGTATCCTCTGCTTCGGAAACGCCGCGCCCGATGGCGGCATTCAGCGCGTCCGCATCCGCCTGCAGCCGCAGATAGTTTGCCTCCGTCAGCGCGTTGAGCGCGTCCTGACTGCCCGGCTCCAGCTCGAGCATGCGCTCCGCGCAGGCAATCGCCGTTTCGTAATCCCCCGCTTCCACCGCAGCCTTGTGGTAAGGAACGACCTCCTCCACCGTCGCCGCGCTCTTGATAGCCGCGAGCGGATCGTCCCTAACTGCGGCAATCTCCGCAGTCGGTGTAACGTCCGCCGCGCCGACCGCCGCGCCGTTTTGTGCGGTACAAGCGGAAAAGGAACACACGAAAATAATCGCCAGCAGTACCAATCCCAGTCGTCTCACGAAGCTTATCCTCCCGCGTATATAAAATGTGCTCTTCTTTCTGCATCACAATATCATATTGTATCGACAAGTTGGTATGCTGTTTGCACACAAAGAAAGATTTTCTTGCGAAACTAGATATCCCGGCGCCCGGCTGTTTTTTTGTTATTATTGATGGTTCATGTCAGCGCATTTACTGAAAAATATGGTATTCTATTGCCAAGGCAGTTCTCTTCAAGCACAGTTATTCCTAGCATGCTTCTGAAAGGATGTCTCGAATGGAAACGAAAAAACTACTGGAATATGAGTTTCAGTTTGTACAGGAAATTCAACCTGTACGTAATAAGGACGGAAGCATCAAAGAGGTGGCTCCGCAAAAACGCTACACAAAAAGCGAGTCAACTCGGCTGAATAAATACGGCAGCGGCACCTTCTGCTACTTTTCGATTGATCCGGCGAAATGGGCTGGCGTATCGGGCGTCTATGCCATCTATTTAGATAATCAGCTCGTTTATATCGGTCAAGCGCTGAATCTCGCGCAAAGATTTAATCAAGGCTATGGATTGATTTCGCCGCGTGCATGTTACGAGCATGGACAGGATACGAATTGCAAAATGAATCAACTGGTGCTAAATGCCGCAAAATCCGGGAAAAGAATCGATCTATTTTTCTTGACAACTCCTTATTATCAAAGGATCGAAGCCCAGTTGATTGGGTATTTCAATCCTATGTATAATTCCGCACTACGCACGGATGGAGAGAAATATCAGCCAGTTGCAGTAAGCCGGAGGATTGAGCATGACTTTTCAGAAAGAGTCAAACCCGCTATGCGATCTCAAGGGAAAAATGTTTCCACCGATGAAGTACGCGCGTACATACAAGGTTTAATACAAAAAGCAAAGCAAAATATGTTACATGAGCTTTATATCCGTTCTGGCGAAATTCATTCAGCTCTTGGAATGGATCGTGCAATGCCAACCGTCTGCAACGCAATGAGAACACTGAAGGGCGATTATAAATACACTGTTATTGAACAGCCTCCGAAAGGAAACGGATCAAGGCTCGTTTTCAAATATCTGTTCTAGTTAAGGAGTAAATATGCAAACCAACGACCAACGCCAGCTCAAACGTGAGCAACGAAAAGAAATCACTTATCAGCGTGCCTATCGGCGAACCAGCCTGTTTTTGGCGGGGTTCGTCTCACCCCTCGCTGGACGTATGTTCAAGGGAAAACGTAAGGGAAAGTAGCGCAAATCGACAATTGTAGCTAGAAAAAGAGGAATCCGTATGGCTGACGACTACGGCTACTTCGGGAAAGGCACCGAAGGATACGTCCACTATATGCAGGCGGTGGAGGAGAGCTCAGGCAAAAAAGGCAACGGCGGCGGCAAGCGCGGCGGCGGGTGCTTGCAGACGATGCTGCTTGCGTTCTGCCTGCTCGTTTTGCTGTGCGCGTTTGTAGCGTACCTTGTGTTCTGAACTGGAAGCACCTTGCAGAATGGGTTTTTTCCACGCGATATGATATGATAAGTGGAACAACATCAAAGGGGCATCCGGCATGAAACCAGTGACCATTCTCGTACTCGACGGCCAGGGTGGCCGAATCGGCAGGCAGATCATAGAAGGCATCCGCGCGCGCCTGCCGGAGGCGGACATCGCCGCCGTCGGCACCAACAGCATTGCCACCAGCACCATGATGAAAGCGGGCGCAACGCGCGGCGGCACGGGCGCAAACGCCGTGATCGTCAACTGCCGCACGGCGGACTTGATCGTAGGCCCGCTCGGCATCGTCATTGCGGACTCCATGATGGGCGAAATCTCCCCCGCCATGGCCGTCGCGGTCGGCCAGAGCCCGGCGGAACGGCTCTTGATACCCATGAACCTCTGCAAAAACGTCATCGTCGGCGCTTCGTCCCAGTCCGTCAAGGACTTAATCGCGCTCGCAGTGGACGAGGTGGAAGCGTTCTGTCGCGCCGAGCGCTAACGTTATACTTCGTTTTGCTTGACAGCGGCGGGTCTCTTCCGCTAAACTGACACGGTAGCGTTTATCTGCAGATAAACAAAGTTCCCCATTCCAATGACGCAATATAGCCATGAAGGCTTTCGCTCCGACCCAGTCGAGCGCGCCTTTATGGCTATTTTTCATGTTTGAAGGGAGTAATATCATCATGACCCAGTCTCAGTCCATGACCAAAACCAAGCGGCTCGTGCTCGCCGCGCTCTGCGTTGCTCTCGGTGTCGTTCTGCCGGTGGCGTTCCACTCCGTTGCCAACGCCGGCAGTATCTTTCTGCCCATGCACATCCCCGTTCTGCTCTGCGGTTTGATCTGCGGCTGGCCGTTCGGCCTCGCCTGCGGGGTGCTCACGCCGCTGCTCTCCAGCCTCATCACCGGCATGCCGCCGATGGCCTACCTGCCCAGCATGCTCTGCGAGCTCGCCGTCTACGGCTTTACCGCGGGGCTGATCAAGCAGTTCGTCAAGACCGGCAAGCCCATGCTGGACGTGTACATTGCGCTCGTTTGCGCCATGCTGCTGGGCAGAATCACGTTCGGCGCGCTCAACGCGCTGATCTTCCGCGCGGGTGAGTACTCGCTTGCCATTTGGGCAACATCCGCGTTCGTCACCGCGCTGCCGGGCATTGTCATCCAGCTTGTGATCATCCCCGTGCTCGTGCTAGCGCTGCAGAAGGCGAAGATTATTCAGGCGTAAATTGGGAACGGTCTGGGGAAACGGCGGGGCTCCGCCCCGCACCCCGCCAAAGGGGTATACACCCCTTTGGAAACCCCACTTTTCCCATGGGGTTCTCAGGAGCTTGCCCCTGTGCGGAGCAGTTTAGAAAAAACTTAACAAGCAAAGTTCCGCCCCGCTTCAACAAAGCGCTCACGAATCAAACCATTCGTGAGCGCTTTCTCTATGCAAACCCCTACTTCTCCGTGCCGATCACGGGAAATGCGATGCAGATACTGAACCGTCCGTCTGCATGTTTCGCGGAAATTGCTCCACCCATTCGCTCTACAAGCATCTTTGTAATTGACAGCCCCAGCCCTGTGGAGTTTTGTGCCGCTTCGACGGTAAAGAAGCGGTCGAATAGTTTCCCGACTTGTACTTCGTCCAGCCGGGATGCGGTATTTGAAAAAACGATCTCTCCGCTGCTATGGAGAACCACTTCCAAATCGCCATCGCTGTACTGCAAAGCGTTGTTCAGAACATTGCCGAACACTCTTGAAACTGCTGTTCTATTCAATAAACACCAAACAGGATGCTCGGGTATTTGAACATCAGGCGAAATTGCGCGTTCGATCAACAGCGGATAACACGCGGCAACACAATCTTGAATGACGGAATCTACGCAAACCGCTTCAAGTTCCAGCTCGTCCTGCGTCGGCAAGATAGCGTAACGGAAAAGCTCCTCTGTGAGTTGCTTCATAACTTCCGCTCTGTTTCGAACGTAAGATACATAACGCGCTGCGTTTTCACTCATTTCCTCATTTTCCAGCAAATCCAGATAGCCGAAAATTGCAGTTAATGGGGTTCGCAAATCATGGGAAATATTCGAGATTGCATCTCTCAGCTCTCGTTCTCCATTGAGATAATTGTTTCGTTGTTTACGAAGCAACCTTAATTGAACATTGATTTCCGATGCTAACCGCCTTGCGTGCGCATCTCCAGCGCGCAGGGAGATTAAAGTGTTTGTATCGATGGCAAGATGCGCCTTGAACTCCGCGCAGATTTCATCCATGCTCTTTTTAAACTGTATGTTTCGAACAGCAAGTACAGCGACTGCGAGCAGAAGAACGCCGCACAGAATCCAAGGCAGCATATCGCGTTTCTCTCCTCTACTTAATATCTTTTTTCCTGAATGCAACCAAACCGATCAGTATTGAGCCTAACAAAATGACAACGGATGAAAGAATGGAGAGCAGCGGGCGTTTAATTTCCATGTTGGCAACTTGAATCGCTTGTCCGCCTGGCAGGCAGTCCAGTATCAATTGATAGAATACGCGCCTAAGTCCGCTTACATACAGCGGGTTCGCTAGTGGTTCGGCCGTTACAACACTTGTTTGGAAGAACTCCGGCTGCCCCAGCGCGTTAGAAGGCAGCGTGCCCGTCAGAATTATGAAGGCGAGCGCAGCTAAAACAGATAAAACGATCGCCACGGCTTTGTTTGAAGTGAGCATACAAAGAAGTGTAAACAAGCCGGTTATAGCAGCTGTGTACAGAAACGAAATCGCAATATAGACCAACGCGCCTTTCAGGCCTATCTTCCATACCCCCAGAGCTGGAATACCAATTAAGCCGCCTGCAAGCAATGCAGCCATAAAGCATAATCCGGCAACAAGGCAAATTACATAATTCGATACGTAGATTTGTGCGCGGGTATGACCGACAACAATTTTATTTCGCATGGTGCCTTCGCTGTATTCTGTTCCGATAAACATACTCGCAAAGACAGCGCAAAACAGGATGGAAAACGGAGTCATGCTGAAATAGTATTCGTCAAGCGAATAGGGGCCGTAGCCTTCCGCCGTCATCGCGGCAGCGCTCTTCACAGCCAAAGCCATAGAGATGACTGAAGTTAAAAGCGCGGCAGTTACTCCGAGCCAAAATACTTTGTCACGCCAAAGACGATAAAAGCCTAGAGATAAAAGGTTATGCATTCTGATCACCCCCGACAATGGCTATATAATAGCTCTCCAAACTTTCGTCCCGTTCCTTGATGGAAACGACTTCGCAGTTATGTTCCGATAGTGCCAATGTAAGCGGAGTTATCTTCACCTCTTCAAAGATATCTGCGGTCGTGTCGGAAATGATTTTATACTCAATGCCCATTTTATCAAGCACGCGTGCAAGAACCTTTGTAGAAGATACTTCCATGCGCATACACTTTCTGCACGCAGTTTCAAGCTCTTTGGCGCTCATTTCTTTTACGATATGTCCGTAGTCAATAAAACCGTAATGGGTGGCAATCTTTGAAAGCTCGCCAAGATAGTGACTGGAAACAAGAACGGTGATCTGATGCTCATGGTTGAGCTTCAATATCAACTCCCTTATGTCTATAATACCCTGCGGATCAAGGCCGTTCGTCGGCTCATCCAGCACGAGAAAATCCGGATCGCCGCAGAGCGCAACAGCAATTGCCAATCGCTGCTTCATACCGAGCGAAAAGTCCTTTACCTTCTTTTTGCCGGTATTCGGTAATCCTACCAGAGATAAAAGCACTGACATTCCATCACAGGATGGCAGCCCAAGGATACGGTACTGCGCTTTTAAGTTCTCTTCCGCCGTCATATCAAGATAAACGGACGGCGTCTCTATGACTGCGCCAATTCGTCTGCGCGGTTTGATAATCTCTTTGTCCTTGTCAGAAACGCCATACAACGAGTATCCGCCCGAAGATGGTGCCTGCAGCCCGCTGATCAGCCTGATCAAAGTCGTCTTACCCGCGCCGTTTTTCCCAACGAAGCCGTAGATAGCCCCTTTCGGAACGTGCAGCGAACATCCGTCTAATGCCTTGAAATGCCCATATTGCTTGCATAAAGCATCGGTTGTCAATATATACTCCACTCGCAACCTCCTGTTAGCATGAAATCATGCTTTATGCCTGTATTCTACCGGCTAACGGTTGAGAAAACGGATACGGCAACGTTGAGATACGGTTGAGATTTCAGCATTTCATTTTAAAGCCAATCCCCCACACAGCCTCTATATAGTCTGTGTCCGTTGTTTCGCGGAGTTTGCTTCTTAAATGGCTAACATGCGTTTTCAGCGAGCTTTCCGTACAATCCGGCGTATCTGCGCTGATGCGTTCGAGTAAGAGATTTTTGGTGACAACCTGCGCGGGATTCAGCATGAGCAGTTTCAGAATAGCGAACTCGGTTCGCGTCAGTTTTACCTCTTCTTCGCCGATTGTGACCGTATGAAGAACGGTATCCAGCCTGATATCCACGAAAGTCAGGTTCGTGTTTTCAGTTGGAACTGAATTACGAAGCCCCACTGCAATTCTAGCAAGGAGTTCTTTCATATCAAAGGGCTTTGTAATGTAATCAACCGCCCCGCCAAGCAGCAAGCCGACCTTATCGTCAATGCCGGACTTTGCGCTTATGACGATGACCGGGATAGCCTTGATCTGTCGCAATACTTCTTCTCCCGACAGCCCCGGCAGCATCAAATCGAGCAAAATTAAGTCCGGCTTACTGGATGTCAGCAGCAGTAACGCCTCTGTACCAGAGTACGCCCTTGTCACAGAGTAGCCTTTGTTGCTAAGCGTTTCCTCAAGCATATTGCCGATGAAAACGTCGTCATCAACAATCAAGATGTTCTTCACATCAAATCCTCCTGGAGTTTTTTCTTCCGTCTTCGACGGGTCTTTTCGTTTCTATGGTCGTAACTAGACGTATTTTGCCGGTCTTTGCAACTCCTGACAGGATTCTATTTTCGCACAGCCGCGTGATCGTATCGACTCGTAAGCCTTACTATTATAAAACAGGCGTTCGCTATTTGGCGAGCGCCTGCTTTTGTTCCTGTAAAAACGCTTTGTGCTGAGAAGTGTTCTCCGTGATGAACTCAAACGTCAGGTAGTCCGGGGAAATGCGCTCGATCAGCTCACGCACGCCGGGACAGGTGAACGGCCGGTGCAAATCCACCTTGAACGCATGCTCAAACATCTGCCAGGCGCGTTCCTCATAGGTGGGTTTGAGCGCGGGCGGGTGCGCGCGGAAGTTCCGGCAGTAGTCCCCCGTGATCGACTGGTGCAGGTGCACGCCGCGGATGCGCTCAATCAGCGCGCCGTGAGAGTCGAGCATCGCGTTGATATACGCCAGCCCCTCTTCCTGCGTGCGGATGGATTCGTTGGTATGGAACAGGTGCCCCGTATCGAGCATGAAGCCCGTGTTTTCGTACGCAACGCCGTCGAGCAACCGCCGCGTCAGCGCAGGGTCGGTAAAGGTCAGCCCCGGCTGCCAGAGATTTTCCAGCAGCAGCGCGGGACGGTAGGATGCGCCGTCGAACAGTTTATTCAGCAGCTCGCAGGAAGCGTCGATAACTTCCTCGGCGGAATGCGTATATTTGCCCGTAAACGATTCCTGTATCGACGCGTCGGAAACATGGAACACCACATACTCCGCGCCGTACGCTTCCGCCGCCGCCAAGTCTCCGCGAAAACGGTTCAGCAGCGCTTTCCGCGTCGAGCCGCCGTAATACCGCTCGCAAACTTCCAGCGAGCCGAACTCGTTTATCAGCGCCGCTTCGTTGCCGCGCCAGAAGTCGAGCCAGTACGGAAAATACCCCATGTGGATTCCGTACACGCGCTCTTTGGGAACGATGTTCCTCTCGTCCTCCTCGCAGACCAGCAGTTCCACGCCGTCGAAGCCTTCCATCAACGCGAGCAGTTCCGCGCGGGTTGAAAAGCGCTCCATATCGTTTGGGCTGGTCGTGAGGTTGAATAGCGTTTTCAAATGATGTTTTCCTTTATGTTTGAGCGATTGTTAGGTAGAACAGCGTTTCCAAATTGCGCTTTCCTTTGCGCTTAACCAATTGTTAGGTAGAACACCGTTTTTAAGATTTGTTGTCCCCAACAAGCATGGACTGGCTGTCCCCCGCCTCACCGAAACGCTCGTAGGTAATAAACCCAGGCTTGCCGCCCACCCAACTGGATTCGTCCAGCACGAGCCGAAAGCCGCCGCAGTTCTGCACATACCAGTCGTAATACGATCGATCCGAATGCGTAAAGCTGTACATCACCGCCATGATAACCCCGCCGTGCGCTGTGACGCCAATCTGCTTTAAGCCGCGTTTTGCCGCGTCCCCGACGACCCAGGCAAACGCCTCCACCGCCCGGCGCGCAAACTGAGGCACGCTTTCGCCGTTGGGGCAGGCGTCCAGGCAGTTGCCCGCAACCCAGGTGCAATAAGCGGAATCGTGCTCCATCTCCTCGGCGGTTCTGCCTTCAAAGTCGCCAAAGTTCATTTCGCGCAAATCGTTTACCACGATCTGCTCGGCGTTGGGAAAGCAGATTGCCGCCGTCTGCCGCGCGCGAAGCAGCGGGCTGACGTATACATGCGTAAACAGAGGGTACCGTTTGGCCGCGTTGGCTTCCCGCAGGCCCTCCTCGCAGAGGGGATCGTCCGTGCGACCGTTATAGCGGTTGTCCAGATTCGCGGCCGTTTTGCCGTGCCGCAGAAGGATGATTTCCATGCTGTAAGTTACTCCTTGATGACCGTCGCTAAGCCGCAGACGAGCCGGACAACGCGGTTTGCGCGCTTTGCCAGTTGAATACAGAGCCTGCCCGTCGCTTCCCGCGCGAGGCGTTCGCTGCGTTCGAGCGGAATCACGCCGCTGCCGACCTCGTCGCAGACGACGACCTCTTTTTGCAGGAGTTCGTCCAGCAGGTTCGGCGCGTTTTCGGGGTCGCGAAATACGACGTTTTGTAGATTATACACTACCTTGCGCCCGTCGAGCACGCCGTTTGCAATATCCGAATCCGAATACCCCAAAGATTTTACATACTCGAGCTTGCCGGAAGCGCGCGCGCCGATCACCAAAATCATAATAAAACCGCCTTTTGCACAACGATCAGTCCGCAGAGCATACCGAGTTCGCAGATTTGAATGCAGAACCCCGCGAGATCCCCGCTCATGCCGCCGAACTGACGCCTAGACATACGAACTGTCAAAACGGCGCAAAGAGCGGCAATCAATGCCATAACCCCGCCCGTGAGCGGAGAGAGCAGGAGCAGTCCCGCAACGCTCAACGCGCACCAGACCGCGAGAATCGCCACCGCCGCTCGCCGGTCTGCTGAAGAGCGCATCGTGTGCAGCAGCCCCGCGCCGTCCGACAGCGTGCCAAAGCTCGCCAGCGCGCCAGCCGACCTGCTCAGCACCGGAATCAGACACGCAAGCAAAATTGTGGATTTCTCATTCGGAAGCTCCGTATAGAGCGCAAAACTCGCCAAAAGATACGCGCAAACGCCAATCACCGCAAATGCGCCCGCATGCGGGTCCTTCAGAATTTCGCGTTTGCGCTCCGGCTCCGCATGGCTCGCCAGCGCGTCCACCGTGTCGCAAAAGCCGTCCAGATGGATTCCGCCGGAGACGAGTAGCGGCAGCAGCGTCATGCCCGCGGCAAACAGGATACCGCCAATCGACAGCGCGCCGCAAAGCCAAGCCCAGCCCCAAAGAACAAAGCCGGTCAGCACCCCGACCAGCGGTAGCGCGGCAAGCGCAAAACGCATGTTCTCCGACTTCCATTCCACCTTCGGCATGGGAACGCGGCTGAACAATAAAAAGGCCGTCGCGATAGAACGTAATATTCTCACGGCAATTCCCCCTTTATAACGAGCGGAATGCCGCAGACCAGCTCGCAAACGCAGTCGAACCGCCTGGCCAGTTCGCGGTTGACGTGACCGACCAGATCGACATACCGCATAGTGCTCTCGTCGTATCCCCCGCCGTCGCTGCCGACGTCGTTTGTCACGACGATCAGCGTTTCGCATTGCCCGCTCAGCGTTTCAATGCCGCTAAGGATCGCACCCTCCGCGCCGGGGCGGATGCTGCCCGCTTCGTCGAACATCTCGTTTGCGGCGAGGTTGCAGACGCACTCCAGCAGTGCCGTTCCGTGCGCGGGCAGGCGCACGCCGGAAAGGTCCGTTTCCCGCTCGATGGTGGAAAAGCCTTTGTCCGCGCGCTGGAATTGATGGCGCAGTATCTTTTCCTCACTTTCGCCTTCGAACGGACGCATGGTGGCGATATAGGTTCTGGGCTTCGGCAGCCGCGCGGCGAGCGCTTCGCCAAAGGTACTCTTGCCGGAGCCGGAGCCGCCGGTCAGCAGGATTCGCAATTCGCTCGCCTCCCCCTAAAACTTCTTTTCCTCTGCTTTTCTTTAAAAGAAAAGCAGCAAAAGAATTCCTTTACATGCCGATATCGGCAAACGTCATCAGCTCGCGGTAGACCGCCAGTGCCATATCCAACAGCGGCAGCACCGCCACCGCGCCCGTGCCTTCGCCAAGGCGCATATTCGCGTGGAGAACGGGCAGAACCCGCAGTTCGTCGAGAACGTGTTTGGCGGCGGGTTCGGCGGAAGCATGGCTCGGCAGCAGATACGCCCCCGCGTTCGGACAGAGCCGCACCGCGGCGAGCGCCGCCACCGCGCTGATAAAGCCGTCAATCAGGACGGGTACGCCATAGAGCGCCCCACCGAGAAACACGCCGCAGAGCCCCGCAATGTCGAACCCGCCAAGTTTTGCCAGCACGTCCAGCGCGTCCTCCGGGTCGGGCCGGTTGACTTCGATAGCGCGGCGGATGGCGGAAATCTTCTTTTCCAGCCCTTCGTCGCTGAGTCCCGCGCCGCGCCCTGCCATTTCGTACGGATCGCGCGAGAGCAGAACGGACGCAATTGCGCTGGAGGTCGTGGTGTTGCCAATGCCCATTTCCCCGGTCGCAAGAATCCGGTAGCCCTGTTCCTTGCAGGAGCGGACAAGTTCAATGCCCGTTTCTATCGCCTGCTCGGCTTGCGCGCGCGTCATTGCGGGGCCTAGCGTCATATCCGCCGTTCCGCTGGCGATCCTGCGTTCGAGCAGCGCCGCTTCCGGTACGGTGGTGAGCATGCCCATATCCACGGGAATGACGTCCGCATTGGCGCAGCGTGCCATTACGCAGACGGACGAGCGCTTTTGGGCGATAAACCCAGCCATCACGGCGGTGATCTCCGAAGGCGTGGAAGCAACGCCCTGGCAGCAGACGCCGTTATCGGCGCAGAGCACGAGTACGCCCCGCTTGTCGATATTCGGCTCGCCGCGCTGAATCCCGGCAATGCGGACGATTAGCTCTTCGAGCTGGCCGAGGCTGCCGACGGGTTTTGCAATGCTGTCCCAACGCGCTTTGGTTAATCGCATGGCGGCTTCGTCAAGAGGATGCATCTGGCTGTTGAGTTTTTGAACGTTCATGATAGTTCCTTTCGGCTGACCGCCGTAATTTGAATACGGCATTCCTGCCGCAGGGATGATGTTATTGTTCTTCGGGCCATTGGGCGAGCATGGTTCGCATCCATTCGGATACGTTCATATCGTACGCGGCGTCGAGGTGTTCGGCCGTAAAAACTTCCTCCAGCGTTCCCTGTGCAACCGTTTTGCCGTGGTTGAGCAGCAGCGCGCGCGTGCCGTAAGCCTTAGCCAGGCTCAAATCGTGCACAACGGAAACCACCGCGCGCCCCGGCGTTTTAAGCCAGCTTGCAATCAGTTCGAACACCTGCTTTTGGTAGACGAGGTCGAGGTGGTTGGTGGGTTCATCCAGAATCAGCACGCGCGGGTTCTGCGCAAACAGCTGTGCCAGAAACGTCCGCTGCAGTTCCCCGCCGGAGAGGGTGAGCACGCTTTGACGCGCAAACGCCGTCATTCCGGTCAGTTCCAGCGCGCGGCGGACGGCCTCGTCGTCCTCGTCCCGGCTGCCGCCGAACACGCCCGGGGAATACGCATACCGCCCCAGACGAACAACCGATTCCACGGTAAACGCGTAGCCCACCGTGTGCGTTTGGGACAGAACGCCCAGGCACTTTGCCAGCTCACCCGCGCGGCAGCGCTTAACGTCCTTGCCGAGGCAGCGCACCTCGCCCGTGTAGGGCGCGCCCTGCGAAACGGCGTTGACGACCGTGCTTTTACCTGCGCCGTTGGGGCCGACCAGCATAAGCCAGTCGCCTTCCTCCAGCGAAAAGCTTACCTTGTCCAGTATGGTCAGCGCGCCGTAGCGCACGGTTAAATCCTTAGCTTCGAGCAGCGTCATGCGCGGACCCTCCTCGAACGATAAAAAATGACGATAAACAGAACCGCGCCGATGAGCGACGTCACCACCCCGATGGGCAGTTCGAGGGGGTTGAGGATCACGCGTGCAACGAGGTCCGCCAGCATGAGGAACACCGCCCCGCCAAAGACCGACGCGGGCAGGAGCCGCTGATGGTCGGGGCCAACGATCATGCGCGCCATATGCGGCGTCACAAGCCCCACAAACGCGATGCTCCCGCCAATGGAAACGCAGACGCCGATCAGCGCGGAAGCGCAAACAAGCAGCAGAAACTTCACCTTGCGCACCGGCACGCCGATATGCCGCGCGTTGTCCTCGCCAATAGAAAAAGCGTTGAGTTCGCGCGCATACCGTAAAATAATCGCGCCGCAGACGATGAGAGCCACCAAAAGCACAAGCGCGTTGTTATAGCTTGCGCCGAGCAGCGAGCCCATCGTCCAGAACGTAATGCTCTTGAGGTGGTCGGAAGCAAATGTAATCACGAGCGAAAGGATGCTCGAAACGAACATGGAGTAGATCACGCCCACGAGGATGATCGTATTGGTGGAAAGCGAAAAATCAATTTTGTACGCAAGCGAAAGGATGATCACCAGCGAAAGGAACGCAAACCCCATCGCCAGCACCATCGTTCCCGCAAACGGGAGGCTCGGAATCGTAATGCCGAACGCAATGGCGAGCACCGCGCCGAGCGACGCGCCGCTGGAAACGCCCAGCGTGCTGCCGTCCGCGAGCGGGTTGCGGAGCAAGCCCTGCATGGCCGCGCCGCAGAGCGAGAGAGACGCCCCCGTGAGCGCTACGCACAGCACGCGCGGCAGGCGCACGGAAAGGATGATGGAAACCGCCATGGAATCCGGCTGCGGCAGGCCGAAAACGGCGTTCCAGATGACGGTAAACGTTTCGGAAACGGGAATGCCGACGCTGCCGGTGGAAACGCAGAACAACAGGGTTGCAAACGCGGCAAGCGAAAACAGCGCGATCTGCGCCGCGCTGTAGCCGCCGCTCTTGGCGGCAGAGGAAAGGGATGAAGGGGACGCGGATGCGTCCCCTTGTTTACGAATGCGGTTACGCGGCATTGTCCTGTGCAATGGAAGCCAGCGCAAAGTCAAACAGCGCCTGCGCGCCCTCCGCCAAACGCGGGCCCGGGCGGGAAAGCTCGTTGTTGGCAAGGTTCAGGATATCGCCGTTCTTGACGGCGGTAACGTCCTGCCAGCCCGTGCGGGAGAGGATTTCATCGACCGGCTTCGGGCCTTCGCCAAAGTACATGGCAATGGTCACGATGATATCCGGGTTGCGCTCCAAGACCTGCTCTTCGGAAATCTCCGCCCAGCCCGAAAGATCGGCAAAGATGTTGGTCAGTCCCAGCATGGTGGCAATTTCATCCATAAACGTACCGCTGCCCGCCGTCCAGAGGCCGTACTGCAGCGGAGAGACTTCAAAGTAGACCGATTTGCCTTCCAGTTCGGAAGCGCGCGCAGCAAGAGCGGTAAACGTTTCCTTCATGCCGTCAATCACCGTCTGCGCTTCGGCGGATTTTCCCGTCAGCGTGCCGATGAGCGCAATGGCGGTGTACACGCCTTCAATATTCTGCGCGTCGGAAACGACAACCTTGATGCCCGCCGCTTCCAGCGACGCGACCTGCTCTTCGGTCTGCGCCATGGTGCTCATAATCAGCACCTGCGGCTCAAGGGCAATGATCTGCTCGAGATTGGTCTCCATGCCGGACTGCACGGCGGGTACTTCGGAAACTTCCGCCGGGTAATCGCAGTATTCGCCGCGGCCGACCAGAGTCGCTCCCGCGCCGATGGCGTAGAGGATTTCGCAGTCCGCCGCCGTGAGCGCTACCACGCGCGTGGCGGGCGCGTCCAGCGTGATTTCACGCCCGGTCATATCCGTTACAGCAATGGGTTCGGCAGTTGCTTCCGCTGTGGGTTCGGCGACTGCTTCGGCGGTTTCCGTTGGGACGGCGACCGGTTCCGCGCCGGCGGGTTCGGCTGCTGCGCAGCCGGAGAACGCAATCAGCGCCGTCAGCAGCGCAAGAAGGATGGCGAGTGTTTTTTTGACTTTCATTTCTTTTGGGGACTCCTTTCAAATCTCTTTGGATGTACTTTAATGAATAGAGAGGAAGGAGCATAACAAAAATTGCTCCACTCTTGTGAGAGGAGCAATGAAAAAATACCTGCGTTTTTCTCCGCCGCATAGCTTCACTCCACCCCAGGAGCATATCATGCGGTAACAGGTCTCCCGGCTTGGCTTCATCCTACTTGGACGCCTTCCCGCTGTTGGCAGCAGTGGCTCGTTTGTGTCCGTTCGTCAGCTTCACGGTTACTGGGGTAGCTCGGAAATTTCATCCGTATTCCCTCGGCGCATTGTTTCCGTTTCCGAATGTGCCGGCGCCGTCTCCGGCGCAGAATCGCACGCTATTCATTTAGCCGTATTATATCGCCTCTTACCCGCCCCGTCAATCACGGCGTGGAGAGAAAGAAGTTTTTCTCTATGCTTTTTTCTACTCCTGCCGCGTGAGCGCAAACCCGTCGATTGCGGTAAACGGAAGCACATACGAACGCCAGAAGGTTCCCTCCGGATTGCTTTCCGCGCAAATAACCTCCCAAACGGGCACGAGTCGTCCCGTATCGCCGGAGTAGTCAATTGCCGCCGATTCGCTCATGCGCTCGCTGCTGACGATGATGGAAGCCAGCTGAACCTCCGTTACAGTAATCATAAACGCCCGTTTCCGCCTTGGCTTCCGTCAGCAGCGAACTAAGCCGTGCGCTCGGTTCCGCCGCGTTTTTTCGGATTTTGCGGCGCAGCATGGCGTACGCGACTCCCATCCAGCCGCCGACCAGCGCAACGCCTGTGAGCCAGACCGCCGGTAAAACCTGATTGATCGTCAGCGCGCTCCTGCCTGTGTTCGTCCCGTTGGCCTGCGCAGGTGCAGCCGCCTGCTCCGCCGCCGCCGTGTCGGCGCTCGGAGCGGACTGCGTGGCGGGTTGTTCCTTTGGCGCAGTTGCGGCATACAGAGTGTCCTGCACCGGAACGGAAAACAGGCTGAATCCCGTGTCGAGCGTCACCGGCAGGAGCAAGCGCGCAATCAACAGAAACCACAGCGCGTATTTCACCGCGGGTGAAAGGCTCTTTCTAAACAGCATGCGGAACAAGAGGATGGCCAGGAAGATCGCCGCGGCATACGCCGAGATCTCCAGAAGCGTTTGCGGGATGTTCATTTGCTCCCGCCCTCCTTTTGCCCTTCGCCAAGGCGCGCAATCAGCGCCTGCAGTTCCGCGCGGTCGCTTTCGTCCAGGCCGCTCTTTTCCACAAGGCTGACTAAAAACAGCTTGGCGCTTTTGCCGGTCATTTTTTCCAGCATGGCCGCGCTCTCCGCCGCCACGCAGTCCTCACGCCGGATCAGGGGCACATACCGGCGGCTTCCGCGCACGGTATCGTAGCCGATATAGCCTTTGTCCGTCATGCGTTTGAGATACGTTAAATAGCTCGAACGGTTCCAGTCCACGCTCGTCTCCATCGCGCTCATCAAGTCGGATAGGAACAGCGGCGCGTGCTGCCAGAGCGTTTCCATGATCACCCATTCGTGCCGGGAAAGCGTTTCTTTCATCTTGTACACTCCTTTTGCCGTCCGCCGTCCAAAAACGCGGGCTTGCATGTTGTGTCTACTGCTGCAGTTTATGCATCTACTATTGTAGACATGTCATAACACCTTGTCAACATCTTTCTGCAAATCCCGCTTAAGGAACCTCTCCCCGCCTTGCGAACAGATTTGCCTTCTGCAAGCGGAACTTCAATTTTTTAGCGCGATATGGTATTCTAAAGTATTGGGATGAGAGGTTTTTAGAGAATGAAGAGATTACTCAAAAATTGCCGCATTTACGACGGCACGGGAACGGATGCGTTCAGCGGCGACATACTGATTCAGGACGACCGCATTCTCGACGTTTGGTCGCAGATTAAGGCGGAGGACGCGGAAGTAATCGACCTCGGCGGAAAGTCCGTTTCGCCCGGTTTTATCGACGCGCACTCGCATAACGACTGGTTTGCGGCAAAGCGCGAGCCGAACCGCTATTTCGAGCCGTTCGTGCGCCAGGGCATCACTTCGTTTATCACCGGCAACTGCGGGCTTTCCATGACGGGTTTCGAACCGGAAAGCCCTTATAAGGACAAGATCGGCGCGGGGCTCTTCCATATGCACGACCTTACGGGGGAGTATCCCTCCGCGGGCGCGCTGTTCGACGCCATCGACCAAAACACGCCGCTCAACATCGCTTCCCTCGTCGGCCACTGCTCGGCACGCGCCAGCGTTACGGGCTACGACAGCTGCGCGCTCGACCCTGCGGAGACGGAGCGCATGCTCGCCCTGCTGGAAGAAAGCCTGCAGCAAGGCGCGTGCGGCGTTTCGCTGGGGTTGATGTACGAACCCGGCATCTACGCACCGAAAGAGGAACTGCGCAAGGTAGCCGAGCTCTGCGCGCGTTACAACCGCCCGCTGACGGTGCACCCGCGCGCCTGCTCCGCCGTTTCCATGGCGTATCCGGAGCTACTGGGACGGCCGCACCTCTTGCGCGCGCTGGACGAGCTGGAGGAGGTTACCCGCGGCCTGAATGTCAAACTCCAGTATTCCCACGCAATTTTCGTTGGCAAAAGCTCGTTCAAATGCAAGGACGAACTCGTGGAGATTATTGAGCGCATGCGCAAAAACGGCGTGGACGCCATGTTTGATATCTACAGCGAAATCTGCGGCGTGTCGGTCATCACCGTCGTCATGCCGACCTGGTATCAGGCGCTTTCAAAAGAGGACAAGCGCAAGTTCGTCAATAAGTCCCGCTTCCGCGTGCTGGCAAACGCTTCCATCGTGCTGCTCGGCTTTGGGTTCAACGATATTCAAATTGCCTATATCGGGCCGGGGTATGAAGACTACGAAGGCAAAACCGTGCACGAGATAGCAAAAGAGCGCGGCATGAACGATCTGGACGCCTACTGCATGCTCTGCGAGGAAAGCAACTTTGCGGGCCGCGTAAACATGGGGCCCTACAGTACGCCTCAGATCATCACGAGCCTGAGCCGCCACCCGAACGTGTTGTATATGACCGACGCCTGGGTGGAAGAGCACGGCGTGCAGAATCCCGCCATCTACGACTGCTTCCCGAAGTTTTTGCATCTCTCCCTCAACGGCAAGGGGGATACCCTGCCGGGCGCCATCCGCAAGATGACCGGCGCGGTGGCCGAGCGTTTCTCGCTGGAGCACCGCGGCCTGATCAAGCCCGGATACTACGCCGATTTGACCGTGTTTGACGAGCAAGCGCTCAAGAACGGCGTTCCCGATCAGCCGAAAGCCTTCGGTATCGAGCGCGTGTTTATCAACGGCGTCTGCGTGCTGAACGGAGAAACGCTGGACGAAGCCGCCTTCCGCCGCGCGGGGCGCGCCATGCGGGTGAAGTAGCGCGCCCGTCCCCCCTCGAAAGGAGAAGCCCCATGAATAACCTGCTGCAGCTGAAATACGCCGTCGAAGTGGAAAAAACCGGCTCCATCAGCAAGGCCGCCGAAAACCTGTATATGAACCAGCCCAACCTCAGCAAGGCCATCCGCGAGCTGGAGGACGATATCGGCATTGCCATCTTCGACCGCACGGCAAAGGGCGTGGTTCCCACCGAAAAAGGGCGGGAGTTTTTAAGCTACGCGCGCGCCATCCTTGCGCAGGTTGCCGAGATGGAGGCGCTGTATCATCCCGCCAACGACCGCAAGCTGCGCTTTGATCTCTGCGCGCCGCGCGCGGGCTATATCAGCCGCGCGTTCTCCGCGCTGGTGGGCGAAATCGGCCCGGACGCGGATATTGGCTTTTTCTACCGGGAAAGCGGGCCCATGCGGGTCATCAAGAGCGTTTCCAACGAAGTCAACCACCTCGGCATCGTCCGCTGCCAGATGCACTACAAAAAGTATTTCCTCGCAGAACTCACCGAGCGCGGGTTAAAGCACGAAACCATCCGCAGTTATAGCCGCGCGGCGCTCATGAGCCGCACGCACCCGCTTTCTCAACAGGCAAGCGTCAATGCAGACGACCTTGCGCCATATACGGAGATTCTCTACGGCGACTGGTCGGTTCCCTCCCTGCCCGTTGCGGAAGCAAGGCAGTTTTCGCAGATCTATGAAGCAAAAAAGACCATCTCCGTCTTTGAGCGCGCCAGCCAAATGGAGCTGCTCGGCAGCGTTCACGGCGCGTATGCGCTGGTTTCCCCGGAGCCGGAGGAAGTCTGGGCATGCTTTGGGCTGGTGCAAAAGCGCTGCGACATGGCGGAAAACGACTTTCGCGACCTGCTCATCTGGCGCGAGAATTACCGCATGACGAAGGAGGATTTACTGTTTCTTGAGAAACTGCGCGCCTCCGCCGCTTCCGTCCCCAACCAGTAAATCGAATATTCCTTCCGCCCGCTTTCGCGGGCTTTTTTAGTTTGCGCAATAATATGGGTGCAATTCGACGGATTTGCGCTATTTCACGCTTTTTCGATATTCTTATATCGATATCTATATATCGGTATTCCGAATTTCTATCTACTTACCTGTCCCGTTCTACGATATTCTATAGTCAGCAAGAGGAGTATTCCCTGCCTCGAATGCCAGAAGTGCCGAAAACACTGCAAAAACGCGGTTGTTCCGGCAAACCACAGGGAAACGAAATGCGAATGTGCTATTAATCGATTAACAATTATCGATTAAAAGCAAAACACAGACTTGCAGTCATTCCTATCAAGGCGCGATACGTCAAGAGGAAACAAGAGGAGATGGAGCGTATGAAACAACAGAGAGTAAGAGAAGCGATCGACAGCGTAGAGTCCATGGAACGCGCGTTTAAGCGGCTCCGCGAGGCACAGAAGGAATTTTCCGCCTTCTCGCAGGAACAGGTGGACGCAATCTTCCTTGCGGCCGCAACCGCCGCCAACCAGGCGCGCATCCCGCTGGCCAAGCTCGCGGTGGAAGAGACCGGCATGGGCGTCGTGGAAGACAAAGTCATTAAAAACCATTACGCCAGCGAATACATCTATAACGCTTACCGTACCACGAAAACCTGCGGCGTGATTGAAGAGGACAAGGCCTACGGCATCGTCCGCATTGCGGAACCCGTCGGCGTTATCACCGCCGTGATTCCGACCACGAACCCCACTTCGACCGCAATTTTTAAGACGCTGCTTGCGCTCAAAACCCGCAACGGCATTCTCATCAGCCCGCATCCACGCGCAAAGAACGCCACCATCGCGGCGGCAAAGATCGTGCTCGACGCGGCGGTTGCCGCCGGCGCGCCGGAAGGCATTATCGACTGGGTCGATTCGCCTAGCCTGGAGCTGACCAACCTCGCCATGAAGGAATCGGATTTAATCCTCGCTACCGGCGGCCCGGGCATGGTCAAAGCGGCGTACGGCAGCGGCAAGCCCGCCGTCGGCGTAGGCAGCGGCAACACCCCCGCCATTATCGACGACACGGCGGATCTCCTGCTGGCAGTGAGCTCGATTATCCACAGCAAAACCTTCGACAACGGCATGATCTGCGCTTCCGAACAGAGCGTCATCGTGCTCGACTCCGTTTACGCCAAGGTAAAGAAAGAGTTCGCCGCGCGCGGATGCTATTTTCTGAACGCCGAAGAAACCGAAAAGGTTCGTAAAACCATCCTCATCAACGGCGCGCTCAACGCAAAGATCGTCGGCAAGACGGCGTTTGCCATCGCGTCGCTTGCAGGCGTGGCGGTGCCGCAGGCAACCAAGATTCTCATCGGCGAAGTCGAGAGCGTGGAGCTCACGGAAGAGTTCGCGCATGAAAAGCTCTCGCCCGTGCTGGCCATGTACCGCGCGAATAGCTTTGACGAAGCGCTGGACAAAGCCGAACGCTTAATCGCGGACGGCGGCTACGGCCATACCTCCAGCGTCTACCTCAACGCCGTCACCGAGCAGGCCAAGCTTGAAAGATTCTCCGCGCGGATGAAGACCTGCCGCATTCTCGTAAACACCCCCTCTTCCCACGGCGGCATCGGAGACCTGTACAACTTCAAGCTCACGCCCTCCCTCACCCTTGGCTGCGGCAGCTGGGGCGGCAACTCCACTTCGGAGAACGTCGGCGTCAAGCACCTGCTAAACATCAAAACCGTTGCCGAGAGGAGAGAGAATATGCTTTGGTTCCGCGCACCCGAAAAGGTATACTTCAAGAAAGGCAGCCTGCCGGTCGCGCTCGGCGAGCTTAAGGATGTTCTCGGTAAACGGCGCGCCTTTATCGTGACCGATACGTTCCTCTATGAAAACGGCTACACAAAGCCCGTAACGGACAAGCTCGACGAAATGGGCATTGTCCACGAAGCGTTCTTCAACGTCGCTCCCGACCCCACGCTGGCCTGCGCGCGCGAAGGCGCAAAACAGATGGCGGCGTTCAAGCCGGACGTGATCATCGCCCTCGGCGGCGGCTCGGCCATGGACGCGGCCAAGATCATGTGGGTGCTCTACGAACATCCGGAAGCGAACTTCCTCGATATGGCCATGCGCTTTGCGGATATCCGCAAACGCGTTTACACCTTCCCCAAGATGGGCGAAAAGGCGTATTTTATCGCCATCCCCACCTCGGCGGGCACCGGCAGCGAAGTCACGCCGTTCGCGGTCATTACGGACGAAACCACGGGTGTGAAGTACCCGCTGGCGGACTATGAGCTCATGCCGGATATGGCGATTGTGGACGCGGACATGATGATGAACGCACCCAAGGGCCTCACCGCCGCGAGCGGCATCGACGCAGTCACCCACGACCTGGAAGCCTACGCTTCCATGCTGGCAACCGACTATACGGATGGCCCCGCGCTGCGCTCGCTCAAGATGATCTTCGAATATCTGCCCCGCGCTTACGACAACGGCCAGAACGACCCCGTCGCCCGCGAAAAGATGGGCAACGCCGCCACGATGGCGGGCATGGCGTTCGCCAACGCGTTCCTCGGCGTCTGCCACAGCATGGCGCATAAGCTCGGCGCGTTCCATCACCTGCCGCACGGCATCGCCAACGCGCTGATGATCGACGAAGTACTGCGCTTCAACGCCGTGGAAGTCCCCGCCAAAATGGGCACGTTCTCCCAGTACGACCACCCGCATACCCTCGCGCGGTACGCCGAAGTTGCGGACTACCTCGGCTGCAAGGGCAAGACCGACGCCGATAAGCTCGAAGCGCTGATTGCGGCGCTGGACGAACTGAAAGCCAAGGTCGGAATCAAAAAGACGATCCGCGACTACGGCATTGACGAAGCGGACTTCCTCGCCCGCCTGGACGCGATGGTCGAACAGGCCTTCGACGACCAGTGCACCGGCGCCAATCCCCGCTACCCGCTCATGAGCGAGATCAAGCAGATGTATCTCAACGCCTACTACGGAACGCACGAAACCGTCTGAAGGAGGAACTGTTATGGAACTATCGAATGTAATCGCGGTTCGCGCAAACAAGACCGTCTACCGCGACGGGGACACGGTGGTCAAGGTATTCGGCGAAGGCTTTCGAAAAGCCGACGTGCTCAACGAGGCGCTCAACCACGCGCGCGTGGAAGAGACCTCCCTGCACGTACCCAAACTTTACGGCGTCGGCATGATCGACGGCAAGTGGACCATCACCATGGAATATATCCCCGGCAAGACCCTCGCCGAGCTGATGGCAGAGTATCCGGAAAAGAAGGAAGAGTATCTGGAGCTATTCGTGGATCTGCAGCTGGCCATGCACCGGGAAATCTGCCCGCTGCTGCCGCGGCTTCGGGACAAGATGAACCGCAAAATCCTTCAGACCGAACTCCCCACCGCGACGCGCTACGACCTGCACACGCGTCTGGAGTCCATGCCGCGCCACAACAAGCTCTGCCACGGGGACTTTAACCCGACCAACATCATCATTCGCGACGACGGTACGCCGTTTATTATCGACTGGTCGCACGCGACCCAGGGCAACGCTTCCGCCGACGCTGCGCGCACGTTTTTGCTCTTTTCGCTCGCCGGGGACGCCGAAACGGCGGAGGAATACCTTACCCTCTTTTGCCAAAAGAGCAACACCGCGCGGCAGTATGTGCAAAAATGGATTCCCATTGTCGCCGCTTCCCAGTCGGTAAAAGGAAAACCCGAAGAAAGAGAGCTTTTATTTCGGTGGGTAGATGTGGTAGACTACGAATAATGTATTCTACGTGCAAAAACTCTCAAAACCCGCCTCTCGTCAGGCAATCCCGCCCTGTTGGCGAACGCGACCTTCCCGGCAACGCCGGGCGCTGACGCGAAACCGCGCATTCAGCGCCGCTGCCATTTTTCATACGGAACCGATCGGCTGCCGCCTCCTACTGAGCGCTGGCATTCGACTTTGGGACTGGCAACCGGCCGGTTCTCCTTTTTCCCCTTTTTGACGCAAGGAACCGCTCCCGCTGGATTCGGGGGCGATTCTTTGTCGTTTCGGCCATCCTTTGGCACTGCCGCATTTTTATATTCGGAGGTTCGTCTTTTATGGAACAACAGACCATCGTTCCCGGCATTCGCGGGGAGAAGTCCCTGCTGGTCACCACGGAAAACACCGCCGCCGTCCTCGGCAGCGGATGCCTGCCGGTCTTCGCCACCCCCGCTATGATTACGCTCATGGAGCTCTGCGCGGCGGAAAGCGTTGGCGAGCTGCTGAACGAGGGCTTCTCCACCGTCGGCACCGCCATCGACGTCAAGCACCTCTCGGCAACGCCCGTCGGCATGCGCGTGCGCTGCGAAACGGAGCTTGTCGAAGTTGACCGCCGCCGGCTCGTATTCCACTGCCGCGCTTACGACGAAGCCGGCCTGATCGGCGAAGGCACGCAGGAACGGTTCATCGTCGAGAACGCTAAGTTTATGGAAAAAGTGGAAAAGAAACGATAGGCTTCTCTTCTTTTCTTGAAAGAAAAGAAGCAAAAGAACTCTTTACAGAAAAAGAACTCCTCTTGCTAATAAAGAGAAGTTCTTTTTGTTTTACTTTTTCTTCTAAGAAAAAGTAAAGAAAGTCCCCTATGCCAGCGCGCCGCCCTCGCGGGCGAAGCGCTCGCGGTCGATCCATAAGCCCAAAGCGGGGTTCGGGATAAAGAAAATCTCCTCACCATCCGGCAGGGTGTTGTAACCGTACTTCAGCGCTGCGGGGTCGTAGCGCTTCAGCAGTTCGTTCACATCCGCCGACTGGAAATGCACGCCCTCGATCTGATCGCGCATCTCCGGCTGCACCGCGTAGGTCACCGTAAAGCGCCCGTCGGAGGAGCCGTGGATCAGGTGCGCAGCCGCGCCCATGTTGGCGCGAAGGTCGGCGCACGCGGGCTGATGGAACAGCTCCAGCACGGCTTTTCTGCCGCAGTAGCCGTATTTGCGGATGAGCGCGTCCACCTGCGAATCCTCGCCGAACGTTTCCACGCCGGGCGCGAGGATGAGCAGCTCGCCGCCGTCGGCAACGGCCATGCGCGTGCGGTAAACGGCCTTGTTGCCAAGCCACGTGCTGTGGAATTCCGAAGGGTCGAGATAGACCACGCACTTTTGAATGCCGTGCTCCACAAAGTCGATGTTCTTCTGCTGCGCCAGCGCAATGGCCGCTTCCAGCGCGTCCCGCTCGCGCCCGGCAAACAGGCCGTGCGTCGCGGTTTTGCCGCCCGGAGCGGTGGTCACGGTGAGCAAAAACAGCAGCGGACGCTCCGAAAGAAAGTGCTCCAGCGCATAGTCGAACACCTTGCGCACGGGCGTAAAGTCCCGCCCCATCATGCGCTCCATGCCGTAGACCGCGCCGACCATATGGGACTTGTTGATCATCTCCGCGCCGCCGACGCCTACAAAGATATTCTTGGAATGGTTCGCCATGCCAATGACTTCGTGCGGCACGACCTGCCCGGGCGAAAGAATCAAGTCGTACGAAGGATCCATCACACGGCGGTTGACCTCGACTTCGATGGGTTCCGTCCAGAGCCCTTCCGTAATCTCGCCAAGGAACGCTCCCGGCACTTCGCCAATCTTGACCACGTCCGTGCGCCAGGAATGAACCAGAAAACGCTCAAACGGCACGTCCCCGAACATCTCCAGCGCCTCTGCGCGGGTCATGGCACGGTGGGTGCCGAGCGTCGGCAGGATATCCACCTGTGCGCCGCGGTCGGCATAATAGTGATAGCAGACGTTGGTCAGAAAACCCGCCTTGCTGTGAAAGCGCGTAAAGTCCGGCGGCAGGATGAGCACCCGCTTTGCCGGGCGCGTGGAAAGCAGCGCAATCAGCGCCGCTTTCAGCTCGCTGTCCGTCAACCCCGCTTCGGTTTGGGCGCGCAGGCAAAGATCCATACGGCTCACACTCCCGAGTAGGCGGAGAATCCGCCGTCAACGGGCAGCACCACGCCGGTGACAAAGCTCGAAGCGTTGTTGTCCAAGAGGAACAGCAGGCTTCCAATGAGCTCTTCGGACTCGCCGAAACGACCCATGGGCGTGTTACGCAAAATCTTGTTCGTGCGCGGCGTGGGGCTTCCGTCGTCGTTCCAGAGCAGCTTTGCGTTCTGCTGGGTCGAAAAGAAGCCCGGCGCAATGGCGTTGACGCGGATGCCCGACTGGGAAAAGTACACCGCGAGCCACTGTGTAAAGTTGGAAACCGCAGCCTTTGCGGCGGAATAGGCGGGTATCTTCGTCAGCGGCGTAAACGCGTTCATGGAAGATACGTTAATAATCGTGCCAGCGCTCCGTTCCGCCATATCCCGCGCAAAAGCCTGCGTCGGCAAAAGCGTGCCTTTGAGATTGAGCCCGAACACAAAATCAAAGCCCGCCGGATCAAGGTCGAAAAAGCTCTTTTTACCTTCGGCAAGCGACGTGTCACGATCGAAAAACTCATCGTCCGTGGTCGCCCGGGCGTTGTTGCCGCCCGCGCCGTTAATCAGGATATCGCAGGGGCCGAGAGCCGCCAGCACCTTCTTGTGCGCGGCCTGCACGCTCTCCGTTTCGAGCACGTTAACCGCAACTCCAATCGCCTCGACGCCGAGTTCGCGAAGTTCGGCGGCAAGCGCTTCCGCTTTATCCCCCGCAAGGTCGAGCACGGCAACCTTCGCGCCGCAGAGAGCGAGCGCTTTGGCAAACATGCTGCACAGTACACCCGCACCGCCGGTGACGACGGCGACTTTTCCGGAAAAGTCCGGTTTATAAGCCAATTTCATTGCTGTTTTGCCTCCTCAGACGGTATAGGTGGACGCGGCGGTGTCTCCGCCTTCGCCCGTCCAGTTCGTATGGAAAAACTTGCCGCGCGGCTGATCGACCCGCTCGTAGGTATGCGCGCCAAAATAATCGCGCTGTGCCTGCAGGAGGTTTGCCGGGAGCCGCTCGCTCGTATAGCCGTCGAAATACGCCAGCGCCGAGCTCATCGCGGGTACAGGCACGCCGCGCTCCACGGCGGCGGCAACAACCTTGCGCCAGGCGGGAACGCATTGTTTGATCGTCTCCGTAAAATACGGGTCGAGCAGGAGGTTGCTCAGCGCGGGGTCGCGGTCGAACGCTTCCTTGATCTTGCCTAAAAACACACTGCGGATGATGCAGCCGCCGCGCCACATGAGCGCAACGCCGCCGTAGTTGAGGTTCCAGCCGTAAGTGGAGGCCGCCGCGCGCATCAGCGAATATCCCTGCGCGTAGGAGATGATCTTGCTGGCGTAGAGCGCCTGGCGAATGGATTCCACCAGAGCCGCTTTGTCGCCTTGGTAAGCGGGAATTTCGCGCGGAAACGCCTTTGCGGCTTCAACGCGCTCTTCCTTAATGGCGGAGAGACAACGCGCAAACACCGCTTCGCCAATCAGCGTCAGCGGCTGGCCTTCGTCCAGCGCGGCGATGGCCGTCCACTTGCCGGTACCCTTCTGCCCCGCCGTGTCAAGGATGCTGTCCACAAGCGCGGAACCGTCCGCATCCTTGTAGCCAAGAATATCGCGCGTAATCTCGATGAGGTAGCTGTCCAGCTCGCCCTTGTTCCAGTCGGCAAAGATTTCGTTCATCTCGCCCGCGCTCAGCCCCAGCACGTCCTTGAGCAGCTGGTACGCTTCGCAGATGAGCTGCATGTCTCCGTATTCAATGCCGTTGTGCACCATCTTGACGAAGTGCCCCGCGCCGTTTTCGCCGACCCAGTCGCAGCAGGGTACGCCGCCTTCGACCTTTGCGCAGATGGCCTGAAAGATGGGCTTGACGAGCGGCCATGCTTTGGGCGAACCGCCGGGCATCATGCTCGGCCCTTTCAGCGCGCCTTCTTCACCGCCGGAAACGCCGGTGCCGACGTACAGCAAACCCTTGCTCTCCACCAGCGCCGTGCGGCGGATGGTGTCCGGAAAATGGCTGTTGCCGCCGTCGATAATCACGTCGCCCGGTTCGAGGATGGCGAGCAGTTTTTCAATGTACTCGTCCACCGCCTGCCCGGCCTTAACCATGAGCATCACCTTGCGCGGCGCGCTTAAAGCGTCCTTGAGTTCTTCCAGCGAATGGCAGCCAACGATATTGTGCCCGTTCGCGCGGCCTTCCACAAACTTATCCACCTTCTCCGTCGTGCGGTTGTACACCGCGACGGTGAAGCCCTTCGATTCCATGTTCATGACCAGGTTTTCGCCCATCACGGCGAGCCCGATCAGTCCGATATCCGCTTTTTTCATCTCTTTACCCTCGCGTTTCCTTTATAGATGCTCCAAACCTGCTCTTCGTCCGCAGGGGAGGCATAGTCCGTAAAATCCGTCACGGCCAGCACGCCGCAGGCCCACGCAAACTGCAGGCACTGCTCCGGCTTAAAGCCGCGGTACACGCCGTAGAGCAGGCCGCCCGTAAAGCCGTCCCCGCCGCCGATGCGGTCGAGCACGGGGATTTTGCGCGGCTCTTCGACGAACCACTCGTCGCCCGCAGAAAGAATGGCGCCCCAGAGGTGCTCGTTGGCATTTTCCACTTCCCGCAGGGTCGTTGCAAAGTATTTCGCGTTCGGGTAGGCCTTTTTCGCTTCGCCGATCATGCCCTTGAAGCCTTCAATCTTAGCGGAAAGACCCTTGCCACCCGCTTCCGGCCCCTGAATGCCGAGCGCGAGCTGGAAATCTTCCTCGTTGCCCACGAGGATGTCTGCAAGCCCCGCAATGCTGCGAAACACGCGGGAAAGCTCCTCTTCGCGCCCTTTCCAGAAGGAAGCGCGGTAGTTAAGGTCGAAGGCGATCTTAGTGCCATACGCTTTGGCGCGCTTGGCCAGCGCTTCGCAGAACGCCGCGGTTTCCGGCGAGAGCGCCGCAATCAGGCCGGAGAGGTGCAGTATTTCAACGCCCTCCTCGCCGAAGATGCGCTCGATATCGAACTCCTCAATCGAAAGCGTGCGCCCGACTTCGCCCGTGCGGTCGTTCCAGACGCGCGGCCCGCGAAGGCCGAACCCGCTGTCGGCAATGTTGAACTGATGGCGGTAGCCCCAGGGGCCTCCCTGCGGAACGACTGCGCCTTCGTAGCGGATGTTGCGCGCCCTGAGTTCGCTCTGGATAAACTGCGAAATGGGGCTTCCTTCGATAAACTTGGTCATAACAAGGCATTCATGCCCCAGCGAACTTGCAATATTGAGCACGTTGGATTCCGCGCTCGTGCTCTGCAGCAGGTAGCGGTTGCTCACTTGGACGCTCCTGCGGTCTTCCGGGGTCATGCGCACGCCCATGCTCGTGGGGCAGGCGATGGCGTAACGGGCTTTTTCTGGCATAGCCGATCCTTCTTTCTATATGGTCTGATAATCTAATGATGGAACACAAACCGTAATATGGAACTGCAGGCGAACGTTATTCCGCCATTTTCTTCATCATATCAGCAGGATTCGAAATGTTCTATCCTATTCTTGCTTGAAACATTGCTAATATTGCTCTATACTCATAGAAAACAGGTCCGGCGTTGAAAAACAACCGGCAGTCTCTGTTTTCTACCGTTTTTTTCGCGGGAGGGTGCAATGGAAACCATTCAGCATGTCTTTCAGCAGCGACAGCATATGCTGCTGGAGGATTACGAAATCTACCATTATAAAGACAGCCGGGAACTGCACGTTTCGCTGCATTTTCACGACTTTTACGAATGCTACCTGCTGCTGAACGGCAACATCCGCTATCAAATCGACAGCGCTTCGTTCACCATTCTGCCCGGAGACCTGCTGCTCATCGGCCCAAACCAGCTGCACCGGCCGCTCTTTACGCAGACGGACAAGCCCTACGAGCGAATCGTGCTCTGGCTTTCGCGCTCGTTTGTTGAAAAGCTTTCCACGCCGGAAAGCGATCTCACGGCCTGCTTTTCGGCGCAGCGCCTCAGCGCAAACCGGCTCTCGCAGGAGCAGCGCGAGAGCATTACACATCAGCTGTTTTCGCTTTTGAACGCGACCAACGCCGAGCAGTTCGGGCGGGACGTGCTCTGCCGCTCGCTGGTGACGAGCCTGCTGGTAACGCTCAACCGCGCGCTCGCCGGGCGGGAACGCGCCCTGCCGCGCACGGATATCCGCGTGAGCGTGCTGGTTAAAACTGTGTCCTCGTACCTCGACGCGCATCTGTCCGAGCCCATTTCGCTGGACGAACTGAGCCAGACCGTGTTTCTCTCCAAGTACTATCTGGAGCGCGTGTTCCGGCGCGAAACCGGCGTTTCAATCTACCAGATGCTCCTGCAAAAACGGATGATATTGGCGCGGAACCTGATGCGGGACGGGCTGTCGCTAACGCAGGTCGCTCAAAAATGCGGGTTTTCGGAGTATAGCGGGTTCTATAAAGCGTTTAAGAACGAATACGGCATTTCGCCGCGCGAATACGCGGCCAAACAATAGCGCAAACAAAAAGGCAGCCGTTTGAGCCACCTTTATACGCTATTCCAGCTTTCCGTAAGCGCCGCTCCACCCGTCCGCCTGGCGGAGGAACGCCTCGTACCCATGCGCGCGGATAAAAGCGGACGCTTCGCGGTATTTGCGGTATTTATAGCCTTCATGCCCATAGAACGCCGCAAGAATGAGACAAGTTTCGAATTCCGCACAGTCCGCGCAGCTCATTAGCCCCCGCCGCATACAGCAGACCTTCATGGCGCATTTGGCCTTGCTTAAATCGCGCTCGCCCGGCCCGTAGCCGAGTTTGCAGCCTTTGCAGAGGTTTTCTTTGAACACCTTGCAGGTTAAGCAGTACGCGCCGCAGCAGCCGACTTCCGCTTTTGACATAATGTTCCCCTCCCGCCGGATTCTTACGTTCCCTGCCGCGATGATATCACGCATGATTTTCTGCTGCAAGATGATTCGTTTTGCGTTGCGCTGTCGGCAATTATGCCGCCGCTCAAATTGACATCGGCACGATCTAGGAATACAATAATTTCAGCAAATCTGATTCTAATTCATTCCAAACGCAAGCCACAATTTCAAACTGGGAGGTTGATGTTCGTATGCTCTTTGGCGACCCGAACCTGAAGTCCGCCGCCGACGCCGCAAACGCCGCCGTGCGCGACCCATCCAATTTTCACTGGACGTTCATTGCGATTTTCGCCTTTGTCGTAATGATCTATGTGGACGAAATCCACAAGAAGAACTACAAAGCCATCGCCGCCGCCCTGATGCTCTACAGCGTGCACTGGCTCTACGAAATCGCCAACGCGGTGATTGCGCACTTCACGGGGTACGCGCTCTGGACGGTTTCGCCGGAGAGCACGTCCTACATTCTGCTCATCGGCGTGAGCTGGGAACTCTCCATGATGTTCGCGGTCGCAGGCTTTACCTCGAAGCTCCTGCCACAAGACAAGAACATGAAGATCCTCGGCGTCAACAACCGTATTGCGTTCGCCATTGGCAGCGCGCTGTTCTTCTCGCTCGTGGAGATCTTTCTCGCCTCTACGCCCGCGTTCATCTGGGTTTACCCCTGGTGGGGCGCAATCCCGGTGTTCATCACGACGTACATTCCGTTCTTCCTTGCTTCTTACCTGATCTACGACAAGGAGCCCAAGACGCAGAAAAAGTGGATTATCTCTCTGGTCTGCCTCAACATCGTGCTGCTCGCGGTGCTCGTGCCGCTCGGCATCATCTGATCCTTGCACCGTGTACAAAAAAGCCCGCGCAGGAATGCGCGGGCTTTTGCGTTGCCGCGTTTATGATTGCCGCGTCTATTTTGCGTTCGCAAGACGTTCGACCGCCTCCTGCTCTGTGCTCACGAAGAACACGTCGTTTCCGGCGTTGCTTTCGAAAATAAAGTCCTTCAGCGGCTTGCTGGTATAGCGCGAAAAATCGCCGAAGATCGCGATCTTCTTGCGGTAGTTGACGAACTTTTGCAGAATATCTCCCGCAAGGCGCGTACTCAGAATGAAGAACTCCTCAGCCACGGCGGATTTCTCAATCGCCATGCGCTCGCAGCCGGTTTCGTACTCCACCGTCGCCATCAAATCCAGCGCGGCCTGCACGCCCGTAAGCACCGGCTCGCCGCTCGTAACAACCGCAATGCTGCGGCCGTTCTTCTTAATCACTTTCGTTTCCATCTTGTTGATCCTCTCCCATCCATATCATATCTTGTGTCAGCGCGCGCATGTCCTCCGGCAATTCGGAGACCAGCTCGATCCGCTCGCCCGTCATCGGGTGCGTCAGCGCGAGCCGACAGGAGTGCAGCGCGGGACGCAGGATCAGCGCGTCGTTGCGCTCGCCATAGAGCCAGTCCCCCGCCAGCGGAAAACCGATTGATGCCATATGCACGCGCAGTTGGTGCGTTTTGCCCGTCTCGGGAAGGAGTTCGAGCAGCGTCAGCCGTTCGCTATACGCTAGGGTGCGGTACTCCGTCCGTGCGGGAGCGCCGTCCGGCATGACCGCACGCCGGTACGTTGAACCTTCCGCAAGGCCGATCGGGCGTTCAATTCTGCCGCTGGCCGGCTCAACCCTGCCGACGGCAATTGCCCGATAGGTGCGCAAAAACGCGCCGGTATGCTGAGAACGCCGGAGCCGCTCGTGGAGATATCCGCTCTTGGCAAACAGCATCAGCCCCGTAGTACCCCGGTCGAGGCGGCTTACAGGATGCGGGGAAATGCATCCGCCAAGGTAGGCGCAGACCGCGTTTTCCAGCGTGAGCTCTTCCGGATTCCGCGTGGACTGGTGGACGGCAATTCCCGCGGGCTTGTCGATAATGAGCAGGTATTCGTCCTCAAAGCGCACGTCCAGCGGAAACGCCATGGGCACGATATGCCCGTCCGGCTCATCATCAATTTCCATGGAAAGCACGTCGCCCGCCTGCACCCGCGCGGTAACGTAACATCGCTTGCCGTTGAGCAGTAGGCCGCCTTCGCGACGTTTGAGGCGCGAAATATGCGCGTCCGAAGCGGCCAGCTCGCGTTTTAGCAGGCTCTTGACCGACCGTCCGGCGGTGGATTCGTCAATTTTGAGTATCAGTGGGCGCATGGTTGGAGTTCCCTTGCTTTATAATTCCCTGCCGAAGCAGTCCCGGCGGAAGCGCGCTTTTCTCTACTCTACCGCAACAGGCGAAAAAAGAAAAGAAACAAATCCAGATTGCAGGTTTGAGCGCAAAGACGCAATCTTTTCGCAATTTTTCCCGCACAAACAAGGCAAAATACGGTATACTGTAAGAAGAGATTCATGCCGCGTTTCCTTTTTTTCTTTCGCAACGCGGCGAAAATTCACAAGAAAAGGAGTCCTGAACATGGCAGTCATCAACGTTACCAACAGCAACTTCCGAACCGAAGTGCTGGAATCGGATCGTCCCGTGCTGGTCGATTTCTGGGCGCCGTGGTGCGGACCCTGCCGCATGGTTTCCCCAATTGTGGAGGAGATCGCCGAGGAAAAGCCCACGATCAAAGTCTGCAAGGTCAATATCGACGAACAACCCGCTCTCGCTTCGCAGTACAGCGTTATGAGCATACCGACGCTTCTGGTCTTCCGCGACGGGGACGTTGCGGACAAAGCCGTCGGCGCGCGCAACAAGGCGTTCATCCTCGGTATGATCGAGGGCTGACACTCGTTTCAAAGAACGACAAGGCATTCATTCTCGGCATGATCGAGGGCTGACACTCGTTTCAAAGAATGACAAGACGTTCATTCTCGGCATGATCGAGGGCTGACACTCGTTTTATGAACGAACTGTAATCCCGCCGGTTTAGGCAGTGCAAAACAAAACCCGTCCGCTTTCTGTTGCGGGCGGGTTCTTTTTTGTGTCGTCGTCAGCCGGAGAAATCGTCGTCTCCGCCGGGTGCGGCGGGCGTCTGCGAGGGAGGTGGCGTCGCGGGAACGGGCGTTGCTCCGGTCACGTCGTCAAAGCCGTCGTTGTTTTCGTCAATGAAGGTGGACGGAGGCACCGTCGTATCGCCATCCGGGAGGGCGTCAAGATCGATATCCGGCAGGTTATCGTGCGACGTCGGCGAATACACCGTTCCGCCCTTGGCGGAAAGATATAAAACGCCGGTGGAGACGTTTTTACTGATAAACTCCGGTAAAAGGCGCGCCAGTACGCTCATCTTGCTGTCCAGATCGGTCGTCTGGCCAACGTGGATCTTCAGGCCGTTGGAAGCGATCATCGTAATGGCAAGCGGCGTAGTCAAGTCGATGGACTTGATGGAGCTGGTCAGCGAGTACTGCTCCAGCACTGATATGAGCTGAACCAGCGTTGCGGTTGCAAAGTCGTTGTTCTGACCGAGCCGCTGACCCAGCTGAAAGCCCGTCATGCTGACGCCGTTTACCTGTATCAGGCCGGAAAGGTCGGTTCCCCCGCTCATATCCAGCACGTAGCCGTTTTTATCGATAATGACGTTGCTGTCGAGGCCGACGATGCCCGCAACCGCCTTGCGTTCGCTGACGATGATGCGCACGCGCGCGGGAAAGATATAGGTAACCGACTCGACCTGTATGTTCGGATCCTCGCTGATGTTCGCTTCCGCCTCGTCCAGGTCGCAAAAGAGCATATGCGTGCCGAGCTTGAGGCCGGAAAGCTCGACGATATAGTCCGCGGAATACTTGTCGTTGCCCATGACCACGATATCCGAAAGCAAGAACCCGTAGTAGAGCGCAACGCCAACCGCGGCCAGCAGCGCGAGCACAAACGCCAGATTGCCAAAGAGCTTTCTAAGCATCTGCGTGTTTTTCTTTTTGCGAATTTGCCGCTCGATATACTCTTCGTGCTTGCGGGCGGCTTCTCTGGCGCGCGCTTTCTTCTGCGCTTCCGCCATGCGGATGCTTTCTTCCGTTTCGTTGATGTGGATGCGCGCGGTGGTGGAAGCACCCGTGCGGAAAATGCGCGTACGCTGCGTTTCGGTTCGAACGGGCGCGCTTTCCTCGTCCTCGGCATAGCCACCCTGCTCGTCGAACAGGCGGATATGCTCGCCTTCCGGCTTTCTGGGGCGCTTATCGCGCTGCGCTTCCTCCGCGCGGTACCGCATACGCGCCGTGTCGGAAACGACGCTTTCGCCATCGTCCCAAGTCAGACGCGCAATATTTTCTGCGTCTTCCTCGTCGGAAAACTCCAGATCGTCCTCGCTGAACAGATGCGTCAGCGAAGGCTCCGGCGGCTCGCCGTACTGGCGGTTTGCCGAAGCGGGATCGGTCTCTTCGTCCGGCGGAACAGGCTCAAAAAAGTTAGACCAAAAGCTGCGCTTTTTGGTCTTCTTTTGTTCGCTGTTCGGTTTTTGGTCTCTGTTTTTTGCCATGACCGCAGCCGCTCTGATCCGTTCCCGACCGTCCGGCTCCGCCAGATCAGTCGATTTAAAGTTTAGTGAAAAGCCCGGGGTTAAGCCCTGCCCCGGATCGGCTTTACGCTTTCGCCGGTTTCTGCGCGTTGTTGAAACGCGAAATATTCAGTAAAACCCCCATTGCGGCAAGGAAGATCATCATTGAGGAACCGCCGGCGCTGATGAA
This sequence comes from Christensenellaceae bacterium, assembly GCA_963674535.1. GTDB lineage: Bacteria > Bacillota > Clostridia > Christensenellales > CAG-138 > UBA7703. Next base: position 3,524,535 of record OY771363.1, on the reverse strand, counting down.
CGGGAGCGCCTGTCCGGTCGTGGGCAGAAGACCAGTGCAGACGCCGATGTTCACGAATACCTGCAGGCCGAAAACCACCGTAATGCCGCCCGCGAGCATGCTGCCAAACCGGTCCCTGCACTGCAGAGCGATTCGAATGCCGCGGTAGACGATGAACCCGTATGCCGCAATGACGAGAAGCCCGCCGATGAGCCCCAGCTCTTCGCAGACGATGGCGAAGATGAAGTCCGACTCGCCGTACGTCATATACAGCAGTTTTTGATGGCTGTTGTTGAGGCCGACGCCGAACAGCCCGCCGGAACCCAGCGCGTAGTAGGACTGAATCAGCTGGTAACCATCGCCCAGCGCATCCGCCCAGGGGTTGACAAACGAGGTCAGGCGCGCCATGCGGTACGGCTCGATGACCGCCAAAAGTGCGAACAAGCCGATGAACACGACCAGCAGCAGCAGCATCTGCTTGGTATCGGCACCGCCGATAAACAGCAGCGCGTACCCCATCAGACCCATGATAACGGCCATGGACATGTTCGGCTGAATCATAACCAGGCCGCAGATAATGCCGATAACCAGCAGCATGGGCAGCATGCCCTTGGTAAAATTCTGCATGACTGCGTGTTTTCGCGCCATGAACGAACACATGTAGAGCATCATGCCGAATTTCGCAATCTCGGAAGGCTGAATACTCTGGCCGCCGACCACGATCCAGCGTCTTGCGCCGTTGGTCTCCTGGCCGAAGGCAAGCACCGCCACGAGCAGGACGATGGAAACCAGAATCGCGATGACCTTGAATTTTTCCAATTTGCGAAAGTCAATCAACGAAATCAACAGCATCATCGGAAAGCCGATGGCTAAGTACATGGCCTGCTTGCGGATAAAATAGTACCCGTCATATCCCACCGACGCGGTGTTCTGCGCGTAATAATAGCTAGCCGAAAATACCATAACGAGGCCGAACGCGCAAAGCAGCCCGATCATCAAGACGATGGGATAGTCGATATGTCCGATTTTTTGTCTCTTTTTACCACGAGGGCGTCGTTCCATCGTATCTCCGATTCTTTCGGTTTCTCCCCTGCTGACGCGGCGTTTCAAAAAAAATCACCCGTACTTCACGCTGTCGGTTTCTCGCGCGCCGTTCAACAAAGGTGCATCGTGTATCATACCAAAATGGTCGTGAACTGACAAGCCGAGCGGGCCGCCGGGGCCGATTTGTTTTCAGAATCTTTCCAATATGGCAATCTTTGCGGCGTAATTTTGGCGGTTCTTCGGCTTTCGCGCAGCCGGGTTTCGAAAAAGGAGAACGCCGAAAGACGTCCTCCTTTTATACTTGCATTCCGCTTCAGTTGGAAAGCACCTTTTCGCGGAAAATCTCGTTCCAGCGCGCGGATTCCTCACGAATGGGCGAATGTGCGCTGTTTTCAAACCAGATCCACTCCTTTTTCGGCGCGTCCAGCGCGTCGAGCCAGGCTTTTGCCAATTCCGGCGGCGTGTTGCGGTCGAACTTCCCCTGGGTAATGTACACCGGCATATCCAGCGAGCGCACGGTTTTAATGAACTCGCACCCTATAACCGGTTTCCAAAGCTGGCGGAGGTTATAGTAAGCGCCGTTGGCGTACCGGATCAGGTCTAAGAGCGTATACTCCGGCGAGCGGAGCACCGGCAGCACCATGGAGGTGAAGATGGACTCGCTTTCGCCATGCGCTGCTCCGCCGAACTTGGTCATGTAGTTGCGCTGCACCGTCAGGTCGTCCAGCGATTTATAGAAGCCGTGCACCGGCGCGCCGATGCGCGTTAAGTCCGCAATCGCCTTGGCGTCTCCGCGCTTCTGCGCTTCGTTCCAGACGAATTCATACGAAATCCGCTCGTTCTCCGGCCCGTCGGCAAGCTGGCCGAGGCCGACGTAAGCCGCGATATGCTTGGGATACCGCTGGCAGAGCAGCACGCCGAGAAAACTACCGTAGGAATGCCCGACGAGGTAGATTTTATCCTTGCGGAACCTGTCGCAGAGGAACTCAACGACGATGCGCGCGTCCTCCACCACCTGATCGACGCTCATTTCGCGCTTACTCTGCGCGCGGGTGTAGCTCTTGCCCGAGCCGCGCTGATCGAGGCAGACCAGCGTGCACGCGTCGGTCAGCGGCGCCTGATCGCGCAGGATGAAATGCCGATCGCAGATGCCGGGCCCGCCGTGCAGAAACAGCGCAACAGGATTGCTGGTGCTCGTGCCGCGAATGCGCAGATCCAGCGTTGTGCCGTTGACCGGCACCCTCAGGTGTTCGTCGATGGGAAACTTCTGTTTCATGGGCGGTTCGCTCCTCACTCGTTTCGTTCGGTCGATGGCGAACAAACGCGGCCGATTGTCGTTTCGGCCGGTGATGTCCGATCTGGTTGTCAAGCAGATTACTTGAAAGTGTCTATAGTATTATACAGTTCTTTTGCCCGTTCGTACAGCAAAAATGCGTGATTTTCCGCGCGGTTGACCCCCCAGAGCGAACATGCTATAATAGCGCCAGCCGGAGAGGGCAGCGCGTACTGTCAGCTGGCGTACGCCGCGCCACGTGAAAAAGCCGCGCCTGACGCGGCAGGTTTTGATTTGCAGGTTTCCAGCGGCGCTTGTTTTTGCCTCTCTCCGACACAGCGCGGAGAGTTTTGTTTTATCTAAAAATCGCCCTTCCGCTCGCCGATTTCGCCATTGCGTCCCCTCGGCTCATCAAAAGCCGGAAAGGATACGAACGATATGAAAATCAAACATCAACTGCGTTATGCGCCGCTTGCGCTCGCCCTCATCCTGCTGCTCTCCGCACTGGGCTGCGCGCTGCCTTCGCCCGTACCGGTGGAGGATGGCGCCGCCGTGCAGAACGGACCGTCTTCTGCCAGCACCGCTCAAAAACAGACGTTTTTAATTGACATTGCCGACATGGCGGGCAATCCGGTGCAGATGAATTCATACGCCGGAAGCATCGTCGTTCTGGACCCGGGCGACTGTGAAATCCTCTGTGCCATCGGCGCCGAGGAGCAGATCGTCGGCCGAAGCGAAAACTGCGACTATCCCGAATCGGTCGCCGCCCTTCCGGTCGTTACCACGGAAGGCATGCCAAATACGGAGCAAATCCTTGCGCTGAACCCACAGGCCGTCGTCATGAACGCCGAAACCGCGGCGGATACCAGCCTCATAGCCGAGCTGAAGGGCGCAAACATCCAACCGATCGTGACCAGCGTGATCGACATCAACGGCCTGTACACCGCGGTGACGCTGCTAGGAACGGTCACCAACCGCATCGCGGAATCGGGCGCGGTGGTGGCAAACCTGCTCACCGCCTTTGCGGGCATCCGCGCCAAGGTAACCGCCGACGCGTCGAAGACGATTTACTTCGAGCTCGCCCCGCTGGCAACCGGTCTGCAAACCGCAGGCAGCGGAACGCTGATCAACGATATCGCCCTGCTTCTCGGGTATCACAACGAGTTCGAGGATATGGAAGGGTATGTCACCATTACGCCGGCGCAGGTGATTGGGCGCAGCCCGGATATCATCGTTACCACGGTGCCAAACAATGAAGACGGAACCGCCGGTGTGAACGAAATCCTCGCCCGCATCGGGTGGGAAGGCGTCCAGGCCATCGCGGACAAACAGGTGTTCTACATCGATGTTGAAATGCTCACGCGCCCCGGGCCCAGACTGCTGGACGCGGCCAACGCGCTCTACACCGATCTCTACGAAACGCCCGCGGAATAATCTGCAGTTTGAAAGCACAAAACGCTTCGGAGCAATCCGAAGCGTTTTTGATTGGAAAGGATGATTTTTGAGGGCTCCGCCCTCACCCGCCAAGGGGCACGCAGTGCCGGAGGGAGCGATTGAGTACCTTCTCTTCTCTCCCCCAGTCACCTAACGGTGACAGCCCCCTCGTCAGAGGGGGCAGATCGTCTTCAGCCGCTTACTTCTTGCAGGAAGCGATGGTCTCGCAGATATCGTCCACGTCGGTCAGCGCCAAGTTCGCGTACAGCGGCAGCGTAACCACGCGCTCGGAAGCCTTGCGCGCAACCGGCGTATCCTCCGGGTTGAACCTGCCCTTGTAGCAGGCAAAAGCGCTTGTGAGCGGGTAAAAATACTTGCGCGGAAAAATTCCGTATTCGTTGAGCTTTTTTGTCACCTCGTCCCGCGTACAGCCGAACGCTTCCGGCTCGAACGTTGCGGGAAAATACGCAAAGTTGCTCTTGATCCCCGCCGGAACCGGGCGCAGCGAAACGCCTTCGATTGCGCCGAGGTTCTCACGGTAGCGGGCAACGACCTTGGCGCGCTTTTCGATTTCACGGTCGAAATAGCGGAGGTTGCACAAGCCCATCGCCGCCTGGAACTCGTTCATCTTGGCGTTGCCGCCCACCTGCGTAATCTCCTCGCCGTGGATGCCAAAGTTCTTGAGCTCGCTGAGCCGGTCAGCAAACGCCGCGTCGGCGCAGGCGACCGCGCCGCCTTCGATCGTATGGAAGCTCTTGGTCGCGTGGAAGCTGAACATGGAGGCCGTGCCGAACTCCGCAACGCCCTTGCCGTTGATCGTTACCCCGAAGGCATGCGCCGCGTCGTACAGCACCGGCAGGCCGTGCTTGGCCGCGATGCGCTCGATGGCAGTCATGTCGCAGGGGTTGCCGTAGACATGCACGGGCAGAATGGCGCGTGTGCGCGGCGTAATCGCCTGTTCCAAGAGCGCGGGATCGAGCGTAAAATAGTCCTTCTCCACGTCGCAAAACACGGGTTCGAATCCGCTGCGCACGATGGCGTGCGTGGTGGAGATAAACGTAAAGGGCGTAGTGACAATCTCTCCGCTTTCCAGCCCGAACGCCTGCAGCGCGTTTTCCAGCGCGAGGTGGCCGTTGACAAACAGGCGCACATACGGCACGTTCAGTTTTTCCGCAAGAGCTGCTTCGAGGCGTTTATGCATTGCGCCACCGTTGGTCAAATAGCCGCTGCCGAAGATTTCACGCACCATGGCTTCATATTCCTCCACCGGCGGGAGGGACGGACGCGTAACCAAAATCGGCGGGTCTTTCTTCTGCATACTGCTCCTTTTCGCCTTCCTGTTTGAAGGCGATGTATTTTATTTATGGTGACTCCGTCCCCAAACCCCTGCTCAGGGCTTGGGCAGCCCTGAGAACCCGCCTCTCTTTCCGCAAAGAAGAGGGGTTCCAAGGGGCGTGCCCCTTGGCGGGAGCTCGAGGGTGGAACCCTCGAATGATTCCGGTGCTCGAGGGCAGAGCCCTCGAAAAAGCCTTACTCGATGCTCTCGATGCCCTCGACGAGATAGCGCATCTTGATGATCTCGGCAGGCTGCGGATCGCTGTGCGCAGACACGCGGACAACGCCTTCGTTATCAACCACAGGCCCGTGGAACGGGTTGTAGAGATTCCGCGCAATGCTGCCGCGCAGGTACCGCAAAAGATTGTTCGGCGTTCCGTTTGACCAGGCGCCCATGCGCACGTCCACCACGCCGCCGCCAAGCCCCCACCAGAAGCTCGTAATGGGTGACTCCTCGCGGTCGGTATTCAACAGCGCGCCAAGCCCGCCGTTGAGATAGCTCTTGACGATGGCGGTGTAAAACCGCTCCCAGTTCCAGTCCGGCGCGGCGAGATACCGCAGCGGTTTGCCTTCGGGATCGACCGAAACAAGCACGGAAAACGCACTGTACGGCAGATCCGGCAGGGAGAGCGAATCGTAGTGCGGCGTCAGCACCACGTCCGCACCCAAGGCCGCCGCGGTCTTAACCCCCAGTTCGCAGGTGTCGGGCTCCGTCGGGGAGACGTCCCGCGTGACCAACAGAACCTTTGCGTCCGGCCGCACGGAGCGCACGCCGATGGCAAAAGCGTTGATATCCGAAGTAAAGCGCGCGTAGTTGAGCTTTGGGGTCACATACGCGGTCACACCGGTCTTGGTGAACTGCCCCGCGGCCGCGCCGCAGAGAAACACCGCTTCGTAATACCGCCCAAAGTAGGTGTGCAGCCGGTAATGGTGCTGCATGCGGGAATACACAAGCGTCAGGCAGTTCGGGTGTTCGAGCGCAAAGCGCAGCACGGGGTTCATCAGCGACGGGGTGGTTACAAACAGCAGCCCCGCGTCCGCCGCCTCGCGGCAGAGAATTTCGTAAGCATCCTCGCGGTCGGGCAACTCCACAACGGAGGAGTTGACACGCTCACCCAGTTCGGCCTGCATGGCAAGCCGCCCCTGCTCATGCGCGCCGAGCCAGTTATTCTGCGTGCGCTCGCCGGAATAGGCAAACACGATGCGCGGGTTCTTATGCGTCTGCAACAGCCGCGTAAACAGCGGCGCTTCGGCGGCCTGCGCTTCCGTTTCAAACACAACGCGCGGTTCGGGCGGATGCTCCAGCAGTTCGAGCTGCGGCTTGAGCGTTTTGATGCGAGAGAGCAGCTCGTCCGGCAGAATATTGGTTGGAAAACCGTACACATGCAGGTATTCCAAAAACGCGTCGCCAAGCGACAGGGTGCAGCTGCTGTTGAGATAGACCGTCTCAAAGCGAATCAGCATCGCGTTGTAGTCCGGCGGGTCGGCGGCGGGGTCGAGCTCGGCAATCAGCTTTTGCTCGATACGGTAGAGCCGCTCGTACTTGCGCGATTCGGAGAGTTCAATATCCCGAAACACGCCTTTTTTCGTGTATGCGAGGAACGTATAGTAGCGCTCGATGGCGGGATCGTTTTCGTCGTACTGCGGCACGAGGCGCGTAATCTCCGCCTCAAACGAACTCGCTTCGAAATATTTGAGCACGCTGACGCGCTTGTTGCCCTCGGCCACATAGTATTTCCAAAGGTACTCGTACACGCGGATCGGGTCGCGGATGCCGCTCTCCAGATGCGCGTTGCAGAGGTTGATCCACTTACTGGCAAACTCCGTGTCCGGGGACAGCAGCGGCATGAAATTCGGCGCAAAGGAGTTTGCGCGGCTCGCCTGATAGGTGCCCGCAATGCGGTTGAGCGAAATGGGGCGCATGGGCTGGGCGATAAAGCCGAGCACGCCGTTCTCCTCCCGCTTGGAGTCGAGAACCGGCAGATACCCGCTCTCTCCGCGCGCTTTGGCAAGGGAGAACTCCCGTAATCCGCGTTTCCTCGCGCGGTCGTATTCGTCATATCCCTGATTCGAAGGGCTCATGTCTTCTCCTTAGCAGTTTCGTGTCCCGCCGGCGCCGCAGGCTTGCGCTGCAAAACGGCGCTCAGCTTGGCCGGCTTTTTCGGCGCGGCCTGTCTGGTAAATTCCATGTCCATTAAATAGTAGTTAAACCCGTTGATAATCGTCGTTTGGTTGTACTCGATCACCCGCTTGGAGCCAATGCTGTAGCTTAAGTGCTGGTGCCCGTGCAGGTGGTAGCGCGGCTGACAGCGGTCGATCAGCGCGCGGAAACAGGCAAACCCCTCGTGGAAGCTGTCGTCCCCGTCGCCAAGGCCCGCCGCGGGCGCATGCGTCACCAACACGTCAAAGCTTTTGCGCTGGAGCATCAAAAGCCCCTCGGTGCGTTTGACGCGCCGCGCCATCTCTCGCTCGCTGTAGTGGTTTGGCTCCGTCCTGGCACACTTGCATCCGCCAAAGCCGACGAACCGTACGCCCTTGACCACAACGGGCTTCTCCTCCAAATCGATGCAGCCGCCCGGTGGGTTCTGCTCGTACCGTCCGTCGTGGTTGCCGCGCACGTAAAGAAGCGGCGCGGGAATCATGGTTACGAGAAACGAAAGGTATTCCGCTTTCAGGTCACCGCAGGAAATAATCACATCAACGCCCTTGAACACGCTTGCGTCGAAATAGTCCCAGATGTATTCGCTTTCGTGGTCCGAAACGACCAGAGCCCGGAGTTTCATGCTTGTTCCGCCTTGAGCCGGTATTTCTGCGCTCAGCGAGCCGAAGGCTTGCCGCGCACTTTTCGGTAATAATACGATACACGCTTGGAACGCGAAAGTAAAGCGGGCGCAAAAAAGCCCGCCGGGAAATTCCGGCGGGAATCCGTTTCTTGCGTAAGGTGACACGCCTGCTCCACAGGGAAAACCACCCCGTTTGTCAGGGCTTGTAGAGCTTTTTGATCGCGTTCATGCCCTGCAGCAGGCAAAGGCGCATGCACTGGGCGCTCTTTTCCGGATCGTGCGCGGTCAGCGCGGCAAGCAGCGCTTCGTGCAGTCGAACGGTCTTTGGCAAGTCCGGCGCAATCGTCAGGTGCTGGGTAACCAGCCGCGTTACGACCGATTCAAAGCTCTTGAACGTCATGGCATATACCGCGTTGCCCGATATCTGCGTCATTACATAATGAAAGCGAACCAGCGGCTCCACCGCGTCGAGCGGCTGCGCTGCCCGCTCCACGCAGTGCAGAAGCGTTAAAAGCGTGTCAAAATCGGTCATCGTGCCGTGGACGCTGGCAAGGCGCGCACATTCGCACTCGATGAGCACGCGGAAATCGACCAGATTGCAGAACAGCGGATAGTCGATGATATGCGAATCGCAGTTCATGAGCGCAACAAGCACCTGCAGAGTGCCGTTTCGCTTATAGTCGGCAACAACGGTGCCCTGACGCGGCATGATGCGCACAAAGCCCTGGTTCTCCAGCTCGATGATGCCCGTGTTGACGAGGCTGCGGCTGACGTCCAGCTGAGCAGCGAGTTCGCGCTCCGGCGGGAGTTGCTGACCAATCTGCAGTTCGCCGGAAAAGATCTTTTGCTGCATGTCGTGAACGAACGACTTTTTGAGGCCTTCCTGTTTCATAAATATTTAAAGAACCGTATCGGTTTCCTCTCTTACCGGCGGCGCGCTGGCAGGCTGCGCCGGTAACCTACTTCCACTCCTGCCGCGCAGAAACGATGGTTTTTCGTTCTCCGGCAGCGCGATTTCGAGCCGTCTGGTTCTATCTTCATGCGGCAGGCCTGCGCCCGCTGCGAACATCGAGTAAAAGAGAGCGGCGGAACGTACCGCCGGGACCGCCCGGAATTACAGAGCGGGCAAAAACGCAATGGTCAGCGCAATGCAGATCTGACCCAGATAATACAGCGAAAGGTTCATTGGCCGGAACGCCGGATACTGCCGCTTGCCAAACTGGTTGAGCACCAGCAGCACGTCGCTTGCGGCAAAGAGCACCGCGCCGGCGGCAAAGAGCAGATACCCCGGATTTGACGGCTGCAGCGGCAGAAGCCCCAGCGCGCAGCACATCATTTGAAACACGACGACGAGATAGATAATCCCGAAGATGCGGATCGCCCCCTGCGCTTCGATTCGCTTGAGAATGAACCGGAGCATCAGCACGGAGACCACCGCGCAAGCGGGAACCGCCCAGAGCAGCATCTTCGGCGCACGACTGATCAACGCAAACAGGTAGAACAGATGCCCGATCAAAAACGCCGCGATGCCCGCCATGAACACCGCCTTGCCGCGGCTGCCCACCAGATGGCGGAGGTTTAAGCAGACGTCGCCTACCGCGCCAAAGGCTAAACCGATCAAAATGACGGCGGCATATGCTCGATCGTTCGTCGAAATTGCGCAAAGTACGCCCAACAAAACAAACAACAGCGAGGCGAGCGCTTTTAGCGCCACCGCCGCTGTCATTTTTTTCTTTTGTTCCAGTATGATAAAAACCGCCTCTACGGCGCACCCAACCACGAGAACAGCAATCCAAACAGGATTCATGCTAGGAGTCCCCCCTCACTTCGCAAACCCGCTCACTGGTATAACCACTGCGAGAATTATATCAGCGCGTGGGTTGTAAATACAAGCGGAGTTGACCGTTTGAGCGGGTTCCCCGATAAAATCATACTTTTTAGGCTATGTCTTTGCGGCCACGGCACAATAATTAACTGTAATAATTTGGTAATGTTTCGTCAAAAAATCGCTGTTTGCATCCAAAGCAAACGAGCGAAGTCACTTAAAAATCACGAAACGCGTTTCGTTACTCCGCATACTCCCGTATCAGCGCACCGGTCCATTGCAGCAGCAAATTGGTTTCCTCCGCCAGTTTTTCCGCGCTCGGCGCTTGCTCGGCAAGCGCGGCGCGGCGAATCAGCACCGCGCGGTCGGCTGAACAAAGGTGCTGAAGCAGTTCGTCTTCCCGACGGTAGAATTCGCCGGTTTCGCAGAAGGCTTTTGTTCGAAGCACGAAGAAGGCAGCCTTGTACAGCGAAAGGAGAACCTCCGCGCTTTGATCGAACAGAACGTTGTGGCAGCAGGCGTGGTAGATACCGCAGGCGCCGCCATGCACCGCGCGCCGCGCCGCCTCCGCCGTAATGTTCCGGCGCAGAAACTCCAAATCGCCCCGAAGCACCAGGGTATCAAAGTAGAACGAAACGAGCTCGGAAGGTTCCCAGCAAGCGAGCTCCGCCTTGCCGGAAACAAACCCGCAAATCAAGTCGGCGTCCGGCAGCGTCTGCAGCAGCGCGCAGTATACGGCCAAATCTTCATTCGTCAGCTCGTCGAGAATCAGCACGGTGTCGATGTCGCTCGAAGGCGTTGCCTCGCCCCGGGCACGACTGCCCTGAATCCCCGCGCAGACGATGCGCGCGCCAAACGCGCCTTCCACAGCGTGAACAAATCGCTCGCTCCAGTCCTGCATATCGAGTTGCATACTCCACCTCCAAAAAATCGATCATTTTCCCGCCGGGACAGTATACCACAGATTTTATGCATGCGCGGAAACTTAAAAACGTTCCGCCCGAAAAACGGGCGGAACGTTTGCTGTGAAATGGATTTCGTCGTAAAAGTGTTACGCGTCGGCCTTCCAGAGCCCGTGGAGGTTGCAGTACGCATACGCCGCAACGGGTTTTGCGCCGCCGAGGGCAAAGGTTACTTCGGGCGCGCCGCCAACCGCCAAGCACTTGCGCTGGCCGCCGTCGGTGGTCTGCAGGTACACCCAGCTGATATGGTGTTCTTCCGTCATGGGGTGATCCACGCTGCCAATATGGACGGTGACGGTGTCGCCGTTCTGCTTGATAACGGGTACGTGCTTTTCGTGGCTCGCGTCAACGCTGCCGGGAACCAGCTCGGTCATCTCCTGGCCGCAGCAGATCATTTTCGCGCCGGACGCGTGGATCATGCCAACCAGATTGCCGCAAATTTCGCACCTGAAGAAACGGGTTTCACACAACATGATAATATCCTCCTTGCTTTTTCATACACTTGTTCAATCGAAGAAAACGTTCGAACCGGTTGTTCGATTTGGTTTTCCGGTTCCGTTAGATGAATCATACCCGCATGAACTGTTTTTCACCGTAACAAAATCACGAAACGAACACAGGCGCCCCTATGCGGGTACATTCCTACTTCATTATACCGAACGAAAGAAAAAAAAGCGAGAAGCATTCCCGATTTGCTGAAAAAAAGGTATAATTAAACCAGTAAGCATCTGGAGGCAACACATGGTTTTGGGCAACTATCTCCCCATTTGGGATAAACTGACGCCGGAACAGCGCGATACGCTGGAACGCACGACGGCGCTGCGCACCGCCGCCAAAGGTACGATCCTGCACAACGGCTCGGCGGACTGCATTGGCGTGTTCGTGGTCAAAAGCGGGCAGCTTCGGGCGTATATCGTTTCCGACGAAGGCAAGGAAGTGACGCTTTACCGTTTGCTGGAGCGCGATATCTGCCTGTTTTCCGCGGCCTGCATGATGTCCAGCATCCGCTTTGAAGTGACGATTGAAGCCGAAAAGGAGTCGGAAATCTGGGTCATCCCCACCGAGACGTACCGGGTGATCATGGAGCAGTCCGCCCCCATGGCAAACTATACCTGCCAAATCCTCGCCTCGCGTTTTTCCGAAGTGATGTGGCTGATGGATCAAATCCTCTTCAAGCGCTTCGACGCGCGGCTGGCTACTTTTTTGCTCGAGGAAAGCGCCATTGAGGACAGCGACACGCTCGAAATTACCCATGAGAAGATCGCCAACCATATGGGTACCGCGCGGGAAGTCGTCACCCGCATGCTCAAGTATTTCCAGAGCGAGGAGATGGTCTCGCTTACGCGCGGCGGCGTATGCGTGCTCAACCACGCAAAGCTCTCTGCGCTCGCGGGCTGACGGCGGCGCGCTGGTTTCCGTCGATTTGATCCGGTTTTTACAGCCGCTTGACCATGCGGCTGTTTTTATTTGCCTTGCTGTTGCAGACGCACGAAAATGCGGGCGAAAACACGGCAAAATCGTGAGTAACCATGGGCTTAGCTTGTGCGCAAAACGCAAACATGGTATTCTATATCCATATATATTGAGAAAAAAGCAAGAGGATTGAAAAGAGGAAAACTATGGATTTGCTTCGCAGCAAAAAAGGATTCATCTGCGATATGGACGGCGTAATCTACCATGGCGAACGGCTGCTGCCGGGCGTCAAGGAGTTCGTCGAATGGCTGTATGCGGAGAACAAAAAGTTTCTGTTTCTGACCAACGCCAGCGGCAAAACGCCCAAGGAACTGCAGGTCAAACTCGCCCGTATGGGGCTGGACGTGGACGAAAGTCACTTCTATACCAGCGCGCTGGCAACGGCTAACTTCATCCGTTCCCAGGCGCCCGGCAGCAGCGCGTATATCATTGGCGCGCCGGGGCTGTTTAACGCGCTGTATGAAGCGGGCATCATGACCAACGGCGTTGACCCCGAGTACGTGGTCGTTGGCGAAACGAACAACTATAACTATGAGAGCATCCTAAAGGCCGTAACGCTCGTCAACAACGGCGCAAAGCTGATTGGAACGAATACGGACATGACCGGTCCTTCCGAAAACGGCATCATCCCCGCCTGCCGTGCGCTGATTGCGCCCATCGAACTGGCTACGGGAAAGTCCGCCTACTTTGTAGGCAAGCCCAACCCGCTGATGATGCGCACCGGCCTGCGCATGCTGGGCGTGCACTCGGACGAAGCGGCCATGATTGGCGACCGTATGGATACGGATATCATCGCGGGCATCGAATCCGGTCTGGATACGGTGCTTGTGCTCTCCGGCGTGACTGACGAAAAGGAAATGAAGCAGTTCCCCTACCGCCCGCGCGTTGTGCTCAGCGGCGTAGGCGATATCCCCGGCTGAGCCGCCGAAGAATCGCAGGAACAAAACAGCCTCCGCTGACGCGGAGGCTGTTTTTCGTTTTTCACTTACAGCGCAGCTTCGAAGATAGCGAGCGCGTCCTGTTCGCCCAGCTTCTGGACGCCGCCAATCGCTTTTTTGCTGCCGTCCGGATTGGTGGTCACGGTTTTTGCCATTTCCGGCAGCGACTCGGGCGTTACGCCAAACAGCGCGAGCCGGTGCGGCAGTCCCAGCACGGAATAGAACGACTCCAGCGCGGCAACGCCCGCTTCAACGCTGGCGGCGTCGGCTTGCGACTGATACTCAATGCCCATGATCTTGACCGCGAAATCGACAAAGCGCTTGGGGTTGGCGCGCCAGACATGGCGTATCCAGGCGGGCGTCAGCACCGCGAGCCCCGCGCCGTGGGTAATACCAAAACGCGCGGTCAGCTCGTGATCGAGCTTATGGCAGGCCCAGTCCTGCTCTCTGCCCACGCCGAGCATGTTGTTGTGCGCAATGGTGCCGGCAAGGGCAACCTGGCTCCAGGCGTCCGTATCCTCCGGGTTTTCGTACACAACGGGACCGTAAGCGATCAGCGTTTTCAGCGTGGCTTCCGCCAGCGCGTCGATGAGTTCCGTATGCTCCGTGTTCGAAAAGTACCGCTCGAAGATATGGCTCATCATGTCCGCTACGCCGCTTGCGATCTGGAATTTAGGAATCGTGGCAAACAGCGTGGGATCGATCACCGCCAGCACGGGGCGGCTGCATTCGCGGTTGGCGCCGATCTTCTGGCGGGTTAGGTAGTTACTCATCACGCAGCTGTTGCTCGACTCGCTGCCCGCCGCGGGGAACGTCAAAATGGACGCTACCGGCGCAGCGTTTGTCAGCGGGGTCATGTTGGCAAAGGTAGACCAGAGGTCGTGCTGCGGGTTTTTCAGCCCCAGCGCAATGGCTTTGCCGCTGTCGATGACCGAGCCGCCGCCAACGCAGAGCACCAGCTCCGCGCCGAACTCTTTTGCCTGCTCCACGCCGCGCTTGGCCAGCTCGATATCCGGGTTGGGGCGCACGCCGCCCAGCGCGGTATAGGAAACCCCCGCTTCCTTGAGGGAAGCTTCAACGGAAGCAAGCAGACCGCTTTCCACGATTCGCTCGCTGCCGTAATGGATGAGTACCTTTTTCGCCAGCGGGGCGATGTGTTTTCCAATCTCTTTTGACACGCCTTTGCCGAAAATGAGGCGCGTTGGACTATAGTATTCAAAATTCAGCATATTCTCTTCCTCCTGGAACAAATGATACGATCAGATGCGGCGCCCGCCGTAAAAAGCGTCTTTCGCGGGCGGCAGTGAATGCAGTACCTATTATAACATTCCTTGCACGATTTTGTCAGCCGTCAGTCCAAATAAGGCGTTGCTTTCTTGCAAACGATAGCCGCTATTGTTATACTATGATTATTCACAACATACAATCTTGGGGGGTAACGCATGGAAAAGAAATCCACCGTCTCCGACGCGGCAAAAGCGGAAGCCGCAAAGAAGGCCGCCGCTGCGAAAAAGGCAGCGGAAGCCAAAAAATCCGGCACAAAATCGGCTGCTTCCCAGTCGCCGGCAGCGAAAAAGCCCGCCGTAAAGAAAGCGCCCGCCGTAAAGGCGAAAAAGCCGGAACCCGAACTGGAAGAAGTCGAGCAGGAAGTGGAAGCGCCCGCTTCCGGCGGAAAAGGTTCCGTCAAGGGTTTGCGCATCGGCGCGATCATCCTCTGGATACTGGCCATCGGCGCGGAAGTCGCGGCATTCTTTGCCTTCAGCTACGCCATGCGCAACAGCGCGCAGAACTGGACCGATCCGGAATTCCTGCTTATGATCGGCGCGCTGGTTTTGGACGCGATCTTCTGCATTGTGGCGGCTCAGCTCTGGAAGAAGTCCAACCGTATCAAGCCGAACCTTTCAAACAGCAAGCTCGTGCGCACGCTCTGGCATCAGCTCGGCGTGATCATGGTGCTCGTGTGCTTCCTTCCCATCGGCATTTTCCTGCTCGCCAAGAGCGACAAGCTCAATAAAAAGACCAAGACCATCCTGATTACGATTCTCGTCGCTCTGCTCGTTGGCGCGGGGCTTTTGAGCACCGACTTCCAGCAGCCGAACGATGCGGAAGTTGCCCAGTTGCAGCAAGCCGCCGCCGCGGAAGCCGATTATACCGGAACGGTCTACTGGACGCGTTACGGCAAGAGCTACCACTTCGACCCGAACTGTCAGGCGCTTTCCAGAACCACCCCGGAGAACCTCTTCAGCGGCACGCTGGACGAAGCGTTTGAAGCGCACCGCTACGATCCCTGCGATTTCTGCGCGGGCGGCGCTGAAGCAAAGGCCGAGGAAGCAGCGGCGGATTCTGGACTCACCGAAATTACGGAAGAACAACCTGCAGGCTAACCTAAGTTATACAAAAAAGGAACCGCGCGAGCGGTTCTTTTTTATGCGCGCTTATCGCCCGACAAAAAGCAGATGGTTACTCCTGCCGAGCATTTCAGGCTTTTCCGAACAGTAGAGGTGGTAGCGAACATACTGCGCATAGTCCTCTTCGCTCAAAGCGTTGATCGCATCCTCCATAAGCTCGCTTACGCCGTCGGACGCAATTTCCCTCGTAATCGCAATACCGTTTTCACGCAGCATCTCGCGCATCTGCTCAAGCGTAAAAAATACGAACGGAAAATCTTCCACCTTGAAGGATTCGTGGTCGTACGTGTTTTCCGAAAAGAACCCCGGACGATAGGAAAGCTCCGTCAGAACCACCATGTCGTTGGAGATGAACGCAAAAAAGATCGTGCCGCCCTTTTTGCAGACGCGTTTCGCCTCCACAATCGCGCGGTTTCTGTCCGCCTCCTGCCGCAGGTGATAGAGCGGCCCCATGAGGAGCACGACGTCGAAGCTCCCATCGGCGAACATGGATAAATTCAGCGCGTTGCCTTGTATCAAAGCAAGCGGCAATTCCGGCGTAATCTTTGCACGAAACGCTTCCACGTTTGCCGGCGCAAGTTCCACGGCGGTAACGTCGTAGCCCTGCTTTGCAAAATACAGGCTGTATTCGCCCGCGCCCGCGCCAATGTCGAGAATACGCGCGCCGGGGAACAGAACAGACTCGATGGCGCGCGCGTTGGTTATAAACTCTACCCGCGCCGCCTTGCTGCGGTTCAAGCGGGAATCCTCTTTAAAAATCTCGTAGGTTGCGGCGGTTCGCTCCGCCTCGTCCTGAATCGCCATCAGTGTTTCAAAATCCATGCGCTCGCCTCCATTCCGTTAGTTGAAACGTTATGCAAAAGCGGGAGTGTACCCCCGCTTTTGTTCAATCCCTAAAGGAAGTTTTCTTTGCTTCTTTCTTTTTCAAAAGAAAGAAGACGCTACTTACCGTATCTCCGTCTTATTCCTGAAATAAGGCCGCAGCGCCGCAGGGATGGCCACGCTGCCGTCCGCGCGAAGGTTGTTTTCCAGAAACGCAATCAGCATGCGCGGGGGAGCTACCACCGTGTTGTTGAGCGTATGCGGGAAGTAGTTGCCCGTTTCCTTGTTTTTTACGCGGATGCCGAGCCTGCGCGCCTGCGCGTCGCCAAGGTTACTGCAGCTGCCCACTTCGAAATACTTCTTCTGGCGCGGGGACCAGGCTTCGACGTCCATGCTCTTGACCTTGAGGTCGGCAAGGTCGCCCGAGCAGCACTCCAGCGAGCGCACGGGGATATCCAGCGTGCGGAAAAAGTCGATCGTGTTTTTGAGGAGCTTGTAGAACCAGTCCATGCTCTCCTCTGGTTTACAGACCACGATCATCTCCTGCTTTTCGAACTGATGGATGCGGTAAACGCCGCGCTCCTCAATTCCGTGCGCGCCGACTTCCTTGCGAAAGCACGGCGAATAGCTCGTGAGCGTCTGCGGCAGTTCGCTTTCCTCGAGGAACGTATCGATAAACTTGCCGATCATGGAGTGCTCGCTGGTGCCGATCAGGTAGAGGTCTTCCCCCTCGATCTTGTACATCATGCCTTCCATCTCGGTAAAGCTCATCACTCCATCCACCACGCCGGAGCGGATCATGAACGGCGGGATGTAATAGGTAAAGCCGCGGTCGACCATGAAGTCCCGTGCGTAGGCGAGAATGGCGCTCTGCAACAGCGCGATGTCTCCGCAGAGGTAATAGAACCCGTTGCCGCTGGTCTTTCTGGCAGAATCCAGGTCGATGCCGCGCAGTTTCTCCATGATCTCCACATGGTAGGGAATCTCAAAGTCCGGCACAAACGGCTCGCCGAAGCGCTCGACTTCGAGGTTCTCGGAATCGTCCCTGCCGATGGGCACGCTGTCGTCGATAATGTTCGGAATCACCAGCATGCGCTTTTTGATCTCAACGGTGAGCTCTTCTTCGCGAACGGCAAGGCGCGCCATTTCGTCCGCCATGTCGTTGACCTGCTGCTTGGCCGCTTCCGCTTCGCCTTTCTTGCCCTGCCCCATCAGCGCGCCGATGGACTTACTAATCGAGTTGCGCTGGCTGCGCAGATAGTCCGCGCGGGTATGCGCCTCGCGGAATTCCTTATCCAGCGCGAGCACTTCGTCCACGAGCGGGAGCTTTTGCTCCTGAAACTTTCTTTTGATGTTCTCCCGCACGAGGTCGGGATTGGTGCGAACGAGCTTGATATCCAGCATATGATCCCCCTAATATGAATCCTCTGTTCGTGTGCTTTATTCGTTTACATGCGCTCCGGCGCGGCAAGCCCCAGAAGGCCGAGGCCGATGGCGACGACCGAACGGGTCGCGTCCGTGAGCGCGAGGCGCGCCGTGCGAACGGCTTCGTCGTCCGCCATGATGCGCTGCTCGTAGTAGAACTTATTGAACGCCGAGGCGATGGCGATGACCGCGCGGGAAACGAGATACGGCTCGTTTTTCTCCATCGCTTCCTGCACCGCGTCCGGAAACGCGGAAATGCTCGCGATGACCGCGGCGGATTCCGCATCCGTCAAGACGGAATAATCGACGTTCCCGGTAGGGGCGTACTCCGCCTTGCGCAGCACCGAGCAGGCGCGCGCGTGCGTATACTGCGCGTAGGGGCCGGTTTCGCCGTCAAAATTCAAAATCGCGTCCCAGTCGAACACGACGTCCTTGATGCGCCCGTTATAGAGGCTGCTCCAAACCACCGCGCCGATGCCCACCTGACGCGCGACCGACTCCTTATCCTCCAGGCCGGGGCTCTTTTCCTCAATGATGGCCAGCGTCTTTTCGCAGGCGGCGGAGAGCACGTCCCGGAGCTTGACCATGTTGCCCTTGCGGGTGGAAAACGCACCTTCCGCGCCGGAGACCATGCCGAACGAAACATGGATCAAATCCTTCGCCCAGGAATAGCCCATGAGTTCGACCACCTTGAACCACTGCCGAAAATGCAGATCCTGCTGGTAGGCAACCACATACAGGCACTTGGCGAAATCGTAGACGTCCTTTCGGTAGAGTGCGGCGGCGATATCCCGCGTGGCGTAGAGCGTCGCCCCGTCCGAACGCAGGATGATGCACGGCGGCATTTTATACTCGCTCAGATCCACAATCTGCGCGCCCTGATCGAGCTTGAGCAGACCTTTTTCGCGCAGCTCGTCCACCACGCGGCCCATCTTGTCGTTGTAAAAACTCTCGCCCGCGTAGCTGTCGAAACGCACGCCGAGAATATCGTAAACTTCCGCCACTTCCTTGAGCGTGATCGCCTTGAACCAGTCGAACAACTCGAGCGCTTCCGCGTCGCCGTCCTCGATCTTTTTGAACCACGCGCGCGCCTCGTCGTCCAGAGAAGGCTCGGTTTCGACCTCCTGATGATAGCGCACGTAAAGCTTGACCAGCTCGTCCACACCGCCGCGCTCCACGAGCGAGCGGTCGCCCCAGCGCTTGTAGGCAACGATCATCTTGCCGAACTGCGTGCCCCAATCGCCAAGGTGGTTGATGCCGACGGAGTGAAAACCGAGGTGATTGTAAATGCGGTAAAGGGACGCGCCGATTACGGTCGTCGGCAGATGGCCGATATGGAACGGCTTTGCGATGTTGACCGAGGAATAGTCGATGCAGACGTTCCTTCCGCCGCCGACAGCAGAGCCGCCGTAATGCGCGCCTTCGGCAAACACGCGTTCTAAAACGGCCTTCGCCTGCGCCGCTTTGTCGAGCGTAAAATTCAGATACCCGCCTTCCGCGCGCGCGCTTTTAACCCCCGCAGGCAGCGTCAGCTTGCCCGCGAGTTCCGCGGCGATGACCGGCGGCGCTTTTTTGAGCGTCTTTGCCAGCCGGAAGCAGGGAAACGCGTAGTCGCCCATCTCCGGCGAGGGCGGCGTTTCCAGCCAGTTGATCAGTTCTTCGGCGGGCAGCGCGCAGGCCGCGGACAACGCCGAAGCGATCGATGCTTTGAAATCCATTTAACCCATCCTATCCCATTTCGCTAATCGAGCTATTATTATATCAAACATCCGCGCGCTTGTTAAGATACGCGTATCTTTACAAACAGGAAAAAAGCGGGTATACTAGCTTCGTTAAAGCGACGACCGGGTCAGTCCGGGTGCGATTCTTCCGCAAAAGCGAGCCGCGTATGGTGCAAGGCGGCGGCGGCAAGCGCACAAACCGGCATCCCCCGCGAGTGCGCGCAGGAAACGCGGCGATTTTCCCGCCGCCGAGTAACGCGTGCCGTCTCCCCCGCGTTAAGGGGTTCGAGCGGACGGCAAAATGCCGTCAAGCCGGGTGGTACCACGCAAAGCAAGCAGCTTTTCGTCCCTGCAACAGTGGGGCGAAGGCTATTTTTTTATACCGAAGAACAAGGAGAAGGAAGAATATGTACAAGAAGGTATCGAGCGAACTGAATTTTGTTCCGCGCGAGAAGGAGGTTCTCGCCTTTTGGAAGGAGCATCAGATCTTTCAAAAGAGCGTCGCGCTCCGGCGCGGAAGCGAAGCGTATACGTTTTTCGACGGGCCGCCGACGGCAAACGGCAAGCCGCACATCGGCCATGTCTTGACGCGCTCGATCAAGGATATTATCCCGCGCTACAAAACCATGAAAGGCTACGACGTGCTCCGCAAAGCCGGCTGGGATACGCATGGCCTGCCCGTGGAGATCGAGGTGGAAAAACAGCTCGGCCTCGACGGCAAAGAGCAGATCGAAGCCTACGGCATAGAGCCGTTCATCAAGGAGTGCAAAAAGTCAGTCTGGAAGTACAAGACCGAGTGGGAAGAGATGTCCGACCGGGTCGGCTTCTGGGCGGATATGGAAGACCCGTACATCACCTACGAGGACAACTATATCGAGTCCATCTGGTGGGCGCTCAAGACGATTCACGAGAAGAGCCTGCTCTACAAGGGCCACAAGATCGTACCCTACTGCCCGCGCTGCGGCACCGCGCTGTCAAGCCATGAGGTCGCGCAGGGGTATAAGGACGTAAAAGAGACCTCCGTCATCGCGAAATTCTTCGTCAAGGGCGACCCTTCCAAGGCGTTCCTTGCCTGGACGACTACGCCCTGGACGTTGCCGAGCAACGTTGCCCTCTGCGTCAACGCAAAGGAATCCTACGCCACGGTCAAAAAGGACGCGGACACCTACATCCTCGCGGAAGCGCTGGTCAAGCAGGTGCTGGGCGAGGATGCGGAGATCGTTTCCACCTGCAAGGGACAGGAACTCGTCGGCATGGAATACGAGCCGCTGTTTACGCTGCCCGTCAACTTTGGCAATAATAAAGGCTACCGCATCGTTGCGGACGCCTACGTGTCCCTTGAAGACGGCACGGGCATCGTCCACATTGCGCCCGCATTCGGCGAGGACGACTCCCGTGTGGGCAAAAAGTGGGAACTGCCGTTTGTGCAGCTGGTCAACGCTTCCGGTCACATGACCGGCGGCACGCCCTGGGACGGGCTGTTCGTCAAGGAAGCGGACAAACCCATCCTTACCGCGCTCAAGGAGAGCGGAAAGCTCTTTGCAGCTCTTCCCTTTGAGCACAGCTACCCCTTCTGCTGGAGATGCGACACCCCGCTGATCTACTATGCTCGCGAGAGCTGGTTTATCAAGATGACGGCGGTCAAGGAAAAGCTGATTGCGTTCAACCGCAGCGTAAACTGGATTCCGGAGACCATCAAGGAAGGCCGCATGGGCAACTTCCTCGAAAACGTCATCGACTGGAGCGTCTCCCGTGAACGCTATTGGGGAACTCCCTTGCCGGTCTGGATGTGCGAATGCGGGCATGTGCACGTTGTCGGTTCCCGCGCGGAACTGCTCGAGTTGGGCAAGGATGTTCCCGCGGATATCGAGCTGCATAAACCGTACATCGACGAAATCACCTTCCCCTGCCCGAAGTGCGGAAAGCCGATGAAGCGCGAGCCGGTGGTCATTGACTGCTGGTTCGACAGCGGCGCCATGCCCTTTGCGCAGTGGCACTATCCATTTGAGCATAAGGAAGAGTTCGAACGGCGCTACCCCGCGCAGTTCATCAGCGAAGCCATCGACCAGACGCGCGGATGGTTCTATTCCCTGCTTGCCATCTCCACCTGCCTGTTCGACGAAGCGGCGTTCCAGAACTGCATCGTCATGGGGCACGTGCAGGATATGGAAGGCCGCAAGATGAGTAAGCACCTCCACAACGTGGTCGATCCCTGGACGGTGCTCAACGCGCAGGGCGCGGACGCGGTGCGCTGGTATTTCTTTACCGGCTCCATGCCGTGGCTGCCCAGCCGCTTCTCGGCGGAAGCCGTCAGCGAGGCGCAGAGAAAGTTCATTGGCACATTCTGGAACACCTATGCGTTCTATGTGCTCTACGCGGAAATCGACAAGTTTGACCCCACGAAGTACGCACTCAAGGACTGCGCGCTTTCCGAGATGGACCGCTGGGTGCTCTCGCGGTTGAACACGCTGGTCAAAACCGTGGACGGCTACATGGACAAGCTCAAGATAACGGAAGCTGGACGCGCGCTGCAGGCCTTCTCGGAGGAACTTTCCAACTGGTATGTCCGCCGCTGCCGCGACCGCTACTGGGGCAGTGAGATGACCGAGGACAAGAAGGCCGCGTATATGACGCTTTATACCGCGCTGCATACTTTAACGCTGCTCACCGCGCCGTTCTTGCCGTTTATGACGGAGGAAATCTACCAGAATATCGTCCGCAGCGTAGACGCAGCCGCACCCGAAAGCGTGCATTTCTGCGACTATCCCGCCACAGACGAAGCGTATATCGACACGCAGCTGGAAGCGGATATGGCGCGCGTGCTCGACATCGTCACCCTTGGCCGTGCCGCGCGCAACGACGGAGCCGTCAAGACCCGCCAGCCGCTCGCTCTGATGTACATTCAGGGCGAACCGCTTTCCGAGCGGTACGTCGCTATCGTCACCGAGGAGCTGAACGTCAAAAAGGCGGAGTTCCTCGCGGACGCTTCCGGGTTCTTGAGCTATGTGGTCAAGCCGCAGCTCAAAACCCTCGGGCCGCGCTACGGTAAGATTCTGCCCAAGATAAACGCATACCTCGCCCAACCCGGCGTCGGCAACGCGGTGGTCAGAGCGCATAGCTCCGGCAAGGACTACGAAACCGAGCTGGAAGGCACGCTGATCGTGCTCTCGCCCGAGGACGTGCTGGTTTCCACCGGCAAGACGGACGGATTCGTCGCCGCAACCGACAACGAGACCATCGTCGTGCTGGATACCAAGCTCACGCCCGAACTCATCGACGAAGGCTTCGTGCGCGAGCTCATCAGCAAGGTACAGACCATGCGTAAGGAAGCGGGCTTCGAGGTGAGCGACCACATTTCGCTTTCCTACGACGGCAGCCCGAAGATCGAGGAGATCTTCTCCCGCTTCGGCAGCGACATCCTCGCCGAAACGCTGGGCGACCGGCTCGAAAAGGGCGCGAAAGGCTATACGAAAGACTGGGACGTCAATAAGGAAGCCGTTACGCTGGGCGTAGAGAAACTTTAATCGCTTTCTTTAAAAAGAAAGCTAAGCAAAGAAATTCTCTCAAGAACCAGAAAGTTTCTTTCGTTTCCTTTCTTTTCAAAGAAAGGAAAATATTCTTTGCCTTACTTTCTTTTAAGAAAGTAAGAAGAAAGGCTCCCATGCTAGGAACCATCGTCAACGCCGCGGCGATCCTCGTTGGAGGGTCGCTCGGCTTGCTGCTCAAAAAAGGCATACCGGAGCGCGTCTCCAGCGGTATCGTGCAGGGGCTGGGACTCGTTGTTCTGTACATCGGCATCAGCGGCATGCTTAAAGGCCAAAACGCGCTGATTGCGACCATCTCCATGGTAGTCGGCGGCGTCATCGGCATGCTGCTGGACTTCGACGGGCGGTTTCGGCGGCTGGTCGGCAAGCTCGAAACCCGGTTTGTAAAAACCGAAACAAGCGGCTCGACCTTCGGCGAAGGATTCGTAACGGCAACGCTGCTCTTCTGCGTCGGCGCGATGGCGGTCGTTGGTTCGCTCAACAGCGGGCTCACCGGCAACCACGAGGTGCTCTATACCAAGAGCCTGCTCGACGGCGTGAGCGCCATGATCTTCGCCAGTACACTCGGCGCGGGGGTGCTGCTCTCCGCCGTAGCGGTGTTTGTGTATCAGGGTGCCATTACGCTCGCCGCGCAGTTCTTAGCCCCCGTGCTCAGCGATCCAACGATTGCCGAAATGACGTGCGTGGGGTCGCTCTTGATCATCGCCATCGGGCTGAACATGCTCAAGCTCACAAAGATCAAGGTGATGGACTTCATCCTCGCGATCTTTATCCCCATCGGTCTGTGTTTGTTTATGTAGCATCGGAAACCATTTCTTGGAGGTAACAGGAGTTGGAGCTTTGGGATTTATACGACCGCGAACGCCGCCCGCTGGGGCGTACACACGTGCGCGGCGTACCCTGTCCGCCGGGTGAGTACCATATTGTCGTAACTGTATGGACGACCAACGCTCACGGGGACATCCTGCTCACGCTCCGCGATCCGGCAAAGGAAAGCTATCCAAATACTTGGGAGAATACCGGCGGTTCCGCGCTTGCGGGCGAAACGAGCCGTGGCGCGGCCGTTCGCGAACTGCTTGAGGAAACTGGAATTACCGCAGCCGAAGAGGAGCTCATCCTGCTTGGCACGCAGACGACGCGTGATGCGCATGTTGATCACTATCTCCTGCGGCGAGACATTGCGCTTAACGAACTGCGTCTGCAGCCCGGCGAGACTGCGGACGCGCGCTGGGTAACGCTGGAGAAGCTGAACGCAAGAATTGCCGACCTCTCGCTTGCCAAGCCGATTGGAGAACAGTTCGAGGGAATCCGCGAAACGTTCGAACGGCTGGTATACGGAAAGTAAAGGTTCTCTTCTTTTCTTGAAAGAAAAGAAGCAAAAGAACTTTTCTCCTAGAAACCCTGAGAGATCTTGCGTTTCCTTCATTATAAAGAGCAATAAATAAGCATTGGTTCGTGCTTCTATTATCGAATCAGTTATCCAACTCGAATTACACCGTCGAAACGTTCTAAATATTCTTTCGACCAATCGTGGCTGACAACAATTCGCGTAACATCAGAATGGCGGAAGATGAACTCGTTGATCATCGATCTGTTTTCAGGGTCAAGTCCCGTTGTCGGTTCGTCAAATATCAGAATTTGAGGATGCCTGCGAATTGCGCGGGCAATGCAAATACGCTGCCGTTCACCGCCGGAGATATTGTCACCAAAATCACCAAGCGATGAATCGCCAACACGTTCTGCAAGCGCAGTCAGGTTTAAATCCTGCAACAAGCGAAAATACGCTTCGGAGTTTTTCGCTGGCTCATTACCATACAAAACGATATTCTCATACATCGGCGCATTGAACAAAAACGGCGTCTGATTGACCAGACCGACGACCGCATAAAGCTCTTGCTCTGGAATCGTCCTAACGTCCCGACCGCAAACCCGGATGCTGCCAGAATAGTCGTCATAGTACTTCAAGATCAATTTTGTCAGAGTGGATTTGCCGCAGCCGCTTTCGCCAATGATTGCATAGCAGCCTCCCTTTCGAAACATGTAGGAAAAATCGCTGTAAAGCGTTCGATTCCCAAACGCAAATGTTATCTTTTCAAATTCAATCGTCGCTTCTCCGCTTATCTTTCCGTCGCTATATGCTGCATCCCGCGTTTCAATTTCCGTGCGTAGCTTCTCTGCAATCGGTTTTGCGGAACGAACGGAGACCAGTCCTTCGATAAAGTTGTTGATGCCGTCGGAAACATAGTTCATCAAGAAAATTGCGGATAGTAATTGCCCTGTCGTTACTTCTCCTCGAATGATCAGATGCCCGCCGAGGCCGACGCATCCCATCAGCAGGAATGAGCCGATCATCCGCATGGCGTTGTAATTAATCGCGTTGAAGATACGGCTCTTGGAATAAGCGCGCTGCTGGCGGCGGCTAACTTCATTGAACGCTATGAAGAACGCCTCGAGATCGCTTCCCATACGAATGGTCTCGTATCCTTCAATTGCTTCTTTTAATGTATTTGTGTAGTGTTCATTTTCGTTTGACAAAGCACGCTTTCGTTTTTGCGCTCCTTTTGTAAAGAGATTGGTCGTAAATAGCGGCAGCAGCGCGCGAACTAACGTTGCCGCAAACAGCCATATGTTCGTGCGCAGGAGAAAAGCGGCTGCACAAACCACCAGAATGAGCGAGTACAAAAGGTATGGAGCTTGAAATAAGCGATCATCGCGCAAGAGGTTGGTATCCGAATTCAGCAGGTTCATATAATACGCATCGTTCTTACTGCGGAAGCTAATCAAGGGACGATGAAACATGCTTTTCAAAATTGCACGCTTTGTTACCAATACTCCGTTTGATACATACTTCAAATGCATTTGAATCGAGAAAATAAAAATAGTGAGCGACAGCACCGTTGCAGTTCCGGCGTAAATCATGTTTCGAAGCATCAGCTGCATATTGCCGCTCGTTGCATAGTCGATGATCTTGCCTAAGTAGCTGACGGCCAATATATCAATTACGGCTGTCGCAGCGTGCAACAGGGATGTAATTGCCAACAGCGATTTTTTACCGAACGAATAAGCTTTCACTGACTGCCTCCCCAAAGAACTACCGTTTACAGCAGTATATCAGGCATACTTACGCCTTTCAATGATTTTTCCGGTATTTCGAGTAATAAAAAAGAGACTCGCGCAAGCGAGTCTCTTTTGGGTTTCTCTCGTTATTTGTCCAGGATCTCGGTGACGACGCCGGAAGCAACCGTGCGGCCGCCTTCGCGGATAGCGAAGCGCAGTCCCTGCTCGATGGCGATCGGGGTGATCAGCTTGATCGTCATGTCGATGTGGTCGCCAGGCATAACCATCTCAACGCCCGCGGGCAGTTCGATCGTGCCGGTAACGTCCGTCGTGCGGAAGTAGAACTGCGGACGGTAGCCCGAGAAGAACGGGGTGTGACGGCCGCCTTCTTCCTTGCTCAGAACGTACACGCGACCAACATAATGCGTATGCGGATGGATCGAACCCGGCTTGGCCAGAACCTGACCGCGCTCGATGTCCGTACGCTGCACGCCGCGAAGCAGAGCGCCGATGTTGTCGCCCGCGATCGCCTGATCCAGCTGCTTTCTAAACATTTCCACACCGGTTACGACGACCGAGCGGGATTCGTCCGTAAGACCAATGATTTCGACCGTGTCGCCGACCTTGACCGTTCCGCGCTCGACGCGGCCAGTGGCCACGGTGCCGCGGCCCGTGATGGTGAAGACGTCTTCCACCGGCATCAAAAACGGCTTGTCAACCGCGCGTTCCGGCGTCGGGATATAGCTGTCAACGGCGTCCATCAGCTCGAAGAGGCACTTGCACTCCGGCGTTTCCGTCGCTTTTTTGCCTGCGATCAGAGCTTCCATCGCCTGCAGCGCGCTGCCCTTGATGATCGGGATATCGTCGCCCGGGAAGTCGTACTGGCTCAGCAGTTCACGGATTTCCATTTCGACGAGCTCGAGCAGTTCGGGATCGTCTACCTGATCAACCTTGTTCATGAATACGATAATGTACGGCACGCCAACCTGGCCTGCCAGCAGGATGTGCTCGCGGGTCTGCGGCATCGGGCCGTCCGCCGCGCTCACAACCAGAATCGCGCCGTCCATCTGCGCGGCACCGGTGATCATGTTCTTAACATAGTCCGCGTGACCCGGGCAGTCAACGTGCGCATAGTGACGCGCTTTCGTTTCGTACTCGACGTGCGCGGTGTTGATCGTGATTCCACGCGCTTTCTCTTCCGGCGCCTTGTCGATTTCGTCGTACTTCATCGCCTTGGCTTCGCCCTGCTGTGCCAGCGCCATCGTGATGGCCGCCGTCAGCGTCGTCTTGCCGTGGTCTACGTGCCCGATCGTCCCGATGTTGACGTGCGGTTTCGTTCTCTCGAATTTTGCCTTTGCCATTACAACCATTCCTCCTAAAAAATCTGTTGTTACCCGCATGCGGAATTTGTAACGGCAGCGGGCAAAATAATTTGTGCACCTTGTTCGGATGCTGGAGCGGGTGATGGGAATCGAACCCACATAGCCAGCTTGGGAAGCTGGAGCTCTGCCACTGAGCTACACCCGCACGCCGTGCCAATCCTCTCGCCGCCGGCGCGCTCGACGAAAAACAACCCGCTTTCCCGCGCATTCACTTTTGCGCGCCGGAAAAGCCGCATCGAGAAAAGCGCATGCGTTACCCATACGCCGTCACGATAGCACCCAATATTTTATAGACTTTGCTGAGAAAAGTCAACATCCATATCGTGTATTCGGCGCGTCCCATACCCGCAAGATACAGGACGCGCCGAATAATTTATGCTCGGGTTTTTCAGTGAAATCCCGTGCTTTACTTCTCTTCCCAGTTCATCGCGCGCATCAGCGCCCGCCGCCATCCTAAAAGGCGCGCTTCGCGTTCGCTGGCGCTCATCTGCGGCGTAAACACGCGCTCGCTCTCCCACTGCCGCGCAATATCGTTGGTGTCTTTGAACACGCCCACGGCGAGCCCGGCAAGGCAGGCCGCACCCAGCGCCGTGGATTCCACGCATCTGGGGCGGTTGACGCGCGTATTGAGTACGTCCGCCTG
The DNA here is from genome assembly GCA_963674535.1 of Christensenellaceae bacterium. Classification (GTDB taxonomy): domain Bacteria; phylum Bacillota; class Clostridia; order Christensenellales; family CAG-138; genus UBA7703. Next base: position 3,496,486 of record OY771363.1, on the reverse strand, counting down.
GAACTGCATCATGATGTTGGAAACGGAAGCCCCGCCGTCCACCTTGAGTTCGGCCAGCGGCGTTTTTGCGTCTTTCTCCATGGTTTCGGCAAGATCGCGCACCTGATAGGCAATGCCTTCCAGCACCGCGCGCGCAAAATGCGCTTTCGTGGTGGCACGGGTCAGCCCCAGCATGGCGCCGCGCGCGTACATATCCCAGTGCGGCGCGCCAAGTCCCGTAAACGCGGAAACGAAGTACGCCCCGCCCGCGTCCGGCACGGATTCGGCAAGCGTGTCGATTTCCCGCGCGCTGGAGATAAGTCCGAGATCGTCCCGAAGCCACTTAATGGAACTGCCCGCATTGAAGATGCTGCCCTCCAGCGCGTATTCCACCCTTCCGTCGACGCCCCATGCAATGGTGGTGAGCAGGCGGTTTTCGCTCATGATGGGTTCGGTTCCGGTGTTCATCATCAAAAAGCCGCCCGTGCCGTAGGTGCACTTTGCCGAGCCTTTTTCAAAGCAGGCCTGCCCGAAGAGCGCCGCCTGCTGGTCGCCCGCCGCACCCGCAATGGGTACGCCGCCGATCGCTTCCAAGCCCATGATATGCGGCTTGATTGCGCCGTAGACACAGCTCGAAGGCATCGCCTTGGGCAGCATCCGCCGGGGAATATTGAGCCTATCAAGGAGTTTGTCGTCGTAGTCGAGCTTGCGGATATCGAACAGCATCGTGCGCGAGGCGTTGGAATAGTCGGTCACGTGCTCGCCGGTTAGGTTCCAAATCAGCCAAGTATCGACGGTGCCAAAGAGCAGTTCACCGTTTTCCGCGCGCTGCTGGCCGTTTTCAATATGATCGAGGATATAGCGAATCTTCGTGCCGGAAAAATAGGCGTCGATCAAGAGCCCCGTGGTCTTCTGCACATAGTCGCCCCAGCCTTCCGCAATCAGTTCTTCGCAGAGCGGCGCCGTCCTGCGGCACTGCCAGACGATTGCGTTGTAGACCGGCAGCCCCGTCGCCCTGTCCCAAACGATGGTCGTTTCGCGCTGGTTGGTTACGCCAACGGCGGCAACATCGCCCGGCTGGACGTTTTCGCGCTTAAGCACGTCCGAAGCGGCCTGCTTCTGCGTTTCCAGAATGTCAAACGGATCGTGCTCAACATACCCCGCGCCGGGATATATCTGGCGGAATTCATATTGTGCACTACTGATGATTTTCCCTTCGAAATCGAATAGGATTGCCCGGGAACTCGTCGTGCCCTGATCCAGGGCGAGAAGATACTTCGGCATTTGCTTGTTTCTCCCTTATTCAGTTGAACTTGTTTCGTCCGCTGCAGCGCCGGAATCAAAGAACCGGCAAATGAAGTGCTTTTTCGTACTCTATTATGCCACAGCAAATCGCGTTCATCAATCGCTTGTTCCATCATAGAACTGCGCTTGCGCAAATTTATGTGCGAAACGCACAGAAATCGATTATACTACTCTCTATAATATGGATATGAAAGCAACCACAGCCGCGCCGGAAGCGGCAACCAGCAAGGGCTTCGTGCCAAACAAAGCGCTCGGGCAGAATTTTCTGACCGACGAAAGTGTGATACGCACCATTCTGGACGCGTCGGACGCGAGCGGCAAAATTGTGCTCGAAGTAGGCCCCGGCACTGGTGCGCTCACGCAGGGTCTGATCGAGCAGGCCGAACGCCTCTATGCCGTGGAAAAGGACGGGCGGCTCTGCGAACTGCTCTCCGAGCGCTTTGGCGAACGGCTGAACCTCTTGCACGCAGACTTTCTGGAAGCGGATATCGGCTCGCTTGTGCAGGAAAGTGCCTGGCACGCGGTGGGTAATCTGCCGTACTACGCGACAACGCCGATCGTGCTTAAGCTCCTTTCTCTGATGTCTGAAAGCATGACGCTGATGGTGCAGAAGGAAGCGGCGGAACGATTCTTTGCCGAACCGGGTGACCGCGTTTACGGGCCGCTGGCTGTGATGGCGCGTTGCTTCTACGACGCAAAGACAGTGCTCAGCGTGCCGAGAAGCTGCTTTCATCCTGCGCCGGAAGTGGATTCCGTTGTCGTCCGGCTGGAGCGAAACGGCACGCAGGAACCAAACCCCTCGTCGTTCCTCGCGTTTTTAAAGCAAGCTTTTTCCATGCGCCGCAAGACGCTGTTTAATAGCCTCATGCGGGATCCCCGCCTTCCCGACGCGCTGCTGGCCTGCGAGATTCCGCAGGACGCACGCACCGAAGCGCTGAATGCGGAAACCCTGCTGCGGCTCTACCGGCGCCTGAACGCCATGGAGAAGGAGTAAAACAAACCCCTGTCAATCACAACTTTATTGAAAGAGTAAGGAGAACGTACCGCATATGAAAAAGCTGACATATTTCTATCTGCCGGGATGCCCGCACTGCAGGCTTGCAAACCGCTGTCTGGAAGACCTCTGCGCCGAGGACAGCCGATATGCCGAAATCGAAATCCAGCGTGTTGACGAATCGGTCGAAAAAGCGTTTGCCGCCAAGTACGACTACTGGTTCGTCCCCTGCTTCTACATGGGAGAAGAAAAAATCCACGAAGGCCACGCGGAAAAGTCCGATATTAAGAAAGTGCTCGACCGCGCGCTGAAAAGCTGACCCGCCCGCCGGGCAAACCGCATAAGTTCCTATTACTCCGCCTTCGCGCCTGTTTTTTCCTGCGCGCAGACGGAGTTTTTTCTGCACGCAAGCACGTAAAACGTGTATAATACTAGTTACACGGGTGATTGTTTTTCAACGCGTGTTTCTGAATTTATCCTATGCTGGGAGGCGTTTTCTTTGCTCGCTCTCTGGATTTTTCTGTACGTGCTCGCGGCGGTACTCGTCGTCTCGCTCATTCTCTCCTGGAAGATTTCCGGCATGCTGCTGTATCCCAAAATCTGGGATTATTCCGCCGTCGTAGACGAGGAGGAGAAGCGCGGCCACTATACCCGCGCCTGGTTTGAAAGCGAATGCCATCTGGAGGAGTTTACCCTGCGTTCCAGTTATGGCTACGACCTGCACTGCGCAGTCTGGCCGCGCGCAAACGACGTCGTATTTGCCGACGGCAGGCGGCGCGTCGCGGTCATTGCGCACGGATACACCTATTGCCTGCTGGGCAGCGTAAAATACGCCCGCATCTTCCACGACCTCGGCTTCGACTGCGTGCTCTACGACCAGCGTAACCACGGCCTATCCGGAAAAGCGCCAACCACCATGGGATACTTTGAATCCCGTGATCTGTCTCTGGTCTGCGACTGGGCGCTGGAACGCTTTGGTGCGGATGCAGTTCTGGGCACGCATGGCGAATCCATGGGCGCGGCAACGGTCATGCTCCATGCGCCCCAGTACCCCAAGCTTTCGTTTGTCATCGAGGACTGCGGCTACAGCGCGCTCGCCTGGCAGGTACGCCATAATATCCGGCAGTCGTTCCATCTGCCGCGTTTTCCGTTTGTGCCGCTTTCCAACCTGTTTTTCCGGTTGCGTGGCGGTGTGTTTTACGGTCAGGTTGCGCCTGTAGATGCGGTAAAGCAGTGCGGCAGTCTGCCAATGCTGTTCATCCACGGCGAGGACGATGATTTCGTTCCTTACGAAATGGTGCACGTCAACTACGCGGCCAAGCCGGAACCAAAGGAGATACGGACATTCCCTGGCGCTGCGCACGCAAAGAGCCTGTCTTCCGATCCGGAAGGGTACCGCGCGTGCGTCAAGGCGTTTTTGGAGCATGCGAGCGTTCTCTGACGCGGCGCGCGCTTGCAAATACGCCTTCTTACTGGTATGATGAGGGTGACTCGGAGGGGATACGCATATGACAAATCCATTCCAAAAAATCATGATGGCAACGTCCATCGTCTACATGGTGCTCGGGCTGATTTTGATCATCTGGCCCGATCAGGCGCGGCAGATTATCTGTTATCTGCTGGGAGCCGCGGCGCTGCTCTACGGGCTGTACCGCATTATCGACTACTTTGCGCGCAAGCAGCTTTCCGAAGGCGGCGTGCAGATTGGTGTCGCGCTCGGCATTGCCTGCGCTGTGCTTGGGCTGTTCCTGATCTTTAAGGCGAATACCGTCGTGGCGGTGCTCGCGGGCATCATTGGCGTTGCGGTGGTGATCGACAGCATCCTGCGCCTGCAGATTGCGCTCAACCTCCGCCGCGTGACGGCGGCGGGCTGGCTTGCGCTCTTTATTACGGCGCTGGTCACGCTCGTGTTCGGCATTCTGCTGCTGTTTAACCCCTTTAACGCGGTCAAGGTGGCAACCATCGTCGCAGGCGCTGCGCTTCTGGTAGACGGCGCGTTCACGCTCTGGAGCTTAATCAAAACGCGGAGCATTCGCGACCGCCGCACGGTCGTTATCAAATAGAATGAATGAAACCAGCGCCGCAGGATTTGTTTTCCGCGCGGCGCTTTTTTATACCCTATTAGAGCCATAAGGAGGAATCCTGTATGACAGACCCGATCAGCCTTGCCAAATCACTCTTCAACGAAACTTGGGACTTGATTGACAAGCCGGACCGCACGGACGAGGACAACATCACCATGCTCCACAAGGCGCATACCTCGTGTTTTCTCTGGCGTGAGGCAAACAACCCCGTCAACAACGCGCGCGGCGAATGGCAGGTTTCCCGTGTTTACAGTATTCTCGGCATGGGAGAACCCGCTTTGCTGCACGGACGGTATTCGCTTTCGCTGTGTCTGGAGAACGGCATTGACGGGCTTGACCTCGCGTTTGGCTACGAAGCGGTTGCCCGCGCCTGCCACACGCTTGGCAGCGCGGAGTCCGCCACGGCAAACAAAGCGCTCGGTTTGGCCGCCTGCGCGCAGATTATCGAGCAGGGCGACCGGGAATACGCATTGGCCAGTTTTGCGGATATTGCATAGCATCCCCAAAGATTCTAGCTGGAATGAAAAAACGGGCGCAACCTGCGTCCGTTTCGTTATTCAACCCAATGGCTTACAAGCGTCTAGAAGCCGCTCTGCTCCTCCGGCGGCGCTTCGGGGCGCATGCTCCCCTCGTAAATGCGCGCGCAGTTGCGACCCTCTTCCTTGGCCGCATAGAGGGCGATGTCCGCTTTAAAATACAGTTCGTCAAACGAGCTGCCATCCAGCGGGCAGCAGGCCGCGCCAAAGCTGCAGGAAATCACCACGTCGCTGCTCACGCGTTGATAGATTTGCTCGCGCAGGTACAGTAGCTTTGCAACCAGCGCTTCCCGGCTGAGAACGTTGATCAGCAGCAGCGCAAACTCGTCCCCGCCCATGCGCGCGACCAAGTCGTTTGACCGCAGCGCCGTCTGCAGCGTTTCCGCAATCCTTGTGAGCACCCGGTCGCCATAACCGTGGCCAAAGCGGTCGTTGATATGCTTGAAGTGATCGACGTCCACCATGATAAACGCGTGGGCGCGCCCCGGATCATTGGCGGCTAACAGCGTTTCCGTACGCTCAATAAACGCCTTGCGGTTCAATACACCCGTGAGCATATCCAGCGTCAGGCGGTCATGCAGGCTGATTTCCTCGCGCTTCTGCGCGTCGATATCCTGCAGCAGCAGAAAAGCGCGTACATCGCGGGAATAAGGGTCCGGCAGCATCTGTACGCTCACGCGCACCCAGCTGTAGAGCCCTTTTGCGCGCAGATGGCGGTACTCCAGCACACCAGGCTGACCGCCCGCGAAGAACTCGGTCAGCAGCCTCTCCCGAGCGGCATAATTGCGAAGGCGCAAGCGGTCGTCCTCATGCGCCCAGCGTTCCGCAACGTATCGCACAACGCTTTCCATGCTGCGATCCAGCGTCTCCGGCAGCTCACCGATAAGGCCACCCCTTGCGGCTTCGAAACGGTTTCTGGTCAGGTCGAACTCCAAATAGGCAATCTGCCCCGGCGGCAGTGAAGCATAGGTCTGCTCCCATTTTTTATAGGCGATCTCACGCTCATACTGTTCGGAGATGTTCTGCAGCGAGACCACCGCCTGCGCGGGCTTGCCGTCGATGCTGTAGATAATGGAATAAACCGCTCGGTACCAGTTGCCCGGCGCGCCGAACGCGCTGATGTTGAGCTCCAGAACGGCGCTGCCGGATGCGTTTTTGCCGGAGGCAATCTCTTCATGCAGGCGACGGTAAGCTTCCATGCTGTCTGCTTTGACCAGGCCGGACTCAATGATTTTTTCCGGCAGTGCTAATATAACGGACTGGCCGAGGCGTTCCGCCGTTTCCGGCGTTAAAAAAGCGGACTGTTTTACAATGTCGTACCTGAGCACGAGTTTGCCGCTCTGGCGCACGGCGATGCGGTATTCTTCCTCGCGGATGCGGAGTTCCTCCTCCGCCGCTTTCTGGGAGGTGATGTCCATGGCGGCGCATATCAGCGTTTCCGCATCGCCAATCGAGCGCCGCGCGCGCAGCAGCACCCAGAATTCCGTTCCGTCGCGCCTTGTCTGACGAATTTCCGTCTCCAGAGAAGGGTTCTGGCTGTGGATGAATGCCAGAATGTTCTTCCGCAGGGAATGATTCGCCCCGGAAAGGCAGTCCAACGCGCCCAAAACACCGTCCCTTTGCGCCTCCTCCAGCGAGACGTAGCCATACATGGCGCAGAACAGTTCGTTGGCAAACAGCAGCGTAAAGCGTTCGTCGGCGCGCGCAACACAAACGCCGCACGGAATTTCCGCCAGCAATGTTTCTTTCCATTGTGTTGTCAGGTCGGCTGAAACGAGAGCGTCAATGGTCATTGCAAGTCTCCGGTTGAATCAAACGCAGAACTTGTGCCAAAGAGCGGCCGTTGTTCAGCCGCCCTTGTGCGATTTACCAGCATATCTGGTGCACAGTATACTACAAATAGTTCTGTTTGCATAGAGATGCTCTGTATTTCTTAGTGCTTATCGGCATTATGTTATGTTTAATCATTGTCTCTGTGATTTATTCACTTTTGGTATGCGTATCTCACAAGACGAACTGGCACGTGTTTGAACTGCCGACGGGAATGCCAGGCGCGCTTGCATTCCGGCGCGTCCGCCACCGTTTCCGCTCGGATTTACAACTTGCAATTCCACCAAAAAATAGCATATGATTCCAGTATTGGATTTATCATTCGATTCATTCATCGGGAGGATAACGCATCATGAAACAGTTCCGCGCCTGCGTCGTCGGTATGGGTTTTATTGGAAGCGCGCATATCGAAGCGCTCCGGCGGCTCGGCAATGTTACCGTTGCTGCGCTGGCCACCACCACAAACCCCGTTGAAAAGGCGGCTTTGCATACTGTTCCACGCGGGTATGGCGATTACCGCGAGATGATCGATCTCGAGCAGCCGGACGTCGTCCATATCTGCACGCCCAACGATACGCACTGCGAAATGGCGTTATACGCCATGGAGCGCGGCGTCGCCGTCATGCTGGAAAAGCCGATGACGCGCACCCTTTCGGAGGCGCGGCAGCTCGCCGACTACGCAAGCGCGCACCAAATCCCCAACGCCGTCAACTTCAACTGCCGCTGGTATCCGCAGGTGCTGCAGGCCAAGTCGATGGTGCAAAGCGGCGAGCTGGGCGAAATCTTTGCCGTGCAAGGCTCTTACCTGCAGGACTGGATGCTGCTGGATACGGACTACAACTGGCGCGCCGAACCCGCGCTCAGCGGAGAAAGCCGCGTATTTGCGGATATCGGTTCGCACTGGATCGACCTTGCCGAAACCGTGACCGGCCTCCGCGTCACCGAGGTAATGGCGGATTTCGCAACGTTTCATCCGGTGCGCAAAAAACCGCTCAAACCCATTGCGACTTTTTCCGGTATCACGCTCCGACCGGAGGATTACGAAGACGTTCCCATCTCCACCGAGGACTACTGCACGGTGATTTACCATTTCGATAACGGCGCGCACGGCGTCTGCACCGTAACGCAGATGATGGCAGGGCGGAAGAACCAAATCCTGCTCTCCATTGGCGGCAGCAAGCGCTCGGTGAGCTGGAACAGCGATGACTCCAACGAGCTCTGGATTGGCAGCCGCGACTGCTTTAATCAAAAAGCGGCCAAAGACCCCGCCTTGCTCAGCCCGCTGGCGCGTACCGCCATCGGCTATCCCGGCGGGCACGTGGAAGGCTATCCGGACACGTTCAAGCAGAACTTCAAGGCGTTTTACGCTTCCCTCGAGACCGGTGTCGCTTCCAACGGGACGTTTGCTACGATTCTTGACGGCTTGCGCGAAATGGAGATTGGTCAGGCGGTGCTCACGAGCGCGAGGGAACGACGCTGGGTGAGAGTTTAGGGCTCTCTTCTTCTTTTCTTGAAAGAAAAGAAGCAAAAGAACTTTTCTCCTGAACTGGTAAATTTCTTTGCCAAGCTTTCTTTGGAAAAGAAAGCGAAAAAAGACGCAAAAAGAGGCTCCTTGCGGAGCCTCTTTTAGTTCGGTTCGTTACTTGTCCAGGATCTCGGTGACGACGCCGGAAGCGACCGTGCGGCCGCCTTCGCGGATAGCGAAGCGCAGTCCCTGCTCAATGGCGATCGGGGTAATCAGCTTGATCGTCATGTCGATGTGGTCGCCAGGCATAACCATTTCAACGCCCGCGGGCAGTTCGATCGTGCCGGTAACGTCCGTCGTGCGGAAGTAGAACTGCGGACGGTAGCCCGAGAAGAACGGGGTGTGACGGCCGCCTTCTTCCTTGCTCAGAACGTACACGCGACCAACATAATGCGTATGCGGGTGGATCGAACCGGGCTTGGCCAGAACCTGACCGCGCTCGATGTCCGTGCGCTGCACGCCGCGAAGCAGAGCGCCGATGTTGTCGCCCGCGATCGCCTGATCCAGCTGCTTACGGAACATTTCCACGCCGGTCACGACGACCGAGCGGGATTCGTCCGTAAGCCCAATGATTTCGACCGTGTCGCCGACCTTGACCGTTCCGCGCTCGACGCGGCCAGTGGCCACGGTGCCGCGGCCCGTGATGGTGAAAACGTCTTCCACCGGCATCAAAAACGGCTTGTCTACCGCGCGCTCCGGCGTCGGGATATAGCTGTCAACGGCGTCCATCAGCTCGAAGAGGCACTTGCACTCCGGCGTTTCCAGAGCCTTTTTGCCCGCGATCAGAGCTTCCATCGCCTGCAGCGCGCTGCCCTTGATGATCGGGATATCGTCGCCCGGGAAGTCGTACTGGCTCAGCAGTTCGCGGATTTCCATTTCGACGAGCTCGAGCAGTTCGGGATCGTCTACCTGGTCGACCTTGTTCATGAACACGATGATGTACGGCACGCCGACCTGGCCTGCCAGCAGAATGTGCTCGCGGGTCTGCGGCATCGGGCCGTCCGCCGCGCTCACAACCAGAATCGCGCCGTCCATCTGGGCCGCACCGGTGATCATGTTCTTAACATAGTCCGCGTGACCCGGGCAGTCAACGTGCGCATAGTGACGCGCTTTCGTTTCGTACTCGACGTGCGCGGTGTTAATCGTGATTCCACGCGCTTTCTCTTCCGGCGCCTTGTCGATTTCGTCGTACTTCATCGCCTTGGCTTCACCCTGCTGTGCCAGCGCCATCGTGATGGCCGCCGTCAGAGTCGTCTTGCCGTGGTCTACGTGCCCGATCGTCCCGATGTTGACGTGCGGTTTCGTTCTCTCGAATTTTGCCTTTGCCATAATAGCTCTCCTCTTTTCTGATCAATCGTTCGTTATAAACGGTAATTATTTTTTCCGACCACCGACTCGGCGATCGATTTCGGTACTTCGTCATAATGCGAAAACTGCATGGTGAACGTTCCGCGCCCCTGCGTCCGGCTGCGAAGGTCGGTTGCATAGCCAAACATTTCGGAAAGCGGGCAGACAGCGTCGATCACCTGAACGTTCTGGCGCGACTCCATGCCCTGCACCTTGCCGCGGCGGGCGGTGAGGTTGCCCATTACGTCGCCCAGATAGTCTTCCGGAACGAGCACTTCCACCTTCATCATGGGTTCGAGCAGTACGCAGTTCGCCTTTTCCAGCGCTTCCTTAACGGCGAGGGAACCAGCGATTGTGAACGCCAGTTCGGAGGAGTCCACCTCGTGATAGGAGCCGTCAAGCAGCGTTGCCTTCACATCCACCACTTCGTAGCCGCCGAGATGGCCGCTCTTGAGCGCTTCGCGAATGCCCTTGTCCACGGCGGGAATATACTCGCGCGGAATCACGCCGCCAACGATTTTGTCGACGAACTCGTAACCCTCTCCGGGCGCGCGCGGCGCAAGCTCGATGACCACGTGACCGTACTGGCCGTGGCCGCCGGTCTGGCGCACATAGCGCGCTTCCGCCTTGACGGGCGCTTTGATCGATTCCTTATAGGAAACCTGCGGGTTACCCACACGGGCTTCCACATGGAACTCGCGGATCATACGATCCACGATGATCTCCAAATGCAGTTCGCCCATGCCGGCGATGATGGTTTGACCCGTTTCCTGATCGGTATACGTCCGGAACGTGGGGTCTTCCTCCGCGAGCTTGACCAGCGCAAGGCCCATCTTCTCCTGACCGGCTTTGGTCTTGGGTTCGATGGCGACCTGAATGACGGGATCCGGGAACTCCATGCGCTCCAGGAGGAGCTGATGGCTTTCCACACAGAGCGTGTCTCCAGTGGTCGTGTCCTTCAAACCGACGAGCGCTATGATATCGCCCGCGTGCGCTTCCTCAATCTCCGTGCGGGAGTCTGCGTGCATCATCAGGATGCGGCCGACGCGTTCACGCTTGCCTTTGCTTGCGTTATACACGTAGGAGCCGGACTTGAGAACGCCGCTGTAAACGCGGATGAACGCGAGCTTGCCGACGAACGGGTCGGTCAGAATCTTGAATGCGAGCGCGGCAAACGGCGCGTCGTCGCGCGGTTCTACCGGAATTTCCTTTTCGCCGTCCTTCGACGTGCCCTTGATCGGGGGAACGTCCAAAGGACTCGGCAGGTAGTCCACAATGGCGTCGAGCAGCGGCTGCACACCCTTGTTGCGGTAGGATGAGCCGCAGGTAACGGGCACAACGCGCCCGGCGAGCGTCGCCTTGCGGATGCAGGGGATGAGTTCCTCGGCGGTGAACCACTCGCCGTTGAAATACCGCTCTACGAGCGATTCATCCTCTTCAATGACCGTATCCAAAAGCTTTGCGCGCTGTTCCTTGGCGGCCTTGAGCATATCCGCGGGGATTTCTTCCTGCCGGATATCCGTTCCGTCGTCGCTGTAGTAGATTTCCGCCTTCATGGTGACGAGGTCGATGATGCCGCGGAACGTATCCTCGCTGCCGATGGGCAGCTGGATGGGCAGCGCGTTTGCACCGAGGCGGTCGCGCATCATATCGCAGACGCGGTTGAAATCCGCGCCGGTAATGTCCATTTTGTTGACGTACGCAATGCAGGGCACGCCGTATTTGACGGCTTGGCGCCAAACGGTTTCGCTCTGCGGTTCAACGCCGCCCTTGGCGCAGAAAACCGCGACCGCGCCGTCGAGAACGCGGAGCGAACGCTCCACCTCCACGGTGAAGTCCACGTGGCCCGGCGTGTCGATGATGTTGATGCGGTGCGCGCGCCAGTAAGCGGTAGTCGCAGCGGACGTAATGGTAATTCCGCGCTCCTGCTCCTGCACCATGTAGTCCATGACGGCCGCGCCTTCATGCACCTCGCCGAGCTTATGAATCTTGCCCGTGTAGAACAGGATTCGTTCGGACGTGGTAGTTTTTCCGGCGTCGATATGCGCCATGATGCCAATATTTCTTGTTTTATCCAGTGCGGTATCTCTCGGCAAAATCGTTTCCCTCTGCTTGTCGAATGTTGTTCCCTTACAGTCCGCGCGGGTCTGCGGTTCGGATTGACTGCTCCGAACCGCAGGCCCGTGGCTGTTGATTCCTCATTTTACTCCCGAAAGGAAAGCCCGTTTCCAGTGCGTTTCCCCCGGGACAACATGTTCATAACCGTGCAAACCGGCGGCGCATAGCAGGTTGTTCCCGCCAGCGCTCAAGCCGTTTTTCGCGCGGGTTTACCAGCGATAGTGCGCGAACGCCTTGTTCGCTTCGGCCATCTTGTGGGTATCTTCCTTCTTTTTGAAGGCGCTGCCCGTGGAGTTGGCACCGTCCATGATTTCGCCCGCGAGGCGTGCGCTCATGGTACGTTCGCTGCGCTTGCGCGCAAAGTTCACGAGCCAGCGAAGGCCCAGCGTCTGACGGCGTTCGGTGCGGATTTCGATCGGCACCTGATAGGTAGCGCCGCCGACTCTGCGCGCTTTGACTTCAAGAACGGGCATGATGTTGCTCATGGCCTGCTCGAATACTTCGCCGGGTTCACGGCCGGTCTTTTCGCGGATGATGTCAAACGCATCGTAAACCGCTTTCTGGGATACGCCGCGCTTGCCGTCCAGCATGACCTGATTGATGAGTTTGGTGACCACAACGCTGTTGTAAATCGGGTCAGCCAACACTTCGCGCTTCGGGATAAATCCTCTTCTCGGCATGTTATGACCCTCCTTACTTCTTCGGGCGCTTCGCGCCATAGAGCGAACGGCTCTGTTTGCGGTTGGCAACGCCGGAGGTATCCAGCGCGCCGCGAACGATATGGTAACGTACGCCAGGCAGATCCTTGACGCGGCCGCCGCGGATGAGCACAACGGAGTGCTCCTGCAGGTTGTGGCCGATGCCGGGGATGTAGGCGGTGCCCTCGAGACCGTCGGTCAGACGGATACGGGCGATTTTACGCAGAGCGGAGTTCGGTTTTTTCGGCGTCATGGTACGGACCGCCGTGCAAACGCCGCGGCGCTGCGGGCACTGTTTCAAAATAGGCGCAGTGGACTTGTATTCCACCTGTTCTCTGCCTTTTCGAACCAACTGGTTGATTGTCGGCATGAATATTCTCCTTCGATATTTTTCATCTATATCTATTACCGCTCCCTGCAACCCCTGTAGGGAGCATTGTATCCGTTGTGCCCTGCAGCCATCTGCAAAGCGTTTTCAAGACTTTGATTCTAATATTTGTTATTAGAATCGGGAACATTGTATCCACTTGCTTTCGCACTTTTGCAAAAGCGTTTTCAAGACTTTGATTCTAATATTTTGGTATTAGAATCGGGAACATTGTATCCGCTGTGCCCTGCAGCCATCTGCAAAGCGTTTTCAAAACTTTGATTCTAATATTTGTTATTAGAATCGGGAACATTGTATCCCAGAACTTCTAAAATCCTGCAAAGAGGCTTTCAAAAGCGTGTAAAACCCTTGGCGGCCGGACGTCTTGCGCATACGCGCGGAAACAAGAACCGCCAAAATGGTATTGTATCAGCACGAACCCGCTTTTGTCAAACGGTTTCTTCGTCCTCGCCCCAATGATCCGCCGTACCGAGGCCCTTATTCAGGCGGGTCTTGCTGAAGAGCACCTTGGTTCTCGACTTGGCCGTGATGGGAACCCACCCTTTTTCGGTCATGGCGGCGATGACGGGATGCTGCATAGCATCCACCACCATATCTTTGTTCCAGCCCTTTGCCAGCGCGTCGGTGATAATCTTGCCCGCCAGCGCGCCAACGAGCACGCAGCCAAGCCATACGCCGAACGGCAGAAACAGGTGAACATTCGCCAGCGTGGTCTTGAGCGGGTCGGCCGAGACGGCAAACAGCGCGATCAGACCGATGATGACCGGAATCAGGATCGGCAGATACTCGAGCGCGAGAAACCGCGAGCGGCACTTTTTGCAGACCGAGATCTGCACCGGAACCATGGTGCCGATGCGCGCGGTGCGCTTGCCGAAGAGCCATTTCTGCACACGCCGCGGTTCGGGATGCGCCATATCGAGGATGGCATACCCGCTCCGTTTGCCTTTTTGCGGCGTTTTGCAGAACTGGCATTCGCGAGACTCAAAGAGCTGTGCAATGCCGCCTTCCGGCAGGAGTGTTTCATACAGGTCGATATCCTTCATGATCTCGTCCATATCGTCCGCGTCGCGGACGGTGCAAACGCTGCAGGAACGCATATTCAGCGTCTGGCAATAGCGCGTTTGGGAGAGCTTGCATTTCGGGTTGACCGGCAGTTTTTCCATTTCGGCTCCTTTCAGACGGTAAAGGATATTCCGCTCAGTCCTTAACCGTTACCGTAACGTTGCGGTAGCGGCGCAGACCGATACCGGCGGGGATCAGTTTGCCGATGATGACGTTCTCCTTGAGGCCGACGAGCGGATCGATCTTGCCCTTGATGGCGGCTTCGGTCAGCACGCGCGTGGTCTCCTGGAAGGACGCGGCGGAGAGGAACGAGTCCGTCGCCAGCGAAGCCTTGGTGATGCCCAGCAGCTTGCGCTTTGCAATGGCGGGCTTGCCGTCGTTCTGGATGACACGCTCGTTCTCCTCTTCAAAGCGGAAAATGTCGATGAGCTCGCCAGGGAGCATGGTGGTTTCGCCGTTCTCTTCCACCTGCACCTTGCGGAGCATCTGGCGGATGATGACTTCGATATGCTTATCCGAAATCTCAACGCCCTGGAGGCGGTAAACGCTCTGGACTTCCTTGAGTAGGTAAGCCTGAACGCCCTTGACGCCCTTGATCTTGAGGATATCGTGCGGGTTGACGGAGCCTTCCGTGAGTTCGTCGCCCGCTTCCACCACGTCTCCGTCGCCAACCTTGAGCTTGCTGCCGAACGGGATGAGGTAGCTCTCCGATTCGCCGTCCTCGTTGGTCACGACCGCTTCGCGGCGCTTCTTGGAGTCGTCGATATGCACAACCCCGTTGATCTCCGAAATGACGGAGAGACCCTTGGGCTTGCGCGCTTCGAAAAGTTCTTCGACACGCGGGAGACCCTGGGTAATATCGTCCGCACTCGCGACGCCGCCGGTATGGAACGTACGCATCGTCAGCTGCGTGCCGGGCTCGCCAATGGCCTGCGCGGCAATGATGCCGACCGCTTCGCCAATGTTGACGGGCGTGCCGGTTGCAAGGTTTGCGCCGTAGCACTTGGCGCAGACGCCGTGATCCGCGCGGCAGGTAAAGACCGTGCGGCAGTGGACGGTTTTAATACCGGCCTTTTCAATGAGTTCGGCCTGTTCGTAGCTGATCATCTCGTCCGCTTCGACGATGACTTCCTTCGTAACGGGGTGTATGACCGGTTCCACGGTATAGCGGCCGACCACACGCGCTTTGAGCGGTTCGATGAGCTTGTTGCCCTCGCGAATTTCGGAGAGCACCATGCCCTTGGAAGCTTCGCCGCGCTTTGCATAGCAGTCTTCCTCGCGGACGATAACGTCCTGCGAAACATCGACCAGGCGGCGGGTCAAATAGCCGGAGTCCGCCGTACGCAGCGCGGTATCGGCAAGGCCTTTGCGCGCGCCGTGCGAGGAGATGAAGAATTCCAGAACCGAAAGGCCTTCACGGAAGTTTGCGCGAATCGGCACTTCGATGATCTGGCCGCTCGGATCGGCCATGAGTCCGCGCATACCGGCCAGCTGACGAATCTGCGCGGTGCTGCCGCGCGCGCCGGAGTTGGCCATCATGTAAATCGGGTTGAACTCGTCGAGGGATTCCATCAGCGCGCGGGAAACGCGTTCGGTCGTCTCTTCCCAAACCTTGATGACGCGTTCTCTGCGCTCGCCATTACTGAGCATGCCCATACGGAAGAGGTTGTCGATTTCGACCACGCGCACTTCCGCGTCCGCAATCATCTGCTTCTTTTCGCCGGGCACCTGGATGTCCTGGAAGCCGACGGTGATGCCGCCCTTGGTGGAATAGGTAAAGCCGAGCTTCTTGATGCGGTCAAGCACCTGCGAAGTCGTCGTAGGCCCGTGCTTACGATAGCAGCTGTCAACGATGTTGCCGAGGTCCTTCTTGGCGACCAGCTTGTCGATTTCGAGAACAAAGAGGTTCTCTTCCGTCGAGCGGTCCACAAAGCCGAGATCCTGCGGAATGGCGTTGTTAAAGATCACGCGGCCGACCGTGGTCTCCACGATCTTTCTGCGCTTTTCACCCTGCCATTCGCGTTCGAGACGGATCTTCACCCGCGCCTGCAGCGAAATATCGCCGGTCTGGTAGGCCATGACGGCTTCCTCTTCGGAATGGAAGGCCTTGCCCTCGCCCTTTGCGCCGGGCTTGATCATGGTCAGGTAGTAGCAGCCGATGACCATGTCCTGCGTCGGGGAGACGACGGGGCGGCCATCCTGCGGTTTTAAGATGTTGTTGCTCGCCAGCATGAGGAAGCGGGCTTCCGCCTGCGCCTCGACCGAGAGCGGAACGTGCACGGCCATCTGGTCGCCGTCGAAGTCCGCGTTGTACGCGGTGCAGACGAGCGGATGCAGCTTGAGCGCGCGGCCTTCCACGAGGATCGGCTCGAACGCCTGAATGCCGAGGCGATGCAGCGTAGGCGCACGGTTTAGGAGCACCGGATGATCCTTGATGACCTCTTCGAGCACACCCCAGACCGCCTGATCCACGCGCTCCACCATGCGCTTTGCGCCTTTGACGTTCTGCGCGAAACCGCCCTTTACGAGCTTTTTCATGACGAACGGCTTAAAGAGTTCCAGCGCCATCTCCTTGGGGAGGCCGCACTGGTACATCTGCAGATCCGGGCCGACGACGATAACGCTGCGGCCGGAATAGTCCACGCGCTTACCCAGAAGGTTCTGGCGGAAACGCCCCTGCTTACCGCGCAGCATGTCCGAAAGCGACTTGAGCGGGCGATTGCCCGGGCCGGTCACGGGACGGGTGCGGCGGCCGTTGTCGATGAGCGAGTCAACGGCTTCCTGCAGCATGCGCTTTTCATTGCGAACGATGATATCCGGCGCGCGGAGCTCCAGCAGCCGCTTTAAGCGGTTGTTGCGGTTGATCACGCGGCGGTAGAGGTCGTTGAGGTCGCTCGTTGCAAAGCGGCCGCCGTCGAGCTGCACCATCGGGCGGATTTCCGGCGGAATGACCGGAATGACCGTGAGGATGATCCATTCGGGCTTATTGCCGCTCTGGATGAACGCTTCTATGACTTCCAGACGCTTGATGGCGTTGGCGCGCTTCTGTCCGGAGGCGTTGGAAATCTCTTCGCGCAGCTCTTTTTCGAGCTTCGGAAGATCGAGCTGGGTGAGCAGTTCGCGGATGGACTCCGCGCCCATGCCCGCGCGGAACGCCTTGGGGCCAAACTGCTCCTGCGCTTCGCGGTATTCCTTATCGGTTAAGATCTGCTTGTACTGGAGACTGGTCTTGCCGGGGTCGACCACCACGTATGCGCCAAAGTAGAGCACCTGTTCGAGCGAACGCGGGCTCATGTCCAGCAGCATTTTCATGCGGCAGGGAATCCCCTTGAAGTACCAGATATGACTCACCGGCACGGCCAGCTCGATATGCCCCATGCGCTCGCGGCGAACCTTGGCGCGCGTGACTTCCACGCCGCACTTTTCGCAGACAATGCCCTTGTAGCGGCCGCGTTTATAGCGTCCGCAGTGGCATTCCCAGTCCTTTGTCGGCCCGAAAATCCGCTCGCAGAAGAGGCCGTCTTTTTCGGGTTTCAGGGTACGGTAGTTGATCGTTTCCGGTTTTTTGACTTCGCCGTGCGACCATTCGAGTATCTTCTCGGGCGATGCGAGCCCTATTTGCAACGCGTCAAAATTCGTTAATTCAAACACAGTCTATCTCTCCCTTACAAGCCGCTCAGTCCAGATTTTTGTCGATATCGAGATCCAGCGCGTCGGACAGTTCGCCGAGGTCTTCGTCCAAACCGACGAGATCCTCGCCGCTGGGCTCCGTTTCCTCCTCCGGCACGAGCGCTTCGTCCTCCACTTCGTCAAAGTCGTCAAAGTCGTCAAAATCTTCCAACTCTTCGTCCTCTTCTTCGCCCAGCGGAACAACTCCGATCGGCGCGTCCTCGAGGCCGCCAAGGTTGATGTCGAGCGGGGCGATATCGTCGTCGTCGTCCTCGCCAATTTGGATCTCCTCGCGCGTGTCGGACAGCACTTTGATGTCCAGCGCCAGCGATTGGAGCTCCTTAATGAGCACCTTAAACGATTCCGGCACGCCGGCGGGCGGCACGTTGTCGCCCTTGACGATGGCTTCATACGTCTTGACGCGGCCGACCACGTCGTCCGACTTGACGGTGAGAATTTCCTGCAGGGTGTAGGCCGCGCCGTACGCTTCCAACGCCCAGACTTCCATTTCGCCGAAGCGCTGGCCGCCGAACTGGGCTTTGCCGCCCAGAGGCTGCTGCGTTACCAGCGAGTACGGTCCGGTCGAACGCGCGTGGATCTTGTCGTCCACCAAGTGCGCGAGCTTGAGGTAATACATGTAGCCAACGGAGATGCGCCGTTCAAACGGCTCGCCGCTGCGCCCGTCGTACAAAACGGTCTTGCCGTCCTCTTTGAGCCCGGCTTTGACCAGCAGTTCCTTGATGTCGCTCTCGGTCGCGCCATCGAATACCGGCGTCGCAATCTTGATGCCGAGGTTTTTGCAGGCAGCGCCTAAGTGCAGCTCGAGCACCTGGCCGATGTTCATACGCGAAGGCACGCCGAGGGGGTTGAGCACGATCTGTAGCGGGGTGCCGTCCGGCAGGAACGGCATGTCCTCTTCCGGCAGAATGCGGGAGATAACGCCCTTGTTGCCATGGCGGCCCGCCATCTTGTCGCCAACGGAGATTTTGCGCTTCTGGGCAATATACACGCGCACCATCTGGTTGACGCCGGGGCTGAGCTCGTCCTTATGCTCGCGGGTGAACACTTTAACGTCCACGACGATGCCGCCTTCACCGTGCGGAACACGGAGGCTGGTATCGCGCACGTCGCGCGCTTTTTCGCCGAAGATGGCGCGAAGCAGCCGTTCTTCCGCGGTGAGTTCGGTTTCGCCCTTCGGGGTGACCTTGCCGACCAGGATATCGCCGCTGCGCACTTCCGCGCCGGGACGGATAATGCCGTCCTCGTCCAGCTGGCTCAGCGCGTCCTCGCCGATGTTCGGAATGTCTCTGGTAATCTCTTCCGGCCCGAGCTTGGTATCCCGCGCCTCGACTTCGTGCTCCTCAATATGAATCGAGGTAAACACGTCGTCCTTGACGAGCTTTTCGGAAATCAGAACCGCGTCCTCGTAGTTGTAACCTTCCCAGGTCATGAACCCGATGAGGATGTTTCTGCCGAGCGCGATTTCGCCGCCGTCAGTGGAAGCGCCGTCGGCAATGACGTCGCCCTTCTTGATGATATCGCCCTTCCTGGCGATCGGGCGCTGGTTGAGGCAGGTGCCCTGGTTAGAGCGCTGGAACTTGGTCAGGCGGTATACGTGCTCAACGCCGATCTTGTCCGAAATAATGATCTCCTTGGCGGAGACATGGGAAACCACGCCGTCCTCCTTGGCAATGATCACGATGCCGGAGTCGGTGGCGGCTTTGTATTCCATGCCCGTTGCCACGATGGGCGATTCGGGCACGAGAAGCGGCACGGCCTGACGCTGCATGTTCGAACCCATCAGCGCGCGGTTTGCGTCGTCGTTTTCGAGGAAGGGAATCATGGCCGTCGCAACCGAAACCAGCTGCTTGGGGGAGACGTCCATATAGTCCACTTCGGTGGCTTTTACTTCGATAATCTGGTCGAGCAGACGCGCGATAACGCGCTCTTTCCTGAACCAGTGGGTATCCTCGTTGATCGGTTCGTTGGCCTGCGCCACGATGAAGTTATCCTCTTCGTCCGCGGTCAAATACTCGATCTCGTCGGTAATCACATGCTTCTTGCTGTCCACGCGGCGGTACGGCGCTTCGATAAAGCCGTACTCGTTGATGCGCGCATAGGTCGAAAGCGAGTTGATGAGTCCGATGTTCGGACCTTCCGGCGTCTCAATGGGGCACATGCGGCCGTAATGGCTAAAGTGAACGTCGCGAACGTCGAACGTTGCGCGCTCGCGGTTCAAGCCGCCCGGGCCGAGCGCCGAAAGACGGCGCTTATGGGTCAGTTCCGCCAGCGGGTTGGTCTGATCCATGAACTGGCTCAGCTGAGAGGAACCGAAGAATTCTTTAATCGCCGCCGTCACGGGGCGGATGTTGATGAGGTTACTGGGCATGGCGACGTCCATATCCTGCAGGCCCATGCGCTCGCGCACAACGCGCTCGAGGCGGGTGAGGCCCACGCGGATCTGGTTTTGCAGCAGTTCGCCGACGCTGCGGATGCGGCGGTTGCCCAAATGGTCGATATCGTCCGTGCGGCCAATGCCGTAAGGCATGCTGACCAGGTACGAAATCGAGGAGATCATGTCGTCCGGGATGATATGCCGCGGGATCAGGTCGTAATAATGCGACTTGAGCAGGGCTTTGAGCTCGTCCTCGGAAAGGCCTTCGCCTTCCTTGAGCAGAGCTTTGAGCGTCGGCAGATGGACGTCCTCGTTGATGCCCGCTTCGGCGGGCGGGAAGTCGAGCCATTCGTTGGCGCGCACGAAGTTGTTGCCGACCACCTTGACGCGGTTTTCACCGATCTGCAGCCAGACTTCGTTGATGCCCGCGTTCTGAATCGTGCCCGCGAGTTCGCGGTCGATCACCTGCCCGGCTTCGCAGAGGATTTCTCCCGTGCCGGGATGGATGATGTTGTCCGCCGCCGGATGGTTGCGAATGCGCGCGCGGATAGCGAGCTTCTTATTGAATTTATAACGGCCGACGCGCGCGAGGTCATAGCGCTTGTCGAAGAACAGCGAGTTGAGAAGCGTTCTTGCGCTTTCTTCCGTCGGCGGTTCGCCGGGGCGCTGGCGCTTGTAGATTTCGATGAGGCCTTCCGCCTCGGAATGCGTGGGATCCTTGGCGAGCGTTGCCGAAAGGCGCTCGTCCTCGCCGAGGAGCTCGATAATTTCGCTGTTGGCGCCGTAGCCAAGCGCGCGGATCAGCGCGGTGACGTGCACCTTGCGCTGACGGTCGATCTTGACATACAGAATGCCGTTCGAGTCGGTTTCGTATTCCAGCCATGCGCCGCGGTTCGGAATGACCTGCGCGGAGAAGAGCTGCTTGCCGACCTTGTCGAAACTGTCGGAAAAATACACGCCCGGCGAACGGACGAGCTGAGAAACGATGACGCGCTCCGCGCCGTTGATGATAAACGTGCCCTGCGGCGTCATGAGCGGGAAATCGCCCATAAAGACTTCCTGCTGCTTGACTTCGCCGGTTTCCTTATTGATTAAGCGGACGGTAACGCGAAGCGGCGCGGCGTAGTTTACGTCGCGCTCCTTGCTCTCGTCCATAGAGTATTTGGGGCCGTCCAGATCGATGCGGTAATCCACAAACTCCAGCACGAGTTTGCCGGAATAGTCGGTAATCGGGGAAATATCGTCGAAAACCTCTCTTAGGTCCTCCCTCAAAAAACGATAGTACGAATTCTTTTGAATCTCGATAAGATCCGGCATGTCGAGAACTTCTCGAATCCTAGAAAAGCTCTTTCGCGTCTGTCTGCCCATTTGAACGTCATGCATCATCGCGTACTCCCCTTGCCGACGCGGGTTGTCGCCCCGCGCCATTTCACTGATTTTCTCGTGCTTTCTGATAGCGGCTGCGGCTTATCGTTCTCGCCCGGATGAACGGCTTCAATTTCTGTCTTTTGGTACAAAATTTGCACGCAAGAGCATATTTTGAGGCATACTAATACATCCTAGCGATCATAAGTCAATTGTGTACTATATCATCCGCTTAGTCACGTGTCAAGAAAATATTCTAAATTATATTGCTGATTTTCATCGTTTTGTTGTATGATGTTGAGAAATGACGATATTTTTGAAAAATAATTCGTAATTTTCAAAAATACCGACCGGAAACGATGATTTTATCACAAAATCCGACAGAAAGCGAGCGGAAATCGAAAAATGAAGACCAGAGAGGATGCACTGACCGTTTTACGGCAGTATAACGAGAGCGAAGCGCTGATTCGCCATGCGTACGCCGTGGAAGGCGTGATGCGGCACTTTGCGGAGAAGTTCGGCGAGGACGCCGAATATTGGGGTATGGTCGGGCTGCTGCACGACGTGGATTACGAAAAGTGGCCGGAGGAGCACCTCAAGGTCGCGCCGCGGCTTTTGAGTGAAGCGGGATTCGACGCGGACTTTATCCGCGCGGTGGAAGCGCACGGCTGGGGACTCTGCTCCGAAGTCAAGCCGGAACGGAAAATGGAGATCGTGCTCTACACCATAGACGAACTCACGGGGCTGATTACCGCCGCGGCGTACATGCGCCCGAGCCGCAGCGTAATGGATATGGAAGTAAGCAGCGTAAAAAAGAAGTTCAAGGACAAGAGCTTTGCCGCGGGCGTGAACCGGGACGTCATCCTTGGCGGCTGCGAAATGCTCGGCATGCCGCTGGAGGAAGTCATTCAAGAATCGATTTTCGGCATGCGGGAAGTCCACGAATCTCTGGGACTGTAGCAAACATAAAAAACTGCAACGATTAAAATATAGAGAGGCGCGCGCCTCTCTTTTTTATTTGCGAAGGTTTTATTTACGAAGATACCCTTTGATCACGCCCCACGCGCTCTGGAGAAAATACCCGAACGCGCCCTTGCCCTCGGCATGGTTATCCAAATCGACGCTCCGCGCGCGGCTGCGTAAGAATCCCACGCGGAAGGCAAAGTTATGCTCCGCCCATTCACGCTCCAGCGAACCCAGCGACCGCTGCCACGGCGGGTCGGCGGGATGCTCGCGGTTGAACGCAATCAGCGCTTTGAGCACTTCAATTCGCTCCCTGCGTTTGGTGAAGCGGCAGGAGTTCACAATTTGAAACGACGGGTTGCCGGTGTGCCGGTCGTCGTAGACCGCGACGACGCTTTTATCGGCGCATCGTTCCGCCTGCGACTTGTCGCTGTAAACGCGGAGAGTCATGCCGCAGGTCAGCGGAAGTTCGATTGTTTGGTTTGTTTGTTCCATACCCAACAGCGTAGCAACCGTAACCACGCTTGTCAACGCTATACACGCGCGGGCGAAAAAAGCCTGCGCATTTGTGCGTGTTTGACAAACAGCCGCGTTTTCAAGCGAGTCTGCGCGCTCGCTTTTCTTGCATTTTACCGTCACGGTCGGTATGATAAGTAGGATAACAAGATTGGTTTTTATTGGAGGAGCGGTATGTATTACGATGTGATCGACAAAACGTTTGAAGCCCAGCTGGACGACCTTGCGGGCTTGATTTCCATCCCCAGCGTGTCCCGCGGGACGCCGGAACCCGGCGCGCCCCTTGGCCGCAGCGTCAGCGACGCGCTGGAATATACGCTGGCGCTTGCCAAAAAGCTCGGCTTTCCGAACGCCCGCTCGCTGGACGGCTACTGCGGCGTAATCGACTACGGCGAAGGCGAAGAGATGCTCATGATCATGGCGCATATCGACGTCGTGCCCGCAGGCCCCGCCTGGACCTGCGAACCGTTCGCACTAACCCGCCGAGACGGCCGCCTCGTCGGCCGCGGCGTGCTGGACGACAAAGGCCCCGCCGTTTCCGCGCTCTATGCGCTGTATGCCATTAAAGAAGCGGGCATTCCGCTCAAACGCCGCGTCCGCGTTTTGATCGGCTGCGACGAAGAGAAAGGCTGGTCCTGCATCGACCGCTACAAAAAGACCGAGCCCGACCCCACGCTGGCGTTTACGCCGGACGGCGGCTACCCGGTGATCAACTCCGAAATGGGCATCTGCCACACCACCTATACAAAGAAGCTGACCGGCAGCCAGGTGAAGATCTCCTGCGGCACGGCGGCAAACGTCATCCCCGGCGAAGCGACGGCAAAGCTGACTTTCCTGCCGGAACCCGTGCAGGCCAAAAACGGCATGCAGCTTTCCGGCGTGGAAAACGAGCTGCGCGCCTTTGGCTTCGGCGGCCATGCTTCCCGCCCCGATCTTGCGAAAAACGCGCTGCAGGCGCTGCTCGACGCGCTCAAGGAACAGCCGCTGGAAGCGGACGACCTCGCGGTGGCTTCCTCACTCTCGGCGATTTTGGGCTTTGACAAGCATGGCGAAGGCTTCGGCCTCGACGTAACCGACGCTTCCGGCAGGCTCACGCTCTCACCGGACGTGCTCGAGTGGAACGAAAACGAAGTCTCCATTACGCTCGACTGCCGCCATCCGTTCAGCGTTACCGCCGAACATTTGCTGGCAACACTGGACGAAAAGTTCGCGCAGATCGGCTTTACGCGCACCTACCAGAAGGTCTCCGCCGGGCATTTCCTCGACGCGGGCTGCGAACTGGTGAAAACCCTGCTCTCCGTTTACGACGACGCGACGGGTAAAAAGTCCAAACCGCTCTCCATTGGCGGCGGAACCTACGCGCGCTCGTTTGTCAACGCCGTTGCGTTCGGCATTGAGCCGGAGGACGAACCAGCCCAGTGCCACATGCCGGACGAGAGCTGCCCGGTCGAGTCCATCCGCTTCAACACGCGGGTCATGGCGGAAGCCATCAAGCGTCTGGCGGGGAAATAAGCATTGCTGGCAGCGCGGGAAATCTGGCCAAGATTCCTTCCGCCTGACGCCTGCACCTATAAAAATCCTTGCATCATGCGGGTTGTTGTGATATACTCGCTTCCGCTAACGTCCTTCTTGCTCGGCCTCCGGGGCCGGGCCACTAGACCATAAGGAGGTGAAATGAATGAATCAATACGAAGCTCTTTACATCATCGTGCCCACTCTGGACGAGGAATCTGTTAAAGCATCCGTCGAAAAGTTCAAAGGGATTGTCGAAAGCAATGGCGGAGAAGTCGTTGCCGTAGACGAATGGGGCAAAAAGCGCCTGGCGTATCCCATCGCGTACAAAACCGAGGGCTACTACGTCTTGATGTCGTTTTCGTGCCCGCCCGAGCTGCCCAAGGAACTCGAGCGTAACTTCAAAAACGACGAGGCGATCCTTCGCTACCTTGTTACCCGCAAGGAAGCGTAACGCGTACCACTGCCGAAAGGATGGATGAAGCATGAATAAAATCACTCTCATCGGTAACCTGACGCATGATCCGGAAACGCGGTCAACGCCCAACGGCGTCACCGTCTGCTCCTTCACCATCGCGGTCAACCGCCGCTTTGCCGCGGCAAACGGCGAACGCCCGACCGATTTCTTCCGCATCAACGCCTGGCGTCAGCTTGGCGAAACGTGCTCGAGATATCTCAGCAAGGGCCGCAAGGTTGCCGTGGTCGGCGAACTGCAGGCGCGCACCTACGAAGCCAAGGACGGCACGACCCGCATGTCTCTGGACGTGCAGGCCGACGAAGTAGAATTCCTCTCGCCCAAACAGCAGGAGGAAGGCTCCGCTCCCGTTCGCGGCGGCGACAGCGCGCAGGACATGGCGGGATTTACCGACATCCAGTCCGACGACATCCCCTTCTAACTCTGCGCGGGTGAAACCCGCGAAAGAAATTTTCGAAATTGGAGGCTTGCAACATGGAAGACCGTAAAATGCGTCCCCGCCCAAAGCGCGGCCGCCGCAAGGTTTGCAAGTTCTGCGCTGATAAAGCCACGGGCATCGACTACAAGGATATCCGTACCCTTGAAAAGTTTGTGACCGAGCGCGGCAAAATCATGCCCCGCCGTATGTCGGGCGTGTGCGCCAAGCACCAGCGTGACCTTGCCATCGCCATCAAACGCGCGCGCGTCGTAGCGCTGCTGCCGTACGTGGCGGACTAACCTAAAAGACAACCGGAACCACACTACAGTAACCCCCATAAGGAAGTTAGCAAAAATCAGGGCGAGCCAAACGGCTCGCCCTTTGATTTTGGAGTTTATTCTTGGGGTTCCACCCCAAACCCCGGCTTAGGGGCACGCCCCTAATAACCCCACCCTTTAATGGGTTTCCAAAGGGATGACTATCCCTTTGGCGGGAGCTCGAGGGCAGAGCTCTCGAATTGTTCCGTTGCTTGAGGGCAGAGCCCTCGAAAAAAAGCCTACTCTTCCTCTTCCGCGGATTTGCCGAACCCTTCCAGCCAGAGCGGCGAGCCGGGTTTTAGCCGCATCCTGTCCCACAAGCCGTACGTTTCCGTTGTGGAGAGCGCATGCATGAACTTTTCCTCAAAGTCCGGCACCAGCCCCACAATGTGCTGCACAAGTTGCTTTGCCTCCGCGCGTTTGGTATGCCCGGCAATGTGGCAGTTCGGCGGCAGAACCGGGAGGTTTCGCGCGCGGGCAACAGACAGCGCGTACTTTTCCGGCAGAAACACCAGCGGGCGGATGACGGTAACGTCCCTGCGGGAAAGATACGTTACCGGCGCGAACGTGTTGATTCGCCCTTCGTAGAGCATGCTCATAAAGAACGTTTCAATCACGTCCTCGCGGTTATGCCCGAGAGCCACCTTGTTGCAGCCGTGGTTGACGGCGAACGTGTTCAGCGCGCCGCGCCGCAGTTTGGCGCAGAGCGCGCAGGGGCTGCGCTCGTCACGGTACTCAAACACGACCTTGCCGATGTCGGTTTTCTCCACGGTGAACTCAATGCCGATGCGCTCGGCCAGCGCTTCGATACCGCTCGTATCCTGCTCTTTCAGCCCCAGGTCGAGCATGACGGCGATAACGTCGAACTTCGTGTACGAAAACCGCTGATACAGCTTCATGGCCTCCATCAGCAAAAGCGAATCCTTTCCGCCGGAAACGCCAATGCAGACTTTGTCCCCGTTTTCGATCATATGATATTTTTCATCCGCTCTGCGGATACTGCCTAACACTCGTTTCATGAGCGATATTATAGGGGGAAACCCTGAAAAATAGCAAGTAAATTCGATGGCTCCACCCTTGAACTCCTGCCAAAGGGCACGCCCTTTGGAAACCCTCGCTTGGCGAAATCGCTTAGGGGGTTCTCAGGGGAATCACCCCTGAGTCGGGGTTTGGGGCGAAGCCCCAAGATAATATGAATTAGGGTTTGGGGCGAAGCCCCATAAGCCTCTCCTCCCCGTGTACGCAAAAGAGCGGCTTGCGCCGCCCTTCTGATTCGGGTACCAATTGATCGTTTACTGCAGGTTGAGGTTCTTTTTGAGAATCCCGCGCGAGAGGAAGAAGAACAGAACGCAGAGACCCGCGGAAAGCAGCCCGTACCAACCAAAGACCGAGGTAAAGAGCGCGCTCCCCTGCTGGACGGTATCGATCGTAGCCGCCCACAGCCCTTCTCCCAGCGACATGACGGACATGAAGACCGAGCTGATCATGCCGACGCCCATGTTGATGAGCAGGTACATGCCGATGGCCGCGAGAATTCGGTGCTTCTTGGCAATCTGCCCGCCGATGATGATGGCAAAGTAGATCTCCAGAACCTGGGCTGCGAACGCCAGAACCCCAACGATGACAGTTTCAATCGTCACAAGCGGGACGTTCATGTAATTGGAAGCCCCTGGCAGGATTTCGGTAAAGAACTCCTTGATCGCGTCCAGCACCGCATAGTTGACAATGCCCGCCGTAGAGGTTCCGAACACCGCGAAGATCAGGATGGTGACCATGATCACAACCGCGTTGATGAGCATCCAGAGCATACCTGTCAGCAGTTTCGACCAGAGCAGTTTGCTCGTGGAAACCGGCAGCGTGAAGGTTAAATACCCTTCGTCGCAGAGGAAGCTGCGGTAAAAGTGGATGCAGACGAGCAGCAGCGTTACGAACGCGGAAGCCGCAATGGCAACGGCGATCAGCACCGACGTCATAACGGAAATCCCCATGACGATTCCCCGCATCATGCCGGTCGTTGCACCGGTTTCGAAAATCCCGCCGCCAAGACGAATGGTTAACAGCGTCAAAAGCGTTGCAAGCAGTCCGCCGGACAGAACGCCGATCTGCAGCGGGAAGAGCGTCCGCGAAAGCGCGCGGAAATCGTGTTTCAACAGTTTCTTTAGCATCTGAATACCTCCCGGAACAGCTCGTCCAGCGACTTGCCCTGCGTTTCGCGCACATTGTCGGTCGTGTCGTGCATGGTGACGATTCCTTCCTTAAGAAAGATGAACTCGTCGAGCACTTTTTCCACATCCGCGATCAAATGCGTGGAAATCAGGATGGTCGATTCGTTGTCGTAATTGCCAATGATCGTGTCGAGAATATAGTCCCGTGTGGCGGGGTCAACGCCACCGATCGGCTCGTCCAGCAGGTAGAGCTTGGCTCTGCGGCTCATCACGAGCACCAGCTGCATCTTCTCGCGCGTTCCCTTGGAGAGATGGCGCATCTTCTTATTCGCAGGAACGGCCAGGCGCGTGAGCATTTCCACGGCGCGCTTGCGGTCGAAATCCGAATAGAAATCCTCGAAGTAGTCGAGGCAGTCGTTCACCGTCATCCAGTCCGGCAGGTAGCTGCGTTCCGGCAGGAACGAAATCATCGATTTCGTCGCCTCGCCGATGGGCTGGTTACCCGCCAGCACGATGCCGTTGGTCGGCGTCAAAAGCCCGGCGGCGATTTTCAGCAGCGTCGTTTTGCCGCTGCCGTTCGGCCCGAGCAGGCCGACGATCTTGCCCTTGGGCAGCGTCAGATCAACATTGTTGAGCGCAAGCGTCGCGCCGTAGCGCTTCGTCAACGCTCTTGTTTCAAGAATTGCGTCCATTTTCCCCCTCCTTAGTATCCCCTTGTTCAAGCCGCTTGAGCGCTTCCTCTTTGGTCAGCCCGAGCGACTTCATCTGCAGCAAAAACGTTTCCGCAAGCAAGTCCGCTTTCGCGCTCCTTGCACGCTTGACCGCTTCCTCATCCGTGGTCACGGTTCTGCCGGCGTTGCGCTGTGTGGTGAGCAAACCCATTTCTTCCAGTTCGGACAGCGCGCGCTGCATCGTGTTTGGGTTGACCGCCGCCAGCATTGCCAAATCGCGGACGCTGGGCAGGCGCATCCCCATTTCATAAGTGCCGTTTAAGATCCTCAGCTCGATTTCATCTACGATCTGCTGATAGATCGGCCGGCTGGACGTAAATTGCCATGCCAACTTGTGTTCCTCCTTTCGTGTATCGCTGTGTTAATGTTCTATTTGCTTAATACAGTTATACACGCTTGCGCATGGCTTGTCAAGCACTATTTTAAAAAAGTCTTGAACTGTTTTCTACTCTTTTTTTGCGAAAGTTAAAAATAGACGCATTTGGCGGACGGCATACCGAAAAACGGAGAGAACGTAAAATGCGTGTGAGTTTTTTTCCCCATCTTGTGCTTCTTGACGAACGGTTGTATAATAACTTGTTTTTGTATAGGAGAAAGAAGGAAGTATTACCATGGAAATTCGAAACGTCGCCATCATCGCGCATGTCGACCACGGCAAGACCACGCTGGTCGACCAAATGCTGCGAGACGCGGGCGTATTGCGCAGGGGCGAACAGGACGTCGAGCGCATTATGGACTCTAACGATCTTGAACGCGAGCGCGGAATTACGATTCTCTCAAAGAACACCGCCGTTACGTACCTCGGCACGCGCATCAATATTGTGGACACCCCGGGTCACGCGGACTTCGGCGGTGAGGTTGAGCGCATCCTCCAAATGGTGGACGGCGTTCTATTACTCGTTGACGCGTTTGAAGGCTGCATGCCGCAGACGCGCTTTGTGTTGAGAAAAGCCCTGGAACTGAAAAAGGTACCCATCGTGGTTGTCAACAAAGTCGATCGTCCGGATTCCCGGCCGATGGAGGTTGTGGACGAAGCGCTGGAGCTGTTCATCGAGCTCGGCTCATCCGCCGAACAGCTCGACTTCCCCGTGGTGTACGCTTCCGCGCGGGACGGCATGTCCGGCATGACCCCCAATGATATGAAGCCGAATATGAGCGCTTTGTTCGATACGATCATCTCAGCGATTCCCGCGCCGGATTTTCAGCCGGACGAACCGCTGCAGATTCTGTTTTCAACCATCGACTACGACGATTACGTCGGGCGCATTGGCGTAGGCCGCATTGAGCGCGGCACCGCGAAGAAGGGCATGCCCATCGTGATCTGCGGCGGCGAAAAAGACCGCCGGCAGGACGCGAAGATTACGCGCCTTTACCGCTACGAAGGCCTCAAGCGCGTGGAAGTAGACGAAGCGCCCTGCGGCGATATCGTCTGCGTGGCCGGCGTCGAAGGCCTCAACGTCGGCGAGACGGTCTGCGACCCCGCGTGCGTCGAGCCGCTGCCGTTTGTCAAGATCGACGAGCCGACCGTGAGCATGATGTTCATGCTCAACGACAGCCCGTTTGCCGGGCGCGAGGGCAAGTACGTCACCGGGCGGAACCTCCGCGACCGTCTGTTTACCGAAGTCAAGACCAATATCTCCATGCGTGTGGAGGAAACGGGGACTACCGACTCGTTCCGCGTCAGCGGACGCGGCGAACTGCATCTCTCCATCCTCATTGAAACCATGCGCCGCCAGGGTTACGAATTTGCCGTTTCCCGCCCGCGCGTCATCCTGCATACCAGCGAGACAGGCGAAGTCACAGAGCCGATTGAGGAGCTGACCATCGACGTGCCGACCGAATACGTCGGCGCGGTCATGGAAAAGCTCGGCCAGCGCAAGGCGGAGATGATCAATATGACCAACCAGGGCGACAACAGCGTCCGGCTGCAGTTCCTCGTTCCTGCGCGCGGCCTGATGGGTTACCGCTCGGAACTTTTAACCGATACGCGCGGCAACGGCGTGATGAGCCATGTGTTCCACGATTACGAACCGTATAAAGGCCCCATTGAGGAGCGCAAGACCGGCTCGCTGGTTGCGCATGAAACAGGCGATACGTCGAGCTACGGTCTGTTCAACACGCAGGAGCGCGGCAAGCTCTTTGTCGGCCCCGGCGTGCCGGTGTACGAAGGCCAGATCGTCGGCGAAAACGCGCGCGCGGACGATATCGTGGTCAACGTCTGCAAAAAGAAGCACGTTACGAACATGCGCGCTTCCGGCTCGGACGATGCGCTCCGCCTCACCCCCGCCGTCACGCTCACACTGGAACAGTGCCTGGAGTTCATCGCCGAGGACGAGCTTGTCGAAGTGACGCCCAAGAGCATCCGCATGCGCAAGAAGCTGCTCACTAAAGATCAGCGCGTTAAGGCGTCAAACAAACAGCAGTAATCACGGTTCGTACCGTTTGATGGTATCAAATGCAGCAGCCGCGCCGGTGATCGGTGCGGCTTCCCGCTATCCCGACGTGAAAAAAAGGAGCGTTTTGCATGGTACAGTTGATTGAGATCGACCGGCATAACTACCTTTCCGTAATCGATCTTGCGGTGTCGGACGAGCAGAAACGCTTTGTCGCGAGCAATATGTATTCCCTTGCGCAGGCATACGTGCAGCCGGAGTGCATTCCCTTTGCGCTGTATGCGGAAAACAAGCCCGTCGGCTTTGTGATGTACGCAATGGACGAGGACGACCATGAGTACTGGATCTACCGGCTCATGATCGATAAAAAGTACCAGCGCCGTGGCTACGGCAGAGAGGCGATGCACCTCTTGATCGACCGTATCCGCGCGGATCAGGAGCACCGGATCATCTACATCAGTTTTGAGCCGGACAACGCCGCCGCCAAAGCGCTCTACGAAAGCCTGGGCTTCGTTCCCGACGGCAGGGTGGAATACGGCGAAGTCGTCTACAAGCTGGAAAAGGCGGAAGAATAAACTTCTTTTTGTCCACTTTTCTTTGAAAGAAAAGTGGACAAAAGAACTCTTTTATTAAGTGCAAAAGTCATTTCGAAAAGAAATGGCTTTTTTATTTAAAATTTCTCTTGCTCGTGACGCTGCGTCATATGTTACTGTTTGTCTTGCGGCAGGGAAAAAACGGCAGATTACGCTTGATTCCGCCGCGGAAAAGCGATATTTTTCAATCAAGGGGGACAACACCATGCAACTCAACGATATGTTACCGTTTCTGATTCCGCTTGCGGTTGCGGAACTGATTCTCTTATTTGTAACGCTCAGGCACATCCTGACGCACAAAACCTACAAGCGCGGCTCGCGCACGCTCTGGCTCATCGTCGTCATCGTCGGCATGGAGTTCATCGGCCCCATCCTCTACTTCCTGCTTGGAAAAGAGGACTGACGCAGATGAATGTTCTGGAACTGAGCCGCGTCGAAAAGCGTTTCGGCAGCCGGGTAGTCCTGAAAGATTTGTCTTTCAGCGTACCCGAGCATACGATCTACGGCTTTATCGGCGAAAACGGCGCGGGCAAAACAACGACCATGAAGCTCATCCTCGGCCTGCTTGCGCTGGACGGCGGCGAAATCCGCGTCTGCGGCGAACAGGTTCGCTACGGGCAGACCAAGACCAACCGCCAGATCGGCTACCTGCCGGATGTGCCGGAGTTCTACGGCTACTTAACGCCCGTGGAATACCTGACGCTCTGCGGAAGCATTGCCGGAATGCAGCCGGAGGAGCTGAAGAACCGCACTGCGGAGCTCCTCTCCCTCGTCGGACTGGAGCAGAGCGCTTCCCGCCGGATCAACGGCTTTTCGCGCGGCATGAAGCAGCGCCTCGGAATCGCGCAGGCGCTTATCCACCGACCGAAACTGCTGGTCTGCGACGAACCGACCTCCGCGCTCGACCCCGCGGGGCGCAAGGACGTGATCGACGTGCTCAAAGCGATTAAACACCAGACCACGGTGCTGTTCTCCACGCATATCCTCTCGGACGTCGAGCGCATCTGCGACGAGATCGGCCTGCTGCACAACGGCTCCATGCGGCTGGAGGGCAAGCTGGAAGAGATTCGCCAGCTGCACGCAAGCAGCGGCTATGCCATCGAGTTCCAAAACGAAGCGGACGCGGCGCGCTTTAGCGACGCGCACCCCGGCGGAGAGTTCGCCTCCTCCACGCGGCTGCTGACTCCCGCCGGCACCCAGCAGGAAATGTCCCGCGCGATGGGCGCGCTCTCCGGCATGGGCATCTGCCCGGTTAAAATTGAACTCTGCGAACCTTCGCTGGAGTCGCTCTTTCTGGAGGCGGCAGGCTTATGAAACAGATTATAACGCTTCTGAAAAAGGAATTCACCGAGCTCTTCCGCACCGGAAAAGCCACGGTGCTGCTGATTGTGTTCGTCATCTTCGGGGTCATGAACCCCGCGCTGGCAAAACTCACGCCCTGGATGCTGAGTTTGATGTCCAGCTCCCTCTCCGATGCGGGCATTACCATTGGCAATATCACAGTAGACGCGATGACGGCCTGGACGCAGTACTTCAAAAACCTCTTTATGGAGTATATTCTCGTTCTCGCGCTCTTCTGCGGAACGCTGACCAGCGAGTGCCAGAGCGGAACGCTCGTCAACCTCTTGGCCAAGGGTCTGCCGCGCTGGAAGGTGATTGCGGTCAAGTTTCTCTCTGTGCTCGCCGTTTGGAGCGTCTGCTACTGGCTGACGTTTGCGATTACCTTCGGCTACAGCGCGTATTTCTGGGATAACTCCATCGTGATGCATCTGGGGCTTGCGTCGTTCAGCGCTTACCTGCTGGGCGTATGGCTAATCGCACTGATTCTGATGTTCTCCTCATTTCTCCGCTCCGGCATGTACGTTCTGCTGGCCACCGGCGCTGTGTACGGCGTTTCCGCCGCGCTCGGCGCGTTGCCCGCGCTAACGAAATATCTGCCCGCGCGGCTTGACGGTGCGTTCGGCCTGCTCAGCGGCGCGCTGATCCCGGCGGACTTTACCGCGTCGCTTTTCATCACCGCAGGGCTGAGCGTTCTCGCCCTCGCAATCTCCATTGCGGGCTTCCAGCGAAAGCAGCTGTAACCAGCTTGTTCCAAACAAAAACGCGCTCCTGCAGGAGCGCGTTTTTGTTTTCTGAAACGAAGCTTCGATTACGGAATCTTTCGAAGAGTACTCCAATTATCAAGTGAAATTACGCCCGAAACGCCGCCTGCAGGAGGGTCGGAAATGCCGCGAACACTTCGCATCGGCGGCACGCGTAAAATTGACTTCAATCCGGTTTTGCTGTACCATATATATTACACATTTTTCGTAAGGGGATGCACTGAATGCGAAGACTCCTCCTGTTGATTTCCGCGCTGGTTCTGGCGCTCTGCCTGATCGCGCCATCCGCTGCACTTGCGGATGGAGAGCCGGTCGTTCTGCTCACTTTTGGCAGTGCCACAGGCGAAGTCGGCGACGAGGTGGACGTTCCCGTTCTGCTCTCCGACTGCGAAAGCGTGGACTCCATACAGATCGATATCAACTACGACCCCGCCGCGCTGAGCGTCGTTACGGTCACGCCGGGGGATCTGTTCCCCGCGGAATACTGCATGACCAACACCGCCGAATCCGGCGTGGTACGCGTGGCCTGCGCCTGCGCGCTGGGGCTGGAAGGCGACGGAACGCTCTTGACCATTCGCTTCAAAATCCTCAGCGAAACCGGCAGCGCGCTCACCGTTACGTCCCGCCTTGCCGGAAGCGAAGTAACCTATATCGACGCGGACTTCAACCAGTATACCGCGTACCTCTCGATTGAAAACGGCGGCGTGAGCGTTGGCGCAGGTACTGTGCCGAATCCGCTCGTTACTCCCTGGGCTCCCGTTTCGCCTTCTCCTACGCCGTCGCCAACCCCCACGGCTACGCCGGAACCCACCGCCGCGCCTACGGAACAGGCCGCAACGCCCGCCCCGGAAGCGCCCGCGCCCAGCGCCAGCGGCATGGATCCCTTTGCGTATTATGTGATCGGCGGATTGATCGTTCTGATTCTCATCGTAATCGTTGTCAGCGCCGTTCGCCGCAGGAAGGCGCACGAGCTGGAAGAAACCGGCAGCGGCAAGCGGGGAGATCGCTGATATGCAAAACACACGTTTGACCAATCGATTGAAGCCGGTGCTTTTAACCGCGCTGACACTCGGCCTGCTCCTTGCGCTCTGCGGCTGCTCGGGATTTTTGCCGCTGTCCGCAACGCCGACCATCGCGCCGACTGCGACGGTTGAACCGACGCCCACGCAGGTGCCGACGCCTACGCCGCTTCCGACCCCGACGCCCACACCCGCGCCGCAGAACCGCTCGCAGACGTCCGGCAAGGTGATTCCGGAAGGCACGCCGTCGAGGCCGTTTATCATGTCCATCGACAATGCCAACGGAGCAAAGCCGCAGACCTCGCTCATGCAGGCGGATATCGTTTACGAATTTCTCGTGGAGCAGGCCATTACGCGCTTTCAGGCCGTATTCAACGATACCTATCCGATTTACGCAGGGCCTCTGCGCTCGACGCGGTATTACATTATCGACATGGTGCAGGAATGGGACTGCATGTACCTGCACGAAGGTTACGTGGTTCTGCCAAAGCCTTACCGGCGGTA
This sequence comes from Christensenellaceae bacterium, assembly GCA_963674535.1. GTDB lineage: Bacteria > Bacillota > Clostridia > Christensenellales > CAG-138 > UBA7703. The sequence continues at coordinate 3,461,483 of OY771363.1, read as the reverse complement.
TCCGAAAAATCTCATCACGCTCTATCTGCCCGGCGGCAACTTTGACGGATATTCCACCAACTACAACGACTACAAAGGCGCGCTCGACGATTTGGAAACCAAGAGCGGCTATAAGTTTCGCGCGCCCGAATCCGGCCGCGGCAGCGTCCACGCGCTGTATTACCGCATCGCCGCGCTGGTGAACGACTTTTACGGCGACCATTCGGCAAAGCAATGCGAACGGTTCCGGTTTATGGAAAACGTCTCATACGAAAACGGCGAGCCGTACTCCACCGTTTCGCTTTCCTATGGCTATCAAAATAACCCCGACTGGATTCAGTTTACCTACGATTCGGAGAAGAACCGCATCTTCCGCAGCGAAAGCGGCGAACCGTTTATGACCCGCACGCTCTCGGAGCATGGGGACACGTATACGACAGAGCAGATGAACGTGCAGAACCTGATCGTGCAGTACTGCAACTACGGAAGCGTGAAAAACGACAGCAAGCACCGCCGCACCTGCGAGATGACCGGCTCAGGAAAATGCGACTACTTCATCAACGGTCAACACGTGACCGGTACATGGTCTCGTCCGACCGCGGAAGACTATACTTCTTACTATCTGGACGACGGATCGCTCGTCATCCTCGAACCGGGCAACACCTGGATCGCGGTGCACCCGTCGGACTCTCCGGTGACCATTGGATAGCGCGCGGAATAACCGCATACGCCGGTTCAAACGGCGGCTGAAGATTGCGCTGGCGATACTTGCCGTACTTGCGCTCTGTTCGGGCTGTTCTGTTGCCGAAACGCTGCTGGAATCGACCAAAGCGCCGGAAGTAACCCCCGCTGAAGAAAACCTCGTGGTCATTACCGACACCAAGGAGCCGTCCGCAACCGGCAATCCGGCAGGAGAAACCCGCACGGAAGAATCCGCCGATGATGGCACCGACGAAACGCCCGCGCCCACGGGAACGCCCGCGCCGGTCACTTCGTTTACCTCCGGACGCGAACTGCCGGAAGGGTTTGTCTACCGGCCGGTGCTCGCGGTAATCGACAACGCGGCGCAGAGCCGCCCGCAGACGGCGCTGATGCTTGCGGACGTGGTCTACGAGTTTCCCCTTGATAGAACCGACCATACCACACGGTATCTTGCTGTGTTTTCGGACGTCATCCCCGAGCGCGTCGGCCCCATCCGCGATTCGCGCGCTTATATAGCCGACACCGCACGGGAATGGGGCGGCCTGTACGTCTCCGCGGGCGACCCGTCCGACCTGCGGGAAGGATATCCGCTTCTGGACGACGCGGGTCTCCGCTTCCGCGCGGAAAACAGCGGAACCGCGGCGGACTACTTCTACCGCGACAAAACGGTGACCGCAATCGAGGAGCACACGCTCTTCTTTAAGGCGCTCGACTATGCGGAAACAAACTTTTCGGCCGATGTTGCCGCAAGCGCGCAGCGCTTCACCTTTGAAGAAGGCGTTTCCTACGAAAAGAGCAAGAAGTTTTTGAGCGTCGGCATTCCGTTTACCAGTTCGGATCAGGAGCGCGTGCTCTTTACCTACGACGAAAAGACGAACCTTCTGACCCGAAGCGACAAAAACTCTAAAAACGTCCCCGGCATTTCCAAGTCGCTCACGCCCGTGGACAACGCGCTGGGCTACGAGAGCGAGCCGATTACGGTACAAAACCTGATTGTGCAGTTTGTGTACGCAACGTCGTTCGACACGCTCTACCGCACCGTGGAGGTTGTTGGAGACGGCGACTGCTTCTTCTTTATCAACGGCCAGTGCATCATAGGCACCTGGAGCAGGCCGACGATTGACGACGTTACCACCTATACGGCCTACGACGGCAACGTCGTCCGGCTGGAGCCCGGCAACACCTGGATCGAAGTGACGCCAATTTCCAAGGCGATCAAAATTCGATATTTAGGCTGATTCGATATAAGAACATCAACGGCGGGGATAACCCCGCCGTTTTTAGTCTCGCTATACTGTAATTGAAATACGTTACACGCTCGGCTGATACCGCTCCAGCTCGTTTGGCTTGAGCACGCCCATGTCGGTCGCAACCCCCGTCACCAGCTCAGGCGGCGTAATATCGAACGCGGGGTAAAAAGCTTTGACGCCGGGCTTGCAGGTGACAACGCCCATGGCGTGGCGCACTTCGTCGGCGTCTCGTTCCTCAATTTTGACGGTATCAATCGTCGGGTGCGTCCGATCGGGGAACCCGGCAACATAGTACGGCACGCCGTAATAGTTCGCCGCGAGCGCAATCTGGAAGGTGCCGACCTTGTTAACCACGTGGCCATCCATTGTGATGACGTCCGCCGAGGTGGTAAAGAGCGAAACGTCCTTATGCCCCAGCACGTAACCGGGCATGTTGTCCGTAATCAGCGTCACTTCAAACCCCATGTCGCAGATAACGCTCGCGGTCAGGCGCGCGCCCTGCAGATACGGCCGCGTTTCCGGCGTAAAGAACTTTGCTTCGTCGCCGCGTTCCCGCAACGCGCGCAGCAGCATCCCCAAATCGGCGTCCCCGTAGCACTGGGTCATGATAGTCGGGTTCTTCGGGATTTTTTCGATGAAAAACTTCGCCTCGCGGTCAAAGCGGTCGTAACGACTGGAAAACTTGGCGAGCGCGCCGCGCAGAATCGCCTCTTTTGCGGATTCTCCCCGTTCGAGGGCGACGGACGCGTCCTTTTCGCAGTCGTCCGTCCAGACGCGCATCTTGCGCGCGGTGGTCGGGCGCGCGCCGACGAACGCGTTCGCGGCGGCCGCAAGGTACGCCTTCTGTTCGGCGGCGGTCTTCTCCCGGCATTCGTGCGCCGCGAGCGCCATACCCATCGCCGCCGCGTGGAACGGCCCATAACTTTGGGTCACCATATTTGTTATCGCCTGCGCCACTTCCCAGTGCGTATGGCAGGTGACGAATACTTCCTTTGCCGGGTAGATGCGGCGGTCGAGAATGCGCACCGCGCCGTTTTCATACCAGGCGATGTTTTCAAATTTGAATAAAAACGCTAAATCGTGGTCGGCTCTTAGGCTCATGACAATACTCCTCATTGATCTTGCTTCACCCTGCGTTAAGGGCGGGATTTGCTCGTTTTCAGCCGCCTTGCGGCCGTTTCCAGTATACACTTTTTGGATTGCGTATGGTATAGTCAAACCGAGGTGATCGAACATGCAGGTGGCAATCGTCGGGGGCACAAATCTCGAAGAAATCCCCATTCCCTACCGCGAGCAGCCCGTCGTAACGCCCTATGGCGACGTAATCGTTTTTCGCGGCACGCTGGATAACGGGCAGGACGTCATCTTTCTCTCGCGCCACGGCGTGCTGACCCGCGCCGACCCGGCGGAGATCAACTACCGCGCCAATATCTACGCGCTGTACTTGCTGGGGGTAACGCATGTCATCGGCCTGTCCAGCGTCGGCGCCTGCGACTATGCGTATAAACTCGGCACGGTCTGCCTCATCAACGACTTTATCGACTTTACCAAGAGCCGCGCGCACTCCTTTGACCGCGAGCACCGCCAGGCGCTGCATACCGGCATGGAGGACGTCTGCTGCCCCGATTTGAACGACGCGCTGGAGCAGATGATTCTCTCCCGCGGCCTGCCCTACTCCGGCAAAGTGGTGTACGCCTGCACAGAAGGCCCCCGCTTTGAAACCGCGGCGGAGGTGCGAATGTTCCGCACGCTCGGTGCACAGATCATCGGCATGACGCTGGTGCCGGAAGCGCCGCTTGCGCGCGACTTGGGCATGCATTACGCGGCTATCGGCATCATCGCCAACTACTGCACGGGCATGACGTCCTACGTCACCGACGACAGCATTGAAAACGTCATCCGCGGCATGCGCGAAAACGTGTTTGAACTCTGCTTCGACTTCATCAAAAACGCAAACGGCAAGCCCTGACCGGTTCCGGGTTCAAGTTTAAACTCATTTTGCCAAAAACAGCTTTTCACATAAGAGAAGCTGTTTTATTCTTCCGCATGAACAAGCGCGCCGCCGGGTTGGGTTTGAAAAAGCGTTGGCGGTTCGACGACAAGACCCGGTTTGCCAAGCTTTTTCGCTTCCAAGAGCACGCGCGCAGCGTTCTCCCCCGCCCGCGCGGAAGCAAACCGCATGTGCTTTGGTTCAAGCCGGTGGGCGCGCAGGGAGGCGAACAAATCGCAGAGTGCGCTCGCTGGGTAAATCAGAAACAGCTTCCCGCCGTTGTCAAGCAGGGCAAACGCCGCCGTTAAAAACTCTTCCAGCACGCCGAACGCCGCGTGGCGCGAAAGCGCTACGGAGGGGTTGCCGCTGCGGTCGCCCTCGGCGTAATAGGGCGGGTTCATCACCGCCGCTGTGAACCGGCCGCGCCCCAGCAGTTCCGGCGCGCCCGCCGCCGTTTGGCAGACAAACTGGATTTGCTGATGGTTGTACCGGGCGCTCTTTTGCGAGAGCTCCACCAAGTGCTGCTGCGGCTCCACGCCGGTAAAGGAGCAGCCGAACACGTCCGCACCCAGCACGCAGATAACGCCCGTGCCGCTGCCAAGTTCAACAACGCTGTCCCGCTTGTTCAGCCGCAGAAAACCGAGCAGAAGCAGCGCGTCGGCGTTGAAGCGCGCGTAATCCGTGTCCTGATAGAGCATCAAGCCGTTGTGCTGCAGGTCGTCCAATCGTTCCATAGAGAAAAGTATAGCATATTATTCGCCTCTGTTGCGCGTGAGCGCGGCGATGCCCATTGCGCTTTTCTTTTATCCCTCTTCATGCCGCCGCGATTGGAATGAAAACGGATTCCGCGCGTTGACAACGCCCAAAGCCGCATTCCCGCCGCGCTTTCCTTTTATGCCTCTTCATGCTACAATTAGAAAAGCCAACTATATAAAAAAAGCAGAAAAGGAAGCAATGCTATGGTCACAAACGAACTGCAAAAGCGCATTCAAAACGGCGACCGCGAAGCGTTTCGATCGGTCTATACGAAGTATGGCCGCGATGTTTACCTCACCGCACTGCATGCACTGAGCAGCGAGGAAGCCGCGCGAGGCGTGGTCAAGCAAACCTTCCTGAGCCTGCATCACGAACTCATGCACGCAACGGAAGACGTCGATATCGGTCTTCGCGTCAGAGAACTTGCGGAAAACGAACTCCTGCTGCTGGAGATTCTCAAAACCGGCGGCGGCGAAGAAGCTGCTTCCGCCGTTGCCGAGCGGGTCAAAAGCTCCGAGCGCGCGCGCACGTATGTTGAACCGGATACCGAACCCGAAGACGAAGCGGAATCCGCCATTCCCGCCGATCTGCCGCCGCTGGAGCGCACGCGCGCCTATATGCGCGCGGACAACGCGCCCGGTGCCGCACCTAAGCGGGAGAAAAAAAGCGGCTCTTCCCGATTCGGCCAGGGTCTCAGCGTATTCTTTCTCATCGTGTTTCTCCTGTTGCTGCTCTGGACGCTCGCGGGCGTGCTGATGGGGCTAGGGTTTGTGCCCAAGTTCGACCTTGGTTACGGTTGGTTCAACCGCAGCGTGTTCCCGCTGTTCCACCTCGGCGCATAAGTAAAGCTACTTAAGCTCGCAAAGCACGCCAAACGAATCGATAAAAGGAAGCCTCAGCCGGCATGATCATCCGTTTTTCTCTGGACGCGGCGCGGCGCATGTTCACGCCCGTAGACAACCGATTTATCCTTGATTTTTTACCGCATGCAAGCGACGTCTGCATTCGGGTGTATCTCTACGGCCTGATGCTCTGCAGCATGGGTTCGACCAGCGAAGCGGATCTTGGCGACGCGCTGGGCTTATCCGAAACCGCCGTCAAAGAAGCGTATGTTTACTGGCAAAAGCAGGGGCTCGTGCATATTCGCGGGGAAGAACCGCTGATCGTTGAATATCTCGACCTCGAACCCACCAAGGAAGGCGGCGTAATCCCCGGCAAGTACGCCTCCCTCGTTTCCGCGCTGAACTCGCTGATTGCGCCGCGCCAGTTCGACTTTCGCGAGCTTGTGCATGTTTATGATTGGATCGAGGTATACGGCCTAGACGAGGACGCCGTACTCGAGCTCGTCGCCCACTGCATGGATATCAAGAACCGCCGCGTGAGCGTCAACTATATCGACTCCGTCGCCCGCACCTGGTCGGAAGACGGCATTACCTCCCGCGAAAAAGCGCGCGCCTATATTGACCGCTATGAGCTTAAAAAACACGGCGCGACCCTTGTTTTGAAGCAATGGAATAAGCAGAGAAAGCCCACGCAGGACGAGATGTCCCTCTACGAAAAGTGGGTCGGCGAATGGGGCTTCACGCCGGAAGCGATTCTGGCCGCGCTGCCCAAGCTTACGGTGACCGGCTCGCCAAACTTTACCTATCTGGACGAACTGCTCGACAGCCTCCGCCGCGAAGGCCAGACCAGCGCACCGGAGATGGCCAAGGCGGACGCCAAAGCCGCCGAGGAAACGGCGTTTGCGCGGCTGATCTTTGAACGCGCGGGCAAGATTGAACCCGCGACCCGTACGCAGAAAGCGCAGATTTCGATGTACCTCAACGAGCTCAAGCTTCCGCGCGAGCTGATGCTCTTTGGCGCGGAGCAGTGCCGCGGCGCGAACGAACCGTTCGGCATGATGAAAAAGCTCTGGGGCGAATGGCACGAAAAGAAGATTACGACGATTGAGGAAGCGGCAAAGAGCCTGGAAAGCAAAGCCACTCCCCATAAGGGGCGCTCTGCAAAGCACCAGTACCCACAGCACGATCTTTCAGACGAGCAACTAGAGCACCTTCTGGTCGATCTCGACCGGGATATCGAGTAACCCGCGCGCGCCAACAGAAAAGGAACCCGCATGATCAACGATTCTCTCGACAACGTATACGCGCGCATCCGCACCGAAGAGCGGGAAGCGCTTTCGCGCCGCATCGACGACGCGTTTTTTCGCGCGCCGCGCTTACAGGAGCTGGACGAGGAGCGCGCAAAGCTCTTTTCCGATCTGGGTGCGCGCCGCCTGACCGCCGAGGCGGGCAAGCTCCGGCTGGAAGAGATTGCGTCCGAGGAGCGGGAGATTCTACGTTCCCTCGGCCTTGCGGAGGATACGCTGCGGCTCCGCGTGCGCTGCGAACTCTGTCGGGACACGGGCTTTGTCGGCCCCAACAACCGCCCCTGCGCCTGCCGGTTACTCAACCGCGAACGGCTGCGCGGGCTCGCGGAGGGTGTAAACGAACGCGAGACCTTCGCGCATTTTTCTTCAAGTATTTTCCCCACACCCGAACAGAAAAAGCGCACGCTCAACGCAAAAGCCATCTGCGAAACCTACGCCAAGTCGCTGCCTTCCCCGGAAAAACCGAATCTTCTGCTTCTGGGTATGCCGGGGCTTGGCAAGTCGTTTCTCGGCAACGCCATTGCGTACGAAGCGCTCTCGCGCGGCGTGGATGCCGAGCGCGTGACCGCCTATGCGTTCGTGCAAACGGTGCTTCGGGATATCCGCGAGCGCACGGAAAAGGCGCAGCGCTACCAGAACGTGCCGCTGTTGGTACTGGACGATCTCGGCAGCGAGCCGAACATCCCCAACGTTTCGTTTGAGTGGCTGTTTGCCGTCATCAACGAGCGCACCATCGCCGGCAGGGCGACCGTTTGCAGCAGCAACTGCACGCTAAAGCAGCTCTCCGAAATTTACGACGAGCGGTTTATGAGCAGGCTCTGCGACCGCAACACAACACAAGTGCTTATGCTTACTGGGGAAAACTTGAGGACGATATAGGGGGCTTTTCTCTTCTTTTCTGAAGGAAAGAAGCAAAAGACTTCTGCGCCTTCTCTTTTCTTTTCTGAAGAAAAGAAGCAAAAGACTTCTTCTGCTTGATTACAACGGCTGAATACAAGAAACGGATTAGAATGCTGTATCTTTGCGCAACCCCGATCGGGAATTTAGGCGATTTGACCCCGCGCGTGCGCGAGGCGCTTTCCGCCTGCAGTGCGGTCTACTGTGAGGACACGCGCCGCACCCTGACGCTGCTCAATCACTGCGGCATCAAAAAGCCGCTCGTTTCCTGTTACCGTGAAAACGAGCTTGCGCGCGCAAACGAAGTCGTCGGCCGCCTGCTTGCGGGCGAAACGCTGGTGTATGTTTCCGACGCGGGCATGCCCGGCATCTCCGACCCCGGCGAAGTGCTGGTTCGCGCCTGCATTCAAAATAACCTCCCCTACAGCGTACTCCCCGGCGCTTCCGCCGTGCTCACCGCAGCCGTGATGAGCGGGTATCCCGTCGTGCCGTTTACGTTTTACGGCTTTTTCCCGCGTGAAAAGAAAGCGCAGAAGCCCCTGTTGGACTCACTCAAGCGCACCGATCACCTCGTGCTCTTTTACGAAAACCCGAACCGCGTCCGCGCCACGCTGGAAACCCTGCTGGGGGCTCTTGGCGACCTCGACGCGGCTGTTCTCCGCGAACTGACCAAGCTGCACGAGGAAGCCGTTCGCGGCAAACTAAGCGAACTCGCCGCGCGCTATGCCGAAAGCGACCCGCGCGGGGAATGCGTACTAACGGTCTACTGCCGCGCGCAGGCAAGCGCCGAAGGCAAACCCGACTTGGAGGCGCTGCTCAAGAACCTGCTCTCCTCCGGCCTTTCCGTGCGTGACGCCGCCGCCGAAGCGGCCTCCGTCTGCGGCGTGCCGAAGAAAGAGGCTTACGCAAAGGCGCTGGCACTGGTAGAAAAATAGAGGATATTTTCTTTTTCTTGCAAGAAAAAGAAACAAAAAGAACTCTTTTACCGAGAAGTAGAAGAGTTCTTTTGCTACTTTTCTTTTTAAGAAAAGTAGAGTTATCCAGCAAATCCGTTAGTCAAGTTGAACGTGTGCATCAGTGTTTTCCAGTCCACGCAGACCAGCACCGCGTACCAGTAGACCAGCGCGAACGCGCCTATGCGCAGGAACGGCACCTTCTGGCTGAACACGCGGATTCCGCCGACCACCGCAAGGAACGCAAAGTATGCCATCAGCCAGAGCGTCAGCACGCGCCGCATGGTCAGGCCGTATGCGCCGACGTAGAGCAGCATCCGCCAGGCGGCGGAGGCGAGCACCACGACGCTAGCAAGGATGAGCAGCAGCTCAAATGCCTTGATGGCGTTTTTCGGCTCGCTCATGGAAAGGCTCAATCCCAGCACAGTGAAGTTGATGACCGTAATCGTGAGGAATTGCGCGAACCCTTCTCGCGCATATTCGCTGTAGGTCAAGTCCACCGGCAGCACGCCGCCAAAGAGATAGGTAAACTGCACGTAGGTAAACAGCGCGTATGCCGCGAGCAGAAGGCCGATGACCACGCCGGGGCCCGCGGTTTTCCAGTTCTGCTTGACCGGTGCGAGGTCGGCGTCCGGCTTACCCCAGGTGAGGTTGTAGAACAGCGAGTAAAGCAGCATGCTGGCGGCGAACACCACGAAGATGCGCCAGAACCAGTGCCATACGCTGAACTGCTCAAAGATGTAGCCAAGCAGCTTTGCCGTGCCTGCGTCTGCGCTGGCAAGCAGAGCAAGAACGATAATCACCAGCGGCAGGCCGACCGCGAAGCCGATCCAGCCATGGCTGGACGCTTTTCTGTCCTTTCCGCCGAAGACGCCCGCATAGGCTCTGAAATACTTGCCAATGGCCGTAAAGGGTTTGACGAACACCGCTTTCAGTACCCCGACCACGGCCTTGCCTTCGCGCTTGTAGGTGATTTCCTGCGTCGTGAACACGCCGATGGTGAGCAAAAGCGCGGGAATGGCGAGCGCGGTATAGCCGAGCAGTTCAAAGTTCATATAGTCAAACAGGAACAGCGCGGCGAGTACTAGCGTTGGCAGCAGCAGCGCAAGGACGGTCTTATTGGCAATCATCCGCTTGTAGTTGCAGGCGGTAAATACCGCAAGAGCAACGAGCCAGAAGACGGAGTAGAGGAAATAGTAATCGTTTTCCATCCAGAGCTCCAGCGCAATGCCGGTCAGGATCACTCCACCCAGCAGCCAGAGCTGCGGTTTGGTCAGCGCCGGAGCCTGTTCGGCCGGTTTATCCGGCGAAGTCGTCGTCAGCTGTTCCATTTTCCTGTTCTCCCTTCGTGTAGACCAGTATATCGCCCACCTCGCACTCGAGAATGCGGCAGAGGTTGGATAGCGTGGAAAACCGAATCGCCCTGCATTTATTGTTCTTGAGAATCGAAAGGTTGGCCAGCGAAAGATCCATTTTTTTGGCAAGGTCGTTGAGGCTGATCTTGCGCTTTGCCATCATCACGTCCAAATTCACTTGAATCATGCCGTTCACCTGCCTAAACCGTGAGGTCGTTTTCCTGCTTGTAAGCGACCGCCTGCGCAAATACGCCGCTTAACACCAGAGAAAACAACCCGCACATGGCAACGGGAATCGCCGCGACCACCGCGAGCGGAACGGGATGCAGCAAAAGCGTGCTCAGCCCCAGCAGCGCAATTGCAATTGCCGTAAACCCCATGCGCTTGAGCGAAAGCACATTGCGCTCAATGAACGGGTCGCCGTCGAGCGTGTGCATCATGCGCAGCAGTTCAAACGCGATATACTCGCCGCCGAGGATGCAAAGCGATGCAATCACGCCGGAGATGACCGCGTAGGACGCCGGTTTTCCTTCCAACAGAAAGAAATCGCGCACAACGGGCATTTCGTACACATAGATATGCACGATCAGCCCCACGCCCGCGAGCATGCCGAGCACGATGCAGACCTGCACAAACCGGTTGAGCACCGTCTGCTGAAAACTTGCTTTCTTCATAAAGATACCCTTTCACCTCATTTTCTCGGGCGGAATTTTGATCGACTGTGATTCCGGCCTTCTGTGAAAAAACCTCTCGTCAAAATAAAAAACCGCCGTCTGGTTCGGACGGCGGTCTGGAAACGTTGTTCCGTGAGACTTCCGTCCTTGATAGTCGAAAGTTTATCACCGGATTTATCGTTTGTCAATAAATATTTATTGTTTTATTGTGCTTCTTTTGTTAGCGCACGCGGAATACGGTACAGCGGCCGGTGCCGTTGAGCAAATCGGAAATGCGCTGCTGCGCGCTGGCAATATAGACCGTCGTGCCTTCGCGGATGGGCTGCTTGATGAAGTCCAGCTTGGCTCTGGCGCCGTTTGCGCCCGCGCGGCTTGCCCCGACGCAGCTGCACGAAAGTTCGTCGATCTGCTCAAGAATTTCGTCCGCGTCTTTGCCTTCCACGGTGGGCACGAGCGTATTCGGGTCGTTCGGGTCACGGTAGATGCCGTCCGCGCTCGTGAGGATGACGAGGTATTTTGCGTGCACGAGCGAGCAAATCACGGAGGCGGTTTCGTCGTTGTCGATGCACTCCACAACGTTTTCCGCCTGCTCGCGCAGGTGCGCCAGCTCCATCTTCCGCACTTCTTCAATGCTCACGGGGTCGTTGTAGTTGACAATCGGGATGGCGTTCTGCTTAGCGCAGCGCAGCAAAAACGCGCGGATATGCTTGCGCTTCTCCTCGTCGTTGAAGTGCGTATGCTCCACCAGCAGCTGGCGAACGCCGTAGCGGTCCGGAATGTACCTGCGGTATTCCATCATCAGGATGGTCTGCCCCTGAGAAGAGTAGTCCGCTTTGACCTCTTCGACATCGCCGGTGAGCTCTTTTCCGTTTCTGCGAACGTAGTCCAGCCGCCCGATTTCGGTCGCGCCGCTGCTGACCCAGATCATGCCGGGCTTGAGTTCCGCGCCAAGGCGGGAGAAGATGTTGTAGTCAATGTCGTTATCGGCCTTGCGGATGAGCGCCATGGAGCCGATCTTGCCGACAAGTTCGTAATCGAATTTCATAGTATGGCTTTTCTTTTTCTTAAAAGAAAAAGAAACAAAAAGAATTTTACGCGTTAGCTCTTAAGTTTCTTTGCCAGCTTTCTTTTCAAAGAAAGCTGAGGTTTAAGACTGCACCAGATACGCATGGATGAACGGGTCGAGATCGCCGTCCATAACGGCTTGAATGTTGCCGTTTTCAACGCCCGTGCGGTGGTCTTTCACCAGCGTATATGGCTGGAAGACATAGCTGCGAATCTGGCTGCCCCACTCGATCTTCTTCATTTCGCCCTTGATCTCGGCCATGTGCGCCTCGCGCTCGCGCTCCTGCAGTTCCAGGAGCTTACCGCGCAGCATGCGCATGGCGGTTTCGCGGTTCTGAATCTGGCTGCGCTCGTTCTGGCACTGTACAACCGTGTTGGTCGGCAAATGCGTAATGCGGATGGCGGAGCTGGTCTTGTTGACGTGCTGGCCGCCCGCGCCGCTGGAGCGGTAGGTATCCACGCGGAGGTCGTCCGGGTCGATTTCGATCTTGTTCGAGTCGTCGTCGAAGATCGGGGTCACGTCCAGCGAGGAAAACGACGTGTGCCGCCTGCCGCTGGCGTCGAAGGGCGAAATGCGCACGAGCCGGTGCACGCCCTTTTCCGCCTTGAGGTAGCCATAGGCGTTTTCGCCGTCCACTTCGAAGGTGACAGACTTGATGCCTGCGTCGTCGCCGTCCAGAATGTCCAGCTCGCGCACGGTCCAGCCGCAGGTTTCGCAGTAGCGTGTGTACATGCGGTAGAGCATCTCCGTCCAGTCCTGCGCTTCGGTACCGCCCGCGCCCGCGTGGAGCGAAAGTACGGCGTTGGAGCTGTCGTACGGACCTTTTAGCATCTGCTCGAGGCGCAGCGCCTCAATGCCGCTGGAAACGGCGGCGGTTTCGGTCTTGATTTCACCAAGCAGGCTGTCGTCCTGCGCTTCCTCGGCCATCTCGATCAGGGTCTTGAGGTCTTCGTATCTGGCATTCAGCTTCACAAAGCGTTCGAGCTTATGCTGCAGCTGTTTGACCTGTTTGTTGATTTTGTTTGCGTTCTCCACGTCGTTCCAAAAGTCCGGCGCGCCCATGAGCGTATCCAGCTCGGCGAGCTCTCTTTTGATCTGCTCCGGGTTGAGCGCGGTTCGGCATTCGTCGAGCTGCTCGCCAAACGTGTCGAGATTCATTTTATATTCGTCCAACGGGATCATAGTGTTTCGATTCCTCTCAATCGTACCATATTGGGTATTTTCGCGCCGCAGGAGGTCAGCCTTTTGCGGCGCGGCTCCGTTAAATAAGCGGTTGCTGCTGCGCTATCCCGCCCCCGGAGATTCGCCCGGCGCGCTGTGGAGTCATTCGTTTTTGCCGTGACAGTTCTTATACTTTTTGCCGCTGCCGCAGGGGCATGGGTCGTTTCTGCCGACCTTCTTGTCGCTGCGGGAGAACGTTGCGCTTGCGCCGTCCGTTTTGGGCTCGATCGGCTTTGCCAGCTGCACGCGGCGGAGCGGGCCGCCGGTCACCTGCATCTGGTAGAGTCTGCGGACGGTCTGCTCGCGGATTTCCGCAACCATTGCGTCGAACATTTCGAACCCTTCGCTCGTATACGCGTAAACGGGGTCTCTCTGCGCATAGGAGCGCAGGCCGATGCCCTGCTTGAGCTGATCCATGGCGTCGATGTGATCCATCCAGTGCTCGTCCACCGTACGCAGCAGGATGACGCGCTCGTTTTCGCGCATATCGACTTCCGTGGACTTGAGCTTCTCCTCGGTCTCGGCATAGACCGTGTCGCTGTATTCATAGAGGCGGGTCTTGATCTCGCCGATGCTGAACTTCTTCTGCTCTTCGGCTGTAAACAGCGATTTGGGCTGGCGGCAGCAGAGCTTGCAGATTTCGATGGAAAGCGCCGTAAAGTCCCAGCTCTCGCGCGGAGCGTGCGGATTGCAGGCCGCTTCCACAATGCTGTCGATCGTCTGGATAACCATGGTTCGAATGCTCTCGGAGAGGTCTTCGCCCAGCAGCACGCGACGGCGCTGGCCATAGATGATTTCGCGCTGCTTGTTCATGACGTCGTCGTAACGCAGAACGTTTTTACGCGTTTCAAAGTTCATGGCTTCCACGCGCTTCTGCGCGGCTTCGATCTGCTTGGTGAGCATCCGCATTTCCAGACGGATCTCCTGCTGCATTTCGGGGGAAGCGAACCGGTTGAGCGTGTTGGTCACACGGTCGCCGCCGAACCGGCGCATGAGCTCATCTTCAAACGAAACGTAGAACTGCGTGCTGCCGCGGTCGCCTTGGCGGCCCGCGCGCCCGCGCAGCTGGTTATCGATGCGGCGGCTCTCGTGCCGCTCCGTGCCGAGGATGAACAGGCCGCCGAGGGCTTCCACCTCGTCGTGCTCTTTGACAGTAACGAGTTTATGTGCGTCGTAAAGCTCTTGATAGCGCGCCCGCGCCGCGAGAATATCCGGGTCGGACGTTTCGCCGTGGCCGACAGCTTCCTCAACGAGCCAATCTTCCAGACCGTCCTGACGCAGGTCGCGCCGGGCGAGGAAATCCGGGTTGCCGCCGAGCAGAATGTCCGTGCCGCGGCCGGCCATGTTGGTTGCAATCGTGACCTGGCCTTTTTTACCGGCCTGGGCTACGATTTCCGCCTCGCGTGCATGCTGTTTGGCGTTGAGCACGTCGTGCGGGATGCCCGCGCGCGTCAGCCGCCCGCTCAGGTATTCGCTTCGTTCAACGCTGATGGTGCCAACCAGCACCGGCTGGCCGGATTTATGAATCTCTTTGATCGCTTCGACGATGCTGTCGAACTTGCCCTTTTCGGTGGGGAAGATCGCGTCGTCCATGTTTGTGCGCCGAAGCGGCTTGTTGGTCGGAATCTCCACGACGTCGAGATCGTAAATGCTCATGAACTCGGACTCTTCGGTCTTTGCCGTACCGGTCATGCCCGAGAGCTTTTTATACATGCGGAAGTAATTCTGCAGCGTAATGGTTGCCAGCGTCCGGTTCTCTTTTTCAACGTTGACGCCTTCCTTGGCTTCCAGCGCCTGATGCAGGCCTTCGCTGTAGCGGCGGCCGATCATGAGACGACCCGTGAACTCATCCACGATGAGCACTTCGCCGTCCTGCACAACGTAATCCTTATCGCGCTCAAACAGCGCGTTGGCACGCAGCGCCTGCACGATATGATGGTTGATTTCCATATTGGCCGGGTCGCCGAGATTCTCAACACCAAAGCGCTCTTCGGCCTTACGGACGCCTTCGGCGGTGAGCTGCACGGTGCGCTTTTTAATGTCGCACTGGTAGTCCCCGTCCTCCGGGGTCTCTTCGCCCATGATCCGATCGGAACTGGACTGTTGGGTGAGGTTCGAGCCGCGCGTCAGGCCGCGCACAAAGCGGTTGGCTTCGATATACATCTCGCTCGACTCTTCGCCTTCACCGCTGATGATGAGCGGTGTACGCGCTTCGTCAATGAGGATGGAGTCGACTTCGTCCACGATGGCATAGGCAAGCTCGCGCTGCACCATTTGCTCGCGGAAGACCACCATGTTGTCGCGCAGGTAGTCAAAGCCGAACTCGTTGTTCGTGCCGTATGTGATGTCGCTGCGGTAGGCTTCCTGCTTTGCCTCACGCTCCATGCCGTTGATCACGCAGCCGACGCTCATGCCGAGGAAGCGGTAGATCTTGCCCATCCACTGCGCGTCGCGCTTGGCGAGGTAGTCGTTGACGGTGACCACGTGCACGCCTTCACCCGTGAGTGCGTTTAAGTACGCCGGAAGCGTCGCAACCAGCGTTTTGCCTTCGCCTGTTTTCATCTCGGAGATACGGCCCTGATGCAGAACCATGCCGCCGAGCAGCTGAACGTCGAAATGCCGCATGTCTACCGTGCGCACCGCCGCCTCGCGCACGGTTGCAAACGCTTCCACCATGATGTCGTCGAGCGTTTCGCCGTTTTTCAGGCGTTCGCGGAACTTCTGCGTCTGCGCGCGGAGCTGTTCGTCCGTCATCGCCTGCATCTGCGGTTCCATCTCGTTGATGCGTTTGATATAAGGCTGCAGTTTTTTCAGCCGGCTTGCGCTCGTATTACCGAGCAGTGTATCCAATAATCCCATTCGGAAGCTCCTTTGGTTTACTTTTCCGTGGGCGAGTGCTATTCCTTTGTAAAATTCCCCGTCGAAACACAGCGGTTTTCGCTGGATAGGCAACGTTGAAAAAGGCATTCGTCCGCATAATACCCTAAGGTTGGAGTATAGCAGAAAACCGCATAAATCGCAACAAAAAGCCCCCGAATCTACGGGGGTTTCACAAAGCGCGCGTCATTATGGCACGCCTGCGGCAGAAGGCCAGCTAACGGGCGCCGCCCGCGGTTTCCAGCGTGCTCTGGCGCCTTGCACGCCGCGCCATGCTGAAGGAATAAAGCACCAGCGCCGCGCCAATAAACGCAAGCGCTACGATGCGGTCCTTGGTGAGCGTCTCGTGGAAAAACAGCGTGCCGATGATGAGCTGCAGCGTCGGGCTGATGTACTGTAAAAAGCCGACCGTAGTAAACGGCAGGCGGTTGACGCCATGCGTAAAGAGGATCAAAGGAGTAGCGGTAACCACGCCCGTAAAGAACAGCAGAAGCCCCGTTTTGAGCGTCAGCGCGGAAAACGCCGCATGACTCGCAGGCGAGATCAGCAGAAACGCCAGTGCAAACGGCGCAACGAGAATGGTTTCCACCGCGATGCTCGTCAGCCCGCTCACGCCGCCAAGCTTCTTAAACGTTCCGTACAGTCCGAACGAGAGCGCAAGCGAAAGCGCCACCCAAGGGAACGCCCCATAAGCGAGCGTCGAAACCAGCACGCCGACCGTCGCAAGCGCGAGCGCAACCCAGTCCAGCGCGCCGCACTTTTCGCGGAACAGCAGCATGCCAACGGCAAACACCATCAAGGGGTTTAGATAGTAGCCAAGGCTTGCGTCCAGCAGATGACCCGCGTTGACCGCCCAGATGTAAAGACCCCAGTTGATCGTAATCATGATCGCGGCGGGGATGACAAAGCGCATTTTCATTTTGTCGCGCAGCACGGCCTTTACGTCGCCAAAACGCTTAAGCGCCAGCAGCAGCACAACCGTAAATACCGCCGACCAGACGATCCGGTTGGCCAGGATTACAAAGGCGTCCACTTCGTCGAGCAAGTGCCAGTACAGCGGCAGGAGCCCCCAGAGGACATAGCACGCAGCCGTGCTGAGGATACCGATGTTTCTTTCTTTCATGTTCGCTCCTCGTTCCGTTCCGATCATTTTAACACAGCGCGGAGCAATAGCAACCATCTCAGTTAAATTTTCCAGATTCCGGAACCGGCGATCCGCCGCGGCAGTCCGCTAAAGCAGGGGTTTTGAAACAAAAAATCCTCCGAACGAACGGTTCGGAGGAATGGTTAACCCCGACCTTTTACGGCGTTTGCACCAGTAAAAGGCAAGGGTGTTCAGATTCGTTTTCTTGCCGCGTCAGCAGCTCGCTTTCGCAGCAGGGCGGCGAAATTTTGTTCTCCAAAGATACGCAATTAAGTACAACCGGTCCAGCATGTTTCGCACCCCCTAAAATGACTGTTCCTGAGCGATTTGCTGAAAGAATTCCGTTTCTTTCAACATCTAGTTTCTTGTATGGTTGAATCATACAATATATATGTGAACAGACTGTTATTTCAAAATGAAAAATGTATTATTTTACGTTGAACAGTTTGTGTAAACCGTTCACAAACCTCCATTGGCGGGCGCTTTTCAACGATTGGGCGTAGCGTGTTTCGCCTGAAAAAACGCACGGCGGCTTCGTTGAAACGAGCCGCCGAACATGTCGTTTTTCTTACTCCTCCGGCATATAGGTTGCGCGTTCGGAGCCGTATTGATAAAATGCGCCAATAACCTCTTCGCGCGCGCCGTAAGAATTCACGGTGTAGTCTTTGTCGGACAAATACAGCTTAAAATACTGCAGGTCCGGCATATCCACATATTCGCGGAAGTGGTCGGCAATGGCGTAGCTGTCGTGGCTTACTCCCTTGCTGTCCACGCGGACCGTGTCGCCGCCCGGGCAGTCCACCGCCGTGCCGCCGCCGATTTTATCCGCAACGCGGGTGGAGACGGGGCGAGATGTCGTGCCGCAGAAGTCCTTTTCCGTCGCCCAGAATTCGCAGCCCGCCTGGTACAGGTATTTCGACATCGCATCAACGTCCGTAATGTCGCTGGGCTTAACGGCGCGGGTCGGTTCCTCGGGTGCTGGTTCTTCCGGTGCCGGGTCTTCAGGTGCGGGGTCTTCCGGCGCAGGATCTTCCGGTGCGGGGTCTTCCGGTACCGGTTCTTCCGGCGCGGGTTCTTCCGTTACCGGCTCTTCCGGCGCGGGTTCTTCGGGAGCCGGAGCAACGGGAGCCGGATCAACGGGAGCGGGGTCAACGGGAGCCGGGTCTTCCTTCGTCGGTTCGTATGTTTCCGGCTGCTGCACGGTAGGCTTTACGCGTTTCTGAGGCTGTGTGAGATACGAAAGCTGCACGGTATCTCCGGCAGTGTAAGCGTCAAAACTGCTGGGCGCGGCCAGCGGCACTTCGTTGTCTTCAATCTGCTCGACAACGGCGTTAGAAGCACCTTGCGTGCTAACATTACTGGACGGAATCCGGTTTGGCAGAAAATACACGCCAAGCAGTGCGGCAGACGCAAGCGCGACCACACCAATCACCGCAACCAGTACGAATTTTTTCTTGCCTTTCATCGGATGTCCCTCAACTTTCCTGAATTATACACTATTCTATTCACGATTCGTTACATATCCGTTTCTTTCGTTTTGTTTTTTTAATTATTTTTCGGCATTATTCGTGCTTTAAATGTAATATTGGCCAATTTGTTACATATGTGTTGCTTCCGGAAGCTCAATATTGCTTCTTTATGCTATGAATCCGATTATGGCTCGCTTGATCGCCCACCGGGCGCGCTCGCCTTCGCCCATTTCCAGTCAAGCGCTTTGCGCAAGCTGGATGCAGGCACGAGAAAGCAGTTAACCCCTAAGACAGAAAAACAAAACGTCCGCGTTAGCGGACGTTTTGTTTTTTGATCCCGGCAGGCGGAGCCGAAGCGCCCGCAGTGCGGGATGAAGCGAGGCGAAAGCCCAGTGAACAACGAGCGATGCAAGCGACAGCGAAGCAGCGCGAAGATTGTGAACTGCAGACCTACTCTGTCGCCTACGGCGACAAACAGCGGAACTCAGGGCTGCCATGAATGTCAGCCCGTTCGCGCCTGAAAACGATCCGCCGGATCGTTTTCTGCTGTGCACCGGCTTGAACCTCCGTCATGTTTCAAGTCAAGCGCTGCGCGCAAGCTGGATGCAGGCACGAGAGAGGAATTAGCCACAGGGACAGAAAAACAAACGTCCGTGTTTGCGGACGTTTTGTTTTGGATCCCGGCAGGCGGAGCCGAAGCGCCCGCAGTGCGGGAGAAAGTGAGGCGAAAGCCCAGTGAACAACGAGCGATGCATGCGGCAGCGCAGCAGCGCGAAGATTGTGAACTGCAGACCTACTCTGCCGTCTACGGCAACAAACAGCGGAACTCAGGGCTACCATGAATGTCAGCCCGTTCGCGCCTGAAAACGATCCGCTGAATCGTTTTCTACTGCGCACCGGCTTGAACCTCCCGGCGACTGCGCAATGGTCGCGGTGCGTCGGGGCTGAAGCCCTCTCCTGCCGCTCCCTTGTTTGCCGTTCCTCCGCCTCGCTTCATCCCGCACAGCGGGTGCTCGAACGTCGCCTACGGCGACAAACAGCGGAACTCAGGGCTGCCATGAATGTCAGCCCGTTCGCGCCTGAAAACGATCCGCAGGATCGTTTTCTACTACGCACCGGCTTGAACCTCCCGGCGACTGCGCAATGGTCGCGGTGCGTTGGGGCTGAAGCCCGCTCCTACCGCTCCCTTGCTTGCCGTTCCTCCGCGGCGCTTGCTCTGCCACTGGCAGCGCGCCGTTCCGTCATGTTTCCAGTCAAGCGCTGCGCGCAAGCTAGATTCAGGCACGGAAGGGCAGTAAACAGCCCGACCTGACAAACAGAAATGCCCACGCATTTGCGTGGGCATTTCTGTTTGTTGGATCCCGGCGGCTACCTACTCTCCCGGCGACTGCGCAATGGTCGCGGTGCGTCGGGGCTGAAGCCCACTCCTTTCGCTCCCTTGCTTGCCGTTCCTCCGCCTCGCTTCATCCCGCGCAGCGGGCGCTCGGCTCCGTCATGTTTCAAGTCAAGCGCTTTGCGAATGATTCAGAACAACAAACTTGGTTTTCGCGCTACCCTGCGTCAGGTTCGGGAGAGTAGGGTAACGCAGGAGACGCAGACAAACAAAAGACCATGCAATGCATGGTCTTTTGTTTTGTTGGATCCCGGCGGCTACCTACTCTCCCGGACCGTTTCCAGTCAAGTACCATCGGCGTATGAAGGCTTAACTACTGTGTTCGGAATGGGAACAGGTGGATCCCTTCAGCTAAACCACCGGAAAGGTGTGGTGTTCGTTGTAAACACCTTGAAAACTGCATAGAGTGTAATTCGTTTTGATCAAGCCCTCGACCTATTAGTATCGGTCAGCTTCATGCGTTACCACACTTCCACCTCCGACCTATCAACCTTGTGGTCTACAAGGGGTCTTACTTCGTTAACCGAATGGGAGATCTTATCTTGAGGTCGGCTTCACGCTTAGATGCCTTCAGCGTTTATCCGATCCGCACGTGGCTACCCAGCTATGCCGTTGGCACGACAACTGATTCACCCTTGGTGCGTCCATCCCGGTCCTCTCGTACTAAGGACAGCTCCTCTCAAATCTCCTGCGCCCACGATGGATAGGGACCGAACTGTCTCACGACGTTCTGAACCCAGCTCGCGTGCCGCTTTAATTGGCGAACAGCCAAACCCTTGGGACCTACTCCAGCCCCAGGATGCGACGAGCCGACATCGAGGTGCCAAACCTCCCCGTCGATGTGGACTCTTGGGGGAGATAAGCCTGTTATCCCCGAGGTAGCTTTTATCCGTTGAGCGACGGCAATTCCACTCTCATACCGCCGGATCACTAAGTCCTACTTTCGTATCTGCTCGACCTGTCGGTCTCGCAGTCAGGCTCCCTTCTGCCTTTGCACTCTGCGAATGGTTTCCAACCATTCTGAGGAAACCTTTGAACGCCTCCGTTACTCTTTCGGAGGCGACCGCCCCAGTCAAACTGCCCACCTGGCACTGTCCGAACGCCGGATCACGGCCGCTCGTTAGAACCTCAGTAACACAAGAGTGGTATCCCAAAGGTGGCTCCACAACGACCGGAGTCGCTGCTTCAAAGCCTCCCACCTATTCTGTGCATATGTTACCAAAATCCAATGCCAAGCTACAGTAAAGCTCTACGGGGTCTTTCCGTCCAGTCGCGGGTAATGTGCATCTTCACACATACTACAATTTCGCCGGGTCCCTTGTTGAGACAGTGCCCAAGTCGTTACGCCATTCGTGCGGGTCGGAACTTACCCGACAAGGAATTTCGCTACCTTAGGACCGTTATAGTTACGGCCGCCGTTCACCGGGGCTTAAGTTCCGTGCTTCGGTTGCCCTAACACTTCCCCTTAACCTTCCGGCACTGGGCAGGCGTCAGCCCGTATACGTCGTATCTCTACTTCGCACAGACCTGTGTTTTTGCTAAACAGTCGCTTGGGCCTATTCTCTGCGGCCTCTTTCGAGGCTCCCCTTATCCCGAAGTTACGGGGTCATTTTGCCGAGTTCCTTAACAAGGGTTCTCCCGTTCGTCTTAGGATTCTCTCCTCGCCCACCTGTGTCGGTTTGCGGTACGGGCACAACAACTCTCCCTAGCAGCTTTTCTTGCCAGCGTGAATTCAACAGCTTCCCTACTTATTTTCGGTACCCATCACGGCCCAGCCTTAGAACGCGTACTTCACTACGTTCCAGCCTCACCGCTTGGACGGGGTCTACCATCGCCCCGCTCTGCCTATCCTTCTGTGTCACTGCGTCAGTCAAACGAATTGTCGTGGTACAGGAATATCAACCTGTTGTCCATCGCCTACGACTTTTGTCCTCGGCTTAGGCCCCGACTTACCCTGAGAGGACGAACCTTCCTCAGGAAACCTTAGGCTTTCGACGGCAAAGATTCTCACTTTGCTCTCGCTACTCATGCCGGCATTCTCTCTCCAATACAGTCCACGGTCTCTTACGATTCCGCTTCAGCCCGTATTCGTTGCTCCCCTACCGATTACATTGCTGTAATCCCAAGACTTCGGTGTGTGGTTTAGCCCCGGTACATTTTCGGCGCACATTCACTCGACCAGTGAGCTATTACGCACTCTTTGAATGAGTGGCTGCTTCTAAGCCAACATCCTGGTTGTCTGTGCAATTGCACATCCTTTCCCACTTAACCACCACTTTGGGACCTTAGTCGTTGATCTGGGCTGTTTCCCTTTTGACGACGAAACTTATCTCCCGCCGTCTGACTCCCGATCATAATTATCCGGTATTCGGAGTTTGATAGGGTTCGGTAAGCTTTGTGGCCCCCTAGCCCATTCAGTGCTCTACCCCCGGTAATCTAAAATCGAGGCTAGCCCTAAAGCTATTTCGGGGAGAACCAGCTATCTCCGAGTTCGATTGGAATTTCTCCGCTATCCACAGCTCATCCCCGCATTTTTCAACATACGTCTGGTTCGGTCCTCCACGACGTCTTACCGTCGCTTCAACCTGTCCATGGATAGGTCACCCGGTTTCGGGTCTGCTATACGCTACTATTTCGCCCATTTGAGACTCGGTTTCCCTACGGCTTCGGTGCTCTACACCTTAACCTAACGCAACATATAGCAACTCGCCGGCCCGTTCTACAAAAAGTACGAGGTCGCTTTCGCTCCCTCTGCTTGTAAACACAGGGTTTCAGGTTCTCTTTCACTCCCCTCCCGGGGTGCTTTTCACCTTTCCCTCACGGTACTATTCTCTATCGGTCACCAAGTAGTATTTAGCCTTGGGGGGTGGTCCCCCCGCCTTCCCACCGGATTTCTCGTGTCCTGTGGTACTCCGGATACCCGCCATGTCACACCCATTTCACCTACCGGACTGTTACCGTCTCTGGTTCCGCTTTCCATCGGTCTTCGGCTATAGGTGCTTCCAATTGTGCAGGTCCATACCCCGATTGTCCGTAGACCCTCGGTTTGGGCTCTTCCCATTTCGCTCGCCGCTACTTTGGGAATCGATGTTTCTTTCTCTTCCTCCGGCTACTTAGATGTTTCAGTTCACCGGGTTCCCTCGATCACACTATGTATTCATGTGAACGTGACACGATTGCTCGTGCCGGGTTTCCCCATTCGGACATCCGTGGATCAATGCTTGCTTACAGCTCCCCACGGCTTTTCGCAGTTAACCACGTCCTTCTTCGGCTCTTGGTGCCAAGGCATTCTCCCTGTGCTCTTATTAGCTTGATCTCTAGTTCTCTCTTAGACTCTTTCGAGTCTGCATGAGTTTTCTCGGCATTTGAAATTGCAGTAGAATAATTTCACAATTACCTACTATTTTTTTCTTAATGTCTTTTTTTCTCCGCGAATTACTTAGCTTTCGTCTCTTGATCGGACTCCCGTCTTATTCAGACCAGTGTCCTCTCAATCAACTTTGCTTCTCTATGCAGTTTTCAAGGTGCTCCTTACTTTTCTTAACAAGAAAAGTAAAAAAAGAACTTCGCGATCCGCTGCTTCATTTCTTCCGCTGCTTCACGCTCGCTCCTCCCGCTTTCGCAAGAAGAACTCTGGTGGGCTCAAGTGGACTCGAACCACCGACCTCGCGCTTATCAGGCGCGCGCTCTAACCAGCTGAGCTATGAGCCCATTTTCGCTTCGTCCCCGGCCGTTTTTCTCCGTCAAGAAGCAGCAGTACCCTTGAGCATGTGCTTTCTTTGTCCAACTTTCTTTCACCGAAAGAAAGTGGTGGAGATGAACGGGTTCGAACCGATGACCCCCTGCTTGCAAAGCAGGTGCTCTCCCAGCTGAGCTACACCCCCACGGTGATCCCGGCCTTCGTCCTTTTGCCCTTTGAAAGTCCCGTCTCCGGTACCTTCAAAACTATACAGTGCATTCCACGCAAAACTGCGAATTTGTCTTCACGCTGCTTAAACCCGTGATTGATCTAAGCACTTTTGTTGTACTCCCTAGAAAGGAGGTGATCCAGCCGCACCTTCCGATACGGCTACCTTGTTACGACTTCACCCCAGTCATTGATCTCGCCTTCGACGGCTTCCTCCTTGCGGTTAGAATACCGGCTTCGGGCGCTCCCAACTCCCATGGTGTGACGGGCGGTGTGTACAAGGCCCGGGAACGTATTCACCGCGGCATGCTGATCCGCGATTACTAGCAACTCCGACTTCATGTGGGCGGGTTGCAGCCCACAATCCGAACTGGGACTGTTTTTATGAGATCCGCTTCAACTTACGTTGTTGCATCCCTTTGTTTCAGCCATTGTAGCACGTGTGTAGCCCAAGACATAAGGGGCATGATGATTTGACGTCATCCCCACCTTCCTCCGAGTTGTCCCCGGCAGTCTCACCAGAGTCCCCGGCATAACCCGCTGGTAACTGGCAATAGGGGTTGCGCTCGTTGCGGGACTTAACCCAACATCTCACGACACGAGCTGACGACAACCATGCACCACCTGTCTCACTTCCTCCGAAGAGACCTCATGTTTCCATGAGTTTAAGTGGATGTCAAGCCTTGGTAAGGTTCTTCGCGTTGCTTCGAATTAAACCACATGCTCCGCTGCTTGTGCGGGCCCCCGTCAATTCCTTTGAGTTTCAACCTTGCGGCCGTACTCCCCAGGCGGAATACTTATTGCGTTAGCTCCGGCACAGGGGGAGTTGATACCCCCTACACCTAGTATTCATCGTTTACCGCGTGGACTACCAGGGTATCTAATCCTGTTTGCTCCCCACGCTTTCGTGCCTCAGTGTCAGTTACAGTCCAGAAAGCCGCCTTCGCCACTGGTGTTCCTCCTAATATCTACGCATTTCACCGCTACACTAGGAATTCCGCTTCCCTCTCCTGCACTCTAGCCCTCCAGTATTAGATGCACCACCCAAGTTAAGCTCGGGGATTTCACATCCAACTTAAAAGGCCACCTACGCACCCTTTACGCCCAGTAATTCCGGACAACGCTCGCCCCCTACGTATTACCGCGGCTGCTGGCACGTAGTTAGCCGGGGCTTCCTCCTTGGCTACCGTCATTTTTTTCGTCACCAAGGACAGAGGTTTACAACCCGAAAGCCTTCTTCCCTCACGCGGCGTTGCTGGGTCAGGCTTGCGCCCATTGCCCAATATTCCCCACTGCTGCCTCCCGTAGGAGTCTGGACCGTGTCTCAGTTCCAGTGTGGCCGATCAGCCTCTCAGCTCGGCTACCCATCGTCGACATGGTGGGCCGTTACCCCGCCATCTATCTAATGGGACGCGAGCCCCTCCCTCAGCGGATTGCTCCTTTGACCTCGTCATGATGTCATGTCGTGGTCTTATGCGGTATTAGCACTTGTTTCCAGGTGTTATCCCCCTCTGAAGGTCAGGTTGCTCACGCGTTACTCACCCGTTCGCCACTAAGATACAACCGAAATCATATCTCCGTTCGACTTGCATGTGTTAGGCACGCCGCCAGCGTTCGTCCTGAGCCAGGATCAAACTCTTGAGTTCAATCTCTGACAAGTCCTTTCGGACTCGTTAGCTCACTTACTTTGTACGCTCACTCAAATTCGTTGCGTTATTCATTCTGTTATTCGTTTTCACGTCACAGAATTACTGGCTTGTTTTTTGTTTCCTGCACTATATAGTTTTCAAGGTGCCGCTCGCTCCCCCGCTTCCGTTTCCGCTCGCGGGACAGCTTCCAAAGTATAGCAAAACAGCCATGGCAAGGCAAAGCAGACCCGCAACCGATATCCGTCATATTTCGTCATAAATCACCTTATTTCTTCTTTATTTGAAAATGCCTTGCTTGTTTGTTCTCAATCTCTCGTATTCTCTCGTTTACGTCTTTCTGACTGCTAAACTTTTAAGCTCATTTTTTTGCCCTCGAAACGAGCAAAACCGCCTCACGTTTGAGGCGGTTTTTCATTATAACAATCAGCGCTGAATCGTGCTTGCGTTTCCTAATGTCTACTTCACCGGCTTCATGGTCGGAAAGAGGATAACGTCCCGAATGCTGGCGGAGTCCGTCAGCAGCATCACCAGCCGGTCGATGCCGATGCCGATGCCGCCCGTCGGGGGTAGACCGTATTCGAGCGAGAGGCAGAAGTCCTCGTCGATCATCATGGCTTCGTCGTCGCCGTTGGCGCGCTCCTGCGCCTGCTGGACGAACCGCCCGCGCTGGTCGACGGGGTCGTTGAGCTCCGAAAACGCGTTAGCGAACTCGTGTCCGGCAATGAACAGCTCAAACCGCTCGGTCAGATACGGCGCGGAAGGCTTGCGCTTGCTCAGCGGGGAAATTTCGACCGGGTAGTCGATGATAAACGTCGGCTGGATCAGCGTCTCTTCCACGAACGCGTCGAACGCCTCGGCCAGCAGCTTGCCGCGCGTTGCGGACTTATCCTTGACTTCGAGCTTGAGGCTCTGAGCCAGCGCGCGCGCTTCTTCATCCGTTGCGCAGGCGTAGAAATCCGCGCCGGTGACTTCCCGCACCGCCTCGTTCATCGTCAGCCGCTTAAACGGCGGGGTCAGATCGATATTGAGCCCCTGATAGGTAATCTTCGTGGTGTCGTTGACGGCCATGCAGCAGCGCGAGATCAAATCCTCCGCCAGCTCCATCATGCCGTTGTAATCCGTGTACGCCTGATACGCCTCGATGGTCGTGAACTCCGGGTTGTGCATGGGGTCCATGCCCTCGTTGCGGAACAGACGGCCGATCTCGTAGACGCGCTCCAGCCCGCCGACCACGCACTCCTTGAGGTGCAGCTCGGTAGCGATGCGCAGATACATGTCGAGGTCGAGCGTATTGTGGTGCGTCACGAACGGCCGCGCGGAAGCGCCGCTGGCGGTCGTGTTGAGTACGGGGGTTTCCACCTCGATGAAGCCGCGCTCGTCCATCCTGCGGCGAATCTCCGTAATAATACGGCTGCGCTTGATAAACGTGGCGCGCACTTCCGGGTTTACGATCAAATCCACGAACCGCTGGCGGTAGCGAAGCTCCGGGTCCTTGAGCCCGTGGAACTTCTCCGGCAGCGGGCGAAGGGACTTGCTGAGCAGCGTGATTTCCGTTGCGTGGATGCTGGTTTCGCCGGTTCGGGTCTGAAAGATCGCGCCCTTGACGCCCACGATATCGCCAATATCAAACGTCTTGAACGCGGCGTAGGCGTCCTCGCCGACTTCGTCGAGCTTGACATACGCCTGAATGCGCCCCTTACCGTCGAGGATATGCACAAAGCTCGCCTTGCCCATGATGCGGCGGGAGATCATGCGCCCCGCAACGGAGACGGGCTTGCCTTCCAGCTCGGCAAAGTGCGAAAGGATGTATTCGCTCGTATGCGAAACGTCGTAAACCGTATGGCAGAACGGGTCGTTGCCCGCCTGCTGCAGCGCGGTGAGCTTGTCACGCCGTATCTGCAGCAGCTCGGAGAGCTGCTCCTGCGTCAATTCCTGTTCCTGAACTTGCTGATCCGTGTTTGGGTGTTCCATGTTTTATCTCCTCTGTACCGTGCTTCTGCAAAAAACAAGGGGGCTGATCAGCCCCCGTTAAACCTGTTTGCGTTACTTGCCGATTGAAGCAACCTTCAGCTTCAGCATGCCGCCGGGGGTGACAACCTCGACCACATCGCCGGCTTTATGCCCCAGCACCGCCTTGCCGATGGGCGACTCGTTGGAGATGCGCCCGTTGGCGGGGTCCGTTTCCGCACTGCCGACAATCTGGAAGACGTATTTTTTCGTTTTATCGCCCATGTCCGTGAGCTTCACCGTCGCGCCGACGCCGACAGTCGTGGTATCGAGGCTTGACTCGTCGATGACGTGCGCATTCTTGAGCTCAGTCTCCAGTTGGACGATATCGTATTCGTTTTTCGCCTGCTCGTTTTTCGCCGCGTCGTATTCCGCGTTTTCGGAAAGATCTCCGAACGCGCGCGCGATTTTGAGCTGTTCCGCAATCTCCAGACGACGGGTTGTTTTGAGAAACTCCAAACGCTCCTCGCGTTTTTTGATTTCTTCCGGCGTAAGCCAAGTTTCAGCCATCGTTTGTGTTCTCCTTATCATTCCGCGCGAGCGCGTGCTGCGCCCGTTCGTGTTTACCTATTATATTTGTGCAAAAATTGCATGTCAAGCCCGGATTTCCCCCACAGCGCTGGGTTTTTCCGCCCCGCATGCCCGGCGGCGGCATTTACGGCACATCGCCGGCGCCAAGTCCGTGCTCCGGCCAGATTTCCTCGAGTTCCTCCAGCGTTCTGCAGGCGTTGATGCGCACGCGGAGCCTGGAAGCGCCCCGTTCACCGCGGGCGTAGAACGCGAGATGCTTTCTGAGTTCAATCATCGCGTGCGGCCCTTTTTGCTCAAGGGCATTGCGCGCATGCCGCAGTGCGATCTCCCGTCGCTGCTCCGGCGAGGGTTTTTCATACGCCCGTCCTGCAAGCGCGCACTGGATTTCCGCAAATACAAACGGGTCTCCCAGCGCCGCCCGGCCGACCATGACCCCGTCGCAGCTCGTCTCCGCCAGCGTTTCCAGCGCGCTTGCGCCGTTTGTTACGTCCCCGTTGGCAAACACGGGTATCTTCACCGCGCGCTTGACTTCTGCCATGCAACCGCGGTCGGCGCTGCCCGCATAGAGCTGTTCGCGCGTGCGCCCGTGGATGGTCAGTGCTACTGCTCCGCTCTCTTCACAGACTTTCGCGAATTCAGCGGCGTTTTGATGCGCCTCGTCCCAGCCTTTTCGAAACTTAACCGTAACGGGAACCTGTACGGCGCGCGCCGTCTCTTCGACGATCTTACCCGCAAGCACGGGGTTTTGCATGAGCGCGCTGCCGTCGCCGTTGCCTGCAATCTTCGGCATGGGACAGCCCATGTTCAGATCGACGCCGAGCAGCTGCTCGCCGAGCTCCTGCTCGATCTGCGCCGCAGCCCTGGCGATCGTGGCCGGGTCGCTGCCAAAGAGCTGAACAAAAAAGGGCTCGTCGCCCGGTTTCGCTTCATACAGCGCGCGGGACTTTTCGCTTTTGTAGAGAAGTCCCTTTGCGCTGATCATCTCGGTGCAGACGACGTCCGCACCAAACGCACGGCAGATCAGACGAAATGTCCTGTCGGTAAATCCCGCCATCGGCGCCAGCAGCACGGCCGGGCGCCCGGCGGGGAGAAAACCGTTCTTCATGGCGCAACAGTAGCGATCGGGTTCTCCGTCGGCTTGGGCGTCGGGGTCGCCGCCGGAATCGGAGATCCGTTCGGGTCCGGGGTGCCGATGTTCGTCTGCGGCGGGTCTTTTTCCACCACCGTCAGTTCGGAGATATACCAGCGCGAATTGACGTTGATAAACTTGATCTTGTAGCGCAAAGGCGTCCACTGCGGCAAGGGAAAGTCGCCCGCGCTCTGGCCTTCGCCGAGCTGGTCGGCATTGATGTTGCCATTAAGGGAAACGCGCTCCACGGCGGTTACCGTCGCGCTCATGGACCAGGGCAGCACAAAGATTTTTTCAATCGTTAAATCATAGTTATAGTTCGTGATCGTATAGTTGGAATACGTCGTGTCCGTCATTGCGGGATCGTTTTCCAGAAACGTCAGCGTAAAGTATTCTTCCAGGTCGTTTTTCGCGCCGTCGGCAATCACGCAGTCCGCGCGGAGCGCCATGCCTTCGGACGCCAATATATAGAGGTTGCTGACGCGTTCCGCCGTCAAAAACGCGCCAATGCAGACGATGCACGCCATGATGACGAGCAGCAGCGTGCGCACGACGTATGTCATCGAGCGCCTCGCCCTGCGGAGCTTCTGCACTTCTCTGGATTCTTCGTTTCTTCCGTTTGCCATGCCTTCACCTTCGATCGATATCATAGCATATCGCATCCCGTAAGGCAAACCAACAAATTGGAAACAACGCCCCGTATTGCGCCTTTCCGCCGCGCTAACCCGGAGCCGCTTTGTGACGAACTCACCGCCGTACGCGCCCGCGCGGTTGACTTCTCCGCTCGCGGGGGTATAATAAAATTACTGCCGAAAAGGCAAATCTACCAATAGTAATATGGAGTATCTGTGTTCCATGAGTGAAAACAGCGAAACCTGCACCCACGACTGCTCGAGCTGCTCGGCCAGCTGCGCCGATCGGGAAAAGACCGACCTGCACGAGCCCCTCAACGCGCTGTCCCACGTTCGCCGCGTCATAGGCGTTGTGAGCGGCAAGGGCGGCGTCGGCAAATCCATCGTCACCTCCATGCTCGCGGTGCTCCTGCGCCGGCGCGGCTATAAAACCGCCATTCTGGACGCGGACGTGACCGGCCCTTCCATTCCGCAGGCGTTCGGCCTGCATGAACGCGCCTCCGGTTCCGATCAGGGCATCTTCCCCGAGGTGAGCAAGACCGGCGTGGAAGTCATGAGCATGAACCTGCTGCTCGAAAACGAAACCGACCCCGTCGTCTGGCGCGGGCCGATCATCGCAGGAACCGTCAAGCAATTCTGGACGGACGTCATCTGGGGCGACGTGGATTTCATGTTCGTCGATATGCCGCCGGGCACCGGGGACGTTCCGCTGACGGTCTTCCAGTCCATTCCCGTGGACGGCATCGTGGTGGTCACCTCTCCGCAGCAGCTGGTGAGCATGATCGTCGAAAAAGCCGTGCGCATGGCCGCGCTGATGAAGATTCCCGTTCTGGCGCTCGTGCAGAACATGAGCTATGTAACCTGCCCGGACTGCAGCACCGTGATTCGGCCGTTTGGCGAGAGCAATCTTGAGGAGATCGCAAAATCGTTCGGCATTTGTTCCACCGCCGAACTGCCGATGCTAAAGGATCTTGCAACCGCATGCGACGCGGGTCTGATCGAGCTTTTCGAGGGCAGTTGGCTCAACGGCATTGCCGATCAGCTGGAAAACCTGCTGAAGTAGCAAAAATCCGCCGTACGCGGCCGCGTGCAGCGCAAAATCAACAATTCGCTGTTTTCCGGTTCCGTTTTCCGCAAGCGAAAACGGGGTTGTAAAACGGCGAGTTGTTTTTTATTTCTCCTGCCGGCCATGAAAATTTCCCGTTCGGAAGCACTGTCATGATCGGTTTTTCTCTTGACGCACCGTGCATGTCGGTGTACCATAAGGCGGGTTGTCGTTCGGATTGTCTATACGTGCAGCGGCGTTGCGCTAAGCGCATCCGCCTCTCTGTGCAGGTAATCTGGAAGACGGCTCTGCTTTATGAAAATTGCAAAGGAAAAAAACAGGATGCAATCGAACTCTGCGCCGAAACTCTCCCGCGACGGGATCCTCTCCGAACAAACGAATCTGAGCCTTCGCTCGTGGCAGCTGCCCGCTGTCCTTGCTTTTGTTTGCTGCATTATCATCAGCGTATACCAGTACTACTCGATGAAATACGCGGATCTGTTCCTCACAAGCGTGCTTTTTCCCGCTTCGGTCGGCGTGTTTGCGCTGATACTCTATACGCGCCCGTTTTTGAAGTATCCGGAAGTAAAGCTGCTTGGCGTTCTGTTTGTCTGGATGATTCTAGGCCTGTTTATCAACGACTGGCGGCTGGAAAAAGCTTTTTCGAGCACCTGGCTCTACTGTGCATGCATTACGACATTCCTCTGCTTTTCGCTTCCCTACGCGTTCGATAAGGAAACGCTGAAAAAAGCACTTTCCATTCTCGCCGTGGCAATGCTCGCCTCCGCAACGCTTTTGAGCGCGGCGGCGCTGGCCGTTGTGTTCGGCGGCGTACACGCGCCGGAAGCAATCACGAAAATCGGTTATGTCGGTCTCAATACGGACGGCAGGCTTTGGATGGTCAGCCATCCCAACACCGTTGCGCCTATCTGCGGAGCCGCGATTATCCTGACGGGATATCTGCTCACCCGAACCAAAAATTGGCTCGTGCGCGCGCTGTTGATTCTCTGTGCCGTCGCCTGCTACAGCACCATGGCGCTCACGGACAGCCGCACCGGTATCTTGAGCACCACGCTGGGCGTCGCGCTGGAGTTCTTTCTTCTGTTCAACCTCTCGTTTGCCAAGATCAAGCGCGCAGGCGGGCGCATTCTGCTGAGCCTTGCCGCCACGGCGCTGTGCGTCGGCGTTTTCTTTTTCGGAACAAATGTCGTGCGCTCCGTGTATAACAATATGGTCGTCGCTCATTCTGCAGCAGATGATACAGCCGTCGATAGCTCCACCTCGGATAACACCGTCAGCGATCCTGCCACCCAAACCGATATGGCAGTAGACAGGGGTTTGGATAAAGTGGATTCGTTCAACGGCAGAACAGAGATTTGGAAGGGCACTTTGCATGGGCTAAAGGAAAACCCCGACATTCTCTTAACCGGCACTACCCCGATCATCTCCGGCAGCGTGATGGCGCAGTATTTCCCGAAGAACTCCCCCATCGGCAACTTCCACAACTCGTTTGTCGCTTCGCTGGTATCGTTCGGCATTCCGGGGCTCGCCATCATCTTGGCGTTCTTTGTGATGCTGGCGATACAGGCGGGACGTCTTTCTTTTTCCGGGCTAAAGGAAAAGAGTTCGCTCGGCGCGCGTCTGATTCCCGCTATCCTGCTGTTTGCGGTTTCGGAGTCGATGATGGAAGTCTTCCTGTTTGTCGAATTCTCGCTCAACGTCGTGTGGATCTGGTTTATGTTTGCCGCGGGCTTCGTCTTCCAGATGCAGAAGAGCGAGTAACACATTAAGTACAGAAACAGCAAGGGCTGCCAAATTGGCAGCCCCTTTTCTATTGCTTTTAATTAGCAGGAATTTCTTTGCAGTTACAGCCCCATCTCGCATTTAACTTCCGCAAAGCAGGAAACGGCGAAATCGAGGTCGTCCTTTGAATGTGCGGCGGAAACCTGTGTGCGGATGCGGGCTTTACCCATCGGCACCACCGGATAGCAGAAGCCAACAACGTAGACGCCCTTTTCGAGCATCCTTGCTGCGAACTCCTGCGCGGTTTTTGCGTCGTAAAGCATTACGGGCACAATCGGGTGCTCGCCGGGCAGCACGTCGAAGCCGAGCTTGCCGAGGTTTTCGCGAAAATACCGCGTGTTCTCCTGCAGCTTATCGCGCAGCGCGGTGGAACCTTCCAGTAAATCCAGCACCTTCAAGCTCGCCCCGCAGATGACGGGAGCCACAGTGTTGGAAAATAGGTACGGCCGGGAGCGCTGCCGCAGCAGGTCGATGACTTCCCGCTTTGCCGCCGTGTAACCGCCGCTTGCTCCGCCAAGCGCCTTGCCGAGCGTGCCGGTGATGATATCCACGCGTCCCATCACCCCGCAGTACTCCGGCGTGCCGCGCCCGTGCGCGCCCATAAAGCCGACCGCGTGGCTGTCGTCCACCATGACCAGCGCGCCGTACTCATCCGCAAGGTCGCAGATGCCCTTGAGGTTGGCAATGTAGCCGTCCATCGAGAACACGCCGTCCGTGGCGATGAGCTTGATACGCGCACCTTTCGCTGCTTCGAGCTGTTCGCGGAGGCTATTCATGTCGTTGTTTTTGTAGCGGAAGCGCGCGGCCTTGCAGAGGCGAACGCCGTCGATGATGCTGGCGTGGTTGAGTTCGTCCGAAATGATCGCGTCCTGATCGGTCAAAAGCGTTTCGAACAGACCGCCGTTTGCGTCGAAACAGGAGGAGTAGAGTATGGCATCCTCCATGCCGAGGAAGCGAGCAATCCTGCGCTCAAGCTCCTTATGGATGCCCTGCGTGCCGCAGATGAACCGCACGGAGGAAAGCCCGTAGCCCCAGGTATCGAGCGCCTGCTTTGCCGCCGTTTCGATTTCCGGATTGTCCGCCAGCCCCAGATAGTTGTTGGCGCACATGTTGAGCACCCGCTGCGACTTCGTGGTGTCCACGCGCGCGCCCTGCGGCGTTGTGATGATTCGCTCCTGTTTATACGTGCCCGCCGCGCGGATTTCATCCAGTACGCCGCGGTAAATTTCATATGCCTGTTTTGTCATGCTTCCTCCTTTTGCGTCCAGTCCAAAACCACCTTGCCGCTCTGGCCACTGTTCATCACGGCAAACGCTTTCTCAAAGTCCGTGTAGTGGTAGCGGTGCGTCAGAACCGGCGAAAGGTCGAGTCCCGCTTCGATCATGGCCATCATCTTATACCAAGTTTCATACATCTTGCGGCCGTAGACGCCCTGCAGGGTCAGGCCTTTGAAGATGACGTCGTTCCAGTCGATCACCGTGCCCGGCCCGGCGATGCCAAGCAGCGCCACTTTGCCGCCGTTTCGCATGAGCTTGAGCATCTGGTTAAGCGCGTTTCCGTTGCCACTCATCTCGCACCCGACGTCGAAGCCTTCTACAATATGCAGGCTCTTCATCACGTCCTCGACGGACTGGGTTTTGAGGTTGACGGTTGCGCTTGCCCCCATCTTTTTAGCGATGTCGAGGCGATAGTCGTTCACGTCCGTCACCACGATGCGCCTTGCCCCGTTCTGGCGGCAGATGCCGACGGCCATCATACCGATTGGCCCCGCGCCGGTGATGAGCACGTCCTCGCCGGTCACGTCGAACATGGTTGCCGTATGGCAGGCGTTGCCGTACGCGTCGTAAAACGCGACGATCTCCTCCGGCGTGGTCTCCGGCACGGCGATGACGTTCGTTTCCGGAATGCAGAGGTATTCGGCAAACGCGCCGTCGCGGTTGACGCCCACGCCCTTTGTGAACTTGCACCAGTGTCCGTTGCCAGCGCGACAGTTGCGGCAGTGCCCGCAGACGATATGCCCTTCGCCGGTGACGATCTGGCCGACGTGATAGTCCTCAACGCCGGGGCCGAGCACCGCGATTTCGCCGACGTATTCGTGGCCGACCGTCATGGGCGGCAGAATCGTCTTTTGGCTCCATGGATCCCAGTTGTAAATATGAACGTCCGTTCCGCAGATGGCGGTTTTGTGGATCTTGATGAGCACTTCGCCAATGCCCGGCACGGGCGTTTTCACCTGCTTGAGCGTCAGTCCTTTTCCCGCGGTTTCCTTGACCAGCGCGTGCATATAGGCCGGAATCATATCGATCAGCCCTCCGTTTGAAGATTCTGTTTCAAATGAACACGACTAGACTTTTTTATAAGACATTTTTTTAAGACTTTTTTGTTGCTCTCTTTATACTGTAGTGCGTTCAAACGCGGTTTTCAACGCTTTTGCAACAATATAAAATCCGGGCCGGCAGGTTGTCAGAGACAGAAAACGACTTCTTTTTGAGAGAACCCGCCCGCCGGACGGTCTCGTTCCGGCGGGCGGCCGCTCGTGTTTGGTATGCTGTTTACATGCCGCTCTGTGCGCTGAGCGCGTCGAGCGCTTGATTGACTTCCGCGTCGTTAAAGCAGTATCCAAGCGTTGTATAGCCCTTACGGAGCTTTGTCACTTCATCGGCAACTGGCTTATTGCGCAGCACGCAGTCCGCCATCAGATGCGCCAGTTGCTCAAACTCCGCCTTGCCAAAGCCGAAGCGCGTCATTTCGGATACGCCCAGACGCAAAGCGCCGCTCGCAGTAAAGCCTTCTTCCTCGGGCGTCGCCTGATAGTTGACGACGATGTTGTTCTCCTCCAGCCGTTCGGCAATCTCCGGCCCCTGGCCGTAACCCACGCGGACGACGACCTGATGCGTCTCGGTGTAGCTGATGGCGGGATCGCCCGCAACATCCAGCCCCGCCGCCTTGAGGCTCCTGGCAAAGGACTTGGCGTTTTCGACGACTGCTTTTTGATATGCGTCGCCAAAGGCGTTCATCTCGTACGCCGCCATCAATAAGCCCAGCATCGTGCCGAGGTGGTGGTTACTCACAGCGCCGGGGAACGCGCGCGTCTGAATCGCTTTCCAGAGGTCGTATTTCAGCTCGTCCTCGGTGTAGTTGACGCCGATGAGGCCGCGCTGAGGGCCAAAGAACGTTTTATGCGTCGAGCCGGTGACGATTTCCGCGCCCTCTTCAAAGGGCTTCTGGAAGTGCGGGCCGACAAGGCCGAGCACATGTGCCATGTCGTACATGATCGTGGTCGGAATCTTCATTTCGTCCACAAACGCACGAATCTCGCGCACAGGCTCCTTATGGAGCACCATGGATTTGCCGAACACGATGAACTCCGGACGGTATTTCTCTATGACCTTCTTGGTCTCCTCAACGTCGATTTTAAATACGTTGTCCCGGCAGACGGGGAAATTGACCACCGCCGAACGCTCGGTTTCCGGATCAACCGCCACAAAGTCGTGCAGAGCTCCCATGGGCTGCGCGCTCAAATGCCCGCCGTTGCGGATATGATTGTTGAGAATATACCCGAGCCGCCGCGGCGTGTGCTTGCGGTCGGTGCGGTTGACAAAGTCCATCAGCGCGGAAAACACCGTGGCGTTGGACATCTGCCCGCTGACCACGCGCGTTTCCACCTCCGCGCAACCGAGGTATTTCCGCAGTTCGGCAACCAGCGCGCGCTCGACTTCGTCGATAAACTTCGTGCCCTGATAGTAGAACACGTCGTGATCGTAAAACGAGGCGACCTGCTTATGCTCGGCATACCGAAACGACGGATCGCTGCCGGAGAGCAGCCGCACCGCGCGGGAAGCGGTCATTTCCGAAGGAATCAGGTTGACGCACTGCTCCTGCCGCCAGACGTGGTTTTTCAGCCCCTTCTGCAGCAGCGTCAGCGCGCTCTGGGGCAGGTTGGCGGAAGGTTCAGCCTTGGGTTCTTCCGGCACGTCACAGACGATCGGCCGCGCGTAGGGCGGCGCGTCCCCGCGCATATGGTAGTTGACCACCACGGCGGAAACGCGGCTGCCGCGGATATCGACTTCCACCGCGTCGTCCGCGAGCACGTCCGAATCCAGCAGCGCCAGTCCGATGGAGCGCAGCGCCTTTTGATCGGTGAATTTTTCGAGCAGGCTGCCCTGATTTTCCACCGTATAACGCGGCACCATGGTTCCGCTGGTTATGTAGCCGATCTCCTTGCCGTTTTTGTAGACGGGGAATCCCCCGCGCAGCACGCCTCTGCCGGTCAGCGCGATGGGGCGCACCCGGCGCGGCAGAATCGAAAGGTCGGAAAAGTCCCGGTTGAGGATGCGGTTGCTCACGGCAAACTGTTCTTCCAGAGGCTTGCGCCCGATCATGGAGCGCTTCTCCTCCGAAAAGCTCACGGCAAAGCGCGCCAGCGAGATGGCGAAGATCGGGATTTCGTTTCCGTCCTTATCCGTGCCCAGTTCGTGGCCGTAGAGCGGCAAGCCCGCTTCCAGACGCAGCGTATCCCGCGCGCCGAGGCCGATGGGTTTTGCGCCGCGCTTGAGCAGTTCGTCCCAGAGGAACGCCGCATCTTCGCGCAGAACGAACACCTCGTAACCGATGGGTTCGCCCGTGTACCCGGTCTTGGAGAGATGCGCCGTGCGCCCGCAGAGCTTGGCCGTGCCGAGCGCGTTTTTCACCGGCTCGGTGAGCTTCTCGCCGCCCGCCATGTCGCTCAAGATTTCCTTCGACTTCGGCCCCTGCACGGAGATGAGAGCTACGGCTTCGCTTTTGTCCTCAATCTGTGCGTCAAAGCCTTTGATCGCCTGCGTCAGGTGCGCCCAGTCCTTCTGGGCGTTGGAGGCGTTGACCACGAGGATGTAAGCATCCTCATAAAAACGGTAGAGGTACGCGTCGTCCACCGCGCCGCCGGTTTCGTTGGGAATCAGCGCGTACTGCGCCTGCTCGACTTCCAGCGCGGAAACGTTGCTGGATAGCACGTGCTGCAAAAACGCCTTGGCGTCCTTACCGGTAATGCGGAAGCGCCCCATGTGGGACACGTCGAAGATGCCGCAGCCAGAACGGGTCGAAAGGTGCTCTTCCACAATGCCGGAAGGGTACTGAATCGGCATTTCCCAGCCGCCAAAGTCCACCTTGGTCGCGCCCAAAGCCACATGGCGGTCGTATAATATCGTACGTTTTAAATCGCTCATTTCGTTTCGTCCTCCGCAAATTCATACCGCAAAACGGGGTTTCTTGCCGCGCCCACTTCGTCCGGCCGCCCGATGGGGGTCGTGTGCGGCGCGCCGTGCAGCCGTTCCGGATCGGTTTTCGCCAGCGCGAGAATCTCCTTGACCGCCTCCGCCGCAGCATCCAGCGTTTCCTTGCCCTCGGTCTCCGTCGGCTCAAACATGAGCGCTTCGTGCACGATGAGCGGAAAATACATCGTCGGCGGATGCATGCCAAAGTCGATCATGGTCTTTGCCGCGTCCATGGCGGAAACACCCGTTTCCTTTTTGAGCTGTTCCAGCGAGAGCACGAACTCGTGCATGCAGAATCCCGCCGTGGCGACCGGGCAGCTGTCCTTTAAGAGCACGCGCAGGTAGTTGGCGTTGAGCACCGCGTTTTGGCTGGCCGCTTTCAGCCCTTCCCCGCCGAGTGTTTTGATATAGCACAGCGCGCGGATCACCACGAGGAAGTTGCCGTAAAACGCCTTCATGCGCCCGACGCTCTGAATGGAGTCGCGCAGTCCGTATGTTCCGTCCGCCAGCCTTACCGGCAGGCGGTTCGGCAGGTACGGCGCGAGGATTGCTTTGCAGCCCACCGCGCCCGCGCCGGGGCCGCCGCCGCCATGCGGGGTGGAGAACGTCTTATGCAGGTTGAGGTGCACCACGTCGAAGCCCATGTCGCCGGGGCGCGCGGCGCCCATGATGGCGTTCATGTTCGCGCCGTCGTAGTAGCAGAGCCCGCCCGCATCGTGGACGATTCTGGTAATTTCGAGGATGTTTCGGTCAAATACGCCCAGCGTATTGGGGTTTGTGAGCATCAGCCCCGCCGTCTCCGGGCTGACAGCGCCTCTGAGCGCTTCGAGATCGACTGTTCCGTCCGCCGCGGAGGGGATGTTGACCACCGTAAAGCCCGCCATCGCCGCCGAAGCGGGGTTGGTTCCGTGCGCGGAGTCCGGCACGATAATCTGCCGGCGCGCGTCGTTTCCGCGCGCCCTGTGATACGCCTTGATGAGCAGCAAGCCCAGCAGTTCGCCGTGCGCGCCCGCCGCGGGCTGGAAGGTCATTTCGTCCATGCCGACGAGCTTGCTGAGCAGTTCAGCCGTTTCCGCCAGCGCTTCCAAACTCCCCTGCACGGTTTCCACCGGCTGGAGCGGGTGGACGGCGGTAAAGCCTTCCAGCGACGCCGCCTGCTCGTTGACGGCGGGATTGTATTTCATGGTGCAGGAGCCGAGCGGGTAGAACCCGTCGTTGACACCATAGACCTGCTGTTCCAGCTCGGAATAATGGCGGCTGACGTCCGTTTCCGAAAGCTCCGGCAAATGCAAAGGAGTTTTACGGAGCAGCGCATCCGGTAGCGGCGCGGCTTTCACGTCCGAAGCGGGAATGCGGCAGCCTTTGCGGCCGGGAACGCTGCGTTCAAAAGCGAGTTTCATTTTTCTGCCGTCTCCTTTGCCGTTTGGATCACCGCGTCGATCTGCGCTTTCGTTGTGCGCTCCGTGGCGCACCAGAGGATGCCGCCCTCCACAGGCAGGCCGCCGAGAATGCCTTCTTTGGCAAGCGCGAATAGAAGCTGTTCCGCCGGAACCGGCGTTTTGGTCGCGAATTCATGGAAGAACGGGGTGTTGGGATTGAGCAACTCGAAGCCCTTGATGCCGTTCAAGCCTTCCGCAAGCGCGTGCGCCTTGTCGTAACACTGGCGCGCAACGTCCGTAATCCCATGCGGCCCCATGGCGGAGCAGTACGCCGCGGCGGTCAGCGCGCAAAGCGCCTGGTTCGAACAGATGTTGCTGCTCGCCTTTTCGCGGCGAATGTGCTGTTCGCGCGCCTGCAGGGTGAGCACAAAGCATCTGCGTCCTTGCGCGTCGGCAGTTTGGCCGACGATGCGCCCGGGCAGTTTGCGGATCATGTCCTTTTTGCAGGCCATAAACCCGAGGTACGGCCCGCCGAAGCTCAGCGGCATGCCCAGCGGCTGGCCTTCGCCAATGGCGACGTCCGCGCCGCACTCGCCCGGCGTTTGAATCAGCGCGCAGGCGATGGGGTTTGTGCTCACAACGAGCTTTGCGCCCGCCGCGTGAACGATCTCCGCAATGGCGGAAACGTCCTCAATCACGCCGTAAAAGTTGGGCGACTGAATCAGTACGCCGGACACCGTTTCGTCCAGCGCGGCTTTGAACGCGGTCAGATCGACCGTGCCGTTTTTCAGCGGCAAAACTTCCATCGGCTCATCCGCGCCGTGACAGTAGGTCTGGACGGTTTCAATCGAATCCGGGTGCAGGCCGGCCGAGACGAGCGTTTTTTTGCGCCCGCGCTCGCGGCACATGCTGGCGGCTTCCGCCGCCGCCACCGCGCCGTCGTAAACGGAAGCGTTGGAAGCGTCCATACCGGTGAGTTCGGCAATCATGGTCTGGTATTCGAATATCGTCTGCAGGATGCCCTGGCTGATCTCCGGCTGATAGGGCGTATACGCGGTAACAAACGCTTCCTTTGCGGCAACGCGGCTCACCACGGGCGGAATATAGTGCCAGTAAGCGCCCGCGCCGCGAAAGATCGCGTCGTAGACGACGTTCTTTTTGGATAGGGTTTTCAGATGCTCCAGCGCTTCGAATTCCGAAACGCCTTTGGGCAGTTCCTCAGCGGCCTTCGCCGCGCTCTCTCGCATGGACGCGGGAATATCGGCATACAACTCGCCGACGCTCGAAACGCCAATGGCGTTCAGCATGTCCCGCCGCTGCTGCTCCGTATTCGGCAGGTAATCTCCCAAGGAAATCCCCTCCTTTCGAAAATAAAAAGATGTGGTTATTTTATAAGGAAGACAAACAGCCTCCGGCAGAGGCGCGGGAGGCTGTTTTTGCGTTTGCTATGCCTGTTCGCAGACGGCCTGATAGGCGGCGGCGTCCAGCAGATCGGAAAATGCGGTTGCGTCCTTTACTTCGACGAGCCAGGTTTCGTAGGGTGCGGCGTTGATGGTTTCCGGCGCGCCGGAGAGCGCGTCATTGACGGCGGAAACGGTTCCGCTTACGGGGCTGACCACTTCCGAAACGGCTTTGACGCTCTCGACGTCCCCAAGGGAAACGTCCTTGGTCAGTTTGTCGCCGACGGCGGGCAGGTCGATGAATACGATGTCGCCCAGCGCGTGCTGCGCAAAGTCGCTTAGTCCTACGCGGTAGACGCCGTTGCCCATGTCCATGAGCCACTCGTGAGAAGCCGTGTACTTGCGGTCGTTTGGCAGATTCATGATGGTTCTCCTTCGTAAATTGAATTTTTTGAACATAAAAAACGAGACGCGCGAATATTCTTCGCGCGCCCCGTATCTGAACCTGAAAGATTCTCCCGCGCCGCCGTTTGGCTGTACTGTGCGGAATTGCCTCGTCGGTGCCGCTTGTTTCTAAATAATTAGAAAGACGGCTTTCCGGAGCTTCGTCGGGTATCGGTCCTTTTGCCTGAGAGTTTGTTGCGCATTCCCCTTCGGCGCCGCGGTTAGCGGTCTCTCCCGATGCCTTCATCCGTGTATGAAATTGTCCGGGTTCAATATACCGTTTTTAGCGGCAATTGTCAACCGAAACGGGGGGATTTTCAGGGGCGCCGCCCCCGAACCCCTGTCAAAGGGAGTTCTCCCTTTGGAAACCCAAATATTTACGTTTGCGGATACTTCTTATACTTACTGCGCGGCTTGAGCCGCCTTCTCTTCAAGCATCTTCTTCGTTTCTTTTTCGATGTTCATGTTGAGGATGACGCCCAGCATCGCAACCGCAACGAGCATTGGCACCCAGCCGAGCGCCGCGTTGATGGTGTTGATGGCGGCTGTCGGTTGAATGGCAAGTTTGGCGTCAAAGCCGTTGCTGGAAAGCGCGGCGGTCAAGAGCCACGTCGCCCCCGCGACCGCGAGCTTGCTGGCAAGGTTGTCCGCCGTGGAGACCAGACTGTCGAGGCGGCGGCCGGACTGCCACTCGATGAGGTCAACAATGTTGTTGCGGTTGGTGTTGAACATGACGAACGTAATCGTGACCGCGATGCCCACCGTGATGGCGTTGACGTAGATTGCGCCCAGCGAAAACGGCTGCAGCACAAACCAGACTTTGCCGAGCACAAAGAGCACGGCGGCAAGAAACATGGTCTTCTTTCTGCCGATGGCGCGGTCGACCGCCGAAACGAGGAACGACGAGCCGATGGACGCGGCGAGGTACGCCGCCTGAATGGCGGTTGCCGCTCCCGTGCTGCCGATAACGTAGGTTGCATAGTACGTAAGGCTGCTCATCAGCAGCAGGTTGATCACGCCGTAGCAAATGATGTAGAACATGTTCAGTACCCACGACTTGCACTTGAACAGCATCGTGAACACGGTTTTGACCGAGAGCTTTTCGTCGTCGTCGCCAATGGGCTTGACGCGCTCTTTGGTCGTAAAGAAGTGCACGAGGCACCCTGCAATGCAGACCGCGCCCATCACGCAGGCGGTCAGCACGAACCCGCGCGAACTCGTGGAGGCGATCAGATTGCCTTTGCCGTCCAGCGCGCCAAAGAGCTTGAGCAGCGGCAGGCAGGCCACCGCGCCGATGCCCGCGCCAAGCGCCCCGCCGAGGTTGCGGAACACGTTAATCGAGCGGCGGTCGGCGTCGAGGTTGGTCGCCAGACTGCCCATGCTGTTGTAGGGAATACCCACGAACGTGTTGAACAGCTCAAAGAGCAGGTAGATCACCAGCGCGAGCGCAATGGAGAGCTTGTTGCTCAAGCCAAAATTCGTAAACAGCAGCACCACCGTAATCGCCCACGGCACCGCAAACCAGATGGCCAGCGGGCGGACGCGCTCGCCGTTTTTGAACTTGTGGTTGACCGCCCAAAAGCCGATCAGCGGGTCGTTGACCGCGTCCCAGATGGTGCCGATGGTGAGGATCAGCCCCGCGATGCGGACGTCCAGCATCACTACGTTGGTCAAAAAGAACAGGTAGTAAATGCTCTTGAACTGGTAGACGACGTTGCTCGCAGTCGAAAAGGTGCAAAATCCGAGTTTTTCGGAAAACCGCGTGCGGGGAATGGCCTGCGCGCCGGACTCGTTCATACGTTTTTCTCCTTCTTTGCAATCACCGTCAAGCGGTCGATCAATAAACTCTTGAACCGCGCGGGCTCGTCGCCCATCGGGTTATGGCCGGAGTTTTCAAACCAAATCAGTTCCTTCTGCGGGGCAGCGATGCTGTCGAACCAGCCCTGCACGAGCGACGCGGGCGTGTTTTGATCCAAAACCCCGTCAAACACGAAGTACGGCACGTCGAATTTGGTGCAGGTCTTGGGAAAATCCGTTTCGCCCACGGCGTTCCACATATGGGTCAAAACGTATTTATAGCCCTTGACCAACCCAATTAAATCCTTCAGGCTGTACTCGCCGGAAAGCACCACGGGGATGACGAACGAGCGGAAGTAACTGCGCTTTTTTGCGCTCTGCGAGTAGCCGCCGTATTTCATCATGACCCGGCGCTGCGCCATCATGCCGTCAAAGCCGCCTTTGTAAACGCCCATCACCGGCGGGCCGACTTTCTTGAGTGTCTCTATGGATTTCTCGTCCCCCGCCTTGACGGCTTCCGCCATGGCGAAGTCAAAGCTGATCTCCTCGTTCTTCGCGCCGTTCACCACCT
The DNA here is from genome assembly GCA_963674535.1 of Christensenellaceae bacterium. Lineage (GTDB taxonomy): Bacteria > Bacillota > Clostridia > Christensenellales > CAG-138 > UBA7703. The sequence continues at coordinate 3,418,062 of OY771363.1, read as the reverse complement.
GCCCAAAGCCCACGTAAGCCGCAATCTTTTCCGGGTGGCGATACGCAAGGTAGGTGCCGAGTTCACTCCCCCAGCTGCCCCCGATGATGAAGACCTTGTCCTTATGGAACCTTTCGCAGAGCCAGTTTACGAGTTCGCTCGCGTCCTCCACCAGCCGGTCGACGGTGAGCGTTTCCTGCTCTGCGCCCCAGTAGGAGCCGCCGCTGCCGCGCTGATCCCAGGCGACCATGGTAAATACCTTGGCGAGGTCTGCGTGATCCTTCATGATCGTATGGCGGTTGCAGACGCCCGGCCCTCCGTGCAGAAACAGCAGAACGGGATTCCTCTCGTCTTCGCTTTTGATGTGAATCTTCTGTGGCAGCCCGCCCAGCACGACCATTTGCTTTTGATCGATCATACGTTCCTCCCAATTTCAGCGTTGAATAATGAACAGCAGTATATTAATTCAATATAATATACGAATATTCCCTCTTGCGCCAGCGTTTCGGTATATTTTCCGTAAATAACATCCTGCCCGCGACGCCAGGGTTTCCCGTTTTCTTTCCGGCGCCGTTTTTTCCCCCGAAAAGACACCAAAATGCCCAAATAACCAGAGGAAACGCGGTTGCATTCACGGTTTCCTTATGTTAATATCTATTGATACTGGCGTATTATGCCAATTATATGGCTATTGAGAATAGATGCCGAAAAAATGGAGGAGCAAATGGCAACCGTAGAGAAACTGGAGAAAAACCGCGCGAAACTGACCGTCACCGTCACTCCCGAAGCATTCGCCGCCGCGATTCAGCAGGCTTACTACAAAACCGCGAAGCGTTACAATATTCCGGGTTTCCGCAAGGGCAAAGCGCCCAAAAAGGTCATTGAAAACATGTACGGCGAAGGCGTTTTTTACGAAGACGCATTCGAACTCGTCTGGGGCGACGCCTACGACGCGGCGCTTATCGAGCACAGCCTGACCGCCGTGGATAAGCCCTCCCTCGACATCATCTCCATCAGCCTCGCGGAAGGCATCGTCTTTACCGCGGAAGTGCAGTTAAAGCCGGAAGTCTCCCTGGGCGCTTACAAGAAGATTGAAGTCCCCGAACCGGAGTTCACGGTTGACGACGCAGAAGTGATGGCGGAAATTGAGAAGGAGCGCGAAAAGAGCGCCCGCTTTATCGAAGTCGAGCGCGCCATTGAAAACGGCGACCGCGTGGTGCTGGACTACTCCGGCAGCGTGGACGGCGAAAAGTTCGAAGGCGGCACCGCCGAGGATCAGCTCCTCGTGATCGGTTCCGGCACGTTTATTCCGGGCTTTGAAGAGCAGCTCGTCGGCATGAGGACCGGAGACGCAAAGGATATCTCCGTCCGCTTCCCGGACGAATACTCCGCGCCGCTGGCCGGCAAAGACGCCGTGTTCGCCGTCAAGATCAAGGCCGTTCAGATTAAGGAACTGCCCGCGCTGGACGACGAGTTTGCCAAGGATATTTCGGACTTCGACACACTCGAAGCGCTCAAAGCCGACAAAAAGGCCAAGATGCTCGAAAAAGCGGAGAAGAACCGCAAGACCGCCATTGAAAACGTCGCTCTGAAAATCGCCAGCGACAACGCCATCGTCGAGGTTCCGGACGTCATGGTCGAGCGCCAGATCAACTACATGCTGCGCGATATCGCCTATCAGCTCAGCATGAGCGGACTCTCGCTGGACGACTACTGCAAGTATACCGGCACCGACCTCAACGGCCTCAAGGAAAGCTACCGCGAAGAAGCGCTCGCGCGCGTCAAGATGCAGCTTGTCATCGAAGCCATCGGCCAGCAGGAAGGCGTCGTTTGCACGGAAGAGGATAAAAAGGCCGCCATCGCGGAATACGCCGAAGGCAGCGGAAAGACGCCGGAAGAGTTTGAAAAGACGCTCTCAGCGGACGATATGGAATACATCGAAGACCACGTGGTCGCGCAGAAGACCGTAAAGATCATCACCGACAGCGTGGTGCTCGTCAAAGGCGAAGCCGAGAAGAAGCCCGCCAAGAAACCCGCCGCCAAGAAGGCGGAAGCAGGCGCGGAAGCGGAAGCAAAGCCCGCCAAGAAACCCGCGGCCAAGAAAGCCGAACCGAAGGAGTAACTTCGTCAAAGTTTTTTGCCGCGTTTCCGCCTAGCAGTGGGAACCTCACCCCTTGATTTCTCCCCAAAGGAGGGAACGAACATGAACCTTATCCCGATGGTCATTGAGCAGACCAGCCACGGCGAACGCAGTTACGATATCTACAGCCGTCTGCTCAAGGACCGCATCATCTTTATCGGCGGGCCCATCGACGACGACACGGCCAACATCGTTGTCGCCCAGATGCTCTTTTTAGAGGGCGACGACCCCGATAAGGACATCAACCTCTACATCAACTCCCCCGGCGGCTCGGTGAGCGCTGGGCTTGCCATCTACGACACGATGCAGTACATCAAATGCGAAGTCGCCACCATCTGCATCGGCCTTGCGGCGTCCATGGGCGCGTTTCTGCTCGCGGCGGGCGCAAAAGGCAAGCGCAAAGCGCTGCCCAACGCCGAAATCATGATCCATCAGGTCAGCGGCGGCGCGCAGGGGCAGGCGACGGATATCAACATTCAAGCCGAACAGATACTCAAACTGAAGCGCCGTCTCAACGAAATTCTCGCCGCGCGCACGGGGCAGACGATCGAGCGGGTCACGCAGGATACCGAGCGCGACAACTACATGAGCGCCGAGGAGGCGTGCGCGTACGGGCTGATCGACGAGGTCTTCCCGCCGCGCAGATAACCCAAACGAGGTATATATGACAAAAATCGAAGAACCGTCCGTCGTGCGCTGCTCGTTCTGCGGCAAAGCGCAGGAGGACGTGCACCGCATCATCGCGGGGCCGGGCGTCAACATCTGCAACGAGTGTGTTGAGCTCTGCCGTGAAATCATTGAGGAGGACGCCGAGGCCGAACCCATCGACCTGAGCAACATCCCCAAGCCGCAGGAAATTCTAACCCAGCTCAACCAGTACGTCATCGGCCAGGATATGGCCAAGCGCGCGCTGGCTGTTGCGGTGTATAACCACTACAAGCGCATCAACTCGCCTTCTGTCAAAGGCGACGACGTGGAGCTGCAAAAGAGCAACATCATCATGCTCGGGCCGACCGGCTGCGGCAAGACCATGCTGGCGCAGACGCTGGCGCGCATCCTCAACGTGCCGTTCGCCGTTGCGGACGCAACCAGCCTCACCGAGGCGGGGTATGTTGGCGAGGATGTGGAAAACATCCTGCTCAAGCTCATTCAGGCCGCCGATTACGACGTGGAAAAGGCCAGCAAGGGCATTATCTACATCGACGAAATCGACAAGATTGCACGTAAGGGCGAAAACGTCTCCATTACGCGGGACGTCTCCGGCGAAGGCGTGCAGCAGGCGCTGCTGAAGATTCTCGAAGGCACCGTCGCTTCCGTTCCGCCGCAGGGCGGGCGCAAGCATCCGCATCAGGAGTTCATCCAGATCGATACCACGAACATCCTGTTTATCTGCGGCGGCGCGTTTTCGGGCGTGGACAAGATCATTGAAAAGCGCATCGGCCACAAGATCCTCGGCTTTGGCGCGGACGTGCAGAGCAACGTGGATAAGGACGTCGGCGAGGTGCTCAAACACATCCTGCCGGAAGACCTGCTCAAGTTCGGTTTGATTCCGGAGTTTGTCGGGCGTATGCCGATTATCGTGACGCTTGAAAATCTGGATGAAGAAGCGCTGGTTCGCATCCTCACCGAGCCGAAGAACGCCCTCACCCGCCAGTATCAACGGCTGTTCGAGATGGACGGCGTCGATCTGACGTTCGACGAGGACGCCATTCGCGCCGTTGCCAAGAAAGCCATCGAGCGCAAAACCGGCGCGCGCGGACTCAGGGCGATTCTGGAGGACGTGATGCTGGACATCATGTTCGATATCCCCTCCCGCGAGGACGTCGCCACCTGCCGCATCACCGCGGACGTGATCGAAAAGGTCTGTCCGCCGCTGCTCGCGGAAGGCACCGGCGAGAAACGGGCGCTCAAAAAGCCAAAGCAATCTGCATAAGAGAAGCAATACAAAAAAGCGCAGCCGTGAGGCTGCGCTTTTTGATTTTTATAATTTACAGCGTTCCCTGTACGGTAACAGTCGTGAACGTCCTTAGCGTATGCTGGAGCCTGTCGCGCTTGAGCAGCGGCATGAGGTTGCGCACAACCTGCACGCGGGTGATGCCGGTGAGCTCGAGCATCATCTCGGAAGCGTCCCGTATGGACGGACTTTCGTCAAACGTGATCTTCAGCTTGTCCTGCGTAAATACAAACTGAATCAGCCGCGTAAACGGCGTTTCAATAAAGTGCACCACCGCGTTGATCTCGAGCACATCGCCTTCCAACAGCGCCGCCTGCGCCGCGGCGCGGATGGCGTAGGTATCCCCGCGCTGGCAAACGGTTCCCGCCGAGTAGCGGTTTTCCGCGAGCACGAAGCGGTGCGTCTCCTCGCCTTCCGCCAGTTCCACCAGCAGCCCGCCGTCGTCAAGCAAATCGAACGCCACGCGCGTCAGCCCCTTGGTAAAGTTATTGTGCACGCTCTGCAGAATCATTGGCATCACGCCGCCGATGTTCGCAGGGAACGTGTACACGCGCCCGTCCAGCCGACGCGCGGCTTGCGAAAGCGGCAACGTTTTGAGCGCGGGGTCGTAATAGGTCGGCCGGTAGCGCACCGTAAGTCCGTTGAGCGTCGTAGCCAGCGCTTCGCGCCCGGCTTCGTCCTTTGGCAGCGACGGTAACGGCGGCTCCTGCACGGTATCCAGCGCGGCGGTCACCTGATCGAGCACGCCTCCGTTGGCAAACAGGCGGCTCGTGCCGGAAAACAGCACCACCAGCGCGTTTCGATCCGGCACGGCGAGCATATACTGCCCGAACGCGCCGTTAAAGAGAAACGCGCCTTTCCGCGCGGTCATCCAAATCTGGTGGCCGTAGCCAAAGGTGATTTCGCCCTTGGGCGTTTCGATCTGCGGGCGGATGGCTTCCTCCACCCAGCGCTCGCTGACGAGCTGGCGCGCGCCGGACTTCGTTTCCCAGCGGCCTTTGTTGAGGTAAAGCTGGCCAATCTTGGCAACGCTTTCCATGGTCAGCGAAAGCCCCCAGCCGCCCTTTTCCGTGCCGTTGGGACACGTTTCCCAGGGATGGGTTTCGATGCCGAGCGGCTCGTATAAGCGCGGCGTCAGGTACTCCGTGAGCGTCTGTCCCGTTTTGCGGCGAATAATCGCCGCGAGCATGTAGGTGTTCATCGAGTTGTAGTCAAAGGCCGTCCCCGCGGGGAACTTCACCCCCGTATGCAGAAACTCCTTGACCCAGTCCGAACCCATGGCGGAACCCGCCTCGTTGAAATACGAACCCGTGCTCATGTTCAGTAAATGGCGCACGGTCATCTTCCACGAAGGATGGTTTTCGTTTTCCGGCGCTTTGTCAAAAAAGATGTCGCAGAGCTTTTCGTCCAGATCCAGCCCGTCCTCGTCCACCAGCATGCCGATGGCGGTGGCGGTCACGGACTTGCTCATGGAGTAGAGCTGGTGCGGCAGGCTTGGCTCATAGGGCGTCCACGCAGCTTCAGCAATGACCTTGCCGTTGCGGAGAATCAGCATCTCCTGCGCGCAGGCGGCTTCGTCCGAATGGATTGAATCAAACAGCGCGGTGATCGCGCGAGAAGAGATGCCCTCCTGCTCCGGCGTGGAGCGCGGCAGGGGAAAGCGTTCCGCCTTTGCCTGCATGGGCGGCTGCTGCAGCCGGTGCGGATAGACGTACAGATGCTGCGTATCCTGCGTTAAAAACATCCAAATCAGGTCCATGGCCCGCTTTTCCAGCGAGAGATCGACCTTTTCCATCTCCTTGCGGAACATGCCGCGCTTGCGGCTGAGCTGCATCCGCTCCAGCGAGGCGAGCGCCTGATAGCGCTCCTCCACGCGGGTCATCACCGCTTCCCAGGAGACGGAAGGCAGCGCGCGCGCGTTTTCGCTGAGGCGGCGCATCCGTTCCGGCGCGGCAAGGTAGCTCTCGATTGCGTCCGCCATGCTCTCCGGCGTATCCGCGCAGGTCAGGCCGTTGACGCCGTTTTCAATCAGGCTGCTCGGCGCGCTGCCCGCGATTACCAGCGAAGGCGTACCCTGCGCCGCGGCTTCCCGCACGACGAACCCCGCGCTGATCTGCTGCGCGGGAAACAGGCAGAGCGCGCTCTCGGCATACAGCCCGCCAAGGAGCGATTCGTCCGTGATATATCCTAACAGCCGCACGGTTCCGTTCAGGTTCAGCTCACGAATGCGCTCGCGGATATGCGCTTCGTCCGGCCCGCGCCCGGCCACGAGCAGTTGGAAACCGACGTTCCGGCGCTTGAGGATGGCCGCCGCTTCCAGCATGCGCGGCAGGTTCTTCTGCCGCTCCAGACTGCCCGCAAACAGCAGTACGGGCGCGCTGGCAAGGTGAAAAGCTTCCCGTGCGCGCTGCCGCGCTTCCGCGCCGACGGGCACGAGCTCCGTGCCGTTGTCAAACACTTCGATATTGCCCTGAAACCCGCGTTCCAGCAGCAGCTCGCGCGCTTCTTCGTTCGCCGTCCAAATTTCGTCGCAGCGGCTGAAATAATCAAACGCAAACAGCTTGGTCAAGAGCGAGTCGCGCTCGTTCTGCGCGCTGGTTAAATATTCGCGAATGTACTTGGGATGAAAGGTTCCCACGAGCGGAACGTGCAGCCGGTCGGCCAAACGAATCGCTTCCAGGCCAGCGGAACCCGTGCTGTGGGTATGGATCACGTCAAAACGTATCGCGTTGACGCGGGAACGATAATGCAAATCCAGCGCGGCAACGCCCGTCTTCCTGCCGGAACCGGGAACGGGCAGCGCCAGATAGTCCAATATTTCAAACGTGTGCCTGCCGCGAAAGCCGCTCTCCGTCATCGGGGTAATGACCGTCACGTCGTTGCCCCGCTGGGCAAGCGCGCGCGCGTAAGCGTACGCAACGCGGCCAACCCCGTCCGAAACGGGCAGGAACGAATCCGTGCATTGTGCAATTCTCAGCATAGATGGTTTCATCCTCCGCCGCCATTTTACCATACTTATGCGTTGAATGATATTCCCCCGCGTTTTGCGGCGGCGCTTCCGGCGGGAATGGTTTTGACGAGCCGATTTCCGCCGATTATAATGAGTTAAACAATAACAGGGGGAAACTCAATGGACGCTACCAGTTCCGCGCAGGTATCCATGCAGGACTACTTCGCAACGCCCAAAAGCAGAAAAATCGCAACCATTATCCTAGCCGCCATCTTCGTTGGCATGATTCTCGGCGCGGTGTTCGCTTCTCAAAAGCCCGCCGTCGAGCCGGTGCAGATAACGCATGCGCTCGACGGAACCAGCACCTATACCTATTTGGACATTCAGCTTCTATCCGAATGGGTGTACAAAGTGACCGGGGACTCCAACTATACTTATTACGAAGCCATGGACCCAAATCAAAGCTGGTATATCGTTGCGCTGGACGACGCGCTCGCCGAACAGCTCAAACCGTATCAGGACGCTTATAACTACGTCTTTGTCGAAGGCGCGCCGGCTGCCGAAATACCGGTGCCCTACCGCATCACCGGCATGACGTACCCGCTTTCTTCGGACGATGTTTCTTCTTTGGCTTCCGCCTACTCCGTGACCGATACGGAGTACACGGACTACTTCGGCACCTATTATGTGGATGAAGGAACGAACCCCGGCAACACCGATTTGGCACTGTTTATCATTGGCGCTGTGTTTACGGGCGTTATCCTGCTGACGCTAATCGCGATTACCGCGAGCGAACGTAAGAACTACCAAAAGAGCGACGAGCGGCTCTACGCCCTCGGCAAGTCGGACGACGCGGAGTTCGAGTTTACCGCAATGGACAACCTGCGGTTCGAAAAATCCAAACTCGTCCTTTCGGAGCACTTCGCGTATTCCGGTTCCATGGGTTATATCGTAGCGTACGAGGATATCGTTTGGCTCTACAAGCGCGTTCAGCGCAACCACGGCGTCGTGGTTTCCACGCAGCTCATCGCGGGGCTCATCAGCGGGCGCTCCGCAGCGCTTGCCATCCGCTTTGTGACCGACGAGCTCATTGAGCAGGCCGTTACGAAGGTTCTGCGGCAAAACCCGAACGTCCTGGTTGGCTACTCCTTCGATTACGCAAGGCAGTACCGCGCCAAAGTTAAGGAGTTTAAGCAGAATAACCGCTGAGAGCGGTAAAACAGAAGGGCGCGAACGCGTCCTTCTGTTTTATTTCCGCGAACTTCAACTCCCAAATGCTCAAACTGGATTTTGTCTTTTTCGTGACGCTGAGTTCACGTTGGGTTAACACCAGATTCACTTCGTTCTGTTGATTTATCATCCGGATTAGAGTATATTAAACCCAGTTGTAGCAACGTCGTACAACAGTGTTTCTGCCGCACACCAGCGGCCTGAATATATCAGACAAAATTTATAGAATCAGGGGGCGATGCATTTTGGAATCGAAAAAAATGGATCGACGCGTTCGCAAAACGCGAATGCAGCTGCGCGCTGGGCTGACCCAGCTTATGCGTCAAAAGCCGATCAAGGACATCACCGTCCGTGAGCTTGCGCAGCTCGTGGATATCAACCGCTGCACGTTTTACCTGCATTACCGGGATATTTACGATATGGTCGAGCAGGTGGAACAGGAAGTGTTTGCCGAGTTCGAAACCCTCGTTTCCGCGCATCCGCCCAGAGAAATTCAGAACAAACCCCTGCCCATGCTGCTGGATTTATACACCTTCTTTTCCGATAACGCGGACCTCTGCGCGGCCTTCTTAGGCGGCAACGGGGACATCACTTTTGTCAACAAAATCATCGGCCTGATTCGCGACCGCGTGCTGGAGTACTGGCTGCAGGAGCGCAAGTTCAGCCCCGAGCAGTTCGACTACTACTTTTCATTCATGGCGTCCGGCTGTATCGGTATGATCCGCGAATGGTTCCGGCGGGATATGCTGGAAACGCCCGCCGAGATGGCGGAACTGACCGAAAAAATGATCCTCTGCGGCGCTTCCGCCGTCAACGACAAGGACTGACGCGTTCCATCTGACACCATCCTGCTTTATAAAAGCGCACACGTTTTTAACTCCGCCGTACCCGAACCGTAAACGCCCTGCGGGTACCCGAAAGGACAAACCCTCTATGAAAGAACATACTCCTTCCAAAAGACCTCTCATCTACTATGCGGTCATTGCGGCCATCGCGCTGCTGCTGCTTAATGCACTGGTGTTTCCGGGGCTTTTACAGGCCGAAGTGAAGGAAGTCGGTTACAACGAATTCCTCTCCATGGTCGAAAGCGGCAAGGTAACGGAAGTCGCGCGGGACGAAGCCGCGGGCACCATCACCTTTACCACCGGCAAGGACAGCACCATTCAATACTATAAAACAGGCATCTGGCCGGACGATACGCTGGTCGACCGTCTCAACAAGGCGGGCGTGGAATTCTCCGCCAGCATTCCCACGCAGGCTTCCCCGCTGATCAGCTTTCTGGTGAGCTGGGTGCTGCCGATTCTGTTCTTCGTTTGGATCGGTCGCTTTATGATGAAGCGCATGCAGAACGGCCCGGGCGGCCTCGGCAACGCGCTCTCGTTCGGCAAGGCCAACGCAAAGATCTATGTGGAGGCGCAGACCGGAAAGACGTTTGAAGACGTTGCCGGTCAGGACGAAGCCAAGGAAGCGCTGCTCGAAATCGTAGACTTTCTCCATAACCCGAACCGTTATGCGGAAATCGGCGCAAAGCTGCCCAAGGGCGCGCTGCTCGTAGGCCCTCCGGGCACGGGTAAGACGCTGCTGGCAAAAGCCGTAGCTGGCGAAGCGAACGTGCCGTTTTTCAGCATCTCCGGCTCCGAGTTTGTGGAAATGTTCGTCGGCATGGGCGCAGCTAAGGTGCGCGACCTCTTTTCGCAGGCCGAGCAAAAGGCTCCCTGCATCGTTTTCATCGACGAAATCGACACCATCGGCAAACGCCGCGACAACGGCCTCGGCAGCAACGACGAGCGCGAGCAGACCCTCAACCAACTCCTCACCGAGATGGACGGCTTCGACGCGCGAAAGGGCGTTGTCATCCTCGCCGCCACAAACCGTCCGGACTCGCTCGATCCCGCGCTGCTGCGCCCCGGCCGTTTCGACCGCCGCATCCACGTGGAACTGCCCGACCTCAAGGGTCGAACGGATATCCTCCGCGTCCATGCGCGCGGCGTCAAGATTGACCCCAATGTGGACTTTGAGGCAGTCGCCCGCGCCACCAGCGGCGCATCCGGCGCCGACCTTGCCAACATCATCAACGAAGCCGCGCTCCGCGCCGTCCGCCTCAAGCGGGAAATCGTAGAGCAAAGCGATCTGGAAGAGAGCGTAGAAGTCGTCATTGCCGGTTACGCGCGTAAAAATGCGGTCATCTCCCCCAAGGAGAAGCGGATCGTGGCGTACCACGAAATCGGCCACGCGCTGGTCGCCGCCAAGCAGACGGACTCCGCACCCGTACACAAGATTACCATCGTGCCCCGCACCTCCGGCGCGCTGGGCTACACCATGCAGGTGGACGAATCCGAGCACTACCTGATGACCAAGGAAGAAGCCGAAAACAAGATTGCAACCCTCACCGGCGGCCGCGCGGCGGAAGAAATCGTGTTTGGTTCCGTCACCACGGGCGCCAGCAACGATATTGAGCAGGCGACGCGCATCGCCCGCGCCATGGTCGTGCGCTACGGCATGAGCGGCACGTTCGGCATGGTTGCGCTGGAGTGCCAGTCCAACCCCTACCTCAGCGGGGACAATTCCCTCACCTGTTCTTCGGACACCGCCGCCAAGGTGGACGCGGAGATCGTAACCATTGTGGAAGCCGCGCATCAGCGCGCGCTGAAGATTCTGCGGGAAAACGAAGGCGCGCTGCATACGCTGGCGGAGTACCTGCTGGAACGTGAAACCATCACCGGCGAGGAGTTCCTCTCGCTCCTGCGCGGCCTGCCGGAACCCAAGACGCCGCTGCTGAACGCGTAAATATTAATTACGTCCTCCGGAGGCCAAAGGGGCATTCGCCCCTTTGGAAACCCCACATGATTGGAATCTTTGTAATAAGGTTCTTGGGAGCATAGCTTCTGAGAACCTTTTTTATCCTAAAATTGTGAAAAGTTTGTGGAAGCGTGCCGGTACGCTTGAAAACAGCGTACCGATGTACTATGCTGTATTAGCACTCCTTTATTTAGAGTGCTAATATTGATCAATTTCGAATCGGAGGCGTAGTTCCATGGCGAAAAAACAATTCAAGGCGGAATCGCGGCGGATTCTCGATTTGATGATCGACTCCATCTATACGCACAAGGAAATCTTTCTGCGCGAGCTGATCAGCAACGCGAGCGACGCCATCGATAAGCTCTACTTTCTCTCACTGACGGACGACAAGGTCGGCAAAGCCCGCGATGACTTCGAAATCCGCATCGCGCTTGATTCCAAGGCACGGACGATCTCCATTACCGACAACGGCATCGGCATGACCAAGGCGGAGCTGGACGAAAACCTCGGCACCATCGCCAAGAGCGGCACGCTGGCCTTTAAAAAGGAACACGACACCAGCGACGCGGTGGATATCATCGGCCAGTTCGGCGTAGGGTTCTACTCTTCGTTCATGGTTGCCGATCACGTTACCGTGCTTTCCCGCGCCTACGGCAGCGACGAAGCCTGGCTCTGGGAGTCCGACGGGCGCGACGGCTATACGCTCTCCCCCGCGGAAAAAGCGGAGTGCGGAACGATCGTTACCCTCACCGTCAAGCCGAAGACCGACGACGAAAACTTTGACCGCTTCCTCCAGCAGCATACCATCGCTTCGCTGGTCAAGCAGTATTCGGACTATATCCGCTACCCCATCCGCATGCAGATGGAGCACACCCGCGCAAAGGACGGCGCGGAAGGCGAATACGAAACCATCGTCGAGGACGAAACCCTCAACAGCCAGATTCCGCTTTGGAAAAAGTCCAAAGCCGAAATCAAGCCGGAGGAGTACAGCGCTTTTTATAAAGAAAAGTTCCGCGACTATGAAGACCCGCTTTTGACCATCCACTTCAGCGGCGAAGGCGTTGTCAGCTACGACGCGCTGCTCTACATCCCGAAAAATCCGCCGTACGATTTTTACGCAAAGGAATACCAGCGCGGCCTGCAGCTGTATTCCAGCGGCGTGCTCATCATGGAAAAATGCGCCGATCTCCTGCCGGACTATTTCGGGTTCGTGGCGGGGCTGGTCGATTCCAGCGATCTTTCGCTCAACATCTCCCGCGAGCTGCTGCAGCACGACCGCCAGCTTAAGACCATCGCTCTGACGCTGAGAAAGCGCATCAAGAGCGAGCTTCTCAAACTGCTCGAAAGCGACCGCGAGAAGTACGAAACGTTCTACAAGAGCTTCCGCCTGCCGCTGAAGTACGGCCTTTACGCCGACTACGGCGCGAACAAGGAGTTCCTTTCCGATCTGATCCTCTTCCACTCCGCCGCCGAGGATAAGCTCGTCACCCTGAAAGAGTATGTCGAGCACATGCAGGAAGGGCAAAAGAACATCTACTACGTGTCGGCGGAAAGCGTCCAGCGCGCAATGAAGCTGCCGCAGACCGAGCGCGTGCGCGAACAGGGTTACGACATCCTCTGCATGACGGACGACGTGGACGAGTTTGCCGTCCGCATGCTCGGCACGTTTATGGAAAAGCCGTTCCAGTCGGTTTCGGACGCGGGGCTCGACCTCGTTTCCGAAGAGGAAAAGAAGGCCGCCGAGGAAGCGCAAAAGACGCATCAGGACCTGCTGAGCGCGCTCAAAGCCGCTCTGGGGGACAAGGTTAAGGACGTGCGCCTGAGCGACAAGCTCAAGAGTTCGCCCGTGTGCCTGACCAGCGACGGACCGCTCTCTATCGAAATGGAGAAAGTGCTCGCCGCCATGCCGGTTTCGGACGGGTCGATCAAGGCCGAACGCGTGCTGGAGATCAACCCCTCGCATCCCGTGTTCAGCGCGCTCTCCGGGCTCACCGCGGACGACCCGCGCGTCGGCAAGTACGCCAACCTGCTCTACGATCAGGCGCTGCTCATCGAAGGCCTGCCCATCGAAGACCCGGTGGCATTCTCCAACAGCATCTGCGAACTGATGGTGTAAAAGGGCTTCGAGGGCTCCGCCCTCGAGCACCCGCCAAAGGGCACGCCCTTTGGAAACCTGCTTTGGCGAACAAACAGCGCGCCGGAACCATTCCGGCGCGCTGTTTTTGCCCGTTTTGCACTGCAAATGAGGAATCGTTTGCTTTGTTATCGGTGAACAGATATAATAACTGCGTATGACCATGATTGAAGAAATCCGCACCGCGTCGGCCTTTCCGGCGACTTCGGACGCAAAGCAGCTCTCGCCGCTGACGCTCGCGCTCATCGGAGATACGGTTTGCGATCTCTACGCGCGCGTGTGCCTGACGGACGAGTTCGCGCGCTCACCGAGGGAACTGCACTTTGCCGCTTCCCGTATGGTTTGCGCGGCGGGTCAGGCGGCGGCTTACCGGCGGATGGAACAGGCGCTGACCCCGGAAGAGACGGCGGTTTTCAAGCGCGGACGCAACGCCCACAGCGGCACCATGCCCAAGAATGCCTCAGCGGCGGACTACCACACCGCGACCGGGCTGGAGGCGCTGATCGGCTGGCTGTTCCTGACGGGTTCGGACGCGCGGCTCAATGAACTCATGCAGTACTTTTTGGCGAAAGACGCAAAATAAGCGCTTCACAGCTTTTTCCGCATGGGTGAACGATGCGGCAGGATTCCCTAATTTGATTTGAAACGAGGAAAAACCCCATGGCACAACAACAGTACAGTCCCGACCGCGGCGGAAATTCCACCGGCGGCCAGTACCGGGGTGGAAATAGTTCTTCCGGCGAGAGGAAGGGCGGCTACCAAGGCAAGAAGACTTACGGAGACAAACCCGCAGGCGGCTATCAGGGCAAAAAGACCTACGGAGACAAACCCGCAGGCGGCTACCAGGGCAAGAAAACCTACGGTGACAAACCCGCTGGCGGCGGTTATCAGGGTAAAAAGCCATACGGCGACCGTCCGCAGGGCAGCGGCTATCAGGGCAACAAACCGTACGGCGATAAGCCGCAGGGCGAGCGCACCTATGGCGACAAGCCCGCTGGCGGATATCAAGGCACGCGCTCTTACGGCGATCGTCCGCAGAGCGGCGGCTATCAGGGCAAAAAGCCTTACGGCGATCGTCCGCAGGGCAGCGGCTATCAGGGTAATAAACCTTACGGCGATAAGCCGCAGGGCGAGCGCACCTATGGCGACAAACCAGCTGGCGGTTATCAAGGCACCCGTCCCTACGGCGACAGGCCGCAGGGCGGCGGCTATCAGGGCAAGAAGCCTTATAGCGACCGTCCGCAGGGCAGCGGCTATCAGGGCAACAAACCCTACGGCGATAAGCCGCAGGGCGAGCGCACCTATGGCGATAAACCCGCTGGCGGATATCAAGGCACGCGCTCTTACGGCGATCGTCCGCAGGGCGGCGGCTATCAGGGTAAAAAGCCTTACGGCGATCGTCCGCAAGGCGGATACGAAAAACGCTCTTACGGCGATAAGCCACAGGGTGAGCGCACCTATGGCGACAAGCCCGCTGGCGGATATCAAGGCACCCGTTCTTACGGAGATCGTCCGCAGGGCGGCGGCTATCAGGGTAAAAAGCCTTACGGCGACCGTCCGCAAGGCGGATACGAAAAGAAGCCTTACGGCGACAAGCCGCAGGGCGTTTACCGCAAAGCGTACGACACCCGTCCGGAAGACGTCCGCGCAGCCGACCACAACGACACCTTCCCGAACGACAAGCGGGAAGAGGACGAACTTCCGTTCCTCATCCTTGGCCGCAACGCTGTTAAGGAAGCCATCAAGAGCGGCCGCAGCATCGACCGCATCGAAGTTCTGAGCGATCCGGACGGCTCGCTGCGCGAGATTATCGCGCTGGCCAAAGAGCGCGCGCTGGTGATTCGGGATACGGACAAGCGCCACCTCGACGAAATCTGCATGCCGTTCGGCCATGGCGACAAGCCCGGCAACCATCAGGGCATCGTTGCCTACGCCGCAGGCGTGGAATACTGCACCGTTGCGGACATCCTCGCCGTTGCCAGAGAGCGCGGCGAAGACCCGTTTGTCATCGTGCTCGACGGCATCCTCGATCCCCATAACCTCGGCTCCATCATCCGCAGCGCGGAATGCGTCGGCGCGCACGGCGTCATCATCGGCAAGCGCAGGAGCGCTTCCGTCACCTCCGCAACCGTCAAGGCGAGCGCGGGCGCAACGGAGCACATCAAGATTGCCCGCGTGGTCAACATCGGCACCGCCATCGACGAACTCAAGCGCGCAAAGCTCTGGATCGCGGGTGCGGACATGAAGGGCAACCCCATGGAAAAGCAGGGCCTCAACGGCCCGCTCGCGCTGGTGATTGGCGGCGAAGGCGAAGGTCTGAGCAAGCTCGTTTCGGAGAAGTGCGATTTCCTCGTTGCCATTCCCCAGTACGGCAAGATCGGTTCGCTCAACGCGGGCGTTGCCGCCGCCGTGCTCATGTTTGAAAAGAAACGACAGGACGCGCAGGGTTCGGACGCGCAAGGTCAGGAATGAACCATTACGATCTGCTGACAGACGAACAGCTCTTAACGCTGCATCGCGGCGGGGACGCGCTCGCGGAGGAACAGCTCTACGGGCGCTATAAGCAGGTTGTCCGCAGCAAAGCGCGCACGTATTTTCTGATCGGCGCGGATCGCGAGGATATCATTCAGGAGGGCATGATCGGGCTGTATAAGGCGGTCTGCGATTATCAGTTCGATAAGCAGGCATCCTTTCGGGCGTTTGCCGAGCTCTGCATCACCCGCCAGATCATCACCGCCATCAAGAGCGCAACCCGCAAAAAGCACATTCCGCTCAACACCTATATCTCCCTCAACCGCTCCGTCTACGAAGGAGATACCGAGCGCCCGCTCATCGACGTGCTCTCCAGCACGCAGATCAGCGACCCGGAGGAGGTGCTCATCGGCCGCGAAAGCTACGAGGCCGTTGCCGACAGCATTGAGCATACGCTTAGCAAGCTCGAGCGCGGCGCGCTGGATCTGTACCTGATGGGCTATTCCTACCAGCAGATTGCCGACGCGCTGCAAAAGTCCACCAAGTGCGTGGACAACGCCATCCAGCGGGTGAAGAAGAAGCTGGAAGAGTACCTGAAAAACGCGGAATAAACGCAAAAATAAAACGGCGGCTCGAAAGAGCCGCTATTTTTGTCTTAAATTCCGGGGTTCTGCCCCGTTTCTAATTCTATTCCGGGGGTTTCACCCCCGTACCCCTAACCAAAGGGCACGCCCTTTGGGAACCCTTATTCTATCAATCTAGTCGATATAGTAAAGCGGATTATACGGAATTCCGTCGATAATCAGCTCATAGTGGAAAATCGGCTTGCCGCCGTCCTCGTCCTCCGCCAGAGAACCGATCAAATCCCCCGCGAACACGCGCTGGTTCATTTCGACCTGCACGTTGCTTAAGTGCGTCAGCCGCGAAACAAACCCGTTGCCATGGTCGATATCGACCACAAACCCGTAAGCGCCGCGCTCGCCGCAGTAGACAATTAGCCCCTCGCCGGGCGCTGTAACGTCCGTTCCGGCCTTGTTGGAAATATCGAGGCCGTTGTTCATCACTCCGTGGTTATAGCCAAAAAACTTGACCACCTGCCCGCGCATCGGGTAGGAAAGCTTCAACTCCCCTGCACTCTTGCCTTCCGGCCCTTCCAGCCGCTGGGCGGTGCCGGAGATATCCTTCTTGGTGTACGCGCCGGTGCGCAGGATGCTGGCGCGCGCTTCCGTGAGGATCGTATCCAGCGGCGTTCCCGTTTGAACCGGTTCGCCCGCGCGGTAGGTCACTTCCGTCACGGTCTGCGTCAACTTGCCCGTGCCGAGCTGCGTTACGATACGGAAACCCTTGGGCAGCGCGTTTTCGCTGGATTCCTGCACCTCCGGGCTCGACTCGGCGTACGCAATGCGCTGGGTTACAACCTCGATTGGCACGAGCGCGGGATTCTCCTCCAGCATCGTAAGCGCCTGAAATGATTCCAGCGGCTTTGTGTAGGAATCACCCTGCGTCAAAATCAGCTCACAGTCGAACTTTGCGGAAACGAAGCGTTCCCCCTCGGGAGCTGTCGCCGAAACGGAAAGGTATTCCCAAAGCATCTTCTTAGCCTCCAGTTCGGAAGCAAGCGTCATCACCGGTACGCGATCCACCAGCAGCGTCACCGTGCCTTCGTAGGTGACCGGCTGCGGCGAAGGGGAAGGCGTAACTTCCGCGGCTTCCACGGAAATCACTTCCGCTTCCGGCTGGGTAAACACCACAACATTGCTCACGGGTGTTTCCGGCCGCAGCGCGCGCACCGCGCCAACGACCCCGAGCAGGAGAAAAACGCCCGCGGCCGAGAGCAGAAAGATGCGGTTGAGCTTTTTTTTATCCATGATGCAATGGTTGCCGTCCTAAAAACAAACTTCAGACGTTTCCCGCGCGGTTCTGCCGGACTCGCGCTAACCCAGCTTGACGCAGGAAGCGACGCAGTAACCCATCGTTCCGTTGTAGCTGACGTAGCACCAGCCATTCGACGTAGAGTAAACGGTCACGGTTGCGCCCTTACTCATCGTGAGCAGCACCTTCGAACCCGAACTGGTCGAGGGCTGTGCGCGGAGGTTCAGCCGCGAGGTAATCACGCCCGTCTGCGTGGCGGCCTTGGTGGTGCTCGTAAGCGTTACATACTTAGCCAGCACATAGCCTGTGACGTCCGCGGACGGAATTTCAATTTGATACCAGCTGCCGGAGGAAGCGATAACCTTTACGCTTGTATACTTCGCAAACTTGCCAAGGCTGTTGTAGCGCGTGCTCGCGCCTTTGCGGACATTGACGCCGGAAGCGTTGATGTATCCGGGGCTTGAGCAGGTTGCGCTGCTCGTGCTGGAAGCGGTCTGCGTAATGGTGATGTACTTGGCATACACATACCCGTCTAAGCCTGTGGCGAGGATGCGGACGCGATACCAGGAGCCCTTTTTCTCATAAATGCCAACGGCGGTGTTTTTCATAAGCTTTCCGTAGCTCTTGGTAGAGGTGCTCGCCCCCGCGCGGATGTTGACGCCCGCCGCGTTGAGCATACCCGCCGCCGCATACTCCGGCGCAAGCGTCGTGCTGGGCGTTGCGATCGGGGTCGGCATCGGCGTCGGCGTTGCGCCTCCGATTTCTATGGGGGTCGGCGTTGCGCCCGGCACCGTCGGCGTCGGAGCGATTGCCGGCGTCGCCGTTGCCTGCCCAACCGGTGTTGGCGTTGGCGGCGTCTGATTTTCGGCGGTCGCAGCCGTAATCGTTACATAGTTCTTGCTGACGAACCCGTCCGCGCCGGTCGTCATGGCCTTGACTTTATACCAGCCGTCCACCATGCCGTAGATGCCGAGCTGGGTATCCAGCGAAAGCTGGCCGATGGAGGAATAGCTCGTGCCGGGGCCGGTGCGGCAGTTCACGGCGCTGCCGCTGACCACGCCGCGCGCAATCATACTGCTGCCGGTGAGAAGCACATAGTCATAGCGAATATAGCCCGTGTTGCCGCTCGGGGCGGTAACATAGTACCATTCGCCCGTCATGCCGAGCAGCGTCAGCGGCGTATCCACCGCAAGCTGTTCCACCACGCTCGCGCTGGTGGAAGCCTTTGCGCGCAGGTTCACCGTTCCGCCCTTGACCTTGCCTGCGGAGGCGCTGGTTGCCGCGGTCTGCGGCTGCGTGCTGCCCACCGCTTCGGGGAAGGTATATCCCATGGTGCCCATGGTCGCGCCCGGATAGTAAAATCCAAGGATTTCGCGGTAGGTCTTGCCAATGTTCGCCATGTACTGCGCGCCGCGCTGGCTCATGCCAACGCCGTGGCCGTATCTGGCGTGCAGCAGTTTCCAGCCGTTGGCCGTCTGCGCAGCATAGGTAATCTTGAGGCTTGTGTTTGTAAAGAAGCCCGCCGCCATCAAGTCCGCAAACGTAAACGTCACGGAGACCTGACTTGTGCGCGTGGTCTCAATGGCGGGCGTTGGCGAAGGCGTTGGCGGGAACGTTGGCGTTGCAGAAGGCGTCGGCTCAAACGTCGGCGTGGGCGAAGGCGAAGCCGTGGGTTCCAGCGTAGGCGAAGGGGACGGCGTCGGCGTAAAGTCGATCGGCGTCGGCGTCGGCGTCTGCCCCTCAGGCGTCGGGCTTGGCGTCGCGGTTGGCGTCGCGGTCGGTTCAAACGTCGGCGTGGGCGACGGCGTAGGCTCGAATGTAGGCGTAGGCGATGGCGTCGGCTCGAACGTCGGCGTGGGCGACGGAATCAGCGATTCGGTCAGGTTGGCGCGCACCGTCGCCGTGACCGTCACGGTCGTATGGTTGAGGTCGTCCGCGTATCCCGCCATGCCGGAGGAAACGACGCTGTCGATCGACTGCACGCCTGCAAAGTAGAAGTTGTTGGGGATAATCCCGCGGGAAGCAACCATTGCCATCAGCCGCGCGTCGAGGAAGGCAAACGCCGCCGTGCCCATGTCCTTTTCGCTGTAGTTGGCGGGCACATAGATGCACTCCACCGGCGTGGAGGGGTTTGCCAGGTCGTAGGGGTCCGTGCCATAGTTATACGCGCCGTCGTACAGGGTGGAAGTCCAGCGGTCGGACGGCAGAATCATCCAGCCGCCGTTACTCGCCGCGTAATAACAGTAGAGCGGCATGTTGTTGTAGTACAGCACGTCGCCCATGGTCGCGTCCACGGCGGCAATGACGTTGGTATACGCGGGATCGTAGCCTTTATACACCTGATCGGACGCGGTATCGCCGATATCGTAACTGCCGGAGGCTTTGATTTTGAGCAGCACATACCCTTTGGCGGCCAGCGCCTGCGCCTTGAGCGCTTCGAGCGGGAAGGTGTTGCTCATTTCGTAGCCAACCACGCCGTAGAGGTACTGCGAAAGCGGAACGTTATTGACCACGTTAAGAACGCCGCCGCTGGCGGTAAACGTAAAGTTGCCGAGGTAGTTGCGTGTGCCTGCCGCGGTGCGCATGGTAAAATACCCCGCGTCGCGCCCGAGAACCGCGCGCTCAATGGTGGCCGTGCTGCCGGAATACAGAACGCCCTCCGTGGAGTGCGACACCGTGACCGTGCTGCCGGAGGCGGAAACCGTCAGCGTGCCGTTCTGGAACGACCGCTGCGCCTGCGCGAGCGTATACGCGCCCTTGACCGTGATGTTCATATTGGAAGCGGATTCCGTAGAGAGCAGCACGCGCACAAACTGCACGCCCGAATCCGCCGGTGCGGAGGACGTAGGCAGTATCAGCGCTAACAACATCAGCGCCAACAGGAGTGCTGTATTTTTACGGAAGCGGGTGAAACGCATGATAGTTTGTCCCCCCGGAATGGATTTGCCATGAAACGGGAATGCAACAAATGATGCTCCCGTGCTGTGATTGTATCGGATTTTGCCCTTCTTGGCACTCGATTTTGGGAATATTCGCGGATTGTTCACAGCGCCGCCCCGCTGGGGTTTTCTTTTTTCCCTTCTCTTTTGAAAAAGAGAAGCGGATAACTTTTCCTTCCGCTAAGAAAACAATTTACCCGACACTTTCGCAGACGCGGGAAAACGCGAACGTTTCCAGCTTGGGCAGGGCGGCTTCGGCCAGTTCGCGCGTTTCAAACAGCCCGAACACCGCGCTCCCGCTGCCCGTCATGCTTGCCGCCAGCGCACCCGCTTCCAGCAGCGCCGCTTTGACCGCGCCGATCTCCGGCACGAGTTCAACGGCGGGTTCCTCCAGCGCGTTGAACAGAAGGGGCGCAAGCGAAATCATATCGCCCGCAGCGAGCGCCTTGATGCAGGCGGTGGTCTCCGGCATAGATCTCGGCAGTTTGAGCAGCGAAAACAGCTTTTTCGTAGAAACGCCCTCTTTGGGTTTTGCCACGACAAAATACAGCTTCATCCCCCTCAGCGGGGTAAGCACTTCGCCAATTCCTTCCGCGCGCTGCACGCCGCCACGCATGCAAAACGGCACGTCCGCGCCGATGGAAGCGCCCAGCTCGAACAGCGTTTTTTCGTCCGCCTCGCCGTAGATCTTCTGCAACCCCAAGAGCGTTGCCGCCGCGTCCGCGCTGCCGCCGCCCATGCCCGCTTCGGCGGGGATGCGCTTTGAAACTCGGATATGCGCGCCGCGGCCCGTCAGCGCTCGATACTGTTCCGCCGCGCGGCGTACGGTGTTGTCATACGGCAGCTGCATGCCGGTGCTGGTGACGATAATATCGTTTGCGCGCTCAATCGAAACCGTATCGAACAGGTCGATGCTCTGCATAATCGAATCGAGCGCGTGGTACCCGTCGCTGCGCTTATACAGCACGCCGAGGGTTAAATTCAGTTTCGCGTAAGCGCGTTCGCTTGTTCTGTCCATGCAAAACAGTATAGCAGGTTTTTGCCCGCTTGGCACCCCGATGGTTGCGCCGCAAAGCGGTTTGATACTCTGTTACTGTCGCGCTGATGCGGCTTGTGCTATACTTATTGACGTTAAAGAAAAGGAGCATCCTTACTATGATGTTTTCCCCGTTGTGCAGCGGTTCTTCCGGCAATGCGTCCTATCTGGAGGCGGGCGGCGTGCGTCTGCTCGTGGACGCGGGTCTGCCCGGCAAGCGAATGGAGCAGCTGCTCGACATGATCGACGTTTCCGCGCGCTCGCTCGACGCGATTCTGGTAACCCACGAGCACAGCGACCATGTTGCGGGCGTCGGCGTGCTGTCCCGCAAGTACGATATTCCCGTTTACGCCGCCGAAGCCTGCTGGCGGAGTCTGCCCGCGTCTCTTGGCGCTTTCGCGCCCAAAAACCGCCGCGTGTTCGAGCCGGATCAGGACTTTTACTTAAAGCAGCTCTGCGTGCACCCTTTTACGATTCCGCACGACAGCGCGCACCCGGTCGGCTACACCTTTGTGCACGACGGTCGGAAGCTCGCCATCATGACCGACATCGGGCACGTTTCCAACACGATGCTGGACGCCGTCGCCGGGGCGAATTTGATTCTTTTAGAAGCCAACCACGACGTGGATATGCTCAAGGCGGGCAGTTACCCTTACCCGCTCAAGATGCGGATTCTCTCCTCCCGCGGGCATCTCTGCAACGAGGACGCGGGGCTTGTGCTGCAAAAGCTCTACGACCGCGGCGTGCGAAACGCCATCCTCGGCCACCTCTCGCAGGAGAACAACACGCCGGAGCTTGCGCTCGTAACCGTGCAGTCCGTGCTGGAAAGCGCGGGGCTGCTCGAGAGCGTGTTCGTCACCGTTGCCGACCGCTTCCAGCCTTGCGGGATGTTTGAGATATAGGGGTTCCTTCTTCTTTCTTAAAAGAAAGAAGCAAAGAATTTTTCCTCTTTTGCAATAAGAACTTTGGTTTGGGTTATATGAAAATCAAGATTGCCTGTGTGGGAAAACTGAAGGACAGCTTTTACCGCGAAGCCGTGGCGGAATACGCCAAGCGCCTCTCGCGCTTCTGCACGCTGGAAATTGCGGAAGTTGCGGACGAAAAAGCGCCGGAAACCCTCTCTTCCGCCGAGGAGCGCCATGTGATGGAGCGCGAAGGCGAGCGTCTGCTTTCAAAAGTGAACCCCGGCGAGTTCGCCGTTGCCCTCTGCGTGGAAGGAAAGCGCATGGACTCCCCCGCGTTTGCGGCGTTTCTGCAGGACGCGTTTGTGAATCATGCGCCGACGGTGACGTTCCTCATCGGCGGGTCGCTGGGGCTTTCCGCCGCCGTGCTCGCGCGCGCGGACGCGAAGGTTTCGCTCTCCGACATGACGCTGCCGCACGGGCTCTGCCGCGTCTTTTTAACCGAGCAGATCTACCGCGCATTCAAGATCAATGCCCACGAACCCTATCATAAATGAACCGTCGCTTTCCGGTTCGTTTTTTCATAGGGCGAGCGATTGACAAATTCTTTTAATTTCCTATATACTATATATTAATTGAATAGCTGAATTTTTCCTCGGCGAGGAAAAAACGGGAGAACCAATCTTTGGGGTGAATCCGGCGTTTGCCGGTAGGGCAGCTTTCAGCCCGAACCCGTCAGCTAATCTCGTAAGCGTATGAAAGGCTTTTCTTTTTTGCGTGCTAAAAAAAGAGTCCTTATGCGCTTGCGGTTTTGCAGGCGTTTTTGTTTTATAAGGAGGTACGATAGATGATTCATGCAGCCGTAGCCGGCGTCGGACGCGCCGGAACAGAAGTGATTCGCGAGATTGCCGCAGGCAGTCAGTTTGAATTGGTGGCAGCGTTCTGCCGCGACGGCAGCGAAAAAGCGGGAAAGCACGTTTCCGAACTGCTGCAAGTTGGCGGAAACGACGTTATTATAAGCGAAATCAAGCACGTCAAACGCGTGCTGAAGGAAACGCACGCGGATGTGCTGATTGACTTTTCTTCTCCGGACAATGCGCTGCCGCTGATTCGCGCCTGCACCGCGCTGCATGTTCCCTGCGTGCTCTGCACAACAGGCTTTTCGGCTGACGAACTCGCCGCCCTGCGCAGTGCGGTGTTGAGCGGGGGCGCATGCGCCGTTTACGCGCCAAACGTAACGCTTGGCGTCAACGTTTTGATTGCGGCGCTTAAAATCGTTGCCCGCGCGCTGCCGGAGTTTGACTACCGCATTACCGAAACGCACCATAATAAAAAGTACGATAAGCCTTCCGGCACCGCGCGCGTCATTGCGGATGCCATAGAAAACGAGCTTGAAACAGCGGACGCCAAGCGGTACGTGCCCATCCACTCCATCCGCGCGGGCGGATATGTCGGCCTGCACGAGGTGTTGCTGGCAAGCGACTGCGAGCGGCTATCGTTTACCCACGAATCGTTCAACCGCAAAGCGTTTGCGCGCGGCGCACTGGCAGCGGCGCGGTTTGCCGTAGGCAAGACCGGCTGGTTTGGCATGGAGGATGTTGTGGATATTACGCCGCATCCGGAGCGCAAATTCTCAACTAAAATCGAAGCGAGCTGACGCTCGCTTTCGCTTTGTTTATTTCCTCCTTCGGAAAGTTTTCTCTGCTTCTTTTTTTTCTAAAGCAGAATTGGTAAGTTTTCTTTGTTTCTTTCTTTTTCAAAAGAAAGAAAAGAAGAAAAATCCCCTATTTGACAAACTCTGCCCGTATCGCTATACTATAAGATACTTTCGGAAAGACTCGGGAAACAGTACCGTTATTTCACCGTTCCCCCCAGAGAGCCGCGCAGTTTGCTGCAAGCGCGGCGGAAACGGAGACGCGAAGACCGCCCGACGACCGAACAAGCGGGTATCCGCCCGATACAGCGGTCAAAAAGCGCGCGCAGGACGAAACCAACTTGCGCGAACGCGGGTGGAACCACGGTAGCAAGGAACTATCGTCCCGAGGCAGAATATTCTGCTTCGGGGCGTTTTGTTTTTTCCGGCGAAACTGCCGGAACAGGCTATGAACCAAAACAGGAGGAGAAGTATTATGTTTATCACATTCCCGGACGGCAACAAACGAGAATTTAAAGACGGCAGCACGGGGCTGGAGATCGCCGCGGAGATCAGCCCGCGCCTTGCCAAGGCCACGCTGAGCTGCGACCTTGACGGCGCACACAGTGACGCGTTCCGCCCGATTACGGGCGACCACGCGATTAAATTCTACACCTTTGCGGACGAAAACGGCCGCTGGGCTTACCGCCATACCGCGTCCCACGTGCTGGCGCAGGCGGTCAAACGGCTGTACCCGGAGGTCAAGCTCGCCATCGGCCCCGCGATTGAGAACGGGTTCTATTACGACTTTGACGCGCCGAGCGCGTTCACGCCGGAAGACCTCGTGAAGATCGAAGCTGAAATGGCGCGCATCGAAAAGGAAGACCTCAAAATTGAGCGCTTCGAACTGCCGCGCGCGGAAGCGATCAAATTCATGGAAGAAAAGGGCGAGCCGTACAAGGTGGAACTCATCCGCGACCTGCCGGAAGACGCCGTTATCAGCTTCTACCGCGAGGGCGATTTTGTCGATCTCTGCGCGGGGCCTCACGTGCCTTCCACGGGGATCGTCAAGAACATCAAGCTCCTCAACGTTGCGGGCGCTTACTGGCGCGGCAGCGAAAAAAACAAGATGCTCCAGCGCATCTACGGCACGGCGTTTGAAAAGAAAGCCGATCTGGACGCATACGTCACCGCTCTGGAAGAAGCGAAGAAGCGCGACCACAACAAACTCGGCCGCGAGCTGGAGCTGTTCACGACCGTGGATATCATCGGCCAGGGTCTGCCCATCCTGCTGCCCAAGGGCGCGAGGGTCATCCAGCTGTTGCAGCGCTTCGTCGAGGACGAAGAGCAGAAGCGCGGCTACAACCTCACCAAGACGCCGTTTATGGCCAAGCGCGAGCTGTACAAGATCTCCGGCCACTGGGATCACTACCGCGACGGCATGTTCATCATGAGCGACACGCCGGACATCGAGGACGAAAACGCGGAAGTCTTCGCGCTGCGGCCTATGACCTGCCCGTTCCAGTTTATGGCATACCTCAACCGCGCGCGCTCCTATCGCGACTTGCCGCTTCGTTATAACGAAACGAGCACGCTGTTCCGCAATGAAAGCTCCGGCGAAATGCACGGGCTGATTCGCCTTAGGCAGTTCACCATTTCGGAAGGCCACCTTGCCTGCCGTCCGGATCAGGTGGAAGACGAGTTCAAGGGCTGCCTTGATCTTGCCAAGTTCATGATCGATACCCTCGGCTTTACGGACGACGTGAGCTACCGCTTCAGCAAGTGGGACGAAAACGACACCGCCAAGTACATTGGCGATAAGGCGAGCTGGGAAAGCACGCAGGACATGATGCGCACCATCCTCAACGACCTCGGCGTGCAGTTTACGGAAGCGGACGGCGAAGCGGCCTTCTACGGCCCGAAGCTGGACATCCAGATCCGCAATGTCTACGGCAAAGAGGATACGCTCATCACCATCCAGATCGACTTCCAGCTTGCGGAGCGCTTCGGCATGGTGTATACGGATACGGACGGGCAGAAGAAGTTCCCCTACGTCATCCACCGCACGTCCATCGGCTGCTACGAGCGCACGCTGGCGTTGTTGATCGAAAAATACGCCGGCGCGCTGCCCACTTGGATTGCGCCCGTGCAGGTGAAGGTGCTGCCCATCACCGACCGCGCGGCGGACGCTTCCGTTGAGATTCAGAAGTCGCTCGAACAGTACGGCATCCGCGTGGAAAGCGACCTTCGCAACGAAAAGATCGGCTTCAAAATCCGCGAAGCGCAGATGCAGAAAGTGCCGTATATGCTCGTGATGGGCGATAAGGAGATGGAACAGGGGCTCGTTGCCGTGCGCTCCCGCAAGGACGGAGACCTCGGCACCATGACGCTGGAAGCCTTCCGCGCCAAACTGCTCGAAGAAGTCGCAACAAGGGCGAAGTCGTAACCAAACAACGCAAGTGTAACAAAGAGGGCGCGAAAGCGCCCTCTTTGTCTTCTGCAAACTAGATTAAGTCATCATTTTCATACTCGACATGATCGCCACTGATCTTCGCAATTCTATGGGCGCTGATTTTTAAGTAGTTCTGTTTGTGCTTTAGTAGCCGCAGGTATTTGATTGCATATTCTTCACTCTCGACACTGATAGATCGGATTGCTTCATATAACTCTCCACCTGCATTTGTTAGAAAGAATGACGTAAGTGTAGGAACTGCATTTGGATCGGAGCGGATATCAAACAGTCCAACAATTTGCTCGTTTCTAATTTTTCTTGGAAGCTCGTTCATTTTCAGCATTAATCCTTGACCTTGACTCTTAAGTAATCCAGCATCATCTAGTAACTTGATATCTTTATTAGTGATAGTATACTCAGCATCTAGTTCTGGCTCAACCGGCAGGAAACATATTGCCTCTGAGCGCATCACAAAGCTGGAGTATCTTTGAAATAACTCAGCTTCATACTGTGATAGATTCTTTAGTGTCTCTAAAGTTCTTAACGAGAACGTGCTTGGACGCTTTATCTCACCTGCAAGCACTCTACTCCATATGTTTTGAACAACCTCGTTACTAACATCTTCAACTGAATTAAAAAACCTAACCAACCAATCATCATCAACCGGTTCATTCGACACAACTGTGTCATCCTTAAGTTCTTCATATGCTTTATCTACAATAGCTTCAATATTCTGCTGCTTTCTCATTTCTTGGAGAAGCATTCTTTTAATCGCACGTTCAGCTATTTCTTTAGTTTCAGTAGAATCAATTTGTACTACACCATTATTATAAGAAATTGGTAAATCATAATTTTCTCTAATCGCGGTGGCAACTGTCGAAATTTCAAAAGCACTTGCTGTTGCTAAACGTCTTTTTCGCGTTGGTTCATAGAGTATTCCACATCCGCGTGCTACAGTATCCACTAATTTTATCGCTGGTTCTACAAACACTTTTGCAACTTCAATAAAATCTTCCATATACTCATCTCCACTCAATGTTACTAATTATTATTGTATCAACCGTAGAATAATATGCAACAATAGATATTATTCAAACAGCGAAAGCTGTTTTTCTTTTGACTCGAACGCGCCCAAGTACCCGAACACCTCGTCCGTTTTATAGAGGATGCCATTGCGTTTGCATTCCTCCTTAAAAACGCGCATTAAGCTGGCGTTGTTGGGACTGTTGCAGCTGTAGGCGTTGCCGAACGCGCGGATATACTGCTGCTTCACTCCCGGAAAGTCGCGGTCAAGCGCGGCGTAAAAATACTCCCTGTCGCCCTCGCGCAGCGTCACTCCAAAGCCGAAGCTGAGGATGCCTTTTACCTCCGCCCGCACGCAGTAGTCTAGAATTCCCCGCAGGTTCTCCTCCGTATCGTTGATAAACGGCAGAATCGGGCAAAGCCACACCACCGTGGGAATCCCTGCGTCCCGCAGTTTGCAAAGCGCTTCGAACCGTTCCCGCGTGGTGGAGACGTGCGGCTCTATCTTTTTGCAGAGCGCTTCGTCGTAGGTCGTCAGCGTCATCTGTACGACGGCTTTCGTCTTTTCGTTGACGCGCCTCAGCAGGTCGATATCCCTGAGCACCCGCGCGGACTTCGTGATGAGCGTGAACCCGAACCCGTATCGCTCGACCAGCTCCAGCGCCTGCCGGGTGAGCTGCTGCTCCTCCTCCAGCGGGATGTAGGGGTCGCACATCGACCCCGTGCCGATCATGCAGGGCACGCGTTTCTTTTTGAGCTGCTCTTCCAGAATCCGTATCGCGTCGCGTTTGACCTCGATATCTTCAAAGACGTGGTCGAACTGATAGCATTTGCTGCGGCTGTCGCAGTAGATGCAGCCATGCGTACACCCGCGGTAGAGGTTCATACCGTTCTGCGGCGAGAGGATGGTTTTGTAGTCGGCGTAATGCATGCGGGCGTCCTTTTCTGCTGGATGGTATCAGTATACCAGATGGAACCAGACACAAGATTGTCAGGTTATAGGGGTTCTTCTCTCTTCTTTCTTAAAAAGAAAGAAGCAAAGAAACCTTTTCTGCTTGCAGCGAGACTGTTAACAGATTATTTTGGCTTTCTTTGAACTGGTTTCACATCCCAACGATACAATACTCCGTATGAAAAAGAAACAGAATTTACCCGCAGGCAGGCGAAAAAACCGTTTGCCTTCCGTTATCGCAGCGCTGTTGCTTGCCTGTTTGTTGTTGACCATAGCCATAAATTACTATGTCATGGCGTCGGTACAGGATCAAATCATTACGCCGGACGAAGCCGTCTCGCTCGACGCGGACGCAATCCTCGTGCTTGGCGCGCGCGTTTGGGAGAACGGAGAACCGAGTGCAATCCTGAAAGACCGCATCCAAACGGGCCTCAATCTATATGAGGCGGGTTCTTCCGACCGGCTGCTCATGAGCGGCGATCACGGACGGGATAATTACGACGAAGTTAGCGCCATGAAAACCTTCGCCATTGAGCAGGGCATCCCCTCGGAAAACATCTTTATGGATCACGCTGGGTTTTCCACTTACGAAAGCCTCTACCGCGCACGGGATATCTTTCAGGTCAAGACGGTCGTCATCGTTTCTCAGCAATACCATCTCTACCGCGCGCTGTACATTGCAAACCAACTGGGGCTGACCGCATACGGCGTTTCCTGCGACACGCGGGAATATAACCCGTATCTGCTGTTTGACCTGAGAGAAACGCTCGCACGATGCAAGGATTTCATCTATTCGATTTTCCAGCCGTTGCCGACGTATCTTGGCGAGCAAATTCCCATTACGGGCAACGGCGATTTGACGAACGGATGAGCTTTCTTGGGGTTGCACCCCAACCCCTGCCCAAAGACATATTCTCCATTGTTGGTTCCTGCTATCATATGGGTTTCCAAAGGGCGTGCCCCTTGGTTGGGGGTATGGGGCAAAGTCCCCATTTCTTTCTGTCTTGGGGGAGAATCCCCCAAAAGGAACTCACTTACAGCACACAAAAAGCGCCGCGAAAGCGGCGCTTTGTTGTATTCTCTTTTTACCGGTTGCGGAGGAACGCGGGGACGTCCAGCTTGCTCTTGGGCTTTTCGGAATAATCCCTGCGGATATCGCCTTCGCCAAACGCCTGTTCCTGCTGCCTCTGCTGGGGGATGGGCGCCGCAACCGGCTCGTCGGCAACGATCGGACGGCGGGGCGCATAGGAAGCGGAAGAATACACCGGCTGGCCGGGATTCTGGCGCATCGGCTGCTGGGGTTGATACTGCGGCTGCTGCTGCATGGGCTGCTGCTGCATGGGCTGCGGCTGCTGCTGCATCGGCTGCCCCTGCGGCGCCTGCGCGCCCATGCCGCCATAGTTCGGGCGGTATGCGCCAAACGGCGTACCGTAACCGGGTATAACCTGCGCGCCGCCGCTGCGGTCGGTGCGGTCGAACCCTGTTGCAATAACGGTGATGCGGAGCGCGTCGCCCATGGCTTCGTCGATATCCGCACCAAAGATGATGTTGGCTTCCGGATCGACGTTTTCGCCGATGAGTTCGGCGGCTTCGTTGACTTCGAGCAGGCTCAGATCCGGACCGCCCGTAATATTCATCAGAACGCCGCGCGCGCCATTGATGCTGGTTTCCAGCAGCGGGCTTTCGATGGCCTGCCGCGCCGCTTCCGCCGCGCGTTTCTCACCGGAAGCGTTGCCGATGCCCATGTGGGCAAGGCCCTTTTCGCGCATGATGGTCTTGACGTCCGCAAAGTCGAGGTTGATCATCGCCGGGACGGCGATCAGGTCGGAAATGCCCTGAATGCCCTGACGCAGCACGTCGTCCGCAACGCGGAGCGCGTCGGGAAGGCTTGCTCTGCCAACGAGGTCGATGAGCTTGTCGTTCGGAATCGTAATGAGCGTATCCACGGCGGGTTTGAGCGCGGCAATACCGATTTCGGCGTTGCGCATGCGCACCTTGCCTTCAAACGAGAAGGGCTTTGTTACGACCGCAATGGTCAGAATGCCCAGTTCGCGGGCGCACTCGGCAACGATTGCCGTGGCTCCCGTGCCGGTGCCGCCGCCCATGCCGGCGGTGATAAAGGCCATATCCGTTCCACGGAGCGCTTCGGTAATCATTTCGCGGCTTTCGTCCGCGGCTTTGCGGCCGACTTCCGGATCCGCGCCCGCGCCGAGACCTTTGGTCAGTTTTTCGCCAATCTGAATCTTGATGGGTGCTTTTGCCAAGTACAGTGCTTGCTTATCGGTGTTAATCGCAATGAATTCAACGCCTCTGAGACCGTATTGAACCATGCGGTTGATCGCGTTGCAGCCGGCGCCGCCGACGCCGATCACTTTTATCTGGGCAAATGATGCGTTTTCGAATTCCGGTTCAAACATAGTTTGTCCCCCTTATTTGGTAAAAAGGTTCTTAAGCCTATCCACTACCGTTCCGGGCGACGTGTCGGTCACGACGTCGTCGCTCGTTGCGCGCAGAACAAAATCCAGCGCCGCAAAAGCGCTTGTAAAGTTGGGCGTGTCCATATCGACAACCCACGGCGTATCGCGCTGAATGGACAGCTGCAGGCCGCGCTTGAGGTAATCGATTCCGCCCTTCATCATCGCAATGCCGCCGCCGGTGAGGTAGGTTACGGGGCTTGCTTCCGGTGAGATGCCCATTTCCTTGATCGCTTCGCGGATGAGCGAAACCAGTTCGCTCGCGCGCGCTTCCAAAATGAGCTCAATAGCCGCATGGTCGACGCGTTTTGCGCCCAAAGGCGTTCGCACAATCTCCGTGGTGCTCAGCGGCTCCTGTAAAAACACATACCGCCGTTTGACCTGCTCCGCCGTCTCCAGCGGCACGTCGAGACCGAAGGCAAGATCGGAGGCAAAGTGCTTGCCGCCGATCTCAATGGTGCGAATATCGGTCAGTGCGGCGTTCTCTACGAGGGACACATCCGTATGCGTGTACCCGACGTCGATGAGGATCGCCGGGCGGACACGTTCCTTTTCGGGAATGATGGCCAGCGCGCCGCAGAGCTGCGAAGAAACGCTCATGGAGATTTCAATATCCAGCGTCGCGAGCACCTGCTCCATCGCTTTGACGAAATCCTCGCGAACATACATGTGGGAAACGAGCGCACCGAGTTCCTCGGTCTTCGCGCCCGTCGGAAGCGTAGAAGATACAACCCCTCCCACCGTAAAAGAAACGGGCGTGCTGTGCATGAGCACATATCCGCTCAGTTTCACTTTTTTGAGGGAGAGCGAGATGACGTCGTCAATATCCTCCGCCATCACGCGCTTGGAGCGGCTGCCGATGGGCAGCGCGGCTTCCGTCATCACCAGCTTGCAGAACGGCGCCGGCACGCTGACCGCGATTTCGCGGATGCGCAGCCTGGCTTCCTGCTCGGTATGGGAAACCGCCTCTACGATCGCGTTGTGGAGGGAGCGATGATCCGAAAACGATCCGCCTTGATATCCGTGATACGGGCACACCGATACGCCGTGCACCGTAATGCCATCCCGATTGACAAAACTGCCGCACAGACAGACAATCTTTGAACTACCTATGTCCAGTACCGCAGTCGGCTTCAATGCGGTTTCCTCCGCCAACAACTCAACATATACGGCGATATTATATCACAGCAAAAGAAAATCGCGCAACCTTCGAGCATTGTTTCATAATTGTTCGTTTTTACGTCATGGTTCCCTTTTACCCCACTACCGCTTGCGTTGTTTTGCCGTAACAACACAAGCTATAGTTGCCAGCGTGCGCTGTCGCAGCTGGTATTGTGACTTTTTCCCGGCTTGCCGGCAAAATGCTCTAAAAAAACCGCGCAGCAGGCGAAAAATCGCGCGAAAAAGCGGCCAATCCGCTGATTAAAAAGCGTGGTCGCCGCATTTTTATATGGTCTATTCGTCGTGTTTTTTCTGATTCAGCGCGCTGAGAACGACCAGCCTGCGCGATTTATCGAGCAGCAGCGATCGCAGCTGTTCTTCCGCTTCTCGATGCGACTGCTGTGTTTGTGGACGGAACAGCGCGGCAATGGGGCCGCGTTTGTGTTCGTCCTTTTCGCCAAAGAGCAGCGAAAACTCGCCATCCTCATAATATTTCCGCGCGCGCCGAGCGGCTTCTGCAAGGTAGCTTTTCTCGTCGGAAAGCAGCGCGTTTTTTACGTTGAGCACGCTCTGGGCGGTTTCACCCGCGCAGAACGAAATGCTGTTATTGCTCGTTTCAAGAAGCTTCAATCCATAGGAAAATCCACTGTTTACGTGGAATGCGAGCGAAACGGCAAGCGACCTTGCGGGCATACCTGCCCGGTCGTCCGCCAGCGTGCCCAGGCCGTAAAGAATCAGGCCGCCCTGGTATTCCTCCCAGCCCATCAGCGCATCCGGCTCCATTACTGCAACAACGCTCGCGCCCGCTTTGATGAGCCGCTTGCAGCGCGCGCGCCATTCCGGCAGCGGCAGGCCGTATCCGGGGATGCCCGCGCGGACGAACACAACAATATGGTCGCACTGCGGCAGGAGCTTGCGCACGCGGTCGAGCGCGTCTGCCTCCAGAATGTCCGCTTCCGGCGCATAGCGCTCGCGATCGCCCGAGCATTCGTTGAGCGCGAGAAAACCGAGCCGCACGCCGTTGACCACTCGAACCTCTGAATGATTTGCCGCAGCGTGGTTTTGTCCGACGCCAACGGTTTTCACTTCATTCAACGCATTCAGCGTTTCCAGCAAATCCTCTTTCAGCACGCTGCCGAGCGAAACGAGCCCGACCCCAATGCTTTTCAGCCAGTCGATTGCGTTTTGTCCTGTTTCGCCCACACCTCCATGCGTGCCCGCATCGCAAAACAGCGCGGCGCAGCGGATTTCGCTTGCGCGAAACAAGGTTTGCACGTTCTCCGCGAGCGCGGGTTCGATGGTGCTCAGCAGTGGGCCGATGCCGCCCAGAAGCAGGATATTCGCCTTCAATTCCGGAGCCGGTTTTACTTCCGACAGGCCGGTTTCACTTTTTGCCATGCAGTCGCCTTTCGTTCCAAGGTTGTTTCATCGTCTTTGCCGCGTAAAAACAGCGCGGAAGAACCGGTTTCCGCGCCGTCAATCCGTTTTCATTCCTGCGCCCGCATCAATAGAGCGGCACGGTCGACTCGACTTCGTCCGGGTGCGCCGGATCCGCCTGTTCACTCGCCCAAAGCAGCGCAACCAGATCCGTCTTACCCGTGTTTTCAATGCTGTGGGCATACCCCACCGGAATATCGACTGCAACGAGTTTTTTGCCGCTCACATGATATTCCATCACGTCGTCCGCGCCGGGGCTGCAAAAGCGAATCACGCCCGCGCCAAAGACCACGAGCACTTTTTCGGTGCGGGTATGGTGCCAGTGGTTGCCCTTCACCACGCCGGGCTTGATGTCGCAGACGCTGACTTGCCCGCCGCCGTAAAACCGGAGGAACTCCGCCGTAAAGCCCTGTTCATCCTCTTTCACCGGCAGAGAGTAGGCAAACTCCATGGTCGGCAGAAAGCTCAGATAGGTCGCGTAGAGCTTTCTGGTCAGCGGTGAACTCATATCCGGCAGCGTGTTCTCCGTCCGAATCCCCGCAAACGAACGGATGCGGTCCGCGACTTCCCCCAGCGAAGCGGTATAAACCAGCGGCACGGCGCAGTATGGACCATCCATAGCAACGTCGGTTTCGTCGATCAACCCGACCAGCGCTTCGGCAAGGTCGTCCACATACGCAAGGCTGATCTGCGCGGCGGGATCGCTCACAACAACCGGCAAATCGTGCGAAACGTTGTAGCAAAACGTTGCCACGGGGTTGTTGTAGTTCGGCTTCGACCATTTGCCAAAGACAAACGGAAAGCGAAAAACGTAAATCTTTGCCTCTGTCTCGCGCTGATACTGAAAGAGCAGTTCCTCGCCCGCCTTCTTGCTCCGCCCGTAAAGGTTCGGCAGCGCTGCCTGCGCGGAGCTGGCGAACATGACCGGACAACGGTTCTTGCTTTTCAGAAGCGTTCGAAGCAGCGTATCGGTAAAGCCGAAGTTGCCCTGCATGAATTCATCCTGCGACTTCGGGCGGTTGACTCCGGCAAGGTGGTAGACAAATTCGCAGTCGGTGCAGTATTTTTCGAGGAACTCGATCGGCGTGTCCGCGTCGAACGTCTGGATTTCAAAGAATCCATGCGTATGCAGCGCGGAGATCAGGTTTTTGCCGATGAAGCCACCGGCGCCCGTGATCAAAATTTTCATGCCAACCGTTCCTCAGTTCCGTCCCGTCCCGCATGCCAAACGCCGTATGTTCCGAAGTGCTTTAAAAACGCCCTGCCGTATGCGCGCCGCCCGAACCGGCTGCTTATTTTGTTCGCAGCGGAACGCACGATGCTTGTTTTTTATGTCGAATTGCCTATAAAAACCAAACGGGTCTATTCCCCCGTCTACAGAAAAAATTCTATCATGCAAGAGGTCGGGTGTCAATGAACGCAGGCCGCGAAACCGCCGTTTCCCGCTGTTATCCACGCAAAACGTACCATTTCTTTCGTGTTTCTGCAAATGGCCGCCAGCTTTTGCTCCAGCGATTTCAAGCACGCTGAAACGAGAAACGGAAGCCGTTTGGCTTCCGTTTTCTTTGTTCGTTCAGGTGTCGGCGTGGGGTTCGCTGGTGCGTTTGGGGTTTGGCGTTTCGTATTTATTCAGGCAGAGCGGGCGCAGCTTATACGTCAGCACCACGGAGGATTTGACATATTCCTGATAGAACGCCTTTTTGATACGATCCATAACAAGCCGCCCCGTTTCATACGTAACCGACGGCAGGAGCACGACGTACTGCATGACACTGTAGCGGGAAATCGTGTCCCCGCGCCGCAGGCTCGACTGCGCAACATGCAGCAACTGCTTCATGATGTTATCCAGCACAAGGTTGTCGAAGCGCTGTTCGTAGGTATTGCTGATGGTCAGAAGCGCCAAGAACATCGTCCCGTTATAGCGTTCCAGCATGCGGCGCTGGAGCTGGTAGATTTCCTTAAAGATTTCGTATTCGCAGACGAACGCGCCGTGCATATCCGAATCCTCTTCGAGCATGCCCTGCACTTTTTCGATATCCGCTTCCATCTCCTGATCTGCCTGGACGATGAGCTTGTAGACCGCGCGGATTTCGCCGGAAGGCTGAATGCCGAGCTGTTTATAGTGCAGGTCGGTGGCAAAGTAATACTGCGAGAGCGCTTCCCGCTTTTTACCGGTTTTAACCAGCGCCATCATGAGTTCGAGATGCAGCCGCTCGTCGAACATATCCACGTCCATGGCCTTTCGGCAGACCTGGACGATCATATCGTACTCTTCTTCCGTTTTCAGCAGGTCGAGCAGCGTAAACACGCTCTCCAAAAAAAGGTCGTGGTAATAAACACTCTTGGGCACGACCCACATCTCTTCGGCGGAGTTTGTGAGCAGCGGCCCCGTATAGATTTGCAGCATCTGCAGGTAACGCTCGATGCAGTCGCGGTTGGACATGCCGGGCGTTCTGGCTTCCTGACAGAGCTGTTCAAATTTGAACACGTCGATTTCGCAGTCGAGGTTCGGGTTCCACTGATACGCGCCGCGCGCGGTCAGAATGGACTCCGAAAGCTCCGGCAGGCCGCTTTCCTCCACGAGCGAGCGATAGCGGTGTAAAAGCGTCCGCAGCGCGGTGGCGGGGTTGCGGTTTTCCTTGTCCGACCAGAGCATCTCCAGCAGCTCCTCATGGGGTACCGGACGATCCTTTTTGAGGATCAGGTACTCCAGAAACTGGCAGGTTTTCTTTGCCTGCCTGAGCTGGGAGAGCACCACGTTTCCGTTGACGATGATCTCAAAATTGCCGAACATTTTGATTTTGATCTTGGTTTGCGGCATGCCAACCTTCCTTCCTGCTGCGTTGCTTCAATGCTTTTGTTCTGCCGTCCGGGGTTTAGCCGGATGGGTAAAATGCTACTTTGCGCCCGACAGTTTCTTTTGCATCATTTCCTGATTGGCGGCGTAGAGGCGCGCAGTTTCCGCGCTGATGCGCCCCGCCTCGAACAAGCGGTAGATATCCGCGTCCATCGAGCGCATGCCGTCCGCGGACCCGGAAAAAATCACGTTGTCCATTTGATGCGCCTTGCCGTCGCGGATCATGTTCTGAATCGCACTGTTGGCAAGCATAATCTCAAACGCGGGTTCCAGACACCCGTCCAGCGTCGGCAGCAGCTGCTGACTGACCACCGCGCGCAGCACCATGGAGAGCTGAACGCGAATCTGCTGCTGCTGGTTGGCGGGAAACACGTCGATAATGCGGTCGATCGTCTTGGCGGCGCCCACCGTATGGAGCGTGCTGAGCACGAGCTGACCCGTTTCCGCCGCGGTGAGCGCGGTTTGAATCGTTTCAAAATCCCGCATCTCGCCGAGCAGAATCACGTCCGGCGCCTGCCGGAGCGCGGCTCTGAGCGCGCTTTTATAGCTGTCCGTATCGTGCTCGATCTCCCGCTGGGAAACGACGCTCTGCTTATGCGGGTGGATGAACTCAATCGGATCCTCTATCGTAATAATATGCCCGTGCCGCGACGTGTTGATTCGGTCGATGACGCAGGCTAGCGTGGTCGATTTTCCGCTCGCTGCGGGGCCGGTCACCAGCACAAGGCCTTTTTTCACCGAGGAAAGGTCGAGCACTTCCTTGGGAATATGCATGCTCTCCGGGTCGGGCAGGCTCAATGTCACGATGCGCAGCACCATTGCCAGCGAGTTTCTCTGTTTATATGCGTTGCAGCGGAAGCGGCCGACGCCGCTGACGGAGAACGAAAAGTCATCGTCCCCGTGCTCCAAAAGGCGCTCCATCTCGCGGCCGTCCAAATCGTACACCTGCTTAATCAGGCGGCGCGTATCGTCGGGCTTGAGCACCGCTTCCTGCAGCATGGGCTGGACCGCGCCGGAGGACTTGATGCAGACGCGCGAACCGGGGATGATGAACACATCCGACCCGCCCGTTTGAATGGCCATATTCAGGATTTCGCCAATCTCCGTCATGCTCCGTCTCCCTGCCAGACCGTGTCCGTGCTTTCGCCAACCCACTCCTTGGCGCTTTCGTAACGATAGCGTACCACTTGTACGCCACCATTTGCAACGTTCACGGACACATTTAACGTGTGCCCGTCGTAAGAACCAATGGTAAATTCGTATTTTTGGTCTCCCGCACTCGTAATTCCTTCAATATAGGTAGGATCCTGCCCCAGCGCAAGCGCGCTGTCGAGCTGCGAAAGCATCTTTTGAGCGCGCGCGTCGGCATCGTAGAACGCGTTGACGCTCAGCGCCGTTTTTTCCGTCAGCGCCGCGTCCGCCCGCGCCTGCAGCAGCGACAGCACGGAAAACAGCGTCAGGCTGACCACGACGAGAATGAGCAGTATGCTGGATGCGCCAACACCCATGCGGGAAGGATACTTTCTCATGGCGTTGCCTCCCCGTCCGAGCGGTACTGCTCCGCCGTGAGCGTATAGAGCGTTCCATCCTTGGAAAGTACGCTTAGCTCGATCGTATAAAGCGTGCCGTGCTCTGGAGAATCGTCTCTGGTTACGACGGCCTGCACGGTAATTTCGTCCGAAACGGCCGTTTCAAAGGTTCGAACACCGCATTCGTCAAACGCGCCGTCGCCTTCCGGATCGGCCTTCGTTTCCTCGGCAACAGTCTCCATTGCGAGCAGCGCCCGCGAATGGAACGCACTTTCGTTGGAAATTCGGCTTGCGGCGGCGATAAGCTGCACGACAATACCCGTCGAGAGCGCGAAAAACAGAATCACGATGGCAAGCTCGATCAGCACTGGGCTGAACGACGCGTGCTTCTTGAGCGGTTTGAGTGGCTGATCGTTCATGATGCATCCCCTCCCGCCGCGGACAGCGCCACTTTGGAAACATAGGTGTTACCGGCGGCGTCCGTCAAAGAGATGGTCAGTAGCTTTTGTTCGAGCGTAAAGTGAAGCTCCTGCGCTTTGAGGATTTCCTCGCCGTAGCTTGCGTCAAACACCTGCGTATCCGCGGCGAAATACTCTTTGATCGCGCCGTTATTGCAGTAGATATAGGTATTATAGCGTTCGCCGTCGTAAAGGCTGCCCAACACGAGCACGTCCATGCCGTTTTCTGTCTGCAGCGAGAGCATGCCCGCCTCGTCCGCGCCGCGCACTTTGCCAATGATATAGCTCATGCCCGTGCGGTAAGAATGCGCTTCGTCAGCGGTTTGATAGATCGATCGGTACGATTTTGCGCCGATAACGACCACCACGAGCGAAAGCAGCGCAAACGCCGCCATCAACGCAAAGACGAACACGCCGCGGATGTTGCCGCGCGGTTCCCTTGCCGCAGTCGCGCGCTCCATTACCGGCCACCCCCAATCTCGGTGATGGTCAGCGAAGGCATGACGTTGGAGGCAAATACATCGTAAAACAC
This sequence comes from Christensenellaceae bacterium, assembly GCA_963674535.1. Lineage (GTDB taxonomy): Bacteria > Bacillota > Clostridia > Christensenellales > CAG-138 > UBA7703. Next base: position 3,379,147 of record OY771363.1, on the reverse strand, counting down.
GGCGTAGCGGCTCGTGTCCACGTAGATTCCATAGTTATCGTAGAGGTATTCGATGCTCGGCGGGTACTTCCCCTCCACCGCATAACAGGTGACGACCGCCCTGCGGATGGCGCTGTCGAGCAGCTGCGTTTCCTGCGCCTCGCTCCTCTTGGAAGCGGAGAGCATCAGCACGCCGAACAACAGAATCAGCGCCAGAAACACCGCGCCCGCGGCAACGAGGCTGCGGTTAACGCTGCGTTTGTTTTCATACAAATGCACGGCTTGCTCTCCTCCTTCCGAAAACTGATTACTATTTCTAAATGGCGGGTTTTCAGGGCTGCCTAAGCCCTGAGCGGTGGTTTGGAGGCGGAGCCTCCAAGAAAGCCTTCTTTCACTAATCAGAATGAACCGTTCGAGGGCCAGCCCTCGAGCTCCTGCCAAAGGGCACGCCCTTTGGAAACCCTCGCTTAAAACCGGCGGGTTCTCAGGGCTGCCTAAGCCCTGAGCAGGGGTATGGGGACGGAGTCCCCATAAAAAAGTCCCCCTATGCCACTGCCGACAATACCGACAGCAACGGCAGCATGACCGTCAGCAGAATGCCGCCGATCACAATGGAAAGGATAGCAACCAGCGTCGGCTCGATCATCGCCACAACGGAATGGATGGCGTCGTCCGCTTCCTGCATGTAGATACCGCTGATCTTCTCCATCACCGCATCCAACTTGCCCGCGGCGGAGCCGAAGCGAATCATCTTTTCATGCATGGGGTCAAACAACCCGCTGGCTTCCGCCGCGTCGGCAAACGAAACGCCTTGTTTGAGCTTCTGCGCGCTGAGCTCCGCTTTTTCGCGGAACCTCGAATCCGTAATCACTGTTGGCGAAAGGCGGATGGCATCCTCCAACGGATAGCCCGCGCCAAGCATCATCGAAAGCACCGTTGCGTACCGTGCGGTGGAAAGCCGCGCAATTACGCGTCGCACCGGCGGAATCAAGCGCGAAAGCAGCGCAAGAACCGTCTCCCTGCGCGAGGATTTGAGCAGGATTCCGACCACGACTAGAACCACCGCGAGCACGCCAACCAGAATGAGCATGCCTTTGCCAACGCCAACGCCAACGCGCATCGCCGCGGCGGTCGGCGCGCTGGCCGCAATGCCAAGGCTGTCGAACACGCGCTGGAACACCGGCAGCACGCTGATGACCAGAATTGCAATAACAACCGCCAGCATCATCACTAAAACGGTCGGGTAGAGAATCGCGTTCTTTACGGAAATGCGGATATCCGCTTCCCATTGATAGTAGTTTGCAAGCGCGGTCATCACGTCGTCCAGCTTGCCAGCGCGTTCGCCAATGCGCACCATGGCGCAGAGGTATTGGGGAAAGATGTGCGCGTCCTCCAGCGCGTCGGAAAGCGAACCGCGCTGCTCCAGAGCGGTCTGAATGCTCAGAAAACGCACACCGTAGCGGCTGTCCGCATAGCTTCTGGCCAGTGTCTCCATGCCGTCGCTGAGGGGAATCCCGGCCTTGAGCACCATTGCCACCTGCTCGCAAAAGAGCGCCGTTTCTTCCGGCGGCAGCGTTTTGCGTTTTGTTTCGTCCGTCATACCGTTTTTCCCTCTCTTGCCAAAAGCGTTCGCGCCGGTGCTCCCCGGCGCAGGCAGGCTTTCGCCGAAAACCGCAGCTTAATAGATTTTCTCGGTTGCATAATCGCTTTCGCGATGCCCCGTTCCGTCGAGGGTCGCGTCCATCCAGACCCACTCGCCGTTGAGGTATACGGTGTTCCAGGCATGGTAAAGGTTCTCCGGCGACACCATGCCGATCATCACCCGGGTTGGAATTCCCTGCGAACGGAGCATGACCGCCAGCAGTACCGAATAGTCAAAGCAAATGCCTTTTCCGGTTTCGAGCGTCTCGTCCGCGTTTGGCAGATACCCGCTCTTGACGGACTTTGCCTTCTCCAAATCGTACCCGACATTTCTGACCACGAACCGGTAGCAGGCTTTTGCAATCTTTTCCTCGTCGGTCATGTCTCCCACCAAATCGCGGGAGGCCTGCACCGCGTCGCTTTGCTCGTCGTACCAGACATACTGGCTGGGATACAGAAACGGAATCGTTTCGCTTGCGAGCGCAACTTCGATATCGACGCTGTAACGCACGGCGTAAAGGTCGTTTTCCACCTGCTCCATCACGCGCAGCGTATACGCGCCGCTACCCATCTGCAGCGGAAACACGCTGTAGTCCCCGCCGCTCGGCAAATCGTAGTAATACGTCTGCGCGCTGGTGGAAACCCGCGCTTTAAGACGCTTCTCGCTCTGTTCGCAGCGGATCATCACATAGCCCTGATCCGTGTGGGAAGCGTCAATCGTAACGCCCTGACCTTGGTAAGCGACCGTGCCGGATGCTTCCGGCAGCGGCAGCTTTTCAGTCGTTTCTGCGGCTGCGGGCGTGTTCCCCGCCAAAGCTATGGGCGCGTCATTGGAAACGGTCTCCTCTTGCAGAACCGCGCGCGCCGGGGTTTTGACGCACGCGAACAGGCAGATGAAGCCGAAAATGAGCAGCCGCGGAATCCATTGTTGCAGCCGTCCGGCCGTCGACCGTTTCTCCATGTACCGATTATACAGCCGCAAATTACAACAATGCAACAAATTGTTACCGCAAAACATAACGCAAAAGCGTAAAAACCGCCGCTTAATTGCCCGTTCATGTTACATTGTATCACATCTGCCCTAGCAGTTGTGGCATTCTTTCTCCGCAGCGCAAGATCCAGTGTAAGAGGACTTTCACGCGCATGAACTGGATTATACGCTCGAATGTTCCGCTTTGGCGCCCAGTTCCGTTCGGCAAGGCAGGCACAGCGGTGCGGATGGGGTTTTCAAGATACAAAAGAGCGGCGCTCCGTTTGGAGCGCCGCTCTTGTCTTAAGTGCCTGTTGTCTTATTTGGCGGAGTCAGGATCAATGTCCTTATCCTTCTTGACACCGAGGAGCACGAGGGCAATCTGCAGAACCGCAATCACTGCCATCAGGATCGTCCAGCGGTCAACGAACGCCATCGGGTTCTTCATGTTCTCGGTGAGAATGAAGGCCACGATTCCGCCTATCGCGGGCAGCAGCGTCACCAGCCGGGTGACGGGGTGCTTCTTGGTCTCGCGCACAACCACGCCTTCGAGCTCTTCCTTACGCTTCTTGCCAGCCAGACCGATGAGCATCAGCACGGAGCCGAGCGCGGTGGCGATGGCGAGAATCAGGTTGAGCAGCGCCCAGGAAGCACCGGCCAGCGGGGTGGGTTCATCCGGGATGATCTCCGGTTCCGTCACAGCGGTCATGCTGCCGTAGATCGTCAGTCCGCCTTCGGGAACCGTCGCCGGGATTGCCGTGGTCCAGCCGTCGAAGTTGTAGCCGTCCTGCGCCGGATCAGCCGGTACCGGCATCGCGTCGCCATAGGCCAGATCCGTGTATTCCGCGTACGGCACCGCGCCGTCCAGACCAGCCGTCGTTCCGCCGTTGACAACGTACGTCACCGTGTAGAGCTCCTGCTCCCACTGCGCGTAGTAGTCCATCGGTTCAACCGGCATCATGAAGGTGTTGCCGGGCTGCGCGGAGACGCCGCCGTTGGGGGTGGTGCTCCAGCCGATGAAACGGTAGCCGGTTCTCGTGAAGCCGTTGCCCGCAACCGTCACCGTGGTGAGCGTTGCGAACGGGCCGTCTTCAATCGTGCCGCCCTGGCCGCCGTTGGCGTGGTAGTACACCGGGTTCAGATCCGGTTCCCAGATCGCTACGAACGTTACGTCGTTATTCGGCATCGGGAACGCGGAGCCCGGATCCAGCGAGATACTGCCGGGGATATCCGCGGTGTCCCAATGGACGAAGGTGAAGCCCGCACGCGTCGGCACGAGGTTGGACATCGTCGCAATGGACGTATACGGAACGTCCGTCTGCGTGCCAGGCATGTTGGCAACGGCCATCGCGGTGTTCGGGGCATAGAAGATGCTGTAGGTCATCAGCTCCCAAACCGCGTTCAGGCTGTAGTTGCGGTCGATGCCGGTAATCGTCTCGCCCAGCGCGATCGGAGTACCAGTCAGCGCGTCTTCCCATCCGACCAGCACGAAGCCAAGGCGTGCAACACCCGTTGCATCCGCAAAGGTCGCGTCGGTCAGATAGTCAAACCATTCCGTCGCCGGGAATCCGGTAACCGCATCCAGCGTGTTAACGTTGTACGTTACCTGCGGATGGATCGTGAAGTCTCCCGGGCCGGGGACGATGAGGTAGTTGGCTGCCGCTTCGGGCGTTGCATAGTCCACTGTCATGCTGAGCACGCCGGTATGAACGCCAACGTCTTCACCCGTGGGCAGCGCCGCATCGGTTCTGATCAGGTTCAGCGTCACTCCAGTTCCGGGCAGGATGTCATAGAGACCCGGCACGGTCAGGTAGTGGTAGGTAAACGCCGGATCGGCATCGCCAAAGTTCTTATCTGCCGCTTCGAGGATTATCACTACGCTTCTCGGATACACCGTCAGTGTGCCTTCCGTTACTGCGATCGTGTAGTTGTCTGCCAGCGTGTTTCCATTCAGCGTGTACGCAAACGGGTTGCTAGTGAATCCCGCATTCGTCTGCGTACCCGTGGCGCCAGAGGTCAGGAACCCTTCGGAACCAACAAATCCCTCATCAAAAGGACCGTACTCCCAGCTGGTGTTCGTCAGCGGCGTTGCGTCGTAGACCCTGTTCGCATCATGCGTAACGATATCAATGTAGCGCTTACTGATATTGACGAATGCGCTGTACACATCGGAATCGTTGTAGTTGCCATCCGGATCGACCGCTTTGAAGAAGACTTCATACGTTCCGGCATTCGTGTACTCAGGCGATGCGCTGGTGAACGTTCCGGTTGCGGAATCGCTGTAGGTAATCACCGCGCCAGGCACTTCGACTACGCTGGCCGTCAGGCCATGCGGGTCGCCGTCGTAGGTGTCGCTGTAGCCGGTCGAGGTCGGCGTCATGTCGGCCTTTTCGACCGTCAGCGTTCCGTTGGCCGGTACGAACGTGTAGTTCGTGGCGGAAAGTCCGCCAACACCCGGTACGATGGAGTAGCTGCCTGCGCCGAGCGTATTGTTCACGATAACGACCGTCGCGCCGTCCTTGTAGGTATAGGTGATGCTGCCGGTTCCGGAGGCCAGGCTCTCGTCTTCACCGGTGATGAAGCCGGTATACGTTACGCCCTCCGCCGGGGTCAGCGTCGTGGTGTCGCCGTAGGTCATGCTGCGGTCGTCCGCGGTAACCGTGACTTCCGCTTTGTGAATCACGATCTGCGCGCTGCCCGTTGCATCGGCGTAGTTGCCGTCCGGATCAACCGCCTTGAAGTAGACGGTGTAGGTTCCGGCGTCCGTGTACTCGGGCGACGTGTCCGTGAACGTTCCGGTCGCGGAATCGCTGTAGGTAATCGTCATGCCCGGCATACCGTCGACCGACGCGGTCAATCCATACGGATTGCCGTCGTAAACGTCATCGTATCCGTCGGACTCGACTTCCATGGTCGCCTTGCCAACCGTCAGCGTTCCGTTGGCCGGTACGAACGTGTAGTTCGTGGCACTCAGCCCGCTCACACCCGGTGTGATGTCATATGCCTTGGCCGGCAGCGTGTTGCTGATGGTCACAGCGGTTGCTCCGTCAAAGTAGCCGTAGCCAACCGTGCCGGAGACCACGCCGCTGGTTTCGCTGTTAACGAAGCCCGCATACGTTACGCCTTCCGCCGGGGTCAGCGTCGTAGTGTCGCCAAAGGTCATGCTGCGATCGTCCGCGGTAACCGTGACTTCCACCTTGCGGATGATGATCTCGGCGCTGCCCGTTGCATCAGCGTAGTTGCCGTTCGGATCGACCGCCTTGAAGTAGACGGTGTACGTTCCGGCGTTCGTGTACTCGGGAGACGAGCTTGTGAACGTTCCGGTTGCGGAATCACTGTAGGTGATCGTCATGCCGGTCAGCCCGGTCACTTCCGCTTCCAGTCCGTGCGCCGCACCGTCGTACAGTTCGTCATATCCGTCGGACGTGACTACCATGGTCGCCTTTTCGACCGTCAGCGTTCCGTTGGCCGGTACGAACGTGTAGTTCGTGGCGGAAAGTCCGCCAACACCCGGTACGATGGAGTAGCTGCCTGCGCCGAGCGTATTGTTCACGGCAACGACCGTCGCGCCGTCCTTGTAGGTATAGGTGATGCTGCCGGTTCCGGAGGCCAGGCTCTCGTCTTCACCAGTGATGAAGCCGGTATACGTTACGCCTTCCGCCGGGGTCAGCGTCGTGGTGTCGCCGTAGGTCATGCTGCGGTCGTCCGCCGTGACCGTGACTTCCGCTTTGTGAATCACGATCTGCGCGCTGCCGGTCGCGTCACTGTAGTTGCCGTCCGGATCAACCGCCTTGAAGTAGACGGTATACGTTCCGGCGTCCGTGTACTCGGGCGACGTGTCCGTGAACGTTCCGGTCGCGGAATCGCTGTAGGTAATCGTCATGCCCGGCATACCGTCGACCGACGCGGTCAGGCCATGCGGATCGCCGTCGTAAACGTCATCGTATCCGTCGGACTCGACTTCCATGGTCGCCTTGCCAACCGTCAATGTGCCGTTGGCCGGTACGAACGTGTAGTTCGTGGCGGAAAGTCCGCCAACACCCGGTACGATCGCGTAGCTGCCTGCGTCGAGCGTATTGCTCACGGCAACGACCGTTGCGCCATCCTTATACGTATAGGTAATGCTGCCCGTGCCGGAGACCACGCTGCTGGTTTCGCTGTTAACGAAGCCTGCGTACGTTACGCCTTCCGCCGGGGTCAGCGTCGTAGTGTCGCCGTAGGTCATGCTGCGATTGTCCGCGGTAACCGTGACTTCCACCTTGCGGATGATGATCTCGGCGCTGCCCGTTGCATCAGCGTAGTTGCCGTTCGGATCGACCGCCTTGAAGTAGACAGTGTACGTTCCGGCATTCGTGTACTCGGGCGATGTGCTCGTGAACGTTCCGGTTGCGGAATCACTGTAGGTGATCGTCATGCCGGTCAGCCCGGTCACTTCCGCTTCCAGTCCGTGCGCCGCACCGTCGTACAGTTCGTCATATCCGTCGGACGTGACTTCCATGGTCGCCTTGTCGACCGTCAGCGTTCCGTTGGCCGGTACGAACGTGTAGTTCGTGGCGGAAAGTCCGCCAACACCCGGTACGATGGAGTAGTTGCCTGCGCCGAGCGTATTGTTCACGGCAACGACCGTCGCGCCGTCCTTGTAGGTATAGGTGATGCTGCCGGTTCCGGAGGCCAGGCTCTCGTCTTCACCGGTGATGAAGCCGGTATACGTTACGCCTTCCGCCGGGGTCAACGTCGTGGTGTCGCCGTAGGTCATGCTGCGGTCGTCCGCGGTGACCGTGACTTCCGCCTTGTGAATCACGATCTGCGCGCTGCCCGTTGCGTCACTGTAGTTGCCGTCCGGATCAACCGCTTTGAAGTAGACGGTATACGTTCCGGCGTCCGTGTACTCGGGCGACGTGTCCGTGAACGTTCCGGTCGCGGAATCACTGTAGGTGATCGTCATGCCCGGCATACCGTCGACCGACGCGGTCAGGCCATGCGGATTGCCGTCGTAAACGTCATCGTATCCGTCGGACTCGACTTCCATGGTCGCCTTGCCAACCGTCAATGTGCCGTTAGCCGGTACGAACGTGTAGTTCGTGGCGGAAAGTCCGCCAACACCCGGTACGATCGCGTAGCTGCCGACTTCCAGAGTGTTGTCAACCGTAACAGTCGTCGCGCCGTCTTTGTAGGTATAGGTAATGCTGCCGGTACCGGAGACCACGCTGCTGGTTTCGCTGTTAACGAAACCTGCGTACGTTACGCCTTCCGCCGGGGTCAGCGTCGTGGTGTCGCCAAAGGTCATGCTGCGGTTTTTCGCGGTTACCGTGACTTCAACGGGGGTAATGGTCAGGGTTGCGGTCGCGTTCGCATCATTATAACCCTCGCGGGAAACGAGAACCATGATCTCCTTCGGGCCGTCGGTGACGTTCGTCACGCTCGGCGTATAGCTGATCGGAATCCAAACCTCGCCTTCATTGACGAAGTACTGGACATAGTCACCACCCTGCGCGCCGTTGAGCGTTGCGTAATGCGCGGAGCCGCTATAGGCCGCGCTCGCATCCGTCAGCGAAACGCTGAAGGTGCCTTTTATAACGTCCAGATCGCCTTCCACGAAGTCGATGGTGTAGTTATCCGCCTTGAACGCGTCGTTGTCGGCAAGCTGCAGGCTGCCCTGCACAATCACTTCGCTGTAAGAGCCGGGCAGCGGATTCGTTCCCAGTGCGGAAATATATCTGAGGATGCCCGTGAATGCCGCTTCTTCCGTGCCGATCTCACCGGCAACCGTGTAGTCCAGCGTCGCTTCGGCAGGACGTGCCGCCGGGTAGGTGATCAACTTATCGACCGCCGTCACGGTCAGCGTCGCCGGAGTGATGGTCAGGGTTGCGGTTGCTTCTGCATCGGCATAACCCGTGCGGGAAACGAGAACCTTGATTTCCTTCGGGCCATCGTTCACGTTCGTCACACTCGGCGTGTAACTGATCGGCAGCCAAACGCCTCCATCATTGACGAAGTACTGGATATCGTCGCTGCTCAGTGAGCCATTCAGCGTTGCGTAATGCTCACTTCCGTTGTAAACCGCGCTTGCATCCGTCAGCGACACGCTGAAGGTGCCGGAAAGCACGTTCAGATCGCCTTCGACAAAGCTGATGGCATAGTTGCTCGCTTTGAACGTGCTGCTGTCTGCCAGAGCCAGAGTACCCTTTTCAATCGCGTCGGTATACAGTCCAGGCAACGGGTTGGTATCTAAACCGGTCTGGTATGCCAGCGTACCCGTGTATGCCGGGGTCTCGCCGGAGACATTACCGCTTGCGGTGTAGTCAAGCGTCGCTTCCGCAGGACGTGCCGCCGGATAAGTGATCTCTTTGTCAACCGCCGTGACCGTCAGGGTTGCGGGGAGAATCTTCACCGTGCCGCTCTGCACGGAGGAGTCATTATAGTTATGTGCCGGATCGGTCGCCATGAAGTAGACCGTGTAGGTTCCGGCGTCCGTGAACTTCGGCGGCGTGGTGCTGGTGAACGGGCCGGTTTCCGACGTGCTGTAGTAGATGATTTCGCCGGTTACGCCGGGAACATCCGCCGTGAGGCCATGCTCTTCGCCGTCATAGGTGCCGAGATATCCGCTGGTGGTCGGGGTCATGGTTCCAGCCAGAACGGTCAGGTCGCCCTTGACAAAGCTCAGCGAATAGTTATCCGCCTTGAACGCGTCGTTATCGGCAAGCTGCAGGCCGCCCCGCACAATGGCATCCGTATACGAGCCGGGCAGCGGATTCGTTCCCAGTGTGGAAATATATCCGAGGATACCCGTGAACGCCGCTTCTTCCGTGCCGATCTCACCGGCAACCGTGTAGTCCAGCGTCGCTTCGGCAGGACGTGCCGCCGGATAGGTGATCGATTTATCGACCGCCGTCACCGTCAGGGTTGCGGGCAGGATTATAACCATGCCGCTCCGTACGGAGGAGTCGTTGTAGTTACCCGCCGGATCGGTCGCCATGAAGTAGACCGTATAGGTTCCGGCGTCCGTAAACGTCGGCGGCGTGGTAGTGAACGGGCCGTCCTGCGACGTGCTGTACCAGATAATTTCGCCGGTTACGCCGGGAACATCCGCCGTAAGGCCGTGCGGGTCGCCGTCGTAGATGCCAAGATAGCCATCCGTGGTCGGCGTAAAGGTTCCGGCCAGAACGGTCAGGTCGCCCTTAACGAAGTCAATGACGTAGTTGCTCGCTTTGAACGTGCCGTTGTCGGCCATCAGCAGCGAACCCTGCTCAATCACGTCGTGGTAGGGGCCTGCCGCGGGCTGCACCGCTAAGCCGGTCTCGTAGGCCAGGAGGCCCGTGAACGCCGCGTCTTCGCCGCTGACTTCGCCGCTGACCGTGTAGTTCAGCGTTGCTTCCGCCGGGCGGTTCGCCGGGTAGGTGATGGTCTTATCGTTCGCCGTCACCGTCAGGGTTGCCGGAGTGATGGTCAGGGTTGCAGTCGCTTCCGCATTGGTATAACCAGTGCGGGAGACGATAACCTTGATGTCCTTCGGACCGTCGTTGACGTTCGTCACGCTCGGCGTGTAGCTGACCGGAATCCAGACGCCGCCTTCTTTGACGAAGTACTGGACGTCGTCGCCGCTCTGCGTGCCGTTCAGCGTTGCGGAATGCGCGGAGCCGTTATAGACCGCGCTCGCATCCGTCAGCGAAACGCTGAACGTGCCGCTGGCAACATTCAGGTCGCCTTTCACGAAGTCGATGGCGTAGTTGTCCGCCTTGAACGCGCCGTTGTCGGCAAGCTGCAGGCCGCCCTGCACAATGGCGTCCGTATACGAACCGGGCAGCGGATTCGTTCCCAGTGTGGAAACATATCCGAGCGAACCCGTGAACCCTGCAACTTCCGTGCCGATCTCACCGGCAACCGTGTAGTCCAGCGTCGCTTCGGCAGGACGTGCCGCCGGGTAGGTGATCGATTTATCGACCGCCGTCACCGTCAGGGTTGCGGGCAGGATTGTCAGCTTGCCCTTAACGGTCGATACGTCGTACTGGTAGGTAACGTCGGTCGTGCCGGACATGATCTTGAAGTCCGTACCGAGGGTTGCAATGACGTCGTAGTCGTCCGCATCGGTGCCCTTACCGGAAACGGTGTATCCAGTCACGACGAGCGTCGGGTCGGACAGTTTTGCTGTCGTAATCTCCTGCTCGCTGCCGTTATAGGTAACGGTGTCCGAATCGCCGGTGATCGTCAGCGTTTTATTCTGCGAATAGAGCGCCGTGATCGTCGTGTTGGCGGTCAGATCGTTCGCCGCCGGAATGTCCCAGGTGCCCGTCCAATAGTAGTTGACGGTTCCAACGGTTACGTTCTGATCAGGCGTGATGCTGTAAGTTGCATCGCCGGTACCGTAAGCAACCCATTCATAGGCGTACTCCGTTCCGGTTGCGCCATTGATATAGGAAACTCTGGGGTTGATTGTGAGCGTGCCGGGGACAAACGATACGTTATACCGGTCGGTCACATCCGTACCGCTCTGGGTGATGATGAGGCCGCTCGTGTTGGCAAACGTCGCCGTGTACTGCCCCGGGGCTGTTCCGCTCACGCCAGCGGTGGTTGTACCGCTGTAGGTCAGGCCGGAGACATTGCCGGTAAAGCCGCTGACCGACTGTGCGCTGCCGCTGTAGTTCAGAGCCGTGCTGTTGGCCGTCAGAACAAGGTCTGTCTTGGCCGCCCAGATGGCGTAAAGCGTCACATCCGACGCGGGCATATCATGGGTCGTACCCGGCGCGTACGCGGGTTCCGCGGGGCCTCCGGAGGAGGTGCTCCAACCGGTGAAGTAAAACCCGGTGTTCGTAAAGAAGTTCGCAGGCACGATATACGGATCGCCGATAGTCAGCGTCGAGGAGCTGGTCGTGCCGCCGGAATACGTTCCGCCGTTGCCGTTGTAAGTCAGGTTGAAGCTGGTCTTTACCAGCGTTACAACGATGGTATGGTCGCTCGACAAATCGCTGAGCGTGTAGGAATTGCCAGTGACGCTGACGGGAACCGTATTATCCGTCACGCTGGAAACTGCGTATCCCGCATCCACCGACCATGTGACGGTTGTATCCGCGCCGAAGTCGAACGTGCCGGTGCCTCCGGTGATCGATCCATTACCGGAAGGGGTAACAGACGCATTCACCGAATACGTAGCCGTTCTCCAGATGGCGTACAGCGTCGTGGGCGAACTGGGCTGGCTTGCGCTCAGCAATACGGAAGCGCCTTCCAGGTAATCCGTGCCGGAACCGTCCGGCTGCGTATTCCACTTGACGAAGTTCTTGCCCGCATTGGTAAAGGTATTCGTCTCAACCGAATGGCGCGAGTTGTTCTTGGCCGTGATGTCATACGACGTCGAATCGTCGCTGCGCTTGCCGCCGTTGCCGTTGTAGGTCAGCGTCACAGCCGAAGCGGAGCTGCTCCACTGCGCGGTCAGCGTCATATCGCCGGTGACGGTGATTGCGCTGCCGGGATAGTAGATATGCCCGTCGCTGCCGAGCCAGCCAACAAACACCATGCCGGTCGGCGGGGTGACGGAAGATTCGTCATAGGCGAGAACTTCCGCCTTGGCGCCTTCGCCGTACGCGGTAGCGTCCGTGGGCGCGGTGCCCGCTGTGGCGCCGTTGAGATCGTAGGTAACATTGTAGCTTATGCCGCTGATCCACTGCGGGTAGAGCACGACGTCTTCATAGATCTGCATGCTCGCGTTGAAGAGCGTGCGCGAACCGTTGCGCTCAATCAGCCAGCCGCCGAACGTATCGGTGGTGTGGGGTTTATATAGCTCGGCCTCTGCCTGCGCGTCTTCAAGAGCGGAAGCGCTGATGGTTCCGCCATACGGAATCGTGCCCAGATTGTATGTTCCGCCACCCGTTCCGTAAACGGTCAGATGCGCAATGCCGGTAAAGCTAGGCGGTGCCCATTTGGCATACAGAAGCACATTCTGATTCGGCATCGTCTTGCCGGTAAAGCTGTACTCCGACCCCGCAACGCAGGCCGCCGTCGTAAACCAGCCCATGAACACATAGTTCGCAGGTAGGCCGGTCGGCAGGCTCGGCACAAAGTACCGGCCGCTGATATCGGCTTCGTACTTGACGTTCGTATCCGTATGCGCCGTATCTACTGCGTTATAGTTGTAGAACTGCAGCGTCCAGATATTGCGGTTGTAGAAGAACTTGATTTCATAATGATTGTCAAATTGAGCAACACCGCCGCTGTATGTAATATTATTCGTATAAGTAAAGCCGAGAATATCATAATGATCATCCGGAGTAGACTGCAGCCCATCCGCTTTAACGGAGTCAATATGATGGAGTTTATAGAACCTTCCGCTATAGGTAGCAACATAAGGATCGGAGGCATTCAGCGTCTCCACATAATAGTAAAGCTTATAGGTATGATCGCCATCCTGATCAATCTCCCAGAAGCTCTTGCCGTTCAGCGGCATGATTTCCAAGCCGCTCTGCATGGTCGACCCGCTCTGCGAAACCTTATAAGGCAAGCGGTTGCCGCCGTTGTCAAGCGGCCATTGGTCGCCAATGTATGCGCCGTATTTTGCGTTGATTGTCTTGGACGTATCAACCGCATATGCGTTGGGTCTTCCACGCCAATCATATCCAGTAATCTTGTAGAACAGCACCTGATAGATGCTGCGCGTGTACTTGACCGTAATAACAGTCGTGCCATCGCCATTTACGATATTGTTCGAAGACAAATCCTGCGACGAATACGTACACCCGGTGATAGCAGGATGCGCTACGCTCGAAATCGTGGATCCGGACGTCGCCGTGACGACCGTATGCGAATAATACGAGTATTCCGTATCATCGGAATTTTCAACGAGGTATACGATCGTATAAGTCGTAGGCACCGCCGTCCAAGTTGCGTTCAGCGTAACGTCTCCGGTGACCGCGCTGCCAAACGTAAATCCGGTCCAGGCGTTGAACGTATAGCCCGGTTTGGCAACCTGCGTTCCCGCAACCTGAGAGTCCACATAGGCGTTAACCATCGCGCTGGTCAAAACGGTGTTGGGCGCAACATACATCGGAGACACATACGTGCCGCCGTTGGAGTTGAACGAAATCCACTTGACCTTCTGGATGATCGGATAGAGGTTTACGTTCGCGCCGGAAACGGTGACGGTCGATCCGACAATGCTACCACCCGGGGTAAGCGACCATCCGATGAGCGCTTCGTCCACCGCGATCTGCAGCGCGGTGACGTCGGTCGTCGACACCAGATTGTCCGCTCCGGGAGCGCGCGTTTCGATGATCGCCGTGCCGCCCGCGTTATAGAAGAACGCGTAGTAGGCCGAAGCGAATTCCGCGTGCAGGGTGATGTCCGCGTCTTCTTCCACGGTCTGCGTTCCAAACGACGTGAACTGCGCATCGCCGGAATCGAACCAGCCGACAAACCGCATACCCGCCGGTGCGGTCGGCGCCGCCGGTTCATGCAGCGTGTCGCCGGTAGCAACGGTCTGCGTATCTCCATACTGCGCACCGTCAACCATAAAGGTATAAGTCTTTAAGAAGGTATTGTTCGGAACGATGGTGCCGGGTGCGGCCGACTTTGCGGCGGGCTCCTCGACCGGTTCTTCCGCAGGCTCTTCAGCAGGCTCTTCAGCGGCCCCGAACAGGGCGTGCAAATCCAGATCCTCCGTAATCGGCGTATCGAAGTAGAACTTCGCCGACTCGCTCTTAGCGTACCAATACAGGAATTTCTTGCCTTCGGCAGCTTCCGCTGCCGGCACGGCGGGATCACTCGGCCGCGCAGCTTTACTTCCATCGACAACTTCCTGCGTTTCCACCAGGTCTTTGCCGACATAGAAGTTCACCGTATATTTGACTATAACGGGATCTTCGCCTGTCCCTTCCTCCGTTGCATCGCCGTTCGTTACAATGGGCGTTTCTTCGGAAGGTGTTTCCGTGACTTCCGCCAAAGCGCTGGACGGCAGAAGTGTCAGAACCATCATCACGCTCAATAGCAAGCTGATGAATTTTGTAAAACGAGTCCCTTTCATAGTGTATAACCTCCTTGCAGATTGCAGCCGATGCATTTGATATTCCTATCGACTGTACACTATTATAGGAAATGATAATTACATACCCGTTGCTTTCCGGGGTATTCAAAAAAAAATCTTCACGCGTTTTTTCAATAAATCTGAACATATTTGCACATTCTGTCTTATTCCAGCGAATTGTGTTACATTTCTGTTGCGTTTCCGGTGAAACCTACTTGTGAATGGACTGGAAACAGCCGTGCGCCTATCGTCACACTGTAACGTAAAAACATGCGGGTTTATTGTCTATACATGCATAAAAATGCCCCGAATATTGGAAAAACAAAGCGGCGCCCGTGTTTCGGGCGCCGCGTGGGGGCTGTTATGCTGTTACAAAAGCGTGACGCCCGCATGTTCGCAGAGCGCGAGGGTTTCCGCGTCCCAAAGTGAGGACTGCACCTCGCCAATATGCGCTTTGTTCAATAAAAGCATGCACAGACGGGACTGTCCAATACCGCCGCCAATGGTTTGCGGCAGCTTGCTTTCGAGCAGCGCCTTATGGAACGGCAGCGCGCGGCGATTATCGCATCCGGCGAGCGTAAGCTGCCTATCCAGCGTCGGCGCGTCCACGCGGACGCCCATGCTGGAGATTTCAAACGCGCAGTCGAGCAGAGGATTATAGAAGAGAATATCCCCGTTGATCGCCCAGTCGTCGTAGTCCGGTGCGCGCCCGTCATGCGGCTTTCCGTCGGAGAGTTTGCCGCCAATACCCATTACAAACGTGGTCGGGTGCTCTTTGACAAAGCGGTATTCGCGCTCTTTCGGTTCCAACCCGGGGTAGAGATCAAGCAGCTGCTGCGCTGTGACGAACGTTACATCCCGGCGCACAAACGGAGTGAGCGCGTCGTACTTTGCGCAGATGACTTGCTGCGTATAATAGATAGCGTCCACGATGCTGAGCACGGTTTGTTTGAGCGTTTCTTCCGTCCGCTCTTCCGGCGTGATTACTTTCTCCCAGTCCCACTGATCCACATAGACCGAATGGAGGTTATCCAGCGCCTCGTCCCGGCGGATGGCGTTCATATCCGTGACCAGTCCTTTGCCGGGCCGGAAACCGTATCTGCCCAGCGCATAACGCTTCCATTTTGCGAGCGACTGAACGACCTCTCCGCTACCACCTGTGGAAGGTATGTCAAACGAGACCGGCCGCTCGACGCCGTTGAGATTGTCGTTGAGCCCCTCGGCGGGGTTGACGAACAGCGGCGCGGAGACGCGCTTGAGACGCAGCATTGCCGAGAGGGACTCCAGAAACGTGCTCTTGATGACCTCGATTGCATTCTGCGTATCGTACAGGCCAAGCTTGGAATGGTACCCCTGCGGGATAAATGATTTAGGCATTGTTTCGCTCCTTCCAGCCAGATCGAATGGCGTTAAGACAGTTTAGTCCAGCTGAAAAAAGGATGTCAAGTGCTTTGTCCCGCTGTGCAATTCGGTGCCTGGTATGATATACTCAAAATTGTTCCAATTTTAAAAAACGCAACAACTGTTCGGAGGTATATTTCAATGAAAAGCGCAAACATAACGCCGCATATCAGCTGCAGTCCGGAAGACTTTGCAAAGACCGTTTTAATGCCCGGCGACCCGCTCCGCGCCAAGTTCATCGCCGAAACGTATTTGAGCGATTACGAGCTCGTCAACAACGTTCGCGGCGTACAGGGGTATACGGGGTATTTCGAAGGAAAACGCGTTTCCGTCATGGCAAGCGGCATGGGCATGCCTTCCATGGGCATCTATTCCTTCGAGCTGTTCAATATTTTCGGCGTGGAAACCATCATCCGCATCGGCTCGGCGGGCGGCATGCACCCCGATTTAAAGCTCTTCGATATCGTAATCGGTCAGGGCGCCTGCACGAACTCCAGCTATTTTTCGCAGTACGGCATCAGCGGAAGCTACGCGCCCATTGCGGACTATGGCACGCTCCGCAGAGCCGTGGACGAGTGCGAAAAGCGCAGCCTGCGCTATAAGGTCGGCAACCTGCTCTCGAGCGACATGTTCTATTCGGAAAAAGGCATCGAAGGCACGCTGGAGTGGGCAAAGCTCGGCGTTCTCGCCGTCGAAATGGAAGCCGCCGCTCTCTATATGAACGCCGCGCGTTCCGGCAAGAAAGCGCTGGCCATCTGCACGATTTCCGATTTGCTCATCGGCGGCGAGGTCACCACAGCCGAGCAGCGGCAGAGCGCCTTCCACGACATGATGCAGGTCGCCCTCTCCATAGCGGAGTAAACGTTTTTCGCTGGGTTTGCCCCGGCTTCTCGCCCGGGGTAAGCCGGATTATTCTCTCGTTTTTGCCACAGACGCGCCGAGGACGGAAACGCCCTCGGCGTTTTTTTATACAGACGATTACGCAGAAACCTCGCATCAATTTGTCAATACTTCCCAACATTTGTGAATTTATTGTTGCTTTCCGCGTCAACGATTGCTTTTTTCAAGTCGCGCGGATATCATCTAAGCATCCTTTTCGGTAAGATCGCCAAAGGCGTCTTATGGAATTTGAGTTGTTGAAAGGACGCGCCATGCTTCCGAAAAAACCCTTGCCCGCACCGCTTGTCATCCTGCTGGATCTGCTTGGCATCGGCGTGATGCTGCTGATTTTCACGCTGTTTCATCATATGCTCGATTTGGACAGCGGCGAACCGCTGCGCAATATTGTGTTCGGCGCAACGCCGACGCCCGCCGTATCGGCGGTTGCAACCGAGGAGCCGACGCTTGCGCCGGAATCCACCCAAACGCCCGAAATTACCGCAACCCCCGCGCCGACGGCAACGCCCGCGCCGGGCGATTTTTCCGCAACGTTCCCAACGGACGAGCCGAACGTGGAAAACGCAATCGGCGTCTATCAAACGGACACCCTGCGCGTTGTCGTGACCGAAGGCCACACCGACGATGCGGTTTATTATTTAGCCGACATCTGGATTCGCAACATTCGAGAGTTTAAAACCGCGTTCGCTAAGGATAAATTCGGTCGCGGGCTCTACGAAATGCCGGATACGATCGCTTCCCACAACAACGCGGTCGTCGCCATCACAGGAGATACCTACGGCTCGAGCAGCCAGAGCATCGTCATTCGCAACGGCAACCTCTACCGCGACAACGGCGACGGGGACGTCTGCATTCTCTATGCCGACGGCGTGATGGAAAGCTATTATCAGGCCGACTTCGACCTCGACGCCGTCATTGCACGCGGCGCGTATCAGGGCTGGACGTTCGGGCCAAAACTGATCGATAACGGCGCAGTTCCAAGCAGCTACAACACCACCGACGCCATCATTGCCCATAACCCGCGCGCGGCGATCGGCTACTACGAGCCGGGGCACTACTGCCTCGTGGTCGTGGACGGCCGTCAGGGCGGGTATTCGCGCGGCATGACGCTGGACGAACTCTCCGAGCTCTTCCTCTCGTTCGGCTGCGTGGACGCCTATAACCTCGACGGCGGCCAGTCCGCCATGATGGTGTTTCAAAACCAGGTTGTCAACCAGCCCTATAAAGACGGGCGCGCCATCAGTGATATCATCTATTTTGGAGGCAATGACCCCGCATGAGAAAGTTCCGTTCGGTTCTTGCGCATATCAGCGTTATTTTTGCCGGCGTGTTTATCACGCTGGCTATCCTGCACCGTTATAACCCCAACATGGGTTTTTTAACCAGCGGCATCAGCACGGTCTATATCATTCTCTTCAGCCTGACGGTCGCCACGCTTGCCATCGCCACCATTGCGGACAACCGCCACTATGCGCGGCATATGCGCCAGCGCGCCGAGGAAGCCGCCCGCTGGAAGAAGATCAACGCCGCCAGCCAGCGTCCGTCTCACCGTGACGATACCTGAAAAGACGCATATTCCAACGCAAAAAAAGCATCGCGCCGCGATGCTTTTTTTGCGTTTACTCGATCGTTTTCTTCCAGCCTGTATACCGCCCGAACAGGGTGAACCCGCAGGCGAGCGCTGCCTGAAGGTGCGTTTCGTTTTCCGCTTGCGCCAGAAAGACGATCTCGTTGACTCCAAACTCCGCCGTTTCGTTTTGCCAGAGCATAGCCTTGAGCAAGGCGCTCGCCGCCTGCTCGCTTTCGGCGTGCAGGGCGTAAACCTCCGCTGCGTTGTGGCCGGGAAGGACGATCAGCGCCCCTTCGATTCCCGTTTTACCACGCAGGGTAAACGCCTGCCAATCGCCCTGCAGTTCACGGAAGCGGGCAGAACTCCAGTAATCATTGGGAAACCAGACGTCGTGCAGCGGCGCGTATTCTTCGAATCCTTCGTCCGTTTCGTCTTCCAGCAGGGTAATACCCTGCATGGTAGTTTCCTGTGGTGTGCGCGCCACCGCTTCGTACCTGAGGTCGAAACGCGTCTCCCCTGCAGCGTAGCCGTGCTTTGCCAGCGCAGCCGCCAGACGGGCGTTCTCCGGCGGCGCGCCAACGTTTGCCTCATATCCTTTGAACGCGGCGTCGATATAGCCTAGAAACGCTTCCAGCGCCGCGTCAGGGGCATCCCAGGCGTAAAGAGCGGTCACCCGCAGATAACGCGTCTCTTTCTCGAAATACAGCTCACAGACGCCCGCCAGCGTATCCCCCGCCCAGTACCCCAAAATCGTTCCGCTCTCGTATTCGCAGAATGCGGCAAAGGAGCGCTCCATATTCTCTTGGCATTCATGGATCGGGTAACAGCGCGACGCCGGATCCTGAAACAGCGCCCAGCAGCGCTCCGCCGCATAGGCGGCATCCTCTTTTGTCAGTTTCTTCAGCATCGCAGTCTCCCTTTGAAAAAATTCGCTGATAAAAAACGCGCCGGCTGAATTGTTCCGCCGGCGCGCTGTGTCAATGCAAGTGTTTTACATCTCCATGTTCGCGGTTGTGCGCGGGAAGGGAAGCACGTCCCGGATGTTCTGCATGCCGGTGACGTACATGACCATGCGCTCAAAGCCGAGCCCGAAACCCGCGTGCTTGACGCCGCCGAACTTGCGCAGTTCGAGATACCAGCCGTACTGGCTGATATCCATCTTGAGCTCCTCGATGCGCTTTTCGAGCATGTCCAGCCGCTCTTCACGCTGGCTGCCGCCGATGATTTCTCCAACGCCCGGCACCAGCAGGTCGGAAGCGGCAACGGTTTTGCCGTCGTCGTTGAGGCGCATATAGAACGCCTTGAAGTCCTTGGGGTAATCGGTCACGAACACCGGCGCATGGTAGATCTGCTCGGTGAGGTAACGCTCGTGCTCGGTCTGCAGTTCCAGCCCCCACTCCACGGGGTATTTGAACTCCACGCCGGAGGCTTTAAGCAGTTCGACGGCCTTTGTGTAGCTCAGGCGCACAAAGTCGTTCTGGAGCACGTTCTGGAGTCGTTCCAGCAGGCCTTTGTCGATGAACTGGTTAAAGAACTCCATCTCCGCCGGGCAGCGGTCGAGCACGGTTTTGATGATGTACTTGATCATCGCCTCGGCGACGTCCATATCCCCCGCGAGGTCGCAGAACGCCATCTCCGGTTCGATCATCCAGAACTCCGCCGCGTGGCGCGCGGTAAAGCTGTACTCGGCGCGGAAGGTCGGGCCAAACGTGTAGATATCCCGAAACGCCAGCGCGAACGCTTCGCCGTAGAGCTGGCCGGAGACGGTCAGGTTGGCGGGCTTGCCGAAGAAGTCGCCGCTAAAATCGATGTTGCCGTCCTTATCCTTCGGCATGTCCTTGAGCGGCAGCGTCGTTACCTGAAACATCTCCCCCGCGCCTTCGCAGTCCGAACCCGTGATCAGCGGGGTATGGACGTAGACAAACCCGCGCTGCTGGAAGAACTCGTGAATGGCCGCGGCAACAACGGAGCGCACGCGGAACGTCGCCTGGAAGGTGTTCGTCCGCGGGCGGAGGTGCTGGATGGTGCGCAGGTATTCGAGCGTATGCCGCTTCTTCTGCAGGGGATAATCGCTGGGGCACGCGCCTTCGAGCACGATTTCGTTCGCGCGGATTTCAAACGGCTGCGGCGCGTCCGGCGTAATCACGAGCTCGCCTTCAACCGCGATTGCGCAGCCGGTGGACAGCCCGTTGCCAAGATTTCGATCGTCGCGCTCAAACACGATCTGGACGGGCGTAAAGCAGCTCCCGTCGGTCAGTTCGACAAAGCCGAGGGTCTTGCCCTCGCGCACGGTGCGCACCCAGCCGCATACGCTGATCTTGCCCGCGTACGCTTCCGGCGATTTCTGAATCTGTGACAATTTGAGCGTCATGGCGATAACCTCATATGTTTCTTTGGATTTCTTGCTAGTATACCACATTTTACCGCCGTGAAAAGGGGGATTTTGGGCAAAAGCGCAATTGCGGTTCGCTGATGAGTGAAACGCAAAAAGCCTGATGCTTACGGCAATTTTGTACAAAACCTGTAAGAAATTCAAACGATCGTGAAAAGCGCTGTACCGCAATATTAACTATGCTATACTGATACCGAACCAAAGGAGGGGGAATACCATGTATTTTGGCTACGGTTCAACCGACTCGATCTATATCATTCTTCTGCTCGTGGTCATGGGCATCGGCCTGTTTGCCCAGAACCGCGTGCAAAAGACGTTTAATCAATACGCACAGACGCCCATTGCAAGCGGCATGCGCGCGGAAGTCGTCGCGCAAGCGCTGCTGAACCGCGCAGGCAGTTCCGTGCAGATTACGGCCGTGCAGGGGTCGCTCACCGACCACTTTGACCCCAAGAATCAAATCGTAGGCCTTTCCCAGCAGGTCTACGGCAGCAGCTCCATCGCCGCCGTGGCGGTTGCGGCGCATGAGATCGGCCATGTGATGCAGCACGAGGAGCGCTACGCCCCCATACGGCTCCGTAACGCGATTTTGCCGGTGGCAAGCATCGGTTCCTATGCCGCGCCATGGATCGTGATCCTGGGGCTCATGATGGGCAGCTACAACCTCGCGATGATCGGCGTCGTGCTCTTTGGCGCGATGCTGGTGTTTCAGGTGGTGACGCTCCCGGTCGAGTTCAACGCGTCCAGCCGGGCATTGCGTATGCTGGAGGAGGGCAACTACATCACCTACGAGGAAAGCGACAGCGCAAAGAAGGTTTTAAACGCCGCCGCGATGACCTACGTCTGGGCGGCGGTCGCGTCGCTGGTGAGCTTTCTGCGGCTGCTCGCGCTGGCCAACCGCACGAGAAGGAACTAAGGGGATTCTTGGGGCTCCGCCCCAAACGCGTAATAAACCTTGGGGCTCCGCCCCAAAACCGGATTAAACTTGGGGCGCTGCCCCAAACCCCGTAAAGGGCTGACCGCCCCTTAACCCCGCAAGAGTATTCATTTCATAACTCGACAGCAAAAAGTGCGAAGGAATCACCTTTGCACTTTTTTATGCAAAGTTTTTGCGGTGTTGAAGTGCGGCTTTGTTTGCTATAGAATAAGGGACAGAGTGTATAAGGAGGATTGTTATGCGCGACGAACGACTGGACCGGCTTGCCGATCTCTTATTGAACTATTCTCTCAAGCTCCAACCGGGCGAGCTTTTTGAAATCAACGGCGGGGTGCCCGCAAAGCCTCTCATCAAGGCGCTGCAGAAGCGCGCCCACGCCATCGGCTCGGTGCCGTTTGTCAAGCTCGTGGACGACGAAATCGCCCGCCTATTCTTCGGCTTTATCGACCCGGAGCATCCGGAAAAGTCCAAACCCGCCATCGACGCCCAGCTCGAGTGGGAAACCAAGTACTGGGATCACATGGTGGCGCATGTGGATATCGGCGTGGACGAAAACGACGCGGAGCTCTCCGCCGTGGACACGCGCTCAATGACCTACTATCGCAATCTCCGCCGCGAACTGCGCGACCGCATCATAGACGAACGCCGCTGGGTTTACCTGCACTGGCCGACCAAGGCGGACGCCCAGAAGGCCGGCATGTGCTATGACGACTTCTTCGAGTTCTTCCTCTCCGCCGCGTTGGTGGACTACGAAAAGATGGCGCGGGACATGGAGCCGCTCGTGGCGCTCATGGAAAAGACCGATCTTGTGCACATCAAAGGCCCCGGCACCGATTTGACGTTCTCTATTAAAGATATACCCGTGATCCCCTGCCACGGCGAACTGAACATTCCCGACGGCGAAGTTTACACCGCTCCCGTACGCGAAAGCGCAAACGGCTTTGTGCAGTATAATACGCCTGCAATGCGTTACGGAAAGCGCTTCGATAACCCGCGTCTCGTGTTCAAAAACGGCCGTATTGAGGAAGCCACCTGCGACGGCGACGTTACCGGGTTCAACGAAATGCTGGACGCGGACGAAGGCGCGCGCTACTTGGGCGAGTTCGCAATCGGCGTCAACAATGCCGTGACGCGCTCCATCGGCAACACGCTCTACGACGAAAAGATTGGCGGCTCGTTCCACCTGACCCCCGGCTGCGCCTACGCGGACGCCTTCAACGGCAACAAGTCCCAGCTGCATCTGGACATCGTCTGCATCCAGACCGCGGCGTTCGGCGGCGGCGAAATTTGGTTCGACGGCCAGCTGATCCGCAAGGACGGCCTCTTCCTGCCCGAATCGCTCAAAGGGCTGAACCCGTAACCTTTACCAATCGGACGCAGCGCGCCGCAGGCTCCGGTTTGCGGCGCGATTTCCGCTCTGGTGCGTATAAAAATACACCGTTTTCAGCGGTTTTACGTGTTTTTGAAAAAATTAATCGGTTTTGTCTTGAATTTTCACATCGTATGCACAGTCCTGTGCATCTGTCCAAGGGAGTTGAAGCAAGCATATGAAGCAGTCTTTTCGCGCCTGGTTTTTTGATATCGTCGCCATCGTGCTCGGCAGCGCGCTTGTCGCGGCGGGGCTGGTGCTGTTTACCATTCCCAACAACATCGCTCCCGGCGGGGTAAGCGGCCTCGCCACCGCGCTGGCGCATATTACGCCGCTCTCCGTCGGCGCATGGACACTTGCGCTCAATGTTCCCTTAATCGGGCTTGCCTGGTGGAAACTGGGGATTCGCCCGTTGGTGAAAACCATTGTCACAACCCTTCTGCTTTCGGGGTTTATCGACCTTTTCGGTGTGTTTCTGCCGCCCTATTCCAATAACATCCTGCTGGCCGCCGTGCTCGGCGGCGTACTATGCGGCATCGGCATGGGCGTGATTTTTGTGCGCGGCGCGACCACCGGCGGCACAGATTTAATCAGTTTACTGCTCAACCGCGCGTTCCCGAATCTCTCGGTCGGTTCACTGCTGTTAATAGTTGACGCAACCGTCGTGGTCTTCGCGGTTTTGGTGTTTCGGGACATTGAAGTTGCGCTGTATTCCATCGTGACCATCTTCGTTACCACGCGCACCATCGACGCTATTATGCAGGGTGTCGATCACGCCAAGGTGATCTACATCGTCACCGAACGCGGGGACGATATCCTTTCACAGCTGGCCGGCGAGCTTGGCCGCGGCGTTACGGTTCTGCAGGGACGCGGCGGCTACACCAAGCGGGATAAGCACGTGCTCATGCTCGTGACGCACCGCAACATGTTCGCGCAAACGCTCAAAGCCGTCAAGGCAATCGACAACAAGGCGTTCCTCTTTGTTACCGACGCAACGGAAGTCCACGGCGAAGGGTTCAAGCCGATCGCATAAAAAAAGTCCCCGAACGCCAAGCGGCATTCAGGGAACCTTGCTTTACGCTCCGAAAGGGGCGTTTTTCTATTCTGCCGTTTCTTCGGCGGGTTTTTCCGGTTCCAGTGTCATCTCAGCCAACTCGCGCTGGCCTGCCTTGTTGGTAAAGAGGTGGTTGCGGTATACCACAAACCGGTAAAAGCTGAATTCGGTTACGAGGTTGATCACCATGGTGCCGAACAGGACGATATACTCGTTCCAGCCCGCCTGCGTGAGCGCTTCGCCCCACCAGGTGGAAAGCGGCGTAAACACGAGGTAGTAGCCGATTACCTGCATCATCGCCAGCGGCACGTTCTTGGCGGACTTGAACGTAAACTTTCGGTTGACGGTGAAGTTAAAGAGCACCGAAAGCGTCAGTGCGATCAGATAGCTCGGCCAGTAGTCCCAATGGATCGTCTCGTTGAGAAGCGTGAACGACGCGAATTGTATCGCGCCCGCCGAGCAGGAAAAGAGCAGAAATTTAAACCCCTGCATGACGTTTTGCTTCTTGGTGAGTTTCACCCTAGTCGTTGGTTGTTCCGTTGTCCTGATCCTCCGTTTCTATTGATTCCGCAGGTTCGGCCGTTACCTGTTCGCTGAAGAGCGCGCAGGCATTCTTGCCGGATTTTTTAACGCGGTAGAGCGCGGAATCCGCCGCTTTATAGAGCGCGTCAAACGTGCTCCCGTCGCGTTTGTAGATTGCAATGCCGACGCTGACGGTGACCGGCACGCCGAACGCCGCGCTGATGCTCGTCATGGCGCCGCGCACCTGGTCCCCTTTTTCCAGCGCGTTCTGGTCGGAGTCGATATACTTCATGAACATGGTATACTCGTCCCCGCCCAGCCGGGCGATGAGGTCGCCCGCACGGAACAGCCGGCTCACCGCGTGCGCAAACTCGATGAGCATGCGGTCGCCTTCCGAATGGCCGAGCGTATCGTTGACTTGCTTGAAGTTGTCAAAATCCAGTATCAAAAACGCGTGGGTCTCTTCCTTGCCTTCGCCCTGCAGAAACGCCTTGGTATGCAGTTCCATTGCGCCACGGTTCAGTAAGCCCGTGAGCGGATCGCTGTCCGCCTTTCTGCGGAGACGCTGGAGCGACTGCTTTTGGCGGTGGATATCGGTAATCTTGCCGACAACCTGCCGTGAGCGGCCTTCGCTGTCGAACACCGCATAGATCTCGAGCCGTTTCCAGCGAACGACGCCGCGTGAGTTCTTCATGCGCAGTTCCTCGTGCGTTTCCGGCGCACCGGCGTTCATATGCTCGATAAACCGCAGAAAGATCGGCCGGTCGGGTTCGAAGATCAGCTGGTAGCAGTCCTCGATATGATCCAGCGAGCAAGCGGGCGCGGGCATGCCGAACATGGCTTCAAAGCAGTCGTTGAACTGAATGTTGCCATCCTCCATATTCACCGTAAAGAGAACCTCGTTGGAGAGCCGGTTGACCATTGTGTAAAGCTCGCTGCTTTGGCGCAGCAACTCCTTATCCCGCTCGAGGACGCAAACCGCATCTTTTTCGTGGCGATACGCTTCAAAGATCACCGAGGTATGCACAAGGATGACCAAAAAGAGCATTACGAGCACGTAGGTAATGATCTTTGTGCTCAGCTCGTCTGCAACGCTGCCCGGAACCGCCAGAACAAAAAACCAGTCTTCAATTCCAATCGGAACATTGACAGAGTAATAGGTTTTTCCGCCGCGAAGCGTCGTTGCCGTCGTGGTTTCGCCGCTGTAGAACGACTCCTTCAGTTTTGCTTTGGTCATATCGCCCTGCAGCGCCGCGTCGGAGGCGAATTCGTCGAAGATGTTGAACGAGTAGGTCTCCTGCGTGGTCTGATCGGCAACGGAAAACACGTCGCCCGCCGCATCCGACAGCAGCGCATAGGTGTACCCCTGAAACGCGCTGGTCTGCGTCAGGCCGGAAATCGTGTCCCGATCCATCCGCGCAACAAGCGCACCGATAATAAATCCGTCCTCCTGAACCGGCACGGCAACCAGAATTCCGTTTGGCGTCAGCTCGCCGATCCGCCCCACCGTAATAACGGTTTCGCCGCTCAAACAGGTTTGAAACCATTCTTCGCCGGAAACGTCTCTCGTGCTGCCGCTTTCCAGCTTGAATTTCCCGTCCCGGTCGATCAGCGCCGCCCACGCCATGCCCTGGCCGCCGGTCAGCTGGCCAAGCATGCTTTCCACAACGGCGCGGTGCGCTGGGTCGGAGCCGTATTTTGCGATGATCTCCATTCGCTTTTCCGTGACATCAAAGAACTCGCGAATGGTATCAGCCTGCTGCTGGGCGGCTTCCGTAAGCCGCTGAAAGGTGTTTTCCAGCAGTCTGGATTTCATCTGAGAGCGGAAGCCCAAAAACGCCATGACGATAACAACCATCGTAAGCATAGACAGACCAAAAAAACGTATGACGTCCCGCAGCTGCTTCATACCGACCCCGCCCCTTTCAATGATGAACTAGCGTTGAAAACGGTTGCTGTGTATCGGTAGTGTGAGTGATTTCTTCCGCCCGAAAGAGAATCTCATGTTATGGTAAAATTATATACACTATTGCGTGTTTTGTCACTTATATTTACCCGCGTGCACATTCGCTGCAATACGGCGATTCGGATCCGATAAAAAGCGCCCGCTTCCATTGGAAGCGGGCGTTCGTAACTCCTTAGAAGATCCCCTGCGCAATCATGGCGTCTGCGACTTTGGCAAACCCCGCGATGTTCGCGCCGGCGACCAGGTTGTAGCCGAGGCCGTTTTCCTTGGCCGCTTTGGCCGAATTGTCGTGGATGTTTTTCATGATCGCATGCAGCTTCTGATCGACTTCTTCCGCCGTCCAGCTGTAGCGCATCGAGTTCTGGCTCATCTCCAGCGCGCTCGTCGCCACGCCGCCCGCGTTGACCGCCTTGCTGGGCGCGATGATCAGGTGCTTCTGGCTCATCAGATATCCCAACGCTTCGTTCGTGGTCGGCATGTTCGCCACTTCGATGTAGTACCGCGCTCCGCTGCTTGCAATCAGTTTTGCGCTCTCGAGGTTGACGTCGTTTTGAGTTGCGCACGGCATGTAAACATCCGCCTTGACGCCCCACGGTTTCTTGCCCGCGTGGAACTCGCAGCCGAACTTTTCGGCGTAGTCCTGCACGCGATCTCTGCCGCTGTTGCGCATTTCGAGCAGGTATTCCACCTTTTCGCCCAACACACCGGCCGGATCGTAGATATAGCCGTCCGGGCCGGAAAGCGTAACCGCTCTTGCGCCCAGCTCTTCGAGCTTCTTTGCCACGCCCCAAGAGACGTTGCCGAAGCCGGAGAGCGCGAAGGTCTTGCCCTTAATCGTGTCGCTTTCATGCGCGAACACTTCGTTTACATAGTACACCGCGCCGTAGCCCGTCGCTTCCGGCCTTATTAGGCTGCCGCCGTAGCTCATGCCCTTGCCGGTCAATACGCCGTTTTCGAACACACCCTTGACCCGGCGGTACTGGCCGTACAAGAAACCGATTTCACGCCCGCCAACGCCGATGTCGCCCGCGGGAACGTCGATATCCGGCCCGATATGCCGGTACAGCTCCGTCATGAACGCCTGGCAGAAGCGCATCACTTCCCCGTCGCTCTTGCCGCGCGGGTCAAAGTCGCTGCCACCCTTCGCCCCACCGATCGGCAGGCTCGTTAGGCTGTTCTTGAACGTCTGCTCAAATCCCAAAAACTTCATGATCGAAAGGTTTACGCTCGGATGGAACCGCAAGCCGCCTTTATACGGCCCGATTGCGCCGTTGAACTGCACGCGGTAGCCACGGTTTACGTTGACCTTTCCCGCGTCGTCCACCCAAGTGACCCGAAACGAAATCGCCCGCTCCGGCTCCGCCATGCGTTCCAGCAGACCCAGCTTTTCGTATTCCGGGTGCTTTTCCACCACCGCATCCAGCGTGGAATACACTTCCTCCACCGTCTGCAGAAACTCCGGCTCCCCGCCGTTCTTTGCCCGAACATCGTTGATTACCCGCTCAATGTACGCGTTCATGAATGCCCTCCTGATTGGCTGAAAAATAATATATTGCCCTGCCCGGCGGCTCGCTCCTGCCGCCGGACGCAAAAACGCCGGCATTCGGCCGGCCGTTGTTGCCTGATTATATGTCCAAAATCGCTTGCTGCGCCGCGCGGTACGCGTCCGTTAGCACCGCGGCGTCCGTGCCGTAGGTGATGCTGTCGTACCCCATGGCAAACCCCGCGCGCGCCTTCTCTATTGTACCCGCAAACAGGAACGAGAATTTGCCCGCGTTCTTGCAGACCTTTTGCACGTGCGAAATCGCGTCCTTAACGACGGGGTCGCCGAACTCGCCCGGCTTTCCCAGCGCGGTTGAGAGGTCGAACGGGCCGACGAAGATGCCGTCGATGCCCTCGACCTTGACAATCTCTTCGATGTTATTGAGGCACTCGACGGTTTCGCACTGCGGAAGAAGCATTGTTTCGCGGTTGGATACCGTAAAATAGTGCTCGAATCCATGCTGCGCGTAATCCTCGTACCAATACCCGCTGCCAGCCGTAGCGCCGACGCCGCGCGCGCCAAGCGGCGCGTACTTGCCGTATTCGACGATTTTTTCAACTTCCTCCACGGTTTTTACGCAGGGAATGATCAAACCCATCGCACCCGCGTCGAGCAGTTTGAGGATGGCCGGGCGAGAAATTTCGTTTGCACGCGCAAACGGTGTAATGCCGTAGAGTTTCGCCGCGCGGACGAATTCCAGCGTGGTTTCCGGGTTATGGGGGCCGTGCTCGTTGTCGATGATCAGGTAGTCCAGTCCGGAAAGGCCGATGCACTCGGCAACATTGCCGCTGGCAAGCTCAAAAAACGTTCCAAGGGTTTTACCCCCCGCCAGCATCTTTTCCTTTACGGCGTTTTTCACGATTTACTCTCCCCCTCAACATGAATGACCAATGGTTGTTCAAAAAACAGAACAGGCCACCGGGCCTTGCCGAACGGCCTGTTCCTATCAGGTTTGATTTTCGGTTATCTTTGCACGCGTCCCGTGCCGTTACCGTTCATCAGGGACTTAACCTCGTCCAGCGTCACGCGGTTAAAGTCGCCTTGTATCGTATGCTTAAGGCAGCTCGCCGCAATGGCAAACTCAATCGCCTGCTGCGTGGAATAACCGTTTCGCATGGCGTAGATTAGCCCCGCGCCAAAGGAATCCCCGCCACCGACACGATCCCAGATATGGATATCGTATTCTTTCGAGAAATAGCAGTCCTTGCCGTCGCAGAGCATACCCGCCCACTTGTTGTCGTTGGCGGAGATGGAGGAGCGCAGCGTGATGGCGACCGCTTTGCAGCCGTAGCGCTCGATGATCTTTTTTGCAACGTCCTTATAGCCGTCGTAGGAGAGCTTGCCGGAGTTGACGTCCGTGCCGCTGGCCTTGATGGCGAGCACTTTTTCGGCGTCCTCTTCGTTGGCAATGCAGACGTCCACATACGGCATCAGCGCCGTCATCGTGGAAAACGCCTTGTCAGTGCTCCAGAGATTCTTGCGGTAGTTCAAGTCGCAGCTCACCGTGATGCCCTTTGCCTTGGCGGCCTTGACCGCGTCCATGCAGGCTTCCGCCAGTTCGTCGGAAAGTGCGGGCGTAATGCCCGTAAAATGGAACCATTCGCAACCGGCAAAGATGGTTTCCCAGTCGAAATCCGTGCGCTTTGCCGTAGCAATGGAGGAGTGTTTTCTGTCGTAAACGACCTTGGACGGGCGCTGCGCCTGCCCTTTTTCCACATAATAAACGCCGACGCGCTCGCCTTGACGCAGAATCAGGGACGTATCCACATTGAAATAACGCAGGCTGCTGATGGCCGCCTGTCCGACCGGGTTTTCCGGCAGGGCGGTGACATACGCAACGCTCTCGCCAAAGTTGCCAAGGGACACGGCAACGTTCGCTTCGCCGCCGCCAAAGGTTGCTTCCAGACGGTTGGTCTGGAGGATGCGGTGTCCGTCTTCCGGCATCAGCCGGAGCATGATCTCTCCGAATGTTATAATTTTCGCCATCGTTCCTATCTTCCCTTTACGATCCGTTACGCGTTGACGAGGTGGATCGCAAAGCCCCCTATTTCTTCTTTAAAGTAAATTGCATTCAGTCTTCCGTTTGCGGCATACTTGGCGGAGTCCATGTTGAACTCCACGCCCATTGCCTGAAAATAGCGCACCGCCCGATCGACGCAGGACGTTGAAAAGCCGATGTGCCCGTTTTTGCCGAGGTATTTCGCCTTCATGACTTCCACAAACTTATCCACAAAGACCGAGTTTGCGCCGTCTTTGGCTATATCCAGCCGCAGCAAACTTGAAAGCTGAGACGCGGTTTTGCGCGCAGTTTCTTCGTTTTCGGTGTTGACGCCGACATGCGCAAGCTTGAGGTTGAGCATGACCTGGACGGACTTCTTGCAGAGCTCCGTAATCTGCGCCCATTCGCGCTTTGCCATATGGCTGCCGAGCATATAGGTTCCTCCGCAGGCGACCACGCGATCGAACGCAAAGTATTCGGCAAGGTTATTGAGGTTCAGCCCGCCCGTGGGCATAAAGCCAACGCCGCTGTACGGCCCGCAGATGGCTTTGATGGCGGAGATGCCGCCGTTCTGTTCCGCGGGGAAAAATTTAAGCACCTTTAAGCCGAAACCGATGGCCTGCTCCACCTCGCTGGGCGTTGCTACTCCCGGAATAATCTCCACGCCCTGCTGCTGGCAGAAGCGGACGATCTCCGGGTTCAACCCGGGCGCTACGATGAACTGTGCGCCAGCGGCAATGGCCTGCTTCGCCTGTTCAATCGTAATCACGGTGCCCGCGCCGACCACCATATCCGGATAGTGCTCGCGGGTATAGCGAATATACGTATCCGCACTCTCCATGCGGAAGGTAATCTCCATGGCGGGAATGCCGCCGAGGCTTAGCGCGTTTGCAAGCGCACTGCAGTCCTCAACGGATTCAATCTTAGTAATCACCGGCATAATGCCGATGGCGGAAACGCGGTCGAGAATGCCGCTCATAACCCAAACCCCCTGACGTAGCCGTTGATCCGCTCGAATCCGGCCTTGATATTCTCCGTGGACGTTGCGTAGGTAATGCGGATAAACCCTTCGCCTACGTCTCCAAACCCGCTGCCGGGAACCGTGACCACGCCGGTCTTTTTGAGCAGATCCATACAGAGCTCCATGGACGACATGCCCGTTGCGCGGGAGAGTTCTTTTGCGTTGGTGAACGCGTAGAACGCGCCCTTGGGCGGGCGAATCGAGAGGCCTGGCGTGCTGTTAATCAGCGAGCAGATGAGGTTTCTGCGCTCCAGATACGTTTTACGCATGGTTTCAATCTCCGGCAGGCACTGCTTGAGCCCCACCGCGGCGGCAATCTGGCTCGGCGCGGGCAGGCAGGAAGCACCGTTTTCGTGGAGCTTGGTCATGTTGCGGATGATGTCCGGCCGCGCGATGGCATAGCCGAGCCGCCAGCCGGTCATGGCAAACATCTTGGAAAAACCGCTGATATAGACGGTATTTTCGATCATTCCATCGAAGGAGGTGATGCTGGTATAGCCTTCCTCGTCGTAGACGAGGCGGCTGTAAATTTCGTCCGCAATGACGTAGATATCCCGTTCGCGCAGGATATCCGCCAGCGCCTTGCAGGTCGCCTTGTCGATGACCGCGCCCGTGGGGTTGGAAGGCGAGTTGAGGATGATAACCTTCGTCCTTGGTCCGATCGCCTTTTTGATATCCTCCGGGTCGGGCACAAAGTTGTTTTCTTCGTACGCCGGAACCACCTTGAGGATGGCGCCCGTCATGCCGATCTGACCAAAGTAGTTCGGCCAAGCGGGGGTTACGACGATGACTTCATCGCCGGGATCGACCAGCGTAAAGAGCGCCATCTGAATGGCTTCCGTCGCCCCGCAGGAAACCATTATCTGCGTTTCCGGGTCGGGGTTGAGGTCGTTTTTATGGTATTCCGCAATCGCCTGCCGAAGCGGCAGAACGCCCGCGTTGGGGGTATAGTGCGTCAGCCCCTGCTCCCAGCAGCGGCAGGCTTCGTCTATGATGGGCTTCGGGGTAATAAAATCCGGTTCGCCCACGGTAAAACTGATGGTATCTTTCATCTTCAGGGCTTCGTTATACATCGCGCGGATGGCCGAACCCCCAAGATGCTGCGCTAATTTTGATAACTCCATGTTCGTGTATCCTCAATCAATATTCCATGAATCGTGTGGTCGGAATCGGGTTTGTTAACCTCCGGTTCCACTCCAAACTGCTGCAAAGTTACGCGCCGAGGTATGCGGATTTGACGCGCTCGTCCACGAGCAGATCCTTTGCTTCGCCTTCCATGCTGATATGCCCCGTTTCCAGAACGTACGCGCGGGAGGCTGTCTTGAGCGCGAGGAACGCGTTCTGCTCGATGAGCAAAATGCTCGTGCCCGTTTCGTTGATCTGGCGGATGATGCGGAAGATATCCTCCACGATGATCGGCGCAAGTCCCATTGACGGTTCGTCCAGCATCAGGAGCTTGCCGTTGGTCATCAGCGCGCGCCCCAGCGCGAGCATCTGCTGTTCGCCGCCGGAGAGGGTGCCCGCCTTCTGCTTTTCGCGCTCTTTGAGCCGCGGGAAAATGGTGAACACGCGCTCAAAACTCGTGCGGATTTCCGCTGGCGACTTGACGAGGTTTGCGCCCATCTTGAGGTTTTCCGTGACCGTCAATCCGGAAAACACGCGGCGGCCTTCCGGCACGTGCGCAATGCCCAGTTCAACGATTTTATGCGCTTTCATCTTGGTCAGTTCCCGGCCTTCAAACTGAATCGAGCCGCTTTTTGCGTGCTCCAAGCCGGAGATGGTGCGAAGCACCGTGGATTTGCCCGCGCCGTTGGAGCCGATGAGCGCTACGATTTCGCCCTTGTCCAAATGGAAGGAGACGCCCTGAACGGCTTTGATCGCACCATAGGAAACGTGCAGATCCTTGACTTCAAGCATTGCCATTTTCGTATTCTCCTCCTAAGTAAGCTTCGATCACGCGCGGGTTCTTCTGGATTTCCGCAGGGAGCCCTTCCGCGATGGTCTTGCCAAAGTCCAGCACCTTGATGCGGTCCGCAATCGGCATTACGAAGTTCATATGGTGCTCGATTAAGATGATCGTGAGGTCGAAACGCTTGCGAATATCCACCACAAGCCGCGCCATCTCTTCCAGTTCGGTGGTGATCATGCCCGCGACCGGTTCATCGAGCAGCAGAATCTTGGGTTTGGTCATCAGCGCGCGGGCAACTTCCAGCCGCCGCTGTTCGCCGTATGGCAGGTTCTTGGCAAGGAAATCCGCTTTATCGGCAAGGTTCAGCTCGTCCAGCAGCGCCATAACCTCCTCGTCCAGCGCGCGTTCGCTGCGCTGCATGGCGGGCGTGCGCAGAAAGCAGCTCGCAAGGCTCTGCTTGTTGTGCATGGTGTGCGCCATTTTCACGTTGTCAGCAACCGAAGCGTTGGAAAACAGCCGGATGTTCTGGAAGGTGCGGGTGATACCCGCCTGCGCAAACTGGTAAGGTTTCAGCCCCGCCATGTTGCGGCCTTCGTACGTAATCGTGCCGGAGGTGGGCTTGTAGATGCCCGTCAGCATGTTGAACACGGTGGTTTTGCCCGCGCCGTTGGGGCCGATGACGGCAACCATTTCGCCCTGTTCGAGGCTCAGGTTAAAATCATCCACCGCGCAGAGGCCGCCGAACATGATCGAAAGGTTTTTTACTTCAAGAATGCTCATGAATACTCTCCCCTCTCGCCGTTACCGGTTCGAGCCGGCGGGCTCATTTTTGCCGTTCTTATGCGGAAAGATCGGCTTTTCATACAGCGAATTGCGCTTGATGCGCATGAACGGCAGTTCCTTGCCGCCGCAGAGTCCGTCCGAGCGGTACAGCATGACGATTACCAGCACGGCCGCATACACGGCAATGCGCCAGTCCGAAAGGAAGCGCAGCACTTCCGGCAGCACCGTCAAAAGCGCCGCACCCACAATGGAGCCCGTGAGCGAACCGCTGCCGCCGGCGTACATGAACACCAGAAAGTCCGAGCTCTTGGTAAAGCTGAACGAGTCCGGCTGGATGAACGCCAGCACGTGGGCATACAGCCCGCCCGCAACGCCCGCGATAAACGCAGCAATGCAGAAGGACGTGATCTTGTACTTTGTGGTGTCAATTCCCATTACGTCGGCCGCAATCTCGTTGTCACGAATCGCGATGAATGCCCGCCCGTAGGGGGAATAGATCAGATTCTTGAGCAGATACAGCGTCAGCGTCATAAACAACAGAATCCATGCCAGCGTTGAGTAGTTCGGTATTCCGATCATCCCGCGCGCAGCGCCGATGGGTTTGATGAGCCGCAGAACCGCGCGGACGATCTCGCCGAACGCCAGCGTAACGATGGCCAGATAGTCGCCTTTGAGTTTGAGCGAGGGCAGGCCGATCAGCGCGCCAACAAACGCGGCGACGCACCCGCCGACCAGCAGGCCGAGCAGAAAGACCGGCGTCTGCGCCAGCGCGGAAATGTTCTTGCCGTCGAACACCATTGTGGTGATGACCGCGGCGCCGTACGCGCCAAGGGACATGAACCCCGCGTGGCCGATGCAAAACTGGCCTGTAAAGCCGTTGACGAGGTTGAGGCTCGCCGTCATCATGATGTTGATACCCGCAAACATCATGACCTGAATGTAGTATTTATTGAAGAGCCCCACCTTGAGCAGGAGCATCGTCAGAAAATACAGCGCAATGACGATTGCCGCGGGATAGGCTGATTTGAGCAATCTTTTCCAATTCATATGCAGCCCTCCTCAGACTTTTTCTTTCGTGAGCTTGCCCATGATGCCCGCAGGCTTCACAAGCAGAATCACGATGAGAATGATAAAGCCGACCGCGTAACCGAGCGTGGAGTTCACGGCGGTGGCGAAAATTTCAGAAATACCCATGATAAAGCCGCCCAGCATCGCGCCGCGGATATCGCCGATGCCGCCGAGCACCGCCGCGATGAACGACTTGGTTCCCAGCCAGGAACCCATGTAAACCTCGACCTGCGGATAGACGCTCGCATAACAGATGCCTGCGACCGCCGCCAGCGCGCCGCCGATGAAGAACGTCAGCGATATGACGCGGTTGACGTTAATACCCATCAGGGCCGCCGCGTCCTTATCCATGCTGACCGCGCGCATCTGGCTGCCGATCTTGGTCTTATTGACGAGAAGGTAGAGCCCGACCATCACGACGGCGGCAAGCGTGATCATGATAATCTGCGTGGAGGTAATGGAAGCGCCGAGGAAACTATAGCGAACGACCTTGAACAGCGTCGGAAAAGACCGCGGGTTCGGGCCGATAAAGGACAGCGCGCGGGGGAAGTTTTCGAGGAACATGGAAACGCCAACCGCCGTAATCAGGGCGATCATGCGGGGTTTATTGCGCAGCGGACGGTACGCAATGGCTTCAACTCCCATACCGATGGATCCCGTGCCCAGCATCGCGATGAGAATGATTGCGCCGACCGCGAGCATCGGGTAGGTTCCGTCGATTTGAAAATTGGTAAACAACTTTGCGATAAAGAACGTGCCTAATGCACCAATCATTAGGAAGTCGCCATGGGCAAAGTTGATCATGCCGACGATACCATAAACCATGGTATAGCCCAACGCCAACAGTGCATACACGCTGCCTAACTGAAGGCCATAAATCAAATACTGTAAGATAGTGGACAATTGAGAAGCCTCCAATCTTCTAGTGGAACAGAGTTGCGGCTGAATAGCCGATGACGGCGATGTGCCGGCTGGTGTAAAACGCAACCGGCACATCGTTAAACGCCATCAATCAGGGGAAATGAGTTACCTAATTATAGCTGATTTCAGCTGGGGTTGACAGCCGCCACAAAGTGGGACACGCCCGCCGCGTCATATTCCATGATGACTGCGCCCTTGATCGGGTTGCGGTCTGCGCCAACCGAGATGAAACCGGACGGAACTTCGAGGCCCTGGATGCTCGCGAGCGCATCGCGAACGGCCGTACGGGTGACTTCGGTTGCGTTCTGGAGGGCATAGACCACCATCATGGTGGCTTCGTAAGCGAGTTCCGCGTTGGAGTTCGGGCTTTCGCCATCATGCATTGCGGTGTAGGCGGAAACGAACTTCACAGCCGCTTCGGCAGTGGATTCCGCGGAGAACGCGGAGACGTACACAACGCCTTCCACGGCGGCGCCGGCAACGGCTGCCACTTCGGGGGTGTCGGCGGAGTCGCCGCAGACGATGGGGCAGGTCATGCCGACCGCACGGGCCTGCTGGATCTGCAGAGGCATTTCACCAAGCAGGTTCGGCAGGAACAGGCATTCCGGCGCGGTAGCTGCAAGCTTGGTCAGCTGGACGTTGTAGTCCTTTACGTCGGAACCGGAGTATTCTTCGCTGGCAACGATCGTGCCGCCAAGCGCCTGGAAGCTCTCGACAAACGCGTCGGTCAGGCCGGTGGCGTAAGCGTCGGCGTTGTTGAAGAGGATCGCGGCGGTCTTATAGCCGGCTTCCCAGCAGTACGTCGCGGCAACTTTGCCCTGGAACGGGTCGATGAAGCAGGCGCGGAAGATGTAGTCGCCAATTTCGGTGACCGCGGTGTTCGTTGCAAACGTGCAGACGACCGGGCATTCGGCGTTCTGCGCGATGGAACCGGCGGCCAGAGCGCACTTGGACATATCCGGGCCGACGATGGCGATGACGCCTTCTTCTTCGATCAGCTTCTGGAATACGTTGGTGGTCTTCTCTTCGGAAGCTTCGTTATCCATGTAGATGAACTCTACCGGGTAATCGACGCCCTTGATGGTGATTTTGCCGCCGAGTTCCTGTTCGGCAACCTGCACACCGTGGGTGATGTACTTGCCGGCGATTGCGGAGTTACCCGAGATGGGGCAGACCACGCCGATTTTCAGGGTTTCAACAGCGGGGGCTTCGTCCGCAGCAGCGGCTTCGGTGGCCGTATCCGCAGCTGCAGTGTCCGTGGCTGCAGGCGCTGCGGTGCAAGCGACAAGAGCCAGTACCATGCACAGAACCAGTGCAAGAGAGAGTAACTTTTTCATTGTCTTCCTCCTTGAGTTTTGTTTGATTATACAAACGGCGCTAAACGCCTTTTGCTTAGGGGGAGTATTTCTGGCTGCAAAGGATTGTTAGAGGGAAGCGTTTTGATGCTCGCTTATGGAACCCGTTGTTCCGTATCGTGAAATGTTTTCATTCTCGAATGAACCGTTCGCGGAGCTTTCCGTTCCGCATCGTGAAATGCTTTCATTCATTGTGGAATCATCATATATCAACGCGCTTTTCCCTGTCAATACCCCCCGATTCTAAAATTAGCCTGCGAGTATAGATAATATCGTAGGAACTGACGAAACGCGAATTCTTTCGCCATTTTGTTCTATTATGATTATGGATTTTTAAAAAAAAGCCGAAAAAAAAGCGTAAAAATTCAAGAAAAACGTTTTGATTTCCCGTTCTTCAGTGCTTTTTTACAGCAACCCTTCTGCATTTCCATGCAAATCAACCATACTTTCAACCCCGGCCGTACCACGGCTTCGCTTCTACCAGCCGCGTCCGGCGCCGGAAGGTTTCCCGCTCTGCGCGGCATATAGAGCGCTTCTTTACGCGCCGTCCCGGCTGCAGACGTGTCGCGGCGCTCGAAGTACGCCGCAAGCCCGTATTTTTTGACGGGTGTTGTGCTCGTATACAAACTGTGTTATTATGCTATTTGTAAAAATTTGCGGCGGTATCACAGCGTAACGCATCCGCAGGCAGGAATTGCCGCCGTATCAGGCTTCCGTTTTCTTCGCCAGCCACACAAGGAAATGCGCGCTGAAGAACCGGAGCATAGAGAGTGTCGGAGGTGTTTATGGAAGGGTCTTCCGGATCGCACGTACAGGTGCTGGATCGCGCGCTCGACTTAATCGAGTTGCTGGCAACGTCCGAAAGCGGAATGGGTTTGGCCGAGCTTTCCGCCGCTACCGGCCTGCCGAAAAGTACGATTCACCGCATTCTGGCGAGCTACGCCTCGCGCCACTATATCGAAAAGGACTCCGACACGAGCACGTATTTCCTCGGCCACAAGTTCGTTGAG
This sequence comes from Christensenellaceae bacterium, assembly GCA_963674535.1. Taxonomy (GTDB): domain Bacteria; phylum Bacillota; class Clostridia; order Christensenellales; family CAG-138; genus UBA7703. Next base: position 3,340,833 of record OY771363.1, on the reverse strand, counting down.
ATTGCGAGCCTTTACCTCAACAAGATCGTGCTTAAAACCGAAGCCGCGCCCATCATGCACGAAATGGCCAGCATGTTCAACGCAATTTCCTACCTTGGCGTCGCCGAAAACAGCGAGGTCGTCTATCTGGAACGCGCCGAGCAGTTCAACAGCCTTCGGCTCTATACGCAGATTGGCAAGCGCGAACCGCTCTATTGTACGGCGCTCGGCAAGGTGCTGATGTCCGCCCTGCCGGAAGAAGAGTTTGAGCATATTGCCAAGCAGCTCTCCTACAAGCCCTACACGCCGAACTCCGTTACCTCCTACGAGGCCTTTTCGCGCGAAGTGCAGTTTGCCCGCGAACACGGCTACGCGCTGGATATCGAGGAGCACACCGTCGGCAGCAGCTGCCTTGCGGTGCCGATTTACGATTACACTCGAAAAGTCATGGCCGCAATGAGTATCTCCGGCCGCGGGTTGTTCGAAAGCTTCTCTATCGACTACATCTACCAGCAGATGAAGCAAGCGTCCATGGAGCTTTCCAAGCGGATGGGATACACGCAGGATCCCGCCACAAGGGAATAAGGATTTGAGTTTTTGCCTCCGCTCTCGCGGAGGCTTTTTTTGATATTTGCTTTATTCGAGGGCGCTGCCCTCGAGCACCTGCCCAAGGGAATTCTCCCTTGGGAATCCCTTTTTTCACAGGAGCTCGCAGCGTTTTTGCGAATCGGCGGAAACCGGGATTGACAAGCCCGCCCGTTTCGCGCTATAATTATTGCGTTCCACATTATGGAATCACGTTTCGTTTAAACAATATTATCCAACGCGAGGTACAAATTCATGTCCGATTCCGTTGTCGACCTCATTGCCGCGCACGGCATCATCGCAATCTGCAGAAAAATCTATGGCGCTAACCTGATCAGCTTGGCAAACGCCCTGCAAAAAGGCGGCGTGAAGCTCATGGAAGTGACGTTCGACCAGTCCAACCCGGACTGTGTTTTACGCACCGCGGAAGGAATTTCTCAGCTCTGCGCGGCGTTTCCCCAAATGCAATTCGGCGCGGGCACGGTGCTCACGCGCGAACAGGTAGACGCAGCCAAGGACGCGGGCGCGGGTTTTATCATCTCGCCGAACACGGATATCGACCTTGTTAAGCACACAAAATCCCTCGGCCTCGTTTCCATTCCGGGGGCTATGACCCCGACGGAGATCATGAGCGCGCACGACGCGGGCGCGGACTACGTAAAGCTCTTCCCCGCGAGCTATCTGGGGCTGAAATACCTCAAGGACATCACGGCTCCCATCAACCATGTCAAGCTCCTCGCCACCGGCGGCGTCTCCGCCGACAACCTTGGCGACTTTCTCCGCGCGGGCTGCCGGGGCGCGGGCATTTCCAGCACGCTCTGCGACAAGGCGCGCATCCTCGCGGGCGACTGGGACACGCTGACCAAGACCGCGCGTGAACTGGTCACCATTTTCAACACGATCGCGGAGGAAAAGGGATGGCAAAAGTAGTCGGTTTTGGCGATCTGCTTGTGCGCTTCAGCCCCCCGGGCTACCAACGCTTTTTGCAGGCGGACAGCTACGAAATCAACTATACCGGCGCGGAAGCAAACGTTCTGGTCAACCTCGCGCTCAACGGCGTGGAAACGGAGTTCGTCACCCGCCTGCCGCAGAACCTCATCAGCGAGTGCGCGGTTGCGGAACTCAAAAAGTTCGGCGTCGGCGTTAAGCTGATTTCTTACGGCGGAGAGCGCATCGGCGTTTACTATCTCGAAAAAGGCGCTTCCCAGCGGCCCTCCCGCCTCGTCTACGACCGAAAATTCACCTCGTTTGCCACTTCCTCCCCGTCCGACTATGACTGGGATTCGATTTTTGAAGGCGTTACGCATTTTCATTTTACGGGCATTACCCCCGCTCTCGGCTCCGAACTGCCGGGCGTGTGTTTTTCCGCCTGCGCACAGGCGCGCGCGCGCGGCATCCTCACGAGCTGTGATCTCAACTACCGCGCGCTGCTCTGGGATTTGGAAACGGCTTCCAAAACCATGCGCCGCCTCATGCCGCTGGTGGACGTCCTCGTCTGCGGGCGGGAGGATTCCGAAAAGCTGCTCGGCGTCAAGCCGGAGAGTAAAAACGCGCAGGGCGACGCCATCGACCGGGAAGCCTACGCAAACGCGGCGGCGGAACTGAGCCGCATCTACGGTTTCAAGAGCGTTGCCATCACGCTGCGCGAGAGCGTTTCCGCTTCGGACAATAACTGGAGCGGCATGCTCTATACCGGCGGAACAGCGTATTTTTCCAAGGAATACCAAATCCATCTGGTCGACCGCGTCGGCGGCGGGGATTCGTTTACTGCGGGTCTTCTCTACGCCATGATTCACGAATACGATCCTCAGCACGCCGTGGAGTTCGCGGCTGCCGCAAGCTGTCTTAAACAGACCATTGAGCGCGATTTCAACCTCTCCTATGCCGATGAAATCGAACGCCTCGCCGCCGGAGAAGCAACCGGCAGGATCCGGCGATGAGCGCGCGTCCGAACGTTTCTGGTTTGAAACAGCGCTCGCAGGTGAAGCTGTTTTTCCTCGCGGTGTTCTGCATTTTCCTCTGGGGCACGGCCATCCCCGGCGTCAAGCTGAGCTACCCGCTGTTTGGCATTAAAAGCAGCGCGCCGTTCGATCAGATTTTCTTTGCGGGCGTCCGCTTTACCGGCGCGGGTATCGTCACACTGTTGATTTCGCTGTTTGTCAAAACAGGAGCGCGCACCATTCAGAAGCGGCATATCCTGCCCGTTCTGGGGTTGGGTCTTGTGCAGACCACGGCGCAGTACATCTGCTTTTACATCGGGCTTTCCAACACCACCGGCGCACGCGGCGCAATCTTTAATTCGGTTTCCACGTTCTTTACTGTGCTGCTTGCCGCGGCGTTTTTCCGCGCGGAAAAGGTCACCGTTCGAAAATTGCTCGGTTGCCTGGTCGGTTTTCTCGGCATCATCGTGGTCAATCTCGGCGGCGGGCTTTCCAGCCGGTTTACGCTGAATGGTGACCTGCTGATCATGGCCTCGTCGCTGTTCTTTGCGCTGGGGTCGGTCATCAGTAAAAAACTCTCGCAAGACGAAAATCCGTTTTTGCTGACCGGCAGCCAGCTGTTCTTCGGCGGGCTCGTCCTGCTCGCCATCGGTTTTCTGGGCGGCGGAAGGCTCCGCGCGGTTTCGCCTACGGGCATTGCGCTGCTCTTGTACCTCATCGCGCTTTCCGCAACGGCGTTCACCATATGGACGTTTCTCATGCGGGATTACGAAGCAGCGTCGGTCTCGGTTTACTTCTTTTTGCTGCCGGTGTTCGGCGTTCTGCTTTCCGGGCTGTTCCTCGGCGAGCAGGTGCTGACGCTTAAAAACCTCGCAGCACTCTTGTTCGTCTGCGCGGGCATCTACGTTGTCAACAGCCGTCCGCGTGAAACAATACTTCCGCCTGCGGCGTAACTTCATCAGATAAAGATTCATGTGTTCCGGGAGGACAGAAGATTGGATAAAAAAGTCATTGCCATCAGCGACTGCGACCACCTGCTGATGGTGGAAGAACAGCGCGTCTGCGCGCGATACGGCGTGGAGTACGTTCTGTTTCAATGCAGAACCGAGGACGACCTGATCCGCGATTTGCAAGGGTACGAAGCCGTCGTCAACCAGTACGCGCCGTTTACAGAGCGGGTGTTCGCCGCCCTGCCGGAGCTCAAAATGGTCGTTCGCTACGGCGTCGGCGTCAACAACATCGATCTCGAAGCGGCGACGCGGCATCATGTTGCCGTCTGCAACGTGCCGGACTACGGCGTGCAGGAAGTCGCTTCCCACGCGCTCGCGCTGATGATGGCGCTGACGCGAAAGATCGTCGCCATGGACGCTTCCGTTAAAAACGGCGAATGGGAATACGCAAAGAGCATCCCGATTCGCCGCTATCAGGAAATGACGTTCGGCGTCGTCGGCCTCGGTCGCATCGGCAGCTGCTTTGCCGGGCTGGTTCGCCCGTTTGGCGGACGAATCCTCGGCAGCGAAATCGACCCGAACCGCGCGGTTCCGGATGGTGTTGAACGCGTGGATTTTGAAACGCTCGTGCGCGAAAGCGACGTGATCTCCCTGCACTGCAACCTCGAAACGTCCCGCAACCTCTTCCATATGGGCGTTTTGCGGCAGATGAAGCGGGAAGCCGTGCTCATTAACGTTTCCCGCGGCGGAATCGTAAACGAAAGCGACCTTGCCGAAGCGCTGAATCAAGAACTGATTGCGGGTGCGGGCATCGACGTTACCCTGCTCGAACCGCTGCCGTTTTCCAGCCCGCTGCTCACGGCAAAAAACATCGTGCTCACGCCGCATATGGCCTGGTATTCCGAGGAAGCGTCCTCCGACCTAAAGACCAAGACCGCCGAAGAGGCCGCGCGCTTTCTCACCGGAAAGCCGCTGCTCAACCAGCTCAATAAATTCTGATTTTTTAATACGGCGCGGCTTCGCCGTTCCCCGTTGATTCGCATGAAATGTTAATTCGCACTTAATTCTGAAAGGATTTTGTTTAAATGAAAGCAATCGTGTTTACCGGCCCGAACGGCGTAGAAATGCGCGACCTTCCCATCCCCCAGGTAAAAGAGGGCTGGGCGCTCATCAAAGTAGTCTGCTCCGGCATCTGCGGAACGGACGTCACCATCTACCTTGGCGCGCATCCGCGCGCGAAAGCCCCGCTGATCATGGGGCACGAGTTCTCCGGCATTCTTCAGCAGGATATCCCCGGCATGAAGAAAGGCTCTCTGGTCACGGTCAACCCGCTGCTCTCCTGCGGACATTGCGAACCCTGCAAAACGGGCAATTCGCACGTCTGCAAAACCCTGCAGTTGCTCGGCATCGACTGCGACGGCGGCATGGCGGAATACGCGCTTGCCCCCATCGACAAGATCGTTCCCGTGCCGGAAGGGGTTTCGGAAAAGCTCGGCGCATTCATCGAACCCATCGCCGTAGCCGTCCACGCGCTGCACATGGCGCAGTATCAGGCAGGCGACAGCGCGCTGGTGTTCGGCGCGGGCGCCATCGGCCTTGCCACCGCCATCACCCTGCGGCGTTTCGGAGCCAGCGACATCACCATCTGCGAGCCCAACCCCGTGCGGCTGGAGTTTGCTAAAAGCCTCGGCTTCCACTGCATTTTGAGCGGGCCGGAACTGTTGGAAACGCTCATGAAAGAAACAAACGGCGACGGCTACGATTTTGTGTTCGACTGCGCGGGGCATCAGTCCGTTGCGGATATCCTGCCGGACGTGGTGAAGATTCGCGGCAAGATCGAGATCATAGCGGGCTACAAAAAGCCCCCGGCCATGAACTATCAAAAGGGCATGTTCAAGGAGTTTTCCATCCAGTTTACGCGCGTGTATACGCATAAGGACTTCCAGATCGCGGCAAAACTCTGCGCCATGGAACCCCTCTACGAGCGCCTCGTCAACTACGAGCTTCCGCCGGAAGAAGCGCAGAAGGGTTTTGACCTATTGACCAAGCCTTCGGACGCCATCAAAGTGATGTTTCGGTTTTAGGGAGAAGAAAAATGCTGTTTGATATCAAAGGTAAAAACGCAATCGTCACCGGCGCAAGCCGCGGCATCGGCTACGGCATTGCCAAAGGCTTTGCCGAGGCCGGCGCAAACCTGATTTGCATCTGCCGCAGTATGCCCGATGAAGTGCTCCAAGAGTTCCGCTCATTCGGCGTCCGCGCGGAAGCGTATTCGTTTGACCTCTCCGAGCCGGAGAAAATCCCCGCGCTGGTGGAAAAAATCCTTGCCGACTGGGGACAAATCGATATCCTCGTCAACAACGCGGGCGCGCAACGCAGAAACAACTGCGCCGACTTTACGGACGAGGACTGGGACTTTGTTATGAACGTCAACGCAAAGAGCGTATTCGTGCTCTGCCGCGAAGTCGGCCGTCACATGGTGCAGAAAGGCTCCGGCAAAATCGTCAACTTTGCGTCTCTGCTCTCGTTTCAGGGCGGCTACCGTGTACCCGCGTACTCCGCGAGCAAGGGCGCGGTCATGCAGTTTACCAAGACGTTCGCCAACGAGTGGGCAAAGCTCGGCGTCAACGTCAACTGCATCGCGCCGGGATATATCGATACGGAGATGAACGTGGCTCTCGTCAACGACCCTGTGCGCAACGAGCAGATTACAACCCGCATCCCCGCGGGACGGTGGGGACACCCGGAAGACCTTGTGGGCGCGGCGATCTTCCTTTCGAGCTCCGCTTCGGACTATGTCCACGGCACAACCCTGATCGTGGACGGCGGCTGGATGGGCCGCTGAACAACGCTTTTTCCGCGCAATCCGGCGTTCGGGCGGAGAGCCGGTCTCCTCTTTCCCGGCTTTCCGCCGCGCCGGATTGTTTTTGACGCGCAGGCGTTCTTTCGATATGATAGTAGCGCGGTGAATGATCCGCCACATCGATGGCGGTATTTACCCAAGGAGGTCTTTTTTTGTCCAGTTTGTTTCTCGATTCCTTTCAGCTCATCGTTGCGTTCTACCTGCTGTATATCGCAATCAAGGGCAGCGGAACGATGTACCGCTTTTTCGACCTGCCGGAGCGGGAGCAGCCGCGCGTGCGGAAACTCTTGCGCACGATCTATCTCGTTTGCGGGCTTCTCGCGCTTTTAGACGCGGGCGCAAATATGCTGCAAAACAGCATGTTCACCCAGCAGGTGCTCGAAAGCGGCACGACCGTTACCCAGAATTTCACGCTGGAAGGGTTTTCGTTTGTCACCTACGACCTGCTCTCCATCGTGAGCACCGTGCTGACCTGCGTGATCATTCTGGCGCTCGCGGTTACGTTTATCTACCTTCGTTCCCTTGCGGCGAAGCCGAAAAAATAAGCTTCCTAAATACCAAACCTGTTGTCGCCGAACAAAAAAACGAACCTCGCAGGAGGTTCGTTTTTGTCTTCGTTCACTTGTATGCGCGCATGCGGACAGTAATAAAAAGAAATGTCTATTCTCCCTGCTTACAGTCTTTCTGAATCAATCCAGAGTGTTTGCCGCGCGTCTACTCTCCCTGCTTGCAGTCCTTACAGTATCCGAATATCTCCAGATTATGCCCCATGATCTCAAAATCCTCCGCCTCCAGCTTGGGAAAGGCGTTGTTCATCGGGCAGTCGTCAATGGCGATCATCTTGTGGCACTTAACGCAGACGGCGTAGTGCTTGTGGCGGTAGCGGTTGAGCTCATACACCGCCATCTCGCTGTTGAGTACGCTCGTTTTCATGACAATTCCTCTTTCAACGAACTGCTCAAGCACGCGGTAAACCGTGGAAAGCCAAGCGGGTTTCACGCCCGTTTCCATCCGCGCGCAGATCTCAACGGCGCTGAGCGGCTGATCGGCCTGCTCCAGTACGGCGAGCACGCTCTCGCGCTGTTTGGTTTTCTTCATACCCGCAGGCCAGGCGCATGTCGCTTCCTTCATCGTGCTCCCCTCTTTCCGCCGTTACAGCTTCATCCGGCAAATGCCAAAGCAAAATGCGATTCATTCGCAAATCCGCGCATCCATTATAGAATGGCCTCGCGGACGCGTCAAGCGCGCGCCCGAACCGCGCCGGAGTAGATTTTTTTACCCACCATCACGAGCACCAGTACGCCAACCGAAACCAGCGCCGTAAAGCCGCCGGGTGCGACGTTCAGATAATAGGAAAGTAACAGCCCCGCCATGATGTCGATCATGCTGAACACGATGGAAAAAATCAGCGTCACTTTGAAGCCTTTTCCGAGCTGGAGAGCGGTTGCAACGGGCAGCGCGATCATGGAGCTAAGCACCAGCACGCCAACAATCCGGATGGAAACGGAGATGGCGGAGGCCACGAGCACCGCGAAGATATAGTTGATGAGCCGCACCCTGACGCCAGCCACCTGCGCCGCTTCCTCGTCGTAGGCAATGTAGAGCATCTGGTGATACAGCAGCAGCAGCGCCGTAACGGAGATGACGCTGAGAATCAGAACCATACAGATATCGAACTCCGTAACGGTTAAAATACTGCCAAAGAGGAACGAATCCGCGTTGGCATGGAGCTTACCGGAGCTGATGATGGTTATCGCGGTGCCGACGCTGAGCGCAAGAACGATGGTTAAAATCAGGTCGGTATACTTTTTAAAGTACCGGCGCAGAAACTCGATCAGCGCGCCGCAGATGGACGTAAACAAAAACGCGCCGAGAATCGGGTTCTGGTCGGTCACCAGCCCAATTGTAATGCCCGCCAGCGACGCATGGGAAAGCGTATCCCCGATCATGGAATACCGCCGCAGCACCAGAAAAATACCGATGCACGGGCAGAGGATGGAGATGCAGATGGAAACGAAAAATGCGTTCTGCATGAAAGCGTATTGAAACATTTTTTCAGTCCTCCTTTCCCTTGCCCCGCAGGAATTCTTCGGCGTAATGCTGCGGCGAGCAGAGATGCCCGCGTCCGCCGGAGAGATGATAGATCAGGGTGGAATTCCGTACCGCCGCGTCGATATTATGCTCAACGGAGACGATGGTAATGCCGTCCTGCTGGTTGGTCTGCTTTAAAAATCCGTAGATTTCCTTCTGGCTGTCCGTGTCCACGCCGGAGGACGGCTCGTCGAGAATCAGCAGATCCGGCTGGCCGATCAGCGCGCGCGCAATCATGACGCGCTGCGCCTGCCCGCCGGAGAGCGTGCCCATGCGGGCGCTTGCATACTCCGTCATGCCGACGCGCTCAAGACAGCGGCTCACGGCGCTTTTATCCGCAACCCGCAAAATATGGCGGTAGGAGTTGAGGGACTCGAATACCGTAATAGGAAAATCGGAGTTGGCGTAATCGTTCTTCTGCGGCACATAGCCGATCCGCTTTGCGCTGCATTCGATCGTGCCGCCCGTCGGCTTTAAAAAGCGCAGCATCAAGCGCACGAGCGTACTCTTTCCGCTGCCGTTGTCGCCAACGAGGGAGATGTACTCGCCATCCTTGATCTCCAGATCGATGCCGTTCAGTACGTACGGCGCCGTACCCGTATAGGAAAAAAATAAGCCTTCCGCTCGGATCATCAAACTACCTTCTTGTCGTGGGACAGCCGTGCCTTTTTTGTTTTGCGAAAACAATGCTTCCGCCTTCCGGCCGACCGCGTCCATTTTTAATTGCGAATGCGTCCCATTTGCGCTTGACAAATCGCGCAACGTCACGTATCATGCAATAGTATAAATGCGAATGGATCGCATTTGCAAGTAAAACTTCCCAGGAGGACAATAAAGTGCTGAAAAAGTGGTCAATTTTGTTTCTTTGCCTGCTTGCCGTGTTCGCGTTTGCCGCTTGCGGCAGCGTGCAGACAAGCGCGCAGGACAGCGATACGCTCGCCGTTACCGTAACGTTTGACGCAATCAAGGAGTTTGCCGAGGCGGTTGGCGGCGACAAGGTCGAAGTCTCCGTCATCATCCCAACCGGCACGGAGCCGCACGATTTTGAGCCGAAGGCGCAGGATCTCGTCGGGCTCAGCAGCGCGGACGTATTCGTCTATAACGGTCTCGGCATGGAGGTCTGGGTGGACGACGCGGTTTCCGCCGCGAACAACGAAAAACTCATTGTCGTGGACGCTTCCGCGGGCGCGGACGCCATTGTCAACACCGAAGAAGGCGAAATTGCCGAGCATGGACAGTACGACCCGCACCTCTGGCTCAGCATCAAGGGCGCGGAAACCGAAGTGACCAACATCAAAAACGCGTTTGTGCAGGCCGACCCCGCCAACAAAGACTATTACGAGGCCAACAGCGCGGACTTTATCGCCCAGCTCGAAACCCTCTATAACGACTATAACGCAAAGTTTGCCGCCGTGGAAAAGAAGAGTTTCGTCACCGGCCATGCGGCGTTTGGCTACCTCTGCCGCGATTTCGGCTTGACGCAGAACAGCGTTGAGGACGTGTTTGCCGAAGGCGAACCCAGCGCGCAGCAGCTTGCCGAACTCGTTGAATACTGCCGGCAAAACGACGTGACCACAATCTTTGCCGAGGAGATGGCAAGCCCGGAGATTTCGCAGACGCTGGCAAACGAAGTTGGCGCGAGCGTTAAAACCATTTACACCATGGAGAGCGCCGAGGACGATTTGAGTTATCTGGAACGCATGGCGGACAACCTTTCGGAAATTTACGAAAGCCTGAGCAAATAGCACAAATCGACGCGTATGCAGAAAGGATCCTCCTAAGAGGAACAATCAATTCATGTTCGAAGATAAGGTATTAATCTGCAAGGATTGCGGCAAGCAATTCGTTTGGACGGCGGGCGAGCAGGAGTTTTACGCTGAAAAAGGGTTTACCAACGAACCCACGCGCTGTAAGGAATGCCGCGCCGCCCGTAAGCAGGGCGCAAAGACCCAGCGGGAACTCTACGACGCCATCTGCGCCAACTGCGGAAAGCCCTGCCGGGTTCCGTTTCGGCCAACAGAAGGAAGGCCGGTTTACTGCGCGGAGTGCTTTGCAAAGATGAAAGCCGCGGAAGCGTAAGCATATCGGCGCCTTTTCCACAGACGCGCGCAATATCGCTGATACAAATGATAGCAGAGCCGTTAACGGGACGAATTGTCTCGCTGGCGGCTCTGTTTTTGCGCCCGCTCTTTTTGCGTCGTTCCGGCGGGCGTTCCTGTTGCTGTCTCTTTGCCAAGCGACGTGAAATAGGCAATTCTTTGCTTGTTTTTTGCGTGCTTTTCGCTTGTTTTTTCCAGCGGCATCCTGTATGATGTGGTTGGTGGCTATGCCACGGTTTTTCTGTTGCACACCGATCACGCATTTCTCAGTAATTTAGCAGACCATCTTTTCTTGCAGCTTTGCTGCGGCTGGCCGAAGCGAACGGGCCTTCGGCGGCCGGTTTTTGCAGATAAAAAATGAATATCGGAAAGGGGTGTCGGTTTTTTGGAGCGGACATATGACGCCGTTGTCATCGGCAGCGGTATGGGAGGGCTTGCCGCGGGCTGCAACCTTGCCAGGAGCGGCTTAAGCGTGCTGCTGCTTGAGCAGCACAATATCCCCGGCGGGGTGACAACGAGCTTTAAACGGGGGCGGTTCGAGTTCGAAATTTCCGTGCAGTGCATCACGGAATACGGTTCAAAGGAACACAAGGGCCCGATCTATCAGTTCCTCGTGGACGACCTCGACATCGACATCGACTTTCCGCGCATGACGGAGGGGCGGTTCGTGGCCTGGACGGATTCCGGCGAACAGATGGTCGTTCCGCTCGAAAAAGAGGAACTCATCCGCTTTATTGAGCAGCGCGTGCCGGGCAGCGAGCCTTCGCTTCGGGCATATCTGGATTTTTGCGACGAGATGCTCGCCGCCATCAACTATATCAACGACAACGACGCGGCCATCAAGCCCGTGGAACTCATACTCAAACACAAGGGCATCGTCGCCGCCGCGGGGCTCACCACAAAGGAAGTCACCGACCGTTTCCAGATTCCAAAGAAGGCGCTGGAATATCTGGACGTGTACTGGACGTTTATCGGCCTGCCCATGGACGCTGTCGCCTTCCCCATCTACGGAACGGTGATCAGCTGCATGGACTCCGTGCCAGTCTACGCGCCAAAGAAAACCACCTACGAAATCTCCGCAAAGATGGCGCGCCGCTTTGAAGAACTCGGCGGCACGCTCCTCTGCAACACGCGCGTAGAGAAAATCCTCGTGGAAAAGGGCAAAGTTACGGGCGTGGTCACGCAGCGCGGGGAAGTATTCAAAACCAAGCACGTCTACAGCAACGCTCTGCCGCACAACGTATTCAACAACCTCATCTACCCCAAAAACGAGCTGCCCGCAAAGGCGCTACAGCGCCTGAACATGCGCACCGTGGGCACAAGCTTCCTCTCTATGTATATGGGTCTTAACCGCAGCGCCAAGGAGCTTGGGCTGAACCACTACATGTACTATTTTGCCAAAAACGGGGATATCAACGGCGCGTACGCGGGCATTGACGACTTAACACCCAACGGCTGCTTTGCGGGCATGTGCCCGAATCCCCTGATTCCGGACGCTTCGCCGGAAGGCACGAGCATCCTCCACCTGGAAACGATCTACCGCGCAGAACCCTGGGGCAAGCTCACGGACAAGGAGTATTTCGCCAAAAAGCACGAGCTCGCGGGTGATCTGATCGACCGCGCGTCGGACGTGCTGGGCTTTCACATCCGCGACCACATCGAGGAAATCGAGGTGGCGGCTCCCCAGACGTTCGCCCGCTACATCGGCTCGTATATGGGCAACGTCTATGCCTACGACCACCGCGTGTTCGACTCCGTCGTGATCAAAGCCATGACGCAGGACAAGGAACGCCTGATCGAAGGCCTTTCGTTTGTTGGCAACGCGGGGCTGCTGGTTGCGGGCTTCCCAAGCTCGATCCTTTCTGGCAGGCTTGCCACCATCGAACAGATCGCGCACCGCGGCGCGTAACGAAGGAGGGGAAAGAAGATGTCGAAGGTAAAACTCATTCCTGGATTATTCGCCCTGCTTCGGATGGCGAGCGATCGAACCCGCCGTTTTCAGGCGGCGGACGCGGGTTTCCGTCCCGACCCCGTAACGGCAATGGCAAAGCGCATGCACCCCGAATCCCTCTCGCTCAAAGTAGCGAGCGTGCGGGACGAAGTGCCGCTGGTGAAAACCTACCGGCTCGTGAGCGCTTCCGGCGAGCCGCTGCCGGTGTTTCAGGCGGGGCAGTACATCAGCTTAAAGCTGAAGATCGGCCAGACAACCACTTCGCGCGCATATACAATTTCCTCCGCACCGTACGAGGCGGAAGGGGCGGACGGCTATTACGAAATCACGATCCGCCAAAAGCCGGAAGGCTTCGTTTCCGACTGGCTGACGCAGAGTTTGCGCGAAGGAGCCGAGCTTTCCGCGACCGGCCCGCACGGGGACTTTTATGTTTCCCCGCTGCGGGACACGCACGAAATCGTCGCCATTGCGGGCGGCGCGGGCGTCACGCCGTTTGTTTCGATGATGAAGCAGTTCCTCCTCGATCGGCCGGAGCTCTCTGTTACCCTGCTCTACGGCTGCCGCAACCCGCAGGATATCCTGTTTGAAAAGGAAATCGACGCGGTGATTCAAGCCGACCCCAAGCGCTTTCGCAGGTTCAATACCTTTGACGACAACGGCGGGAACGCGAGCCTGCGCAAAGGCTTTCTCGACGCGGCGTTTATTCAGGAACACATTCCCGAGCCGGAACGGAAGACGTATTTCATCTGCGGGCCCGCGATTCTGTACCGCTTTCTCGAAAAAGAATTCCCCAAGGTGGCGAAGTTGGAGCGCAAGCAGACGCGCTACGAAGTCTCCGGAGCGCCCTGCGACGTTACTCGTATTGCGGGGTACCCGGCGGCGGAGTACGCGGAAAAAACATTTACCGTTTCCGTTTCCTGCAACGGCGTAACAACCGAAATTCCCGCCAGCGGCGCGGAACCGCTGTTAACCGCCGTCGAGCGCGCGGGGCTGATTCTCGACTCGCGCTGCCGCAGCGGAGAATGCGGCATTTGCCGCAGCCAGCTTGTTTCAGGCGACGTCTTCATCCTGCCGGACGGCGACGGGCGGCGGGAAGCGGATAAGGAGCTCGGCTTTATCCATCCCTGCGCCACCTACCCGCTCTCGGATCTGGAAGTGATCCTCCCGCCGGGCAGCGCGGCACAGACTTGAGCACAGCGATTCTAACAAACCAACTCTAGCGTTTTATATTTGGAAAGGGGTGTTGAAACATTGGAACACGCATATGACGCGGTCGTCATCGGCGCGGGCAACGGCGGGCTCACCGCCGCCGCAACCATGGCAAAAGCAGGCAAAAAAGTGCTGCTTGTCGAGCAGCACAATCTGCCGGGCGGATTCGCAACCAGCTTTGTACGGGGACGGTTTGAGTTTGAACCGTCGCTGCACGAGCTCTGCGACGTCGGCTCGGCGGAGAACCCCGGTGAGGTGCGGCGGCTCCTGAACGAGACGCTGGGTATCTCCGTCGGCTGGGCGGCGGTGCCGGAAGCCTACCGGCTCCTCACCATCGCCGAGGGAAAGAACAACCTCGATATCGTGATGCCGTTCGGCGTCAAAGAGTACGTCGATCAGATGGAAGCGTACGTCCCCGGCAGCCGTCCTTCGATGGAGAAGTTCATCTCGCTCTGCGAGGGGATCATGGCGGCGCTGGCGTATATTGGCGCTTCCGGCGGCAAGGCGGACTCCAAGGTGCTCATGAAGGAGCACGCAAACTTTTTAAAATGCGGCGGTTACAGCGTCAGCCGCGTGCTCAAGTCCCTGCGCATGCCCAAAGAAGCGCAGCGCATCCTCTGCGCCTACTGGTGCTACGTCGGCATCAGCACGGATCAGCTCAACTTTGCTCTCTTTGCGGCCATGCTGTACAAGTACCTGACCAAGGGCGCGTGGATTCCCAAAATGCGCTCCCACGAGCTTTCCGTTGCGCTGGACGCGCGCATCCGCGCACTCGGCGGCGAAATTTGGTATAACACCCGCGCGGAGAAAATCCTCATGGAAAACGGCAAGGTCATGGGCGTTCGCACGAGCCACGGGGACGTAAAGACAAGCCACGTGATCGCCTGCTGTTCGCCCAATGCGGTCTTCGGGGACATGATGGATCGCAGCGACGTGCCGGAACGGCAGACCCGCATGGTCAACGCCCGCCGGATCGGCGCGCGCGGATTTGTCGTTTACCTCGGCCTCAACAAAACCGCCGACGAGCTGGGGCTCAAGGACTACAGCTACTTTATCTATGAATCGATGGATACCGTCAAGGAAGCCAAGCGCGCGGACGGGTTCAACGAACACCCCATGCAGGCAACCGTCTGCCTCAACCGCGCCAACCCGGGCTGCTCGCCGGAAGGCACCTGCATGATGAGCTTTACCACACTCTACAATACGGACGTCTGGGGCGACGTCGCTCCCGAAGACTACGTGAATAAGAAGCGCGAAGTGGCCGAAAAGATGATTCGCGACTTTGAAACGCACGTGGGCGTCAGCATTACGCCGTACATCGAGGAAATCGAAATCGCAACCCCCGTGACCATGGCGCGCTACACCCTCAACCCGCAGGGTGCGATGTACTCCTACTCCTGCGCCGACTGGGACACCATGCTGCCGAGGCTCATGATGCTCAAGGAAGACCAGATCGTGCCGGGCGTCCGGTTTGCGGGCGGGTACGGGCCGCGCATCTACGGCTATAGTTCGACCTACCTCAACGGCGAACTCACCGCAAAGCTCACCCTTGCGGACATGAAGGAGGCGGCAAAATGAGCGACTTTAACTTTCATGTAAAACCCATCGGCCTGTTCGACATGCTGCACTTTAAAAAGATGGTGCCCGCGCGGCAAAAAGCGCTGGCCTGCGGCTCGACCGACCCCGTGACGGGCGTATACGGAGCCAACAAGCTCGCCAGCCGTCTGCACCCGAAGGAACAGCATTTGACCATTGCAGAAGTGATCGACCACGGAGAAAACGCAAAGTCTTTCGTGCTCGCGGGCAAAAACCTTGCTCCCTTCCGCGCGGGGCAATACCTCTCCGTTTCGCTCAAGATCGGTTCTTCGGTTCTCACACGGCCGTACTCCATCTCCTGCTCGCCCAAATGGGCGCTGGAAGGCAAGTACGCGCTGACCATCAAGCGCCAGCAGGACGGCTTTGCCTCCGGCTGGATTCTCGACAACTGGAAAATCGGGGACGAAATTACGACCTCCGGCCCGGAAGGAACGTTCTATTACGAACCGCTCAGGGACGCAAAACACGTCGTCGGCCTCGCGGGCGGCTGCGGCATTACGCCGTTTCTCTCCATGGCATACGCCATCCGCGACGGCGTGGAGGATTTCCGGCTAACCTTGCTCTACGGCAGCCGCAAGGAATGCGATATCCTCTACCACAGCGAGCTTGCCGAAATTGCCAAAGCGACCGACAAGGTCAAGATCGTCCATATCCTCAGCGACGAGCAAGTGGAAGGCTACGAGTACGGCTTTATCACCGCCGAAGCGATTCTGGCCGCCTGTGGAACGGAACCCTGCAGTGTATTTCTCTGCGGGCCCGCGGCGATGTATGCATTTGTGGACAAAGAGGTGGAAAAGCTCAAGCTAACGGGCAAGTTCATCCGCCATGAGCTGTACGCCGCCCCCGCTTCCCCGGGCAAGCTCAAGGGCTACCCCGGCGGCGCGGACAAGCGCTTTACCCTGACGGTCAAGCGCTACGGAAACACGCTGACGCTGCCCATGGCGGCCGACGAAACGGTGCTGGTTGCGCTGGAGCGCGCGGGCGTCGCGGCTCCCAGCCGCTGCCGCGGCGGGGAGTGCGGCTGGTGCCGCGCCAAGCTGGACAAGGGCGAAGTCTTTTTGCCCGAATATCTGGATCAGCGCCGCATGGCGGACGTTTCCGCGGGCTACATCCACCCCTGCTGCTCCTACCCGCTCAGCGACCTGAGCATCGAGGTCTGGCCGGAATAAGGGAATAGAACCAAAACAAACGGCGCGGGTTACCCCGCGCCGTTTGTTTACTTGTAAAGGGAATCACCGGCGCGCGCCGCGCTTTTTGTGATCCTCTTCGATGCTCTTTTTCCAGCTTGCCTCGACCGGGCGGCCTTCCCGGACGCATTCTGCCGCGCAGCACACAGCTTCGTAATTCAGACGCGTGCCTTCGCCGTCCGGACAGTAGGTCACAGCGCGGTCGGGCGCAATGCCGAAGCGCGAGGCAACGGAGATGGCATCGATATTCGCGCCGAGAAACAGAAACTCCCAACCGAAACGTTCCTTCTGATGTTCGATCATCTCGCGGACGCGCTCATAGCGGTATTCCCTGCTGGAATTCTCCATGCCGTCGGTAATGATGACAAACAGCACCTTTTCCGCCTGTTCGTCCGGCGCGGTATGTTGCTGAACGCAGCCAATTTTGTCGATCGTCCGGCCGATGGCGTCCAGCAGAGCCGTGTTGCCGCGCACATAATAGGTTTCGCTCGTCAGCGGCGTAACCCCCTCCAGCCGGATGCGGTCGTGCAGCAGATCATACCGATCGTCAAAGAGCACGCTCGTGACCACGCAGTCTCCTTTCAGTGCTTTCTGCTTTTCCAGCATGGCGTTGAACCCGCCGATGGTATCGCTCTCCAGTCCGCTCATCGAGCCCGAACGGTCGAGCACAAACACCAGTTCCGTCAATCCTTTTTTCATATGCCATCCTCCTGAACGTTTATTTTGTTTCGTTACCCAAAGGATAGCGGTTCCAATAGTAAAAAAGGTCGCCCGGAAGGCGACATTTTTGCGTTTGTATTGGATAGGAGCACGCGCTTTGCTTTTTTACGCGCCGAGCAGGCTCTCGTCGAAGGCAAACAGCGCTTCGTTGATTTCAAAGATATTGAAGTTCTCCTCGCGGATGAAGTACTCCACAATCAAATCGAACCGGCTGCTGGGGGAAAGCGCATACCCCGCCCGCCGGAGCAAATCCTGCGTTTCATCCAGATTGAGCCGCAGCGCAACGGCCAGCGCCAGCGCGGTATTCTTGCCGGGGCGGTACTGCGGATTGCCGCGAATTTTCGAAAACAGCCGCCGGTCGAGGTTTGCGCGCTGATACACCTGCGGGTCGGTCAGCCCGCGCTCGTCGATCAGGCGCAGCAGCGCCTGTGTAAAACTCTCGCTTGCGCGTTCGATAAACCGCTCCAGCGCGGAAGGCGCAGGATACGGCGCGGTTTCGAACGCTTCCTCCTCCTCCAGTTCCTCCGGTTCCGGTTCTCGGCTCGCTTTCGGTCGGAAAAACGGCGGCGCTTTCGGGAGGGATGCGGGCGCGGCCTTAGGTTCCGTTCGCGCGGAAGTTTGACTCTCCTGCGACAGCTGCAACGCAAGTTCCGCCAAGCGGCTCGAGCGTTCCCGTTCGCGCGCCTTTGCGTACGCGTCGTCGATAAACGCCTGAATCGAGCGCTGCCGCGCCTCGCCAAGGCGGTAGGAATCCCTGTCGAACACCACCAGAAACACGTCGATATCGTGCTCCAGCAGAAACGAGCCGATCTCCGAAACCGCAACGTTCAGCGCCTGATCCTTCGGGTAACCGTAGATGCCGGAGGAGATCAGCGGAAACGCGACGGACTCGAACCCGCGCGAAACGGCAAGCTCCAGCGAGTTGCGGTAACAGGCGCGGAGCTTTTCTTCCTCTCCATTTTGACCGCCCTGCCAGACGGGGCCGACGGTATGGATGATGAATTTCGCCGGCAATTTGCCGCCGCCGGTGAGCACCGCGCTTCCGGTTGCGCAGCCGCCGATCTTTGCGCACTCGCGCTCGAGTTCGGCTTCCCCCGCAGCCGCAAAGATGGCTCCGCAGACCCCGCCCCCGCGCGTTAAGCCGGAGTTGGCGGCGTTGACAACGGCGTCCACACGCATATTCGTAATGTCGTTTCGAACGATTTCCAGCGGCATATCGTTTTCTCCCCTGCTGCGCGGCACGAACCGCATTTTCTTATTGTTAATTACAGTTTATCACATTGCGTGTTTCACGGGCAGAGCGGAACCGTGTGTCAGCGCTGCAATTATTATATATTTTATATAATTTTTAAGGAAAAGCCCTTGCAACCGCCGCAATAGTATGGTATCGTAGCGAAAACACCGAAAACCAAAGGAATTTACCAATGCAGCGCATAACAGCCACAGTCGAATACCGCTATTTTAGCTTTGCCGAGTTTTATTTTGGCAAGGTCACTGCGGGTTTGGCTGAAAAAGTGTAAGCATGCTGCCATAGGGGCATATCAAAACGCATGAGTACCGCAGCCAACCCGGCTGCGGTTTTTATTTGGAGGAAACGAGTTTATGATCGTCATTTTGAGGCCCAATCCCGATCAGGCGCAGTTGGAAAGCCTGATTGCGTGGCTCAGCGGCAAGGGAATCCAAATCCACACCAGCGTCGGCATGTCCCGCATCATTCTGGGGCTGGTGGGAGACACGTCCACGCTGGATATCGACCTGATTGCGGCGCTGGATATCGTAGAGGACGTCAAGCGCATTCAGGAGCCTTACAAAAACGCCAACCGTAAGTTTCACCCCGAGGATACCATCATCCCCGTCGGCAACACCCAAATCGGCGGCGGCACACTGACGCTGATGGCGGGGCCCTGCTCGGTGGAAACGCCGGAGCAGATCGTCTCCGTTGCCAAATCCGTCGCGGCCAGCGGAGCCACAATGCTGCGCGGCGGCGCATTCAAGCCGCGCACCTCGCCTTATGCGTTCCAGGGTCTCGGCGCGGGCGGCATTAAGCTGCTCGAACTCGCCAAGCAGGAAACAGGACTGCCCATCGTGAGCGAAATCATGGACGCTTCCCAGCTGCCGCTGTTCGAAAACGTGGATATCATTCAGGTCGGCGCGCGCAACATGCAAAACTTCAACCTGCTCAAAGTCCTCGGCGCGCAGGAAAAGCCTGTCATGATCAAGCGCGGACTTTCGTCTACATATGAAGAATGGCTCATGAGCGCGGAATACGTCATGGCCTCCGGCAACGAAAAGGTCATCCTCTGCGAGCGCGGCATCCGCACTTACGAAACCTATACCCGCAACACGCTCGATATCAGCGCAATTCCGGTGCTGCGGCACCTCACGCATCTGCCAATCGTCGTCGATCCCAGCCACGCGGGCGGGCGTTCCGCGCTGGTTGCGCCGCTGTCAAAAAGCGCGGTGGCGGCTGGCTGCGACGGGCTATTGATCGAAGTGCATAACGACCCCGCCCACGCGCTGAGCGACGGGCCGCAGTCGCTCAATCCGGAAGCGTTTGACCAGCTCGCCAGAAAACTGATCGCGCTGCACGGGTTCATGCGCGAACTGGAGGAAACAAAATGAACGTCGGCATCGTCGGCCTTGGGCTCATCGGCGGCTCCATGGCAAAGAGCATCAAGCTCCGCACGGCGCACACCGTATGGGGCATTGATCTGGATGCGGAAACCATGACGCTCGCCCGGCTCGGCGGCGCCATCGACGCGCCGTTAACCAGCGAAAATCTCGGCTCCTGCGATTTGATCTTAATCGCCATCCGCCCGAGCGCCGCGCTGGAATGGGTTCGCTCCCATGCGGACGAAATCGGCAAAAACGCCATTGTGGTCGATCTCTGCGGCGTCAAGCGGACGGTCTGCGCCGAACTCGCGCCCATCGCCAGAGAAAAGGGATTTTCGTACATCGGCGGGCACCCGATGGCGGGGCGCGAACGCAGCGGATTTGTAAGCGCGAGCGAGGAGCTTTTCACCGGCGCTTCCATGATCTTGACGCCCGACGAGCGGACGGATATCATCATGCTCGAGAAGCTTAAATCGTTCTTTACGGATATCGGCTTTGCGGGGCTGACGTTTTCTACGCCGGAAGAGCACGACCGCATCATCGCCTACACGTCCCAGCTGGCGCACGTAGTCTCCAGCGCGTATATCAAATCTCCCGAGGCGCAACAGCGGCGGGGCTTTTCCGCCGGAAGCTACCGGGACATGACGCGCGTGGCGCACCTCGACGAAGCCATGTGGACGGAACTCTTTTTGGACAACGCGGACTACCTGTCGGAACAGCTCGATATCCTGATACAGCACCTGCAGGAGTACCAGTCCGCCCTCGGCGCGCGGGACGCCGAACGTCTCTGCGCCCTTTTAAAAGACGGGCGCGAAAAGAAAGCCTCGGCGGGAGGAAACTGAGTCTATGGAATTGCGCAGAATTCACGTGCAAGTACAAAACGGTTACGACGTCTGCATCGGACGCGGCTTGATCGCCGGTTTCGGCGGTCTGCTCCGTTCGGCGGTCGGTTCCTGCCGCGTTGCGGTTATAACCGATTCCAACGTCGCCCCGCTCTATTTAGACGCGCTGACGCAGAGCCTCGAATCTTCGGGGTACGACGTTTGCGCGTTTGTTTTCCCCGCGGGGGAAAGCAGCAAGCGCATGGATACGCTCGCGGAAATCCTTGAATTCTTGGTGGAAAACCGGCTCACGCGCGAGGACTGCGTCATCGCCCTCGGCGGCGGCGTTACGGGCGATTTGACCGGCTTTGCGGCGGGGTGTTACCTGCGCGGCATCCGGTATGTGCAGGCGCCGACTTCGCTTTTAGCCGCGGTGGACTCCTCCGTCGGCGGCAAGGCCGCGGTGGACCTCTCGGCGGGCAAAAACCTCGCGGGGCTGTTCTATCAGCCTTCGCTTGTGGTCTGCGATACGAACTGTTTTGCCACCCTGCCGGAGCGCGAAATCGCCAACGGTTCCGCCGAGGCGATTAAAACCGGAATTCTCGCCGGCGAAACGCTCTTTGGCCTGTTTGAGTCGGGAGCCGCGCGCGAACAGATGGAACAGGCCGTTTCGCAGTGCGTTGCCTATAAGGCGCGGATTGTCGAAGCGGACGAGCGCGACAGCGAGCTGAGAAACATCCTCAACCTTGGCCACACGGCGGGGCACGCCATTGAAGTCTGCAGCGAATACGCCATTCCGCACGGGCAGGCCGTCGCCATCGGGCTCGGCATCATCGCCCGCGCGTCCGAACGCCTTGGAGAAGCGCAGGAGCCGATCTATGAACGCATCCGGCAAACGCTGATGAAAAACGGCCTTCCGATCGACTCCCCCTATTCCGCGGAAGAACTCGCCGCCGCCGCGCTTTCCGATAAAAAGCGCACGGGCGATTCCATCCGCCTCGTACTCCCCCGCGCAATCGGCAACTGCGTGCTCAAGAGCGTTCCGGTGAGCGAGCTCATCTCCATCTTCCGCGCGGGCATGGAGGAAAGCGCATGAACCTTTGCATCACCCCCGCTCACCTTGGCGGCGAACTCGCGGCCATTCCTTCCAAGTCCGACGCGCACCGGGTTTTGATTCTCGCCGCGCTGTCGAACGGGACGACGCGGGTGGAGATCAACCGCCTTTCGGACGACATCCAGACCACGATCGACTGCCTACTAGCGCTTGGCGCGGAGATTCGGCGCACGCCGGACGCGCTGATTGTGCGCGGCATTTCCGTTTTGAATGAACTCCCTGAACTCGACTGCCGCGAGAGCGGATCGACGCTTCGATTTTTGCTGCCCGTTGCCGCCGTCTGCGGGGTGAACGCGCACTTTACCGGAAGCGGGCGGCTGCCCGAGCGCCCCATCGGCGAGCTCATGGAAGCCATGCGCCGGCACGGCGTGCGTTTTTCGGCGGAGCAGCTTCCGTTTTCGATCGAAGGGCGTCTTTCCGGCGGAACATACGAGCTGCCGGGCAACGTCAGTTCGCAGTACCTTACCGGGCTGCTGCTCGCGCTGCCGCTTGCCGGGCAAAACAGCAGCATCCGGCTGACCACCAAGCTGGAATCCGCGGCCTATGTGGAGATGACGCTCCGCTCGCTCCGTTCGTTCGGGGCGGTGATCGACGAGCAAGACGGAACCTACCGTATCTCCGGTTCGCAAGTCTACCGTACGCTGGGCATCATCCAAGTAGAAGGCGACTGGTCGAACGCTGCGTTCTTCCTCGCGGCGGGAGCGCTCGGCGGACGGGTTCGCCTGACCGGGCTTTCTTCGGAGTCCCCGCAGGGCGATCAGGGTATTCTTTCCGCGCTCACCGCGTTCGGCACGGACGTTCTGCAAAACAGCGGCGCGGTGGAAGTCTCCGCGCGTCCGTTGCACGGCTGCGAGCTGGACGTGAGCGAAACGCCTGACCTCTTGCCCATTCTCGCCGTGCTCGCGGCAAACGCGGAAGGCGAAACAAGGCTTGTCAACGCCGCGCGCCTGCGGTATAAAGAAAGTGACCGGCTCAGCGCCACGGCTAATCTCGTCAACGCGCTGGGCGGAACCGCCGCAGAACTGCCGGACGGGCTGGTCGTCTCCGGCGGAGGGTTAACCGGCGGAACCGTGGACGGCTGCCGCGACCACCGCATCGTAATGGCGGCGGCAATCGCGTCCATTGCCTGCCGCGCGTCCGTCAACATTCTGGGCGCGGACGCGGTGAACAAATCCTACCCCGAATTCTTCGAAGATTTTGCGCGATTGGGAGGAACATGGCATGTCGTCTGAACTGGGAAACCGCCTCCGCGTCGGCGTATTCGGCGAGTCGCACGGGCGCGCCATCGGCGTAACCATGCAGAATCTGCCCGCGGGGGAAGCGGTCGATTTTGTCGAACTCGCCGCCTTTTTGGCGCGCCGCAGGCCAGGAACGTCCCCGCTTTCGAGCGCCCGGCAAGAAGCGGATGAGCCAATCTTTCTCTCCGGCCTCACCAACGGCTCAACCAACGGCGCGCCGCTCTGCGCGATCATTGAAAACCGCGACGCGCGCTCCGGCGATTACGAATCCATCCTCGATACGCCCCGTCCCGGCCACGCCGACCTTGCCGCTTATTTTAAATGGAACGGCAAAGCGGAACTGCGCGGCGGCGGGCATTTTTCCGGCAGGCTGACCGCGCCGCTCTGCATTGCGGGCGGAATCGCGAAGCAGATTTTGGCGCGCAGGAACATCTTTGTCGGCGCGCACCTGAAAAGCGTCGCGGGGATTGCCGACGAGCCGTTTCCGCTTTACCCTGACCGCCATTTGTTCGAAACCATCGCGAATAAGCCATTTCCCGTCGTGAGCGACGCTTCCGGTGAACGCATGCAGGAGGCCATTCTCGCAGCGGGCGCGGAAGGCGACTCCGTCGGCGGCGTGATCGAGTGCGCGGCTGTCGGCCTGCCCGCGGGGCTTGGAGAACCGATGTTCGGCGGCATGGAGAACCGGCTATCCGCCGCGCTGTTCGGCATTCCCGCCGTCAAGGGCGTGGAATTCGGCGCGGGGTTCGGCGCTGCGCTGCTCAAAGGCTCTCAAAACAACGACCCGTACGAGATGGCGGCGGACGGAACCATTGCGATAAAGTCCAACAACGCCGGCGGCATCCTCGGCGGCATCACCACAGGTATGCCGCTGGTCTTTTGCGTCGCAATCAAGCCCACGCCGTCCATCGCCAAGCCGCAGCAAACGGTCAGCCTTTCCAGAAAGGAAAACACGGAGCTCGAGATTCGCGGGCGGCACGACCCCTGCGTTGCGCACCGCGCGGTGCCCGTCGTAGAGGCGGTCTGCGCCATCGTGCTGCTGGACGTCCTGCTGGAGGAGACTTCGTTTTGGCGGTAACCTCGCCAAGCCTGCCCGATATCGCACTGTTGTATGAGACGCCCGAAAGGAAAAAGAATAAAGCCAAGAATGGAGCTAAAAATGGAATTGGACGCACTCCGTGAAAAAATTGATACTGTAGACGAAAACATGCTCGCGCTGTTTCTGGAGCGCATGGCTCTGAGCGGACAAGTCGCCGCGTACAAGCGCGAACACGCGCTGCCGCTGCTCAATAAGACGCGCGAGCGGGAGATACTCGCCCGCGTGACGCAGAACGCCGGAGAACTGGAGCCGTATGTCCACCAGTTTTTTACGAACCTGTTCGAACTCTCCAAAGCGCGTCAGGGCGAGCTGAACGCGGGCGCTTCCCGCATCCGTGCGTTGATCGAGCAGGCGCTCGCCGCACCGGAAGAATCGTTTCCGCATACGGGCGTGATCGCCTGTCAGGGCATTGAAGGTTCGAATTCGCAGGCCGCCAGCGACAAGCTCTTTCCGCGCGGACACATCGTTTACGTCAAGAGCTTTGAAGCGGCGTTCAACGCCGTGGAATCCGGCCTCTGTCAGTTTGCAGTGCTCCCGATTGAAAACAGCACCAACGGCTCCGTCCGCGCGGTGTATAACCTGCTGCAGAAAAAGCGCTTCTCCATCGTGCGCGGCACGAGCCTTTGCATTCGCCATGAACTCATGGCAAAACCCGGAACAAAGATGGCCGATATTACGGAAATTTTCTCCCACGAGCAGGCGCTCGGCCAATGTGGACGGTATCTTGCCACGCTCAGCGGCAAGGTAAAGATTACCCCCTGCGCCAACACGGCGCTCGCGGCCAAGATGGTTGCCGAAAGCGCGGATCCCGGCGCGGCGGCCATCTGCTCGCATTCCTGCGCGGAGCTTTACGGCCTCGAAACGCTCAGCGGTGACATTCAGGACAGCGACAACAACTACACGCGCTTCATCTGCGTAACCAAAAAGCCTGCCATCTACGCGGGCGCAAACCGCATCAGCCTGATTCTGGCCTGCCAGAATAAACCCGGCGCGCTGAACGAAATTCTAACCAAGCTCGCGGCACACGGCGTGAACATGAGCAAGCTCGAGAGCTGTCCCGTGACGGGCGGCAACTTCGATTTCGAGTTTTTCATGGAGCTGGACGCTTCTGTCCGCGAACCGGGCGTACTGCCGCTTTTAGAGGAGCTGGAGCGCATCAGCGAGTCGTTCCTCTTTCTGGGCAACTACTCCATGGTGTAAGCCGTGGATAAGCGTATCTACGGGCTTCTTGGCCGCTCGCTCAAACACAGCCTTTCCGTTTTCATTCACCGCGAACTGGAAAACGGGTGCTATCGCCTGTTTGAGCTCGAACCGGAAGAACTTGGTTCGTTTCTCCGGCGGGAGGATATCGGCGGGCTGAACGTTACCATTCCCTATAAGCGGGACGTGATTCCCTTTTGCGACGCGCTGGATGAAACGGCGCGCGCCGTCGGCAGCGTCAATACCATCGTCCGCTCCCGCGACGGCAGGCTGATCGGGTATAATACGGACGTATACGGGCTGACCTGCATGGCGGAGCGCGCGGGCATCTCCTTTGCCGGGCGGAAGGTGGTCGTATTCGGCAGCGGGGGCGCTTCGCTTACGGCGCAGTTTGCCGCCAAACAGAGCGGCGCAAAAGAAGTCGTCGTCATTTCCCGCAAGGGACCAAACACCTACGAAACGCTCAGCCGCCATGCTGACGTGGAACTGCTCGTCAACGCAACCCCCGTCGGCATGTACCCGAACGTAGGCGAACTTCCCGCCGACCCCGCGGATTTTCCCGCGTGCAAGGGCGTGCTGGAACTCGTATACAACCCGCTCCGCACCGCGCTGACGCTCCGCGCGCAGTCGCTCGGCATCCCCGTTTCGGACGGGTTGATCATGCTCACGGCGCAGGCGAAGGCGGCAGAAGAACTCTTTTGGGATCAAACGCTGCCCGAAAGCGAGATCACGCGAATCGATCTCCTCCTGAAACAGCAGACGCAGAACATCGTGCTCGTCGGCATGCCGGGCAGTGGAAAGTCCTCCATAGGCGCGGCGCTCGGCCGCCTTAGCGGGCGCGAAACGGTCGATTTCGACCGAGAAATCGAGCTTACGGCGGGAAAGCCGATCTCGCAGATCTTCGCCGAATCGGGCGAGGAGGCATTCCGCGAGATGGAGCGTCAAACGGCGCTGCGTTGGGGCGCAGAGCACGGGCGGATCCTGATTACCGGCGGCGGCATCGTCAAAGACGAACGCAACTACGCGCTTTTGAAGCAGAACGGGCGCATCTACCAAATCGAGCGGGAAACCGCCCTGCTCCGGCGCGAAGGCCGTCCGCTCTCCGAGCACGCGGACCTCGCGGCCATGCTGCGGGAACGCCAGCCACTTTACGAGCGTTTTCGCGACGCGAGCGTGCAAAACGGTGCTTCCGCCGAGCAGGCGGCGCGGGAAATCTGGGAGGAATACAATGAGAATTTTAGTCGTTAACGGGCCGAACCTGAATTTACTGGGCTTGCGCGAGCCGGAAATCTACGGAAACCGCACCTACGCCGACCTTCTGGAGATGCTTCGCGCGGAAGCGGAGTTGCTCGGCGCGGAAGTTTCGTTTGTGCAGTCCAACCACGAAGGCGACCTCGTGGACGCCATCCAGGGCGCGTATCAAACCGCGGACGGCATCATCCTCAACCCCGGCGCGTATACGCACACGAGCATCGCCCTACTGGACGCCATCAAGGCGGTGGGCGTGCCGACTGTGGAGGTGCATATTTCCGACCCCGACACGCGGGAGGACTTCCGGCGCGTTTCCTATATTCGCCCGGCGTGCGTCGCAACCATCAAAGGTCACGGACTGGAAGGGTATTTGGAGGCGCTGCGCCTGCTCTGTAAAAAAGAAGGGTAACGGCATTTAATCTTTATTTTTATCTGCCGCAAGATCATCCCACCGTTCCGGCGGGATTTTTTTGTCTCTCAGCCGTCGCTTACCAAACTGTAAAATCGCGTAAATTTCTACTTTACTTTATTACGGTGAAGTGCTATCATGTTAAACTATAAACGCAAAAAGCGCGTTTTTACCTGTACCCGAAGGAGACAACCGCCAATTATGGAGCAGAAAACACCGAAAACACTCGAAAGCCTTGCGGGCGAACTGCGCGAGCTCTACCGCTCGTACGGCTATGCGCGCTATAAAGTGGGGCGGTTTGAGGAGTATGACCTCTACCTGCGCAACAAAAAATTCCTCGCCAGCGAGCAGGTGCTTACCTTCAGCGATACAAACGGCAAGCTCATGGCGCTCAAACCCGATATCACGCTTTCCATCGTCAAAAACGCCAAGGCCGACGGGCAGACGCATAAGCTTTTTTATACGGAAACGGTCTACCGCGTGCCAAAGAACGCAGGCGGCTTCCGCGAAATACCGCAGACGGGGCTGGAGTGCATCGGCCAAGTGGACGACTACACTATGGCGGAAGTGCTGATGCTCGCCGCGCGGAGTTTGGAGACGATTTCGAGTTCCTACTCGCTGGATGTTTCCGATATTGGCATCCTTTCGGGCGTGCTCGCCAGCGAACCGGTCGGCCCGGAGGACATGGCGCGGGTGTTCGCCGTATTGGGAGAAAAAAACGCGCACGGGCTCTCGGCTCTCGCAGGTGAACTCGGCCTTTCCCAAAAGACGGAGCAGTTGCTCAAAGCCCTGATGAACGCCAGCGGCCCGCTGGAAGCGACGCTGGATATCGTGGAGCGCCTTCCCCTGCCGGAGAACTGCCGCGAGCCGCTCAAGAGCCTGCGCCGGATTGCGCGCTCCATGGCGGCCTATGGAATAGAGAACATCAACCTCGATTTTTCGGTGGTCAACGATATGGATTACTACAGCGGTCTGATTTTCCGCGGGTTTGTGGAAGGCGCACCCAGCGGCGTGCTCGCGGGCGGGCGGTACGACCACCTGATGACCCGCATGGGTAAACAGGGCGAAGCCATCGGCTTTGCAGTCTACCTTGACCAGCTCGAGCGGCTCATGGAGCAGCCGTTCGCGTTCGACGTTGACGCGCTGGTGCTCTACGACGATACCACCGACCCGGCGGAACTGATCGGCACGGTGGAAGCGCTCCGGCGGCGCGTTAAAAGCGTCCGCGTCCAGCGGGAAGCGCAGGCGGACGTAACCTGCCGCGAGGTCATCCGTTTTGACGGAGGTATGCTCAAATGAAACGATTCGTCAGCGTCGCCCTGCCCAAAGGCAGGCTCGGCGAAAAAGCCTACTCCCTTATGGAACGCGCGGGTTACGGCTGTCCGGCGCTCTTGGAGGACAACCGCAAGCTCACGTTTGAAAACGAACAGGCGGGCGTTCGCTACTTCTGGGTCAAGCCTTCGGACGTGCCGATCTATGTTGAACGCGGCGCGGCGGACGTCGGCATTGCGGGCAAGGACGTACTGTTGGAATACGCGCCGGACCTCTACGAACTGCTCGATCTGAACATTGGCAGATGCCGCATGTGCGTTGCGGGGTTTGCCGGGTTTCGGGACAGCCACAACAAAACGCTGCGGGTAGCGACCAAATTTCCCAATATCGCGCGCGCGTATTTTGCGGGGTTGGGGCGGGAAATCGACGTCATCAAGCTCAACGGCTCCATCGAGCTTGCGCCCATCCTCGGGCTGTCCGACGTGATTGTCGACCTCGTGGAAACCGGCAAAACCCTCGCGGAAAACGGACTGGCGGTTCTGGAAACCATCTCCCCAATCAGCGCGCGGCTCGTTGCCAACAAAGCGAGCCTCTCGTTTCGGGGAAATGAAATAGAAGCTCTGCGCGCGGGGCTGGAAGGAGTTATTGAGGCGACATGAGAATTTACACGCAAAGCGAAACCGAATCTTCATCGATCTTTGGCCGCATGTCGGAGCAGAGCGACGTTCATTCGCTGGTTAGCGAGATCATTCGGGACGTTGCGGAAAACGGCGACAAAGCGCTGTTCCATTACGCAAAGCTGTTTGACCGCGCGGAGCTGACTTCTCTCGAAGTGCCGCAATCGGAACTGGAAACCGCGCTGGAAGAAACGCCAAAAGAGCTCCTATTTGCCATGCAGACCGCCGCGGAGAACATCCGCGCGTTCCACGGGATGCAGGTGCGCGAGGGATTCCGCATTCAAAGGCCGGACGGATCATATCTGGGGCAAAAGATTACGCCCATCGAGCGCGTGGGGCTCTACATCCCCGGCGGCACGGCGAGCTACCCTTCCACCGTGCTGATGAACGCCATCCCGGCCAAAATTGCGGGCTGCGCGCAGATCGTTATGGTCTCCCCTCCGTCAAAAAACGGCAAAATTGCTTCCCCCATTCTGGCGGCGGCAAAACTCGCCGGGGTCGACCGCGTGTTTCAGGTTGGCGGCGCGCAGGCAATCGCCGCGTTGGCGTACGGAACGGAGACGGTTCCCAAGGTGGATAAAATCGTAGGCCCCGGCAACGCTTATGTCGCCGAGGCAAAGCGGCAGGTGTTCGGGCTTGTGAGCATCGACATGATCGCTGGCCCGAGCGAAATACTGATCATCGCGGACGAAAGCGCAAACCCCGCGTTCCTTGCGGCGGACTTATTAAGCCAGGCCGAACACGACGCGCTCGCTTCGGCCATTCTGATTACGCCGAGCCTCGCGCTGGCGGGTCGCGTCAGCGAGGAAGTTGAGCGTCAGCTCAAGCTGCTCCCGCGCGAGGAGATTGCGCGCGCTTCGATTGAGAAAAACGGAAAAATCCTGATTGCCGCCGACCTTGCTTCCGCGGTTATGCTGAGTAACCGCCTCGCGCCGGAGCATCTGGAGCTCTGCGTTTCCGAGCCGGAAGCGCTGCTGGAGCAGGTGACAAACGCGGGCTCGGTGTTCCTCGGCAATTCCTGCCCCGAAGCGCTGGGGGACTACTTGGCTGGCCCCAACCACACGCTGCCGACCGGCGGTACGGCGCGGTTTTCCAGCCCGCTCGGCGTGGACGACTTCATCAAAAAGACGCAATACACCTTTTTTACGCAGGAAGCGCTGGCGGGCTTGAGCGATCAAATCGCCGTCTTTGCCCGCGCGGAAGGTTTGGAAGCGCACGCGCGCGCGGCGCTGATTCGAAAGGAAGCCCGCTGATATGAGCCGATTTTTCAGTTCACAATTCGCTTCCCTTACCCCATATACGCCCGGCGAGCAACCGCGCGATCAGCAGTACGTCAAGCTCAACACCAACGAATCCCCCTTTCCGCCTTCTCCCGGCGTGCTTTCCGCGGTTGCGGAGGAAAGCGCGCGTCTCAACCTCTACTGTGACCCGGAGTGCACACTGCTTAGGCAGGCGGCGGCGGAGCTCTACGGTGTAAAGCCGAAAAACGTGCTCCCCGTAAACGGTTCGGACGAAGCGCTGTACTTTACGTTTCTCGCGTTTGGAGACGGCGCGCACCCCTTTGCGTACCCAAAGATCAGCTACGGCTTCTACCCCGTCTTTTCCCGGCTCACGCATGTGCCCGCGCGTGAAATTTCGCTCAAAAGCGACTTCACGGTCGATGTTCGGGACTATCTCGACCTTAAAGAAAACATCGTCATCGCCAACCCCAACGCACCGACGGGCGTCTGCCTGAGCGTAGACGAAATTGAGCGGCTCGTACGCGCAAACCCCGGGCGGCTGGTGGTCATCGACGAAGCGTATATCGACTTTGGCGGGGAGAGCTGCGTGCCGCTCGTAAAGAAGTACGACAATCTGCTCGTGATTCATACGTTTTCCAAGAGCCGTTCGCTCGCGGGCGCGCGGCTGGGGTTTGCAATTGGGTGCGAAGAACTAATACGCGATCTGAACACGATCAAGTATTCCATCAACCCCTATAACGTCAACCGCATGACGCAGGCGGCGGGCGTCGCCGCCATTCGGGACAATGCGTATTACGCGGCCAACGCGCAGACGATTATCCGTACAAGAGAACGCACCGCGCGGGCGCTGGAACAGCTCGGCTTTTCGGTGTTGCCATCCAAAGCGAATTTCCTCTTTGCCGCGAGCGGCACGGTGGACGGCGAAACGCTCTACCGCAAACTCAAGGCGCGCGGGGTGCTGGTGCGGCACTTCACCAAGCCAACGATACAAAACTTCTGCCGCATCACGATTGGAACAGACGGGCAGATGGAAATTCTGCTCGACAGGATACAGGAAATTTTAAGCGAGAAAGGAAGCTGAAACAGACATGCGAACAGCACAGATCAGCCGAACCACAAACGAAACGGCGATTACCCTCAGCCTGAATCTGGACGGCAGCGGAACGAGCGATGTTCAAACCGGCGTGGGATTTCTCGACCATATGCTCACGCTATTTGCCAAGCACGGAAGGTTCGACCTTACGCTCCGCTGCAAAGGGGATACGAATGTGGACGACCACCACAGCGTGGAAGATATCGGCATTGCGCTTGGGGAAGCGGTCTGCTTGGCGCTGGGTGACAAGCGGGGCATTACGCGCTACGGCAGCGAGATGTTGCCCATGGACGAATCCCTTGTGCTCTGCGCGGTCGACCTTTCCGGCAGGAGCTGCCTGCGATACAACGCGCAGATTCCGTCGCAAAAGATCGGCTCGTTCGACACAGAGTTGATTCAGGAATTCTTTCTCGCGTTCGCCCGCAAAGCGGGTGTAACGCTGCACCTGCGCCAGCTCGACGGCGAAAACTCGCACCATATCGCGGAGGCGATGTTTAAAACGTTCGGGCGTGCGCTCTCACAGGCGGTCAAAATCGACCCGCAATACCAGGACGAAATCCCGTCCACAAAAGGGGTACTGGAATGATCGCGATTGTGGACTATGGCGTGGGCAATCTTTTTTCGCTGAAGAGTTCGCTCGCCATGATCGGCTTTGACGCGGTGGTTAGCGGGGACGCAGACGAGATTGCCCGCGCGGATAAAGTCATTCTGCCCGGCGTCGGCGCGTTTGCGGACGCGGCGGAAAAGCTCCGGCAAACGGGGCTCGACCGTGTTGTGACGGAGCAGGCAAACGGCGGAAAGCCCGTCCTCGGCATCTGCCTCGGCATGCAGCTGCTCTTTACCCGCAGTTTCGAATACGGCGAGCACGCAGGGCTGAACCTGATTCCCGGCGACGTGGTGGACATGAAGCCGCGCATCCCCGCTGCGCTCAAAACGCCGCATATCGGCTGGAACGCGCTCAAACTCAAGCAGCCGGAGCATCCGTTGTTTCGGTATATTCAGGAAGGCGACTGCGTTTATTTTGTGCATAGCTTCTATGCGGACAACTGCGAAAGCGCGGTTCTCGCCACGGCGGAATACGGCATTGAACTCACCGCGGCGGTCGGCAAAAACAACGTGCTGGGCTGCCAGTTCCATCCGGAAAAGAGCGGGCGCGTGGGGCTGAACATCCTCAAAGCGTTCTGCGAACTGGAAGGGGAGTAAAGCCATGATTCTTCTTCCCGCCATCGACCTGTTCGAAGGCAAGGCCGTACGCCTGCTGCGCGGCGACTATCAACAAATGACCGTTTACGGCGACCCGCTGGAACTTGCGGAGGCGTTTGTCCGCGCGGGCGCGGAATACCTGCACATGGTGGATTTGGAAGGCGCAAAAAGCGGGGAAACGCCGAATTTCGGCCTTGTTTCAGCGATTGCCCGAACAAGCGGCCTGAAGGTGGAAATCGGCGGCGGCGTCCGCAGCGAGGAAACGATTCAGCGGTATCTGGAAGCAGGCGTAACCCGCGTCATCCTCGGCACCGTTGCGGCAACTGATTTAGACTTTACCGCGCGCATGGTTCGGCGCTATGGCGAAGCGATCGCCGTCGGCGTCGACCTCAAGGATGGGTTTGTCGCGGTCAAAGGCTGGACGGAGACGAGCGGTTTATCGGGACTTGCGTTCTGCAAGAGTCTGGAGGAGATCGGCGTTCGGACCGTCATCTGCACGGATATCCAGAAGGACGGCGCGATGAACGGCACAAACCGCGCGCTCTACCAAACGCTCAGTGACTCGTTTTCCATGCGGTTCATCGCTTCCGGCGGGGTCAGCTCCATGGAGGATATCCTTGCGCTCAAAGCGCTGAACCTCTACGGCGCGATCGTCGGCAAGGCGTATTACACCGGGGCCATCGACCTGAACGCCGCCATTTTGGCCGCGAAGAACGAAGCGTAAAGAACGCGAGGACAAAACATGATTACCAAACGCATTATCCCGTGTCTGGACGTCAAGGACGGCAGGGTCGTCAAAGGGGTCAACTTTCTCGGCCTCGGGGATGTTTCCGACCCCGTGACGCTGGCGCGGTACTATTCCGAAAACGGCGCGGACGAGCTGGTGTTTTACGACATCACCGCCTCGGCGGAGCGCCGCGCGCTGTTTACGGACGTGCTCACGCGGGTGGCTGAAACCATCTTTATTCCGCTGACCGTGGGCGGCGGAATCAACACGCTGGAGGACTTCGACCGCGTGCTCAAGTGCGGCGCGGACAAGGTCAGCGTCAACTCGGGCGCGATCAAGAACCCGCGTTTAATCGAAGACGCCGCCAAGCGCTACGGGGATCAGTGCGTGGTGCTCTCGGTGGACGCAAAGCGCGTCAACGGCGCGTTCCGCGTGTTCGCCAAAGGCGGGCGCGAGGATACGGGGCTGGACGCTCTGGAGTGGATCAAGCGCGGCGTGGAAATGGGCGCGGGCGAGATCGTGCTCAACTCCATCGATACGGACGGCGTGCGAACAGGCTTCGATCTTGAAATGCTGCGCGCGGTGAGCGAACTTGTTGGCGTGCCGGTCGTCGCTTCCGGCGGCGCGGGCGGGATAGAAGACTTTGTAACGCTGTTTCAAACGCTTCCCAAGGTGGACGCGGGCTTGGCCGCCTCAATTTTTCACTTTGGAGAAGTTACGATACCGGAACTGAAAAACGCGCTCGCA
Organism: Christensenellaceae bacterium; assembly: GCA_963674535.1. GTDB lineage: Bacteria > Bacillota > Clostridia > Christensenellales > CAG-138 > UBA7703. The sequence goes on along the minus strand of OY771363.1, from coordinate 3,306,958 downwards.
AACGCGGGCGTTACCGTGCGGAGGGCATAACCATGCTGGAACTGGATCAACTGAAATTCGACGAAAAGGGACTGATTCCCGCAATCGTAATCGATACAAACACAAAGCAGGTGCTCATGCTCGCGTATATGAACGCCGAGAGCCTGCGCATCTCCATAGAGGAAGGCCGAACCTGCTTCTGGTCGCGCTCGCGGCAGTCGCTCTGGCGCAAAGGCGAAACGAGCGGCAACGTCCAGCATATCGTCTCCATCACCGCCGACTGCGACGCGGACACGCTGCTCGTCGAGGTCAAGCCGGACGGCCCCGCCTGCCACACGGGCTCTGTGAGCTGCTTTTTTCAGCCGGTGTTTGCCGGAGAAACGCCGAAGGGGTTTGCGTACGAGGATTTAATGGAGCTCTTACGCGGCAGAAAGGCAAATCCGAAGGAAGGCTCGTATACGACGTACCTGTTTGAAAAGGGCGTCGATAAAATTCTCAAAAAGATCGGCGAGGAGACGACGGAGGTAATTCTCGCCGCAAAAGACGGCGATAAAGCGAATATGGTTTATGAAATCTGCGATTTAATGTATCATGTGATGGTGCTGATGGTGGAAACCGGCGTTGAACTGGACGAAGTCAAGCGCGAGATGGCCTCCCGGCACATCGTTGAGCATAAAATCAAGCAGGAGAAAATGGTGGAATGAATTCGCAGGATCTGCACACGCACTCCGTTTGGGACGACGGACAGAACACGCTGGAAGAAATGGCAAACGCGGCCGTCGCCGCAAAGCTGGACGCAATCGGCTTCAGCGGGCATTCCCCGCTGCCGTACCGCAACCGCTGGGCGCTGCAGGCGGATCGGCTGGAAGCCTACCAAGCGGAAGCGCGGCGGCTGAAACAGCTCTTCGCGGGAAAAATCGATATCTATCTTGGCCTCGAATGGGATGTGATGAGCACTTTTTTGCCGACGGGGTTCGATTACGTAATCGGCTCGGTGCACCACGTAACGGTCAACGGCACCATCTACTCGGCGGACGCAACGCCCGAAACGGTGGAAACCTGCCTCAAGGACGCGTTTTTCGGCGACGCGGACGCTTCCGCACGGGCGTATTTTACGCAGCTGCCCGCGCTGGCGAAGGTTCCCGAAGTCGACATCATAGGCCACTTCGACCTGCCGACAAAGTTCAACGAAACGCACGGGTTTTACGACGAAGACTCCCCGGCGTATACCGCAGCCGCGCTGGAGGCCATGGAAACGCTGGTTGAAGCCGACAAGATTTTTGAAATCAACACCGGTGCGATTTCGCGCGGTTACCGCACAACGCCCTACCCTTCCCGCAAACTGCTGCAGGAGCTGAAACGCATGGGCGGACGGATTACCATCAATTCGGACGCGCACAGCATATCCGGCCTTGCGCTGGGATTTGATCTGGCAAAAGAACTCGCGCGCTCCTGCGGGTTTACCGAACGGTGGATTTTTAACGGAACATCGTTCGTACCGGTCGGCATCGAATAGAAACATCTTGAAAACAGCAAAGCCCGCGCCGTTTCCGGCGCGGGCTTTGTGTTTGAGTTTCTTAGAAGATTCCCTGAGCAATCATCGCGTCCGCCACCTTGGCAAACCCCGCGATGTTCGCGCCGGCGACCAGGTTGTAGCCGAGGCCGTTTTCCTTGGCAGCCTTGGCCGAGTTGTCGTGGATGTTCTTCATGATCGCATGCAGCTTTTGATCGACCTCTTCCGCCGTCCAGCTGTAGCGCATCGAGTTCTGGCTCATCTCCAGCGCACTTGTCGCCACGCCGCCCGCGTTGACCGCTTTGCTGGGCGCGATGATCAGGTGCTTCTGAGCCATCAGGTACGCCAACGCTTCGTTCGTGGTCGGCATGTTCGCCACTTCGATGTAGTACCTAGCTCCGCTGCTTGCAATCAGTTTTGCGCTTTCAAGGTTGACGTCGTTCTGGGTCGCGCACGGCATGTAGACGTCCGCTTTGACGCCCCACGGTTTCTTGCCCGCGTGGAATTCGCAGCCGAACTTTTCGGCGTAGTCCTGCACGCGGTCTCTGCCGCTGTTGCGCATTTCGAGCAGGTATTCCACCTTTTCGCCCAGCACGCCCGCGGGGTCGTAGACGTATCCGTCAGGGCCACTGAGCGTGACCGCCCGTGCGCCCAGTTCTTCGAGCTTTTTCGCCACGCCCCAGGAGACGTTGCCGAAACCGGAGAGTGCGAAGGTCTTGTCCTTGATGGAGTCGCCTTCGTGCGCGAACACTTCGTTGACATAGTACACTGCGCCGAAGCCCGTCGCTTCCGGACGAATCAGGCTGCCGCCGTAGCTCATGCCCTTGCCGGTCAAAACGCCGTTTTCGAACACGCCCTTCACCCTACGGTACTGGCCGTACAAAAACCCGATTTCACGCCCGCCGACGCCGATGTCGCCCGCAGGAACGTCGATATCCGGCCCGATATGCCGGTACAGCTCCGTCATGAACGCCTGGCAGAAGCGCATCACTTCCCCGTCGCTCTTGCCGCGCGGGTCAAAGTCGCTGCCGCCCTTCGCTCCGCCGATCGGCAGGCTCGTGAGGCTGTTCTTGAACGTCTGCTCAAATCCCAAAAACTTCATGATCGAAAGATTTACGCTTGGATGGAACCGCAGTCCGCCCTTGTACGGCCCGATTGCGCCGTTGAACTGCACGCGGTAGCCACGGTTTACGTTGACCTTTCCCGCGTCGTCCACCCATGTGACCCGAAACGAAATCGCCCGCTCCGGCTCCGCCATGCGTTCCAGCAACCCCAGCTTTTCGTATTCCGGGTGCTTTTCCACCACCGCGTCCAGCGTGGAATACACTTCCTCCACCGTCTGCAGAAACTCCGGCTCCCCGCCGTTCTTTGCCCGAACATCGTTGATTACCCGCTCAATGTACGCGTTCATGAATGCCCTCCTGATTGGCTTTGATGTGATGATTTTCCATAGGTCGTAATATGAGATTGGTTCGCTCCAAACCCATCATAGCCTTCGGTTTTACCAAAGTCAACCAATGTGAAATGAATATACTAAATTTCGTTCGCCGCCCTGCCATTTTTTGAGTATCGGTGCAGAATTCACCGTTGTGCATGGAAAATCTTGTTCTGGCGATGCAAAAAAACGCGCCGCAAGCAGCGCGTTTTTTTCGGCGGAATTCCGCGGTGTTCCGCTCAATCGAAATAGAACAGTTCTTCAAACCGTTTGTCCAGCGCGAGGCAGAGAATCAGCGCCAGCTTTGCCGTGGGGTTGAACTGCCCCGTCTCGATCGAGCTGATCGTCTGGCGGGACACGCCGACCAGTTTGGCGAGCTCTCCCTGCGAAACGCCCTTTTCCGCACGCGCCTGCCGAATATTGTTTTTGAGTTCCAGCTTGCTCTTCATCATCCGCGCGCCGTCAATATTCCAGTATAAAGCGAATCAGCGAAACGACCGCGACGGCAAGCAGCACGATCGACAATACGAGAAAATAGACTTGCTTCGTTTTCATGAACCGGTATAAAAACGTAACGCCCACCGAGCCGCACACCACAACGGCCAGATCCGTTACGCTGTGCCCGCCGTACGCGCGAAGGCAGGCAAACGCCACCGACAGCACCGTCATGGTAATCAGCATCCACCTAAGCGACTGGTCGCGGATGGCGACTTCGCGCTCGTCGTGTTTTTCCGCACGGCTTTTTTCCAGTACTTCATCCTTATTCATCGTTTCTTGCTCCTGTTTTCAATCTGCCAAGTTTACTTGACAGACAATACGATACGCCTGCCAAGTTTACTTGTCAATAGCAAAATTAAAAAACGCGCCTTTACGACGCGTTTTAGGGGAGGGTTATGGCGGTATCGAAACCATTCGCCTCCGAGGGATATGGTTTTTTACGATCCGGTCAGCGTGACCGTCTCGATGTTCTTACAGAAACTTCCCCAGCTTGGAGAGGATGGAAGTGTCTCCGCCGGAGAGCGCGGACTCCATGACCGCCCGCAGCGTATCCCGCGAGAGGAACGGAAACAGTCCGGCTAATTCGGCAATGGATTTGCCGTCCCGCAGCGCCACCTTTACGATGCGGTCGAGCGCGTCCTCGTCCATAAACGGGGCGATTGCCGCGAGTTCGGAAGCGCTGCCGCCGTTTTTGAGCGCCTTCAGCGCGACTTTTCCGACGGCTTCTTCCGAAAGGAAGGGCGCGATGGCTGCAATCTCTCCAACGGAGGTTTGTTGATCGAGCGCGCGCAGGGCGATTTTATCGAGCGCGTCTTCGGAAAGGAACGGCGCGATGGACGCAATTTCACCGATACGCGCGCTGCCGACCATTGCCCGCTCGGCAATTCGATCCAGAGCGTCTTCGGAGAGGAACGGCGCGATGGCCGCGAGTTCCCCGAGGCGCGTAATCGGATCGAGCTTATCCACGAGTTCGTCGAGCATGTCCTCATCGAGAAACGGGGCGATAGCGGCAAGGCTCGCAATGCTGAACGATTCCGCTTTGCCCTCCGCCGACTTTTCCCGCCTTTCTCTTTTTGAATTGATCGCGCGGACAATGCGCGTTACCTGCTTGGGTTTGAGCATAGGGGCCGCTTCCCCCGCTTCCTCGAGCGTTACGTCTTTTTCCTCGACAAACTCTTCTTCCGAGCCGTCGATCACGTGCTTGACCAGCTCGCTGCCGCGCCCGCTGCCAAGCAGCTCGTCAACGCTCACGCCCAGCGCTTCCGCCAGTTCCGGGAGCTTGCCGATATCCGGCATAGAAGCGCCGCGCTCCCAATTGCTCACCGCCTGGAAGCTGACGCCCATCTTATCCGCCAGCGCGGGCTGTGTCATATCCTTTTCCTTGCGCAGACGCGAGATCCGCCTGCCGATTTCCACCGCATCAAACATAATTGCGCCTCCTTACAGCCGGAAGTCTCTCATCTGCATGAAAAACCACTTGACGTTCTTTTGTTCCAATTCCCGTTCGCGCAGCATGGCGCGGTAAGCGCGCTCCGCCTTGACGGGATCTTCTTTCTGCTCCGGCCTTTGCCGGAAGATTGCTTTCATCCTGTTCGACCGCCTTTCGTGTGTCTCTGGCAAAATCGTACCGAAAACAGGATGTAAAGACCAGCAAGCGGTGCTTGAGTTGGCGGTTTTGGCGTCTCAAGCTGTGGTTGAGTTGGGATCCAATCGAAAACAGCGGCGGAAATGCCGCTGAATTCGGGGGTAAAACTCTATTCGAGGACTCAGCCCTCGAGCTTTCATCTTATTCGAGGGCCAGCCCTCGAGCTCCCGATTTTATTCGAGGGCGCTGCCCTCGAGCACCTGCCAAAGGGCTCGCCCTTTGGAAACCCTCTTGTTATAGAACTCCGGCGGGTTCTCAGGGCCGCCGAAGCCCTGAGCGGTGGTTTGGAGGCGGAGCCTCCAAGCGCCTCCCTCGACTAGCGGTTGAGTTCCGTTTTCTTCTCCGCGGGCTGAGACAAACGTTTTGTGAGCCTGCCGTCCACGTCCGCCATGAGCAGAGCGAGAACTTCCTCCACCGCTTCGCGCGTTTTTGCGCGCGCGCCGATATAGAGCTTGAGCTTGGGTTCCGTGCCGCTGGGGCGGATGACGATCCAGGAATCGTCCGTCAAGAGCCACCGGAGCGTATCCGAAGCGGGCAGCGACAGACACTCCACCGTTCCGCCGATGAGTTTGCGCTCGCCGGAGAGATAATCTTCCAGCGCGGCAACGGGCGTTTCCGCAAACGCTTTGGGCGGGTTGGCGCGGAGCGTCCACATGCAGTCCGCAATGCGCTCCATGCCCTCCTTGCCTTCGAGCGTGTAGCTCTTGACGCTCTCCTGATAAAAGCCGTAGGTTTCGTAAATTTCGTCCAGCGCGTCGGAAAGGGTCATGCCCCGCTGGGCGTAGGCAATGCAGGCTTCGGCGGCGAACATCGCGGCGCAGACCGCGTCCTTATCCCGCGCAAGCCCGCCCGCGAGGAAGCCGAAGCTCTCCTCAAAGCCGAAGAGAAACGTCTTTTCGCCGCTGGTCTGGTATTGATCCACCTTTTCGCCGATGAAGCGGAAGCCTGTCATCACGTTTTCCAGCTCGACGCCGTAGGCCTTGCAGATGGCGTCCGCCAGACGCGTGGAAACGATGGACTTGATCACCACGCCGTTTTCCGGCAGTTTTCCCTGTTCGGACATGGTTGAAAGAATGTGCTCCAAGAGAATGCAGCCGATCTGGTTGCCGGTTAACGTCACCCATTCGTTGTTCGCGGTCTTGACGGCGACGCCCAGCCGGTCCGCGTCCGGGTCGGTGGCGAGGCAGACGCGCGCGCGCACCTTTTCCGCCAGCGCGATGGCAAGGCGGAACGCCGCCGGGTCCTCCGGGTTCGGCGCGGTCACGGTGGGAAACGTCCCGTCCGGCGCGGCCTGTTCCGGCACGACGGTGACGCTGCTCAGCCCGACGCGCTCGAGCAGTTCCTTGACAGGAACAGCTCCCGAGCCGTGCAGCGGCGTATAGACGATTGGCAGCGTACCGCCGAATTTCCGCAGCAGATCGGGGCTGAGCAAAAGCCCTGCCGTCGCAGCGTAGTAAGCTTCGTCCTCTTCTTTGCCAACAAGCACAATCCGCTCGTCGTGGACGGCTTCTTCAAAGTCGCAGACGCTGGCTGCAAACATTTCCACCTGCTGAATCTTTTCGTAGATGGCGGCCGCCTGTTCGGGCGCCGCCTGCCCGCCGTACGCCCAATACACTTTATATCCGTTGTACTGCTTCGGGTTATGCGAAGCGGTAATGACCACGCCCGCCATGCAACCCAAGTGCCGCACCGCGTAGGAAAGCTGCGGAACGGAATGCAGCGTGGTGAACAGATACGTTTTCACACCGTTTCCCGCCAACACGCAGGCGACCTGCCGTGCAAACTCCTCCGAAAAAAGACGCGAGTCGTAAGCCACGCAGACCCCGCGCTCCTTTGCGCCGGGAACGGTTGCGAGGTAGTCGCTGAGCCCCTGCGTCGCCCGCCGGACGACATACGCGTTCATGCGGTTGGTGCCCGCGCCGATAATGCCGCGTAAACCCGCCGTACCGAACTCCAGCTCGCGGTAAAACCGCTCCTCGATTTCATGCGGGTCGTTTTCAATGGCCGTCAGCTCGGCTCGTGTCGCGGCGTCCAGCGAGGGTTCTTTTTTCCAGGATTCGTAAATCGCTTGCGCGTTTGACTGCATTGCGGTAATCCTTTCTGTTTGATCAAATATCCGGCAAATATCTGCCGCGTTCGAGCGCTGGCAATCTCAAAATGCGTTTGCCCGAACCGCGCGGTTCTCCGTCGTTTTAAAACGGTATGCTTCCGATTAGATTATACCGTCACCCGTGTTGCATGGCAAGGCGGGCTTGTGCTATCATACCCCTATGGAACGGCCTGCCAAATCGAAGAAGCTCTACCAGTCCGCAAGCTACGTAACGAGCAACGCGGTGTTCTATGGTACGCTTCTTTTTTTCATTTCGCGGGTGTTCGGGTTCCTTCAACTCTTTATTGACGCATACAACCGAAAACAACTGGGACAGGCGCCGCCGGAAAACTTCACGGTGCTCGGCATCATTGGCTCCATTCTCGTCCTCGGCGTCATTACGGGGGCGTTTCTTTTGCTGGTGCAGTACCGCCAAAAGAAGCTCCATTTGCGCAGAGGCAACTTCTACCTGCTGCTCAACGTGCTCTTTGCGCTGTGGGGCGTCATTCAGGCCATCAGCTATCTGTATGAGATGATCCTGTTTTTCGAGTTCGTCTATTTGCTGGACTTTTTAACGCTGCTTGCCGCGCTGGCGTTGCCTTCTGTTTTGCTGCAGCTCTCCGACCGTAAGCAGGAACCTGCCCAGGAGCGAATTCTGCTCTACGCGGGCATCGGCTCCACGGCGCTCTCGGTAATTGCTACTCTCATCGTCGCCCTCGTTTTGCGCAAGAGTTATACGGCATTCCAGCTTGTGCGCGAGCTGATGTTTCGCGGCGGAATCATCCTCTTTGGCGTAGCGGGGCTGCAGAAGGCGATCAAGCTCCGCTCCGAACCGCTGCCCGCCTACGCGCCAAAGCCGGAAGCGAAGAAGCCCGCACCGAAAAAGACCGTGCTCAAAGACCCCGTTTATACGCCGGATAAATCCGGCAAGATCGAGTGCCCGGACTGCGGCAAGAAGATGGCCGTCGGCACCGCCATCTGCCCGCGCTGCGGATACGATATGAATACGCCCAGTCTCTTTGAAGAGGATGAGGAAGAAGTTGTTACGCCGCCGGAAGAGCCGATAGCGGAAGAACCCGCCGCTCCTGAGCCGGAAGCGCCCGCGCCGGAGCCGGTCAAAAGCGACCTCTGCCCGCGCTGCGGAAAGAAGATACCGGAGCCTCTGATCACCTGCCCGCGCTGCGGCTATTACCCCGGGGACTCGCTGGAAATGCCAGAGGAGCCGGAAAAGCGCGAACCCGCACCCGAAGCAAGACAGCGGAAGGCCGAACCGAGGCGGGAGCGTATCTGCGCCAAGTGCGGCAAAAAGATTCCCGGGAACCTCGCCACCTGCCCCTACTGCGGCTATCACCCTTCGGATGAAGAGCTCGCCGCCGAACAGGCGGAAGAGTACGATGCGTACGACGAGCCGGAAGACGGCGTCCCCTGCCCGCGCTGCGACAGGCTGGTTGCGCACGGGACGCGGATTTGCCCGCACTGCGGCTACCCCTTCCCGGACGAAACGGCGCGCCATCCGCGTCCCGTCCCGCCGAAGCTCCCGCGCGTACCCGACCCGAAACACCTCAACGAAAAAAACAGCATCGAGTGCCCCGAATGCGGCAGGCGTTACCCCGCTTCGCGGAGCATTTGCCCCTATTGCGGGTATAACTTGTATGAGGATTGAGTGGCGTTGAGGGCTCCGCCCTCAAACTCCCGCGCAGGGGTACTCCCCTGCGAACCCCATTTTTATGGCAACTGTTCCCTGTAGAATGCGATTTTTATTGAGGGTTCCGCCCTCAAACTCCCACACAGGGGCACGCCCCTGCGAACCCCACGCAAAACAAAAAACGCTTCTCGATTGAGAAGCGTTTTTGATTTGCTTACAGTTCCAACTCCCGTAAACTCTCGAACACATGCCCGTCGAGTTCCAGGCGTTTGGCGAGTAGCGCCTGCGATCTGCGCTTTTGCGCCTTGTTGAAGGCGCGGTCGCCGTATTTATCGTCCCCCAGCACGGGGTAGCCCGCTGCCGCCATCTGCACACGGATCTGGTGCGTCCGCCCCGTCATCAGCTCAATCTCCAGCAGGCTCTTTTCGCCGTCGGACTTGATCAGCCGGTACGTCAGCTCGCACCGCAGCGCGTCCGGATCATTTTCTCGGCAAATCGAAACAAACGATTCCTCCGCGTCCTTTTTGACCCAGTGTACGAGCCTGCCGCTTTGTGGAGGCGTTCCGCGCACGATGGCGTGGTACGTCTTTTTGAGCTCGTGGCGGAAGAACAGCGCTTCGTACCGCGCGGCTGTTCCTTCGTTCCGCGCAAAAACGACGATTCCCTCGGTGTTGGCGTCCAGACGGTGCACAGGGTAGATTTCCTCAAAGAGCGATTCCACCTCGGCGAGCAGGTCGCCTTCCGTTTCCACGCCCGCGTTTTTATCAACCGCAACGCAGTCTTCGTCCAGATACACGCCGCGGCAGACGGAGAACGCGGGTAGCAGCGCAATCTGCGCGGCAAACGCGGATTCGTCCTCCCACGGCGGCGCGGAAAAGAATGTCATCGGTTCCTTGAGCGTGGGGTGCGAAAGCGTCAGCGCATACGCCCAGAGGCGAATCTGCAAGCCTGCCGCCGCGTCCGGCGCATACCGCTGGTCGCCTTTTATGGGCAGCCCCGCATGGGAAAGCTGCACGCGGATCTGGTGCGGCCTGCCCGTGTAGAGCGCAACGTCCAGCATCGCCTTGCCGTTCGATTTGCCGAGCAGGCTGTAGCTCAAAACCGCTTCCTTTGCGCCGGGCTCGTTCGGGTCGGCAACGCGGGAAGTAAAGGTGGTTTCGTCCTTGATCAAATAGTCGGTCAGCATTTCGCGCGGTTTCGGCTCGCCGGAGACGATTGCGCAGTAGCGCTTTTTTGCCTCGTGGGAACGGAACTGCTCAGTAAGGCGAGCTGCGGCCTTGCTGGTTTTTGCAAACGCCATCACCCCGCCGACCGGGCGGTCGAGCCGGTGGACGAGGCCGAGATACGCCTCTCCCGGCTTTTCGTACCGCTCGCGAAGATACCGTTTGAGCAGGCTTAAAAGGTCGTCGTCGCCGGAGACGTCCGCCTGCACGGGCAGATTGACCGGCTTTTCGACCACGAGCAGGTGATTGTCCTCATATAGAATTCGGATGCCGTCCGGCGTAAACTCGTCGCGCCGGAGCTTGCTGGTTCCCGTTTGTTCTTCCATTATTCCCCTTTTATGCGTTTTGTTTGTCCGGCGTCCAGCGCCCGCTGGAACCGCAGGGCAGCACCAGATTGTCCCGCTCGATCGGCAGGCCGACCTCGTCCGACTCTGCAACGCCCTTTGGCAGCGCCACGCGAAGCACGTTTTTGAGCACGCTCGCGGCAAGTCCTGTAGTGTACGAGTTGATCAAAAAGAACGCGGGGGTATCGCTGAGCAGCGCCGCACAGTCCGCCACCAGCGGGTAGAGGTCGTTTTCGATCTTCCAGAGCTCGCCTGTAGGCCCTCTGCCGTAGCTCGGCGGATCCATTACGATGCCGTCGTAGGTGTTGCCGCGCCGCTGTTCGCGCTTAACGAACTTGACGCAGTCGTCCACGATATACCGGATTACGGCGCTGTTCAGCCCGCTTGCCTCGGCGTTGTTCTTCGCCCAGGCAACCATGCCCTTTGCCGCGTCCACATGCACCACTTCCGCGCCCGCCGCGGCGCAGGCAACGCTCGCCCCGCCGGTATACGCAAAGAGGTTGAGTACCCTCGGCGCGCGGTCGTGGCGCTGTTTCCACGCGGATAGTTCGCCGCGCATCCAGTCCCAGTTGACCGCCTGTTCGGGAAAGAGGCCGGTGTGCTTGAACCCCGTCGGGCGGACGAGAAACGTCAGATCACGGTATTGAATCTTCCACTGTTCGGGCAGCTGCTTTGTAAACTCCCAGTGCCCGCCGCCGGTTTCGGAACGCAGGTAGACCGCGTCCGCAGAGGACTCGGCCATGGGCCAGACGGCCTGCGGGTCGGGACGCAGGAGGGTAATATCCTTCCAGCGCTCCAGCTTCATGCCGTTTCCCGCGTCCAGCACGCGAAAGTCGCTCCATTGATCGGCTAAAAACATAATCTTGTTCCTTTTTTAGAATTAATATTTATATCAATCATATTCCTGAATACCAAGTAGTTGATAGATTTCCTTTGCTGTTTCCCTGTTGGTTTTGCACATATCCTCTTCTGTGTTGCTCACGCAAGGTATAGAGTTCGATAAAAGAATCAGTAGCTTGGATGCCTCGTATAATTTTTTGTATTCTTTCTTCTTTCTCTTTTTGTTCGGCAATCGGGGTAATATACTTCTTAACTCACCTGATAAATGCCGAATTTCCTTTGAAGCCTCTTTATATGCTTCGTAGTCTTTCTCCTCAAGAAGTCTAGCATCAACAAGTGTTGTAAGCTTATTGGCATAGAAAATTAGCGCTGCCTGAATTCTTTGCTTTAAAATTTTAAGATTGTGGTTAGGGTCAAGATAGCGTTCTTTCCAGATTTCTCCAGCAAACAACACAATTACACCACTGAATACAGCAGCGACAACTGATAACAACATGTTGAGAAAGTTATTATTCACGTTTACTCCCCTTTCACAACGAATACATTCTTATAGTATAGTTACAAGAAGACCTTCCTGACAAGTTCGATTTGCCCTCAGTGCTGCAAGACCGCGCGCAAGTTGCATTTTCACCCCCCTTTACGCTATACTTTTTGCCATGGATGGAAAAATAAATGGGGCTATGAAGGGCAAAATCGTCATCGTTACGGGCGCAAATTCCGGCATCGGGAAAGCGACCGCGGCGCAGATTGCGGATTTGGGCGCGAGCGTCGTTCTCGCCTGCCGCAACAAGGAGCGCGGCGAATGCGCGGCAAACGAACTTGCTGGCGTGCCCGGGCGCGATATCACGCTCATGCGGCTCGACCTTGCAGATTTGAACAGCGTCCGCGCGTTCGCGGCGGCGTTTAGTGAGCGGTACGACCATCTGGACGCGCTCGTCAACAACGCGGGCATCCTCGGCAGATGGCGCGCCGAGACGAAGCAGAGCTTTGAAGCGAGCTTTGGCGTCAACTACCTCGGCCACTTTCTGCTTACGCTTTTGCTCCTGCCGCTGCTGCAAAAGGCCGAACAGGGGCGCATCGTAATGATGAGCAGCATGGCGCACGCCTGGGTGGACGTCCGCTTTGACGACCTCAACTATACGCATGGCTACAACCGCTTTCTGGCGTACGGCCACAGCAAGCTCTGCAACCTCCTGTTTGCGCGCGTTCTTGCGGACAAACTCAAACGAAACGGCAGCCGGGTTACGATCAACGCCGTGCACCCCGGCATCGTTGCCACCGACATCGTGGTCAACCGCAAGACCGGTGCGTTTCGCTGGGTGGCGTCGCTCATGCGGCTGTTTTTCACCTCCTCCGCAGAAGGCGCGGAAACGAGCGTCTACCTCGCCTGCGACCCGGAAGCAGCAAAGTTCAGCGGGGAGTATTTCTACAAAAAGCACGTCGAGCCTTCCAGCCCGGCTTCCAAAAACATGGAGACCGCATACCGGCTCTACAACGCCAGTTTGCAGCTCGCGGGGTTGGAAAGCGATCCATTGGGTTGAGAACGACCCAAAATTCTGCTCAACCAGCAGGCATGCAAGCGTACTTTTCCGTAAGATCGGCTGTTTATCATTCGCAAGCACTTGTTATTTGCGTAAGACTTGTCTGATTTTCTACTATATAATTTTATATCACGCCTTATAACTGTTTATATATTATTTTTACAAAAATTCCATAATCCCTCTTGTTTTTTGAAAAGCAATCCGTTATATTACTTGCAAGGTCAAGCAAGGGCGCTGTCTGTTTCTACAGACGGCGCCTTTTGGCCTATTTTGTTTTTTGGGGAGGTATCGTAATGTCCGAGATTCTGGATGCCGTAAACGGCGTTGTATTTCCGGTTTGGTTTCTGATTGGCGCTGCGCTCGTGTTCTTTATGCAGGGCGGGTTTGCAATGGTCGAAACCGGGTTCACCCGCGCGAAGAACGCCGGCAACATCATCATGAAGAACCTCATGGATTTCTGCATCGGCACCGTGGTGTTCGTTGTACTGGGCTTCAGCCTGATGATGTCGGAAAACTACCTGTTCGGCGTGATCGGCCTGCCGGACTTCCAAATCTTCACGAACTTTGCGGAGTTCAACTTTTCCAGCTTCGTCTTTAACCTCGTGTTCTGTGCCACGGCGGCAACGATCGTCTCCGGTGCAATGGCGGAGCGCACAAAATTCTCGGCCTACTGCATCTACAGCGCAATCATCAGCCTCGTGATCTACCCCGTGGAAGCAGGCTGGGTCTGGAACCCGCAAGGCTGGCTCTTCAACCTCGGCTACATCGATTTTGCCGGTTCCTCCGCTATCCACATGGTGGGCGGCATCACGGCCTTCATCGGTGCCGCCATCCTCGGCCCGCGCATCGGCAAATACGTCAAGGACGCCAAGACCGGCAAAAAGACGTCCCGCGCGATTCCCGGACATTCGATCACGCTCGGCGCGCTCGGCGTGTTCATCCTCTGGTTCGGCTGGTACGGCTTTAACGGCGCGGCGGCTCTGAGCGTAGAACAGCTCGGCTCCGTCTTCCTGACCACCACGGTCGCTCCCGGCGTGGCAACCGTTGTCACGATGCTGTTTACTTGGATCAAGAACGGCAAGCCGGACGTCTCCATGTCTCTCAACGGCGCGCTCGCAGGCCTCGTTGCAATTACAGCCCCCTGCGCGAACGTTGACGCACTCGGCGCCTGCATCATCGGCGCGGTCGCCGGTATCCTCGTGGTGCTGGCAGTCGAGTTTGTCGACCTCAAGCTGCACGTGGACGATCCGGTCGGCGCAGTTGCGGTTCATGGCGTCAACGGCCTTTGGGGCACGCTCGCAGTCGGCCTGTTCGCAACCGACGCGGCTCCCGGCGCAACGGCCAAGGGTCTCTTCTACGGCGGCGGATTCGCGCAGCTCGGCATTCAGGCGCTCGGCGTGGCGGCCATCGCGGCCTGGACCATTGCCACGATGACCGGCATCTTCTTCCTGATTAAAAAGACCAACGGCCTCCGCGTTTCCGCCGAGGAAGAAATTCAGGGTCTCGACCTGCCGGAACATGGTCTGGTGAGCAGCTATGCGGACTTCATGATTACGGTTCCCGCGCTCGACATCGGCGCTGCGGCAGTGTCCAAGCCCGCGCTTGCCGTCCCGCAGGAAGTTGCCATTCCCGTTCACGACAGCACACACCCCGGCGCAAAGCTCACAAAGGTTACCGTCGTAACCAGCCAGAGCAAATTCGCCGGACTGCAGAAAGCGTTTGATACGATCGGCGTTACCGGCATTACGGTTACGAACGTGCTCGGCTATGGCATGCAGAAAGGCCATCCGCAGAAGTACCGCGGCGTCCCGGTGGAAACCAAGCTGCTGCCGAAGGTGCAGGTGGATATCGTCATTACGAAGATTCCGCTCGACGTCATGATCAAGACCATCAAGGAAGCGCTCTATACCGGAAACATCGGCGACGGCAAGATCTTCATTTACAATGTAGAGAACGTCATCAAAGTCCGCACCGGCGAAGAAGGATACGACGCGCTGCAGGACGAAGATTACGAATAACCTTGTTTCCTTGCTCTTACCCCAACCCCCGAAAGAAACGCCCTGCCGCCCTGCAGGGCGTTTCTTCTTATGACATCGTTTCCCCGTGTGCAGTTTACCCAAAACTGCGCCTTTTTGCGCCCTTTGGCGAGGCTGAATCGTGGCAGGATTATTAACTTTTATCGGATTTGCTTCCCCGATGCGCCGCATTTGGTATAATATCCTTGTTTTACCGGGGGTAAATCAGACAAGGACTGAGTAAGAATGAAACGAATCATCGCTATTTTATTGGTCATCGCGTCTCTCGGCGTTACGATGTTATCCGGCGGCTGCGCCATCGTAACGCGCGGGAGCGAATACTGCTACCGATTTTTAGACTACATCAGCGCCAGCTCCTTCGACAAAGCCTACGAAATGCTTGCCGACAGCATTAAGGCGCCCGAATCCGAGGAAGAGCGCGAAGACCGCCTCAAGGAGGAAGCTAAGGAGAAGGAAGCCAACCGCAAGGTCTGGCGGGAAGTGTTTGGCCTGGACAAAAACGACGCTTCGCCCACGCCCGTACCCGAGACGCCCGCGCCCGAAACGCCTACGCCCGCGGAGGATACGCCCGAACCCACGCCTACCCCCGCGGCGGAAAACGGCATTACGCCCGACCCCGAAACGGGAGAAATCCCCGTTAACGACGCAACGCCCGAGCCTTACGGCGCGAGCCAGTCCACGCCGGAAAGCAACACGATGGACGACAGCAACATCCCTGCCGACCAGATGGATAACGCCTTGACGCCCGCGCCCGGAAGCACCCCCTCACCCACGCCGGCGCCTTCCGCCGAGCCAACGCCGGATCCCAACGCAACACCCGATCCGAACGCTACGCCGACCGCAACGCCGGATCCAAACGCAACACCCGACCCGAACGCCACGCCGACCGCAATGCCTGCCGCAACGGACGAAGGCGATGCGGAGGACGAGTTGGAGACCACCATCACAAAGGTGGAGTTTATCGATCGCTACCAGAGTATTTTTGACGAGCTGGAACTCACCGGCATCGACTATACCGTAAACAACGTAACGGACGGCGAAATCATCGCCCGCGTGAATTACGACTTAACGTATCACAGCGAGCGCGCCGGAATGGATTTGACCTACAGCTTTACCATTGAAGTAAACCGTATTGAGCATCGCTGGACCATCAAATGGTCGCCGAGCCTGATTTTCCCGCAGATGGAATGGGGCGACAGCCTCCGCGTCGGCGTTCTGCAGGCCAACCGCGGTGAAATCCTCTGCGGCGGAGAAGCATACGCGCAAAACGTCAACGCCATCACGGTGTTCTGCGTGCCTTCCACCATTCCGGATCAGGAAACCTTCATCCGTGCGGTTGCCGCGGTTCCGGAGATGGAGATGACCGAGAACGATATCCGCACCGCGCTCAAAAAGCAGCGCAACGACTTCTGCAAACTCAAAACATTCTACCCCGACGAGGCAACGATGGACTTGAAGACGCGCCTTCTCGCCATCGACGGCATCGCCATAGACACCGCCAACTACGGAACACTGCGATACTATCCCTATGGGAAATCGCTCTGCCATATCATAGGCTACGCGGGAATCATCTCCAAAAAAGAGAAGATCAACTACGAGACCTATGGCGACGTTCGTTACGACGCGGTCAACGACCGCTTTGTAACGACCGACACCCGCTACAACGGCGACAGCTACATCGGCAAATACGGCCTTGAACTGCTGTATGAAGACGATCTGCTGGGCACCAACGGCCGCTTTACGTACATTCAAACCAAGGATGGCGGCAGCCGCGGCATGCTCTATTCCGCCAAGGCGGTCGACGGTAACGACCTCCACCTGACCATCATCCCCGAACTGCAGGAACGTCTGGAGGACGTCGTGGACACCACGGTGTACGATCAGTCCATCCACGGCTGCGTCATCGTAATCAACCCCAGGACCGGCGAGATTCAGTCAATGACCTCCTGGCCGGGATTTGACCTCAACGATCTTTCCCGAGGCATTCCGATTGAAGAGTGGGATGCCATGCAAAACGACCCGGATATCCCGCTTTACAACCGCGCCACTCAGGGGTTGTATACCCCCGGCTCGGTCTTTAAGCTCATGACGAGCGCGGCGCTTTTGGAAACCAACTCCATGACGCTTAACGACCAGTTCCCCGCCTCGGAGGACATCGTTCAGCAGGATAAATGGTTCCCCTCGGAAGCGTTCCTCAACAACCTTCCCGAGCGCGCCAGTACGGAGAGCTGGTACGATCAGAGCCACGACCACTTTCTCGTGCGTACACACAGCGACAGCCGCCCCGCGCCGATGAACATGACCAACTCCATTATTTCGTCGGACAACCTGTACTTTGCCTACGCCGCCATGCGCATGGGCTGGACGAAGTTCCAGGCCTTCATGGACAGCATCGGCTGGAACAACGCCATCACGCTGGAAGCGACGGGAACGAAACCCCGCATCTACTGGAAAGCCGGCAGCGACGGCATCAGCTGGCAGAACCTTGCCGAAGGCGGCGAGACCATCTGGAAGCAGGACGAAAACGGCAACTGGAGCGAAGTGCCCAACGTCCACCTTGTGCTCGACAAACCGCTGATCTACGGCCTCGACGTCAGCCAGCCGCAGCTGCACAATGAACGACCGGATACCAATCCGCTCAACGACTACGACCTCGCGGTGACGGGCTACGGCCAGGGCGAAATTCTGATGTCGCCGCTGCAGATGGCCTGCTATGCTTCGGCCTACGCCAACGACGGCGTGATCATGCAGCCGTACCTTGTGGATTCCATCTGGCACGCGGACGGAACGGACTATTCCCTCGTGGAACAGCGTAATCCGACTGAATACCGCCGCATTCTGCAGCAGTCCACGGTCGATTTGATCTACCCCGCGCTGCTTCAGGTCTGCGTCAGCGGCACCGCGCGGTGGCTTGCAAAAAGCTTTATCAACAAAGGTCCGCTGACCCTCGGCTACACCATGGCCGGAAAAACCGGCACCGCCGAAATCAACAACGACAAGTCCAAGGAACTCGCCTGGTTCATCTGCTGGCGGGACAGCAAGAACGGCGAACCCGTGTCGGATGAAGACGCGCGCCTCGTCTGCATCATGTTGGAAGTCAAGCTTCCGCTGGGCGAAGAATGGTCGCAGATGAAGATGGATATCGCCCGCGCGCTCTTGAAGGAGGACACGCTCAACGACACCGAGGGTTGATTTTTCGATCTTCCGGATTTCCGGATGGACAAAACTCGGTTTAGGACATACACTGAATCCGTAACGGACGACTCACACGATCGGTTCGCGCCGATCGTGTGTTTTTCGGAGGAGAACATACAGCCATGCAGACAGACGCAAACACAATAAAAAAGAAAGTGGTATTCACCGGCGGCGGCACCGCGGGCCACGTCACCCCCAATATCGCGCTCATGCAGCAGCTTTTGAAGGAAGGTTGGGACGTACACTACATCGGCTCCGAAACGGGCATAGAAAACGAGCTCATCGGCGCCATGGAAGGCGTTACCTACCATGCCATCGCCACCGGCAAGCTGAGGCGGTATTTTTCCTGGCAAAACTTTATCGACCCGTTCCGCGTGCTCAAAGGCAGCTTTCAGGCGCGCAGAATTCTCCGCGAACTCCAGCCGGACATCGTGTTCAGCAAGGGTGGTTTCGTCTCCGTACCTGTTGTGATGGGCGCGGGCAAAATCCCCGTCGTGGCGCACGAATCGGACTTTTCACCGGGGCTGAGCAACCGCATCGCCACGCGCTTTACGGATCAGGTCTGCGTTTCGTTTGAGGATACCCTCAAGTTTGTTCCGCATCAGAAGGGCGTGTTCACCGGAACACCCATCCGCCCGGCGCTGTATGCGGGATGCCGCGAACGCGCGCTGGAATTTACCGGATTTTCCGGCGAAAAGCCCGTTCTGCTGGTCATGGGCGGGAGCCTCGGCGCGCAGAAGCTCAACGAGCTGCTCCGCGCGGCGCTGCCCAAGCTCTGCGAAGCTTACGACGTCATCCATCTCTGCGGGCGCGGTAAAAAGGACTGCGACTGCCTGGCCTGCGGTTACACGCAGTATGAATACATCGATCAGGAACTGCCGGATCTCTTTGCGCTGGCGGATGTTGTGCTCTCCCGCGCGGGCGCAAACGCTGTGTTCGAACTGCTCGCGCTCAACAAGCCTTCCGTACTGGTTCCGCTGAGCAAGGCTTCCACCCGCGGCGACCAGCTGCTCAACGCGCAGTATTTCGAAAAGAACGGCTACGCGCTGGTGCTCGACCAGAACACCGCAACGCCCGACTCCCTCTGCCTCGCCATAGACGAAGTCTACCGCAACCGCGAGCAGTTTGCCGCCGCCATGCGCAACGATACGCGCGCGGACGGCACGCTGGCTATCCTCGACATCATCCGCAGCGTGGCCTGCCATGAATGATTTGCAGGTTTCCCGGGAGGAACTGATTCGCCTCGTAACGGAACTTGAAACGAGTCCGGCCGAGGCGCTTTCCGCGCTCTGCGCCGCCGTGAAAAAACAGGCCGCGCGGGAAATCGTTCTTGAGCTGGTGGAAAACCGCGCACCAGTGTATGCCGCGCTGGAAAGCGCCGACCCCAAGGCACGCAAAAACGCCGCGCGTCTGCTCGGTGCGCTTGAACGCGAATCCGACGCGCCCGCGCTGATTGCCGCGCTGAACAAAGAAGAAACGCGCTTTGTCGTGCCTTCGATCCTGCTGGCGCTCGGCAGCGTTGGCGGAGCGGAAGCGCAAACAACGCTGCTTGCCTACGCCGTGCCGGAAGCCAAGGATGAATCGGAGCAGAAGCACGTTCTGGAGATTCGTACAGCGTTGGAAAAGGCGCGCGCTTCTCTGGAGCGCGACGTCCCGCTGCCGCCGCGACGGAAGCTCGACGCTCCGCGCGACATCCTCGCCGTTTCGCCGGAAGGGTTCTCGTCGGTTTTGAACGAGGAGCTTGCCGCGCTCGGCTTTGCGGGCGAAGCGTATTCCGACGGCGTACTCGTCCACACCGATAACCTCAAAAAGCTCTTTACCGCCCGCTGCGCGCTGGAGTTCCTCCTGCCCGCCGGGATTCGCCTGCCCTTTACGCCCGCCGCAATCGCTTCCGCCGCGAACGAAATTCTCACCCGCCCGTACCGCGTGGAGCTGCGCCATTACGAAGGCGACCGCGCGACGATGATACGGCAGATTACGCTTGCGCTCGGCGGCGGGGATAACCCGAGCCGCTATGCCGACGAACTGCGGATCGTCTGCAACGGCGCGGTCTGCGACGTATTCGTCCGCCCCTGCGACGTGCCGGATACGCGCTTTGCCTACCGCAAACAGTCGATTCCCGCGTCCATCCATCCCGCGATGGCGGCGTGCCTAGCAAGGTACGCGCTTTCGTTCGTTACCGCAAGCAAACTCTTTGCGCTCGACCCGTTCTGCGGCAGCGGCACTTTGCTCTTTGAGCTGGAGAAAGCCACGCCCGGCGCAATCCTCTTCGGGCTGGATCTTTCCGACTTTGCGCTCAAAGCCGCGCGGGCAAACGCGCTCGCGGCCAAGAGCGGCGCGCGCTTTCTGCAGAAGGACGTGCTCAAGTTTGAGCCGCGCGAACCGTTCGATTTAATCGTGACCAACATGCCGTTCGGCAACCGCGTTGGCACCCACGAAACCAACGAGCCGCTCTACCGCGACTTTGTGCGCCTCTTGCCGCGCCTGCTTGCGCCGGGAGGGGTCGCGGTGCTCTACACGATGGAGCATCGCCTGCTCGCCGCCTGCCTTAAGCGCGAGCCGGGGCTCACCGTCGCCGCCGACATGCGAACGGAAGCGGGCGGGCTGAATCCGAGGATTACGGTGGTAAAAAAGAAGTCCTGAGGGACTTCTTTTTTTGTAATTCGATTAATAATCCTGATATTTTCTGAAAACTGCCATGTTGCATTACTGTTCAATTTGGTATACTAGGCATTAAGAGTGCGAGAGAGCAAAGGGGTGAGAAATATGGTTGATGGTTTTGTCCAATTTCTTAACAACCCAATAATCCAGAATATTCTGGCTGCAGCCATATATGAGGGTGGTAAATTCATCTTCAAAAAAACACTCGGTGCAGAAAAAGAAACCGCTGGTTGGCAGTTAACTGATAGTTTGGAGAAAGCACTTTACCAATCTGAATCAGATTTAGGTTGGACACACGATACAGAAGCCATTAGCGAAACCTTCTTTAGTACTCTCTTTCCCTTTTCAAAATCATTTAACATCTCGACTCTTGAAGAAGTATTTCAAAAAGCGATTGGTCGTCCAATATCCCAGAGTGAGCTAGACACTTGGATTACAAACGTACTTGACCAAATTTCACAACCGGAACACGAGACGTTATTCCGGTTTTTACAATTGAACCACATACTGCTTCCTAGCAACCCTCAGCAACCCCTAAAGCCTTCCCCCATCCTCACCCCCGGCGCAAGCGTCTGGGACGATCAGAACATCCTCGCCCGCGACGAGTTTATCGACGGCCTCTGCGCGGACTTCTCGCAATATCCCCGCCGCATTCAGCTTGTCGGCATGGGTGGCATCGGCAAAACAGAAATCCTCAACAAGCTCTATGCCAAGCTCGCGGCAAAACCTGCCGAATGCGGGTTCGACTTTGTCGGCCTAGTTCACTTCAGCGGGTCAATTGAATCCGATCTTGGTCAGCAAATTGAATATCCCGCGCAATATCACGGCTTCCAAGGTGAGAAAGCGGCATTAAGCTATTTACATGATTTGTGTATTGAGCGCCAT
Source organism: Christensenellaceae bacterium (assembly GCA_963674535.1). Taxonomy (GTDB): domain Bacteria; phylum Bacillota; class Clostridia; order Christensenellales; family CAG-138; genus UBA7703. Next base: position 3,285,429 of record OY771363.1, on the reverse strand, counting down.
GTGCTCCTGCTCATTGACGACGTTCGCGCGCAGCAGCCGCTTCCCAAACGCGACGATAAAACGCTGGAATTTCTGATGACGCTCAACGCTTCTGTCCTGCTTGCTTCGCGTGTTCCTTTTCCGCAGTTCGAACGTCGTAATGTCGATGTGCTCCCCACGGAGGAATGCATCAAGATATTCGAGCGGCAATATGACAGAGCCGTTGATATCGAAGAAGTAAGAAGCCTGTTAACAAAAATCATCGAAGACAAAGCAGGCCAAAACACGCTGGTTGTCAACCGTCTTGGTTCCATGGCGAAAGCTCCGTGTTGGTCAATCAAAGAGTTGTTTGACCAACTAGAAAATTTAGAATTTAGTATTCCAATAGATTCCGCGAATGACGAAACCCTGCAACTGGAAATCAAAAAACTTTATACGATAGATGAAACTTTCACACCTGCCGAAATCAACATTCTGGAAGCATTCTCCATCTTCCCCGCAATTCCGCTTGCACTGAATTTGTGCAAGGAGTGGTTAAGCGAAGACGCGGGCGTCGAGCCAGACGAGTGTGCGCGAATTCTGGCGCGACTTGCGCAGAGAACTTGGTTGGTTCGGCATGAAGGCGAAAAAGGCGCAAGCTCACCGATGTATTCCATGCATCAGGTGGTAAGGGAGGCCGTAAAAGAGCAGAGAAATGCAGAATATTCGAAACACTTTGGCCTGATTCGGTCGTGTAAAAATTCTCTACAACAAAGTACGGAGAAGTACGAATTCTCAATTGCCGCGCAAATTATACCCTTTGCAGCTACCATTTTTGAACAAATTCACGAAGAAAATACAGCTATTGCGGTCTTATCAGATGCCATCGGCAAATACTATGAAGTAACTGCTGCCTACTCTCTCGCATTACAATGGCGGCAAATAGCGGGAACTCTTGCTGCAAGAGCTTTTGGAATTGAACATCAAAATACTGCGGTCGCATACAACAACCTTGCTGGGGTTTATAAAGAGCAAGGCGATTTTCCCAAAGCTTTGGAGTGGTATTTCAAAGCTTTAGCAATCAGTGAAAAAGTACTGGGGAAAGATCATCCCCATACCGCGGCAACCTACAGCAACATTGCGTTGGTTTATCATGAACAAGGCGATTACCCGAAGGCTTTGGAGTGGTATTACAAAGATTTAGTTATAAGCGTAAAAGAGTTAGGGGAAGAACTACCCGATACTTCAACAACCTACAATAATATCGCCGGAGTATATAGAAGCCAAGGTGATTACTCAAAGGCTTTGGAGTGGTTAATCAAAGCACTCGTCATTCGAGAGAAAGAATTTGGAAAAGAACACCCCGATACGGCGATAACCTATAACAACATTGCCGGAGTTTATTATGAGCAAGGAGCTTATTATACCGCGATGGAGTGGCTTCAAAAGGCTTTCCTAATATTCGAAGCAAAACTTGGCCCTGATCATCCCAGCACAAAAAATGCTCGATTTGGAATTGACCTCATCACCGCCAAGCTCGCCGAAAGCAGCCCCACTTAATTCCCGCTCTCCACCCAAAAAGCGCGCCTCACGGCGCGCTTTCCTCTTATCCCATTTTATCCTTTAGTTTGCCCGAAATGTCCGGTCGAACAACCGCTTGACCGGCGGCAGCGCGGCAACGGCCACGCAGAGCAGCGTATCCACGCCGATGGTCAGGCCGTTGTAGATGAGCGAATACACCCAGGGGTTGGCAAAGCCGTAGCTGAACCCCGCGTCCTTAAAGAAGATCGCGCCGGAAACGGTAGAGGCCAGCATGCGGCATAAGCCCGCCACCGCCGCACCCAGCGGCACGTTTTTCGGAAAGAAGCTCGCGACGCCCATGAGAGTGAACGCCACGAAGTAGTCCAGCACGAACTGGATGGGATGCACGATGTACGCGCCCTGAATTATTTGCAGCAGCGAAAACGCAAACGCCGCCGTAAAGCCGTACACGGGGCCGAAATACGCCGCGTAGGCAAAGATGGGCAGCATGGAAACCAGCGTAATCGTGCCCCCGAACGGCAGGGAAAAGAGCTTGAAATAGCTCAGCACGAACGCCAGCGTCAGGCTTAGCGCGCCGTAGACGAGCTTCTGCGTTTTGTTCAGCGGCGCTTTCGCCGGTTCCGGCATCCCGTCGGCGGGTTTGTTCTTCTTGCGGTAGAGAATCACCAGCGCGAGCAGGCCGAGGAATACGACCCCCGCGACGATGAACATGATGAGCTCGATTCCTTCGAGCGAGGCGAGTTTGTGAAACAGTTTGAATTCCATGAACCATTTTCTCCTTTTTGTAACGAAAAATAGTCGCCCATCGGACGACCATCAAAAAGAAGCTGACGTATGTATCACTTTCCTTCGATGGCATGACCCAACAGGTTCCAAGGGTACTTCTCAGTCCGGCGGGATAAACCGGACGCCCCCGTGATGCAAAAAAGGATACAACGTTTTTGACCGCCTGTCAACCTTGCCGGAACGGATTTTTCACTTTCCCGCTCAGCCGTCGCGCCTTGACAAGCGCGGACGCGCACTTTAACATGTGGTTAGCGGGCGTTCGTCTTTCAGGGCGAATGGCATCCGCCGAAAGGAAGCCAACCCTCTATGCGTTTGGATAAATACCTCAAAGTTTCCCGCATCATCAAGCGGCGCACCGTGGCAAACGAAGCCGCGGGCGCGGGCCGCGTGAGCATCAACGGCAAAACGGCCAAACCCTCCAGCGAAGTCAAGGAAGGCGACACGCTCGATTTGCTGCTCGGCGGGCGGCACCTTCTGGTGCGCGTCGAAAGCCTGAAGGAAAGCGTCAAAAAAGAAGACGCGGCGGCCATGTATACCGTGCTCAGCGGAGTCGAGGACAAATGAGCGGGGTCGTCGGCATCCTGCTCTGCGCGGGCGGCAGCACACGGATGGGGTTCGACAAGCTCCTCACCCTCATCGCGGGCAAAACCGCAATCGAGCGCTCTTTGGACGCGCTCCTGCGCGGCGGCGTGGAGGAAATTGTATTCGTCGTTTCGCCGTCGAGCAGGGCGTTTGTTGAGTCGCTGACCGTTCCGGTTCCCAGCGATATCGTCTCCGGCGGGGAAACGCGCGCGGAGTCGGTCAAGCACGCGCTGGAGTTCTTGCGCCGCAATCAGGGTGCGGAGATCGTCGCCATCCACGACGCGGCGCGCTGCATGGTTCCCGCATCCGCCGTCCGCGAAAGCATCGAAAGCGCGCAGCAGTACGGCAGCGGCGTCGTGGCGGCAAAAGCCGCGGATACCACCATGCTGCTTGGAAACGACGGCGTTCCCGTTCCGCTGGAGCGGGACAGGCTCGTAAAGATGCAGACGCCGCAGACCTTCCGTTTTGAAGAGATTCTGCGCGCGTACGAAGGCGACCTTTCCCGCGCGACGGACGACTGCTCGCTCTATCTTGCGGCGGGGTATGTTCCGCGCTTTGTTTTTGTCAGCGGGGACGCCGCAAACCAGAAGCTCACTTCCGCGGAGGACTGGCAGCTCGCGCTGGCAACCTACGCGCACTTCGGCACGGGGTTCGATACCCACCGGCTCGTCAAGGGAAGAAAGCTGATCCTCGGCGGCGTGGAGATTCCGTATGAAAAAGGGCTTCTCGGGCATTCGGACGCGGACGTGCTGACCCACGCCATTATAGACGCGCTGTTGGGCGCGGCGTCGCTCGGCGACATCGGCAGGCACTTTCCGGATACCGACCCCGCCTACAAGGGCGCGAACAGCATTGAGCTGCTGCAAGAAACCGTACGTATGATTCGCCTCGCCGGCTACAGCGTCGGGCATATCGACGCAACAGTGATTGCGCAGCGCCCCAAGCTCGCGCCGTACTGGCAAAGTATGCGCACACGCCTTGCGGACGCCATGGAGGTGGAGAAAAGCGCCGTTTCCCTCAAAGCGACCACGACCGAGGGAATGAACGATGAAGGAAAGGGTCTTTGCATCTCCGCCAGCGCGGTTGCGTCGCTGTATTGAATCCGTTGAAAGAACACAGCTCAATCGCAAAAGAGCGTCCCTGCCGGGACGCTCTTTTTGCATCGTTTGTTTGAAAATGACTGTTCGTTAAAACGCGTCTTCCAGCGTAAACTCCACCGTTTTAAAATGATCGTCCCAGTAATACCGGTCGGTATACGGCGAGTAGGTCATCACGGTAATCGACCGCGCAACGGGATCGAACGTCAGTAAGCGCAGCTGGCCGCAATTGTCCAGAAAATCCTGATAGTTATATAGCATGGCGGTGACCTGCCGATCGTACACGCCGTCGCCGTTATCGTCAATTTCGTCAAAGCGCGCGCCGGAAACGCTGACGTGCCCGCTGAGCACGAGCCGCACGTTCGGGTTTGGTTTGACCACCTGATCGAACATCATCTGCCCCTGGCTGGTAAAGGAGCTGTCCATATAGATATACGAGTGGAACAGCAGGATTGCAACATAATCCTTGTGCTGCTTCAGTATCTGATTCATCCAGTCGATGGACATCTCCTCGGAATCCCAGCCCGCGCCGAGCAGCAGAAACTTCGTTCCCCCCGCTTCGAATGTGGCATAGACCGCGCGCCCGCGCTCAAAGGAATTTCGCCGTGGAATGCTGCTGACGTTCGGCCGCGCGAGGTACGCCGAATAGTCCTGCAGCTTCACGCCGATATCATGGTTGCCCGCAATGGCAAAGTAGGGAATGTCGTCCTTGAATTGATTGTAGCATTCGTCGAACACGTCCCACTGGCGCGGGACGAACCCGTTATCGACCATATCGCCCGTCTGCACGACGTAGCGAATGTTCTTTTTCACCCTCGCGTCGGCAATCCAACGCCCCATGTCCTCCATGGCGTGCGGATAGTTGTAATATGTAATGCTCTGCGTGTCGGAGAGCCAAACGATGGAAAACGGCGTTGGTACGGGCGTTGCCGTCGGCGCAGGCGTTTGGGTTTGGGTTAGCAGCGGCGTTTCTTCTGCGGCGGCAAGCGATGTTTTTGGGTGATACAGTTCGGAACAACCCATAAAAAAGGCGGCCGTAACACAGCCGCAAATGAGCAGGAACATGTGTAAACGCTTTTTCATAGCTCATTCTAGCACAGGCGTTTTTTCACAGGCAACCCGTGAAAGTATCAATTTTGGTCTTTAAATGTGATTTCTGTGTGAAAGCGAACTGTTTTGCTAAGAGGCGCCTTGCTGTTAAAATACGTTATCCAGCTGAAAATCGCTGCTCGAATACGTATAATCGCGATAATACCGTTTTTGATACGGCGAATAGGTCAGCACGCGCATGGAGCGCGCCATGGGGTCGAACGTCAAAAGCCGCAGCTGCCCGCAGTCTGTATCCGCGTTTTGATAGTTGTACATCAGAGCGGTGACCCGCCGGTCCGCCGCGCCGTCGCCGTTGTCGTCCACGTCCTCAAAGCGGACGGCGGTTCCCAGCACATGGCCGCAGAGTACGAGCTTAACGTTGGGGTTGGGTTTGACCACCTGTTCGAACATCTTCTTTCCAACGACGGTATAGGTGCCATTGGTTTGAATATAGCCATGGAACAGGAGAATCGCAACAAAATCACGGTGTTCGCGCAGTACTTCATTCATCCAATCGACGGACATCAGCTCGGAATCCCAGCCCGCGCCGAGGATAAGAAAGTCGATACCGCCCGCGCGCAACGTAGCGTAGGCAGCGCGCCCGCGTTCAAACGAATACCGGCGCGGTATTTCGCTGACGTTTCTGCGCGAAAGGTATCCAACGTAGGAATGGCGCTTCATGCCGGTTTCGTGATTTCCCGCAATGGCAATGTAAGGCAATTCGTCCCTGAACTGATCGTAGCAGGCGTCAAAGTTTTTCCACTGCCAGTCGGAGAACCCGTTTTCAACCGCATCCCCGGTCTGTACGACATACAGGATGTTCCGCGCTTTCTTCTCGTCTACAATCCAGCGCCCCATGCTCTCCAGCGCGTCGGTATAGTTGCAGTAGGTCATGCTCTGTGTGTCCGAAAGCCATACGATGGAAAACGGCGTCGGTACGGGCGTATCGGTTGGCGGCGCGCTCGGAACCGCGGGAATCGGCGTATGCGGCGGCGGATTGATTGCCGTTGCCGGCGGAGAGATCAGCCTGCCAGGCGCTGCTTCGGGCTGAGCCGCCATAAGGCGCAGATCCATACCCACTTGCGAACCATCCTGGAAACCCGCTTTGTCGGGACGTAACCGCGCGCATCCCGCGCTGAACGCAAGCAGACCAATGGCAGACGCACTTGTTACAACAACCGCTATGGAATGCAGCGCTTTCTTTCTACCAGATATAGGAAAATGCATCTGTATAGTACCGTAATTCCTGATTTTGTGAAACAAGCGAAAAATCGGGGTAAATACGCCTCTGTTGTGTTTTTTCATGATTCGTTTTGTTTCATGGTATGCCAAAAATGTAACAATTTGAAACTCGGAATGTAACAAAGCACACGGTTGCCGGTTACTGCAGCAAGGTGACACGGAAAAAAGGCTTCTTCTGTGGAATGAAAAACGGATGTGCTGGCAAAAAACGGAACCGTCTGTTTTTAGCAGACTTTTCTTTCTGCCCGATCTCGTATATAATAACCTTTACTGAATTGTTTTTGCAATGGTGATTTGGTACAAAATCGTATAAATGCGTTATTTTTTATTGAATCCCCTTTCCGGAATGCGTTCCGATTTCACCCTGGAGGATCTATGAAATTTTCCGCCGCCTACCCCATCGCGTTTGGATGCCTTGCCGTTCTCTTTTTCGGCGGGTGTTCTGCCGCCGCCCCCGCTTCCAGCACGCCCGAGCCCACTGCCGTACCCGTCGCTTCCGCAGAGATCATCACCTTTGCAAAAACGAGCGCTCCGTCGGCAACACCGCTTCTGACGCCGACGCCGGCACCCGCAAAAGCCGCCAGCACGGCAGGCGTAAGCAATCCCGGCGGCAGTGCGGGCGCTTCCGCCGCCGCCGCCGCGCAGATGCTGCGCATGGACGAAACGTCCGAACTCGTGAACTACTGGGCAACCGTACAACCCGACGCGACGAAGTATTTTCGCCAGCGCAAGGCGGTTCGCGCCATGCTTGCCTGTACGGTTGGCAACGGCGTTCAGCCCGTGGGGCGGAAAGGCATTCAATTCCAGCCCGACCCGGAAGTGCCGCTCATGGCGGAAGATGCAGAGCTATACAAGGGCGTGGACTATAACATACGCGGCTCGATCTATACCGACAGCCCGCTCACCAGCGTGACCGCCGCGATGGTTCCGCGCGCGGAAGGCAGGAGCGAAGAGCAGACGGTAACGTTTGACCCCGCCGAGCAAATTTTCGATTACTCTCTGGACTCAAAGTCCGACCACAGTGCCCGAAAGGGCCTGAGCGACGCGTTCGATACGAGCGCGCTGCCCGCCGGACGGTATACGTTTACGCTGACCGCCACCACCGCTGCCCAGCCGACGCCGGTGACGCTCTACAGTGCCGCCTGCTCCATTGCCAACACGAAGGACATGTTCTTAACCCAGAACAAGTTCGACGATAACTATTTCGAAGTCTATTCGTTCTTCAAAGGCGATACCAGCAAGTTCCTTTTCCAGTACTGGATTCGCGACGGCCGAAGCATTTCGACCGACGAGGAATGGCGCGAAAAGACGCTGGTGGAGAGCAGCCTGGGGCGCGTTAACATCGACGCGGTGGCGAACTTTGAGCTGGCAAACTATTTTCTCGATCATACCTACGTCAGCGTGACCATCGTCAATAAAAAGGCCAACAAGCAAACCAACGGCCGCGTGACGCAGCTGAAAAAGCTGATATCGAAGGAAACGACATACGTGCCGCGCTTCCAGTCCAACCTGCAGTACGTCAGCCACCATACGCTCGGCCTCGCCATCGACGTCAACGACGACATGTACCCGAACAAGAACATTGAAACGAACCACGAACTGGTCGGTACCGACGTGCGCGAGCATCTCGTTTACAACGGCATCAAAACGGACGAAAACGGCCAGCAGTACTACGACTTCACCTACGACGGCGCTTACTCCGCCCGTTTTGAACGTGTCCCCAAGACGATTATCAACTACCTGCTCTACGAGCTGGCGTTCTTCCGCGCCGGGTTCCAATGGGGGTATTATTACGAGAGCGCCTGCGACGGCATGCACTTTACGCTTGCGGAGTTCGACATCAACCGCCACATGTATTCGGACGTAGGCTTACGGAAGATCTACGAGTACATTGAGGACGATAACATCCCCACGCTGGAGTCGCTGAAAAACGGCCTGCCCTCCCCGACGCCCAAGGGCGCGACGCCTGCGCCGGAAACACCCACGCCGGCACCGGAAGAGTAATGGCGATCTTCTTTTTCTCGAGAGAAAAAGAAGTAAAAAGAGCTTTCCCTTCTCTGCAAAATAAGCAAAGAGAAGCAGGATCAACCTGCTTCTTTTTTTAGCTTTTTTTGTCAGAAGTTTCCCTTGCACGCATATCTGTAAACAAGTATCATGTTTCATAGTAAGCAATTTACGGGGGAATTTTTCAGTGAAGAAAAGTCTGTCTATTCTTGTCATCCTTTTGATGCTTGTCTCGTTTGCTGCGTGCAGCCCCGCTCCCGACGCAGCGGCGGCAACCGAACCGCCCGCCGAAACCGCAGTTCCCACGGCGGAACCCGTCGCCACCCCGACCCCCACGCCGGAACCTACGCCCACGCCCGTTCCAAAACCGGGACAAGCCGAATACGAAGCCGGTATGCTGCTGTTTAATGAGGAAAACATGGAGGAAGCCATTGCGTCCTTCACTGCTTCCGTTGACCTGGGCTTCGCGAAGGCCGCGGAACAGCTCGGCAGCATGTATTACGACGGGTTCTATCTGAAAAAGGACGATTGGAATTCCTGGGAGAACGACTTCAAAAAATCAAAGAAGTGGTATGCCGCAGCAATGGAGCTCTGGCAAACACAAGCCGATCAGGGCGACGCGGACGCACAGTATAATCTCGGCAGACTGTACGATTATGGCTACGGCGTGCCGCGCGACGCGGAGAAAGCAGCGGAGTTGTTCGCTCTGGCGGCGGCGCAGGGCCATTCCGGAGCGCAGAAGCGGCTGGCGGTCTATACCGCGCCCACCGGAAGCGATCTGGAGGCGGAAAACGCCAAGCTTCCATTGAGAGAATTTTACTATATTCCTCAACTGGCTCAAATTTATTTTCTCGTCTTCCGCAGCGGGACGGAACTAAAAGTTGCGATGACGATGAGCAGTGGTAAATCCTATACAACCAACGAGAAAGGTGAGCAAATACCTTTTGATCTGTACAATGGCTTCGAAGAGTTTTTTAATGGAAGCAGAATCATCAATGTTCCGGAATATGAACCGAAGGACGGCGAACCTGCAGACGAGGTTCTTAAATACCCAATGGTAGCTTCCGCGGGATTTGAAAGTCTGGAATCTTTGAAAATTTTCCCGTCGTACCAGCTCAATGAGCTCTACGACTATCTGGATATCAACGTCCCCGATGGCGGATTGTATGAAGAACTGTTTGGTCAGAACGGGCGGTATGACGTTACAAGCGCGGAAAATAAAACCTATTACCAGTTTTGTTTCATGGAATATCCGATTGAAATGTACCGGACCATCTACATTGATCTGATCCCCGCTGAATACCGCGTCAACGCAGCATACTGGGTGCGGCTGCTAAGCCCCGGAAACGCCGAACTGTTGGCAAGCATAACCGCAGAAGACACAGCAAAACTTGGAGTCGTCAACCCCGATACTGTGTACAACGCAGCGGGCGAAGCCGTCGTTTTCTCTAGCAGCGACGTGGGCATGCGCATAATGTATACCTACAGCGTTGATACCGGCGAAGAAATCGAAGTGTACGACCGCTTCACCGAACAATTGCTCTTTATCAGCGGTAAGGACGCCAACAACATATTCAACGTCGATATCAACAGTATTCATGACGCAGTTCCATATTTGGCGAACGCGAAAATTGAAGATTACACCGATACGCTTATGATAACGAACTACAGCAGTCCGGATTGGGAGACCATGAAGCAGGTTTTCGCAATTGCGGACGACGGCAGCGTCAGTCCGGAATCGGTCACTTACTCAAACGCCGACTGGGCTAAAGTTTATATTCTGCTGACGCCGGAGTATATGCGCGTGTATGCCGAAAACATTCTGAACTAAGCCAGTTGCAGACAAAAACTTCCGGCGAAGCCGGAAGTTTTTTATTGCCAGATTCTTTTGTATTGTATCAGGTAAGTTCTCTTGCTTCTTCTCTTTCAAGAGAAGAAGCGTTCTTTTACTTCCTCGACCGACCCTTATTGCGCTTCTTCGAGCCGATCGTGCCGGGCTTGGGTTTTGAGGCGCGCTCGAGCGCTTCCTCGCCGGAGAGCTTTTTAATCTCGTCGCGGAGCTTTGCCGCGCGCTCGAACTCCAGTTCGCGGGCGGCGGCGCGCATCTCCTCGGTGAGCAGCTTAACGCGCGCGAGTTTTTCCTCGGCGGTGTAGGTATTATCCTCTTCGTCGATCTTCCGCGTAATGACCAGCGTCGTGCGCACCGCTTTTTTGATGCTCTGCGGCGTAATGTTGTGCTCGGTGTTGTACGCGGTCTGGATGCGGCGACGACGGTCGGTTTCGTCCATGGCAAACTTCATAGAAGGCGTAATCACATCCGCGTAGAGGATGACCCTGCCTTCCACGTTTCGCGCAGCGCGCCCGATGGTCTGCACCAGGCTCGTGGAAGAACGTAAAAACCCTTCCTTATCCGCGTCCAGAATCGCAACCAGCCCCACTTCCGGCAAATCTAAGCCTTCGCGGAGCAGGTTAATCCCCACCAACACGTCGAAATCGCCCAGCCGCAGGTCGCGGATGATCTCCATGCGCTCCATGGTATCGATATCCGCATGCATGTACCGCACGCGAACACCCATGCCGTCGAGATATTCCGTCAAATCCTCCGCCATGCGCTTGGTCAGTGTGGTCACGAGCGTTCGAAAGCCCTTCTTGGCCTGCAAGCGAACCTCCCCAAGAAGGTCGTCGATCTGTCCTTTGACGGGACGAACCTCCACTTCCGGGTCAACAAGCCCCGTAGGACGAATAATCTGCTCCACAACCTGTGTGGAACGGCCAATTTCGTACTGCGCGGGCGTTGCGGAAACGCAAATCATCTGCGGAATGCGCGCCTCGAATTCCGGAAACTTGAGCGGGCGGTTGTCGTACGCCGAAGGAATGCGAAAGCCGTAGTCCACAAGCGAGGTCTTGCGCGCAAGGTCGCCGCGGTACATAGCGCCGATCTGCGGAATGGTCACGTGGCTCTCGTCCACAATGAGCAGGAAATCCTTCGGGAAATAGTCGATCAGCGTAAACGGCGGCTGGCCGGGCTTTCTGCCGTCAAAGTAGCGAGAGTAGTTCTCCACGCCGTTGCAGTAGCCGATTTCCCGCATCATCTCAATATCGTACTGCGTGCGCTGTTCAATGCGCTGTGCTTCAATGAGCCGGTTTGCCGCGGTGAACTCGTCCCGGCGCTTAATGGCGTCCTCCCAGATCTGCTCAATGGCGGCGTCGATCTTTTCGCGGCTCGTGGCGTAGTGCGACGCGGGAAAGATTGCAACATGCGAGCGCTCGCCCAGCAGTTCGCCGGTGAGCGAGTTGACGTCCATAATCCGCTCGACTTCGTCGCCAAAAAACTGGATGCGCACGCAGGTGCCCGCGCTGGACACGGGAAAGATATCCAGAACATCCCCGCGAATGCGGAACGTCCCGCGCGAAAAGTCGATGTCGTTGCGCTGAAACTGGATATCGACAAGCTTTTTGACCACTTCCTCGCGCGAAATCTCCATGCCTTTGCGGATGGAGACGGAGAGGCGCATATACTCTTCCGGATCGCCCAGCGCGTAGATGCACGAAACGGAGGAAACGATAATCACGTCCCGCCGCTCGTTGAGCGAGCTGGTCGCGCTGTAGCGCAGACGGTCGATTTCCTCGTTGATATCGATGGTTTTTTCGATATAGGTATCCGAAGCGGGGATATACGCTTCCGGCTGATAATAATCGTAATAGCTCACAAAAAACTCGACCGCGCTGTCCGGAAAGAACTCCCGAAACTCCGAGCAGAGCTGAGCCGCGAGCGTTTTGTTATGCGCAATGACCAGCGTGGGCTTCTGCACGCGCTCGATCACCTTCGCCATGGTATAGGTTTTGCCGCTGCCGGTTACGCCAAGCAGCGTCTGCGCCTTGTCCCCGCGCAGAACGCCTTCCGCGAGACGCTCAATCGCCTCCGGCTGGTCGCCTGCCGGGCTGTATTCGGAAACTACTTTAAATTCGTTCATTCGATTTCGTATACCACCGTTTTGCCGTCGAGCCGGTGCGCGTAAATGTACTCTCGCGCTTCCTGATGCAGCGGGTGCTTGTCGTAACGCTCAATTGCTTCCATGTTTTCGAACGTGCAGGTCAGCGCGAGATCGTAACTCCGCTCGCCGTTGCGCCAAACGTCCGCGCCGGTCTCCATGGAGAGTATCTCAGGAATTTTGCCCATCATGCCGTGGAGCTTTTCAATCACGGTCGGCAGGCATTCTTCCGGGTCGCGGAACTTGAACAGGACGATGTATTTGAGCATGCGGCTCACCTGCCTTTCTGCTTTTCGTTCGATCGTGGGCTTAGAATTCGAAGTCAACCGTCGCGGTCGCCGTGCGGTGCGCCTTGATATACAGGCGGACGGCTTCGTGCTCCGGGTGCGTATCGTAGATTTTGAGGTCCTCGCGCGTTTTGAACGTCACGATCAGCGCCAAATCGAAGCTGCGCTCGCTGTGCAGAAAGTCCGCGCCGGTTTCGATGGTGACGATCTGCGGAATTTTGTCCTTGAGCGCGAGCAGCATCTCGCTGGCGACCGGCGAATGCTCGGCGGGGTTCTCGAACTTTGTGAAAACGATGTGCTTGATCATACTCTATTTGCTCCTTGTGGTTTTATTTAAAAATTCTCACAGCAGGCCAGCACCAGCGCGTCCTCCGCTTTGGCCAGTCCCTGTTTCTGCTTCCAGTCGATCGAGATAAACGCTTCTAAAGCATCGTTCAACTGCTTGAGGGTACGCTTTTTTGCGTTGCGGACGGCCTTTTGCGCAACAAACGGCTTGACGCCGAGGATCTCCGCAATCTGCGCTTCCGTTTTGCCGCCGAGCAGGAGCTGCTTTGCGTTGACCACCACGCGTACGTTCCGCTCAAACAGCGTTGCCAGCCCCATTGCGGATTCCGTCGGGCTGGAAACCAGCCCCGCGAGCTCCGCGATTCCGCTTTTCTTGTTGCCAGCCCAGAGTTCGTCCAGAATCGTAAACACCTTGTACTCCGCCGAAGGGTTGACGCAGGTTTCCACCGCTTTTCGGGTGACGCGGTTGCCAAAGCCTACATACGCGCCCAGCATGAGCAGCGTGTTTTCCAACGCCCCCAGATCGACGCCAAGATACAGCACCAGCAAACTCGCCGCCGCCGTGTCCAGCGGAATGCCGTTGTCCCTGGCCCGCTTTTGCAGGAACGCTTCCGCCTGCTCGGAACTTAGCGGGTTAAACGACACCGCGCGGCCCGCTTTTTCCAGCGCCTTATACAGCGGGTTTGTCAGCGGCGGTTTTCCCGGGCGCACGAACACGAGCACCGTCGATTCCGGCGCGTTCTGTGCGTAAGGTTCCAGCGCGTTTGCGGTGTCCGCGTCGAATTCGGTTACAACCACCACGCGCCGCTCGTCGAAAAACGGTAGCGTTTCCGCCGCGTTCTGTACGTCTCCCGGCGCGGGGCCCCTGAGCACCTGCGCGTTCATGTCCCTTAAGTCGGGGTTTGTGCGCTCCAGCACCGCGCGGATTCCCTTATTGAGGCTGTAAGCGTCCTCGCCGCAGAAATAATAAGCGCCGCCGAGCGCTTCGCCGTTTGCTATGTTCTTGAGAAACGTCAATCCATCCATTGCGTGTATTATACCATCATTCCGGTCTCTTGCAAACAAATGTTCACAAATTGGGGGATTCTTTTCTCTACTTTTCTTAAAAGAAAAGTAGCAAAAGAATTTACCTTTTAATAAAAAGTAGGTTTCCAAAGGGCGTGCCCTTTGGCGGGGCTTGGGGCAGAGCCCCATCGCCTTGCTTTGTTTTTTATCCACCGGGGTTATCCACATAGTGGGGATAGTTTGGTGGATAATGTGGATAAGCCACCCGTCAATTATGGCGAAAAATGTTGTTTATCGTTCGTTCCAACCCGGCTCGCCGTTCAAATTTGCGGTTACTCACAGAAAAATCCACATGACCGCCGCCAACAGAGCAATCAACCCCGCGTACAGCGCGCGGCGTTTCGCGCTCCAGAGACAGAACCGCGAGGCAAAGAGCATGGCAACGAGCCAGAGTAAATACGCCAGCATCGGCGGCGCGGCAACGGTGAGCGAAAGCTTGCCTCCGTAGGACGCAACGGCCAGGATAACGTTCAGCGCGAGCCGCGCAACGGCGCAGACGGCGTTACCCAGCGGGAACCACACAAACGCCAGAACCGTGCCGAGGAACGCGGGAATTAGAAACACCGCCGAGATTGGAATCACGAACAGGTTCGTCACAAGCGATAGCAGCTGCGCCTGTCCAAAGAACAAACAGGTCGTTGGAAACGTGCCGATTACGACCGCCGCGCTCGCTCCGATCAACCCGCTCGCGCTCGAACCAAGCCGGGTCAGCGGCGCGGAAACCAGCGGCGATAGCAGCACCATGGAGTACACGGCGACAAACGAAAGCTGAAACCCGGCGTTCCAGAGCGCATAGGGGTTATAGAGTAAAAGCAGCACAAACGCCGCGCAGAGCGAGCTCAGCGTATCCAGCCTGCGCCGCAGCGGAAACGCCAAGAGCGCAATCAGCAGCATGATGGCCGAACGGACGACCGGCGGCGAAAACGCGGTCAGCGCGGAATACAGCAGTAAAAACAGAGCAACCGCAAAGAAGCGCACCCAGGCGTTTCTGCGAAACAGCAGCGAAAACGCGGCTGCAAGCAGCGACACATGCAAACCCGAAACGCTCAACAGGTGCGCAATACCCGTATTCCGAAACGCGGTGAGCATTTCGTCGTCAATGTCCGAAACGTCCCCCAGCAGCATGCCTTTGGCCTCTCCAGGACTGTTCGGAAACAGCGCGGCAATCTTTTCGCCAACGATTCCCCTGAGCTGCAGCAGCCGCCCGTAAAGATCGATTGGTTCCTTCGAAAGCACACGCGCGCTGTCCCTGCCGAACGCCACGGCGGAAACGCCACGGTAGCGGTCGTTCGCCTTGTATTTCTCCGAAGAAGGAATGACGCTCGCGGTCACACGAATGTTCTGACCGTAGGCGGGTGCAGCTGAGAACGCGCCGTAAAACCGAAGCTTGCCTTCAATTGCTTCCCCGTCAAGAGCGGCGTTTTTGAGGTACACGCGGTAGGTTCCGTCGTCCCGCAGCTCCGGCGTTTCGCAGATCGTACCCGTCACACTGCCCTGCCCGGTCGGGACGTTCCCCGGCGCGGCAAGCGCAATCCGCAGAAACCCCGCCGCCATGGCAAACAGAAACAACGCCCATAGGACACGTTTGCTTAGCCTTGCGCCAAGAGCGGCAAGCAGCAAAACCAGCGCGGATATTGCGGCGTAAAGCAGAGAAAACCGCTCGCCGAGATACAACCCCAACAGCAGGCCAAACGCAAGCGTCAGCATCGGGCGTGCGTGAAACGGCGCGTCGTTATTGCGCGGCGTATTCGCTCCCGAAGAATCCTCCGGCGCTGTCGAAAAAACGTATTGATTTGTCGGTTTTTGGGGCTGCATCGGTTCGAGTAAAGCACAAGGCGGGCGGGTTGTCAACCGCATTAACGGACAAGTTTTTCGCCGCCAGTTCCGGGCATGCGCGCGCGGGATTGTGCCAATTGCCGTCGGGGTGCTATACTTTAGGTCGAAATAAAGATTTTTACGTGCCGCGGACGGTTTGCTCTTGCGGCGGGATGGAGATATCACATGAAATGGCTGGAAATTTGCATCTATACGACCGACGCCGGACTGGACGCCGTCTGCGAAGCGCTCTCCGGCGCGGGTCTGGATCAGGTCAGCATTGAGGAGAGCCACGAACGCGCCATGGCGTTTTTAAGCGAACACGCGGTCTACTGGGACTTTGCGGACTACGACAAGGTCGGCGTAGACGAACCCTGCGTCAAGGCGTATGTCGCCGACGTGCCGGAAAGCGAAGCGGTCGTTGCGGAAGTCAAGCAGGCGATTACCGTTCTTCGCAAAACGGCGGAAGCAAGCGAGTACGGCACGCTCTCCGTCGTGGTCACCCGCGTGGACGACGCGGACTGGGAAAACGGCTGGAAGCAATACTACAAGCCGCTCTTCATCGGCGAACGGCTCTACGTAACCCCCTGCTGGATTGAGGAGCGCGTGCCGGAAGGCCGCGTCGCCCTCAAGCTCGACCCGGGCGTCGCGTTCGGCACCGGCGAGCACCACACCACGCGCATGTGCATGGAACTGCTCGAAAAAGCGGTTCGCCCGGGCGACGACTTGCTCGACCTCGGCTGCGGCAGCGGCATCCTCTCGGTGGCGGGTATCCTGCTTGGCGCAAACGACGCCGTCGCGGTGGATATCGACCCCGTTGCCGAACACGTTGCGCTGGAAAACGCAAAGATGAACGGGCTGGACGAGGCGCGCTACCATGTTTTGATTGGCGACGTGCTCACGGACGAACCCCTGCGGCAAACCATCCGACGCGGATACGACGTCGTGGTTGCCAATATCGTAGCGGGCGTCATCATCGCGCTCGCGCCGTTTGCCAGAACCTGCTGTAAAAGTGGCGCGCCGTTTATCGTCTCCGGCATCATAGACGAGCGGGAGGACGAAGTGCGTCAGGCCATCGAGCGCGAAGGGTTTACCGTAACGGAGATTCTGAGAAGCGAAGGCTGGGTAGCCATGCGTTCCAAAGCGAACTGACGCCGTCTGGGGAGCAAACGATAGACAAATGAGAAGATTTTTCTGCGACAACATACAGGGCGATTCCGCCGTCATAACGGGCGACGACGCGCACCATATTGCGCGCGTGCTGCGCATGCGTGTTGGCGACGCGCTCTCGCTCTGCGACGGCGCAGGGCGCGAGTTCGACGCGGTCATTGCGTCCATTACGCAATCGGAAGTCGTCTGCGCTATCGAAGGCGCGCATGAATCCGGCGCGGAAAGCCCCTGCAGAGTAACGCTGTTTCAGTGTCTGCCAAAGACTGGCAAGTTTGAAACCATCGTGCAGAAATGTACGGAGTTGGGCGTGTTCGCCGTTGTTCCGGTGTTTTCCGCGCGCTGTGTGGTCGTGCCGGACAAGGATTTTGACAAAAAACGAGAACGCTACCAGCGCGTGGCTCTGGAAGCTGCCAAGCAGTCCCGACGGGCAGCTGTGCCGGACGTGCTGCCGCTCATAAAAATCAACGCCATCGACCCGAAGCAGTTCGACCTGTTTTTGATCGCTTACGAGGAAGAGGAAACGCGTTCCCTCAAAGCCGCGCTCCGGCAGAGCGGCGCACTTTCGACCGTCGGGCTGCTGATCGGCCCCGAAGGCGGGCTGACGCAGGATGAAGTTGACCGGCTGACGAAAGATGGCGCGGTTTCCGTCTCGCTCGGTAGGCGGATTTTGCGCACGGAGACGGCGGGCATGGCCATGCTCGCGCAAACGCTCTACGAGGTGGAGCCATGAGTGCAAAAAAAGCCGCGCTCACAACCCTGGGCTGCAAGGTAAACCACTACGAAACGGAAGCCATGCGAGAGCTGTTTGTGCGGGCGGGCTGGGAGATTGTCGATTTTTCCGAACCGGCGGACGTCTACATTGTCAACACCTGCACCGTCACGCAGACCAGCGACTCCAAGTCCCGCCAGATGATCGCCCGCGCGCACCGGAGCAATCCAAACGCGCTGGTCGTCGCCGTCGGGTGCTACGCGCAGGTTTCGCCGGAGATTGTCTCCGCGCTGGAAGGCGTTGGTCTCGTGCTCGGCACGAGCGGGCGAACGGAAATCGTCTCCCGTGTAGAGCAGGCGCTCAAAAGCCGCGCATCGGAGCCGGAAGTTCTGCCGCTGAGCAAGCTGAGGGCGTTTGAACCGCTCTCCGCCGTGCGCGACTCGCGCACGCGCGCCACGCTCAAGATTCAGGACGGGTGCGTCAACTACTGTTCCTACTGCGTCATTCCCTACGCGCGCGGTCCCTTGCGTTCGCGCCCTCTCGATGAAATTGCGGCGGAAGTCAACACACTTGCAAACGAAGGCTACAAGGAGATCGTTCTCACCGGCATCCATCTGGCGAGCTACGGACGGGATCTCGAAGGCGAAACGCTGCTGGACGCCATTGCCCGCGCAAGCGGGGCGGACGGCATTTCGCGCATCCGGCTGGGGTCGCTCGAACCGCTGTTTATCACCCGCGAAACGGCAAAAGCGCTCGCAGAAAACCCCAAGATCTGCAGACAGTTTCATCTTTCTTTGCAAAGCGGTTCGGACACGGTGCTTGGGCGCATGAACCGGCGCTACACGAGCGCGGAATACCTCTGCGCGGTGAAGTTTTTGCGGGCAGAAATGCCGGACTGCGCCGTGACAACCGACGTAATCGCGGGCTTTTGCGGCGAAACGGAGGCCGAGCACCGCGAAACCCTCGCTTTCTGCGAACGGGCGGCGTTTGCGCGGATGCATGTGTTCCCCTTTTCCGTGCGGGAAGGCACCAAGGCGGCCTCCATGCCGGGGCAGCTCTCCAAGGCGGTCAAGGACGCGCGCGCCAAGGAGCTCATCGCACTCGGCAAGCGACTAACGGAGCAATACCTCGCGTCCCGCATCGGCAGCGTTGTGGAAGTGCTTGCCGAAAGCGACGGCGGCGGCTACAGCGGCGACTACATCCGCGTTTTAACAGACGCGCCGGAAGGCGAAATCGTCCGCATCCGCCTCGACGGATGCAAGGGCGAAACGGCGTTCGGCACCCGCGTTTAACGAAACGCATTACAAAAAATCAGCCTGATTCGGCTTGTTTTAAAAAGGACGAAAGGAGTGAAACGAACATGGACGACTGCATCTTCTGCAAAATCGCGTCCGGCGCGATTCCGTCCAAAAAGGTCTATGAGGACGATCTCTTGATCGCCTTCCACGACATTGCGCCGCAGGCGCCGGTGCATGTTCTCGTGGTGCCGAAAAAACATATTCCCGGCGTCAACGAACTCGCCGCCGAGGATTTGGCGCTGGTCGGGCACGTGTATTCCGTGATTCAACAGCTTGTGCGCGAGCTCAAGATTGACGAGTCCGGCTACCGCGTCGTGGTCAACAGCGGCAAGGACGGCTCGCAGAGCGTTCCGCATCTGCATTTTCACGTGTTGGGCGGGCGCTCACTCGCCTGGCCTCCGGGCTGAGCGGATATTCCGCGGTTAAAGCGCTATTTTTCGCCCGAACGGGCAAACGCAAACGAGGGAAAGCGATTGTTATGGCTCTCCCCCGTTTTCTTTTGTATAATAATCGTATCAAGCAGTTCCAACTTCGCAACAGGCACAATTCGAACCATATCGCTTTCAACACCAAAAACTTCATTTTCCTTCACAAAGAGTACCCCTGCTGTTGAGCCAGATTTGACGTAAGGCTCTCATAATACATTTTGGAAAAAGCGAGGCGGCATATATGGAAACCGGAACGATAAATCCCGGCGTTGACGACTTTCTCCTCGGCGAACAGAAATGGCTCAAAGAACTGCTCTCGCTTCGCGCCATCGCGCTGGAAAGCGGCCTGACCGAAGCGCTCAAATGGGGTAAGCCCTGCTACATGCTGGATAAGGCGAACGTCGCCATCCTGTTTTCCTTCAAGGACGCCTGTGCCATCGGCTTTATAAAAGGCGCGCTGCTCCGCGATGAGCAGAAGTTACTCGTCGCCCCCGGCGAGCACTCGCAGGCCATGCGGATGCTCAAATTTACCAGCTTAAAGCAGATTGCCGAGCGGGAAGCGGTGATTCGCGCGTACCTCAGCGAGGCCGTCGAGCTGGAGCGTTCCGGCGCGGAGATCGTCTTTGCCGAGCACGAAACCATGGAACCGCCCGAGGAGCTGAAAGCGAAGTTCCGTTCGATGCCCGAACTGGAGGCGGCGTTTCTGGCGCTGACGCCCGGCCGCCAGCGCGCGTACCTGATGTATTTTTCGCAGGCAAAGCAGAGCGAAACGCGCGTTTCCCGCATCGAGAAATACGTCCCCCTCATCCTGCGCGGCAAGGGGCTGAACGACAGGTAGAGAACGCTACTTTTTCTTAAAAGAAAAAGTAGCAAAAAGAATTCTTTTTGCTAGGGTTTGCCTATAGAAAAAGAAGCCGGTTGTAAAAAGAAAGAAATACCGCAAAGTATGCTAGAATAGAGTATCGTTTCACGAAAGGAACTTGACCCATTGCCAAGTTTAAGCGCGCAGATACTCAAACTCCAGCTCCGGCTGGCCAAACCGCTCGCGCGGTTTACTACCATTGAAGCGGCGCGCATTGCGCAGGATCAACTGGGCAGGGTGACGTCAGGAATCCTGAAGACCAAAGTTACCTATGAAGACGTATCGTTTGAACGCTTTCAAGCCTGTTTTGCCGTGTCCCACGAGTGCATCGCCCCCTGCGACAGAGTAATTCTCTATCTCCACGGCGGCGGGTATACGGCGGGTCAGCTCGACTACGCAAAGGGCTTTGGCGCAATACTCGCAGCGGCAACGCGCATCAGCGTGTTCTGCGTGGCATACCGCCTCGCGCCGGAACACAAGTTCCCTGCCGCGCTGGACGACGCGCTGGAAGCCTACCGCTACCTGCTGGATCAGGGGTTCCAGCCGGAAAATATCGCATTTGTCGGCGAGAGCGCCGGCGGCGGGCTGGAATACTGCCTGCTCTTACGGTGCAAGGACGAAGGTCTGCCAATGCCTAAGTGCGCGGTTGCCATTTCACCCTGGACGGACTTGACGTTTTCGGGCGCTTCGTACTTTAACAACGTTTTACGCGACCCGACGCTGATTCGCGAATCGCTGGCGTATTACGTGCTGGCCTATGCCGCGGGGCACGAGGGCGAAGCGTATGTTTCCCCCGTGTTCGGGGATATGGCCGGGCTGCCTAAGTCGCTGATCTTTGTAGGCAGCGACGAAATCCTCTTTGACGACGCAAAGACGCTGGCAAAAAAGCTTAACGCAGGCGGCGTGCCGGTTGAGCTGGTCATCGGCAACGGGCTTTGGCACGTTTACCCGCTTTACGGCACGCCTGAGAGCAAAAAGGCGGTGGCACAGATGTCCGAATTCGTGCTCACCGAGCTTGGGTTGAGCACGGCGGCTTTGGCCAGATAGCGGTCGGCGGCAGATTTGACGGCGCGGGTAGTCGCGCGGTCGGTAAAAGTGCAAAAAAGGAGCGCGCATTCCCAAACGCTTACGCAAAAGGAAGCGCGATCGAACAACAGATGCAGAAGAAACAAAAAACAAGCCATTGGATGAAGCTGGACAACGCCGCGCTGATTTACCCGGCGACGATGAACCGCAGCTGGACGGCGCTGTTTCGCCTTTCGGCAACGCTGACGGAGCCCATTGACGAGGATATTCTCGAAGTGGCGCAGAAGCGTACGCTCCGGCGGCTGCCCTGGTTTTCGTACCAGCTCAAGCGGGGCTTATTCTGGTTTTACCTCGACCATACCGAGCACGACCCCAAGATTCAGCCGGACGTGGGCAACCCCTGCGTACGGATGCGCCTCAGCGAGACCGGCGGGTTCTGCATGCGCGTACGCCATTACCAAAACCGCATCGCGGTGGAATTCTTTCATGTGCTCACCGACGGAACGGGCGGGCTGGTCTTTTTGCAGACGCTGGTTGCCGAATACCTGCGCCTGCGCTACGGCGCAAAGATTCCGCGCAGCGAGAAGATCCTCGACTGCTCGGAAATGCCCAAACCGCAGGAAGCGGAGGACAGCTTCGCCGCCTATTCCGGAACGGTCACCCAGTCCCGCAGCGAACCCAAGGCCTACCATATCAGCGGCACGGACGAGCGCGGCGGCTTTGTGCATATCATCACCGGTTCGATGGATGCGGACGTCGTTTTGCAGAAGGCGCGCGAAAAAGGCGTTACCATAACGGAGTACCTCACCGCGGTGATGATTCTCTCCGTGGACGCCATCCAGCGCAGGCAGGTTGCGCATATCCACCGGTTCAAACCCGTCAAAATCAGCGTGCCGATCAACTTAAGAAACGTCTTTCCTTCCCACACGCTGCGAAACTTTGCCAACTATGTCAACCCGGGCATCGATCCCCGGCTTGGTACGTATACGTTCGACGAGGTGCTCAACCTCGTGCATCATTTCATGGCGATGGAAGTCACGAAAAAACTGCTCAACGTCAAGATTACAACCAACGTCCGCACTGAGCAAAACCGGGTTCTCCGGCTCATGCCGCTGTTTATCAAGAATATGGCCATGAAGTACGTCTATTCGCAAGTGGGCGACGTGCTTTCTTCCACGACGCTGAGTAACCTCGGCGTAACCAAACTGCCGGAGGAGATGGCGCAGTACGTCCGCCGCATGGACTTTATCCTCGGCCCGCTGGCGAGCAACCGCGTCTGCGCCGCCGCGCTGACCTACAACGGCAGGCTCAGAATCAACTTTACGCGCACCATTGCCGAGCCGATTCTGGAGCGCGAGTTCTTTACGCGGCTGGTCAAGCTGGGCATCCCCGTAAAGGTGGAAAGCAATCAGGTGGAATAGCCCGTACATTCGTTTTCCGTTGTTTTTAAAGTGTTTCCCAAAGGAGTGTTCTAAATGAGTTACTGTGTAAACTGCGGAGTAGAACTTCAGAAAAGCGAACCCCGCTGCCCGCTCTGCGGAACCGAGGTCGTCAATCCCTCCGCCCCACAGGAAGAAAAGCCCGTCCGCCCGTACCCGAGCCATGTAGAACGGCTGGATCAGCGGCTGGACCGGCGGTATATCGCTTCGTTCATCTCGCTGTTGATGCTGATTCCGCTCTTTACGGTCATGCTGGCCAATATCCTCGTAAGCCACAAGCTCACCTGGAGCTACTATGTGCTTGGCGGCGAGCTGGTTGCGTTTACGGTGTTTCTGCTGCCCATGATCGCGCGCATGCCTAGGATCCTGTTTGTGGTCATCGACGCAGCGGCGGTTGGCGTTCTTTTGCTTCTGATACAGGTGATTACGCAGGGAAACTGGAACTGGCTCTTTCTGCTGGGGCTCCCGATTACGGGCATTGCCGCGCTGTTTGCCTGGTTTATCTCCTGCCTGTCTTCGCCAAAATGCAGACTGCCGATTTTGATTCGCGCGTCTCTTGGCCTTACGGGCATTGGCCTGCTCGTTGTCGGCATTGAGTTCTTCATCGGCTTATATGGCAGCGCCATCGCCTGGCCGACCTGGTCGCTGTATGTACTCTTCCCCTGCCTGGTGCTCGGCTCCTCGCTTCTCATTCTCAACCGCCGCGCGCGGGTGAAAGAGGAGATCAAGAAGCGGTTTTACTTTTAACGCAAGCTAGATCAAGCAAAACGAACCGCCTTTTGGCGGTTCGCTTTTTGATTGCGTTATTCTTCTTTACCCGTTTTGGCTTTTTTCTCTTTTTTCGGTTTTTCTTCTTCGACCGGCTCCGGGATGGGCGGCGACTGAATCACTTTTTTCGTCACCAGAATCAGCAGCAGGACGCCCGCGACAACCGCGAAAATGCTGATGAACTGGCTCGTGGACAGTGCGCCGACAAACCCGCGTTCATCATCGCGGAAAAACTCAATGACAAACCGCCACGCGCCGTAGAGAATCATATACCAGCTCGCGACAACGCCGAACACCTTTTCCTTTTTGAGCATGCGAATCAAAACAAAGCTTAAAAGGAACAGGAACGCGCTTTCCATCAACTGCGTGGGTATTAGCGGCACGCCCGCTGGCGCAACGGCGCCTTGGGGGAACACCACCGAAATGGCGCAGTCGCATTCCATGCCATAGCAGCAGCCCGCAAAGAAGCACCCGATCCGCCCGAACGCGTGCGCCAGCACCAGCGAAGGCGAAAATAGGTCCACAAACGCCAAATACGGCAGCTTATGTTTTGCGGCATAGATGGCAACCCCGCCAAGCCCGCCGATCAGCGCGCCGTAAAAGACGAACCCTTCGCGCAGCGTCTCGAGCAGGTAGTGCGGGTTGGCGATGATCTGCTTGATCTCCACCAGCCAGTAGAGGATTTTTGCACCTAAAAAACCGCAGATAATCGCCCAGAGTGCCGCCGAGAGGATTTGATCCTCCGTAAAGCGGATGTGTTTAGAGGTTTTAAACAGCAGCAGCAACGCCGCCAGCATCCCTACGGCGGTCATCACGCCGTACATTGGAATTGTCAGTCCTAAAATGTGTATCGTTGGAAGCATGGTTTCTCCTTACATAATTTCCGGCAGGACAATATTCTGGTAGATCCATTCGCCCGCAAAGGCGACCACGCCGATGACGACCAGAACCGTCAGGATGATCGTCAGGATGCCCGCGATCAGCCCGATCAGCCCGCAGACATATCCCGCTTCGTTCATGCTGTTTTCCTTGAGTCCGTGCTCGGCGGCAAAGCGGCGGTTGGAGCGCGCAATGGAGAAGCCGACAATGGAGAGCACCAGCCCCGCGATCGGGAACCAAGTAATCACAAGCCCTACGATGCCGAGCACCATTGCGGTGACGGCGCTTTTATTATGCTGCTGCTGTTCGGGCGTCAGCATGACTCCGTTCTGTTCCATAGCAAAACCCTCCTTGCGTATTTTGGATTTGTTTTCTCTGCCTTTTTGTACAACTAGATTGTAGCACGCGCTCAACAATCCTGTAAAGCGAGCGCTCGATTGACAAAAAACGCCAAACAGGATATTCTACGTATTTAGATACTTTGGGAGGAATACACGGATGCTCGAACGCTATGACCCGCAGTCCATCGAATTGAAATGGCAGAAATACTGGGCGGACGCCCATTGCTTTGAGGCGAAAACCGGCGATCCAAAGCCGAAATACTTCGCCATGATCGAGTTCCCCTACCCGTCCGGTCAGGGCCTGCATGTCGGCCACCCGCGGCCGTTTACCGCCATGGACGTCATTTCGCGCAAGCGCCGCATGGAAGGCTACAATGTGCTCTACCCCATCGGGTACGACGCGTTCGGCCTGCCAACGGAGAACTACGCCATTAAAACCGGCATTCACCCTTCCAAAGTCACGCACGATAACATTATCCACTTCCGCAACCAGCTGCAGCGGCTTGGCTATTCCTTTGATTATTCGCGGGAAGTCAATACGACCGACCCGGACTACTATAAGTGGACGCAGTGGATCTTTTTGAAGTTCTTTGAAAAGGGGCTGGCTTACAAGGCGGAGATCCCGATCAACTTCTGCACCTCCTGCAAGGTCGGCCTCGCCAACGAGGAAGTCGTGGACGGCGTCTGCGAGCGCTGCGGCGGGCAGGTCGTCCGCATGGTGCGCTCCCAGTGGATGCTCAAGATCACCGCGTACGCCCAGCGCCTCATCGACGATTTGGACACGGTGGACTACCTCGAAAAGATCAAGGCGCAGCAGATCAACTGGATCGGCCGCAGCGAAGGCGCGCTGGTCAACTTCCCTCTTGACGGAACGAGCGACACGCTGACGGTTTACACCACCCGCCCCGACACGCTGTTTGGCGCGACCTACATGGTGGTCTCTCCCGAGCATCCGCTTGTGGAAAAATACGCGGATAAAATTACGAACCTCTCCGCCGTGCGCGCCTATCAAAAGGCCGCCGCTGCCAAGAGCGACTTTGAGCGCAGCGAGCTGGTCAAGGATAAGACGGGCGAACCGCTGGAGGGCATCTCCGCCGTCAACCCCGTGAACGGAAAGAAGATTCCGATCTGGATTTCGGACTATGTGCTCATGGGCTACGGCACGGGCGCGATCATGGCCGTTCCGGGTCACGACGAGCGCGACTATGCGTTTGCCAAGACGTTCGGCCTGCCGATTATCGAAGTCGTCGCGGGCGGCGATATTGAACAGGAAGCCTACACCGAGTGCCAGCACGGCAAAATGGTGAACTCCGGCTTCCTCGACGGCATGGAGGTTTCCGAAGCGATTCCCGCCATTATCGACTGGCTTGAAAAAGAGAAGATCGGCGAGCGCAAGGTCAATTACAAGCTCCGCGACTGGGTATTCTCCCGTCAGCGGTACTGGGGCGAACCCATCCCGCTTGTCTACTGCGAGCACTGCGGCTGGGTGCCGATTCCCTATAGCGAACTTCCGCTCAAACTGCCGATGCTGGACGATTTTACGCCTACGGACGACGGCAGCAGCTGCCTTGCCCGCGCCAAGGACTGGCTCCACACCACCTGCCCCAAGTGCGGCGGCCCCGCAACGAGAGAAGCGGACACCATGCCCAACTGGGCGGGTTCGAGCTGGTACTTTTTACGCTACACCGACCCGCATAACGATAAAGCGTTCGCTTCCAAAGAAGCGCTCGACTACTGGACGCCCGTGGACTGGTACAACGGCGGCATGGAGCACACCACGCTGCATTTGCTGTACTCGCGCTTCTGGCATAAGTTCCTCTATGACTGCGGGCTTGTTCCGACCAGCGAGCCTTACACGAAACGCACGAGCCACGGCATGGTGCTTGGCAGCAACGGCGAAAAGATGAGTAAGTCCCGCGGCAATGTGGTCAACCCCGACGACTACATTCCCGTTTACGGCGCGGATGCGTTCCGCACGTATATCATGTTCATGGGCGCGTTCGACCAGCCGATTCCCTGGAACGAGCAGGGCACGCGCGGCTGCCGCCGCTTCCTCGACCGCGTTTGGACGCTGCAGGAGATGGTGCAGGGCGAAGGCGATACGGACGCCGATCAAAAGCGCGCCGTCCACGCGACCATCAAGAAGGTTGGCGAGGACTACGAGCGCATGAAGTTCAACACCGCCATCGCGAGCATGATGTCGCTCACCAACGACTTTTACGCCAAGGGCAAGCTCACCAAGGACGAACTGCATACGCTGATTCTGCTGCTCGCGCCCGTGGCACCGCATCTCTGCGAGGAGATCAACGAGCGCCTCGGCTACGCCCCGCTGAACGACGCGCCCTGGCCGGTTTACGACGAAAGCGCGCTGATCGAGGACGTTGTGGAGTACGGCGTGCAGGTCAACGGCAAGGTGCGCGCGCGCGTTACGCTCTCCGCTTCGCTGGACACGAAAGCCGTGGAAGAAGCGGCGCTCGCCTGTGAAGATCTCAAACCGTTCCTCGAAGGCAAGAGCGTCAAGAAGGTCATCGTGGTTCGCAACATCGTCAACATCGTCGTGGCATAACAAGGGAACAACGCAAAGCGGCGCGGAGAAATCCGCGCCGCTGTTTGTTTTGCCGAATGTTTCACGGGAAACAACCACTTTTCCAAGCAAGCGCCGTTTGCGCCGCACGCCGGAACGCGCTATACTGCCGTTAACGACAGATAAACGCTGTACGCCATAGGGAAAGGAGCCGTTTTCATGCAAGCCGTCACGATTCGCCAAGCCGCCCGCGAGGATACCCCCGCCATCGCGCGCATCGTCAACGCGTCGTGGCGCGCGGCGTACGCGGGGATTGTTCCGCAGGAAGTGCTGGACGCGCTTTCCGACGAAAAGAAGCAGGCTCAGCTCGCCGCAGGGTTGGAACGCTTCCCGGAGATGTCCTACTACCTGCTCGAACTCCACGGTGTACCAATCGGCGCTTCGTGCCTGCACCCCACACGGGACGAAGACCTGCCGGAAGCTGGCGAGTTCAGCTTTTTTTACTTCCTGCCCCAATACTGGCGCGGCGGTTACGGCACGCTTCTGCTCGCACACATAGAACGCGAGGCGAAAACGCGCGGTTATCCATGCCTCTGTTGCTGGACACTGGAAGAAAACGCACGCGCGATTGCGTTTTACGAGAAAAGCGGGTATCGCCGCGACGGCGCGCGGCAGAGCGTGACGATCGGCATTCCGCTGGAAGCCATTCGCTTTATAAAAGAGCTATAAAAAAGGTTCGGGACTTCTCCCGAACCTTTTTTTGTTATACGCGTAAATAGCGGGTTTCCAAAGGGCGTGTCCTTTGGCGGGGTTTCAGGGGTGGAACCCCTGAGCAAAGCGGGAGACTCCCATTTGGCTCTCCCATTCTTATAAAAAGAAGTGCGTCACCGTTTGATCGACGATCACGAGGACGCCAAGCACCGCCGTGTACACGCCGAACCCCCAGAGCTTCTTCTTCTTGATCGCCGCGATCATCAGTTTTATGGCGAAATACCCCGTCAGCCCCGCAACGAGCATGCCCGCAACGATGCAGGTCCAATGCACGTCCCCAATGCCGTTTTCCAGCGCGTCCGGAACTTCCAGCAACGCTCCGCCGAGGATGGCCGGAATGGAAAGCAGGAACGAAAAATCCGCCGCCGCTTTGCGGTTGAGGCCGGAGAACAGCGCGCCGGAAATCGTACTGCCGGAGCGAGAAACGCCGGGCAGAATCGCAACCCCCTGCATACACCCGATCAGCAGCGCGTCGGGAACGCGCATCTCCTTGAGCTTCTTGCCCTTCGGATTCTTCCTTCTCAGCAAGTCGCTCAAAAACAGCAGAGCGGACGTAAGCAGAAACCCGTAGCCGAGGAACTGGCCATTCTCGGTGGCAGTAAAGAACGAAGCGAACGGTTCGACTTTTTTAAACAAGATCGCAATGATTACGGTCGGAACGGTTGCAAGAATGAGCATCCCGACCGTTTTATTGATCGGGTGCAGAATCAGCTTGACCAGTATTTTCCAATAAACGATGCAAACGGCCACGAGCGTGGCAAGGTGCAGCATGACGGTAAAGAACAACGCGCCTTCCGTCACGCCAAAGATCTGCTGCAGCAACAGCAAGTGCCCGCTGCTGCTCACCGGCAGGAACTCGCATAAGCCCTGCACGAACCCCAGCAACATTGCAATCCAAATCGTCATATCCTATCCCTCGGCATGGTTGATTTCCGCATCATCATACACGCAATTCCCAATGAAAACAAGTTACAAAGCCGTCACTTCACTTCCGTAACGGCAGCTTTCTGACTCCCGCCGTCAAATATCCCCGCGCAGCGCGTAGACGCAAATGCCGACGCATTCGCGGAGAAAGTTGTTGAGCCTGAGGTACCAAACGTCGTCCGCCGGGATGCCGACCGCGCTGACGCCCTGCGCCTTTGCTACCTGCCCCGCACGGTAGACATGAAAGTTCGTGGTGACGAACGCAATCTTTACGTCGGTGCCCGCCACTTCGTCTATGATGGCTTTTGAATACTCAAAATTCTCGTTCGTATTGGTCGCTTTTTCTTCCGTATAAACACGGCTGGCGTCAATACCGCGCTCAGCCATGTATTTTTTCATGGCGGAAGCTTCCGTGACCGTCTCCCCCGCGCCCTGCCCGCCGGATACCACGCAGATGGCGTTCGGATGTTCGTTGAGGTATTCCATGGCGGTGTTGAGCCGGTTTTCCAGCACCCATGTGACCTTATCGCCATGCACCGCCGCGCCGAGGACGATTACCGCATCCGCTTCCACGTTTTTGCCTTCCGTGCTCGCGCGCACCATCAAAAACCCGCAGACGATAAAGATGCAGAAAGCGACGCCGTAGCAAACCGCGATCAGCCACTTAAGAAACAGCAGAAATCCTTTTTTCATGTGCGGCAGCACGAACGCTAAAAACACCATAGGCACGCCGAAGAACGCGGGCAGAATCACGCCGAGGTTGAAATTGGAGAGCGTTGAAATGATCAGCGTCTCCACGATCAGCAGCACGCCGAGGATGAGCAGCACTTCGCGGAACGCGCTGAATGCATGCCCGCGCTTGCGCCAGATGCGGCAGGCAAAGAGCAGAATCAGTAGGATCGCGACGAATACCGCGAGGATGTACAGTCTCCATCTGGTATACATGAGTGTAACATTCCTTTCCGTTGTTCCGAGCAAGGACGGAAAAATATAGGGAGCTGCGGGGGTTCCGCCCCCAAACCCCCGCCAAAGGGATAGACATCCCTTTGGAAACCCTACTTTAGGACGTGTTTCAGGAACTGACCGGTGTAGCTGCCTTCCACTTTGGCAATCTCCTCCGGCGTGCCGGTGGCAACCACCGTTCCACCCGCGTTGCCGCCTTCGGGGCCGAGGTCGATGACATAATCCGCGCACTTGACCACGTCCAGATTGTGCTCAATGACCAGTACCGTGCTTCCGTTTTCGCAGAGACGCTGGAGAATTTCTAAAAGACGCTTCACGTCGTCCACATGCAGGCCGGTCGTCGGTTCGTCGAGAATGTAGAGCGTGCGCCCCGTGTCCCGCCGGGAGAGTTCGGTGGCGAGCTTGACGCGCTGTGCTTCGCCGCCGGAAAGTTGCGTGCTCGGCTGGCCGAGCTTGACGTAGCCCAAACCAACGTCGTAGAGCGTCTGGAGCTTCCGCGCGAGTTTGGGCAGCGGCCCAAAGAAGCGCAGGCCTTCCTCGATGGTCATCTCCAGCACGTCGTAGATTGTTTTACCTTTATAATGCACTTCCAGCGTTTCGCGGTTGTAGCGCTTGCCGCCGCAGACTTCGCAGGGCACGTAGATATCCGGCAAAAAGTGCATCTCGATTTTAATGATGCCGTCGCCGTTGCAGGCTTCGCACCGGCCGCCCTTGACGTTGAAGCTGAATCTCCCGTTGCTGTAGCCGCGCATCTTGGCGTCCGGCGTGTTGGCAAACACTTCGCGGATCAAATCGAACAGTCCGCAGTAGGTTGCGGGGTTCGAACGCGGCGTGCGCCCGATGGGGCTCTGGTCGATATCGATAATCTTGTCCAGCGCGTCCACGCCCTCAATCCTATCGTGATCCCCCGGCCGGGTATGTGCGCGGTTGAGGTCGCGCAGCAGCGACTTTTTGATGATTTCGTTGACGAGGCTCGACTTACCGCTGCCGGAAACGCCGGTAACGCAGACGAACATGCCAAGCGGAATCGTGATATCAACGTTTTTGAGGTTATGCGCCCGCGCGCCGCGCACGGTGAGAAACTTGCCGCTGCCCTTTCGCCGCGTTTCCGGAACGGGAATGGACATCCGACCGCTCAGGTACGCGCCGGTGATGGATTTTTCGTTTTGCGCAATTTCTTCCGGCGTGCCAATTGCAACCACTTCGCCGCCGTGTTCGCCTGCACCCGGGCCAATATCCACCACATAGTCCGCGCTTCTGATCGTTTCTTCGTCGTGTTCCACCACAATCAGCGTATTTCCAAGATCGCGCATGGTCTTAAGGGTAACGAGCAGGCGCGCGTTGTCCCGCTGGTGCAGGCCGATGCTCGGCTCGTCGAGAATGTAGAGAACGCCCATCAGCCCGCTGCCGATCTGCGTGGCGAGCCGGATGCGCTGCGCTTCGCCGCCGGAAAGCGACACCGCCGAGCGCGAAAGCGTCAGATAGTCGAGGCCCACGTTGACCAGAAAGCCCAACCGCGCGTCGATTTCCTTGAGGATCTGCGCTGCAATGAGCATATGGGTCTTGCTGAGCCGCAGCGAGGAGAGGAACGTACGCGCTTCCTTGACCGGCAGGTCGGAGAGGTCGGCAATGTTGGTGTCTCCAACCGTGACGGCGAGGCTTTCGCGCTTGAGGCGCCTGCCTTTGCAGTCCGGGCAGGGCGTATGGGTCATGTACCGCTCGATCTCCTGCTTGCTGTATTCGCTGGTGGACTCGCGGTAGCGCCGCTCCATATTGGTGACGATTCCTTCAAACGGCGCATCGAACGAGCCGCTGCCGAATTCCTTGCGGTAGGCGATATGCAGCTTTTCCGTGCCGGTTCCGTAGAGAACGGCGTTTTGCACCTGTTCCGGCAAATCCTGAAACGGCGTTCTCATGGAAGCGCCGTAGTGCGAGGTCAACGCCTCGAAATACATGCTCGCAATCGTGCCCTTCGAGCCGCTGTTCCAGCCCATCACGTTGACGCAGCCCTGCGCCAGCGAAAGCGTACGGTCGGGAATCACGAGGTCGGGATCGATCTTGAGCAGCGTACCGAGACCCGTGCAGGTCGGGCACGCGCCAAAGGGGTTGTTGAAAGAGAACATGCGGGGAGCCAAATCTTCCATGCTCGTTCCGCAGTCCGGGCAGGCGTAGTTCTGCGAAAAAAGCAGTTCCTCGCCGTCCACAATCGCCACAATGGCAAGTCCGTTGCCGAGGCGAAACGCCGTCTCCAGCGAGTCGGTGAGGCGTCCTTCGATGCCGGGTTTGATGACCACGCGGTCGATTACCGCGTCGATGCTGTGCTTAAACTTTTTATCCAGCGCGGGAACATCCGCAAGGTCGTACACGGTTCCGTCCACGCGGACGCGGACATACCCTTCTCGCTTGAGTTCGTCGAGGAGTTTTTGATGTTCGCCCTTTCTGCCGCGCACGCACGGCGCAACGATCTGCGCTTTCGTGCCTTCCGGCAGGTTGAGCACGCGGTCGACCACCTGGTCGATGGTCTGGCGCTCGATGACCTTTCCGCAGTCCGGGCAGTGCGGAATGCCGCAGCGCGCGTAAAGCAGGCGGAGGTAGTCGTGAATCTCCGTTACGGTGCCCACCGTGCTGCGCGGGTTATGGCTCGTGCTCTTCTGGTCGATGGAAATCGCGGGGGAAAGCCCGTCGATGCTGTCGATATCCGGCTTCTCCATCTGACCAAGAAACTGGCGCGCGTAGGAAGAGAGGCTTTCGACATACCGCCGCTGCCCTTCGGCATAGATGGTATCGAACGCCAAGCTCGATTTTCCGCTGCCGGACAGGCCGGTAAAGACGACCAGCTTGTCGCGCGGAACGACGAGGTCGATGTTCTTGAGGTTGTGTTCGCGTGCGCCCTTGATGACGATATCCTTCATATGATAAGGAAGTCCTTTCCCAACTGCCCGTTCGATCAACGGGCGTTCCCATCCCGAATTGTTCGGCGGTCTCGTTTATTTGATCGGCCGCTTGCGCGGCCTGAAAGCATTCTTTCAAACACTTGTTCGCTATAACTGCTAGGATTATACCAGAAATTTTCTGTTTGTGCGTAAGTTTTATCCAAAATTACGGATTTTTCACAATTTTCCGGGGTTAAGCGGCTGTTTGTGATTTCAGCGGGAGTTATCCACCGTTTTTCCCGTTTTTGTGGATAACCCGATGGAAAAACCGTTTTTCGGCGGCTGCCTGCACGGAATGCAAAACCCGCGCCTGATAAAAGCGCGGGTTTAAGGATCCGTTTCTTCTGATCGGGACGCTTAGTCTTCCGACTTTTCTTCGTCTTCCTCGTCGTCTTCTTCGTCTTCCATCTCTTCAAAGCGCTCTTCGACGATTTTGGACAGAATTTCCATCTTATCCTCATCCGCCGGCAAGAACTCTTCGAATTCTCCGTTGACGACGATTTTCATGATATACACTTCCGCGTCATGCTCGTGGCACTCTTCATCCCCGCAGCCGCACTCGCAGCCTTCGGGATCGACCAGCACCGCGTATTCCTGACCTTCGTAATCAAAATAATCGACGATTTCCAGCTCGAATTCGTTGCCCTCTTCATCGGAAAAAACGACCAGATCGCGTTCTTCTTCCATACGGTTCACCGCCTTTTCGTTACTGCCTTTTTCAAGGTCAAGCCCATTGTACCGTATTTTTTCACGCCGCACAAGCGAGGAAATACAAAGCTACAAAATCGCCATTTTTTTTGCCGGATTTTTGGAAATGCCGTGCTGAATTTCCGTAAAAACCGCCGCTTTTCGCCTTTTTTCAGCGTCAAAAAGCGGGATCGGCAGATTTTTTTTGTATTCCACTATTTGTTTGTGTTACAATAAATTAGTTTAGAAGGCATAAAAACAAAAAATATTTGAGGTTGCATAAAATATCTTTGTTTTTCTGCTTGTTTTTTCATTTGTTTCTGATATATTTATAAGGAAGAGGGTTCTTGTCATGGATCTGGAATTCTTAAAGCGTCTCGCTCTGGCCATCACCGAACAGTTTGGCGAAAACAGCGAAGTGGTCGTGCACGATATCTCAGGCGACGACACCGAGCATACCATCGCCGTGATCGAGAACGGGCATGTCTCCCACCGGCAGACGGGCGGCGGCGCATCACGCGTTGTGCTGGAAGCCATCCAGCGCAAGCACGACAGTACGCTCGCCGACGAGCTCGGCTACCTGACCAAGACGCGTGACGGGCGCATTCTGAAATCCAGCACCGTCTACCTGCGCGATTCCGAAGGGGTTATCGAGGGCGTCCTCTCCATTAACTACGACATTACGGAAATGCTCATGGCCGAGCGCGCGATTGCAAGCGTTCTGCACCACAACAGCGAGCCCAGCGTGCCTGAGCGCATTCCGCAGAACGTCAACGACCTTCTCGACGACCTCATTGAGCAGAGCGTTGCAAACGTCGGCAAGCCCGTTGCCATGATGACCAAGGAGGACAAGATCGCCGCCATTCAGTTCCTCTATCAGGCGGGCGCGTTCCTCGTCACCAAGAGCGGCGACAAGGTGTCGAAATACTTCGGCATCAGCAAATACACTCTTTATTCCTATATCGACGCTAAAAAGGACTGACCCCGGCCGCGGCGCGGCCGCGGCACAAGAAAGGAAGAGCAACCTCCATGGATACCACCAAAGTAAAACAGGCGGCGCAAGCCTACGAAGCGCAGATGACCCGTTTCCTCCGCGACCTGATCGCCATTCCGAGCGAAAGCTGCGAAGAGGAAGGCGTGATCAAGCGCACCATCCGCGAGATGGAAGCGCTCGGCTTCGACAAGGCCGAAATCGACCCGGAGGGCAACGCACTCGGCTGGATGGGCACCGGCGATAAGATCATTGCGTTTGACGGGCATATCGACACCGTCGGCATCGGCAACAT
The DNA here is from genome assembly GCA_963674535.1 of Christensenellaceae bacterium. Classification (GTDB taxonomy): domain Bacteria; phylum Bacillota; class Clostridia; order Christensenellales; family CAG-138; genus UBA7703. The sequence goes on along the minus strand of OY771363.1, from coordinate 3,250,677 downwards.
CGCCAACTGGCAGAAGGATCCCTATCAGGGCTACGAAACCGACGACGTCATCTACGGGCGCGGCGGTTCCGACCAGGAGGGCGGCGTGGTTTCCGCCGTCTACGGCGCAAAGATCATGAAGGATCTCGGCCTCATTCCGGAAGGGTACAAAATCCTCGTCACCGCCACCGTACAGGAAGAAGACTGCGACGGCCTCTGCTGGCAGTATATCCATCAGGAAGACGGCATCACCCCCGAATTTGTGGTTTCCACCGAGCCGACCGACGGCGGCATCTACCGCGGGCATCGCGGACGCATGGAAATCCGCGTGGACGTTGCCGGCATTTCCTGCCACGGCAGCGCGCCGGAACGCGGCGACAACGCCATTTACAAGATGGCCGAAATCGTCAAGCAGATCGAATCTCTCAACGCCAACGGCTGCGCGGACTCCGACGAAATCAAGGGGCTTGTCAAGATGCTCGACCCCAAGTTCAACCCGGATCATTACGAGGATGCGCGCTTCCTTGGCCGCGGCACCTGCACCGTTTCCCAGATTTTCTACACTTCCCCCTCCCGCTGCGCGGTTGCGGACAGCTGCTCCGTTTCCATTGACCGCCGCATGACCGCGGGCGAAACCTGGCAGTCGTGCCTCAAGGAGATCGAAGACCTGCCCGCCTGCAAGAAGCACGGCGCAAAGGTGACGATGTACATGTACGACCGTCCCGCTTGGACAGGTCTGACCTACGAAACCGAGTGCTACTTCCCCACCTGGATCAACAAGGAATCCGCCCCGCACGTGCAGGCCGTTGCGGAAGCGCATAAGGCGCTCTACGGCGCCGAGCGCATCGGGCATCCGGATTCCATGCATCTGCGTCACCGTCCCCTCATCGACAAATGGACGTTCTCGACCAACGGCGTTGCCATTCAGGGCCGCTACGGCATTCCCTGCGTCGGCTTTGGCCCCGGTGCGGAGAGTCAGGCGCACGCGCCCAATGAGATTACCTGGAAGCAGGATCTCGTAACCTGCGCGGCGGTCTACGCGCTCATCCCCTCCCTCTACAAGGGCAAGGGCACCGAGGACGTGGTTCAGTTCCGCGCCGGTTCCGCGAAATAGTTTTCTTTCGGGGGCTTCGCCCCCTTTCCCCCGACTTAGGGGCAAAGCCCCTAAGAACCCCACAATTACGAAAATACAGGAGTGCATTTTTATGGCGAATAAGGAAAGCATCAAGGATTTTACCAAAGCCCTGGACGCGCTGAAGTTCTCGGGCATGTACGAAGGCGATTTTTTCCTGACCTGGGAAAAAACGCGTGACGAGCTGGACGCGGTGTTCAACGTTGCCAACGCGCTGAGAAACCTCCGCGAACGCAACATCTCCACCCGCGTGTTCGACAGCGGCCTCGGCGTATCCCTGTTCCGTGACAACAGCACCCGCACGCGGTTCTCGTTTGCTTCCGCCTGCAACCTGCTTGGTCTCGAAGTGCAGGACCTCGACGAAGGCAAAAGCCAGATTGCGCACGGCGAAACCGTCCGTGAAACCGCCAACATGATCAGCTTCATGGCGGACGTCATCGGCATCCGGGACGACATGTACATCGGCAAAGGCAACGCCTACATGCACGAAGTCGTGGACTCCGTCCGCCGCGGCCATGAAGACGGCGTTCTGGAGCAGAAGCCCACGCTCGTCAACCTCCAGTGCGACATCGACCACCCGACCCAGTGCATGGCCGACATGGCGCACTGCATCCGCGAGTTCGGCGGAGTCGAAAACCTGCGCGGCAAGAAAATTGCCATGACCTGGGCCTACAGCCCCAGCTACGGCAAGCCCCTTTCCGTTCCGCAGGGCGTGATCGGCCTGTTCTCGCGCTTCGGCATGGAAGTTTCCCTTGCCTATCCGGAGGGATACGAAGTCATGGACAGCGTTGTCGACGTAGCGCGCCGCCAGTCCGCCGAAACCGGCGGCAAGTTCTCCATCACGCACGATATGAAGGAAGCCTTCGCCGGCGCGGACATCGTCTACCCCAAGAGCTGGGCGCCGTTTTCCGCCATGGAAGAGCGCACCGATCTCTACGGCAAGGGCGATTTCGACGGCATCAAGTCCCTTGAAAAGAAGCTGCTCGCGCAGAACGCCGAGCATAAGGACTGGGAGTGCACCGAAGAGCTGATGGCTTCCACCAAGGGCGGCAAAGCGCTCTATCTGCACTGCCTGCCCGCCGACATCACGGGCGTCAGCTGCGAAGCGGGCGAAGTCGCCGCGACGGTCTTTGACCGCTACCGCGACCCGCTCTACAAGCAGGCTTCCTTTAAGCCGTACGTCATCGCGGCCATGATCTTCCTCGCCAAGGTCAAGGATCCTTCCGCCATGCTCAAGCAGCTCGAAAAGCGCGGCTTGGAACGGCACCTCGGCATCTGAACCAAATAACGGCAAAGAGCGCTTCCAAACGGAGGCGCTCTTTTTATGAATAGAGACTTCGTTTTACGGGGGCGCTGCCCCCGCACCCCTGCTCAAGGGAAGCCTCCCTTGAGAATCCCTAACTTTTTTATTTCCGATAAACGCGGCTCGCTCTTCGGGGGCGCTGCCCCCGCACCCCCGCTCAAGGGAGGTCTCCCTTGAGAATCCCTGTAAAGGGCTGCTGACAGCACGGCTGAAACCGTTCAAAAGCGTCGTTTCACGCACGCAGAAGGCCTTTGCGGCGACGACAGGCAGATCAAGCCGGCTGGATGGTAAAAACAGCTGCATTTTGCTCCTTTTTTATTGTAGAAATCCTCGGAAACATCGCTTTTTAAGTATTACGCAGCGCGAGCGCGATTTATGCTCCATGGAAGGTCGTTTTTACCCCGCGTGGTAATTTGGTCATTCCTGATGATTTTCGCAGTTATCATCGATGATAAATCGGTACAAATTACCTTATTATATTTACGCTTACTCCATCTCTGTGGCTACATTTTACAAGCCAGACGGTAAAAGCATCTCATTTCCCCTACCATGGAGCGTTAGGCTGTTTTTTTGCCATTTTCCGGCTATTTATATACGCTCCGGCTTCCCCATTTGCCAACCGACCCTCACTTCGTATAAAATAGGCGCAGAGAGACGATTTTGGAGGGCGCAAAGCGTATGATTCACATCTACTGCGGGGACGGCAAAGGTAAAACCACCGCCGCGCTGGGGCTGATTGTCCGGCATGTCGGCGCGGGCGGGCGCGCGGTGCTCGCGCAGTTTCTCAAGAGCAGCCCGACCGGCGAGCTTGCCTCTCTGGCGAAGCTCGAAGTGCCCGTTTACCGCAACGACCTGCCGCACGGCTTCTTTCCTTCCATGACCGACGAGACCAAGGCCGCCGTCACCGCCCTGCACAACGCGACGCTTGCGACGGTCACCCGCCTCACCCGAGAAGGCGCCTGTACGCTGCTCGTACTGGACGAGCTCTGCGCGGCCTACGGGCTGGGACTCGTCGACCGCGCGGCGGTGCTGTCCCTGCTGGACGATCACGGCTCCGCGGAGCTCGTGCTCACCGGTCGCGACCCCGCGCCGGAGCTGCTGGAGCGCGCGGATTACGTCACCGAGATGAAGCTCGTCAGGCACCCTTACGTAAAAGGCGTAAAAGCAAGAAAAGGGATTGAGTTCTAATTCTTCTTACTTTTTCTCGTGAGAAAAAGTAACAAAAAGAGCTTCCTCCTTACTAAAGGAGAAAGCTCTTCTGCATTTAAAAGGATAGTTCTTTTGCTTACTTTTCTTTCAAGAAAAGTAAGTTATTCTTTTCCGTAAATCTTCTCGTACACCCGTTCCAAATCCTCGCGGTTGAAGTACTCAATCGTAATCTTGCCGCGCGTGCTGCTGCCGGAGAGCGTCACCTTGGTTCCGAGCGACTCCCGGAACGCCTCCTCAATGCCTGCAAGATCGGACGACAGCGCGGGCTTCGGCTTCTTTTCGGCGGGCTTCTTTTTATCGTTGATATGCTTGATTCGCTCTTCGAGCGCGCGGACGGAGTACTCGTTTTTCACACACTCCGCGGCGAGCTGCTCGATCAGCGCGCTGTCCGAAAGCCCCGCGAGCGCGCGGCCGTGCCCGGCGGAGAGAACGCCGCTCTTGAGCTGCTCAATCACCGACTCCGGCAGCTGCAAGAGCCGCAGCGCGTTGGCAATGGCCGGGCGGCTCTTGCCTAGGCGGGTGGCCACTTCCTCCTGCGTCATATCGTGCTGTTTCATCAAAAATCGAATCGCGGCGGCTTCTTCAATCGGGTTCAGATCCTCGCGCTGGATGTTTTCGATTAGCGAAACTTCGTGAATCTCCGCTTCGTCGTAGTCCGTCACGAGCACGGGCACTTCTTCCAACCCCGCCAGACGCGCCGCGCGGAAACGCCGCTCGCCCGCGATGATGAAGTACCGACTTCCCTTCTTTTTCACGATCAGCGGCTGAACAATGCCGTGCAGGCGAATGGAATCCGCAAGCTCCTTAAGCGACGTTTCGTCAAACTGCTTTCTCGGCTGCAGAACATTGGTGTCGATTTCGCGGACGTTGACTAATAACACGCCCGTTCCGGACTCTTCCTGCTCCTCTACCGATAAGGCGTACGGGTCCAGCAGCGCGTCCAGTCCTCTGCCGAGCCCCTTTTTCTGCGCGGCCATTATTTGCCCTCCTTGGCGATCATTTCGGATGCCAGCGAGTCATACGCCGTCGCCCCCGCGCTGCCCGGCGCGTACCGCGAAATCGGCAGCCCGAACGACGGCGCTTCGCCCAAACGGACGCTGCGCGGGATAATCGTATCGTAAACCTTGTTTTTAAAGAACTTTTTAACTTCCTCAACCACCTGCATGGAGAGATTTGTGCGGGAATCGAACATCGTGAGCACTACGCCTTCGACGTCCAGCTCCGGATTCAAGCTCTTGCGCACGAGTTTGACCGTGTTCATCAGCAGGCTTAAGCCTTCCAGCGCATAAAATTCGCACTGAATCGGAACCAGCAGCGTGTTGGCCGCTGTCAACGCGTTGAGCGTCAACAGCCCCAGCGACGGCGGGCAGTCGATGAACACATAATCGTACGTCTGCTTTGTTGCGTGCAGCGCGCGCTTAAGCACCTGCTCGCGCGCCATCATATTGACCAATTCCACCTCCGCGCCCGCAAGCGCGATATGCGCGGGCAGCAGTTTGAGGGTTTCGATCATGGTGTCTTTCGTCGCATCGTCAACGGAAACGTCGTTGATGAGCACGTCATAAACCGAGGATTCGTCGCCTTCCTTCTTCATGCCGAGGCCGCTGGTGCTGTTTCCCTGCGGATCCGCGTCCACGAGAAGCACGCGCTTTCCCTGCTCCGCAAGGCACGCGCTCAAATTGACGGCGGTGGTCGTTTTGCCGACGCCGCCCTTTTGATTGGCGATTGCTACGATCTTCATAATAGGTGTTGTCCCTCCCATAGTCGGTACTGCCATTATACTTGATACGGGGTGTCGTTTCAATGTTCCACGTGAAACATTGGAGGACGCTTCTTTACTTTTCTTGGAAGAAAAGTAAAACAAAAGAACTTTCCGCTTTAGTCCTTGCATATAGCAATGTTTCACGTGAAACATTGCGAGACTTTCTTTACTTTTCTTGGAAGAAAAGTAAAGAAAAGAACTTTCCTCTTTGATCCATGTATATAGTAATGTTTCACGTGAAACATTGAGAGCACTTCTTTCTTTTTCTTGGAAGAAAAGTAAACAAAAGAACTTTCCGCTTGGGTGTCAGTCGATAAATCAATGTTTCACGTGAAACATTTTATAGGGCGGATTAATATATCATTCTTCGTTTTTCTTCAAGAATAACAGTAAAATCCTGTTATTCCGCGCAAAATAGGACTTTTTTAGAGAAATATCATTTTTTCATTTGACAAATTTTCATTTTTGATCTACTATTCAGCTAATTTGCGGAATTTCTTTCCAATACTTCTTTTGGCCTTTGCCGCTGAAAAAACCGCGTTATTTTCAGCCTCGCTTTCCGCCAAATACAAAGAATTCCGTCTTATTAATTGGGAGGTATCAGAATGTCATTCACCGAGAGTATCCTTTCGGCACTTTTCGTTTTTGCCGTCGTTTTCCTGGTCCTTTGCGGACTTTACCTGCTCATCCTTCTGTTTTCTTACCTGGTCCGTGTATTAGAGCGGAAAATGAAACCTTCCCGCGCGTCGTCGAAGTAAAAGCGCGCAACACGACAGAAAATTAGAAAGAACAGGTATTACAAACATGTTTACTGATGCATTTACGAAGTTGGCTTCTTCGTCCGGTTTTTCCGCGTTTACATGGCAGCACGCTGTCATGATCGTTATTTCTCTGGCTCTGATCTATCTTGCCGTAGTTCGCAAGTTTGAACCGCTCCTTCTTTTACCAATCGCGTTCGGCATGCTGCTTGCCAACCTTCCGATTGCAGGGTTGATGGACGGTCCTTCCGAAGAAGGCGGGGTCGGCGGACTTCTCTACTATCTGTATCAAGGCGTTAAGCTGGGAATCTATCCGTCGCTGATCTTCCTCGGCATTGGTGCTATGACGGACTTTGGTCCGTTGATTGCCAATCCGAGCAGCCTGTTTCTTGGCGCAGGCGCGCAGTTCGGCATTGTCATAGCGTTTATCATTTCGATTGCGCTCGGTTTTGCGCCGGGCGAAGCAGCGTCCATTGCCATTATCGGCGGTGCAGACGGTCCGACGGCGATTTATCTGACAACGCGTCTTGCACCGAAGCTTCTTCCCGCAATCGCGATTGCAGCCTATTCCTACATGGCGCTGATTCCTATCATTCAGCCGCCAATAATGCGTGCGCTGACGACGGAAAAAGAACGTAAGATCGTCATGGTTCAGCTCCGCCCCGTTTCCAAAATTGAAAAGGTATGCTTCCCGATCTTTGTTACGATTCTCTGCGTGCTGCTTCTTCCCTCCGTGGCTCCCTTGATCGGCATGCTGATGCTTGGCAATCTCTTCAAGGAATCCGGCGTGACCGAGCGCCTTTCCAACACCGCGCAGAACGCGTTGATCAATATCGTAACCATATTCCTTGGCGTAACCGTTGGCGCGACCGCATCGGCGGAAACCTTCCTCCAGCCTGAAACGCTGATGATTATCGGTCTCGGCCTTATCGCGTTTACTTTCAGCACGGTAGGCGGCCTGCTTCTCGGAAAGCTGCTTTGCTGGATTACAAAGGGCAAAGTCAATCCGCTGATTGGCTCGGCAGGCGTTTCGGCCGTTCCCATGGCCGCGCGCGTTTCGCATCTAGAAGGACAGAAAGCCAATCCCACAAACTTCCTTCTGATGCATGCCATTGGTCCGAATGTTGCCGGCGTCATTGGTTCCGCTGTTGCGGCCGGCGTTTTGCTCGCACTGTTCGGATCCTGATTTCATTTTCTAAATCAAAGCATAAAAAGACGCTCATTATCGAGCGTCTTTTTATTATTTAAGTAGATAAATATAAAACTCTTTTTGTTTCTTTTTCTCTTGAGAAAAAGAAAAGAAAATAAAAAATGAGTAATAAAAAAGCGCCGAAGCGCTTTTTTTGAATCTCTTAGAAGTTGGAATAGATTCGAACCGGAACGATTAAGTAGTAGAATCCGTCGCTCTTGGCTGGCCGAATCACGCAAGGGCTGATGCTGGTGGTGAAGTCCATATAAACGTGATCGTCCGGAATGCACTTTAAAATATTCATGCAAAAGCGCGGATTGAACGCAATATCGATATCTTCGCCGTTGATCTGAACGTCCATGTCCTCGTTTATGCGTCCGGCAAAGCTGTTTGCCGTGATGGTGAGCTTGTTGTTATGGAACTTCATCACGATGTTGTTGTTGCCTTCGCGTGCCATCAATTGCGCACGATCGATGCTCTCCATCAGCTCGTTTTTATCGATCATGACGCGCGTTGTGTGCTCTTTTGGCAGTATCTGCTTATACTTGATATAATCGCCGTCGAGCAGTCGCGCAACGAGCTTAGAATGCTTGATATTAACGCAGACATGCGTTTTGGTAAACGTCAGTTCAACGTCTTCTTCCGTTTCATCCATCATACGCGAAATTTCCGTCATGGATTTTCCGGGAATGACGACATTCCGCGCCGGAACGGGATTTTTCAGCGCCATGGACCGCATGGCAAACTGATACGCATCCGTTGCAACAATGGTAATCTCTTCACCGAGTTCCAATAATACGCCTGTCAGAATCGGTTTACTGTCGTCCTGTGCGGTTGCAAATACCGTTTGATTGATCATATCCCGGCAATCCGAGCGATCCATACGAACCGTAAATGTTTCACCGCCAAAGCGCATCTCCGGAAATTCCTCGTTGGATTCCACGCACTGCAAACTGCTTTTGGCTCTGCCGCAGCTGATATCGAGCGATTTTCCGTTCAGCGTGATTTCCGCGATGGCTTCCGGCAATTTTCTTACGATTTCGGAAAACAGCTTGCCGGGAATGACCGCAGAACCTTCTTCTTCGATCGTTGCGGGTAAAATGCACTCCTTTTGGAGCATTAAATCCGAACACTTCAGTTTCACGCCATCTTTTGTCGCCTCCAGATGGATGCCTTCCAGAATCGGCATCGTGGTTCGAACAGGCAGAGCTTTGATGACGGAAAGGACTCCTTCCGTCAGTTCTTTGGAATCAATGTAAAAATGCATAGAACAACTTCCTTTCTCGGCGTGGACTTGAAGAGATATATTGAAATCCGGTTTTCACTGCGTTTATAAAATGTTATCCACAGGGATGCGCTATTTAGCGTGTATCTTTCTATATTATTACAGCAGCAGAAGCAGTAGTTGGGGTGTGCAAAGTGTGGATAAGCCGAAAAGCCAGCACAAATCGGCTCTTTTGGCTGTGGAGAGGGCAGTGGAGAAGCAACCGCAAACTATGAGGGTTTTCCACATTCTCCCAACTCTCCACGCTATGCACATGGCGTCCACAACGCGGCTCCACAAATTGTGGATAAGAGAGATCCTTTTCTTTTCTTTTCTTGAAAGAAAAGAAACAAAAGAACTTTTCTTTGTTATATTGCGAAAGATCTGAAAGAGAAAAAGTCTTTTTGCTTCTTTTTCTTCAGAAAAAGAAGCGTTCTCTTCTTACTTCAGCTCATTCTCTTCTTAATGTCCTCAATCACGGAAGCAAACGAGCTGTCCTGCGAAAGCATCTCTTCCACACGCTTGCAGGCGTTGATGGCGGTTGTGTGGTCGTTGCGGTCAAAGAGCGTGCTCACGCGCTTGTAGGGGATGCCTAGCATGTTGTGGCAAAGATACATGGCCACCTGGCGCGGCATGACGATTTCGCGGTCGCGGCGCTCAGAGAGCAGACTCTCCAGAGAAATCGAGTAATACTCCGAAACGGTGCTCTTGATGATCTGCGGGGTGACGTCCTTCTTTTTTACATCCGGCAGGAGGTCGCGCAGCGCTTCCACGGTCAGCTCCAGCGTGAGCGGGCGGCGGCGCAGCTGCGAATAGGCAACAACGCGCGTTAACGACCCTTCGAGCTCACGGATGTTGCTCACGACGTGCTCGGCGATGAACTGGATGATCTCGTCGTCCACGTCCAGATTGTCGAGCCGCGCGCGGTTGCGGAGGATAGCGATTCGGGTCTCGACGTCCGGCGGCTGAATATCCGCAATCAAACCCCACTCGAAACGCGAACGGAGACGCTCTTCCAGACTGGATATCTCCTTGGGCGGACGGTCGGAACTGATGATGATCTGCTTGTTGGCATTGTGCAGCGTATTGAAGGTGTTGAAGAACTCCTCCTGCACGGACTGCTTTTTGGCAATGAACTGTACGTCGTCGATCAACAACACGTCCACGTTGCGGTAACGCTTGCGAAACTCCAACCGCTTGTCCATCTGAATGGCGGTAATGAGCTCGTTGGTGAACGTCTCGCTGGTCACGTACATGACGCGCGCGGAAGGGTCCTTGGCTTTCACAGAATGGCCAATGGCGTGCATGAGGTGCGTCTTGCCAAGACCGACGCCGCCATAGATGAAGAGCGGGTTGTAGGCCGCGGCAGGGTTCTGCGCAACCGCGAGCGCCGCTGCGTGCGCAAAGTGGTTCGACCCGCCGACAACGAAGGTTTCGAACGTGTATTTGGGATTGAGCGCAAACACGTTGATCGGCTCGGAACTCACGGGATTGATGTAGATATCGCGGTCTTCCGGCAGAACAATCTTGACGTCCGAAATCGTGTCGTTGGCCGCCTTGACCGCGTTGAAGAGGCTTTCGAAATAGAAGTCCTCCAGGGTCTTTTGAATGTCCGGTGTGGGGACTTCCAAAACAAGGATATTCTGATGGAGCGCCAGCGGAACGATCACGTCGATCCAGGCGTGAAACGAAAGCCCCGTCATTTGAGGACGGATATTTTCCCGCGCTGCCGCCCAAATCGATTGTAATTGATCCATGTTCGACGTACCCCCTGTATTACCCAATATCATAGCAAAAAAACGGCTGGTTTTCAAGGCAAGCTTCCGGCGCTGCGTTTGCGGCAAAAAAAGCGCTTCTTCGCCACGTGCGCGAAAAAAAGCAGGATTCCGCACCCGCACGTGCGACGAGAAAACGGTTCATAAGTAACGGCAAAACCGTTTTTTGACCGGAGAAAAATCGGCGCACCCGGCTTATGAAAAAAAGCATAAAGTTTTTGTTTATGCAATGAAGAGAACGATGAAACAGACCGCTTTCGGGTGGAAAAACGCGTGAATCCGCGGGTAAAAACCGCTCGTTTGGGATCGCCTTACGAAGGCGAATGCAGTAATGCCTGCATTCAAAGTTCCGCGGAAAGAGAGCATTCCCCATGTTAACACTAAAAAACACGCAAATCAACAGTAAAACGCCCCACATTTTAATAAAAATAGCCGGTATAGGGGCGACAAGGATTAACAATCTGTGACAAACAGGCGGTTTGATTGCAAAACGGATATTCAGGGTTTACAATAGAGTAAGAATATTGGTATCGGGGGAAGATTGCCCGTGGGAGAATCGCTGCGCAGTCAGTTATTCATCAACTCCGAAAAGGTGGGCGATTTCGTAGACATCAAACTGCCCGCTTCAGGGGATGAAGAAGAGGGCGAGACAGCACGCATCCATTATTTGGAAGCGGGCGTCGGGGAGCCTCTGCTTTTGATTCACTCGATCGGTCAGTCGCTGTATACCTGGCGGAATGTCTTTGCGGAACTATCGGATAATTATCGTGTCATTGCTCTTGACCTGCCCGGGCACGGGTATTCCTCGCGGCCGGACACGTTTACGTATACGGCGGACGACATGGCGTACGTTTTACAGAGCTTTCTCGACGCGCTGAGCGTGAAGTCCGCGCATATGATCGGCTTTTCCATAGGCGCGATTTACATGCTTCGCTTTTTGTCGCTCTACCCGAAACGGGTTGCCAACTGCGTTGCCATTTCACCCGGCGGGATTACCGAGCAGATGCCAAAGCTGATCCACAACATGCAAAAGCCGCTGATTTCGGTGTTTGCGCGTAACCTCTATACCGCCAGCGACGTTCGAAAACTGCTCGAAGAGTGCGTCACCGACCCGCAGCTGATCGACGACCATATTGTCAAGCAATACTATGAGCCGATTTCCGACGGGCTCGCGCGCGAAGCGATCATGTACGCGCTGCGCAATTTCGATCTGGAAGCCGTAGCGGAGGGGCTGCTGCCGGTCGAGCACGAGGTGCTTGTGCTCTGGGGCAAGAACGACCGCTGGCATCCGCCGTCGGGCAGCGTGTATTTTCAGAGCCTGCTGCGCTCCGGACGGTACTACTTGGTACGAAACGTCGGCCACCTGCTGCAGGAAGAGGCGCCGACAAAACTGCTGGAAATCGTATACAGCTACATTCCACCGGCGGTGCCGAGCTACGATGTATACCGGTACACCCAGCATCTGGCGGAAGACGAAGAATGATTGCGGAATTCGGCCTGGGCGATGTGGTTCAAATGAAAAAACCGCATGCCTGCGGCGTCAACGAATGGACGATTATCCGCGTCGGTGCGGACGTCAAGATCAAATGCAACCACTGCGGGCGCATTGTCATGCTTGACCGCGCCGATTTTGTGCGCATGGGCAAGAAAATTTTAACAAGACGGGAACAGCCAAGTGAAGCGTAGAACCTTTACGCCCGAACAGATGAAGTATCTGCGCGATCGCGCGGAAGAACAATATGAAAACATGCGTGGCTCGCGTGCTTACCGCAACGCTGAGTTTTTTATTTATATTCTGATTGTTGTGCTCACAGCTCTTTCCATCCGCTCGTTTCTGGCCGAGCCGATCCGCGTGGACGGGGACTCCATGATTCCAACGCTGATCAACAACGAGGATATGCTCGTGGAAAAGGTCGGCTACTGGTTCCATGATCCCGCCCGCGGAGACATGGTCATTTGCTTTTATCCGGGCTATACCGAAAGCTGCGTCAAGCGCGTTATCGGCCTGCCGGGCGAAACGGTTTCTATTTCGGACGGTCAGATCTATATCGATGGAACGGCGCTGGACGAAAGCGATTACTGGACCGGCGAGATCATAGGGGATATGGATCCCATAACGGTCGGCGCGCGGGAAGTGTTTGTGGTTGGCGACAACCGCAACGGAAGCAAGGACAGCCGCAATCCCGCCGTGGGGTGCATTCCGTACGCCAAGGTCGTTGGCCGCGTGATTGCGGTCGTTTGGCCGTTAGATACCTTACGTACAGTCGAACGGGTGAACTACTCGTGACAAACGCAAAACGGCGCCTTCGCAGCGAAGGCCGCGAACAAACCTATCGCAACGCTCGCAGGCTCGGCTGGCTCTTTTCCGCGCTGGTAGCGCTCTTTGCGCTCTGCGTGGTTTTTTTTATGTGGCTCGTGCCCGTTCGCGTGGTGGATGAGAGCATGTCCCCCGCGCTGCAAAGCGGGGAGGTCGTGCTCTGCGACCGTCTGGCAAAGTTTGTCAACGCGCCGGAGCGGGGCGATATCATCCTGTTTCAAACGCCGGATGGGGTTTTTCTCAAGCGCATTGTCGGCCTGCCTGGCGAGAGCGTGGAGCTCGTAAACGGGCATGTGTTTATCGACAGCCGCCCGCTCGATGAAAGCGCGTATGTAACCGTCTACGCGGGCGACATGGCGCCTTTGGCCGTGCCGGAAGGGTCTCTGTTCGTTCTTGGCGACAACCGCGAGCAGATGTACGACAGCCGCCTGGAGAGCGTGGGCTGCATTCCCTTCGAACAGATCGAAGGCATCCTGCGTGTTCGCGTTGCTCCGATCGAAAAGTTTACCTTCTTTTCCTAAAAAAGAAGCAAAAGCAACGATCTCTTATTCTTTTCTTAAAGAGAAAAGAAGCAAAAGAATTTCTTCTGCAAAACAAAGAGCTTCCCTGAAAAACAGGAAAGCTCTTTTTGTTTCTTTTTCTCTCGAGAAAAAGAAAAGATTAAAGTGTTATCGTCGTGCCCGCGGCGCCGTGGAGCGCGTCTACGGCCTTGTCGAGCGAAGTGATGATAGCCCTGCGGCCGGGCTTGCTCTTGGCAAAGAGCACCGCGGCCTGAATCTTGGGCAGCATGGAACCGGGCGCGAAATGCTTTTCGGCAATATACTGCTCCGCTTCGGCAACGGTGATGGCACTGAGGCGCTTTTCGTCCGGTTTGCCATAGTTCAGGCAAACCTGCTCGACGGCGGTGAGGATGAGCAACGCGTCGGCGGAAACGTCCTCGGCGAGGCGCTCGGAAGCGAGATCCTTGTCGATGACCGCGGCGGTGCCGACGAGATCGCCGTTTTCGCTTTTCAAAACCGGGATGCCGCCGCCGCCGACGGTGATAACCACGAAGCCGCCCTTAATGAGGCACTCGACCTCCGGCAGTTCAACGATTTCAACCGGCATGGGGGAGGCGACGACGCGCCGCCAGCCGCGACCGGCGTCTTCCTTGACCGCATAGCCCTTTTCCGCCTGAAGGCGCTTGGCCTCCTCTTCGGAATAGAACGGGCCAATGGGTTTGGAGGGGTTTAAAAACGCCTTGTCGTTTTGATCAACGACAACCTGCGTCACCACGGTGGCAACGCCTGTGTGGTTGCCGCGCGCGCGGAGCGCCTTGGTCAGCCCCTGCTGCATATGGTAACCAATCATGCCCTGGCTCATTGCGCCGCATACGTCGAACGGCATGGCGGGGGTAACGTTGACGGAGTTTTCGTTCTGGAGCACGATGCGCCCAACCTGCGGGCCGTTGCCGTGCGCAAGGATGACCTGAAAGCCTTTTTCAATGATGTCCGCAATAAAAACGGACGTCCGTTCCACGACCGCAAGCTGCGCTTCGGCGGTGGCGGGGCCGTTGCCCTCCTGCAGCGCGTTACCGCCCAGGGCGATGACCAATTTTTCCATGGGGCTCCTCCGCAATCTTAAAAAAATAAAGTCTTGCAAAAATTACTTTAGCATGCAGTTTGGCGCTTGTCAATTCATTCTTATCCATATATACGCAAAATTGAAAACTTTCACGAAATTGCATTCTCGCGCGGGCTTTGCTGCATCGAAAAAGGACGGATTTTGCACGTTTGTGTGAAATTCGCGTGAAAAACGACTGGATTATATATACTTTCGGAGCATGACGCGCTGTATCCTGCGTTTGGCCGACTGGCTAATTCTGCAATTTATCATTCGCGTGCTTGCAGAAAAACGCCCGCGGCGTATTACCTGAAGCCGGAACGCGGCCTGAAACAGAGCGGCATTGACGCGTTTTATGCAGCCGCAGTGCTGTTGGGGCGTCGGGAATCAAGCGTTTTTGGCGGGTTTGCCGCCGCTTGACTTTGAAAGGGGTTTCGGCTAGACTGGTCATGGTATGCAAAAGCAATATTATGAAATCATTGGCGGGAAGCGGCTCGAAGGAACCGTTACCATCAGCGGCGCGAAAAATGCGGCCGTCGCCATCATACCGGCTGCAGTGCTCGCGGGCGAAACTTGCGTCCTCGAGAACCTGCCGCATATTCAGGATGTCCAAAGCCTCAAGGAAATCCTTGAGGAGCTCGGCGCTACCGTCAGCTATACCGAAGGCGACTGCATGAGCATCGACGCGCGCACGCTCAAGACCACCAAAGCGCTCAGCGAGGCGGTCAGCAGTATGCGCGCTTCCTACTATCTGCTGGGGGCGCTGTTAGCGCGCTTTGGCGAGGCGGAAGTCGCCCTGCCCGGCGGCTGCGTCATCGGTGCGCGCCCCATCGACCAGCACCTCAAAGGCATGCGCGCGCTCGGTGCGCAAATCGAGTGCGACGACGACTGCAACATTGTCCGCGCAAAAGCCAAGAAGCTTGTCGGCGCGGAGATCTATTTCGACGTGGTCAGCGTCGGCGCAACCATCAACGTTATGCTCGCGGCCTCCATGGCCGAGGGGATGACGGTGCTCAGCAACGTTGCAAAAGAGCCGCACGTGGTTGACGTTGCAAACTTCCTCAACATGATGGGCGCAAGCGTCAAAGGCGCCGGCACGGACGTGATCCGAATTTCCGGCAGGCCCAAACTGCACGGCTGCGGCTATGCCATCATTCCCGACCAAATCGAAACCGGCACCTTCATGATTGCCGCCGCCGCTACGATGGGCGACGTGATCATTAAAAACGTAATCCCCACCCATATGGAATCCGTCTCCGCCAAACTGATGGAGAGCGGCGCACGCGTCATCGAAGGCGACGACGGGCGGGACTTTTACCTCCGCGTCATCATGAACGAACGCCCGCGCGCCATCAATATTAAAACCCTGCCGTATCCCGGTTTTCCCACCGACCTGCAGCAGCCCGTGATGGCCTACCTCTGCTCCTCCAACGGGCTTTCTACGATCAACGAAACGATCTTTGAAAACCGCTTCAACCATGTGCGCGAACTGCGCCGGATGGGCGCCTCCATCAGCGTTAAGGACAACTACGCCAAGGTCAAGGGCATCTCCTCGCTGCACGGCGCGGATATCTACGCAAGCGATCTTCGCGCGGGCGCTTCTCTGATGGTTGCGGGGCTAGCGGCCAACGGCGTGACAAACGTCCACAATATTCAGTTCATCGACAGAGGATACGAATACATCGACCACAAGCTCAACGCCCTCGGCGCGCAGGTGACGCGGAAAGAGAAATAGGGCGGGGAGAACGGCTTCTTCTCTTTCTTTTCTTGAAAGAAAAGAAACAAAAGAACTTTTTATTCGGAATCATTCGGGCTTATCGTGAGATAAGCTCTTTTTGTTTGATTGATTTCGATGAACTGAGAAGAGATAAGCTCTTTTTGTTTCTTTTTCTCTCGAGAAAAAGAAAAACAAGAAGAAGACCTCATAAAATGCGTTGATTTATACCACGCGGGGTAACGCGCCGTCGGGTGGGGTTTTGCGCTCATTTTGCAGGGGGAAAAGCGGAAAAAATTACCATTTGTGGTACAAATGCAGGTAAAGAAAGATCAGAGAAACGTATGATGCGCGTATGTATTCATGAAAATGCACACCCAAAATGAACTTATACACATCAAAAAAGCCGAAAACACCGCAATATGTGGATAACATGGTGGACAATGTGGATAACCCCCTGTGGATAAGTCTTACAGTTTTTGTGCATACGTGCGTCGGCGGGTTGGTTCTCACCCGTGGTAAAAGCCTGTTTTCCGAAGTTGATTTGCAGGAAATCCTGCCGGATTTTATGGCAAATCTTTGTTCGGATGCGGATAAAACCGGGTTTTCCGCTGAATTCCGCAGGAACAGGACGGAGCAAAATTCAGAAACGGTGTCATGTGAAATCGTGCGGAAAAGCGGAAAATACGCTTGTTCTCTGGCAAAAAATGCGCGCCGCGGGTATACTATACGTAGTTTGAAACGATAAACGGGGGGACGTTTCTTTTCTTAAAAAGAAAAGAAACAAAAGAACTCCTGTATGAAAAGGAAAAGAATATAAGAACCATTGAGTTTTGAGAAAAGAAACAAAAGAACTTTTCTATAATAGCCAGAGTGATTCTTTTTTATATAGAAAGTTGAATGAGAACGGGGAGGCCAGGAGCATGCGTTTATTTATCGCCATTCCGCTACCGCCGGACGTCATGCGCGCGGTGGCAAGCGCGCGCGTCGCGCTGGAAAACTACGGCGCAAAGGGTAGGCTTGTCCCGCACGAAAACTATCATATCACCCTGCATTTTCTAGGCGAGACCGATTGCCTTGCGGAAGCGGCGGACGCCATCCGCGAAGCGGTGCGGGATATCCACCCGTTCGTTCTTCGGCTCAAGGACTACGGTTCGTTCAAGAGCGAAGGAACGCATACGGGCTTTCTTTCCGTAGCGTGTGACAGCGATGAGCTCGACCGGCTGTATGAATCCCTCGAATCCGCGCTGTGGGAGCGGGGCTTTTCCAAGAACCGCGGCAGGCTGACCCCGCATATCACGTTGGGGCGTGGCATGGAAGGCGACGAAGGGTTCGTGCTTCCGCCGCAGAAAGCCGCGTTTACGGCCAACACCGTTTCGCTCTACGAAAGCAGGAGCGTACGCGGCGTTATGGTCTACACGCCGCTCCATAAGGAGCGCCTGACGTGAGCGCGGAGCTGACGTTTCTGCTCGGCAGGGCGGCAACGGGCAAAAGCGAACGGATTGCCAAAGCGCTTAAGCAGATTCAGGACGGCGGCGGACGCGGTATCCTGATCGTGCCGGAACAGTATACGTATGAACAAGAAGCATCATTAACTGGGTTGCATAGAGCAGACGAGGCTGAATTTATACTTGCGGACGCGTTGGACGGTCTGCTTGGCGTGCAGGTGTTCAGTTTTCAGCGCCTTTGCGAACGTATTTTGCAGCTGCATGGTAAAACGAAGCCGTTTTTGAACGCGCAGGGCTGCCGCATGGTGGTGCGCCGCGCGATCGATACAAAGCGCGACGAGCTCAAGCTGTTTCGCTATGCCAGCGAGCAGGCGGGGTTTGCCGAGGAAGCGCTCGGCATCTTTCAGGACTGCAAGCGCGCGGGCATCTCGCCGGACGCGCTGGACGCGCTGATTCAAAAACTTCCGCCGGAACTGCCGCTGGCGGAAAAGCTGGGTGATCTTTCCATTCTTTATCGCGAAACCGAATCGTATCTTGCCGAACGGTACCTGAGCGCGGACGACGCGGTGAACGCCGCCGTTGAACTGCTGCCGGAATCGTTCGTTTCCGGTTTGCCCGTCTTTATCGACGGCGTGGACCGCCCCAGCCGCCAGATGCTGCGGCTGTTTGAAACGCTGCTTTTGAACTGTGCGTCCGTGACGGTTGCACTCCGTCTGGACTGTGAAAACGGAGCGGACGACGAACTCTTTGAACCCGACCGGCAGACGCTGTCGCTGCTCCGCCAGGCGGGGGAGCGCGCGGGGGCGCAGATTCGCGAGGAACGGCTGACCAAGCAAGTTGGCGCTTACAACCCGCTCATGCGGCATATTGAACGGAGTTTATTCGCCTATCCGGAACAGCGGTTTACGGGCGAAGCAAAAGAGTTAACGATCTTTGGCGCGAGCAGCCGCAGGGCGGAAGCGGAGTCCCTTGCGGAAGCGGTGCAGAGCCGCGCGCGGGAAGGCGTTCGCTACCGGGATATGGCGGTGATCGTTTCGGACTTGGAAGCGTACGCCGCACTGCTTCGCCGCAGCTGCGCCATACGGAACATTCCCATTTTTCTCGACCGCAAACGCCCGCTGACCGGGCACGCGGCGGTGGACGCCGCGCTCTCGGCGGTTCGCTTTGCGGCGAACGGTTATTCGCCATACGATCTGCTGCGCTACTTAAAGAGCGGGTATGCGGGCTGCGCGGAGAGCGATATCGAAGAGCTGGAGCTCTATCTCAAGCGCTCGGGCGTTCGCGGAAACGCGCTGCTCAAGCCCCTGACCCGCGTAAAACCGCCGGAAGGCGCGGAACGGGCGCGCGCTCTTGCTGCCGAACCGCTCGCCGAACTGGCAAAAGGGCTTGCGCGAGCGACGGTTTCCGAACAGGTGCGTGCGCTGTACGCGTTTTTACAGCGCATCGAACTGGAGCAAACGCTCAAAATACGCGCCGACGAACTCAAGCAGAGCGGGCGCGTTGCCGAAATGGAAGAGCACGCGCAGGTTTGGAACCAGATGATGGAGCTGTTCGATCAGCTCGACGCCATCCTCGGCGGCCTCAAAGTCGGGCGGAAGGGCTTTCTCTCCCTATTGGAAGAGGGGCTTGGCGGCTGCAGCATCGGGGTCGTGCCGGGAACCGCGGATCAGGGGCTGGTGGGGGACGTGGTGCGCACCCGCAGCCGAACGGTCAAAGCGCTGTTTGTCGTCGGCGCTAACGAAGGCCTGCTCCCGCGGCCACAGCAGAACGACGGCATCATCGACGAGCGGGATTTATCGGAACTCAAGCAGCAGGGCGCGTCCCTGCGTTTTGGCGCGCAGGAGCTGAGCGCTTATGACCGGCTCGATCTTTACACTGCGCTTTCCAAGACCACGCAGTCGCTCTACGTCAGCTTTTCTTACAGCGACGGCAGCGTGGAACTCGCGCCCGCGCCTATCGTTGAACGCCTGAAACGAATCTGTCCGAACGCGGTCATTAAAACCGACCTGGAGTCCACCGACGAACTGCCGGACTGCGAGGCGCGCGCGCTGACGCTGCTGGCTTCCGACCTGAGGCGGTTTTACAAGGACGGCGTCTGCCCGGAGCGGCTGCCCGCGCTTTTAGAACTGCTGCGGGAAAACGCAAAGACGCGTTTGCTCGTGGATCGAATGCTCGAAGAGAGTGCTTCCCGCTTTGGCGAACGCTCCATAGGGGAACAAGCGGCGCTGTCGCTCTACGGCAGGTCGGTTCCCATGAGCGCCAGCCGCCTCGAAAGCTTTAACAATTGCCCCTTTCAGCACTTTGTGCGCTATGGTCTCTGCGCGAAGGAGACGCTGGAATACACCGAACGCATGGTGGATCTCGGCGAGTTCTTCCACGCCGCTCTGGAAGCGTTTGTCAACGCCGTCAACGAAAAGAAGATCAACTGGAAGCTCCTTTCGGATGAAACGGCGCTTGCGGTGACGGATGAAATCCTGCCTGGCGTGATTGCCGAGCACAACTACGGCATCCTGCTCGAAAACGAGCGCCAGAAAGCCACGCTGTTTCTGTTAATCGAAACGGTTAAGCAGAGCGCGCTCGCCGTTACGCGCCAGCTCCGCGCGGGCAGCTTTGAACCCCTTGCCACGGAAGCGCGTTTTGGCGCGGGTCAGCCGTTTCCGCCGATCCGCCTTGTGCTGCCCGATGGAAGGGAAGCGCTCGTTGGCGGAAAGATTGACCGCATCGACCGCGCGCGCGTTTCCGGCGGGGAGTGCCTGCGGGTCATCGACTATAAAACCGGCGGCAGGGAGTTTGACTTTTCCGGCGTGCTGCAGGGGATGACGCTCCAGCTTCCGCTGTATCTCGCGGCGGCGAGCGCAAACGGGCAGATCCGCGCTGGACTGTATTACATGCCGGTGACCCAGCCCGCAGTCTCCGATTCCGAGGAGGATATCGAAGGCGCGGTGGCGGACGCGTTCCGCCTGCAGGGACTGACGGTTTCGAATATCGAAGTCTTGCGTGCAAGCGAAAGCGGCATGAGCGGCGCTTCGAGCGTTCTCGACAAGGTCAAGCAGACGGGTGAGGACGCGTATTCCGGCAGCGTCTGCACTTTTAGCGAACTGGAATCGCTGTTAGAGCTTGCGCGGAAAAAATCGGAAGAAACGCTGGAGCGAATGCTGAGCGGAGAAATGACCGCTTCCCCCGCGGCTCGAAAGAAGAACCATCCCGCCTGCGAATACTGCGAATACAACAGTGTCTGCCGCTTCGACCCCGCCACGCCGGGATGCAGCGTGCGTCTGTATAAAACCGTCAAACAGGCGGACTTCTTTGAGTTGCTTGCCAGAGACGGCGAGAATCATGCGGGAGGTGACGCGGATGCGCTTTACGAGTGAACAGCTGGAAGCGATTCAGGCAGAAGGCAACGTCATCGTCTCCGCCGCGGCCGGCGCGGGCAAAACGGCGGTTCTGACCGAGCGCGTGGTGTCCCGCGTGGCAAGCGGCTCGCCCATCGACAGCATGCTGGTGCTGACGTTTACGCGTGCGGCTGCTTCCGAAATGAAGAGCCGCATCACCAACCGCCTCAACCAGCTTGCTGACGAGGAAACCAATCCGGAACAGACGCGCTATCTGCGCCGTCAGGCGAGAACCGTGGAGAGCGCTTATATTTCGACGATTCACGCGTTCTGCGCGCGCGTGCTAAGGCGGCACTACCACGCGGTGGGATTGCCCGCCCAGAGCCGCACGGCGGACGAAATGGAGAGCGCGGCTTTACTGGAAACCGTGCGGGATACGCTGTTAACCGAGCTTTCTGCCAGCGAGGATGCGGACTATCACACGCTGCTTGCCAGCTTCGGCGGCGAGCAGCAGGCATGGGACGCCGTGATGCAGACGTTCCGCTTTACGCGCGCGGAGGCAGACCCCGCCGCCTGGCTCGATGAAAACAGCGCCCGCTATCAGAGCGAAAGCGCGTTGACTCGCTTGCTGGACGACGCAGTGGACTATTGCAAACACGAAGTGCGCCTGATGATGGAGCCGATTCTGCGCGCGAAAGATTCGCTCTCGCCGGACTGGGCGAGCGTAATTTCCATACTGGACGGCGACCTTTCGCGCTATCGCGCGCTGGCGCTCTGCCGCAGCTACGACGAATACCGCGAAGCGCTCGACAGCATGGAATACGACACCATGCGCTTTCCCAAAGGCACGACAGACGCGGAAAAAACTCCCATCCAGGACGCCCGCCAGATGGGTAAGGACTTGATCAAGGCGCAGAAAGAACGGTTCCTGCGCCCTCAAAAGGAAGCGGTTTCAGCTCTGCGGCGCTCCGGCGAGGCGATTGCCGCGCTTTCGAGCGTGGTCAAAAAGCTTGAGTCCGCCTATACCGCCGCCAAGCGGGAAGCCGCCCTGCAGGACTATGACGATTTGGAGCATCTGACGCTGGAAGCGCTCAAGCAGGAGTCGATCGCCGCGGAATACCGCGAACGGTTCCTCTGGATTGCGGTGGACGAATATCAGGACAGCAACCGCGTGCAGGAGGCGATTCTCAGGCGCATTTCGCGCGGCAACAACTTGTTTTTCGTGGGGGACGTCAAGCAGTCCATCTACCGCTTTCGGCAGGCGGAACCGGGGCTGTTTTTAGAAAAACTCGCTTCTTTTTCCGGCGGCGCGGGCTGTCGCGTGGATTTAACGCGGAACTTCCGCAGCGCGCGGGAGGTGCTCGCCTGCGTCAACGAAACCTTCTCCGCCATTCTTTCCACCGAAGCCGGGGATATCGAGTACGATTCCCGCGCGCGTCTAGCCTGCGGCAGCAATCCGCCCCCGGGCGGCGCGGAACTGCACCTGATCCGCAAAACCCGCGCCGAGACGGAAGGCGAAGAGGACGCGCTGGAAGACGCGGCGGATATGGAGGTGGAAGCGCGGCTGATTGCCGACCGCATCCACCGTATGATGGTGGGCGAAACCTATACCGACGCAAAGACCGGGCAGGAGCGCGCTTATCGTTACGCCGACTTTGCGCTGCTGCTGCGTGCCGGTACGGACGCGCAGGTTGCCGCGCAGACGCTCGCGCAGTGCGGCGTGCCGAGCTACGCGCAGTCCAGCGGCGGCTATTTCGACGCGGTCGAAGTGCAGATTTTCCGCAACCTCCTCCGGGTGATCGACAACCGCAGGCAGGATGTGCCTCTGATTTCTGTGCTCTGCTCGTCCATCGGCGGGTTTACATTTGAAGAACTTGCGGACATTCGAACCGGGCACCGTACGGGTTCGTTCTTCGAAGCGTTCGAAGCGTACTGCTCAAACGAAAGCGCGCTGGGAAAGCGCGCAAACGAGTTCTTTTTGCGGCTGGATCGCTACCGCGCGGAGAGCAGGCTGATCTCCGTTGAGGAGCTCACAGGAATTCTGCTGGATCAAACCGGGTTTTACGAGGAGATGGGGGCGGGGCCGAACGGCGCACAGCGGCAGGCCAATCTGAACGCGCTGCTGGACAAGGCGCACGCGTTCGAGGTGAGCGGTTCGCGCGGCATCTGGAACTTTCTGCGCCAGCTCGACCTTGCGGAAAATACCGCTTCCGTGGGCGCGGCGCAAACCGTGACAGCGGACGTTGTAAGGACTTTGACCATCCATAAATCAAAAGGGCTTGAGTTTCCGGTCGTTTTCGTAGCGGGGTTGGGTAAAAGATTCAACCTGCAGGACGCGCGTAACGCACTCTTGCTGCACGCAAGCGGCGGCATTGCGCTGCGCTTTATCGATCGTGGGGAAGGGAACGTCGGCCGCGTCAAGCGGGATACGATTGCGCGGCAGATTCTCGCCCAGCGTGTGAAAACGGAGCAGATCGGCGAGGAACTGCGTGTGCTCTACGTCGCCATGACGCGCGCGCGGCAGCATCTGATTCTGACCGCCTGCGTTTCCAACCCGGAAGCGAAGCTGGAAGCCGCGCCGGAACGTCCGACGGCCTGGAACGTGCTCAAAAGCACTAACCCCGCGCAGTGGCTCATGATGGGTCCGCGGCGCGAACTCCGTACAACCGTCCACGAGCGGGAAGCTTGGCTCACCTCCGCACAGCAGAAAATCACCCCCGAACTTCCGCCTGTGGATGAGAAAACGCGCCGCGCCATCGAGGCTAAACTCAGTTGGGAGTACGAGTATTCGCAGGCCGTCCAACTCAGCGCAAAGGCTTCCGTCAGCAAGATCGGGCGGGACGAATCCTTCCTTCCGGATTTCCGGCAGCCCGCGTTTCTGGGCGCAAACAAGAGCGCGGTATTTGCCGGAACCGCAACGCACACGGCCATGCAGTACCTGCCTTTCGAAGGGGTACGCGCGGCGGACACGCTGGAAGAATATCTCCTTTCGCTGGTGGAGTGCGGCAGGTTGACGCAGGAGCAGGCGGAGGCGGTGGATCGCGAGGCGGTGCTCTGGTTTACGACGATGCCGCTGTTTTTGCGTATGCAGAACAGCGCGCGGCTGGAGCGCGAACTCGCATTTTCCTACGCCGTGGACGCAAGCGCCCTATACGACGTGGAGTCCGACGAACGCGTTTTGCTGCAAGGCGTGATGGACGCCTGCTTTTTGGAAAACGGCGCCTGGACGATTGTCGATTACAAGACCGACCGCGTCCGCCCCGGGGAAAGCGCGGAGCAGGCGGCGCAGAGGCACAGCCAGCAGCTTTCGCTCTACGCGCTCGCGCTGGAAGCGCTCACAAAACATCCGGTCAAAGAAAAGCTGGTCGTGCTGTTGACCCATCGGGCAGTCGTTGCATTGCAATAAGCACAAATATTCGCCGTTCGCACTTGCAAAGGCAATTGTTTCGTGCTACGATAGGCGCAAGTTGAAGGGAACGTTCCCCGAAAACGAAAAATTGCATACAGCTTCGGGGCGGGGTGCAATTCCCCACCGGCGGTGAAGCGGCAGTTCTGCCGACAAGCCCGCGAGTCTTATGACCGAGACGGTTCGAATCCGTCGCCGACGGTAAGCCAGAGTTTCTCTGACGAGTCCGGATGAAAGAAGCGAAACGCCATGATTTTCATTGGCATCCGTTCACCCCGCGTCTAGACAACGCGGGGTTTTTTTATCAGGAGGGGTATTATGAAGCAAAAATCGCTGGCCGACCGTTTGGCCAAACTCGGCATGCTTACCGCGCTGTCGATCATCCTCGTTTACGTGATTCATTTTCCAATCTTTCCCGCCGCGTCGTTTCTGGAGTACGACATGGCGGATGTGCCGATTCTGATCGGTACGTTCCTCTACGGCCCGTGGTGGGGGTTGGCGCTGACGGCGGTGGTGAGCGTTCTGCAGTGGCTGCTCGTTTCGCCGCAGAGCCTTTGGGTCGGCGCGGTCATGCATTTTTGCGCGACCGGTTCATACGTTATCGCGGCGGGGCTGATCTATCGCAAGATGCGCTCGCTTAAGGGCGCGCTCATCGGCATGGCGATTGGTTCCGTGCTGCAGACGGCAATGATGGTGCCGATGAACCTGATCTTTACGGTGCACTTTTTCGGCGTGCCCAAGGAAACGGTGCTCGCCCTGCTGCCGACGGCGATCATCCCGTTTAACGCCATCAAGACCGTCGCGAACTCCGTTTTGACGTTCCTTCTCTACAAGCGCGTGGAAAAACTGCTCACAAAGCAACTGATTAAGGCTCCTGTGAAACCCGTGCCTGAACTGGTTGATACGGAGAAGGAAAAGCCGTCTGGCGAGGATTCCTCCGTATCCCGCTGAACAGAGATTGTCAATGCGCACCGAAAAAAGCAATAACGGTGCGCATTTTTCATGTTTTTGCAGGAAAAGAGCAAAAAGGTATTGACTTCATGTTAGAAACGATTTAGTATAATAACAGTAATCGTTATTGTGTAAAATGGCAACAAACCGATCAACAATCAAACAGATTTGGAGATGCACTATGCGTTACTCCCATCAAAGAGAACGAATTTACCGCGCGGTGGCGGAGAGCTACGACCATCCGACCGCCAATATGGTGTATGAGCAGTTAAAGGCGGAAATGCCCAAGCTCAGCCTAGGCACGGTTTACCGCAACCTCAACCAGCTGGCGGACGCGGGACGGCTCAAAAAGATTCCGCTCGCGGACGGCAGCTGCCGGTTCGATAAAACGACGGATGCGCATTCGCATATCGTCTGCGAGCAGTGCGGCTGCGTTGCGGATGTGGAACTGCCTTCGTTCGAAGCGTTCGAAAAGGCCATTTCCGAGGAAACGGGTTATACGCTCCGCTCGTACGACGTTGTGCTTCGCGGACTCTGCAAAACCTGCGAGCAGGCCGTCGCCGGAAAAACTTTGACGTAACACAACCTGCTTTCGGCGGGTTTGCGGGGTAAAAACTGCATGTATCGCTGAAAAACGGGCGGTTTCACGCGCACATTAGAATTCAAGTTTGCAACAAAATCAATCAATAGGAGGATGAACTAGTATGGAACTCAAAGGCAGCAAAACCGAACGGAATCTGATGGAAGCGTTTGCGGGGGAATCCCAGGCGCGCAACAAGTATACGTATTTTTCGTCGGTAGCAAAGAAAGCGGGCTTCGAGCAGATTTCCGCCATCTTCGCGGAAACGGCTGAGAATGAAAAGGAACACGCCAAGCTTTGGTTCAAAGCGCTGCACGGCGGCGAAATGCCCGACCTCAAAACCGCTCTCATGATGGCGGCGGAAGGCGAGCACTACGAGTGGACGGATATGTACGCCCGCTTTGCCGCAGAAGCGAAGGAAGAGGGCTTCGACAAGCTCGCCTACCAGTTCGCGGCGGTCGCCCAGATTGAAAAGGGCCACGAAGAACGGTATAACAAACTCCGCGCCAACATCGAAGACGGCATGGTCTTTGAGCGCGACGGCAAGGTCTTCTGGCAGTGCCGTAACTGCGGCTACGTTTACGAAGGCACCAAAGCGCCGGAAACTTGCCCGGTTTGCGCGCACCCCAAGGCGTTCTTCGAAATTCACAAGATCAACTATTAAGCCTCGTATTTCCCCAAACGGCCCGCTTTTGCGGGCCGTTTTTTGATGCGGAGAACAAAAAAACGAAAAAATAACGGCTTGTGTGCAGACTGCTCACCATGCGGGGATTGAAACTGCTATACTAAAACCATGAAACAAGGAGGTCAAGTAAATGGGACTTTTTGGAATTGGCAACAGCACATCCATATGGGACTTTGAGCAGAAGCTCAAGAACGATCCGGACTTCATGCTCAAAGTGTTGAACCTGTTCGACGGGAATCCGACCGCCAGCTCCCTGACTGCGGGCATCAAAAAACTCGGCTTTTCGCTGGATCTGCAGGAAGCGCTCAAAGCGCTTGCCAAGGCGATTGCCTACTACAAAGAGAAATACGGCGACCAGTTCGACTCCGGCGCAGGCTCCAGTTCCGGCTCCAGCGGGAAAGGATTCATGGGGTTTTCGCAGGACTGAGCGAAATAAAGCCTGATTGATTTGTGATTTTGCCGAATTAGGGCTTGTTTTGTGATGCGGAAACATTTTAAAATAAGGAGAGCAAATCAGAACGAATTGGCTAAAAAAACAAGACCCGACAGGATTGGCAGATAAAAGCAGGCTACGACAGCCGCAAAATGGATGCGAGCGGTTCTTCTTTGACATGATCGGAAACGAAAGCCTGCGCAGCGCCTTTTTAGAAATCGTCAGCAATACGGATAAAACGCTCGGAACGATCATTGCCGAAATGAGCGAACAAGGATACGAAATCGAGGTTCTCGACTTTGTTGCAATCGCCAAAGGCGTCAATTTTGAATACGACGACGATTCACTGAGAAGGTACTTTAAAACATAACAACGGCTGGAGACATCAAGCATGAACAACCCGTTTCGCAAACGAAGCGCCGCGATCGAACGAAAGAGTTCCCAACAGCATATGCTGCGCCCGCCGATGAACGAAACGGAACGGTTTTTTTTTGACATGATCGAAAACGAGCCGTTGCGCCGCGCGTTTTTAAAAGCCATCGATCTGCCAAATTGGGATTTGAGCGACATCGTCGAAGCCATTCGCCCGTTCGGCCACACGGTGGAGGGCAAAACGCTCGGGCACATCGCCATCATGCTCGACTTTACGTATACGGACGTCGCTCTGCTGGAGTATTTCAGCAATTGGTACTGAAAAGGTGGATTTACCGCTAAATTTGGCGTTTTTGGATGCATTAAGGGGGCGCTCGGCGTTCCTTTTTATTATTAACACAGAATTTCACAATCTGTTTTTTGTGATGTTGCAATGCGGGCGGATGCAAATTTGCATAATGCAAACAACTCCGCTATACTTGTCATACGATCATGGGGCAATCTACAGTTTTAGTCCCTGACGGAGGTGAAAAATATGGAACTGCATGGAATCGTAACCCTGCCGGTAATCCCGCTGCGGGGTATTGCCGTACTGCCGGGAGAGATAATGCATTGCGATATCGGACGCAAAAAAACGCTGTCCGCTATGGAACAGGCTCTTTCCGAAGAAGGCTATGCGCTGTTTGTTGCGCAGAAAAACGCCAAGGTGGTGGACGTCGTCCCCGACGACCTGTACACCGTTGGCACGATCTGCCGCATCCGGCAAGTCTTCCGCATTCAGAACGACACCGTCCACTTGCTGGTGACGGGGGTTGCGCGCGCGTGCATTGAAAACGTCATTTCCGAAAACCCGCACTATACCGCGCAGGTTTCGGTTATCGAAGACACGGAGCCGGACGAAGCGACCGTGGAAGCGTTCCGCCGCCGCCTGAGCGAGGGCTTTACCGAGCATGCCTCGCAGCGCGACCGGCTTACGCAGGATCAAAAGGATACCATTCTTTCCCTGCCGACGCTTTCGGAACTCACGGACTCCATCGCCCAGCAGGTGGTTGGCAAGCTCGAGGACAAGCAGAAGCTCATTGAAGAAGCGGATCTCGCAACCCGAGCTGCGAGCCTGCTTTCCATCATCGAAAACGAGCTGCTCGTCATGCAGGTCGACCGCCGCATCGCGGGCAAGATCAAGGCGGCGCTCGAGCGCAACCAGAAGGAATTTGTCCTGCGCGAGCAGCTCAAAGCCGTTCAGGAAGAGCTTGGCGAAGGCGACGAAGACGAAGCGGAAGTCTACCGCGAACGCGCGCTCGTAAAGAAGCTGCCGGATGAAGTCCGCGCGGCGCTGAATAAACAGATTGACCGGTTTGCGTCCCTTCCGGGCGGCTCGCACGAAGCGCCCATGGCGCAGGCGTATATCGAGCTGATTCTCGATTTGCCGTGGATGGAGTCCACGGAAGATAACCTAGACTTGAAACACGCGCGGGAAGTGCTCGACCGCGACCACTTCGGCATGGAGCGCGTAAAAACGCGCATCATCGAGAGCCTTGCCGTACAGCGGCTGACCAACAACCCGCAGGGGCAGATTCTCTGCCTTGTGGGCCCTCCGGGCGTCGGCAAAACGTCCATCGTGCGCGGCATTGCCGAGGCGATGGGCAGAAAGTTCATCCGCATGAGCCTCGGCGGCGTGCATGACGAAGCGGAAATTCGCGGCCATAGGCGCACCTATATCGGCGCGCAGCCCGGCCGCGTGATAGAAGCCATGCGCAAAGCGGGCTCCATCAACCCCGTGCTGCTGTTCGACGAAATCGACAAGCTCGGCGCGGATGTGCGCGGCGATCCTTCGTCCGCCATGCTGGAAGTGCTCGACGGCGCGCAGAACTTTGCGTTCGTGGATCATTTCCTCGAACTGCCGTTCGACCTCTCGCGCAGCATGATCATTACGACCGCCAACGACCCCGGTTCCATCCCGCAGCCGCTCAGGGACCGCATGGAGCTCATCGAAGTGCCCAGCTACCTCTTTGACGAAAAGGAAGAGATTGCCAAGCGCCATCTCCTCCCCAAGCAGATGGAAAAACACGGGCTGAAGAAAACGAACCTGCGCGTTTCCGAAGGCGCGCTGCAGACGCTGATTGGCTGCTACACCCGCGAGGCGGGCGTGCGTGAGCTGGAACGCGTTCTGGCGAGCGTCTGCCGCAAGGCCGCTTGCGACGTTGCCGAAGGCAAAACGCGCATCAGCCTCACCGACGCGCGCATCACCGAATGGCTGGGGCCGAAAAAATTCAAGCGTACCGAACCGCTCCGTCCGGATACGGTCGGCGTGGTGACCGGGCTTGCCTGGACGAGCGTCGGCGGCGAAACGCTGGAAGTGGAAGCGGCGGCTGTGCCCGGAAAGGGCGTGCTTCAGCTCACCGGCCAGCTCGGCGACGTGATGCAGGAGTCCGCCAAGGCGGCCATGACGTATGTGCGCGCCAACACCGCGCGCTTCGGCATCGACCCGAGCTTTCTTGAGACGCTGGACGTACATATCCACGTTCCGGAAGGCGCCGTTCCCAAGGACGGCCCCTCGGCGGGCGTTGCAATGGCGACCGCGCTGGTCTCCGCGCTCACGGGCATTCCGGTTAAGAGCTCCGTTGCAATGACCGGCGAAGTCACCCTCCGCGGCCGCGTACTGCCCATCGGCGGTTTACGCGAAAAGCTGCTTGCCGCCGTTCGGGCGGGCGAGGAGCGTGTTGTTCTGCCGCGCGCCAACCGCGAGGATCTCTACGACGTGCCCGCGGAAGTGAAGACCGCGCTTAAGATTGAATTTGTAGAAACCGTGGACGAAGTGCTGAATCACGCGCTGACCATGCATCCGCATGGCGCGGAGCCGCACCTGAATCTGCCGGGATTGGAACTAACGCATGAAACCGTTCGACATTAAGCGGGCGGAATTTGTAACCAGCGTGGGGCAGGGGCAAACTTACCCTGCCCCGCTTGCGTGCGAAATTGCGATCGTAGGCCGCAGCAACGTTGGCAAGAGTTCGCTCATCAACTGCCTCTGCAACAACCATAAGCTCGCCAAGACTTCCTCAACGCCCGGCAAAACCCGCATGATCAACTACTTTTTGCTGAACAGCGAGTGGTATCTTGTGGATCTGCCCGGTTACGGCTTTGCTAAGACCAGCAAAACCGAGCGAACCAACTGGGGCGAACTGATGGAGGAGTACCTGCGCAGCGGTAGGCCGAAACACTTGTTTTTGCTGCTGGACATTCGCCACGCGCCTTCCGAAGAGGATAAGCAGATGTTCCGCTGGGTAGTGTACTTCGGCGTACCGTTTACGCTGATTGCAACCAAGTCCGACAAGCTCACCAAATCCGCCCGGAAACTCTCTGCCAACAAGGCGGCAAAGCTTTTGGGCGCGCCTCCGTTTGCGCTGCCGTTCTCGGCGGAAACCGGCGAAGGCCGCGCGGAGCTATTAGAGCGCATCGGCCAGATCCTGCAGGGCTGACGGATCAGCCGGCGGCCAAACGCGCGCGGCAACAGCCAAAACGGCGGAAAATCTGCCGTTTTTTGCCGCAAAACCGCGCAAAAACGCCGCCAGACGCGCGTACGATATGTTTATGCTTGACATGCGTGTGAATCTTTTGCATAATAACCAGCGTAATGTTTGGAATCAAAGGCAGGGCGAATAGATATGGCATTGCATAAGTGCCCGAAATGCGAATTAAACTACATCCGCGACGGCGAGGATTTTTGCGACGTATGCAAGCGCGAAATGAAGCGCGCGCAGGCGCGCGGCAGGCATGTTGAGGACGAGTCGGAAGACGACGAAGTCATCATGTGCACCGAATGCGGGGAAGCGCCCGCCGTGCGCGGCAGCGACCTTTGCGCCGCCTGCCTGAAAGAGCAGAAACGCCAGGTTGAGCTGGAAAACGCCGCGGAATTGGCCCCGGGTTACGACGACTCCATAGAGGAAGACGAAGAAGACATCACGCCGGACGAGGAATAAGGGAATCCCCCCTCTTTCACACGGCGAACGACGAGAGGAGCGAAGGGATGCGAATCTACGCAATTGCGGACCTGCATCTGTCGCTTACTTCGGAGAAGCCCATGGACGTGTTTGGCGAAGCCTGGCGCGGCCATGCGGAAAAAATAGAGCGGAACTGGCGCGCGGCCGTCGGCGAAGACGACCTGGTGCTGATTCCCGGCGATATCAGTTGGGCAATGCAGCTTGACGCCGCGTTGCCCGATCTTTCGTTTATCGGCCGCCTGCCGGGCAAGAAGATACTGCTCAAGGGCAATCACGATTACTGGTGGAGCGCCATCGGGCGCGTTCGCGCTTCGTTGCCGGAGGGGATGCGTGCTATCCAGAACGACGCGTTGGTTGAAAACGGCGTTGGCGTCTGCGGCAGCCGCGGCTGGCTTTGCCCGGGCAGCGCGAACTTTTCGGCGGAGGATCAAAAGATCTACCTGCGCGAGCTCGACCGCCTTTCGCTCTCGCTTGGCGCGCTGAAAGGACAGCAGACGCAGACGAAGATTGCCATGATGCACTTTCCGCCGTTTTGCGATCGTGAGCGCGCCACCGGCTTTACCGAGCGGCTGGAGCAGAACGGCGTGAACATCGTAGTCTACGGCCACCTGCATGGAGATGCGAATAAATACGCCTTCGAAGGCGAAAAGAACGGCGTACTGTACCATTGCGTTGCGGCGGACAAGCTGGACTTTATGCCAAAGCGAATCCTGTAACCGGACGCAAGATCAAGGAGCAAGCAAAACAAAACACCCGCGAAAGCGGGTGTTTTTGTTTTGTCGTTGTTGTTACCCCTCGGCTTTTTTCTCGCAGCGTACGAGCAGCCGGTTTGTGCCGTTGTCCTTGCAGGTCATCAGCGTGAGCCCATAGTCGCCCTGATAGGTCTTGAGCGCGCTGAACGCGTCCGGTGCGATGCTCTTAATCTGATACACCTCGTAGCGAACGCGCGTGCCCGTTGCGCTGTCGGTCAAGTAGATCTCGTCGCCAACTTCGAGCTTTTTGAGGATGCCGAAGTGCGCGCCGCTCTTGTAGTTATGCCCAATCAGCACGAGGTTGCCCTTTTCGTTCGGGTCGGGTCCTTTATAGCGGCAGATCGAAATCTTGAGCAGCTTATAGGACCATTTGCCGATGATCGGCAGTTCGACGTCGTACTTGGGGATCTCGAGGATGCCGATCACGCCGTTTTCGTCGGTCGCTTTGATGATCTTTTGGATCGTCGCATCCAGCTCGGAAACCTCCGGCGCGTCGGGTTGCACATACTCGCCGCTTTCGTCCACGCCGGTGTTGGAGCCGTCGTTGGCCATGTGTTCGTTGGCGTCAGCCGCGGCGGATGCGTCCGCGTCCGCGTCGGTCTGCTCCAGGTTCGTGTCCTCAGGCTGGGGCGTGCCGAGATCGTCGGTCGCCTCCGCCGTTTGGGTCGGCGCCGGCGAGACGGTTACTGTCGGCGTTACGGTGGCTTTCGCCTTGTAGGCTTCCAGCAGCACGGCGGCGTTTTGATCCGCTTCTTCGCCTTCAAACAGCTTGACGGCAATGAGCGTCAGCGCCACGAGTCCGAGTACGATTGCGGCAAGGCCAAGCGCGCGGATGGCGCGCATCTCCTGCTGCGCTTTGGAATGGTGTTTGTGTTTTTTGCCGCTTGGGGTAACGGTCAGTTCGGTATGTTCTTCGCGCTTACGCGTTGGTAACGCGTTTTTTCCGAATGCCATACCAAACCCCCGCCGCGACGAGAAGTGCCGCGCAAAGACCGCCAAACACATACACGAGCGTGAAATCCTGGCCGGTTTGCGGCAGGCTGCTCAGCCCCGAGATGTAGATGGTGTAGGATACTTTATGCGCGCTGTCATCGTTGATCCAGGCATAGAGCTTGGTGCCGGCGGTCGGGGTGTTGTAGCGCGCGTAGAGCTGAATCTCCGCGGTGCCGTCTTCCATATCGGCGCGGCTGTCATTGAGCGCTGCGCTCGAAATCTTGAGGTAGGAAGACGTCCAGCTCCAATGCACGGTGCTGGTGTCGTCGTTGACGACGGACCCGTCGGCTTCGTGCAGGGTGACGATATAGTTGCCGTAACGGTCGGTCTTGTTGAGGGTGCTGTCACCGGTCAGGGTGAGATAACGCGCCGTACGGACGTCGATGGTAGCGGTCTTGCTGGTGGTGTAGGTTGCCGCACCGTTGATGGTTGCCGTAATCGTGCTGGTGCCGTTCACTCCGGTCGAGTTGGAGAGGTAGGTCGCGTTGCAGATCAGCGAGCTGCCGCTGACGGTAAAGCTCGTGGGCGCAGAAGTCAGCGTCCCGACCGTGGAACTCGAGTTGCCCCAGGAGATGGTGGAAGAAGAGGTAACCAAATCTCCGCCGTAATCAACCTTGAGCTGAATGACTGCCGAAGTGTTCGGCAGAGTGATGTTCTGCGACGCGGGCAGCAGCGAAATTTTCGGGCTTACCGTAACCGTGCAGGTCTTGGTCTGAACATCACCGCTGGCGGGTGTGCTTGTTGCGGTGATATGCGCGGTGCCGCCGCCAATTGCCGATACGACGCCGCCTGAAACCGTTGCAACGTTCGTGTTATCGGTGCTCCAGGCAACGCTGCTCGGAACTACGTTGTTAACCGTGAGCGTAGAGGTAGCGCCGCCTTCCAGCGAGAGCGTCGTGGCGCTGATGCCCATTGCTACGACGTTGATGGTGACGGTGGTGCTGGCGGAAACCAGCGAGTCGTCGTTGCCTGTGAGCGTAACGATCGTGCTGCCGACGTGGATGCCGGTAACCGTGGTTGCCGCGCCGGATGCCGAAGAGAGATCAACATTGTCGTTATTCTTCGTCCAAGCAAAAATCGGGTTTGTCGTTACGGTGCCGGTTTGCACCATAGCGGCATTGAGCGTAACCGTTCCGCCAACGGGGATATTGTAGCTTTCCCCCGAGTTTGGCGTAATCGTAACGCTGCTGACGTCTGCCAGCGCTGTGCCGGGCAGGGCTGTGATGACCAGTAAAAGTGCAAGAGTCATCAGTGCTGCCGCGGCTTTTGAGAAATTGACTTTTTTCATTCTGAAGTTCCTCCTTTAGAATACGAACGGAACGCTGTTTTTCGGATTTTAACGCAATGGATTGATACCATAATACGAATCGCTTCCTATAATGTCAACAAAAGAGCATAATCGTTTTCGGTTTCTTTACCGAAACGTTACGAATACGCCTTGTTGTGCCCTAAATTGACCTTCGTGGCTCAAAATTAACGGCCATTCAGCGGCTGTGAGCCGTCAGCGGTAAAACGTATTTCCGCCGATGAATTCGCGCAGAATCGAGGTCGGGGGGATTTCGTCTTCAACGTTCGCTTCGACGAAATAATTCAGGAATTTAACGATGGAATGCGCTTCGTCATAGTACGGACTCTCGGGTTTAACGGCGGTGAGCAGCGGGAAAATGTGTTTTTTCAGCACCGCGGGCTCGTAGATGAGCGTGGTATTGAAGATGGCGTCCGCATCCTCCTGGAATGGGAAAATCCACTTCTCTTCGCCCGCGCGGACGCTCTCCCACATGGAAAGCGTGCGCTCCACGGAAGCGCCGCGCGTTTCGTTATCCCGCACCATGCGCCGCAGCAGCCGTATCGACGTTGTGGGCACGCGGTTATGGTCGTCGAGGTTGAGGGTGGTCAAAGCGGAAACGTAGAGCCTAAAGATCATCTTTTTGTCCACCGCGTCCGGCAGCAGGCCGGGGTTGAGCCCGTGCAGGCCTTCAATGACAAGCGGCGTGGTTTCGTCCAGCCGGAGCAGAACGCCTTTTTCGCAGCGGTGCTGGCGGATAAAGTCGAACTTCGGCAGTTCGACCTCCTCGCCGCGCAAAAGCCGCGTCAAATCCTGCTGGAACTGCTCTACGTCAATCGTGTTAAAGTGCTCCAAATCGACTTTGCCGTCCGGCCCGGGCAGTATCTTTTCGCGGTCGTGGTAGTAGTCGTCCAGCGAAACGAGCACGGGCGTTTTGCCGTGAACGCGAAGCTGCGTGCAAAGGCGGTTTGCGCTCGTTGTCTTGCCGGAGCTGGAAGGCCCGGCAATCAAAATGGCGCGCGCGCCGCGCTCGATAATCTCGTCCGCCAGCGCCGCAAAGCGTTTTTCATGCAGCGCTTCGTTGACGCGGATCAAGTTGCGGATTTCGCCGCTGAGCACCATGTCGTTGAGGTCGGCCACCACCGTGCAGTGCATGAGCCGCCCCCACTCCTCGCTTTCGGAAAAGACGCTCGCAAGGTGCGGTAAAAACACATGTTTGGCGGGTTCGTTCGGGTTCTCAGAGGACGGGCGGATTAAGAACAGCCCCGTCGGCAGCGCCTGCAGGTCGAATACGCTGGCGTACCCCGTGGAAGGCGCCATTTCGCCGTAGAAGTAGTCCACATAGTCTTCTTGGCGGTAGACGTCGAAATACGAAAACTGCCGCCACTGCAGCAGGCGGACTTTATCCTCCTGCCCGTCGGCGCTGAAAAAGTCGATGGCGTCGTCAATATCCACGCGTTTGCGCTCCAGCGTCAGATCCGCGTTCACAATCGCGCGCATTTCCTGCTTGATGCCTTCCACTTCGCCGGGCGAGAGGCACATATTGTCGCCTACGTTCGTGTAAAGCCCCGCGCCGATGGCATAGTTGATGCGAACACGCGTCTTGGGGTAGCGCTTTCGCATGGCGAGCAGAAACACAAAAAGCATGGTGCGCTCATACACGCGGTTGCCGCGCGCGCTGGCGTACCGAAGTAGGGTGACTTCGCCGTTGCTCGCGCGGAGCGCGCGCCGCAGCGTCGGGCGCTGGGCGGATTTTGTTTCCTGTTCGCGCACGGGGACATAGTTGAGGGTAAACGTTTCGCCGGCAATGTTTGCCGCGAGCGGCCGCGTGCGAAGGTCGGCGCTGTCCAGACCGAGCTTTTTTACCAGATCGAGCAGCGACTCTCCGCACTGCGCGTCAACGGGATGGCCGTCAATGATCAGTTGCATACAGGTTCCTCCTTGCCCGGCTGAGCCGGGCGCGGCGCCGCGCGATGGAGCAAACGCATTGAGCGATCAGCCCCAGAGCAGCGAAAGCGCCGGTACGATTTGTTTTTTACGGGAAATCACGCCCGGCAGATACGCGGTGTTGTTTTTAAACGAAACGTTGAACGCGTGCTCGACGGACTCCACGTCGCCCACCGCCAGTAAAAGCGTGCCTTCCTTGAGCACGTCCGTGAGCATCAGCAGCATCATGTCGTAGCCGCGGGCGGCGAGCTCCTGCTCCATCAGGGCGAGGAAGCCGTCCTTCTTGCTCAAGAACTCCTCGGAATCCGCCGAGGTAATCTGTGAAATGCCCAGCGTGTGGCCAGAGAACTGAAACTGCTTGAAGTCGGCAAAACACAGATCCTCCAGCTTATGGTTGCCCGCCGCTGAAATGGAGAAGATCTCTCGGCCGAGGGTTTCCAGCGAGAGCCCGGCAATCTTTGCCATGCGCTCCGCCATCGCGCGGTCGACCGCCGTACTGGTGGGGGACTTGAACATGATCGTGTCGGAAACGATGGCCGCGGCGAGCAGCCCCGCGAGCTTTTTGCTGGGCATGACGCCGCGCTCGAAGAACATGTTCGTAATGATCGTGCAGGTGCTGCCGACCGGCTCGTTGCGCACGTAGACCGGCGCGCCGGTCTGCACGTCCGCCAGACGGTGATGATCGATAATCTCTACGATCTCCGCCTGCTCTAACCCGGGAATCGACTGGCCGAGTTCGTTGTGATCCACCAGTACGACGCGCTTACGGTTGGGGCGCAGCAGGTGGAAGCGCGAGAGCGTTCCAACAACGCGGTCGCCGTCGTCCAGAATGGGGTAGCTGCGGAAGCGGGATTTCAGCGTCGCCTCCCGCACGTCGTCCACATAGTCGTTCAGGTGGAAGGAAACCAGATTGTCCCGCCTGCAGATGCGCGAAACGGGAATGGCGAGAAACACGAGCCTGCTTGCGGCGTATGCGTCGTACGGGGTGGCGATGACGCAGGTTTTTTTGCACCCGGCAACCATCTCGCGATCCACTTCGGACTCGCAGACGATCAGGCAGCCGACTTCGTGTTCCAGCGCAGCGGCAATGACGTCCGGCTGGTTGCCGCAGATCACGACGCAGCCTTCCGGCAGTTCCGGTAGGCCGGAATGGTTCGGCAGCGCCAGCACCAGGTCGCCGTAGAACTCGTTTTGCTCCGATTCCGGGCTGAGCAGCTGCCCGTCCAGACAGGCCAGCAGGTTGAACAGCGGCACGCCTTCCAGGCGGTTGCTGCTGATTAAGCGCATGTCGTAGGAGGCGATTTCCTCCGGCGTCAGCATGCCGTAGAGATGCCCTTCCTCGTCCGTGACCGGCAAAACGGGTACGGTCGCGCTGCCGCTGGCAATGGTCTGCCAGGCATGGTACACGCTTACCGCGGCGGAGAGGATGGGCGGCGTATCGTAGTTGAGGTCGGAGACCTGCGTGCGGACGTTGTAGAGAAACGGCGGCGGGTCGAATTCGAATTTTTCGAGCACGACCTGCGTCTGGTCGCTGATTTCGCCAATGCGGGCGGCGGTATAGGCGCGTTCGCCCAGTGCGTTTTTCAGGATTGCGTACGAGATTGCCGCAACGATGGAGTCGGTGTCGGGGTTCCGGTGTCCGGTAATGTAGACTGGTTCCATTCGGCCTCCAAAATGGTTCGGGATTCGTGCGTTTTCTCCGCGGCGGAAATGCCGCGCGCTGCAGTAAGGACGGCTCAAAAAAGACGATAAAACCGTTGCCGGAAAAAAGAGCCGACAACGGGTTCATTTCTTTTCATTTTAACCGTTTCTTACTGGAATCGCAAGTTTCGGCTGTTAATTGCGGGGGATGCGCCAAAGGGGCGGACGCCCCTTTGGCGCTCGCTTGCTTGCGTTTGCTGGAATCGCAAGTTTCGGCTGTTAATTGCGGGGATACGCCAAAGGGGCGGCTGACCATTTGGAAACCCCACGTTTTATAGCATAAGGGTATTCATAAAAAAGCCGGACGGTTTCCCGTCCGGCTAAAATACTGCGTTTATCGTTCGCTGGCTACGAAGAAGAGCGCCACCGTACCGGGGCCGGAGTGCGCGCCGATGCTCGTGCCGATGGTGTCGATATGAATCAACATGTTCGGGTACTGCGCGTGAACCAGCGAACCAACGTATTCCGCGTCTTCTTTTGCGTCGCAGTGGCCAATGAACACGGTGTCCGTCTCCTGCTCAATGACGGTTTTTTGCATATGGTCAAACAACTCGCGGAGCGATTTTTTGCGCCCTTGCGCCTTGCTCACCGCGGTTAAATACCCGCCGTCGTCCGTATGCATGACGGGTTTGATGTTCAGTATGGTGGCAATGGCCGCCGTAGCGCCGGAAACGCGCCCGCCGCGCTTGAGGTAAACCAGATCGTCCACCGTGAACCAGTGCGCGAACTTGAGCTTGTTTTCCTCAACCCAGCGGGTCAGCGCGTCAAGCTCCATGCTTGCCGCTTTCCGCGCGGCGTAGTATACCAAAAGCCCCTCGCCGAGCGACGCCGAAAGCGAATCCACAACGTTGACGTGTCTGCCGGGGAACTTGGCCTCCAAATCCTCCTTAACGGCAAACGCGGATTGCACGGTGCCGGAAAGCTTGGAAGAAAAGCCGATATACAGCACGTCCTCACCCGCCTTGAGCACGGGTTCGAACGCTTCCACAAACGTAAAGGTGTTGATCTGCGCCGTGGTTACGGGTACGCCCGCGCGCATTTTGGCAAAGAAGGTTTCAATCGGCAAATCGGACCTTCCGGGAATGTAGTTATAGTCCCTGCCTTCCATGGTGAACCCCATCGGCAGGACGGTTACGTTCCACTGCTCGGCAAAGGAAGCGGGCAGGTCGCTGGTTGCGTCGGTAAAAAGGCGGTAACTCATAGCTTCTCCTCGTTTCCGCACGCTGGTGAACAGCGCGCTAGGTTGAATTCGCGAGGGGGGAGTTCTCGGCGAATTATGATTCATTGTATCGTCTTTCTCGGTGGAAGACAAGGTTTTTGCTGAACTTGTGGTTTACTTTTTGGAACCACGAAAGGGAGCAGCCGTATCCTGCAGATGCCGGAAATCGTGCCGCGCTCGCTCGCATACCATAAAAAGCTCACATGAACCATCCGGTATCGAAAGACGCCGGAAACCATGCGGTACGCGCTAGCATACAGAAGCGTTCGCATCTTGACGGGGATATGATATAATAGCGCTGCGTGAAAAACCGGAAGGGGCAAACCCTTCGGCACGGCAAAGCAACACAGTGCAAACGAATCAAAGTGCGCGGCAACAGCGGCGGGCGGCTGCCCGTAAAGCATGCCGAAAGCAAAGCGGGAGATGCAGCAAACATGAAAAAGGGACTTTCCGTCGGAATGGCGACTCTAGCCTCCATTCTATTGATTATTATTCTGGTGTTTACGTCCATCGGGCTGGTCATCAACGACGAGACGTTCATCAACAACGAGTTCACCAAGCTCGGCATCAGCGAGTCGATGGGCATTACCAATTCCGACCTCGTGCGTTCCATGAACAGGCTTGTGGACTACATGGAAGGTAACGCGGACGATATCAACGTGGAGGTTACCTTCAACGGCGAAAAGGTGCAGGTGTTCGACTATCCGCAGGAAGCCGAGCATATGGCGGACGTGCGGACGATCTATATGACCATTGCGTCCTACCGGGACGTCGGCGTTCTCGTAATGCTGATTCTGTTCCTGTTTGCGGCGGTGGTAAACTTCCGCATGGCGCCGCAGCGGCTCGCGCAGGGGTATCTTTCCGGCTCGTTTGTAATGCTGCTGATCTTCGGGTTTTTGGGGACATGGGCGGCGCTGGATTTTACGAACTTCTGGACGTTCTTCCATCAGGCGCTCTTCTGGAACGATCTTTGGCTGCTGGACGCCACCGAGAGCCGCATGATCAACATGCTGCCGGAGACCGTCTTTGCGGATATCATCGCGCGCGTCGGCCTCTACGCAGGCATTGCAATCGTCGTTCTGCTAGTGCTGAGCATCCTTGCGCTGGTGCTTTCCTCCGCCGGGTATAAGCGCCGCCGCGCGGTTGCGCAGGCGCGCGCAAAGGCGCGCAAAGCCGCCGTGGAAGCGCGCGAAAAAGCCAAGGCGGAAGCAAAGGCCGCCGCCGAAAAGGAAAAGCGCATCGCTGAAAAGAAGGCGCGGATATCCGCCGCCAAAGCGCGTAAACAGCAGGAGCTGGAAGCCGAGCAGAAAGCCGCCGAGCGGGAACAGCAGATCCAGGAGCGAAGGCAGCAGAAGCGTGCCGCCGCGGAAGCGGCGCCCGCCGAAGAGGAAAAACCCGTCCGTCAACCCAGACCGGCGGCGGAAGAGCAAAAGCCGCGTAAGAAGCGCGAGGACGGCGCAAGGCCATCCCGCGAACCGGCGAAGGCGCATTCCAGCGCGGAGAAACCGAAGAAAAAAGGCAATATTGCCGACGACACGGGATTTTTGGACGACTGAGCAAACGCCGCAACATACCGCGGCGGATGAAAACAAACCCGGAGGCCGAATGACCGAATACGAAGCGCGCGCTGAGAAGAAGCTCTCCGCGCTGCGCAAAAAAGAGGACGTTACAATCCTCGCAATCGAAACATCCTGTGACGAAACCGCCGCTGCGGTCGTGAAAA
This sequence comes from Christensenellaceae bacterium, assembly GCA_963674535.1. Lineage (GTDB taxonomy): Bacteria > Bacillota > Clostridia > Christensenellales > CAG-138 > UBA7703. The sequence goes on along the minus strand of OY771363.1, from coordinate 3,209,845 downwards.
ACGGCCGGACGGTGGTTTCCAACGTTGTGCATACCCAAATTCCGCTGCACGTTCCCTATGGCGGGGTCGTGCCGGAGATTGCCTCGCGCAGCCATGTGCAAAAGATCGGTTCGGTCGTTGCGAGCGCGCTGGAACAGGCGAATCTTACATTGGAAGAGCTGGATGCGGTCGCGGTTACCAACGGGCCGGGGCTGGTCGGCGCGCTGCTGGTCGGCCTCAGCTACGCAAAAGGGCTGGCGTACGCCGCCGGCCTGCCGTTTTTGGGCGTGCATCATATCTCCGCGCATATTGCCGCAAACTACCTGACCTATCCTGAACTGGAGCCGCCGTTTACCTGCCTGATCGTCTCCGGCGGGCACAGCCATATCGTCGCCGTCGAGCCGGACGAAACTTACCGTCTGCTCGGCTGCACGCGGGACGACGCGGCGGGGGAAGCGTTCGACAAAGTCGCCCGCGCGCTGGGGCTTGCGTATCCCGGCGGGCCGAACCTCGAAAAACTCGCGCTGGAAGGCGATCCGAATGCGTTTACCTTCCACTCCGCATTCAACGAAGGCGAAGGGTACGACTTCAGCTTTTCCGGCATTAAAACCGCCGTGGTCAATCGCTTGCATACGGCAAAACAGGCGGGCGAGCCGATCAGCTCCGCCGACCTTGCGGCGTCCTTTCAGCGGACGGTGGTGGAGATCCTTGCGGAAAAAGCGGTGCATGCGGCTGTTGCCGAACGTGCGCAGACGGGCGGAAAGCTCGCGCTGGCGGGCGGCGTTTCCGCCAACAAGGTTCTGCGCTCAGCGCTGGAAGCGCGCGCAAAGAAGGCGGGCGTCTCGTTTTACTGCCCGGCGTTTGCTTACTGCACGGATAATGCCGCCATGGTGGGCGCCGCGGCGTACCGTAAGCTCCTGCATGGGGGCACGGACGATTTTTCGCTCAACGCCGTGCCGTATCTTTCGATTGAGACAGCTTCGGGCGGCAAGGAACGTGTTTGACAGAGGTTCGCTTCTCAGGCTCGAAAAAAGCAGCCAGAAATACCGGCGCTCCGTTTATTGCGGAGCGCCTTTTTTGTGCCGAAGCGCGCGGAATTACACGCGGGCAAAGATGAATGAAAAGATTCGCGGCAGGAAAAATCACAGTAATGAATGGTACATTTATCTTACCGCGCCCGCTCCGGCGGCTTCGTTTTGCCTGCCTTCACTGCAAAACGCAGGCTTTCACACTTTCGCCATAATTGTATATACTAACGCGTTTTCACGGATGAAAAACAGGCTTTTTGTCCACCGTGAACTTGGGTATTCAGCGGGGAGAGTGTGGATAACCAAATGAAAAACGAGGGTTTTCCACACCTTATTTGGTGGATAACTATGTGGATGGTGTGGATAGAACCGTGAATATGCACCAAAACGCGGGGAATATCTATGCACAGTCAATTTTGCCAAAATGGCGCAACAGCGCCAAAATACTGCATTACAAGGGTGAAGGAAATGCAAAGCCGCGTCTGAAAACAGGCCGCCCGCTGGAAACGGACGGCTTTTTGCGTGTAACAATGCGTTTGTGAAGCAGTCGTGAACGGAACGGATGGAATACGCTGTTCGGCTGTATAACGGGATACAGCGAGACTGCGTACAAAGGCGGCGGCTATCCGTTCTGACCGGATTCATCCTCCGGCGGCACATACAGCGTCTGCGCGGCAATTCGATCTCCCGCCTCCCGCAGAGCGCGCTTTTTCTCCATCGCGCGGTAGATCAAAAATCCGGCGCCGCTGAGAAGTGCGGTTGCGCCAAACACGACTGCGGCGAGGACATACCGCTGCGTGCCGAGCGCGCTGCCGCTGACCGTAGAGGTGATAATAGAAGGCAGGCGCGCCACGGAGGTGAGCAGCACCCAGGGCAGAATCTTAATCTTGGTAAGTCCCGCAGCGTACGTCAGCAAATCCTTTGGCGTGCCGGGGATGAAAAACAGAATGAACGCCGTGGCATTGAGCGCTTTTTCGTTGTTCAGCAGCGGCAGGGCGTCTATCTTTTCGCGCGGGAAGACCGCTTCCACCAGCTTGACGCCGAACTTACGCACAAAGAGAAACACGATTGTGCTGCCGAGCACGAGCCCGAACCAAACGAGCAACGTGCCTTCCAGCGCGCCAAAGGCATACCCCGCCGCAAGCTCAAACGGCTCGCCCGGGATAAACGCAACGATAACCTGCAGCACGCACATGCCGATAAAAGCGAGCTTACCCCAAACGCCGCGCGCGTCGATCCAGGCGCGAAAAGCGGCGGGGTCGCTGAGCGTGCTGATCAGCGGCTTGCCGATAAACACGGTAATAAAGACGAGCAGCAGCACGAACGTAACGATGGAGACGATCGAAACGATCTTTCGCGCTTTCGAAGGCGGTGTGTTGGTTTGCGGTGCGTTCTGTTCCATGCAACCAGTATAGCATTCTGGAAACATAGAAAAACAGAACCCGAAATTGAACTTTTGGGGAAATTCTGACGCCTCCGGCGCAGATTCCGGCGTATCGCTTTTTTTATAATAGGGCTTGCAATCAATTTTTAATGCCATTATCCTTGCTTTCAAAGAGCGCTCTTTGTATCAAACAAAGGAGATAAAATTTCATGAATCAGGATCAAATTGCCGCGCTGGAGCGGATAATTGCGAGCCGTTACGGCAACACCGCGGGTATTATCGTGTTACGGGACGGCGAAAAGCAATATGAAAGCTATTTCCACGGTTTCGCTGCTGGCTCTGCCTTTCACGTGTTTTCGGTGACAAAGAGCGTGCTTTCCATATTGATCGGCATTGCCGTCGACCGGGGGCTGATTGGGAACGTCGAGCAAAAGGTGCTGGACTTCTTTCCGGACTACGTGCCAAAGCGGGGTGAGCGGACGGCGCAGCGCGTCACGATTCGGGATATGCTTTCCATGACCGCGCCGTTTAAGTACAAGTCCGCGCCCTATATAAAGTACTTTTCCAGCGAAAGCTGGGTCAAAAGCGCGCTCGACCTGCTGGGCGGTAACGGCGAGATCGGGCAGTTTCGGTATACGCCGCTGATCGGGCCGGATATCCTCTCGGGAATTCTCACCAAAGCCACCGGGCAGTCCGCGCTGGATTTTGCGCAGGAGGCGCTGTTTCGGCCGCTCGGAATCGGCGTTACGCAAACAGTCACGTTCCAAAGCAAAGAAGAACAGCTTTCTATTATGAAACATCGCCATGAGAGCGGCTGGGTTGCCGACCCGCAGGGAATCAATACGGCAGGCTGGGGGCTGTTTTTAACGCCAACGGACATGGCAAACCTCGGCCAGCTTTACTTAAACAACGGCGTTTGGAACGGCGAACAGATCGTCTCCGCTGACTGGATTGCCGAGAGCACCCGCGAGCACAGCCGCTGCACGGAGTGGGGTAACCTTGCGTATGGCTACCTCTGGTGGCTGATCGACGAGGATTGCTTTGCAGCTCTCGGCGACGGCGGAAACGCAATCTATGTGAATCGAAAGAAGAATCTGGTCGTCGCCATCGCTTCTCTCTTCAAACCTGCCGCCGCTGACCGCATCGCGCTGATCAAGCGGGAGATCGAGCCGCTGTTCGGCGGGGAACAATAGCGTGTTTTGCCGCTGTCCGCCGCAGCCGCCTCGCGGGATTAAGAACACGTTGCGTCTCTTTGGAACGGAACGCCGTCTGCGTGAAGGATTCCTGCAAGAATCCAACCGATTACCGTAATAAAAACGCCGTGCAGAAGGGATTCTCTTTTCAAGCGGAATCGTTTTACGGTACAATACGCGCATGGCTACTATTTTATTGGTAATTATTTACCTGGCGTTCATCAGCCTGGGTCTGCCGGATTCCCTGCTCGGCGCGGCCTGGCCGGTTGCGTACGCGCAGCTTGGCGCGCCGGTGTCCTACGCGGGACTGGTCTCCATCTTCATCACGGTGGGCACCGTCATCTCCAGCTTGGTCTCCGTTCGCGTGATCCGAAAGTTCGGCACGGGCGCGGTAACGGCGTTTTGCGTGCTCTTGACCGCGAGCGCGCTGATGGGCATTTCGTTTGCCAACCGCTTTTTCATGCTCTGCTTGATGGCAATCCCGCTCGGCCTTGGCGGCGGAGCCATCGACGCCGCGCTGAATAATTACGTTGCTCTCCACTACAAAGCCAGCCACATGAGCTTTCTGCATAGCTTCTGGGGCGTTGGCGCCACCGTGAGCCCGCTGATTATGTCGTACTTTCTCTCGCAGAACGGCAACTGGCGCGGCGGGTACCATACGGTGTCCATCGTCCAGTTCGCGCTGGCGGCGGTGATGATTCTTTCGCTCCCGCTCTGGAAGCGCGTTCCGCATGCCGCGGTCGAGCAGCAGAAAGCGGAGGAGCCAATCGTCATTGGCAACCGCGAGGCCATCCGCCAGCGCGGTGTGTTTGCGGCGGTGCTTTCGTTCTTTTTCTACTGCGCGGGCGAAACGACCACCGGGCTCTGGGCGGCGACGTATTTTGTCAACGTTCGCGGCATTGAGCCGAGCGTTGCCGCGGGCTGGGGATCGCTCTTCTTCTTCGGCATCATGGGCGGGCGCATGATTTCCGGCCTGCTGGCCATGCGTGTCAAGGAAAAGACGCTTGTGCGCTGGGGCATCGGTATTGCAGCGCTCGGCGCGGTGGTGCTCGCGCTTCCGCTGCCGCGCGCGTTCCAGCTTGCGGGCTTATTGCTCTACGGCCTCGGCTGCGCGCCAATCTTTCCAAACCTGATTCATATTACGCCCCGGCGCTTCGGAACAGCGAGCTCGCAGGCGGTCATCGGCCTGCAGATGGCGGCGGCTTATGTTGGCAGCACGCTGATGCCTCCGCTCGTCGGCTGGGTCGGTCAGAAAGCCGGGTTCGCGCTTTTGCCGTATTATCTCGTTGCGTGCCTGCTTGCGCTCTCCGTCGGCATCTTTGTCTGCAACAAGAAAACAGGGTTCGAAGCTCGGGCGTAATTGCCTTGCAACTGTCAATTTGAATCGATCAAATAAGAGCCGCGCGCCATTTTTCAGGCGCGCGGCTCTTGACAAATGCGGTTTATGAGCGTAATTTTCATTTGTTAGTTAAAATAAGTGGAGAAATGTCCGCGAATTGCGCGAGTAAATCTGGAAAAACTCGTTAACGGACTGCTAAAGGAGATGGGAGAATGCAATTACTGATTCACATTACCAATCATGAAAACAGCGTTACGCCGATTTTTACCAAGCTTTTGGAAGCGGGTATTTCGGGTGCTACCGTTGTGGACTGCCAGGGGATGCTTACCACGCTCAGCGAGTGCGACAGCGTGGATGCGCCGCCGATTTTCGGCTCGCTGCGGCAGTTTATCAATCCCTGCCGTCAAACCAACAAGCTGATCATGATCGTTCTCAAGGACGAGGATATCCCTGTGGTCAAGGAGATCATCCACAGCGTTGCGGGCAATCTGAAAGAGCCCAACACCGGTATTTTCTTTACCGTGCCGGTGATGAATTGGGAAGGAGTCTCGCACAAGTAACATGTCTACAATATTTTATATCGCAGTGGCCATGATTGCGGGTCTTCTGCTGACGCGCGTAGTCAAACTGGTCAAATTGCCCAATGTTACCGGGTATCTGATCGCGGGCCTTTTGATCGGCCCATACTGCTTCAAACTGATCTCGGCCGATATGCTGGAAACGCTCGACATCCTCACCACCGCCGCGCTCGGCTTCATTGCGTTTTCCATCGGCAGCGAGTTCAAGCTCGCGCATATCAAGGCCATCGGCGGCAAGATCATTCTCATCACCGTTTGCGAAGCGCTCGGCGCCGTCATTCTGGTGGACGTTGTCGTCATCGCGTTCGGGTTCCCCGTTCCCATGGCGCTGACCATGGGCGCCATCGCCGCGGCCACCGCGCCCGCGGCAACGCTTCTCGTCGTTCGGCAGTACCGTGCCAAAGGCGAACTGACCAGCACGCTGCTGCCGGTCGTCGCCATGGACGACGCAATCGGACTGATGGCCTACGCCATTTCCGTTTCCATCGCCAAGATGATTCAAAACGGGGATGCGTTCAACGTTATGACCACCATCGTCGATCCGCTGCTGGAGATCGTACTTTCGCTGTTAGCCGGCGGTGTGCTCGGTGCGGTGGTAGCAATTTCCAACCGCTTTTTCCAGAGCAAAGCCAACCGGCTCAGCATCGGCATTGCGGCGGTTCTGCTCGGCGCGAGCCTTGCGCAGAAGTTTGACCTTTCGCCGCTGCTGTTGTGCATGGCCATCGGAGCCGTGTATGTAAACCTGCGCAACGATGCGATTCAAACCTTGGAGCATGTGGATACCTGGACGCCGCCGCTGTTCATGATGTTCTTCGTAATCTCCGGTGCGGATCTCAACGTCTCCATGCTGCCCAAACTCGGGCTGATCGGCGTGCTGTATATCATTTCCCGCGTTGTCGGCAAGTATTTTGGCGCGTACCTTGGATGTACGATATCGAAAACCTCGCCGAAAATCCGCAAGTACCTCGGCTTTTCGCTGGTTCCGCAGGCGGGCGTTGCCATTGGTATTGCGCAGTTGGCGGTACGCGAACTGCCGCAGTACGGCGCGTCCATTCAGGCGGTCATTCTCTGCGCTACGCTGATCTATGAGCTGATCGGACCGGTGCTCACCAAGGCTTCGCTCATTAAGGCCGGTGAAATCGTGGTGGAGAAAAAGCAGAAGCAGGTTGCGCAATAACGTTCTTTCTTTTTCTTGAAAGAAAAAGAAACAAAAAGAACTTCCTGATCAATATCAATTTACTTTTCTTGAAAGAAAAGTAAACAAAAGAACTTCTCGTATTATGTTCGAGAAGTTCTTTGTTTATAATCAGTCTTTTGCTTCTTTTCTTTAAGAAAAGAAGAGTAACCCTATTTACTTTCCCCTTTTTTGATCAGCCCGTGTCCATGGCGGTAGATCTGGCGGTTGTCCAGCGCCCATTGCCGTTCGGAAAACGCGCCAACGGTAACGCCTTCGAGCGCGTCGAACATTTCGTACATCTTGCTGTCCAGCAAGTCGATCTCGGCCAGCACTTCCGCTTCCGGGAACATCGGCAGTTTGGGGCTGCCGAACTCCGCCTGACCGTGATGGGCAAGCAGCATGTGTTCCACGAGCATAGCGGTTTCTTCCGGCACGCCCAGCATCTCGCAGGCGGCGCTGATGCGGGCAATGCCGATGGAGATGTGCCCAACCAGCTGGCCGCGCGTGGTGTACCCGCCGGCAAGGCCGAGCTCGCCGGTGTCGAGCTCGTCGAGTTTGCCGATATCGTGCAGAATCGCGCCGGTGTAGACGAGGTCGGGATCGAGCGCGGGGTAGATGGTGATGACGGCTTTGGCAAGCTGCGTCAGCGTCCAGGTGTGGTGTAAAAGTCCCCCGCGGGTGGCGTGGTGCAGCTTGACGGCGGCGGGGAAGAACAAGAGCTTTTCCTTGTTTTCGCGCAGCATATACTGCACAAGCCGCCTGAGGTCGTCGTCCTTAAACGCTTCCGCCAGCTCGAAAAGCTGGTCGTAGAGCCATTCCGGATCGTACGGAGAACAGGGCAGCAGCAGCGCCATATCCACGTCGTCCTCCGGCGTAATGCGGCGGATTTTATCAATCTTGAGCTGTTCGGTGTCCTTCCAGATATTGATGGTGCCGCGCACCTTGACCACGTCGTTCGGCTCAAATGTTCCATGGAGTTCCTTGCTGTAGTCCCAGAGCTTGGCGGCGCATTCGCCTTCGCTGTCCGCCAGAATCAGGTCGAGGTAATCGCTGCCTTTGACGTTGGTTTTAATGGATACGGTTTTAACGATGCAGAACCCCTCGAAAGACTGGCCTTTGCTCTCGTTCAGCAGACGCATGCGGCTCATGGAAAAGACCCCCTTTTTGAATCCCTTGAAGAAGTGTTTTTCTCAGTATACCACAATCGCGCCGCGCTTGTTACGCCCAAGCGGTTTTCTCCGCACGAACCGCTCCCGCGCGCTTTCGTTGCGGCAATTGAGCGGATGTGATAGAATTACGCCCGTATCAATGGGAATTTACGCAAAAGACAGGCGGAAACATGGCAGTTTCGTTCGATCAAATTTACGATATCGTCGTCATCGGCGCGGGGCACGCGGGGGTGGAAGCCGCCCTTTCTTCGGCGCGGATGGGGAAAAAGACGCTTATTTTAACCTTAAATCTCGACTCGGTGGGGCTGATGCCCTGCAATCCGGCCATTGGCGGCACCGGCAAAGGCCATCTCGTGCGCGAAATCGACGCGCTCGGCGGCGAAATGGGGCTTGCCGCGGATGAAACGTTGATTCAAATGCGCATGCTCAACACCGGCAAGGGCCCCGCGGTGCACTCGCTCCGCGCGCAGATGGATAAACGCCGCTACCACGAGCGCGTCAAGCGCGCGCTGGAGAGCCAGCCGAATTTGACGCTTCTGCAGGGTGAGGCCAAGCGGTTTTTAACCGAAAACGGCGCGATCTGCGGCGTGGAAAGCGCGGAAGGCTTTGTTTACGGTTGCCGGGCGGCGGTGGTCTGCACAGGCGTGTACTTAAAAAGCCGGATTCTGATCGGCAGTTTCGTGCGCGAGAGCGGGCCCGCGGGTCTTTTGCGCGCGGAGTATCTCACCACGGCGCTTGCCGAGCTTGGCGTGCCGATTCAGCGGTTCAAAACCGGAACGCCCGCGCGCGTCAACGGCAGAACGCTGGACTATTCGGAAATGGAGCGGCAGGACGGCGATGTGCCGACGCCCGCGTTTTCGTTTCTGCACGGGCGGCTCTCGCTGGAGCAGACGCCCTGCTATTTGACTTACACCAACGACGAAACGCACCGCATCATCAACGAAAACCTGCACCGCTCGCCCATGTACAGCGGCCTGATTCACGCAACCGGCACGCGGTACTGCCCCAGCATTGAGGATAAGATCGTCCGCTTTGCGGATAAGGAGCGGCACCAGATCTTTATCGAGCCGGAAGGGCGCACCACCAACGAGATGTACGTGCAGGGCATGAGCACGAGCCTGCCGGGGGATGTACAGGTGCAAATGCTGCGCACCCTGCCGGGGCTTCGGCACTGCGAAGTGATGCGCCTTGGCTACGCCATTGAATACGACTGCATCGACCCCACCGTGCTGGAGCGGACGCTTGGCGTTCGCTCCGTGCCGGGGCTGTATACCGCAGGACAGATCAACGGCACTTCCGGCTATGAAGAAGCCGCGGCGCAGGGCTTGCTTGCGGGCATCAACGCCGCGCTCTACTGCAAGGGCGAAGAACCGTTCACCCTTGGGCGGGACGAAGCGTACCTTGGCGTACTGGTGGACGACCTTTCCGTCAAGGGCACGCCGGAACCCTACCGCATGATGACCTCCCGCTGTGAATACCGTCTGCTGCTCAGGCAGGACAATGCGGACGAGCGCCTGACCGAAAAAGCGCGCCGGACGGGGTTGATTTCGGATGAACGGTACGACCGCCTGATGCAGAAGCGGGAGCGGCTGCAAAAAGCGCTTGCTTCGCTCGACAAAACCGTGCCCCCCAACGAAGCGCTCAGAAAACTGCTGGAAGAAAAGGGCGAGAGCGTTCCCGGTTCGGGCGTCAAACTCTTCGACCTGCTCAAGCGGCAGAATCTCGCGTATACCGACCTGCTGGGTGTGTTCGAGTCTCTCGAACCGCTGGACTGGGAAACAGAGGAGCGGGTGGAAACGCTCGCGCGGTACGACGGTTATATTCAAAAGCAGCAGGAACAGGTGCGCAGAAACCGCGCTCTGGAGGAAACGCCTCTTCCGCAGGACGTGGATTACATGACGCTGGAGGGTTTGCGCATCGAGGCGCGGCAAAAGCTGAACAAGCACAAACCCGCGAGCATCGGCATGGCGTCCCGCATTTCCGGCGTGACCCCGGCGGATGTCAACGTGCTTTTGATCTACTGCAAACGCGGCTTCCACGCGGAAGCGAAGGGGAAGAGGGAATAGGGGGGGCTCTTGGGGCTCCGCCCCAAACCCTGCCAAAGGGATCAATCCCTTTGGAAACCCTATTTTGCTGGAACCAGAAAAATTCTTTTGCTTCTTTTCTTTAAGAAAAGAAGAAGAAAATAGGTTATATATGAAAGAAACGCTGAAACGCCTCCGGCCGGAACTTACGAGCGAGCAGCTCGACCGCTTTTGCGCGTACTACGACCTGCTCGTGGACTGGAACACGCGGGTCAACCTCACGGCCATTACCGGTCTGGAGGACGTTGCCAACAAGCACTTTATCGACTCGCTGGCAGCCGAACCGTACCTCAAGCACGGTGCACGGGTCATCGACGTTGGCACCGGCGCGGGGTTTCCCGGCGTGCCGCTCTGGATCGTCCGCCCGGACTTGAAGCTCACGCTGCTCGACGGGCTGAATAAGCGAATTTTGTTTCTGCAGACGCTCTGCGAAACGCTGGGGCTGCAGGCGGAGTGCGTGCATATGCGCGCCGAGGACGCGGGGCAAAACCCGAAGTACCGTGAGCAGTTCGACGCAGCGCTGACGCGCGCGGTGTCCGGCTTGCCGGTGCTGGCGGAACTCACGCTTCCGCTGGTCAAAGTCGGCGGGGTGAGCATCGCTTACAAAGGCGATGTAACGGACGAGCTGGATGGCGCGAAAAACGCCCTGCAGGTGCTGCGCGCGAGCGCAAAGCGCGTGGAAGTGCCCGCAAGCTACGGCGCGCGGACGCTCGTGATTCTGCAAAAGGAAGCACCAACGCCCAAAGCGTACCCCCGTAAAGCCGGTACACCGGAAAAGAAGCCGCTCTAGGCGGTATCGCACAATAAAGGACGGCCGCATGGCAAAAGGCAGACAAAAACCGAAAAAAGCTTCCCCGCGCGCATCGGTAAAGAAGACCGGTTCGGGTGCGTACGGCGTGCCGCTCGGCGCGCTTTGCCTGCTGCTTGCGCTATGGCTGATTTACAATACCGTTACGCTCGAGCCGTTTTCCTGGGGCGTCTTTGCCGAGGAGATCATTCTTTCGCTCTGCGCGGTGTTTGCCCTTCGCCTGCTGGGGCTGGCAAAACCGTCCGACTGGGTGCCCGTTGCCAGCATCATTCTGCTCTGCGCGGCAATCGTCGTCTACGGAGCGGCTGTCACCGCAAAGTCGGGCGCGGATTTTACCCGCTTTCTGTGCCTTGCGGGCACTGCTGCCTGCATGCTGCTCACCGCGCGCCAGCAGGATGCCAAGCCGGACGGCACGCTGTTTTGCGCGCTGCTGTTTGCCGCGGCGCTGCCGGTGCTGGTTTCACAGCCGACGACTTTGCTGGAAGAGTTCATGCGCCTTCTTTTGACGGCGGGCGTACTTGCGGCGGTGTTCGCGGTCAAGGAAAAGCTGGCTTGGCTTGCGTTTCTGGCCGCGGGGCTGATCGGTGTTTCCGGCGCGGCTGGGTTTTACGCGGTGTTCTTCGGCGCGGGCGCGGCTGCGGGGTTGCTGCTTTCCGCACCGTAACGGGAGCGCGGGCTCTGGGTGCTCGCCGCCGTGCTGATGGCTGGCCTACCGCTGGCGGTACGGCTGCTCGCGGCGGATCGCCTGCCGCAGAGCGCGTCGCTGTTTGCGCAAAATGTGCTGACGCCCGGCGTTCTGGCTTTGGCAATCAAAACGCACCTGATTCGGATCTATGCCGTAGGATTGCTGCTGCTTTCCGTTCGGTTTTTCGTTAGCCGCGAGGACGCGCTGGCAGTGCCGATGCTGGCGCTCGTGGGTGCGGCGCTGTTTCGGCTGCTCTCGCGCTCACCCGCAGCGGATGCCTGGATGGACGCGCCGATGCTGGCCTGTCTTGCGGGCGTTGGAATCGCCAAGTTTGCCCGCCCGAAGGGAAGGTAGGGGCTTTTTCGAGGGCTCCGCCCTCGAGCACCTGCCAAAGGGCACGCCCTTTGGAAACCCACGATAATGAGAATACCCTTTTGGAAACTTGCTTATTATCTAATAACTGGGAGTTATTAAAATGACGCAAAACCCGATGGATCGGAACGAACAGCAAAGCGGCGCGGCAAAGGCGCTGGAGCTGGCAGCGCTGATTGCGCTGCTTCTGTTCGCGTTCGCCCTGACGATAACAAGCCTTGTTTCCACCGGCAAAATCGACACGGAAGCTTACGAGAGCGGAACGCTCCTCTTTACAAAGGACTTTTTCTGGTACAACGCGGCGGTGCTGGTGCTCCTCGCGGCGGTTTGCCGCGCGCTGCGCGTTGCCCGCGTATCCGACCGGCTTATCCGGCGGCTGACGGGCTGGCTGCTCGCGCTCACGGCGATTGCGGGGCTGTTGTGGATTCTGCTGGCAAAAGCGCAGCCCGCGGGCGAACAGCAGTACCTCTTTGACGCGGCAAAGGCGATCATCAAGGGCAAAACGAAAGACCTCGTGCGCGAAAGCGGCTCGCTCTATTTTTACTTTGCCACGTCGCCAACGCAGTTTGGCAACCTCGCCTATGTGGAGCTTTTAACCCGCGTGTTCGGCGCTAAAGGAATCCTCATCGCCGCGCCCGCGCTGAACGTTCTGCTGCTGGTGCTTACCTATGCGTCGATTCTCAAAACGACGGGACGGCTGTTTCGCGATAACCGCGTAACGCTTCTTGCGCTCTTGCTGCTCTGTGCCAGCTTTCAGCCGCTGCTGCTTTGCACGGTAATTGACGCGGGCGTTCTCAGCGCTGCGCTGACCGTTTGGTCGGTCGGGCGAATGGTGCAATATATCCAGTACGGCAAAAAAGCGAACCTCGTGTGGGGCGCGCTTCTCGCCGCGCTTGCCGCCGCGCTCGGTACCGTTGGCTGTGCGGCCGCCGTCGCGCTGGCGTTCGCGTTGGGGTTGCACGCGCTCAAAAAGAAGAAATGGTTCCCAGCAGTCACCGCGCTTATTCTGCTCGCGGTTTCGCTGGCTGCGCCCGCTGGAATGCGGCTCGTTTATCAGGCGCGGCTGGAAACCGACTTTGGTTCGGGCCTTCCCGCCGTGGTATGGAAAGCGGCGGAGCGTGAAAGCGGCGCTTCGGTCAGCCGCGAAGGCGCGCGGGCGTATGTTGAAAAGCTCCGCGAGGGATATGGTTTGGATGTTTCGGCGTACGCCGAACAGGCGAAGCAGGATTTGGCGAATGCGCCGGAGGAACAGCTTGCGCCCGCCGCGCGCCTGCTGGCGCGTCTGAGCGTCGAATGGAATGAGCCAACGTTTGCTTCGCTCTGGTCGAGCGGCGCGTCCGAACCGTTCGGACAGCGGTCGAACTATGCCGAACGCATCTATGAAGCCAGCCGGGAAGGCAAGGGGCTAAACGGGTGGTTTGAACACGCGCTGACCCTCGTGTATCTGGGCGCGTTCCTGTCGTTTCTGGTGCTCGCTAAAAAGCGCGGCACCGAGCAGATGCTTCTGCCGCTGATCGTGCTTGCGGGCATGCTTGCTTTGGCGGGCTATGGCGCCGAAGCGCCTGAGGCGGTCCGGCTGCTGCCGCTGCTCTGCCCGCTCGCGGCATACGGACTGCTTTCGTTCGGGTTGGATCTCTCGACGCACCTGACAAGGCCGGAAACCAGCTGGGAAGAGGCGAAGAGCGGACGAAGGCGCAGGAATGTGAAATAACGATAGGAGCGCGCGTACACCTTGAATGCCCGCGCGCTTGCTGATATACTTTGTGTCTGTTGCCCGAAAACGCGCACGAGACAGGGGGGATTCCGATGAAAAAACAGCTTGCGGCGTTGTTTGACCGCTCGTTTTGGCGAGTGGTGCTGCCGCTTGCGCTCCCCATTGCGCTGCAGAACCTGCTGATGACTTCCTTCCGCCTGGTCGATACGCTGATGATCGGGCGTTTGGGCGACGTTTCCATTGCGGCGGTCGGGCTTGCGGGGTACGCTTCGTTCCTCGTGGAGCTGATCTCGTTTGGCATGGCGAGCGGAAGCGCGGTGTTCGTTGCCCAGTATCACGGCGCGGAAAATAAGGAAGGCATCCTCCGCACGTTCGGCATGATGCTTCTGTTCATGGTTCCGCTGGGGTTTGCGTTCACGCTCGGCGTCGGCATATTCCCAGAGCAGGTGATGCGTCTTTTCACCGAGGACGCCGCGCTGATTTCGGAAGGCGCAAAGTACCTGCAGTTTGCCTGTATTTCGTACTTTTCGCTGACGTTCAACATGGCGCTTTCCACGCTGCTTCGCTGCACCGAGCAGGTGCGCATTCCAATGGTGACCAGCGGCGTCTGCGCGGCGCTCAATGCCGTGCTCAATTACGTCTTCATCTTCGGCGCGTTCGGCATTCCGGCAATGGGCGTTGCGGGCGCGGGGCTTGCAACGGCGATTTCCTCGCTGCTCAACCCCCTGCTGATGCTCGTCCTCTCGGCGATTAAAAAGACCGTGATCATTGCACCGCTGAAGAAGATCTTCGCCGTGCGCGGGTTCTTTAAAACGTTCTGGTCGCGCGCGCTGCCGGTGCTGCTCAACGAGTTGTTCTGGAGCCTCTCCGTCGTCGGCATCAACATGGTGCTGGGGCGCATGGGCACGGATAACTACGCGGCGCTGACGGTCGAGCGCACCATTGAAGGGCTTGTGTTCGTGTTCTTTGTTGGCATCTGCAACGCCTGCAATATCCTCGTCGGCAAATCCATCGGCGCGGGCAGAATCGAGGAAGGCAAGGCATATGCGAGCCGGTTTCTGCTCTTTACGCCGCTGCTTGGCCTGATCACCGGCGCGATCATCGCGCTCTTGCGCGTGCCTTTGATCGGGCTTTTCGACCTTTCGGACACCGCGTCCCATACGGCGAGGCTGCTGCTGCTGGTCTTTTCGGTGGACGCCATCGTGCGGTATATTCCGTATGTCGAGGTGGTCGGCATCTTCCGCGGGGGCGGGGAAACACGCTACGGGCTCTTGACGGACGTCGTTTCCCAGTATGTATTCATCCTGCCCGCGGTGATCCTCTGCGGCATCGTATGGAAGCTGCCGTTCCTGACCACTTATATCGTAATGCTTGCCGTGGACGACATTACCAAGCTCGTTCTCACGATTCCGTATTACCGCAGCATGCGCTGGGTCAAGCCCATTGAAAGCGTGCCCGCGCCGCTGCCCGATGCACAGGAGATTCTTTTGCAAAACGGGGACGAATCGGGTATACTATAGCCATTGTTTTGAAAACCGCTCCCTGTGGGCGAAGACCAAAGCATTGCTTTTGACCGAATCAGGTGGGGCGGCGTGAAGAAAAGTACGTTTCGCGCCGGGTACCGGGAGAAGTACGACTATGCAAAAACTGCGTCGAGGGATTAAGCCGATCAACGTGCTGCCGCTTGGCTTCATCGTTGTGATTTTAACCGGCGCGCTGCTCTTAATGCTTCCCATTTCCAGCAAGGACGGCACGTCGCTGCCGTTTTTAAACGCGCTGTTTACCGCGACCAGCGCCTCGTGCGTCACGGGGCTCATCGTCGTGGATACCGGCACGTATTTTTCGCTTTTTGGCCAGATTGTCATCCTGCTGCTCATCCAGCTCGGCGGGCTCGGCATCATGACCATGTCCATGATCCTCTTCGGGCTGACCGGACGAAAGATCTCCCTGCACGACCGCCTGAGCATGGCCGAAGGTCTTGGCGAAAGCCGCCTGCAGGGCGTTGTCCGCCTTGCGCGGGGCGCGCTTTTGGTGACCGGCATTTTTGAACTGATGGGAACGATTCTGCTTTCCATCCGGTTTATTCCGCAGTATGGCGTTGTCAAAGGGATTTGGTTCTCCATTTTCCACAGCATTTCGTCGTTCTGCAACGCGGGGTTCGACCTGATCGGCGGGTACCGTTCGTTTTCCGAGTTCAAAGCGGATCCCTACTTTTTAACGGTAGTCATGCTGCTCATCGTCGGCGGCGGCTTGGGTTTTAGCGTACTGCTCAACGTTTGGCGGCAGCGGGATTTTCGCCGTCTGCGCCTGCACAGCAAAATGGTGCTTACCGGTACGGCCGTTCTGATTCTGTTCGGCATGCTGAGCTTTTTAATCATTGAATACGACAACCCGAATACGATCGGGCCGATGCCGTTTTTCCAGAAAGTGCTCAACTCGCTGTTCCAGTCGGTTACGCTGCGTACCGCCGGGTTTAACACGATCAATGAGTTTGCCCTGCGGGACGCCAGCAAAGGCGTCAGCGTGGTGCTGATGCTCATCGGCGCGGGCCCCGCGGGTACGGCGGGCGGCTTAAAGATTACGACCATTTTCACGCTGATTCTTGCGGTGCGTGCGTATCTGCGCGGGCGGTTCGACACCGTGGTCTTCGGGCGGACGATTTCGCTCGATCAGGTGCGCCGCGCGCTGACGATTTTCTTCTTCGGGCTTGTGTTTGTCATGACCATGACCATTGCGCTCTCGGTTGTGGAACAGCATAAAACAGCGGGTGCGCTGGGCATTATGAACCAGTTGTTTGAAACGACAAGCGCGTTCTGCACCGTCGGCGTTTCCTCCGGCGTGACGCTGGAAAGCGGAACCGCCTCGCGCATTATACTGATCCTTCTGATGTACGCCGGACGCGTCGGGCTTTTGACCGTTGCCATGTCGCTCATTGAAGGCACGACAAAGGAAGCGGTGCTGCATTACCCGCAGGAAGAAATCCAGATCGGCTGACGAACGCCGTTATGGCAGCTGGCAGCCGAAAAGAACAGGAACCAATACAGTTTTGACTTTTTTATAAGGAGTGACGTTCATGAATAAGAGCTTTATCATCATCGGGTTGGGTCGTTTCGGAACGAGCACGGCGCGCATGCTGACGACGCTCGGCCACGAGGTGCTCGCCGTCGATAAGCGCGCGGACCGCGTCAACGCCATCAAGGACAGCGTCATGCACGTGGTGCAGGCGGACTCGACCGACGAACGCGCGCTCTCGCAGCTCGGCGTGCGCAACTTCGACTGCGTGGTCATCTGCATTGGCGACGATATTCGCGCCTCCGTTCTCTCCACCGTACTCTGCCGTGAAATGGGTGCAAAGAAGATCGTTGCCAAAGCGCAGGACGACCTGCACCAGAAACTGCTGATTAAAACAGGCGCGGACCGCGTTGTCCAGCCGGAGCACGACGGCGGCATCCGCCTTGCGCGTTCGCTGGTTGCCGAAGGCGTTCTCGATTCGCTCGACCTTTCGGACGAGTACTGCATCAACGAAATCAAGATTCCAAACAACTGGATCGGGCGTTCGCTTGCGCAGATCGACGTGCGCAACAAATACGGCTTTTCCGTCATCGCCATCCGGCGGGACGGGCACGTTGCCGGAAACATCGACCCCAACGAGCCGTTCCATGCGGACGACTCCATCTATATTTTGGGCGACAACGAGAGCCTCGAAAAAATTTGAACAAAGCGGCGAATTCGTTCGGCGGCGCGTGGAAACGCGCCGCTGGTTTTTTATAGGAAGACTGCCAAAGGGCAGACCCTTTGGAAACCCAAGTTTAGGGTTAGTCTACAAGGAGTTCGCGCTGAGACCCCCGAAGAAAGAAGCTTTCTGCGGTTGCGTGTTGGAGTGCGATTTGCTAAAATTCACAGCATAGAACGTTATTTTGGGGAATGGGGGAGCGAAACCGTATGCCGAATAACAAGCGCTCGCTGCAGGAGCGGCTCCACGCGCGAAAACTCAGACAGCCACCCAAGCTGATCTACTGTATTCTCGGCTATCTCTGGAAGTTGATGTACTTTAAAAAGCTCAACATCCACTTGGAGATGAAGGCCGATCCGCGCAAACAAAAAGGGCCGTATATCGTAGTGAGCAACCACGCTTCCCGCCTGGACTATATCTATACCGGCGCCGTGTTGCTGCCGGACACGCTGAACTATGTTGCCGGGTACAACGAGTTCTTTCGTTCGCACCTTGCGGGCGTCTTTCGGCTGTTGCAGGTCATCCCGAAAAAGAATTTTACGCCGGATATCTATACCATCAAGGAGATTGCGCGTATCCTGCGGCGCGGTGGCAGAATCATCCTGTTTCCGGAGGGCATGAGCTCCATCGGCGGCGGCAACCAGCCCTGCGCCATCGGCAGCGGAAAGCTGCTCAAGCACTTCGGCGTGCCGGTCTACCGATCGCTGATCTCCGGCGGATATTTAACCAGCACGAAGTACTGTCTGGACGAGCGCCCCGGTCGTGTGGAGGTCGTTATCGACCAGCTCTTTACGCCGGAACAGCTCAAGGAACTCTCTGCCGAGGAGATTCAGTTTCGCCTGGATGAAGCGATTCATCACGACGATTACGAGTGGAACAAAACAGCGCAAATTGCATACGCCGGCAACGGCAAGATGGCGCACCAGCTGCATACGCTGCTCTATCGCTGCCCGCGCTGCGGCAAGGAGTTTTCCATGCGCGGCGAAGGAAACACCATCCGCTGCCTGGCCTGCGGCAACGGCGCCACGCTTGACGAAACCTACCGGCTGATTCCCTTTGACGAAACCTGCGTCATTCCCGATACGCCGCGCAAGTGGTTTGACCTGGAGCGGAAAGCGATTTACCGCGAACTGCTCAAACCGGGATTCCAGCTGATTGAGCGCGTCAAGCTTGGCATCCTGCCAAAGGATCATTATCTCAAAAATCAGGCGACCAGTGAACTCGTTGGCGAAGGGGAAATCACGCTGGACGGCGCAGGGTTTGCCTACACCGGAACCAGAAATGGCGAACCGTTCGCGTTCCGTCTGGAGCCGAAGCTTTTGCCGACGTACGGCATGTGCACGGACGTTTCGCGGTTCTACACGTTCTTCGAAGGCGAGTTTTTCGAGTTCTTCCCCGAGACCGAGAGCGTTGCCAAGTGGCTGCTCGCCACCGAGGAACTGCACCGCCTCAGTGGCGGCGAGTGGAAGAACTTTCCCGATGCGGAAACCTACGCGTAAGCGCACATGGAAGGGAGCAAGCTGTCCGCCGCCACCGGCGCGGAGGTCGTCCTCGACCTGCACGGGAAAAACAAGTATCAGGCGCGTATCGCCATTGAAGCCGCGCTCCGGCGGAGCAAGGGGCTTTACCGCATCCGCGTGATTCACGGCTGCCATAACGGCACCGCGCTGCGGGACATGGTCTGGGGCGAGTACGGCAGTGATCCGCGCGTCAGGCGGCTGACAGCGGCGAGCGAGAGCGCGACGGACTTGATTTTACGGGAGCTGTACTAAAAACAAACAACGCGGGGCATTCCGCCTCGCGTTGTGGTTTTTGGCTTTCGAGGGCGCTGCCCTCGAGCTCCCGCTCAGGGCTTAGGCAGCCCTGAGAACCCGCCAAAGATGTGGGATTCCCAAGGGAAATTCCCTTGGGCCAGGGGTTTGGGGACGGAGTCCCCATTGATATCGGTCTTGGGGACAGAGTCCCCGATTACTTATTCTTAAATCGCTCAATCAGCAGCTCGTAGCGCTCGACTGCGTGGGCGGCGATATCGTCCCAGGAAACGTAAATCGTCTTTCGGGCGGTTTTACCGATCTGCCGGGTTGCC
Organism: Christensenellaceae bacterium; assembly: GCA_963674535.1. Classification (GTDB taxonomy): domain Bacteria; phylum Bacillota; class Clostridia; order Christensenellales; family CAG-138; genus UBA7703. The sequence goes on along the minus strand of OY771363.1, from coordinate 3,190,516 downwards.
TCCGGGTCGGCGAGCGTGCGCTGAATCACGCCGCAAAGGCTCTCGGTCGTATCCTCGCATAAAAAGCCGTTTTCGCCGTCGAGAATCGGTTCGGCGGTGGCGCTGCCGCGCACCACGACGCTGGGCGTTTCCATTGCCGCCGCTTCCCGCACCACCATGCCGGAGGTGTCGTACAGCGAGGGGAACACAAACAGGTTCGCGCACTGAAACAGCCCGTAGAGCAGCGTTTCGTCCGTAATATGGCCGGTGTAAATCGTTCGTTCGGCAATATTAAACTCCGCCGCTTTCTGCTGAATGGCCTTTGCGTCCGGCCCCTGACCGGCAAACACGAGCGTAAACGACTCGCCTTTCTGCTTGAGGCAGGCGCAACTTTCGAGGATGCGCAGGATGTTCTTTTTCCAGTTCATCTGGCCGCAGTAGAGCAGAATCGGCGTTTCCGGCAGATGAAAATGCTCTCTTGCGTTCGCGGCGTTTGCTTCGCTGGGGGAGACGTCCGGCGTGCCGTTGGGCATGACGACGATTTCGCCGTTGTAGCCGTAGTCAAAGAGTGTTTCCGCCGAGCTTTGGCTCACCGTCCAAACTTCGTCGCAGCGGAGGTAGAAGTTCACGATGGTGGCCACGGCGAAGTTGGCCAGCATCTCCGCGCGGGTCAGCTGGTAAAAGTCGTCGTAATAGCGCGAGTGGAACATGCCGATGACCGGCACGTTGCGCCTGCGCCCAAGGCGCTGCGCCTCCAGGCCGGAGATAAACGGCGAGTGCGCGTGGATGATGTCGAGATCGATGAAGCGCATACGCGCGTCGTAATGCGGGTCCAGCTGCGGAATCCCCGTGCTGTACTGCTTTTGGCGCGGCAGCTCCATGCTGATAAAGTCCACCAGCTCAAACGGATAACCGCCCCGGTATCCGCCGTCGGACATGGGGGCGACGACATAGCATTCCTCGCCGCGCCGGGTCAGCGCCGTGGCGTAGTTGTAGACCACGCGGCCGACGCCGTCCACTATCGGCAGAAACGTATCGCTGAACTGTCCTATCTTCATGCGTTTGTTCACCTCATAGCGATGCTTTTTTATGCGCAAATCCGCCATCCTCGACGGGGAACAGACTGCTTCGAACAGGGATATTCTATCATAACAAGTGAAAACGTGGTATGATTAAGCAGACTTTTTCACAATATGATCGGGAGAGTGCGTTATGAAACGGCTGGCCGCGTTCCTGATAGCCGTGTGTCTGGTTTTCTGCGTTCCGCTGAGCAGCTCACTGGCCGAGAAAGATACCGTATCCGCATCCGCAGATCTGTCGAAGGACGGCTTGCTGACCGCCGCCGACGCGGCACGGATGCTCCGCCTCCTGTGCTTAACGCCCGATCAGGCAAAAGCTCGTACGGACTGCGACTTAACGCAAAACGGAACCGTGAACGCCAACGACGCCCGCGCGGCGCTGCTGTACGCCTGCGGCGAAATTACGGACTGGGATGCGTTTGCCGAGCGGCTGTCCACCGGATTGCTGGGGGAAAAGTATTTCGACCGTTTCTATTATGCGGGTGTATATGACGATCAAAACGGCAACTATAAAAGCGCGAACGTCTCCGTTTCAATTATTACCGGGCGGACGTACGACAACGATTATTTCCTTGCGGATATCTACGTGCAGGACCTCGCCTGCCTCACCAACGTGTTTTCGCAGGATGAATTCATGGGCGATACCGAGACGGCGGCAAAACTGCTCAGCCGAAGCGAAACCGGCATCGTCGGCATCAACGGGGACTTCTACTCGCTCAACCTCTTCGGGCCTCTGGTTCGAAACGGCGTGAAGTATGTAAAAAATATTACGCGCGCGCTGGATATAGCGGTGCTTTGCAAAAACGGCGAACTGCTCACATACCGCTACCGTATCATGACGGCGGACATACTTGCTACTCTTGACGTGTATCAAATATGGGTGTTCGGCCCCGCGCTGCTCGACGAAAACGGCGACACGAAAACCGAGTTTCGCAGCCATGTTACGGCGAGAAACCCGCGCTCCGTTCTCGGGTATTACGAACCGGGGCACTACGCGTTTTTGATTGTGGACGGCAGGCGGGAACACTCGATGGGCATTACCATGAAGGATCTTTCCTCGTTTTGCAAAGAGCTCGGCTTTGTCAACGCCTATAACCTCGACGGCGGGCAGTCCAGCGTGCTGCAAAGCAAGTCGGGAGCCATCAACATTCCGTTTGACGGCGGGCGCACGCTGAGCGATTTGTTCGTCGTGCAAGATCTGCCGCAGGAGTAACGCAAGACCGGCGGCATACCGGAACCCACAGTAAGGACATAAAAGGATAAGACGTTACTGAATCAGCATGGAAGATTTATTTCATAACAATAGTAAGGACGAGTACGTTACAGTTACGGCATGGAAGATTTATTTTTTAACAATATAGAAGAGAGCGCGCCGCTTGCCGATCGTATGCGCCCGCGTACGCTGGACGAGTTCATCGGGCAGCGTCACATCGTGGGCGAAGGCAAGCTGCTTCGCCGCGCCATTTTGACCGACCGGCTCCAAAGCTCCATCTTCTTCGGCCCGCCGGGCACTGGCAAGACCACGCTGGCGGCCATCGTTGCCAACGCCACCGGCGGCGCGTTCGTCAAGCTCAACGCGGTCACCGCGGGGGTCAAGGAACTGCGCGCCATCGTGGAGGAAGCCGAACAGCGCCTCAAGCTCTACCGCCAGCCGACATACCTCCTGCTCGACGAATGCCACCGCTGGAGCAAGACCCAGTCGGATTCGCTTCTGCCCGCGCTGGAAAAGGGAACGATCCGCTTTATCGGCTCCACGACGGAGAACCCCATGATTGCCATGACGAGCGCAATCGTCTCGCGCTGCCGCGTGTTTCAGTTTTACCCGCTGACCAGCGAGGACGTCGAGCAGGCGGTTCTGAACGCACTCCGGGACGAGGAGCGCGGATTTGGCAAACTTCATGTGAATCTGGACGACGACGCGCTGCATACGATTTCCGCCATCGCCAACGGGGACTGCCGCAACGCCCTCAACGCGCTGGAGCTCGCGGTTTTGACAACGCCGCCGGACGATGCGGGCGTGATTCATGTTACCCGCGAGATCGCCGCCGAATCCAGCCAGAAAAAAGTGATCAAGTGCGACGAGCAGCTGTTTTACGACATGCTCTCGGCGTTCTGCAAGAGCCTGCGCGGCGGGGATTCCGACGCGGCGCTGGCTTGGTTTGCGCGCCTGATCTACGCGGGCGTCGATCCGCGCATCATCGCGCGGCGGCTCATTGCGCACGCCAGCGAGGATATCGGCCTCGCCAATCCGCAGGCTATGGTGCAGGCGGTCACCGCGGCGGACGCGCTGGAGCATATCGGCCTGCCGGAAGCGCGCCTTTCGCTGACGCAGGCGATCATCTTTCTTTGCGAGTCGCCAAAGTCCAACAGTGTGGTGGTTGCTCTGACAAGCGCCTTTGCGGACGCGGAGTCGAGCTTTGACGAGCCGGTGCCGATCTATTTACGGGACACGTCCTTTGCGGGCGCGGGCAAGCTCGGCCACGGAAAAGGGTATCTCTACCCGCACGATTACCCCGGGCACTGGGTCAAGCAGGATTACATGCCGCCTTCGCTCAAGGGCAGGCGGTATTACGAGCCTTCCGATCAGGGGCAGGAAGCGAAGATTAAGGAAAACCACGAAAAGCGCGAGAAGCTGCGCAACGGAGAAGAGTAGGGGGGGACTATTGGGGCGCTGCCCCAAGACGGATTACATTGGGGCTCCGCCCCAAACCCCGGCCGGGATTTCATCCCGGAGCCTGACCAAAGGGGTGGTCACCCCTTTGGAAACCCCTTATGTAAAAAAGGAGAGTCAATCACAATGAATTTTATTGGTTTATTCGTTACTGTCTTTTCGGGCACGTTCGGCATTCTGGGGCTGACGTTCCTCGTTGTTGGGCTGGTGTTCAACGCCACCACCAACGGCAAACGGAACCGCTGCACGTCTGAAACGGAAGGCGTTGTCACCGCGTTTCAAACGCAGTTCGGTTCGAGCGGCGTGCGCCTCGTGTACTCGTTTTCCATCGACGGCCAGCCCATGCAGTACCTTTCGCCCTATGCGCTGAACACGCCGAACCTGCTGGTGGGTCAGAAGGTTACCGTGCACTACGACCCGCAGAACATCGGCAATGTTTTTATCGAAGAAGAGCGCGGCGCAAGGACGTTTTCGCGCATATTCGTCATCCTCGGTGCGGTGTTCGCCTTTGTTGCGCTCCTGACGGCGGTCATCCTGCTGGGGGTCGCCAAACTGCCGTTCTGAGGCGGAAACGGGCGATTTTCGGCGTTTCTCCCGTTCAATAGCGGCTTTGGCGTCCGGCGGCGGGGTCAAACACGAATAAGGTGATATTTCGGACATTTTGTGAATAATCGTGAGGCGTCATTGGCAGTTGACCGGGGGTATGGTAAACTGGACGTTGCGAAAACGCGCGCCTGCGCGTTTGCGGAAGGAGCATTTTTATCATGGCGAATCGAAGAAGGAGAGCAACGGCGGCACGCAGGACGCTGATTTTCATCTTGCTGCTTGCCAGCGCCGTCGCGCTCGTTCTTTACTTAAAGAGCGGCGGAACCAATCCAACCAACGAAACTTCCGCCCAAATAGTGATCAATGAGGTCATGATCAGCAATAAGGGCGCGGTTCCCGACGGAACGGGCGCGTTCCCAGACTGGGTGGAGATTTACAACAACACCGACACCAGCCTCGACATCTCCGGCTACGGCTTATCGGACGATTTTCTTACCGCCGCCAAATGGACGTTCCCGGAAGGGTCCGTTCTGGAGCCGCGCGGTTATTTGGTCGTGTTCTGCAGCGGGGACGTCACCCGCGGCAAGATGCAGGCGGGCTTTAAGCTTTCCGCTTCGGATGAAGTCATCCTCTCTACGGTATCCGGCAAAGTGGTGGACAGCATTACGCTCCGCGCGGTGACGAGCGGGTATTCGCTGGGCCGTAGCGCGGACGACTCCACCGTCTGGAAGGAAATGCTGCCGAGCCCCGGCTATCCCAATACGGACGAGGGCGCGGCGCAATACATGGCGACGCTTTCCGCCAGCGCGGACGAGTCCATCGGCGTATTCATCAACGAGTTCATGCCCAGCAACGCCTCTACCATCATAGGTCCGGATGGCGCTTACTGCGACTGGATCGAACTCTATAATACCAACGGCCAGGAAGTCGATCTTTCGGGCTACGGCATTTCGGATTCCGCAACCCAGCCGCTCAAGTATACGCTGCCCGCCGGAACCAAGATTCCCGCAAACGGCGTGCTGCTCATCTTCTGCACCGGCCGCGAAACGCCGGACGGAGCCACGCAGATTGAAGCGCCGTTCTCGCTTGCCGCGTATAAAGAGAGCGTGGTGTTTTCCACACCCGCGGGCAGAATTCTCGACCAGTACGACTATACCCGCGCCAACACGGATATCAGCTTTGCGCGTTCTCCCGATGGCACGGGCGAATTTGCGCTCTCTTCCCAGCCGACGCCGGGATATACGAATAACAATTCGGGCTTGCAGGCGTTTATGGCCACGCTGTCTTACGGCACGGGCGATATCGTCATTTCCGAAGTGCTCAACGCCAACGTTTCGTTCCTCAAGCAGCCGGACGGCGAGTATTACGACTGGATCGAAATCCATAACCGAACGGGAGCCCCCATTTCGCTTGCGGGGTATGCGCTTTCCAACAACGCAAAGAATCCGGCTAAGTGGGTCTTTCCCGATATTACGCTCGATGCGGGCGAATACTTAACGGTGCTTGCGTCGGGGAAAAACGTTTCCGACGCGCAAAAAAAAAATAATCTAGAAACGAACTTCAAGCTCTCCTCCGCGGGAGACGTCGTCTTTTTATTTTCGCCGGACGGCACGATTCTCGACAAGCTGCAGGTGCCAAAGGGCCATGCGGACGTCAGCTACGGACGCACGGATACGACGCTTTTGTTTTACGAAACCCCTACGCCTTCCGCCGCCAATTCCCACGGCGTGAACGGGTATGCCGAGGAGCCGAAAATCACGACCGCGGGCGGCGCGTTTGACAGCGCACAGCAGGTTTCCATTGAAGTGCCGGAAGGATGTTCGGTAACGTACACCACGGACGGAACGGTGCCGACGGAGAGTTCCTCGCGCTATTCCGGCGCGATTACCGTTTCCAAAACCACTATCCTGCGTGCGCGCTCGTTCCGGAGCGGTTATTACGGCAGCGACACCGCGAGCCAGACCTACATTATTTATACCGGAGAAAGCACGATTCAGAGTCACACCTATACCCTGCCGGTGATCAGCATCGTAACCGACCCGAAGAACCTTTGGGATCCGGAGATCGGCATCTATGTTGCCGGCAGCGATTATGCGGAAGCCACAGGTGAAGGAACGGATCCATTGCAGATCAAGATTTCACCCACGGATAAAAACTGGAATCTGCTGAATTTCTGGGCGCAGCCCAAATCGCATCCCGATCCGCTTGGCAGGGGCTGGGAACGCGACGTGCACTTTGATTATATCGATCAAAACGGAACGACGCTCTACAGCGGCGACGGAGCGATTCAGATTCAGGGCCAGTTTTCTCGCTTTGGGGAACAGAAGGGTCTTGCGCTGATCGCGCGCGGCGCGTACGGGGACTCGATGTTCAACTACCCGTTCTTTGAGAACCGGGATATCACGAGCTATAAATCGCTGATTCTTCGCGCAAGCGCGCAGGATTCGACATACAGCCATATCCGCGATAACCTGATCACCACGCTCTTTGAAGAGGGCAACACGGGGTTACCGGCGGATCGCGCGGTGGTCGTGCAGGCGCACAAGCAGGTTGTTGTACTGCTCGACGGTAAATACTGGGGCGTGTACGACTTCATGGAGAAAATCACGGAGCATTTTGTTGCCGAGCGGTTCCATCTGAGCAATCCCCAGTCAATTGATCTGCTCTTTGGCAACGGCAACCAGAATTGCGTGATTGCGGGCGGCGGCTGGGAAGATTATTCCGATATGGTCGAGTGGGCGGGCAGCCACGATTTAAGCGACTCGGCAAATTACGACTATATTTGCTCGCTCATGGACACGGAGAACTACGCAGCCTACATTGCGGCGGAAATCATCGTTGGCAACACGGATTCGGCCAACCTCAAGTACTGGCGCAGCACGGAATACGACAACAAATGGCGCTGGATCTTCTACGACTTCTGCTGGGCGATGAACCGCAACGACGATAAGTCGGACGCCTACTCAAGCGGATACCGCAGGGACTTTTTCTCTAGGTATTTCGATCCCGAAGGCCATGGCCAGAGCAAGGCGGCGTCCACGGTACTCATCCGCGCGCTGCTTGAGAATGCGACGTTTAAGCAGATGTTCCTCGAAAAAGTTGCGCTGATGATCAACGACGTCTTTACGCCGGAGAAGATCAATGCGATGGTAGATCGCCTGGAAAACAATATTGCCGAGGAAATGAAGTATACCGTTGATATTTTAGACGGCATTACCTATTCTTCCTGGCAGCAGCACTGCGATCACATCCGCACATATGCGAACAATTATCAGGAATATGCGCTGAAATATGTGCAGAATTACTTCAGCCTGAGCGATTCGGAAATGACGAACATTTTCGGACGCGTTACCACGCTGGAAGACTAGGAAAGGCTTGGATCATGGCCAGTAAAAAAGAAATCGCCGGCAAGCCTTACCGGCACGAACTGAAATACATCATCTCCGAAGGGGAGCATAAACTGCTGGCGACGCGCCTGAAAGCCTGCCTCAAACAGGACTACTACGCTTCCCTCAACGGCGGCGAGTATTTCATCCGGAGCCTGTATTTCGACGATCCGTTCGATTCTGCGGTTGCGGATAAGGCGGACGGCGTCAGTTCGCGCGATAAGTTCCGCATCCGCATCTACAACCTTTCGGACAGCACGATCAAACTCGAGCGCAAGCATAAGGAAGGCCAGTACATCAAAAAGGACAGCGTGTCCCTTACCCGCGAGGAGTGCGATGCGATTATCCGCGGCAACCTCGGCTGCCTGCTTGCCAAACCCGAGCCGTTCGCCAGACAGGTTTACGGCATCTTTAAGTCAAACTACATTCGCCCCAAGGTGATTGTGGACTATGTGCGCGAGCCGTACGTGTTCCCCGGCGAGGACGTTCGCATCACGTTCGATAAAAACGTTCGCACGGCACTGCGCAGCACGGATCTGTTCAACCCCAATCTTGTGACGTATCCGGTCTGGGACTTGCGCAACTGTATGATTCTGGAGGTCAAGTTTAACGAGAGCCTCCCGCTGTATGTGCAGGAGCTGCTTACCGTCGGTTCGGCGGAGCACACCGCCGCGAGTAAATACGTTTACTGCAGGCAGTACGAGTTTTAACCCCGACGCCGGTTTTCCGCACGCGGGCTGCCGCGCGGCGGCTGGATTTTTTCGTTTTGTGTTTTCGCGCGCGGCGCGGTATACTAGTTTATCACCAGCAATGTGTGAAGGAGGAACCATATGAACCCCATTCTGCGCGCGGAGACGGATCCGCTTGCAACCGCCTTTAATATCAAGGAGCTGTTTTCCAGCACTCTGAACCCCCTGCAGGTTATCCTGACGCTGATCATCGCCCTTGCGATCGGCGGATTCCTGTATTTCATCTACAAAAAGACGTTTGCGGGCGTCGTGTATTCGCGCTCGTTCAACCTCAGCCTGATCCTCTTGACCATGGTTTCGGCATTGGTCATCATGCTCATCAGCTCGAACTTGACGCTGTCTCTTGGCATGGTCGGCGCACTGTCCATTGTGCGTTTCCGCACGGCCATCAAGGACCCCATCGACACGGTGTATATGTTCTGGGCGGTGGGCGAAGGCCTTGCGCTCGGCGCGGGGTTCGTGGACGTCGGCCTCATCGGCGCGCTGGTCATCGGCGTGATCATGGTCATCATCACGTCCGCCAAGGGCAACGCGAGCATGCCGTACCTGTTGATCCTGCACTTTGACGACCGCGCGAGCCAGCAGATCAAGGGTTTGATCCGCCAGCTGCCCAAGGCGCATGTCAAGAGCAAGACCGTCCAGCACGACGGCATCGAGCTGACCATCGAGCTGCGCATTCGCGAAAGCGACACGGACTTTGTGGATAAATTCCTCAGAGTGCCGGGCGTGTTCGACGCAACCTTAGTGGCACATCAGGGAGACTTGCTCTCGTAAGAGATTTTTCAATCTATTTTTTAGTAAATAGATTGGCGTATTCGACGCAACTTTAGTTGCGCACCAGGGAGATTTGCTCTCGTAAAATTCATTCGGCAAGGATTATGCCGGACGGGCTGAACGCAGCACCGCCCGGCTTTCTCTTACCCATTAGGAACACCCAATCCGCCCGAAAGGGCGGCTTTTTCGTCTCGCGGCGGACGGCGTTTCGTGTAAAAAACGCTTCCCCAATTCGCTCCGCTTTCAGGATACGGCGGGATTGCGGCAAATGCGGAAATAATGCGTAAAAACGCGGTCAAAAACACAGAAATAGCCATCTCTTTTCTATAATATATATACAGAGCTTGCAAAATATGGTATAATGCATCCAGAATTTACAAGGAAGATTAGGACAGCGTCCGCATGCGCGTTACCGGCCTACGGCTCGTGAATTTCAGAAATTACCCGTCGCTTTCCCTGCGTCCGGACGCGGGCCTATGCGTGCTGACGGGCGAGAACGCCGCGGGCAAGACCAACGTGCTGGAGGCGCTCTTTTTATGTTCGCTCGGGCGCAGCCACCGCACCGTAAGGGACAGCGAAATGGTGCGCTCCGGCGAATCCGCCGGCAGCGTCGCCGTGGATATGGATACGCGTTCCGGCCCGCGCAGAATCGAGTGCAAGCTCTTTTCGGGCGACCGCAAGCGGATGTTCATCGACGGCGCGCCGCTCTCCCGTTCAGGTGAACTGCTCGGCTGCCTCAACGTTGTCATGTTCGCGCCGGAGGATCTCGCGCTCATCAAGGACGGCCCCGGCGAACGGCGGCGGTTCCTCGATATGGCGATTTCGCAGCTGCGGCCTTCGTATTACTACACACTGCAGCAATACAACGCCGCGCTCAAACAGCGCAACGCGCTCCTCAAGGAGCCGGAAGGGCTGGACTACGACGCGCTGGAATGCTGGGATGAGCAGCTCTCCGTGCTGGGCGCGGCAATCGTGCTGGCGCGCGCGGAACTGGTTGAACGGCTGGGGCTGATCGCTGCGGAACAGCACGAAACGCTCTCCGACGGCACGGAAACGCTGGTTGCGGCATACGAGCCGAACGTTGCCCCGTCCGACCGCGAAACGCTGGTTAAGACCCTGCGCTTAGCGCTTTCGGACACTGCCGAGCGGGATGTCTACCGCGGCAACACCTCCGTAGGCCCGCACCGGGACGATCTCAAGCTCGTGATCAACGGTTCGGACGTGCGCGTTTACGGCTCCCAGGGGCAGCAGCGTACGACCGTTTTGAGCTTAAAGCTTGCCCAGCTCGAAATCCTCCGCGTGGAAAAAGAGGATTCACCCGTACTGCTGCTGGACGACGTGTTTTCCGAGCTCGACCGCAACCGCCAGAAAATGCTCCTCATTGCCGCGCAGGACTGCCAGACGTTTTTGACCTGCACCCATATTGAAGAAGTCGCCGCGGCGGGCGTGGAGCAGATGCAGGTGTATCAGGTTTCCGACCGGAGCGTCGTTGAGCTTTGAAGCGGCGCGGATAAGGGGTGAAAAAACGTGCTTTTGCATATTGGCGCGGACGTAGGTATTCCGCTGGATAAGATTCTGTTCGTGCTCAACGAGCGCGGCATGACCCAGCAAACGCGAACGTATATCGAAAGGGCGAAACGGGAGCGTCGGCTGACGCCTTGCGCGGGCAAGGTCAAGTCGTATATCGTGCTGCGCGAGCGGGGTAAAGAAAAGGTGTTCGCTTCGCATATTGCGAGCGCTACGCTGGAAAAGCGCTGGAAAAGCGAAATCGGCCGCGAGTACCTCAGTGACGTTGCGGTGCTCACGGTTTCGGAGATTGAAGAATAGGGGCAGAGGGTGATCGGGGCGCTGCCCCGAGCCCTGCCAAAGGGGAGATCTCCCCTTTGGAAACCCCATATTTTATAAAACGCAAGGGGTTCTCAGGGGCGTGCCCCTGAGCCCGGGGTTTGGGGGTGGAACCCCCAAGCCTGAAGAAAGAGGAAAAGAATGGAACAGGGAACGAAACAAACGTACGACGCATCCCAAATTCAGGTGCTGGAAGGGCTGGAAGCCGTCCGCCGCCGTCCGGGCATGTACATTGGCTCGACGGATACGCGCGGACTCCATCACCTCGTGACGGAAGTTGTGGACAACTCCATCGACGAAGCACTGGCGGGATTCTGCACGCATATCGAGGTGTTCATCCACCCGGACAACTCCGTATCCGTCGTTGACAACGGGCGCGGCATTCCGGTCGGCCTGCACGAGAAAACGGGCAAGAACGCGCTCACCGTGTCGCTGACGATGCTCCACGCGGGCGGCAAGTTCGGCGGCGGGGGCTACAAGGTCTCCGGCGGCCTCCACGGCGTCGGCGTAAGCTGCGTCAACGCGCTGAGCGAAACGCTGCGCGCGGAAATTCACCGCGACGGGCATGTGTACGCGCAGGAGTTCATCCGCGGCGAACAGATCAACGAAGTGCATATTGAGCGCGATATCCCCGAGGACGATACGGGCACGGTCATCACGTTTCTGCCCGACCATACGATCTTTGACGAAGTGAATTTCAGCTTCGATACCATGAGCAGCCGCTTCCGCGAGATGGCGTTTTTAAACGCGGGCGTGCGTATTACGATTACGGACGAGCGGGAAACCCCCGCGCATATTAAGTCGTTCTGTTACGAGGGCGGCATCGTTTCGTTTGTGAAGTACCTCAACAAAAACAAGGAAACGCTGCACCCCGAGCCGATCTACTTTACGGCAAAGCGCATGGAAGACGGCGCGGAAACCGGCTCGGTCGAAATCGCCATGCAGTATAACGACGGCTACAACGAAAACATCTTTTCGTTTGCCAACAACATCAATACCATTGAAGGCGGATCGCATCTGGTCGGCTTCAAGGCGGCGCTGACCCGCGTAGTCAACGACTACGCCAAGAAGTATGGCCTGCTCAAGCCCGCCGACCCCTCGCTCTCCGGCGAGGACATCCGCGAAGGGCTGACTGCGATTATCTCCGTCAAGCTCATGGAGCCGCAGTTCGAAGGCCAGACCAAGACCAAGCTCGGCAACGCGGATATCCGCCCTCTGGTGGACGGCGCGGTGGCGGAAGGGCTGGTGCGGTTCCTCGAAGAAAACCCCGCCTGCGCCAAGATCATCATTGAAAAATGCGTCACCGCCTCTCGCGCACGCGACGCGGCGAGAAAGGCGCGCGAACTCACCAGAAGAAAGAGCGCGCTGGACTCCACGTCTCTGCCCGGCAAGCTTGCGGACTGCCAGGAAAAAGACCCCAGCGTCTGCGAAATCTTCATCGTCGAGGGCGACTCCGCAGGCGGCAGCGCCAAGATGGGGCGCAACCGGCTGTTTCAAGCGATTCTCCCGCTCAGAGGCAAAATCCTGAACGTCGAAAAGACGCGCCTCGACAAGATTCTTGCCAACACGGAAATCAAGGCCATGATCACGGCGTTTGGCGCGGGTATGGACGAGGAGTTTGACGAGAGCAAGCTTCGTTACCACAAGATCATCTGCATGACCGATGCGGACGTGGACGGAAGCCATATCCGTATTCTGATGCTGACGTTCTTCTATCGCCATATGCGTCCGCTGATTGACAATGGCTATGTCTATATCGCCCAGCCGCCGCTCTACCAGATCAAGCGCGGCAGCTATCTCAAATACGTGTATTCCGACGAGGAGCTGGAAGCGACGCTCAACGAAATCGGCCGCGAACCCAAGCCCACGATCCAGCGCTACAAAGGCCTTGGCGAGATGAACCCCGATCAGCTCTGGGAAACCACCATGGACCCCGAACAGCGCATCATGCTGCGGGTAACGGTGGAGGACGCCATTGAAGCCGACGAACTCTTTACCCTGCTGATGGGCGACAAGGTCGAGCCACGCAGAGAGTTTATTGAGCAAAACAGCAAGCTCGTCGTCGATCTGGATGTTTAACAGCGGCGAATAGCAAGAGTAAGCAAGAGCAGTAACGATAGATGAGAGAGTAGAAGTATGGAAGAAAAAGACAACATCACAACAGCGCAGCCGCCGATGCCGCCGGCAGCGATCAACCGGATCGTGCCCATCAAGCTGGAAAACGAAATGAAGAAGAGCTTCATTTCGTACGCTATGGCGGTTATCATCAACCGCGCCCTGCCGGACGTGCGGGACGGCTTGAAGCCCGTCCACCGCCGCATCCTCTATTCCATGGACGAGTTGGGCCTGCAGCCGGATAAGCCGTTTCGAAAGAGCGCGCGTATCGTTGGCGACTGTCTTGGTAAATACCATCCCCATGGCGACAGCTCCGTTTACGACGCAATGGTGCGGCTTGCGCAGGACTTTTCCACGCGCTATATGCTCGTGGAAGGCCACGGCAACTTTGGCAGCGTGGATGGCGACGGCGCGGCGGCCATGCGTTATACCGAGGCGCGGCTTTCCAAGATGGCCAGCGAAATGATGGCGGATATCGAAAAAGACACCGTCGATTTCATGCCGAACTTCGACGAAACGCTCATGCAGCCGTCCGTACTGCCGAGCCGTTACCCGAACATCCTCGTCAACGGTTCCGGCGGCATCGCAGTCGGCATGGCAACGAACATCCCCCCGCATAACCTCGGCGAAACGATCGACGCGCTCTGCGCGCTGATCGACGATCCCGAGATCGACAGCGATGGGCTCATGCAATACCTGCCCGGGCCGGACTTTCCGACCGGAGGCATCATCATGGGGCTTTCCGGCATTGCCAGCGCGTACCGCACCGGCAGAGGCCGCATCGTCGTTCGCGCGCGCGCGGAAATCGAAGCGTACGGCCTTGGCAAAAGCCGCATCATCATCACGGAGATTCCGTATCAGGTCAACAAAGCGCGCCTTGTCGAGCGCATTGCCGAACTCGTGCACGAAAAGCGCGTGGAAGGCATTTCCGACCTGCGGGACGAAACCGATCGCACGGGCATGCGCGTTGTCATTGAGCTCAAAAAAGACGTCAACGCCAACGTCATCCTCAACCAGCTCTATAAGCATACCGACCTGCAGGCGACGTTCGGGGTCATCATGCTCATGCTCGTGGACGGTGAGCCGAAGGTGCTGCCGCTGCGCGATGTGCTCTATTACTATCTGGAGCACCAGAAAACCGTGGTCACCCGCCGTACTAAATACGACCTCAACCGCGCAAAAGAGCGCCTGCATATTTTAGAAGGCTTGATCATCGCGCTGGACAACATAGACGAAATCGTCGATCTGATCAAGAAGTCCGCAAACCCCAACGAAGCCAGAGAAAAGCTGATTGCCCGCTTTGGTCTCTCCGAGCGGCAGGCGCAGGCGATCCTGGATATGCGCCTCCAGCGCCTCACCGGTCTGGAGCGCGACAAGATTATGGACGAGGACCGCATGCTGCGCGAGCGCGTGAGCTACCTGCAGTCGATTCTCGACGACGAAAAGAAGCTGCTTGCCATCATCAAGGAAGAAGCGCTGGCCGTCAAGGATAGGCATAACGACAAGCGCCGCACCGAGATTACGCAGATGATTGAGGATATCGACCTCGACGACGTGATTCAGGAAGAGGATATGGCCGTGACCATGACGCACTTTGGCTATATCAAGCGCCTTTCTCCGGACGTCTACCGCGCGCAGAACCGCGGCGGGCGCGGCGTCATCGGCCAGGGCACGCATGAGGAGGACTTTGTCGAGCGGTTGTTCGTGACCACGACGCATACGCACATCCTGTTCTTTACGAACTTCGGCCGCGCGTTCCGCATCAAGTGCTACGTCATTCCGGAATCCGGCCGCAACGCCAAGGGGCTTCCGATTGTCAACCTCTTGCAGCTGGGCGAAGGTGAAAAGGTCACCGCTATGTTCCCCGTGGAAGGCAACGGCGAGGAAGGCTATCTCGTGATGGCAACTCGTAACGGCATCATTAAAAAGACGCCGGTGAGCGACGTGCAGAACATCCGCAAGGGCGGCCTGATCGTCCAGAGCCTGCGGGAAGGGGATGCGCTGATCGCTGTGGAATACAGTAAGGGCGACGACGAGTTCATCATTGCCAGCAAGAAGGGCAAGTGCGTCCGCTTTGCCGAAGAGGACGTCCGCCCCATGGGCAGAACCGCGATGGGCGTTCGCAGCATCAATCTGGGCGACGACGACGCGGTGGTCGATATGCTCAAGGTCAAAAAGGGCGGCTACGTGTTCACCGTGACCGAGCTCGGCATGGGCAAGCGCACGCCGGAAGACCAGTACCCGCTGCATCATCGCGGCGGCAAGGGCGTTCTGGCGACCCAGCTTACGGAAAAAACCGGCGATCTGGCCTGCCTCAAGATGTCCGGTGAGGGCGAGGACGCCATGCTCATCCGCGACGACGGCACGATTATCCGCCTGCCGCTCGAGCAGGTGAACGTCATCTCCCGCAATACGCAGGGCGTGCGCCTGATGCGTGTGGACGAAGGAACGCGGGTCGTCTCCGTCGAAGTCGTTCCGCATGCGGAAGAGGAAGAAGAAACGGCTGCGGAGATTCCGGCAACCCCGGAAACACCGGAAACTCCGGCGACACCGGCTCCGGCACAGGAGTAAGAAATACAGGGGGCTTTCCGCCCCCAAGCCCCTGACCAAGGGGCATACCTCTTGGAACCCCATATTGACCCCGCGCGAGAAATTGCGCGGGTTTTTTCTGTTTTTTGCGTGAGGGGTTGCATCATAATAATCAATGATGCATACTGGTGTTAATTAACACTTCATTAATGGACATATAATCCGAATTTTCAGCAAAATCAAGAGAATACAGGAAGGGTAAACTATGAGCGCGATTGTGGAAACAAAGAACCTGACCAAGTACTATGGCAAGGCACGGGGCATAGTGGACGTCTCCCTTTCGATTGAAGAAGGCGAAATCTTCGGCTTCATCGGCCCCAACGGCGCGGGCAAGTCCACGACCATCCGCACGCTGCTTTCGCTGATCTACAAGACCGGCGGCGAAGCGCGCATCTTTGGCCTGGACACGGAGAAGCACAAGATGGAAATCCTGCGTGAGGTCGGCTACCTGCCCGGAGAAGTCTTTTACTACGACAACATGCGCGCCGCCGACCTCTTCCGTTATTCCGCGAGCTTCTACAAAAAGGACTGTTCGCGGCGCATCGAGGAGCTGGCGGGGATTCTGCAGGTCAACCTCAAGCAGAAGATCGAGGATATGAGCCTCGGCAACAAAAAGAAGGTCGGCATCATTCAGGGGCTTCTGCATTCGCCGCGGCTCATCATACTGGACGAGCCGACGAGCGGGCTCGACCCGCTCATGCAGAAGACCTTCTTCGATTTGATCCGTGAGGAGAACAAGCGCGGGGCGACTGTGCTGTTTTCCTCTCATATCCTCAGCGAGGTGCAGCGCATCTGCGACCGCGTTGCCATCATCAAGGAAGGGCGCATCGTGGCGCAGCAGAGTATGGCCCAGCTGCGCGAAAACGCGGTCAAGAACGTCAGCCTCACGTTCCGTTCGCCCGAGGACGCGGCAGGGTTTGCACTGGAAGGCGCGCAGAATCTGGAGATCGCGCAGGCGGGCGTGAGCTTTCTCTACCGCGGGGCGATTGGTCTGCTGCTGGGTGATCTGGCAAAGCGCCCGCTCGTCAACGCGGATATTTCGGAACCGACGCTGGAAGAAATCTTTCTGCACTACTATTCGTCCGGAGCGGAGGCGAACAACGCTTGAACATTTTAGCCTATGAATGCAAATCGCAGTTCAAGAGTTTCTTGAGCTGGACGATCGGTTTGGTCGGCGGGTTCCTACTCTTTGTCGCGGTGTTCTACGGCGCGTTTATGAACGCTCAGGCCGCCGTGGAGCAGGCGCTGGCAAGCTTACCGCCTGCGTTTGCTGCCGTATTCGGCGTGGAGGTAAAAAGCATCTTCACGTTCGGCGGGTTCTTCTCGTTTGCCAACACCTATGTCGGCCTCGCCGGGGCGATCATGGCCGCGGTGACGGGGCTTGCCGTCTTTGCGCGGGAAAAGCGCAACAAGTGCGAGGATTTTCTGCTGGTGAAACCCCTCCGGCGCGGCGCGGTCTTTGGCTGGAAACTGCTTGCTTGCGTTGGTATTCTTGTCGTATTTAACGCGTTGTATCTTGGCGCGGTGCTCGCCGCCTATGCGGCCAACGGAGCGGGGCCGGAAGGCTACGCTCGCGTGGCTCTCGCGGGCGCGTCGCTGTTTTTTCTGCAGATGGTCTATCTGTCGATTGCGGTGTTGTATGCAACGCTTGCAAAAAAGGTGCGCTCTGTCTCCGGCACGGCCATGGCAATGGGGTTTGCGGGGTTTTTGCTCATGGCGCTTCGCTCGCTGACGGAGGAGGAAGCCGTCCGCTGGGTTTCTCCGCTGGAGTACTTCTCTCCCGCACATGTTCTCACCACCGGCGGGTACGAAGCAAAATACGCGCTCACCGGCGCGGCTATTGCGGTTGTTTGCCTGATTCTTGCGTTCTGGCGCTACTGCCGGAGCGACGCGCGCGCCGTTTAGGAGGAAAACGAAGATGAATCTTTTAAAACGTGAGTTGAAAGTACATCGAAAAGCGTTCCTCTTCTGGTCGCTCGGCATGTTCGTGCTCTGCTTTGCGGGTATTGTCAAGTTCGAAAGTTATACCGCCAGCGGCAGCATGATGGATCTGCTCAACTCGTTTCCGCGCATTGTGCTGGCCGTCATGGGCGCGGTCGGCGTGGATATGGGTACGCTCTCAGGCTATACGGCGCTGTTGTTTTACTACGTGCTCGTTTGCTCCTGCATCTACGCGCTGCATCTGGGGTTTTCCGCCGTCTCGCGGGAAAGCGTGGATCGAACCTACGAGTTCCTCTTTACAAAACCCCGCTCCCGCGCGCGTTTGCTTGGCGCGAAACTGACGGCGGCGTATCTCTACTACGCGGCGTTCTGCGCCGTCAACGCGCTGTTTGCGCTTCTGGCGGTCAAGACGCTTGGCTCAAGCGAACGGGTCACGTGTGAAGTCCTGCTCTGCGCGCTTGGCGTATTTCTGATCGGTTCGCTGTTTCTTTCGCTCTCGGCCTGTTTCTCGGCGTATGCCATTCGTCCGGAAAAGGGCGCGGCGCTGGGGAACCTCGCGTTTCTTGCCGCATTCGTGCTTGGCGTCGTGTACAACATGTTTGAACATCCGGGCTTGCTGCGCCTCGTATCTCCGATGAGTTATTTCCCGTCGGCGGATATGGCAAAGAGCGTATTCAGCCTGCCATACGCCGCGCTCGCGCTCGCGCTCACGGGTGTGTTCCTCGCGCTGTCGTTCCGCCGCTTTGAGAGAAAAGATTTGCTGTAATTAAAAAAACAGGGGGCTGCGCCTCCAAGATCGAAATAATGGGGGCTTTCCGCCCCCAAGCCCCTGACCAAGAGGCATACCCCTTGGAACCCTATATTGACCCCGCGTGAGAAATTGCGCGGGGTTTTTCGTTGGTTTCGGCGCTTTGTAAAGGGGCTGTTACCGACCGGAAAAGGCCGCGTAAAATTTACGGTATTACATGTTTCAATGGTGAATGAGTGGTAATCTCGCTTGTTACGACTGGTTAAGTTTGCTATACTGCAGGTATTGGGACACATCGATAGCATTGCAAGCGAAAACGGAATAAAAGTATGGGAGAGGGTGGAATTCTATGCGCCAGCGCGATCCTAGCAAGCGCTTTACCAAACAGGAAACGAGTTGGATTTTCTACGATTGGGCAAACTCCGTCTACGCCACCAACATCATGGCGGTTATCTTCCCGATCTACTACGCCAGCGTGGCGGGCGACTTGGGCAGCAAATGGTGGGGCATCGGTGTTTCCGTTGCGTCGCTGATCGGCGCGGTCATAGCGCCGACGCTCGGCGCGGTTGCCGACTTCAAGGGCAATAAAAAGAAACTGCTGTTTGCGTTCATCCTCATTGGCGCGCTGTCCACGGCCGTGCTTGCGTTTGTAAGCACCTGGCAGTGGATGCTCGTTGGCTACGTGATTTCGCACATCGGCTTTAGCGGTTCCTGCGTGTTCTACGACTCGTTTTTGCCGGACGTCACGACCGACGAGCGAATGGACCGCGTCTCCGGCTGGGGGTACGCCGCGGGCTATATCGGCGGCAGCACGATTCCGTTCGTCATCTCCATTGCAGTCATGCTGCTGAGGAACTACGACCCCATCGCCATGAAGTTCGCCATCCTGATCGTCACGGTCTGGTGGCTGCTGTTCTCGATTCCGATTTTGAAAAACGTCAAGCAGACGCACTATGTGGAAACCCCGCCGAACGAACTGGCCAAGCACGCCATGTCGAACCTCTGGGACACCATGAAGCGCTGCGTAAGCAACAAAGGCCTTTTGATCTACCTCATCGCGTATTTTCTCTATATCGACGGCGTGGGCGCGGTGATATCACTCGCCACGAACTATGGCGCAACCCTCGGCCTTGGTACGACCGGCATGATCTTTGCGCTTCTGGTGACCCAGCTCGTCGCGGCGCCCTGCGCGATTTTGTTCAGCAAACTCTCGGGCAAGTTTGGCGCGATCAAGATGATCATTACGGCGATCATCATGTACTTTATCATCTGCGGCGTCGGCTTCTTTATGGGGCGGCTGGTCGAACCGTATCAGCTGGACTATGTTTCCGCAGCGCGCACGAGCATTGCCGCACAGGGCGTTGCGTTTGACAATAAGGAAGACGAAAAAGCCTGGAGCAGCCTGACCGTCGATCTGGTGGAGGACACGCGGGACGTGCTCTCCGAAGCGGACCGCACGGCTGCGTTTGATGAAGTGGTTTCGGACTATGTCCGTCAGGCGGGCGATGCAAACGCCGTGAACTATGTCTTCTCCGGTGACGCGAGCCGCCAGAGCGTCGTAACCGCCTTGACGAACATTGGGGCGGACTTGGACGTTTACGCGGCGGACGCGGCCAAGCAGGAAGCCTATAACGGCGCGCGCGCAACGGCCACAACGCTCTTCTGGGTGCTCGCCGCGCTGGTCGGTACCGTGCAGGGCGGCATTCAGGCGCTGTCCCGCTCCTACTACGGCAAACTCGTGCCGCAGACCAGAAGCGCAGAATACTTTGGCTTCTACGATGTGTTCGGCAAGTTCGCAACCGTCATAGGCCCGCTGCTGTATTCTATGTTCTATTTCCTCACCGACCGCGCGAGCGTAGGTATTCTGAGCTTACTGATTCTCTTTGGCGGGGGCGGCATCCTGCTGATTGCAGGACGCAAGGAACTCGTCAAGACCGAGCAGGAAATGCGCGCTGCAAACGCGAGAATGGAAGCCGAAGAGGCGTAAAACGAACCGTTAACGATATTCCCGCGCCGTGTTACGGGGTAATCCCCTTTTCTCGGCGCGGGAATCGTGTATAATAGGGTAAGTTGGAGTTACTGTTTAGCAAAGCGCGCCGCGGGTGGTTCCCGCTTTTCTGCGCGTTTGCCAAACGCAATCTGCGGAAGGACACCGATACGACGAAATGACTGTTCCTCGTTTTAAACAAGCGCTCTGCCTTGCCGGCGCGGCGATCTTTCTCGTCTGCGCGCCGGCGTTTTCGCGCGCGGAGCTTCCAACGTCGGACGACATTACAAAGCTTTGCACAATCACCGAACCTGCCCCCGGCAGAGCCGCGCGGCGGCTGACCGACGGGGACGTTGAGACCTACACCGAATTTTCGCAGTATAAGGATTTTCGCTGCGTTTGGGGCGAGGACGCCCCTGTTGCGGGTATGTACCTCAAGCTCTACGCCGCGCCTTCCAAGTTCGTTTTAACGCAGCTGGACGCCGCCGGGGACGCGCTTTCGGAGCAGACGATCGAATCCCCGCTTCTGAACGCCTACTATCCGCTGGAAATAGCCGCGCGCGGCGTGCTGATCCATTCGGAAGAAGATATGTCCATCGGCGAAGTCGCCTTCTATTCGGCGGGGAATCTGCCGGAAAGCGCCCACGACTGGCAGCCGCCCGCTAAGAAAGCGGATCTTTTAGTGATTTCCGCGCACTGCGACGACGAGCTGCTCTACTTTGGCGGTACGATTCCCACGTACGCGGGCGAACGCGGCATGACGGTTCAGGTTGCGTATATGGCAAACGAAGAGCGGTTGCGCATGGATGAAGCCATGAACGGACTTTGGCTCTGTAAGGTACGAAACGCGCCCGTGCTGGTCGGTATGAAGGACGCCTACACCGAAACGCTGGAAGCCGCTGAAAAGCGCTGGGGGCGGGACGAAACCGTAGCCGCCATCGTTTCGCTGATTCGTAGGTTCAAGCCGGAGGTTATCGTGACCCACGATCTGGAAGGCGAATACGGCCACGGCGCGCACCGCATTACCGCGAGCTGCACGCTGGAGGCGGTCTCCGCCGCGGCGGACGGTACCCTTTACCCGGAATCTGCCGAGCAGTACGGCGCATGGCAGACGAAAAAGCTGTATCTGCATCTGTACGATACCGGCGCTATCATAATGGACTGGCGCGTCCCGCTCGCCGCGTTCGACGGGCTCACCGCGCTGGACGTTGCCAATCAAGCCTACGACTGTCATGTCTCCCAGCAGGAGTTTCACCAAAACGTTTACGACACGGGCGATTTCTCCAGCGCGGAGTTCGGGCTTGCCTATACGCAGGTTGGTCAGGACGTAGCGGGCGGGGATTTCTTTGAGAATATCCCGCTGGAAACACTGACGAATTATGTCGCGCCGACCCCGTCTCCCACGCCGGAACCGACGCCCACGCCAACCTTTGCGCCGACGCCCGCGCCAACGGCCACACCGGAAGCGGAAGCTGCCGCTCCGAAAGGTCCCGACCGGACGCTGCTGCTTGCCGCTGCGGGAATTCTCATCCTGCTCAGCGCGGGAACCGTGGTTCTGATCGTCCGCGCAATTCGAAAGAATCGCCGCAGACGCAGAAAGCGCGCCGTCAAAAGAGGCTGATGCTGCTTAAAGCAGCGGTCAGGATATAGAATTTCCTTGCGTACTGAATAAACAGGATACGGTAAAGAATCATCAACATGTTGAATTTACGAACCGATAGAGACCAAAAATCTACGAAGTGCATAAAACGAGCCGATCAAACGAAGCGATGGATTGCGTGGCTTCTGTGCTTTGCGCTGTTGGCGCTGCCGTCCGCCGCGCTGGCGGAAGGGGAGGAACCCACTGCAACGCCTTCGGCGGAGCTGACCGCAACTCCCGAGGCGGTATCTTCCGCCGCGCCGCTGACGGGAGAACTTGCCTTTGAGCTGCCGGAGGATGAGGCACAGTACGCTTACCGGCTGACGGACGAACAGGTCGTTTCCCGCGTTTCGCTCAAAGCGGAGCAGGCGTTCTCTTTTTCGTTTGAGCCGTCCAGGCAGGGCGTGCTGCTGAGCTGGTATACAGCTCCCGCCGAATACGCCGTGTCGCAGACGGAAGCTTCCGGCGCGTCGCTTGGCGAAACGACCGTCAGCGACGGCATGCTCAACAAATATCTCGAGCTTGACCCCGCCTGCACCCGCGTAACGGTGACGCTCCTGAAAGAGGGCGCAATTGCCGACGTCAGCGTGTATGGCGCGGACGAGGAACTGCCCGCGAGCGTCCAGCGCTGGGAACCCACGCCGGACAAGGCGGACCTGCTCCTCATTGCCGCAGAACCCGGCGCGGAGTGGAAGGAACTCGGCGGCGCGCTGACGAACTACACGTTTGAGCGCGGCGTGAAAACCGCGATCCTCTACGTTTCGGACTTTGGCAAGCGCGAGCGCGCGGAAGAAGCGCTCAGCACCCTCTGGGCGATGGGCGTGCGCGAATACCCGCTGTTTGCGGGGTTCACCTGCTCGAACTACGACTCCTACGATATGGTGACGGAAGGTTACCGCAAGGCTAGTCTGCCGGACTATCTGACGCAGGTGATCACCGCGCTTTCCCCAAAGGTAATCGTAACCCACGGCCTTGAGGAAACGCAGGCCGCGCACCGCTACACGGCGGAACAAGTGGTCAAGGTCGTGACCGACGGCGCGCTGACGCAAAAGCTCTACTGTTTCGGACAGATGGAAGGCCAGAGCGCGACCACGCTGGATCTGAGCCAGCCGCTCAACGCCTTTGGCGGCAAAACCGCCGTTGAAGCCGCGCAATCCGCATATGAACTGCACCTTTCGCAACATGTTTACGGCTGGACGGTCGATTCCACCGGCGCATTCACGCTGGCGTATACTTCCGTTGGCGAAGACACGGCAAAGGACGACCTGCTGGAAAACATTTCGACTTCCGCGTTGATTTCCTACACGCTGGCAACGCCTTCCCCCGCGCCAACCCCTGAACCAACGGATACGCCGCTGCCGACCGATACCCCCGCGCCGCAGCAGGCGACGCCGGCACCGGTGATCAAGGCCGGACAGGTCTCTGGAAAAATCTCCGCTCTGGTCGAGCGCTTTGGCGCGGCGGCGCTGAGCCTTGGCATAGGGCTGGTGCTGACGGTTCTCTTGGCGCTGTTTGGCTACAGCAAACTGCGCAAAAAATTCCGCCGTGGCGACGTAATCTGCTTCTGCCTGATTCCGCTCGCGGTCGGGCTCACCGTCGGTGCGCTGCTTTCCGGTGTGCAGGAATCCAAAGAGAACGCCGCGGCGCTGGAAGAAGCGCGCATCGCGGCGGAAGCCACGCCGGAGCCTACGCCGACCGCTACCCCGGAGCCGACGCCCTCTGCTACGCCGGAGGCGACCGAAGCGCCGGTCGAAACCGTTGCCGACGATTCCGGGGAGAACTACTATCGCCGCGAAGGCGAGCCGGAGGAAGTCATCCTTGTGGACGAAGAAAACGGCCGCTGGGAATACCGCACCGACGAGCTGGGCATCGTCATCGACCGCGTTTCCGCCACCAACGCGGAAGGCAAGCCTCTGACGTACTTTGTTGCGGATATCCACATGAAAAATATCTACCAGTTCCGCGCGGGTTTCGGCTCGGAAGGGCATACCGGGCGCGGGGCGATCTATCCCTGGCTGATCGCGCGGCGGGCAAAGGCCGTTTTGTGGATTACGGGCGATAACCTGATTAACAGCGAAAAGAGCGATAAGGGCGTGCTCATCCGCGACGGGCGCATCTACTCGGATAATCAAGCGGAGGATACTCTCGCGCTGTATCCCGATATGACCATGCATGTCTACGGCGAGTGGGAGATGCGCGCTAGAGACCTGCTGGAGGACGGCGTGGAGAATTCGTTTTCCTTCGGCCCCACGCTCATCAACGACGGCGTGGTCAACGAAAACGCAAAGTACCACCGCGTCCGCCGCATCAACCCGCGCACGGGTATTGGCTACATCAGCCCCGGACATTTCATCTGCATCGTCGTTGACGGACGGCAGAAGAACTACAGCGTCGGTATGACGATTTGGGAGTTTGCCGATCTGTTTGTAAAGTACAACTGCTCGATTGCCTATAACCTTGACGGCGGGCTTAGCGCGGGCATGATCTTTATGGGCGAGCAGCTCAACTCGCACTCCGGCCAGCGCATCGGCGAAAAGAACGATATTTCGTACCAGCGCGCCGTGCCGGACGGGTTGATGTTCGGCTATTCGGATCAGGTGCCGAGCGAAGACGACCCCATCGCCAACAACGGAAACAAAAGTAAATAACAGAAAAGGGTGTGGGAGCCAGCTCCCACACCCTTTTCTGTTATTGACGAAGACGTACTGCTTGTGCTACAATACGGTTCGAACAAAAAACTGCATACCGCCTTATCAAGAGTGGCTGAGGGACCGGCCCTGTGAAGCCCGGCAACCTGTTCGTTAACAGCGAATAAGGTGCCAATTCCGGCAGCGAAAGCTGAAAGATGAGCGTTGAACCATCGTATCAATGTGAAAACCTCATCTGACGGATGAGGTTTTTTGTATTTCTGAAACGGAGGATACTGCAACACTATGGGTAAAAAATTGTTCACGTCCGAATCGGTGACGGAAGGCCACCCGGACAAACTCTGCGACTGCATTTCGGATGCGGTGCTGGACGCCATGCTCAAGGAAGACCCCTCTTCCCGCGTGGCTTGCGAATGCGCGGCGACCACGGGCATGGTACTCGTGATGGGTGAAGTGACGACGAGCTGCTATGTGGATATCCCGAACCTTGTACGCACCGTTGCCAACGAAATTGGCTACAACAAGCCGGAGTATGGCTTCGACGCCAACACGCTCGCTGTTATCACTGCCATCAACGGCCAGTCGCCGGATATCGCGCTCGGCGTTGATCACGCGCTGGAGCAGAAGAACGGCGAAACCGAAACCAACCTCTCCACCGGTGCGGGCGATCAGGGCATGATGTTCGGCTTTGCCTGCGACGAAACGGAAAGCCTGATGCCGCTGCCCATCGATTTAGCGCACGCGCTCACCAAAAAGCTAACCGCAGTACGCAAGAGCGGTGAAATTTCGTACCTCCGCCCGGACGGCAAGAGCCAGGTGACCATTGAGTACGACGGCGATAAACCGCTCCGCGTGGACACGGTCGTCATCAGCGCGCAGCACGACGATGTGGATATGGCCATGCTCCGGCGGGACATCGAAGAAAAGGTGATTCGCCCGACGCTGCCAAAAGCGCTTGTGGACGCAAAGACGAAGATCTACGTCAACCCCACCGGACGCTTCGTCATCGGCGGGCCGACGGGCGATTCCGGCCTGACCGGGCGCAAGATCATTGTAGATACCTACGGCGGCTACGCGCGGCACGGCGGCGGCTGCTTCAGCGGTAAAGACCCGACCAAGGTTGACCGCAGCGCGGCCTATATGTCTCGCTATGCCGCAAAGAACGTCGTTGCGGCGGGACTTGCCAGGAAGTGCGAAATCCAGTTGGCGTACGCAATCGGCGTTGCGCGTCCGGTCTCCATCTGCGTGGATACGTTCGGTACGGGCGCATATTCCGAAGAGGCGATTGAGCGGGCCATTTTAAGCGTGTTCGACTTCCGCCCCGCGGCCATTATTGAGCAGCTCAAGCTGCGCCGCCCGATCTACAGGCAGACGGCGGCTTACGGCCACTTTGGCAGGAGCGATTTGAACCTGCCCTGGGAGCAGACCGACCGTACCGAAGCGCTCCGTCTTGCAATCAGTTAGGCAGATTCGAGGGTTCCACCCTCGAGCCTGCGATTGTATTCGAGGGCTCCGCCCTCGAGCTCCTGCCAAAGGGGTGTTCACCCCTTTGGAAACCCCATAAGACTTATATAAAAACGCCGCCCTTGATGGGCGGCGTTTGTGTTGCTTGCGTGTCAGCGGGCTTCCTCTTCAAAGGACTTTTCGGTTTCCTCAGCGAGCAGTTCCTGCTTGCGCTGCTGGCGGGCGAGCTTACGCGCGCGGCGGTCGTCCTCCTGCCACTGGCGGGCAATGAGCATGACCGACGAGGCGACGGCGCAGACGGCGAGCACGGCGAAGATCTTTTTGGAAAGTTCGTTGGCCATAAAGGCCATAATCGGATTAAAGCCGTCTACTACGAAAAACACGAGGGTCATCAGGCCTAAGATAATCGTTATGTGCGGCAGAACGCGGCTAATCAATCGTTTCATACTTCTGTTTCCTCCCTGCCGTCCGTCTTACGGCGCATCCGGTTCGCAAATGAAGAGGATATCGCTCGTGTTGCGCGGGCTGCTCTCTTCCGGCTGGCTGCGCCATGCGCCGTTATAGGTCATCACCGCGGTGTCGCCGCCGTCGAGGTTAAATGCGACTTTGCAGCCGAGGTCATAGAACACCTGCGCAAGCTCTTCCAGCGTCATGCCCCAGGAATATCCCTTTTGCCGCCCGTCTACGAGGATGAAGTAATAATGTCCCGGTTCCACATATCCAACGGCAGAAAGCGGGTTTGCCTTGGAGCGTGTAAAGTTTGCCGGTACCTGACCATCCACGAGCAGCTGCGGGCCGAACGTCCAGATATGGTAGGGGTCTTTTGCGTAAATTTCGTCGATCAGCGCGCTTTTCACGTCCTTTTGGGCGTAGGTTTCCATGGTGCCGTCTTTGTAGAGCACGCAGATATCGCCGTAGACCGGCAGATCCTTTGTCCATTCAACGCCGTTTCGTACGGCGAGGCTCTTGTGCCAGGCGAAGCTGTCGCCATTGATCGAAACGATGGCGCCCGCCAGCTGGGAAAGCTGAAGCGCGGGCATCGCGTTTTTGATATCGCTCTCGTTCTGATCTTTATACTGCTCCGCCACCGCCGTGCGGAAGCTCGAAATGTCCTTGACGTAGATATCCGCAACATAGTAGACGATCGGCTTTTCGGTCGTGCCGGCGGTCTTTTGGGACATTTCAATGCAGACGTTCCCGCTGCGGTAGGAATCCTCGGTCTGCTCCACTTCGCCTGCCGTGAATTTTTCGGCATACTTGCCGTTCAACAGCCCGGTGTCCACAGGCGTGGGCGAAGGCGAATCGGCGGCGTCGCCTGTTGGCGTGTTCGAAAGCGCGTCCGTTGCGGCGGGCGTGGCGGCCGCCGCGGGCGTCGGGGTGCTCAGGGCTTTCGGCGTATAGTCGAGCACGCGCAGAAAGGTAACGTAAGAATACGCGTAGAGCAAAGCGCCGAGCACCAGCAGATCGACCACGATCGCCGTAATCAGCCGTTTTGCAGGACTCTTCGGGGGTTTTATCATAACGGAAGAAATACCTCCTTCAACAGGAATGCCTTGGCGGCAAACCTCGAAACAACAAAATCAGTTCTCCGCGCCCATGTCCTCGCTCTGCGGCGGAAAAACGTATTTACGCTGAATGTAAAAGCTCAGCGGGTAGAGAATGATCTCCACAATGATCTTTGCTATGGGCAGTGTAATCCACTGCGTGGTTACATACAGCATTCCGTAATTAATCGCGAGAATACCCGCCACGAGCACGTAATAGCGGATGATGCTGGCGAGGCTGCGGTGCTCAAACACGAGCTTGCAGTTGATAAAGTAGTTGACCAGCGAACTGAGCAAACGCGCGCCGACAACGCTGATGAGCAGCGACTGCGGCAGCGACTTTGTTGCGGCGGAGAACGTCAGCAGCGCAGCATAGTCAATTCCCATGGCAAGCAGCGAAGAAGCAACAAACAGCAGGATCATTTTATAGATGCGCCAGGCGTCCCGAACGGGGTTAAAATGCGAGGATTTGTTGTCCTCGATATACACGGTTTCAATCACGACTTCCTGAATCGGAATGCGGTGCTTGGTCGCGTAAAGGAGCACGTTGATTTCATATTCGTAGCGATCGCCCTTCATCTCCAGCATCATGGGAATACGGAACACGCCGAACGCGCGAAGGCCGGTCTGCGTATCAAAAATCTTTACGCCCGTGGATGCGGCGAATACGCAGCGCGTAATGGCGTTGCCCGCGCGGCTCTTGAACGGTACGTTGCCTTTGAACTCCCGGCTGCCCAGAACCAGCTTTTCGGGCGCCTGCTCCCAGGCTTCGCTGACGCGGATAACGTCCGCGGGCAGATGCTGGCCGTCGGCGTCTATAGTGACGACGCCTTCGTCCGCGGGGTATTGCTCATAGATATACGAAAGCGCGGTTTTCAGCGCGGCGCCCTTGCCGCGGTTGACGTCGTGGGTTAAAACCTTTGCATAGGGCTCCAGAGACTCGAAAATCGGCAGGCGGTCTTGATCGCTGCCGTCGTTGACAATGATGATATCGTAATCGCTTTGCTCGTGCAGGTCGTGGACGACGCGCACCAGTTTTTCATCCGGCTGGTATGCCGGAATAACAACAACCATGCGAGGGCTCTCCTTTAAAATTTACGCCGGGAGCGGAATATATTCCGAATCCGGACATTGTACGGATACGAGCGAACTTGAACATTCTAAAGCAGTATAGATTATACATTAATTTATCCGGCGTGAAAAGCCTTCGGCTGGTTTTTCGGCTGCGGGCCGCGGCGCTGGAAAACGAAAAAAACGGCAGAAACGCGGGCGTTCTTTGCTGAAACAAGCATGAAATGAAAGAAACGACTTTGTAAACTCTTTGTAATAAATGCAAATACGCGGAGAAAAGGCGGATTTCCTGCTATAATAAGCGCGTATGAAAACCGAAAGGACACGGCTTGAACCATGACCCGAAACCCGAACAATCGTCATAAAAAGCGACCCGCCGACAAGGAAGAAACCCTGCCGGAACGCACGGAGGATACCGCTGCAGAAGGCGCGGACTCCGGCGAGCGGACGCCGCAATATACGGAGAAATTATCGCCTTACCGGCAGTTCGATTCCGAAGTGGAAGCGTTTGTTCCAACGGATTTTTACCCGACCTCTGGCGGGCACGGCAAAAAGCGCAGGCGTTTCAAAAAGAAGCGGCGCGCACTCTACGCCGTGCTGATCGCGCTCGGCGTGCTGCTGCTCTGCGTTGGGGGCGTCTACGCGTATATTGTGCTGCTCGATCCAGGCGCACTGTTTGCCGACGTGCAGAAAACGCCCGGCGTTGCGGAGGTACAGACCATAGACGCGAGCAACGCTTCTCCCTCTCCCATCGCACAGCCGACGCCAACGCCCACGCCCGATCCCTACGAGATAATCAGCGCGCAGGCCGATACGAGCATGATGCAGAACATCGTCAACGTTCTGTTCATCGGCGTGGACTATGCCGAGGAGCGCGAAACCTGGGGCGGCAAGCACGAATACCATTCGGACGTGATGATGGTTGCCGCCATCAACTTTGACGAAAACCGCGTGGATCTGATTTCGCTCCCGCGCGATACCTATGCCGAAATTCCCGGCGTGAAAGGCATTTACAAGCTCAACGCTTCCATCAACTGTGGTGGCGGCTTTGAAGCCGAAGGCGGCGCGGGATTTTTAAAGACCTGCGAAGCCGCGAGCTGGATGCTGGGCGGCATCCCCGTTAACTACTACTACGCCGTGACCATGCCTGCCGTCAAGGAACTGGTCAACGCCGTCGGCGGCGTGGACTACAACCTCGAACTCGACTTCAAAATGGCGGGCCGCCAGTATAACGCGGGACCGCAGCATATGAACGGGCAGGCCGTGCTGGACTACCTCCGCGTCCGCAAATACGTGGATAAGGGCGGCGACCTCAACCGCGTGAACCGCCAGAAGGAGATGCTTGTTGCGCTGTTTAAGTCCATGCAGAAGCAGAACCTGATTCTAAAGATTCCCGATATCATCAGTTCGTTCGACGGCCAACTCTTTACGAACTGCACCTTCAACCAGACGGCGGCGCTGACGAAGTTTGCCTATAACCTCGACAGCGAAGATATCGGCATGTATTCCATTGGCGGCACGATTACGAATATCTTCAACTGGAACTTCTGCCTGACCGACCAGTCGAACCGCGTCAAGGTCATCAAGGAAGTGTATGATAAAGATGTGCCGAAGGAACTCGAATACACCGCCGACTACGCGCAGTACCGCTGGGCGGATATCATCGCGACCCAGTATCTGGACACCGTGTCGCGTTTGACGGACTATGTTTCCGAAACGCTCGCCGCGGACGACCTGCTGCCGACCATGGAGCCCACGCCGGAAATTACGCCGGAAATCATTCCAACAGAAATACCGACAGAGGAGCCGACAGAATCGCCTGCTGAAGCGCCCAATCCAGACGATCCGGCCGCCTATACCGGCAACGGGTTGACTGGCGTTGTGCGCCTGAGCGCAACAAAGCCCAACAGCGCCGTGCGCTCCGAGGAATACCAGCAGTATTCCATCTACCAGCGCGAGATGTTTAACAACTACCTCATGTCGCTGGACGATCTGGAGGAAGCGCAGGCCATCGCCCGCAAGGAAGCCTCCAAGTATGCCGCGGGCAAGAGCAACGATATGAAGACGGCGACGCAGGACCTCAAGGACTACGCGTCCCATGTCAAGACCAACGCGCTGGCACTGGCGCAGGAGTTCGGCTACTCGACCAGCAAGTTCGCCTGGACGTACTGGTACGACAAGGATTCGGACTTCAACGAAGTCAAAGTCGATTTCCGCTGATCTACAGCAAACGTAAAAGCCGGAAGCACATGCTTCCGGCTTTTTGATGGCTTTGCCCTTCTTTTTCTGAAGAAAAAGAAGCAAAAAGACTTTTCTCTGCTCAAAGGGAAGATTTCTTTTGTTTCTTTTCTTTTTAAAGAAAAGAAGCGTTAATTATCTTTCCAAAATCCCCGGTATCTCGCAGAGCGAGTTGATGAGCATCGCGTCCAGCTTTTCGAGAATCTCCCTTGTCTGGTGGCCGGGAATCAGCAGCGCGCAGTCGCAGCCAATGGAGGATGCAATCTCGTAGTCGTGATCCGTGTCCCCGATAAAAAGCGTCCGTTCCGGGGTAACGCCGCATTCCTGCAGAAACGCACGCGCGTAATCCGCCTTGCCGTGGGCCAGGTTGTTGCTTCCTCCGATGACGCGCTCAAAGTACCGGTTGAGCGAAAACATTTTAACCTGCTCGTCGAGCTTGTCCTGACCCGTTGCGGAGAGCAGTACCTGCCGCGCGCCGAGATTGAGCACCGCCCGCAGGGTTTCCTCTGCGCAGGGCTGCATGGGGCAAACGGAAACCCGCTCGGCGTACATGGCGATAAACTCTCTTGCAACCTCCTCGTAAGGCTCGGTTTCAAAGGTGTAGCCCATGCTGCGGTAATACTCGATGACCGGAAAGCGAAACATCGCGCGGTATGTATCGATGCTCGGCATCAGCTCCATGCCGCGTTCCTGCCGCATGAAGTTGGCAATGCCGTAGCAGGTCTCCGTGTCGTCCAGGAGCGTGCCGTTCCAGTCCCAGATCACGAGATCGTATTTACGGGGTTTTGTCGCCATTTCCTGCGCCTCGTTTCAAACCGAACAGAAGCCGCCCGGTTTTTTATCGCCCATTATACACCTTTTTGGGCGATGGGGAACTGTTATTTTCGCCTTACCACTTATTATGCACCTTTTCGGCGAACGCCATAAAGTGCTTGAGCTGAATTTTGCTGCCGTCGTCAAGCACAAGCGTACCGTCCATATACCCGAATACTTGATGCTGGTCGGAGAGCAGCGGGCCGACGTTGGCGTATGCCGCGCGGTCGAGCACCGGCGTAAACGCGGTTTCAAACCGCCCGTCGCTGGAAGTGAATGTCCAGGGCGACATGAAATCGTCCTTTCCATCCTTCTGCGGAATGTTGAACGTTAGCCGCTCGAGCTTATGCGCGATTCCGTCGATAAAGATCATGTTTTCGGAAGTGGCGGTCACGTCGCCAAAGCCGTAGCCAATGTTAAAGCCGACAACATGCCCGTCCACAACGCCCTGTCCGCCGCCCCAGTACCAGGTGTTTTCGTGCGTCCAGACGCCGCGCCCCCAGTCGAGCAGGCCAAAGGAATCCTCCGGCTCAAGCTCGAACGTTTTACCGTAGCACTTCACCGTGCCGTGCGCGCGCATGCCGATGATCTTCTGGTTGTAGTAAAACGCGGTTTTCTGCTCGGCAAAGGGCGTTGCAATCACCATGGAATCGCGCGGCTCGTCAAAGAGGAAGATATCGAGGTCGAACGGGGTATCCCCGTCGAACTTGTCCAAATGGCAAATCAACCGCCGCCCGCCGTTTTCGTGCTTTATGGAAGCGGAAGCGCCTTTCATAGTTTTTTCCACGTCGCCAGTTTTGGAGCTGGCAGGGAAGTTCGTCTTACCCATGGGGAACCAGAACATAGGTGAGACGGTCTTTTCCTTTTGCGCCTCAAAGTCGAGAAAGGAGGCCGAAATCATGCCCATATAGGAGTTGTCGTCAATGGTCAGCGCCGCGCCGAACCTGCCGTTGTAGATCAGGTAGTAATCCCACTCCTTGATGCGGGTCTTGCCGGCCTTGATGGCGGAGCGGTCGTAGGTTTTTACCAGAGACGTTGCGTAGCCTGCCTCGTTGAGTTCGCCCTTTGCGTTCAAAAGAGGCCCGGTGGAAAGCGGATGCTGCATGAATCAATACCTTCCTTTCGTATCTGCTCGTTCCATATGGAATTGTTTTTCTGCGTTGCTTTTATTATACGCGTGTTGACTTTTTCACGCAAGAAACCGCCCGGAAAAGCGGAACGGTTCCGGCGCCGATTCAGCAGAAACGATTACCCTGCAAGGAGAAAAAGAGTGTGGTATAATAGCGAAATGATTCATAAACGCACATTGCAGCGCGTCTTTGGCGCGGTTCTGCTGGCCGCCGCCGGAGCCGTAATGATCTGGCAGCTTTATACGATACTCGTGCTGGGTATGATCCATGTCGCGTCGGGGCTCTTGCTCATCGCGATGGTTTGCGCGCCGCTGTTTCTGGGCGTGTTCCTGCTCGCGCGCTCGTTTCCCGAGCCCGCCGCGCAGAGAAAGGTCGTGCGGACTTCGCTTGCGGTGCTGTTCGGGTTCTATCTTGTTGCGCTGGCGAGCGAACTGATCCTCTCCCGCATCGACTTTCTCCACTTTTCGCAGGCGGCGGCGCGGTATCGCGAAAATTTCGACCTCATGACGAATTTCCGTCCGTTCGAAACGGTGCTGCTGTACCTTCGCGCTCTGAAATACAACTATATCGGGCCAACGATCCCGCTTTCGAACCTGTTGGGCAACATGCTTCTGTTCATGCCCATGGCGGTGTTTCTGCCCTGCCTGTTTCGTACGATGCAGAAGTTCTGGGTGTTCGCGCTGGTCATGCTGGGGATGCTCGTGATGGTGGAAGCGCTCCAGCTCCTGTTGAGTTGCGGCAGCTGCGACGTGGACGACGTGCTCTTAAACCTCACCGGCACGATGATCGTTTACGGCATCGTGAAAATTCCGTTTTTCAAGCGGCTGCTTGCGCGGCTGTACCTGCTGCCGGAGCCGAAAACGGTTCCACCGCCCGCGCCGGAAGCTGACGCTACAGCCGAATAATCCCCGTAGAGATTTCCTCCGTAAACGCCTTGTCGTGCTCCACAAACAGCATGGAAGGCTTGGCCTCCAGTAATAAATCCCGAATCTGCATGCGGGAAAGCACGTCAACAAAGTTGAGCGGCTCGTCCCAAACATACAGGTGCGCGCGTTCGGAAAGCGTCTTTGCAAGAAGCGCTTTTTTCTTTTGCCCGCCGGAAAAGTCCCGCATGTCCTTTTCAAACTGGACGCGCGGAAAGTCGAGCTTTCGAAGGATCGTCAAAAACAGCGTTTCATCCAGACCGTTCTCCCGCGCGTAGTCCAATACATTTCCTCGCAGAAACGACGTGTCCTGCGGCATGTAGGAAATCATCAAGCCGCTCGCCGTGCGGAGCGTTCCCGTATGCGGCACGGGTTCGCCCATGAGGAGCTTGATGACGCTGCTTTTTCCGCTGCCGTTTTTGCCGCTGAGCGCGAGGCGCTCGCCCTGCTTGAGCGTAAAGTCCAGCGGCCCGCAGATCGTCCGCTCGCCGTAGGCAATGGTTAAGCTGCGCGTTTCGATTAAAAGTTCCGCATGATGGCGAAGCGGAGTGACGCGCAGGGTGTCGTTGCGCTCCACGTTTTTGAGCAACTGCTCCTTTTGTTTTGCCGCGCTTTCCATGCGCTTTTGCGTGGCTTTGGCGCGCTTCATCATGCGCGCGGACTGCGCGCCGATTGCGCCCCGGTCGGGCTTGCCCTCCACGCTTCCGTTTCCAATCTTGGAAGATTCCACGCGTTCCGCCCATTCGGCTGTTCTCCGCGCGGCTTTTTTGAGCTGTTCGCTCTCGCGCGTGAGCCGTTCGTTTTCGGCCAGCTCAAAGGCGTCCTGCTTTCTGCGGTTCTCTTCCCAGCTGGAAAAGCCGCCTTTCTGCACCTCGATGTTCGCGCGGTTGATCGAGAGGATGTGATCGACGCACCCGTCCAGAAACGCGCGGTCGTGGGAAACGAGGAGGAATCCCTTCTTGGCGTTGAGGTAGCGTCTTACCGCGGCGCGCGCTTCCATATCCAAATGGTTGGTCGGTTCGTCTATGAGCAGAAAGTTGCCGTGCTTACTAAACAGCGCAGCCAGCAGTACCTTGGTCTGCTCGCCGGGACTCAGGGTGCAAAACGCGCGGTCCAGCACGTCCGGCTCGACCTCCAGCAAGTTCAGCTCCTTTTCCAGCCGCCATCTCGGCGCGCCGGAGACGGCTTCGAACACCGCCGAGGTGAGAAGCGTTTCGTCTTCCACCTCGAACGGAAAGTAGTCGAACGTAACGGAGGCGGAAATGCTGCCTTCGTATTCGAGCTCGCCCAGCAGCAGGCGCAGAAACGTCGTCTTGCCGCGGCCGTTCCGCCCGACAAAGCCGAGCTTCCAGTCCGTGTCGATGGAAAACGACGCGTGTTCAAAAATATTGTCATAACTGCCTTCGTAATGAAACGTAAGGTCGCTGACGCGAATTTGGGACATGGAATCATCCACCTTTCTGAGTAGAAGGAGAAAAGCGGTGCAAAGAGCGAATGTCGGAAAAAACGATACAGCGAGAAGTTACGTGTTCGAAAAAGACGAAACAAAAAAGAACCCGCATGAAATCGGTTCGCTCCTTTGGCATCGCAACGACACGCCAAAGCGCACTTCTGCGCCCGGCGGGCTATGAAATACCGTTAGGAGTTAGCGAATCATTGGTGTTCCTCCGTTAAAAAGATACGCTTGCAGTTTACCCAATTGCGGCGGTTTTGTCAACATTTGCGCGCGGCTATTTCCTCACGCTAAGCGTATGATATAATCTCGCTGTAACGGCAAATTTATCATAAGTCCAATAAAAATTTCCCTCCGCCGCAACCTCCCGCATGGATGCGAAGTGTTATGGGTGGAAGAGAGAGGTACGAATCCTTCATGGAACAGCTGCCAAAGGCAACCCCGCCGATCCCGGCGGACAATGCGGACGCGCTCTTTGCCGAATACGCCGACACGGTGTACCGGCTGGCGTTTTTACGCACCAAGAGCGCCGCGGACGCGGACGACATTTTGCAGGATGTATTCCTTCGAGCCCTGCGCGCAAAGCCTGAGTGGAAGGACGCTTCCCATCAGAAGGCTTGGTTTTTGAAGGTGACCATCAACTGCTCAAAGTCGCTGTTGACCTCCGCCTGGCGGCGGCATACCGCCCCGGAGGACGAAAATCTGCTCACGGTGATGCAGACGACCACGGAAGTTTACCCCTATGTATTGGCGCTTCCGGAGAAGTACCGCACGGTCGTGCACCTGTATTACTACGAGGGATATCGCGTCAACGAAATTGCGAAGCTGCTTGGCTCGAGCGAAAATACGGTGAAGTCCCACCTCTTCCGCGCACGCGATATGCTGCGGGAACAGTTGAAAGGGGAGTTTCAGGATGTTTAAAGAGCAGTATATCCGTGACAACGATAAGCTACACGCAAAGGAGACGTTGCTCATGGAAATTAAAGAAAAAGACGCGCAGAGGAAAGAGAAATCTTCGCGCAGGCAGGCTTGGGTGCGCTATGGCGCGGTTGCGGCTGCGTTCGTGCTCATCGCGGGCGGCATCATCGGAACGGTGATTGCCAGGAACCCGTCCAACACCGCATCGCCCGAGGCCCAGACGCTGTCCGCCGCGGCGGAGAACGCAACCGGCGGCGTGGTCACGGTTGAAAACTACGACGACATCTACGCTCTGATCGAGCAGATGCAAACTTCATATGAAAACGGCATCGCCTACAGTGGCGGCGCAATGGTAACGGAAGAAGCCGCCGCTGCGGACGGAGCTGCGGTCAAGGCCGCGGATTCCGCTACTATGGTCGAAGCACCCGCCGCTGCGGCGCCTTCCGCCGGCACAAACGGCTCGCTGGATTATTCCGAAACCAACGTGCAGGTCAAAGGCGTAGACGAAGCGGATATCGTCAAGACCGACGGAAACTACATCTACTATGTGGCCAACAACCAGCTCAACATCATCAAACCCGACGGCGCGACAACGAAACTGGTTTCCTCCACACTGCTTGGCGCAAGCGACGCGTGGTGGGGTTATAACTCCGAGATGTTCCTGCTGGGCGACCGGCTCATGATCATCACCCAGGGCTACAACACCGTTTGGATCAACGATTCTAACGGCAGTTACCAGAACAACACCGACCAGACGCAGGCGGTCATCTACGATATTTCGAACCCCGCCAAGCCCGAGGAGATCATCTCTCTTGGCCAGAGCGGCAGCTACGTCAGCTCCCGCATGATCGGCGACTTCGTATACATCGTGACCTCGCAGTATATCTACAGCCCGGTGCGCGATACCCCCGTGACCTACATCCCGTCGCTGACCACCGGCAAGGAAACGTCCCTTCTCGGCGCGGGCGATCTGTATGTCAGCGGCAGTCCGCAGAGCGCGGCGTATACGGTGGTTGGTTCCATCAACCTCAAAAACGGTGCCAAGTACGCTTCCGCCAAGGCCGTGTTCGGCGGCACCAGCCAGGTCTACGCCAACGCGGAGCATCTGCTGCTCGCCATCACGGAGTATACCAACGATGTCAGCCCCATCGCGCCGGATAAGGACGGCAAGAACGTCCAGATTACGACGGGCCAGAGCAATACCAACCTGATTCTGCTCGGCCTCAACGAGGGCGAAATCACCAAGCTCGCTTCCGGCACCGTGCCGGGGTACCTGCTTAACCAGTTCTCGATGGACGAGTACAAGGGCGTGTTCCGCGTCGTCACCACCGTGGACACCTGGACGCAGTATATCTACACCGACGGCGTGGATACCTACGACTACGAGAGCAGCAACTGGAACAACCTCTACACGCTGGATTCAACCCTGACGGTGCTCGGCAAAATCGAGAACCTCGCCAAGGACGAGTACGTCCAGAGCGTCCGCTTTGACGGCGACGTCGGCTACTTTGTAACCTTCCGGCAGGTGGATCCGCTGTTTGCGGTGGACCTTAGTAACGCCAAGACCCCGCGCATCCTCAGCACGCTCAAGATTCCGGGATTCTCGGAATACCTGCAGACCTACGGCACGAACCTGCTGCTTGGCTTGGGCTACGACGCGGATGAAAAGACCGGAGCGACCAAGGGCGTCAAGCTCTCGATGTTCGATACCTCAAACAAGGCCAGCGTCAAGGAACTCTTTACGCAGGCGGTGGATGCGGATTGGACGATCGCGGGCAACAACCACAAAGCCATCCTCGCCGACCCGGAGAAGAACCTCATCGCGTTCCCGGCGGATACGGATTACTACATCTTCCGCTACGACGCGGGCACTGGCTTTACGCAGGTTGCCAAGGTCGATCTCAGCAGCGACCTGTCGAGCTGGAACCTCCGCGGCCTGTTCATCGGGGACAACTTCTACGTTGTCAGCGAGTCGAGCGTAACGGTCATTTCGCTGGTGAACTACGAAGTGCTCACCAAGCTCAAGATCGCGTAAACGAAAGCAACACTAAAAAAGCGGGCGCAAGCCCGCTTTTTTGTACGCTCATTTAGGTGTAGTTCTCAGAAAATTAAATATTAGGCTCGAAAAAATTCCTATAACACCTATTTGTAACAATAACAATAAATAAGGCTTGACTGTTTTCCAAAGTAAATATCGTTCCCTGACAACGCCATCTACCAACTTTCCTTCAACATGCAATCTTGCACTATGAAACACTAAAAATTCAAGTGGGCGCTTTCTTTCTATATAATCAAATTCAACAATTGCCTTTTCCTTTGAAATGTGCTTAAGGCGTAAAGGCGCATAATCCTCATACTTTTTCCTAGAATAAAACGTTCTGTTATTAGCCATCCTTCCTGCTTTTAGCGCATATATTTCTCCTGGAGCATCAAGATCAACTATCGATAATGGTTGATCTGGAATAAAATCATTTGGGCGTAGTAATCCGTTACTTTTGTTATATATTCTCACAAGGGAAATATACATTGATTTAATAGGAGTACCTTTAACAGTAAAACATGCCTCGCTGTCATCATTTGATGTATAACTTATGTTACTAATCGTATAACATAAAAGTTTTCTTTTTGAAAGCTTGTGGAATAATAATGAAATAATTAGTGAGACTATACCTCCACCGAGCACGCCCAAAAGTGTCCAAAAGAGATTAGTATTTTGCATAATTCCCCCTACTAAATACTACTACTAATGATTTTATTATAGTATTGGGGGGAGGGAGTTGCAATGCAATTTTAATTTAGTTAAAATCAACAAAAGCGGGCGCAAGCCCGCTTTTTATGTGCTAAGACTGTTCTTCCGTTAAGCCCCCTCTGACGAGGGGGCTGTCGCCGCAAGGCGGCTGGGGGAGAGAAGCGATTTCTATCCCAGAATAAACTTTTGTATCTTCTTTGCATCCGCTTCAGGGTTTAATAGGAGCACCTGCCGGGTGATCGCTTCCACCGCATCGATCTTGGAAATCTTAGCCGCTTGATTAAACACGTCCTCGCCCAAGAACTGCTCCGTCGTGCAGAACACGGTGGAGTACCAGCCGTACTCCTCGCCTTTTTGCGAGAGCTTTTGCTGTCTGCCGCACATGGTTAAAAACATGCGCATCTGCAGTTCCGTCAGCGCGCCGTCGAAGCGGCTTTTCTCCTCGGAACCAAACCCCGCGAGCTGCTTGATGGCGTGCAGCGGCAGCGTGCCGTAGTCGAGCACAACGCCGTAAATGCGCTTTGCCGCATGGCTGAGCGTTCCGCTTTCATACGCTTCCGGAAAGTTGGTCTTACCACGGCGCGCGGCGAGAAAATATGGCGCCCATTCTTTAGTGATAAACCCGCTTTTCTTAAAAAACACCTTGCCGTAGGCGATATCCCTTCGCTCGTCCAGCACGCGCATACGCCATTCCCATGGGTCGGTCTCCGCGTCTCCCGTATGCCAGCGCACGGGGGTATCGTAGGGCGGCGTTTCTTCCCAACTCCAAGGAATCAGCGCAAAAATGCCGTCGCTGTTTCCGCCGCCGAGAGAGAAGCCCGCTTTCAGCAGAGCTTCCACAAAATCCGCGTAATTCTGAATGCGCGTCATGGGTTACCGCCTCGATTTCCGCTTTTTCACCAGTATACCAGAACCGCTGAAAAAGAGGGAGTGGACAGGTTTCGCTTTACTTTCAACACAAAGAAATCATTCAAACTGGGAGCAAGCTAAAAAGCGATTACGCTTTCGGCATGACGCGGAGGCGGATGAGCGACTTGACGTCCGCAAGGATGCGCGCATCGGTCACGCGGATCATCAGCCAGCGCGCGCCGTTGAGCGCACCCGAACGCGCAAAGAGCTCGCGCAGGTACTCCGAGCAGAGCGGCAGCAAGAGCTCCGCTTCCGGCGCTTCCTTTGCGCCTACGGTGATCAGCGCGGTGAACGCGCCCGCGTCGGGGTAGAGCGTGCAGAGTGAGCGGCCGCTTTTTTTGTACTTGACGTTCCAACCCGGCGCGCCGGAGCAGGTGCTGTGTTCCACGCGCGGTTCAACGCCGTATGTCGTTTCAACATACGTGCGCAGGTCTTTCCAGAGCGGGGAATCGATAAAACCGTCGATCTCCTGTAAGCTCGGTTCCAGCGTTTTGGGGTAACGTTCCTGCCAGGTCATGGTTTCGTTCGTCCCTTTCCTAATTGATACTGCTTTTTGCATTCGCTGCAAACACCGCTGTGCAGGCTGATGATGCCG
Source organism: Christensenellaceae bacterium (assembly GCA_963674535.1). Classification (GTDB taxonomy): domain Bacteria; phylum Bacillota; class Clostridia; order Christensenellales; family CAG-138; genus UBA7703. The sequence goes on along the minus strand of OY771363.1, from coordinate 3,150,013 downwards.
CCGCAAACGGAGCAGGTATACTGCTCCAACTGCCGCTTGAGCAGCGCTTCGACGCCTTCGCGCCGCGCTAGACCACATGATTCCAGAATTAGATATCCGTAATGTTCTCGATAGCGCTTTTCCAGCTTCTTTATGCGGGTGCAAGGGAGTTTTTCGCATTCGAAACAGCCGGACAAGCCTCGCTCGAATGCACAGAGCTTGATTCTGCAGCTCTGACAATGCGTGCTGGTAACGGACCCACCGCGCAGGCAGCCGCTGCACGGCGGGCGCTTCGTGTCCAAATGCCGCGAGCAGGCAAGACAATTGATCCCGCAGGGGGCAAGATAGCTTGCTTCGGTGGCAGAGGGCGCTTTCATGTCGATTCTCCTGTACGTGTGCAGATTTTGATGCCGTGTTTCGGTTACTTTGCCGCCCAGCGCTTGAGCTGCGGGAAGTGCTCGTTCATCATGGCGCGCGCCTGCGCTTCCGTCATGCCGGGGACGTTTTCCACCATCGGCTGGACGCAAAAATCGATCATCTCCTGCATGGTGCAGTCCGCGGTAAACGCGCCGTTATCATAGCAGTATTTGCAGTAGTCCTTGCTCTTCGAGCCGTCCGCTTCCGTTCCGTAGTGCTCGTCCGTCGGCCCCATGGGCATTCCGCAGCTTTGGCAGTATCGTTCTTCCATTGTTGTTCTCGCCTCCTGAATCGTTATTTGGATGGCTCCAGTATACCGGCGAGAACCTGACACAAGGCGTCAGGTTTTGTAGTGCTCGTAGATTTTTTTTGCGTACGCCTCCAGCTCCTGCCTGAGTTCCGGCGGCGAGAGGATTTCCACCTCCGTGCCGAACGAAAACAGGTAGTGTGCTACCCAGTCGTCCTTGGGGAGAAAGGTTTCAACGATCATGGAACCGTCCGCCTGCGGACTTACCTGCCTGCGGTCGAACTCGTCGTACACGCGGAAGGCGACCGCGGGCGAGAACCGGAGCCGGATGGTTGTAAACGCGCTGACCGGCAGCAGGTCGAGCTCCATCGGCGGCGCGTCGTCAAACGATTCCGTAAAGCGCTCGTTTGTGACCTCCAGCTCCACGATACGGTTGACCTTGAACAGGCGGTAATCGTCCGCTTTTTTGCAGAACGCCTGCAGGTACCAGCTTTTGTCCTTAAAGATCAGTTTGAACGGCAGTATGCTGCGCTTTGCCGTTTCGCCCGACGTGCTGCAGTAGAGAATCTCCAGCACGCGCTTTTCCAGAATGGCGGTCTTGAGGCGTTCGAACTTTTCGTTGTCCACGCGCCCCATACCCCAGCGCGAAAAATCCGCTTCAATCCAGCTGACGTTCTGCTTTTGAAACATGCCGCCGAGCTTTTTGAGCAGCGCGCCGACCGGCTGATCCGTTGCCTGCAGGCTCTGGATAGCGAACAGGATTTGGTTCTGCTCGTCGTCGGACAGCAGCGCCTTGTCGAACGAGTAGTTCGCCAACAGCGAGATTCCGCCGCCTTTGCCCTGCGTGGCGTACACCGGAACGCCCGCCATGGACAGCGCCTCGACGTCCCGATACACGGTGCGGACGGAGACTTCCAGCGCGCTTGCAAGCTCCGGCGCGGTGACGGAGCCTTTTTCCAGCAGGATGTATACGATTTGGAACAGGCGGTCGTTCTTCAAGAGGGAACCTTCTTTGGTTTCGGGATAGTTTGAGTATAGCAGAAAAACCGGACAAGGGAATGTCAGGTTTTGGGGAACGCTCTTCTTTTCTTAGAAGAAAAGAAGCAAAAGAATTTTACTTCTTTTGCAATGTGTTTTTAGAGTAAAATGTGGTGGGATAAAAACGTTTACAGGAGGCGGACTATGGCGCAATCCATCGTGCATATCGCCATCGTGGTCAAGGACTACGACGAGGCGATTGCGTTTTATACGCAGAAACTGGGGTTTACCCTTGTGGAGGATACCTACCAGCCGGAGCAGGATAAGCGCTGGGTCGTGGTGGCTCCCTCCGGCGAAGGCGGAACCACGCTTCTGCTGGCGCGCGCTTCCAAGCCGGAGCAGGAGCCGTTTATCGGCAATCAGGCGGGCGGAAGGGTGTTTCTCTTTCTCGGTACGGACGACTTTGAGCGCGACTACGAGCGGATACGCAAAAACGGCGTCGAGTTCGTTCGCCCGCCCAAACAGATGGACTACGGAACCGTTGCCGTTTTCAAAGACTTATACGGAAATTTGTGGGATCTGGTGGAGTTTTCGCCGAGTCATCCCATGCGCGAACGGGTGCGCTAGCGCGGAAGCGGGGGCTGCGCGGTTACTTTTTCTCCGGCGGGGTCTGCGCCGTACGCGCCTTTTTGTAATACAACGCAAGTGAGGAACGCAAGGCTCTGGCATCCTCCGGCGTGAGCTGCTCTTTGGGAATGACGTTTGCGCGCGCCTTTTCATAAAACACATAAAACGCGGTTTTCGTTTCGCGGATGAACTTGACGCTCTGCCAGAGCAATGTGGTTTCCCCAAGGTCGGAAACCGAGTGGATGCCGGTTTTATCCACCGTAAAATCCACGGAGAACTCGGTAAGCGTTTTGTTTTTATAGAGCTTGCTGATTCTCAGATACGTCGAGAGCACGTTGCTGGCAAAGAATAGCGCCGAAGCGGCAACGCCCAGCAGAACGCCCTGCAGCAGCGCGTCCATCGGCGCGGAGCCCTGCGCGTAGCGAATCAGCGCGATGATGCCGCCAATGATGGCAAGCGTCATCAGCGAAGCGCTAAAGAGCCGCTTCTGCGACAGCAGAAAATTATAGCGCAGGTTGTCCTTCTTCGTAATGGTAAAGTGATACGTTTTTTGCATATCTGACGGCTCCTTGCTTGAAGTCATACCATTATACGCCGCGTGCAAAACCGCTGTCAAAGAATGAGCGAATTAAGAAAGCGCTCCTGCCGGATGAATCGGGCAGGAGCGTTTCTGTTTGTGCCGCTTTGTTGTTGCGCCGCACCGGGTGGGCGTTAATTCAGTTTCTCTGCAGTGCGTCGATTGGGGTCATCTTGCTTGCCTTGGCGGCGGGGTAGCTGCCAAACACCACGCCAATGAGGATGCAGAACACCAGCGCCGCAATGGCTGCGCGCCATTCCATTGCTATCGTCATGTCCGTCGCCATGGCGAAGATCTGCAGCCCCAGCGCCGAGAGCCCAAGCCCCAGCAGGCCGCCAAGGATCGAGAGCACGCAGGCTTCTATGAGAAACTGCATCATGATGTGGCTCCTGCGCGCGCCGATAGCCTTGCGAATGCCGATTTCACGCGTGCGCTCCGCAACGGAAACCAACATGATGTTCATGATTCCAATGCCGCCGACCAGCAGCGAGATTGCCGCGATGCCGCCGAGCATGAGCGAAAGCGTGCTCATGACGCTGTCGAGCGTATCGAGCAGTTCGGACATATTGTACACTTCGTACGTGTCCTCGTCCCGCGTTAAGAGCAGCATCTGGTATTCCGTGAGCGCCTGCGCCATATCCACATCGTCCGCGGAGGTTGCCTTGACATAGCAGGTGGTAATGGCCGTTGAATCCGCAACGCGTTCGGCGACCGTCAGCGGAATGAGGATGCGCGAATCCAGCGAGCCGGTGGAGTCGGAACCGCTTTCGGCAAGCAGGCCGACGATCGTGAACGTTTTTCCGCTCATGGTGAAGGTTTTGCCCAGCACGTCGTAGCTTTCGAACAGTTCACCCGCGACCTCCGTGCCGATGACGGCAACGTTGGTGCGCCAGTCGAGATCGGAGGCCACGATGGCGCGCCCGGATTCCAGATCGAGCCCCGCTACGTCCATATACTCCTCCGTTACGCCGATGGCGGAAACGGTGGTGTAGTTCGAGCCATAGCGCGCCGTGCTGCTCACGGTGAGGTAGGGAGCGACGCCCGCGATGGAATCGTAGCCTTCCAGCGCCATGTAGTCGTCCGCCGAGAGGGTGACGTCCTCGTCCGTAATCGTTACCGTGAGCAGATCGGAGCCCATCGAAGCGATGGCCGAGGAGATGGAGCTTGTCGTACTCTGCGCAATGGAGACCAGAACGATTACGCTCATTACGCCTATGATGATGCCCAGCATGGTCAGAAACGAGCGCATCTTGTTGGCGAGCGTCGAGCGGATGGCCAGGCGCAGCGAGTTAAAAAACATGGTCATGCGCTTGCCTCCTCATAGGTGTCGTAGAGCCTTCCGTCGCTGACGTATACGATTCGCTGCGCCATCTTTGCAACATCCTGATTATGCGTAATCAGCACGATGGTATGCTGCTGCATGGAGAGATCGCAAATCAGGCGCATAATGTCGTTGCCGGACTTGCTGTCGAGGTTGCCGGTGGGCTCGTCCGCCAGGATGACTCTTGCGTTGCTGGCCAGCGCGCGGGCAATTGCCACGCGCTGCTGCTGGCCGCCGGAGAGCTGGCTGGGGCGGTGCTGCATGCGGTTAAAAAGCCCCACCTTCTCGAGCGCGGCTTTTGCGCGCTCAATGCGTTCCTTCTGCGAACATTTCTGGTAGATCAGCGGGAGTTCAACGTTTTCCAGCGCGCTCATGGAATCAAGCAGGTTGAACTGCTGAAACACAAAACCGATCTTTTCGCTGCGAATCAGCGAAAGTTCCTTGTCCGTGCATTCGGCAATATTCACGCCGTCGAGTACGTAGCTTCCAGAGTCCGGCAGGTCGAGACAGCCCATCACGTTCATCAGCGTTGTTTTGCCCGAACCGCTTGGGCCGCAGATGGCGACGAACTCCTGCGGGCGGACGTGGAGCGATGCATTGTCCAGCGCGTGCACCGCCTCGTCGCCTACAAAGTAGGTCTTAAAGATGTGTTCCAATACCAGCATAGCGTTCGCCCCTCAGTTGTTCGGAGCCGAGCCGCCGCTGGGCATCTGTCCGCCGCTGAAGTTGCCGCTGGGCATCTGGCCTGCGCCCATGGAGTCGCCGCCGGGCATCATACCGCTCGAGCCGCCGAAAGTGAAGGTGGTCGCGGTGTCCTCGCTCTCCGTATACGTTGCCGTGGAAGTCCGTTCCGGCATCCAGATCAAATCACCCGCCGCGAGCCCCTCGCCGCTGATGGCGATATACGAGCCGTCGGACATACCGGTTGTAACGGTTACCTTCGTGAGCGAGTCGAGGTCGATTTCGCTTGCCGAGAGCGTGTTGCCAATCTGCGCGTCGTCGCCGGCCAGCAGTACGTAGGCGGTGTCGCCGTCATACTGCACAGCGGAAACGGAAACGATCAGCGTGTCTCCGCTGGTGTCGGTTATGACCTCAACGGAAGCGCTCATGCCGGGGTATGCGCCTTCAATCGGTTCGGTGGTGATGGTTGCCGTATAGCTTGTTACATAGCTGCCGCTGCCGGAATAGCTGATGTTCGTGACCGTTCCGGTGTATTCGCCTTCAATGGCGTCCAGTGTAACGGTCGCGCTTTGTCCAAGCTTGACGCTGGCAATGTCCAGCTCGTCAATCGAGAGCGCAAGCGTATATCCGCTCGTGCCGGTCAGGGTGCAGAGAGCGGTGCCTGCCGAAACCGTGTCTCCCGCGGCAACGGAAAGCGAAGTCAGCTCGCAGTCATATTCCGCTTTAATGGTGAGCTGGTCTTCGATGTCTGCAATCTGGTCAAGCAAATCCGCCTCGGTGTCCTTCAGCGCGGTGTAGGTTGCCGTCGGTGCGCCTTGTGCAAGAGTAAACAGGGTGGAACCCTTGCTGGTCTTCGTGTTTTCCTTTGCCAGCACCGTTGCAATCTGGCCGGAAGCCGCCGTAACGTCCACATATTCGTTCACGGCCAGCGTGCCCGTGCCGAGCGTTACGCCGTCAGAGTTCAGCACCGTTGCGCTGGTGCCAATGGGGTAATAGTCGTCCGTAAACACCACGGTCGCGTTGCCGCCGGAAAGCGCGGTCACGAAACCGTCCTGCGTGTCGTCTCCGATCTGAACGGTGACTGCATCGTAGAGCTTCATGCCGTCCACGGCGGGAATGACGACCTTCATCTTACCGTCCGTCGAGATGCGGCAGAGGTATTCCATGTCGTCCACGACGTCTCCGGCACCGACCAGAATACTCTTGATAACGCCGGATTTAGTCGCTGTGATATTCAAATTGGTTAAATACTGTTTGGCGGTCGCCAGAGAAGTGCGCGTTGTCGAGAGGTCATCCTGCAGGCTTTCCAACTGGGATTCCAGCTCGTCGGACGTGAGCGTCATCACCACGTCGCCAGCGGAAATCTTGTCGCCCGGCTGAAAATTAACGGAGGTGATGGTCGATTCCGCGGCGGCGGTCAGGCTCTCTGCGTCCAGCGCCGAGAGGGTGCCGGATCCGCTGATGGTCGAGCTGATCTCTCCGCTGGAAACGGAGGTGACGCGGTAGTTGAGAACGCTGGTTGTGTCTTTGTCCTTGCCCAGAACATTGAGCAAAACAATGAGACCAACGGTGACGACGACGACAACCGCGCCGAGCGCAATCAGCGTGCGGGTGCGCTTACGCTTTTTTTTCTTTTGCTGACTTGCCACAAAAGAGTTGTCGTTGGCAGCCGTTTCGGCTTTTTCTGCTTCGGTTTTCATCATGTATGATTTTCGCCTCCAAATTCATTCGTTTTTGATGATATGGGTAGGGTGTGGCAAAAGCGTGGCAAATTCACGCCCGTAATGTGTAGCATTTTGACCGACCAACGCGTTTCCCCCGCGGCGGAAACAGGCCGCGTTTCCGGCTTTTATTTCAATTAGGAAAGGCTCCGATTTGACAGATTTTGACGAAAGGTTACGGATATGTCGTTGCGTTTGTGCCAAGTTTTCGCCAAGATCGCCCTCTATAGTGAAAGTTAAGAATATAGGCCGGGCGGCTGTTTTCTGCGTGCGCTGAAAAGCGGCGCATCATGTGCCCCGCCAAGGGAGAACGGTTTTAAAATGAAGAATAAGGGTTGGAAAAGAAGTGCCGTGCGCACGGTTGCCGCGCTTTTTATTGCGATGTTCGTGTTTGCGGCTGGCTTTGCGGGAACATCCTCAACGGACGTCGTCGTTGCCGATGCAAACGAGCTGACCAGCGCGCTGGAAGACGCGGAAACCACGAGCGGAACGGTAAACATCACGTATGCTTCGGGGGTAACGTCCATCACGCTCGGCGCGTCGGCCTCCATTCCGTCCAACGTTGTGCTCAACCTTGGCCTGTCGAGCGGGACGCTGCGCATCACGGGCGGCGCGCTCAGCGTATCCGGCGTGATTGCGGGCGGCGCGCTGGAAGTTGCGGGCGGCACGCTGATTCGCTCCTCCGGCAGCAGCATTACGTCCACCATAACGGTCAGCAGCGGATCCGTCCGCGGGGCGCGCGTGCTCTCGCTGGAGAATCTGCCCGCTTCGAGCAGTGAAAACATTGTTGCCATTACCTATATCGGCATTTCCGGTGAGGACACCAGCTCGTTTGTAACCCGCGCCGCGAACGGCACGATCTACCCGCTGATGACCGGCAGCGGCTATAGCAATTTTGCGGAGATTACGAGCGTAACCACCGACGCGGGGCATGTGTTCCGCCTGGGCACGCGTAACGCCGAAACGCTTTCGCTGGCGTACGTCATTGCGTATGCGGGGCTGGACGGCGCGGTTCTGGCCAGCGCGAATCCCGGCAACTACACCGCTTCGGACGCCGCCATCACCCTCAACAACCCGACTAAGGAAGGGTATCTCTTTCAGGGCTGGACTTGCGCGCAGCTCGGCATTACCGAACCCGCCGCGAGCATGACCATTGCGGAAGGCACGACCGGTGCGCTGACGTTTGTTGCCAACTGGGTCGTCAATCCGGCGGGCGGCATGGGCGGCGGAGGCGGCTCCGGCGGCGCAAGCAGTTCCGCTGCGGCTGTAACGCAGGACGATACAACAGCAAGCGCCGCGGCAACGCCCGTGCCGGCTGCGACGGATGCGGGAGGAACCACCAGCACCAGGCGCGTTAAAACCGCTTCCTCCTCGACCAAGGTGTCGTTTACGAGCGATGTGGACATTGTTGAACCCACGCTCGAGAGCGTTAAGGGTAAATCCTTCCCCTGGGGATGGGCGTTCTTAGGCGTTGGCGGCGCGGCGGTCGTTGGCTACGGGATCGCTTTGATCAACCGTAAGCATCGAGAGAACGTGAAAACGAAGTAGCGGCGGGGGTTTCACCCCCGAACCCCTGACCAAAGGGCACGCCCTTTGGAAACCCACTTTTGATCGATCAAGAATCAAAAAGCGGATGCGATAAGCATCCGCTTTTGTGGTTCCGAGTGATTACTCCGCATCGGCTTTCGGGGGTTCCGGGTCTTCAGGCGCTTGCTTCTTGCGCTCGGCGTAGGCGTGGAAGGCGGTTTTTCCGTCCTCTTCCCACCAGTCGTCGTAATACTCCCAGTCTTTCCAATCCTTCTTGTCGGCTTCTCCGCCGTGGCGGTGGTTCTTCGTTTGGCACTTCTTGCCGCTGTCGTCGGAATGGCTGGAACTGCCAAAGCCAAACAGGATGCGGGCAAGCAGGAAAAGGCCAAGGCCTTCCCAGAAGCCGATCGTGGAAAGCCCGAAGAACTTCGGCATCAACCAGTTCCAGAGCCACATGATCACGTTGCCAAAGAGCAGGCCCAAGAGGAATGCTCCGGCGATTCCCAGAATGCCATACAGCGTATACTTTGCCCACTTGGGCATCTTGTCCATGTTTTTCTTTACTTCGCTCATACTATTTTCTCCTTTGCCGGGGATGCGCGCCCGGTGTTTCTTCGTTGATTGGTTGGCTGTCAGGGCGTCAGGGTTCCGTTTCCTCCAGCAGCGCGCGCAGGGCTTTGACCGCGCGGCTCTTGCGGGAAAGCAGCGTGCCGATGGGTTCGCCCCAAGCCTCGCTGAGTTCGCGGAAGGACTTTCCCTTGAGCTCTGTTGCAATCAGTACCGCCCTTTGCCTTGGTTCGAGCTTGCCGATGGCGTCCGTCAGGCGGTGGATTCGCTCGGCCTGTTCTTCCGCCTGAAACGGGTCTTCGTTTTCGGTAACGAGCGCCTGCAAAAACGGGAGTTCGCCGTCCTCGCTCAGCATGCCGTCCAGACTTGTGGATTTTGCGTTTCTGCGCTCAAAGTCGGCAATGCGGTTGCGGATGGAACGGTATACGTAAGCGGCGATGTTTTCCACCGGCCCGGACGTACCGAGGTGGGAAACGGTGCGCAGCATGACCTCGGCAACGATGTCCTCAGCGTCCATGTCGCTGATTCGCCGGGTCTGTTTTCGCACGTAATTCTTCAGCCGTCCGTTTTCAAGGCTGAAAAACTCGTACCAAGCGCTTGTTTCGTCACGTTCCATCGTCCGCTCCTGTCCCTTACACTTTCTAGACGCGCGAAGACCCCGTTTATTGCATGTTATTGAAAAAAGATTGCGGGATACTGGATATATATCATATTTGCCCGGTTCTGCCCAGTAAAAAACGACGTAAAAAAGAGCATACGCATTTTTTACGCATGCTCTTGTAAAGGTATCGAAATTTGTAAATCTGCCTAGATCAGGGGAACCAGATAACCGCCGCCGGGCAGAGGATAGGACTGGCTGCCGAGGGGTTCGTTTTCCGGCGCGTTGGAATCGTAGTAGATCGTATACCCGTTGGAGACGATGTTAGCGTTTGTCGTATCCGCGTTGAGAAATACGGTAACGTACGCGTCGGTATCCAGCGTCCAGGTGCTGGTTGCGTCCAGCGAGACGCTTGCCCGCGCGGGGAGAGATTCTCCGAACGTGCCAATCAGCGACGATTTGTTCTTGAGCTCCAGCCAGAGCGTTGCGGTTTCTTCTATCACGGGGGCCGAAGCAAGCGCCGTGCCGTCCAGCATCAGCCGGCTGTCCCCGCTTGGCGCGTGCACGAGCGGCGCACCGTTTGCCGAAAGCTTCATGTTCACCAGCGTCACGCCGCCGCCGAGCAGCAGCAGGCAGGGCGAGTTTTCGCCTTCGGTTGCGATCGTTCCGTTGGAAAAAACGACCGCCGCGCTGTCCGCCGCGGCAATGCCCGCCGAGGAAGCGCCGCTGGTGGAAAGGTACGTGCCGTCGCCGACAAAGCTTGCGTCTCCGCCGCTGACAAAAACGCCGTAAGCGCCGAGCCCGTTGGTCGTAATGCTGCCGCCGTTCATCGTCAGCGCGCCGCCTTTGACCGCGACGATTGCCGCGTTGCGCCCGTCGGAAACGTCGCCTTCCGCGTCGCCAAGCTTATTGATATCGGCGTTACTCAGCGCGAGGATGCCGCCATTGTTGAGCAGCAGCGCGTTTTCGTTTGCGGTGGACGTGGCGTAGGAAGCGTTTTCGACCGTTTCGTTTGTGCCGTCCGCGTGATACACGCCGCTGTAGCCGGAAAATTCGGCGGATTCGCCGTTTTCGGACTGCGCTTGCTGCCCGGTCTCGACGGGCTGCGAAACCGGCGCGCTCTTGGTGCAGCCGAATACGAAAATCAGCACGGCTGCCGTCAAAATTGCGCCGATGCGCTTAAAGGTTTCCTGCTTCATATTAGAAGACTCCTTTGATCAAAGGATGGGGAATACAATACTTCAACTTATCTTATCGGGTAGTTGTGTCATTGGCGTGGACGGTGTTTGAACGAACTGTCAAACTTCATATTCAGCAGGTACGTTCGGCTGATGAAAAAGCGCCCGCGCGAACAAAACGCGCGGGCGCAGGATGCCGTTTCTTTCGGTCGATCAGGCCATTTTGGCTTCCAGACGCTCGCGCACTGCGCGGAGGAACGCAATGGACGTAACCGCCTTGGGCTGCTCGCCTTCGCAGAGCCCAACGAGGTCTTTTGTCATCACGCCCGCGTCGAGGGTTTCGATGCTCGCCGCTTCCATCGCTTCGCCAAAGGCGGTCAGCTGGGGCAGGCCGTCCATTTCGCCGCGCTTTTTAAACGCGCCGCTCCAGGCAAAGATCATCGCCATGGGGTTCGTGCTGGTCGCTTCGCCTTCGAGGTAGCGGTAATAGTGCTTGGTTACGGTGCCGTGCGCGGCTTCGAACTCATATTTGCCGTCCGGGGAAACGAGCACGCTCGTCATCATGGCAAGGCTGCCGAACGCCGTGCTGACCATGTCGCTCATTACGTCGCCGTCGTAGTTTTTGCAGGCCCAGATGAACCCGCCTTCGGAACGGATGACGCGCGCCACCGCGTCGTCGATGAGCGTATAGAAATAGGTAAGCCCTTTTTCTTCGAACGCGGCTTTGTAGTCGCTTTCAAAGATCTCTTCGAAGATATCCTTAAACGTATGGTCGTAGAGCTTACTGATGGTGTCCTTGGTGGAAAACCACAGGTCCTGCTTTGTATCCAGCGCGTACCGAAAGCAGCTGTGCGCAAAGGATTTGATCGAGCTGTCCTTGTTGTACATGGCCTGCAGAACGCCGGGGCACTCGAAGTCGTAAACCGTTTTACGGAACGTTGCGCCGTTCTCGCCGGTAAAGACCAGCTCGGCCTTACCCTTCTCCGGCACACGGTATTCCGTGCCGCGGTACACATCGCCATATGCGTGACGGGCGATGGTGATGGGTTTTTTCCAGTTCTTGACCACGGGCTTGATGGAGTCGATCAAGATCGGCGCGCGGAAAACGGTTCCGTCCAATATAGCGCGGATGGTGCCGTTGGGGCTCTTCCACATTTCGGTGAGGCTGTACTCTTTTACGCGCTGGGCGTTCGGGGTGATGGTTGCGCACTTGACGCCCACGCCGTACTTCTTAATGGCGTTCGCGCTGTCCGTGGTAATTTGGTCGCGGGTCTTTTCGCGCTCCGGCAGGCCGAGGTCATAGTATTCCACCTTGAGGTCGACGAACGGCAGAATCAGCTCTTCCTTGATTTGCTGCCAGAGGACGCGGGTCATTTCGTCGCCGTCCATTTCGACGAGCGGGGTTTTCATTGGGATTAAACTCATATTCATACCCTTTCCGAATTCGTAGTGAACGCTGCGTTTTACGCGGGGATTACTTACCTGCTTGGGCAGCGTAGTAGTTTGAATAAAAGCCAAAATGAGCAGGTGTTTCTCGCTTGGCAATTACTTACCCGCTTGCGCGGCGTAATAGTTCATCAAGCACCCTTCGAGCAGGATTTCGCGCTCGTCGTCCGTCAGCGGCGGCAGGTTGAGGGTGATCTCTTCCTTCGAACCGTCCTGCTTGAGCACGACCGCGCTCAGCGTATCGACCTTTTTTTCCACCGCGGCGCGAACGCCGGGAATATACACATGGTCACCCACTTCATAGGGGAACGCTGCGCCCGCGGGGAGCGTAAACGGCAGGATACCCCAGTTGATGCAGTTGCTGCGGTAGCGCTTGGTGGCGTATTCGTAGCAGATGTTCGCCGCGCCTCCGAGCACGCGCTGGCTGGACGCCGCCTGCTCGCGCGCGCTGCCGTCGCCGGGTTTGTTGGCGAACACGCAGGAGCCGTAGTGCGTGGTTTTGAGGAGTTCGTCCGCGTTGCCGACCCGTCCGAGCAGGGCTTTCAGCGCTTCCGGCGCACTGCCGCTTTTACGCGCGTCTTCCGCTTTGGCAACCGCCTTGCTGCGGCCTACATAGTCCGGCGCGCGGCGCGAGAGCGCAAATTCCGCCAGACGCAGCGGGTTACTGCGATAGGAACTCGTCTCGCCGGAGGGAATCAGCTCGTCCGTCGTGGTGACGGGGTCGCGGATGACCGCCGAGAGCTCGACGAGCAGGTTGTCGCTCAGTTTATCGATCTTCGGCCAGTCGGCAATGTTCGGCCCGAACACGAGCTCGACGGAAGGATCCGCCTTACCAAAGCCGTTGTAGCAGCGCTTGTCGTAACTGGAACGATCGTAGCGGTATTTGATGCGGGTCTTGCGGTAGAGCACGTCCGTTGCCGCGGTGATGCGTCCGCCGTTGGCGGCGGTGGCAGCGATAGAACGCGCGTCCATGAGCGCGACGGTGGCGATTTGCCCTTCGCCGGGCTTACTGCCTTCGCGGTTGGGGAAGTTGCGCGTGGTATGCCGCAGCGAAAGACCGTTGTTGGCGGGGACGTCGCCCGCGCCGAAGCACGGCCCGCAGAACGAGGGTTTGATGACCGCGCCCGCGCGGATGAGCGTTTCGGTCGCTTCCACCTTGGTCAGCGCGAGGCTGACCGGCACGCTGGTTGGGTAAACGGAGAGCGAGAACGCGCCGTTGCCGATGGAGCCGCCGGAAAGGATTTCGGAAGCTTCCACGATGTTGTCGAACAGCCCGCCCGCGCAGCCCGCAATGATGCCCTGATCGGCATGCACGCCGTCCGGCTGAATCTTGCCGCGCAGGTTCGGTTTTGCGCGAGGGAACTGCTCCGCCGCTTCCGTTTCCACCTTGGCGAGCAGCTCGTCCGCCCGCTCCAGGAACTCGTGGATGGGGTAGGCGTTGCTGGGGTGGAACGGCAGGGCGATCATGCACTCGACCTTGTCGAGCTCGATGGTGATCATGGCGTCGTAATACGCGCCTTCCTCCGGTTCAAGCGTCTGGAAGTCCGCGGGGTGGCCGTGCGTGCGGTAATAATTCGCAATTTCGCCGTCGGTTTCCCAGATGGAGGAAAGGCAGGTAGTTTCGGTCGTCATCACGTCCACGCCGTTGCGGAAATCGACCGGCAGGTGTTTGATGCCGGGGCCGACGAATTCCAGCACCTTGTTTTTGGCGCGGTTTTCGGCAAAGGCTTCCTTGACGAGCGCGAGCGCCACGTCGTGCGGGCCGACGCCGCGGCGGGGCTTGCCGGTGACATAGCAGAGCACGACGTCCGGCGCCGCGATATCGTAAGTGTTCTTTAAAAGCTGTTTGACCAGCTCCGGCCCGCCTTCGCCAATGGCGAGGGTGCCCAGTGCGCCGTAACGCGTGTGGCTGTCCGAACCCAATATCATCTTGCCGCAGCCGGCCAGCTCTTCGCGTGCGTAGCTGTGGATAACGCTGAGGTTGGCGGGCACGTAGATGCCGCCGTATTTCTTGGCGGCGGAGAGGCCGAATACGTGGTCGTCTTCGTTGATCGTACCGCCGACGGCACAGAGGCTGTTGTGGCAGTTCGTCATGGCGTAAGGAACGGGGAATTCGGTGAGTCCGCTGGCCCGCGCGGTCTGGACAATGCCGACATAGGTGATGTCGTGCGAAACAAGCGCGTCGAAGCGGAGGCGCAGCTTTTCGGCGTCGCCGGAGACGTTGTGCGCGCGCAGGATGCGGTAAGCGATGGTCTTTTCACGCGCGGCTTTTTCCGTTGGCACGGCGGGCTTGGGCTTGCCGCCGACGAGTTTGACCGCGTGGTCATGATAGCGAATCATAACATCCTCCTTGCAGAATTTGGCGCGGACGGCGGCAGTCTGCCTTATAACCGCCCGCGGGATAACATTTCACGCGTAAATTGTACCATGTAAGCGCGCCTTCGAACAAGCGAAAAACAGGGTATATTATCCTGCGCGGAGGCTTTGCACGAATGTGAAAAAAGCCCCAAATTCCTGTACTTGACAGCTTGCCGCCCTGCGGTTATAATACGTCATGTGCCGAAAAAATTCGGCAGGTCAACTTCATATGGCGGCGTAGCTCAGCTGGCTAGAGCATTCGGTTCATACCCGGAGTGTCATCTGTTCGAATCAGATCGCCGCTACCAAAAAGGCCCGATTTTCGGGCTTTTTTACGTTTTGGGTCTCGTACGATAACGTACAATAATGCGGGTTTTCTTGCCCGTTTCTTGCCAATTTCTTGCCTGAAATAACGCCTGCTTTTTGATTTATATCTTGCTAATGCAAGCAAGTAATGATCAAACACCAATTTGCTGCTATATTCGTTTGGGTGGATAATAAGCAACACTAGAAGTTCTGATTACTCCATGATAGAATACATAGCAGATTTATTGTAGAACATTTAATGGAATAACGATTGCTGCAAAATCATAAATGTGCTTTCAGATTGCTTTAAATTTATATTATCAGAACATTCCTAATAGCACTTTCTTATAAGCGTCAAAAACAGTTTATATAGTGGAGGATGAGTTTGAAACGAGTTGCAATAAAGTGGGGGCTTCTGATTCTTTGTGGCCTTCTTCTGATTTCATCACTTCCAAATCAAGCGTTTGCTGAAGAATCTGATTCACTCTGGAGAGAATGTGTTTATACTAGTACGAACCCTTCAAAAGAAGGGCTTAGAGAATTGTGGGATACGAACTCTTCAAGTGATTTCATTGTCAAAGGACCAGGAGAGCTTACAATAGCATGGGATGATCAAGTCTCCGCACAATCATTGTATCTTGAATGGAATACACTTCCGGACGACTTTACCTTAACTCAGAACTTAAAAGACGGAAGTGGTGTAGAACCGATAGCAGGGGAAACATATGAACTCAACCAACTTTATGATATATCCAAAGATACTAGAAGTATAACTCTTGCTTCTCAATCCGACATGGATATTTGCACAGCAGTCATATATGGCCCGAATAAGATTCCCCCAAATTATCATCCATGGCATGCAACACCGGAAAAGCTTGATTATTTGGTAATCGTTACACACCCAGATGACGATGTGATTTTTATGGGAGCAATTGTACCTATTTATGGCGTTGAGCGTGGACTCAACGGCACTATTTTGTACACTTGCACGTCAAACATTCGATATAGATGCAATGAAGCGCTCAACGGCGCTTGGGTGCTTGGGCTGCGTAATCATCCAATTTTTGCGAGTTTTTCCAATATCCTGCCGTCACAAAGCGATCAACGTGCAAATGAATTCAGCGTAAGAAAACTGACCTTATACTATGTTAGAACTCTTCGTCGATACAGACCGGAGGTAGTTGTTACACACGATAAGAAAGGAGAATATGGACATTGGCAGCATAAAAATGTATGTGCAGCGGTTTGTGAAGCGGTTACTCTCGCTGCGGATGCTTCGTATGATCCGGAATCGGTTACTCGATATGGGACGTTTCAAGTAAAGAAACTATATTTACATTTATTTCCGGAAAACAAGATAGAACTTGATGTGTTGTCACCACTACCAAAATGTGATAATAAAAGTGTGATCGACATTTCAAAAGCGGCATACGAAGAGCATGTTTCTCAGGTAAAAGCTGATCACTATAGCGTTACGAACGAAGGCGTTTATAGCCTTGCGGATTACGGGTTGTTTTTTTCAGCAGTGGGTTCAGACACAGGGGCGAAAGATCTCTTTGAACATATCGACCCGGAATCATTGAGTAATTATATTCCTCCTACACCAACATTATTACCCACAAAAAGTCCATTGTTAACACCGGTCGTTACGCTACCGACCAACAACGATCTAGCTACAGCCGAATTAGAAAGTGATACAAGTAATATATCAACGGATTGGCTTTTATATATTCTCATTGTTTTACTCATTTTAGTGATTTGCATTGGGGGTGCACTCGCAATATCCGTAGCGCGCAAACACTATAGAAAGCAATGAGAAAGATAAAATGGCAAAAATGCTTTCCACAAGTGTTTATTGGAAGGCTTTTCTTACTTTCTCTGCATCCTTTATTTGCGTTTCGTCTGCTAGATGCGTGTAAATTCGCATTGTCGTCGCCGGATCCGCATGCCCAAGGTACTGCTGCGCGGTGAGCACATCTACTCCAGAACGGTAGAGGATGGACGCATAGTTGTGGCGGAAGTAGTGCGGTGTGAGGATTGAGCCAGCGCTTTCGTGCTCGATTGCGGGTGCGGCGTTGAGTAGAGCAGCCTGTATCAACCGCCAGTGGCGCATGAACGTTGCCTGGGACCAGTGTGAACCGTTGCGCGGCGCGCGTATGACATATCCGCTGCCTATCTGCCTGTTTTTCTGGAGCATGGCAACCAGTGCGTCCGGCATGGGTACGGTGCGCACGGACGTTGCAGTCTTGACGGTTCCCACGTCGCCAGTGACGAAGTCAATATCCCGTTCAACATGCAGGGTACGCGCGGAGAAGTCGATGTCCGACCAGCGCAGACCTAATGCCTCGCCGCGACGCAGGCCCGTGTAGTAGAGGATTGCAAGCAATAGGCCGTCCGGTTCCTGATCGATCACCTTTAGCACAGCGGCCGTCTCCTGCGCCGTAAGCGCGCGCCGGCTGGTTCGTTCCGATTTGGGCGGTTTGAGGGCTTCCGCGGGGTTGCGGTCGATCATCCCCTGTGCGTTGGCGAGGGCAAAGCAGTTCGAGAGAACGTTCGTGATATAACCCAGCGTCGTTTTTCCCATGCCGGCAAGCCCGTTGAGAAACTCCTGCAACTGCACGGCCGTAATTGCACGCATTTGCTTATTGCCGAATTCGGGGAAAAGGTATCGGTTCAGCACGGTGCGATAACTTGCTTTCGAGCTGGGACTGACGTAAGGCTCTTTATAGACCCGGTACCAGTCCGTAATAAACTCGCCGAACAGAATGTCCCTGCGTACAGCAACTGCGCCGTTGATATGTGCCCGGCGCAGTTCTTCTTTGTTAGCTTCCAATTCTTTTTTCGTGCGCCCGTTTGCCCACTTGTAAACAGGATTGCCGTCTGCGTCGTGACCGACGGTGATCTGTGCGCGCAGGCGTTTCTTTTGCTTTGTCATTGTCTTGCCCTCCGTAAATATGATATATTGAGGGTGCAGAAAAGAGACCCTCCCCTGGGTACCAAGTATCTGCATCCGCCGTCTCGGTGTTCCAGCACCGGGGCGGTTTTTTATTTGCTTTCTATGCCTGATCGTACATCAACGACCAAATGCCTTTTGATTGAAAGTCGTCGATCGACTCCTGCAAGAATTCGACGCTTACACCGAGTGCTTCAGCTATCTCATATATGTCATCGCTATTTTGTGCTGCAGTTCGGATGGCATCTGGGGATAGCAGTCGCTTATGGGCCCAGCGACGAGCACGCGCCTCGGCTCGCCAAGCGTCAACGCAGCGGTAACGCAAAATCTGCGTTTGCCCTGTGTGATGATGACCAAGTTCTTCTGCAACCCAGCAGGCGCGTTCACAAGAAGTTCCACCATGACGAAGAAAAATTCGCTCTTCACCAGAAAGGTTCAAGAAAGCTGCATCCATACCGGGGACTGTCATCTCTGTTTCGATCACTTGTATACCTAAAGAGTAGGCTTCATCTTCCAATTCTTCAAATCTATCCATTCTTGCGTGCGAGTATAACCCCGTTATTCTTTCGAATACTTCTCTGCTAAAAATTCCATGAACTCCATATAGCGCTCAATACCTTCAGGTGTGAGCTTATCAATGTTGAAATGGGCCGCTGCGGCGATGATTTCTTTTTTTCGAGGCTCCACTTTACCATCGCCTAGAGAGTCAGCATCGATACCAAGTGCTCGGCATATTTTAATTATATTGGAGACGCTTGAGTTCGCGATACCCCGTTTGAAAATACTATCGATTGTTGAGTAAGGGATGCCAGTCTCCTCGGAAAATGCCCGAACGCTCTTGTATCGTTGGAGGATAAGGTTTTTCAAGTCTTGCTCCACTGGCATTACATTCACCGCCTTTGCTTCATCTTATAGCGCTGTGTTTGAAAAAGCAACAGAAATTTACGAGATTGCGTGAAAAAGTATTGACATTCACGCAATATCGTGTAGCATATAGATAAATTAACGACATTGCGTGAATTGGAGGTCGAATGAATATGTTCCCAAATCTTGAAGCGGAACTAAAACGGAGAGGAATTACACGCGGAATGATTGCGCAAGACTTTGGGCTTGCGATTTCTACGGTCTATGCAAGGCTTTCTGGGAAAAGCCCGCTGTCTGTCTCGTTCGCAAAGGATATTAAAAGCGCTTACGAAATTAATGTGCCGCTTGAGGAGCTTTTCGAAGAATCTATAAAGAGCGCGTGAAGAGCATTTAAGGAGATAACTATGGAAACAGCGCGGGTAGATTTTGACGAATTGCAGCAGCAGCTTGCAGCGGCAGTTGAAGGGCTGAACGCGGTCACCGGAGCGGTGGGGCAGATCACTAAGAAGCTCCGCGCGGCGAAGGACAGCAGTTCGATAGGCGAGCAATGGGTACGCACCTGGGGCGAAACCCTGCCGAAGAAAGCGGCGGCGAAAATGCTGGGTGTGAGCGTGACCTTTCCACTTGGTATGCCAAGAACAGCGCCGGCCGTGTATGGAAGTATTACCTCGAATGCAAAGACTCCGACATGGCGGAGCGAGCAGCCTCGTTCATGGAGCAGATCTGCCGGGACAGCGCGTTCGGGTATTCGCAGGGCAAAGTGCAGCGCTGGAGCGGCTACCAATCCATCCGGGCAAACGGCGGGAACGTTGCGGGAGCTTCCGGCGACTTCGACTGCAGCACGCTCATCTTTGCCTGCTATATCCTCGCGGGGCTGGATCTCGTTCCGGACGGATACACCGGAAACCTGCGCGTTAAGTTTCTCGCCACCGGCAAGTTCAAGTCCTACTCCGACAGCGCACACGTTGGCTCGGACAAGCTGGCCATGCGCGGAGGAATCTACTTGCGCGACGGGCACGTGCTCATGGCGCTGGAGGACGGTGGAAGCACGGAAACAGCCGCGGAGCTCACGGTGGTCGGGAAAATCGTTGTGGACGGCGTGAAGCAGTGGTGCAACGTGCGCAGCGGCCCGGGGCTGGAATACACGATCCTCGGTCGGGCGAAGAAGGACGAGGTGTACGCTGTTTACGGCGTGGATGAGGGCTGGTACCGGATTGGGTTCAACGGCTCGATCGGGTACATCTTCGGCGACCTTGCTTCCGAAGTCCTGCTGGGGAATGTTTAGGGCGGTGAGCGGTATGAAAAAAGGGCAGTATTCCAAGTGGATTATCCTGCTCGTGATTCTGCTCAACGTTGGTTTTGCGTTCGGCGTGATGTGGGCTATGCGGGGTGGAGCAGCCGAGCCGGTCACGCTGATCCGGGAGTGGTTCAAGTGGACGGGGATCGAGCTCAGCGCCACGGCGGGAATCAAGTTCGCCAAGATCGTGGCGGAGGCGATCCGGCTGCTGAAAGGCGCTAAAGACGACAAGGATTCCGGCCGAGAGAACGCCGGATAAGGAAGGGGTGTTTTATATGACATTAACGAATCTGGTTTTAATCGCGCTCTTCGTGGAGGCGATCGTGCAGCAGCTCAAGCCTCTCTGGGACAAGACGGCCGGCAAGATCACGGTTGCGGAGATCGTGAGCATGTGCCTGGGCGTCCTGATCGCCGTCGTGGCGAAGATTAACTTCCTGGCCGGCGTGGTGGAGATTACGCAGCCGGTGCTGCTATACGTGATGTATGTACTCACCGGCGTGGCGCTGGGGAGAGGACCGAGCTTCGTGCATGATCTTTGGATGAAGATCAGGAACACTATAACAAACACTCAATTGAAATAAACGATATCCCCCGACTCGCGGCCGCCTTTGTAGGGCTGGTTGATTACGCTGCCTTGAAAAATCATCACCGCGGTCGCGCCGCCGTCAAAGTTGTAGGCCTGCTTGCAGCCGAGGCGTTCGAACAGGGCGGACAGCTCCGTTAGCGTCATGCCGATCGAGTAATCTTTTTGCCTGCCGTCGACGACGACAAAACAATAATGCCCGGGCGCATAGTAGCCGATTGCGCTCCTTGGATGGCGGTCTGTCAGCGACGAGTTGAATTCGGATAACTTGCTTCCATTTTCATCCAGCAGAGCCGGGCCAAACGACCATGCCTGCCAAACGCCGCGCGCAACGGCGTCCGTTAAATTAAAGTTCGCGGAATCATAGGTTTTCATTTCGCCGTCGATATATAAAACGCAGAGATCGGTGTTGGATACATCGCGATACAAGGTGCCGTTTCGAACGACGATCCCTTTGCTTCGCGCACTGTAATAGTCGCCGGTGACAGCGAATACCGCCTGATTTTCATTGGCGGTCGTAAGCGGAAAATCGTAGATGTTTTTGCCGTATTTTCCTTTTGCAAACGCAGTTTTCAAAGCCTCTATGTTTTTTACGTAAACGTCGGCAGCAAAATAGGTAACGCCGTTTTCCTGAACACGGCTGATCGCAATTCTTACGGAATCCGTTTGGTAGCTGTACAGCGCGTTTGCGCCCGTATCCGCCGCGGGAAACGAAGCGGAAAAATCACCCGGCACTGGCGTTGCCGCGGGCGATGCGGACGGAAGTTCCGCAGATTCGCTCTGCATAGGCAGTGGAGTGGGAGTGGACGCGGAGGAAGCGTAGAGCGACGAGTCGACCGGCTGCATTTTTTGCGGCAGCACATGATGAAAGAAGGCGAATACGTTCAGGGCAATGCCAAAGAGGATGACATCACGAAGGATCATCAGAAAAGCGCTGTGTTTTCTTTTTGTTTTTCCGTGTGGCTGTCTGTGCTGGTAGTCCATGTCAACCTCCCAATATTCCTTTCGCAGGATACCATGAAGAGATGAGAATCATCGGTAAGAACTATGAAAAGTAAATGAGAATTCCGCAAAAAAACAAAGCTCTCCAAACGGAGAGCCTTGTTAGCTTGAATGATCGGCTATTGCGGCAGAATGACGGAAACGGTCGTGCCGGTACCCGGCCTGCTTTCGGCGGAAACATAGCCGCTGTGCGCCTGTGCGATGACGGAAACAATGGAAAGGCCAAGCCCCATGCCGCCGGTTGCCCGCGCCCGCGCCGGATCAACGCGGTAGAACCGCTCGAAGATATGGTCGCAGTGCTCGGCGTCCATCCCGATTCCGTCGTCGGATACGGTCAGAACTGCCTGATGTTCATCGGGGACAAATCCGAGCCGAATGGTTCCGCCTTTCTGCGTATATTTGACGCTGTTGTCGATCAGCGCGCGCAGCAGCTGCTTGATCATCGTCCGGTCGGCGGTGAGGCTGCCGCTTTCGGCGGGGGTAGAGACTTCGTAGTGATGTTCCGGATCGATTAAAGCCTGCTCTTCCAAAAGCTCGCCGAAAAGCTCTCCCGCTGAGAATTCCGAAAGGTTCAGCTGGGCCTGCATGTTGTCGAAGCGGGCTAAAAACAGCAGGTTTTCGACAAGCTGGTTCATGTAAGCGGTCTGTTTCTGCAGCGCCTGAATGCTGTCGTGCAGAACGGCCTTGTCTTCGGTGCCCCAGCGGGAGAGAAGATCCACATTGCCCTGCATGACCGCAAGCGGCGTGCGAAGCTCGTGAGACACGTCCGCGACGAACCGTCCCTGCTGGCGGTAAGCGGTTGAAACACGCTCCAGCATGTTGTTGATGGTAAGCGCCAGGCTTTTCAGTTCGTCGTCCGGCTCGGGTACGTCCAGCCGCGCGTTCAGATTGCTCGCGCCGATCTGGTTTGTGGCTTCAATCATCTGGCTGATCGGGGAAAGCATTTTTCTGCTTGTATAGTTGCCAACCACGATGGCGGCCAATGCGCCAATCAAATTCGCGCCGATCAGAAGAAATCCCAACAGCTGCAGAAATGCGCTTTCACTGTGGAGTTCCTGAACGATCGTAATGGTTCCAAAGACCTTATCATGCTCCTGAATCGGCCGTGAAACGCAAAGCTGCATACGCCCCTGCTGGAAAACCAGAACAGGATTTGTGGAAGACGCCGGGAGCTCGCTTTCGGATACGGGAAAATTCAGCAGCCGATTCACCAGTGTTCCAGAGGAATCATAGACGAAAATGGAGAGATACTGATCGTTATTCTGCTCTTCCAGAATCTCCGGACTGGAGAGGGGTTCGTTTTCCTCAATCTCTTCCACCAGGTGATCGCTGATCAATTCGGCCGTGACGGAAAGATTGCTCGACTGCTTCTGAATTAAAAACTGGAAAGCGAAAAAGAAAACGCCGATCGAGAGCACGAAAAGAATCACGGTAAAAAGAAGCGTATAAACGCTCGTCAGCCGGTCGGAAAGCTTATTCTTTGCGCGTTTTGTCCCGTAAAACATATCCAATCCCCCGTACGGTTTCTATAATTCTGTTTGCGTCGTTGTCGTGAATGCGGTTGCGCAGATATCGAACGTAAACGTCCACCACGTTGCTGTTGCCCGCATATTCATACCCCCAGACGTGGCTGAGAATCTGGTCGCGTGTGAGTACGATGTCCCGGTTTCGAAGCAGATATTCGAGCAGATCGTATTGCGTTTTCGTCAGTTCAATAATCTCGCCTGCGCGAGTGACCTGCCGGGAGGAGGCGTTCAGCACAAGGTCTCCAACGGACAGCATTCCTTCCGGGGAAGACGGCGAGGACGCTTCGGCGGTTCTGAGCACCATGCGGATACGCGCGAGCAGCTCTTCAATATGAAACGGTTTGGTAATGTAGTCGTTTGCGCCCATATCAAGGCCATTGACTTTTTCCATTACGGCGTCCCGCGCGGTAACAAGTATAACGGGAACGCCGCTCTCTTTGCGAAGCCGCCTGAGGACCTCCATTCCGTTCAGCTCGGGCAGCATGACGTCCAGCAGAATCAAATCGAAATCTCCGGCCAGCGCCTTCTCCAGACCGGTTCGTCCGTCTGTGCAGCTGCTCACCGAATACCCTTCGTGCTGGAGTTCAAGCGTAAGAAAGCGGACGATTTCCGCTTCGTCTTCAACGATCAAGATTCTCATGGGAAAAGTCCTCCTTTGGCGCGAAGCGGGCAGTACGGATACGCTCGGTACTCCTTTCTTTGATTATACGTATAAATCGGGAAACTATCATTACGATTGCGTGAGAATTCCAGAAGAATTTACGAAGGGAACATTTTCATCGAATTTTAATGCTGACCTCGCCGGATTCTCATATCAGGCGCATATGATGCGACTGAGGATTGATTATGGAACACTCGCATTCGAACAATGGTGAATTTCAGTTGTCCGGGCCGCTGATCATCGTACGGGACGTGCTGATCTTTTTGATGTGCGTACTGACGATTACGCTCGTCTATGTGGTTGCGCCGCGTATCTTTCCCGCTGCAAGTTTGGACAAGGTGAGCGCTTCTTCCGGCGTGCAGACAGCTGCGCAGAATGCGGCAAATTCGCTTGCACCACAAACGCAGTCGCCGCAGCAGAGCACAGCGGCTGCCGCGAATCTTTCTGGCGGCACGGGGACAGCTTCCCCTGCGCCCGATCCAACGCCGACGCCGGATACACCCGCTCAGCACGGAGACTTTTCGGCAGCTTTTCCGTCAACCGATACGGGCGAGGGCGCGCTGTATAGCTATCAGGGCGAAACAACCAGAATCGCAATTCAAAAAATCCAGTCGAACGGAGCGACTTACTATGCAGCGGATGTTTGGGTAAAAAACATCGACGCATTCCATACCGCGCTGGCAAAGGATACATACGGGCGCGGGTTTCATGAAATGCCGCTGAAAATCGCAAACGATCATCACGCGGTGTTTGCCGTATCCGGAGACTACTATGGCGCGCGCGAGCAAGGCGTTGTCGTACGCGAAGGCATTCTGTACCGCGACGTGATGGGCGACGACGTCTGCATCCTCAAAAGGGACGGAACGCTGAACTTGTACAAAAAAAGCGAGTTCAACGCGCTCGAAATGCTGAACGACTTCGTGTGGCAGGCATGGGCGTTCGGCCCGGCCTTGGTTGAAAACGGCGTTGCTTGCGACACGACAAACAGCAAGATTAAGGTAAAGAATCCACGCAGCGCGATAGGGTATTACGAACCGGGGCATTACTGTTTCATTGTGGTTGACGGCAGGCAGAGCGGGTATTCCGACGGGATGACGCTGGACGAGCTTGCCAATACGTTCGTTTCACTCGGCTGCAAAACCGCCTATAACCTCGACGGCGGCGCGACCGCGATGATGGTCTTTCAGGGCAATGTGATCAGCCAGCCAACCAACGGCGGGCGGTCTTCGAGCGATATTATTTATTTTTGATGGTTTCATTACCGGGAGGGCAATGGCATATGCAGGATAAATCACGGATCTGGGGCTTCTTTTCGCACGCGAGCATCATCATTGGAATGATGTTTATCGTCTTCTTCGTCATCGACCGGTTCAACCCGGCGATGGAGTTTCTTACGAGCAGCCTGAGTAAATGGCTGATCTTCCTTCTTGCGGTTTGTGCGTTGTTTACAGGCCTGTTTTCGGCAGTATTCCTGTTTCAAAAGCAGAAACGCCGCGATGAGAAGCGCAGCCATTCGCAGGATAGACCTGTATATGAAAAGGCGAGCGTTCCGCAGGAGCGGTTTGCCCAACCATACTATGACCCCCGTGCGTACTCGCAGCAGCGGCAGCCCGGCGGGTATCATCCTGCGCAAGGAAACCAGCCCGCATACGCACGGCCTGTAAGCGGGCAGCCGCGTGAATCCGCCGGATATTTGGCCGAACAATCAAAGGCGAACGATGGACGCAGGGATTCCTATCACAGGTAATGAATCAACCTTGTATAGGGTGTTTCCGAGGCAAATACATTGCTGTAACCTTTTGCTGGAAACGAAAGCAAGATACTCCTGCATAGACAACCCATCAATAAATTCGGCTGCTGCGAATATGAGCTGATGGATAAAATTGCTTCAAGGCTGGAAATGCCAGACGACAGCTCTTTTTCCACATTATTTGGATTAACGCACATGTTCGAGCTCTGTTTCTAAACAGAGTCATATGCACGAAAAATCTTTCTTGCCAATTTCTTGCCACTCGAACGGAAAACGCATGCAGGGTCGACTTGCTATCCTCTGAAAACTCCGCGCAATTAGCGGAATATCAGAACTTACAAGACCGATTCTCGCAATAAATCGTGTACGGTTCATACCCGGAGTGTCATCTGTTCGAATCAGATCGCCGCTACCAAAAACAAAACGCCCGAAAGGGCGTTTTGTGCGTTTTGGGTCTCGTACGATAACGTACGATAATGCGGGTTTTCTTGCCCGTTTCTTGCCAGCTTTTAAGCCGCCCAGCTGGTAATTGTCCGAATGAATTGTGTACCATAGTACTGTTTATCAATTTTATCGATCTTTACTTGTAACGTGCTTCTTGTTTGGTTGTTTAAACAAACATTATGCTTCACTCAGCAAACTATGCGGTTATGCTGGCTTATTTTTCCAGTATTGATACGATATCAAATCACCTTGACATTAGAGAAATCGAAAAGATAGAATTGATTCAAGACAACATTTTATCTGAAAATTCATGTCTATTGTTTACGGGGTAATAAAATGGAATTTGCGAAAAAGACAGCTGCAATCGTTACAGCAATTTTGCTGGCCGTTCTTGTGCTTCTTTCGGGTTGCGCATCCAACACTGATGGCATGGAGGCTAATATACCGAAACCGACTGACTCAATAACGCCTAGCGCTACACCAACTGCGGGATCTACACCCAGCCCCGAACCTACTCCCGAACCGCGCGTGATTGAAGTGGAGATGGATCAAGAACTGAAGGGAGTGAAGGGCGCGGTGGTCAGCGCCAAGCGGATTACTTACGTTCAAAATCAGAGTATTTCTATTACACTTATAATCGAAAACAGTGATAATACTTTATATTTAATTGCGCCGGGTTTTGCGTCTGTCAACGGATGGGGATTCGTGCTCTATCCAAGGGTGAAATCGGACAATATTTCTGTCTTTCAAAATAATGCAAAAACGAGCATTACCCTGGTAGCGGAACTGGACGAAACCACGGATCAACTCATGAATATCACGCAGATTCAGAATGTTACAGTAGATGTGGCTTTGATGCGGTTTGACGGGTCTTTGACGATGTATGCAAAATCCGGGCTTTACACGAACCCGGATTGCCCTGAAGATTATGTTCAGCCGCATCCGGTATTGAGCGACAGCTCGGTTGCCGTATCCAAATTTAACGAAAAAACCTTTGTGAGTGCGGATCTGAACGATATATTCTGGATCGACAGGGAGGTCTACGACCAAAATACGCAGCGGTTGTTCTATATTATGGGCGGGTCCTCGCTTTATGGAAAACCCGACGCGCTGTTGGCAAACTCCGGAGTGGCCAATCTGGCTTTGGACGGAACCATGACCGGGCGAAACGTTCAATTTTACCTCCCCAACGGCGGTTATACCGTCTTTTCGTTTGATTTGTCGGATTCCACCGGTTTCAATCCGGAGCTGCAGCGCCGTACAGTATCGTTTCTGGCATCGGATATGCCGGATCATTTTGTCGGCGGTTTTTTATGGGCCGACTTTACGCCGGACGCGCTGGAGCAGGGGCACATTCGTTCGTTGGATGGAAGCGGTGTTGTGTGGAAGGAAACTTCGACATATAAGCTGATCTACAGAGGATTCAATTACGTTTCAGCCGTCAGGCCAAGTTATGGGGACGGCACGCTGGAAGCGCATAACTGTATAGAATTTTTACTGGTCAATAAGTCGCAAGACGATGCACTGGGTGTTTATACGGCAAAGATGTCGATAAACGGAACAGATCTTTCTCCGCGGATCACAAACAGCGTCATTCCGCCTCAGTGCGCCGGAATTGTACAAATTGACGTACCAAGCCGTTGGTGGCCGGCCGGCATGAAGAATATGGAAGACGGACGGTTTGAGCTGACGTTAAAGATATTGAAACCTGGCGGAGTCGTGATAGATACGATTGAGCAGGTAATCGAACCTTCGAAGTAACCTCGCCGTAGCTTCCTGACAGGAGCAATGGTTCGTTCGGAACCGGTCGGCGCTTCATTTACTTCATTCGAAAACAGGTATTATGCCAAGAAAGTTATCTGAATAAATGAATGTATAAGCAATCGCGTTAAGCCCGCAATCATCTTGCGGGCTTGTTCATTCCTACCTATATAATTCCCCCAGCCTTCCCGCTCTTACTTTCCCCGATACTTTTTCGACTGCATCGTCAGAAACTCAATGATCTCCTCGCGGCCATTGACGACGAACTTGTGCTCAAAGCCGTTTTCGGAGAAGACCGAAATGCCGTTGCGCACGATGCCGAGCGTGTTGCGCTCCTTGATTAAGAGGATATCGCCGTAGCCGATTCGCGTTTCCCCGGTGCTGACGTTGAAACTGTGGGACTGAAACGTCATGCCGGTTTCGTCAAAGAGCAGCTTGCCGCCAACGGCCTCCGCGCCGCGGAAGTAGTTTGCCGGGATGCTGGTGCCGATCAGGTTTCTCATTTCGTTCAAGCTCCTTTATAACAATCTTTGTAACGCAAGTATACGCAGGTACCTTAAAAACAGGGTGGATGTTTTGTCAACTCCTTGGCGCAATGCAAGAAACTCGTGCGTTTTGCGGCGAAAATCGAAACAGGAGAAAAATCGTTTCGCAGTCAAATCGAACGGCAATATATTACATCGAATAATTGTAGAAAATAGTAGTTTTATAGATGAATTATCAACCATTCAACCTTGTAACACATGCTAAAATGGGTTACATTATAGTTATTGTATATGCAAGCAACGGATTGGTTGGAAGGGGAACACAATGCGATATTGTCCGGCGTGCGGAAAGGCAAACGATGGGGCCGTTTGCGTTTTCTGCGGGAGACCGCTCAGTGGCGGCCTCCGTTCTTCGGTATGGACGGCGAGAGAATTCTGCGTAATTGCTCTGACCTTTATTGGCGCTGCCATCCTTCTTTTCACCCCGCTTATCAGCTCGCCGCTCGTCGGCTCCTTTAGTTATCACGATATTGCTTTTAACCCGGCGCTCAGCGGCGACGCAATCAACATGGCCATGGACTACTCCTCGGAGGCGGCGTTTACGCTGATTGCGCTCAAGGCTGTCGGGCTGACCTTTTATGCCACAATTCTGCTCTCGCTCGTCGCGCTGTTTAAAAAAATAGATAAGCTGACGCAAGTATTTCGCTTCATCTCATTGGGGTTGGGCGCGATATTGATGGTTGCGCTGCTTTACATTAAAGCGGAGGCGTCGCAGAGCCTGCTGACCGACAGTCTTGTTAACGTCCGGTTCGGCGTTTTTCTCGGCGTGGCGTGCCTGATTGCTGCTGTTGTGCTGAGCTATCGAAGGGATGTTCTCTCCCGCGAGCTCTACCGCATGCCTACGGGTTCGCACGACACCATCATGGGCGACCCGCCGCTGGAAAAGAAAGCGGGCGCGCTGGTCTGCACGCGCGGCACGTTTTCCGGCGCGCGGTTCGACCTTTCGAAAAGCCCGACGGTCGCCATCGGCAGGGACGCGCGTTCCTGCCAGATCGTGTTTCCCAAGGACATGCCGCGCATCAGCAGAAAACACAGCCTCGTGCGGTTCAGCTCTTCGGAAAATTGTTACTATGTCACAGACATGTCGCGTAACGGCACCTATCTTGCCGGCGGCACCCGCCTGCCCGCGGGGCAGCCCTGCAAACTGGCGCGCGGAACGACGATCACCTTCGATTCCTCCGGCGCGAACGCGTTTTATCTGGAATAAACGAACTCGCTGCCTGGCGCAGTTTTGCAGACGCAAATAAGGGCTCTTATTAAAGACTTTTGTGCCTGGCACAGTTTTCTAGACGCAAATAAAGGCTTATTAAAAAGCTTCTATTGTTGATAAAAAATCCATACATCTATATGAATCAGGGGGTAAACTCATGAACATGCAGCGTTGTCCCAGCGGACACTACTTCGACAAGTCCAAGTTTGACCAGTGCCCATACTGTAATCCGGCGACGAGTTCGGACAACCGTACGATTCCGCTGGACAGCACGACGGCGGGAACCGTAGATCCCGGTTTTGGCGGCGGATGGAACAGTTCTGCCGCCGCAGACGACATCGGCGTTACCGTGCCGCTGCAGTCCGGCAGCGAAGTGACGGTTGCGCTCACGCCCAAGGACGAAGCCGGCAAGACGTTCGACCCCGTGGTCGGCTGGTTTGTCTGCGTGGATGGTCCTGACAAGGGATCGGATTTCCGCATTCGCAGCGGCAACAACTCGATGGGCCGCGGAACGGGCGCGCAGATTCGAATCCTCAACGACAGCTCGATTTCAAAGGATAACATGTCCCATGTGGCGTACGACAGCCGCTCGCGCCGGTTCTACTTTGAAGCGGGCGAAGGCAGGAACTTAATCCGCGTTAACGACGAACTGCTGCTGCCGCACCAGTCGCGCGAACTGCGCGCGTTCGACCGCGTACTGCTCGGGCAAACCACGCTGACATTTGTTCCGCTTTGCGGAGAGGAGTTTTCTTGGGAATGATCGAGTACGGAACAGCTTTTTTTGGATGTGCGCCGTTTGCAAGCGATAACGCAACGCCCGACGCAGGGTTCCAAACGGATCCCGGATTCAGCGCGGCGTCGCCTTCGGCTGCGGCCGGCACGACGCCTGCCCCCGCCGAATCGACGCCTGTCGCAGGATCGACGCCAGACCCCACGCCGGTGGCAAGCACGCTTGTCGCGGCGTCCGTCAATCCGGAAGGAACGCCGCTGCCTGCTGCTGCCGACGGCGGACAAAAGGATTTAATCCTGGGGCTGTTTATCGCCGTCGCGGCGCTGCTTTGCGCAACGGTTTTTTTAATCCGCGCAATGATCCGCCAGAAGCGCAAGCAGCATAAGCGGATTCCCGCTCGCGGCGCGGCTCTGAAAGCCAGCGGAATGGAAGTTGGCAACGCGCACCATATCGGCAAGCGCGGCAATCAGGAAGACTCCTTTGCCATCTCCGATTTGACCGATGGCAAGCTCTGCCGCCACGCGGGCGTGCTGGCGGTCGTTGCGGACGGCATGGGCGGGCTCGCGGACGGCGAACTCGTCAGCGGCGGCGTCACTTCTTCCGTGATGCGGGAATTCCCGTCTCTGCCGGAATCCTGGACGATGCCGCAGAAGCTTTTGTACCTGGTGGAAAAAGCGAACGAAGCGGGCAACGCCGTGACCGGTGGGGTCAAGAGCCATGGCGGTTCGACCATGCTCTTAACGCTGATTCAGGACGGCAGCCTCTGGTTTGCCAGCGTGGGCGACAGCCGCATCTGCCTAGTGCGCGGCGGCGGGGTCGTCCAGCTGACGCGCCCGCATACGTATGAGTCCGATCTGGACAAAAAGGCCGCCTGCCATGAAATCTCCTTTGAAGCCGCCTCCGCCGATTCGCAGCGGAAAGCGCTCACGAGCTACATCGGCATGGGCGAGCTTTGCTCGATCGACTACAACAACCAGCCGGTGCAGTTGCTGGCGGGCGACTGGATTATTCTGATGACGGACGGCGTGTTCAACGAGCTGACCAATGCCGAAATTGCGCACGCGCTTTCGGACAACGCGCCTGCCGCCGCCGAACGGATTGAGCGGATGGTGCTTGCCAAGGGCGATCCGCATCAGGACAACCTCACGGCGGTCGTGTTCCGCATCTTCTAAAACATCTTCAAACGGTTCGGCGCCCTGTGACAGGAGCGCGCGAATCACAATGCAACTAATAAATCGCAAATTGGAATCGACTAGGGAGGGAATCGTATGAAATCTACCAAGAAATGGGTCGCACTGATTTTGACCCTGCTGCTGGCGCTGTCGCTGACGGTTACGAGCGCAGCTGCGTCCGATAACCCCGTTGCCGACGCGCGCAACGGCGTTGTCCGAATCGTATTTACCTATACGTTGGATGGAGAACCGTCCGGCCAGATGGGCACAGGCTTCTTCGTCGGCGAAGAAGGAAAACCCGTGGAGTATATCATTACCAACGCGCATGTCGTCACGGTTTACGATCCTTACTCAGGGGACGTGCTTGGCAC
Source organism: Christensenellaceae bacterium (assembly GCA_963674535.1). Lineage (GTDB taxonomy): Bacteria > Bacillota > Clostridia > Christensenellales > CAG-138 > UBA7703. Next base: position 3,118,616 of record OY771363.1, on the reverse strand, counting down.
GGCGGACGAAGTGGACGTCGTATTTGACGATTACAACGAAGACTCGACCATGACGGCAAAAGTGCTCAAAATCTTCACCAACGGCGTAGATCTTGCAGTGCTCCGTCTGGAAGCGCCGACCACGCTGCGCCAGCCGCTTAAGATGCTCAGCGCAGACTCCGTGGGTATCATGGACAAAGTTTATACGCTGGGATTTCCGGGCATTGCGGACGACACGAGCGGCATCGTCAGCTCCAATGTGGAAGACGTTACCATTACGAGCGGGAGCATCACAAAAGAGTCTTTCATGGAAGGGGATGTGAGCTTCCTTCAAATTGACGCCGCTATCAGCTCCGGCAACTCCGGCGGCCCGCTGGTGGACGCCAACGGCAACGTCATCGGCATCAACACACAGGCTGCCAATCCTGACGTTGGAACCGGCCTTGGGTACGCGCTCTATATCGATTATGCCATGGACTACTTCGAGACCATGGGCTATCCTTACACGAAAGGAACCGACGGTTCTGCTGCGCCGGTTACGACGGACGAACTGCCCGCGCCGGAGCCCGAACCCGCACCGACGCCGAGCCTGCCCTGGTATGTCTTTGCGGCAATCGGCGTTGCGGCCGCCGCGATCATCGCGCTGGTGATCGTGCTTACGCTCAAGAACAAAAAGAAACAGACGAACGAATATGTTGCGCCCAACCCCGAACCCGCACCGACGCCGCGGCCTTCTTCCGCGCCGTTCAAGGGCAGGCAGATTACAAATGTCGGCCAGGCCAGCTCGCTGGGCGGAAAAACGTACCCCGTGCAGGGCAAACTCGTCATTGGCCGCGATCCGGCCAAGTGCCAGGTGGTGTTCCCTGCAAAGACGCCGGGTATCAGCAGCGCGCACTGCGCCGTGCAGGAAATTGCGCAGGGCGTCGTGGTCACCGACCTCGGCTCTTCCTATGGCACCTTCCTGGAGAACGGAACGAAACTTGAACCCAACAAGCCCTACACCGTTCCGATCGGGGAAGCGTTTTATCTTGCTTCCAAGGACAACGGCTTCCGCGTGAAATAAAACCGTAATGGGCGCAGAACTGCGCCCGACGCGGACGAGGTAACAGTTGGAGAGTTTCCAGACGCAAAAACTATGCTATCACTGCATGCAGAACGCCGTGGAAAACGGCGTCTGCAGGAGCTGCGGAAGCATTGCCGAAACCGTACAGCCCGTGCCGTATGCTCTGCCATGCGGCACGGTTCTGCATGGCTGCTATCTGCTCGGCACGGTGCTTGGCGCGGGCGGGTTTGGCATTACCTATATCGCGCTACGCCTGCCGGAAGGCCGGCGGGTTGCGATTAAGGAATACTTTCCCGTGGAAGCCGCTTTTCGCGAGGCGGGGGATACGGTCGTTATCAGCAGCGCCACCGGTGCGGATGCGTTCCGCCGCGGGCGCGAGCAGTTTTTAAAGGAGGCGCAGACGATCTACCGCCTGCGCGGCTATCCGGGAATTGTGAGCGTTGAGAAGCTGTTTGAAGAAAACAACACGGCGTATTTCAGCATGGAATACCTCGACGGATACGATCTCAAGCATCGCGTAGCGCAGGCAGGCGGGCGGCTGAACGCCGCGGAAACCCTGCAGACGTTTTCGCCCGTGCTGGACGCGCTGGACTATATCCACAGAAGCGGCGTCATCCACCGCGACGTCAGCCCGGACAACATCTTTTTATGCCGAAGCGGCGGGGTCAAGCTCATCGACTTCGGCGCGGCATACGCCCGCTCACGGGACGACCTGCGCAATATCCAGCTCATCGTCAAGCAGGGCTATGCGCCCGTAGAACAGTACTATCAGGATGGCGACGTAGGCCCCTGGTCGGATCTTTACGCGCTGTCCAGCACCATTTATTACTGCCTGACCGGAACGGTTCCGCCGCCCGCCCTCCAGCGGGCCCAAAAGGACGAACTGGTTTCGCCGACGCAGCTTGGCGCCGCGATTTCCGCTTCCATGGAAGCGGCAATCCTCAAGGGCATGTCGGTGGAGCGCAGCGCGCGGTTCTCCAGCGCGGCGGAGATGAAAGCGCGGCTGAGCGCCTCCGCGGGGGAGACACGCGCCATCTCGGGTGAAACGGCTCCCGCAAAGTCGCTGCTGTTGCTGCTGCGGCAGGGAACGGATCAGATTCGAGGCGCGTTTCAGCGCAAAACGTCCGCCGAGCGCGGCGGGAGCAGGGTGGTCGCTCCGCAGACGCAGATGGGCATTTTCTGTGCTTCCGGCGTGTACGTCGGCAACACGTTTCCGCTCACGGACGACCCGCTTCTGCTGGGGCGGGACGCAAACCGCTGCGGCATCGTTTTTCCGCCGGACGCAACCGGCGTCAGCCGCGTACACTGCGAAATCCGCGCAAACGCCGCGGCAAAGTGCATTGTGCTGCGGGACGTCGGCTCGCGGTTCGGAACGCAGATTGCCGAAGGCGCGCTGCTGCACGCGGGCGAGGAACAGATGCTGCCCGTCGGCGCGGGGTTTATAATCGGCAAAGAATACTTTACGGTCGTGCTGGTGGAGATTGGGCAGTCCTGACGCAAAGGACGCTCCCGCACCGGGCGGCAGTGGACCAAAGGAGACAACATGCGCTTTGATAACGCGGCATATTCCAATATTGGGGGCAGGGACGTCAACGAGGACTCGACGCTCTGCCGCCTGCAGGAAAGTACGCTGCTTGTTGCCGTCGCGGACGGCTTGGGCGGCCATGGCGGCGGGGAGATCGCCTCTTCCACCGCGCTTTCCGCGCTGGAAGCCAGCCTGCCGCGGCTGGCGCCCCCAAAGGAAGAAACACTCCGGGCGGTCTCTGCGGAGCTTAACTTGGCGGTGCTGGCCAAACAGACCGAACAGCTCAAGATGAAAACAACGCTTGCCATGGCGCTGACGGATGGGGAGATGCTTGCGCTTCTGCATGTCGGCGACAGCAGGATTTATTATTTCCACGGTGGGGAGATCGCCTACCAGTCTACCGACCACAGCGTTTCTCAGCTTGCGGTGCTGGCAAACGAAATCACGAAAGAGCAGATTCGCTTTCACGAAGACCGCAGCAGGCTGCTCCGCTCTCTGGGCAGCGAAGGAAGCGCCACGCCGGAGATCAAACTCCTGCCCGGCGCGCCGGTTCCGGGGGACGCGCTTTTACTGTGCACGGACGGGTTTTGGGAATACGTTCTGGAAAAAGACATGCAAAAGGAGCTCAAGCGCACCAAGAGTGCCAAGGACTGGCTGGAGCAAATGAAAAAGTATATCCGACGCCGCGCCGAAAAGAAGAACGACAACAACTCCGCGGTTGCGGTTCGAATCTATTAGCGCCGCTGTTTGGCGGCTTTCGACCGGGAACGCTTACAAACTTAAAGCAAATTCATTGTTCAGGAGGCAGGCTTATGCGATTTCGTCAAATAAAAAAACTCTTGATGCTCGCCATGGTGCTGGCAATTCTGCTGCCGGGCGCGCAGTCCGCGCTTGCGCAGGATGATGCGCAGCTGCATATTGCGGGCGGCAACGCCAGCGGGGACGTATACCAGGTTGTATTCTACTCCAGCGCGCCGGAAGCGCCCATGGAGGAAACGCTGAGCGTCCAGATCGACGGCCAGCCCGTAGAGCTCAAGAGCGTCAACCCGATTTCCTACGCCGACCCGGGCACGACGTACGTGATTCTCTTCGATACCAACACCGCCGTGACCGAGCGCGCCCTGCCGGATATGAAGAGCATTGCGGAGCGGATTCTTGCTGGCATGGGTACGCAGGACAACGCTCTGATTGCGCCGCTGGGCGGGAAAATTGCAGCTTCGGATATTACGGATGATGCGGACAAGCTGAACGCAGCGATTGATGCGCTGGCAAAGGACGAAAGCGGAACTGATCTGTATTCCACCATGTCCGACGCGCTCAAAATGCTTAGCGGGACGGATCGCTCTCTGCGCCCGCGGAAGTGCCTGATCGTTATGGCGGACGGGCTGGACAACTCTTCCAGCGGCATCTCCGCGCTGGAACTTTCCAACCAGATTTTAACTTCGAACGTACCGATCTATACGATCGCGCTGACGTACAACACCAAGACGGTTGAACGCGTGGAAGCGGCAAAGACGATCTCCGGCTTTGCGCGCCAGTCGCCCGGCGGCCTGAGTCAGATGCTCAAGACCGATGGCGTCACGGTGGAAAGCGCGGCGGATTTAATTCTGGCGCAGCACAATATGAACTTCATTGCCGTTCTGGATAGTGCGGCCGTTCGCGCGGTTACGCAGGGGGACAGCGCGGAAGTGACGCTGACTTTTGCCGCAAATTCCGGAACGGTTTCCGATACGCAGACGCTTTCGCTTGCGAATCTGCCGCTGGCGGAAGCCGTCTCGGAACCCACGGCGGAACCCACCGCGGCGGCGGAGGAGTCGCCCCAGCCGGTCATTGATAACGACGAGAAGCAGGGCTTTTTCGACACTGTAAAGGAAGAGCTGCTTGCGCTGCCTGTCTGGGTGCTCTGGACGGCGGGCGCGGCGGTTGTCGTCGTTATTGCGCTGATTCTTCTGCTGGCTGGACTCAGCAAGAAGAAGAAAAAGAGCAAGGCGCCGGCGCCCGGCACGGTCGTTCGCTTTGGCACCGTCTCGGAAGAAACGCCAGGCGTATCCAGCGCGCCGGATATCTGCGTGGTGCGTCTCGGTGAAAAGGAAAAAATCTGCTGCGAAATCACCATGCCGCTGAGCTTTGCCATCGGCAAGAACCCGAAGAACGCGCAGCTGATTCTTTCGGATGATCCGATTATCGCTCCCGTGCAGTGCCGTCTCCTTTGGAAGGACGGCGCGGTTTGGGTGGAGGAAAAAAGCAAAAAGAGCAAAACGCTGCTCAACGGCGCGCCCATCGTGCGCCCTGTCTGCCTGAATTCGGGGGACGTGCTCCAGATGGGTTCGTTTGAGTACCGCGTGTTCTGGGAACAACGCTAATTTACGTCGAGGAGAAACAGATACGTGCTGAAACCGGAAGAAACATGCATGAGCTGCTTTGCGCAGCTGACGAAGCCAAAAGGCGTCTGCCCCCGGTGCGGCTGTGACAATGCCGCGGTCTCCAACGAAGCGCACCAGCTGGAATGCGGCAGCATTCTGGCGGGCACCTACCTCATCGGCAAGGTGCTTGGCCAGGGCGGGTTTGGAATCACCTACATCGGCTGGGACCTCAACCTGGACATCAAGGTTGCAATCAAGGAATATTACCCCGAAGGGTGCGTTACCCGCGACGCGCATACGCACGTTTCTGTTTTGACGTACGCGGGCCCCAAGGAAGTGTACTTTCAAAAGGGGAAGGAGCGGTTCGTCAACGAAGCCAAGGCGCTTGCAAAATTCCCCGGCGACAGTGGCGTGGTCGGCGTTCGTACGTTCTTCTACGAAAACGGAACGGCGTATATCGTAATGGACTTCGTGGAGGGCGAAACGCTCAAGTCCTACGCGCAGCGCAGGGGCGGAAAACTGCCCGCGGCGGAAGTGCTCTCTCTGTTTCAGCCGATCTTCCGTTCGCTCGCGCGCGTGCACGACAGCGGCCTGCTGCACCGCGACATCAGCCCGGACAACCTCATGCTCAAAACGGACGGGACGCTGGCGCTGCTCGACTTTGGCGCCGCGCGTCAGATTTCCGCAGAAGGCGAGCACTCCAACACGATCAACGTCAAGCACGGGTTCGCGCCGGAAGAGCAGTACCGCACGCGCGGCGAACAGGGCCCCTGGACGGACGTATACGCGCTTTGCGCAACAATTTACCGCCTCACCACGGGCAGGACGCCGCCGGAAGCGCTCGACCGCATGGCCGACGGCACGCTGCTCACACCCCCAAATCAGCTTGGCGCGGACTTTACGCCCGCGCAGGAAGCGGCGATTATCCACGGCCTGGCGGTGCGCGCTTCCGACCGGACAAGGGACGTGCGGCAGCTGGAAAAAGAACTTTACGGCGGAGAGAGAACGGTTTTTGCAACGTCTCCGGTGAGCGTTTCTTATGATCCCTCTGCGCCGACAGCACCGCAGTCGTCGTTTGTGACGCCGCCGCTGTCAAGGAGCGTGGAACCCGTCGCGCCAACCGCTCCGCAGTCGTCGTTTGTGACACAACCGCTGTCAACGAGCGTGGAAACCGCCGCGCCGGCAGATCCGCAGTCGTCCTTTGTGACGCCGCCGCTGTCAAGGAGCGTGGAACCCGCCGAACCGACAGCACCGCAGTCGTCCTTTGTGACACAGCCGCTGTCAAGGAGCGTGGAACCCGCTGCACCGGCAACTCCGCAGTCATCGTTTGTGACGCAGCCGCAACCTGCGAGCACGGAACCCGCGAAAAACAGCGAAGCTTCCGCGGGAAATACGCCCGGCGCAGTACCGCTGGGCGATGCAGGGCAAGCAGAAGCAAAGCCGAAAAAGGCAAACCAAATCCGCACCACTGCCACTTATATTGCCGTTGTGGTGATGTTCATATTGACGGTATTTGGTTCCGGCTATCTTGGCGGGTCGCTCGCCTTCGTTTTAATCTGCACAGACGCCGCATGCCTGATTTGGCTCTGCTTCAAAATGGGTGTTTTCAAGCGCGCTAAAGAGGTTGATAAGAAAGAGAGAACCGCCTCAATTGTCGCTTTGTCGGGCAGTGGTCTGATGCTGGTGCTGTTTCTGGTGATCATCATTTCCATTTACGGCGTGGCGCCTGCACCGGCACCTGCGCAATCCATAGCCGCTGCGTCTCGCGAGTCAACAACCGTTATCGACTGGCAGGATCCCACTATCGAGGCGGGAATTCGCAGTGCTCTGGGCAAGAGCGAAGGCGAAGCGATTACGACGGGAGATGTGGCGTACATCAACGATTTAAAAATCGTAGGGGATACGCTGTATGTTAACGACGAATCCGTCTGGCCCTATATCAACACGTACGACAACACCTATTCGGTTGACAATGGGCAAACCTCACTGCCGATTTCCAATCAGACGATTTCGCTGGCGGACTTAGCGAACTTCAGCGGCTTGTCTACTTTGAAGGTGTATGCGGTAAACGTGTCTGGTTTGGAATCTCTGAAAAACTGCCTCAGCCTGAATACGGTTTTACTGGACGCCTGCGGAAACATCGACCTGAATCTGTTTTCCGGCTGCGATTACTTATGCGACCTCTCGATTTCCGACTGCGACGAGGTTGTGCTGGCGGGCGCAGGGGAGAAGCTCAACATTAACATGCTTTCTCTGAGCAACTGCGGCAGTATTGACGCTGGTGAACTGGCGCAGTTTTCCAACTTGTATTATCTAAATATTCGGGACTGCCCGGTATCCTCCGTTGAGCAAATCGGCAGCATGACAAACCTGACGAGCCTTTCGTTGAGCGAAACCGGAGCATCGGATTTTGACTTTCTGCAAAACCTGACGTATCTGGACGCGCTGTCGCTAAGCGGAGTAGAGATTACGGAGCTTCCTTCGCTGGATGCTATGACAAATCTGCAAACTCTGAATCTGACCTACTGCACGCTGGACGATTCCGATATGCAGCAGATTGCTTCTCATACTGGACTTACCTATCTGATGCTCGATGGATGCCCGTTTTCGGATTTGTCGTTTGTCAAAAACCTCACCAACCTGACGACCATTTCCTTTGACAACTCGCAGGTTCGGGACATCACTCCGCTGAAAAACCTGACCAAACTGGAGACACTCTGGCTCATAGGGATAGATGTGAAGGATATCAGTGTGCTCTCAAACCTGAAAAAACTGAGCTCGGTTTGGATTATGCGAACGAAGATCAGCGACTTTTCTCCGCTGAAAGGGCTGCCGATTCAATATATAGCAGTGGATGCTGAATATGCAGATCAGGTTCGCTCAATCCTGCCCAACGCGACCGTCGATGCCTGGTAATTCATCGTTCTATCGCCTGAAATTGATTCGGGACGGGGCGTATCTATTGCGGCTTGAGACATAACGTGCTGACTGCACAAGGAACCAACCAAGGAGGACATCCATGAACCCGGAACTGCTCTGCATGCGCTGCATGTCAAGCCTGCATGAGCCGAACGGCGTTTGCCCGGTCTGCGGGTTTGACAACGCCGCCGCAAAAAACGCGCCCAACCAGCTCAACTGCGGGAGCATTCTCGCGGGGACGTATCTGGTTGGCTGCGTACTGGGGCAGGGCGGGTTTGGCATTACGTATATCGGCTGGGATCTCAACCTCGGCATCAAGGTTGCCATTAAGGAATACTATCCGGAAGGTTGTGTTCTGCGGGATATTCATACCTATTCCGACGTAAGGCCCCTGCCGGGTGTGCGCGGTGAAGCGTTTAAAAGCGGCAAAGAACATTTCGTGCGGGAAGCGCAAATTCTGGCGCGATTTTCCGGTGAACCGGGCGTGATCGGCGTACGTACATTCTTTCAGGAAAACGGCACCGCCTATATCGTCATGGATTACGCCGAGGGGGAAACGCTCAAAAAGTATGTCTCCAACCGCGGCGGCAAACTTTCGGCAGCGGAGACGCTTACGTTGTTTCGGCCACTCGTTTTGTCGCTTATGCGCGTGCATGAAGCGGGGCTTTTGCATCGGGATATCAGTCCCGACAATATCACTCGCCGTCCGGACGGAACGCTGGTGCTGTTGGATTTCGGGGCGGCACGGCAGATGTCTTTGTCCGGCGAGCACTCAAACACGATCAACGTAAAGCATGGATTTGCACCGGAGGAGCAATACCGAACGCATGGTGAACAAGGCCCCTGGACGGATATCTATGCGTTGTGCGCAACCATATACCGCTTGACGACGGGGGTTACCCCGCCGAACGCTCTGGACCGCCTGATGAGCAATAGCGGCTTAACGCCGCCGAACGCACTGGGCGCGGATTTTACCAGCGCACAGCAAAATGCAATTTTGCACGGGCTGAAGGTACGCGCTTCTGAACGGACGCGCAGTCTTTTACAGCTTGAAAAAGAACTGTTTTGGAAGGACTCGAAAGCCCATAAAGGCGGCGAGAAGAGCCGGAACCGCTGGAAGCAGGCAGCAATACTCGGGTTTTCCGCCTGCCTGATTGCCTGTATCGCGCTGGTTATACTGGTCAACAAAGACAGAACGCATTCCGTCGAATTACTGACGGCAAATGCGCAGTCGGGCAGCGCGGAAGCGACGCTTGCACCAAACAGCGAGCCGACTGCAGAAGCGGCGCTGGAATCTTCGCCCACTCCCGAGCAGGAACAACCCGGCACGTACGTGCTTCCCGAAACGTTCGAATGGCCGCATTCTTCCGCGCAGGCAAACGTGCAGGCGTACAGGGGGCTGATCGCTGCTGGCGCGGACTTTACACTGGCCGTTATGAGCAACGGGACGGTGGTTCGTCTGGGCGGAAGCGGGATTCATACCAAGGATTGGACGGAGATCGTGCAGATTTCCGCTTACGAATTTACCGTTATCGCGCTTCGATCGGACGGGACGGTATTGGTCACCGGGGAAAGCGACCATGGCGAAGACAACGTTGACGGTTGGAAAGACATCATACAGGTCGACAGCGGTTTTCAACATTCGGTAGGGCTTTCGAAAACCGGGCAGGTTTATTTTACCGGAAACAACAAGGGAAACCGCGCCGGCTGTGAAAGCTGGACGAATCTTTACGAAATCGACGCCGGAGCAGAGCATATCATTGGAATTTGCAACGACGGGACGGTGCTCTCGGCGGGTTATGACGATCTTGGCCAGTGCGATACGGAGTCGTTTCGGAATATCGTGGGTGGGGATGTGGGCGGAACATCCACGTTCTGCATCCGCTCGGACGGCACGGTGATTGCTCTGGGTAAGGATTGGGTCGGAGAAGACGATGTTGGGGATTGGACCGACATTGTCGCGATAGCCGCGGCGGACGAACACACCGTGGGGCTAAAGTCGGACGGAACCGTTGTCGCGGTTGGAAGCAATCGCTATGGAGAATGCAACGTATCTAGTTGGACGGATATCGTAGCCATTGCGGCAGGCAGACGGCACACCGTTGGACTGAAATCTGACGGAACGCTTGTTGCAACCGGCAGTAACAGCACCGGGCAATGCAACGTAACCGGAATCAAACTATGGTGACGGGAAAAGACGACCGGAGAAACCGGCTGAATGAAAAAGGGAGAACATATGATTGATCCAGGCATGATCTGCATGCACTGCATGGCGCAGCTGGAAGAACCCAAAGGAGTTTGTCCTGCCTGCGGGTTCGATAACGCGACCGCAGAAAACGCGGCAAACCAGCTCGAATGCGGGAGCATTCTCGCGGGAACATATCTGGTCGGCTGCGTGCTTGGTCAGGGCGGCTTCGGAATAACGTATATCGGGCTCGACCTCAACCTGAACCTCAAGGTAGCGATCAAGGAATACTACCCCGAAGGCTGCGTTACCCGCGACGGGCGGACGCATACCTCCGTTGTTCCGCTGCCCGGCGAAAAGAAAGCGTTTTTCGAAAAAGGCAAGGAAAAGTTCGTCAGCGAAGCGCAGATTCTGGCAAGGTTCGCCGACGAGCCGTCCATTGTTGGCGTACGCGGGTTCTTTCATGAAAACGGCACCGCGTATATCGTAATGGATTTTGTGGAAGGCGAAACGCTCAAAGCCCGCGCGGCGCGCTTTGGCGGCAGGCTTCCGGCGGCGGAGGTGCTCGGCTTTATCAAGCCGCTTTGCGCTTCCCTTTCGCGCGTCCACGAAGCGGGGCTGCTGCACCGCGACATCAGCCCGGACAACATCATCATTAAAAAGAACGGCATGCCGGTGCTGCTCGACTTTGGTGCGGCGCGGCAGATTTCCATGACCGGCGAGCACTCCAACACGATCAACGTCAAGCACGGGTTCGCGCCGGAAGAGCAGTACCGCACGCACGGCGAGCAGGGGCCGTGGACGGACGTCTACGCGCTTTGCGCAACCATCTACCGCCTCACCACGGGCGTAAACCCGCCGCAGGCGCTGGACCGGCTGACGAGCGACATGCCGATCACCCCACCGAACCGGCTGGGCGCGGACTTGACCCCCGTGCAGGAAGCGGCGGTCATGCACGGGCTAGCGGTGCGTTCTCAGGATCGAATTTCCAGCATGGATCAGTTGCTCAGAGAGCTTTCTCGGACGGCGGTAAAGCCGGTCAAACAACCGGAAAAGCCGAAACCCGCAGGGTTCGACCATTACGAAAAAACACAGGGAACGCCCGGCAAGCCGAAATTTTTACTGCCGGTGCTGATCGGCTGCGGCGCGGTAGCGCTGGCGCTGTTGCTGGTATTGGTGCTCAAACTCTCCGGCCAAACAAAAGATACGGACGAAACGGCGGTGGTTGCGTTCAATGCGCAGCAGTCGGGGGAAGTGAATGCGCCGGAGGCGACAAGCGCGCCGCAGATTACAGCCGAACCGACGCTTGCGCCTGAACCGACGGAGGAGCAAGGCTACCATTTTCAAGTCGGGCAGGTATACGAAGGCTTGCTCGCGGCGGGATCGCATTATTCTGCGGCGCTGAACTCGGACGGAACCGTTTCCGTCTTTGGCGGAAGCAAGAGCGCAATCGACGCATCATACTGGACGAATATTGCCCAGATTTCTGGTTACGGCGATCTGCTGGCGGGGCTGCGCTCCGATGGAAGCGTGGTTGTGACCGGGTCTGACACGCAGTATCTGGACGTTGGCATGATCGAAGGTTTAACGGATATCGTTCAAGTTGAAGTGAGTTACCACGGGCTGCTTGCGCTGACACGGGACGGGTATGTACTATATCCCGTTTATCCAAATACCGATGAAAATGACTACGGCAGGAGCGACTGTGTCGACTGGTACGATATCGCAAAGTTGGCCAAAGGAGACGAACATATTGCTGCAATTACAAAGGATAAAAAGTTAGTTGCGAAGGGCTATTATTTAGATGGTCAATGTGAAGTAGACAAGTATAATGATGTTATTGATGTTGCTGTTGGTTGTAGATGCACTTATATATTGTACTCAAATGGTGATGTTGATGTGACTGACGGAAATGCAGAGTATGACTTCGGTCAAAAGGACGCCGATGACTGGACGGATATCATCGCCATTGAATGCGGCGACCGGTTTGTGATAGGCTTAAAGCGCGACGGAACTGTTGTTGCCGCTGGCGACAACGAATACGGCCAGAAAAACGTTCGAACCTGGAAGAACATCGTTGCCATCTATGCGGGAACCCGCAATGCGTATGCTTTGGACGTCAACGGCGAGCTCTACTGCACCGACTATAACAGCGGCGGGCAGAAAGAAATCGACGGCACGTTTATTGATTGATTCAGTTTGGCCGGGGTTATTCAAGCCGGCAAGAACAAGTTGGTGAGCACTGCAAAAATACAAGGATACATGGAGTTATTATGATCAATCCTGAATTTACCTGCATGAACTGCATGCTGCAGCTCAACGAACCCAAAGGAGTCTGCCCGCACTGCGGGTTTGACAACGCGGCCTGCGAAAACGCGCCGCATCAGTTGGACTGCGGCAGCATCCTCGCCGGATCGTACATGGTCGGGCGCGTGCTGGGGCAGGGCGGGTTCGGCATTACGTATGTCGGGCTGGACTTGAACCTCGAAATGAAAGTGGCGATCAAGGAGTATTATCCGGAAGGGTGCGTCACGCGCGACACGCATACGCATATTTCCGTACTGACATACGCCGGAGAAAAGGAACTGCAGTTCGAAAAGGGTAAGGAGCGCTTTGTGAGCGAAGCAAAATCGCTCGCCAAGTTCGCCGGCGATCCCGGAATCGTAGGCGTACGCTCATTCTTTTACGAAAACGGCACGGCGTATATCGTAATGGACTACGTCGAAGGCGAAACGCTCAAGTCGTACGTTGCCAAGCGCGGCGGCAAGCTGCCCGCGGCGGAAGTGCTGGCGCTGTTTCAGCCGCTGCTTCGTTCGCTCAAGCGCGTGCATGATATCGGCCTGCTGCACCGGGACGTAAGCCCCGATAACATCATTCTGCGCAGGAACGGCACGCTGGTGCTGCTGGACTTTGGCGCGGCGCGGCAGATGTCCGTTTCCGGCGAGCACTCCAACACCATCAACGTCAAGCACGGGTTTGCGCCGGAAGAGCAGTACCGCACGCGCGGAGAGCAGGGCCCCTGGACGGATATCTACGCACTGGCCGCAACCATGTACCGGCTGATGACGGGAGTCATGCCCCCGCAGGCGCTCGACCGCCTGACCAACGAAGCCGTTCTTACGCCGCCCAGCGACTTTGGCGCCGCGCTGACCCACGCGCAGGAAAGCGCGCTGCTTCATGCGCTGGCCATCCGCGCCGATTACCGTACCCGAGACATGGCGCAGTTCGAAGCCGAACTTTACGCGGGTCAGCCCGTGGTTAATACGCCTTCGCCTGGAGTTCGCACGGAGCGCGTTTCCGGCACCCCGCCGGTCGTGCCGCAGGCTGCGTCGCAAGCAACGGCCAAACCCAAAGTCAAGCGCCCCGCGCTGACCATCGGGTTGGGAGCTGCGGCGCTTATCCTTGTGATTTTTGCGATCGGCGCCATTATCGACAGCATCAATGCAACGCCGGACGAGCCCGCCTCGGCGAGCGGAAAGGTACAGATCGAAGCAAAAGCGCACGCGGGCGTTGCGGACGTCAACCAGCCTTCGGGCAGCGACAGTTCCGGCAACCTCTCCGCCACCAGCGAACCCACCAGCGTCCCTATCGTCACGCCGGACATCGTCACGCTGAAGCTTGGGTTTGGCGATACCTACTGGTGCACGCCGGATGATTTCGACCTGCCTTACGAAGTGGCCGACAGCGACGTAGACTGGAATGTCGTATCCTTTGATTCTGGCATTTCCTGCGAAATCGGCATGATCCGCGCGGGAAACGTCCAGTTTGACCCGGCAAAGGAATACAACGCCATCGCCGTTGTCAAGGGAACCACGCCCAACGGCACGCAATTGCAGTATAACGTATTGGTTGGCGACGGTCAGACGTACTCTTTCGACTGGTCGTCTTCGGCGCGCAGCATGAAAGCCGTGCAGGGATATACCTATATCGCGACGCCGGAAATCCGCAACTGCGACGGGTTTACGCTCAACTTTGGTTTTGATCTCAGCGAAGGCAAAATCGAATACCCGAACTGGTCGGTCTGGGTGCGTGAAAACGGCACGGACTGGGTGTTCATTCAGGATATCAACGTGGTGGAAGACACCTACCTGGATTATGATATCGTGTTCGACCGCCCGATTTCGTTTTCCGAGATCATCGTCCAACCGCAGAAACAATACAACTATTTTTCCTATACAAACTGGTACGACGTGAAAAACCTCGTGTTCGGCTAATATTGACAATCCCTGCGATTCAAAAAGCAGCCTCTTTGCTTTGCAAAAGGGCTGCTTTTTTATGCTGATTTTCAGCCGGGGGAGCTGGCGAGCGGTTCAACAAAGGAGAGGTTGCGGATGTAGCTTTTCAGGTATTCGTTGAACACCTGCATACTGCGGATGTGGCTCTCGATGGGCGTCCGGTTCGTAATGCGGTAGCAGGTGCGGTTTTCCGGCGGAATGAGCAGTTCATACGCCTTGATATCCGGCCGCTTTTCAAACGACTTGACTACGGATGCGGGAACCACCGCCCAGAACCGCGGGTGATCCATAAAGTCGAGAATCAGCGTTTCGGAACTGATGAGAACATACGGGCGGATGGAGGGATTCCACCACTGGTCGTGCCAGGCCTGGTAGGTTGGCGAGCTGTTGAAAAACAGTTCGTCTTCGGCGTCCAGCTCGGCGGGGTGGTAAGCGGTGCGCAGTTCGCTCTTGTTTTCGCATTGGCGTACGACATAGAGCTTTTCGGTAAACAGCGGCTCGATGAGGATATTCTTGGAGGGGATGTTTTCGAACACCAGCCCGATATCCGCCTCGCGGGATTCCACCATGCGGTAGATACCCGCGGTATCCTGCGTCCAGAGTGTCAAATCAAACAGCGCTTCGCTGTCGTTGCGGACAAGCTCCTTATACAGCGGCGTCAGCAAGTAGGTGTTGAGCGAGCTCGTGCAGCTCAACGAAAGCGGCAGTTTGCTTTCCGAAGCGGAGAGCAGCTGAATATCCTGCCAGAGCTGCATCCAGCGCGTGCCGATGGGCACGAACGCGCGGCCTTTAACAGTTAATTCTATATTTCGCTGCCCTTTATGCCGTTCAATGAGCGTAAAGCCCAGTTCGTCTTCCAGCGATTGCAACCGGTAGCTGACGGTCGGCTGCGATAAATACAACACTTCGGAAGCCCTGCTGATGCTGCCGGACTGCACAATTGCTAGAAAAGTCTCGATTTGCAGGGAGTTCACAGTTTAAAACCCTCCGCCATTTTGTATCAAGTATATCACGCAAAAATGCTAAAATATAGAAGAAATACATATTAATCATAAAACACTTCCTGTTGCGTCTGCATCGAGGCGTGATTATAGTAAAACCGTAGAGACGCAAGCAAAGGCGCTGCGCGCTTACACTTCCTTACCATCCGTATCTTTTTTCGACACGACAACAGAATAAGGAGGACGCGACATGAAGAAATGGTTGACCACGGCAATGGTGCTGTTGATGGCAGTTGCACTGCTCACGGGCTGCGGACAGGCTTCCGGCACGTCCGGCGCGAAGATCCTGCGCGTGGGCTGGACCAGCGAACCGGATATTCTCAACCCGCTGACTTCGTACAGCACGGAGTCCATGCAGGTGACGAACCTGATCTACGAAACCCTGCTGGCATACGATACGAACCTTGAGCCGTATCCCGCGCTGGCGGAAAGCTACGAATACAGCGCGGACGGTTTGACCGCAACCTACCATCTCCGCCACGGCGTCAAGTGGCAGGATGGCGTGGACTTTACGTCCAAGGACGTCGTTACAAGCTTCCGCATCGTCATGGAGGATCAGATCGGCCCCGCGGCACAGTTTGCCGCGGCGGTGGAGAGCGTAACCGCGCTGGACGACTATACCGTAGAGGTCAAGTATAACGAAAAGCAGGCGTTCAACATAGCTCTTGCGCTGCAGATACTGCCCGACCATATCTGGGGCGGCATGAGCGCGGACGATATTGAACTGTTCGCCAATGAATCTCCGGTCGGCACCGGGCCGATGAAGTTCGTGGAATGGCAGGAAGGCTCCACGCTGACGCTTGCCAGAAACGAAACCTACCACGGCGATCCGGCGGGCCCCGACCAGATCATCTTTATTGAGTACGGCAACGAGGACGTGCTCGCCCAGGCGCTCAAAGCGGGCGAGGTGGATATCATTACGGAAGTTTCGCCCACCGTTTGGGAAGGGCTGGAAGGCGCGGAGGGCGTCAAGGCCGTTTCGCTCGACTCGTTCTCCTTCCATATGATCGGCATCAACTCCTACGAGAGCGAACAATCCGGCGGCAACCCCATGCTCAAGGACGTAACCGTCCGGCAGGCGCTCAACTACGCAGTTGACCGCAATCAGCTCGTGGAAATCGCGCTGGCGGGCCACGGCAATCCGGGCGATACGATCATTCCGCTCGGCATGGGAGACTGGCACTACACCGTACCCGAAAGCGAGCAGATGAACGGCAATCCCGAAAAAGCCAAGGAACTGCTGGAAGCGGCGGGGTATGTGGATACGGACGGCGACGGCATTCGCGAAAAAGACGGCCAGAAGATGGAGTTTCGCCTCTACGCCATCGAGTCCACGACCGTGGACGTCCGCGCGGCGCAGATTTTCCGCGACGCGTGCGCCGCAATCGGCGTGAGCATGGAGCTCACCACCATGGACGAAAACACCATGGGCGACGCGATTTTCGATCCCGAAACGGCGGACTACGACCTCTTTGTCTGGGGCTGGGATGCGAATTTCCTTGATCCGGGCGACCTTTTAAGCATTGCGCTGACGAATCAGTTCGGCAACAACAACGACACCTACTACAGCAATCCGGAGTACGACGTGCTGTATGTTCAGCAGAGTCAGGAAATGGACGCGGCTGCGCGGCAGGCGATGGTGCACGATCTGCAGAAGATTTTCTACCGCGACGGTTCCTATATCGTCATGTGGTTCCAGGATAAACTGCAGGCCTACCGGACGGACAACTGGACGGGCTTTGTGGAGTGCCCCGGCGGCATTATCTACAACGTAACTTACGATAACTACGTTAAAATTCAGCCGACGGGTAAGTAAAGCAAACGCACCGTCAAACGGGCGGCCGCTCCATACCGGGAGCGGCTCGCCCGCAACAAAGCAGCGCGGGATGGAGAACACATGCAGAAGCTCAAAAGCATCGCTAAAATGGCGGGGCGGCTCATCACGACCATCTGGGCAATCGCCACCTCCAACTTCGTCTTGTTCCGGGTGCTGCCGGGCGATCCGCTCAAGCTGATTGCGCGCGCCGGCCGTCTCTCGGAAGAGACGATTGCAAGGCTGCAGGAAATTTTCGGGCTGAACCAGCCCATGTGGAAACAATACCTAATCTATCTGAAGAATATCGTAACCGGCGAGTTCGGGCTTTCGATCACCTACCGAAAGCCCGTAATGGACGTTATCGGCGAGCGCCTGGGTAACACGCTGATTCTGCTCGCGGCGGCGACGGTGATCGTCATCCTCATAGGCGTCGGCCTCGGAATCGTGGCCGCCATGCGGCGCGGTTCGCGCGTGGACCGCTCGCTCGTGATCGGCTCGATGGTCGGCTGGAGCCTACCTACGTTCTGGACGGGGCTTTTGCTCATCATCGTGTTCGGCGTGTACCTGCACGCGCTGCCGATTTCCGGCGTGCTGACGCCGGGGGCGTATTACGCTACGGCCGGCGCAAAGATTGCCGACTATGCGCGGCACTTGATTTTGCCAACCATTGCGCTGGTCGTCGTTGACATGGCGCAGTTTTTCTTAATTTCCCGCAGCGCGCTTGTGGATGTGCTTACGGAAGACTATATGCTCACCGCAAAGGGCAAGGGGCTTTCGCCCCGCCGCGCGCTCTGGCGGCACGCGATGCCGAATTCCATGCTGCCGATCATCACGACACTGACGCTCTATGTCTGCCTCGTCATCGGCGGCGCAATTCAGGTGGAAACCGTGTTTTCGTACCCCGGCATGGGCATGCTGATGTACGATGCGGTATTGAAGCGCGACTACCCG
This sequence comes from Christensenellaceae bacterium, assembly GCA_963674535.1. Taxonomy (GTDB): domain Bacteria; phylum Bacillota; class Clostridia; order Christensenellales; family CAG-138; genus UBA7703. Next base: position 3,100,579 of record OY771363.1, on the reverse strand, counting down.
ATTCTGGAAGCGAGCTTCTTTTTGCTCGCGGCGGTCACCGTCGTTTCCAACTTCCTTTCGGACGTGATCTATATGCTCATCGACCCGCGGGTGAAAAGCCTATGAAACAGAAAACGGCGGCGATTCAGCCGAAAAATAAGCAACCGAACGGTGAAGTCTGGCGTCAGCTCTGGGGTGATCCCATGGGGCGCGCGGGGATTATCATCCTCGCGGTCATGCTGGTGCTGGCGGTGTTTGGCCCCGTTGTGTTTCCGTTTGAGCCTAGGGTTGCGGCAACGTCCGCAAGCGAAATTCTCCAGCCGCCGAGCGGACTGCACTGGCTCGGCACGGACGATATGGGGCGGGACGTCTTTCGCTCGCTGTTATTCGGCGCGCGCATCTCGCTGTTTGTGGGGCTGATGTCCACCGCGATCTCCATCTTTGTTGGCGCTCTGGTCGGGCTGCTTTCGGGCTACTACCGCTCGTTTGTCAGTTCGCTGCTCATGCGCATTACCGATTTGTTCCTTTCGCTCCCCGTTCTGCCGCTGATTATCGTGCTGGCGGCGGTGTTCGGCCAGAGTCTTTTGATTACGATTCTCGTCATCGGCCTGACCAGCTGGGCGAGCACGGCGCGCATCGTGCGCTCGCAGGTACTCTCCATCCGGGAACGGCAGTATATCGAGCGGGTCAAAAATTTGGGCGCGTCCGATTTTCGCATCCTCGGCAGGCATATTCTGCCAAACGTTTTGCCGCTCATTTACGCAAACACCGTTCTGGTGATTGCGGGATCGATTCTTTCGGAAGCGACGCTGGCGTTTCTCGGCCTGGGCGATCCGGTCAACGTCTCCTGGGGAACGATGCTGCACTATGCGTTCGTCTCCGGCGCGCTTGGCCGGGGCGCATGGTGGTATTTAATTCCGCCGGGGCTCGGCATCCTGTTTATCGTGCTGGGCTTTACGCTGGCGGGGCATACGCTGGATAAAATCATGAACCCGAAGCTGAGGGAATTCTGATGAAGCTATTGGAGATACAAAATCTCGCTATCGAGTTTCAGAGCGCCGCCGGAACCGTGCATGCCGTGCGCGGCGTCAACCTCTGGCTGGAAAAAGGGGAACTGCTTGGCATTGCCGGGGAGTCCGGCTGCGGAAAAACGACGACCGCGCTTTCCATTCCGAGACTTCTGCCAAAGAACGCGCAAATTGCGGGCGGGCAGATTCTCTTTGAAGGTCAGGATTTGACGCAGAAGACGGAAGCCGAAATGCGCGCGATCCGCTGGAAGCAGATTTCCGTGATCTTTCAAGGCGCGATGAACGCGCTCAATCCCTTAAAAAACGTTGGCGCGCAGATCACTGAGCCGATATTGCTGCACGAACCGGAAACGACGAAACAGCAGGCGGAGGAACGCGCCAAAGAGCTGCTCGAGCAGGTCGGCATCTCCGCAAAACGGTACCGCAACTTTCCGCATGAGTTTTCCGGCGGCATGCGCCAGCGGGTCATGATTGCAATGAGCCTTGCCTGCAGGCCGAAGCTCGTGATTGCGGACGAGCCGGTCACCGCGCTGGATGTTATGATTCAGGCGCAGATACTGGTGCTGCTGCGCGAGCTCTCCCAACAGTACGCGCTTTCCATGGTGATGATTTCGCACGACCTGTCGGTTTTGAGCGAGCTTTGCGACAAGATTGCCATCATGTACGCGGGCAGGGTGGTGGAGTACGGCGCCGCAAGCGAAGTCTTTACACATCCCGCGCACCCTTACACCGTGCGGCTCATGAAATCGTACCCGAACATCTATGGCGAAAAGACGTTTATCCACGGCATCCCCGGCTATCCGCCAAGCTTATTAAAGATTCAGCCGGGCTGTCCGTATGCCAGCCGCTGCGCTGAGCGGAAAACCGCCTGCGAGGAGCTGGAACCCGCGCTGATCGAAGTGGGAGCCGGCCACTACTGCGCCTGCCCCGAAAGCGTGAGGTAGCGATATGGAAGAACGAAAACAAACCGAACTGATTCGGATCAAGAATCTGGAAGTCGCTTTTTCTGTGCACAAAGGCGGACGCGGCGCAAAAGGCAAGCGCGCCGTCCGCGCGGTGGACGGCGTATCGCTCTCCGTTTACGAAGGCGAAGTGCTGGCGGTCGTCGGCGAGTCCGGCTGCGGAAAGACCACGCTCGGCAAGGCGATTCTCAACATCATCCCCTCCACGGCGGGGCAGATTCTCTACCGGGGCGCCGATCTCTCCAAAGTAAAGAAACGGGAAATGCAGAAACTCCGGCAGGAACTCCAGCTGATCTATCAGGATCCTTACGAATCGCTCGACCCCGGGCAGAGCGTTCTGGAAACGCTGATGGAGCCGCTGCTGATCCACCGACGGGATCTTTCGCCCGAGCAGAAGCGCGAGCTGGTGCTCCGCCAGTTGGAAGCGGTCGGCCTCCAGCCCGCCGAGCGGTACTTGGAGTGTTATCCGCACCATCTCTCCGGCGGGGAACGCCAGCGGCTGTCGATCGGAGCTTCCATGATTCTCCAGCCCCGCTTCGTCGTTGCGGACGAGCCGGTTTCCATGCTGGACGTCTCCATCCGCGCGGAAATTCTCAAGCTAATGCTGGATCTGCAGAAGAGCCGCAATCTTACGTACCTGTTCATCTCGCACGACCTCTCGCTGACCTGGATGATCGCCGACCGCATCGCCGTGTTCTACCTCGGCAAGATGATGGAGCTCGGCCCCGCGGAGGACGTCGTGCACCGTTCGCTGCACCCCTATACGCGCGCGCTGGTTTCGGTCATTCCGCAGATGGCGGGTACAAAGCGCGCGGAAACGCGGCATGTGCTCGTTGGCGAAACGCCTTCGGCAACGGAGATTCCGCTCGGCTGCCGGTTCCATACGCGCTGCTGGATGTATCAGTATCTCGGGTGCCCGGCCGTCTGCCGGGAGAAAGAACCGGCGTTGAAAAGCGAGAGCGCAGGCCACGAAGCCGCATGTCATTTTGATCGAGAGGGACGATTATATGAGTAAAACCACAAAAGGCATCCGGTTTGCCACTGATCGGGAGGGGTGTTTATATGTTTGAAACCAAGGAACTCGTCGAGCTCGTCAAACAGCTTGTTTCCATCGATACGTCGAATTCGTTTCTTGTGCCGGGCAGTCCGGACGAGCTGGAAGGGCAAAAATACGTAGAAGCCTTCCTGCAAAAGCTCGGCGTGCCCAGCGTAATCGAGCGGGTGGACGATTCGACTCACTATAATCAGGTGGCAACCATTGCGGGCGCGGGCGGTGGTAACAACTTGACGCTCTACGCGCATATGGACACCGTGGGGTACGCCCTCTGGAAGGAACGCGCGCTTTGTGCCGTGGTCGAGGGCGATACCATCGTCGGCCTCGGCGCTTCCGACGACAAAGGGTTCTGCGCGGTGATGATGATCGTTGCCAAGGCGCTTGTCGAGAGCGGAATCCGGCTCAAGGGGGATTTACATCTCTGCTTCTGTTCGGACGAAGAAGGCGCGACCTGCGGCTCGATGGACTATGTCAAACGCCACGCGCCGGAAGCTGCGCTGATTATGGAGTCCGCGCCGATCAACCGCGTCAACGTGACGCATCAGGGGTTCGGCTGGCTCAAGATTAAGGTATTCGGCAAAGCGGGTCACGGCAGCGCGGGCGGAGATTCTCTGGATGCAATTGCCGCCATGGCGGAGGTTATCGTCCGCCTGCAGCGCAATCAACGGGAGAATTTTGCGAAGAATCCGCATCCGCTCAACGGCGAAACGGTCTACCACACCGGCACCATCTCCGGCGGAACGGACTTTGCAACCTACCCCGCGCACTGCGAACTGGGCATTGAAATCGGTACGCAGCCGGGGGAGACCATGAACAATCGCATCGAGGAGATAAGAGCGATCTTCCGCGAGGTCAAGGAGCTCTATCCCGGATTTTCCGCAGAGATCGAACCCGTCATTGTGCGGAGCCCGTTTGAATCCAAAGGCGCGGAGGAACTCTACGCCGTGCTTGCCGAAGAGATTGCGCTCGCAACCGGCAAGCCTGCGGAAGCCGTCGGCGAAAACTCCTGGGGCGACGCGGAGATCTTTCAGGACGGAGGTTTTCCGACGCTCGGGATCGGTTCGCTCGGCGGCAACTTCCACGCGCCAGACGAATGGGTCTCCATTTCGGAACTGGATCAGTTCACGCGCATGCTCATCAACGTTGTCAAACGCTACTGCGGCGTTGCTGAATGATACGACCCGGCGAAAAAGACCAATTGGTTGGAGGCAGGATGAATTCGGAACTGCAAAGCTATATCATCGGGCTGGATTTGGGCACTTCCGCGGTCAAGCTGGTACTGCTCGACCCGAAGGGCGGCATTGCCGCGAGCTCGCGGCGGGAATACGCCAGCATTGAAACCAAGGGCAACCGCGTGGAACAGCGCACCGCGGACTGGATTGACGCCATCGGCAAAGCCGCGGACGACTTACTGCTCGCGGCGGGGCAGGACGTTATGAAGCGGGTTGCGGCCATCGGGCTTTCCGCCCAGATGCCGACGATGGTCATCATGGACAAAAAAGGCCGCATCTATAAAAACGCCGTCGTCTGGAGCGACTGCCGCGCGCAGGAAACGGGCGCAAAGCTGCTGCAGAGTATTGGCAAGACGCGCCATTACGAGCGCACCGGCGTGGTGTTGGACGGGCACTATATTCTGCCCATGTACCTTCATACAAAAGAGACGGATAAAGCCCTGCCGCCGGATCACCTCGTGATGTCCGCCAAGGATTATATCGGCTACTACCTGACGGGTGCGCTGGCCACCGACCCTTCCACCGCGTCCGGCTATGGCGTGTATTCTCTGCGGGAAAACCGCTGGGACGCGGAGTTCTGCCGCATGGCGGGAGTCAGCGAAACGCTGTTTCCGCGTATTCTCGACTCCAACGCCATCTGCGGCAGGCTGACGCGGGAGGCGGCGCTGGTGATGAACCTTTCGGCAGGAATCCCTGTAATCACAGGCGGCGCGGATTCGGTTTCCGGCGTGTTCGGCCTCGGCGTGGAACAGGGCACGGTCTGCGAAATCTGGGGGTCGAGCACGGCGATTCTCGGCATGACCGACCGCGTTGTTTTAAGTCCAGACCGGTCGTTTTTTACGACCCCGCTGCTGCTTAAAAACACCTATGCCGTCGAAGCTGACTTGATGTCCACCGGCGTTTCGTATGCCTGGGCGGAGCGGCTGATTCAATACACGGGAGAAGGCAAAGGACTCATCGAACTTGCGTCTCAGGTGCCGCCGGGCAGCGAAGGCGTGCTGTTTTATCCGTACCTTGCGGGCGGCGAACAGGGCGTGCTCTGGGACGAGCGGCTCTCCGGCGCAATACTAGGGCTTACGGTCAATCATTCCTTGCCGCATATGCTGCGCGCGGTGCTGGAAGGCATGTGTTACGAATCCCTTCGGTGCATCAGCGCGTTCGAAGCGGGCGGCTGTCTCTGCAGCAGCATCCTCTGCACCGGCGCGGTAACGGGGGACGCGTTCTTTATGCAGCTGCTGGCGGATATTTCCGGCAGAACCTGCAGAGCCGCAAGGGAAGCTTCCGGAAGCGCACTGGGCGCCGGGCTGATCGCGGGCGCTTCCATCGGCGCCTGGAGTCTGGACGACCTTTCGCGCATTACCAAAGGCAACGGCCGGGAATATTACCCGAGGCAGGAGACGCGCGCGCTCTACGAGCAAGGATATCTGCGCTATCTGCAGCACACAAAGAACGCCAGAATCGACTAGACGTTATCAAAGGCGATCTGCTTGATTTAAAGAACACGGGCCGACGCCAGAACCGGGCCAAATTAAAAAATTCAACACGGCTTGGATTCGGAGAGGAGAAACAATGGACACGGAAAAAACGGTTTTCGAAGCGGAGTACCGGCGCAGGTTTCCAACCAGCGCGCGGCTCTTTGAGGAAGCGAAACAATATATCCCCTGCGGCGTGAACAGCACGGCGCGCTGCGTCTTTTCCGGCTGGGATCCCTACCCGCTGTTTGTCGATCATGGCGACGGCGCTTCTGTAACGGACGCAGACGGAAACGTCTTTACCGACTACCTGCTTGGCCTCGGGCCGGATATTCTCGGCCACCGCCCAAAGGAAGTCACCGCCGCGGTTACAAAGCACATCAACGAGGTCGGCACCGTGTTTGCGCTGGCTTCCGCGCTGGATACCGAGGTGGCGAGAAAGATGACCGAGTGCGTGCCGAGTCTGGATCAGGTTCGCCTGAATAACTCCGGCACCGAGGCGGTTACCTACGCGCTGCGGCTGGCGCGCACCTATACCGGACGGCAGAAGATCGTCCGCTTTGAGGGGATGTACCATGGCTTTTCGGACGGCATCTATTGGAGCAAGCACCCTTCCAAACTCGCCATCGACCAGTGGGGACATTGCAAGCCCGAACCGCAGGGGCCGGGTCTGCCCGCGGGGCTGGAAAACAGCCTGCTGATCTGCCAGTGGAACGACCTTGCGGCGCTGACCGAGTTGATTGAGAAAAATCATGAAGAGATCGCCGCGGTCATTACGGAGCCCATCATGTGCAACACCGGCTGCATCCTGCCGGAACCCGGCTACCTCGAAGGCATGCGGGAACTGACACGCAAGTACGGCATCGTACTCATCATGGACGAGGTCATCACCGGCTTTCGCGTCTCTCTGGCGGGCGCGCAGGGGTATTACGGCATCAAGCCGGATCTCTCTGTGTTTGCCAAGGGCATGGGCGGCGGATTCCCCGTTGCAGCGCTCGGCGGGCGAAAGGAGATCATGCGGCTCATCGACGAGGGCAAGGTCTCCGTTGCGGGCACCTACAGCGGCAACGGCATCGCGCTTTCCGCCACCTCCGCAACGCTCGACTATCTGCGTGTTCCCGGGCGGTATGAAGCGTTTACGCAAAAATCCGTGCGCCTCATGAACGGGCTGGAAGCGCTGTTCTCGCGCTCCAAACTGGACGCGTACGTGGTGGGCGTCGGCCCGCTGTTTCAGGTTTGGTTTGCGTCCCACTCGATTAAAAACTACCGCGACGCGGCGAAATACGCCAACGAGGAGCTCTTTACGCTCTGGTGGCGGGAAATGCTCTTCCGCGGCGTGCTGTTTCACCCGCACTACTTCGAAAACATGTTCATCTCCATGGCGCATTCGGATGCGGACGTGGATGACACGCTGCAAAAGGCGGAGGATTCCATCCGCGCGATAGAGAAGAAGCTGGGGAAATAATCCGTTGAAGTTGAGCCTGCCGGTTCCAAGCAGAGTACGGACGCTAATAAACCCCGCCTGGTTCAGGCGGGGTTTTTGCGTTTTGGGGATAACGTTTCAGGTTCATGGAGCGCCGCCCGAAAAAGGTGCGCCGCCGGCGCGGCTACTTGGACGGCGTTTCGCGCTCCTTCTTGCGTTTGCGAAACGCAAAGAGCTTGAGCATGGCAAACGTCACCGGAATGCCGACCACCGCCGCGAGGATATAGGTAATCAGCTTGCCAAAGCCGAGCCAGTTCATAAACACCAGCACGAACGCGTTCTGAATCAAAAAGTTCGGGATATAGGAAACGCAGAATTTGACGTATTTCGGAAAACTCAGCGACTCCCGGAACGTAAAGAAGCTGTTGAGCAAGTACGAAATCGTCAGGCTCAGCAGATACCCTGCTGCGAACGCCAGATTCGGCTGCAAGAGGAGCGAAAAAAGGTAGGCAAACAGCACGCCGTTAAAGGTGTTGATTCCGCCGATGAGAAGGAAGCGCGCAAACTCCTTGGAGAGGAAAAAGCGCTTCGCCTTCTGCACGGAGGTCGGGCGGTACTCCGACCAGGGGATGGCTTTGCCTTCGGAAACGAGGAAGCTTTCGTTTGCCAGCGCAGCGAGCGGAGAATCGGAGAGCGAGTCGGAGTAGAAACGCTCGATCGGCACGTCGCCAAACGTTTCCCGGAACCGAACGACTTTTTCTTCGCCGTAGCAGTTTTCGCCGGTATAGTCGCCGGTTTTCGGATCCACGCGCGAGGCGATCAGGTTTTTAATACCGAGCTCAGCGCAGATCGGCCGGAGCAGGAACTCCGGCGAGGCGGAAATGACCGCATCATCCGGAGCATTTTGGGCAAGATACCACGGTTCGATCTTCTGCCGATGTGTTTCCCAAAAGAGGCGAACCTCCGCGTCGATATCTTTTAAACCGCGGAAGTACCGAAAAAAGCGCTGCTTGAACACCGTCTTGCTGATTAGTCCGAGCGCGTACGGAACAAACGCGAGAACCTGCCCCGGCAGGAACCGCAGCAGCAGCGGGTGGCGGCGGTAACAGAAACGCGCAAAGTTCAGCGTGCTGTCGCCGGAATAGATGGTTTTGTCGAAATCGTAAACGTTCAAAGCGGGAGTCTCTTTCTGATCCGCATTCCGTTTTGCGGCGCGGACACGGAGAAGTTACAGGTAAATCAGCACGACCCAGATCACACAGAGGATTGCCACAAGCGCCAGCAGCAGCTTGTCGCCCCAAAGCACATCCACCGGGTCGCCGTCGGAATTGCCCTCAATGCGCAGGCTGTAGCTCATGCAGATGAGGATGACCAGCGGCACCGTCCAGACCACGCCGTTGGAATGGATGCGCGCGGTCGTAATGGGGTCTACGCTCCAGAGCGAGTAAAACGCAATGGTCAGCGCAAGGCAAAGGTACATGTTTTTATCGAGGAAATCGCGGGTGTAAAAGCGCAGTACCTTGCGCTGCGCACCGTCCGGCTGGCGGATGAGTTCGTTTCTGCGCTTGCCGAGGCCGAGGTAAAAGCTCATGGCAATCACGGTTAAATACATCCAGCGGGAGATTTCAATACCGCTGAGCGCCGCGCCATAGAGCACGCGGATCAAAAAGCCGGAAACGAGAATCGCGATATCGACGATGGGTCTGTTCTTAAGTCCCAGACTGTAGCCGATGTTGAGCGCAAGGTAAACCAGCAGATAGAGCCAGCCGTACCAGTGCACCGCTTTTGAAAAATAGTGCAGTACGGCGGAAGCGATCAGTAAGAGCCCTGCAAGGACGACCGCCGATTTAAAGGAAACTTCGCCGCTGGCGATGGGGCGGAACCTCTTTGTCGGGTGCTCACGGTCGGTCTTGACGTCCATGATGTCGTTGATGATATAGACCGCCGAAGAGAGCAGGCAGAACGCCGCAAAGCCGAACACCGCCTGACGCAGCAAACCCAGCTCAAAGAGCTGACCGCCAAAAAGAAACGGCAGCAGAATCAGGCCGTTCTTGATGTAGTGTTTGAAGCGCATGAGTTTGATGTATTTTTTCATTGCGGCTCCTCTCTTTTGTTGTGATTCAAGATTTCCGTTATACGGGGTAGTACCGCATGCCAAAGAGGATGATCTGCAGGATATTGCTTGCATTCAATATCAGCATTGCGGCAATGGCGGCAATCAGGACGGCGGCCTGCGCGGATTTCCACTTTTTCAGCAGTGCGTCCAGCGCCAGATACGCCAGCACAAGATATGCCCAGGAGAAATACAGCGTGTAGAGTACGAGCCCGTTTTCCGCAGTGCCCCAGCCAACGAGACACAGCAGTACAAAGGAGAACAGCACCCAGCATAAACTCACGCGCGCAAGCTTGCTTCTATAGTTCAGCGCAAATCCAACGGCGGCGAGAATCAGCATCGCAACGCCGACGGGATTGATTGAAACGACGGGATAGAGCTGATATGAAACGTATGCGTAATTCACCATATCGACGCCCGCTATCGGACGGATCACGCAAGCGGCGGCAAAGTTGATAAACTGCAGCAGTTTATCGCCAAAACCGAGTCCCGCGCCCGAAAAGCTCAGCAGGTCGCGGATGGAGGCCGCCGCGCTGTAGAGCAGCGGAAACTGCCCAAAGAACGCAAGAAACGCCAGCAGCAGTCCGCCCGCCTTGAGCAGTTCGCGCAGAACCGACCGGAAACTCTTTTGATGCGGCAGCAGTAAAATCAGCGCACCGCTGGTGAGCAGCGACCCCGTCGCGGCAACAAAGGCGAGTTCTCGCCCCGGCGCGTCTTGGCAGTACGCTTCTACCAGGAGGATCACCCAGAACAGCGCGAAGATATACTGCTCAACGGTGAACAGAAACAGCATCGTCGGGTACGCAGCCGTCATCAGCGCAAGAAACAGCGCTTTCTTCAGCCCTTCCAGCCGGAGCAGACGGGCAAGCACGGTAAAGCAAAACAGCAGCAGAAGCGCTTGAATGATTCCGAGCAGAATCGGGTACGCGTTCGGCACAAAGAACAGCGCTTTGGAGAGCAGATTCACCGTGACGGCAAACGGAAGGGAGAACACGCCGAACAGCGGCTGGCGGATATCGTTTTGCCAGGCGTTGATGTTGAGGAACGTGTGGGTTTCCAAAAGTGTGCCGGAATCGGCGGTGTACACAACGTCGTACGGAATGCCGCTGATGGTAAACGCGTTCGTCAGGCTGTAGACGCAGGCAATCAGAACCGCGGCAATCAGCCCGGCAATCAGCAGGTAGCGGCGCTCTATTTTGTCCGCCGTGCGGAAGCGGCGCTGTGCTTCCAGTAAAAAGCGGTCAAGAGCTGTATAAAAAAGCGCAAACAGCGCTAACAGCGCCGCCGCGGCAAGCGCTGTGGAAAGCCACGTATACAATAAACCCGTAAGCGACTGCGAAAGATGAAGCACGCCGTTGATCTTTTCGATCATGCGCTCGCTCATGGAAGCGCGGTACCAACCGGAATAGAGGTGCGCGGTGTAGAGCGCAAAACCGGCGGAAACGAGGAGCTTTGCCGGGCTGACGCGGCAAAACGCACGCTCAAGCGCGTGAAAGCGGAACGCAAGCACCGCTAAGACGGCGAGCGAGCAGACCGCTCCGACAAGCCCAATGCCAATCGACCCGCGCTGGGTAAACAGCATCGTTGCCGCCGCGCCCGAAAGAACAAACAATACTTTCCAAATCCAGTGAACACGCAGGGGCTGATCGGAAGGGCGACTCGCAAAGAAGGCGTGCAAGAGCCGGCGTTTGGGGCGGGATTGAACTTCCATTGGCGCTCCTTTACCCGTATGATTGGATCAATTTTACCATAAGTACCGGCTGTTCACAATTGCCGGCTTGTGGTCGGGTTTCAGCTCAGCCCATCTTGGCGAGCAAACGAAAACAGCGCAGTTCATACGCTGTTTTCGAAAATCTTACCTAATACGGAGTCTGCAACTTAAGCCTTTTCGAGGGGACGAACGGACTGCGCAATGCGGTCGATGACCGCGCCGTCCACCGCGCGGTCGAACTTGCGCGCAAAGAGCACGCCGGAAGATACGAGCGCGTCATAATCCTCGCTTAACAGCACTTTGGGCGAACGTCCGCCGTCCGACCAGTCCACGTACCGCATGGTGGCTGCGAGCTCGTCGTCCCAGCCCGAAAAGGAGCGGCGCTCCATAAACGGCGAGTGAAGAAGAATCGTCTGGAGCCAGATTTCGTCCGCGCAGACCGAGTGCCGAAAGTAAGCGCGATAGCGCGGGAACTGTTCGAGCACATAGAGCGCGAACGCGTGCGTAATGGAGAACCACACCGCGCCCTTTTGGAATACGACTGGGCAGCGTTTGATGCGGTTGACGCCGAGCGCGCTTTGCAGTTTGTTCCAGAGGGGTTCGGTTCGTTTATAAATGCGGAGGGCGAACGGTTTGACCGGGCGTTGTAGCGAATACTTGCCCAACCGCTGGGCGAGCACTCGCGGGTCGGCGATTTTCTGATCGAACGCGACAAACTCTTTGCCTGCGTGTTCCTGAAAGAACGCATGGATTTCCGCCTGCGGTTTCAGCGGCAGATCGACGCCGGAGAGCAGGTGGTAATAAACGTGTTTCGTTTTGACCGCTTCCCGTAAAAGCGAAGCAATCGCGTCGATGAACACTTCGCTGCCCCAGCGCGCGTCCAAACGGGGAACGAACTGAATGGAAGCCTGTCTGACGATTGCCGCAAGATCGCTGTCATGAATCGCCGTCGCTTTTTTGTCGATATGGAGGTAGAGGTCGTTATTTGGATCGTCCAGCAGCGAGAGCAGCAGTTTGAGCTGTTCCGGCTTATCGTGCGCTGTAATCAGGTACGCATGGCGTGAAGGCGCTTGCTGCGTCATAGAACCACTCCCCCTTTTGGATTCGCGGTGGTTGCTTGATCGGCGTCAGCCGACCGGCACGGAACCCTGATGCTGCGCGCGCAGGCCGAACATCTTTTGAATGGTGAGGTATCCTTCGTTGCCCTTGCGCCAGAGGCTCAAGGCGTATTCGTTGCTTGTTGGGTGCGCCTTGATGAGCGTATTCGGCAGAGCGGCTTGCAGTGTGGCAACCTGATCCTCGGTTAGGTGGTTGCCGTTGATCCAGAGCCGTTCCAGATTTGTCAGCCCCATATAGACGTCGATGCTCGTCACTTCGTTTGCGCTGAGGTTGAGGAAACGGAGCTTCGTGCAGTTGCGGAGGGGCGAAATATCCGTTAGATAGTTATAAGTCATCTCCAGAAATTCCAGATCGGTCTGGTTTTCCAGCGCGGAGATATCGGTCAGGTTGCAGAGCGAGATAATCAGGTATTTCAGCTTCGGCAACCCAGCGATGAAGTCGATGTTGCCGATATTGTCGCAGTGTCCGACGTCCAGCGCAACGAGATCGGTGCAGTATTTGAGGTTCTCAAAGTCTTCCGCGTGGATGTTGCCGTATTCGAAATCTTTGCCGATATAGTAGCCCATACCGTCCGGGAATTTGCGTTTATTGCCGGTGCTGAAGCCCTGAATATCCGTGCGGATCATCCATTTGCTCACCTTGGTCATCCAGATGAACTTCGTGTCGGGATAGCGCGCGCGCATGCTCGCCATCTCCTCGTCCGTCGGCCCGCAGTTGCACATATCCAGCCTTGTGAGCGCGGGAAGCAGCTGCAGCTTGTCGGAAAACGTCGCCGCGTCCGGCACGGTATAGTCGCGTAAATCCAGCTCGGCAACGTCCGAACGGACGGACAAGTCGTCGAGCAGCTGCACATTCCAGAGGAATGAAATACCGGGGAATGAGTTGACAAGCGCAAGCTGGTCTTCCGTTGAAAAGACGGCGGCGTCGTCAAACGTTACCGTTTCCAGCGCGGGCAGGCCCGAAAGCGCGCGGGTCAGATCCTCGATAGTAACCGTTTTGCCGGAAAGATCGAGCGAGGTTACGCTGTTTTCATACGTTTCGCCTTCAAACGCCACGTTCCACGTGAATTCGACGTTCGGATACGCCGCCGCGAGCGACGAAAGCACGGAGTAGTTCGACTCGTCCGAAACGGCAATGGAGACGGTTTTCAGGTTCGGGAAATACGAAAGAAGCGTCTCAGCGTCTTCCGGCAGATCGTTCAGCGCAAGCGCGGCAGAGTCGCTGTCAAAACGCGCGTCGCCGACTGGCACGCTCCAGAGGATTGCGCAGTTCGGCAGAGCGTCGGAGAGGGTTTGGTAGCTTTCGATCGAAATCGGGTTGCCGCGCAGGTCGAGGGAAGCCAGATTTGTCTTTTCCAGCAGGCTCGAAACATCGGTCAGGTTCGTATTGCTCAAGTCAAGCGTCGCGGGTTCCGGCGTAGCCGAAAGCAGCTCGCTCACTTGTCCGCTGCAGGCAGCCAGCGGCAACGCCAGCAGAAGGACGGCCAGCGTTGCAATAAGCCGTTTCCATTTCCCTGTCGATTCATGCTGTTGATGGGTCAAAAGAATCATCCCTCTCTTCTGCAAAAGCAGACGACACGTACAGCGTTTTTTGATTAATTGTATTTCGAAGCGACAAGGCCGGTATAGAGCCTCGGCTCGTCCTCCGTCGGCACCAGTTCGGAATAGCCCCAGAGCAGCTGGTCGGGCACGGCGCGATAGTGCTTTTCGGCGCGCTTGTTGATATACTCGCCCATGAACACCATGGTCGCCGAAGCGCCGCCGTCGAGGTTGTAAGCCATCACGCACCCTTCGTCCTGGAACATCTTTGCAAATTCAGAAAGAAGGATGCCGTGGCTGTATCCGGGGAGGCGGCCGTCCACGACGATGGCCACAAAGTGTCCGGGTTCCACTAGGCCGAGCCCTGCGCGCGGGTTGATGCGCCCGACGCGGTCGCCGTCCACACCCTCGCAGAGCTTGCTGTCGAGAATCAGCGGCGGGCCGAAGGCGAACGTCGCCTGCGCACCATCTTCAATTTCGCTGAGCATGGTCGCGTCGCCGCGCTCGTAAATGCGCATGGAGAGGTCGTCCGTGAGCACCATGCACGATTCCGAAGAGAGCGCGCGGAAGATTCGCCCGTCGCGGATCAAAAGCCCGCGGTCATAGCCCGAATGCAGCAAATTGTCGCCCGTTAGGCCCAGCACCGCGCGGTAGCGGCGCGCCATGGTGCAGGCGTCCAGCGTATCCCTGCCGTTGAGTCGCGCCGAGCCAAAGCCGGAGCGGTAGGCGTCCTCGCCCCGCATGTAGATATGCGCCACAAAATAGGTTTCCGGCGGATCGCTGGTGAAGTAGCGTTTTATCTCCACAGCCAGCGTGTCGCTGCGGTATTCAAAAATTCCGTTGTCGTAGTCGAATACGACGACTTCCTCTGGATCGCTCTCCTTGCGGAAATGCTCGGCCAGCGGGTCCGCCGTAGGTGTCGGCTCCGGCGTATCCGTCGGGGCGGGTGTTTCCGCGACGGGCGTCGGAGAAGGCGTCGCCTCGGGAACTGCCTGTATCGGCAGCGGGAGCTGGTCGCGCAGAATCAGCGCCGCGCCCGCGAGAATGAACAGCACGGCCGCCGCAATCCAAAACGCGAGCACCGCTTTTGAAATGGGGCGCTTTTTCAGCGCAGTGAAGCAGAGGATCAGAAGCCCCGCGCCCAGCACGGCAAGGCTGATGCCGACGGGCAGGATGTACGATTCATAATCGACAGCGGTTGCGGCTTGTTCGGCGGGGGCGGCGGTTGCTGCGGGCGTTGGCGTTTCAACCGGTTCAGGCGTGAGAACAGGTTCCGGAGAAACCGTTGCCAGCGGGTCGGCGGAAACGCTCAGACCCGACAAGATCAAAAAGAGCTGCGTCTGGCTGTCCGGTTCGGTAACGTATACGTCCTCCGGATAGGTCTGCAGAAAATACGGAGTGTTTGTTACGTCCGCGTGATAGAGCTTTAAAAACTTGTATTGATCGAAACAGGACTGCGCGAGTTCCTGCGTGCTCTTGCCGTCAAAGGCGGCCAGCGGCGTACCGGTATCGTAGAGCGGGTTTCCGCCGGAAGAACGGTGCTGATAGACCGCGCTGACCTGCCATGCGCCGTACGCTTCCAGCGTTGCGTGATCCTTCGATTCGTCCGCTGCCTGCTCTGCCGCAAGCTGCACGTGCGTTGCGGTGAGCATATGCATGCAGTCGCCGTCTTCGCCGTTGATATCGTTTGTGATGATCACCTCGGGCTCATAGCGGCGGATGAGCTGCAGCATGGAGAGCGAAATCTCCTTTTTATCGACCAGCGCGTACATGCCCTTGCTGGTGGCGTAGGCGCGGTAATACGGATATCCCATAAACACCGGCTGGACGCGGGAACCGAGCGAATACTGAATCTGAATCGCTTCCTGTTGGGCTGCCCTGCTGTAGGCCATCAGGTAGACGACCGCAAAATCCTTGCTTTGGAAAAACGGCAGCAGACTGCCGAAATAATACGACTCATCGCCTGTGTGCGTGGCAATGAGCATCACCTTGACGCCGGAGGTCTGAGAATCCATGATGCAGAGGGATTCCGGCGGCGTTGCGGAATCGTACACCCAAAGCTCGGAAATGGCAAATTTCTGCTCGCCATAGATGCGAACGGAGGCGCAGTTTTCCGGCAGGGCGTAGAAGCCGTTGAGCAAATCGGGGCTTGCCACCTGATCGAAAAGCACGGTTCCCGCGCTGTCCAGCGCTTCGATATGGCTTGCTTCTGGCGCGGTATACCAGGCGATATAGAGCCCCCTTGCTTCGGAAGGGACGTCCACGGTGAGTTCTTCTTTTGCGGTAAACGAAATGCGGGAATTATAACGGTCGTCAGAAAGGCGGGAGGCGAAGCTTGCGACGTCCTCCGGCAGATGGAGCGTGCACTGCGCCGTTAAGTCGGTGGGCGCGCTTTCTTCCTCGGCAAGTGCCGAACGTTTGACGCCCAGCGGGAGGAGGAGTCCCGCGGCCAATGTAAAAAGGATTGCTCCCTTCAAAATCTTCAGGCTCGCGGCGTTCGTTCTGCTCATGAATCGTGCTCCCATCTGTTTGGCGGCGCGCAGGGAAACGACTGGCCATACTGGTGAAATATCGTCTGCGCTCCATTGCGCGGCGGCGGTTACCCGCTTCGCGCACAACTTGATCTATTATAGTAATTTCCTATTTTAACTGTCAAGGGAACCGCACAATAGCCTAATTTTTCGGTAACTTCCTTTTTTAGCCGTCAAGAAAACTGCCCGGCAGTATGGCTTTTTCGGAAAGTTTCCGTGCTTTCCGTTGCGAAATTACCCGTGCCAAAAGTAAGCGCTTACGGCCATGCAAAACCGGTGGCTTAATCGTAATACACGTCGTGTTCCAACGGGTCGTCCTTGGCGGGGACAAGCTCGGACTTGCCCCAGAGAAGCATATCCGGCAGCCTGCGCATGCCGACGGCGCCGCCTTCGAGCCTGCTGTGTTTGTTGAGGTACTCGCCCATAAACACCATTGCCGCCGAACTGCCGCCGTCGAGATTATACGCCTGCTTGCAGCCGTAAGCGTAAAAGAGGTGCATAAAGTTTCTCAGCGTTGCGCCGTGGCTGTAGGCCGGAACGCGCCCGTCCACCACGATGACCACAAAGTGCCCGGGTTCCACCATGCCGACGCCGACGCGTGGGTTGCGCCCGGTGATTTTATAGCGCGTGCCGTTGATGTTGATCACGCCGTCGCGAATCAGCGTTGGCCCAAAGGAGAACGCGTTGGTTACCCCCATGCTCACGAGGTCTTCGGCGGTCGTTTCGCCGGGCGCGAAAATCTGCATGGAAAGATCGGGCATCAGCGCCATGGTGTCCATCTCCTGACGGCGGTTGTAGATGCGGCCGTTGCGGATGATGATGCCCTTGTATTCCGGTTCGTTGACGGTCAGATTATCCCCCGTAATCGCCAGCACGGCTTGATAGCGGCGCGCCATTTCGAAGGGGATTTCGTTGGACTCCGTTCCGCCTTCCTCGCCGCGCACCGCCGCACGGAACGCGTCCTCGCCGCGCATGCGAACGTTCGCCACGCAGTAGGCAACCGGCTTATTTTCCGCGTCGGTCAGGTGGATGCGGTCTATGATAATGGAAAGTGTGTCTGTTTTGTATTCCCAGTGCTCGTTGTCCCAGTCTTCCACAACGACTTCGGCGGGGTCGTCCGCGCTGCGGAAATAGGAGTCTTCGGAAGGCTTGGTTGACGGCACGTCCGTGGAAAGCGCGCTGGAAGCCTTTACGCCGGAAGCGTTGGGGCCGTTGAGATTGAGGGGGATGATGCCGTAGAAAAAGTCGTTGTTCTTTGGCAGAAGATGAAGGTCGGGATCGGATGCAACGAGGCCGTAGTCCGCGCGGCCGTACACTTCGTCCCCGACGTTAAGCGCGTAGCGGGCGGATTCGGTATACGCTTCGTAAAGGTCGGTTTCCACATCGACCGACGAACGGCCGGAAAACGCGGCTATCGGCGCGGTGCGGTCGAGCGAAACGCTCGCTTCACCCTTGGTATAGAGATGCAGAAACAGCCGAAAGACCTGCCATGTGCCGTACTCGTTCAGGGACGCTTTATCCATGCTGTTCGTGGCGGCGTATTTCACGGCGGACTGCACGCACTTTGCGGTGAGCATGTTCGCGCCGTCGCCGTATTCGCCTTTCAAATCATGGCTGACCACGACCGCCGGGCGGTACTGGCGAATGACGCTGACAAGATAGTTTATGGTGTCTTTTTCGCCCCACCAGTCCTTGATTGTATCGGTGTTGTCGGCATAGACGTTTGCAAACCCGGCGAATACAGGCGCTTCGCTTACGCCAAGCGCTTTCAGCGCGGCGGTTGCCTCCTGCCGCTGGGTTTCGTCCACGCTCGTCATATACACAACGACCGCCGTATACCCTTGTTCGCTGACATACTGCGGCAGCACGCCGCCGAGGTAAAGGAACTCGTCTCCAGGGTGGGTCACAATCAGCATTAAGTCTACGCCCGCCTGATTGACGGCGATAACCGGTTTTGCATTGTTCAGCGGCGCGCCTCCGGCAAGCATCAGCGCGGCCAGGAGAGCAAAGAGTCGTTTCATTGTTTCACACCTTTGGCATAGTTTCAAAAGTTTTTCTGCGCGCGGTTTCCAAAACGGGTTCGCAAACAGGCGGAATCAGCCGCGGCATCCGGCGGGCGGTACTGCAAACCATAAACTTCACCAGATACTCTATTGTAGTATTTTTCATCAAGCCGCGTCAACTTTGCGGCGGAATCGTCCGACGCTTTCCGCGGTGGAATCTGGGAATCCAAAATCTGAAGAAAAATACCATATGCCGACTATATTGCCGCCCCTAAACCGTATATATACGTGCGAACCGCAGGCGCCATGCCGCCGGACGGGAACACAGGCGCAAAGCCGGGCGCTTCATTCGGCGGTAGCTCGGAGGTGACCAACGGCTGCACGGTTTATATGAACAGTGTTGCGATTACCGACTGATCGGGGTAATATAAAATTACAGCGCGAGCGCGGAGTGTGCATCAAAAGTGCGCTCCGCGCTCGTTTGGGTTTTGCGCGGAAGAACCTTTTTATGGCGCGCAATGTGAACGAAATGAAACAATCCGTAAAAAACGGGGTTTGACCCCGCTTTTCTCCACATTTGCATCGTAGGTATCTAGTGACCGGCAAAATACCGGCGGAATCATGAGATACAGGAGATGATACGATGCAAACTAATAACAAAGTGAAGCAGACCGGCAGACTGTCCGGTAAGGCAAAGCGTATTCTGGCCGTGGTTGCGGTATTCATTCTGACCATGTCGCTTGGCGCGTCCGCGCTGGCCGATAGCGGCAGAGGCAACGGTGTATCGGGCGGCGCGCCTGCGGGCGGACAGCAAACGCCGGGCGGTGCACAGAGCGGCACGCCGGGCGGTACACCGGGCGGCGCGCAGAACGGCAGCCCTGCGCGCGATGCGGTCGGCGTTAATCTGGACAAGATCGAAGCCGCCATCGCCGCGGTTGAGGACGAAACCGTTCAGGCGAGCCTCACGGCGCTGTTGGACGCCTATGCGGAAGCGCTGGAAGCCAAGCAGGCTGCGATTGCGGCAAACGAAACGGACAGCATTGCAGCGCTTGCCATCGCCGCTTCGGCGGCAAAGGACGCGCTCGACCTTGCAATGACGGAAGCTGGGCTTTCTCTGGACGAAATCCTGAGTACGCCGGAACAGGCCGAGGACGGCACGGGCCGCGCGCTTGGCAGGCCGGAACTGGATGCGGAGTCGATTGCGGCCGGCATTGCCGCGCTGGACGATTCCGACGCGAACAAAGCTGTTCTGGAAGGATTGCTGAACGCTTATCAGGTTGCGCTGCAGGCGCGCACTGCCGCAAACACGGCGTCCATGAACGGGGACGAGATTGCCGCGCTGGATCAGGCGGTTGAATCCGCCGAAGTGCAGCTGCGCGAGAAACTGGCAAACGCGGGTTTGACGGCGCAGCTTGCCGTGCAGAACCAGCAGGAACAGCAGTCGCAATGGCAGATGACCGTCATTGCGGACGGAACGGAAGCGCCATCCGACACAGGGTTCTTTGAGTCGATCTTCAACTGGCTGAGCTCCCTGTTCAAATAAGCGGGAGCGAACCGGCGGAACGCGGGCTGCGGGGGATTCGTTTCTCCCGCGTCCCGTGGACGGCCCGGCCATGAAACAGGAGCGTTACGACCTCGTTCCCGGCCGGGATCATAAAAAACGGAACGGAACAGCACGAGAACATGCATCTGGACGAATCGGCGGCGGCGCTGAACGCGGCAAAGGACGAACGCCTGCGCGAAGCGCTCATACAACGGCAGGAAAGGAACATTCTGAGAATCGCTTCCCGCGCAAAGCATCGCTTTGTGACAAAGAGCGACGACGAATGGTCGATTGCTTTGTGCGCCTTTTCCCGCGCCATCGACACCTACGTTCCCGAACGCGGCGCGTTTCTGCCGTATGCCGAGACGCTGATTAAAAACAGCCTGATCGACGCGTACCGAAGCGAAGCGCGGCGCGAAAGCGAGTTTTCCGTCTCACCGGAAGCGTTCGACGGGGAAACGGACGACGACGGCGAAAATCCCGTGCTTGGCGCGGTTGTACAGATGAGCAATCGCGCGCAGGACACCCGGCTCAAAGACGAAATCGCTGCGTTGGGCACGCAGCTCAAAGCGTTCGGGTTCAGCTTTTTCGATTTAACGGAGTGCTCGCCCAGCCAGCAGAGGACGAGACTCGCCTGCGCTAAGGCGGTGCGCGCGCTCCTTACAAGACCCGAGGATATCGAAGCGATGTTTCGAACGCGAAAACTGCCCATGAAAAATCTTGTCCGCTTCGACGGCGTCAGCGAAAAACTCTTAAACCGTTACCGGCGGTATATCATTGCCTCGATTGTCATCCTGACGGGGGAGTATCCAATACTTGCGGCGTATATCCGCAACAGCGGGCGGGGGGAAGACGAATGAACGCCTATATCTTAGAAATCAACGGCAGACACGCCGCGGCCTTGACCGAGGACGGCCGGTTTGTCCGTGTAAAAAACAATAGCTATTGCGTCGGCCAGTCGATCCGGCTGGACGGGCGAAACGCGCAGGCAAAACAGCGGACGCGCCGAACCGCGCTGGCTTCTATGGCGGCCGGGTTTTTGCTGCTGCTTGGCGGGTTTACGAGCTATGCGGCGCCCGTCGGGGTGGTCAGTTTGGACGTGAACCCATCCATTGAGTACACGATTAACTGCTTCGACCGCGTACTTTCCATCGACGGTGTCAACGAGGACGGAAGCAGAATCATAAGCGCTATGAATCCCGAAAACCTGCTCAACCATCCCGTGGATGAGGTGGTCGAAGCGACCATTCTCCAACTCCGCGAGAGCGGGTACCTTATGGAACAGACGGATAACGACGTCGTGCTTTCGGCAAGCGCGCTCACGCGCACCCATGCGGACGCCTTGGCAAACCGCCTGGAACTGCTCGCCAGCCAGCAGGAAAATCTGCAGGTGACCGCCGTCTCCGTTTCGAGAAACGAAGTTCAGCAGGCGCATGCGCTCGGCACCAGCGCGGGGAAGTTCTACCTGATTGAGCAGCTGGGCAAGGCGAGCGGAACGGACGGCGCGTTTGACCCGAAGGACTGGCTGGAAACGCCGGTACGTGAAATCCTCCGCGAGACGGCCTATCGTTCGGGCGTGCCCCGGCAAAACGATACACAGGGCGAACAAACGCCCGCCGCTTCTCCGCTGCAGCAAGCAACGCCACGTCCGGAAAGCGGTTCGGGTACGCCTGCGCCCGGCGGCAACGGCGGAACACCGCTTCCCACCGGCGGCGAACAGGGCGGCTCCGGCCAGACGGGCGGAGCGGGAGGCCCCGGCGGGCAGCCGCCCGCGGGAGGCAGTCCGCCGGGCTGATTGCCCAGGTAAACAGGATCAACTTTCGTCCGCCGGTCAAAGCACCTGGCGGTAAACCGATATCAAGAGAGCGGCTGCACTGGCGGCTGCTCTCCTTTTTTGATAGAATGTTTCCAGCCGCCTGCTGAAAACAAAACGGGGTAAGGCAAGCGAAGAAACGCAGCAGCGATACGGGAGGGTGTTTTATGGATTCCGCTTTGGTTGAAATTCTGGAGCATACGGGGGAAGATTACAGACCCCTGATCGATTGTAACGGCTGGCGGGTTGCAATCCTCAACGACGCGCCGAAGTTCCGGCGCGAGACGATGCCGTATCTCGAACGGCATAATGAAACGGACGAGGTGTTCGTTCTGCTGGAAGGCGCGTGCACGCTCTACATCGGCCATGGCGATGAAATGCCCGATCCGATCGAGCAGCTCGTCATGGAGAAACAGAAGCTCTATAACGTCAAGCGCGGGGTTTGGCATAACCTCACCGCCGTGCCGGGCACGTCGCTTTTAATCGTGGAAAACACGGACACCACGGATGCAAATTCGGACTATTTCCCCGTCACGCCGGAGATGCTGCCGTAAGCGCAGACAATTCAGGATATTCAACGAAAGCGCCCGCGCGGTTTTCCGTGCGGGCGTTTTGCTGTGCCGTTTGGTTACGGTAACGGAACCGTGATATTCGTAAGCGGGACCGTATTCGTGACCCCGAAGCATTGCAGTCCGTCCGCGGGAATGGAGAGCGCTTCTCCCGCCAGCTGATCCGTTTCGTTGAGCGTGGTGTAGTACGAATAGTTCAGCTGCAGCACGGCAGAGGAGACGGGGTGTTCGCCGCCGGAAAAGATCGGCAGCAGGTATAAAAGCTCCGCTTCCCCCCAGCGGTCGGGCATCGGCAGATCGCCCGCTAGTTCGCCGTCGATTACGAGCTTTGCGCTGACGCCGGCATCGGTAATCGTTCCGTCTGTATTCGGCCAGGTCATGTCCAATAGACTCGTTTTCATGTCCTCCGTCCAGCTGTCCGGCGCTTCGGCAATGCGAACCACCACCTGCGTACCGATGGAAAGGTACTCCGTGCTCATACTCAGAATGACGCCGTCGAGCGAGACTTTTTCGGTCGAAATGGACGTCATGCGATTGATGCCGTCCGCGTCCTTCTCTCGATGGTAAATCGAAAGGTACGCTTCTCCGGAGAGCGGAATGCGCTGCTCTTCCGCCGTGGCAGGCGCGGCGTTGCCCGCTGTGGTGTCGAAGGTGAACGTGTGGACGATCTTTGCCAGCGCGGTGGAATCGCTCATGGCGTCGCCTTCTGCAATGCGGATGGTCTCGGTCACGGTGATCACGCCGTCCGGCAGGGGATGCTCGAGGTCGAGCGCGATTTCGTCGAACATGGTCACATGGTCGGCGGCCTTGCGATCCGCTTCGTCAAAGATCGGGCGCGTTCCGCCGCCGCTGGAAACCATCGTGTAGACCGTTGGGTCGCCTTCCACGGTATAGGTTACGTCCGAAGCCAGAGCGTCCACATTCTGGCCTTCCGAAGCGGAATCGATATATCCGCGCATAAAGGCTTCCACGCCGGAAGAGGTGGTGTAGAGATTGACGTTCCACATCAGCGCTTTGCCGTCGTAAAACACCTCGGCAACTTCCGGGCGGATGTCCCTCAGCCAGCTCCAGTCGCTCTCGACAAACGGCGCAAGCCCCTGCTCGGCGCGCATCGCTTCGTATTCGCCGGCGTTCTCCCAGTCGCTGAGCAGTGTTATGGTATAGCTCTTTTCGGCGGGGGCGGCGGCTTCCAGCGCTTCCTCGACGGCGGGGATGCTGGTGCGCGCTCCCGGTAGCGTGGTCATATAGCGCGTTGGGGTATAGTTGATGCCAAAGAACGAGGCAACGGCCTTTGCCGCACTGGGAAAGCAGAGCCCGAGCAGCACCAGAACGGCAAGGCATGCCGCCGTGGAGAGCGCGGCCCGCTTGAACGCGCGGCGGCGCGGAGCGCGCAGAGCGCTGGCGCTTTCCACACTGCGGCGGATGCGGCGGGCGCTCTTGCGATCGAGCGGCAGGGAGTCGAAGCCGCTCAGCAGCGCTTCCGTCTCGGCGGGCGAGAGCGCGTCAAACGCGGTAAATGTTTCGTTACGCATAAGTTAGCAACCTCCTTGTTCAGAGCGTTTCAGCTTGATGAGCGCGCGGCGGAGACGCTGATCGACGGTGTTTTCCTTGAGGCCGACCCGTTGGGCGATCTCGCGCGTGCGCATGTTGAAATAGTAGCGGCAGAGCACGATGGTGCTGTCCGGCTCGCCGAGGGATTTGACGCGGCAGATCAGCTCGCTTTTTTCCAGATTCGCCAGCGCGGCGGCGTCCGTCTGCTCCGGAGAAGCGGCGAACTCGTCCAGCGGTTCGGCAGCGGAGCGGACGCGCTGGTTAAGCCGGTCGATGGCGAGGTTACGCGCGGTGGCGCAGAGGTATGCCTTGACGGAGCCTTTGGTAAAGTCCAGCGCGTTTCGCCGCCGATAGACGGCTAAAAACGCGTCGCTGACGCATTCTTCGATTTCCTCCCGCGCCTGCCTGCCCAACACGGCGCTTGCCGCGTGGTACACAAGCCCCGTATACGCGCTGAGCATTTTATTCAGCGCCTGTTCGGGGTTTTGCAGGAGCAGATCGGTGATCGCATCCATGCTTGTTCCTCCTGTTGCGTTTTCGGTGAGAGCTCTCGCAGGATATATCCATCCTACCGCGCAAAATCTGACGCGCCTAACGAACGATTCGTAAATTTTCGTCTGTGTGTTCCCCCAAAAACGAAAACCCCGCCGGGCTAAGGCGGGGAGATACGTTGCCAAAATGACTATGCCAGCGTCGCGGCCATGACGGCCTTAATCGTATGCATGCGGTTTTCCGCTTCTTCAAACACCTTGGACTGAGGACTTTCGAACACGTCGTCGGTCACTTCCATGGCGGTGATGCCGAACTTTTGCCCCATCTCGCGGCCGATGGCGGTGTTGAGGTCGTGGAACGAAGGCAGACAGTGCAAAAAGATTGCGCCCGGCTTGGCTTTCGCCATGACCGCAGCACTCACCTGATACGGCGAGAGGTCGGAGATGCGTTCTGCCCAGACTTCCGCGGGCTCGCCCATGGAGACCCAAACGTCCGTATAGATTACGTCCGCGTCCGCAACGCCCGCGTAAATATCCTCCGTTTGGGTGATGCTTCCGCCGCTCTTTTTAGCGAGGGCTTTGCAGGTTTCGGTCAGTTCCGCCTGCGGGAAATACTTCTTTGGCGCGCAGGCAACGAAGTCCAGCCCCATCTTGGCGCAGCCGACCATGAGCGAGTTGCCCATGTTGAACCTTGCGTCGCCGCAGTACGCCATCTTGATTCCCTTGAGGGAGCCGAACTGCTCCTGAATGGTCAAAAGATCGGCCAGCACCTGGGTTGGGTGAAACTCCGTGGTCAGTCCGTTCCAAACCGGAACGCCCGCGTATTTGGCAAGCTCTTCCACTACCGACTGGCCGAAGCCGCGGTATTCAATGCCGTCGTACATGCGCCCGAGCACGCGCGCGGTATCCGCAATGCTTTCCTTTTTGCCAATCTGCGAGCCGCTGGGGTCGAGGTAGGTCGCGTGCATGCCGAGGTCGAACGCAGCGACTTCGAACGCGCAGCGTGTGCGCGTGCTGGCCTTTTCAAAGATGAGGGCTACGTTCTTGCCGCGCAGCGTGTCGTGCGGAACGCCCGCTTTCTTCTGCGCCTTGTAGCTCGCGGAGAGCTGAAGCAGTTCGCCAATCTCTTCCGGCGAAAAGTCCAGTAGTTTCAAAAAGCTTTTGCCCTTCAGGTTCATGCGCTTAATCCTCCCAGCACTTGTTTGAATATCGTGAGTCCTTTGTCGATTTCTTCTTTTGTAATCGTTAGCGGCGGCAAAAGCCGGATCGTATCGCTTCCCGCGGTCAGCGCGAGCAGCCCGTGTTCGATCAGGGCGGATACGGCCTGCTTATGCGAAACGCTCACGCCGATGCCGATCATCAGCCCCAGCCCGCGCACGCTCGTTACGCACGGCAGGTTCATCTTTTGAATTTCGCTTCGGATGTACGCTCCCTTGGCCGCGACTTCGCCGAGAAATTCCGGCGAGAGCTGATCCAGCACCGCCAGCGCGCCCGCCGAGCAGACAGGGTTTCCGCCAAAGGTGGAAGCGTGCGTCCCCGCGGAAAGCACGCCCGCGCAGGACTCGCCAACGAGAAAACCGCCGAACGGCAACCCGCCCGCGATGCCCTTTGCAAAGCTCACCGCGTCCGGCTGAATGCCGTACTGCTCGAAGCAGAAGAGCGTTCCCGTACGTCCGACGCCGGTCTGTACTTCGTCAATCAGCAGCAGGAGGCCGTTTTCCTTGCAGAAAGTTGCGGTCTTCTGAACAAACGTCTTGTCCAGCGGCAAAACGCCGCCTTCGCCCTGAATGAGTTCCATCATCACCGCGCAGACGGTACCGTCCGAACAGGCGGCCTTGACGCTCTCAAAATCGTTGGCCTTGGCGTGGACAAACCCTTCCGTAAACGGAAAAAAGTAGGTATGGAAGCTGTCCTGCCCGGTGGCGGCGAGCGTGGTGACCGTCCGCCCGTGGAAGGACTGCGTGAGGGTGACGATGGTGCTGCGCCCCGCGCCGTATTGGTCGAACGAATGCTTCCGCGCGAGCTTGATGATGCCCTCGTTGGCTTCCGCGCCGGAGTTGCCAAAGAACGCGGCGGCCATGCCGGTTCGCTTTGTCAGCTCGGCGGCCAAAAGTGCGGCGGGCTCGGTATAAAAGAGGTTCGAGGTATGCGGCAGCTTTTTTGCCTGCGCCGTGATGGCACTAAGCCACTGCTCGTTGCCGTACCCGAGCGAGCAGACGCCGATGCCGCTGGCAAAATCGATATAGGAGTTCCCTTCGAAGTCGAAGAGGATAGCGCCCTCGCCGTGCGAAAGGGCGACGGGGAAGCGTTTATAGGTGTTTAAAACGTGTTCATCCGTGAGCTGGATGACTTCCTGATTCGTCATGCGGTCTCCTTTTTGATTGGCTATGCCGTAACCATGGTGCCGATGCCTTCGTCCGTGAGCATCTCAATTAAAATTGAGTGCGGCACGCGCCCGTCGATGATAAACGCACGCTTTGCGCCCTGCTCCACCGCGTGCGCGCAGCATTCGAGCTTGGGAATCATGCCGCCGGTGATGACGCCGCTCGATTTGAGCTTGGCGATTTCGTCCAGTCGGATGCGCGTAATCAGACTTGCGGGGTCTTTTGCGTCCGCGAGCACGCCCTTGGTATCGGTGAGGTTAATCAGGCTCTCCGCTTTCAAGGCGGCTGCGATATGCGCCGCGGCGGTGTCCGCGTTGATGTTGTAGACGTTGCCTTCCTGATCGCAGCCCAGCGTGGAAACGACGGGGATATACCCCTTTTCCAGCAGGTCCACGATGGGGGCGGGGTGGATGGCGATAATTTCGCCAACGAACCCCAGTTTTTCGTCGAGCTGACGCGCTTCGATGAGGTGGCCGTCCATGCCGGACAAGCCGATCGCCGTGCCGCCGACGTTCTGAATCAGGTTGACAAGCCCCTTGTTGACCTTGCCCGCCAGCACCATTTGCGCCACGTCCACGGTCTCCTGGTCGGTGACCCGGAGGCCGTCCACAAACGAACTCTCCTTGCCGAGGCGCTTGAGCATGGCGCTGAGCTCAGGGCCGCCGCCGTGGACGAGTACGATTTTCACGCCGACGAGGGTCAGCAGCACCACGTCACCCATGACGGCCTTTTGAAACGCCGTGTCCTCCATGGCGCTGCCGCCGTATTTGACAACGACGGTCTTGCCGTAATATTTTTGAATGTACGGCAGCGCCTGAATCAGCACTTCCGCGCGCTTGTTAATTTCGATCGTCATGTGCGGTAATCTCCGTTGATCTTGACATAGTCGTAGGTCAAGTCGCAGCCGTAGGCGGTTGCGGAGGCGTCGCCTTCCGCCAGCGTGATCAAAATTTCAATCTCCGCTTCTTTGAGCACGATTTTCGCCTGCTCTTCCGAAAAATCCAGCCCGGCTCCGTTTTCGCAGACCGCGACCTTGCCGGAAGCGGAAGCGAACGTCACCCCGATCTTATGCACGTCCAGCGGGATGCCCGCGTAGCCGAGCGCGCAGAGCACGCGCCCCCAGTTGGCGTCCGCGCCGAACATGGCGCACTTCACGAGCGGGGAGTTGATGACGGATTTTGCGAGCTTTTTTGCACTAGCAGTATCTGCTGCTCCCGAAATACTGCAGGTGATGAGCTTGGTTGCGCCCTCGCCGTCGCCCGCAATCGCGCGGGTGAGATACAGCGTTACTTCATGCAGCGCAGAGCAGAACACGTCGTAATCCGCGTCTTCGGAAGCGACGACGGGGTTGCCCGCAAGGCCGTTGGCAAGGACGGTTACCATGTCGTTGGTGGACGTGTCCCCGTCGATGCTGACCATGTTGAAGCTCTCCGGTACGTCCGCGGACAGCGCCTTTTGGAGCATCTGCGGCGTGATGGCCGCGTCGGTGGTGATAAAACCGAGCATGGTCGCCATATTCGGCTGAATCATACCGCTGCCTTTGGCGATGCCGCCCATGCGGCAGATTTCGCCGCCGAGGGTGAATTCCACGGCAATTTCCTTTTTCTTGACGTCCGTGGTCATAATGGCTTCTGCGGCTCCGTTGCTGTCCAGCGCGAGAAGCTCCGCAAGCACGGGAATACCGCTGGCAATCGGTTCAATCGAGAGCGGTTTGCCAATAACGCCCGTGGACGCGACGACCACGTCGCTCGGTGAAATGCCGAGCGTTTTGCCGACGAGCTGGCACATCTCAAGCGCAATCTCCACGCCGTTGACGTTACAGGTGTTGGCGTTGCCGCTGTTGCAGATAATCGCCTGCGCAAAGCCGTTGGCAACATTTTCCTTGGTCACTGCAATCGGCGCGCCCTGCACGAGGTTCTGCGTATACACGCAGGCACAGGCGGCAGGGACGGCGCTCACGATGAGCGCGAGGTCTTTTTTGAGCTTGTTCTTGCGAATGCCGCAGTTAACCCCCGCGGCGGTATATCCTTTTGCGGCGCAGACGCCGCCTTCGATCTGTTTCAAATGTGTTACTTCCCTTCCCAGAGTCGTTTACCCGTTGGAGCACGGGCTTTTCGTATCGTTATTCTTCGGCCAGCTTGAGCCCCGCGTAGGGGTCCGCGCCGATGAGGATATTCATGCACTGAATCGCCGCTCCCGATGCGCCTTTGCCGAGGTTATCGAAGCGCGCAAGCAGCGTGATATGCTCGCTGTCGCCGGAAACGGAGAGGTCCATCCCGTCCAGATTCGAGAGCTTGCCGCCGGATAGGTAGCCGTTTTCGTCCATCTTCTCAACGAAGCGAACCAGCGGGCCGGGGTATCGCTTTTGGTAGAGCGCGCGGATGTCGTCCGGCGTTTTGCCCGTTTCAAGGTGTTCGGCAAACACGGAGATGGCCGTGAGCATGCCGTTAAAGTAGTCCGCCACCACCGGAAAGAACGCGGGAGCCGCGCTTAAGCCCGTATAATGCCGCATCTCCGGCAGGTGCTTATGCGCCTGCGTGAGCGCGTAGAGGCGCGGGGATTTGAGCGTGATGTCCCGGTAGTCCGATTCGTACTGGGCAATCATCTTGTGCCCGCCGCCGCTGTAGC
Organism: Christensenellaceae bacterium; assembly: GCA_963674535.1. Taxonomy (GTDB): domain Bacteria; phylum Bacillota; class Clostridia; order Christensenellales; family CAG-138; genus UBA7703. The sequence continues at coordinate 3,071,435 of OY771363.1, read as the reverse complement.
CGGTGAGCGAGGTGCAGGTGAGCAGCGCGTCTTTTTTGAGGATACCTTCCCTTATCAGCGGAGCCACGAGCGTTATAAACCCGCTCGCGTGGCAGCCCGGCACGGCGACGCGCTTGGAAGCCTTGACCGCCTCAAAGCCGCCGTCGAACGCTTCCGGCAGGCCGTAAGCCCAGCCGTCCGCAATGCGGTGCGCGGTGGAAGGGTCGATGATGCAGGTGTTTGGGTTTTCCACCATTTCCACCGCCTCTATGGCCGCCGCGTCCGGCAGGCAAAGGAGAGCTACGTCGCACTCGTTGAGCGCCTGCTTACGAAGCGAAGCGTCCTTACGCTGCTTTTCCGGCAGCGCGATGAGCTCAAGATCGTCCCGCTCGGAGAGCCGGTCGTAAATCCGCAGTCCCGTGGTGCCTTCTTTTCCGTCGATAAAAACCTTAGTCATGGCCGATATACTCCATTAACGAATCAATTTGGTGCGAAACCGACTCCGGCGACGCGCCGCCGAGCGAGGTTCTCGTCTTTACGCAGGCATCGAGATCGACCGCGACGTAAACGTCGGTTCCGAACAAGCCGGAAAACGATTGGTACTGTTTCAGCGGCAGCGTTTCGAGCGTCTGCTTGCTTGCAATGCACGCCGCTACGATCTGACCTGTAATCTGGTACGCCGTGCGAAACGGCAGACCCTTTTTCACGAGGTAGTCCGCGCAGTCCGTGGCATTGATAAAGCCTTCGGCGGCGGCCTTGCGGAGGTTTTCCGGCTTGACGGTCATGGTTTCCAGCATGGGGGCGATCACCGAAAGGCAGGCTTTCGCGGTGTCCAGCGCGTCAAAAACCGCTTCCTTGTCCTCCTGCATGTCCTTGTTGTAGGCAAGCGGAAGACCTTTCAAGAGGGTCAGCAGAGTGACGAGGTCGCCGTAGACCCGCCCCGTCTTGCCGCGCACGAGCTCCGCAATATCCGGGTTCTTCTTTTGCGGCATGATGGAAGAGCCGGTGGAAAACGCGTCCGAAAGCTCAATAAACTTGAACTCCCAGCTCGAAAAGAGCACGATCTCTTCCGCCAGGCGGCTCATGTGCATCATGAGAATCGAAAGCGCACTGGCCAGTTCCACACAGAAATCCCGGTCGGAAACGGCGTCCAGCGAGTTTTGCACAGCTCCGGAAAACCCAAGCGATGCGGCAGTCATGCCGCGGTCGATGGGGTACGTCGTCCCCGCGAGCGCCGCGGCTCCCAACGGGCAGACGTTCATGAGCTCAATTGCATTGCTCAGCCGCTTGCCGTCCCGCTCTAGCATGAACCCGTAAGCGAGAATCCAGTGCCCGAAGGTGATGGGCTGCGCGCGCTGCAGGTGCGTATACCCCGGCATCACGGCGTTGGCGTTGGCTTTGGCAACGGTGAGAATGGAACCGATCAGCGCCTTGACGAGCCCGATTGTTTCCTGCGCATCCTTCTTAAGATACAGCCGCAGGTCAAGCGCAACCTGGTCGTTTCTGCTGCGGGCGGTATGGAGCATCTTTCCCGCGTCGCCAATGCGGCGGGTCAGTTCAAATTCGATAAAGGAGTGGATATCCTCCGCGTTGGGATCGATTTCAAGCGCGCCGCTTAGAAGATCATCCAGAATGGTCTGCAGCCCGTCGAGAATCTGCTTTACGCACTCCTCGGGAAGGATGCCCTTTGCGCCGAGCATGGCCGCGTGCGCCATGGAGCCTTCGATATCCTGCCGGAACATATGGCAGTCCACCGCGATGGAACGGTTGAATTCGTCCGCCAGCGCCGCGTTTTGTCCGTCTGTCCGCCCTGCCCAAAGTTTATCCATAGCCGCCTCGTCTCCGTTTGCTGATATTGCCGTAGTTTACTTACTTCTTTTTCGCCATCATCATGGCCCGTACTTTCACCGGCAGGCCGTAGAGGTTGATAAAGCCTTCCGCGTCCTTCTGGTTATAGTCGCTCTTGCCGAAGGTGGCAATGCTCTCGGAATACAAGCTGTAGGAGCTCGAAATACCCGCCTTGATGACGTTGCCCTTATAGAGCTTGAGCTTGACCGTGCCGGTGACGGTTTCCTGCGTTTTGTCTACAAACGCCGCCAGCGCTTCGCGCAGCGGGCTGAACCAGAGGCCGTTATACACGAGCTCGGCGTAGGTGATGGCCAGTTCCTGCTTTTTATGCGCGGTGAACTTATCCAGCGTAATGGTCTCCAGCGCTTCGTGCGCCTTGTAGAGGATTGTGCCGCCGGGGGTTTCGTACACGCCGCGGCATTTGATGCCGACGAGGCGGTTTTCCACGATGTCCAGCAGCCCGACGCCGTTCGCTCCGCCGATTTCGTTGAGCTTGTAGATGATGTCCTTGGCGCTCATTTTAACGCCGTCCAGCGCAACGGGCACGCCCTGTTCGAACTCGATGGACACATAGGTCGGCTCGTCCGGCGCGTCCATAGGAGAAACGCACATTTCGAGGAAGCCCGGCGTTTCATACTGCGGCTCGTTTTCGGGGTCCTCCAGATCCAATCCCTCGTGGGAGAGGTGCCAGAGGTTCTTATCCTTGCTGTAACTGGTCGTGCGGCTGACCTTGAGGGGGATATCGTGCGCTTCGGCATAGTCGATCTCCTCGTCGCGGGACTGAATCGTCCATTCCCGCCACGGCGCGATAACCTTCATGCCCGGCGCAAAGTGCTGAATGGCCAGCTCAAAACGCACCTGGTCGTTGCCCTTGCCGGTGCAGCCGTGGGCGATTGCGTCCGCGCCTTCCTTGAGGGCGATCTCCGCGAGGCGCTTGGCAATCACGGGGCGCGCCGTCGCCGTGCCGAGCAGGTAGTCTTCGTACACCGCGCCCGCTTTCATGGAGGGGATGATGTATTCGTCCACGTACTCGTCGGACAAATCTTCAATATAGAGTTTGGAAGCGCCGGTTTTGAGCGCTTTCTCCTCCAGCCCTTCCAGCTCGCCGCCGCCCTGGCCTACGTTGCCCGCAACCGCGATGACTTCGCAGCCGGGGTAGTTTTCCTTGAGCCAGGGGATGATGACGGATGTGTCGAGTCCGCCGGAATAAGCCAATACGATCTTTTTAATGCTGGACATTTGTATGCGCCTCCAAATAGTGAATTGCATATATATTAATAAAATAAGCATAAATAGTCAATAGCGAACGGCGAAATAATTGTGGAATATTGTGCAAATATTGTGATTGGACGAGTGGAATGCGTATATTTTGTGTGTTTCTATGCAGATGTATGCAGAATGTCTGCACGGTTGACGTAAAAAGCCAGGATCATTCGATTGAACGCAGCGGAGCGCCCTGCCGCGGGAATGTGGCGGAGAATGCGCCTCCGCTCTGTCAAAAACAGCCCTGTAAGGTACAGCGCGAACGTATTGGGGCGGTTGAGCAAACCGTGGTAAAATGGGGCAGAGGCGTGCGGGGTGCTCCTGCTGCCGCGCGGAGGCTTTTTTCGGAAGAAACGAAATTATTTTCTATTTTCTATTGCTCGTGACGCAGCGTCATATTGTATCGTTCCATAACGGAGGTGAAAACCATGTCCGCTTATACGACCGGAGAGGTTGCAAAGCTCTGCGGCGTTTCCGTGCGAACGGTGCAGTTTTACGATGCGAAAGGCCTGCTCAAGCCCACGGCGCTCAGCGAAGGCGGGCGGCGGCTCTACTCGCTGGCGGATTTAACGCGCTTGCGCCTGATCTGCGTGCTCAAATCGATCGGGCTGTCGCTGGATTCCATCATGGGCATCCTTTCGAGCGAAAAGCCGGAGGCCGTCCTCAAACTCCTGCTGGATGAACAGGAACTGGAGATCGGGCGCGAAATTCAGACCATGGAGAAGCGGCGTGAAACGATCCGCACCGTGCGGGAAACGATTCAAACGGGGCTTGCGCTCTCCATTGAATCCATTGCGGATATGGATTCGATTATGGACGAAACGAAAAAGCTCAAAGGGCTGCACGGCGTGATGCTCGCCATCGGCATGGCGATGTCCGGCCTGCAATGGTTCGGCATTATCCTGTGGATTGTAAAAGGTATTTGGTGGCCGTTTGTCGCCTGCCTGCCGCTGGTCGTGCTGCTGGGCATCTACGTGACCCGCTTATACCATCAAAACACGCTGTATCTTTGCCCGGAATGCGGAAAACGCTTCCGCCCGGCGATGAAGGAAATGCTTTGGGCGCGTCATACGCCCAAGACACGAAAACTCACCTGCGTTTGCTGCGGCAAAAAAGGCTGGTGTGTGGAAACGTACGGTAGAATAGAGGGGGAATAATTGGTTATGGAGTACACTGTTTCAACGCTTTCCATCGTCCTTATGACGCTGGCGGCTGTCTGCGGCATTGCGATACCGCTGGGGCTGTACTTTTACTTTCGCAAACACCTTGGCGCGGACAGGCTGCCATTCTGGATCGGCTGCATCGTCTTTCCCGTGTTCGCGCTGGGGCTGGAACGGCTCGCGTACATGGCCATGGCGCACTGGGGCTTCTGGCTGAACGTGCAGAGCAACATTTGGGCATACGGCGCGTTTGCCGGACTGATGGCGGGTCTGTTTGAGGAGACGGGGCGGTTTGTCGCGTTCAAGACCGTGCTGCGCAAAAAACGTGGAAATGACGCCAACGCGCTGATGTACGGCGCGGGGCACGGCGGCATCGAAGCGGTGCTGCTCATGAGCGTTGCCATGATCTCGAACCTCGTGTTCGCGTTTTCGGTCAACGCCGGCACTGCGGATCCTTCGCTGGCTTCGTCGGCGGCGCTGCTGGCCGGTCTTGCGCCCACGACGTTTCTTGCCAGCATTGCGGAGCGCATCGCCGCCATCACGCTACATATTTCGTTCTCCGTGCTGGTCTGGTTTGCCGCCAAGAACGGCAAGCGCTTCTGGCTCTTCCCGCTGGCGATTCTGCTGCACGCGCTGGTGGACGCCGTTGCGGTCATCATGTCCCGCTTTGTCGGCAACATCTGGCTGATCGAAGGCGCGGTGTATGTGCTTGCAATCCTGTTTGCCCTGCTGGCGGCAGTCGTCTACAAGCGCAACGCCAAATCCGCGGAAGCGGTGGCGGAATCCGCGATCGAAGCGGCCTGACGACAGAAACACAAAAAAAGACCCTTGCGGGTCTTTTTGTTAACGCTGAAATTCACGCGTTTCTTGATTTACAGGTTCAGCAGTTTGGCGCGCGCTTCAATGTATTCCTGCGTGGAGAGTTCGAAGCGGGCGTATTTTTCCTTGAGCTCGACGAGTTCGGCGCGGCGGTAGTTATCGTACTTTCCGCCGTCCAGCAGCATGCGGCGCTCTTCATAATCCGCGGCGCTCACCTGCTTTTCCTCGCTGGCAACGCGCAGGACGTCTAGAATTCTGCCGTGCGGGTCGCCTGCGGCAGCGGCGGAGGCGGTTGCGGCGGAAGCTGCGCTAACGGGCTGTGCGCCGGGCGCGCCCTTCACGCTTCCGCGGGGATGTTTGCGGCTGGTCAAAAACACGATCAGCAGCACGATTCCAACAACGATCAGCAAGCCCAGCAAAGCAAAGCCGAGCCTTCCATCGAGAAACCGCCAGAACACAAAATGACGCATCATCATAAATTACTCCTATTTCTCGTGCTTCCATAACGAAAGCACTTTTTCTATTGCAAATTCATCATAAATCTCTTTTGTGTTGAAAAAGTGTTGAACTTATGTTATTTTGATAAACTTTATTGATTTCCTCAATTCTGTCAGATTTGGTAGAAAAAAGCCCGCCGAAGCGGGCAAAAAATCAGGCGCGATGCATTACGGCTCTTCCGGTTCGTCCTCCTCATACACCACGATCTCTTTAATGTTGAACTCCTGACCCGTAACCATGACGCATTCCCATGCGCCGCACTTGGGACAGACGCGGTTGTTCTTGAGGTACTCGTAGACGGTGCCGCATTTTTTGCATTCGACTTCGGCAACGATAACCTCGACTTCTAGCGTTGCGCTCTCCATTTCCGTGCCGTCGGTGGCGGCGGGCCAGCACTCCTTGAGGTAGCGGGGAACGATGGTGGAAGCCTCGCCGACTTCCACCACCACGCTTGCGATATCACGCAACTCCAGACCGTTTTCTTCGGCAACGGCGGAGACGCGTTTTTGAATTTCGAATACGATGCCCAGTTCGTGCATCTTCGTTATTTCGCGCCAAGCGCGCGCTTGACTTTCTTGATTACGATCTTGCCCTTGCGCTTGAGAATCTGCTTGATGACCACCGGCTTCATCTCCGTAAATTCCACGCCCGCGCCGTCGTAGCGGCGGACGAGGTGGATTGCATCGAACTTGCATTTCGTGGTGCACTGGCCGCAGCCTACGCACATATACGAATCAACCAGCGTTACTCCGCAGCCGAGGCAGCGCGCGGTTTCCTTCTGCACCTGCTCGGGTGTGAACGTGCCGCGAAGGTCGCGGAAGGTGCGGGTCGCGGGCTCTTTGCTGTCCAGCGTTTCGGGCTTCTGGCGCGGGGTATGGTCGTAATCGTCGATCACCGCGCTCTTTTTGTCGAGTTCAACGTATTCGCGGCGGTCGCGGCCGATGGTCAGCGACTGTCCGGGGTGGACATAGCGGTGGATGGAGATGGCGGCCTGCTTGCCCGCGGCAATCGCGTCAATGGCGAACTTCGGCCCCGTGCAGCAGTCCCCGCCGGTGAACACGTCCGCTTGCCCGGACTGGTAGGTAAAGCCGTCCGCCTGCAGGGTGCCGTTGCGGTTGAACTGCGCGCCGGTGCCTGCGAGTAAGTTCCCCCAGAGGATGCTTTGGCCGATGGTCACGAGCACGCTGTCCGCTTCCACGGTGACGGTGTCCGCTTCGTCATACTTGGGGGAGAAGCGTCCGTCCGCGTCGAACACGCTGAGGCACTTTTTGAACTCCACGCCCGTGACCTTGCCGTTTTCGGTCAGAATCCGCTTGGGGCCGTAGCAGGTGTGAATGGAGATGCCTTCGCCCTCCGCTTCCTCAATTTCCTCGGCGGAGGCGGGCATGATCTCGCGCGATTCGAGGCAGTACATGGCGACCGTTTCCGCACCGGAGCGAACCGCCGTGCGCGCAACGTCCACCGCGACGTTGCCGCCACCGATGACGATTGTCTTACCGGAGAGCTTCAGGTTTTCGCCCGCGTTGATCTTGCGCAAAAACTCGATGCCGGAGAGAACGCCTTTTGCGTCTTCGCCCTCCATGCCGACCTTGCGTCCGCCCTGCGCGCCGATGGCAACGTAGAACGCGCGGTAGCCCTGCTGTCTGAGTGCGTCGAGCGTTACGTCTTTCCCGACTTCCACGCCGGTTTGGAACTGCACGCCCATCTGGCGCAGGATGTCGATTTCCGCTTCCAGAACGTCCTTTTCCAGCCGGAAGGAGGGGATGCCGAGGGTCAGCATGCCGCCGAGCTTTTGCTCTTTTTCGAACACGGTGACCGTGTAGCCGTCCAGCGCGAGGTAATACGCGCAGCTCAAGCCCGCGGGGCCGGAACCCACGACGGCGATTTTGAAGTCGGAGTAATCGTGCCGCTTATTCGGCACATATCTGCCCGCGCTGGTGAGTTCCTGCGCTGCGATAAACTTTTTGATCTCGTCGATGGCGATGGGGTCGTCCAGCTCGCCACGCGTGCAGGCCTGTTCGCAGCGGCGGTTGCAAACGCGCCCGCAGACGGCGGGGAAGGGGTTTTCCCGCTTGATGAGCTCCAGCGCTTCCAGATACTTGCCCTGGGAGGCGAGCTTGATATACCCCTGAATGCCGATATGCGCCGGGCAGTTGGTCTTACAGGGGGAAGTGCCGCTTTCCACCACGTCCTCGCGGTTTTCGCGGTAGTCGGGGTTCCATTTATCCGGCGTCCACTCCTCGTCCCGCGGGGTGACGACGGTGGTAATATCCGTCACGACCGGCTTTTTCGAGCAGAGCTTCTGGCCGAGCTTGAGGGCGTTGACGGGGCAGTTTTCCACGCACTGTCCACAGGCGACGCACTTGGAAGCATCCACTTCCGAAACGTAGTTCGAGCGCACCATGTCCACGTTTTTGAACATGGCAGCCGTGCGCAGCGAAAGACAGCCGCAGCCGCAGCAGTTGCAGATGGCGTGCGTCTTGCCCGGGCCGTCGGTGTTCGGTATTTCGTGCATGAGGCCGTTTTCTTCCGCGCGGCGCAGGATTTCGTAGGCTTCCTCGCGGGTGATCTGCCTGCCGCGCCCGGTGCGGATGTAGTATTCCGCGGCGTGACCCATCTGGATGCACATATCCTCCTTGAGGTGACCGCAGCCTTCGCCCATGACTTCGCGGTCGGTGCGGCAGGAGCAGGGCGAAACGGAGAAGATGGTGTTCTCTTCCAAATAGGTGGAAATTTCCTCGTAGCTCGCCTTGCGGCTTTCGCCGTCGATGGCGCTCTCGATGGGGATAACGCGCATAAGCCCCACGCCGACGGGGAACGAGCCGGAACTCATAGGCCCACGAACGCGCCCGTAGGCTTCCATGGCGTAACCCACGATGGGGTATTTCTTAATATTGTCAAGGTTGTTGACGATCATCTCCATCGTGCCGGGAATCCAGGTCTCCGTCCAGAACATGTCCACGCCATTGATGCAGTTGACAAAGCACGCGCCGTAGACGGCGAGCTTCATGAGCTGCTCATGGCAGAAGGCTTCGGGCTTACCGACGATGGCGGCAACCTCGGCGGCGGACTTCTTTTCGTAGGAGCCGAGCGCAAGGCCGACAAGGCACATGTCGTCGTCCACGCCCGCCTCCAGAATGACGTATTCCGGGTCGTCCCACTTGAGCGAGCCCTTCTCGCCGGGTTTAACGCCAGGCTTCTTGCGTCCGATCATGTTGGCAAGCGCCATGATGTTTTCGCGGTACTGGCAGACATATCCCTCCGGGAAAGTCATCTTGGTGAGGTTTTCCATGCGTCGTTTCTCCTTATTTAAAACATAAAATATGGGGTTTTCTAAGGGGCGTTGCCCTTTTGGCAGGGGATCGGGGGCGGCGCCCCCGCGTAAGGGGATTCCAAAGGGGCAACTGCCCCCTTGGCCTGCGCGGAGCGCAGAAAGAATTATTTCTTCCAGTCGGCAACCTGCCTGCGCAGCCAGTCAGCCCAAACGTCGATTCCCTCGCCGGTGCGCGCGCAGATTGGGATAATCTCGATATCCGGGTTCAGCTTCTTTGCGCGCTCGGTCAACGCCGCCATATCAAAATCGAAATACGGCAGCACGTCGATCTTGTTAACGAGCAGCACGTGGCAAATGGAGAACATCAGCGGGTACTTCAGGGGCTTGTCGTCGCCTTCCGGCACGGAGAGGATCATCGCGTTCTTGACGGAACCCGTGTCGAACTCCGCGGGGCAAACGAGGTTGCCCACGTTTTCGAGGAACACCAGATCCAGCCCGTCCACGCCGAACTCGTCCAGCCCCTGCCGGGTCATGTCCGCGTCCAGATGGCACATGCCGCCGGTGTGCAACTGAATGGCGCGCACGCCGGTTTCCGCAATGGCGCGGGCGTCCACGTCCGAATCGATATCCGCCTCCATCACACCGATGGCAAGCTCGCTCTTGAGCGCTTCGATGGTGCGCTTGAGCGTGGTCGTCTTGCCCGCGCCGGGGGAACTCATCAGGTTGAGCAGAAAGGTTTTCCGCTTTTTCAGCTCGCTGCGGAGCTCTTCCGCCTCGCGCTCGTTGCTCTCAAACACACGCTGCTTGATTTCGTAAACTTTAAACATGTCTGCCTCCAGATCCATTTTTTGCTGCGTACTGTGGTATTATATCAAAAGAAACAATATTGAACCGGTGTTTGCCTGCGTAGCCGACGAATCGCGGCCTCGCAAAAAGACAGGTGGGGCGACGGGAATGTCTCTGGTTGAACCACATATCGGTAGCATAGCACTGAATATGCGCGCGGTCAAGATTTGCCCGCGACAGCGCGATTTTATTGTGGAAAATATATTCTTGAAGTGATAAAATGCCAGTATCATTTCTGGCGCAACCAAGTACCACGGAAAACAACAGGCAGTGAGGCGAAAAACGATGTTTAAAAAATTGACGGCGCCGACGCTCAAGCAGCTGTTCGTGCAGGAACTGGAAGCCATGATTCTTTCGGGCGAGCTCGCCATCGGCCAGAAGCTCCCGCCGGAGCGCGAACTCGCCGAACGGATGCAGATCAGCCGCTCGGTGGTCAATGACGGAATCGCCGAAATGGCGCGCAAAGGCTTTTTAGAGATTTCGCCGCGCCAGGGCACGGTGGTTGCGGACTTTCACCGCAACGGCACGCTGGAAATCCTCGTTTCCATCATGTCCTATAACGGCGGGCAGCTCCCAAGAGACGAAATCCGCTCCATCCTCGAACTGCGCGGGGTGCTGATGGGGTTCGCGCTGGAAAGCGCAATTCCGCTGATTACGCCGGAGCAGCTAAACCGCCTGAACGAGCTGAGCGAGGCGTTTGTAAACGCGCCTTCGCCCGAAGAAGCGGCAACGCGCATCTATACGTTCGATCATATGCTCAGCGGATTTAGCGGCAATACGCTGCTGCCGCTGATCTTTTGCTCGTTCCGCGCGCCCATCAAGGAGCTCTGGCGGCGGTATATCACGCGCTACGGCGCGCAGGGGTTATACAAGCGCAATGTCGAACTGCTCGGCTTTATCGAGAAAAAGGACGTTTTGTCCGCGAAAAAGCTGATCGCGGAGAGCGTCAGCGCGACCATCAGCGGCAGCACGGAGATCTACTGAACCTCGCTTTGCCGCAGGGCGGCCGCATTGACAGAACGAGCGGCGGTTGGGTATAATGACGCAGTATCTTAGGCGTATTGTCGCCAAAGATCGATTCGTATCGAACGGATATATAAAAGGAAAATTTAAGATAAAAGAGGAAGCGGAACATTGGCCAAATCAACCATCCGTTTACGCAGTTTAGAGGAGAACCCGAAACGTCAGGACGGCGTTTTTTTGCTGTTGCTCGTGCTGATGACCGTCGCGGTGTACTGGAAGTTCCTCTTCGGCATTCAGGCATATGTGTTTGTGGACGTCGGGGACGATTCGTATTACCAGACCATCCCGATTCTCATGAACCGCGCGCGGACGCTGTTTACCGACTTTAACCTCGCGAGATACAACATCTTGCTTGGCCTCGGCCAGTTCGAAAGCGGGCTGAACCTTTCGGATACGGTGCTTACGCTCTTTGGCGAACACGCCGTGCCGTATATGATGGGGCTGTTCCAAGCGCTCAAGACGGTGTTCGCGGGTTGGTTCTTCTATCGCTTTGCGTGCGAACGCGGGTTTGACTACCGCGCCTGCGTACTGGTTGGCCTTGGCTACGCTTTTAACGGCGCAATGCTCACGCGGCTTGCGTTCTTCTCGTATTCCAACGAATACGCTTTTGTGGCGCTCGCGCTCTTTGCGCTGGAACTGCTCTACCAAAAAGACAACAAGTGGCTCTTCCCGATTGCGAGCGCGCTGTTGGTGCAGTCCTTCGACGCTATCCGCGCAATTCTGTATTTCCTCTTGTTTGCGGTTTACACGGTCTTCCGCTGTTATGTGGACGGCGAGGGCGTCAAGCTCGGCTTTGTCGTAAAGCGGACGCTTCGCGTCATGGGGCTGCAGTTGCTCGGCTACGGGCTTGTGGCCGTGCTGGTACTGCCGGGGTATCTCGATTTGGTGGTGTCTAACCGTCTCGAAACCGTCAGCAGCGCGGGGTTGAGTAAATCCGGCGAACTCGTCAACGCCAACGCGATTCTCACGAGTTTCTTACGCAGTTTCTCCAACGAAATCATGGGCAGTTCCGTAACCTATACCGGCCGCAACACCTACGTCTGCGGGCCGGCGTTCGTGATTGGCGCCATGAACGTTTTGATCTTCCCGCAGATCTTCGTTAAAACCACCAATAAAAAACGCGTCTGGTATTTTCTCGCCATCTGCGCCATCGGCGCGTATATCTTTATCGCTCCTCTGCGGCTGTTGATGAACGGCTTTGCGTACGACCGCTTCAAGCTCTCGTCGTTCTGGATTACGATCATCATGCTCTACTTCGGCGCGATCGTCTGGGATCGGTTTTTCCGCGAAGGCGTGTTCAATAAACCGCTGTTTCTGCTTACGGGCGGCGGCGTGCTGGCGGCTCTGCTCGGGCTGACGCTGACGGACATCCGCCCCATCGACACGACAGCGGCCTGGATTACCATTGCGATTGTCGCGGCCAGCATGCTTGCGGTTCTGCTGTATAACAAGCGCAAAACCGCGTTGTTTGCGGTGCTTATGATCGCGGTCATCGCGGTGGATCTGGTGGTCAACTCCTTTACGTCCGTCGATCACCGGCAGACGCTGACGATGGGCGAGTACAAATCGAGCTACCTCGCCTCCGGCATCGAGGAACTGGCGGAATCGTTCAAGCAGAGCGAAAACGATTATTTCCGCATCAGTAACTTCGATTCTTCCTATAATGAATTGCACTGCGACGGGCAGGCCAACAACTACCTCTCCGCCACCACCTACGACGGCGGATCCGGCGTTTCCAACGAGTACAACCGCTTTGCCGCGCTGGTCGGCGGGAAACTGCTGAACGAGTATGGCTATCGCATTTATGCCAACGACGACTTTACGAGCATGCTGCCTATCCAGACGCTGCTCGGCGTGCGCTACCGCGTGTTCGATCAAAAAACGATGCCTACCACGCCGGTCGTTCCCTACGGCTACACGCTTTCGGAACAGGACGGCTACTGGGTGCTCAAAAACGAAAACGCGCTGCCGCTCGCGCTGGCGTTCGACAGCGTGATCAGTGAATCCGACCTTGCGGCGATGAGTCAGATTGAGCGCAGAGAATCCCTGCTGGCCAACGCCATGGTGGCGGACGATTCTGCGCTGCTCTCCGCGGGGCTGACGGTTACGTCCCAGCCGGAACGGCATCTCGACGCAATTCTGAATGAAACCGCCATTCCGCTCACGCAGGAGACGGAAGCGCTGACGCTGGAAGACGAAACGGAACTCGTCCGCCAGACAGCAAAGCTGGAGCGCGCGATCGACTCGGACTACGCCGTGGTGAGAATCGACCTGAACTCGAACTATAATTCCAACGAAGGCGAAACCTACCGCGTCTACTGGGCGGGCGAGGACGGCGTGTTTACGCAGGAGAATTCCATGTGGTATTCCATGCCGCCGGGACAGAACCAAATTCTGCTGGAGCTCCCGATCCGCGGGGCGAAGTACCTGCGCATCGACGTGGAATGGCTCAAGGACAGCGTGGAGTTTGCCAGCGTGTCCGAAGTCAGCGAAGCGTATTTTGCGAATTACGTGAAAAGCGTAAAAGACCTGAAGGAAGACGCGTTTACCTTTACACGCCTGGACAACAAGCGCATTGAGGGAACCATTACGACTTCCGCGCCGCGAGTGCTCTGCTTTACGTTCCTCTCCGAACGCGGCTGGAGTGCAACGGTAAACGGTAAGCCCGTCGCACTTGAACTGATCGATGGCGGATTTATGGGCGTACTGCTTTCCGCAGGGACGAGCGAGGTGAAACTTACCTACCACGTACTGAACATGGGTCTGTTCGAGGGGATTTCCGCCGTAGCGTTCGTCGCATATTTGCTGATGATTGCCCTTTCTGCACGCTCGGAAAAGAAGAGAGCGCAGTCAGGTACCAGACGGACAACGGCTGACGCTACGACAACCCAGAATACCTTGTAATGCAGGGTCTCCGATAATTAGACTCAATAAAAATGGGAGAAACAGCATGCCCAAATTTGCTTTTCAAAAACCACGCGACTGGTTTTTAATTTGTACCTGGATCGCTCTGCTTGCTGTATTCGCAGGGCTCGTGGTTTATATGAGTCTTCATATCGAAAATTTGCTAGACGCGGACTTGTCGAGTGAGTTAATCCTCGCACAGCAACTGAAACAGAGCGGCGGAATTCTCTCTTCCAACTGGTACTATTCCACCGAAATCCGTTTCCTAAACACACAGCTTGTCTACAGCCTGTTCTTTCATTTGTTTGACGACTGGCAAACGGTGCGGATAATTGGCAACGTCACGCTCTATCTTATGTTGCTCGCGAGTTACTACTTCCTTTGCAAGCGGCTTCGCATCTCACGTTACTTTCCGATGACGGCGGCAATCTTGCTTCTTCCGATAAGTGCCCCATACTTCTATATTCTCCTTTATGGCACGTATTATATTCCGCGTGTAAGCATCATGTTCATCATTCTCGGACTGCTCATACAACCTTCTCGCAAACTTGGTCAAAAGGTGAGCGCAAGCATTATTTTGTCCACGCTGATTGCTGGCGCGCTGTCCCTTGCGCTTGGGCTGGAAGGTGCGCGAATGCTGTTGGTTTTGTTTGTTCCACTGGCTATCGTGGTCGGCGTCGAGTTCATTGTGCGTATCTTTCGACATTTTAAACAAGCATCTTCGAAACGCAGTCAGGAGATTAATACTTTCAGCTTTCCGCTCTATTTAGTTCAATCGTTCTTCGCCTGCGTATGCGCTTTGGCGGGCTATCTGATCAACCAAAAGATTCTGATTCACGCGTATCCGTTCGAGCAGTATGGCACGATGACACCGAGCCTGACGTTGGGCAGTATTCGGAGAACGCTCTTTAACCAGTTATTTCTGATTGGTTATGGAAAGCTGACGTTTTATCTTTCCATGGCAATCTGGGCTGTCGCAGGTATGCTGTTTGTATGGTATCTGCTCCGTAAAGGTGAAAAATCCTCATCCGCACTGCGCTATGTCTGGCTGTGTTTCGTTTCGTGGGCGTGCTACACGGCGTTCTGCTGCGTAATCGACTTTGGACAGGCTGTTTGGCATACGGTTCCGGTGGCGATTCTCTGGATACCCGCAGTAGCAGTGATTCTCCACGAAGGGCGTCCATTGCCCGCTATCCGGCGCGCGCTTTGCATTGGCCTGAGCCTTTGTTTTCTTATCGTAGGGATTACAGGTTATTTTGAGTTTGAAAACTGGTCAAATCGAAAAGGGTCTCGAACGAACAATGCATATCAAGAGATCACCGCCGTATTGGAGGAGAAGGGCTATAAGAACGGGTATGCCACGTTTTGGAATGCGAATATTCTAACCGAGCTTTCCGATGGGGTAATCGACGTATGGTGCGTGGAAGAATTTGATGAAAACACGACGCAGTCTCCAGACATCTATCCATGGCTGCAGGTTAGAACACATCAAAACACGCTCCCTTCCGGCCGGACGTTTTTAGTTTGGAACGCTGAGGAGTATGCTGCTTACAGTAAAGAGCATTTTCCTTATCTAGACGGTATTATCTATCAGGACGATGCGTTCGTAGTGTTTGATGTGAAACAGTAATCTTTACCTGCAAACATGCAACGAGCTGAACCAATTGACCAGAAAAATAAGAGTGGTTCAATACAAAATGATATTTGGAGGACTGTAAATGGGAAACAATGCAAATACCAGGAGTAAGGCATTCAATGAAATGCCTTATATTCTAGGCATATGGATTGTCGCATTTTTGTTTATATTACATTTTTCAAGTTCGACAACTTTATTCAAACCCGATTGCTTTGGATTTGATTCAGCATTTTTTCAATCTATTGGTAAGTTATGGCTTGAGGGGGTTATTCCGTATCGAGATTACTTTGATCATAAAGGACCTGTGCTATTTATGATCAATGCGCTGGGATACGTTTTTTCCAATACTCGACTTGGTTTGTTCCTCGTTCAGTCTGTTATTTTCTCAATCTCACTTTCGCTCGCCTATCTTACTTTAAGGCAGTTCGTCAATAAGAAGTATAGCGTCATAATCCTTGTGGTTATGATTTTATACTTGGGTATGGTCTTTGGTGAAGGGAATCTTTCCGAAG
Source organism: Christensenellaceae bacterium (assembly GCA_963674535.1). Taxonomy (GTDB): domain Bacteria; phylum Bacillota; class Clostridia; order Christensenellales; family CAG-138; genus UBA7703. The sequence goes on along the minus strand of OY771363.1, from coordinate 3,055,673 downwards.
AATATAGTTTGCCTTTTATCTTTTGCATGCTGCTTTTTCAGTCGAAATGGTTAAAGAAACTAAAAAAATCCAATGCTGAGGAAACGGACATTTCGCATCCGAAAATTTACTCATTTATTTATGGCTTTTGTTTTATGATGATCGCTCTCATCCGTATCAACAATGCTTTGATTCCTTGCGTCGGAATACTGTGCATCGTATGGTTTTTAGCAAGACGAAAACAGTGGAAGATGATTTTTCAAAACGCTCTGTTTGTAATTTTCGGTGCCTTGGTCGTGTTTGTACCAGTAGCGGCCTATTTCTATATCAATAACGCTTTCGTTCCGTTTATAAATGGAACATTCTTGTTCAATTTTCAATATTCCAGCGTGCATGCGGCGTTAACATCCATAACAAATTCAAAGATTTTTTACGCAACACCAATATTACTATCCTGGATCACTGGGTTGTATCTACTCTTCAGGAAAGAGTTCTATAAAGGTGTTTTCTTGATTGTAACGGGAGCGTTGATCGCATATATGTGTTTGGGGGGCAATTCATATCCTCATTACTTCATCAACGCTGCACCTCTTATACCTATTGTTTTTTGCTTTTTTATGAGTTCGTCGGAAAGCTCAGATTCAAACAGTAAACTGAAAACATTGATTCAGTATTCTGCCGTCTTAGCGCTAATCGTTGTTTTTGTTTACAATATAAATCTTCGGGTGGAAATCATTCCGTACAATCCCTCTGTTATAGAAGCAGGATATGCAAATGTACAGAAGAGCCAATTACGCAGTATCGTCAACCAGATACCGAAGGATGATATAACAGAAGTTGCGGTCTATAATTTATCAAATGACGCAAGTCCAATATTCATCCTAACGGATTTGAAGCCGATTTATCCAAACAGTGTCTTAACGGAATGGCACGCCGAAGTAGATCCAGGCATAATAACGCGATATACTGAGTTTCTGCAGACAAAAAAACCAAAGTGGATTCTATGTGAAGATGTGAAGAACGAAGAAATAATTTCGATACTAGATTCCAGTTACGAGTTGTCGTATACATATTATTATGAGGGTACTCGGATTCAACTGTATCAAATTAAAGTTTGAATGACTTTTCCGAACGCGGCTGGAACGTAGCGGTAAACGGAAAGCCCGCCGAGCGGGAAACGATCGACGGCGCGTTTATGGGCGTGCTGCTGAGCGCGGGTGAAAATCAGGTAACGCTTTCGTATCACGTGCCGTATCTCGGCGTTTACGCGGGAGTTTCCGCCGCAGCGGCGGCGCTGTATAGTCTGCTGTGCGTTCTGAACGCGCGCGGCAAGAAAAAGAAGGGGAACGCAGCATGAAGGGCATTTCGGTCGTATCGCCTCTGTTTAACGAGGAAGGGAACGTTCTGGAGCTCCACCGTCAGATCAAAGCCGTTTTGGAAAAGACGGGTCTGCCGTACGAGATTATTTTTGTGGACGACGGCTCGAAGGACAAAACCGTTGAACTGGCAAAGACGCTTGCTCCGCTCAAGCTTATTTGTCTCCGCCGCAACTTCGGCCAGACGGCCGCCATGGACGCGGGCATTCACGCCGCGCAGTACGACTACATCGTCACCATGGACGGAGACTTGCAGAACGACCCCGCCGATATCCCCAAGCTGATAGCCTACCTCGAAGAAAACAAGCTCGACGTGGTCAGCGGCTGGCGCAAGCACCGTAAGGACACGTTCTTCAAGCGCTTTACGTCCCGCGGAGCGAACTTCCTGCGCTGGCTGATCGTGCGCGACGGCATCCACGATTCCGGCTGCAGCCTCAAGGTCTACCGCAAGGAATGCTTCGAAGGCGTGCACCTCTACGGAGAAATGCACCGCTTTATCCCCGCGATCCTTAAAATCAAGGGCTTTACCGTCGGCGAAATGGTGGTCAACCACCGTTCGCGTACGGCGGGCGTCACCAAGTACAACTGGAAGCGCACCTTCAAAGGCTTTGTGGACATGATCAGCCTTTGGTTCTGGTCCAAGTTCGCTTCCCGCCCGCTGCACCTCTTCGGCACGACCGGGCTTGTGCTGCTCATGCTGGGCGGCGTCTCCGGCATTATCAGCGTGGTGATTTTTATTGTGCACGGCGAAGTCGGCAACACCGAATGGCCGCTGTTGACCGCGCTGCTGCTGATTACGGGCGTTCAGTTCTTTGTGTTTGGGCTGATTGCGGATATCGTTTCCAAGACCTACCGCGAAACCACGAACGACAAGTCATACAATATTCGCGAGGTTTATGATTCCGAGTCGCCGGAGCAGAAATAAGTAACCAAACAGTTTTTTCTATCGTCCCTTATCAGGAAGGCAAACATAATGAAGATACTGGTGCTGAACTACGAATACCCGCCCATTGGCGGAGGCGCTTCCCCGGTTGCGGCGGATCTTTCGCGGCATCTTGCCGCGCGCGGTCACGAAGTCAGCGTCGTCACCATGGCGTATAAAGACCTGCCGAAGCACGAAATCGTGGACGGCGTGGAGGTTCACCGCGTCAAGTGCCTGCGCACCAAGGCGTTCGTCTGTTACCCCTGGGAGCAGATGACCTACCTGATCGCGGCACGGCTCTTTTTACGAAAGCATCTGAAAACGCACACCTATGATGTTGTGCATTCGCACTTTATCTTCCCCACGGGGCTGCTGGCCGTCTGGCTGAAAAAGCGGTACGGCCTGCCGTTTGTGAGCACCGCGCACGGAAGCGATGTGGAAGGCTACAACCAGAACCGCTTCCGCTTTCTGCACAAAATGCTCCGGAAACCCTGGAAGAAGATTTGTTCGAAAGCCAGCTTTGTCACCGCGCCATCGCCCTTTTTACAGGAACTCATTTGGAAAGCCGACCCTTCCGTTCGCTGCGAAATCGTGCCGAATGGAATCAATACGGACACCTACCGGCAGGGGCCGAAGGAACAGGCAATCCTCACGCTCTGTCGGCTCCAGATGCCAAAGGGCGTGCAGGACGTTATTCGCGCGTTCGCCGCGCTTCAACCCGAAGGCTGGGTGCTGCGCGTCGCCGGCGACGGGCCTTACCGCCCCGAATTGGAAAAGATTGCCGCCGACAGCGGTGTTTCCGACAAGGTGCAATTCCTCGGCTGGATCGACAACAAGAGCGACCTGCTCAAGGAAACCCTTGCGCGCGCCAGCGTGTTTGCTTCCATGAGCCGGTTCGAGAGCTTTGGCATCTCCGCGGCGGAGGCGGTTGCTTCCGGCTGCCGCGTAGTGCTGAGCGATATTCCCGCGCACCGGCAGTTTGCCGCGTTCGACGCTGCGTTTGTTCCGTTGGAAGACGGCACGGCGCTCCAAAGCGCGCTGCTGGAAGCAATGCAGGCGCAGCCCGCCCCCGTCGTCGATGTGGAAGCGCTGGACTGGCGCGGCATTGTGCAGAAGCTGGAGCAATTGCTCGAACGGGCAAGAGACGCGGCAAACGCCGCAAAGAGCGCCAAATGACGGAACAAACGGCAAAAAAGAAGAATCAGGCATGGAAAACGATCGCCAAGATCGTTTTTTCCGCCGCCGCGCTCTATTTTTTGTTTCGCAAGTGCGATTGGGCGCAGCTGTTTTCCACGCTGAAGAACGCGAACGTGCTATATGTTCTGCTCGCTCTTGCCGCCGTGGAACTGACGCATGTTGTCGGCGCGGCGCGTTGGCGGCTGCTCTGCCCGAAGGCGAAGTTCTTTTCGCTCTTCAAGCTCGTGTTCATCTCGCGCCTGTATTCCACCGTTTTACCGGGACAGCTTTTCGGCGAGGCGGCGAAGGTCGTCTATATCAGCCAGTCCAACCCGGAGATCACGGCGGAGGAAGCGACCGCGAGCGTGGTGGTCGATAAAATCGTGGGTTTAATCGGACTGCTGCTGGTTGGCATCTGCGGGGCGCTGTTCGGCGTGAGCGCGCTGAACCGCACGATTACCGTCTGGTTTGCCGTCTGCGCAATCGCGCTGGCGCTTTGCGTGATTCTGCCCGCGTTTGCACCCATCTCGCGGCTCATCCACCGCGTGCTTGATGCTATCAAACGCCGCTTCCCCAAGACGGGCGGGTTTATCGAGCGGCTGCGGCTGTTTTTAACGAGCTGGCAGGCGTACCTGAAAACGCCGCTCGTGCTCGGCGCTTCGGTGCTGATGGGGTGCCTGTTTCAGTTTCTCTCCACCGTGGGCATGATGCTTCTTGGCCGCGCGGTCGGCATCCAGGTTGCGCTGGCGGACTGGTGCTGGATTTTTGCGGTGCTCTCGATTGCGCTGCTGCTGCCGGTGTCGTTTGCGGGGTTGGGCGTTCGCGAAGGGACGCTGGTGGGCTTTTTAGGCGCGCTCGGCGCGGCAAGCGAGCTTGCGCTCAGCGCGTCGCTGCTTTCGCTGTTCATCCAGATTTTGGATTCCCTCATCGGCGGAGCGTTTGCGCTGTTTGACCCCACGCTGAAACGTCAGAAGCGCGGGCAAGTGCAGGCGGCCCACGTACAAACTGAACCAGCGGAACAGGACGCGGCAAGGTAAAGAAAATGGAAACAAACAGAACAGTCAACAAAAAACGAATCGGCAAATTCCTCGCGCATCTGGTGCTGACCGCGCTGGCGGCCGCGTTCTTCTTGGGTTGCTCGGCAACGCTGACCATCGCGGGAACGGAAGTAGACCGCAAGGCCGAAACGCTCGATCTGCAGAACAAGGGCATCTCCGACGCGGAAAGCATAAAAGGCCTCAAAAAGCTGCATTCTCTCCGCTCGCTCGATCTGCGCGGGAACGCGCTGGCGACAGCGGATTTTGACGCGATACAGGCGTTTTTGCCGGAGTGCGGTATCCTCTGGAGCGTACCGGTTGGCGGAGAGCGCTTTGACAGCGATTCAACCTCGCTGACGGCGCCCGGCTTTTCGGCGGCGGATATTGATACGCTTGCTTTCTTTACGAATCTCACCGCGCTGGACGCCTCCGGAAGTACGGACTATGGTGCGCTTGTAAAAGCACAGAGGGCGTATCCGAACATCGCCTTTACCTGGACGGTGGACGCCGCGGGAATGACATTTAAAAACGACGCTGAATCGATTCTGTGTTCCGCAAAAACGAGTCTTGCCGAAACGGAAACGCTGCTTTCCGCCCTGCCGAAGCTGACGACAATCGACCTGTTGAACACCAGTCTGATGTTCGAGGACGTGGAAGCGCTCATAGGGCAGTACCCGAATGTGCAGTTCCATATCAACAAATTGCTGCTGACACAAAAGGTGGACTATCTGGCGGATGAAGCGGTACTGGAGGGTTCCGGTGCGTTGGACGTTTCCGCGCTGAGCGAAGCGCTCGCTGGATTTCCCGCGCTCAAAACGCTGGATCTCCGCACCTTTGCCGTCACTGAGGCGGACGTTGCCGCACTCGACAAGAGCGCTCCCAATGTACATATTCGCTGGAACCTTCCCCTGCTCGACGGCTTATCGGTGGACAGCGATAGCGAAACGCTCGATTTGAGGGGATATACCGTAACCGATCTGGCTGCGTTTCAGCAAAAACTCAAGCTTTTGACAAAGCTGACCTATATTGACATGTGCGAATGCGGTCCGACCGACGAGGAGATGGATGCCATGCGGCAGGAGATGCCGCAAATCAAGTTCGTTTGGATGCTGCATATCGGCAAATGGAACGTGCGCACGGACATCAAAGCCTTCAGCATGGCGCAGACAGGCGAGCACGAGGGCGTGGTCTACACCAAACCCGACGACAAGAGGCGCCGTTACCGCTATGTAACCAACGAGGAGATTGCGAAAATTCGCTACTGCACGGAGATCGAAGCGCTGGATATCGGGCACTCGCTGGTGATTACGGATATCTCGTTCGTCAAGGATCTGCCGAAGCTTCGGTTCCTCGTAATTGCGCGCACCGCCGTTACGGATATCTCCGCGGTCAGTTCGCTGAAAAACCTGATCTTCTTTGAAACGTTCGGCTGTAAGCTCACCGACGTGAGCGCGCTCTACGACCTGCCGCAGCTGGAATACTACAACTGCAGCGCGAACCGCATTACGGATATCGGGCCGCTGCTGTCGCTTACAAACCTCAAGCGGCTCTGGATCATCAACTGCCGCTTTACGGACGAGCAGCTGCAGCAACTGAAATATGGATTGCCGAACACGATCATCATGGCCTACGGCTCGCACCAGACGGACAACGGCTGGAGATACGATAACGACGCGTACCTCGAGATGCAGGAGCTGTTCGGGCTTATCCCGCAGCTTTCCTGGGTGGAACCCGGCTATCTGGATCCGAAAAACCAGATTCCGTAATCGTTACGAACGAACAAAAACCTGCTTTTTGCAAAGCAGGTTTTTTATTGCGTTAAGTTGTCTAAAAGGGTTTCCAAAGGGACGACCGTCCCTTTGGCCAGGAGCTCGAGGGCAGCGCCCTCGAAAGGCTTTGAATCTGAACGAGGGTGAAACCCTCGAAAGGCTTAGAATCCGAACGAGAGCAGAGCCCTCGAACAAAAACCCTCTCCGCCTTAGTCGGCAGAATCGTCCGCCTTCTGCGCGGCGGCGCTTGGCGGCGCTTCCGGCAGACCCAGCCGGATATCCGGCAGACGGCTGCGGTCAACGCTCATGAGCCAGAAGTACATGCCGCCGAGCATGGTAACGGCCAGAATGCGGTATTGGAAATGCGCGTGCATGATCATCGGCTGGGTTGCAACGAGCGTCCAAACGATGGGGAGCATCGCGATAGAGAGCATCACGATCCCGCGCGCGTAGGAATCCTTCTTCGTGCGCAGCAGCAGCATGACTACGCCCGCAATAAGCAGAATGACCACGAAGATGACGAGCATCGGCCAGTCGAAGAGATGCTTAAACGGCGAAATCAGCGCTTCAACCTTGTCGTAGCGGTAGAGGTATTCCGGTGACTTTTCAATGCCGAGGCGCTCGACGGTCGCTCCCCAGGCGGAACCGAACGCGTCCTGATTGGTAAAGAGCGAGGTCAGAACGAGCTTGACAATCCACATGGAAACATATGACCCAAACCAGACCCCGACGGCTTTGAGCGACCACAGCGCCTGTTTTTTAACTGGGGCGGGGTGCGCGGAATAGTTATCGCAGATCAGCCAGCCCAGCAGAGGCAGGCCAAGGGTGATGAGCGGCGCGGTGTAGAAGTCGAAAAACATCGTCGTCATACCGAGAATCATAAACCCCATCCAGGCGCTCTGCGGATTCTTTTGCCACTTTGGCACAAAGAGCATGCCGATAAACGCTATGATGAAACAGGAACTGTATTGGAACAAGGCGCTGGCAACGACAGGGTTAACGAACAGAATGCCCGCGGTAAAGAGCATCGGCGGCCAGACAGAGCTGGTTTTGAGCGAGAGCATGGCGGCAACGGCGGCCATCAAAAGGAAGAACGTCCACATAATCAGCGTGCGCATGGTGCCGTAGTCCATCACTGAAAGGAGCGCGCGCACATAGATGCGGAAACCGTGCCAGTAGCGCACGTAGAACACGTCTGCCGGTTCGTGATTTTCCACCGTCGCTTTCGCGTCGTAGAGCGTAAAGTCGTCCTCCAACGGGTAGGCGTTCGTCATCACGCTGGACGGGTTGTCCTTTACATCCATATAGGTCGAGAGCGAAAGGATGATGACTTCTGTCCAGTCGTCCAGCGAGTAGGAACCCCAGACCTGCCGCAGGATATGGTGGTTCTGGTACTCCGGCGCGAGCTGGTCGATGGAGTTGAGGTAATGCTTTTCCACCTGATCCTGCGGGGCGAGGCCGCTCAAAAAGAGCATGCCGATGCCGAGCATTACGATGAGCGCGTAGACAATCAGGTATTTCAAAAACTTCGGGAAGCGACTGGTCATAATATCGTCCTCCTGCAGAATCGTTTTTCGTTCGGGGTTTGCCGGATGTTGTGGTCTGAGCCGATGCGCCGCAAGGTTAGGCGGGAAAACTTATTCCTCGCCGGTGCTGTCGTGCAGAACCGGGTCGTCCACGGAAGGCACCTGCTCGGAGTAGCCCCACATGAGCATATCCGGCAGGCTGCGCTGGCCGCCCTTGGACTCCGGCACGCCGGGGTGCTGGTTGAGGTGCTCGCCCATAAAGACCATAGCCGTGGAGTTGCCGCCGTCGAGGTTGTAGGCCTGCTTGCAGCCGTAGATGTAGAAAAGGTGCATGAACGCGTCAATCGAAAGCCCGCGGCTGTAGTTAGCCTGACGGCCGTCCACCGTGATGACCACGAAGTGCCCGGGTTCGACCATGCCGATGCCGGTGCGCGGGTTGACCTTGCCGAGCATGGTGCGTTTGGCGTTGCTGTTGACGACCCCGTCCCGAATCAGCGTCGGCCCGAACGAGAAGGTGTTGAGCACGCCTTCGGCGAGCAGCTGCTCGTAGGTCGTTTCGCCGGGGGAGAAGATACGCATGGAGAGGTCGGGGTAGAGCGCGGCGGTGTCGGCGGCGGAAAGGTTGTTGTAGAGCACGCCGTTTCGCATGATAATGCCCTTGATTTCCGGCTCGGCAACGTCCAGGTTGTCGCCCGTAACGGCGAGGACGGCCTTGTACCGCCGCGCCATGTAGGTTGGCTTTTCCACGCGCGCCTTGGAGCTCGTTTCGTCGCCGCGAACGCCCGCGCGGAACGCGTCCTCAGAGCGCATGCGTACCTGCGCCACGCAGTAACAGACGGGCTGGTTGTAGATATTCGTCGTGTGGATGCGGTCTATGATGATCGAGAGCGTGTCGGTTTTATATTCCCAGTGCTCCTTTTCCCAATCCTCAATGATGACCTCCTCGGGATCGTTCGCGTCACGGAAATACTGATCCTGCGAGGTTTCTTTTGATGCGGCGACGCCGCTGTCAATCTGCGAAGCGGTAATGGCAACCTTTGGCTTCTTTCCGGGGCCGTTGAGAAGCGCGGGGTCGAGGCCGAAGAAGAAGTTGTTCACCTTGGTGAGCGGTTCAAGCTCCGGCGCGCTGTAGACAAGGCCGTATTTGGCGGCGCCGTAGATGCTGTCGCCCACGTCCAGATTGTAACGGTACTGGTTGGAAAAGGACATGTACAGCGCGGTTTCAACTTCCACCGCGGTTTTGCCGGAAAACGCGGCGAGCTTGGCGTTGCGGTCGACGACGAACTTTTGATCACCGTAGAGGTGGTAAAACACGCGCTGCGTCTGCCAGGTGCCGTAGAGCTCCGCCGATTCCTTGTTGTAGCGCTCGCTCGCCGCGCGGGAAACGCAGGCGTACACCTGCTTTGCCGCGAGCATATGCGCGCCGTTGCCGTATTCGCCGTTGGGGTCGTGGGTGGCGATCACCGCAGGGCGGTACTGGCGGATGGTATCGGTCAAAAACGACTGCACGGCGGCAAGCGTCCAAACGCGCTCGACGTCCTCCATGTTCTCCGAGTAGACGTCCTGAAAGCCGCCGAAGACGGGTGCTGTGGTCACGCCCATCTGTTTGAGCGCGGCGGTTGCCTGCGCGCGCTGCACTTCGTCCGCACTGGAGAGATACACGACCATTGCCGTATACCCTTTATCCGCGCAGTAGAACGGCAGCACGCCGCCGAGGTAGAGGTATTCGTCGCCCGGATGCGCGACCACGAGCATCAAATCCACGCCCGCCTTGACGGGGGCGGTCTCCGTCTCAGCCAGCGAGAATCCGGGAATGGTAAAGAGCAGGGCGGCGCAGAGCAAAAGAGCGGCCAGTCGTTTCATGTTTACTCCATCCAAAAAGTTACGAACCGTTGGAGCGATCCGTTGGTTTGCAGCCTATTGAGTTATTATACCATCTGCCTTTAAAGGGAAGAACCTTTTTTGCGCAAAAAATCCGTTTTTCGCGGGATGCGGCGGGGTTTGCCGGTGGAGGCAAACAAAACAGCCGCGCAAAAAACGCGCGGCTTTGGCAGCGATCCGATCATTATTTTTGCTTGCGTTGCTTCAGCAGCCGAAACGCACAGCCTACTTTGCGAGGTTCTCCGCGAGGCGGTATCTTACAATCCGCCTGATCAGCTCCATCGGCAGCGGCTGATCGAGGGGGAACTGAACCGTCCCGCGCGAGAGCTTGTACTGCGTGAGCTCGCTTTGGAACGTCTCAATACCGGAAGCGCCGGGGTAAAAGCCGATGTGGCTCTTATACGCCGCAAAGTGGACGAGGTTGCCTTTCACGTAGAACGTCGGGATGCCGTAGGCGATCTTCTCCGTTGCGTCCGGCACAATTTCCAGTATCGCCGTGCGCAGCTCGTTGAGCTTCTGCTGCACGTCCGCCGGGAACTGGAGGATGTAGTCGGTGATGGGGGTGGGGGGACTGTGGGTCATGGCGCATTACCTCCCAAAGGAATCTTTTATATATAGATTATCATAAAAATATCTGATAATATAGTCAGTGATACAGATCACGGTTGTCATAAACTAGATTCTGAGCTAGAGGGAAACGCATGCATATTACGTTCTTAATTGGAAATGGGTTTGATTTAGCTTGTGGACTAAAAACCTCTTATGCTTCATTTGTAAAGTTCTATGTTGATCTTCCAAGTAAAAATAATAACATTATCTTTTTTAAGCAGATTATTCGACAAGACCTAGATACCTGGGCCGATGCTGAAATTGCATTTGGCCAATATACAGAAAGATATAATGTTGAAGAGGTTTCAGCATTTAGGGAATGCTTAGACGATTTCATCGAGAAATTACGGCTATATCTTGCTGAACAAGATGAGCGATTTAACGTACAGAATATATCAGATGAATCGCTTGATGCATTTCTATCTGGGCTTCTGAAATTTGATTATTTTCTTCCGGAGGAGTCGAAAGAAAGGCTGATCAGTCTATATAGCAAATTCCCATTTAAAGAACGCATGTTCAACATCCTTACATTCAATTACACGAACTTATTTGGCAAGCTGTTTTATAGAGTTCAGGATGGTCAACCCCCTGCGTTTCTAACTGATCTGCTTAATAGTGAAGAATGTACAGACTATTTAGAAAGTGTAGTTTATGTTCACGGAAATATAAAAGTTAGGCCGTTGGTATTTGGGGTGGATAATGAAAATCAAATATCAAACAAGGAGTTACTAACGGTACCTCGATTTACTCGATCAATAGTGAAACCCTATGGAAACGAACATTTGAGAAGTAAGATAGTTAAGCGGTGTAAAGAGATAATTGGGGAAAGCTCGATAATATGTATTTATGGTATGTCCCTAGGATTAACCGATAGTGTTTGGTGGAGTAGTATTCTAGAATGGCTCAAGCAAGATGTTACGAGGCAATTAGTCCAATATGTCTATGACCCAGCGTGCGTGAAAGATTCAGTCGGTAGCCTTGCAGACGCGCTTGATGATAGTCGCGAACATTTATACAAGAAGCTGTTGATGACAGAGGAAGAATCTCGTGCTTTAAAAAATCAAATTCATATTGAACTGAATTGTGATTTGTTCGGCGCAGAAAATTTTATTAAGCAGTACATTGATGCAGACGAGGAACAAATTCCATTTTAATAACTGTTGATTCGTTATTTTCGTTGTATATTTCTGCCATTATCCGCACGCCTTTCTCATCTGTAATAAAGTCACCGACTACCGATATTCTTTTACCGTATACTCAAACCAAACAGGGAAGGAGTATTTTGCCATGGAGCAAAACGGAAAAAAGGGTCGGTTTCGACGGTACCTTCCGGTGCTGATAGGATCGATTGCAGGCTTGATAGGCGGTTATCTCTACTACCGGCTGATCGGTTGTGCCAGCGGCGCATGTGTCATCACTTCCAACCCCGTCATTTCAACTCTCTACGGCGGCGTACTCGGGCTGCTGATTGGATTTATTATTACACCGGCAAAGAAAAAGGAGGACAAAGCGAATGAGTCGTAAAGTTGTCATTGTAGGCGGCGTAGCAGGCGGCGCGAGCTGCGCGGCGAGGCTCAGAAGGCTCGACGAAACCGCCGAGATCGTATTGCTCGAACGCGGGGAGTATATCTCCTACGCAAACTGCGGGCTGCCCTATCACGTGGGCGACGTGATCAAAGCGCGTCAGGCGCTGCTCTTGCAGACGCCGGAGGCCATGAAAAAGAAATTCCGCGTGGATGTGCGCGTGCTCAACGAAGTCGTCTCCGTCAATCGTGAACACAAGACGGTGCTCGTCAAGCGCGTTGCCACCGGCGAAACCTATACCGAACCCTACGACACGCTGGTGCTCTCCACCGGCTCGTCGCCGCTGCGTCCCCCGATTCCCGGCATCGACTCCGAGCGCATTCAAACGCTCTGGACGGTGCCGGATACCGACCGCATCCGCGCGATCATCGCCGACCGGCACATCACGAGCGCGGCGGTCATCGGCGGCGGCTTTATCGGCCTCGAGATGGCGGAAAACCTCAAGCACCTCGGCCTCGACGTGAGCATTATCGAAATGCTCGATCAGGTCATGGCGCCCATCGACTTTGAAATGGCGCAGATGCTGCACGAAACCATCATCCAAAACGGCGTGCACCTCTACCTGGGCGACGGCGTGGACAAGTTCAACGACACCGGCAGCGGCGTGGATATCACCCTTAAGAGCGGCAAGGTCGTCAACGCCGAACTCGTGATCCTCTCCATCGGCGTGCGCCCCAACGGCCAGCTCGCCAAGGACGCGGGCTTAACGGTCAACGCGCGCGGCGGCGTGGTTGTGGATAAACGCCTTGTCACCTCCGACCCGAGCATCTACGCCGTGGGCGATATGATCGAGGTCGAGGACTTCGGCTCCAAGCAGTCGACCATGATCCCGCTCGCGGGCCCCGCCAACAAGCAGGGGCGCATCGCGGCGGATAACATTGCCGGCGGCAACGAAACCTATCAGGGCACGCAGGGAACGGCGATTGCAAAGGTGTTCGACCTGACCGCCGCCAGCACGGGCGAAAACGAAAAGTCGCTCAAAAAGCGCGGCCTTGAGCGCGGCAAGGACTACGAAGCCATCATCATTACCCAGAACTCCCACGCGAGCTATTACCCCGGCGCGGTGCCGATGACCATCAAGATGCTGTTTTCCAAGGATGGCAAGCAGATCTTTGGCGCGCAGATCGTGGGCAGGGACGGCGTGGACAAGCGCATCGACGCCATCGCCGTGGCAACCCGCCTCGGCGCGGGCGTGGAACAGCTCAAGGAGCTGGAGTTTGCGTATGCGCCGCCGTACTCTTCCGCCAAGGACCCGGTCAACATGGCCGGCTTCGTTGCGGAAAACGTGCTCCGCGGTCTGGTTCGCCTCTCTTCCTGGGACGCGGTGGAAACCAAAAAGGACGTGGTGCTGCTGGACGTCCGCGAGGACGCGGAGGTCATGGCCTACGCGCTGCCGAACGCCAAGCACATTCCGCTCGGCCAGCTGCGCGATCGCATTGGCGAACTTGACAAAACGAAGGAAGTCATCACCTTCTGCGCCATCGGCGTTCGCTCCTATAACGCGGCGCGAATCCTCTCGCAGAACGGCTTTGCCAACGTTTCGGTCTATCCCGGCGGTACGCGCTTTTACCAAACGACTCACTTTAAGGAGGAGAATACCGTGCCTTACACGCAGAACGCGCCCGTTTCGGACAGCGGGCATTCGGATACCCGTAACGTGCCGGTCGCGTCCATGCGGCTCGACTGCAGCGGCATGCAGTGCCCCGGCCCGATCATGAAGGTCTTTGAGACCATGAAGGAAATGAAGGACGGCGACGTCATGGAAGTCTCTGCCAGCGACCCGGGCTTTGCGCGGGATATCGTGGCCTGGACGCGGCGCACGGGCAATACGCTGCTCAGCAACGAACGGCGCGGCGGCGACTATGTGGCGCTCGTTAAAAAGGGCCTCGCGGGCGGCGCACCGGCGGCAGTTGCGCAGGCGGGCGGCGACGGAAAGACCATCATCGTCTTCTCAGGCGATCTGGACAAGGTGCTGGCGAGCTTTATCATCGCCAACGGCGCGGCAGCCATGGGACGGCATGTAACGATGTTCTTTACCTTCTGGGGATTGAACGTGCTCAGAAAGAACAACCGCCAGAAGGTCGAAAAAACCTTTATCGAGGCCATGTTCGGCGGCATGATGCCGCGCGGCGTGAACAAGCTCAAGCTCAGCAAGATGAACATGATGGGCATGGGCACCGCCATGATGAAGATGATCATGAAGAAGAAGAACGTTGATTCCCTCGAAACGCTCATCAAAAAGGCAATGGCCGCGGGCGTCAAGATCGTTGCCTGCACCATGAGCATGGACGTCATGGGCATCAAGGAGCAGGAGCTCATCGAAGGTGTGGAACTCGGCGGCGTGGGCGCCTACCTGGGCGACGCGGAAGAGTCCAACGTCAACCTCTTCATCTAAGCGAATTGTAAGCGTACAGCGTGCCGCGCGGAGTCAAATCCACGCGGCACGCTTGTTTTTGCCCATGGCATATGCACGGGAACCGGAACGTGAAAACGCGAATTATTACATTGTAATATTTCTCTGGACATGGAAAATCGGCGGTGTTATACTAAACTCACATCGCTGAAAAAACGCGTTTCCGCTTCAAAAACGCGTTGCGGCATCAAAGAGGCGTCACGAATGAAACAGCAGATACTCTCGCAAATCGAAGCCAAACTCAGCGCAATCGGCGTTGCGGCAAAAACGGACGCAAAGACCGATTTACTCGTGGAAGCGGAGCTGTTGGATATCAGCTTTGGTTCGGGGAAAAAGAAAATCCGTTATGAAGCCGCGATTCTGGCGGACGAAAACGAGCGCATGGTGCGCATGTACGAAAAAACGACAGAGCTCAGAGCTGGATGCTCCTTTGGCCTAAGCGGCGAATCGAGCACGCAAAGCGGAAAAATGCTGTTTCGCAAAGTGATGAGCCTGCAGTACGGGCCGGAAGGCAAGGCGTATGAATACACCTTCGAAATCGGCGCGATTGCCAAGACCGTTAAACACGCCGCCGAACAGAACGGCTGGAAGTTTAAAACGGTCGTCCTGAAAAAGAAAGCAATGTATTGACCTGCGTTTGGCAGGCAAGAAACAGCAGGCAAGCCGCAGCAAGCGGCACGGCATATAGATTCAGCGAAAACCGCAAGGACAGACGCGCAGTTTTATGCGCGTGTCAGCGGAGCGAAAACAAGACCGGCGGGAGAGCAATCTCCCGTCGGTTTTTCGTTTATTGGCGTCTCGGCGGTATCGGCCGAATGGAAAAAAGCGGGCGTTTGGCGGCGGATAAAAAAGTTCTTGACCGGATGGTCAAGACGTGGTACATTCTTCTTGACTACTTGGTCAAGGAGGAAGGCTATGATTCAGGTCAACCATGTTTTTCACGATTACGAGGGCAAGGGCAACTGCGCCGTATCGGACATTTCCTTCACCGTGGAGGGCGGCAGCATCTTCGGCTTTCTTGGCCCGTCCGGGGCGGGCAAGTCCACGATTCAAAACATCATGACGGGATTGCTTCCGCTGCAGAGGGGAGAAGTGCTCTACGATAATGCGTCCGTGCGCGGGCTGAAAACGCGTTTTTTCAACCAGATTGGCGTTTCGTTTGAACAGAGCAACCTCTATTCCTCGTTGACGGGGCTGGAGAATCTCAAGTATTTTGCGGCGCTGTTTTCGACGCCAACGATAAAACCCATGGAACTGCTGGAGCGTGTTGGCCTGCGCGAGGACGCCAACAAGCGCGTTTCCAACTACTCCAAGGGAATGAAGCAGCGGCTTACGTTCGCGCGCGCGCTGATCAACAGCCCCAAGTACCTATTTTTGGACGAACCGACCGGCGGGCTCGATCCCAAGACGGCGGTTGGCATCCGCGAGCTCATCAACGAGCAGAAGCAGCGCGGCGCGGCGGTATTCTTGACCACCCACAGCATGGATCTTGCGGACGCGCTGAGCGACACGGTTGCATTCTTATACGGCGGGGTCATCGCCGCCTGCGACACGCCGGAAGCGCTCAAGCGCAAGTACGGCAAGCGGGATGTGCGCGTGCGCTACCGCGAAGGCGGCGAGGAGAAGGAACGAACGTTTCCGATGGACGATAAAGCCGCACTTTCGGCCTTTCTCACCACGGCGGACGTCATCAAGCTCCATTCGCAGGAAGCAACGCTGGAGGAGATCTTTCTGCAGGTCACCGGAAAGGAGCTGACGGCGTGAAAAGCATGTTCAGTTCCGCGGTGCAGGACTTTAAGCGCCTGCTGACCAACGCGCTGTTCTGGGTGCTCACGGGAACGCTTGTGGTCATCGTGCTGGTGGTTGACCTTGCGCTGCCAAAAGAGCTGGCGCAGCAGGAATACCGGCTGCTTACCTACAACGCGCCCGCGGTAATAGCGGAGGGGGAAGCGGCGGAGAGCTTTGACGCGCTCAAGCAGGCCGTGCGTCAGGGCGACGCGCTTGGTATTTCGTTTGGGGAAGACGGCGTTACCATCGTCCACCCCGGCTATTCGCAAAAAACGCTCAATGCCATCATTCTGGAGCTCTCCGGCATACAGAGCGCGCCCGTGAAAACGCAGCTTCTGGAAGCGGACGCCAAGGAGATTCCCTTTAACCTCCGGCTGTCGCCCGTTTTCATCTGCTTTGAAGCGCTCATGACGGGCTTTATTCTGGGCGGGGCGCTGATGCTGGCGGAGAAACAGGACGGCACGGTAAAAGCGCTGCGCATCTCTCCGTTCGGCGCGGGGCGCTACGTCGTATCCAAAACGCTGCTGTTTTCGCTGATCGGCACGCTTTATGCCACGCTGATTAGCGTGCTGACGGTCGGATTCCAAATCAACTGGGGATTGTTTCTGCCGCTCTCGTTTTTCGGCACGGCGGTGTTTACCATGATCGGGCTGGCATATACCACACCGTTCCACGATATGAGCGGATGGTTTTTCTCCATGGTTGTTCTTTTGAGCATTAACATGCTGCCAATCATCAGCTACACGTCCCCGTCGTTTGCGCCGTTCTGGATGAAGCTGATTCCTTCGTATCCCATACTGATGGCATACCGCAGCGCAATCTTCGGCGGAACGGTTGAGCTCGGGTATACCGTGCTTGCCATCGGTGGCTGGACACTCGTTTCCTATGCGCTGGCGCATGTGTTTGTGCTGAGCAAGCACCTCAAGGGGGTGAAAGCATGAAAATGCTGATTACTTCGATCGGCAGGGAGTTCAAGCTGATCTTCCGTAACGGAATCTCCATCTTTATGGTAGCTGCGCCCGCCATCCTCGCGTTCGTATTCATTCTGGTATTCGGCGCGGTCAACGAAACGACGCTCCGGCTCGCCGTGGACGAAACGGTGAGCCCGCAGGTGCAGTCCCAGCTTGAGAAAATTGCGGATGTGGAGCGCTTTGACGACCCCGCCCGCATGGAAGCGCGCATCCGCGCGACCGACGCGGTGGTCGGCGTTACGATGGAGCAGGGGGAAGCGCGGGTGCTTTTTGAAGGCAACGAGGGCGAATCGTTTATCAGCGGCACGAGCGAGCTGGTAGGGCTTGCGCTCTCCGCGCCGGAAACGCTGCCCGCTTACCGGAGCGAACCCGTGGAAGTCAAGGGCGGAATGGCCTACAACCTCTCCATGATCGGCATGCTGCTCATGTCGCTCTTTATCGGCGGGGCGACGGTGGGGCTTTCGATTGTGGACGAGCGGGAGAGTGGCGCAATCCGCGCGGTTGCGGTCAGTCCGATGCGGCTTTGGGGCTTTATCGCCTCCAAGCTTCTGCCCGCGCTGCTGCTGGGGCTGATCGGAATTGCCGCCGCGGCGCTCATCATCGGCAAGGCGAGCCTGCTGCCGCAGTATTTGCTGCTGACGGTTGCCAGCGTTTTCGTTTCCGGCTTGATGACGTTCGCCATCGGATCGTTTGCCGGCAATCAGGTTGCGGCAATCGGCGTGCTGAAGCTGCTGGTGCCGATCGGCATGATTCTGCCGATCTCGGCGGTGTTTGTCGCGGAACAGTGGCAGGCTTTCTACTATATTCTGCCGATGTACTGGCAGTATCGGGCGCTCAACGCAATTCTGACCAATACGAGCGCCTTCTGGCCGACGCTGCTGACGCTTCTGGTGAGCATTCCCTGGTTTATGGCGGCGGTTTGGCTTTTTGCGAAAAAAGTGAAATTCAGAGTGGGGAGGTGAAGAAGAATGGCATGGTATTGGTGGGCTTTAATCGCGGTCGGCGTGGTCGCCATCGTGGCGCTGAAGGTCGTGTTCGTACCGAAGTACTTTAAAAAACAGCGTGAAAAGAAAGCGGACCGCGAACGCATGGAGGATGAGGACTGATGAGCGGCGCGAGAACCCTTAAGTGGATGGCGGACGGAGGCGCCAATCCGCTGGACCAGTCGCCCGCACTGTATGAAGCGACGCTGACGGAGTTTGCCGAGCATTCGTTTCGGGACGCTTCGCTCAACGACATTCTAAAATCGGCGGGGATGAACAAGGGGAGCTTCTATTATCGGTTTGAAGATAAAATGGAGCTGTACCTTTCGCTTCTGTACCGTGTGGGCATGGAGAAACTCAAGCTGTTCGAGGAAGCCGGCGTATCCAAAACCTCCGGCGGGTTCTTCGAAGAGTTCCGAAACATGGCGATTCTCGGGCTGAAGCTCGCGAAAAAGGATGCGCGCTTTGCCGCGTTTTCCCGGCGTATTATGGAGGAAGCGCCCGCTGTGCGGGAGGAGATTACGGCCTGCTTCGGCAACCTCAGCGGAACGCTTTTGACCGACATGGTCGAGCGCGCAAAGGCTTCCGGCGAGTTCAGCGCGGATTTGTCCACGGAGACGGCGGTGTTTGTGATTGAAACGCTGCTCAACCATATGGATGCGCTGATTCCGGCGGAGTGGAACGACGCGAGCGTACTTGCCGCTGTGGACCGTTTGCTGGACGTTGTGCGCAACGGCGTCGGCGCGAAGCCCTGAACGAGAGCGTTCGTCATTCAACGACATCCCGGGTGCTTCCAGATAATGGAGCATCCGGTTTTCTTTTTTACGGAACAAAGCTCTGTGCCGTATGCCGTCCTTTGCTTGACAGCGGCCAAGCGGGGACATACTATTTGAGGAAAGAACGCAAAACAGAATTCGAACAAGCGGGGTCAATTGATGAAGAAATTTGTATTAGCGCCGGATTCGTTTAAGGGGAGTCTTTCGGCAAACGAAATCTGCGAAATCTGGAGCGGGGCGATTCAAGCGCACCTTCCGGAAGCGGAGATCGTACGCTTTCCCGTCGCGGACGGCGGGGAGGGATTGGTGGACGCGTTTTTGCGCGTCTGCGGCGGCGAACGGATCACCGCAGAAGTGCAAAATCCGCTGGGCGAACCCATTCAGGCGGCGTACGGAATTCTGCCCAACGGTTCCGCGGTTATCGAGATGGCTTCGGCGGCGGGTCTGCCGATGATTGCCGAGCGGAAGAATCCGCTGATTGCTTCGACCTATGGCGTAGGCCAGCTGCTGTTGCATGCCGAGGCACGCGGGGTAAAGCAGGTCATCCTTGGCCTCGGCGGCAGCGCCACGAACGACTGCGGCGTCGGCATGGCAGGCGCGCTGGGGTACGAATTTTACGATGCGGCGGGGGACAAGGTTGAGCCGCTGGCAAGGAATATGCAAAAGATTGTGCGGATTCAGCCGCCCCAAAGGAAGCCCGCGCTCAGCGTGGTTGCCGCGTGCGACGTGGATAACCCGCTCTACGGTAAAAACGGCGCTACCTATACCTACGGCGCGCAGAAGGGCGCGACTCCCGAGATGCAGGCGGAGCTCGACGCGGGGCTCATCAACATGGCGCGCGTGATCGAGCGCGATCTCGGCGTGCGCGTTGCGAAAGTCCCGGGCGCGGGCGCGGCAGGCGGGCTTGGCGCGGGCGTGCTGGCGTTTTTGGGTGGGCGGTTAATGCCGGGCATCGAACTGCTGCTCAACGAGGCAGGCTTTGACGAGATGCTGGAGGGCGCGGATATCGTGTTCACCGGCGAAGGGCGCATCGACTGGCAGAGCGCGCGCGGCAAGGTGCCGGTCGGCGTTTCCCGCCGCGCAAAAAAGCGGGGGATTCCCTGCGTCGCGCTCTGCGGCTCCATCGGGCAGGGCGCGGAAGCGGTGTATGACGAGGGAATCACCGCGATATTCACCTCCGTCAACCGTGCGGCGACGTTCGAGGAGATCAAACAGACTGCCGGAGAGGACATGCGCCTCTTAATGGACGCGACGATCCGGCTGCTGCTGGCAAAATAGAGACTTACGCAGAAAAAACGAACCGACTGAAAAAATCAGCGCGGTTCGTTTTTGTTTTCAGCGGCAGGCAGTGTTACCCCAGAGGGACGATGACGGAATAGCCGCAGTAATACGTTCCGTCGAGAAGGCCGTTCGTCAGAGACACGGAAACCATGTATCCTTTTCCGTTCCAAAAACACACATAAGGCGCCAGATCGTCGCTTGTTTTCCGGTTGTCGTTGATCTGGTTCGGTTTTCCAAAGGAAGCCTCGACTTCTGCATAGAGCTTGTCAAATGCCGCCTGTGCGTCGGCTTCCGGCAGGGTTGCCTGCCAGTCGATTTGACCAACGTTACCCGTCTCCAAGTTGAATCGAAACGAGAGTTCACCTTCCAGACCGTCAAAATCCCGCGCGCCGGAAAGGTTGGTCAATAAATTGCGGGTTTGGTCGTATCGCGCCTCCAGACCGGGTTCGAGCTGATTGACGGTTTCGGCGCTGTCGCCGAGCCAGACTTCCGTTACGGGTTTGTCCTTGGGAACGTCGCAGCCGGACAAGCTCATACAGACCAGCATAACCGCGAGAACGAGAGTTAAAATTCGTTTCATAGTGCCGCCTCCAAGATAAATATGATATTGCTTTCAAGGCTATTATTACGGATTCGGGAATGCTTTTGGTGTGCTGTCAGCATACAGATACCCGTATTTTTAAATCACCAGTCTAGCCAACGGGGTTACGACGCAGGCAACAGGCAGACCGCATTTACGGCACGGTCGGGTACGTGGATTCCGTTCTTCCGTAACAGCCTGCCGTATGGTATAATCGCCCTATTAAAGCATTACGGAGGACGCACTATGGCAAACGTCGTTTGGAAGGATCGAAAGCGCATCATTTTCGGGCTGCCGTGGACGTTTACGCGGTATTCCCTGACGGAGGAAAAGCTGACCGTCGACACCGGGTTTTTAAGCCGCAAGGAAGAGGAAATCCGCCTCTACCGCATTTTGGATATCACGCTCCTGCGCCCCCTCCACCAGCGTATTTGGGGGCTTGGTACGGTGCGTCTGCGCACGGCGGACAAGTCCACGCCGGAAATCGACATCAAGCGCATTAAAAATGCCAAGAACTTTAAAGAGATGCTCTCCGATATGGTTGAAAAAGAGCGGGACGAAAAGCGCATTGCCGCGCGCGAGTTCATGGGCGCGGATATGGACGACGACGACAACAACATGCACTAAGTAAAAACACATCTGCCGCCGCGGCAAAAGGAATTCATGCGGCGGGGTGAGCGGGAAAACAATCCTCCGTTCGCTCCGCCGTTTTTTATGCGGCGTGCCCACTCCGTTTTATGCGGCGCGGCAGCCGAGGTAATTTCACAAGCCTTCAAATCAAACGCCTTACAATTCATCAACTGCTGTTTATAAACATACATCCGTAAAACATCTTGTCTGGCAGAGACGATATGCTATAATAACAAAATATACTATATACCAAATCCGAATGCGCGATTCGCGTACCCGCTATCGGGTTGCGATTGGCGCAAGCAGCAAATTGGGAATGGAACGAAGGGAGAATTCGAATGGAATTCAATGCAAACAGCGGGTTTATGTACCTGCTGGTATCCATCGTCATTGCGTTCGTGGTTTTGCAGTCCGTGGTGTTTCTCATCAAGGCCTGGAAGCACGGAAAAGAGATCGGCATGGACGTCAGCGTGCTCAAAAAGGCGGCTGGTTCGGCGGCGGTGTTTACCATCGCCCCGGCGGTGGCAATCCTGCTCGGGGTCATCGCGCTGTCCAAGTCGCTGGGCTTTCCGCTGCCATGGCTGCGGCTTTCGGTTATCGGCGCGCTGACCTACGAAACCACGGCCGCCGCAAGCGCGGCAAACGCCCTCGGCACGTCGCTGGCCAAACCGATTACCGATCCCAAGATCTTTTCCTCCATCGTGTGGGTCATGACGCTCGGTATTATCCCCGGCCTTGTGCTGGTGCCCGCGTTCGGCAAGAAGATTGAAAATGGCCTGATCAAGATTAAAACCAAGGATCAGAGATGGAGCGAAATCTTCATGGCCGGGTTGTTCCTCGGCATGATCTCCGCCTTCCTTGGCGTTGTATTTGCGCATGTCGGCGAAGGACTCAATGGTTGGATTCCCGTATTCGTTATGATTTCCAGCGCGGTGCTCATGCTGCTTTGCGGGCTCATCCGCAAGGTGTTCAACGCAAAGTGGATCGAAGAGTACGCGCTGCCAATCAGCCTGCTGGGCGGCATGGCGCTTTCCATTCCGATTACGACGCTCGTGCAGTCGATCGCAGGGTAAGGAGGAGAAGCATATGAAGAAAGAAATGACCTACCGCGACAGCGTGCACCGCATGGGCCGCGTTTGGATTCTCAGCGCACTGGCGCTGATGATTGCCGTACCCGTTGGCATCTGCGTTTACTACAGCGCCTGGCCGCCCATCGGCGGCATACTGGCCGGCTTTTTGAGCGTGGCTCCGATCTTCTGGACGGTCGGCGTCATCGAAGTGCTCACCTATGTGCCCATGCTCGGCACGGGCGGCTCCTACGTCGGGTTTGTGACCGGCAACCTCTCCAACCTCAAAGTGCCCTGCGCGCTCAACGCAATGGAACGCGCCAACCTCAAGGCGGGCACCGAGGAAGGCGAAGTGGTTTCCACCATCGCCATCTCCACGAGCGCAATCGTTACCACCATCATCATAGCAGCGGGCGTGCTGCTGCTGGCGCAGATTCGGCCGATTATCGAAAGCCCGGTTCTGCAGCCCGCGTTCGACAACATCCTGCCCGCGCTGTTCGGCCCGCTGGCGGTGGTGTTCGTTTCCCGAAATTGGAAACTCGCCGTGGCGCCGATGGTGTTCATGATCGTGCTGTTCATCCTTATGCCGTCGCTTGCCAGCGCGGTGGGTATCCTCGTGCCGGTCGGCGCGCTGATTGCCATCGGCGTTGGCCGCATCCTCTATAAAAACGGCCTGCTCGCGGAAAAACCGAAGAAGGCCGATACCGCGGAACAGGCAAAGCCGTAACAGACGCAATCGCGGTAAAAAATCGCGGAAAGCGGCGCAATTTACCGCGCCGTTTTCTGCGTACAGTAGTATACTGTACGGGAAAGCAAATCTTAGGCTCCTTACTCTGACAGGAGCGGGACAGGAGGAAAATCATCCATGACGTATGTTTGGCTGGCACTGGCCGCGCTGGTTGTGCTGTTTTTTGCGGTCGTGCTGATTCGCGCGCTGCTGTTTAAACCCAAAGCGGGCAAACAGGGCGTGCCGACCGAGGCGGTTGTTGACGAGCAGAAGGCGATAGACGACCTCGGCGAGATGATCCGCTGCAAAACGGTTTCGTCTTACGACGAGAGCAAGATCGACTGGGCGGAGTTTAAAAAGTTTCGCGCCCTGCTCAAAAAGCTGTATCCCACCGTGTTTAAAAAATGCGGCTATGAAGAGATCGGCAAAACGGGCGTACTCTTTACTTTAAAAGGCAAGAGCGCCGAAAAGCCCGCTGTATTCATGGCGCATTACGACGTGGTGCCCGTCAACGAGGAAGGCTGGGCAAAGCCCGCGTTCGACGGCATCATCGAAGACGGCGTCCTCTGGGGGCGCGGCACGCTGGATACCAAGTGCACGCTTTTAGGCGTGCTGGAGTCCGCGGAACTGCTCCTGCAGCAGGGGTTCGTGCCGGAAAACGACATGTATTTTGCGTTCGCGGGCGACGAGGAAGTCGCAGGCAGTGCGCAGCCGGAAATCGTTGAAACGCTCCGCAGCCGCGGCGTCGTCCCCGCCATCGTCGTGGACGAGGGCGGCGCGGTGGTGGAAGGCATCTTCCCCGGCGTCAAGGAACCCTGCGCGCTGATCGGCATTGCGGAAAAAGGCCTCATGGACGCGCAGTTCGTCATCGAAGGCGCGGGCGGGCACGCTTCCGCGCCGCCGCCGCATACGGGTCTTGGCCGCATTGCGCGTGCCGTGTGCCGCGTGGAGGACAAGCCGTTCCCCCGCGTGCTGACCAAGCCGATTTCAGAGATGTTCGATACGCTGGGGCGGAGCTCGACGTTCCTCTACCGAATGATCTTTGCCAACCTTTGGTGCTTTTTGCCGCTGCTGGACGCGCTCTGCAAAAAGACCGGCGGCGAACTCAACGCCATGATGCGCACCACTTGTGCGTTTACCATGGCCGAAGGCAGCAAGACGTCCAACGTGCTTCCGCCGCGTGCCGCCGTGGTTGCAAACCTGCGGCTCATCTCCGGCACGACCTGCGAGCAGACGCTTGGCATGCTGCAGGAACGCATGGGCGACGAGGGCATCAAGGTTTCCATGCTGCATGGCATGGACCCCTGCAAGTGCTCCGAAACGCAGGGCTACGGCTGGGAGAAGCTCAAGTCCGCCATTGCCGAAACCTGGCCGGAAGCGCTGATTTCGCCGTATTTGATGATTGCGGCCTCCGACTCGCGCCATTACTGCGCAATTTCGGACAACGTCTACCGCTTCTCCGCCATGGCGCTCACCAAGGAAGAGCGCGGGTATATCCATGCGCATAACGAGCGCATCCCGCTGGATAAGATCGTCAAGACCGTCCAGTTCTACGTTCGCCTGATGCGTTCGCTTTAAGACAAAGCATAACAAAAAACGCGTTCCGGAAGGAGCGCGTTTTGTTTTTGCGTGTTATTTTTATGGTAGCAAATTCGATTATTCGGTTGCAATGAGCACGGCGCGGCAGGGCGCGCCTTCCGCACCGGCAATCTTGAGCGGAGCGGCGGAGAGGGTGTATCGTCCGTCCGGCACGCCGCGCAGGTCGAGGTTTTCGAGCAGTGCAATGCCGTAACCCAAAAGAGCCGTATGCGCGGAGAGCTCGTCCGAATAGGAGCCGACGGACTGGCAGTCCGTGCCAAGCAGGATGAGGCCTTTGTTGTAGAGGTAGCCTATGGCGCTTTCGGTGAGCTCGCCCTTGCCGTGCAAAAGGATGCGCGGCGCGAACGGCCGCTTCATGAAATACATGGAGTCCAGCGATGTTTTCGGCACCGTGAGCACCACGCATTCGCCAACGAACACGTCCGCGGGAATCGACGCGATGTCCTTGCCTTTTTCAATAAAGTGCAGCGGCGCGTCCACGTGCGTCGCCGCGTGGGTGCTGGCTTCGAGCCGGGAAAGGTTGTATTTTTCCCCGTCCTTCATGCGATGCACCGCTTTTAAAGCGGGCGGTTCGTCGCCGGGGTACGGCGGCGTTTTCAGCAGTTCGCGGGAGATATCGTAAATTTTCATATGTTCCATTCCTGTCCGTTTTTTGAGGGGACAAGCCCCATTATACGTGCCCGCACGCAAAAACGCAAATGCTCCTGCCGTTCCGCTGGAAGAAGGGATTCTAAAGGGTTCCGCCCTCGGAGACTTATCTTGGGACGCGCCCCTGCGAACCCCGCGCGAGGGTTTCCAAAGGGCGTGCCCTTTGGCGGGTGCACGAGGGCGGAGCCATCGGAGACTTATCTTGGGGCGCTGCCCCAAACCTCGCCAAAGGGATACATCCCTTTGGAATCCCATCAGGTTAAAACAAAAGTACCCGCCGAGAGGCGGGTACTTTTTAGCCGTTATTCGTTTCGGATGGCGGCCAATGGCGAGAGCTTCATAGCGCGCAGCGCCGGATACAGCCCCGCGGCGAGCGCTACGATAATGGAGAAGCCGACCGCGCCAAAGGCCAGGTATGCGGGAATGATGCTTCTCAGCCCCGAACTCACCAAAATCTGGTTGAGCAGCGCTCCGACCCCGAAGCTCAGAACAAGCCCGAGCGCGCCGCCGAACAGCCCGATATACGCGCTCTCGGTGAGGAACAACCCCGCGATGTTGTCGATGCGGCAGCCGAGCACCTTGATGATGCCAATCTCTTTGGTGCGTTCGAAGATGCTCATCATCATCGTGTTCATAATGCCGATGGCGGCAACCAGCAGTGCAACCCCGCCGATGGCGCCGAGCAGGTACTGGACGTTCTTTGTGCTCTCTTCGGCCATCTCCACCGCGTCCTGCAGGCTGTAAGTGCCGTAGCCCATATCCTCGATGGCGGCTTTCACGGTTTTGACGTCCTCAATCTCCTTGCACTTGACCAGCACGGTGTCGTACTTGGAGTTGTCGAAGCCCGTATAGTCCTTGTTCGCCTTGGCGAGCTTGACGAGCTGATCCATATCCATCAGGCAATAGTACGAAAAGTCGTTGTTGCCTTCGCTCATGATGCCGGTCACTTTGACCTTGTAGTAACTGCCCAGCGGGCGCGTATCTCCGCTTTCGCCGGAGGAATAATCCATGCGGCTTTGATAGATATTGCGGTAATCGAACGTCAGCTGTATGCGCGAGGAACTGGTGACGCGCGGATTTCCATTGCTGTCCACTGCCGGGCGATAGTTGTCCGGATCGTAAAAGTTGTTGAGCGTCCATGCCCCCATGACCATTTCGTAGGTCGTGGAGCCGCCGCCATCCGGGATTTCGCCCTCGCTGAGTTCGATGCCGAATTCCTCGGCGTCCTGCTTGGTAATGCCGAGGATGGAAACATCCATGGCGTAGCGGCCGCTCTTGAGCATGCCGTAGGTTGTAACCAGCGGCAAAACGCTCTGCACGCCGTCGATCTTCTTCATGGCGGCAACTGATTTTTTGTTCAGCTCCGTCTGCCGGGACGTCCCGCCGCCGCTTCCGTTATCCACCCAGGAATAGGAATTGACGCGTATGGTGGTCAGGCTGCCGGTTCCGGCAAAGCTCTCGATGGTCGCCTGCTTGATGCCGATGCCGAGGGAGACCATAACGACGATGGAAGCCACGCCGATGACCATGCCCAGAACGGTTAAAAACGCCCGCATTTTGCGCCGCCACAGGTTGAGAAACGCTGTGGACAGTATATCGCCGATACTCATTTATCCTCCAAGTGCTTGAGTTTGCCCGCCGTTGCCGGCGGAGCGTCAGATATCCTCATCCTCAAGCGAGCGTTCGCGTTTTTTCTTGATTCTCACAATGACGATTGCGGCGGCGCCGATGGCTGCGCAAACGATCAGCGCAATCCAGTACCAGGCAAGGCCGCTGGCGGCGGGCGCGTCTTCGGGCATTTCCGCCGGAATGACGGCGTTGGAGCCGGAAACATAGATGTTCGCGCCGCCGTTGCCGGTGTCCTCGTTGACCAGCATGGTCAGCGGCAGGAGCTGTTCGGTCTGGTTGCCGTAAACATCCTCGTAGGTTACGCGGATATTGCCGGTTACCTCACCGCCGACCAGCGGGGTGATGGAGAGATCCGCCCGCATGGTGCCGCCGCTGGCGACGTTGCCGCCGAAGTAGGACTCTTCCAGCTTCATGTTGGGGGTGTCTTCCAGATCGACCAGACAGTTATACAGCGGCGATTTACCGAGGTTGTAGAGCGTAAGGCCAATGGAGACCGTACCGCCGACCCAGGGATCGTCGTACACCACCGGATCGTTGATGCGCACGCGCGCTTTCTGCTGCACCGGCACGCTGACGGAAGCGGTTTCCTCGAATTCCTGACGGTTGCGCGTTCCTTCGTAGGAGAGCTTGATGGTGAGCAGCTGGGACTTTGCCTCCGCGTCCGGCGCAATCTGGAGCTTGATGGAGAAGGCGTATGCGTCGCTCTTATCGATCGTGCCGATAAAGATGCTGCTGCTGCCGCCCGGCGCAGGCAGGATGGCGCCCGCGTCGTTGGAATAGTCGAGCTGCAGGTTCGTGATGGCTTCCCGCTCGGAGGTGTTGGTAACCACGAGCCGGAGGGTCACGGTGTCGCCAGCGTAAATGGGGGTTTCCACAAAGCTGTAAGACTCCAGAATGACTTTCGGCTTGCTCTTATAGCTGCTGCCGCCGCCGGAGGAGGAAGAAGAGGTTTTTTCGTTGACGTAGACGTAAACGTTGACCGTATCCGTCAGACTGCTGGATCCGTCCGAGTAGCTGACCGTAAAGGGCAGGGTGTATCCGCCGGTCGGGGTGGACGCGGCAATCTTATAAGAAAGCTTAAAGTAAGCGCGTTCACCCTGCGCCAGCGCCTTGCCATCCCAGGAGACGAGTTTGCTGTCCGTCGCATTCCACATCTGGTGCGCGCCCGCTGTCAGCGCTTTAACCGTTGCATCAGCAGGCTGATCAAACGGATAAACCTTGACGTCGCTGGAAACCGGCAGCGCGCACGAAAGATCCGTCGCGCTTGCAAGGTCTTTGTTCAGGATAGGCACATACACGGTCATCGTATCGCCTGGTGCGGCGGTCGCCG
Source organism: Christensenellaceae bacterium (assembly GCA_963674535.1). Lineage (GTDB taxonomy): Bacteria > Bacillota > Clostridia > Christensenellales > CAG-138 > UBA7703. The sequence goes on along the minus strand of OY771363.1, from coordinate 3,027,392 downwards.
TCTGGAGATACGATTTTTCCGTGTCGTCCGTCACGTCGGAGAAGAGCACAATGTGCCCGGCGTCGCCGTCCGCCAGCGCGGCGGCAGGCAGGAGCACAAGCGCCATCATCAGCGCGAGCGTGAACGCCAGAATGCGGGTCTTGCCAAATTTAAGCATCTTTTTTTACCTCAGTTTTCCGAATTTCCGGTTCGTTTGTTGCTTCGTGTTTTGCTTTGATTTCAATATCGGTAATCCGTCCGTCGAGCAGGCGGATAATCTTATCGCCAAAGTCCGCAATGTGTGGATCGTGCGTTACCATGACGAGCGTCTTTTTCTGCTCGCGCAGGATGTCGATGATGACCCGCATGACCTCGTCGCTCGTGTTGGAGTCGAGGTTGCCGGTCGGTTCGTCGGCAAAGACGATCTGCGGATTGGTCACGAGCGCGCGCGCAATGCCGACGCGCTGCTGCTGACCGCCGGAGAGCTCGCCGGGCTTATGCTTCATATGTGTCTTGAGCCCCACGATATCCAGCATCTTGGCCGCGCGCTTCATGCGAAGATCCCGCGGCACGCCGCGAAACGACAGCGGAAGAGCTACGTTTTCCAGCGCCGTATAATACGGCATAAGGTTGAACGACTGAAAGATAAACCCGATGTGCCTCTGCCGAAACAGAATCAGCTCGCCCTGCGTCATGCGCTCAAGGTGCTTGCCCGCGATGACGATTTCGCCCGCCGTCACTTTTTCAAGCCCGGCCAAGACGTTGAGCAGCGTGGATTTACCCGAACCGCTCCGCCCGATGATCGAGCAGATATCGCCCTCTCCAATCTTCAAATCGACGCCGCGCAGCGCTTTAACCGTCACGGTGCCGACATGGTAGTCCTTTTTGACGCTGCGAACGTCGATCAGCGCGTTTTCCTGCATGATCCCTCCAAAACAGCCATTGCGTACAAGTGTATTACTTGTACTAATACGCCTGTATATTACTCTTGTTTCCGTGTTCTGTCAATGACGTTTCCGGCGCAAATGAAAACATCGTTAAACAAATATGTTACTTCTTGTCCTTAATTTGCAACGACCAGTGGCGAGACCTGCGGCGGCGCGGCAGAGTAACGGAAGCAGAGAAAAAGTGTTTATTGCAAAGCGGCGCGCCAAGCGCGGCTGTTTTTGGCGGAAATATCGTTGCGCGGCAAGCATATATCTGATAGGATAGAAGAAATCTTCGCGCGAAAACGCGAAACGAGCGAAAATCAAGCGAGGCGTCATCATGCAAAAAGCGTACGGGTTCGATACTCTTCAGCTGCACGCGGGCTGGCGCGGGGATTCCGCGACCGGCGCGCATACCGTGCCGCTGTATCAAACGAGCGCGTATTTATTCGAAAGCGCGGAGGACGCCGCCGCCCAGTTTACCGGCGAAGTGCCGGGCAGCATCTATACCCGCATTGCAAACCCCACCGTCGCCATTTTGGAAGAGCGCATCCGCGCGCTAGAAAACGGGCAGGCGACCGTTTGCTTTGCTTCCGGCATGGCGACGCTGCTGGCGCTTGTGCTTACGCTCTGCGAGCCGGGGGATGAACTCGTCGCCCTGTCCTCGCTCTACGGCGGGAGCTACGCGCTGCTGTTCGACCAGTTGGAGCACCGCTACGGCGTGATCGCCAAGCGCGTCGATCCGGAGGATTTGACGGGGCTTTCGGGTGCGATTACCGAAAAAACGCGCCTCGTCTATTTTGAATCCATCGCTAATCCACTTGCCAACATTCCGGATATCGAGGCGATTGTTACCGTGGCGCACGACGCGGGGGTTCCCGTTGCCTGCGACAATACGTTCGGCACGCCCTATCTCTTTGACGCGGCGGCAAACGGCGTCGACTTTACCCTGCACTCCACAACGAAATATTTCTGCGGCAACGGAACGAGCATCGGCGGCGCGGTCACCGATCTCGGCACGTTTTCGCTTTCCGGTTCTCCGCGTTTTCCGCAGTTCAACCTGCCGGACGCGGCGCACCATAACCGCATTTATGCCGATATGGACAAGGGCGCATTTTCCGCACGCATGCGGGACTATTACCTGCACGACGCGGGGTTCTGCATGTCCCCGTTCAACGCGTACCTGACGCTGCTTGGCATGCAGACGCTTTCGCTTCGAATGCGTAAGCACGTCGAAAATGCGGACGCGGTTGCGAAGTTCCTCGTTAAAAATCCCGCGGTCGAGCAGGTGAACTATGCAAGGCTGCCGGAGAGTCCGTATTTCGAACGTGCAAAGCGCTATTTACCAAAGGGCGTCGGCGGCATTTTCACCTTCCGCATCAAAGGGGGCCTCGCGGCCGGGCGGCGGTTCATCAACGCGCTCAAGCTCTTTTCGCTGGTAGCCAACGTTGGCGACGCGCGCTCGCTCGTCGTCCACCCCGCGAGCACAACGCATTCGCCCCTCTCGCCGGAAGACCTTGAAAAATGCGGCATTTCGCCCGACCTCGTCCGGCTCTCGATTGGCATTGAGGATAAGGAAGACCTCCTCGCCGATCTGGAGCAGGCGCTCAGCGCATCCCAGATCGACTGATCGAAAACGGATCGTTTTCTGCGGGAGCGCCGGCGCAAAGCGGGCGCTCTTTTGCGCCCGTAAGCAGTACTACATTCAGAAAGTGAAGGATTACCCGTATGCCTATTAAAATACCGGATGGCCTCCCCGCTGGAGAAGCCCTCGCCGAGGAAAATATTTTCGTTATGCCGCAGCACCGCGCGGCCGCGCAGGATATCCGCCCGCTGCGCATTGCCATTATGAACCTCATGCCCACCAAGCAGGCAACGGAAATGCAGCTATTGCGCATGCTCGCCAATACGCCGCTTCAGGTGGAAGTGACCCTTCTTCGCACCGGCACCTACCAGAGCCAGAACACCTCGCAGGACTATCTGGACTCGTTTTACCGCACGTTTGACGAAGTCAGCGGCGAGCGCTTCGACGGCCTTGTCATCACCGGCGCGCCCGTGGAAAACTACGACTTCAAGGACGTGCAGTATTGGGACGAGCTCGTTCGTCTGATGGACTGGGCGGACAGCAACGTCTTTTCCACGCTCTATATCTGCTGGGCGGCGCAGGCGGGGCTGTATCATTTTTACAACGTAGAGAAATACCCACTGCAGAAGAAGCTCTTCGGCATCTTTCCGCATGTGGTACTCAACCGCTCGCATAAGCTTGTGCGCGGCTTCGACGAGCAGTTCATGGCGCCGCATTCGCGCCATACGACCATCTATGTTTCGGACGCGGCAAAGATTCGAGATCTCGACATCATCGCCACCTCGCAGGAAGCGGGGCTGTATCTTGCCGCTTCCCACGACGGGCGGCGCGTGTTCGTTACCGGCCACAGCGAGTATGACGCAAAGACGCTGGAGCTGGAGTACCGGCGCGACCTCGCGGCGGGAAAGCCGATTCAGATGCCCAGGAACTACTACCCCAACGACGACGATTCCCTCCAGCCGGTGATCACCTGGCGCGCGCACGGGGCGCTGCTGTTTGCCAACTGGCTTAACTACTTTGTGTATCAGGAAACGCCCTACGACGTTTCCGCCATCCCCGCCGTGCGCCACGAGGGGTAAAAGCAAGAAGCAACGCGGCTCCCGCAAGGGAGCCGTTGTTTGTTGGGAACGCTTGGGGCTTCGCCCTCTACTATTATTTTCTTGGGGCTTCGCCCCAAACCCTAACCAAAGGGCACGCCCTTTGGAAACCCGATTTCGGGTGGGGTGCTCAGGGGCTTGGGGGTGGAACCCCCAAACAGGCTTTACGATATGATAAAATAGTAGAAATGGTTTTTGAGGGGAGAATGCGATGCGGCGGCCACTGCCAAAGGCATATATCGAGCGCATGCGGGACCTGCTTGGCGAGGACGGCCTGAGCGCGTACCTTGCAGCGATGCAGCAGCCGCAAAAGCGGGCGCTTAGGGTCAACACGCTCAAAGCGAGCGCGAAGGAGTTCCGCGACAAAGCGGACTTTCCGCTCGAACCCGTTGGGCTCGTTGCGGACAGCTTCTTCTTCGACGACGACGTTGCAATCGGTAAGCACCCGCTGCACGCGGCGGGATTATGCTACGTGCAGGAGCCTTCCGCGCAGGTTCCGGCGAGCCTGCTGGACGTCCGCCCCGGCATGACGGTGCTTGACCTTTGCGCCGCTCCCGGCGGAAAAGCCACGCAGCTTGCGGCTTTGATGCAGAATCAGGGTTTGCTCGTTGTCAACGAAGCCATTCGTTCCCGAACGGATACGCTCCTGGGCAACCTTGAGCGGCTCGGAGTGACCAACGCGCTTGTCGTCAGCGCGCGGCCGGACGCGCTGGAAGATCCGTTCTGCGGTCTGTTCGACCGCATTCTGGTGGACGCGCCCTGCTCGGGCGAGGGGATGTTCCGCAAGGACGACGTTGCCATCGGGGTTTGGTCGCCGGAGCACGTTGCTTCCTGTGCTGTTCGGCAGGATGCAATTCTGCACAGCGCGGCGAAGATGCTCAAGCCCGGCGGGCGGATCGTCTATTCCACCTGCACGTTCTCCAAAGAAGAAAACGAAGGCGTTATTCAAGAGCTTCTTGACATGCATTCAGGATTCGAACTGCTCGAAACCCGGCGGCTTTACCCGCACACATCCGTTGGCGAGGGGCAGTTCATGGCTTTGCTGGAGCGAACTGACGGCGACGAGCCTCCCGCCGAACGGCTCGTTGAACCGCCGCTGGAGCGGCTGCCCGCATGGGAAGCCTTCTGGCAGGATACATTCGTTGGGGAAGCGCCGGGCGCATATCCTCTGCACGACGGGCGCGTGTTTTTGCCGCCCGCAAAGCTGCCCGAAAAAGCGAACCGGACACATGTTCTGCGCGCTGGCGTGCTCGCGGGCGAATGGGACAAAAACGCCGGGCGCTTTACCCCCGCGCACGCGCTGGCGATGGCGTATCCCGCGTCCGCGTTTCAGCGGACGGTGCCGCTGGAGGGGCGGGAACTTATCCGCTTCTTCTCCGGCGAAACGGTGCCGTGCGACCCCGCGCTTTCCGGCTGGTGCGCCGCCACCGCGCTGGGCTGGCCCATCGGTTGGGGCAAGGCGGTGCAGGGCGTGCTCAAAAACCACATCCCGAAGGGGTTACGGTTTTATTCGTAGGGGTTCTCTTCTTTTCTTTGAAAAGAAAAGAAGCAAAAGAAACTTATTACACATGCCAATAAAAAGTCTTTTTGCTTCTTTTTCTTCAGAAAAAGAAGATTAGATTTGGAATTTTTGTTTCTTTTTCTTGAAAAGAAAAAGAAAAGAAGATAAGGAGTATTATGTTCATCAAAAAAGGCACATCCAAATCTTACACCGCGGCGTTTTTCGACCGCGACGGCACGCTGCTGCACGGCGACCCCGCCGCGCGGGACGCGCGCAGGGCGATGATTGAGCGCTGGTCGGGCAAACCGCTGGACGCGCCGGACGATCTTTTTCTGCAGGTGCTGGGCGATCGCCAACTTCTGACGGTAGAAAACGAAATTGCGTTTTGGAAGCGGTACTTTGCTGCGCTTTTGCGCTCGCAGGGAATTGCCGAGCGGGTGGAAGCGCGCGCGGAGGAACTCTTTGACGCGTACTGGCTCAAGGGAATCGTTGTCTACCCGGAAACCGTCTCCGTGCTGGACTGGTTCTCTGAGCGTGGTTTCCGAATGGGCGTCATCAGCGATACGTTCCCGTCGCTCCCGCTGACCATTGAGGCGGCGGGTTTATCGAAGTACTTCTCCTGCTATGTCTGTTCCGATCAGGTGGGCGTGTTCAAGCCCGACCCGCGCATGTACCAAACCGCGCTGGACGCGCTGGGCGTTCGGGCGGAGGAGAGCCTGTATGTGGACGATTACGATGTGGAAGCGGACGGCGCGCGGGAGATGGGCTTTACGGCGTTTCACATCTGCCGCGACGGTGAGCCGAAGGAGAAATGGGATATTGCGTCGCTGGCGGAGATGGTCGCATACTTTTCTTGAAAGAAAAGTATGCAAAAGAAACTAAATCTTGTCTTCTTTTCTTTAGAAAGAAAAGAAGCAAAAGAAATTTATTACACATACCAATAAAAAGTCTTTTTGTTTCTTTTTCTTCAGAAAAAGAAAGAGAAATAAGATTAGAAGTTCTTTTTGTTTCTTTTTCTTCTTAAGAAAAAGAAAAGAAAGACCTCCAACTGCGGAAAGAACAAAACTACGCGTCGACAAACCATTTTGGATCCTCGTAATACAGGTAGGCGTCCCTGCTGCCGATGCGGCAGGTGTAGCGCAGGCCGCTGCCGCCCGCTTTGAGGCTTGCCGCGCGGCGCACGTCCGAAACGGATGTGATTTCGAACTTTCGCCCGTCCTCCCAGATGATCCGGCTGGGGTGCATGACGCCCGCCTCGTCAATAGTGAGTTCGACGGCCACATATACTTTCATGAGCGGCCTCCGGTCACACTGTCCATCGTGTTGTTCTGCAGGTACCCGACCGGGTGGATGGTGTGGTCGTCCTTGGGGTTGACGAGCCCGATGCTCGTGTCCTTCAAAAAGATCGCCCGCCCGATGGCGTGGTAGCCGAAGCGGCGGCGGATGTCGTCCACGGCGGACTCCGCGGCTTCCGCGCGGCGGCGGGGCGCTTCGTCGTCAAAGAGCGAGAGCTGCTCGGGGCTCTCCGTCGCAATCAAATCCGAAGCGGAAACGGTCAGCGAGCGCACGGGCGTCTGCCAGGTGTAATTTTCCCGAAAGAGCTGCATGCAGGCGCGGGCAAGCTCGCTGGTGATGTTGCTGGGGCGGTCAAGCTTGGTCTGGCGCACGAACGAAAAAAGCCCCGTATCGCGTACGCAGAGCGCGGCCGTTCGCGCGCGGAAACCGTGCTCCCGTAGGCGCGCGGAAACGCTCTCGGCGAGCATGGAGATGGTCAGGTAGATATCCTCGTCGTTGACGAGGTCGCGCGGGGTCGTAATGCCGTTGCCAATGGACTTGACCGGCTGCTGATCCACCGTGTGCAAAACGGGCGCCGCGTCCAAACCGTTGGCGAACGCGTGCAGCATAACGCCGCATTTGCCGAACTGCGCTTTGAGAAACGAAGCGGGCGTTGTCGCCAAATCCCCTATGGTGAGGATGCCGTAGGTGCGCAGCTTTGCCTGCGTGGCGCGGCCAACGTACAGCAGCTCGCTCGCGGGCAGCGGCCAGGCGACCTGTTTGTAGTTCTCCGGCGAAACGACGGAGACGGCGTCCGGCTTTTTAAGGTCCGAACCGAGCTTGGAAAACACCTTGTTGTCCGCAACGCCGATGGAAACCGTAATGCCCAGCTCGTCACGAATGCGAAAGCGAATCGCCTCGGCAAGGCGGCGCGCGTCCTCCATGGTTTCGGTGCAGGCGGAAACGTCAATCCAGTTTTCGTCCAGCCCGAAGGCTTCCACGCGGTCGGAATACTCGCCGTAGATGGCGCGTCCGAGCGCGGAAAACTTCTGGTAGGAGGCAAAGTCCGGCTTGACGGTCACCAGCAGCGGGCATTTCTGCTTGGCCTGCCAGATCGCTTCGCCGGTCTTAACCCCAAAGCGCTTGGCCAGCTCGTTTTTGGCGAGGATAATGCCGTGCCGCGCTTCCGGATTGCCCGCCACGGCCACGGGGTGCGGCCGGAGGGCGGGGTCGAGGAAACACGCCACCGAGGCGTAAAAACTATTGAAATCCGCGTGCAGAATTCTGCGGTCCAACCGAATGCGCCTTCTTTTCTCTCCGCCGGATTGCGCCTTGCCGTTCGGGCGGGCGCCGGATTGGTCGTGAAACTACGAACGCAAACAAATGTTCGTATCTATAGTATACCGCATTGCGCAAAAATGTCAAGGCCGTATTTTCGCTCCTGCCAAAGTGTCCGCACGGTGGAAATTCGGCAAAAAGCCGCGCGTTCTCTCGCTTTGGAGCGGGCGCGTATGCTATACTAGCGGTAAAGAGACGGATACGGAACGAATGGATCAAGCACAGCGACAGGACGAAACGGAACTCTCCTCACGGGACATTGCACGCAATGCGTATAAGCTTTTGCGCGCGCGTTTTTTTACGCTCCTGAAGCGCTGCTATCTTTACGCGGGACTGGCGTTTCTGGTGCTGGTATCCGCGGGTGCGTTCCTCGCGGCGGCAATTCTTCAGCCGGAACTGCTGGGCAGCGTGCGCGGCGGGTTCCGTGCGGAAGCTCTGCTGCTGTTTTGCGGCATTCCGGCAATCCTGCTGGCGGGGCTGTATGGCGCTTACCTGCACCCGCGCGCGGTGATTGCCTGCTACGAAACGTTTGCGCGGGCGCAGTTCGTTGCACCGCATGGCGGCGGCAGCCTTACATCGGCAAACCGCTCGTACGTGCGCGTCAAGGGCGCGTACTGGGCGGCGGCGCTCATTTGGCTTTGCGGCGGGCTTGCGGCAGGCGGGCTGTTCTGGCCGCTGATGCTGGCCGCGGAGAAGATTCCCCGGATCGGTTCGCTTTGCTCCAGCGCGGTTCTCACATTGGGACTTTCGCTGTTCTGGCTGCTGCGCGTGCCGCTGGGTCTTTCGCTCGCCGCGGCGGCGCGGGAGAATATTGGCGGGTTTCGCGCTTTGCGGCGCGGATTTTTGCTGCACCGGCGCGTGCGGAACATTGCGAGCACCGTGTACATGCCCTGGCTGATCGCCGTCGTGCTGCCCGGTCTTGGCGCGCTGCTGTTTTCGCAGTGGGTTTCGTGCGGGGAACCGCTTCGGCAGGCGGTCGTGCTGGTGTTTATCATTGCGCTTTCGTTGCCGGTTTGGACGGTTCTGCTCGCCGCAATCGATACGGCGCTCTATGCCGCGGCTTGCCGGGGGCGGAGAATTCCCGGTGAAACCAGCAATCAAACAGGATACAGGAGCCGCGGAGCGGATAAAAATAGAATCATCGATCAACGGAAGGAACGAATCAGCATGAAAACAAGAGATCAGATTGAAAGCACCATGAAGTGGGACCTGAACGGCATCTACACGTCCGAGGATCTTTGGGAGCAGGATTTTGTGACCGCGCAGGAATTGGTGAGCGCATTTTCCGCGCACGCGGGCAAGCTGCACGTCTCCGACGACGCGCTGTACGCCGCGTTGACGGACAGCAGTAAGCTTTTGTACCTTGTGGAAAAGCTCTATGTCTACGCGCACCTGAAAAAGGACGAGGACAACGGCAACGTCCGCTATCAGGGCATGACCGACCGCGCCATTCAGCTGCTCGTTTCGGCGGAAGCGGCTTCCTCGTTTGTCAAGCCGGAAATCCTCGCCATTGAGCACGAGACGCTGGTGAGCTGGTCCAAACAGGACCGCTTTGCGCCGTTCCGGTTTGACTTGTTCGATATCGACCGCCGCAGAGCGCATACGCTGTCCACGGAAGAAGAGCGCCTGCTCGCTATGGCGGAGGACGCGCTCTCCGGCGCGCAGAACGTCTTTACCATGCTTTCGGACGTGGATCTTGAGTACGGCACGGTGACGGACGAAAACGGCGAGGAAGTCAAGCTCACCCACGGCACCTACGGCATGTTCCTCATGAGCCCAGACCGCCGCGTCCGTAGGGATGCGTACGAAGGGCTCTACAAAGCCTACCGCAGCATGAAAAACACCATCACCGCGACCTACGCCACCTCCGTCAAGGCGGACGTGTTCCGCGCGCGCACGCATAACTTCTCCGGCGCGCTGGAAGCCGCGCTGTTCGGCAACGGCGTACCTGTTTCCGTTTACGACCAGCTCATCGAAGCCGTCCACGAAAAGCTGCCGACGCTGCGCAAGTACCTTGATATCCGCAAGCGCGTGCTCGGGCTGGATCAGCTGGAGATGTACGATCTCTATGTGCCAATCCTTTCGGACTGCGACATCCCCATGCCGTACGAGGACGCAAAGTCGCTCGTCAAGGAAGCGCTCATTCCCCTCGGCGCACCCTACGGCAAGCTGCTGGACGACGCATACACCAAGGGCTGGATCGACGTTTACGAAACGCCGGGCAAGACCAGCGGCGCATTCTCCTGGGGCATCTACGGCGCGCATCCGTACGTCCTTTTGAACTATCAGGACAAGCTGGACGACGCATTCACCCTCGGCCACGAGCTTGGCCACGCGATGCACTCGCATTTTTCCAACACCGCGCAGCCCTTTGAAACCTCGCAGTACCGCATTATGGTTGCGGAGGTTGCGTCCACGGTCAACGAAACGCTGATGACCTACCACCTGCTTGAAAAAGAAACGGACAAGATGAAGCGTGCGTATTACATTACGCAGTTCCTCGAATCCTTCCGCACGACGTGTTTTAGGCAGACCATGTTTGCCGAGTTCGAGCGCAACAGCCACCGCATGGCGGAAAACGGCGAACCGCTCACCGTTGAGAGCCTTTCGGAAATGTACAGAAAACTCAACGAGCTGTATTACGAAGGCGCGCATGTGGACGACAACATCGCCATCGAGTGGATGCGCGTTCCGCATTTCTACAACGCGTTTTACGTTTACCAGTACGCCACCGGCCTCTGCTCGGCGGTCAAGCTGGCGGACGATATCCTCCACCACGGCGCGGTGGAACGCTATTTAACCTTCCTGCAGAGCGGCGGCAGCGATTACCCCATCGAAGAGCTCAAGGCCGCGGGCGTCGATTTGACGAAGAAGGAAAGCATTCTTGCTTCTCTTGACGTCTTTACGGCGTATGTAGACGAGCTCGACGAGCTGCTGAAATAGCGCTTTTACCACAGGGCAAAAGCAAAGCAAGCTGAAAAAGAAGGAGCGACAGAAAATGGACGACACCCCTGTTCAAAAGGAATACGATAAGGCCGAGGCCAGAGCGTATATACTGGACTGCTTTGCAAAGCAGGGCGACTTTCAGGAGATCGTGGACGAAAAGACCCTCGGCGAAATGGTGGACGCGGTGATGGCGCTGGATGAAGCGTTCATGCACGAAACCGGTGCGGACGAAGGGCAGGTCTACGACGACGATGCGGCCTACGACTACATGCACGAAAAGATGATGGCAAAGTTTGCCGAGCAAAAGATGTATATGCTTCGTTTGGTCGAGGACTACATGGACTACAACGAGCGCTATCTCGAAAGCCTCGGCCTCATCGACTGGGCGTAACAGCAATGGCGGCGTACCCGTACGCAGCCGAGCAAAGGACGGCGAAAGCCGTCCTTTGGCGAAAAAAAGAGAAAAAAATAATCGATAATTAAATATCGATTGTTTCTTTTTCGAAAAAAATGCGTTATACTAAACAGGATTAATTTTTTTGTCGGTTTTGTTCGAAAGGAGACACCATGTATCGAATCGTAACAAAGCGTGCCTTGCATGAAACGGTAACGCTCATGGAGGTCGAAGCCCCGTATATCGCGAAAAAAGCGAAGCCGGGGCAGTTCATCATTCTGCGCATCGACGAAAACGGCGAGCGCATCCCCCTGACCGTCGCCGGAACGGATCCGGAACGTGGAACGGTGACCATCATCTTCCAGAAAGTCGGCTACACCACCAAGCGTCTGGACTGCCTGAACGAAGGGGATTCCATCCTCGACTTCGTAGGCCCGCTGGGCGTAGCCAGCCACCTCGACGGCATGAAGAAGGTCGCGGTCATCGGCGGCGGCTTGGGCGTTGCAATCGCCTACCCGCAGGCCAAGGCGCTGCATGACCTCGGCGCGGAAGTGGACGTTATCGTGGGATTCCGCAACACCGAGCTCATGATTCTGATGGACGAGCTCAAGGACGCCAGCACGAACCTGTACGTCATGACGGACGACGGCTCGAACGGCCACAAGGGCTTTGTGACCACCGCGCTGGAAGAGCAACTCAAGGCTGGCAAGCAGTATGACCACGTCATCGCCATCGGCCCGCTCGTGATGATGCGCGCGGTCTGCAAGCTCACCGAGCAGTACAACATTCCCACCGTCATCTCCATGAACCCCATCATGATCGACGGCACCGGTATGTGCGGCTGCTGCCGCGTCACCGTTGGCGGGCAGATGAAGTTCGCCTGCGTCGACGGGCCGGACTTTGACGGCCACGAGGTCGATTGGGACGAAGCCATTGCCAGAAGCAGGATGTACCGCAAGGAAGAGGCTGAAAGCCTCGAATGCAAAGCCTGCAACCTGCAGAATATCGAACTCCAGACCAAGCGGGGAGGGAACTGAACATGCCGAATATGAGACTGACCAAACTCCCTTCGCGCGAGCAGGCGCCGGAGGTTCGCAATAAGAATTTCTTTGAAGTATCCCAAGGCTACGACGCGGAAATGGCCATGGACGAAGCCAAGCGCTGCCTCAACTGCAAGCATAAGCCGTGTGTTGCGGGCTGCCCGGTGAACGTCCGCATTCCGGAGTTTATCCAGCTTACGGCGGAAGGCAAATTTCTGGAAGCCTACGAAGTCATTCGCTCCACCAACGCCCTGCCCGCCGTCTGCGGCAGAGTCTGCCCGCAGGAGACGCAGTGCGAGGAAAAGTGCGTTCGCGGCATCAAGGGCGAACCGGTCGCCATCGGGCGGCTTGAACGGTTCGTTGCGGACTACGCCATGGAGCATGGCTGCGAACCCGCAAAGCCCCTGCCGGACAACGGCAAAAAAATCGCCATCGTCGGAAGCGGCCCCGCGGGCCTGACCTGCGCGGGCGATTTGAGAAAACTCGGCTATGAAGTGACGATCTTTGAAGCGCTGCATACCCCCGGCGGCGTGCTGGTTTACGGCATTCCGGAGTTCCGTCTGCCCAAGCAGCTTGTGCGGGACGAAATTCAGACCCTGCAGGATATCGGGGTCAAGATTGAAACCAACATGGTCGTCGGCCGCAGCATTACGCTCGACGAACTGCTCACCAGCGAAGGCTACAGCGCCGTGTTCGTCGGCAGCGGCGCGGGCTTGCCGCGCTTTCAGGGGATTCCGGGTGAAAACCTCAACGGCGTGTATTCCGCCAACGAATTTTTAACGCGCATCAACCTGATGAAGGCCTACACCTTCCCCAAGACGGATACGCCCGTGCAGGTTGGCAAAAACGTGGCCGTCGTCGGCGGCGGCAACGTGGCAATGGACGCGGCCAGAAGCGCAAAGCGCCTCGGTGCGGAAAACGTCTACATCGTCTACCGCCGCAGCGAGACCGAGATGCCCGCGCGAGTGGAAGAGGTGCATCACGCCAAAGAGGAAGGCATTATCTTCCGCATGCTCACGAACCCGACCGAAATCCTCGGCGACGAAAACGGGCACGTCAACGGCATGACCTGCGTTGTGATGGAGCTTGGTGAACCCGATGCGAGCGGCCGCCGCAAGCCCGTTGTTAAGCCCGGCAGCGAGTACCACATGGATGTGGACACGGTCGTCATCGCCATCGGCAACAGCCCCAACCCGCTGATTAAGAACACGACCCCCGGTCTCAACACCGAGAAGTGGGGCGGTATCATCGTGGACGAAGCCACCGGCAAAACCAGCCGCGAGCATGTCTACGCGGGCGGGGACACGGTCACGGGCGCCGCGACGGTTATCCTCGCGATGGGCGCTGGGAAAACCGCTGCCGCCGCGATTCACGAGGAATTGAGTAAGTAGAACTCTTCTTTTCTTAAAAGAAAAGAAGCAAAAGAATTTCTATCTCTTCTCCTTTTCTTGCAAGAAAAGGAGCAAAAGAACTCCTCTTTGCTGTACAATGAAAGGTACAAAGAAGAGAAGTTCTTTTTGTTACTTTTTCTTTTAAGAAAAAGTAAAAGACAAGATGAAGATTAAAATCCCCAAAACTTTAGTCCCTATCCGGCGCGCGTTTGAACACGCGGGCGTACCTGCGTACGCCGTCGGCGGGCTGGTGCGAAACGCGCTTTTGGGGCTGGAGCCTTCGGATATCGACGTCTGCTCGCGTCTTACCCCCGCGGAGGCGGAAACACTGCTTGCGGGGCGCGGCGTGCGCGTTATCGTCATCCCAAAGGCGGCGGAGATGGGTACGGTGGAGCTGCATACGGAAGGCATTCGCGTGGAGCATACGACCTTCCGGCAGGAAGCGTACACCGAAAACAGCGGCGAGCACCGCCCGCGCGAGGTCGCGTTTGGCACGAGCCTGATAGACGACGCGTTCCGGCGTGACTTTTCGGTCAACGCGCTGTACGCGGATTTATCCACCGGCGAAGTCACCGACCCAACGGGCGGCATGGCCGATTTGGAACGGCGTTTGCTGCGCACGACCAGTGCCGACCCGGACGAGATTCTGCGTTCGGACGCGCTAAGGGTACTGCGGCTGGTGCGGTTTGCCTGCGAATTGGGGTTCGAAATCGACGAAGCAACATGGCAGGCGGCAAAGCGCAACGCGTGTAAGCTCAAGGACATCGCGCCCGAACGGCGGCGTGAGGAACTAGTTAAGATTCTGCTTTGCGACGCGCGCTACCCCAAGTTGGGACGGGATGAGCGGCGCTCGCCCATCCGCGCGCTGCGGCTCATCGACGAGCTGGACGTTTGGGACGCGCTCGTGCCGGAGTTCAACCTAGCGCGCGGCATGGCGCAGCGGCCGGATCATCACCGCTACGACGTGCTGGAGCACAGCTTTCGGGTTTGCGCTGCCGCCCCGCCGGAGGAAGCTTTGCGCCTCGCCGCGCTGCTGCACGACGTTGGCAAGCCGGACTGCGTACACGAAACCGGCAAGTTCTACGCCCATGACGAATACAGTGAAGCGATTGCCAAACGCGTTTTGACCAGCCTACGCTTTCCCAACAAGACCATTGAGGAAGTCGCAGCTCTCGTTGGCGGTCATATGTACGATATCCAGAATCAGGCCAAGCCGGATACGCTGCGGACGCGCTTTACCGGCTGGGGGCGGGAGCGCACGATGAACCAGATCCTCCTGCGGGAGGCGGATATCCGCGGCTGCGGGTTCGACACAAGCTATGTCGCCGCCCGCTGGCGCGCGCTGTTTCGGCAGATGCTGCTCGACGGCACGCCCTTTAGCGAGCGGGAGCTCAAGATTTCCGGCGAGGAGCTCAAAAAAGTCACCGGGCTTACGGAGGGCAAAGAACTGGGTGAACTCAAGCGCGCGCTCTACCAGCACTGCGTCAAGCACCCGCAGGACAACAATCCCGCGCGGCTCAAGGCGCTGGCAAAGAAAAGAAAATGAATAGCAAACCATGGTTAGTTGCTTTTATTCAACGATATTGTGCGCAGAAGTCATCCGGCAATTCTTCATGGAGTTAACTTGCATGCTTTGAAAATCCAGTGCGGATTCAATCAAATGAGGGGGTGGAAGCATGAACTGTGATAAGCTTCTGGATTCAAGCGAAAATTGGTTAAAATACGCGATCCGGCTTCACCTTTGTCACGAGCCAAAGGGCACCCTTGTAGAAATACGAAATGCGGCGTTGGCGGATGATCGTATACAAAGGTATCTATCGGATGTTAAGAACTTTCACGGTACTCTGGTAACAAACCATAAAAATCCCGAATTGCCGATATACAAATTACTGTTTCTGCTCGATCTTGGATTTGATATGGAAGTCCCGGAAATAAAAACGGCTGTTGAAGAGATTTTAAAACACCGGGATGCGCATGGAGTTTATCAATCTCTTACCAACGTGCCGAAACATTTTGGGGGAACAGGCATAGACTCGTTTAGCTGGTGCCTGTGCGACGCTCCGCTACTGCTGCTTGCTCTGCTAAAAGCGGGTGTGGACTATCATGAATCCATCAAACCCGGGGTTGACTTTCTGTTATCATTCTGTCGTGATAATGGATTCCCTTGCGCCGTCTCTCCTGAACTTGGCAAATTTCGCGGCCCGGGGAGAAAGAGCGATTGCTGCCCATTTGCCACGTTGATCATGGCGGATCTCTTGTCGTATCTACCGGAATACCGAAACTCGCAGATTGCCGCTTCTTCGATCAACGCGTTGTTGAACCTTTGGGAAAACAGTCTTGATCAGCATCCTTATCTGTTTTATATGGGAACGGATTTCCGCAAGCTGAAAGCGCCGCCGTGCTGGTACGATATTGTCAGCGTAGCTCTGGTATTAAGCAAGTATGAGTTGGCGCGAAACGACCCGCGTTTTTTAGAAATGACAGCTTGTATAAAAGGCAAACAAGATGAGGAAGGCTTTTTTACACCGGAATCTGTGTACACGAAATTGAAGGGCTGGGATTTTGCGCAAAAGAAAGCGATTTCTCCATATTTGACCTATCTATGCTTCAGGATTTTTAACGGTTGATGTTCTTTCGATTGGTCGCTTGCTGCGGCAAGCTTGCAAAACCAGTTTGTACGAATCCCGCAATCTTTTCTCTGCGAGCCAAAGGTGAATTGCAATCCTGCATGTTTTTTCATGCGAGTTTCCCTCGCGAATTGACATTTCAAGGCGGTTACCCGATAATGTATGAAGTAAAATTTTATGGGGGACAGGACGATGGAAGAGGCAAAACGCCCCAGGAACTTCATTGAGGAGTTCATCGAAGAGGATATGTGCACAAAAGAGCCGCGTGTGCAGACCCGGTTTCCGCCGGAGCCGAACGGCTACCTGCATATCGGCCACGCAAAAGCGCTCTGCATCGACTTTGGCATGGCGGAAAAGTACGGCGGCATCTGCAACCTGCGCTTTGACGACACGAACCCCGCCAAAGAGGACGTGGAATACGTGGACGCCATCCAGGCGGATATCCTCTGGCTTGGCTTCCGCTGGAACCAGGTGCTGTTTGGCTCGTCCTATTTTGACCAGTGCTACGACCTCGCGGTCAAGCTCATCAAAAAGGGCGTCGCGTACGTGGACGACCTCACGAAAGAGGAAATGCGCGCTTACCGCGGGACGCTGACGGAACCCGGCAAAAACAGCCCGTACCGCGAGCGCTCGATTGAGGAAAACCTCGATTTGTTCGAGCGGATGCGCGCGGGCGAGTTTGAGGACGGAACCAAGACGCTCCGCGCCAAGATTGATATGGCCTCGCCCAACATCAACCTGCGCGACCCCGCGCTCTACCGCATCAAACACGTACGGCATCATCAGACGGGCGACAAGTGGTGCATCTACCCGATGTACGACTTTGCGCACCCCATTCAGGACGCCATCGAGGGCGTAACGCATTCGCTCTGCTCGCTGGAGTACGAAGCGCACCGCCCGCTCTACGACTGGGTGGTCGATCAGTGTGAATTCGACCCCAAGCCGCGCCAGATCGAGTTTTCGCGCCTCAACATGACGGATACCATCATGAGCAAACGCTACCTCCGCCGCCTCGTGGAGGAAGGCTACGTTTCCGGCTGGGACGATCCGCGTATGCCGACGCTCTGCGGAATGCGCCGCCGGGGGTATACGCCCGTTGCGATAAGGGACTTTCTCGACCGCATCGGAGTTGCCAAGGCGGATTCCGTGGTGGACGCCGCCATGCTGGAACACTGCGTGCGCGAGGACTTGAACGCTTCCGCCATCCGACGCATGGCCGTGCTCGATCCCGTTCTGGTCGAAATTGAAAACTGGCCGGAAGGCAAGTTTGAAGAGATCGAACTGGAGAACCACCCGAACGACCCCGCGCTCGGCACGCGAACCGTTCGCTTCGGCAAGCGCGCCTATATCGAGCGGGACGACTTTGCCGTTGTTCCGCCGCCCAAGTTCTTCCGCCTCAAGCCGGAAGGCGAGGTGCGCCTCAAGAGCGCGTACATTATCAAATGCGTCCGCTGGGAAACGGACGAAACCGGCAAGGTGACGAAGGTTTTCTGTTCCTACGATCCCGAAAGCAAGAGCGGCGAAGACGCGCGCAAAGTCAAAGGCACCCTGCACTGGGTCAACGCCGACGACGCGGCTGCCGCCGAGTTCCGCCTTTACGACACCCTGATGCGGAGCGAAAGCGCCGAGCAGGAGGAGGACGAAGAGGAATCCGCCGTCGAAAAGGACTTTGTCGACAAGCTCAATCCGGACTCGCTGGTGACCCTGCGCGGCGTTGTCGAACCTGCGCTGGCAAACGCCGCGGTTGGTGAGCACTACCAGTTCATGCGGGAAGGGTACTTCTGCACCGACCTCGACTCCAAGCCCGGCGCGCCGGTCTTCAACCGCACGGTGGGGCTGAAAGACAGTTATAAAGGCTGATTTCTTTTCTCGTTCTTTTCTTTGAAAAGAAAAGAACCAAAAGAAACTCTTCTCTGTCAGCGTAAAAATTCTTTTGTTACTTTTCTTTTAAGAAAAGTAAGAGAAGTTCAGAAAAATTCTTTTGCTTACTTTTCTTATAAGAAAAGTAAGGGAAATTAGGAGAAACCCAATGGTTCGAACCCGGTTTGCCCCGTCGCCGACGGGATATATGCACCTTGGCAACCTGCGCAGCGCGCTGTATACCTACCTTTACGCCAAAAAGCACGGCGGCAGGTTCATCCTCCGCATTGAGGATACCGACCAAAGCCGCTATGTCGAAGGCGCAGTGGACGTTATCTACAACACCCTGCGCGATATCGGCATGCAGTGGGACGAAGGCCCGGACGTCGGCGGGGATTACGGCCCGTACGTCCAGAGCGAGCGCAAGAGCATGTATCTGCCCTATGCCGAGCGGCTTGTGCGCGAGGGAAAAGCCTACTACTGCTTCTGCACCAATGAGGAACTGGACGCGCGGCGCGAAGCAGCTTCCGCCGAGGGCGAAGTCTGGAAATACGACAAGCACTGCCTGCACCTGCCGAAGGAAGAAGTCCAGCGGCGAATCTCCGCGGGCGAACCGCACGTCATCCGCCAGAACGTTCCGCTCACGGGCGAAGCGTCGTTTGACGACGTGCTCTACGGGCACATCGCGGTGAACTGCGCGGATTTGGACGACATGATCCTGATCAAGGCCGACGGCATGCCGACGTATAACTTTGCTAACGTCATCGACGACCACACGATGGCCATTACGCACGTCATGCGCGGCAACGAATACCTCGCCAGCACGCCGAAGTACAACCTGCTCTACGAGGCGTTCGGCTGGGAAAAACCTGTGTATATCCACATGACGCCGATCATGCGGGACGCAACCCACAAGCTCAGCAAGCGCGACGGCGACGCGTATTACGAGGATTACCTCAAAAAGGGATACCTCAAGGAAGCGATCGTCAACTACGTCGCCCTGCTCGGCTGGAACCCCGGCGGCGAGCGCGAGTTCTTTACGCTGGACGAGCTTTGCGAAGCGTTCGACGTGGACGGCATGTCCAAGTCCCCCGCAATCTTCGACGTCAACAAACTCACCTGGATGAACGCGGAGTATGTGCGCCGCCTGACTCCGGAAGAGTTTACGGCGCACGCCATGCCGTACTACGAGCAAGCGGGCGTTGCGAGCATGGATCACGGCATTCTCTGCCGCATCCTGCAGCAGCGCACGGAGGTGTTTACGCAGATTCCGGAGATGGTGGACTTTTTAACCGTTTTGCCGGAATACGACGCGGAACTCTTTACCAACAAAAAGAGCAAAACGGACGCCGAAGTTTCGGCGCAGGTGCTCGATATGGCCATCCCCGCGCTGGAAGCGCTGCCGGACTGGACGGAGGAAGCGCTGCATGATACGCTCATCGGCCTCGCCGAGCAAAACGGCATGAAGAACGGCACCATGCTCTGGCCGGTGCGCATCGCAATGGCGGGCAAGGCCGTTACCCCCGGCGGCCCGTTCGAGATTGGTATTTTGCTTGGACGTGAGGAAACGCTCAAGCGGCTGGAGTTCGGGCGGGAGAAACTATAACGTTTTCTTTCTTATAAAAAAGAAAGAAACAAAGAAAATTAAATTCTTTTGATTACTTTTCTTTTAAGAAAAGTAATAGAAAGAACAGGAGTGACTTTTTATGAAACTTGGAGTGATCGGCCTGCCGAATGTCGGCAAGAGCACGCTCTTTAACGCCATTACACAGGCGGGCGCGCAAGCCGCGAATTACCCGTTCTGCACGATCGAGCCGAACGTCGGCGTGGTCGCCGTGCCGGACGAGCGGCTGGACGTGCTGGCAAAGATGTATAACCCGGAAAAATACACCCCCACCACGATCGAGTTTGTGGATATCGCGGGGCTGGTTCGCGGCGCGAGCCGGGGCGAAGGGCTGGGCAACAAATTCCTTTCGCATATCCGCGAAGTGGACGCCGTGGTGCACGTTGTGCGCTGCTTTGAGGACGATAACGTCGTGCACGTGGACGGCAGCGTCGATCCCAAGCGGGACGTGGAGACCATCTCACTCGAGCTGATCTTTGCGGACATGGAGACGGTGGAAAAACGCCTCGACCGCGCAAGGAAACTGCAGAAGGCGGGGGATAAAAAGACGCTCGCGGAGATCGGCCTGCTCGAGCGCATCCAAAAAACGCTGGAGAGCGGCAAGCCCGCGCGCAGCGTGGATATGACGGAAGAGGAAGCGGAGCTCATGCGCGGGTTCTTCCTGCTCACGAGTAAGCCCATCATCTACGTTGCCAACGTCGGCGAGGACGAAATCGGCGCGGAACCCAGCAAGCATGTAAGCGCCCTGTACGAGATTGCCAAAGCGGAAAAAGCGGAAGCGCTGACCATTTGCTGCAAGCTCGAAGAGGAGATCACCGCGCTCGACCCGGCGGAGAAAACGGCGTTTTTGCAGGAGCTGGGCATCAAGGAATCCGGCCTCGACCAGCTCGTAAAAGCCTGCTACCGGCTGCTGGGGCTGATCAGCTACCTCACCGCGGGGCCGAAGGAAGTCCGCGCCTGGACAATTCCGCGCGGCACGAAAGCGCCGCAGGCGGCGGGCAAAATCCATACCGACTTCGAAAAAGGCTTTATCCGCGCGGAGATCGTGCCGTTCACGGCGCTGGCGGAGCTCGGCTCCATTGCGGCGTGCAAGGAAAAAGGCCTCGTCCGCAGCGAGGGCAAGGAATACGTCATGCAGGACGGGGACGTCACGCTGTTCCGGTTTAACGTGTAAATTTACGCATACAAAAAGCAGCCGGAAGGCTGCTTTTTTTGTATAACGAGGGAATTACTCCCCCTTCATGTCGATGACCTTCGCCTTCTGTTCGATGACCTCCATGCTCAGCGCTACCGATTCGCCGATGGCCTTGTCGATATCGTCCGGCGTTACGCCAAGCGGTTCGCAGCCGAGCGATTTATCGATAAAGAGCTCGCTGGTCTGCATGGCGACGAACTTCTCCATGAGCAGTCCGCCTTCCTTGCCTTCCTTCTTGCGGTCGCGGTCGATCTTCTTGGCGGTCAAACCGAACATCCAGTCCGGAATCGTGAGGATGCGCTTGTTGGGGCTTCCCATGTACTTGTACATGATGGCGAGCAGCTGCTTCCAGGTCATATTGAACCAGCCGATGGGGTAGGCGACGCCCCCTTTTGTGCGCTCGATGCCGCCCGCGATGGCTTCGCCCACCTGACGGACGGTGACCATGGTCGTGCCGCCGCGCGGGTAGAGCGCCGTGCCTTTCATGCCCAGCAGCATTTCAACGAGAAACACCCAAACGGGCTTTCTGCCCTTCTGCGCGCCAAAGATATACGGCAGTTCTAGGATGGCGACGCTGAACGAGTCGTCCGCAAACGAGAACGCCATGTTCTCCTGGTCGATGCGGCTGCGGATGTAAGGATGCCACTTTGTGAGTTCCATTTCGGGATGGATCTTGGCAAAGTACGAAAAGTACGATCCCGCGATCACCGCGTGCTTGACCCCGCTCGCCTTAGCGATGCGCAGCAGCCGCTCCAGAGGAACGATGTTGTACTTTTTAAAGAAGTCGTAGATGGGGGAAGGCCCCTCAATTCGTTCGTCCACGCCCGCGGCGAAGACAAATCCTTCCACGCCCTTGAATTGCTCCTTGAGTTCGTCATCCGTCATGTCGTTGATGTTGCCGAGTGTCAGCTTCATTTCCGGCGGCAAAAGCGCGCCTTCCGGCAGAGGCGGAAGCGCGATGGAACGCACCTCATGACCGCGTTTGATCAACTCGCGCGCACCTTCGCTGCCGAGCAGACCTGTTCCGCCGATCATCAGTATCTTCATAATCGACACCTCCATTTGATGTAGTAATTGTATTATACCCGATAACACCCGCCCTGTCTGCCACTAAGTCACCCAATGGCGGCTGGTAAACCGAAAAGAGCCCCGTTGCGGGCAAAAGCGGCGTGTGTTACAATACCAACTGCGGCTGAGAAAGAAAAACACGGCGCGGTTGGTAGTCCGCGCGCGGAGCAGTCCGTCAGTAACCTGCCCTCCTGGGGTTGTCCGCTTTCTATACGAAAGGCCGCGGACAGGAGGATGCGGCGTGGTTCGCATTGTTTTTACGGTTTTCTTTGAGGATCCGTTTTGGGTCGGCGTTTGGGAGCGGGAGTACGGCGCGCGCTACAGCGCGGCAAAGACGACGTTCGGCGCGCAACCCAGCGAAGCGGAAGTGCTGGAGTTTTTGCTCACGCGCTATGGGCAGCTTACGTTTTCCGAACCGGAAGCGGGAGCGTTCCGCCCATACGCGGAAAAGAACCCCAAGCGATTGCAGCGGGAAGCCGCCCGCGCGGTTTTGGCAAGCGGCGTCGGCACCAAAGCGCAGCAGGCACTCAAGAGCCAGTATGAAGCGGGCAAGCAGGCGCAAAAAGAAACATCCCGCGAGCAGCGGCTTGCCGAGGAGGAACGAAAGTTTCAGCTCCGGCAGGAAAAGAAGAAAGCCAAGCACAAAGGGCGTTAGTCCGCGGAGCCGTTTGGGGGCGTGCCCCGGGCGGCTTTTGTTTTTTAGCGGCAGACTCGCACAAAATTTACAAGCGACAAAAACGAGCTGCGTTTCCCGTTAATTATGGAACGGCGGGCGGAAAAAATGGTACAATACGTTTAACAAGCTTCGCATGCAGGAGGCGGGACAATGAAGAAAAAGGACTGGCTAATCATCGGCGGGGTGCTGCTGCTGGCTGCCGTCGCTTTTCTCGTTTCCCAACTGACGAACCCGAAATCGTCGGGGGCGGCGGTGACCGTCTACGTCGGCGGCGAGGTGTACGCGCGCGTTTTGGCAAACGATTACCAGACCATCACGATCGATCAGGGCGACGGCAAGGTAAACGTCGTCGTCATCGACGAAGCCGGGGTGCGGATGGAATCCTCCACCTGCAAAAACCAGCTCTGCGTGCATCATGCGCCGATCGACCCGAACAACATTGGCGAAATCGAATTCGACAACTGGATTATCTGCATGCCGAACGGCGTATCGGTGGAAGTTACCGGCGGGGAGGATGGAAAATGAGCAAGCATCCCATGAGCGCGGGCACCGTCGCCCGGCTCGGCCTTCTCACGGCGGTTGCGCTCGTGCTCGGCTACGTCGAGCATTTAATTCCGGTGACGGCGATTCCCGGCATCAAGTTGGGGCTTGCCAACACGGTGCTGCTCTACGCGCTGTACCTGCTGGACGTGCCCAGCGCTGTTCTTTTAATGATTCTCAAAGTAGGTCTCGGCGGCCTGTTTTACGGCGGCTTTGCGGCAATGCTCTACAGTCTCGCGGGCGGAATATTGAGCCTTTTTACCATGATTCTCGTGAAAAAAGCGCGGGGCATCAGCGTCATCGGCGTAAGCGTCTGCGGAGCCGCGGCGCATAACGTCGGCCAGATTCTCGTTGCGTGCGCTGTGGTGGGCGTCCGCGCGGCGCTTGCGTATCTGCCGGTGCTGCTGGTTGCTGCGGTGATAACCGGCGCGCTTACGGGCGTCATCGCCAAATACGTCTTCCATAGTTTCGCGCCAAAGTCTGCCGGCGCGCGAGCCGCAATCGAACCCACCAAAGCGGCTTCCGCCGCGCGGCAGGGAGAAAATGCGGAGAAACACGCGGGAGAGTCTTGATGAAACGCAAAAAACATGGAATAATGCCAACAGTACCACTGGATCAATACGGGAGGGAATCAACAACGAAACACCTGAAAGCCGCGCTTGCGGTTCTTTTGACCATTTGCCTGCTGTTGACCGGATGCGCTAAAAAGCCCTCCGAGCCGCAGCGGTACGAACAGACTTTTTTTGACGTGTTCGACACCGTTTCAATGGTGATCGTTTACGATACGAGCGAAAAGAATGCCCAAGCCGTCTTGGCGCGCGCGCACGAACTGCTGCTGGAGTACCACAAGCTCTATGATATCTACCACGCATACGACGGAATGAACAACCTCTATACCGTCAACCAGAGCGCGGGGGGTGCGCCGGTGGCGGTGGATGCGCGGATTATCGATTTGCTGAAGTTTGCAAAAGAGATGGATGTTCTCACCAACGGCAGAACGAACGTCGCCATGGGCAGCGTGACCGAACTCTGGCGCGTCTGCCGCGAAGCGGGGCTGGAAGATCCGGCGCATGCCGCGCTGCCTGCCGAGCAGGAGCTGGAACGCGCCGCCGGGCACATGAATATTGACAACGTAACGATTGACGAATCCGCAGGCACGGTTCAGCTGACCGACGCGGAGATGCTGCTGGACGTTGGCGCGATTGCAAAAGGATACGCTGTCCAGCAGGTGAAGGAACAGCTCAAAAGCGAGGGCGTAACGTCGCTTTTACTCAGCGCGGGCGGCAACGTTGCGGCAATCGGCACGCGTCCTGACGGGACGAACTGGAAGGTCGGCATTCAGGATCCGTATTCGAGCGGATACCTCTGCGCGGTCAATGTGGACGGAATGAGCTTAGTAACCAGCGGCACTTACGAACGCTATTACACGGTGGACGGCAAAAACTACCACCACATTATCGACCCGAACACGCTGTATCCCTCCGCGTACTACGACTCCGTTTCCGTGCTCTCTGCGGATTCTGGCCTGGCGGACGCGCTGACCACAGGGCTGTTCAGCATGCCGCTGGAGGAGGGTCAAGCGCTCGTCGCCTCGCTTGATAATGTGGAAGCGCTTTGGATTCTGCCGGACGGCACGCAGGTTATGAGCGCAGGGTTTGGCGATTTTCTGATTCAAACGGGAGATTAACGAGGGTTTTACCCTTTGGATAAACGGTTTACAGTCAATAGATTTGGAAAGGGGCATTTGGCCATGTACAACACGAGAAAAGTAAACGAAACGATCACCTGGGTAGGCGGGGACGACCGGCGGCTCGCCATGTTTGAAGGCGTGTATTCGATTCCGCAGGGCGTTTCCTATAACTCCTATCTGGTTATGGACGAACAGACCATTCTGTTCGATACGGTCGATAAAGCCATCGGCAAGGTGTTTTTTGAAAATGTATCCCACGTGCTGGGCGAGCGCAAGCTGGACTATGTAGTGGTGCAGCATATGGAACCCGACCACTCGGCAACGCTGATGGATTTACTGTGCCACTATCCGGAAGTCAAGGTTGTCTGCAACCAGAAGACCAAGGAGATGATCGCCCAGTTCTTTGGCGAAGATCTCGGCGAGCGCGCGCATCTCGTGAAGGAAGGCGACACGCTTACCACCGGCAAGCACGTATTTACGTTTGTGTTTGCGCCCATGGTGCACTGGCCGGAGGTGATGTTCACTTACGATAAGACCGACCGCGTGCTGTTTTCCGCGGATGCGTTCGGAACGTTCGGGGCTCTGGGCGGCGCGCTGTTTGCCGACGAAATGGACTTTTACAACGAATGCCTGCCGGAAGCGCGGCGGTATTATACCAACATCATCGGTAAATACGGCCTGCAGGTGCAGTCCGCGCTCAAGAAAGCCTGCGCGCTGGACGTTGCCATCATCTGCCCGCTGCACGGCCCCGTGCACCGCAAGGACTTTGGCGCGTATATCGATAAATACCGTCAGTGGAGCAGCTACACGCCGGAGGAAACGGGCGTTATGCTCGCCTACGCTTCTATTTACGGCAACACGGAGAACGCCGCTTCCATCCTCGCCTGCCGTCTCAGGGACGCGGGCATCAAGGTGCGCATGTTCGACGTTTCGACCACTCCGGCTTCGGATATCGTCTCGGCGGCGTTCCGCATGAGCCATCTCGTGTTCGCTTCCTCCACCTACAACGCGGGCATCTTCATTACGATGGAGGAGGTCATCCGCGACCTTGTGCTGCATAATATCCAAAACCGCACGGTTGCGTTTATGGAAAACGGTACCTGGGCGCCCGCCAGCGGCAAACTCATGCGCGAAATGCTCTGCGAGCAGAAGAACATGACCTTCCTCAACGAAACGGTCACCATCCGTAGCGCGCTCAAACCCACCCAGAGCGAGGAAATCGACGCGCTGGTCGCGGCCATTCGCGCTACGATTCCCCAAAGCCAGCCCGCGACGGGTGAAATCGAACCCGCCGCGCTCTTTACGCTGAGCTACGGACTGTTCGTGCTCACCGCCAAGGAAGGCGAACGGGATAACGGCTGCATCATCAACACGGTGACGCAGGTTTCGAGCGTGCCCAAGCGCATTTCGATTGCCGTCAACAAGGATAACCTGACGCACGATATGATCGTTTCCACCGGCCTGTTCAACCTCTCCGTGCTCACGGAGAGCTCCAAATTTGCGGTGTATGAGCGTTTTGGCCTGCAGAGCGGAAATACGGTGGATAAGTTCGCGGGCTTTACGGCGTTTGACCGCAGCGCCAACGGACTGACGTATGTAACCGAGAGCGTCAACGCGCTGCTCAGCTGCAAGGTTATCTCCGCGCAGGACTGCGGCTCGCACACGCTGTTTGTGGCCGACCTGACCGAAGCCAGAAAACTCTCCAAGGAGCCTTCCGTCACCTACGAATACTACCGCCAGCACATCAAACCCGCGCCCGGCGCGAAGGCCGCGGAACCAAGCAAGCCCGGCTTGAAAAAATGGGTCTGCACGGTCTGCGGGTATATTTACGAAGGCGAAACGCTTCCTGCGGACTACATCTGCCCCGTGTGCAAGCACGGCGCGGAAGTGTTCGTGCCGCTGGACGAATCCGCTGCTCCCGCGCCCGGCGTAAAGCCCGCCGAACCCGCAAAACCCACCGAACCGGTGAAACCGGCGGAACCCGCTAAGCCCGCCGAGTCCAAAACGAAAAAGTGGATCTGCACGGTCTGCGGGTATATCTATGAGGGAGACGTGCTGCCGCCGGACTTCATCTGCCCGGTCTGCAAGCACGGCGCGGAAGTGTTCGTGCCGTTGGAATAGCGTTGTTAGGTAAGGGCGCGGCAGGCTGGCCGCGCTCTTTTTATGCCCGCGCGAAAAAAACAGCGTCCGCATGCAGGAAAATTGATTGTTGAATCGTTTTATTGGTAAAAGGGTTTGATGCTTTATCAAAATGGGAACTTTGCTTTCAATCGTTCTATTGGTAAAGATATTGATTCTTGATCGAAGGAGGGGCAATGGAGCAAAACAGGCTGCCGGATGAGCGCGAAATCGCGCGGCTGGTAGAAACCTACTCGGATATGCTGCTGCGCGTGGCGCTCAACCGCACGCAGAACCTTGCGGAAGCGGAGGATATCGTCCAAAGCGTCTATCTGCGGCTTTTGCGCGCGCGTCCCCGGTTAACAAACGCGGCGCACGAAAAAGCATGGCTCTTACGCACGGGAGTGAACCTCTGCAAGGACTACCAGAAGTCAGCCGCACGGCGGACTACAATCCCGCTGGAGGAAGAGACGGCGCTTGCGTTTCCGGCGGAGACGCTGGAGGTGCTGGACGCGGTGCGTCAACTGCCGGAGAGCGACCGCTACGCGGTGTATCTTTTCTACTATGAGCGCATGACCTCGGCCGAGATCGCCCGCATACTGGGCGAAAAAGAAGGAACCGTGAGTTCGCGGCTGAGCCGCGCGCGTAAAAAGCTGAAACCACTGCTGAAAGGAGAAGGCTATGAATCGTTATGAAGTTGCCTTTGACGGCGTGACCGCTTCGGCGGCGTTCAAAAGCCGCCTGAATCAACGGCTCAACCGGGAATGCCGCGCGCTGGCGTCGGGCGTGCCTGCGCCGGAGCTGCGCATGAGCGCAAAGCGCAAGGCGCTGCTGATTCTGATTGCAGCGATTCTCCTGCTGCTCTCTGCCTGCGCGGCGGTCGCCGTCTACTGGAGCAGCACCCGGCAGGCAAAGGAGTATGCCGTCAGCGCGCAGGCGGTGGACGACCGCCAGGCGCTGGCCGAGCGCATTGCGGACGAAGCCATCGCGGGAACGACTTTCTACAGCCCGATCACCGGAACAGGCGAAGCGGACGGCGTTTCGCTGGAGCTGAAGGGCGTTAGCTACTGGACAAACGACGACCCGCCGGAGCTGCACGTGGCGTTCGACGCCGTCGATGCGAAAACGGGGGATAACAGCCGCTTAACCGACTTTGAATATGTGCTGTCGGTCGGCGGAAAAACCTACGCTGCCTATGGAAAGGCCGACGGAACGGTGCGGGAACTACCCGCCGTTGCGCGCGCGGATAACGAAGCGCTTGGCGCGCAGTACGAAATCTGGTTTCGCATCGAAGATCAAGCAATCGCGTCCGGTCTGCCGATGACGCTGACCTGTACGCTCTACAGTTGGAGCGGCGATCAGCGCGGGGAAGCGCTCGGTAGTTTTTCATTCGACTTTGTCTACACCGTGCCGACGGAAGAGATTGCAGCGCGGCGGGAACAGTGGGTTGAGCAGGCGCTGGCCGGTTTGGACGAGGAAGCGCGGCAAAAGGCGGAAGCCCTTTCCGGCATGCCCAACGAAGCGACGCAGCTCAACATTGTGCAGGGGGCGTTTACGCTCACGGACGCGGCGGCTTCGAAGGACGGCGTACTGCTGGGAACCATTGGCGAGTGCAATTGGGAAAACAAGGGCGTGAATACGTACCACGATATGTATCTGGACGGATACCAAACCGTTGGAACGCAGCTCAGTGCGGTATACGAGCCGTACACGGAAGAGGGAAAGAATTCAAGCGGCGACTATCCCTCCAAGCTGACCGCGCTGACGCTTCTGCCCTGGTATGCGGATGAGGCGAATCTGCCGGAAACCGTGCTGGTGGCGGTGCTCGGGGAAGGCGGGGTCGACCCATTCCAAACCGGCGACGGAGTTGATTGTACTCGCACAAAGGAGCGAATACAGATTGCGTTCTATATCAACCCGCGTACGGGAGAGATCACCCTGCCCAAGGACGACGAGGAACGGGAAGCCTGGTGCGAAAAGACGCGGCAGCTGGCGGCGGACGGACGGAACGAAAGAATGCGCTGCTCGCTGGAAGGCAGTCAGACAGTCGGGGGTGTTACGCTCACGCTGGAGCGGCTCGGATTTAATCCCATCAATCGTGAACTCTATATACGGTACACGCTTGACGGACTATACTGCCCGCCGGAAGCGTCCTATACTGTCCAGCACGTCTATATGGACGGAACAGAGCTGGAAAGCTGGTACAAGGGAGGGCAGTATACCGTGGCGGCGGCAAAGCTATGGGTGGAAAGCTATGGGACGTTTGCCACACTTGGCAACTGGGAAAGCAACACGAGCGGGCATACGATACCGACTGTACCGCAGTACTTACCCGATACATTCGAGATTCGGCTCGTATGGGATGTTTACGACCGGGACGCAGAGTATAACCGTGTGTTCATTGGTTCGTTTGATCTAGCAACGACCGTCCATAAGGCGGACATCGTCCCCGGCGAGCTGTGGGAGTACTAAGGCGTAAACAAACGGCGCGGGCAAAAGCCCGCGCCGTTTTTGTTGGCATAGATGGGGTTCTCAGGGGGTGACCCCTGAGCGGAGTTTGGGGCAGAGCCCCAAAAGCACCCCTTACTCGATCACTTCGATGGCGAGCGGGAACTTGCTCATGTACTCGCAGCCGTCCTTTTTGATCAGGATGGGGTTTTCGTAGCGGAAACCGATGTTCTCGTCCGGGCAGGCGTACTGCATAGCGCAGATGAGCACTTCGTTTTCGAGGTAGACGTGATCCGGATCGGTCCAGTACGGGAACGGGCCGTCGTGCTTGCCGATTCTCCACTCGTCGCCGAGCATGCCGATGCCGTGCTCAAAGCCGGGCACCATAAAGTCCGCAAAACCGCGCTCTTCGGCAAAGGCCATCATCTCTTCGGCCAGTGACGACGGGCTGATGCCCGCGCGGTAGGTCTTGAGCGTCAGCGCCACCATGTCCACAAAGTTCTTTGCGTGCCAGAGCTGGCGATCGCTGGCGGGGGCGATGAGGTAGTTGTGGCTGTGATCGCCGCAGGCAAGGGCAAACAGCGCGTGGATATCCACCATCAACGGTTCGCCCGCTTCCACCTTCTTGGCAGAGGCCGGTGTGCAGGCGCCGCCCGCAAGACCCGTGCGGTAACCTGCCGCAATCTCGTTGCCGCCGGTAAACGACCATTCGAACGTGCTGCCGGCTTTACGCATGGCGTAGCCCGCGAGGCCGCCGATTTCGGTTTCCGTCATGCCCTTCCAGCCACCGTTTTTGATGGCGGCGAGCACCGCTTCGTGGCCGACGTCCACAATGCGGGACGCTTCGCGGAAGCGGTTGATCGTGCCGATATCCTTGATCATCTGCAGTTGGTCGACGATCGGATGCGCGTTGACGAGCGTGCAGTCCGGCAGAGCCGCTTCAAACGCCTTGTATTCGTAATAGGCCAGATAGCCTTCCGGCAGGTAGTTCGACATACCGGCTTCCACGCCGATCCGTCCGCCGTGCGGCAGGTACTCTTTGATGAGGTCGGAAATCTGCGTAATCTGATCCTGCCCGCCCATGGGGGCAAAGCCCATCACGTGATCTTCGTCCAGCCAGCTGTCGTCAGCCGCGCGCGCGGCGTCAATGACGAACGTAAACGCCGTTGGCAGGCCGTCCGCGGGGATCACGATAAAGCTCCGCCAGGGGAAGAACGCGTCCGTCGTCCAGCTCATGGTGCGGAGGCGCGAACCGAGGTAGAGGTCGATCTTCTGCTTGGCCATCTCCGCTTGAACGGCTTTGATACGGCCGGGGAAATCGATGTAATACGGGCTGGTTTTATCAAACATATCTCGTCCCTCCTCAGAATTCCGTTTCGATGGTGGCGATGATCTTGTTGAGACGGTCGCTCAGCGAAGCGAGCTTGAGCGCCTTAACCATATTGCCCTTGAGCTTGAGCAGGCCGCCCATGAGCGCCTTCTGCGAGCCGAGCTCCGCGCGGGAAATCTTGGCAAAGGTCTCATAGTCACCGCTGATGACGAATTCGGCTTTCGGACCGTCGCCAACGCCGACCTGTACGCTCTCCACCGCGCCGTTTGCAAAACCAACAAAGAAATAGTGCGACTTGCCGTCCGGGCAGTTGAGGTAGAGGTTGTTCATGGAGGAGGTGAGGTTGTTCATCTTCTCTGGGGTGAGCTGCTCGCGGAGCCGCTTTTCGACCTCCGCGCACCATTCTTCGGACAGATACTTGACCATGGTTGAAATGCTCCTTTCGATGTTTGAGTTGATCTGCTTTTTGGGATGGGAAAACGGGGAAAACGCCGCACGCGCGGCGGAAAAGCCGGATGGGGTCGATGCGTTTTTCGTGCCGGAGGGAAAACGGTTTTGCGCGGAAGGCTATTTTTTAAGGATGCCGCCGAGCAGAAGATCAAGCGTGATGGGCAGGTAGCGGTTGGTGTAGTCCTCTTCTGCGTTGATGTAGGTATGGATGATGAAGTTTTTGTAGATGGAAAACAGCACCTCTGCCGCGCCGTCCGCATCCACGCTCTGGAATTCGCCGGTCTGCTGGCCAAAGGCGAGGATGCTCGCGATCATCCGAACGGACTCGCCGTTGATCTCCTCGTAGGGATCGACGGTCGGGAACATGGGAAAAATCGAAGGATCGTTTTTGAGCAGGTCGCAGAACTCCCTGTCCCGCGCGAGGTAAAACAGCGCGCTTTCGCAGAGCTTTGTCAGCTTGCCGCGCGCGGTGGGTTCGCCGTCCACCGCCTGCTTGACGCTCGCCTGCCAGCGGAGCATGACGTACCGCACGGTCTGCTCGTAGAGGTCGCGCTTGCTGGAAGCGTAGGCGTACATGCTGGTGTTGGTCATGCCGAGTTCGCTGGCGATATCCTCCAGCGTGGACTTTTTATAGCCGTAGCGCGAAAAGACCTTGAGCGCCGCGTCCAGAATTACTTGTTCGTCGAGTTTGTTTCGCATGGCGTTACCTCGTTGAGCGGGATTATTCAAATGAACCGATTTGAGAATTTATAAACGAATGAAATGTTTTATAATTCAATTATAGCGCGAAGAATAGAAAATACAAGAAGAATTTTGCGCAAAAAAATCCCCCGCGTTTTCGGCGGGGGAAGAGTGCGCTCATTCACCAGAATTTTCGTACTTGCCAGGGGTAAATGACGTGAATCTGCGCTTCGGGGTGCTTTTTCGCGTAGCGGAAGATGATCAGTAATACACAACCGAAGTACACAATGTACAACGCACAACAGATTTTTACCACGATATTCCAAACATAGTCCGAATGCGGCATGGTAAAGAACACGCTTGTGCCGCTCGCGTCCTCGCGCAGAATCTCGTAATAGTTTGATCTGGTTTGTATGCGATAGGTCGCGCCGTTCTGCGGATCGGTCTTCCAATCTTCGCTCCAGATGTCGTAAAGAGCGTTGCCTCGCGCACGGGTCTTTTTTACGACTTCCAGATGACCAGCAGTCAAATCGCTCTTTGCCAGATCGACAATGCGGATGTCGATTGGATCCGCAATGGTCAGCATGTCGTCGTCCGAAACGGAGAGTGCGTAAGACCCTTTCTGTCCCGGCAGCAAAAATGTAAACCGACCGTTCTCCACAACGTATAAGCCGCTGTTGAAGCACATATAGACGCGCTCTTCGTTGTCCACGGCAAATTCATTGGGTACGCCATGCGCTTTGCCGCCGGAGAACACGGAAATGAGGATAACCATGACCAGCACGGGGATGAACACGAACACGCCATAGAAGAAAAGGTACTTCGGGAGTATCTTGCTGATGCTCGTCATGCGCTGCTGCTCCCTTTTAGAAATCCCAGTATTCTATGATCGGTTCTGCTCCATGAAAAGCGCGCAAGGAAACAGAGCAGTCACGCGAGGACGCCTGCAACCATTACAAAGGTTGCATATTCGCAATCAGATTACAAACGAAATTCTGTGCGGCGGCTGAAACCTCATCTCACCGCGTTCTCCGCCATACTGCCGCAGCTCTTCCAGAATTCCTCTGCGCGGGCAACCCAGGCGTCGTAACCCGCTTCGTCGGCGGGGTAGTCCGCGTACAGCGCTTCCGCGCGGGAGCCGTTTTTCATGCCGCTGAGCAAAGTGCGGATGGTGGCGATGCTGAGCTTGCCACGCAGTACGCCGCCGAGCATCTTGCGCGCCATAACGAGCAGTTCCTTCGTTGAAAAACGCAGAGGCTCTCCACTGCCGAGGCTTTGGAACGTCTTTTCGCTGAAGATGACGTCTTTTTCGAAGAAGAAGTCGTTCTCCACCGCGCTGGAAGCCACCGCGCCGATGAGCGTTGCGAGCTGACCCGCAAACGCCTTGCCCTGCGCCTCGATATACTCCTTGTTGATCGGCCAGAGCCGCGCGCGGGTGAGGTACCCGCCTTCGTTCAGCAGACGGTTTACGACCTTTGCTGCAATTTCGAGCTGCACCATACTGGCGGTTACGCCTTCGCCCGCGGAGGGTTTCGTCAGGCACGCCGCGTCGCCGGAAACGAGGAACCCGTCCGCAACAAAGCTATACGGCGGGCGGCGGTAGGGGGTTGTGCCGCGCTCAATGCGGTTGAGCGTATAGCGCGGCAGCGGAACAGCTTTTTCGAACGCGGCGAATACCTTTTCGCCTTCGTCGTAGGAAAAATTCGCGCCCACGCCGAGAATGGCGCATTCTGGATCGCCTTCCGGCGCTTCCCATGTTTTGTAATACGTCCAGCCGCGTGAGCCGCGGACATAGTCGTTCGGGTCGTGGTAGGAAACGTAACGCAAGGTGACGTAAAACTTTTCCGTATCCGAAATGGAGAAGTTCTCCACGCCGTAGCCATCCGGCAGCTTCGTGCGCGCAACCGACGGGATGCCCGAGCAGTCGCAGACGAGCTTTGCGGCAACTTCGTGCCGTTTGCCGTCTGTTTCGTAGATGACTCCCGCGATGCGGTCGTCTTCGTAGAGAAAATCGACAAACGACGCGCCGAGTTTGAATTCCGCGCCCGCTTCCTTTGCCCAGCGGTTCAGGCGCGCAATGTAGCGCGGCATATGCATGCCGACGGTGGTGCCGAAGTTCTTTTTGGGGTAGCGGCCAAAGGAGGAAAAGGTCTGCCCGCCGGAAAATTCAAACGCGAAGTCGTCGTTTTCCTCCGGCAGGGGGATGTTAAACCGCGCAAAGTCTTGCTTGCCGACGTGGAAGATATCCAGCCGCTGGCCGAGCGTATGTTTATCGAGCTTGTCGAGCACGAGCACGCTGTGCCCCGCTTCGGCGATTCTGCGCGCAAAAAAGCTGCCCGCCGTCGCCGCCCCAATGATGACAACGTCATACTGCTCCATAATACCCTCCGCTGCAATTCAATTATGTGGAAAATATGTTGGGTTTTGTCACGTACTGACTGTACTGTTACCAGTATAGCACACAAAAAAAGAGCAAGGTAGCCTTGCTCCGCGTGAGGGATTCATTGGGGATTCCGTCCCCAAACCCTAGCCAAAGGGCCGATTGTCGCTTTGGAAACCCTGCAATGAGTGCTTAAAAGTGGGGTTCTCAGGGGCGTGCCCCTGAGCGGGGTATGGGGCGGAGCCCCAAATGCCACCCTCAATCGCTCGTTTCCAGCGAGCGGATCAGCGTCTGCGCCACGAGCCTGCGGGTCTGGCGCGCGTCCATGGCGAGTTTTTCGATATAGCGGTGCGCAGTGGCTTCGTCCATGCCGCGACGCTCGATGAGCATCCACTTGGCGCGGTTGACGAGGCGGATTTCCTCCATCTTCTCCTCCAGCGTGGCGGTCTTCTTCTCCATATCCGCCAGTTTCGAGCGCGTGGCGGACATCAGTGCAGCGGCCTGGCGGATGTTCTGCGCCGAGCAGGGGCGCGAAAGCGTAATCACGCCCGCATCCTCCACCTTGTCCGTGACTTCTTCGTACGATTCGCTGGCGACGATCAGCGCCACGCAGCAGAGCTTGCTTGCGGCAAGGTCGAGCGCGAGCTGACCGCCGAACTCGTCCGGAAGCGGCGCGTTGATGAACACAATCGAGTAGGGCGTGTCGAGCACGAGGCGGCGCGCTTCGGCGGCGGAACCGCGCATGGCGATGGGCGAATAGCGGGACGGCAACAGAACGCCCGCGATGCTCTCCCGTGCGCGTTCGGAAGCTGAAACGATCAGTACGCTGTTCTGCTTTTCAAACCCGGACGCCAATGGTTACCCTCCGCTCCTCAGTCATTGTAGGTTTCGTAAGCATGGAATACGCCTTCCGGCAGAATCGAGCGGACAAACGCGCTGTTTGCCGCGAGCGCAAACGCTTCCTCGCGGGATTTGGGCAGCGTTTTCAGCCCCTTTGTAATGGAAGCGTCCGCCGTAAAGAGGTTCACGTTGGTCGGCGGCGGCGGGACCAACCCTCTGCGTACGCCGTCCAGCCCCGCGCAAAGAATCAGCGTAAAGGCAAGGTAGGGATTGCAGGCAGGGTCGGGCGAACGCAGTTCGAGCCGCTCGAATTCGCCTTTTGCGGCGGGGATGCGGATGAGCTGACTGCGGTTTTCCGGCGACCAGGTGACATACCGCGGCGCTTTATGCTCGCCAAAGCGGGTATAGGAAGCGGACAGCGGATTGAGAAACGCCGTAATCTCCGTAATGTGCTCCATGAGTCCCGCCATAAACGAATCCCGCGCGGTTTCCGTATGCGGCTTGGCGAGAGAGAGGTTAATATGCATGCCGTTGCCGCTCTCGTCGGGCAGCGGCTTTGGCGAAAAGTCGGCGGCAAGGCCGTTGCGCATGGCGACGGAACGCACCACCGACGGGAAGGTAAACGCGTTGTCGGCGGCGCTCAGCGCGTCGCTGTAGCGAAAATCGATTTCGTTTTGGCCGGGGCCGTCCTCGTGATGAGAACTCTCCGGACGGATGCCCATTTCGCAGAGCGTCAGGCAGATCTCCCTGCGGACGTTTTCACCGCGGTCGAGCGGGGCGATATCCATATAGTGCGCGCTGTCGTAAGGAATCTTGGTCGCGTTTCCGTCCGCGTCGAGGCGGAAGAGGTAAAACTCAAACTCCGTGCCAAAGTTGACCACAACGCCTTCCTTCGCGGCTTCGGCAATCGCGGCTTTTAAAAGGTTTCGCGTGTCCAGCGAAAACACGGTTCCGTCCGAACGGCGAATTTCCGCAAGCAGCCGCACCACGCGCCCGTGGCTGGGGCGCCAGGGCAGCGCTTTGAGCGTTTCCGGGTCGGGAAAGAGCAGTAAGTCGGAATGCGCCTCGTCCCCGAACCCGCGGATGGCCGAGGCGTCGATGGAGATGCCGTCCGAAAACGCGCGCGGCAGTTCCTCCGGCATGATCGAAATGTTCTTCGGCAGCCCGAAGACGTCGCAAAAAGCGAGGCGGATGAACTTGACGTCCTCCGCGGCGGCGTATTCTACGATTTCCTGAGCGGTATACATCTTTCTTGGCACCCTTTCCTGCAGTAAACTGGTCTGTTGAGAGGCTTATTCTGCCGCCCCGGTATATAAAACCGGAACCGCCTGTTTCGATTGCTTGATCAAAACCGGCAGGTTCCGTTATGGTTTCACGGCGTTTGAACAAGCAAGGTTCAATTGGTTACATAAAGCTGGCGGTAGGGGTCGTTGGAATTCGGGGTAAGCAGCCAAAACGGCGTGCCGTCGTTGGGAATCTGCTTATTAAACAGTGTAACATATTTTTCCATGTACGGTTCTATTTTGGCGAGGTCGTCTGCGTTTGCTTCGCAGATACGCACCTGCCGCGGGAATTTTTCGCGCTTGATTTCGCCGCGGACGTAGATCGACCCGCCGTGCATGCCGGTGCCGCAGAAATACCCCAGCACCTCGCCCACCTGGTCGAGGCCGAGCACGACGATGGTTCCGCCCGCCTGATATTCGCCAAGAAAGCTGCCGCACCGCCCGCCGACCACCAGTACGGGGGAGGTTTCGCCGTATGCCTTCATATGCACGCCCGCGCGGTAACCCGCGCTGTCGCGCACATAGATGCACCCGCCGCGCATGCTGTAGCCGACCGTATCGCCAACCGAGCCGTGGACGATGATTTCGCCGCAGTTCATTGTGTCCCCGGCGGCGTCCTGCGCGTTGCCGTAAACGATGATGCGCCCGCCGTTGAGGTAAGCGCCGAGGGCGTTGCCCGCCGTGCCGCGGATGGTGAGCGTGCCGCTGTCCATCGCGTCGCCAAGGTAACGCTGGCCGAGCGCGCCTACGATTTCCACGTCCGTCGTGGCCTGGCGGATGCAGGCGTTGAGCGCTTGGTAATCCGTTCCCCGCGCGTCGATGCGCCGCACTTCGCGTTGTTCGTTCTGCTCCATACTCTCACCCTAATCTTCTATATTCGAGGGTTCCACCCTCGAGCTCCCGCCAAAGGGGTGTTCACCCCTTTGGAAACCCCACTCGATATGGGGTTCTTAGGGGCTTGGCCCCTAAGGCAGGGGTTTGGGGGCAGCGCCCCCATTATAATCGGTTCTTGGGGGTGCAACCCCCAAATAGCCCTTACTCTCCCGCGTGCTTTACCCCGAGCACCCGCAGCTCCACTTCGTTCAGGCCGATACCGCGCAGCATGGCGCGGTTGCCGCAGAGCGCTTCGATGGAGTTGATGCCCATGCCGCCGAGGAACTCGCGAATCTCCCGGTTCCAGGCGGTCACGAGGTTCACGAGCCGCTGTGCGCCTTCTTCGGGATCGAGACGATCGACCAAGTCCGGCCGCTGGGTGGCAATGCCCCAGTTGCAGGCGCCTTTGTGGCAACTGCGGCAGAGGTGACAGCCAAGCGCGATGAGCGCCGCGGTGCCGATATACACCGCGTCCGCGCCGAGGGCGATGGCCTTGACCGCGTCCGCGCTGGAGCGGATGCTGCCGCCGATGACGAGCGAAACGCTGTTGCGGATGCCTTCGTCGCGGAGGCGCGCGTCCACTGAAGCAAGCGCAAGCTCAATGGGAATGCCAACGTTGTCGCGAATGCGCGTGGGAGCGGCGCCCGTGCCGCCGCGGAAACCGTCAATGGCGATGATGTCCGCGCCGCTGCGGGCGATGCCGCTGGCGATGGCCGCAATGTTATGCACCGCCGCAACCTTGACGATGATCGGCTTTTGGTAGCCGCTCGCTTCCTTTAAGGAATACACGAGCTGCTGCAAGTCCTCGATGGAATAGATATCGTGGTGCGGCGCGGGGGAAATCGCGTCCGACCCTTCCGGAATCATGCGCGTTTTCGATACGTCGCCAACGATCTTGGTGCCGGGCAGATGCCCGCCGATGCCGGGTTTTGCGCCCTGACCCATCTTGATTTCAATGGCCGCGCCCGCGTTGAGATAGCCTTTGTATACGCCAAAGCGGCCGGAGGCCACCTGAACGATGGTGTTTTTCACGTAAGGATAGAGCGACTCGTGCAGGCCGCCCTCGCCGGTGTTATAACAGGTGCCGAGTTCCGTTGCCGCGCGGGCGAGCGCCTCGTGCACGTTGCGGCTCACCGAGCCGTAGCTCATGGCGGAAAACAGAATTGGCAGCTTCAGCTCGATCTGCGGGGGCAGGTCGGTCACCAGTTCGCCGTCCTGCGTGCGTGCAATGGACGTCGGCTTTTTGCCGAGAAACACCCGCGTTTCCATTGGCTCGCGGAGCGGGTCGATGGAGGGGTTGGTCACCTGGGAGGCGTTGACCATGAGCTTATCCCAGTAAACCGGGTACTCGCGGGGATTGCCCATGGAGGAGAGCAACACGCCGCCGCTGCCCGCCTGAAGCGTGATCTCCTTGATGGCGTCGCAGCTCCAGTTGTGGTTTTCGCGGCATGCGTTCGGATTTTTTACGATCTTGAGCGCGTGCGTCGGGCAATAGGCCACGCAGCGCTGGCAGTCCACGCACTTGGCCTCGTCCGCAATCATGCGGCCGGAGCGCGCGTCGAGCCGGTGGACGCCGTTGGCGCACTGGCGTTCGCAGATGCGGCAGTTGGTGCAGCGCCGCTCGTCGCGAATCAGCTCAAATTCCGGGTAGAGTTCGCTTACAGACACTGCTCAACACCTCCGTTCAGGGTTACAATGACCGGTTCGCCGCCGCGCGGGGCATAGAGGCGGTCGAGCGTCGGCTCCATATAGCGGATGGCGCATTCTTCGCTGGCAACATATACCATGTCCCCGCGTTCGCCAACCACCATGGAGCGGAGCTTGAGCCGGTCGTTGAGCGCGAGCATGCCGCCTTCGAACCCCAGCAGGATGGAGAACGGCCCGGTCACCAGCAGGCTGCCGAACACGTTGCGCAGGTACGTCAGGCGCTTCTGCTCGGTTTCGTCCTTCTGCGCGATTGTGCTCCAGAAGGGAGCGGCAATCACGCTGGCAAACTCGCTGAGGGTCAGCTTGACCTTGCGGAGCAAGTAGTCCGCAATATAGGTCATAACCTCGGTATCCGTCTGCAGGGTGCAGCGGTAACCGAACATTTCAATAAAGCGGCGGTTCGCGTCGTAACTCGAAATCTCGCCGTTGTGAACAATCGTGTAATCCAGAAGCGCAAACGGGTGCGCGCCGCCCCACCAGCCGGGGGTGTTGGTCGGGTACCGCCCATGCGCGGTCCAGCAGTAGCCTTCGTATTCGTCGAGGCGGTAAAAGTCGCCAATGTCTTCCGGGTAGCCGACGCCCTTGAATACGCCCATGTTCTTTCCGCTCGAAAACACAAAGCTGCCTTCGAACGTGGAGTTAACGTGGATCACCGCGCGCGCGACATATTCCTTTTCGTCGAGCTGACTGTCCCGCAGGCGGTTCGGATGCGGGGCGACGAAGTAGCGCCAGATGAGCGGCTCATCCGTGATTTTCTTGGTTTTGCGGATCGGAATCTTCGAAAGGTTGACCACCTCGAATACCTGATCCAGGTACCGCTCGCAGGTTGCGCGCGCGTCCGAATCGGTATAAAATACGTGCAGCGCGTAAAACTCCTTGTTCTGCGGATAGATGCCGTACCCGGCGAATCCGCCCCCAAGGCCGTTGGAGCGCTCGTGCATGCTGGTCATGGCGCGCGTTACGAGGCTTCCCGGAATGAGGTTTCCCTCTTTCGAAAAGACCCCCGCGATCGCACAGCCGGACGGAATGCGGACTTCACCTTCCCGCAGCGCCATAGTCGTTTCTCCTTACGCGTTGATACCTGTCCGTTTGCCCGCAAAACCGGAAAAAAATCGGTTTTTTGCCTTTTTTTCTCCATTGCGGCGGAACAGGCGCCCTTTTTGGGTGATATACAGCGGGCCAACCGCCCGTTTGAACGCAAAAAGCGCCCATACGGCGGACGATTTGCCCGCGTAATGAACGCCGTTGTTCCACGGCAGTATACATAATATAGGATAACCTGTCAAGCACAAAATGAATGATATATAGTTAAAAACTGCAAAAAACCAAAATCAAAATATTTTTGGTTCAACAAAAAAGAAATCCGTGCAGGAAAATGAGATTTGATGCAAGAAATCCTGCAAAAATAAAGGATTGACAAGGGTTTTGCCTCGCTGTATAATACCCGCATATTATTTCAAAACGGCAAAGGCGCCGCGGATGGAACCGTGGTGTCGTTGCCT
This sequence comes from Christensenellaceae bacterium, assembly GCA_963674535.1. GTDB lineage: Bacteria > Bacillota > Clostridia > Christensenellales > CAG-138 > UBA7703. Next base: position 2,987,028 of record OY771363.1, on the reverse strand, counting down.
CTTTTTATAAGAGGCGGGAGGAGAAAGAGAAAATGGGTACGGTAACGGAATCATTTGGCTGCAAGGTTTTTAACGACACGGTCATGAAGGCGCGTTTGCCCAAGGATACTTACGAGGCGGTGCAGACCGCAATCAAAGCGGGGCGTCGGCTGGATCTTTCCGTGGCGAACGTGGTCGCCAACGCCATGAAGGACTGGGCCATCGAAAAGGGCGCGACGCACTTTACGCACTGGTTCCAGCCGCTCACCGGCATCACGGCGGAAAAACACGACAGCTTTATTTCGCCCATTCCCGGCGGCAGCGTGATCATGGAGTTCTCCGGCAAGGAACTCGTCCGCGGCGAACCGGATGCTTCCAGCTTCCCCTCCGGCGGCCTTCGCGCTACGTTTGAAGCGCGCGGCTACACCGCCTGGGATCCCACCAGCTATGCATTTATAAAGGAAAAGGTTCTCTGCATCCCGACCGCGTTCTGCTCCTACGGCGGCGAAGCGCTGGATAAGAAAACCCCGCTCCTTCGCTCCATGCAGGCCATCGACCGTCAGGCGATGCGCATTATCAAGCTCTTCGGTAACGAGAGCGTAACAAAGATCGTAACCACCGTCGGCACCGAGCAGGAGTATTTCCTTGTCGATAAGGCAATGTTCGACCGCCGCCCGGATTTGGTATTTGCCGGCCGCACGCTCTACGGCACCCGCTCTCCCAAGGGGCAGGAACTGGAAGACCATTATTTCGGTTCCATCAAGCCGCGCGTACAGGCCTTTATGGAAGACCTCAATCAGGAGCTCTGGGAACTTGGCGTACTGGCCAAGACCGAGCACAACGAAGTTGCGCCCGCGCAGCATGAGCTGGCCCCGATCTTTACGACGACCAATATCGCCGCGGATCACAACCAGCTGACCATGGAGATCATGCAGCGCGTCGCCAAAAAGCACGGGCTGGTCTGCCTGCTGCATGAAAAACCGTTTGCCGGCGTGAACGGCAGCGGCAAGCACAATAACTGGTCTATGTCGACAGACACCGGCGTTAACCTGTTGGAGCCAGGGGAAACGCCTTTCGAAAACGCGCAGTTCCTTCTCTTCCTCTGCGCGGTAATCCAGGCGGTGGACGATTATCAGGACCTGCTTCGCATTTCGGTAGCGAGCGCGGGGAATGACCACCGCCTAGGGGCGAACGAAGCCCCTCCGGCGATCGTTTCCATGTTCCTCGGCGACGAGCTGTTCGAAATTCTGGAAGCGATCGATACCGGCGCAGCTTACGGCGGGCGCGAAAAGACGCAGATGAAAGTTGGCGTACACGTGATTCCGCATTTCCCCAAGGACACGACCGACCGCAACCGCACCTCGTCGTTCGCGTTCACGGGCAATAAATTCGAGTTCCGCATGCTCGGTTCCAGCCAGTCGGTTTCGGACGCGAACATGGTGATCAACACCGCCGTGGCCGAGTCCCTGCGTAAATACGCCGATGAGCTCGAAACCGCAAAAGACCTGCCGCTGGCGCTGCATGAGCTCATCAAGAGCGTCATCCATACGCACAAGCGCATCGTCTTCAACGGCAACGGCTATGACGACGCCTGGGTAGCGGAAGCGGAAAAGCGCGGGCTGCTCAACCTCCGGACTACGACGGACTGCCTGCCCAGCCTCATTGCGCAGAAGAATATCGAGCTCTTCAGCACCCATCGCGTGCTGAGCGAGACGGAACTCCGCGCGCGCTATGAGATCATGACCGAGAACTACAAGAAGATCGTCTGCATCGAGGCCATGACCATGCTGGATATGGCGCGGCGGGATATCCTGCCTGCGTCCAGCGCGTTCCAGGGTAAGCTGGCCGGCACTATCGCGGCAAAGCGTTCCGCGGGAAGCATGGCGGACAGTACGTATGAAACCGAGACGCTCGAAACGGCGGCGGCGCTCACGAAAGCCGCATATGAAACCGTAAAAGCGCTGGAAGACGCGCTCTCCGATACCAAAGCCACGGAAGAAGTACGCGAAGCGGCGCTGCTCTGCAAGGACAGCCTGCTGCCCAAGATGAGCGAACTGCGCGCCAGCGCGGACGCGCTCGAAACCCTGATTTCTACGAGCGACTGGCCGTATCCGAGTTACGGCGAACTGCTCTTTGGCGTTCGATAACAGCCGCGGGAGGCAAAATTCATGTGTTCAATCATGGGCTACCTCGGCAAGCGGATTCCGCTGGATATGCTTGTCGACGGATTCTACAAAACAATCGCGCGGGGGCCTGACCTCTCCCGCATGCTCAGCGTAGGCGACGGGTACCTGATGTTCCACCGCCTGACGATTATGGGCTTGGAAAAGAGCGGCATGCAGCCGTTCGAGCGCAACGGGGACGCAGTGGTCTGCAACGGCGAACTCTACGGCTTCCGCAAGATGCGCGATGCGTTATTTTCGGGATATGACTTTAAGAGCGGCTCGGATTGCGAGCTGCTCTTACCCATGTATCAAAGGTATGGAACGGATATGTTCGCCATGCTGGACGCGGAGTACGCGCTCATCATCTACGACCATAAAACGGACTCGCTAATCGCGGCGCGCGATCCCATCGGCATCCGCCCGCTGTTCTACGGCTACGACGTGGACGGCAACATCCTCTTTGCCAGCGAGGCCAAGAACCTTACCGGCTTGGTGGAAACCGTAAATCCCTTCCCGCCGGGACATTACTGGAAGGACGGCGCGTTCATTCAGTATGCCAACATGACGGATGTTCCCTCCTATTCCAAGGACGATTTGGACGCGGTCTGCGGCAACATCCGCGAAAAACTGACGCTCGGCGTGGTCAAGCGTCTGGACGCGGACGTGCCTGTCGGCTTTTTGCTCAGCGGAGGATTGGACAGTTCGCTGGTCTGCGCCATTGCCAATAAGTACCTGCCGCACCCGATTAAGACCTTCTCCATCGGCATGCGGGACGACGCAATCGACTGTAAATACGCCCGCCAGGTGGCGGACTATCTCGGCTGCGAACACACGGAAGTCATCGTTACTCCGCAGGATGCCATCGGCGCGCTGAGGACCGTTGTGCGCATCCTTGAAACGTACGATATCACGACCGTCCGCGCGAGCGTAGGCATGTATCTTGTCTGCAAGTACATCCATGAAAACACCAATATCCGCGTGCTGCTCACGGGCGAGATTTCGGACGAGCTGTTCGGGTATAAATACACGGACTTTGCGCCTAACGAAGAGGAGTTCCAGAAGGAAGCCAAGAAGCGCATCGACGAAATCTATATGTACGACGTGCTCCGTGCCGACCGCTGTATCTCAGCCAACTCGCTGGAAGCGCGCGTGCCGTTTGGCGATCTCGATTTCGTAAAGTACGTCATGACGATTGATCCCGCGCTCAAGATGAACCGCTTCGGTAAAGGCAAGTACCTGCTCCGCCGTGCGTTTGAAGGCGATTACCTGCCGCAGGAGATCCTCTACCGCGAAAAAGCCGCGTTTTCGGACGCCGTCGGACATTCCATGGTCGATCAGATCAAGGCCTATGCCGAGAAGCTCTATACGGACGAGGAGTTCGCCGCCCGCAGCGCAAAGTACACGTTCGCAAAACCGTTCACCAAGGAGTCTCTGCTCTACCGCGAGCTCTTTGAGGCGGAATATCCAGGCCAGGCGCACATGGTGAAGGATTTCTGGATGCCGAACCGCTCCTGGGAAGGCTGCAACGTCAACGACCCTTCCGCGCGCGTGCTCGCGAACTACGGCGCAAGCGCGGTGTAATGCCCACTACTGCGATATCCTCGAGTGCCGTGGAAATTCGCTCCTTTCACGGCATGTTTGAACCGGCCTCCTCCCGCCTGAACATCGGGGAGGCCGGTTTTTTATTTCATGCCGATGGACTTGACGAAAACTTGATCTGCGCTTTACAATAGCTTAACAAAATAGATTCAAACCCATGATAAGCGTCGGCTGCACCCGGAACACGTTTGCCGGGGCGTATCGTTATACCCGAAGCATCCCCTGAATGGAAAGGAGCCTGATTCCATGAATTTCACCACGGCAAGTCTGCTGGATTCTTTGCAATATCTGGCGCGCGTGGCGCTGGCCGCTTTGCTGGCGGGCGTAATCGGCTATGAGCGGGAGCATGTTCAGCGCAACGCGGGCATGCGCACGCATATTCTCGTTGCCATCGGCGCGTCGCTTGTGATGTGCTGCGGCGAATTCCTCGTTACAAAATACGCGGGTATTATGAATCTCGACCCCGCGCGGCTCGGTGCGCAGGTCATCAGCGGCATCGGCTTTCTCTGCGCAGGCACTATCATTAAAGAAGGCATTTCCGTACGCGGGCTGACCACGGCGAGCAGCCTCTGGTGCGTTTCGTGCATCGGCCTTGCCGCAGGCGCGGGCGCGTATTTGCTGGCCGTGGGCGTTGCGGTGCTGGCGCTGATTGTGCTGCGGGTGCTCAGAAGCCTTGCGCACAGCAGACGTAAAAAGAGCAACCGCCTTGTCATGCAGCTGGTGCTTTCCATGGAAGGCAACACGCTGATTTCTCTGCAGGAGGATCTGCAGAGAATGGGATGCGTCATTGAAGAGTTCAGCTTTGCCATTGATACCGATCAGCTGAAACGGCATGTCTATCTGCACCTGATGCTGCCGAACCGCGAAGATTTGTCGCCTTTAATGGAAGGTCTCTCCAGAATCGACGGTGTGGTCTCGGTTGAGTCGGTGTACGAATAAAAGCCGAACGGCATTTCATGCGCCGCCGCGCCGCATAAGGACGAGAATGCTCACAGCATCCGGAATTTTGTACGATTTTTTCAAAAACCGTCGGCGCGGAGCGCTGCGGTGTGCTATAATCCTAAAAAAGCCACTTCTATTAACCGTAAACAACCTGTCATAACCGCTGTATGAAACGGCGCGTATTTCCCTTATGGCTTCCCAAACAGAATCATCGGCAAGGCAGTGTTTGCCAAAGCCGCAGAACCACCCAACGAACCGCCTGAGGTGACGATCGATGTCCTGGAACGAAAGCGAGGATACGGCCAGAACCAGCACGCTGCTGCGGCAGCTTTTCAAAACGCCGGATCTGGACACGTTTTTTGACCGTTATGAAAGCACGATGCAGACGCCGGATCTGCACGATCATTTGCTTGCCCTCTGTGCGGAACACCGCCTGAAAAAAGACACCGTCATCAAAAACTCCGGCGTCGAGCGCACCTACGGGTACCAGATTTTCAACGGAACAAGAAAACCATCCCGCGACAAGGTGCTGCAGTTTGCGCTCGCCATGCACCTTACCATGGACGAAACGCAGAAACTGCTGCAGATTGCCGATAAAAGTCTGCTCTATCCGCGTCTCAAGCGCGACGCGGCGGTGATTTACTGCATTACGCGTAAACTTGGATTTATGGAAGCGCAGGCACTTTTGCTCGATCTCGGCCTGCATTTGCTCGGGGACGAGTCGGCGCTCTAGCGCTCTTTTACTGCCGCGGCGGAAAAACTGGGTTCACTTGGAGAAGTTACGAACATGGAACTGGAACAATCGGCTGCAAGCGAATTTTTGCTCGAATTCGAACACGCGGAAGCGGGTTATTACCCGAAAGAGTTTTTACAGAAGTACGAACCGGTCGAGTGCCTCGCCAACAACCAAATGGGCGAGACGCTCCTAGTAAAAGACCACGAAAACAAACCATATATCGTCAAATGCTACCCCGACACATCCGTCTGCTCCAAAACAAGCGAGGGAGAACTGCTCAAGAGCCTGCATCACAGCGGGCTGCCTTCGTTTGTGGAAGAAATCCGCACGGAGAACATGATCTGCGTGGTGCGCCAGTACGTGCGCGGCATTCCGCTCAACCGCCTGCGCGAGCGGCTCACGCGCGAGCAGGCAATTGCGGTCGCCCTCCAGATCTGCGGCGTGCTGCGCTATCTGCATGAGCAGACCCCGCCGGTGATTCACCGCGACATCAAGCCGCAGAATATCATCCTCAGCGACGACGGGTTCGCCACGCTGATCGACTTTGGCATTTCCCGCTACTACGATAAAAACGCGCGTTTAGACACGGTGTGTTTCGGCACGCAGGAGTTTGCCCCGCCGGAGCAGTACGGGTTTTCGCAGACCGACTGCCGCGCGGATATCTTTTCACTCGGCGTCCTGCTGGGCTGGATGCTTACCGGGCGTACAAGCGATTTTGTAATACCCGATAAGCGCCTTGCGCGAATCGTCAAAAAGTGCACTGCGTTCTCGCCCAAGGACCGCTATACCAGCGTTTCGGCGGTACGCCGCGCGCTTTTAAACGCCGACGGTCATGTGGAAAAAGCCGCAGCCAGAACCGCGACGGCGGCTGTGTTCTCGCTGGTGCTTCTTGCGGGTGGGTTTGCGCTGGGTCGGTACACGGAAATTCGCCCGCCGCTGTTTTACCAGGGGGGTTCCGCGGCGATTTCGGATCCCATTTTGGAAAATGCCGTCCGCGCGGAATTGAACCTGACCGAGGGCGAGGCGCTGACAAGCGACGAACTCGCTAGCGTGACGGAACTTTACCTCTACGGGGATCAAGCCGCCGCAAATTCGGAAGACTTCTATAGGCTGAGAAACGACGTGTTTTCCGGAGCGGCGGTCATCGGAACGGACGCCGTCAACTCGCTGGAAAGCCTTGCAAAAATGCCGAACCTGATACAGCTTTCTCTTGCGCAGACGAACGCGACTGATCTAGCCCCGCTTTCCAGCCTGACCAAGCTGGATACCCTCGAACTGTTCTACAGTCCCGCGACGGACTTTTCACCGATTGCAAATCTTCCGAACCTGCGCCATCTGGTCATTCAGGACTGCGGTTACATTACGGATCTTTCGTTTCTTGCAAACTGCAAAAGCGTTCGCGAACTCGTGCTGATCGGTGACAATCGGGTGGAGGATTACTCCGCGCTGGCAGCAATGGGAGAACTGCAGTATCTGCACTTGGAAGGCGTCGATCCGGACCTGTTTTTACCGTATCTGAACGGTAAAACAATCCACCAACTGAAGATCGGCTGGCATCCGCTTGCGTCGCTGGCGGAGCTTGCCGGCATTGTGGAACTGGAAGAACTGGTCAGCTACGGTATGGATTTCGACTCGCTCGAAGGCGGCGAGCAGCTTACTTCGCTGGAGAGGCTGATTCTCCACGCAACGGACAATCAAACGGATATGGACCTTTCACCGCTTTTGAAACTGCCAAAGCTCAGGACGCTTACGCTCAGCGAAAACCTGCGTCAGGCCGCCGAAACAGAGCTTGCCGGCGCGTCGTTTGAAATTCAATACGAATAGAAATAAAAAATCGGACGGGTTGGCCCGTCCGATTTTTGTTAAAAGGAATGTGCGCTGCGGCAGACTTGCGGAGTAATCACGACTTCCATTTTGCTTCGGCATGGCGGCAGATGGCGGCAAAGCTCTCCGCGCTGATGTCGTGCTCCATTTTGCAGGCGTCGGCAAAGGCGACTTCCTCGGTGACGCCAAGACGCATGAGAAACGACGCCAGCACGCGGTGGCGCTGATACATTCGCTCCGCGATCTCCCGCCCGGTGTCCGTCAACGTTATGCACTTGTCGTCCGCCATGCGGATATATCCGTTTTCGCGCAGAAGCTTCGTTGCGTGGCTGACGCTCGCCTTGGTGACGCTGAGACTGCTGGCAATATCAACGGAGCGCGCGCAGCCGTTCTTTTCCTGCTGGATGAGTATCTGCTCGAGATAATCCTCGATCGATTTATTCACCTGCATGCCGGTACCCTGCTTTCCCGTATTTTTCTCAGCCTTGCGAAGGCTTCCTGTTCGCCAATTTGTGATTCTATGCTATCACTGTTGCGCTGTTCAATTCAAGCATTCGGGCGTTTTTTTCATAGTTTGCTTACTAATCCGCCGCAATGTCGCACAGCGGGGGTGAATTTGGAAAGAGGACGGGCGCTATTCGGAAAAGGAACGAAAATTCATGGCGGAGGGATTGACAATTTCAGTTAGTTCGTGTAAACTCCAATCGCAAGTTAGATAAATCTAACTTTGAGTGGACAGAGCATCGGGCGCTGTGATGCGAGCGGAAAACAGTTATGCTCGCGTGCCCGGTTGAAAGGTGGATGCGTATGACGCTGGATGAGATGAAGGTCGGCCAAACGGCTACAATCCGCGTGGTTGGCGGCGAAGGCGCGCTGCGGCTGCGGTTTCTCGATATGGGTCTGATTCCCAAGACGAAGGTAACGCTGATTAAGACCGCACCGATGGGAGATCCGATCGAAATCTGCGTGCGCGGCTATGAGCTGACCCTTCGCAAGGACGACGCAAAGAAAATTGAGCTGACAGACGAGGGAGGACAATGCGATGGTATTTGCGCTGGCGGGAAATCAAAACTCGGGAAAGACGACGCTGTTCAATGCGCTTACGGGGTCCAATCAGCATGTAGGAAACTTTCCGGGCGTGACGGTGGAACAGAAGTCGGGGGAGATTCGCGGGGTTAAAAACGCTTCCGTCGTCGATTTGCCGGGCATCTACTCGATTCGCCCGTATACGCAGGAGGAAATCGTTTCGCGCGACTTCATCCTCGACGGCAAGCCGGACGGCATTATCAATATCGTGGACGCGACAAATATTGAGCGCAACCTCTACCTGACGCTGCAGCTGCTCGAACTGCGCATTCCCATGGTGGTGGCGCTCAACATGATGGACGAGGTGCGCGCCAACGGCGGCTCTATCGATATCAAGCTGATGAGCTCGCTTCTCGGCGTGCCGGTGGTGCCGATTTCCGCTTCCAAGAACGAAGGCGTTTCGGAACTGGTGGATCAGGCGCTGGCGGTAGCGAAAAAACGGGTCGTTCCCACGGTGCAGGACTTCTGCCCGGACGGCCCCGTGCACCGCTGCATCCACGCGGTTGCGCATGTTATAGAAGACCACGCGCGCAACATCGGCGCTTCCAAGCGATTTTGCGCGACCAAGCTCATCGAAGGGGACGCTTCTCTTGCCGAGCGGCTGGAGCTGGATCAAAACGAACTGGATTTGATTGAGCACAGCGTTTTGGAAATGGAGAACGAAACCGGCTTCGACCGCAACGCAGCGCTCGCGGACATGCGGTATACGTTTATCGAAGGCGTCGTTTCCGCCGCCGTCGTCAAGTGCTGTGAAAGCCGCGAGCACAAGCGCAGCGTCGGCATCGATAAGATTTTGACGGGCAAATACACCGCGCTTCCGGTCTTTTTCGGCGTGATGTTCCTCGTGTTCTGGCTGACGTTCAACGTCATCGGCAGCACGCTTGCGGACTGGCTTACGGCGGGCATCGGCTGGCTGACGGGCGTTGTGGACGCGGGGCTGACCGCTTACGGCATCAACCCTGTGGTCAAGAGCCTCGTTGTGGACGGCGTGTTCGCGGGCGTTGGCAGCGTTTTGAGCTTTCTGCCGATCGTGGTGACGCTGTTCTTCTTTCTCTCCATTTTGGAAGATACGGGGTATATGGCGCGCATCGCGTTTGTAATGGATCGTCTGTTGCGCAAAATCGGCCTCTCCGGGCGCAGCTTTGTGCCGATGCTGATCGGGTTTGGCTGCTCCGTGCCCGCCATTATGGCAACGCGGACGCTTGCTTCCGACCGCGACCGCAAGATGACGATTCTGCTGACGCCGTTTATGAGCTGCTCGGCAAAGATTCCAATCTACGCGGTATTCTGCGCGGCGTTTTTTGCCAAGTATCAGGCGCTGGTCATGATCGGCCTCTACGCTGCGGGCATCGTGCTTGGCATCCTCGTGGCGCTGCTGCTCAAGGGCACGGCGTTTCGCGGCCAGCCGGTTCCGTTTGTAATGGAGCTGCCCAACTACCGCATGCCGTCGCCAAAGAACGTGCTTCTGCTGCTTTGGGAGAAGGCAAAGGACTTTTTAGAGCGCGCGTTTACGATTATCCTCTTGGCCAGCATCGTCATCTGGTTTTTACAGACGTTCGATTTGCGCCTCAACGTTGTGACCGAAAGCGCCTCCAGCCTGCTGGCGCTGGTGGGCAGACTGATTGCGCCGATCTTTGCGCCGCTGGGCTTTGCGGACTGGCGCGTGGCAACATCCCTGATCTCCGGTTTTGTTGCAAAAGAAGCGGTGGTCAGCACGCTTTCGGTGCTCACCGGAACGGGTATTACGCAGCTGCATACGGTGCTCAGCGGTCTGTTTACGCCGCTTTCAGCGATCAGCTTTTTGCTCTTTACGCTGCTGTATACGCCGTGCGTCGCCGCGGTGGCAACCATGAAGCGGGAACTCAAGAGTGGGTTTGCGACACTGGGAGTAGTGGCGATGCAGTGCGGTATCGCCTGGATTGTCGCGTTCGCAGCCTATCAGATAGGGAGTTTGCTGTTATGAGTATTTGGGATTATCTCGTTCTGGCGCTGGTTGCGCTGGTTGCCGGGCTTGCAACCTGGCGCATGATCAAACGCCGCAAACAGGGCGCCTGCGGCTGCTGCTCCGCCTGCGCGGGCGGCTGCGCGGGATGTGCGCATGCCGGTAACTGCGACGGCGCGAAAACAAAATAGAAGCAGATTTACCGAAAACCCCGCGCTTTGCGCGGGGTTTTTTGTGCTATTCGAACGAACGGAAAAAATCATATTGACAAATATCGATATGAGTCGTAAAATTGACATATCGAAAACTTTCGATATGAAACCGACTTGACCGCCGCTCAAACCGCGGCGAATGCGAAGGTCGGGTTTCGTGCAATAACAATACGGAAACAGGTGTGCAGACAATGAAAATGAGCTATACCGAACAAGCAAAAATCATGAAAGCGTTTTGCGACGAGAACCGTCTGCAGATACTGGAGCTTCTGCGCGGCGGCGAAAAGTGCGCCTGCATGCTGCTGGAGCACCTGCCAATCGGCCAGAGCGCGCTCTCCTACCACATGAAAATTCTCACGGAGTCCGGCGTTGTGGAGAGCCGTCAGGAGGGCAAATGGACGCACTACCATTTGAGCGAAGCGGGGTGCGAAAACGCGCGCGCGCTCTTAACCGCGGTTACGACGCCTTCTGCTGAACACAGCGAGTGCGTCTGCGCTTCAGCCGGCGAACCGGCGTAACGGAAAAACAAGAAAACGATTAGGAACGGATTATGCAGCTGTTACAAACGATTTGGGATTTCTTTCAAAATCAGATACTTGCCATGAAATGGCTGAATGAGCTGATCGGACGGATGCTGGGCTCGTTTGGGCTCGACACGGCGAACCGCTGGGTCGGTAGCCTCCAGTTTTTTCTGTATGACGTTATCAAGATTACGATCCTGCTCTGCACGCTGATCTTTCTCATCAGCTACATCCAGAGCTTTTTTCCGCCGGAACGCAGCAAGAAGATTCTCGGGCGCTTTCGCGGGCTGGGCGCAAACATCATCGCGGCGCTTTTGGGCACGGTGACGCCGTTTTGCTCCTGCTCGTCGATTCCGCTGTTCATCGGCTTTACCTCGGCGGGGCTGCCGGTCGGGGTTACGTTTTCGTTTCTCATTTCGTCGCCCATGGTCGATTTGGGTTCGCTGGTGCTGTTAATGAGCATTTTCGGCGCGAAGGTCGCGGTGATCTACGTGCTGTTCGGGCTGATTATCGCCGTGCTCGGCGGCACGCTGATTGAAAAGCTGAAGATGGAGCGCTATGTCGAGAGCTTTATTTTAACCGCGGGCAGCGTGGATATCGAGTCGCCCGATCTTACGATCAAGGATCGCCTTGTTTACGCCAGAGAGCAGATGGTCAATACGTTTAAAAAGGTTTTTCCGTATGTGCTCATCGGCGTCGGCATTGGAGCTGTGATTCACAATTGGATTCCCGAAACGTGGATCGTGACGGTGCTCGGCAACAAGAACCCGTTCGGGGTAGTGCTGGCAACGCTGATTGGAGTGCCGATGTACGCGGATATCTTTGGCACGATTCCCATTGCGGAAGCGCTGTTCAGTAAGGGCGCGCAATTGGGTTCTGTGCTCGCGTTTATGATGGCGGTCACCACGCTGTCGCTCCCCTCCATGGTCATGCTCCGCAAGGCGGTCAAACCGAAGCTTTTAGCGCTGTTTATCGCCATCTGCACGGTTGGGATCATTCTAATCGGGTATTTGTTCAACGCGCTTCAGCCGTTGATTGTATAGATATTTACACCCAGCGCGTGATTTTATGCGAATGCGTTCGGGCGTGTGAGAAAAACAACAGACGAATCAGGAAAGGAAACCATACAATGAGCTTATTTCATCGGGAAAAATCAGTGGACGAATCCAAAATCTGCGGCTGCGGCGGCGCGTCTCCGGCAAAGGAAGCGGAGTGCGCTCCCAAGGAAGCCAGCGCGCGCGTTAAGGTGCTTGGCAGCGGATGCCCCAAGTGCAACGCGCTGGAGCTTGCCACCAAGGCGGCGCTGACTCAGCTCGGCATGGACACGACAATTGAGCACGTAACGGACTATGCCAAGATCGCTTCTTACGGAATCATGAGTACGCCCGCGCTCGTTGTTGACGGCAAAGTGGTTTCTTATGGGAAAGTACTGAAAACCGAAGAGGTTGTCGCAATCTTAAAAAAAGTTCGATAAAATTCTGTCAACAGGAGAAAACATGTTTACCTACATTCTCTACGCGCTGGCCATTCTCGGCCTTGCGGTCTCTTTTTTCAAGGATCGAAAAAAGACCAAGATGGCGCTCGTCAAGGCCTGGAAGGCGCTTGAAAACATACTTCCGCAGCTCTTGATCATCCTGCTAATCATCGGCTTTGCGTTTGCGGTGCTGAGTCCGGAGACGATTCAAAAGCTGATCGGCTCAAGCTCCGGCGTTTGGGGTGTGCTCGCGGCGGCGCTGCTCGGCTCCGTAACGCTGGTTCCGGGGTTTGTGGCGTTTCCGCTGGCGGCGGCGCTGCTCAAAAGCGGGGCGGGGTACATGCAGATTGCCGCGTTCGTTTCCACGCTGATGATGGTTGGCGTGATTACGCTTCCAATGGAGTTTAAAACCTTTGGCAGACGCGCGGCGATTATCCGCAATGTCTCCGCGCTGGGCTTTTCGCTCGTTGCGGCGGTCGTGATCGGGGTGGTGCTGAAATGAAGAATTTTTTCAAGCGTTACGGCGCGTTTTTCCTGCTGCTGGCGGCGGGCGTTGTCACAGGTCTGCTTTTGCCGGAGATTGGCAAAAAGAGTCTGGAGCTCACGCTGCAGAACGTCAAGGAGATGCTCTCCGTGCTTCCGCCCATCTTTGTTCTGCTGGGACTGCTGGACGTTTGGGTTGACCGCGCGACCATGATGAAATTCACCGGCAAGGGTTCGGGCTTCAAAGGCGTTTTGATTGCGTTCCTGCTCGGCTCGGCCGCGGCTGGCCCGCTCTACGCGGCGTTCCCGGTGGCGGGGGTCATGCTTAAAAAAGGCAGCAGTCTGTTCAACGTGTTCATCTTTGTCGGCGCATGGTCGACGACCAAGATTCCGATGCTTGCCTTCGAAGGAGCCAACATGGGGTTGACGTTTACGCTTCTGCGGCTCGGACTCAGCATCATCGGCATCCTGATCATTGCGTTGATCACGGAAAAATCGCTCAACAAAGAACAGCAGGATGAGGTTTATCAGCTCAATCAATAAATTACCGCTTGCTTTGCACAAAAAATCAGATTTGAATGGTATGGGGAGGGCTATTTATGGAAAAGAAATCATCGGGTATAGGGTTCTTTGAAAAGTATCTGACGGTATGGGTCATTCTCTGCATGGCTGCGGGTGTGCTGATCGGCCAGTTTCTGCCGGGCGTTCCGGCGTTTCTGGGCAAATTCGAATACGCCAACGTGTCAATTCCGATCGCGGTTCTCATTTGGCTCATGATCTACCCCATGATGCTGAAGGTCGATTTCCAGAGCATCAAAAACGTGGGCAAAAATCCAAAAGGGCTGTTCGTCACCTGGGTGACCAATTGGCTCATCAAACCGTTTACGATGTTCGGCATTGCGTGGCTGTTTTTCTTTGTCATCTTCAAAACGTTGATTCCCGCCGAGCTTGCAAAGGATTACCTCGCGGGGGCGATTTTGCTGGGAGCAGCTCCCTGCACGGCGATGGTGTTTGTCTGGAGCCACCTCACAAAAGGCAACGCCGCGTATACCGTGGTGCAGGTTGCGACCAACGATTTAATTATCCTCGTTGCGTTTACGCCGATTGTAGCTCTGTTGCTGGGCATCAGCGGCGTGAAGATTCCTTGGAACACGCTGCTGCTTTCAGTTGTGCTGTTTGTGGTGATTCCGCTTGCGGGCGGCATGCTTACGCGCAGCGCGGTCATCAAAAAACGCGGTATCGAGTTTTTCGAGAAGGGCTTTCTGCCCAAGTTCGGCAACGTGACCATTGCGGGGCTTCTGCTCACGCTCGTGATCATCTTTTCGTTTCAGGGCAAGGTGATTCTCGAAAACCCGCTGCATATCGTGCTTATCGCGGTGCCGCTTGTGATTCAGACGTTTTTGATCTTCTTTATCGCGTATTTTGCGAGTAAGCTTTTCAAGCTGCCGCACGACATCGCAGCTCCCGCGGGGATGATTGGCGCTTCCAACTTCTTTGAGCTGGCGGTCGCGGTGGCAATTTCGTTGTTCGGCGCGAAGAGCCCCGTGGCGCTGGCGACCATTGTAGGCGTGCTGGTCGAAGTGCCGGTCATGCTCACGCTGGTGAAAATTGCCAACCGGACGACGGCATGGTTTCCTGACGGGAAAGACAAAACTCTGTAATAAGACAGACTTTTGTTCGAAGTGTCTTTTGCGGGAATGAATCACGAACAAGAAGGAAAGAAAGGGGATTTAAACATGAAACGGGTCGCGTTTATCTGCACGCATAACTCCTGCCGCAGCCAGATGGCGGAAGCGATTGGTAAACTGCTCGCGGGGGACGTGTTTGAGAGCTGCTCTGCAGGAACGGAGCTGAAGGACAAAATCAATCCGGACGCGGTGCGCCTGATCAAGGAGCGCTACGGCGTCGATATGGAAGCCACGCAGCGTCCCAAGCTGATTGCCGAACTGCCGAAGGTGGATATCGTCGTCACGATGGGCTGCGGGGTGGAATGCCCGTATCTGCCCGCCGAGCGGCGCGAGGACTGGGGGCTGGAAGATCCGACCGGCAAGGGCGACGCGGCGTTTTTGCAGGTAATCGACGCCATCGAACGCAATATCTTAACGCTGAAGGAGAGCTTGCGCTAGGCAATGCAATATGCTTTCACGGCGGGCGCATGCTCGCCTTTTTCGTCTTTTCTGCGACTTTTCTGCACCTTTCTTGCACCATTTTTGCGTTTGATCGGGATTTATGGTAGTATCTCAATTTGAAAACGAACTTGGAGAAGGAGAGGCATGGATTTTTTCGAACAGACGTTTTTTGGCAATACCCTGTTGGACTATTTCATCTTTCTTGGCGCACTCGTCGTCTGCGTGGTGTTGATTTATATCGCCGGGCGGCTGATCATTAAGGCCGTTACCGCGAAATTCGAAAAGACGAACGCGCCGTATGGCGAAACGGTCGTTTTGTCGATCAAGCGGTATCTGCTGCCGATTGCGTACTTCATGGCGTTTACGTTCAGCACGAAGGTCTTAACGCTCGGTGGTGGGCTCAAAACGGCGGTAACAACGATTACCACGCTCTTTGCCGTTACCCTGGGAGCTGTGTTTCTTAGCTCATTGGCCGCTTATTTTGTGGAACGGCTGCGGCGTGGGCGGGGTGAAAGCGCGGCTCTTGCCGTCAAGTGGCTTGGTACGATGGCGAAGGTGCTCATTTGGATTCTTGCGCTGATCCTGTTTTTAGACAATATCGGCGTCAAGATTACGTCGCTGGTCACCGGCCTCGGCATCGGCGGAGTCGCCATCGCGTTCGCGGCGCAGAGCGCGCTCTCCGACCTGTTTTGCTTTTTTACGATCTTCTTCGATAAGCCGTTCGAAATCGGCGATTTCATCATCGCGGGCGAGCATATGGGAACGGTCGAGCACATCGGGGTCAAGACCACGCGGCTTCGCGCGCTCAGCGGCGAACAGCTGGTCTGCTCCAACAGCGACCTCACCGGCTCGCGCATCCGCAACTATAAATCCATGCAGCAGCGCCGGGTCGTGTTTACGCTGTCGCTTGCCTATGAAACGCCCGTGGAAACGCTGCGCAGAATTCCCGGCGTGATCAAAGAGATTGTGGAAGGCGAACAGGATACGCAGTTCGGCCGTGCGCACTTTGCTACCTACGGGGCGTACAGCCTGGATTTCGAGGTCGTATATTTTGTATTGAGTTCCGATTACGACCGGTATATGGACGTCAACGAACAGATTAACCTCAAGATCAAAGAAGCGTTTGACCGCATCGGCGCGCAGTTTGCTTACCCGACGCAGACGCTGGTGCTGGAAGGCGGCGTGCCCGCGGCGCTGGTGAAACGCTGACGGGAGAGCGCATTTCTTGGCCGTGCGGTTGCTTTTTTCACCGGTTTTTCATAAAATGGTATTTGCCGGGCGGAAAAGACGCTTTACCGCCGCGGACGGCGCGCGAAAGGCGGGACGATATGGGCATCAAGAAGTTTTTCAAGTGGAATAAGCGCGTCGCGGATCGATTCTGGGAAAAGTGCGGCTACTCCGACCGGCGGCTCTACCACTATTACGACGCAAAAGTGCGCAGCCTCCTGCGCCCCAGCATGCTCGTTTACGACGTGGGCGGCGGCGGCGACTGCTGCTATGCGGACGCCAAGGCGGAGACGGGGGAGTTTCACATCGTCGGCGTGGATATTGAGGACGTGCGCATCAAGGAAAACGCCAAGGTGGACGAGTTCCTCGTGGCCGACATCACAAAGGAGATTCCGCTTCCGCACGGGAAAATCGACATGCTGACCTCCAGCTCCGTGCTGGAACACCTCTCCGACCAGACGGCGTTTGTCAAAAACGCGCGCGCGTCCCTCAAGGACGGCGGCGTGATGGTGCATGTGTTCCCCGGAAAATTCGCGCTTTTTGCGTTGCTCAACCAGATTATCAGTAACCGCCTTGCCAGAAAGATTCTCTTTTTCATCTACCCGAATCTCAAGGGCGCGAACGGCTTTCGCACTTTTTACGACAAAACGTACTACTCGCGCTTTCTCCGCCTGCTGGAGGAAAACGGGTTTACGGTGCTCGATATCCAGTGCAATTACTACCAGTCGGACTACTTCGGCTTCTTTTTGCCATTCTACTTTTTAAGCCTGCTGTGGGACTCGCTTTGCCGCCTGTTTCGCATCAAAAATCTGGCGTCCCAGCTCTGCGTCACCGCCGAGAAGCGGCCTGACGGGGAGGAGAAGTAAAGGGAGAACGGCATTCAACTTTTTCAACAAAAGAAGAACCGGGGTACAGAAGCCCCGGTTCTTTTTGCTTGATTGAACAGCCGATTATTTTTCGTTCAACTGCGTAATGAACTTGGAATGTTCCAGGTACGTCACTTCATACTCTTTCCCCTCTTCCGGCCAAGTATTCGGCACCTCGGAGGAACATCGATAGAAGTCGCCGTCTATATTGATATAAGAGGTGAAAAAGAAGAACGAGTATCTATTTTGCACAGTGCCGGTTGTACTCGCAGTTGGCAGATCGTGCCGGATATCAACCTGCAAGAGACTGACCGAAAAGAATTGCGAAAAGCAAAACACGACGCTCAGCAGAGTAAACAACGCCGAAACAACCGTGTTGCTGCGCCGCTGGGACTGCCTGCTTTCGCGAACCATGTTAAATTCGACCGATCCGGGCGAATTCGTTCTCGCCAAAAACCGTAGAATGCAAACGTAAGTGACGCCGAACAACAGTACCATCACGGCGAATATCAGGACTAACGTTCCGATTTCATGACGCAG
The DNA here is from genome assembly GCA_963674535.1 of Christensenellaceae bacterium. Classification (GTDB taxonomy): domain Bacteria; phylum Bacillota; class Clostridia; order Christensenellales; family CAG-138; genus UBA7703. The sequence goes on along the minus strand of OY771363.1, from coordinate 2,969,303 downwards.
AATGGTTTGCCAAAATTCTAAACTATTCATATATGCCTTATTCTTTGTTGGAGTATTCTGATTAAGAAGATATCTGTCAGCGGTTAACCCCGCGCTAATCGGGCCAGTGACCTGTCCAGTAAAACCAGTTATCGTTGATGCGTTTGAACCAATAGTCCCGGTCGTCAATTCCGAACTCGGGCTGTTCACCGTCGGGCGAGTACGCAATGCCAACCGAGTAAGCGAACGAAAACAATATGGTTCGGTTTTCCTTATTCGAGGATTGGATGATTGACTCCATTTTTATCTTTTCGAACAACCAGTTCAGTGCCAGATTGACTTTTTTATCCGTTATGGTGACGAACGCTTCTTCAGATGGATAGGAGATATCCATCCGGTATTCTTCGTCTTCGGATAGTGTGTCCGGCGGATAAATGGAAATTGCCGACGAGTGCTTCAGGTCTGCTTCATATGGAGAGAAATCAAAATCGTTGATATATTGTGCGACGGTATTAAATTCTTCCTCGTTTCCGCTATATATCCACTCGGCTCTGAATTTTGGATACAGAAGTTCATCGTCATAGTACGAAAACGCAAAGATACCAAAGATGAACACCGCAAAGAAGGCTACTGTTCCGACGATGCTAATCAGAAAATATAAAATAACCTTGGCTGCCGTCTTCATCTTCGATCTCCTTTCAAATGCAAGAAAATGTACCAGGCACAGCTGCTCGTCTTTTTGTCAAAAAGCAGGCGCTTCATATGCCATGGATACAACCTCACCTTGCTCGTTGTAGCAAAACAGAATTCGGCTCCAGTTCTGCCCGAAATAACCCTCGCTTACGTTGGGATAATCCCGTGCGTTTTCGAGCAGTTCATCCGGCTCGATCTTTTCATCACGTGAGTATGCATCCTGCACTTCCGCTCGTGTGCTGCCAAGCCCGACCCGGTTCCGCCCAAAACGGGGCTTTCCGCTCGTGACTTCCAGCAGAATCAGATGACGGGCGATTTCGCCGGAATAAAGCGTTTCTTCCAAATAGACTGCCTGAAAGTCCGGATAGGAACAAACGATCAGTGTTCGACTTTTCTGTTTCGGGTCTGTACGATATTCCGTTTTATCCGGTTCGCCATACTTCCGTTCGATTTCGTCGTCATCCAACCGCCAGAGGCCGAGCGCGCGGGCATACCCGTAATCGGGCATGTACGCCGCCTTGTGTTCGCGTAAAAACTGCTGGTCGTACTGCCAAAGGCATATGAATGCAACAACGGGCAGCGCAAGGATGAACAACACTACCTTGAGCAGAAGACGACGCAATTTGTTGCTTTTTTGCATCTTAACCTCAATGCTGTTTAATAATGCACGAACTGCAATAATCCGCAAGAGCTGTTTTTACCATTATACCGAACAAACGTTTATTTTGCACGCGATTTTGCAAAAAAAACCGGAACGAGTTGTTCCGGCTTAGTTGAATGATGTTAGTCGTCACCGCAATACCAATAAAACCAATTTCCATTCATAGGCTTAAAATAGTAAGAATAGCCGGATGCTGTTTCCGTTGGCTTTTCACCACTTTTCGAGTAGACAACGCCATAATACTCTTTCATTGTAAAATAGACGCACTGATTTTCTGGGTCTATCTTTTGGATGATATGCGATATGCGAGCCTGCTCAAATAAGATATCGAGGGCTTGCGTGACCGAGTCGTCGAGGGCGAGAGCGATTTCTTTCTGGTTGATGTAAATCTTATATGTTTTCTCATCGCTTGCAGCATCAACTCCCTTGATACTGATGTAAGGCGCGGATTCCCCGTCAACCTGGTATGGCGTCAGATCAAAATCGTCAATGAATTGATAGACGGTTTCGAAGGACCGCTCGTATCTATGGAATTTATACTCAACGCCAAGCAGAGGGTATTTTACCGCGCCGGTTGTAACGAGAAAGAGCCAAAACAACAGCACCAGCAAAGCCGCCGCAGACACCACGCCAATGATGAACCGGAGCAAAAAGCGCAGGAATGGTTTCATTTCCCTTTTCCTTCCAAATACCAGTTCGCTCTATCCGATGAACACCTTGTCAAGCAGTTCGTCGCGCTGCGTTTGCTCGTTGAACCCGTAAAGGAAGAGCCAGCCGCCAGCGGTATCTACTTTGTTTGCGGAATCGACAATTGGATGCTGAAGCTCGATGGTGCGAATTAACGCTGGTGATTCACTGGTGATATCATAGAGCGAAATTGTTTGGTCGGATGCCGTTGCTGCTGTTTGACTGTCCACATAAAGGAACGCTTCGTCCCGTTTGAGCGAAAGTAGTTTCGTAATCGCGCCCGTATCGGGGGTTGCGCGGTAGAGGCAGGAACCTTTTACAACAGGAATATGAAAAAGAGCGCGCAACCCAATACTAATCAAATCAGACTTACGAAGTGTACGTGTCAACAGTAAAATATCATTGCCTTCATCGTAAGAGGCATAGATGCTCTCGGTAGAAGGAAACGTGAGCAAATCGTTCGCTTTATGCGTATTCAAATCGTAGGTTAGCAACGCGCTTTCAGCGGCTAAAAGCATTTTATTCGCGTTGATTCGCAATATCCAGCGATGCCAGGCATAGTCGGTTCGTTCGGCATCTGCAAGAAAGATGCCATCAATCGAGAGCACCGTTCGGTTTATTGAAGCGTCATACAGGGTTATATACTTCTCCGCATATATCTCTAGGCTGTCTTGACTATAAACTGAACCGGAGTCTGCCGTTGCGTATTGTTTTGCGTATTTGAGCAGGCGAAAAGACCGCTTTGCGCTCGTTTCCTCAAACCCGTAATAATCAGTGACAACGGATTGATAATTCAATGCAGGGAGTATTTCACCGTTTACATAGCTGATCATGCTGATATAGTTTCCAGACACGGGCCAATCTACACCGACTAGACGAATATAGATATATCCGTTTGATGCAATATAGAAGTCCCAAACGTTCTCATCTGTCAATTCGCCTGCCCGCTTCGTCTGCTCAAGAAGATCGACCGGTTTGCTTTGCGCGCTGTTGCGGCGGTATAGACGAAAACAACGAAAGGGGCCGTTTCGATTTTCTCGGATTCCCGAAAATCCGGAATAGTAAAGTCCGTCGTCGTTCACCACCAACGCGCGGATATCCTCAGTGGCTTGCTCAAGGCGCACATCCGAACCGTCGGCATTCATGCTATAGATACCCTGCGTGCCGTTCTCGGCAGAAAGGTAATAGATTCGGCCGCCGTAGAAAGCGGCTTTTTTGCCGTAATCCGCGTTCGCATCCTGCTTGATATTGGCGTAGAACTGCCGTGTGTCGAGCAGGTTGTCGGACGGATCAGTCGGTATGCAACTACAGAGAAATATGACGCAGAATAGACCTGTAAAGAGCGAGGATAGCCGCTTCCAGTTCATTTGATTCCTCCATGTAACTTATCTGTACAAGAGAAAACACACTGCTACTGCAGGAGCTAAAACGCGAATAAGAAATAATCCTTAATACACAACCATTTCACCCATTATACCGAACAAACGTTTATTTTGCACGCTGTTTTGCGAAAAAAACCGGAACGAGCTGTTCCGGCTTAATTGAATGGAATTAATTATCGTTGCAGTACCAGTAGAACCAATTTCCGTGCAGCGGGGTAATATAGTAATATACTTTGGCGGGCGTATCCGTTGGCAGTTCGCCGTTTTTTGAGTAAACTATTCCGGCGTATTCTTTTATGGCAAAGTATACATATGGTTCTTTTGGTTCCCTTAACTGAACGATAAATGCTATATCAGCTTGATCGAACAAAACATCCAAAGCCTGCGTGACAGACTCGTCGTCGATCTCGATCGGTATATGTTCAAGGGAAGAAGAGCAGTAAATAGAATATTTCTTTTCAGCAATTTCAGTATCGTTACGATCAATGAGAAGGTGTAATTTCGTCTCTTTCGCGGTTTCGTATGGTGTCAGGTCGAAACCGTCAATGAATTGATAAACGGTTTCGAATGACCGCTCGTATCTATGGAATTTGTATTCAACGCCAAGCAGAGGGTATTTTACCACGCCGGTTGCAACGAGAAAGAGCCAAAACAACAGCACCAGCAAAGCCGCCGCAGACACCACGCTGATGACAAACCGGAGCAAAAAGCGCAGGAATGGTTTCATTTTCCTTTTCCTTCCAAATACCATTTGATTCCCAGATTTACTGCGGCTCTATCTTCCGCATCGTCGCCGAGATAACCGTTGTTTCGATCTGGTATTGTCTGAGGATCATCGTCAAAAGCATTGCCAGCTCTGGATGCAAGCCCGGCTCCTTTATATAAGTCGTCTACGGAAAAACCTAAGGCCATCCCATAAAATCCATACATAGCATTGCCGAGATCTTCTACGCTTAACAAATCTCCATCATAGACAAAAAGAAACCGCGAACCATCAAAAGGTGGCACACTTGGCGAGTAATCCGTGATTTCAGCTTCCCATGACGGCATATGACGCAAATCATACTTGCCTTCCGGAAAATTGCCAAAGAAAAAATCAAGTAGCGCCAACGAGTAAATACGATCGACATCAGGAGAATACTGGCCGTCAAGTGTTAAGGGCGGTGTCAGGAAACTCTTAACTGCTGCTTCACCCTGCTCTCGCTTCCGATGAAGATATTGATCAATCACATCAGTTATAGCCGGAATGTAGCCTTGTTTGTCACCTAAATCATTGTCGGGTCTGTTTTCATCTGTCAGCATTTTCGTACAGGTGCCCGCAAGAATATCATCAATCTCCTGCTGCGATGAATATCCCTTCACTCCCAGCGTGGCAAGTTTGATTTGCGCTTTTGTCAGGATTATCTTTTGCTTACCAGTTGCGTTCCCAGCATCGACAAAATACGTGATCGCCGGATATTCGAAGATAGACTTTGGTTTATCGGATTTACTGCCAACCAGACCTTTGCCTTTCCCCAATTGTCCGTCAGACTCCCCATTTTGTAAATAGGGCGTTTTTGACGGATTTGTGAGAATTTCGGTGCTGTTGCCTGCTCCGGTCGGTGCTACAGGCCGAATGCGCTCGCGGTTTGCCGCGTCGAGGACGCTGAGCGGTGCGGAAGAGTTAAGCAGCCGCCACTGCTCCGGCTCGGCCAGCCCGGAAAACTTCATGGCCTGTCGCTGCGCTTTGGTGGACATGGAGTCCCACTCCTGAATGGGGAAACTCGGCGACAGTTTGGCGACAAGTGCCGCGTCCTGCTCTTGCGTATGGTTCACTTTTGGCGTTAAACCGTTGGTTCCATTGTCAGTCTCCGCGCCTGCGGGTATTGTGTAGACTATGTCATTCGCGTCGAACGGTTTTAAGGTACCGGCTGTCAACGCTTTTTGCACTTCTTTTTTCAGCAGATCACCACCCAGGGTCTTCTTGGGGGTCAGAACGGGCAACGTCATTTTTCGCATAAAATATTCTCCTTATAAAAAGTATTTACCTGGAGAATACAGCAAAAAAAGCCCGAATTTTACGATAGTTTTAATTGTAATAATCAAGCCGAATGATTCATAAGAAGTTTTTCAGGTGCAAAATACAGAAGACTGTTCTATTCTTTCAGCCTGTCAAGCGAAAAGCAAGGACGTTCTTTTGCTTCGTTTCTTTCAAGAAAAGAAGAGCCATTCAGCCCTTTTGTTTCTTTTCTTTCAAGAAAAGAAGCGTATTCCCGTTTTTTTCCACCCAAACCGGCACGAGACAAACCGCGCCGGTTCGAGCGGACAACAGGGTTAGTCATCGGGATACGCGCCGGGCTTTTTGCCGCCGGTGAGCTTGTTGATCTTGGCAATGTCCTTAAAGCGCTGCTGCTTTTGCCTTAGGTACTGCGCTTGATTGCCGGTGTAGCGGGACTCGCGCTGGAGCTTTTGATAGCTTTCCCAGCGCTGACGGGGCAGATCCCCGCGCGCGATGGCTGCCTTGACGGCGCAGCCGGGCTCGCTTTCGTGGCGGCAGTCCGTAAAGCGGCATTGGCCAAAGAAGCGCTCCACGTCCGCAAAAGCCTCGGTCAAGCCAGCGTCCGCGTCCACCATGCCCAGCTCGCGCATGCCCGGTGTGTCGATCACGAGCACGCCGCTCGGCAAAAGCAGGAGCTGACGGTGAGTGGTGGTGTGGCGGCCCTTGCTGTCGTCCTCGCGGATTTCATTGACGGCCATGATCTCCTCGCCCGCCAGCGCGTTGACAAAACTGGACTTGCCGACGCCGGAGGAACCGAGCAGAACGATGGTTCGGCCTTGCTGCAGCAGCGGGCGGAGCGCATCCATGCCCTCGCCAGACTTTGCGCTGATGGCGTAAACGTCCACACCGGCGGCGACGCGGCGCACTTCGAGCGCCTGCTCATCGCAATCATCCACAAGGTCGGCCTTGGTTAAAACGACGACCGGAACCGCGCCGGACTGCCAGGAGAGGGTCAGGTAGCGCTCCAACCGCTTGGGGTTGAAGTCGAGGTTGAGAGACTGCATGATGAACACGTAGTCAAAGTTTGCGGCAACGGCCTGTTCGCCCTGACCGAGGGTCGGGTTGCGGCGGGCAAAGTAGGATCGCCTTGGCAGCGTGTGGGTCAACACGCTGTCCCCGCTGGGGTTGTACTGAATCAAAACGAAGTCGCCCGTGGTGGGAAATTCCTCCGTCTGATCGTTAAAGTAGGTGCTCGCTTTCAGCCGGGCGTAGCACTCGCCGAGGTCGCAAATGAGCGCGTAACGCTCCTTGTGCACCGCGGTAACGCGCGCGGGGAGCTCGTCTGCGCTCCCCCGCGCATCGGCTGCCGCTTGCATGGCCGGTGAAAAACCATACTCGCTTAACGGCATTGCTTTGTCCCAAACTGGAACGCCAGGAAGTCCAGCTTGCGCTCGTCGGGGTATTCCTTGGCGCGTGCGGAGTGCGGAACGCCGTAGCGGTCATAACAAACCGCGTTCCCCGGCCGGCAGGTCGTTCCGAACCCGTACTGGCCGAGATTATTCATCGCTTCCAACGAAGGGAAGAGTGAAGATTTATTAAAATCAGGATACATTGTGTCCTCCAAAGACTCTCTTGTCGCGTAATGGTACTTTTTGCGGGGCACCATATTGGTGCGCGGGCTCTTGCCCCCTTTGCGGGCTCCGCTGTTCGACGTAACCGCTCCGATTGCGGATGCGGTGGAAAACTGAAACCAGTTTTTAAACTTAAACATGAGTAAATCCTCCAAATTGTTTTGTTGTTTGTGTTTTTGGGCATAAAAACAGCCGTGAACAGCAGCCTTCTTCAGACTGTGTTTCACGGCTTACCAACAGACGCGCCCGCCTGCTTGCTTGAATGCAAATGAAAACGAGCACACCTGTTCGATGTGCCCGTAGAAATTCTACAGTGTTTTTCGAAAGGTTACGCTGAGGCGACGGAACAACGCTTATATCCTGCACCGCAGATTGAACTGCGGCTGGAAAACGGTTTTTGTTCTGCGCCCGATATTCTGTTGTTAGGCTTTCGCCACCCCGACCTTAACAGACATTTTGCATTTTCTCCTTTCCGACACCGCCAAACGTTTTTTACGCGTTTTCACCGAGCGGCATCTTTTAACCGTGCCGAGTATATCATGCTATAACTTGAATATGCAAGTAAAATTTTGCGAAAAAAATATTATATTATTCCCAGATTTTGCCCCAAAGACGGAATTTCTTTAATATATAGAAAAACCGTTGCCGGCAGAAGGAAATCCGGAATAACTACTTTGCTAGCACGTTCGATAGGGCGGTTGCGCCCACGCAAAGCACGACGCTGAGGCAGATATAGCCGAGAGCAACCAGCAGTTTTCCGCCCTGCAAGAGGGTATGGGTCTCCAGCGCGAAGCTGGAAAACGTCGTAAACCCACCGCAAACGCCGACCTGCAGAAACAGCAGCGCGCGCGGATCAAGGTTTGCGTTTTTACCCGCAAAGGCCACGATCAAGCCGATCAGAAACGCGCCGAGCACATTGACGCCGAGGGTGATGAGCGGAAATCCGCTCGAATGCCGGATGGGCAGGAGCGAAAGAAGATACCGCAGCACCGAGCCGATCAGGCCGCCCGCACCGACGGAAATACAATTGAGGAATGTGTTCAAGAAAGTTCTCCGTTCACAAGGATTAACAGTTGTAAAACAGGTTGAAAAGCGAGCGTTTCAGCCTGCCCGCGGGGCAGTATAGCATAAAGTGCGACGCTTTCGCAAGAAAAAAAGCCGCTTTTCAGCGGCGGTGAAACCGGAGCGTACGTTATCGCTGCGCGCCGGAACGGTATTCCTTTGGAGTTTGGCCGAAACGCTCCTTAAAGACGCGGCAGAAGTGGCTGATGGAATCGTAACCCAGCCGCTGCGCAATCTCTCGCACGGGAAAGTTCGTCGAGCGGAGGAAGTTCTGCGCGTAATCCATCTTAACACGCGTTAAGTACTCCACAACCGTGCAATGCTCGGTTTCGCGGAAGTGCCGAATCAGCACCGGCGCACTGCAGGGACAGAGCGCGTAAACGTCCGAGGCGCGAACGGTCAGGTACTCCGGCGAGCGGAGCTTATTGAGCAGCGTGGGGAACCACTCGGCGTCTCCGCCCGCGCCGCGCCTGCGGTAGAGCAGCGAGAGCGCTTCTGCGATCATCTCCAATATGACGCGCGTTTTTTCGGCGGCGTCCGTACCGCAGAGACTGATCTGCTCCGCGCGGTCGAGAAAGAACGCGGTTTCCGTATCGTTGAGCATGGTTTTCAGCAGCGTGCCTTCCTGAAGTTCGTCAAAAGGAATGTTCAGCGCGGCGCTGAGCAGGCGCAGCCGCTCCGGCAGGATCAGCAGGTTCATATGCGTGCAGAACTCCCCGCGCGCCGAGACGAACTGATGCGTATCCTGCGGGCGAATCAGGTGCAGGGTGTTGCGCCGCAGGTCGGTTTCCGCGCCGTTGAAGAGATGCGCCGCTTTTCCGCGCGTAATGAGAAAGATTTCGTAGTAGTTGTGGTAGTGCAGGGTGGTGGAACGGTCGCTCCACCAGTGAAACGAAACCTGCTCGGTTCTGAGAAACGCGTTGGCGCGGTAATCCACCATGTGCGCGCTGGTTTCGGCAGCCTGAGAAACACCCTGCTGAGTGGGTGTTTCGAGCGCGGGAAAATCGCCGCAGGAGAGCGGCGCGTTTGTAAAATCGTCATCAATAGAAATTTCGTTCATAAAAAAATCATACTACTTAAAAGAAAACTTCGTCAACCGGAAATATGAATTTAAAAAATCACAACAACACTTCAAAAGATCACAACATGGGCGCATTTACACGGCGGATGCGCGGTGATACAGTCAAACTGCAGATCCAAATAACAGCATTTCAGGAGGGGCGACTATGCAGCCGAAGAAAACGAGTCCGTTTCGCTATGCCATTGGAATGTTCGGCACGAGTATTCCGATCAACATGTTCAAAACGTACGCCGCCGCGTTTTACGTCATCAAGCACGGCGTAACCACCGCGCAGTTTGCGCTCGTACTGTTCCTTTACACGTTCCTGGACGCGATCGACAATCCCATTTACGGCTTCCTGTCCGACCGGACGAGGACGAAATGGGGCAGAAGGCGGCCGTGGCTGGTCATCGGCACGCCGCTTCTTGTGCTCGGCTTTATCGCGTTCTATAACCTGCCGGCGTTTCTCTCCGGCAACAGCGTGTTCGTCTACATGCTGCTCATGTATATGTTCACCGGCACGCTGGATTCGCTGATCAACGCCAACTACGGTGCGCTGTTTCCGGAACTGTTCCGAACAGACGCGGAACGTGCGAAATCCAACGCCATGCGGCAGGCGTTTCAGCTTGCGGCAATGGGCATCAGCATTGCGCTGACCCCGATGGTAACCGAAAAATTCGGATACGGCCTGACTTCCATCGTCTACGGCGTGCTCGCCGCGGCGGTCATCCTCTACATGACGTTCGGCTGCCACGAGACCATGCAGGAGGAGACGGCGGAAAAGCCCAAGCTCTGGCCGACCATCAAAGCGCTTTTGACCAACCCGAAGTTCTGGATTTTCGGTGTGACCAACGCCCTCTACAGCGCGGCGATGTCGCTGGTTATGCAGGCGGTTTCCTTCTATACGAAGTATTCGCTTAACCTCACCGGCTCGGCGACAACCATCATGCTCGCGGTGGTGCTGGTCATCGCCATGGGCGGCGTAGCGGGCTGGGCGCAGCTGGTGAAGAAATTCACGGTCATGCCCGTGTGGCGCTCGGCGCTGATCTTCCTTGCGCTGGCGTTTGTTCCGCTGTATTTTATGAAGAACCTCACCGGCGCAATCATCGCTTGCTGCTTTGTCGGCCTCGGTTTTGCGGGCGCGATTACGACAATGGATTTGATCGGCGCGCGCATTATGGACGAGGACACGAAAAAATACAACCTCCGCAGAGAAGGCACCTATTCGAGCGCGATGGGCTTTATGAACCGGCTCAGCGGGCTGTTTACGAGCCTTGCGTTCCTGCTGGTGGGTTCGCTCTACGGCTTTGTCAGCGGCGACGAACCCGGCCCCATGCCGGGCGAAGCGGGCAGGTTTTTGATTGCGATCTTCCCGTTTGTGGTGATGGCGCTCAGCGCGGTCTGCGCGCGGTTTTTGCGCTTCCCCGATGACAACAAGCAAGTGCCAGAACTGGTCGATTCCCCGGCGGAGCCGACAAAAGAGCAATGAACGAGAGAGTTCTGATCGTCAACGCGGACGATTTTGGCATGACCGAAGCGGGGGACGAGGCGATTCTTAGCTTGTTTCAAGCGGGGCGGATTACCTCGTCCACCATTCTCGCGCCCGCAAAGCGCGCTGCGGCGGCCTGCCAGAGCGTGTGTGACCGCGGCCTTGCCGTCGGCGTCCACTGGACGCTGCACGCCGAGTGGGCGGAACAGGACTGGCTGCCTTCGGCGGGAGTTGAGCGCGTGCCTTCGCTCTGCGAAAACGGCGCGCTGATTCCGAGCTCCGCGCGCGCCTCCAAAGCGGCAAAGAGCGGGGACGTTACCCGCGAACTGGAAGCGCAATACCGGTTTCTGGCGGAGCGCGGCGCAGCGCCCGACCATGCGGACAGCCACGGCGGCACGCTCTACGGCATCAACGGGCGGCTGTTTTTTCTCAACGCGTTCCGGCTCTGTAAAAAATACGGCCTTCCGTTTCGCTTTCCGCGCAGAAGCGACTTTCTCCGCCGCCAGTTCGGGCACGAGCCGGGCGGTGCGCTGAAAGCCGCGCACAAGCTGATCGTCGCATCGGCGGACGGGCACGGAGTAAAGCTGATTGACGACTTTATTACAAACCCGTATCCGGTTGCCAGAATCGAAGGATACGCGCAGCTCGCGGCGTATTATGAGCGCGAAATCGCCTCCGCAAAAGCGGGGATTACGGAAGTGTTTCTGCATCCCTCGCTGCCGGACGAGGCGCTGCTCAAGCGCACGCCGGAATGGCAAAAGCGCGTCTGGGAGTATGAATTTTTAACCAGCGACGCGTTCGATAATCTCCTCCGGCGGGAAGGATTTACTCTCTCCAGCTGGGGAAACGCGCCATTTACAAAACATCATCGGAGATAAAAATGAAATATACGCTGAAAATAGAAAAGAGCGAGGAGCGGGCGTATCCGCGGCTTGACTTTTTCGTGCCGGAAAACGCCGAACGAATCGACGTTTCCGTTTCCTACCCGCGGTTTACGGAGTCCGTCGAGGACGGTTTTTCGATTCGGCGCGACCCCTGCGTTATCGACCTTGCGCTGGAGTCGCCGGACGGGCGGCTCTTTGGCGCGGCGGGATCCGACCGGAACCATGTGTTCGTTTCCCCGCTGGGCAGCAGCGCGGGGTTTGCGGCGGACGAACTGCTCGGCGGTACCTGGCGGGTAATCGCGGGGGCGTACCATGTGCCGGAGGGCGGCGTGCTGGTCAATTACGAAATTGAAGTCACGCAAAAGGCGCGCAGGCGTTTTTGCGGCGATACGCATACGCATACGCTGGCTTCCGACGGCGTATTCTCTATGGACACGCTTGCGGAGCTTGCCGGAAACGAAGGGCTCGACTTTTTGTTCATCACCGACCACAACAACGTTTCCGCGCCGCCGGTCTATGAAGGCGTTACCGTTCTGCCGGGTGTGGAATGGACGCACTATCAGGGGCACGCGGGCTTTTTGGGCTCTTCCGCGCCGCTGCCGGGGCGGTACGACAAGCGGAACGTTGCCGAAGCGCGCGCGCTGATGCAGTCCGCGCACGACAGCGGGGCGCTGGTCGCGCTCAACCACCCGTTCTGCCCGCTGGTGCCGTGGCTCTGGGGATTCGAGGTGCCGTTCGACGCGCTGGAAGTTTGGAACGGGGTCATGAGCGAGCGCAACGAGCGCGCCGTCGCCTACTGGCACGGCGAACTCTGCGCGGGTAAACGGATCCCTGCCATCGGCGGCAGCGACTATCACCGTCCCGGTCTGCTGGGGAGTTTGGCCACGCCCTGCATGAACGTTTACGCGCCGTCCCGGAGCCGCGCGGATATCCTGAACGCGCTCAAAGCGGGCGACGGGTTCATCAGTTACCTGCCGGACGGGCCGACGGCGGACGTTCTCTGCCAGAATGCGGACGGTGCGGTTTCCTTTGGCGGAAGCGCGCCGAAAGGCACACAAGTGACGTTTACATTCGACCGCCTTTCGGGCGGGGACGAAATCCGCCTGATAACGGACGCGGAAACGGAGCGCATCCCCTGTCCGGCGGGCGCGGCTTCGTATCGCGTGACGCGCTCTTACCCGAACGCGAAGTTCGTCCGCGCGGAGCTCAGCCGTGTGTATGCGCCGGGGCTTCCGCCAATGAAGGCGATGCTGACCAATCCGATCTACTTCGACTGAAGAGCCGAAACGAACAAAAGAGAGTTACCGGAACATGGAAAACAAAAACGTACGGCGCGTGATCGTCGTTTCCAAAACCCATCTGGACGTGGGGTATACCGACTACGCAAAAAATGTGCTTGACCGCTACGTGGACTCGTTTATCCCCGGAGCGGTGGAGCTGGCGTTTGCGCTCAACACGGCGGAGCAAAAGCGGTTCGTCTGGACGACGGGTTCGTATTTGATCCACTACTATCTGCACCATGCCGAAGAATCCGGCGCGGCGCGGCTGAGAGAAGCGCTCCGCTTGGGATATGTGCGCTACCACGCGCTGCCGCTTACCACGCATACGGAGCTGATGAGCGAGGAACTGCTTGACTACGCGCTCTCCATTGGCAAGCGATTGGACGCGGAATTCGGCCAAAGCACCATCGCGGCAAAGATGACGGACGTTCCGGGGCACACGATTTCGCTGGTTCCCGCGCTGGCACATAGCGGTGTGCGCTACCTGCATATCGGCGTCAACGGGAGTTCGCGCGTGCCGAAGGTTCCTGCGCTGTTTCGCTGGCAAAACGGAGAGGACGAAATTGCCGTGAGCTACGCGGGCGCGTACGGCGACGCGGCGGTGCTGAATACTGGGGTCGCGCTGGAATTTTTGCACACAATGGACAACTCCGGCCCGCCGAAGCGGGAGGACGTAGACGCGTTTTTTTCCCGCTTGGCGGAGAAGTACCCAAACGCCCGCATCGAAGCGGGTTCGCTGGACGATTTTGCGCGCGAACTGCCCGCCGTGTGGCAGAGCCTGCCCGTGGTCGCCGAGGAAATCGGAGACAGCTGGATTCACGGCGTGAGCAGCGATCCGCTCAAGACCGCGCGGTATAAACGGATGCTCGCGCTCGTTGACCGCTGGCTGAAGAGCGGCGAACTGACGCGTGGTTCTGTTGTCTACGAAGCGGTGATGGAAAACCTCTTGCTTGTTGCGGAACATACCTGGGGCATGGACACCAAGAAGCACCTGCTCGATTTTACGAACTGGACAAAGGCGGACTTTTCCCGCGCGCGCGCGGCGGACAGGACAGACTATTCGTTCTTTGGCGAGCGTAACCGCCATATCTTTGAAGCGGTGCGCGAAGAACTGCGCGAATACCGCGGAGAGAATGACGAGTCAAGCTATACGCATTTTACGCGCTCCCACCTCGAACAGCGCGCCTATGTGCAAGCGGCGCTGGACGCGCTGCCCGTGCCGCTCGGAAGAGAGGCGGAAGCGGAGGTTGCGTTTTCGTTTCCCGAACGGGAGGGGGAGGTTCGCGAGCTGGAGCGGCCGGTTTCGGTTGGCGGCTGGCGCGTAAGCATCGGACGAGACGGCGCGCTTACGCGGGTGCAGAACAGCGCGCTGGGAATCGACCGGCGCGTGAACATCGGCGCGTTCCGCTACGAGTCGTTTGGCGGAAAGGAAGCGGAGGACTGCTTTTTCGACTATGTGCGGGACGCGAAAACGAACTTCGCATGGGCCGCCTGTGACTTTGCCAAGCCGGGGTTACGGTATGAAACGTCGATTCAGCACGGGCTTTGGGAAGCCTGCGCCGACGAACTGCGGCAAATGGGGGATATGCTGACCGTGTTTTTACACGGTGAAGAGGAAGCGGCGGAGACCTATGGCTGCCCGCGCGAACTCGCGCTGACGTACCGCTTTTTACCGGATTCCATCGAGATTTCGCTCTATTGGCGCGGCAAGGACGCGCTGCGCAGTCCGGAAGCACTCTGGCTGGGGCTCGACCTTGCCGCGAACAACCCGAACCGCTGGATGCTGCAAAAGCTCGGCAGGCAGGTTTCGCCGCTGAACGTCGTCTCCGGCGGAAACCGCAGGCTGCACGCCGTGGAACGGCTTTCCTGCCAAACCGCACTGGAGGAGCTGGATATTGTTCCAGTGGACGCGCCGCTCGTCAGCGTCGGCGGGCGGTACCTCTACGACACGGCGGATGAAGCAGGGGATTTACGGAACGGGTTTTGGTTTCTGCTCTGTAACAACCGCTGGGGGACGAACTTTCCGCAGTGGTTTGAAGACGACATGCGCTTTACGTTCACCGTTTCGCTCAACGAACTTGCGCCCGCCGTACGCTAAATCGAGTGAATACAAAAACAGCCCGCTTGCTTGCGGACTGTTTTTTGTTTGCGGTTTATTCAGCCGAGTTTATCGCCCTTTTTAACGGCCTGATCGGGCTGGATAAGCACAACGCCCTGCTCGGCGTAGACGCCGAGCACCAGCACCTCGGAGGAGAAGTCCGCTACCTTCCGCGGCGGAAAGTTCACAACGCCCAACACCTGCCGTCCAACAAGCTCTTCGGGCGTATAGAGCTGCGTAATCTGCGCGCTGCTCTGCTTGGTTCCAATCTCCTCGCCAAAGTCCACCCAGAGCTTGTAGGCGGGCTTTTTCGCTTTTTCAAACACCTCTGCGCGGACGACTTCGCCCACGCGGATATCGAGCTTCATAAAATCATCGAAGGTTGCCATGTAAGTACTTCCTTTGCAGGGTTTGAATAAGAGCAAAAATTCCTTGCTCTGATGCGCCGCAACGCATTGGGCTTATTTTAATACCCGCCGCTGTCTGCGTCAATGTTGACGCATACAAAAAAGCCGCCCATAAGGACGGCAGAACGAAGTCTTTGACTTTCAGACTATCTTCTTCACGCTCGCGCGTTCTTTGAGCTGGAGCGAAAGCGCAATCTTCATCAGCCCCGACTGCGGAGAGGTCTGCAGCGTGTCCCCCGAATGGATGCGAAACTCCAGCAGCGTGGTTGCGACCCTGCCGAGCCGCTCCTTGAACGCCTGCATGGTCGTTATGGGCGGCTCGACCATTTCGCAGATCTGCACGTCGTCAAAGCCGATCACGGAAACGTCGTCCGGCACGCGGTAGCCGCACTCCTTGAGCGCGCGGATAAACGTTGCCGCCAGCATATCGTTTTCGGCAAAGAACGCCGCCGCGGGGACGTTGCCCGCATTCAGCCAGGCAACGATGTCCCGATACGCCTGATCGGGTGAAATATCGACGTCTATCACCTGCAGCGGATCGAGCCCCAGCTCCTTATGCTCGGCCAGCGAAAGTTGAACGCCCAGCTCACGGTCGTCAAAGTTGACGACCCGCTGCTTGGAGCGCAGATACCCGATTTTGCGGTGACCGCACTCAATGAGGTAGGAAACCGCGGACTTTACGCCGTAGGTGTTGTCGTTGCCCACACAGTCCGTGTAGGCCGAAAACAGGAAGTTGTCTACCACGACGACCGGAACGCTGACGATTTCGCTGTACTGAATAAACAGATTTCTTTGCGGCACGGAGACGTCCGTTGCCAAAAGGATCACCCCGCAGGCGTCGCTGACGATATGCTTGATCTGCACGTCCCAGGGCTGGTCGGCGTAAAAATAGTGCAGCAGCAGCCGGTAGCCGTGCTCCTTTGCAGCGGCTTCCGCGCCGCGCATGACGAAGTTGGAAAACGTCGTCTGCTCGGCTACTCCGATGCCTGTAAAGATGACAAAGCTGAGAATATTCTTTGCCTGCTGTTCGGCTTGGCGCGATTTCGGCGTGGCGTACCCCAGCTCGGCGGCGGCGGCAAGCACTTTGCTGCGCGTTTCGGGGCTGACGCCCGGTTTTCCGTTCAGCGCCATCGATACGGCGGCGGCGGAGATACCCAGCTTGCTTGCAAGGTCTCTGGCGGTGATATCCGGCATTGCGTTGCACCTTATTTTCTACTGAATTTCTTTCATTATACGAGCTGTTTATTAAGAAGTAAAGCGAATAGTCAGTACATTATTGTCAATCTGCAAGAACAAAACATTGCTTATTGACAAAAATTCAGAATACAGTATCATAGAATTAAGTTGCGATCGAAGTAAATATTCATTAAATAAGTAATAAATTAAGTGGACCGCGCGTACCGAATGCGCGGGAAAGGACAGGCCGCCATGACAGAAGTATTTCCAACGATTTCCAAAATTCAATACGAGGGGCCAAAGAGCAAAAACCCCCTCGCGTTCAAATTCTACGATCCCGCGCGCGTCGTACTCGGCAAACCCATGAAAGAACACCTGCCGTTTGCAATGGCCTGGTGGCATAATCTCTGTAACGCCGGTAAAGATATGTTCGGCGTGCCGACGGCGGATAAGACGTTCGGTGTAAAAAAGGACGACATGGAGCGCGCGTTCCGCAAAGTGGACGCGGGCTTCGAGTTCATGCAGAAAGTCGGAATCGAATACTTCTGCTTCCACGACGTGGACCTCGTGCCCGAAGCGGAGGATATCAACGAAACCAACCGCAGACTCGACGAGATCGGCGAGTACATTCTCCAGAAGATGAAGATTACCGGCATCAAGTGCCTATGGGGCACGGCCAATATGTTCGGCAACCCCCGCTTTATGAACGGCGCGGGTTCCAGCAACTCCGCGGACGTATTCTGCTTTGCCGCGGCGCAGATCAAAAAGGCGCTGGAGCTCACCGTCAAGCTCGGCGGCAAGGGCTACGTGTTCTGGGGCGGGCGCGAAGGGTATGAAACCCTGCTGAACACAGACGTCAAGTTTGAGCAGGAGAATATTGCGCGGCTCATGCGCATGGCGGTAGAATATGGGCGCAGCATCGGCTTTACGGGCGACTTCTATATCGAACCCAAGCCAAAGGAGCCCATGAAGCACCAGTACGACTACGACGCGGCGACCGCCATCGGCTTTCTGCGGCAGTACGGCCTCGATAAAGACTTCAAGCTCAACATCGAAGCCAACCACGCGACGCTCGCGGGGCACACCTTCCAGCACGACCTCCGCGTGAGCGGCATGAACGGTATGCTCGGCAGCATCGACGCCAACCAGGGCGACCTGCTGTTGGGCTGGGATACGGACGAGTTCCCGTTCGACGTGTACGAAGCCACCATGTGCATGTATGAAGTGCTCAAAGCGGGCGGGCTCACCGGCGGATTCAACTTCGACGCCAAGAACCGCCGCCCCAGCTACACCATGGAGGATATGTTCCTTGGCTTCATCCTCGGCATGGATACCTTCGCGCTGGGGTTACTGAAAGCCGCCGCCATCATTGAGGACGGCCGCGTGGACGGGTTTGTCAAGGAGCGTTACGCCAGCTACCAAAGCGGCATCGGCGCAAAAATCGCGGGCGGCAAGGCGACACTGGCCGAATGCGCTTCCCACGCGCTGGAGCTCAAAAAGCCGGAGCTTCCCGGCAGCGGCAAGCAGGAATACCTCGAAAGCATCGTCAACGGCGTGCTGTTCGGCTGAGAACAAAAGCCGAGAACCGGCTTGTAAAGCGTGCTCGCCGGAGCACCCGCAAAGAATAAAGGAGAGGTCGAACATGTATTACATCGGCGTAGACCTTGGCACTTCCGCGCTGAAAACGCTGCTCATGGACAGCGAGGGCAAGGTGGTCAACATCGTTTCCCGCGAGTACCCGCTGGAATTTCCGCATCCCGGCTGGTCGCAGCAGCGGCCGGAGGACTGGAAAAGCGCGGTATTTGCCTGCATACCGGAGCTGACGGAAAAGATCGACCGCGCGAAAGTGGCGGGTATCGGCGTCGGCGGCCAGATGCACGGGCTCGTGGTGCTGGATGAACACGACGAAGTCATCCGCCCGGCCATCCTCTGGAACGACGGGCGCACCGCAAAGGAAACGGACTACCTGAACAACGAAATCGGAAAGAGTCAGCTTTCCGAATGGACGGGCAATATCGCGTTTGCCGGGTTTACCGCGCCAAAGCTGCTCTGGATGCGGGAAAACGAGCCGGAGAACTTTATAAAGATCAAAAAGATCATGCTCCCCAAGGACTATATCGTCTATGTGCTCACGGGCGTGCACAGCACGGACGTTTCGGACGCTTCCGGCATGCTGCTCATGGACGTAAAGAACCGCCGCTGGTCAAGGCCCATGCTCGACCTCTGCGGAATCACCGAGGAGCAGATGCCAGCACTCTACGAAAGCTACGAGTCCGTCGGCACCCTGAAGCCCGGCGCTGCGAAAGCGCTGGGTTTGCCGGCGGGCGTGGTGGTCTGCGCGGGCGCGGGGGACAACGCGGCGGCGGCGGTCGGCACCGGTACGGTGGGCGAGGGCAGGTGCAATATCTCCATCGGCACCTCCGGCACGGTGTTCATCTCCAGCCGCAATTTCCGCGTGGACAGTCATAACGCGCTGCACGCCTTTGCGCATGCCGACGGCACCTATCACCTGATGGGCTGCATGCTTTCGGCGGGTTCCTGCAGCAAGTGGTGGATGGACGATATTCTGGGTTCCACGGACTATGCTTCGCTCGAAAGCCCGATTACGGACGACAAGCTGGGGCGCAACCACGTGTACTTTCTGCCGTACCTGATGGGCGAGCGCTCGCCGCATAACGACCCCGCCGCGCGCGGAACGTTGATTGGCATGACCATGGACACTACCCGCGCCGACATGACGCAGGCGGTGCTGGAAGGCGTTGCGTTCGGCATTCGGGATTCGGTGGAGGTTGCAAAATCGCTGGGGATTCCGATTCCGCGCAGCAAAATCTGCGGCGGCGGCGCCAAGAGCCCGCTTTGGAGAAAGATGTTCGCCAACATCCTGAACATCGAAATCGACACGATCGCCTCCGAAGAAGGGCCGGGGCTCGGTGGGGCTATGCTCGCGGCGGTCGCCTGCGGGGAGTACAAGAGCGTCGAGGAGATTGCCCAAAAGATGGTCAAGGTCAAAAAGACGACCGTGCCCGATCCCGAAATCGCTGCACGGTATGAGGAGCAGTATCAGAAGTTCGTTTCGATCTATCCGACGGTCAAGCCGCTGTTTCCGAAGATCGGGTAATACTCCACTGGTCTGTTCGGAAAGCAAGCCGTTGTTTCCGAAAATCGGACAAACAAGTTTTGAAACTTAAATATAGAGAGAAAACCGCGAAGAAATCGCGGTTTTCTCTCTTTTTTCTGATGCTATATTACCACAAATCGAGGCAAAATACAAGTCTTGCTCGTTTCGACCTATAAGGGATATGCTGTAGTAAAAGGAGGCGGTCAATATGGAACAAAAACAGCCCATGAGCCTGCTTTTGCGCATTGAGCGAAAGCTCACTGACGAACTTCGCGACTGCAACGCGCTCACCGCGCGTTATGGACTGACACTGAGCGAAAGTGCGATTGCCGCGCTGGCGCAAAAGCGGATCACCGCATTGGCGGACAGCGGGCGCGTTGAATTTGCCGAGAGCGCGATCACGAAATTAATCAAGGCATTCTGCGATTCGCCGTACCTGCAAAAGGACGACTACGAGGAAACGCTTTACGAACTGACCGATGCGTTCTACGCTTATAAAAACGACACTTTCGACCGCATGTCGGACGATGAGCTGATCGGCTGCATGCGCGCTTGTTACGACGCGTACGCGGGCGGGCTGGACGCGGTGACCGGTATGACGCTCTCCTCGCTCTGCGGCGGCAGACGGCTGGACGAAATTGCCGATGAGGAGCCGGATGAGGAGACGGGCGAGGAGTTGGATTAAAATGAATGAACTGAGCATCCCGCAGATTCCATCGGTGCTGGCGATGGACGCCACCCGGCGGGAGGCGTTTGCTGAGGAGTTTGTGGTTCTGCTGGCAAGCCGGACGAACCGTTACACGATGGGGGACAGCTCGTCCGTGCGCATTGAAACGGCAGAGCGGCTTGCGCGCGGTGCTCTGTACTGCGTCGATCTGCATATTCGCTTGAGTCCCGGCGGCGAACCCGGTGCACAAAGCGTCCGATCGCTCTTCGAAGCTGGCGTAAAGGATGCACAGCGGCTTGCGCGTCATGGCATGCTGCTGCTCAAGCAGGCGGAGTCGATCCGCCCGACGGTGGAGAACATCGGCTTTCGGGATACGCTGCTTGCTCTGCCCGCTTTTTTTCGCGCCTACGACACGGCGTTTTTTGCGCAGGAAATCCCCTGCGATATCGACTATCCGCTTTGCCACCCCGTTTCGGAGGCAATGCTGGGCGTGGAATACGTTAACGAATACATCCGCAGGTTGCTCGTGGAGAGCGCGTTTTTGCGGTTATTTCCCGCACCGCTGCTCACGCTGGTGTATGAGCGGAGCTTTGGCGGTGACGGCGGGCTGTTGGTCAACCTTTACGCGCCCGTGGCGGAAGCTGCTCTAGGCCGCGCGCTTGCGGGTAAAGCCGCGTTCAACCTGCTGACGGACGCCTCCGACCGCGCGCTGATTTGGACGAAGATGAATGGAATGCCGGAAAACGAAGCGATGGATGCGCTAATACAAGCAGCAAAAAGCGTTTGCAGAGAGTTGAACATCCACGGCGTACTGGAACGGGACTACTTACTCCAAACATCGCTTGCACTTCTGCCGCGCCTCCGCGCCTGCGAAGCGGAGCCGGGGTACCGGGGAATTTTCGCTGCGCAGGAGCAAGGTTGATCGTTTTTTTACGATTGCATTGTCAAATAGGACTGATTAAAATAGTAGTACAGTATTCCTTCTTGGTGATATATATCCATGTCTAGTGCAGGCAGCCTTCAAAACCGGGGGCTGTTTGTAAGTACCGTTCAAAGCGGGTTCATTGCGTTTCTCATCACTGGGAATTGGACAGTTGAACGGAGTAGCTGAAATGCAGAAAACGACCGAAAATCTGGATCTTGATCCCATCGAAATCGCGGACGGAATCTACTGGCTCGGGTACACGAACAATAACGCTGGCCTGCACTGCAACCCGTACCTGATTCGGGAAGGGGACGAGGCGGTGCTTATCGACGGCGGCAGCCGGGACGACTTCAGCGCCGTGATGCTGAAGATTCTGCGCACCGGCCTCCAGCCCGCGCAGATCAAGCGTCTGATCTATCAGCACTACGACCCCGACCTCTGCGGAAACCTCCCGCAGCTGGAAGCGCTGATCAACACAAAGGAACTGCGTATCATCTCCCATTCGGAAAACAACGTCTTCATCCAATACTACTCCAGCAAAACGCCAAAGCTCGATTACCGCGCGCTCCGGTCGGAATTCGTGTTTGCCACCAAACGGCGGCTCACGTTCCACGGTACGCCGTTTTGCCATTCGCCGGGAAGTTTTGTAACGTTTGACGAGCAAACCAAGACGCTCTTTTCCAGCGACCTGTTCGGCAGTTACGACGCGCAGTGGGCGCTGTTTTTTGCGTTCCAGGAAGGGTGCGAAAATTGCGAACATGTTAAAATCTGCCCGCAAAACGGTGAGCGCTGCCCGATCTACGGCATCGAGCAGTTCCATGTTCGCATCATGACGTCCACAAAGGCGCTCGCGATGGCGCTGGATGTAATGGAAGCCCTTGATGCGGAGCGAATCGCTCCGCAGCACGGCAGCATCATTACCAATCGCAACGACGCAAAGCGCATCATCGGCTATCTGCGCGCGCTGGAGTGCATCGGCATTGACGCTGTCATTGGAGAGCAAGCGCCATGAGCACGGAAGATTTCATCTCCGGCGCGGAGTTTCTCACCAGCGCCGACGCGCGGCAAAATCCGGGGTTGACGCGCTATTCGCTGGAAGGGTTTGCCAGCGAAGTCGACGCCGTGATTCAAAGCGAGCTGCTCACAAAGCTGATTTTGAGCCACTCCGAAATCGCCGGGCGTCTGGAAACGGTAATTGCAACGCTGCGGCGCAGCGAAGCCGCGCTCAAGGAAGCGCAGCAGGTCGCGCTCCTGGGGCACTGGGACATCGAATATGCGTCGAACAAGGGCGTCTGGTCGGATTCCATTTACGATATTTTGGAGGCGGACCGTTCCGAACCGCCGTCTCTGGAGCTTTTCCTTTCGCGCGTGCCGCCGCAGGCAAGAGAGGAGTATTTTAAGTTGTTCAGCAGCATGATGCTGAACCAGGCGCCGAAGTCCGTTCGCGTCCGCCTGCAAATGCCGGACGGAAGAGAAAAGGTATGCCAAATTTGCCTGCATACGGAACTCGCGCCAAACGGGAAACCCATCCGCGGATACGGCACCCTTCAGGATGTGACCGCCATGGCAAAGGCGGAAGAAGAGCTGGAGAATTACAACAAGCACCTGCAGCAGATGGTCAAACAGAAGGTGGACGAACTGACGCAGGCGCAGATGGCGACGATCTTCGCGCTGGTCAAACTCTCCGAATCGCGGGACGACGACACCGGCGCGCATATCGAGCGCACGGCGAGCTTTTGCCGCCTGCTTGCGGAGAAAGCGCGCGCGCACCCCGCGTACTCCGGCCAGATCGACGACGAGTTTTTGGACTCCATCTACAAGGCGAGCCCTCTGCACGATATCGGCAAGGTGGGCATTGCGGATGCGATTTTGCTTAAACCCGCCAAGCTCACGCCGGAAGAGTTTGAAGTGATGAAGACGCATGTGGAAATTGGTTACCAGACGCTGCTGCGCATTTCCCAGCGCTTTACGGGTAACTTGTTTTTAAAGATGGGGCTGGAAATCACGCGCTGCCACCACGAAAAATGGGACGGCAGCGGCTACCAGCGCGGGCTGAAAGGAGAGGAAATCCCGCTTTCCGCGCGGATTATGGCCGTTTCGGATGTGTACGACGCGCTTCGCTCGCGGAGGGTGTATAAGGACGCGTATTCGCACGAAAAGAGTCTCGCAATTCTAGCATCGTCGAGCGGGAGCCATTTCGATCCCACGCTCATTGAGCTATTCCGCGCGAGCGACGCGGAGTTTGCTGCGCTTTACGACCGCCTTTCCACAGCGCAAGTGTAACAAAAAAGGAGACCAGCAACATGGAACATACGCCGCTCAAACTGACCTTTCGCCCGCTAAACGCCGAAACCTGGCCGGATTTTGAAGCTCTGTTTGAAAAACACCGGGGCGTACGCGGCGGGTGCTGGTGCGTCTATTATCTCTGCAAGAGTACGGACTATAACCGCATGGGCGCCGAGGGACGGCGCGCGTTCCACAAGGAGCTTGCGCTCAGCGGCCGCGCGCTGGGGCTGATTGCCTACGAAGGGGAAACGCCCGTGGGCTGGTGCCAGTTCGGCACGCCGGAGGTGCTTTGCCAATACGACCGGGGCAGAACCTATCCCAAGCTCGCCATCGCGCCGGAGGACAAGCCAAGCTGGCGCATTTCGTGTTTGTTTACGGATAAGCACCGCAGGAGCCGGGGGATTGCTGTTTCTACGCTGAACGCGGCGCTGGAGGAGATTGCCCGGCGCGGCGGCGGCGTTGTGGAGGCGTTTCCGCTGGATTCGCCCAACATCAAGCACAATGTGTTCTCTGGCTCGGCGGATATGTACCGAAGAGAGGGGTTTACCGAGGTAACGCGGCTTACGGAGAACACGCTGCTCATGCGAAAGCGCGTAGAGCCGATGGCATAACAGAAGGAAAAAAACAAGACCGCGGAAAACCCGCGGCCTTGTTATTTGGTTCGCCGTTACGATTTCTTTCCCCAGAGAGCTCCTTCCGTTTCGCCGGTAACGAGGCAGACGTCCTCTACTTCCTGCTCGTTCAGCTCGGCAAGCGAGCCGGTCTTTTGAAACGAGTCGATGCCCTTGAGCACCGCGTCGAAACGGTGTTTGTTGACTTTGTTTTTGATGGCAAAGAACAGCGTAACGCTCAGCAGCAACACGGGAATGAGCACGAACATCCACTTGATGCCGCTAACGAGCGCGCTCTGCGCATAGGCGGTCGGGTCAAACTCCGCGCCGGAAGCCTTCAGCAGGTTGTACTGGTTCTGGTCGAACCCCAGCGCCTTGAGGCCGAAGCCGAGCACGAGGATGGCAACGCCGCTGGCAAACTTGCGCAGAAACGTCGTCAATCCGCTGTAGATGCCCTCGCGCCGTTTGGCGGTGCGGATTTCGTCGATATCGAAGATATCCGTCAGCATCGACCAGGTCGAGAGATTGCCGCTGGCGGAGCCGACCGCGATGAGCACCGCGAGCGCGCAGAGGAGATAGACGGAGGTGCTGCTGTTGGTAAAGAGGAAGCCGAACATCGTGAGAATCCAGATCGGCATGCCGATGTAAAGCGGGAACGCCTTGCCCTTTTTCTGCGCCACCGCACCCATCACCGCCATGAACACCAGCGAGAACACGAGCAGCACGCCCATGACGAGCGTGTAACTGGTGTACTTCAAAGCGACGATATCGATATAGAAAATAAACAGCGCTAACACAAGGTCGACCGCGACCTGGAACGAAAGGAAGATGCCAAGGTAGTTGCGGTACGCCTTGTTGGCAAAGGGGCTGAGCCAGTCCCGCATGGTCGTTTTTTCCGGCGGAGGCAGATTCTCCTTTTCCTTTGTGCCGAGGAAGGCAAACAGCCAGCAAAGCCCGAACGCCGTGGCCATTACGAGCGCCATAATCAGGTAACCGGGTTTCTGCGCGGGGCCGTTGACACTGCCGCCAAAGAGCTTGATCAGCGTGCCGGGCAGCACCGCCGCAATCAGCGAAGCGCCGCCGGAAAACAGCATCCGAACGGTGGTAAAACTCGTGCGCTCGTTGTAGTCGCTCGTCATATCCGAGAGGATGGCGTTGTAAGGAACCATCACGATGGTAAACGCCGTGCCGAAGAACATGTAAGCAAACGTAAAGTAAATGACCTTGGAGACGGTGCTCGTCATACCGAACGAGTAGAACATCATCACAAACGAAGCGAATACCGGAATGATACCGAGCAGGAAATACAGCCGCCGCCGTCCGAAGCGCGAGCGCGTGCGGTCGGAGATGCGCCCCATGATGGGGTCGGTCACCGCGTCCCAGATTTTGCCAATGAACACGATCAAACTCGTGGCAACAACGGGCAGACCCTCGACCAGCACGAGGAAATTCATATAGAGCATGCTGAAAATCAGAAACGCGCCGCCACCATAGATGTCGCCCGCGGCATAGGCGAGCTTCATTTTGAGTTTGCCGGGTTCCTTAGCCATGTTTCTTCCTCCTCATCGCCGCGAAAAAGCCCATTCGCTTGCCCGTCGGCTTGTCCTGATATTGGTCGAGGTACACTTCCTTTTTGCAGGCGGAGGAATCGACGGCCGCCAGCGCGAACGTCAGCACCTCGCGCCCGCGTTCGCCGGAGAGCACCGGCGGGCGGTTTTCTTTGATTGCGTCGATAAAGTCGTGGGTCGAATGGATAAACGCGTCCTGCCAGTCGCTGGGTTCGTCCCAGAATTCCGTGAGCTTGCCGTCCTTGTAGAGCACGACGGGAGCGACGCTTTCCAGCATCTCCGCCGTGCAGCGCGTCAGCCACAGCACGCCGCGCGTGCCGGTGACCTCCATGCGCTCGTCACAGGTGTAGTAGTTGCCCTTGACGTAGAGTTCCGGCGCGGAGGTCGTGTCCCAAACGCCATAGACCTTTTTACCCGCGTACTTCCACATAATCACGGAAGGCACGTCCTGCATAAGCCCCGGAAGAGCGGGCGTTTCGTCGATCCAGGCGCAGACCTTTTCCACGCTGCCCAACAGATCGACAAACAGCGAAAACTTATGGTAGCCGTCGTCGAAAACGGCCGGGCCGCCGCCGCAGAGCGTGTCGTTGAGCCGCCAGAGCCAGCTCGAAGGATCGACCTTCCAGCCCGTGCGCTCGCAGTCTTTGGCGTCTTTGACGCCCGCAAGCGCCGCGCGCGCGCCCGCGCCGGGGATGTTGTCCGAAAAGAGCGAGGCGTTGCACATTTTGTAGCGGATGCCGACGACGTCCCCGATTTCACCTTCCGCGATCAGCCTTTTGAGCAGCAGATAGGGCGGGTAGTGCACAAAGTTTTCAAACACCTTGAGCAGCACGCCGTTTTCCTTTGCCGCGGCGATCATCCGATCGCACTCGGCAAGGTTCATGGCCATGGGCTTTTGCACGGAGACGTGTTTTTTTGCCTTGCAGGCGGCAATCGTCAGTTCGCAGTGCAGATGGTGCGGAACGAGAATCTCCACGCCCGTAACCTCCGGGTCGGCGAGCACCGCTTCGTAGGAATCGTATACCTTCGGGATGCCGTGCTCGCTTGCAAAGCGCTTGGCCGTCTGCGCGTTTTTGTCGTACACGCCCCAGAGTTCAGCGTCCTCGCGGTCCTTATAGCCCGCAACGTGCAGTGTTGCGATACGCCCGCAGCCAATCAGGA
Source organism: Christensenellaceae bacterium (assembly GCA_963674535.1). Taxonomy (GTDB): domain Bacteria; phylum Bacillota; class Clostridia; order Christensenellales; family CAG-138; genus UBA7703. The sequence continues at coordinate 2,942,500 of OY771363.1, read as the reverse complement.
CAAATTTCAATTTTTCCATCGGTTCTTCCTCTTTTCGAGAATGGATTCTGTTGTGTGAAAGGGGTTTGATCTGGCTGATACCGTAAGACGGGTCTTTGGCGAAAGGATTTATCAAATGTGGTTCTCAGCGCGTGCTGCCGATGGCGGCGCTGAGCTTTCGGGTGGCCTCCACCATGCGCTTGATGTAGGTTTCCATGGTAGCGGAGTTGATGTTTGCTTTCGGGCCGGAAACGCCGATGCTGTAGCGCACGCTGTTGCGGTAGTCGTAGACCGGCACCGCGAGGCAGCGAACGCCCAGCGCCATTTCCTCGTCGTCGAGGGCGTATCCCAGCGCGCGGATGCGCTCGAGGTTTTCCTGCAGGGCTTCTTTTGTTGTAATCGTGTGTTCGGTGTATTTGGTGAACTCGTAGTTTTCCAAGAGGGTACGGATGGTCTCGGGTCTGCGGAACGCGAGAATGCACTTGCCGACGCTCGAGCAGTGGAACGGTTCCACCATGCCGACGGTGGCCGAAAGCGCGTAGTTTTTGCTGGAACGCACCTGATCCATCACATAGACGAGGTTGTTGTTGAACGCGCAGAAGTGCACGCTTTCGTTGATCTGCGCGGAGAGCTCCGTGAGGATGGGGCGTGCGATGGCAATGACGTTGAGATTGTCCTTGAGCGATTCGCCAAGGTGCAGAATCCGGAATCCCAGCCTGTATTTTTTGGTTTCCGTATCGAGGCGCACCATATCCCGCGCGCGCAGGGTCTCCACGAGCCGCGAGGCCGTGCTTTTATCCACCTTCAGCGCTTCGGCGAGTTCGGTGATGCCCGCGTAGCTCTTTTCCGCGAGAAACAGCAGTATCTGTATGCCTCTGTCCAGCGATTGAATCAACCGTCGATTCCCCCTCTCGAAGGCAGTTCGGCGAAGTACCGCCCCAGTTCTTCAGCAAGCGGCGAAGTGGCGGCGGCGTCCTCCAGCAGGCTTAAAAACGCTTTGCATTCGCAGAGCGGCAGTTGGATTTCCTTATCGATGCCGCGAAGGATCTCCAGCCAGGAGCGGTGCGTTGCCGCGGAGATTTTTTTCAGCTTCTTCCGGCTTTCCGCCTGGCTTTCGCTGCGGTGCGTCGGATAGCCCGCGCCGGGTGGATCGCGGAAGAGTTCGCGAAAGAGGAGCTTGAGGTTCAAGTCTCCCGCCCAGCCGTAGCCCTTGTTGAGCGCGAGGGAAACGCAGTTGCCCGCGTTGATCTGCGAAAACAGCCAGGCGTCCAGCGGTTCGATCAGCAGCCCGCAGGTCACGCCGGGGTATTGCAGAACGCTGTTCAAAAAGCCCTGTCCGGTGCCGCAGCCGCCGACGACCAGATCGCAAGCGCCGGCGTTGAGCAGCAGCGCCGCCATGAGCCCGGTTTGAATATAGGTCAGCTCCGGCTTGTCCTCCGGCGAGGCCATGCCGACGTTGAACACCCGGTGTTCGGAAAACTCCGCCAGCGCGGCGAGGATATCCGCGTTTTTTGGGCTGGCGCTGACTTCGTTGAGAACCGCGATGCGCATTTTTTTGCCCGCTCCCTTCGCTTGTTTTTTCAGTTAAACCGTTTCCCCGGCGAGTTCGCTTTCGTATTTCGCCCGCCGCTCGGTCATGTACGCCGGAATCGGCACGTCCCACCAGCCGTAGGCGCCGCCGCCGGATTCGGGGTATCCGTTGTAAACGTCCACCTCGATGAGCCAGGGCTTGCCGCTTTCCAGCGCGCGCTTTACCGCCGTGCCGACGCTGCCGCGCTGGGATACCTTTTCACTCTGGATGCCAAAGCTCTTTGCAATCGCCGCAAAGTCCGGCGAGTAGGGTTCGCCGTTATGCTTAAAGTCGTTGCCGAAGCAGTATTGCTCGCCCAGCATACCCTGCTGCAAATCCTTAATCGCCATCCAGCAGCGGTTGTTTGCCAGAACGACTACCACGGGGATATCGTACTGCGCCATGGTGGAAAGCTCCTGCATGGTCATCATAAAATCGCCGTCGCCCAGCAGCGCAATCACGGGACGATCCGGCGCGGCAAGCTTTGCGCCAAGAGAAGCGGGAAACGCCCAACCCATGGTGGAGAATCCGCCCGTGGTCAGGTGCTTTTGCCCTTTCGTGAAGCGGTACTCCTGAAAGAGCTGCGCCTGCGTGTTGCCGGAAGAGGTGGATATGATCGTTTCGGGCGGCAGGCAATCCTCCAGCTCGCCGATGAGTTGGGAGATCGTAATCTTTTCAAACGTCTTTTCCCGCGCGCCTTCAATCTGCGCGCGCCAGGCGGCCTTGTCCGCCATTAGTTCGGCGGCATAAGCGCCGTTCTTCCAGTCGGCAGGCGCGCCGTAAGATGCGAGGATCTGGCGCGAAACCTGCACAAGATCGCCCACAATGCCGACCTCGCAGGGGTAGTTTTTGCCGATCTCGCCCGCGTCGGTATCCACATGGATGAGTTTCGTCTTCGGAATTGAGAACGCCACGCCGTCTTTATAGGAGCAGGTGGTTTCGTCCGCGAAACGGGTGCCGAGCGCGAGGATAACGTCCGCCGTGCGCGTGAGTTTCAGTCCCACGGGCGTACCCTTGGAGCCGGTGTGGAAGCCGTAGAGCGGGTGATCTTCCGGGAAAGCGCTCTTGCCCGCCATAGTGGTGACGACCGCGGCGCCCAGCGTTTCCGCAAGTTGGACGAGCAACGCCTCTTCGTTTGCCCGCAGCGCAGCTCCGCCGAGCAGTATGACCGGGCGTTTGGCGGCTTTCAGGAGCCGCACCGCTTCGAGCACGGCGGTTTCGTCCCCCGCGGGGAGCGCTTGTGCGCGGTGGCGTTCCGGTTCGGGAAGCGTGACTTCCGCGCTCTCGGACTGGACGTTCATGGGCAGCGCAACCAGTACGGGGCCTTTGCGCCCGGTGAGCATTTGGTTAAAGCTTCTCTGCATGACGCGCGGGAGCTGACCCGCCGACTCCGCCCGCCAGGCGCGCTTGACCAGAGGCTCGAGCGCACGGATGAAGTTGGAATCCTGATACCGCTCGATCTCCTGCAGAACGCCGACGCCTTTCATCTGCACGTGCGTGTCGCCGGAAATCTGGAACACCGCGCAGGAGTCCACATACGCCGTGGCAAGGCCGATGGCTGTGTTCAGCGCGCCGGGGCCGATGGAGGTGAACACCGCCAGCGGTTCTCCTTTGACGCGGAAGTAACCGTCCGCAATGTGTACGGCGGCCTGCTCATGCTTGACCTGAATGTATTTGGTGCTGCCCGCCGCGACGGATTCCCGCAGCGCGTCGAAGAAGCCGAGGATGCCGTGGCCGGGGATGCCGAGCACGTAGGGAACGCCCTCGCGCTCGAGATACTTCATAACGATTTGACCGCCAGTGAGTTTCATAACCGATCCTCCCGAAAAGTTGGCTGTTGCGTTTGGGTTACAGCGCGCCGTCCCAGGTGCCAACGTGCTCCTGCCGGAGCGCTTCCTCGTCGAACCAGCGCGTGGTGACGACCTTGGATTCCGTGTAGAACCTGAGCCCGTCCTTGCCGAGCACGTGCAGGTCTCCAAAGAACGACTGCTTATGCCCGCTAAACGGGAACATGCCCGCGGGAACGGGAATGCCGACGTTGACGCCGACCATGCCGCCGTGGGTGCGCTTAGAAAATTCCCGTGCGTAGTAGCCGTTTTGCGTAAAGATGACCGAACCGTTGGCAAAGGAACTCTGGTTCATGAGCGCGAGGCCTTCTTCAAAGTCCTTGACGCGCTTGATGCAGAGCACCGGCCCGAAGATTTCGCTGTTGCCGACGCTCATCTCCGGCGTTACATGGTCGAAGATCGTATGACCGAGGTAGAAGCCGTTTTCATAGCCGGGCACGGTGACGCTCCGCCCGTCGAGCACGAGCTCGGCGCCTTCGCGGATGCCCGTCTCGATCCAGTCGAGCACGCTCTGCCTGTGCTCCGCCGTGACCACGGGGCCAAGGTCGGTCGTTTTGTCGTAGGCGGGGCCGATCTTTTTACCCTTGACCTGCTTGAGAAGTTCGCTCACCAGTTCGTCGGCAATGCTCTCGACGGCCACGATGACCGGCAGCGCCATGCAGCGCTCGCCCGCGCAGCCGAACGCGGAGTTGAGGATTCCAGCTGCGGTGCGGGCAATGGGCGCGTCTTCCAGCACCAGCGCGTGGTTCTTCGCTTCGCAAAGGCACGAAACGCGCTTGCCGTTGGCGGCGGCGGTGGCGTAGATGTGCTTGCCGATCTTGGTGGAGCCAACAAACGTAATGCCCGCCACGTCGGGGTGCGAAAGCAAGAGCTCCGCTTCGTTTCGAGAGCAGGTAACGATGTTGACAACGCCTTTTGGCAGACCCGCCTCCGTAAGGAGTTCCACGAGCCGCATGGAGGTCATGGGCGTCATGCTGGCGGCTTTGAGCACCAGCGTGTTGCCGGTGGCGATGCACATTGGCATCATCCAGCCCATCGGAATCATGGCGGGGAAGTTGAACGGCGCAATGCCGACAAACACGCCCAGCGGTTCGCGGTAGAGCGTGGAATCGAAGCCGGAGGTGACGTTCATCAGCGACTCGCCCATCATCAGCGACGGCGCGCCGATGGCGACTTCGACCGGTTCCTTCACTTTGAGCAGGTCGCCGCGCGCCTCATCCCAGTTTTTGCCGTTTTCACGGCAGAGGATTTGAGTCAGTTCGTCGAGATGCGCAATCAGCAAATCGCGGAAGCGGTAGAGCACTTCCACGCGCTTGGCGCAGGGCGTGTTCGACCAGGCGGGGAAGGCGGCTTTTGCCGCGGCGACGGCGGTGTTGACTTCGTCCACCGTGCAGCAGGGCGTTTCCGCAATGGTTTCACCCGTGCTGGGGTCGTAGATGGGCATGTACTTTGCCGTTTTGCTTTCGACAAACGCGCCGTTGATATAGGGTTTCAGGCGTTGGATACTCATACTTTTATTCCTCCGTACATTTGTAACTTGCGGCAGTTTTCAGTCTTATATGTTCTCTTTTCGTTGGATGACGCGGAGCGCCGCTTGAACGATGTTTTCCGCCCGAAGCCCGAAGCGGTCCATCAGGTAATCCTGAGAGCCGACCTCGCCGAAGGCTTCTTTTATTCCGATGCGCTCCATGGGAACGGGGTGCGTTTCGACCAAAGCCTCCGCCACCGCGCTGCCAAGGCCGCCGATGACGCTGTGGTTTTCGGCGGTGACCACGCAGCCGGTCATTTCGGCGCAGTCGCGCACGCAGTCGAGGTCGATTGGCTTAATCGTAAACATGTCCACGACCCGCGCCTGAACGCCGCGCGATGCGAGAAGCTCCGCCGCTTTGAGCGCTTCCGCCACGAGAACACCGGAGGCGATCAGGGTAACGTCTATACCTTCGCGCAGTAGCTTCGCTTTGCCGGGGATGAAGGTTTCGTCGGGATCATAGATTTTGACGACTTTTCTGCGCGGCATGCGGACGTAGTCTACGCCGTAGTCGGCTGCAATCTGCGGAATCAGCGCTTTCATCATCACGTTATCCGTGGGTTCAAACAGCCGGATATGCGGAATGCTCCTGAGCGCCCCGAAATCCTCAAACGCCATATGCGTGCCGCCGTTGACCGCAGCGCTCACGCCCGCGTCCCCGCCGATGATCTTGACGTTCAGCCCCGCGTAGGCGCAGGAGAGGAAGATCTGGTCGAGGATGCGGCGGCTGGCGAACGTTGCAAACGAGTGCACGAACGGCACGAACCCGACCACGCTCAGCCCCGCCGCCATCGAGCAGGCGTTGGCTTCCATAATGCCCAAATCGAACGCGCGCTCCGGGAAGCGCTTTTTAAACCGCGCCGTGCCCATGGAGTTGGCGAGGTCGCAGTCGAGGGAGACGAGCTGTTCGTTCTGTTCGCCTGCTGTAATCAGCGCGTCGCAGTAGGCGTCCCGCATGTCCTGATCGTCAGTGCGGAGCTCAAATGCCTTATTCATGCGCGTTCCCCCTTGGGGTATGTACCCGCGAGCAGCCGCCGTTCGATCTCGGCAACCGCTTCGTCCGCCATCTCTTTTGAAATCACCATATAGTGATTGAACGGCTCCCGTTCGGCAAAACTGCAGCCGATTCCTTTTTCCGTTTCCAGCACGATGGCGTGCGGTGTTCCGCCGTCCGCCTCTGCCGCGCGGATGGCGTGCTCGATTGCTTCGCAGTCCCAGCCGCAGACGCGCTCGGCGTTCCAGCCGAAGGAGCGGAACTTTTCCACGGGGTCGCGGGACTCGCAGATGTCGCAGAGGTAGCCGTCGAGCTGGCGTTTGTTTTCGTCCACAAACACGATGAGGCGGTCAAGCTTTTGATGCGCGGCGCTGGCGGCGGCTTCCCAGACCTGGCCTTCCTGCAGTTCGCCGTCGCCAACGATGCAGAACACGAAGTTGTCCTTCTTTTGCAGCTTCAGCCCCAGCGCGATGCCAGCCGCGGCGGAAATCCCCTGCCCGAGCGAACCTGTTGTCATGTCGATGCCCGGCGTCTTCTGCCGGTCGCAGTGGCTGGGCAGGCGCGTGCCGGGCTGGTTGACTGTGTCGAGCCAATCCATGGGGAAGTATCCTTTCAGCGCGAGCGCGGCATAGAGCGCGGGACCGCAGTGACCCTTGCTGAGCACGAGGTAATCGCGATCGTCCCAGCACGGATGCGCGGGGTCGATGCGCATCATTCCGCCGTAGAGCACGGCCAGCACGTCCGCAATGGACATCGACCCGCCGATATGGCCAAAGCCCGCGCGTTCGAGCGAGCGGATGGTGGAAATTCGAATATCCGCGCTGAAGCGTCGGATGGCGGAGCAGTCGAGCATGCGCCGGAAATCTCCTTTCGGTAAAACTGTTGAACGGACTGGCGAAAACGGCCGGAAAGCCGCATAAAGTCTGGAGAAATGAATGATCCTATGATCCTATCATATATACAGGCAGCCCAAAGCGCAATGCGCTATTTGCTGTATGGTTGCGTAATAAGCAACGGAAGGTACAATATTTAGCGCGTTTTGCGTCCAGCGCAACGGAACTGCCGCATACGACACAGAGAGCCGGTTTAGAAACCGGCTCTCTGGAGTGCGAAGGTAGTTTGAAAGGAAATGCTTACAGCATGCTCGAACCCGCCGTGACCGCCCAGATGGCGAGGAGCGCCAGCAGCACGGAGCCGACATAGACGCGCCCGGTCTTGCGAAACGCGAATGTCGAGAGGAAGAAGAACAGGATAAACTGCGGAATGATCACGATCAAAAACGAGATGAACGGCCCGCCGAATGTGGACGAAAACAGGATGTCCATCCCCGGCCCGATTCCCGCAAAGTACGGAATGTACTCGATGAGGCAGACGAGAAGCAATCCGCCGATCATCACCAGACTGCCCTTGAGCCACCAGACAAGCTGGGTTGCCGCCGGAGACTTGAGCTCCTTTTGCCGTAGCTGGCCATAGAGCTTTGCGCCGCCGTTGATGGTAAAGAACACGAGGTAGAACGGCAGGTAGAGCAGGAACTGCCAGAAGCGCTCCAGCGTAAAGGGCTTGAGCAGCGGCCAGACAAAGCGGAAGTCCAGCGAATAAAGCTGCGTAAAGATCGTTACGTAAATATAGATCGAACCCGCGAGAATCAGCGCCAGCAATGCGGATTTACCGATGACGCCCCAAGGGAGCTTATCCTGCGCATTCTCACTGGCAAGACCCAAATCATAGAGAGTGGCTCCCATCTTTTTGCCTGCGCCGCGCCTAAACCAACGCCGCAGCATGAAGAACGCAATAAGCGCCAGGAACACAAACCAGGTGATCACGCCGGTTCCAATGGTCATGCGGAAGACGTTTTCCGGCAGCGGGACAAGCCCGTGGCCAAGCTGGGTTAAAAACGGATACGACAGCCCGCTGATGAGGATGGCCGTGAGCGCCGCACCCCACCATTTGTTCTTCGGCAGCAGCGTTTCTGGACGGCTCGGCATGGGCTGCGCGCAGGGCGCAAAGAACTTGGCTTTCAACAACAGCAGCAACAGCGGCAGCACGGAAGCAAGCGCGGCCAGCGTGCCGAAAAACAGGAGCGTCTCCTTGATGAGCGCGGTCTGGTTGGTGGAGGCGATGGAGGAATCCATCTGGAACGCGGTCTCAAACCAGTCCACGGCGGTTGCGATGGCGTGGTTGTTGATGGTAACCAGCCGGTGGTTGGCGTTGGTAATCAGCTCCATGCGCCGCGCGGTGCCGTCGGCAAAGGAGCCGTAGGTGGTGTTCCATTGAATCGGTTCGTCCTGACCTGCAAACTCCTTGTAGCGCAGCTCCGTATTGACCAAGTTGTCCGGCACGGACTTTGTATAGTCGAGAAAACATGTAAACTCGTCGTAGCGCGCCTGAATCAAAAGTACGTTGTTGAAGTGAATCGCTTCGCTGTCGTAGTAGCTTTTGGGAAAGAGCTCGCCGCACTGCAGAACGACCGCCTTGACGCTGGGATCGGTGGCGGCAACGCTCCAGCTCGACCAGGTACCCATCGAGTGTCCGGTCACGCCCATGTTGTCGGCGTCCACGAACGGCAGGGTGGAGAGGTAAGCGTACATCGTCCGCCCGCCCATGGAGGTATCCCCCAGCGTATCGCCCGGAACGTCCGCAAGGTTGGTAAAGAAGTCCGAGGTGTTGAAGTTCATCATCAAGAGGAACCGTTCCGGCCCGTTGACGACCTTGTCCCAGTTGGGCAGCTTGTGATGCGTGTAGCCGCGCGCGAGCATGCCGATGGAAGTGCCGCCGTGGCCGTACTGGTCGATCGAGAGGGCGACGATGCCGCGCCGCGCAAGCTCCATGGCGTACGAGCTGGAGGTATCCTTGTCGTTCTGGTAGCCGTGCATGAGCAGCACCGCGGGCGCGGGCGTTTCCGCCGTCGCCGAAACCGGGCGGTAGAGCTTGTAGGTGATAACGCCGCCGTTATCGGTTGCAAACGCTCCGCGCGTGACTTCGACTTTGCCGAAGTCGGTCTGGTAGGCGTTGGCAACCGCCATACAGGCGAACATGACCGCAAGGCAGCAGACCCAGGCGATCAAAGGCAGATTGGCTTTGCGCTTCATACAGATTAACCTCCCGATATGATTTGTTGTTTCAGATATGGTTTGTTTCGTTCAATAGAACACAAGCGGTACGGACTGGCTGAAAAACGGAACGGCAAACATGCCCAAGACAAAAGAGTTGGCAGAAAGACGGAACAGAATGTGCTTATGATCGAGAATCCGGGGCTAGATACGGAGCTTTGGCGGAGTTTTCGACTGAATCTCCTTTGGCGAGAACATCCGCGTGAGGTTCGAAATACCCTCCTCCATGATGCGTTCAATTTCGATGCGCGCGCGCTGAGCGTCCCTTGCGCGCAGGGCTTCCATGAGCTGTTCGTGCTGTTCAATCGAGAGGGAAATGCGCTCCGGCGTTGTGAAATAGCATGTAACATAGTACAATACTACTTGTTCAAACGACTGGAAGATCATGGCGTATACGATATTGCCGCTGGCGGCCAGCATGGCGCGGTGAAAGCGGAAGTTCGCAACGGAAAACTGCGTGGATTCGCGGGTATTGCGCATTTCGTCGAGCAGGACGGAGAGCTTTTGTATCTCCTCGTCGCTGGCTTTTTCGGTAACGAGGCGCGCGCACTCGGTTTCCAGCAGGCGGCGCGTTTCCATCATGCTGGCAAAGAGTTCCGCGTTGGCGTCCTCCGCGCCGTGGGTCATCAGCGAAAGAAGCATCTGCGGCGTGCTCTGCGTTTTATAGTCCGCAACAAACGTCCCCTGCCGGGGTACGATGCGCACAAAGCCCATGCTCTCCAAATCGAGAATGGCGAGGTTGACGAGGCTCCGGCTCACGCCCAGCAGTTTGGCCAGATCCCGCTCCGGCGGCAGACGCTCGCCAACGGCAAGCTCGCCGGAGAAGATGCGGCGCTCCAGTTCCCGCGTGACCTGCGCGCGGATGCTTTCGGGTACAAATGTTGCTGCTGCTGCGTGCTTCATGAGAATCCTTTCCAACGAAACCGTCTCTGCCGATTAATTACAGGAGATTATCGTGGCTTAGCCACTGGCCATATCATACCGTATTCCGAGGGAATCCGCAAGGAGCATTTTCGGCAGGCAACGGACGTTCGCGCGGCTTAACAAGGCAAGACGTTCGTTCCGCACCCGCTGTTTTAGACAGCCAGACTGTCTGTTTGGCGCATCCGTGAGCCATGCAGCCTTGGGTACCGTTCCGGCTCCGGCGGGCGTATAATGGAGCCGTACGGGTGGCGGGTTTACGGTTTATGGAAAGAACGCCCGTCGACAGGGGGAGAACAACAGTTTATGACGGATCAAAAACGATTGGCCATTATGATACTGATTCTCATTGTTTCCGTGCTTTTATTCGTGCTCGGCATGATCATCCTGCCGGATACGCTGGTGATGCAGGTAACGGCCAATGGCCAGCCCGGAACGCAGATGCCAAAGCTGATCGGGCTTATGATTCCGCTTGCGCTGAGCACGGTGTTCGCTATTCTTTACAGTAAGAAGAGCGGCTCAAAGAACCTCATCGTCGCTCTGGTCGGAATCGGCATGGCGGCGTTGACGTTTGCCTTTAATCTGTAACGCAAAAAACGCGCGGACCTTGGCACTTTTTTGCGATTCTGCCGGAACGTCGAAAAAATGATATACGATTTTTCACAAATAAGTATTGACATCGCCTCAGCGCGATGTTAGTATACGCACCAAGACAAACCTGCGATTGAGAAGAGTAGTCCAAACGATTTGGCGTCAAGAGAGCCGGCGATGGTGGGAATCCGGCCGCGAAACGATGGATGAATGGGCTCATGAGGGTCCGCTAACTCCCGCTTAAGGGACGATACGGAACGTAAGCCGAACGTTACAGCGGCGCGCGTATGTTGGTACGCGGCAAAGAGCGTCCGTTCACACGGGCGAATGTAGGTGGCACCGCAGGAAGAAATGCATCCTGTCCTATCAAAAAACGATAGGGCAGGATTTTTTTATGCTGATTCAAACAGTTACCGGACGACTCAAACTGCCGGGCAGACGATGGTGAAGCGGAGATATGGTTTACCATCACCCGACTAAAATGAAAAATAACGGTTTTGAATAAAAAGGAGATTATCATGAAAAACACATTAAAAAAAGCCACCGCAGTTGCCCTCTCGATCCTTCTTGTACTCGCTTTGTTTGCGGGATGCACCGCTGCGACCACGCCTGAAACGACAGAAGCGCCCGCCGCGACCGACGCCGCAACAGAAGCGCCCGCCGAAAAAACCTTTACCGTCGGCGTCCTGCAGTTCGGCAGCCACCCTTCGCTGGATAACTGCTACAACGGCATTGCGGAAATCCTCTCGGCGGATCCGAGTATCACAATCGACCTGCAGAACGGCAACTTCGACTCCGCCACCTGCGATACCATCGCAAAGAACATGGCCGCCAAGGCGTATGACCTGATCATCGCCATCGCGACCCCGGCCGCCATCTCCGCCTACGCCGCGACGGCCAATACGGATATCCCCGTGATCTTCTGCGCCGTGTCCGACCCCGTTGCCGCCGGGCTTGTGGACGACATGACCGCGCCGGGCGGCAACTGCACCGGAACCAGCGATGTGCTCGACCTCTCCGCGCAGCTGCAGCTCATTCGCGCCTTCCAGCCGGATGCCGTCAACCTGGGCGTTCTGTATACCACGAGCGAAGCAAACTCCGTTTCCCAGCTGAAAACGCTCAACGAACTCGCCCCGCAGTACGGCTTTACGGTCGTTTCCCAGGGCGTGCAGTCCGCGGCGGATATCCCGCAGGCGGCGGCAACCCTCTGCGCGCAGGTGGACTGCCTGACAAACTTTACCGATAACAACGTGGTCAACAACCTCGCCATCCTCCTCGAACAGGCCAACGCCGCGGGCGTACCGGTCTACGGTTCGGAAGAGACGCAGGTGACGGCGGGCTGCCTTGCCTCCGTGAGCCTCGACTACCTCGCACTTGGCCGCGTGACCGGCCAGATGGCGCTGGATGTGCTGGGCGGCGCAGATGCTTCCACCATGGCGGTCAAGACCATTACGGACGCGGTTCCTGTCGTCAACAGCGACGTGCTCGCATCGTTTGCCATGACCTTGCCGGAAGCTTACGCCAAGGCGACGCTCGTGACCACAACCGCCGAATAACGGTTCCTCAACAAGTAAAAATTCACGAAGCGGAAGGCTGGAAAACCGGCCTTCCGCAAGGTTTTTTCCTCGATAATATTGGGCGGAAAGCCGCCCGGGCGCAATCCCGATTTGCTCCGGCTTGCCGCGCGGCAAAAAACGCCGGAGGAACGGAAAGCAGGTTTATTTCATGGAAGTCATCATTAACGTTCTCAAGGTGACGCTCGAAGAGGGGCTGATGTACGCGCTCCTCGCCTTTGGCGTCTATTTGACCTACAGCATTCTCGATTTTCCAGACTTGTCCGTGGACGGCACCATGCCGCTGGGGGCGGTTCTCACCGGCGTGCTGATTCTCCACGGCGTGAACCCGTGGCTCTGTCTGCTCGCGGCGTTTCTCGCGGGGGCGGGGTTTGGTGCTATTACGGGAGTACTGCACGTCAAGCTCAAAATCCGCCCGCTGCTCAGCGGAATTCTGATGTTCACGGCGCTGCTCTCGGTCAACCTCGTGATTCTGTTTCTGTTCAACGGCGGCAACAGCGTGGCCTCGTTTTTCCGCAAGCCGACCATCTTTTCGGCGTTTCCCGCGTCGCTGATACCGGAAACGCTCGGCGGTTTTTACATTCGCCAGCTCGCGGTGAACCTTGTGCTCGTGATCGTCTGTAAACTCCTGCTGGACGCGTTTTTGCGCACCAAGAGCGGACTATTACTCAGAGCTACGGGCGACAACGCGGGGTTTGTGACCATGCTTTCCCGCGACCCCGGACGGAGCAAGATTCTCGGCCTCGCCATCGGCAACGGCTTTGCGGCGCTCTCCGGCGCGGTCATCGCGCAGGCGAAAGGCTCTGCCGACCAGCAGATGGGAACGGGTATGGTCGTGCTGGGGCTGGCCTCGGTCATCATCGGGTTGAGCCTGTTCAAAGGCTTTAAACGCATCCGCCCGACCACGGCGGTGGTGTTCGGCAGCGTTGTGTACAAAGCCTGCCTCTCCGTTGCGCTGGCGCTGGGCCTGCCTACGGAGTATCTCAAGCTCTTGATGGCGGCGCTGTTCGTACTGGCGTTGGTCGCGGGGGAAAAGCCGCTGTTCCAGTCGCTGTTCAAAAGGAGGCAGAGCCATGCTGCTTGAACTCAACAACATTCAAACCACGTTCAACGCCGGCTCGCCGGATGAACTGCGACTGTTTTCGGGCTTTTCGTTCGGCGTTGCCGAAGGGCAGTTCGTCAGCGTCATCGGCTCCAACGGCAGCGGAAAGACCACGCTGCTCAACCTCGTCTGCGGCACCATGCGCCCCGACGCGGGCAAAATCGTGTTCGATGGGCGGGATATCACGAGCGTTTCCGCCGTCAAGCGCGCTTCTTGGATCGGGCGTGTGTTTCAGGACCCCAAGGCGGGCACCTGCTCGCATCTGACGATTCTCGAAAACCTCGCGCTGGCGGATAACAAAGGCAAGCCTTACGGGCTGGGGCGCGGCGTTTCAAAGAGCAGGCGGGAGCATTACCGCGCGCTGTTGAGCCAGTGCGGCATGGGGCTGGAAAACCGGCTCGACACGCTGGTCGGCACCCTTTCCGGCGGGCAGCGGCAGGCGCTGGCGCTCGTGATTGCGACTATGAGCGATATCCGCCTATTGATTCTGGACGAGCATACCGCGGCGCTCGACCCGAAGTCCTCCGAAACCATTATGGAACTGACGAGCGAACTTGTGCAAAAGCGGAACCTGACCACCGTGATGGTGACGCATAACCTGCGTTACGCCGTTGCCTACGGCGACCGCCTCGTGATGATGCATCGCGGAGAGGCGGTCATCGACCGCTCCGGCGAACAGAAGCGAGCCCTCGCCGTGGAAGACCTGCTGGATACGTTCACGTCCATCAGCGTGGAACTCGGCAACTGACAGCTTCAAACCTAGAAACACCAAAACAGCGGCAGAAACGCCGCTGTTTTGTGTTAGTATCTAACATTTGTGATGAAATCACCGAAAATCACTGTAAATATAGTATGATAGAGCCAGAAAGGGAGGGCATACAAATGGAATTGAAATTCAAAAAACTCCGCCGGTTTAATTTGATCATGGGCGCCGTCCATCTGGTTCAGGCCGTGATCATGCTCTTTTTAGCAACCAGCGTCATACAGAAGATCGCGGAATTTCAGCCGACGATCACACAGAACTATCTGACCTTCAACGTAATGACAAAATCGCTTGAGCCCGCGAGCAAAGCGCTGTTCCAGCTTCCGTTCGGAATCCTCGTTGCATCGTTTCTCTTTATCTCGGCGCTTGCGCACGGAATTATCTATCTCAGCGGAGAAAAGTACATCGAAGGCATCCGAAACGGCATCAATAAGTACCGCTGGTTTGAGTATGCGCTGAGCTCGTCCATCATGATCGTGCTCATCAGCACACTGTTCGGCATTTACGACATCGCGTTGCTGGTGCTCATATTCGTTGTCAACGCTTCCATGAACCTCTTCGGGCTCGTGATGGAGCAACTCAATTCCGGAGCGGAAAAATCCAAGGTAAAATGGGGCCCGTTCGTTTGGGGTTCCATCGCCGGGTTAGCGCCCTGGGTGGCGATCCTTCTGTACATGTTCGGCACGGGCAATTTCGACATGGTGCCGTGGTTCGTCTGGGCGATTGTGGGCACGTACTTCGTAGCGTTCAACACGTTCCCCATCAACATGGTTCTGCAGTATAAGCGCGTCGGCAAATGGAAGGACTACGCCTACGGCGAGCGCGTGTATATCGTGCTGAGCCTCGTGGCAAAATCGTTTCTCGCCTGGCTCGTGCTCTTTGGAGCGATGCAGCCGTAACACCGATTCTATCAGCATCAAAAAACGCCGGTCTCCCGGCGTTTTTTGTTTGTGTAAAAATGCGCTATTTCTTCTTTTCCGCGCCGCGTTTGTCGCGGATGATCGCCATGTGCTCGACATCCAGCACGCTGACTCCGTTCTGTTTTGCCCAGTCCACACAACCCTGCAGCGCGGCTTTGAGGAACACGCGCGGCACCTTGACCAGCGTCTTGCAGGCTTCCTCGGTAAACTTGATCTCCGGATCGACGCGGCTTGCGGCGTACACCACGGTGGAAAGCTCCGCTTCCTTGCCCGCGGCAATGCGCTCGGAGAGCGGGCGCGTAAAGCGCGTGTACCAGAAGTGCGTATTGTCGCGGTAGCCGTAATCCACCGGAACGCGCGGGAACGTGCTCGCCTTGACCCCGCCCACGATGGCGTTGTAGAAGCGTTCCTTCATGAGGATTTTATCCACGCGCAGGATAAAGTGCGTGCCGAACTTGCTGGTGATGCCGTTAAAGCTGTGGTACGGCGGCTCGATGCCCTCAAGCTGACCTACGCGCAGGTAATCTTCGCCCGCGCCGTCCAGTTCGGACATCCAGGTGCATTCCATCACCTGGTAGGCTTCCTTCACCACGAGCGGGCGCTTTCGTTCGCCTCCCGCCTGCCCCTCTTCCAGCGCAAAGCGGCAGTCCTTCATCTTTTCGGCGCAGGTTTCCCCGGGAAAGCCAAGGCGGACCGCTTCCTTGAAGTTTGCGCGGCTGTCCTCAATGAAGTTCAGCGCGCAGGTGGTGCTGCGGAGGATGTTCTGCGCGGTGTTGGAGCTGTTGCGCGTTTCCAGAAGCATGGCGTAGTAGTCCTTGCCCGCCACGTAGTACGGAAAGCACAGCGAATAGGAACCCAGCGACGTTTGGCCGTCCTCCGCCAGTGTGGAAACGAGGATGGTCGGCATGGGGAAAAACGCCGAAGTTTGATAGAAGTTATCGACGATACGAAGATCTTTAAACGAACTCATTCCGGTATGCTCTCCTTTGCATTCTTTTTGGATTTCAGGCGCATTCTGAGGATGTTCAAGCCGATCAAACAGGCGATGATGCCGAGTTTAAGCCAGAGGTTGATGGGCGCCCAGACGGCGATGACCACGAAGAAAACGCCGAGCAGGGCGTGCCCCAGGAGGTTTTTCCAGTCGGTCAGGTAGGCTTTCAGCCCGCTGCCGATTTTCTTCAGTACTGTGACAAACGGAGAAGGCTGTTTTTGCGCTGAGTCTTGCGTTGGATTTTGTGCCATTGATAAATCCTTTCGATTCGGTATCGTTTATTTTTCCCGCCGCTTGACGGCTGCGTCGATGATGCGGTTAAAGTAGCCGTCCATCTGGCGCTGTTCTTCGGGGCTTAAGCAGGAGCAGAGTTCGGCGAGCCACTCGTCGTAAAGATGGATGCTGCCGCTGACGCTGGCCTTGCCCGCTTCGGAAATCTGGATGATGTTCATGCGTCGGTTCCACTCGTTCTGTTTGCGGACGATAAGCCCTTTGGTTTCCATAGCGCTAAGCGATTTTGCGACCGTGGTTTTATCCAGAAGCAGCGCGTTGGCGATGGCATCCTGCGAGACGCGGTCGTGGAAGCAGAGGAACGTGCAGATGGCGTGCTCGGTGTCCGTAAACCCCGCGTCGCGAATCTGCTCGTGCCCGAATTCTTGACCGAGCTTGATGAGCATATGTAACTGCGAAAAATTCATGTTCGCGCTCCTTATAGATTGTTGAAAGATCAACAGTTGCAAATTCAATTATACACACGGAAAACGCTTTGTCAATATCCGTTCGGATTTGATCGCTATCCGAAACAAAAAAAACGCCGCGGAAGCGTTTCCACGGCGTTTCGGACGAGTTGAAGTTTAGTTGGTTACTTTGCCTGCCTGCGCTTGAGCAGAATCCCGACACCCTGCAGCAGCCAAACCAGCACGAACACCAGCAGGTAGAGAATGATGGGGATCCACGTAATTTGGTGGATACTTGCCCAACCGACTGGGGTGCCGGTAAAGAGGTTTTTCAGCGCACCGCTGTACGTTGTGAGTACGAGAGCAGCATAGCTTGCGATGATGCCCGCTATGGCGACCCGGTTTTTGAGCACGCCGTATAGTTGGGTTACGATAAACATCATCAGAAAACCGAAGAAGAACATCGGCCACATGCCGTTTTTGGCGATGATGGCGACCACCGCGCCGTGGAAGGCCACGAACACTTCCAGAAAAGTAATCCACCTTATGTTCATGTGCCAGCTCGTTCGGGCGAGCGAGAGCTGACCCATGAGCAGGAACAGGTACAAAAACCCGAGCAGGTGGCCGAGCGTTCCTTCCATCGGGTGGAACCAGAAGGTGTAGACCACCGCCCAGGCGATGTAGAAACCGTGCGTTTTTTGCACCATTGAAACGCCGATCTGCGGCAGGGCGACTTTTTTACCAAAGAACAACCCGCGGCGATTGTTGAGCAGAATCAGGACCATCACGAGCATCACGATGACCGATCCCTGCGAACTCCAAACCGGCGTAAATTGCGCCAGCGCATCGTAGAACAGCGTAGTCTGCACGAGATGGAGAACGATGAATACGGCGTTGACGATCAACAGCAGCAGGTTCGTCTTGCCGATTCTGCCTTTCGGTACGGGCGCTTGATGACGCAGGCGCGCAATCAGCCACCAAACGGCGATTTGGTGGGCGGCGTAGAACACCCACATGGAGATGCTCGCCCAAAGCTCCGGGTGCGGCAGTTTCCAGTAATACCAGCTCGCGCCGGAATCCGGCAGCAGAGTCGACTGAAATCGACCGAGCGTGAGGGAGAGAAAGTAGGTGGCGCAGGTCAGCGCGAGCGCCACGGCAAGGGAAACGAGCAGGGACTTTTTCAGGCTGTACGTCTTTTCGGGTTCCATAACAGGCCTCCTTGCTGAATCAGATTCTACTTTCATCATAGCGTGTGCCGCGCCGTTCAACAAGATGGCATTGCATTCAGAGGGTATGCCGAATCGGCATGGCGGAATAAAAACCGGCGCAGCCGATGTTGGCTGCGCCGGAAATTGCGTTTGAGATGCTCTTATCCTTCCACGGGGGCGGCGTCCGTCAGCGGTGCGGCGTCTTCCGCGGGGGCTTCCTCTTCCAGTTCCACTTCCTGCCAGAGGTCGCTGGTTTCCATAGTTTCCTGCAGGGCATCCCAGGAATCTTCGGGAGCAAGCTCGGTTACATAGTAGACAACACGGGAGTCATTGTACTTGTGCTTTTTGACGTACTCCATCCAGGTTTCCTCGTCCTCGACGTAAACAAGGTTTGTCGCCCACTGGTTGCCGCTCCGGTTGGAGTTCGGCGCGGTGTAAACGACCGGGGTAAAGTCGCTCGACGAGCCGGACATATAAACCTGCACATACAGCGTTTTATCCTGCTGGTATTCCGTGGCGTCCGTCACTTCTTCTTCCAACTGTTCCCAGCTGCCGCCCATGTCGGCGAGCAGTTTCGTGCGCAGCGCGTCGTTGCCCAGCGAGTAGTTGCCGGCTCCCAACAGCACGCGTTTTTCTTCCATGGTGGTGCAGGCGTTGTACTGCGCAAGCAGCGCATACGAACGCTCCAGCAGTTTCTGCGCGGCGGAAAGGGTAACGGGCGCGGGTTCTTCGGGCGCGGGTTCTTCGGGTGCGGGTTCTTCGGGCGCAGGCTCTTCCGGCGCAGGCTCTTCGGGTGCGGGTTCTTCGGGCGCAGGCTCTTCCGGCGCAGGCTCTTCGGGTGCAGGTTCTTCGGGTGCAGGTTCTTCCGGCGCGGGATCGACGGGTGCGGGATCGACAGGCGCGGGTTTTTCCGCGACGGGTTCCTGTTCCGTGATGAGCTGCACCGCCTGCGGCGCGGCGACGGCGGGGCCTGCGAGCGGCGCCGGCTCATCCGCAATCTGCTCGAGTCCGTTCGAATTTTCTGTGTCGACTGTTCCGCTGGTCTGCGTGGAGAAGAGTTCCTTCTGGAGCGGCCGCGAGCCGGACAGCAACGCCAGCGCCAGCAGCAGCATGCCGATGGCCAGGAGGGTTGTCCGCGCTTTCTTATTCTTCATGATACTTGCTCCTTTTTTATCCTTACATATAATAGTTTACGCGCATTTTGTTACACATCCGTTTCATATAGAAGGCTCATAAAAGAAAATAAAATATATTATTGCGTCACAAAACTCTTTTTGGGTGCGTTTTTGCCGGAAATCGTTGAGAAAATGGGAAAGCACGAGAACAGTGTTACATAAGCGTTACTTAGAACATTGGAAAATGCGCAAAAATAGCGCGAGGCAAGCAACCGCGGTTCAAAACAAACGCTTTATTGCGCGCGAAAAGGCAGGCTTACGTCTCAGAGCCTTTCGGGACTCAATCTGCAGCAAAAAAAAACGCCGCCCGTTTGGGCGGCGTAGAAACCGTTCGCAGTTCAGCGGTAATAAGGGGATATGTGATCCCAAAGCGAGCAGAACCTGGCGTACTTTGCCGCGTAATACGCGGCGCGTTCAGGCTCGGGCTGCTGCATGCGCGCGCGGTGCACCATTGCGTCCGTCGCCGCGCGGTAAGACGTAAACGCGCCCGCACCGACGGCGGCAATGACCGCCGCTCCCAGCGCGCAGGCGTCGGATTCCTGCATGAGCTCCAGCGGCACGTTCGTAATATCGCAGATCAGGCTCGTCCAGAGCGCGCTCTTTGCCGCGCCGCCAATGACCTTGAGGGACTTGACCGAGCAGCCGTTTTCCGCAAAGTCCGCCAGCGTTCTGCGCACGCCGAACGCGACGCCTTCGAGAATGGCGCGCGTAAAGGCGTAGGGGTCGTGCTCCAGCGTGACCCCCGTAAAGGCTGCGCGGGCGTTGGAGTTCCAGAGCGGGTAGGCCGCGCCGAGCGGGTATGGGTAGAAGAACAAATCTCCGATTTCGCGCGCTTCCGCCTCACGATCGAGTGAACGGTAGTCCACGCCGGGCAGAAACTTCGATTTATACCACTCCAGCGACACGCCGGAACCGGAGAGCGAAGCCATTGCGCCGTAGAGCCCGTCCACGGGATGGATAGAGGAAGCGATGAAGGACTTGGAGTATACGGGCTTGTCCGCCAAGCCCAGCACGACCCATGTGGTTCCGGCGGAGAGCAGCATATCCCCCGCCGTAATGGCGGCGGCGCCGATGGAAGCGCAGTACTGGTCGTGCGCGCCGCTGTAGACGGGCGTGCCTTCCTTAAGCCCCGTCAGTTTTGACGCTTCTGCGGTCAGCCCGCCGACAAGCGACGCTGTTTTTTGAATTTCGGGCAGTTCGTCGCGCGTGATGCCGACCGCGGAAAGCATCCGCTCGTCCCAGTCCTCTTTTTGAATATCGAAGAGCTGTCGGATGGCTGCGTTGGTCGGGTCGATGACCGCGCGCCCCGTGAGAAACTCGTTGACAATTTCGATGGTCGAAAGATACTTTGCGGCGTTCGGGCAGGCGCCCGTTTCGCGCAGATAGAGTATCTTTGCCGCGTCGAGCGTTGGAAAGATGCGCCAGCCGCTCATATGGTAGACGTAGTCGTTGCCGAGCGCGCGCTCCAAACTCGCGGCCTGCTCGCCCGCGCGGGTATCCATCCAGGTCAAAGCGTTTCCAATCGGCTTTCCCGCGCGGTCCACCGCCGCCATGCTCGCGCCCTGCGAGGAGACGGAAATCCCTTCGATTTTCAGGTGCTCGTTGCCGGAAATCGCCGCGCGGATGGCGGCAACGCTCGCGTTGATCCACTCGTTGGCGTCCTGCTCAACATGGCTGCCGTTGGCGAGGAGCGCATAGCCCTGATAGCCCTTGCCGAGGACGGTGCCGCTGTCGTCCATCAGGAGCGCTTTGGTTCCGGTTGTGCCGATATCGAGGCCGATGACATACATAGCTTTTTCCACCTTGCCAGATTCTGGTAAACGTTGTCGTTGCATCCCATTATACAGGAAAAAATAAAAAATTTCTTATGATTTGCTTTCGGAAATCAATTTTCTTGCCGCTTCGCCTTCCGAAACGCCGAGCACGACATGATAGGTAACGCTTTCGTACGCGCCGAGAATGGGCACATTACCGCTCGTCAGATCGGACGCGCGCCCGTTTACCGGGCAGTTGACGGGTTCGATGGCGAGCACGTAGTCATGGGACTTCATGCACTTCCATTCCAGAAAGTACGGAAGCTTGGCGGAATCGAACCGCAGGTACGCCGCGAGCTCCAGATTGGGATTATACAACCCTGCAACTGTCGTTCCGCCTTGCGGAGGTTTGTGCCGGAAGGTTTGATGTGCCGACCCGTCAACCGGCGCGGTCATGGAGCGGAAGTTCCTGTCTCCAATATCGCTCAACTCGGTTTGCTCCGAAGGCGGGCAGAAGAACTCGCTTTGTTCGCAGAGCAGAGGATAGCCAAAGTTGAAATGGTAGAGCAGAAAAACAGGTTCCGGCGCGTCGGAACAATTCGTTATGGTGTCGGTGATTTCGACTTCGCTCGCGTTCAGACTCGTGCGGATGCGGCGGCGCAGCTCGAGACTGCGGCCGTAGAGACGCGTTTCGCGCATGCGCCCTTCTAGCGTGAGCACGTAGTCCTCGCCCTGCCAGGCGCAGTCGTAACCAAAGCAGTCCGTGCTCTGGTAACCGATCCGCCCGTGAATCGGGTGAATGCACGTGGGGTCGGTCTCATCCGCGCCGCCGATGTTGCTTAGCCCGCAGGTGGCGAGCATGCCGCCCGACCAGTAGCCGAAGAACTCGCTCGGAACGGGGTAAAACGGTTCGCCCGCCGAAAGCGCGTTCTTTGAATGGAACGCGATGTTCACGCCCTTATACGTAAGGTCGAACAAGTCCATGCATTTATCCGGCAGAACGGTAAAGCGAAGCCCCGCGGCGTTGTACACTTCCGCAATGCGCTTTCCCGCGGCGTTTCCGCTCTCCAGACGGCTGAGGCGGATGCCCGCGAGCTGATCCATGTTGCCCAAATGTTTGGTCAAATCGCTGTTCATGCCTGCGCGCCTCCTTGCGGATAATCGAAGTAAACGCGTTTGGCGTTTTCAAAGAAGATGGCTTTCTTTTTCTCTTCGTCGTCGCCGATCAAATCGAGCATGTTTTTAAGCTGTTCGTAGACAAAGAACGTGTAGCTTGGTTCGTCTTCTGGATAGTAGTGCTTGTTCCAGCCGAAGTTTTCGCGGCAGAGGTTGATGTACGTTCCGTTTTTCCATTCCCGCTTGCCGTGCCAGAGCAGGATGGGGAAGTCCGTGCCGAACAGGATGTTGCGACAGTCCAACTCGGCAAGCGCGAGCTTGTGCACGGCGGGGTTGAGCACCGCAGCCGTATCGAAGCAGAAACGGTGGATATCCTCGCCGAACAGCTCCAGCGCGCGCTCGAAGTATTCAACGTTGAAGCAGCGGCCAAAGTGCGCGACCACGAGTTTGACGTTCGGGTAGCGATCCAGAATCGTCCGGATTTCGGATACGTTTTCCGGCGCGGGGAGCCTTCCTGCGCGGGGTAGGTGCATGAGCACCGGCGCGCCGAGTTTGTTGGCAAGCGTGAACTGCTCGTGGGTGAAAAATTCGAAAATACTTACTTCCGCGCCCTTGGTCGCGCTGGCCATGTAAGGGTACGGCTTAAAGCCGGAAAAACACCCCTCCCGGAACGTCCGTTCGACCGAGGCCGCGCCGTATTCCGGCCGCGTGGTCAAAAGCGAGCGCACCTCCGCGTGCTCCGTCAGTTGGGAAACGTAAGCGTTGTTGGCGTGGGTATCCACGTCCCGAAGCGGCCAGGGGAGCGCCACTTTATAAACGCCGGTATCCGGCAGCAGGGTCTTGTAATACGCGCAGGCGTCCTCATAGCTCATCAACAGCCCGCATTCCAGCGCCCAGTCGCCCGCGACGGCTGCCGGGGTGACGTTTGTTACGTGCTCGGGCAGGTCGTAGTGCGCGTGCGCGTCGATCAGCCGCGCGGGGAGGCGGTCTTTGAGGTAACGGGTGTAAAAAGTTTCGTCGAGCGGTGTTTTCTGAAAATAGCCGTACATGTTCTGTCACGCTTTCTGCCGGAGCGGCTTATTAGAGTGCACGAGGTGCATAGTTTATGGCAGGATATTGCTCTTTTCTTATTGTAATCGCCGGAAAATTGGTTGTCAATGGCAGAATATTTGCAAAAACCGGGTTGACAGCAGGAATTCGGGTGCATATAATGAGTCCATCGAGGTTCAATTCAGGCAAATTCACAGCCGATTGAGAAATAAAAGTGCACGTGGTGCAAGTTCATGAATGAACAAATGAGTTGCAGCAACAGAAAGGCCTGACGTATGCCGGTCGACCAGAATAAACGAGTGACGCTGAACGACGTTGCGGAGCGCTCCGGGTATGCGCTGCGCACCGTAAAGAAGGTTCTGGCCGGCGAACCGGTGTACGAACGCACCCGCAGCGCGGTGCTGCACGCGGCGCGCGAACTGGGTTACCAGAAGAACTATGTCGCCAGCGCCCTCGCCAAGGGGAAAGATACCAAGGTCGTCGTCATATACAGCGAAACGACGAAGGCGTACTTTCCGGAAGTCGAGCGGGGGTTTCGGCGGTTTGCGGAAGACACGCGCGACTTTGGCTACGAGCTGGAGATTCGCAAGTGCTATACCAAGAGTGTGGAAGAGCAGGCGGAGGCCATCCGCGAAGTGATTGCGGACGGGTCGGTCAACGGTCTGATTATTCAGCCGCAGAGCGCGACAAAACTCAACCCGCTCATCGAAAGCTTTACCTGCAGCGGGCGCCCGCTGATTACCTTCGGCGCGGACGCGATGACCGACCATAAGCTCTGTTACATCGGGCCGAACGCCTACAAAGCGGGCCGCATCGGCTGCCAGATTCTTGCCAACTACATCGGTAAGCAAGGCAACGTGTTTACGATCAACCAGGTGCACGAGCACATGCAGACCAAGGAACGCAAGCGCGGCTTTCTGGACATGGTCAAGGAGTATTACCCCGGCATCCACCCGTTCGAGCTGAACATACCGGACAACTCCAACCTCTATTACGAAATGGTCAAGGCCGCCATTGTGGACGAAGGCCTGCGCGGGCTCTTCTGCACGGACGCGGACTCCTATATCGCGGGCGAAGTGCTGCGGGATATGGGGCGCAAGGACATCGTGGTCGTAGGCTTCGACCTTTCGGAGATGGGCGAACAGCTCATGAAGGAAGGCTATCTCAAGGTGATGATCGAGCAGCGGCCGGAGCTCTTTTCCTATCAGGCCGCGCGGGCGATGTTCAACTACCTTTACTATAATGAAACGCCGGAGAAAATTCAGTATTCGGATTTGGCAATCATCACCAGCGAATGCCTGATGGATTATTAACAGGCCTCCGGCGCACATGGTTCAAACTTCGTTTCTTTCCTGATCACTGCGGCTGATACGCCCGCTTCTGAAACAACGGGCGAAGAGAAAAACAATCCAACCAAACAAACGGCAAAAATTCATTACACACTTCAGAGAAGAGGGCAAACCGGTGGAAAAAACATCTGGCAGTACCAAGGTATCCGTTGCGGGCGTGCTCCGCAAAATTCTGCAGACAAGAGAGCTTTCGCTCATCGTCCTGCTGGCCATCATCGTGATCGCTTTGATGTCGTCCACGTCCACGTTCGCGACGTCCGGCAACATTCGCGTACTTCTGCAGGGCATGAGCGTCGATATGATGATCGCCATTCCAATGGCTATTTCGCTGATTGCGGGCAACATCGACTTTTCGGTCGGTTCCAACCTCTGCCTTTCCAGCGCGATTGTAGGCCTTGCGCTCAACGGCGGGGTTCCGGCGTTTCTAGCCGTGATTATCGGCCTTGCTTCCGGCGCGTTCTTCGGCTTTCTCAACGGCGTAATCATCAACAAGCTTGGCGTTACTCCGCTGGTTGCAACACTCGGCACCTGGATGGCATACCGCGGCATCGCGCTGGTCATCATTGGCGGGCAGACGCTCGGCAACTTTGGCGAGAGCTTTACGGTGATCGGGCGCGCGACGTGGCTCGGCGTGCCGTCCACGATCGTGTATATGTTCGCGGTCATACTCGTCGGCATCTTCATTGTAAAGTTCATCAGCTTTTTCCACAACGCCTACCTGATCGGCTCCAACAAGCTTTCGGCAAGGCTCGCGGGCATCAATATTGAAAAGTTCAACTACATCTCCTACATGATTACCGGCATGATCGCGGCGTTCGCGGGCATCGTACTCGCAGCGCGCCTCGGCAGCAGCAGCCAGAACGCGGGCACGCAGCTGGAGTTCCGCAACGTGGTCGGCCTGCTGGTCGGCGGCATCTCGATGGACGGCGGCGAAGGCAAGCTCATCGGCGCGGTGCTGGGCGTCACCCTCATGCAGATTATCAACAACGCCATCGTGCTGCTCTACCTCAACCCCAGCTATACGCAGGTCATCACGGGCGGCATCCTCATCCTGGCGGTCGCGGTCGACCAGCTGAGCAAAAAGAGAAAGGTCGCCGCCAAGTAGGCGCGGGAACAACCGGTATGATCGGAGGCAGAAAATGACAAATATCGCGGTGCGCCTTTCCGGCATCACCAAGCGGTTCCCGGGCGTTGTGGCGCTCAAGGACGTCGGGTTTGAAATCAAGGAAGGCGAAGTACATTGCCTGGTAGGCGAAAACGGCGCGGGAAAGTCCACGCTCATCAAGCTCCTCGCGGGCGTCGAGCAGGCGGATGAAGGAACCATTACGCTCTTTGGCAAGGAAGTGCACTTCCGCACGCCGGAAGAAGCGCTGCGCGCGGGCGTAGGAGTTGTGTATCAGGAACTCTCCAACTTCGTGCATCTGGACGTTGCCACAAACCTCAACGCCAACGACTTTCCGCGTAAGCGCGGCATGATCGACTACAAAGCGCTCTACCGCCGCACGCGCGAGCATCTGGACGACTGCGGGCTTTCGTATATCAACGAAAAGAGCTCCATGCGCGAGCTCAGCCTCGGCACCCAGCAGATGGTGGAGATCGCCTCCCTGCTCGGTCAGGAGGCAAAGGTCGTCATTCTGGACGAGCCGACCTCCGCGCTCACCGAAGTGGAAGTGGATAAGCTCTATGAGCTCATCGCCCGTATGAAGCGGCAGGGCGTAACGATTATCTATATCTCCCACCGACTGGACGAGGTGATGCATCTGGCGGATACCATCACGGTACTCAAGGACGGCGAGCATGTCGTCACCTTCCCGCGGGATCAGAACACCACCAAGCAGATGCTCGTTCGCTACATGGTTGGCCGCGACGTGGAGTTTGACTATCGCCTGAGCGACACCGTCCAGACGGACGTGCTGCTGGAAGCCAAAGGACTTTCCAGCGGGGATAAGCTCATGGACGTTTCGTTTGTGCTGCACAAGGGTGAGATCGTCGGCATTGCGGGGCTGGAAGGCTCCGGCCGCACGGAACTACTGGAAACGCTCTTCGGCTGGCGTCCCGCAACGGGCGGCGAGGTCTATCTGGAAGGCAAAAAGATTCGCGTCCACAACACCATTCGCGCAAAGAAGTACGGCTTTGCCTATATCACCAAGGATCGCAAGTCGCTAGGGCTGTTCCTCAAACAGGACGTCAAGACGAATGTCGCCGCGGCGTCCGAGGAGAACTACAAGCGCTTTGGGCTGATCAGCTACGGCAAGATCGTTGAAAACGCAAAGCATTACGTGGAAGCCATCCGCATCAAGTGCGCGTCTCTCACCCAGAAGGTGATGAACCTCTCCGGCGGCAACCAGCAGAAGGTGCTCATCTCCATGTGGCTCTCGGAGAACCCCAAAGTCATGCTCATCGACGAACCGACGCGCGGCGTGGACGTTGGCGCCAAGGCGGAAATCCACGCGCTGCTTCGCAAGATTGCCTCGGAGGGGAAGGGAATCCTCATCGTTTCCTCCGAGTTGCCGGAAATCATGGCCTCGTGCGATCGTGTGATCGTCATGTTTGAAGGCCGCATCTTCGGCGTACTGCAAAACGACAAGTCGCTCACGGAAGAGCGGATGATCTCGCTGGCCTCCGGCATGGCGGACTGCGGCTGAAGCGGGAAGAGATTCGGTTTCGTCAGGCACAATGGCTGATTCGACCGGTCAAACGGATGTAACGCACCAAAGACAATACAACGCCCCAAAAACGCGGGTAAAACGCCCCGCCTGGTTTCTTGTTTCCCAAAATTCGCCTGCCGGATCAAATTGATCAGGCGAGCGAGAAAAAAACGAATTTGGTTTCCCTTTAAGTCAGGAGGAAAAACCCCCTAACACACGGTTTTAGGTTTCCTTTTGAATAAGGAGGAAATACAAAATAAGGAGGTAAGTAAGAATGAAAAAGGCTTCGATTCTACTTGTGGTACTCATGGTGGTTGCCATCCTGTTTACAGGGTGTGCAACGAAAGCGCCCGCCGCGACGACCGCCACCACCGAAACCGCAAAGGCGCTCCCCGGCGAGGGAGAAACCTATGTGGTCATCGGCTCCCTGTTCCAGCTCGAGTTCTTTGACGCGCTGAAAGCGGGCGTGTGCGACGCGGCCAACTCCATTGGCGCAAAGTGGTACTACGCGGGCCCGCAGGAATTCGTTCCGGATCAGATTTCCCAGGCCATCGACCAGGCTGTTGCCAACAAGGTCACCGGTATCGTTCTGCACGGCCAGTCGCCGGAAACCGCAGCGGCGGTTGACAACGCGATTGCCGCGGGCGTCCCGGTCATCATCGTCAACACCGATATCCCCAGCAATCGCCTCTCGTTCCTCGGCTGCAACCCCTACCAGGCCGGCTACGATATGGGCACCCAGATGGGCACGCTGCTGAACGGCGCGACCGGTAAAGTCATCATCTCCACGGCGATCAGCGCAGGTCAGCCTTCCGCTCTGGAAAACCTCCGCGGCGCCAAGGAAGCCCTCGCCAACTACCCCGGCATTGAAGTTGTGGAAGTGGACGACACGGCGGACGCCAACGTTGCCGCAACCAACATCGGCGCGGCTCTTCAGGCCAACCCGGACGTCGTCGGCATCATCGGCCAGCAGGCTTACACCGCAGTCGGCGCCTGCACCGCGGTTCGCGAAGCGGGCCTCACCGGCAAGATCGTCGTCATCGGCCGCGATCGCGACACCGCCACCCTCGAGCTCATCGAAAACGGCGAACTCGCCGCTTCCTATGCGCAGAACTCCTACGTGGAAGGCTTCATCGCCCTCCAGTGGCTGCATGACTATGTCAACGGCGACCTCAAGGTCATCGGCGACTACATCGGCGGCGGCGTGAACCCGCTGCCCAAGACGGTCGACTCCGGCTCCATCGTCATCACCAAGGAAAATGCCGCCCAGTTCAAAGAAAAGTACATCTGGGCAGTCACCGCTGGCAACTAAGTAAGAATCATTCATCGTCTGCTGCGTGCGGGGGAGCAACCCTCCCCCGCATAGGCAGCTCCATAAGCAAGCACCAGTCAAAACAGACATACCGGAAAATGAACCCTGCTGACGAGGTAACACATGAAGGTGGATAAAATTGGCCTTTTACCACATTATTTAAAACTCTATGACGATACCTGCCGTGAAATGCGCCCCAGAATCGAGCGCTTTGCACAGACGATCTGCAGCGCGCTGGCGGCGGAAGGCTTAAACGTTGAACTCGCGCCGATCTGCCGGCTCAAGGAAGAATTTCAGGCTGCGGTCGAAGCGTTTGAGCAAGAAGACGTTGCGTGTATCGTGACGCTGCACCTTGCCTACTCGCCCTCGCTGGAGAGCGCGGACGTGCTTGCGGCAACCAAGCTGCCGCTCATCGTACTGGACACCACGGAGAACTTCGCGTTCGACAACAGCGTGGACGCGGACGAAATTCTCTACAACCATGGAATTCACGGCGTGCAGGATCTCTGCAACCTCCTGCGCCGAAGGAATAAATCGTTTCAGATTTTTGCCGGGCACTATTCGGAATCGGACGTGCTCAGCCGCGCCGCGCGCGCCTGCCGCAGCGCGATCATCGCCAAGCGGATGCGTACTTCCCGCGTTGGCCTTGTGGGCGATCCGTTCACCGGCATGGGCGACTTCTATGTGCCGTTCGACGAGCTCAAGCGCGACATCGGCATGGACGTCGTCTGCTATGACGATAAGAAAGGCGCCGCGCGCATTGCCGCGGTCACCCAGAGCGAAATCGATGCGGAGTACGCCCGCGACAGCGCGTTCTTTACGATGGATCCCAGCGTGACCCGGACGATCTACGACCGCACGGCGCGCGTTTCCCTCGCGCTGCGTAAATGGAAGGAAGCGGAAAACCTCACCGCGCTGACGGTGAACTTCCTCGCAACCGAAAACTCGAATCCCGCGCTTCCGGTCATGCCGTTTACGGAGTGCTCGCGCATGATGACCGAAGGCACCGGCTACGCGGGCGAAGGGGACGTGCTCACCGCGGCGCTGGTCGGTTCGCTGCTCTCAATCTTCCCTGAAACGACGTTTTCGGAGATGTTCTGTCCGGACTGGAAGGGCAACAGTATCTTTTTAAGCCACATGGGTGAGTTCAACTACCGTATCAGTCAAGGCAAGCCCCGGCTGACCGAAAAGGACTTTCCGTTTACCAACGCGGAGAACCCGACCGTGGCGTACGGCACGTTCCGCGCGGGCAAGGCGGCTTACGTCAACCTCGCCCCCAACGGAAATGGCAGGTATACGCTGATCTGCACGGAGGGCGAAGTGCTGCCCGCCGTCGGCCAGAACCGCATGGACGAAAGCGTCAACGGTTGGTTCCGCCCGAACGCAAGGGTGGCGGATTTTCTGGAGCGCTTCTCGCTCTGCGGCGGCACGCATCACTCCGCAATGGTCTATGGCGACTGCTGCAAGGAACTCGAGATGTTCGCAAGCTTTATGGGCTTTGCGTTTGAAGCGCTGTAAACAACAGATTGTACCGACTGACGGGAGGGGATAAGGGATGACGCCGAGAGAACTGCTGCTCGATACGTTCAACGGCAAGCGCACGGAGCGCGTGCCTGTTGCGCCGTTTATCTACAACAATCTTGTCAACGAGTACAACGGCGGCGCTTCCACCGACCCGATTAAGGACAGCGTTGCGCTCTACAAGCGCTTTGGCTTCGACATCCTCTTGCGCAGCTATATCATGATGGATTATCTCGACGAAAGTTTTGTCAGTTGCGAAAACTGGAAGGTGGAAAAGCAGATCAAACAGGCCGCGCTCGGCTGGAACGAAATCTGCACCATCACCACGCCGGAACGCGTGCTGCGGCAGACGAAATCCTTTCGCAAGGTTTCCGACAACGAAACCGTGGAAGCAACCACCGAGTATTTTATTAAGGAAGAAGCGGACTTCCGCCAGTTCGAAAAGTACCAGCCGTCGCTTCCTCAGTACGACTGCGCAAAGCTGACCCGCGCGCGCGAGCTCGTGGGCGAAGGCGGCCTCAGCGGCACCTGGATTCACGGCGCATTCAATATGGTAGGTCTCCACCGAAAACTCGACGACCTGCTCATGGATCCGTATGTAGACGAAGACCTCTATTGCGACATGATCGCTTATTTTACCGACCGGCTGATCGCGCTCGTGCCGCAGCTCATCGGCGCGGGGTGCGACTTTCTCTCCGTGAGCGGCAACATGGCAAGCGGCAGCATGGCGGGGCCAAAGATGTTTGAAGAGTTCGTCATGCCGCACGAAATGCGCCTCATCGACGCGATTCACCGTGCCGGCGGGCGGATGATCTACCACAACTGCGGCGACGCGAAGTTCCTTTTGACGCTGTATGCCAAAATGGGCATCGACATGTACGAATCGCTCACTGAAGCGCCATATGGAGATACCGTGCTGGCCGAAGCGCTGTCCATCATTCCGCTGCCGACCGTGCTCAGCGGGGGTGTGGATCAGATTTCGTTTCTCAAGGTGGCAACGCCCCAGCAGGTACGCGAGCGCGTAAAGACCGTGCTGGAGCTGGCCAAGCCGCGCGGCGCGTTCATCCTCGCCGCGAGCGACTACTTCAGCGAAGGTACGCCGCCGGAAAACCTGCAGGCGCTCGCCGACGCAGGCTTCGAATTCGGGAAGTACTGATTTTCGGCTCCGCCAGGCCTAAGGGGCAATGCCCCTTTGGAAACCCCACAGCACTAAAAAAGGACTCCGTAAATGAGTTTACGGAGTCCTTTTGCATCCTGCGCTACAGGACAAGCTTATCGTCTACTTCGTCGCTGCCGCTTACAATGGAGAAGCGGCTGAGCAGCGATTCCACGGTGAGCTTCCGCTTTTCTTCGCCCGCAATGTCCAGCGCGATGCGGGATTCGTTCAT
Source organism: Christensenellaceae bacterium (assembly GCA_963674535.1). Classification (GTDB taxonomy): domain Bacteria; phylum Bacillota; class Clostridia; order Christensenellales; family CAG-138; genus UBA7703. The sequence continues at coordinate 2,911,412 of OY771363.1, read as the reverse complement.
CATAACGAGCCGGTTGCCGTGCTTGATTGCGTCCCGCATGTTGTGGGTTACCATCAGGGTTGTGAGCTTGCTCTCTTCCACAATCTGGTCGGAGAGGGAAAGCACCTTGAGCGCGGTCTTGGGGTCGAGCGCCGCAGTGTGTTCGTCCAGCAGCAGCAGCTTTGGCCGGCTCAGCGTCGCCATCAAAAGCGTCAGCGCCTGCCGCTGTCCGCCGGAGAGCAGTTTGACTTTCGTGGTCATGCGGTCTTCCAGCCCGAGGTCGAGGCGCGCGAGCTGTTCGCGGAAAAACTTCCGTTCGTCGCCCGTAATCTGCCATCGCAGGCCTCGCTTTTTGCCGCGCCTTAGCGCAAGCGAAAGGTTCTCTTCGATCCAGAGGTTACCCGACGTGCCCATCATGGGGTCCTGAAACACGCGCCCCAGCAGCGCCGCGCGGCGGTATTCGGGCATGTTGGTCACGTCCGCGCCGTCGATGAGAATTTTGCCGCGCGTGGGCAGGTACGCGCCGGAAACGCAGTTGAGCAGCGTGCTCTTGCCCGCGCCGTTGCCGCCGATCATGGTTACAAAATCACCGGGTTGGATATGCAGGCTCACGTCGTCGAGCGCGGTCTTTTCGTTGACCGTGCCGGGGTTGAAAACGATGGAAACGTGTTCGAGCTTCAGCATGCTTTCCGCCCCCTTGCCGCGCGGCCTCGCACCCATTTTTGTATGGTTGGCAGCGAAAGCGCAAACGCAACCGTAATAGCCGTAAAGAGCTTGAGGTCGTTTGCGGGCATGCCGAGGCGCAGAACGCCCGCGATGATCACGCGGTAGACCACCGCGCCGCAGAACACGCTGATGAGCGAGCGCAAAAACGTATTGCGCCCAAAGAGCACCTCGCCGATGATCAGCGAAGCAAGGCCGATTACGATGGCGCCCGTGCCCATTTGGATATCCGCAAACGACTGGCTCTGCGCAATCAGCCCGCCCGCGAGGGCGACGAGCCCGTTAGAGAGGATGAGCCCCAGCCGCTTCATTTTGTCGGTATCAACGCCCTGCGCGCGCGCCATGTTCGGGTTGTCGCCCGTAGCGCGGACGGAGCAGCCGATCTCCGTTCCAAAAAACCAGTAGAGCAGCAGGAATACGACCGCAACGAACGCGGCGGCCACCACGATGACGGCGATGTTCTTGCTCCAGCCGAGCGTTTGCGTAAACGGCGTAAAAACCGTTGCCTGCTTGAGCAACGAGACGTTCGCCTTGCCCATGATATGGAGGTTGATCGACCAGAGCGCAATCATGGTCAGAATGCCGGAGAGCAGGGCGGGGATTTTGAGCACCGTGTGCAGCACGCCCGTAATCAGCCCCGCCGCCATGCCGCCAAGAAAGGAGAGCAGCAGCGCCAGCAGCGGGTCAATTCCGGCGGAGATGCTCACCGCCGCGATGGAAGCGCCCATCGTGATGCTTCCCTCGACGGACAAATCCGCAATATCGAGGATGCGATAGCTGATGAATACGCCAAAAGTCATCAGCGCCCAGATCAGCCCCAGACCGACCGCGCCGGTCAATTCGTTCCACATGGTTTACCACCTCAAAGAAAAATTCTGTAAAAAATTCGGTAAAGAAGAAATTCGGTTCTTTTGCCAAACGCAGGCAAGCGCGCGCGGAATGGTTCCGCGAGCGCTTGCCTTGTCAGCAAGATAGCTGTCGAGCGTTTTCTGCTTTTTCGCTTACGCGGCGGGCAGAATCGCGGACTGGTACTGTTCGGGAATCGTCAGCCCGATGGCCGCCGCAGTTTCTGCGTTGAAGGCGGCGTCAAAGCCGGTTGCGAACTCGATGGGCATGGTGGAAACATCCGCGCCTTCGAGCAGGATTTTCAGCGCCATGAGGCCCGTCTGGTAGCCGAGGTCATAATAGTTGATGCCGAGGGTGGCGAGGCCGCCCGCCGCAACCATGTTGGATTCGCCGCAGATGACCGGAATCATGGCGGTGTTGGCCACTTCCGAAACGATCGGCATGGCGGAGGCAACGGTGTTGTCCGTCGGGATATAAATTGCGTCGCACTGCGTAACGAGCGACTGCATGGCCTGCTGGACGTCGTTGGTGGAGGTTACGGTCACTTCCACGTAGCTCTTGCCAGCAGCTTCGATGGCTTCCTTGGCGATGCCCGCCTGCAGGACGGAGTTGTCCTCACCGCTGTTGTAGATGCAGCCGATTGTTGCCGCGTCGGGATACAGCTCAAAGATCAGCGCGACCTGGTCGGCAATGGGGTTCATGTCCGACGTGCCGGAGACGTTGCCGCCGGGCACTTCGTTGGAGTTGACGAGCTTGGCCACTTCGTAATCCGTCACGGCGGTGCCGAGAATCGGAATGGTGGTGGTCTTGCTGGCCATGGTCTGCGCAGAAGGCGTTGCGATGGCGAGGATCATATCCACGTTCGCGCTCACAAACCGGTCGCCGATGGTCGAAAGGGTGGACTGGTCGCCCTGTGCGTTCTGGATATCATAGGTAACGTTTTCGCCTTCCACGAGGCCGTTGTCCGCCAGCGCCTGGATAAATCCGTCGCGTGCGGCGTCCAGAGCGGCATGTTCAACAATCTGAACGATGCCGATGCTGTAGGTTTTTGCTTCTTCCGGCGCTGCGGTGGGCTCCGCGGTGGCGGTGGCTTCTGCGGGCGCTTCGGCGGCGGGTGCGGTCTTGGCGCAGCCGGTTGCCGCGGCCAGCAGCATCAGGATGCTCAGCAGGATGGCAATGGTCTTTTTCATGGTTTGATTTCCTCCATTTTTTAGAATGCTCTATCTCCGCCGTAACCACGGAGATAAAAGAACACCCTTTCCCGAACGGATTCGGAAAAGGGCGAGTTACTCGCGGTACCACCTTTTTTCTCCCTCTGCCTTACGGCAAGTCGAGGGACTCAGTCGGCGGTCATAACAACCGCCCTGCGCTGTAACGGGCGTACCCGTATCGGTCTACAGGAGGGGCCGTACTGTCCTCTTTCAACCGTCGGCTCTCGGGATGAATTCGGTATCGTCTTTGCCGCTTTCTTCCACCAGCCGAAAGCTCTCTTTGCGCAAAATCCGATGCGTACTTATTCCCGGTCGTTGCCTTTTTCGTGTTGAGGCGAATTATAATATATAATATATGGCTTGTCAAGCGGTAGTTTCCGTTTGCCGGGACGATTTTTCTGCGTTTATCCCGCCAGAAACCGCGCAAGCTTGCCGCGATTTGCCACGGGACGCTTTTTTGACGCGCGTAAAGATGGTATGATAACTTATTGCAAGTCACGATTATGCGGCGCGCCGGATCAAGTGAAACGCGGCGGGCAGGGGAGTTTATTCATTTTGAAAAAAGCTAAGCTTTCCCAATTCGAGGAGTATTGCCGTTTGCTAACAAGCGAGGAGCGCTTGCTGCTGGACGCGTTTTTCCTTCGCGCCAGCGACCGCCTCGCGCTGGATACCGCAAGCAAGCAGGCCATGCTGAAGGATTTTCAGGAGGCGATCTTGCGGTACACCGAGCGGGGAACGACGCTGGAAAGCGCGCTGAACCTGCTCGATCCGGTGCATCTGGGCGGATACTACGCGCGTCCCGCGCTGCTCTGGTACCCGCTGGACGACGCGGCAAAGATCTATCCGCTTTCGATGAAGCACAACAGCATGGCGGTGTTCCGCGTTTCGATCTGCCTCAAGGAAGCGGTCGTGCCCGCGCTGCTGCAGATGGCGCTTACGTTTACGATCAAGCGCTTTCCAAGCTTTGCCACGACCGTGAAAAAAGGCTTTTTCTGGCATTATCTGGACGCGGCGAAGCGGCGGTTCGTCGTTGAGCCGGAGGTCGATCTGCCTTGCCGGCCGCTGGACGTCTCCGGCAGCGGGTCGCAGTCCTTTCGGGTGCTGTATTATGAAAAACGAATCAGCGTGGAGTTCTTTCACGTGCTGACCGACGGGACAGGCGCGATGATCTTTTTAAACACGCTGATGGCGGAATACCTGCGCCTGCTCGGCGTTATCGTGCCCGCCGGCGGAGGCATTAAGGACGTCGACGAAGCCCCGCTGGAGGAAGAAACGGAGAACGAATTCAAAAACGCGCAGGCGGCGGAACGCGCGTCCGGCTTTGTCAATAAATCCGCCGTGCAGATGAGCGGGCGGCTCTCCGCCGCAAAGCCCTGCCGGATTTTGCATTTTCATCTGGATGCGGAGCGGCTGAAGGCGGCCGCCAAGGCGAAAAACGCTTCCGTAACCGCGTATATGCTGGCGCTGATGTTCCTTGCGCAAAAGGACGCAACGGACGCGCAGGCGGGAGAGGTCGCCGTGCAGGTGCCCGTAAACATGCGAAAATTCTATCCGAGCATCACGCTGCGGAACTTCTCGCTCTACTGCGGCGTGCGGCTGCCGCTGAAGTCGATAACGAACTTGGATGCGATTCTGCCGGAGATTGCGCAGCAGCTGGAAACCAAAGCTTCCGAAAGCGCGATGAAGGAGATGATGAGCGCGACAAAGCGACTGACGCGTTCACTGCGCTTTGTGCCGCTGTTTATCAAAAAGCCCGCGGCGCGGATCGTCTACGGGTTTCTGGGGGATCGCATCTTCAGCAACACGCTTTCCAATATCGGAGTGGTGCGCCTGCCGGACGAAATGACGCCGTATGTGGATCATTACGAAATCATTCTGGCCAGAAGCAGTAAAAACCGCGCGAGCTGCTCGTTGGTAACGTATCAAAACACGGCAACGCTTTCGATCGGCAAGTTTACCGCCGATCCGTCGTTTGAAGAAACGCTGTACCGCCTGCTCGCCGCCGAAGGGCTGGAAGCAAGTGTGGAAGGGAGCGCGCTGTATGAACGTTAAAATCGTCTATCCTGCGGTGGATCAAAAGCTGATTCGCACCTACGAATTTCGCAGCTGGGTGCGCTGGCTGTTCTTTATGGCCGCGTACGCCTGCCCGATTATCAACATTGCCTCCGGCGGGCATGCCTGGAGCATCGTAGTCATCTGGTCGCTGCGGTTCATCTGGTCGTTTACATTTTCGCCCGACCTCGTGGAGTACAACCGCATCAGCCAGACTTCCAAGCTGATCGCCTATTCGTGCGTTCTGCTGATTCTGATCGATACGCTGCTTTCGCCCGGCTGGGCGATGTTTGTCGTACCGATCATCTGCGCCGGGGGACTGCTCCTTGTCGGGACGCTGTTTTTTTCCGACCTGAGCAAACAGCGGCAGAACATCATGCCGATGCTTTGGCTGGTCTTTGCCTCGATCCTCGCCATTCTCTCCTCGCTAGTGGGCTGGCCGGACAGAAACTGGCCCATGACCGCTCTGGGCGCGATTGCGTTCGGCATACTGGTGCTCTGCGTCGCCGTCCTCGGCCAAAGCCTGCTGCTCGAGATGGAGAAGAGATTTCATACTAGATAGTTCACACGCGCGGTTCCTTTTAAAATCTTGCCGTAAAATAAAACAACCGTCTCCGGCCGCTCACGGTCGAAAAACGATTGGCTGTGTTTTCTTGCGCGGTTTTCTCTCAGGCGATCAGGCTTGTGAACCAGGCGCGGCGCGGAACGATTGTTTTGCGGCGGACGTCGCTTTGGAAGGCGAAGCGCTTTGCTGTAAAGGGCGAAAAGAGCAGCGCCGTTTTCACCGGCTTCTGCGCGGCGGACGAAAGCGCAAGCATCATCCGGATTGCACCAAGGCAGACCGAGAAGGCGTACTGCACGTCCGTTTGAAAACCGCGTTCGGCGGCTTTGTAATCACGCTTGATGCGGTAGATTTCCTGTACCGCTTCCTTTGCGCTTTTTGCCCGCAGGTTCGCTGCAAGGGGAAGCAAAGATTCCTCCACGGAGTAGTGGTCGCGGAAATAATTGTCGAGCGCTTGCTCATAGCTGGAATGGCGCGCAAGGTTCTGCTGGAATTCCCGGGAATGCGCAAAGCAGAAGTAATCCGTAATGTAGTGGCAGAGGATTCCGAGCCGCAGGGAGTAGTCCGGCGGGAGTTCCGCACCTGCGGATATCCGCTGCGCGGCGAGCACGTTGGTAAACAGGCCGATTTCGCGCTGACACTTTAAGGTAAAGTGCGGGGCTAGTATGAGCTCCGGCAGGTAGTCCGGCAGCAGGTTGCCCAGAACGAACTGCTCCCGGTTCAGTAGTACTCCTTCCCGCTCCAGTGCGGAAAACAACAGGTAACCCATCGCATGATGCGAAGCTGACTTCATTCTTCTCTCCTTTTCTCTTTTCTCGACTTTTCTTTTTTATCGTATTCATCATAGCGCCGGAAGATCAAAAATAGATTAAGGAGACATTAAAGTTTTTGCAAAAGCACAGTTTTCACGGTGTTTTCTGGTGAATATCGAGTCTGACGCGTCTCTGCTCGTTGCCAAGCGGCTGTACCGCGCGGGCGGATTTATGGTAGAATAGCCATACTCCCGTTTAAAACCGGGTGATACGGAAACATACCGCCAAGGAGAAAACATGGAAAGCTGCGTACAGATTTTATCCCGTGAATTCAGCAAAAACGAAACGCACGTGCAAAACGTCGTTTCTTTGATCGACGAAGGGTACACCATTCCGTTCATCGCGCGCTACCGCAAGGAGATGCACGGAACGATGGACGATACCGTCCTGCGCGACCTTGCCGACCGGCTGACGTATTTGCGCGGTCTTGCCGAGCGGCGCGAGGAAGTGAAAAAAGCGATCGCATCGCAGGACAAGCTCACGCCCGAACTGGAAAAGCAGATCGACGAAGCGAAAACCCTCGCCGAGGTGGAGGATATCTACCGGCCGTATAAGCAAAAGCGCCGCACGCGCGCGACCATCGCAAAGGAAAAGGGGCTGGAGCCGCTTGCGCTTGTCCTGCTGGAACAAAAGAAAGATTTGCCGTCGCTGGAAACGCTCGCGGAGGCGTATATCGACGCGGAAAAAGGCGTTGCCAGCGTGGAAGAAGCGCTTGCCGGCGCTTCCGACATCATTGCGGAAATCGTTTCGGACAACGCTGAGATTCGGCGCAGGCTCCGCGAGAACATCGCCAAAGGCGCGAAGGTCGGCTCCGCAGCCGCCAAGGAAGAGGATTCCGTCTATAGCCTGTATTACAAATTCGAGCAGCCGCTTTCCCGACTGCAGGGGCACCAAATCCTTGCCATCAACCGCGGGGAAAAGGAAGGCCTGTTGAAGGTTTCGCTGGAAGTGGAGCGGGATCTCGCGCTGGGCGTCGTGACCCATGCGGTGGTCAAACCGGGTTCGCCCGCGTCGGAGTTTGTCCGCGCGGCGGCTTCGGATGCCTACGACCGCTTGATTCTGCCTTCCATGGAGCGCGAAACGCGCGCCACTCTGACGGATACCGCCTGCGAGGGCGCGATTCATAACTTTGCCATCAACCTAAAACCGCTGTTGATGCAGCCGCCCGTCAAGGGGCATGTGACCATGGGTCTCGACCCGGGTTACCGCAACGGCTGCAAGGTGGCCGTGGTCAGCGCCACCGGCAAGGTTCTCGATACCGCCGTTGTGTACCCGACCTTCGGCGAACGACAGAAGAACGAAGCCATTGCCGCGCTGGAAGCGCTGGTCAACAAGCACCATGTGGAGCACATCGCCATCGGCAACGGCACGGCCAGCCGCGAAACGGAGCAGATGACCTGCGAATTGATCGCAAAAACGCCGGGAGTCAGCTACATGATCGTCAGCGAGGCGGGCGCATCCGTGTATTCGGCCAGCAAGCTCGCCGCCGAGGAGTTTCCGCAGTACGACGTGAACCTGCGCTCCGCCGTCTCCATTGCGCGAAGGCTGCAGGACCCGCTGGCCGAGCTGGTTAAAATCGACCCCAAGGCCATAGGAGTAGGCCAGTATCAGCACGACATGCCGCAGAAGCGCCTCAGCGAGACGCTCGAAGGCGTAGTGGAGGACTGCGTCAACGCCGTGGGCGTGGACGTCAACACCGCGTCGCCTTCACTGCTCAAGCAGGTGGCGGGTCTCAACGAAACGCTGGCAAAGAACATCGTCGCTTACCGCGAGGAAAACGGCGCGTTTACCTCCCGCAAGCAGCTCTTGAAAGTGCCCAAGATGGGGCCGAAGGCCTTTGAACAGTGCGCGGGGTTTTTGCGCGTGCCGGAGAGCGCCAACGTGCTCGACCGCACGGGTGTTCACCCGGAGAGCTACGCCGCGGCGGAACAGCTGCTTTCGCTCTGCGGTTATTCGCTTGCGGATGTTGCCGCGGGGAAGATTGGCGATCTTGCCGAGCGCGTCAAGCAGTTCGGCGAGTCGAAAGCGGCGGAACGCTGCGGCGTAGGCCTGCCGACGCTGCGGGACGTCGTCAAGGAGCTGACCAAGCCCGGGCGCGACCCGCGCGACGAGCTGCCAAAGCCCGTTCTGCGTACGGACGTGCTGGACATCAAGGATATCGTGTCCGGCATGATCCTCACCGGTACGGTGCGAAACGTCATCGACTTTGGCGCGTTCGTAGATATTGGCGTGCATCAGGACGGACTCGTCCATATTTCGGAAATCGCCAACCGCTTTGTCAAGCACCCGTCGGAGGCGGTCAAGATCGGGGACGTGGTCAAGGTGCTCGTGCTGGGCGTCGATCCGGTGAAAAAGCGCATCTCGCTTTCGATTAAGCAGGCATCGGAAAAGCAGAACTAGTCTGCTGTCCGGGCGGCGCGCCCGTTACGCGGGGATTGCGCTTGCCGCCGCAATTGCGTATGCTGATGGGGAAGGCGAACCGCTTTCCCCATTTTCGTTTTTGAGGCGGATCAATGGCACAGCTGAAAAATAAGAACGCGCATTCGCTCAAGTTTACGCCCGCCGCGCTGCTCGCTCTCGCGGCGGCGGCGCTCTACGCGCTGAATATTCCGTTTTCCAAGCTCCTGCTTGCCAGCGTGCCGCCCGCCATGCTCGCGGCGTTTCTCTACCTTGGCGCGGGGGTCGGTATGGCGCTTACGCGCGCTCTCGGGCGGCGCGCGCGTTCGTCCGAGCCGCCGCTGACTAGGCGCGAGCTGCCGTATGTGTTGGCCATGATCGCGCTGGATATCGCCGCGCCGATTTTGTTGATGTTCGGGCTTTGCTCGACGGCGGCGGAGACGGCTTCGCTGCTGGGCAGTTTTGAAATCGTCGCAACCGCGGCGGTGGCGCTGGCGTTCTTTTCGGAGAAGGTTTCGCGCCGCCTCTGGGCGACCATTGCAATGATTACGCTCGCAAGCCTCCTGCTCTCGCTGGACGGCACGACAAAGCTCGTGTTTTCGCCGGGCGCGCTGCTCGTGCTGGCTGCCTGTGTCTGCTGGGGGGTTGAGAACAACTGCACAAGAAAACTTTCCAGCAAGAGCGCCGCCGAGATCGTTACGGTAAAAGGGCTGTTTTCCGGCGCGGGGTCGCTTCTTGTCGCGCTCCTGCTCAAGGAAGCGTTTCCACCGCTCAAGCTGATATTCGCGGCGCTCGCGCTGGGGTTTGTGGCCTACGGGCTGAGCATCTTTTTCTACATCCGCGCGCAAAAGGAACTGGGCGCGGCCAAGACGAGCGTTTACTATGCGGCGGCTCCGTTCATCGGCGTGCTGTTTTCGCTCTTGATCTTCCGCGAACTGCCGGGCTGGCGGTTCTTGCCCGCGCTTGCGCTCATGCTCGCGGGGACGATTCTCTCCGCAACCGACGCGATTCACACGCAGCATACGCACGAACACGCGCATGTGCATACGCACGCGCATATGCACGGCGGCGTTGTGCACACGCACGAGCATACGCATATCCACGCGCACCTGCACGCACACGGCGCAAACCCCGACGAGCCGCACGAGCACGTGCACCCCAATCTGGAAGGGCACGACCACGTTCACGCGAATGCAAACAAACCGGACGATCCGCCGGAGAACCAATGACGAACAAACGCGAACAAGGCCGCCCCGAAAGGGCGGCCTTGTTACACGATTCTTTGCGAAATAAGGTACATATAAACCGTTTGTGCGTTCTATAAACTTCGGGCGGTTTTATCAGTTGGTGGAAGACAGAGAGGCGTAGAGTTCTTCGCGCTCTTTTTCTTCCTTCTTTTTCTGCGTGTATTTGTAGAGTTCGCTCGCCCCGTACATCGCGCCCGCCACGGCGATTACCGGTAAGGCAACCAGGTAGACCTGCGGATTGTTCTGACCTGCGCGGAACAGGTGCGTCAAGGCACGAACGGCTGTTGTCTGCATACTCATGAGGGAAACCTCCTTGCTTTCGATGGCTTGAGTATACGACAAACTCCATTTGCAGGTATGGATAGTTTATCGACTGCAAAAAAAGCCCTCGCGGCGAGTGGCCGGAGGGCGGGGAAGTGTTAATTGTGTTTGTAGCGGTAAAGTACGCGCACTTGAATACCTTGATAGTTTTTTGCTTCCGTCAGGCTTGGGGTATAAGCGGTTTTTGTGCCGTCAGTCCAAGAGCCATAGCTTTCGTCATAGTAAATAACAATGCGTGATTCAGTGGAAATCACATTGCTGGCAAACACAGCAGCAGTGTTATTATTCACCCAATCTGTCCAACGTTGACCCGAATCTGTTTCTATCAAGTACCGATATTGTGTATATTCGTAGTAATTATAGTTCACATCACGGTATTGATTCTTGCTCTCAACCGTGTACGCGGGGGGCGTAGCATAGTATGGCGGAATCTCTGTCCAGCTTGACCAGGCGGTGGCTGTGCTTGGCGAAACGGTTGGTTTTGCCGTTGCAGCCTCGGTCGGTATCGCCGTCGGCGCAGCAGTCGCAGGCGCTTGCGTGGCGGCGGCCTGCTTTGGCGTCGCCGTCACGCTCGGCGCGGAAGTCTGCTTAGAACCTTCTTCCTTGCTCGGTACATTCGTCGGCGTAACCGTCGGTTCCGCCGTCGAGGTTGTTTTTCCCGGCGCAGGGGTAGCTGCCACGCCGGTGGCGGTTGGAGATACTTGCGCAGTGCTGCTCAACAGCGCTATGTTAGTTCCGCCGTCGCCATCCGAGCCTTTCTTATGTTCCGCGGAATCCGAGTTGGCGAGAATCTTGCCCACTAAGCTGTTTTCGTCGTAATCTCCGCTTGCCGCCGCCCGGGCAAAGAATACAACGGCGCTGACAAGCACCAGCGATGCAACACCCAGCGCCACCCATTTCGGCGTGCTCCACTTGCGGGCTCTTCCTGCCGGTGAGGCAGTTTGCTTGGCCGTTTTCGGCTGCGGGGCTGCTTTCTTCAGGGTAACGAAGACTTTCTTACGCGGCGGAGTCAGCGGCACGCCCGCGGCGTACTGCTCCGCGTAGAGCGCTTCGTAAAGCTCAATCACGCTCTGCCAGCGCTCGTTCTGCAGCACCGCCATGCCTTTGAGCAGCGCTTTTTCGCGCGCGGGCTCGAGTGCAGCGCCGAGCGAGGAAGGCGTTTGCAACTCGTCCGCGCGGAGACGTTCCACCGACTCCGGCGGGGTGACGCCCGTGATGGCGCGGTAGATGGTTGCGCAGAGCGCGTAAACGTCCGACCAGGGCCCCTGAACGCCGCGCGTGCGGTACTGTTCTTCCGGCGCGTAGCCCGGCTTGAGCAGAACGGAAAGGCTGCGGTTGCCGCTGTCGGCATAGTCCCGCGCCGCGCCGAAGTCGAGCAGCTTGACGTTGCCTTCCTTGGTGACCATGATGTTATCCGGGCTGATGTCGCGGTGAATCACGCCCGCATTGTGCACTTCCGAAAGCGAGCGCATGAGCGGCTTCATCATCTCGAGCACGGTTGCCGCGGGCAGCTTTCCGCCCGCGTCGGCGAGCATCTGCTTGAGCGTTTTGCCCTCGACGAACTCCATTACGATGTACGCGGTGTTGTTTTCAAGGAAGAAGTCCTTGACCGCAACGATGCCCGGCAGGCCGTAGAACTTGGCGAGGCTCTTTGCTTCCTCCACGTAACGCTCACGCCCGGCGGCAAAGAACGCGGTCTTGTCGCCAACATAGGGGAGCACGGAGCAAGTGGAGTTATGCTCGCGCGTGACAAAGCCCATGGGGTAATACTCTTTGACGGCAATCTTGACGCCGAGGTTTAGGTCCCACGCAAGATACGTAATACCGAACCCGCCCTCGCCGAGCACGCGCCCGATGAGGTACTTGCCCGCAAGAATCGTCCTGAGCGGCAAATGATGCGGGGAAGCGGCGTACTCTTTGCTGTTGAACCCGCAGAACGGGCAAATTTCGTCGTTTTCCTTTTGGCGCATGCAGCCCATGCAGATGAAATCCGTGTTTGTTGTCTCCATGAGGAACCTTTCTTAATCCGGAACATGAATCCGTTTTCTATTGCAACGGACCGGAGGATTGATGGCGGCACGATTCAAAACAATCTTTTCAGATTACGCAAGCCGCCCATTTCGAACCAGTATACACAAAACAGATCGTTTGTGTGTGGATTTTACCCGGAATTTTTTACGGCTCGGCAACGAAACGGATACCGTGTTTTATCGCGTACGTTTCTGCCGCGGAACCGGCGGAGCCGTGGATGACGAGCTGCTCCGTTATGGCAAACGCGTCGTCCGCAATACTGGTGACGCTTGCGGGAATGTAGACAAACGTCAGCAGCGGGCATTTCGCAAACGCGCCGGATTCAATGCGCTTGACGCCGCTGCCGAGGCGCACGGAACGAAGCGAGGGAAAGTCGCAGGATTGAATAGCAGCCGTCGCCTCGACCGTCAGGCTCTCCAGAGCGTTCGCACCGTCAAAGTCATAACCGGCCCAACTGAGCAGGCCACTGCCGACGAAGAGCGTCTTGAGATACGGGTTGTACGTAAATGCTTCCAACCCTATGGTGGTTAAGCTGTCCGGCAGGACGATGTTTTCCATTGCGCAGTGGTAAAATGCGTGATCGCCGATCATCTCAAGCCCTTCCGGGAGTTTGATCTCCTTGAGGTTGCAGCAGCCGGAAAACGCATTGGAGTCGATCTGCTCCAGCCGCAGCGGCAGCGCGACGCTCTGGATCCTCGCGTTCGAGTCGAACGCCTGATCGCTGATGCGCAATACCGGCAGACCGCCGATATACGACGGGATGACGACGTCTTCCGCTCGCCCGGCATAGCTGAGGATGGTGACCCCGCCGTTTTCGCGTTTGAAATAGAAATTATACGCAGGCTCCCAACGCGTAACATCGTCGAAGGGCAAGCCGCTGGAAGCTGCCGCCGCCTGCGCCGCTGTGTTCGGATAGCCGATGATTGTCAGGTTGGGGCAGGTATTATCCACATCTCCATACAAAATGCCAACGAAGGCGGAAGGGGCGATTGACTGCACACCATCCGGAATATACAGCGACCGCAGGGCTGTGCAGTTTGCAAAAGCGCTGTCACCGATTGAACGGACAGTGTTTGATAAACGCAGATGGGTAATATTATAGCAGTCGGCAAATGCGGACTCGCCAATGGAGATGAGCGTAGCGGGAAGCGTGACGCTCGCAAGGCGACCGCAATCCAGAAATGTATAGTCTTTCAGCTCCGTGATCCCGTTCGGTATGGAGATGGAGGTCAGCGACCAGCACATTTCGAATGCGCATTCGCCGATCGAGCGCAGCGTGCTCGGCAGCTCTACGCTTTCGAGCGCGAAACAGCTCCAGAACGCGTTGTCCTCGATGGTTAGAAACCCTTCCGGAAAACGGATGGACCGGAGGTGGTAAGCGTTGCCGAACGCGTTGCTGCCGATGGAGCGCAGCGTATCCGGCAGTTCGATGGAGCGCAGGTCATAGTTGAACAGAAAGACCTCGTCGTCGATACGCCGCACGGGGCACCCGCCCAGCTCGGCGGGAACGACCACGTCGGACGCGCTGCCGCGGTAGCCGGTAATCACCGCGCCGCCGTTGATGACGTAATAGTTGAATTCGGACGAAACGGCGAACCTGATGCCGTTGTCGCTGGCGTACTGCTCGGCGTAGCTTCCGCTTTCGCCGTAGAGCGTGAGATCATCTGAACAGCCTTCAAACGCGTTTTCGGCAATGCTCGTTACGCTGGAGGGAAGCGTAACGTTGGAAAGCGTTTTGCAGCCTAAAAACGCGTAGTCGTCAATCAGACTGGTGCCTTGCGGAATGTTGACAGCGGTGAGCCTGACACAGCCGGAAAACGCCATGGTTCCGATGGTGCGAATCGTCTTTGGCAGGCGCACGGAAACGAGTCCTACGTGATCGGCAAAGGCGCGGGAGGCGATTTCGGAAACGTCCAGCCCCAGCAGACGGTCGGGAATGGAAAAGCTCGTCTTGCCGCCGATGTAACGCGCGGCGGAGATGCCGTCCTTGGTAATGGTAAAGCAGACGCCCGAAAACGTCGGCAAACCCGTTGTTGCGTTGAGCACGAGCAGCCCGCCAACGAGCACGACAGCCGCGCCGACGGCGGCAATGTTGCGGATCAGCCGCTTTTTCCAGCGAACTTCCTCGGGCAGCGGCAGGTTGTAGAGCCTGCTGCGGAGCAGCTCCATGCTGGAAATGCGCGGAGAAACATGGACGGCGAGGCCGCTCAGAAGCGCGCGTTGCTGGCGGCGGGAGAGGCGCGCGCCGAGCTTGTTGGGCTTTATCAGCGAATCGCGCCCCGCGCGGAGCACCGCTTCCGGCGGCGCCTGCCCGCAGAGCAGGTCGTAGATTGTTGCCGAGAGCGCGTAAACGTCCGTCCAGGCGCCCTGTTCGCCGTGGGAATCGTACTGCTCCAGCGGGGTATAGCCTTTTCGGAGCAGGATCGTCCGGCTCACGTCGTCGAGGCCGCGGTTTGCTTCCTCCGCCGCGCCGAAATCGATGAGCCAGGCGGAACCGTCCCGGTCGATGAGGATGTTGTCCGGGCTGATGTCCCGGTGCAGCAAGCCCGAACGGTGCACCAGTATCAGCGCGTCCAGCACGGGGCGGAGCATGTTGAGCAGCTCGGGAGCGGGCAGTTTTCCGCCGAACTGGTCGGCAAGCCTGCGGAGGCTGACGCCGCGGATGAAGTCCATGACGATATACGCCGTGCCGTTTTCCTCAAAGCAGTCCAGCGCGGGGACGATGCCGCGAATGCCGGAAAGCGTTGCCAGAATGCGCGCTTCGCGAAGGAATCGGTCGCGCCCGGCGGCAAACCAGTTTTTGTTTGACCCGCCGGAAAGCGGGCTGACGGCGTAGGTCTTATCGCAGTCGCGCTCGGCGGTGAAGCGCGGAAAATACTCCTTTACCGCCACCGCCCGGTCGAGGGTTAAGTCCCAGGCGGCGTAGGTAACGCCAAAGCCGCCTTCGCCCAGCACGCTGGCAACGAGGTATCGCCTTTGCAAAAGGGTTTCCGGCGGGAGATGGTGCGGCTCGGGCGCGTATTCGCTCTCCAGAAAGCCGCAGAGTTCGCAGCGCGCGCCCTCCGTAATCGGGCTGAGGCAGCGCGCGCAGACATGGCGTTCGTCGATGTTCATGAAACAGTCCTTTTCCTATTGTTATGGACGGATGCAGGATGTTGAAAACCGCTCATTACAGCGGCTCTTCGCCCGCTTCGTCGAGGGTGATGTTTGCATCCATCAGCGACATATGCCTGATGATGCAGTGCAGAATTGCCGCGTCCCGGGAATCTCTCGGGGTGAGCTTCGCCCGGCGGCCTACCTTGAGCAGGTACTGGGTTTCGTTGACGTCCAGCTTGAGCACAAAGGCTACGCGAAGAAGCGAATCGCGGCTGGGCAGGAGCTGGCCGTTCATGATCTTGTAGCCCGTGGAACGCTCGGTTCCGGCGGCTTCAAAGAGCTGGGCGGTGGTCATGTTCTGTTCGCCGAGCTTCTTGTTGAGGTAGGAGGGAATCGATTCCAGCGCAACCTGTTTGTCCGGCGGGAGCGGTTCTTCGTGCGCCTGCATCCAGGCGATGGCATATTCGGTGTAGTCGGTCTTCTTATCGTTCTTTTCCATGCTGGGAAACTCCTTTTATTTCGCGCAATGCGCGTTTTTAATGAATGTAGCAGAGGTTCAATCCGGGTGGCAGTATGCGGCGCAGATGAATCAATGCGCGAAATCTGCAATCGTACAGGCTGTTCCATCGGGGTACACGACTTCTTTCAGCGCGGTACAACCGGAGAACGCGTTGTCACCGATTTGCTCAATGCCATAAGGCAATACGACGCTCTTGAGTGAGGTGCAATTGCTGAACGCGTTTTCACCGATCATTTTCAAACTTTCGGGAAGAACAATCTCCTCCAGATGCGGACAGAAGAAAAATGCGTAATCACCAATTGCCGTCAGCGTGTCCGGCAGGTCAATCCGTACAATTGTGTTTTCGGAGGCGAACGCAGAATCGCCGATTCGAGTTACAGGGCAGCCTTCAAACTCATCTGCAACTGCAATCCAGGAGGTGTTGTCGTCGTTTTGAGTGATTTCGGCTTCTCCGTCTTTGATCGTGTATTCGTACCGCTCACTTGAACCACAGGAGGTATATGTTGCGGATCCGGATTCGCCAACGAGCGTTAACTGATCGCGATTGCAGGAATAGTCAAACGTGCATCCGTTTATTCGGACACGGCCGCCAAGAATCCGGTAATCAACGCTTTGCCCGTCCTGAAGGCAGATTCCGCTTGAAAGAAACTCAATATTTGTGGGGCATAAAGCGCTCGCTGCTGCCTCAGGATCGTCTGAAATCCAATGTGTGATGAGCTTTGGCTGAACGGTCACAATGACATACGTCATGATACCAATCAGAGCGAGGGAGAAAAGGATTAATAAAATCTTGAGCAGCAGTTTGAGAGCTTTCATTTATGTATACCTCCGTAAAATAGGACTGGGATTGCGCCGCGGTGAAAGCAGGAACGCATACGTTCGCAACGCAAGAGTATAAGTTGTGCCGCAGCAACACGCTGCCGCGCTCAGGCTTTCATCAGGTAGCTCTCGATGCAAGTTGTAATCTTGCCGGGCAGCTTGCCCTGCTGGATCATGCCGATGCCGGACGTTACCGTCAGCGGCCAGAGAACGACCATCGAGATGGCCATGACGATGGACTTATCGACCCACTTGCCTTTGGTGATTTCAATCTGCACATGGCGCTCGCCAACAGGGTTGAAGCGGACGAAGATGGCCTTGTCCATGCCGACGATCTGCTTGAGGTTGCCGTTGCGCACCCGCGCCTGCAAAAACGTGCTGCCGTTTTCCGTGGGGACGAGTTCGACTTCCATGTTTTCCTGATTCCTTAAAAAGGAAGCCACCGTGTAAGCCATACCGTCCATGGTTTTGCCGTTGCCAAGCGTGTACGTTGCGTTCATGATCATACCCTCCGAATGTTTTGTGTTTGTTTGCCTTTCGACACTGTGATCTTAACAAACACGCGGCTTGGGGGTGATGATAAAAAATCCACTGCTTTTTTCGGTACGTGCGCTTTGGCGAAAAAACGCTCTAAATGGTATTTTAATGCCTCTTGGCGGTGAATGGAACCGGAAAAACGGAGGAAAAGCAGATTAATTTCTACTAATTTTCGCGCAGTCCTGCCGTTGTCAAAAATCGGGTGCGGGTTGGAGAATTATCGCTTGCGCGCGTGCGTTGACAGCCCCGTTGCCGTGTGTTAGCATGCCTTAAGAGGCTCCTCCGTGCAAACCGAACACACAAAGAACCTGCATTCAGCTCTTAACTTTCCAGCATTTCATCTTCGAGGCGAACTATGCTCAAATACGAATTGCGTTACCCGGCTCTTGGCGCGCACTTAAACAGCATCCGCACGCGGGTTTACCGCGTTTGCTGCCGCTTAAACGCGGAGATTTTACCCAGCGCGGAGCCGATTCCATTCGGCGAACTGAACCAGCACGCGTTTTGCGAAGCGTCGCGCGGCGTTTCCTGGGGCAGAAAGCTCTCCTGCGCGTGGTTTCGAATCTCCGGGCGCGTGCCAGAAGGACTGAAGAACCCCGCACTTCTGGTGCATAACACCGGCGAGGGGCTTTTGTATACGCCGGAAGGCGAAATCCTCGACGGCCTCAGCGACGTCTGGGCGCCGAACGACG
Source organism: Christensenellaceae bacterium (assembly GCA_963674535.1). GTDB lineage: Bacteria > Bacillota > Clostridia > Christensenellales > CAG-138 > UBA7703. The sequence goes on along the minus strand of OY771363.1, from coordinate 2,893,567 downwards.
TCCCGCGCGCCAGCGGGAAATGCGTCTCCCTCCGCCTGAACGGGCTCGTGCCGGGGAAGGCGTTTACCTATTACATGGACTACGGCTACAACGGTATCGTGCTCAACGATATCGGACGCGCGCGGTTCTTTGGCGCATTTCTGGCCGAAACGGACGAACGCTGTTACGCCTACTACTACGATTACATCACGCTGTTTATCCTGCTTGCCGAAACGGACGATCAGGAGAAGAAGAAAGAGCTTGCCCGCGCGCTGGAGCGTTCCTACCGTGCGTTTGTCAAAAACGGCGCGGACGCGGCGCGAACGGTGCTCTCCGTGCCGCTTTCCAAGCGCTCCCGCGACCCGTTTACTTTCAAGGCCGTGGGGCACGGGCACCTCGACCTTGCCTGGATGTGGCCCATTCGCGAAACCATGCGAAAGAGCGCGCGCACCTACGCCATGGCGCTGGTTAACATTGCCCGCTTCCCGGACTATATCTACGGCACCAGTCAGCCGCAGCAGCTGCAGTGGATGAAGGAGCGCAATCCTTTGCTCTACGCGCGCATCCGGCAGGCGATCGTCGACGGCAGAATCGAGCTGCAGGGCGGTTTCTGGACGGAGTGCGACTGCAACCTCTCCGGCGGAGAATCGCTGATTCGGCAGGCGGTCTACGGCACGCGCTTTGCCGAGCGGGAGTTCGGAAAGGCCATGCGCATCTGCTGGCTGCCGGACGCGTTCGGCTTTAACGGCAGCCTGCCGCAGATTCTGCGCGGCTGCGGCATGGAGTATTTTTCCACCATCAAACTAGCCTGGAACAAGGTGAACGTCTTTCCGTACCGCTCGTTCGTCTGGCGCGGCGTGGATGGCAGCGAAGTGCTCGTTCATATGCCGCCGGAAGGGGACTACAACAGCAGCGCCGCCGCAAAGGGCGTCTTTAAAGCGCTCCGCCAGTACCCGGAACGCGCGCTGGAGACCGCTCTTTTGGTCTACGGCGGCGGCGACGGCGGCGGCGGCCCGCGCGAGAGCCATTTGGAACTGCTCGCCCGCGAACGCGATCTGGAAGGCCTGCCAAAGATCGTTCTTTCGAGCGCGATTACGTTTTTCGATTCGCTCAAACAGAAGGCGATTCCGCATACCTATATGGGTGAACTCTATTTAGAGACGCATCAGGGCACCTATACCACGCAGTCCGAAAACAAGCGCTATAACCGATTGATGGAGCGGCTGCTGCATAATCTGGAAGCACTCAGCGCGCTGCTGCCAAGGAAGGACTATCCGTACGAAGCGCTGGAAGAGATTTGGAAAGAAGTTCTGCTCTACCAGTTTCACGATATTCTGCCCGGTTCGAGCATCCACCGGGTCTACACGGAATCCTGCGCGGGATATGCCAAAATGGAACAACGCCTGAACGCGCTGATCGGGCAGGCGGCTGGCAGTGCGGACGCGGTCACGGCGGTCAACCTCACCTCGTTCCCGCGAACGGAATACGTCCGTTGGCAGGACGGCTGGCGTTTTGCCGAAGTCTTGCCATACGCCGCCGCAGAGACGGCGCCGTTTGACGGGTCGGCGGATGCGCTTTCGTTTACCGAACGCACGATGAGCAACGGGTTACTGACGCTCGCGTTCAACGAATACGGCGAGATTTGTTCCTGCAAAACCGCCGACGGACGCGAACTCGCTGGTGGCGCGCTCAACCGCCTGACGCTCTACCGCGACAAATTCACCATCCCCTTCGACGCCTGGGATATCGACGCTAAATATTACAAAAAACACAGCCGCAGGCTCCGCGCGGTCGAAGTGGAAACCAGAATCGACGGCCCGCGCTTGGTGCGCAAGCAAGTCTATCGGTTCGGCAAGTCGCAGATCACCCAAAGCGTCATACTGGAACTCGGCGGGGAGCGCGTGCTGTTTGAAACGGAGTGCAGTTGGCACGAGCGCTTCAAAATGCTCCGCGCGGACTTCTACCCCGCGGACTACGGCGACACTGCCCAGTTCGACATCCAGTTTGGCGCAATGGAGCGCTCCACCACCGAGCGGAACTCCGTGGAAGCCGCGCAGTTCGAAGTCTGCGGGCAGAAATGGGCGTCCGTCCACCGCGAAGGCAAGGGTTTTGCGCTCGTCAACGACAGCAAATACGGCTGGCGCGCCAAGAACGGGCTCTTGAGCCTGAACCTGCTGCGCTCACCGGTCTATCCGGACAGAACCGCCGACCGCGGCACGCACAGTTTTCGCTATACCTTCTGCCCGCTGGGCGCGGATAACGCGCGCGCCGTAGAGGAAGCGTACCGGCTCAACAATCCGCTCTTGATTGGCGGGTATCGGCCGTTCGAAAGCGTCGCAAGCGTGAGCGACTCCGGCGTGGTGCTGGAAACGCTCAAGCGCAGCGAGGACGGCGAAGCGATCGTGCTCCGCCTCTACGAATCGCTGGGGCGCGAAACGGAAACGCGGCTGACTACGCGCCTCGGGTTTGACAGAGCCGTGTTCTGCGACCTGCTGGAACGTCCGGCGGAACAAGCGGATCTCATGCATCTGCGTTTTACGCCGTATCAAATCGTCACCATCCGCCTTGAAGGCGGCGCGCTCGAACCGTAAAAACCTTCTCGCTGCCAAAGCAACAGAATAAGAATCGCAGGAGGAACCTATGGAATCCAGAACGCCCTCGGCCAAACTGCAGCGCAGGAGCATTGTCTTTGCCGGTTTTGGCCAGAACATGGTGCTGACGTTTGTGAGCACGTTTATGCTGATGTATTTAACGCAGTACGCGCGCATCAGCAAGGAAGGGTTAATCGCCGTGACGGCCATCCTCGCGGGAGCAAAGGTGTTCGACGCGGTCAACGACCCGGTCATGGGCGTGTTTGTCGATAAAACGCGCTCGCGCTGGGGCAAGCTGCGGCCTTATATCCTGTTTTCCGCGCTGCCAGTGGCATTCTTTTCGGCCATCCTGTTTTGTATCCCGAATTTTTCGGAAACGGGCAAACTGATCTTTTTTGCGGTGAACCTCGTGCTGTGGGATCTGGCCTACACCGCCTGCGACGTACCCTATTGGGGGCTGATCGGGGCCGCGTTCGTCGATCCCGAACGGACAAAGGTAATCTCCTACGTCCGCGCGTTCGGCTCCATTGCGCTCGGCATTGTGACGCTCGGCGCGCCGTGGCTTGCGAAGTTTTTGAGCTTCTCCGGCGGCGAAGCAACCGGCACGGGCTGGAGCGCAGCCGCGATTTTAATCGCCATCGTCGGCATGGCAATGTTCACGCTGGCGTTTTTCAACACGCGTGAGCGTCATCAGCCGCCTGCCGATTCGGTGAGCCTCAAAACGCTGCTTTCAACGCTGATTCACAACAAGCCGCTCTATCTCGTTCTGCTCGGTTCCACGCTCGGTTTCGGGCGGTATATCGTGCAGGCGGGCGGCGCGGTGTTTGCCATTATCGCTTACCACGACGAAGGGTACTTCACGCTGATTGGAGCCGCGATCATCATCGGCATGGTCGTGGCGTCGTTCCTTGCTCCCATGCTGCTCAAAAAGATACCCGCAAAGCCCCTGATGATCTACAGCACCCTTGCCGCAGCGGTGATGTACGCGGCAATGTACTTTGTGGGGTTTGCCAGCCTTTACGGCATGATGGCCATGATTCTGTTAACGGGCATCACGCTCGGCATCTTCTCGGTGGTGCAGACCACGATGATTGCGGACGCGGTGGACAGCGCCGAAAAGTTGACAGGCGTACGCAACGACGGGCTTTCGTTTTCCAGCCTGACGTTTGTGAGCAAGCTCATGGGCTCGCTGGCGGTGCTGGTGTTCGGGCTCATGCTTGCGGGCGCGGGGTACGAAAGCGGCGTCACCGTTACGCCGGAGATGCAGAACAAGGTGTTCCTCTCCATCACGCTCATCCCTGCCGTCAGCTGCCTGATTTCAATCGTTCCGTTCGTCTTCTACAAAATTCCGCAGGCAGAGCAGCCGCAAGAGTAAGAATCTTTGGTCAGCAGGCTGAGCGGGTCTGCTTGACCGGCAAATCAGAAAGAAAAACCCTCGTACCGTCGTCTTCGCAGCGGTTCGAGGGTTTTTTGCGGTTATAGATTTTTTTGTTCTCAATGGTTTTGGTTACGGGGTTTGTTTCCTCCCAGCCGCGCCGCCGGGACAGGTCCAGTTCGCGCTTGCTCTTTTTACTCATCTTCTCCCGTGGGATAAATGATTGCATGTTGCATCACTTCCTTTCGCAAGCACTCAGTATACAGGCCAATGGAACGGAATGCAACCGAAAAAGCCCGCCGCGTGAATTGCGGCGGGCTTTCTGTTCAGATTACGCGGTTCAGGATTCGTACTTGAGCGGGTCTTTTGCCGTAACGCGCTTGACGATTAAGAGCAAGAGCAGGCCGACCACGAGGAACAGCAGGATCGAGCCGATTGCCCAGAGAAGACCGTTGTGTTCGGCGAGCGCCGTGTCTGCGCCATGATTTACATACCAGTTGTTCATGCGGTAGGAAATCGTGCCAAAGACCAGCGGGCCGACAAACGTGGACGTCCGCCCGGCAACGGAGAGGAAGCCGTAGAATTCCGTGACCTTGCTCGGCGGCGCGAACTGGCTGACCATGGAGCGGCTGACCGCCTGCGCGCCGGAGAGCGAGAACCCGGCGAGGAAGCCGATCACATAGAACCAAAGCAGGCTTCTGGAGACAAGGCCAAGCACCAGCAGCCCGCCGATGGCGGCAATCAGCACCAGCAGCGCAATGGTGACCGCGTCCTTGCTGCTGGTTTTGTCCGCAATCTTGCCAAAGAGCAGCGCGCCGGCGGAGCCAGCAATCTGGATGACGATGACAAACAGGATCAACTGCGTCTGACCCATGCCGAACAGCGTGGCTCCGATGATGGCGGCAAAGTCCATCAGCATCATGATGCCGTCGTTATAGATCAAAAACGCAATGGTGTACTTAATGAACTCCTTGTAGCTCTTGATCGAGCGGAACGTCTGCATCAGCCGCTCGAACGCAACGCGAATATTGCCCTTTTCCGGCTTTGCCACTTCCGGATCCTTGACTTCCTTGACCCAGAGGAACGTTGGAATGGAGGAAGCGAGGTAGAACACCGCGGTGATCAGGTAAGCATAGGGGATGACCGAGTTGCCGATGAGCTGGATGGGGACGAGCACCACCAAAAGCGCCGCGATGCCGCCGAGCATACCGATTGCCCAGCCTTTGCCGGAGACGGTGCCTATGTTCTCCGGCGTGGAAACCGAGGTTAGGAGCGCGTCGTAAAACACCTGCGCCGCGCGGTAGCCGATTTCCGCGAGGATGAAAAAGAGCATGCCGGTGAACACGTCGCCTTCTCGAACAAAGAACAGCAGCGCCGTAAAGACGACCGACAGGCCGGTAAACAGGATGAGGAACGTTTTCTTAGCCTTTGTGTAGTCCGCAATCGTTCCGAGAATCGGCGAGGCAACGGCAACGATGACCGCCGCAATGCCAACGGAGAGCGCCCAGAGCCGCGTGCCTTCCGCGCCGCCGACGACGGCGTTTTTGAAGTACGCCGAGTAAACGGCCAGCAGGATGACGGAAGCGTATGCGGAGTTGCCGAAATCATAAAAGTACCAAGACCAACGGGGGCGTTTCGTAACGTCAGCTTCTTTCTTCTTCATACTTTTGTTCTCCGAATCATAAGGAATTTATAAGTGCGTATATCGAAACGGGATCGGGTCGGAACTGCCGATTTGTTCAGAAAATCAGGTTTTTCCGGCTCGCCCGGCAAGCTCATTTTACCCCTTTGGCTTTTCCTTAGCAACCATGTTTTCGACAGATTGCCTTGAAACCGTTGTAAAAAAAACTTGCGTTTTGCCGGATAAAGCAGCGTTTTCCGCCGTAACGGCGTTTTGGCGCGTCAGCGCACAACGAAATACTGTTCAATTGCGTAAAATTACATAAGCGTGATTTTGTCACGGTGAGAAAGCGGACGCTCTTATATGATGCAAGTAATAAATGATGTACCAGCAGAAGGTTAGAACCGTTTAACGGAACCCAATGCCGGAAAACCGCGCGTCCGTTTCCCCGAACGGGGCGCGAGAAGCAAAAAGGACAGAACTGCGTTTGGTACAACTGCACGCACGAGAACAAAGAAACATAACGCCGGATGGCGGAAGTAACCGCCGAATCCGAAGATATTGAGATAAATGGGTTTCATAGATTACGCCGGAGCTTGCCCGGCAAAAACCGAAATGGCTGTTGAGCCATACGGAAACCAGGGAAATGGAATAGTCGGCGAGGAAGCATCCAAATTGAACGCCGACGCTCGGGGAATCCAGTTGCTCCCATAAAAGGAACGAACAGGAGTGATCCGAATGTTTAAAAACAAAAAATTCGCTGATGCGATCTTTATTCTGGCGACGGTTTCGTCGATCATCTATCTGGTGTGGCGCGCGGTCTTTACGCTGCCGCTCCACAACGGCGCCGTATCCCTAGTCTTCGGCATACTGCTGCTTGGCAGCGAGATTGCCGCGGCGCTTGGCACATACGAACTCTACTGGCGCAAGAGCCATCTCAACAAAATGGATCTCAAGCGCCCGGAGATTCCGCTGGACTGGTACCCGGATGTGGATGTGCTCATTGCAACCCACAACGAGTCCGTCGAGCTGCTCTACAAAACGGTCAACGCCATTACGTTTCTGGATTATCCAGATAAGCGCAAGGTGCACGTCTATCTCAGCGACGACGGCAACCGCCCGGAAGTGGCAAAGCTGGCAGAGAAGCTGAAAGTTGGCTATATCGGGCTTGCGGGCAACAAACAGGCAAAATCCGGCAACTACAACAACGCGCTGAAGCATACGAGTTCGCCGCTGGTGGCAACGTTCGACGCGGATATGATAGTGCGCCGCAACTTCCTAATGGAGACGGTGCCGTACTTCTACCTCCCGCGCGTCAAACAGCTTGAGGACGGAACCTGGGCAGTGCGTGAGGAGAGCGAAATCGACCCGCGCTACCGCATCGGGTTTATCCAGACGCCGCAGAGCTTCTATAACCCGGATCTGTTCCAGTTTAACCTCTATGCCGAGCACAACATCCCGAACGAGCAGGATTTCTTCTCGCGCGAGATCAACGTTATGCGCAACAGCTCAAACGCCGTTGCCTATACCGGCAGCAACACGGTTCTTTCGAGAGCCGCGCTGGAGGAGATTGGCGGGTTCCCGACGGATACGATTACCGAGGACTTTGAAACGGGCATCCGTATTCAGGCCAAAGGTTACACGGCGTACTCCACGACCGAACCGCTGGCAAGCGGCTTAGCCCCGACCAGCATCAAGAGCATGGTCACCCAGCGAGTGCGCTGGGCGCGGGGCGTGATCCAGTCCATTCGCAATACGAAGCTGCTGACCAACAAGGGCCTCCCCGTGGACGCCCGCATCAGCTACATGGTTTCGTATTCCTACTGGTGGTCGTTTGCAAGACGGCTTGTGTTCACCTTTGCGCCGATCATGTTCGCACTGTTCAACCAGCAGGTCGTCATTACGACGTTCTGGCAGATCATGGCCATCTGGGCGCCTTCGTACATCTTCTACAGCCTGGCGATGCGGAGCCTTTCGAGCGACACGAGAAACCAGCGCTGGAACCAGATTATCGATACGATCCTTGCGCCGTTTATGGTGATTCCGGTCTTTTTAGAGACCATCGGCATCAAGCAGAAGAAGTTCAAGGTGACGGACAAGAGCTCCAGCAAACCCCAGGCTTCGAACGTCGTGTATATCATTCCGCAGCTGATCATGCTTGGCTTGTCCGTTGCGGGGCTGGTTCGCTACCTGAGCGGCAAATACGGAATGGCGCTGTTCTACAGCTCGTTTATCGCCTTCTGGCTGCTGTATAACATCATCAACCTTCTGTACGCGGTGTACTTCATGCTGGGCAGAAAGGCCTACCGCACGAGCGAACGGTTCGACGCGGAAATCCCGCTCAGGCTGGCGTATAACGATCAGATCATCCCGGCCGTAACGAGAAACATCTCCGAGGGAGGATTCCTCTTTACGCTCGCCTGCCCGCTGTATCTGCCGAGTGACGAAGACCTCCGCTTTACGCTGAAGAGCGACCGCTATCGCGCGCACGTGACGGGCAGGATTGCCTACGTCAACAGCGAGAAGGATCAGTGGCTCTACCACGTAAAGCTTACGGGCGATCTGGCGGAGCAGGAGAAACGGCAGTATCTGCAGCTGGTGTACGACCGCGTGCCGTCGCTTCCGAAATCCATGAACGTTTGGGTCACCGCGTTTGACGACATCGTCAACAACGCCAGCGTCCGTTTGGAAAAGCAGCGCGCCGAGATGCGTTCCCTGCCGCGGATCGAACTGGAGCGCAAGGCGACCTTCGAAGAAGGCGGCGCGGCGACGCTGGTGAATTTCAACTACAAGTACTTCCTCATTCGGGACCTGACGGTGGACGCGCCGCAGCTGACCATTGCGCCGAAACGAGGCGTGCGCATCGTTCTGGAGCCGACCGACCTGCCGGTGTACCACGCAGGCGAGAAGCTCATGCACGTTGCAAACTGGCGGGAACTCGCCCGCAACAAGGCGTTTCAGGATGTGCTGGACGACTGGATTGAAGAATACAGCCGGCGGCATATCGGCCCGAGCCAGCAGGGGAAGCTGCTTGCCCAGAATTGAACGGATTCAAAACAGGCCGTGCTGAACGCGCGGCCTGTTTTGTTTCGCCAAAGCGGTCAGTTTTTCAATTCTCAATTCGTCGCAAAACGGCATTGGATCGGCATAAGTACGAACCGCACGCGCGCTTTGTTTGCTCCGTGCGGCGCGAACGCTTTGTTATCCGGCAAAAGCAGTGTATACTGATAAAAAGCGCATATTCTCAAGTAAAATCGGCTGCGGCTCCGGGCGGATCAGGGATGCGGTGCTCCTGTTGATTTGGGAAGGAAAGGGATTTGTATGCAGATCGCCGTCACCATACTTCGATTGATCGCGTTTGCGCTCTCCACGGCGGGCTACGCTGCGTTTGTCCGTGCATACTGGAAGATCACCCCGCGCGCAAGCTACATCTTCGTGCTCTCCGCGCTTGCCTGCCTGATGTACATTGCGGGGTTGATGAACGTTCTGCTCGTGGGCGCGTACGTGCTGTTCTTTGGCGGCATTGCGCTCTTTGCTCTGGTGTTAATCAAGCGCAAACTGGCGCTGGCGTACAACACATCCTCGCTCAATGCGATGAACATTGGCTTTGCGCTGGGGCTTTTAGCGCTGATCGCTTCTTTAATCGATACAAAGTTCGTCCATTACGACAACTTTTCGCATTGGGCGGTGGTTGTCAAGAGCATGCTGATTGAAAACCAAATTCCAACCGCCGCGAGCGCGATCATCGACTTTAAGTCCTACCCGCTCGGCAGTTCGTCGTTTCTCTACTACTTCTGTCGCGTTGTGGGATCCGGCGAAGGGATCATGCTCACAGGGCAGGGGGTCTTGCTCACCGCGTGCTTCTATGCGGTGTTTGGTGTGATTCGGGACGTCAAGCGCTTTTTACTCTCCGCGCTGCTCGGGCTGGGCTGCGCTGTCCTGGCGTTTTTCAACATCAGCATACGGGTCAACAACCTTCTCGTGGACTTTTTGCTTCCCGCGCTGGCGCTGGCGGCTCTGGGCAATTTGAGTGCGGAACGGAACAGTTTCCGCACCGCCTGCGTCTCCGTAATACCCGTGCTGGGGCTGCTTGTGATTACCAAGAACACGGGCGTGTTCTTTGCAGCGCTGGTGTATGCCTATCTGCTCTACCGCGCGGTCAAGCTTCGCAGGCTGCAGGAAAAGCCGCGCCCGTATCTCTGGCTGGCGCTCGCGGCAATCGCTTTCTCGCTGCTGCCGCTGGTGCTGTGGAATTTTCATACCGCGCTGGCGTTTCCCGGGGATACTTCCAAATTCAGTTACGATCTCGGCGCGCTGACCGCGCTGAGCATCGATAAAACGCCGGAGCAGATAGGCGCCATTGCGTCGCTCTTTTTCAAAACAGCCGTCTCGCTGAACCTGCGCGCCACGCAGGGAATCCTTCTGTTCAACGTGCTGGCGCTGGCGGCGTATTTTATTGCGCGCTTTGCGCTCAAAAAACGCTGGAAACTGCTGAAAGTCCTAATCGCGCTGGATATCGCGCTCCTGGTGTACTATGCGGGCATACTGGGCATGTATATCGTCTCCATGCCGCTGGAAGAGGCGCTGCGGCTCGCGGGGTTCGACCGTTATGCTTCCAGCATGGTGCTGTTGTTCATCGGCGCGCTGTTTATGTGCGCTGTGAGCGACGTGGAAGAATCGTTTTACATTCAGCAGGGGGAACGGCGGGATGTGAAGGCGTTCAAGAGCCTGAACAGCAAAAACCTCTATCAGGCGGCGACGGTCGCGCTTACGCTGGCGGCGGCCATGATACTGGTTTCCGAATTCAACGGCATGAACAGCATCAAGGCGGCGTACGACGCATCCCTGCCGGCGAAGGTGGAGGCCATGGTGGGCGATCGCTGGGCGCATGAGGACGACAGCACGCGGTATCTCTTCTACGCCACGGATACGGACGATCAGGTTTCGAACTACTATCTGCCGTACGTGGGGCGGTATTTCCTGTTTGCGTCTCAGGTGGACGCGGTGAGCGGCTTTGACGAAGCGGCGTTTATGGGGCAGATTCAAACATATGACAAGTTCGTGATTCTCGAAAGCACGAAAGAGATACGCGCCTATATGCAGGCGCATGCAAATCTTCCCGGTGAGCCGGGAATCTATAACGTCCGGGACACCTTCCCAGAGGCGGTCATACCGTAAAACAAAGCATCAAGAAGCCCCGCTTGCGCGGGGCTTCTTTGCTACTCGAAAAGAGTAGGTTCTTTTTGCTTCTTTTTCTTAAAAGAAAAAGAAGAGCAGTTATGAAAGCTTTTTGTTTCTTTTTCTTTTAAGAAAAAGAAGAATGTATAGTCACTTTTGTTTCTTTTCTTTTAGGAAAAAGAAGAAAAAAACCCTTTCCCCCCAAGCAAAAAACCGCCCGGGGGGGGATGGGCGGTTTCTTGCTGTTCAGGATGGTTCCGGGGGTATTCGAAAGGCAAATCGCCTTTCTGTTTATGTCATCGTCCCAATGGACGCGATGACCTCTGTAGATGCGGTTATCGTCAGTTCTCCGGCGTATATTCGCCAAAGGTGACGGATACGTCCTGCTGCTTGCCGTCCCGCTGGATGGTCAGGGTTGCGGTGTCGCCCGCGTTAAAGCCCGCAATCACGGAGGCAAGGGCGCTGTTACTGGAAATCTGCGTGTCGTTGACCGCGAGGATCAAGTCCCCAACCTTCAGGCCCGCCTGTTCGGCCGCGCTGCCGGAGACGATCTGCGCAACCTGTACGCAGGTGGTGCCGTTGGAGCCGAAGAACCCGCCGAACAAACCGTTGCTCCAGTCGTTGCTGCCGGAGGAGAGGGTGACGTCCTGCGTGTAGACGCCCAGATACGCTCTGCCGAGCACATAGCCGTGGTCGATGAGGTTGCTGATAATCGTCTTGACGCTGCTCACCGGGATGGCAAAACCGAGGCCTTCGGCGTTTGAGCTGCTGGCTTTTGCGTTGACAATGCCAATCAGCGAGCCGCTGGAGTTGAAGAGCCCGCCGCCGGAGTTGCCCGGGCTGATGGCCGCGTCGGTCTGGATAAGGGACATGGTCGTGTTTTCAACGGTGACTTCGCGGCTCAGCGCGCTGACGATGCCGCTGGTGGCGGTGCCGCGCAGTTCGCCGAGCGGGTTGCCGATGGCAATGACGTCCTCGCCCACGGTGAGCATGTCGGAATCCCCGAGAGTCGCGGGGGTAAGGCCGGTGGCGTCGATTTTGAGCACCGCGAGGTCGCTGCGCGAGTCGGTGCCAACCAGGGTTGCTTCGTACTCCGTATCGTCGTTGAGGATGACCTTGATGGTGTCGCAGTTTTCCACGACGTGCTTGCAGGTAACGATATACCCGTCGCTCGTGAGGATGATGCCGCTGCCGCTGCCGTACTGCACCTGGCCGTTGGAATCGGTGGTTCCGCCGTTAAAGAAATAGGTGTTGCCGGAAGCGGTGTAGTAGGTGTCTATGCCGACCACGGCGGGCGCGCAGAGCTCAATAATCTGCGCTTTGGAATAGGTCGAGTTGGAAAAGCTGCTGGAAGCCGTGGTCGTCAGCGCATCGGAAGCGCTTTCGCCTTGTTTGAGCGCGCTGCTCGACGCGGTTTGCGCAGTGGCTGCATCGAGTTGTGTCTGCAGCGCCGCAATCTGATCTCCAACGTATTGGCGGGTATAGAGTCCGCCGAGAAGACCGCCAAGCAGAACCGCAACAAGCATGCAGATGAAAAGGGTTGATCCGCGTACACCGCGGCGCGCGCGCTTTGTCGTGTGGGTGCCGCTGTCGTCCGGACGGTAAGTGGAATAACGTTCATACCAATCGTTGTTCTGATCCATATTGTGACGCTCCTTTTTTCGTCTGACACCAGTATAGAAAATCAATTTGAACTTTCAATATGCCGGATTTGAGCATTCTGTGTTAAATGTCGTCAATAATATGGCAGTGGAAGGGAAAGGGGACGAAAAACGGCGGAGCATTTGCTCCGCCGCGTAGATATTGACTTTCGCGAGGGCTCCGCCCTCGAACACCCGCCCAAGGGAAAATCCCTTGGAGATCCCTCGTTTATTTCGACTTCAGATTGACGGTGAACGTGCCCGTGTCCTGAATCGGGTCGAGGCGCCCGGCGTTGATGCGCGCAATCTTGAGCCGCGCGGACGCGCTGGCGGCATTCGAAAGCGTTCCTTCCGGCGCGCCTTCCGGCCAGAGCACGATGTAGCCGTGCGTGGTCGGGAAAGCGTAGGTGCAGTAGATGCCCAGCGGGTAGTCCACGCCGTCCACCGTGATGGTCTGAATTGTGCCGAACGCGGTCATATCCAGCTTTTTGATGTAGTTCTGGCTTATGTTTTCAAAGTCGAGCAGAATCGCCTCGTGGCCCTCGAACGTGATAATGCCCATATACTTTAGAATGCAGTACTCCAGCTCGCTCTGGTAGACGATCGGCCCGGGATCCGGCGCGCTGACAACGGTTTCGGAAACGTTGGGGTCGGCAATGGCCGCGACGACGGGGCGGTTGATCCGCCCGTCCGCCATGTTGAGCGAAATGTAGAGGTCCAGCTCGGATAGGCTCGAAATGCCGCGGCTGGTCATCACGTCCGTCCCGTCGAACAAGAGGAACTGATACATGCCGGGGTCGAGCGCGTAGGTGCCGTTGACCTGATTGGTGTATCCGGCGTAGACGGGGTCTATGGTCGCGCTGGCCCACTTTGCATCCGGCTTTTTATAGAGCAGGACGCGGACGGTCTCCAGCGACTGGTCGATGCCCTGCAGGTAGACGATCAGGTTGCTGTCCTCGTAGACGGCCTGCGCTCCCTCGGCGGGGGCGGGGAGCGGCTCGGCGTCCGGCACGGAAACGGTGACGAGCTTCTGCGTGGCGATCGGCTCGCCGTTTTCCGCCTTGTTCAGCGAAAGCACGCAGCCAAACGAGACGATACGCGCAATGTTCATATACACGGCGGTCGGATCGTCCGTCCACAGCACGGCAATCGCAGAAATGCGCGTTTCGCCGGGCTGAATGGAGTCCGCGTTCTCCAGCGCGCCCTGTACGCGCCAGTCGTTGAGGTACAGCGCGCTTACAGCAAGGCTGACTGCCTGCTGGGAGGCATTCTCGATGGAAAGGTCGATATATGCCGCGTAGTTGGCGCTAAAACGGATGCCCGTTGCGGTAACGGTAACCCGCTCGCGCGCAAAGAGCTGTTCGGAAAGCACGGTCTGAACAAACGCAGGCTCCGGCGTTGGCGAAGGGGTGGGTTCGGGCGTCGGCTCCTCGGTCGGCGCTGGCGTGGCAGTTGCCGTCGCCGTCGGCAGCGGGGTTTCCGCGGCGGGCTCGGGCGCGCTGGCACAGGCGGCCAGGCTGAAGAGGAGAAACAGGGCGCAGAGCAGCGCGGTCAGGCGTTTCATAGGAAGTAGCTCTTTTCTTTTCATTTGCGCAGAACCTTCCGCCGCCGGGCAGGTGAAAAAGGCGTTCGATCATCGAGCCGCTGGGTTCAAAGAGAATGCCGTTTTGGCGTGGGAAAAGTTTGCGATAGCATAACCATAATAACCCGAACGGAAATTGTCAAGAAATTCCGCCGGATTACGGGCAGGCGGATGCCGCCGGTGGATTCACGTGCGGCGCGGGATTTCGCCTGCGCAGGCCGGGCGGAGCTGTGGTATAATACGTAGTTAATAACCCAGCATCCGAGGGGGGATTTTCGGCATGAAGCGAGGGGTTGCGTTTATCTGCGTTTTGGCGCTGCTTGCTGCTGCGCTTTGGAGCGGCGCCGGTTGCGCGCTGCGGGAGAAAGCTCCCCCGCCCGCGCCGCCCAAAACCGAAGCGCCAAGACCCAGCCCCGCGCCAACGCTTCCGCCGACGCCCTCGCCAACGAGCGTTCCCGGTGTGGACGCGGAATGGTATGTCGAGCGTAACGATACTTTGCGCGAGATGATGGCCAGGAACGGGGACTATTCCGGTACAAAAGAGATTGACAAGGCGATCGAGAAGATGTATATCGATCCCGACAAGCCCATGGTGGCGCTGACGTTCGACGACGGCCCCAAGCCGGGCGTGACGGATGAAATTCTCGACGTGCTGGAAGAATATAACGTCCGCGCTACGTTTTTTATTATCGGCATCCGTCTGCAAAAGCCGGAGGAACTGGCAATCGTCAAACGCGCCATCGGCCTCGGCTGCGAAATTGGCAACCACACCTGGACGCACGACCGGCTGACCAGACAAACGCTCGGCGAAAAGCGCTTTGCCATCCGGGAAACGAACAAGATTGTGTTCGACGCAACCGGCTATCAAATGCGCTTTGTGCGTCCGCCGGGCGGCTATTACGATCCCGACGTCTGCCGCGTTGCCAAGGAAGAAGGCATGGCGGTTGCCAAATGGGCGCAGAGCGGAAACGTTATGGAGCGCGACCCGAAGCTGATTGCCCAGAACGTGCAAAAGCAGATCGTCAACGGCAAGGAACTGGAGGACGGCGACATCATCCTGCTGCACGATACCAAACCCTACATGGTGGACGCGGTCAAGATTATGATTCCCCAGTTACTGGAGGAGGGTTATCAGCTCGTAACGGTCTGGGAGCTGATCAACTGCTCCGAAGCGGGGTTCGTTCCCGGAGAGGTCTATCATCACCAGTGAAAAAACCGTCTTTCCGCCGTCCGCGGGGAAACAGAGCCGTTCGATCGGCCGCTGAGCACCGCTTTGGCGGACAGCAGAATAAACCACTTGAACGTTTTATAAAAACATCCTTTAGAAACGGAGAAGGAAGCTTATGAAACCATTGGTGATCATGTCCGATTTCGGACAGGCAGACGGCGCGGTCAGCGCCATGTACGGGGTTGCGTACTCCGTAAGCGAATCGCTCAAAATTTCCGACCTGACGCACGAAATACCGCAGTACAACGTTTGGGAAGCTTCTTACCGCCTGATTCAGACGGTCGGGTACTGGCCGCGCGGAACGGTGTTTGTCTCCGTGGTCGATCCGGGCGTGGGTTCCACGCGCCGGAGTATCGCGGTGGAAACCATCGCTGGACAGTACATCATTACGCCCGATAACGGAACGCTCACGCACGTTAAGCGCCTCAGCGGCGTGGTCGCCGCGCGGGAGATTGACGAAGCCATCAACCGCCTGCCCGGCTCGGGTGAAAGCTACACCTTCCACGGGCGGGATATCTACGCTTATACCGGCGCGCGGCTGGCCGCGGGGGTGATCGACTTTTCCGGCGTAGGCCCCGAAGTGCCGCCGGAAAGCGTTGTGGAGCTGCCGCTGGCGGAGCCGGAGTTCGACGGCGTTCGCATTACGGGGGACATCGACGTGCTGGACGTGCGCTTTGGCAGCCTCTGGACGAACATTTCGCGGGATCTGTTTCTTCAGCTCGGCGTCAAACACGGCGACCGCATTGAAATCTTAATCGAAAACGGCACGCGGCTATACTACCGCAACTCCCTGATCTACGCCCGCGCGTTTACGGACGCGTTCATCGGCGAGCCGCTGGTCTACGTCAACAGCCTCGACCGCATGGCCATTGCCATTAATCAAGGCGACTTTGCGCGCGCCTACAACATCGGTACCGGCGCCCCCTGGCGCATCACCATGCAAAAATCCTGTCAAAAGGAGCCTTGCCGTGGAGAGTAACCGAAAGCCGGTCATCGAATTTCAGGATTTTTCGTTTCAGTATTTTTCGCAGGCGGAGCCAACGCTGCACGAGATTAACCTGACGATCTACGAAGGCGAAAAAGTGCTCATCGTCGGCCCTTCCGGCAGCGGAAAGAGCACGCTGGGCAGCTGCGTCAACGGGCTGATTCCGTTTTCCTATCCGGGTACGATTCAAGGAAGCCTCCACGTTTCCGGCAAGGAAACGCAGAAGGAGAGCATCTTTGCGCTGAGCCAGCATGTGGGTACCGTTCTGCAGGACCCCGACGGGCAGTTTATTGGCCTTTCGGTGGGCGAGGACATCGCCTTTGCGCTCGAAAACGAGTGCATGAAGCAGGACGAGATGAAGCAAATCGTCAAGCAGACCGCGTCGCTTGTGGAGATGGATCACCTGCTCTCCGCTTCGCCCTTCGAACTCTCCGGCGGGCAAAAACAGCGCGTTTCGTTTGCGGGGGTCATGGTGCACGATGTGGATATCCTGCTCTTTGACGAGCCGCTGGCAAACCTCGACCCCGCGACGGGCAAAACCGCCATCGACCTGATCGACCGCATCTCGAAGGACTATCATAAGACCGTCGTCATCATCGAGCATCGTTTGGAGGATGTGCTCTACCGCAATGTAGACCGCGTGGTGGTGATGTCGGACGGGAGAATCGTTGCCGATTTGCCGCCGGACGAGCTCATGGCGGCTGGCATTCTGCCGCCGCTGGGCATCCGCGAGCCGCTCTACGTGACCGCGCTGAAATACGCGGGCGTTACGATTACAAAGGAGCTTCATGCTGGGCGCATCGACACGCTGGATGTGGAAGCCGTGCGCAAAAGGGTGTTCGGCTGGGATGCCGCGCAGCCGGAGTACGCGCCAAAGGACAAGCGCCCGCCGCTGCTGGAAGCGCGGGATTTGGGCTACAGTTACGTCAGCGGCAAGCCGATTTTAAAGAACATGCGCTTCTCCATCGAGCAGGGCGAAATGGCAAGCCTCGTTGGCACCAACGGCGCGGGCAAATCGACCCTGGCTAAGGTGATTACCGGCATCTGCAAAGACCCGGAAGGGGAGTTGCTCTTCAAAGGCGAAACGATGCGGGGGCTGACCATCCACGAGCGCTCCGGGCGCATTGGATACGTCATGCAGAACCCGAACCAGATGATCTGCAAACCCATGATCTACGACGAGGTTGCGCTCGGCCTGCGCCTTCGCGGCATGAGCGAGGAGGAGATCAAACCCCGCGTGGAACAGGCGCTCAAAATCTGCGGGCTGTCGCCGTTTCGCAAGTGGCCGATCGCCGCGCTCTCGTTCGGGCAGAAAAAGCGCGTCACCATCGCCTCCGTGCTGGTGCTCGAACCCGAGCTGATTATCCTTGACGAGCCGACCGCGGGGCAGGACTACCGGCACTATACGGAGATTATGGAGTTTCTGCGCTCTCTCAACGAGCAGGGCACGACAATTCTGCTAATCACGCACGATATGCACCTGATGCTCGAATACACGCCGCACGCCATCGTTCTGCATGGCGGTGAAATCCTGCTGGACGGTTCCGCCGTTGAAGCGCTTACCAGCAGCGAAATCGCGGAAAAAGCGAGCCTAAAGGTGACTTCGCTCTATGAGCTGGCCGAGCGCGCGGGCATCAACGACCCCGTAAGGTTTGTGCAGCACTTTATCGATTTCGAGAGGAGGACGGCGCGGTGAAAGCGAAACTCTTCGACTATATCGAACGGCATAACGCAATTTTCAATCTTTCGGGCGTGACAAAGCTCTTGTGCTTTTTAATGCTGACCGGAGCCGTCATGTTTTCCTTCGACATTCGCGTCATCGGCTTTGTTCTCGTGTTTTCACTGATCATGCTCAAGATTTCCGGCATTCAGTTTTATCAGATCAAGCTGATGCTGATCTATGTGACCATCTTTCTCGTGATCAACTTCATCCTGACCTTCGTCTTTGCCCCCACGTACGGAACGGAAATCTACGGCACGGAACACGTGCTCTTTCGCATTGCGGGGCGCTATTATGTAACCAGCGAGCAGTTGCTGTATCAATCGACGCAGACGCTCAAATACGCTTCCGTCGTGCCGCTCGGCATCATCTTTTTCCTCTCGACGAACCCCAGCGAGCTCGCCGCCAGCATCAACCGCGCGGGGGTGAGCTACAAGGCGGCGTTTGCCTTTTCGCTGACGCTGCGGTATTTTCCGGATTTGATTCGGGACTATCAGGATATCTCCGCCGCCCAGCAGAGCCGCGGGCTGGACTTATCCAAGAAGGAAAAGCTCGGCAAGCGCGTCAAGAACATCCTCAACATCACCATACCGCTGATCTTTTCCACGCTGGAGCGCATTGAGACCATTTCCAACACCATGGATCTGCGCGGTTTCGGCAAGGAGAAAAAGCGGACGTGGTACGCGGCAAAGCCGCTCAAGCGCGGGGACGCGGTTGCGCTGACGGTGTCGGTGCTGATCCTGCTTGCTACCATCGCCATGAGCGTGTTCGTCAACCACAGCAAATTCTATAATCCCTTTGTGTGAGTATAAAGTGGGGTTTCCAAAGGGGCGACCGCCCCTTTGGCAGTACCCCCGACATAGAAGTTTGTGAATCCGTTTATCTTCAGGGGCGCCGCCCCCGAACCCCTGCCAAAGGGGCGTTCGCCCCTTTGGATACCCCATATTGGACGCAGGCAATTCATTTTTCAGGAGGAACGTATGAAACCGATTCTTGTTTTTCAAACGGACTTTACGTATAAAGAAGGCGCGGTCAGCTCCATGTACGGCGTGGTTAAGAGCGTTGACCGCACGCTCGAAATCATGGACGGCACGCACGAGCTGCCGCAGTACGATACCTGGAGCGCGAGCTACCGCCTCTACCAAAGCCTGCGCTTCTGGCCGGAAGGGACGATCTACGTTTCCGTTGTCGATCCGGGCGTCGGCACCAGCCGCAGAGCCTGCGTGGCTAAGGTAAAGGGCGGATACTATGTGGTCACGCCGGATAACGGCGCGCTCACGCACATCAAGCGCGAAATGGGCATTCTCGAAGTGCGGGAAATTGACGAAAGCGTTAACCGCCTGCGCGGCAAGGACACCGAAGGCGTCGCCATTTTCCACGGGCGCGATTTATTCGGTTACTGCGCGGCCCGGCTCGCCAGCGGCATTATCGATTTTGCAGGCGTGGGCCCCGCGTACCCCGTGGAGGAGATCGTGACTCACGCGCTGCACGAACCCACCGCAAAGCAGGGGCGCGTCGAGGGCATTTTCGAAATTGACGACCCGAACTTCGGCAACCTCTGGACGAACATTCCGACCAGGCTGTTCAAAGAATGCGGCTTTGCCTATGGCGAAAAGGTGCATGTGGTGATTTCGCACGCGGGAACGCCAGTATTCGACCAAAAGGTGCTGTTCCACCAGAGCTTCGGCTTTGCCAATCAGGGCGAACCGATTATCTACAACAACGAAATGACGAAGGTCGCCCTTGCGGTGAGCCGCGGCAGCTTTAAGGAGCAGTATGGCGCGGGCTTCGGCCCCGACTGGAAGGTCATTTTTTCAAAGGACTGAAAAACCGTTTCGTTTACGATTTTTGGCGTATTTTTATCGCTTTGCGGCTTAAAATGCGCTTATTCAGGCAGTGTGGCAAACACGCGGATTGCTTGACAATTTGAGCAAAGTTTGATTCAATGAAGCAAGCGAAATCATTCTATATTGGGAGGGTAAGACTATGAAGAAAATGTTCAAGGTAACAACCAAGACCATTGTCGCAACCGGCCTTGGCGCGGCGCTGTTTGCGCTGCTGTTCATGTATGTCAAGGTGCCTACCGGCATCCCCGAAACCGAGATTCAAACCGCTTACGGCCTCGGCGCGTTCTTTGCCGCGCTGTTTGGACCCATCGCGGGCGGCCTCATTGCGTTCATTGGCCACGCGCTGTCGGACGCGCTGCAGTACGGCTCTCCCTGGTGGAGCTGGGTCGTCGCCAGCGGCGTCTCCATGTTCCTCGTCGGCCTTGTCTACCCGAAGATGAAGGTGGAAGAAGGCGAGTTTGGTTGGAAAGACCTGCTCCGCTTCAACATCTATCAGATCCTTGCCAACGTCATCGCCTGGGGCGTGGTAGCTCCCGTACTGGATATCGTCATCTATGCCGAACCCGTTGCCAAGGTCTTTACGCAGGGCATCGTCGCGGGCGCATGGAACATGGTTTCCGCGGGCGTGATCGGCTCGCTGTTGCTGTTTGCCTACAGCAAGACCCGCTCCAAGAAGGGCAGCCTCCAGAAGGAAGAATAGTAAAAACCACTGTGCTTGCTTGCAAAGCCCCGCCGGAAACGGCGGGGCTTTTAATCGTCAAAAAACTAGTTTTTTGACGAAACAACCGCTCTTTGCCTCTCGTCCTTTGGACGCGCGGGCGGCAAAGAGCGCAGGGAAACCGCTCCTGCGGCGCGATCCGTTGTGCCGGTTGAACCGGCGCAGCCGGAACGGAAGGGTTAAGGGTTGTGACCCTTAACAATCCCGGGGTTTTGTGCGCGATTGTGCCGCGCGCGCCGAAAGTAGCCGCGGCGGGTTGACTTCCTTTTCGGCTATGGGTAAACTGAACTTGTGGAATGCCCGATCCGAATCGATTTCGGAATCCACACATATCTTTTTTGTGAGGAAGAGAGGAACTGTAAGAATGAAGAAACTGATGGCACTCCTGTTGGCTGTCCTTTTGGCGGTTTCGCTGTTTGCCTGCAAGGGCGCTGCGAGCACCCCCGCGGCCACTGATGAAGCAGCCGCCGAAGCAACGAGCGCACCGGCGCAGGATGAAACCGCGGCGACGGACGAGCAGAAGGTCTACAACGTGGTCAGCCTTGTCAACGGCAACCTCGGCGACAAATCGTTCTTTGACTCTGCCGAGTCGGGACTCAAAACGCTGCAGGACGCGGGGCGCATCACCTACAAGACCATCGAAATGGGCGCGACCGACGCGGATCAGCCCAAGTGGCAGGAAACGCTCTACGAAGTGGCGGCATCCGGCGAGTATGATCTGATCATCTGCGGCACCTGGCAGATGCCGGATTACCTCAAGGAAGTTGCAACTGAATATCCGGAGCAGATGTTTTTGATCTATGACGACGCTAGCTATGTCGGCGCAAATCAGAATGTCGTCAACCTTACCTACCGGCAGAACGACATGGGTTATCTCATTGGCGTGTTCGCCGCGGCTATGACCTCGGAAACCTCCGTTGCGAACATCAACGCCGAAAAGGTTGTTGGTTTTGTTGGCGGCGAGGACAGCCCGGTCATCAACGACTTCCTCTACGGCTTCCTCGAAGGCGTAAAAGCGACCGATCCGGAAGTCAAGGTCGATACCCGCTATGTAACGAACTATTACGATACGGGCATTGCCAAGGAACTTGCGCTTTCCATGATCAACGACAACAACTGCGATATCATCTGGGGCGTTGCGGGTCAGGCCGGCAACGGAGCAGCGGAAGCGGCGTTTGAAACGAAGAAAGCCTACTTCATCGGCGTGGACTCCGACCAGGAACTGACGCTTTCGAACGACCTTGCGGCCATCACGCTGACCTCTGGACTCAAGAACATCGGCCAGTCGCTCATTTGGTTCTTTGACGAATGGGATGCAGGCCGGACGTACTGGGGACAGGAAATCAACCTTGGCCTCCTGCAGGGCGGCGTTGGCATCGTGACGGATAAGAACTTTGCTTCTCTTGTGCCGCAGACCGTACAGGATAAGGTTCTGGCCGCTCAGGAAGCCGTGCAGAGCGGCGCCATCAAGGTTCCCACCGCCATTGGCGATACGACCAACGGCGCGGTTACCCTGCGCGATTCCATGCAGCCTCAAAAATAACACAGGCAACAACCGGGCGGGGAAGCGAAGAACGCTTCCCCGCTTTGCTGTAACCAGACGTTATGGCATTGCATTTATCGTATCGTTTCATTATAGTTAATGAAAAGCATAATAGCTTATAGTTAATGAAAAGCGTTATAGCTTTCCAGATCATACGTTCCGTCAGTTTTCGAAAAAACAGGGAAACATCCGTTTGGCCCGCCGAGGCGGAAAACGGAAACTCATCTTGCGTTCGGGGGAGAATCCGGCTTATGGAGCAAAACGACGTCATTGTCCAAATGAAAGGCATTACCAAAATATACCCAAACGGCATCGCCGCCAATCAGGGGGTGGACTTCTCCGTCAGGCGCGGCGAAATCCACGCGCTGATGGGGGAAAACGGCGCGGGCAAATCCACGCTGATGAAGATTCTCTTCGGGCTGGAGCAGGCGACGGAGGGCGAAATCCGGATCAACGGCAAACCGGTTTCTATCTCCTCGCCCAACGCCGCGATTGCGCAGAGCATCGGCATGGTGCATCAGCACTTCATGCTGGTGCCGAGCCTTACGGTTGCGGAGAACATCGTTCTGGGAATGGTTCCGAAAAAATCCGGCTTGTTTATCGACTATAAGAAAGCGACCGAAATCACCCGTGAGAGCGCGGCCAAGTTCAATCTGGACGTCAATCCGGACGCGAAGGTAGCAGATATCCCCGTGGGCATGAAGCAGAAGGTGGAGATTCTCAAGGCGCTGATTCGCGGCGCGAAGATTCTCATTCTCGACGAGCCGACGGCGGTTTTAACCACGCAGGAAACGGCGGAGCTCTTCCGCGAACTCATCCACCTCAAGGAACGCGGCTATACCATCATTTTCATCTCGCATAAGCTCAACGAAATCAAGCAGATTACCGACCGCATTACGATTATGCGCGGCGGAAAATCGATGGGTGTATACGAAACGGCCTCGATCACCGAGCAGGAGATCTCCCGCCTCATGGTCGGACGGGACGTGATACTGGACGTGGAGAAAGATCAGCCGCAGCCTACGGACGTTGTGCTGCGGGTGCGGAACCTGCACTATACCAACGAATGGAACAAAAAGATGCTCGGTGGCGTCTCGTTCGACGTTCGAAAAGGTGAAATCCTCGGCGTTGCGGGCGTGGAAGGCAACGGCCAGCGCGAGCTTGTGGACATGCTCTTTGACTTGATGGAGCCGGACTCCGGCACGGCCTCGGTCAACGGAAAAGACGTGATTCACGCGTCCCAGGCGCGTATCCGTGCGCTGGGCGTTTCTCTCGTGCCGGAGGACCGCATGACCTACGGCGTTGCGGAAGGGGCGACCATCGAGGAAAACTTGATTTCCGACCGGTTCAGCGAGCGGCGGTTCAACCGCGGGCCGCTGTTCAACATGCGCGCCATCCGCGCCGAGAGCGACAGGCTGATTTCCGACTATACGGTGCTCTGCAAATCCCGCCGCCAGAAGGTGAAGATGCTCTCCGGCGGCAACATCCAAAAAGTGGTTGTTGCGCGCGAGTTCTCCAGTGAGCCGACGCTGATTATTGCCGACCAGCCGACGCGCGGTATAGACGTTGGCGCAACCGAATTCATCCGTAAAAAGCTGGTCGATCTTTCGCGTTCCGGCGCGGCGGTGCTGCTGGTTTCCGCCGACCTCAACGAGGTAATGGAGCTGTCCGACAGTTTGATCGTGCTCTACGGCGGAACAATCGCGGCGTATTTTGAAGACACATCCCAGCTCGACGACGAGGTGATGGGCGAATACATGCTTGGCCTCAAGCGCCAGAGCAGCGAGGAGATCGGGAGGGTTTGTCATGAGGGATAAGCGGATGCTGGGCTTTGAGCTGCTGCGGGGCGCGGCAACCATCGCGCTGGCGCTGGGCGTCGGGGCAATCTTTATCTTTTTGAGTTCGGACGAGCCGTTTACCGCGCTAAGGTACCTTTTGATCGGGCCGCTGGTTTCGCTCAAAAACGGCGTGGCGAGCTTCAACACGCAGGGACTCTACACGATCCTTGCGGCAATGATTCCAACCATCTTTACCGGGCTTGCCGTTTGCGTCATGTTTTCGAGCAACCAGTTCAACCTCGCCGGCGAAGGCGTGGTCATGGTTGGCGGGTTTGCTGCGGCGCTCTGCGGCATCTATATCCATATGAACACCGGCTGGCACGCGGTGTTCTGCGTGCTGGTTGCGGCGGTCATCGGCGGGCTGATCATGCTCATTCCTGCGGTGCTCAAAGTCAAGCTCGGCGCGAGCGAGATGGTCACGAGCCTCATGCTGAACTATGTCTGCATGTACCTTGTTCTGCACCTGTTGAGCTATAACTTTGCCGACCGCAGCAAGGGCGCCACCCAGACGTTTCCGTTTGACGCCACGGCGGAGATTCCCGCGATGGTGCGCGGCGGAAGCAAACTCAGCTGGGGGTTTGTGGCGGCGCTGGTGTTCGTTGTGATCATAGGATTGTTCATGTACCGCACGCGCTGGGGCTACGCCATCCGTATGATCGGCGTCAACCAAAAGTTTGCGCAGTATTCCGGCATGAAGGTCGGCGGCACGATCGTGCTTTCACAGGTGATCGGCGGTGTGCTCTCCGGCATGGGCGGCAGCATCGAGGTGTTGGGGCGGTATTCCACATTTCTTTGGAAGGATTTGCCGGGCTTTGGCTGGACGGGCATTACGGTCGCCATCCTCGCCAAGAATAACCCGCTGCTCGTGCCGCTCGCGGCGTTCTTTATCGCCTACCTCAACAAGGGCTGCCAGCTCATGGCAACCTACTGCGACGTGCCGAGCGAGATGATCGATATCATTCAGGCCGCCATCTTCCTCTTCTTTGCGGCGGAGCAGTTCCTCTCCGGCGCGCGGCAGAGAATCGTTGTCAAAAACGCGCGGGCGGATCTTACGAAAGCCGCGGCGCATGCGGAAGGAGGGGTTGAGTGATGTGGAAACAGCTTCTCGATACCATCCTCAAAACGGAGTTCCTCTTTTCTGTTCTGCGCATTACGGCTCCCATCCTGTTTGCGGCGCTCGGCGCGGTCATTGCGGAAAAGGCGGGCGTGACCAACATCGGCCTTGAAGGCATCATGATGATCTCGGCGCTCTTTGGCGTTCTGTTCAGCTACTGGACGCAGAGCTGGCTCGTCGGCGTGCTTGGCGCGATGATCATTGGCGTGCTGCTGGGGCTTTTGATGGGCTTTTTCGCGCTCAAGATGAAAACGGATATCATACTCGCGGGCATCGCGGTGAATATGCTGGGCTCGGGCGGGACGATTTTTCTGTTGTATATGTTCACCGGCATGCGCGGCAACACCGGCGCGCTGGTGAGCCAGAACATCCTGATTCCAACGGTCAACATTCCGCTGATTAAAGATATTCCCATTCTGGGGGATATCCTCTCCGGGCATTCGGTGCTGACGTACGTTGCGTTCTTTGCGGTTTACCTTTGCTGGCTCGTGCTCTACAGGACTCCGCTCGGTCTCAACATCCGCGCCGTGGGCGAAAACCCCAACGCAGCTTCGAGCGTCGGCGTGAGCGTTTTAAGAATCAAATACATCGCAATCGGCATTTCCGGCGCGCTGGCAGGCTTGGGCGGGGCGTTTATGTCCATGTACTACTCGCAGGGCTGGAACAGCGGCATGGTCGCCGGGCGCGGGTTCATCGCGCTTGCGGCGCAGGCCATGGGACGCGGCGAACCGGTGGGCGCCATGCTCAGCTCGCTCCTGTTCGGGCTTGCGCAGGCGCTGCGAACCAAGGTCAGCGGACTGTCGGGCGTTTCGAGCTACCTCGTTTCGCTGATTCCGTACGTGGTCACCATACTCGGCCTCGTACTGTACGCCGCCAGCACCGTTAAGCGCATCAAAAGACGCAGACCCGCCGGAAACGAGGCGGAAAAATGACAAAGCGCATTCCCGTTTTGCTGGACGGCGACCCCGGCCATGACGACGCCATCGCCTGGGTGCTGGCAAGCGCAAGCCCGATGCTGGAGATCAAGGCCGTGACCTCGGTCTGCGGCAACCAGACGATTGAAAAGACGACCTATAACGCGGGACGCGTGATGGCGCTGGTCGGTTTGGATGTGCCGCTTGCCGCCGGGAGGAACAAGCCGCTCCTTGCGGACGCGATGAACGCGCCTTCCGTGCACGGCGCTTCCGGTCTGGACGGCCCTACCTTGCCGGAACCCAAACGCAAACCGCTGGAACTGGACGCCTGCGAACTCATGGCAAAGATGCTGGAGGAAAGCGCAGAACCCGTCACGCTGATTCCGACCGGGCCGCTGACCAACGTTGCATCGCTGCTTCTTCTCTATCCGCGCCTGAAAAACAAAATCGCGCGGATTTCGCTGATGGGCGGCGGAATCAAGCACGGTAACTGGTCGCCCGCAGCGGAGTTCAACATCCTTGTGGATCCGGAAGCGGCGGAGATCGTATTTTCCAGCGGGATTCCTATCACGATGGCGGGGCTGGACGTGACCGAGCGCGCGCTGGTGTTTCCAGAGGACTTCGAGCGCGTCCGCGCGGTGGGCAATCCCGTGGCCAAGGTCGTTGCGGACTGGCTGGACTTTTTTTACGACTTTCACAGGAAGATCGGTTACGCGGGTGCGCCCGTTCACGACGCGGTCGCGGTTGCGGCGGTGGTGCGTCCGGAGCTGATGACCACGCAGAAGATGTATGTTGCAATCGAAACCGCCGGCGACTACTGCCGGGGGACGACGATTGGAGATGTGAGAGGGTTTTACGGAAAGCCCGCCAACGCCAATGTGATTCTGGATATCGACCGGCAGGGGTTTGTTGACCTGCTCGTCGAAGCCGTGCAGACCTATTCGAAGGGAGGGCGGGAACATGCGTAAACTGCCGCTGCTGCTCGACTGCGACCCCGGCGTGGACGACGCAATTGCCATCCTGCTTTCGAAGCACTTAACCAGTCTTGAACTGATCGCGGTTACCAGCGTTGCCGGAAACGTCGAGGTGGAGCACACCACCCGAAACGCGCTGGACTTATTGGAACTCGCGGGGATGGCGCATGTCCCCGTCTACCGCGGCGCGGAAAAGCCGCTCGTTGGCGAGGCTAAGACCGCGCCGCATGTCCACGGGCAGAACGGACTAAACGGGCTTTCGCTTCCGCCCGCTCGACGCAAACCGGAGGCTCTTCCCGCCTGGGACGCGATATACGAAACTGCAAAGCGTTACGAAGGCGAACTGACGGTTGTCGCCATCGGCCCGCTGACGAATCTGGGTCTTGCGCTGATCAAATACAAACGCCTGCCTCAGCTTCTCAAACGCGTTGTTTTGATGGGAGGCGCGGCGGTTGGCGGCAACGTGACCCCGGCCGCGGAGTTCAACGTCTATGCCGACCCGGAAGCGGCGGATATCGTGTTCAACTCCGGCCTTGAAGTCGTTATGTGCGGGCTGGACGTAACCGTTCCCGCCTACCTGGCGGCGGACGAGCTGGACGAACTGGGCGCGCAAGGCTCCAGACAGGCGAAATTCGCGCGGGACGTTTCGCAGGGGCTGCTGACGTATTCCAAGGGGTACGGCCTGCCGGGGATGTGCATGCACGATCCGCTTGCGCTGCTCTATGCCGACGACGAAGCGCTGCTCAAAACCGAGCGCGCGGGCGTCCGCGTGGAAACGAAGGGCAAGCTCACGCGCGGCAAGACCGTGACCGACCTCTACAGCGATAAAAAGATGGAGAAGAATGCTTGGGTTGCCACCGGAGTTAATCGGGAAGCGTTCAAGCGCCGCCTGTTCGAAACGATGGTGCGCTACGGCGCGCAATAAAAAAACGGCTCCGCTGTTCAACGGAACCGTTCCTGCTTTCTATATTGAATCCGGTTATGCCGAAAGGCTTGCCAGCGCTTCCAGCGCGGTGACGATTTCGTGTTCCTCGCCCCGCATGGCCGCTTCTTCACCGCTGGCGTAAGAGCCGATGGCGTCCGCCGTGTCTGTTTGGTACGCGACAACGTTATTGAGAATGCTCATGCAGCGAACCTGCCTGAGCCGCCCGATAACGTAGAGCGCGGCGGTTTCCATGTCGCATCCCAGCACGCCTTTCTGCGACCAGTACGCGTCGATCTCCTCCTCGCGGTCGGTATAAAAGCTGTCGTGACTGCGCGCGATTCCCGTGTGGAACGCAAACCCGAGCTTCTGCGCGGATTTTTCGCAGGCGGCGAGCAGAGCGGAATCCGCGACGGCGGGGTAGATGGGGTCGATATATGCCTTGCTCGCGCCGTCGTCCCGCACCGTGCCGGAAACGAGGATCAGATCGCCAAGTTTCACTTGCGGCTGGAGCGCGCCGCAGCTGCCGATGCGGATCATGTTTTTCACGCCGAGAGCATGCAACTCCTCCACGGCAATCCCGGCGGAAGCGCCGCCGATGCCGGTGGAAACGGCCAGTATGCGCACGTCACGATAGGTTCCAGCAAGGCTGCGGAATTCGCGGTTGTAAGCGAGTTCGGTTACGTCGCTGAGAAACGGTTTGATCCGGTCGAGCCGCGCGGGGTCGCCCGGCAGCAACGCCGAGACGGCGCCGTGGGCGGAATCCAACTGAAGGTGCGGCTGCGGATTTGGCGAGTGTTGCGGCATGGTTTCGCTCCTTTTCACGGTTGCATTCGAAATTAAACGACGGCTTCATCATACCATAAAACGACGAACAGGGATGGACATTATGGCAAGAATACTGAACTTCGGCTCGCTCAACATCGACCATGTCTACCGCGTGGACGCGTTTGTGCGCCCCGGCGAAACAAAGTCCAGCCTGTCGCTGGAAGACCACTGCGGCGGCAAGGGGCTCAACCAGTCCGTCGCTGCGGCGCGCGCGGGAGCGGAGGTGTTGCATGCCGGGCTCATCGGGCGGGACGGGGACATGCTCTTGCAAAAACTTGTCGAGTGCGGCGTGAACTGCTCGCTTTTGGAGCATTCCGAGGGCGTTTCCGGCCACGCGATCATTCAGGTGGACGATAACGGCCAGAACTGCATTCTGCTCCACGGCGGCACCAACCGGATGCTCACGGAAGCGTACGTCGATCATGCGCTGGAAGCGTTCGGCACGCGCGGACTCATACTGTTGCAGAATGAGACGAATCTGGTTGGTTCGATCATTGCGCGCGCTAGGGCGAAAGGCCTTTTTATCGCGCTCAACGCAGCGCCAATGGACGCAGCCGTGTTTTCGTACCCGCTGGAACAGCTCGACTGGCTGATCGTCAACGAAGTGGAAGGCGCGGCCATTGCGCGGTGCACCCGCGAGGAAGAGATTCTGCCCGCGCTGGAGCGGGCGTACCCGCGTTTGAACGTCCTGCTGACGCTTGGCGAGCGCGGTTCGGTCTGCACCGTGCAAGGCGAACAGACGCGTTTTGGCGCGTACCGCGTGAAAGCGGCGGACACCACGGCGGCGGGGGATACGTTCCTTGGGTACTTCCTAAACGAAATCGCCGACGGGGCTACAACCCGCGACGCGCTCGCGCTGGCGACGGCTGCCGCCGCGCTCTGCGTGCAGGTGATGGGCGCCGCGGACTCTATCCCGCCGCGCGCACGAACGCTGGAAGCGCTGTCGTCCGGCGAACTGGGCGAATTGCAACCCTGGGGCGGTTGGCGCTGAAAAGCGCATCTGGATAGATCGGAGGGAATCGAACTTGATTCATGTTCTTTATATCGACTGCTGCATTCGCGGCGAACTCTCCCGGACGAAACAGCTAGGGGAGGCGTTTTTAGCGGAGCTTCAGCGTTCCGGAAAATATGATATCGAACGGCTCACGCTGATGGACGAGCCGCTGGTTCCGTTTCAGAACGGGTTCTTTCGCCAGCGCGAGGAACTGCTCGAAGCGGGCGCGCTTGATCATCCGCGCTTTCGGTATGCGCATCAGTTCCAGCAGGCGGAGCGGGTCGTCATCGCGGCTCCGTTTTGGGATTTGAGCTTTCCCGCACTCTTGAAAGTGTATATCGAGCACCTCTGCGTGCAGGGCATCACCTTCGATTGCGACGAGAAAAACGGAACTTTCGGCGTCTGCGGCGCAAGCCGCATGCTGTTTTTGACTACGCGGGGCGGCGCGCTGGAAGGCTCTCCTCTGGACAACGGCACGAAGTACTTAAGCGACATGGCAAAGTTTTTCGGCATTCCGCGCTTTGACCACATCGCGGCGGACGGTCTCGATTTGGGGCTTGAGCCGGTCGAAACGATTCTGAACCGCGCCATCGAGCGCGCGCGCGCAATGGCGGTTGACTTCTAGTAAAACAGGCGATCGAACCAGCAGGCGCAAGCGGGAGGAATCGATGAAGCTTACCGTACTCATGGACAACGCTACCTATATCGATCAGTATTATCTCGCCGAACCCGCCGTGAGCTACCTCATTGAGGACGGCGAGCGGACGATTCTCTTCGACGCGGGGTATTCCGGCGCGTTTATCGAGAACGCGGAGCGCATGAAGATCGATCTGGGGCGCGTGACGGATATAGTGCTCTCACACGGGCATATCGACCATACGGGCGGCCTGCCTGCGTTCTTTCAGCGGTTTCATCAGCCCGTCCGGCTCACGGCGCACCCGAACGCGTTTCTGCCCAAGCAATACGAAGGGCTGCCCGCGGGTTCTCCTATCTCGCTCTGCGGCCTGCCGGATTGGGTCGAGAAGCGGCTTACCGCAAAGGCTGTTTCCATCAGCGAACGGGTACGATTTTTAGGCGAGATTCCGTGCGTCTACCCGTTTGAGGAAAACCGCGCCGTCGGCGAAACGCTCTCCGCCTGCGGCTGCTGCTGGGAAAGCGACACGCTGCGGGACGATTCGTCCCTTGCGCTCAGCGTTCCTCAGGGGGTGTTTGTGGTCTGCGGCTGCGCGCACAGCGGCGTTTGCAATTCCGTTGCCGCGGCAAAACGGCAAACGGGGGAGAGCCGCGTTGCGGGTTTGCTCGGTGGGTTCCACCTGTTCGAAACGGGGAGTGTGCTGGAGGAAACGATCCGCACGCTGAAAGAGCTTGGCGTGCTGCTGGTCTATCCCGGGCACTGCACGTCGCTTGCGGTTAAAGCGGCGTTTCTAAACGCGTTCGACGCGCGGGAAGTCGGCGTCGGGCTGACGCTCAACTGGTAGTCTGGGCATAAAAACGAGCCGCTGAAACAGCGGCTCGTTTTATGTTGCGGTGTGTTACCGCGCAAACCCGTCCGGCATGTTCTGGAGCATTGAGAGCAGATGGTTATATTGCCATTCGCGCTCTTCCAGATTGTTTGGGGCGGCTTTTGCCGCGAAGTCCGCGGCGTGAACCGCGTGGGTGATCACATGCGCGGTGGCCGCGGCATGTCCTGCGCTTCGACAGGCGTATTGTGTGGTGGGGATGATTGCAGCGCGGGCGGCTTCGTGTGCGGCAAACGCTGCAGCGCGCGCTTCGTCAACGCTTGTGATTCCGTCTGCCCAGCCACGTCCGGCAAGGATTGCGGCATAAGCACGCTTATCCGCAGTGGAGCGCTGACAGGCGCGCTCGGCGCAGTCGCAGGCAAAACGGGCGATCGCACGGTGGTTATACAGCGCGAACTCCGCTTTCAGCAGTGCAACATCCTGCGCGGACCATGTGGTTTGTATGTAGATAGCTCGGTCCATTGATGGAGCAGCCCCCTCTCTGGTATGTAATATTATACCACAATCAGGGCGTGCCGACGGAGATAACTTAAAACTGGACACATATTTCGTAGCCAGGCTCGTATTCACCGCGAATGCGTGGGCTGTTATCGGAGCGCGTTTTTTGGTATACTGTAATAAATGTGGCAGTTTACCCCAGTCCGGAAAACAAGCATGCGCGCGTCCTTGTACGCGGAATCGCAAGAACCGGAACGCACGGCAAGCAAGAACAAAAAGCAATATGATTCGGAGGATCGCGTATGGACCTGATTACCGACTCCCGCGCACTGATGATGGTCAAACAGCTGTTGGACAACACCTCCACGATGCGCCCGCTGATCGACCTGAAGTCCCAGAAACCAAAGTTCACCCCCTCCGCGATCAGTCAGCCGTTTGCGCGCGTAACACCCGAGTCGCAGGGCGTTCCTTCCGCGCGGGTCGCGGCGTTTCTCAACGATATGCGGGACGACCCTACGCTGGATATGCACGGCGTACTGGTGCTGCGAAACGGCAAGGTTATAACGGAGGCGGCGTTTGGCGCTTACGACCAGCACGTTTGGCATATTACGCATTCGGAGTGCAAGTCCATTACGGGGCTGGCCATCGGCATCCTCATTGGCGAGGGCAAGCTGAAGCTGGAAGATAAGCTGATCGATATCTTTTCGGGCAGGGTCAGCCGCATCAATCAGCTCACGCACCGCAACATCACGGTCAAACACCTTTTGACCATGACGAGCGGGATCACCTTTAACGAGGCGGGCTCCGTTACTGAAACCGACTGGGTGAAGTGCTTCCTCGAATCGGTGGTGCTCAAGGAACCCGGAACGACCTTCAACTATAACAGCATGAATACCTACATGCTGGGCTGCATCATCAAGCAGATCACCGGCGAGGGGCTGACGGACTACCTCACGCCCCGGCTGTTCCAACCGCTTGGAATCACGAACTTCTTCTGGGAAAAGTGCCCCATGGGCAACGAAAAGGGCGGCTGGGGGCTGTATATCCTGCCGGAGGACATCGCAAAGATCGGCCAGATGGTGCTCGACGGCGGAAGATTCGAAGGCAAGCAGATCGTGCCGGAGGAATGGATTAAGGAAGCGACGCGCTCGCAGGTGGCAACGCCTAAGACGCTTGGCAACTACGACTACGGCTACCAGATTTGGGTTGGCAGAAACGAGAGATCGTTCCTCTTTAACGGCATGTTCGGCCAGAATGTGCTCGGCTTTTTCGATACCGGTGTGCTGCTCGTTTCCAACGCGGGCAACAACGAGCTCTTCCAGCAGAGTAATTATTATGCGCTGGCAACCAAGCATTTCTCGAGCGCGGAATCGTTTTCGGAATCCAAGCCGAGGCTCGGCGCGGGGCTGGGCGCGCTGCAGAGCGCGAAAAAGCGGCTCTACGCCGATCTCTACACGCCGCCGACCGCGCTGTTTGGCGACTTGCTTGTCCAGCGAGGAAAGCTGGATCTAGCGGAAATCTGCAAGCGCCTCGACGGCAAAGCGTACTTTGCCGCTGGCGACAAGCGCGCTTCCCCGGTCGGCGTCTACCCGCTCTTTGCGCAGACGCTGCAGAATAACTTCACCAAGGGACTGCACGCGCTTTCGTTTGTCTGCCGGGGCGGAACGCTGCAGATTGTCGTGGACGAAACGGACGAGCGCCACGCGCTGGAGATCGGCTTCGACGCGCCCGCTTATGGCGAGTTTGCCACGCATGGCGAAGTCCACCGCGTCGGCGTCAGCGGACGGTTCGGCGCGGACGAAAACGGCATGCCGGTGCTCCTGATTCGCGTTTCGTTTCTGGAAGCCGCCAACGCGCGGCTCATCAAGATTCGCTTCTTCGACGGAAAGATCGTAACCGAGTGGTCGGAGTCGCCCGGAAAAGGCTACCTTACCGACGCGCTCGCCTCCGTCAAGGGGCAGAGTTCGCTGCTCAGCGGCATCCTCGATCGCTCGGACGAAGAGCTGCTGCTCTTCCGTATTACACGCATTCTGGAGCCGCAGGTCGTGCTCAACGAGCGCGGCTGACGGCGAACAGAGCAACCGCCGCACCGAAAAACGCGGAGCTTTCAGCCGGACGGAGACCCGAATTTAAAAGTGAATTCTTTTAGAACAGGCTGCAACACTTTATGAATTTTTCGGGAAAACCACTTGAAATGCCCGCGAAAAACAATATACTGTGCATAGGCATTCGATTCCGCAGTCAAATTACATCATATTAACGCACGCTTGCTGTTTTTGGGGGAAAAGACAATGAGGAGAAGATCCGTACGCATCACACCGTTGGGGTATATCGTGTTGAGCATCATCATTCTGGTGATGCTGGTCAGCATTTACTTCCTCGTCTGGTCGATGCGCGGTTCCAAGAATGAAGACCTTACGGCGAGCACGTCGCCGTCCGGAAACACGCCAACGCCTTCGCTCGCGCCGGTTAACGCCGAGACGCCCGCTCCGTCCGCTGAGCCGACCACGGTTCCAGCGACAGAGCCGCCGGTGACTTCGACGGTTACGCCCAAGCAGGACGATACGCCGGAACCCGAAACCAAGACGCCAAGCCCCGAACAGGTGCAGACCGCCGTGGATGGAACGCTCAACGCCAGCGGCGTCGCGCTCCGCAAGGGCCCGGGCCAACTGTATACGCAGATTGGCAAATACTCCTCCGGCACGCAACTGAAGGTATATGAAGTTGTATACGCTACCGAAGGCGAATACGACTACTACTTCGTCAAGATCGTCAAGGAAAACATCTACGGTTACATTGCAACGAAGTTTGTGGATAAAGCTGGGCTGCTGCCCGGCGAATCCGCAACCCCGACGCCCAAAGCCATTGCGGGCACGATTCCGGGCACCGTCTCGGCCAGCGTCGTTGCGCTGCGCACGATGCCGAGTACGGAAGACAACACCCCGATCGGCGAAGCGAAAAAGGGAGACTCCGTGCTGATCTACTTCAAGACCGGTGACTTCTACTACATCCAGGTGGTGGCAACCGGCGTGCAGTGCTATGCCGCGGCCAAGTTCATCACCCCCAGCACCACGGTTCCTACGGGTACGCCGGTTCCGTAAGCGTCCCCAAACAGACCACACGATACACAAGCAGCCCCATGGCAGACGATGCCGCGGGGCTGCTTTTTACTGTTGAAAACGGGGTCAATCGTTATTCTTCATATCGATAACAGATGGCGTATTACGCGTTCCCCGGATGCGCTTTTTGCCGGCGTATCCACCGCGCGAGGCGCGATTTCCGCCAGGACTGTGCGTCCGTTTGACCGGAAGCGGTGAAAATCAGGCCGCAGAACACGAAAAACAACGGCGTGGACGCAGGCTGGGAGATGTTGACCAGCGCCTGAACCGCATAAGCGGCAACCGCGACGGTAAATCCCCGCGCAAGCGGATCGGAAAGGCTCTTCTTTGCTCCCGCAAGCAGCGTCAGCACGAGAAACGTAAGAAAGCTCAATAAGCCCGCCCCGCCGGAGACGAGCAGGTACTGCAGGTATTCGTTGTGCGCGGTGTCCAGCGCCGCGTCGGTAAAGACGTGGTTCTGCGCGTCCGCGTAATACAGTGCGCCGGGGCCGCCGCCAAAGAGCTTTTGAACGGGGGTGAACCCTTCGTAAACGCGCAGGCAGAACGCCCAAATCTTTCCACGGTCGGTTCCCCAGCTTTCCGAGAAGCGCAGGTAGTTTTCCGCGCCGCCGAGCGGAACGCCGGAAAGCGCCGTATTCAGCAGAATCAGCGCGGCAACCCCGAGAACCGCCGTGGCAAGCAGCGCAATCCAATAGGCCTTTCTTGCGCCAAGCAGGCGCGCGGGAGAAGCTTTTTTCAGCGCGAGCCAGCAAACGAGGCAGGCAAGCAGAAGCGCCAGCGCGACGGGCGTTTTCGAAACGAGGATGCAGAACGCCGAAAGGTACGTTGCCGAAGGCAGAACCGGCGAAACCAACCCGAACGACAGCGCGCAGAGCGCGAATACCGCCCAGCCGAGAAAATATCGGCGAAAGCCGCGCGAGTCTCCAAACAGAACAAGCGGGAAGATGACAGCGGCGGCAAGCATGCCGAGCGCCGTGGAATCGCTGCCCGCCACCAGCGCGCCAAACGAAGCGCAGACGAGCGCCAGCGTCGAAAGCGCGCGGGAAAGCTTTTGTTCGGCATGCAGAAACAGGCCGAACGTCACGGGAAACGCAAGCGAGAGGTAGCTGCCGTAGAAGTCCGCGTTGCCGATGGTGGAGAGGAAACGCCCCTTGTCGAACGCGGTGAGATTTGTCATAAAGCCAAAGGGATCGAGACCGTAGTGGTTCAAGAGCCCAAGCACGCCCGCCAGCGCCGCGGCGCCTGCAACCGCCGCTTCCGCAACGCGCAGGTTGAGCGCCTGCCGCGACAGCGCAAGGACCACGAGGCAATAGGTGAACACGGTTAAAACGCCCTGATAGCGGTTGTTCTGGCCAAAGAACGCGTCCTGCGGGTGCCCGCCGAGAAGACCGCCCAGCACGAAACAAACGAAAAACGCCGTAAGAAACCACAGCGCGGGGGCGAACGTCGCGCGCTCCGGCTTTGCAACGCCGTACCCTCTGGGCAGCAGAATGGCAATGAGGATCAGCGCCAGCGCGTAAACCAGGCTGCAAATGAGAAAGAATACGTGCTTGGTTTCCGTAATATTGAAGTAGAAGCGCGTAAAGATTAGCGGCAAGCCAAAGCAGACGAGCGTTAGGTAAACGTTCGTCGTGAGCCGCCGGATGCGGAGTTGTTGGAGTTGATACGGTTCCATTGTCATAAGTGTGACCTTTTCATGAATTTTACCACAAATTACGTTTTTTCGTTTGACAAGTTTGCGGTGCGTGGAGTATCATACGTGCGTACTAACACATATAGTACACATAGTTCATTCGAAACGCAATAAAAAATCTTGGAGGTATTTACTATTATGAAGAAGACGATTCTTGTTTTGATGCTGGCGGTTTCCGCTATGTTCCTGTTTGCCGCCTGCAATCCCACTGGCGCGGCTTCCGGCAACAACGTTTCCGGCGGCAACACGTTTGTCTCCGGTGGCAACATTCTGCCTGCCGTTTCCGCGGGTAACGCAAACTAAGTTTGGGGGCGCAATGGGTTCCCAGAATCAAGAAGCCAGGCTCGGAACGCTGGGCTTCGGATGAAAAAAGCGGCTTTCAGCCGCTTTTTTCGTACAGTCGAATCCATTCCGCAGATCACTATAAGGAAGAATATCCAAAAAACAAAAGGGGCGTCAGCCCCTTTTGCTTTTCATTTACCCTAACAGCTTCTCGTCCGGGTACAGGCCGGAAAGCGTCATTTCCGCAAGCACGCGCTCAACTTCCGGCTTGTCCTCGCGGTAGGTAACGCCGTACCAGCGATCCGGCGAGGAGAGCACCTGCACGCTCGCCTTGCCCTTTTGCAGCAGCAGGCCGACTTCCTGCGGAATTAAAAATTCGCCCTTGAGCGGGTTGTCGCGCAGCGCCGTTTCCAAAAACTGCGGGAAGCGCGCTTCGAGTTCGTCAAAGATCGACGGCGTAAAGCCGAAAAAGTTCATGGAGACGAGATTCTCCGCGGGGAAGTGGACAAACGTTTTGCCCTCGTCCTCCGTATACGCGGGGCCTTCCGGCGTTTTGTAGATGCGCAGCCGTTCGACGATGTTGACCAGTTCGCCTTTTTCGTTGACCTCGCATACGCCACGGGCGACATGTCCGTTTTCCGTGAGCGTGTTCTGCGCTTCGTAACCGACCATGGAATAATCGTGCTTTTCGCCGTCATGCGCGTCTTTGAGGTAGTCGTACAGCACTGAAAATGCGCGCTTGCCGTAGTAGTCGTCCGCGTTGATGGCGGCAAACGGCTCGTGCACCACATCCTTGCAGCAGAGGATGGCGTGCGCCGTACCCCAGGGTTTTACGCGGTCGGCGGGCACGGAAAACCCGGCGGGGAGCATGGCTTCCGGCTGCTGGAAGACGTAATGCACTTCCAGATGTTTTTCGGCTCTGCGGCCGACGACTTCGTAAAAGTCATGCTCAATCTTACGGTTAATGATGAACACGACTTTTCCGAACCCGGCCTGCATCGCGTCGTAAAGCGAATAGTCCATAATGATTTCGCCGTGGCGCCCGACCGGGTCGATCTGCTTGAGTCCGCCGTAACGGCTGCCCATGCCGGCGGCCATGACAACGAGAGTGGGTTTCTGCATGAGTAATACTCCTTTAAAAAATGATATTGATCGGGGGTTCCACCCCCAAATCCCCTGGCCAAAGGGCACGCCCTTTGGAATCTCTCTCTATTTTTACGGGGATGCAAAGGGGCGGTCAGCCCCTTTGAAAAACGAGGTCAATCTTCGAAGCCGTTCGGGTTTTGGGACTGCCAGCGCCATGCGTCCGCGCACATGCGCTCAACGCCGTATTCCGCGCGCCAGCCGAGCTCGCTTGCGGCCTTCGAAGGATCGGCATAACAGGAAGCGATGTCCCCGGGGCGGCGGGCGACGACTTCGTACGCCAGCGTCCTGCCGCAGGCCTTTTCAAACGCATGCAGCATGTCCAGCACGGAGTACCCGACGCCCGTGCCGAGATTATAGGTATATACGCCCGCGCCGCTCTGCAGCTTTTTGAGCGCGGCGACATGCCCGCGCGCGAGATCGACAACATGGATATAGTCCCTTACCCCGGTGCCATCGGGCGTCGGGTAGTCCGCACCGAACACGCGGAGCGCGGGGAGCTTGCCCACCGCGACCTGAGCGATATAGGGCACGAGGTTGTTGGGGATGCCGTTCGGGTCCTCGCCAATCCTCCCGGAAGCGTGCGCGCCGACGGGGTTGAAATACCGCAGCAGCGCGATGCGGAGGCTGGGGTCGGCGACGGCTGCATCCCGCAGCATCAGTTCGATCATCAGCTTGGTCTGCCCGTAAGGGTTTGTTGCCGAAAGCGGAAAGTCCTCTCGGACGGGGACGCTCGCCGGGTCGCCATAGACCGTTGCGCTGGAGGAGAACACGAACTGGTTTACGCCGTGCGCGCGCATGGCAAAGAGCAGGTTCAGCGTGGAAACAAGATTATTGCGGTAGTATTCCAACGGCTTGGAAACGCTTTCGCCAACGGCTTTGAGTCCGGCAAAATGGATCACCGCGTCGATTTTGTTGTTGGTAAACAGCGCTTCCACCGCGCTAGCATCCGTCAGCTCGCAGCGCTCAAACGCAAAGGGTTTTGCGGCCAGTTCGCTGGTGCGCCGTACGGCGGCGGGCTTGGAATTGACAAAGTTGTCCACCGCAAGCACGTCGTATCCCGCCGAAAGCAGTTCTAAAACGGTGTGGCTGCCGATGTACCCGGCGCCGCCGGTAACGAGTATTCGCATGAAAAGTTTCTCCTTAATAATCGGGCGGGCTCCACGCCGCAACAAGGCGCAGCAGGCCGCCGGGTTTCGGGCTGGCGCGCCGGGCGGATTTTTGGCCGACTGCCGGAAAAAAGCGGGCGCGTTGCTGCCTCTATTATAGGCGCGAGGCGCCGCGGCTGTCAAAGCCGTTAATAAATATGTCGCAATCGATAAAAAATTACGGATTTCTTCAATTTTGGAGCATTTTTAGCTTTCCTAAATAATATTGCTATGCTATAATCGGATTTGGTCTGAACGCCAATATATGATTATTTGAACCCAACCGAGGAGGAAGAGTATGGCAAAGCAGAAAACTGCGGTTCCGTTCCGCGGGACGCAGGAACAGGAGAAACAGCTCAGAAAGATCATTGCCGATCACAAGGACGTGCCGGGCGCGCTGATGCCGGTACTGCAGCTATCGCAGGAAGTCTACGGTTATCTGCCGATCGAAGTGCAGAACATCATTGCCGAAGGGCTGGGCATCTCCCTTGAAGAAGTGTACCAGGTTGTCACGTTTTACGGGCAGTTTTCGCTGAATCCCAGCGGCAAGCACCGCGTCGCGGTTTGCCTTGGAACGGCCTGCTATGTCAAAGGCTCGCAGAACATCCTCGAAGAACTCGAAAAACAGCTCGGCGTCAAAGCCGGCGGCACCACGCCGGATGGCGTGTTCACGCTGGAAGCGACCCGCTGCCTCGGCTGCTGCGGTCTGGCTCCGGTCATCGTTGTGGACGACGAAGTGTACGGCCGCCTCGTTCCCGCGGACATCAAGGGAATTCTGGCCAAGTATAACTGATTACCCAAGCAATAGACTATCCGAAGGGATGAATGCCGGATGAAACTACGTCAAATCGCCGATCTGCTCGGTGCCGACGTGCTCTGCGGCGAGCAGCAGCTCGACGAAGAAGCATACAGCGCCTGCGGCAGCGACATGATGAGCGACGTGCTTGCCTATGTCAAAGATCAGGGCGTGCTGATTACAGGGCTTGTCAACCCGCAGGTTGTGCGCACCGCTATGATGATGGATATGCGCTGCGTCGTATTCGTTCGCGGCAAGCGTCCCACGCAGGAGATGGTCGAGCTTGCGAGCGAGAACCATATCGCAGTGCTGGTTAGCAGCCACCGCATGTATGAAGCCTGCGGCAAGCTCTATTCCAGCGGCCTCGGCTGCGAGGCCTGAAGCGATGGCGGAAACGCTCCGGTTTCATTACGATGTGGATGGCGATAACTTTACCTCCGCGGGCGCCGCGTCCGTCGAGGTAAAGCGTAAGCTGCGCCAACTCGGCTTTCCCGCCGAGACGATTCGCAGAGTATCGATTGCGATGTACGAAGGCGAAATCAACATGGTCGTACACGCGCGCGGCGGCACGGCGGATGTCTACGTCGAGCCGGACAGCATTTCGATTGTTCTCGCGGATCAGGGCCCCGGCATTCCCGATGTGGATCTCGCCATGCAGGAAGGGTATTCCACCGCGCCGGATAACATTCGTGCGCTGGGTTTTGGCGCGGGCATGGGCCTGCCGAACATGCAGCGCTACACCGACGAAATGAAAATTGAAACGGAAGTCGGCAAGGGTACGACGGTTTCGATGAAGGTCTACGTATAACTACGCCGCTGACGCAGGGCAAACGGAAATCCTGCCGAAGCGCCGCTCGTATCAGCGCACACTGTTGCGAAGATTCCGGCGGAACGGCGGAAAGGCAAGTCTACCGGCCATGGATCAGTACAAGCATTCGGTTTCGCTTGACATCGAAAAGTGCAAAGGCTGCACCAACTGCCTGAAACGGTGCCCGACCGAAGCCATCCGCATTCGCGATGGCCACGCGGTGATCAATTCGGATGTCTGCATCGACTGCGGCGAGTGCATCCGCCGGTGCCCCTATCAGGCCAAAAAGGCGAACTTTGATAAATTTGAAGATATCGACGCCAAAAAGTACCGCATCGCGCTGCCCGCGCCTTCGTTTTACGGACAGTTTGCGGAACTGGAGGATGTAGACTACGTTTTGCAGGGTCTGCTCGACATCGGCTTCAACGAGGTGTTCGAGGTTGCCCGCGCGGCGGAGATCGTAACGGAATACACCCGCCGCTTTTTGAAGCGCGAGGACGTCCGCTATCCCGTCATCAACTCCGCGTGTCCGGCTGTGGTGCGGCTCATCTCGCTGCGGTTTCCGTATCTTTGCGACCACGTGATTCCCATGATGCCGCCTATCGAGGTGGCGGGGCGCATGGCGCGCGAGGAAGCGCTGGAAAAACACCCGGAACTCAAGCCGGAAGACATTGCAATCGTCTTTATCTCCCCCTGCCCGGCAAAAGCCAGCTATGTCAAAAACGGCTTTATGGAGCAGAAGAGCAACGTCGATTACGTGGTCTCCATGAGCGATATCTATTTCAAGCTCATCGGCGTTATGAAAAAGAGTAAATTGCCGCAGACGGCGAGCCAGAGCGGCATGATCGGTATGAGCTGGGCGAGCACAGGCGGGGAAGCCAGCGCGCTGTTCAACGATAAATATCTCGCGGCGGACGGCATTGAAAACGTCATCCGCGTGCTGGACGAAATTGAAACCGGGCATTTCCCCATGCTCCAGTTCGTGGAACTCAACGCCTGTCCCGGCGGATGCGTCGGCGGCGTGGCAACGGTGGAAAACCCGTATATCGCGCGTGTGCGCATGCGTGCGCTACGCAGGTACCTGCCGGTTTCGCTCAACCGCCTCGGCAAGGACGACACGGAATACCTTCCCAAGGATATGCTGTTTAAGCATGAGCTTGAGTACCGCCCCGTCGGCAAGTTCGACGAGGACCGCGCGCTCGCCATGCAGAAGATGAGCGAAATCGAAACGCTGGCGGAAACGCTGCCGGCTTTGGACTGCGGGAGCTGCGGTGCGCCGACCTGCCGCGCGTTTGCCGAGGACGTCGTGCTCGGCGGGCGCAGCGTGGACGAGTGCATCGTCTACATGCGCGAGCGGATTCAAAAACTCGCCGCCGAACAGGAAGCCGAGAAGCAAAAGAGCAGTGAAAGCGGTTCGGAGGGCGAAACGAAATGACGGTTGGCGAACTCATCCAAAAGCTGAACCTTGAGCCGTTTGCCGTTTCGGACGGCGAGCGCAAAATCACCGGCGGTTACGCGGGGGATTTGCTCAGCTGGGTGATGGGGCGCGCAGAGGAAGGCGACGCCTGGGTGACGATTATGAGTAATCCCAACATCGTCGCCGTGGCAACGCTTGCGGACGTGTCTTGTGTGATTCTCGCCGAGGGCGTCGAGCCCGACGCGGGCGTTGCGGAAACGGCGCTGACCAGGGGAATTAACC
This sequence comes from Christensenellaceae bacterium, assembly GCA_963674535.1. Lineage (GTDB taxonomy): Bacteria > Bacillota > Clostridia > Christensenellales > CAG-138 > UBA7703. The sequence goes on along the minus strand of OY771363.1, from coordinate 2,851,330 downwards.
TGCTGGGCAGCGGGGAATCCGCGTTTGCGCTCTGCGGGCGGATTGCCGCGTTGCTATGAGCGGCTACCGCTGCGACCTGCATATTCATTCTTGCCTGTCGCCCTGCGCGGACGACGATATGACGCCGTACTCGATTGCCGGCATGGCAAAGCTCAACGGTCTCGCCGTTGCGGCGCTGACCGACCACAATGCCTGCGGCAACTGCGAATCGTTTTTTACCGCCTGCCGGAGCTATGGTATCGTCCCGGTCGCCGGGATGGAGCTGACCACCAGCGAGGACGTGCACCTGCTTTGCCTCTTTCGTACGCTGGAAGACGCTCTGGCGTTTGCCGCCGAAGTGGAGAACATGCGGATTCGGATTCCGAACCGCGAGGAAATCTTCGGTAAACAGATTTTGATCGGCCTTGACGATGAACCGGCCGGGCAGGAACCGTACCTGCTGATCAACGCCACGCTGCTGTCGCTGGAAGAAGCGGCACAGTTGGCGGTCAACCACGGAGGCGCGGCGGTTCCCGCGCATGTGGATCGCGAAGGCAACGGCGTCATCGCCGTGCTGGGCGATCTGCCGGAAAGTCCCGCGTTTGCGGCGGTCGAGTACCGCGAGCAAGCGAACGAAGCCGCCTATGTAGCGCAGTACCCGCGTCTGCGCGGCAAACGGAAGATCATTTCCTCGGACGCGCACCGCCTCTGGGAAATCGCAAGCCCCGGATGCCTGCTGGAGCTGAACTGTCCGGCGGACGCAAAGGAGCAGGAGGTTCGCGACGCGCTGATCGATTTTTTACTGGGCAAGCAGTAAGGGCAAAACGCCCTGAAGCCTGCCAGACGGGTTTGAACGGAAGGGTATGTAATATGAAAGAACTTTCGCTCAACATTTTGGATATTGCGCAAAACTCCGTCAAAGCTGGAGCCAAGCGCATTGAGATTTCGCTGGAACGGTCGGGAAGCTGGCTCACCATCGCCATTACCGACGACGGCAGCGGCATGAGCCCGGAATTCGCCGCGGCGGCAGCCGATCCGTTTACCACGACCCGTACGACCCGCAAGGTCGGCATGGGGCTTCCGCTGTTCAAGCTGGCGGCGGAGCAGACGGGCGGAACGTTCTTGCTTGCGTCGCACCAAGCGGCGTTCGAGGGAGACAGTCACGGAACAACCGTGCGGGCTGTGTTCGACACGAGCCATGTGGACTGCGAGCCGCTCGGAGACGTCGCTTCCACAATAACGACCCTGATTCAGGGCAATCCGGAACTCGACTTTACGTACCGCTACCGCACGGAGGAGGGGCAAAAGCTCCTTTCCACCGCCGAAATGCGGCAGATGCTGGGCAGCGATGTGCCGCTGAACGCGCCGGACGTACTCGCCTGGGTGAAGGCGTTTCTGGAGGACGGCGAACTGGAGCCAAACGAATTGGAAGAAACCAAGAGCTAGAATCTGTGTTGCAAAATTGCAGTTTATATAAAACCTTTGAACCACGGAAGACCGATACTCTTTTTTACAATCAGGAAAGGACGAGGAACATGAAATCACTGCAGGAACTGGCGGAGATCCGCGAAAAAATGAAGGGCAAGGTTGCGCTGCGCGAAGGTCAGAACGACATTCGCATCGTTGTTGGCATGGCGACCTGCGGCATCGCCGCCGGCGCGCGCCCGGTGCTCAATACGCTTGTCGAAGAAGTCGAAAAGCAGGGCGTTGCCGACAAGGCAACCGTTACCCAGACCGGCTGCATCGGTATTTGCCGTCTCGAGCCCATCGTCGAGGTATTTGAAAGCGGCAAGGAAAAGATCACCTATGTCAAGATGACCGCCGAAAAAGCCAAGCGCGTGGTCAGCGAGCATATCAAGGGCGGAACGCCCGTTTACGAATACACGATCGGCGAGAATTAACGGGAGGAGAAACCATGATTCGTTCACACGTATTAGTCTGCGGCGGCACCGGCTGCACGTCCAGCGGCAGCCCCGCAATTCGGGAGCACCTGGAAAAAGAACTCAAAAAACAGGGGCTCGACGAAGAGATCAAAGTCGTCCAGACCGGTTGCTTCGGCCTCTGTGCGCTCGGCCCGATCATGATCGTTTACCCGGAAGGGACGTTCTACAGCCGCGTAACGGAAGAAGACGTCACCGAGATCGTCAGCGAGCACCTGCTCAAAGGCCGTCCGGTCGAACGCCTGATTTATAACCCCAAGACCGAGGAAATGCCGCATGGCGTCACCTCGCTGTCCGATACGCCGTTCTATAAATCGCAAAAGCGCATCGCACTGCGCAACTGCGGCGTGATCAACCCGGAAAACATCGACGAGTATATCGCCGTTGACGGTTACCTTGCTCTCGGCAAGGTGCTCACCGAAATGACCCCGCAGCAGGTCATCGACCTGATGAAGGCCAGCGGGCTCCGCGGTCGCGGCGGCGCGGGCTTCCCGACCGGCACGAAGTGGCAGTTTGCCGCCAACAACGCCGCGCCCGAGAAATACGTCGTCTGCAACGCCGACGAAGGCGACCCCGGCGCGTTCATGGATCGTTCCGTTCTGGAAGGCGACCCGCACGCGGTGCTGGAAGCCATGGCCATCGCGGGCTATGCCATCGGCGGCACGCACGGCTATATCTACGTCCGCGCGGAGTACCCCATCGCGGTCAAGCGCCTCAAGATCGCCATCCAGCAGGCGCGCGAATACGGTCTGCTCGGCAAGAACATCTTCGGTACGGACTTCGATTTTGATATCGACATCCGCCTCGGCGCAGGCGCGTTCGTCTGCGGCGAAGAAACGGCGCTCTTGACCAGCATCGAAGGCTTCCGCGGCGAACCGCGCAACAAGCCCCCGTTCCCGGCGGCAAAGGGCCTGTTCGCCATGCCGACCATCATCAATAACGTAGAAACGTTTGCCAACGTTCCGCAGATCATCGTCAAGGGCGCTGAATGGTTCTCTTCCATGGGCACCGAATGCTCCAAGGGCACCAAGGTGTTCGCGCTCGGCGGCAAGATCAACAACACCGGCCTCGTCGAAATCCCGATGGGTACGACGTTGCGCCAGATTCTCTTTGAAATCGGCGGCGGCATCCCGAACGGCAAAAAGTTCAAGGCAGCCCAGACCGGCGGCCCCTCGGGCGGCTGCATCCCGGCCGAGCATCTCGACACGCCGATCGACTACGAAAACCTCAAGGCCATCGGCTCCATGATGGGCAGCGGCGGCTTGATCGTCATGGACGAGGACAACTGCATGGTGGACGTTGCGCGGTTCTTCCTCGAGTTCACCGTGGACGAGAGCTGCGGCAAGTGCACCCCCTGCCGGATTGGCACGCGGCGCCTTTTGGAAATGCTCAACAAGATCACCGAAGGCAAAGGCACGCTCGAAGACCTCGACAAGATGGAAGAGCTCTGCCACTACATCATCAACAACGCGCTCTGCGGCCTCGGCCAGACCGCCCCGAACCCGGTGCTTTCCACGCTGCGGTATTTCCGGGACGAGTATGTTGCCCACGTGGTCGATAAGCGCTGCCCGGCGGGCGTTTGTAAAAAGCTCCTGCGCTACGAGATCGATCCCGAGAAGTGCACGGGCTGCACGCTCTGCGCGCGCAAGTGCCCGGTCAGCGCCATCTCCGGCACCGTCAAGCAGCCGCATGTCATTGACCAGCAGAAGTGCATCAAGTGCGGCGTCTGCATGGAGAACTGCAAGTTCGGCGCCATTTCAAAGAAGTAAGGAGGCAGGAACATGGATAAAGTAACTGTAAAAGTCAACGGGGTCGAAGCTAAGGTTCCCGCCAACGCAACGATACTGGAAGCGGCGCATATTGCGGGCGTACAGATCCCGACGCTGTGCTATCTGAAAGACATCAACGCCATCGCGGCTTGCCGCGTCTGCCTCGTGCAGGCCACCGGCGTGCGCGGCCACGCGGCCGCCTGCGTCACCCAGGTTGCCGACGGCATGGAAATTACCACCAACACGCCGGAACTCCGCGCCGCGCGTAAAACTACCTTGGAGCTCATTTTGAGCAACCACCGCATGGACTGCCTGAGCTGCGACCGCAACGGCGACTGCGAACTGCAGGCTCTCGCCCGTGAGTACGGCGTGGATCAGTACAAGTATGCCGGCAGCGAGGATCTCCGTCCCCAGTACGAGCGCAGCGCGCCGCACCTCGTTCGCGACAACAGCAAGTGCATCCTCTGCCGCCGCTGCGTGGCCGTCTGCAAACATAACCAGCACGTGGCCGTCATCGGCACCAACGAGCGTGGGTTCGACACGCATGTCGGCAGCGCGTTCGATATGCCGCTGGCAGAGACCACCTGCATCAACTGCGGCCAGTGCATCTCCGTCTGCCCGACGGGCGCTCTGACCGAGCGCGACGACACCGCGAAGGTTTGGGAAGCGCTGGCGGACAAGACGAAGCATGTCATCGTCGCTCCCGCGCCGTCCGTGCGCGTTCAGCTCGGCGAATGCTTCGGTATGCCCATCGGCACCAACGTGGAAGGCAAGCTCGTTGCGGCGCTCCGCCGCCTCGGCTTTGAAAAGGTCTTCGACGTGGACTTCGCTGCGGACGTGACCATTATGGAAGAAGGCACCGAGCTGCTCGACCGCCTCAAGAACGGCGGCAAGCTCCCGCTGATCACTTCCTGCTCGCCCGGTTGGATCAAGTTCTGCGAGCACTACTATCCGGATATGATCGAGAACCTCTCGAGCTGCAAGAGCCCGCAGCAGATGTTCGGCGCGCTGGTGAAAACCTACTACGCCGAAAAGGAAGGCATCGACCCGAAGGATCTCTTCGTGGTCTCCATTATGCCCTGCACGGCCAAGAAGTTTGAGTGCACCCGCGACGGCGAAAATGCAGCCGGCGTGCCGGATGTCGATGTTTCGCTCACCACGCGCGAACTGGCCAACATGATCAAGCGCGCGGGGCTTATGTTTACGAACCTCAAGGACGAGGAATTCGACCCCATGATGGGCGTTGGGTCCGGCGCGGGTCATATCTTTGGCGCGACCGGCGGCGTTATGGAAGCGGCTCTGCGTACCGTTGCGGAAATCGTAACCGGCAAACCCCTGGACGACTTGGAATTCAAAGCCGTCCGCGGTGTGGCAGGCTGCAAGGAAGCGGAATACGACCTCGCGGGCACCAAGGTGCGCGTCGCGGTGACCAGCGGACTCGAAAACGCGCATCAGCTGCTCGAAATGGTGCGTAAAGGCGAAGCGGACTATCACTTCATCGAAGTCATGGCCTGCCCCGGCGGCTGCGTCAACGGCGGCGGTCAGCCGCATCAACCCGGCAGCGTCCGCAACTTCGTCGACCTCCGCGCCGAACGCGCCAAGGGTCTGTACGGCGAGGATAAGTGCATGACGCTCCGCAAGAGCCATGAGAACCCCTTCGTCAAGGAACTGTACGATACCTACCTTGAAAAGCCCGGCTCCCACAAGGCACACAAGATCCTCCACACGACATACGTCAAGAGGAAGGTCTATTAATTCGCTAGGTACTAGCAAAAGGCTCCCGTATAGTATATGCGGGAGCCTTTTACAACATTGTGTAGACGCAAATCCCCAGCCTCCCTCTGACGAGGGAGGTGGCGAGGCAAAGCCGAGCCGGAGGGAGAGATTACAACGAACGCCAAAGGAAAGTTGAATGAAGCCATATCGTAAGGATAATATTGTTCTTGCCAAGGAGTTGCGGCGAAACTTGACCCCATGGGAGCGAAAACTGTGGGTTGAGTTCCTTCGTGATTATCCTGTCCGGTTTCAACGACAGAAAGCAATTGGAAATTACATAGTTGATTTTTATTGTGCGAAAGCCAGACTTGTAATCGAGCTTGATGGTGGCGGACACTACGAACCCGGGGCTGTCAAGCTTGATGCTGTAAGAACCAGAGAGCTGGAAGCAATGCAACTAAAAGTAATGAGAGTATGCAACAACGAAGTGGATTCAAATTTTTATGGGGTTTGCGAAACGATTGACCTTGCTGTGAAAGGGTCTCTCCCTCAGTCGTCCTGCGGACGACAGCTCCCTCATCAGAGGGAGCCATAAACTCCGAGCGGGTTTTTCTTTCAAGAAAAAGGAAAAGCGTGATTTCGCCTTGCGGTTCTCGCTTTTTTTAGAACAGCGTGTTATAATCAAGCGCAAAATAAATTACAAACCCGCTCATGCGGGAGAGGAGTAAATAACCATGACCGGAGCGCAGCGCGCGGAGTTTCGAAAAGCGGCGAACACCCTCAAGCCAATCTTCCAGATCGGCAAAGAGGATATCGGCGAGAATTTAATCAAGAGCGTGGACGAGGCGTTGACAAAGCGTGAGCTCATCAAGCTCGCCGTACTGGAAACGAGCTCGCTCACGGCAAAGGAAGCCGCAGCGGCGCTTGCCGAACGCACGAATGCGGAGATGATTCAGTGCATCGGCCGCAAGTTCGTGCTGTACCGGCAAAAACCGGAGGAGTAAAGGCTTTCTTTTTCTTGCAAAAAAAGAAACAAAAAGAACCTCTTCTTTTTACAGAAGAGGTTCTGTGTTTATAAAAGAATTCTTTTGCTTCTTTTCTTCTAAGAAAAGAAGAGTAATCCGGCCTTTTGCTTCTTTTCTTTTAAGAAAAGAAGAATTAGAAAAGCTTGAAAATGTTCGTGTTGAACCAGGTGTAACCCAGATCGTACTCCGGAATCCACTTCATGGTCATGGCAACGCCTCCGACGACCCAGAGCAGAATCAGGCAAACGAGAATCAGTAGGATAATGCTGAGCGCGCCGCCGCCGCGTTTTTTCTTTTTGCGCGGACGGTAGGACTCGCTGAACACTTCGTCCCGAATGGATCGCCCGCTGGAGCGGGACGCCTTGTCCGCCGGTTCGGGGGCGGGTGCGACGCGTCCGCTGGACTGGCGCTGCGGCTGCGACGGCGGGGCGAGGCGCGCGGAAGGCTGTTCATACGGCACTGGCTCCGCAAAGTCTTCCGGCTCGCCGTAAAGCTCGCGTTCCAGCTCGTCCTCAATCAGGCTCATGTCCGGGGCAATCTGCACATAGGCGGAGATATTTCGCTCGATCAAGTCCCCAAACCAGAGCGACCATCCGTCTTCGTCGGGCTGCTGCTGCACAACGGCGACGAACTGCCCGAAGGTCTGCCGTGCGGCTTCGCGGGCAAGCTCCTTATCCTGCGTGCGCTCAAGCGCGCGCAGATACACCGCGTTGCCATAGATCGAGATCAAATCTTTTACGGCGGCTTTGTCGCCCATGCGGATTCGCCGGACCAATTCTTCGAGCCCCATACGCCTGCTCCCAACTATGATAATACTTCATTATAGCATGATTTGTACGCACTGAAAAGTCAAACGGGCGGCTGCGGTAAAACAAAACATTTATGCGCCGAAAACACGGATTTTATTTGACAAATCGCGGTTTTTCATGTATAAATATTACTTTGTTGGCAGAAGCCAAGAGCAGACAAATCGACGGAGGAAACGGTATGGAAACGGATGTTGTGATCGTTGGCGCAGGCCCCGCGGGCATCTTTACGGCGCTGGAAATGCGTAAGCGCGGCAGCAGGCAGCGCATCCTGATCGTAGAAAAAGGTCTTGCGGTGGAGGATCGCCGGTGCCCAAAGAACATCACCGGCAGATGCGTCAACTGCAAACCATATTGCCATATCACCACCGGTTTTTCCGGTGCGGGCGCGTTTTCGGACGGCAAGCTTTCGCTCTCCTACGAAGTGGGCGGCGATCTGCCGAGCCTGATTGGCGAACGCAAAGTGCAGGAAACGATTGACTATACGGACAGCATCTACCTCTCCTTCGGCGCGGACGGTACGGTCGAGGGGATCAATAACTCCGAAGCGGTCAAGGAAATTCGTCTCAGAGCCATCCGCGCGGGGCTCAAGCTGGTGGACTGCCCCATTCGCCACCTCGGCACCGAAAAGGCGCAGGATATCTACTATGCCATCGAACAATACCTGCTCGAGCACGACGTGGAAATCCTCTTTGGCCACGCCTGCACAAACCTGATCCTCGAAAACGGCGTTTGCCGCGGCGTGATCGTCGATTCCGGCAAGACCACGTTCGACGTCAAGGCAAAGCATGTGGTCGTCGCAACCGGCCGCCGCGGGGCGGACTGGCTGGAGAGCATCTGCGCCGAACACGGCATTGCGCATCAGCCGGGCACGGTGGATATCGGCGTGCGCGTCGAAGTGCGCAACGAGGTCATGGAGACCGTCAACGAAGTGCTCTACGAAAGCAAGCTCATCGGCTATCCGCAGCCGTTCCGCAACAAGGTTAGAACCTTCTGCCAGAATCCCGGCGGATTCGTGAGCCAGGAGAATTACGATAACGACCTCGCCGTGGTCAACGGCCACGCGTTCAAGGAGCGGAAGTCGCCCAATACGAACCTTGCGATTCTCTGCTCGCATAACTTCAACGTGCCGTTCGACCAGCCGATTGCCTACGCGCAGAAGGTGGGCGAACTCACCAACATGCTGGGAGCTGGCCATATTCTCGTGCAGAGATACGGCGACATTCTCGATGGGAAACGCACCTGGCAGAGGGAGCTTGCGTTTTCCAACGTCGTGCCGACCCTGCCGGACGCGATTGCGGGGGACATTACGGCGGCAATGCCGTACCGCGCCATGACGAACATCATCAACTTCATCCAGGCGGTCGATCAGGTCGTGCCTGGTTTTGCCGCGGCGGAGACGCTGCTCTACTCGCCGGAGCTGAAGTTTTACAGTAACCGCGTCAAGATGGACGAAAACTTTACCACGAGCATCTCCGGCCTCTATACGCTCGGCGATTCCAGCGGCTGGACGCGGGGACTCATGATGAGCTCCGTGATGGGCGTGCTCATGGGCAGAAGGCTCGCTGCGGAAGAAAGATAGTGATAACAAAAACAAGGCATGCCAAATGGCATGCCTTGTTTTTGTTGTATTTTAATCGAGGAAGTCGAATTCCCATTCGCCCATGCGGATGGAGTCGCCGTCCTTTGCGCCCATTTCGCGGAGCGCCGCGATGATGCCGGACTTAATGAGCGTCTGCTGAAAGCGGCGCATGGAGTCCTGATTGTTCGGGTCGGTGGTGTCCAAAAGCCGCTCGACATCCCCGCCGGAAACAACAAAAACGCCGTCTTCGTCCTTTTCAATATGGAATCCGCGTTCATAAGCGGGCGTTTCGGCGAGCTCCGTCTCCTCAAAGCGCTTGACGGGCGGCAGGGTGTCCAGCACCTGCACGACGCGGTCGAGCAAGGCTTCGAACCCCTGCGCGGTCGCGGCGGAAACGGGAAAAACTTCGACATCCGGGAATGTCTCGCGAAAACGTGCTAGATTTTCTTCAGCTTCCGGCAGGTCGGTTTTGTTGGCCGCGACCAGCTGGGGAATCTCCAGCAGAAGCGGCGAGAACTTGCCGAGTTCGTCGTTGATCTTGCGGTAGTCGTCAATGGGGTCGCGCAGCTCGCTGCCGGAGATGTCCAGCACGTGCACGAGCATCCGCGTTCGCTCGATATGCCGCAAAAAGTCGTGACCCAAGCCGGCGCCTTCCGCCGCGCCTTCGATCAGGCCGGGGATATCCGCCAGCACGAACGAACGCCCGTGGCGGCTCGCTACTCCCAGGTTTGGCGAGAGGGTCGTAAAGTGATACGCGGCGATCTTGGGTTTTGCCGCGGTCAAAACGGAGAGGATCGTGCTCTTGCCAACGGAGGGCAGGCCGACCAGTCCGACGTCCGCAATGCTCTTGAGCTCCAGCTCCACTTCGTGCTCGGTTGTTTTCAGCCCCGGCTGGGAAAAGTCCGGCGTCTGCCGCGTCGGGGTGGCAAAGCGCGCGTTGCCCTTGCCGCCGTACCCGCCGCGCAGGAGTACACGCTCTTTGCCGTTTTCGTTCAGGTCGGCGAGGATAGCGCCGGTCTCCACGTCCCGCACGACGGTGCCGACGGGTACGCGGACGATCAGCGGCGCGCCGTCGCGCCCGGTCGAGAGTTTCGCCTTGCCGGGTTCGCCGTTTTCCGCGCGGTAAAACCGCTGGAACTTGAAGTCCAACAGGGTGGAAAGCTGTTGATCGGCAACAAAAATCAAGTCGCCGCCCTTGCCGCCGTCTCCGCCGGAGGGGCCGCCCTGGGCTACGTATTTTTCGCGATGGAATGCGACGCAACCGTCTCCGCCGTTTCCGGCTTTGATGACGATGCGCGCATGGTCGATGAATTGCATGTGTTTTTCTCTTTTCCGGCCTTACTCAGGCTGTTTTGGGGTCATCTTTGTCGAATTCTTTCGGTAAAACTCACAGAGCCCGCTCAGCGGGCAGATTTCGCATTTCGGCTTTCGCGCGGCGCAGATTTGCCGCCCGTGAAAGATCAGCCAGTGATGCGCCTGCGACCATTGTTCGCGTGGGATCGCTTTTTGCAGCTGTTCTTCCGTTTTTTCAACGTTTTTGGCGTTGGCAAACCCGATTCGGTTGCTCACGCGGAACACGTGGGTATCCACGGCGATTGCGGGGATTCCAAAGGCGTTGCTTGCCACGACGTTGGCGGTCTTTCGTCCCACGCCGGGTAGGGTCTGCAGCAACTCCAGATCCGCCGGAACCTCACCGCCGTACTTGGTTACGAGGATGCGCGCGGTCTCCAGAATATGCCGCCCCTTGGTGTTAAAAAAGCCGCAGCGCCTGATATATGGAAAGAGCTCCTCCTCCGTCATGGCGGCAATCTGCTCCGGTGTGTTTGCAACGGGAAAGAGCTCGCGCGTGCAGAGGTTGACCATCACATCCGTACTCTGCGCCGAGAGAATGGTTGCCACGAGCAGTTCAAACGGCGTATGGAACTCCAGCGCGGGCTTCGCGTTCGGGTACGTCCGCGCGAGGATGGCAAGCGCTTCGGTTTTCTGCGCTTTGGTGAGCATCAGGTGCGAATCTTTCCGTCATACTTTTTCACGATGATATGCGCCAGCGACAGCGCGAGGTCGAGAATTTCCTTTTCGTCCTGACCTTCCAGCATGATGCGCACAAGCGGTTCCGTACCGGAAGCGCGGACGAGTACGCGGCCGTTCTTGCCGAGGTGCTTCTCAATTTCCTGCGTACGCGCGGCCATGTCCGCGTCCGCAAGGGCTTCCGCCTTGCGCTCGTTTTCTACCGTAACGTTGACCAGCACCTGCGGGAATTTCGGAATTTTCGCGGCGAGCTTGCTCAGACGCTTCTTGCTTTCGGCTACAACGCCGAGCAGAGAAATGGCGCTCATCATGCCGTCGCCGGTGGTGTTGCGCGAAAGCAGGATAATATGCCCGCTCTGCTCGCCGCCGATGGCATAGTCGTTTTGCAGCATGCTTTCAAGCACGTACCGGTCGCCGACCTTGGTTTCTACAATCTGAATGCCCGCGTCGCGCAGCGCGTTTTTCAGGCCGAGGTTGCTCATGACGGTGAGTACGAGCGTGTTGTGCTTGAGCGAGCCGTGGGCGAGCATATGCAGCGCGAGAATGCCCATGGCCTGGTCGCCGTCTACGATATTGCCGTATTCGTCGCAGGAGATCAGCCTATCGGCGTCGCCGTCGAAGGCAAAGCCGAGATCCGCGCCGTAGTTGACCACCATCTCCTGCAGCCGCTCGGGGTGCATGGAGCCGCAGTGTTCGTTGATGTTGATGCCGTCCGGCGCGCAGGATTTGGCGATAACTTCCGCGCCGAGCCGCTCGAACACGTCCTTGGCGATAAACGAAGACGCACCGTTTGCGCAGTCCAGCACAATGCGGAGGCCTTCAAAACGGAACTCGGACTGCTCGACCAGATAGTCGCAGTAGTCCTGCCGCGCGCGCACGGCGGGAACGATGCGGCCGACCTCGCGCCCTTCGGGGCGGGGAATCGGTTCGCCGCTTTTGATAATCGACTCAATGCGGTCCTCAATTTCGTCCGAGAGCTTGAAGCCGTTCTGGTCGAACCATTTGATGCCGTTGTATTCCATGGGGTTGTGGCTGGCCGAGATCATGACCGCCGCGTCCGCTTCATACAAACGGACGAGATATGCCATTGCGGGAGTCGGCAGAACGCCAACGTCCAGCACGTCCCCGCCGACCGAGCAGACGCCCGCAGAGAGCGCAGCGCCCAGCATGGGGCCGGATTTGCGGGTATCCATGCCGATCAGGATGCGCGGGGAGTGCACCTCGTTTGCCAACACATATGCGCCGACCGCGCCGATTTGATAGGCCAGTTCGCAGCTCAAGTCGCGGTTTGCAATGCCGCGCACGCCGTCCGTGCCAAATAATCTACCCATGGTTAATTTTCTCCTAACCGTTGTTCGTTTTAATACGCCAGAATAGCGCTCAGTGGGAGCAGCCGAACTCCAGCGCGGTCGTACCCGCGATTGCGCCGTCCGCGCAGGCGGTGATGACCTGACGAAGCGGCGTGTTGCGGATATCGCCCGCGGCGTACACGCCGGGGAGGTTCGTGCGCATGAATTCGTCCGTGATGATGCTGCCGCCTTCTGTGAGTGCTACGATGTCCTTGACCAGTTCCGTGCGCGGCGTAATACCGACGGCGACGAATACGCCGTTTGCCGGAACAACGCGGGTAAGATTGGTTTTCAGGTCGCGGATTTCGAGGCCTTCCACCTTTTTATCGGCAACGAAGGAAACCGGCACGCAGGAGAGCGCAAACGAGATGTTCGGCTTTTCACGCGCCGCGTTCTGGAGCGAAACGGACCCGCGGAATTCGTCCCTGCGGTGCACGACCGTAACGCTCTTGCAGAAGCGCGAAAGGTACAGCGCGTCCGAGAGCGCGGTGTCTCCGCCGCCAACGACCGCAACGGGCATGTCCTTAAAGAACGCCCCGTCGCAGGTTGCGCAGTAGCTCACGCCCGCACCGGTGAGTTCCTCTTCGCGCGGGATGCCGAGCGGGCGCGCGGTGGCGCCCATGCAGAGGATGACCGCTTTTGCGGTATCTACGCGGTCGGGCAGTATGATCTGCTTATCGGGAACATCGAGCACGAGCTTGGTCGCGCCTGCGTATTCGATTTTCAGGCCGAATTTCTCGGCTTGCTTTTGAATTTTGCCGCCGACGGCGTAGCCTTCGATGCCGTCCGGAAATCCGGGGTAGTTCTCTACCATCGGGGTCCTTGCTATCTGTCCGCCGGGGAAAAGCTCCTCGTACAAAACAACGTCAGCGCCGCCGCGCGCGGCATACAGTCCGGCTGTTAAACCGGCGGGGCCTCCGCCGATAATTGCGATATCCGGCATGGTTTTTCTACCTCCGAGCATATTGAAAGTAGTAACAGTATATCTAAAAGGAAGGCAAAATGCAACGAACGTAGGTTTGTCTTCACGCAAAAAACACCCTTGCGCCGTATGCGCGCGGTATGCGATACTATCCCTGCGGCATGAAATACAGAACTGTGCCGCCCGGGGAGGGAATCTAAATGGATCAATCGTATGCGGACGTCAACGCGCAAGCGGTCGACCGCTGGGTCGAGAACGGTTGGGAATGGGGCGTACCCGTGACGCACGAAGCGTTTCTTGCCGCGAAACAGGGTGACTGGAGCGTTGTTTTAACGCCGACTAAACCCGTGCCGAAAGAATGGTTCCCCGACCTCAAGGGACTCGACGTGCTGGGGCTTGCCAGCGGCGGCGGCCAGCAAATGCCGCTGTTTACCGCGGCCGGCGCGCGCTGCACGGTACTGGATTATTCCGAAAGGCAGCTCGAAAGCGAGCGCATGGTTGCCGAGCGGGAAGGGTATGAAATCAACATCGTTCGCGCGGATATGTCCAAGCCGCTGCCGTTTGGCGACAACTCGTTCGACGTGATCTTTCACCCCGTTTCCAACTGCTACATCCGTGAAGTCGAGCCGGTCTGGCGCGAGTGTTACCGCATCCTGCGTCCCGGCGGCGTGCTGCTCTGCGGGCTGGACAACGGTCTGAACTATATTTTCGACGACGCGACGGAGTCGATTCTGACGCGAAAGCTCCCCTTTGACCCGCTCGCGGACAAAGCGCTCTACGAAGAGTGCATGCGTGACGACGTCGGCGTGCAGTTTTCGCATACGTTTGCCGAGCAGGTGGGTGGCCAGCTCAAGGCGGGACTCGTGCTGACGGATCTGTTTGAGGACACCAACGGTTCCGGCAATTTGCATGATTTCAATATTCCAACGTTCGTCGTCACCCGCGCGGTGAAACCAAAATAAATATGGGGGCTTCGCCCCCTAACCCCCATTGGGAATACAAAAAGCAAAAGCCGCATCTGATTCAGATGCGGCTTTTGTTTTACTCGTTTTGTTCGCGGTAGAGCGCGGCGGTTTTTCGGGAGTCTCTTCGCTCCAGCAGCAGATTCAGCGCCATTCCCGCCGCTACGAATACGCCGCCAATCAGGTTCTGCAGCGAAAACGCCCCGTCGAGCAGCGCATCCAACAGAACGCCGGTAAACACCTGGCCTACGAACATCAACAGCGAAATATACAGCGCGGGGATTTTGACCACCACGACGTTGGTGAGAAACACCGTGAAGACCCCGATCGCCCCTCCGAGATAGATCCACCAGTCGGGCGAGAGCGAGAAACGAGCCGTCAGCGCGGGTTCTCCGCGCCCCAGCAGCAGAAACACCGGAATCGCGGTGCAAAGCCCGCAGAAATAATTGAAGAACGTGCTCGAATACACGCTGGTCTGCTCCGCCAGCCGGGAGTTGAACGAACGCGAAACGACCAGCAGCACGCCGCTGAAAAACACCGCGAGCACCGCAAGCAGCGAAAATGAGCCGAGCATCAAACATACAATGCCGCCGATGACCAGCAGCAGTCCCGGCAGCTGATGCGGGCGGAAGCGGTGCACGCGCATTTTGAACAGCCCGAACTGATCGACCAGCAGGCTCATCACGCTTGAGCCGAACAGGCTCAGCGCGAGAATGGCCGAAACGCTGATTTTGCCGAACGCATAGTTCGTGAATACCGTGGAAGCAACGCCGATGACGCCGCCGATGTAGAGGTACCAGGGCAGACCCTTGCGAAACGGCTTCTCTTTACGAAGCAAAATGGCGCTGCCGATGAGCACAAGCCCGACGATATGAATGATCACCGTGGCGGAATACACGCCGTAAAGCGTGGTCAGCCCGCCGTTGACGGTTATCATGATGGCAACGAGTATGCCGGTAAGCAGCGACAGTAAATAGTACATGCGGGTCTCTTTTCTGCGGGTAAAGTACGGTATTACGTGCTAGAGTATATTCCGCTCCCTTGACGCAGGGTATGACATCTGTCACACTGGAAGCAGGATCAGAAAAGGGGGATTTGGCAATGAAGAAGTCTTTGCTTCCGCCCGGATATGCCGATAAACTGGCACAGTATGACCTTGGTTCGCTCAATACGAGCGGAGCCGTGCTGCTCAAGTACGACAGCGGCGAATGGCTGCTCAACGAAGGCCACCCCATCGAGTATCTCTATATCCTGCTCTCCGGCAAGGCGAAGGTCTCCGTCAGCGTTGAAAACGGGCGGAGCCTGCTGCTCTGCTACTATATTTCTGAAGGCATGATTGGGGATATGGAGCTCATGACCGGCAAGCACGAGGCGTTTTCCTCCATGCAGGCGGTCACGCCGATTACACTCATCGGGCTGCCGCTGGAGCGCTACGCTTCCGTTTTGCGCGCAAATCTGCCGTTCGTGCTGCGCATTGGCGCGGGTCTGGTGGAAAAGCTGGAAGCGAGCATTACGAATATGTCGTCCACGATTCTGCAGCCGTTCGAACAGCGGCTCTGCGGGTATATCCTGCAGAGCGCGCAGGGTGGCTACTTTCACGAAACGCTCACGAACGTTGCCGACCAGCTCGGCTGCAGCTACCGGCATCTGCTGCGGTGCCTGCAGCAGCTCTGCGAGGAAGGCGTGCTGGAAAAGCGCAAAAAGGGCTACGCTCTGCTGGATATCGAAACGCTGAAGAAGAGGGCATTGGAATAGGGGGAAGGCTTCGAGGGCTCCGCCCTCGAGCACCCGCCAAAGGGACGGTCGTCCCTTTGGAATCCCTGATAGATTGTTGTCAAAAAGTGGGTTTCCAAAGGGCGTGCCCTTTGGTTGGGGGTATGGGGGCAAAGCCCCCATTTGTTTTGAGGTTTGGGGGCGGAAGCCCCCATTTTTAATACTCTTGCAGGAGTTCGCCGAGCGTGTTTTTGAGGTACTTATCCTTCATATAGACGAAGTTCTGCGAAACGACATACTCCTTACCGTCGTCCCAAAGCACGGTTTCGGTGTGTTCGTTTGGGTTGGCGCGGCCGGTGAGCACCGTAACGCGGTTATGGATGCGGTTGGCCAGCAAAATCATGTACCGGTTCTGGTCGGGCTCGACGGAAAAATGGTTGCCCGTAAAGCCGTTGAGCGCAATGGTGCGCTCGCCAAAGCGCGCGGGTACTTCGCTGAAGGTCTGCACCGGGTGCTTGGAGTAGCATAAATATCCCATGTACTGCGAGTACCCGCCTTCCGCAAGCGCGCTGCCCGTGCGGTTGACGCCGATACTGAGCAGCGTCTCCCGGCTGAAAAGCGCGTTTTGCAGCAGACCTTCGGCGAGCCGCGTCATATCGGGCAGGGTCGAAAACAAGCCCGCGTGCCCGAACGGCCCCGGCTCGAGAGTGCGAAGCAATCGCGCTTTGGGGTCGTGAACGGTTCCCGCGGGGCAGTCCGCGTCCACGCAGTGCTGGCCGCCCGAGACCGTTCGCTCGTAGTTATAGCAAACGGTGTTCGGCAAAAGCGCTTCCGGCACGTTGGCAAAGGTATGGCGCATGCCGAGCGGAAAGAGGATATTCTGCCGCAGGTATTCCCAGTAAGAGAGGCCGGAGGCGGACTCGACGACGTACTTGAGCACCATTGCCCCCATATCCGTGTAGAACTTTTTCTTTGGCGCGGGGCCGGGGCGGATATCGAACAGGAGCCGAATCGCCGTCTCAGCGTCGCCTGCCGTATCGATGCGGGACGTGGTCTGCAGTGCGGTTCGAAACGAGAGCAGTTCTTCCACCGTTACGTCGGCAATGTGCAAAAAGCGCTTGTCGATCGATCCAATCGTGCTGGAGAGCGCGATTTTTTTGCGCTCGCAGAGCTGGAGAACCGCAATGCACGTAAAGAGCTTGGTGACCGAAGCAAGGTCGAATATGGAGTCGACATTCATCTGCGCGTAATCGGGTACGAACGCGCCGCCTTGCAGGCGGACTTCGCGAATACCGCCGTAACAGAACTGCTCGCCGCCCTGCTGTCCGCCGTAGGAAACGGCAATGCCGGAGATGACGCGCCGCTCGTCAACAAGATACCGAATGCCCGAATCGAGCTTTTCACGGGGTGTTAACGTCATGCGCGCGCTTCCTTCTTGGAGGCGAGCGCGGCAAACGCACCGTTTTTCTTGCTCCAGTTGTTCGAAAACGCTTTTTTCACCGGCGCGGGAGCAAAGCCCGCCGGGTCGTATTTTGCGTAGAATTCCGCTTCTTCGCGGAGCGCTTTTTGCAGCAACTCGTCCATCGCGCTGTCGTCACTAGAGACGTCCGCCATCCAGCTCCGCTCCAGCGCGTCTCGCTCGGCGTAAAATTCGGCGGGAACGGTTTTACCGAGGAGGTTTCTGCGGTAGGTTTCGGCGTTTCTCCAGTAGGTTTCCGCGTTGCTTTCGCCAAGGCTCGAAACAGGCAGGCGCGCGGGGTTGCCGAAGCGGTAGGGCTTAAAGAGCGAAACGCAGGGCAGCGACGTACCCGTAAGATAGACCGTCGGTGCGCCGCCGGACAGGGACACGATCATGCTCGCCGTAGACTGGTCGCCAACCGCGCCGCCGTAATGCATGCAGCAGCTCGAAACCGAGCCTTCGGCAAAGGGGTTCTTAACGGTTGGATTGTGCTTGCGCAGCGCGTTTGCCATGCCAGCGGGGGACTCGATGGTCTCCAGCGCGCAGCCGGACTGGCCTTGACGCAGTTTGGAGCCGGAAAAGAAGGTATACAGCGGGTCGGTATGGACTTTTTCAAAGTCGCATTCTCCGCCGCCGTAACGGTCGCCGTCCGAACCAATGCTGAGGCGGTTGCTGATGGAAGCCTTGCGGTAGGACTTGACGACCCAGCTTTTGGCGCAGGTTTCCAGCACAAACAGATGCTCGCGGTCGAGCACGAGAAACGAGTTGTCGTAGTAAAACGTATGGTCAAATCCGCAGTTTCCGCCTTGGCCGTAAGTTTCCAGCAGCTCGATGATGGTGTTGACGGCGCTTTGTGCGCTCTCCGCGCGCTCCAGCGCGAGCCGCAGCAAATCCATACCCGTGAGCGCGGGTTTTCCGTACGGCCCCTTGGTAAACACAGCCTCGTTGCCGATGGCGACGCCCGCTTCGTTGACGCCAATCTCTGCGCCCCACATCCAGACAGGCCGGGAGAGCAGCACGGCTTTGGTTTCCCGCGCCTGCGGAATGGCGATATAGGTTGCCGAAAGGCTCGTTTCCTTGCAGACCCGAGGAGGGTAAAACTCCGTTACCTGCGCTTCGTTGGGGCTGCGGTCGCTGTTTTTACCAAAGAGCGAGCGGCCGTCAAATAAAACGCCGAGCGTATCGCACATACAGCAGTTCCTCCGCACTTTTTTTCCAGTATAGCATAGATTTTGCGCTTCGTAACCGTGCGGCCCGGTCAAAACAAGCGGCCGCGCCCCGTTCGTATTTTTCGGCGGTTAAAACCGCCCGAACCGGGCTGAAAAGGTTGTGAAGCGGCAGAGCGTATGGTACAATACGTTGGCAAACAGGCAGGAGGCAACGGATGGAACTTGACCCGCTGGCAATCCGCAATCTGCTGATTTGGATTGCGCTTGCGCTTGGCAATACGATTTTATTAGGAGCCACGCCAAACTGGATGCGCTGCGGCGCGAAACGCGCGGATCCTTCCGCGGCGTCGGCGCTGTTTGCGCTGGTGCTTGCGGGCGTTCTGGCGGTGTTTCTGGCGCTCACCGGCGGCGCGGGCGCGTTTTTGACGCTCTCCGTCAAGCAGTACCTCACCCTTGCCGCGTGCGGGCTGCTCTCGGCGCTGACCTGGTTGAGCCTGTTTACGGCCATGACGGGCGGGTACGTCAACAAGGTTATCCCCGTGTACCTGCTGGGCAGTGTGTTTACGCTGACCGCCTCGCATTTTCTCTTTGGAACACCCATGGGGCTTTGGAAAATCTGCTGCATCGTGG
This sequence comes from Christensenellaceae bacterium, assembly GCA_963674535.1. Classification (GTDB taxonomy): domain Bacteria; phylum Bacillota; class Clostridia; order Christensenellales; family CAG-138; genus UBA7703. The sequence continues at coordinate 2,832,281 of OY771363.1, read as the reverse complement.
TGCTGCTGCTCGGCATCGTGTTCATTGAAAGCAGCTCCAAAAACCTTGGCGGGCAGCTCTGGTTTGTCTATGCGCTCATCGCGGCGCTTGCATACACCGGCACGGCGCTGCTCAGGCGCGGGCTGCTGGGGGACGCGTTTGACGAAACGCTGTTTCAGGCCGGACGTTCCGCCGCTGCCAGCGTATTTCTCTGGATTTTCGTGTTCCTCCGCGGTAAGCAGAACACGCTGGGGGACTTGAGCCCGCGCGGCTGGGTCGGCGTTTCGTTTGCCGCGCTGAGCCTGGCCGGGAGCTACGCCTGCAGCTACTACGCGTCGCTGCGCGGGGATATCAGCGAGCTTGCGCCCATTGGGATACTGACGTTTGCGTTTGTGATGCTGTTTTCGCGCATGTTTCAAAAGGAAAAACATTACGGCTCGACGGTGTTCGGCACGGTGCTCGTGCTGCTCGGCCAGTTCGGGATTCTGATGGGATTATAGGAGCCATCCATGGTAAAACTTTGCGTATTCGATCTTGACGGAACGCTCGTCAACACCTTAACCGATTTGACCAACAGCCTGAACTATGCGCTTACGGCGTGCGGCCAAAGCACGCTGAGCGAGCAGCAGGTTTCGGCCATCGTTGGCCACAGCATAAACTATATGTGTGAAAACTCCGTTCCGCCGGAGCAGATTGCGCTTGCCCCGCGCATTCAGGAACTGTTCAAGGCGCATTATGCCGAGCACAGCCTCGATAGCTCCGAACCTTACGAGGGCATGATCGACGCGGTGCTCGCCATCAAGCGTACGGGCGTGAAGGTTGCCGTGGTTTCCAACAAGCCGCATGACGACACGGTGCGCGTGGTAGCAAAGCTGTACCCCAAGGACACGTTTTCGTTCGTGCTGGGGCGCACGCAAAAGTTCGCAATCAAGCCTGCGCCGGATTCGCTGAACTTTGCAATGAACTTTTTCGGCGTTACTCCCGACGAGTCGGTCTACGTTGGGGATTCGGATGTGGACGTCGAGTTTGCCCGTAACGCCGGCATGCGCTGCGTCTCCGTTACGTGGGGCTTCCGCACCGTGGGCGAACTGCTCACCGCGGGCGCCGTCTGCATGACGGACGACCCCAAGAAGGTGCCTGATCTCGTTTTGAGCGCAGGCGGAGAACGCTCGTGCTGATCAACGCGTACGATTTTGACGGAACGATCTATCCGGGGGATTCCTCGGTGGATTTCTATCTCTATTGCCGCAATCGTTACCCGCGCGTCAAGCGGGATGTATTCGGCGCGCTGCCGCTGCTGCTTGCGCTGATTGTTCGAAAGAAGGATTTAACGCGCGAAAAGGAGCGCTTCTACCGCTACCTCACCTTTGTGCCTGACGCGGCGGCGGAAGCCGAGCGGTTCTGGAGCGGGCAGATTGCTTTGATCAAAGCCTGGTATCTCGAGCAGAAGCGGGAGGACGATTGGATCATCTCTGCCTCGCCGGAGTTCTTGTTAAGGCCCGTCTGCCGCGCGCTCGGGGTGCGGCTCATCGCGTCGAAAGTCGATCCAAATTCGGGTAAGTACGACGGCAAAAACTGCCACGACAAGGAGAAGGTACGCCGCCTGAAGGAAGCTGATCCGAAGGTCGAAATCGACCGCTTCTATTCGGACAGCCGCGCGGATACGCCGCTGGCGAAGCTGGCAAAGCAGGCGTTTCTAGTCAAGGGTGACAAGATTACCCGGTTTCCGCTCTGAAGAAATCTGAACAGTACCTTTGCCCGAATGATCGCAATTGCGCGCTCAATCAGCCTTGCAGGAGGCTGATTTTTTTCTTGCTGAAAACAAGCGGTTCACGAGTGCTTTTCGGGTGCGCTTGGTTAAACAACAGCAAATACTGTTCAATCGGGTATAAAACCTGATATGATACTCTCATCTAGAAGCGCTGGGTGCATCCAGACAAGATTTTAGGAGAAGATTCACATGAACGTAGTTGCGATTAACGGCAGTCCCAGAAAGAACGGCAATACCGCGGCGGCGCTGCGGCTGATGGCGGACGAGCTGGAGCAGCAGGGCATCAGCACGGAGATCATCCATATCGGGCATCTACCCATCCACGGGTGCATTGCGTGCGGGCATTGCTGGGAGTCCGAGGGTAACCAGTGCGTGTTTACGGACGATATCGTCAACGAAGTTTCCGCAAAGATGCGCGCGGCGGACGGGCTGATTCTCGGCTCGCCGACGTACTACTCGGGAATTGCGGGAACCATGAAATCGTTTCTGGATCGTGTTTTCTTTTCCAGCTCCGAGTATTTTCGCTTCAAGGTGGCAACGTCCGTGGCGGTGGTGCGCAGAGCGGGCGGCGTGGACGTCGTCCACCAGCTCAACGACTACCTGCATCTGGCGGAGACGGTAATTCCGCCTTCTCAGTACTGGACACTGGCGTATGGCATGGAGAAGGGCGAAGTGCTGCAGGACGGCGAAGGGACACAGACGCTGCGCAAGAACGCACGCGCCATGGCATGGCTCATGAAGCTCATCGAGGCGGGCAGCGGCAAAATCCCGCTTCCGGAGGATGAACCGCGAGAGATTACCAACTTTATCCGCTGAACGAATTCGGAAACAAATAAAAACCGCGCGAAAGCGCGGTTTTGTGCTGTTCCCGCGCGAGAGCGCGGGTTATTATGAGTTTCTCAGCCGCCGAGGTAAGCTTTTCTTACGTCGTCGTTGACCAGCAGTTCGTCCGCCGACGCGGCGAGCACGATTTTGCCGGTTTCCAGCACGTACCCGCGCGTGGCGATGGAGAGCGCCATCTGCGCGTTCTGCTCGACAAGCAGAATCGTGGTTCCGGCCTTGTTGAGTTCCTGAATGATCTCGAAGATCTGCTCCACGAGGATCGGAGCCAGCCCCATGGAAGGCTCGTCCAGCATCATGAGCTTTGGCCGGGACATCAGCCCGCGCCCCATGGCGAGCATCTGCTGTTCGCCGCCGGAGAGCGTACCCGCAACCTGTCTGCGGCGCTCCTTGAGGCGCGGAAAGCGCGCGTAGACGTTTTCCAGCGAGCCTTCAATGGTCGAGCGCTGCGCGGTGAACGCGCCCATCTCGAGGTTTTCTTCCACGCTCATCTGCAGAAAGACCCGGCGGCCTTCCGGTACGTGCGCGATGCCGCGGGAGACGATTTTATGGGGCGCGACGGACTTGATGCTCTTGCCTTCAAACGTTACGTCCCCGGTCTTGGTGCGCAGTAAACCCGACACCGTTTTGAGGATGGTGGACTTGCCCGCGCCGTTTGCGCCGATCAGCGAGACGATTTCGCCCGTTTCAACGGAGAAGGAAACGTCCTTGATGGCGTGGATATTGCCATAATACACATTGATGTTCTGTACGTTCAGCATCAGGCTTTCGCCTCCTTTCCGCGGCCGAGATACGCCTCAATGACAACCGGATTGCATTTGATCTGCTCCGGCGTGCCTTTGGCGATAATTTTGCCGTAGTTGAGCACGGCGATGCCTTCGCAGATGCCCATCACGAGATTCATATCGTGCTCAATGAGCATGATGGCGATTTCGAACGTGTTGCGGATTTTTTTGATGTTCTCCATGAGTTCGCCCGTCTCCGAGGGGTTCATGCCCGCCGCGGGTTCGTCCAGCAGCAGGAGCTTCGGCCCCGTGGCCAGCGCGCGGACGATCTCCAGCCTGCGCTGCGCGCCGTAGGGAAGCGAGCCGGCCTTCTGGTCGGCGAGCGACTGCATGTCGAAAATGGAGAGCAGCTCCAGTGCGGTTTCGTGCGCTTTGCGTTCGCTCGACCAGTACGAGGGGAAGCGGAAGAGCGCGCTGCCGAGGCTGTAGGTAAACGCGTTGTGGAGGCCGATTTTGACGTTGTCCTCCACGGTAAGGTCTTTGAACAGGCGGATGTTCTGGAACGTCCGCGCAATGCCCATCTTGTTGAGTTGGTGCGTGGCCTTGCCGCGGATATCCACGCCGTCGAGCAGGATGACCCCGCGTGTTGGCGTATAGACGTTGGTCAACAGGTTAAACACCGTGGTCTTGCCCGCGCCGTTGGGGCCGATGAGCCCGGCAATTTCCGTGCGCCCGATCACGAGCGTAAAGTCGTCCACGGCGTGCAGGCCGCCAAAGTCGATGCCGAGGTGGTGAATATCGAGAATCGGCGTCGCCCCCAAATCGCGTTCGGGAATCATACCCAGGCTGGGAAGCGGTACGAGGTTATCCATTGCTTATTCACCAGCCTTTCTGGAGGATTTCTTTTGCCCGGGCTTCCAGTTGATGAGCTTTTCGAGCAAATGCGAAAGAGAAAAGTCATACATGCCCATCAGGCCAGAGGGCTTGAAGATCATGACGACGATCAGCAGCAGCGAGTACACGATCATGCGGTATTCCGAGAATGCCCTAAGCAGTTCCGGAACGGCGGTGAGCACCGTTGCCGAAAGCACGGAGCCGACCATGGAACCCATGCCGCCGAGCACGACCATAACGAGGATTTCGATGGACTTCATGAACCCGAAGCTCGAGGGGTTCAATATGCCGAGGTAGCCCGCGTAGAGAGAGCCCGCGACGCCCGCAAAGAACGCGCTGGCCGCAAAACCGAGTACCTTGTAGTACGTAACATGAACGCCGCAGGCGTCCGCCGCGATTTCGTTTTCCCGAATCGAGAGAATCGCTCTGCCGTGGCGGGATTTCATCATGGTGTGAATCAAAAAACACACGACGCCCACGCAGAGGAACGCGGTAAAAAACGTCGTGGTCTTGGGAATGCTCTTGAGGCTCGCCGCACCGTAGGTCAGCTTGAAGCCGAGCACGCTGTCGATATTGAGCAGCACTACGCGGATGATTTCGCCAAAGCCCAGCGTGATGATGGCAAGGTAGTCGCCTTTGAGGCGCAGCGCCGGGATGCCGATGAGGATGCCGAACAGCCCCGCGACGATGCCGCCGAGTAGAAGCCCGAGCGGGAACGCGGCGGCGGCGGGCATGCCAAGATGCGTCACCTTGATCATGAAGATGGCGGAGGCATACGCGCCGACGGCCATAAAGCCCGCGTGGCCGAGCGGCAGCTGGCCAAGGTAGCCGGTGGAGATGTTCAGCGACACCGCAAGGATGATGTTGATGCCGATGAGCATGAGCACCTTGGAGAAGTATTTGCTGATGGTGCCATCCTTGATCAACAGCGAGCCCACGGCGAGAAACGCCGCAAACAGCACGAGGTTGATCGCGTAGCGGAGGAGCATGGGGATTTTCTTATACTGCTTCATACGCGCGCCCTCAAACCTTCTCCTGCAGCGGCCTGCCCAGGAATCCCGTGGGCTTGACCAGCAGAACGATAATCAGGATGGCGAATACCACGCCGTCCTTCCAGACGGAGAGGCCGATGGCGGAGACCAGCGCTTCCGCAAGGCCGATGGCAAACCCGCCAATCATTGCGCCCGGAATGGAGCCGATGCCGCCGAGCACCGCCGCGACGAACGCTTTTAAGCCCAGCATGGCGCCCATGGTGGAGGTCGCCTGCGGGTAAGCTGAGCAGTACAGAACCGAGCCGATGCCTGCCAGCGCGCTGCCGACGGCGAACGTAAACGTGATGGTGCGGTTGATGTTGATGCCCATGAGCTGCGCTGCGTCGGTGTCCTCCGAAACGGCGCGCATGGCTTTGCCCATCTTGGTGCGTTGAACCAGCAGCGTTAACAGAATCATGGAAACGGCGGAAACGATCACCGTAAGGACCGCATTGCCGGAGATTTCAATGGAGCCAAGCATCAGCGTCGGAATATTGAAAAAGCTCGGAATGACCTGCGCATTGGCGCCGAATACCATCTGCGCTACGTTTTCGAGCAAAAAGGAGACGCCGATTGCCGTAATGAGCAGCGAAATGCGCGGTGCGCCGCGCAGCGGTTTATACGCTGCTTTTTCGATGAATACACCGAGCAGCGTGCAGCCAAAGATTGCTGCCAGGATGGCAAACACGGGGTTTGTTGCGAACTTTGCCATGGATATCCAGGCGATATACGCGCCGATCATGATGATGTCCCCGTGGGCAAAGTTTAACAGCGTGATGATCCCATACACCATGCTGTAGCCCAGCGCAACGAGGGCATAGATGGAACCTGCCTGCAGGCCGTTGATGACCTGCCGCAAAAACGTGGAAAAGGCGGACATTTGTTTCCCTCCCTCTGGACGACGGGCGAGCCGCCGCAGGGTACTTTAACACGGCTTCGTCCCGCGCCGCGATTTTCGCGCGGCGCGGGACGTGCCAATACTCAGATTGTACTGTACAGTGGCTTAGAAAGTTTCCTGGAAAACTTCCGCGCCGCCGGTGACGGTCATGATGACCGCGCTCTTGATCGGGTTGTTGTACTCGTCAAAGGTATAGCCGGCTTCGCTCGTGATACCCTGGACGGACGGGCCTTCGCTCTTGATGCCGTCGAGGATCGCCTGCTTGTATTCGTCGCTGGCGGGCGCTGCGCCGGATTCTTCGGCCTTGGCCAGAGCGGCAACAAGAACCATCGCCGCGTCGTAACCGGTTGCCGAGAACATGTTCAGCGTGTCTGCGCCGTAGGCTGCGGTGTAAGCGGCTTCAAAGGCTTTCACCGCGTCGGTCGAGCCGGGGGCGTAAGCGGAGCAGTAGAAGCTGCCTTCGAGGTCTTCCGCGCTGGCGTAAGCGGCAACACCCGCCCAGCCGTCGCCGCCGAGGAACGTGGAGGTCAGGCCGATGGCACGCGCCTGGGTCACGATCATGCCGTCATCCTGGTAGTAGTTCGGGCAGAACACTACGTCCGGAGCGGCCGCGAGGATGTTGGTGAGCTGAGAATTGAAGTCCACATCGCCTTCGGAATAGCCTTCTTCATCGACGATTGTGATGCCGAGTTCGGTGCATTTGGCTTTGAACGCTTCAGCGAGGCCGACGGAGTAATCGTTGCCGGTCTGCGTGATGATCGCAGCGGATTTCGCGCCGAGCTTTTCGGAGGCATACTGCGCCATCTTTTCGCCCTGGAACGGATCGATGAAGCAGGTGCGGAAGACGTTGGTGAACACCGTGTCGGCATCCGCGTCATAGGTGACGGCGGCAGCGGTCGCGGAAGCGGTGATCATCGGCATGTTGATCGGGTACGCTTCGCCGACAACCGCAATGGTGTTGCCCGTGAGCACGTCGCCGATGAGTGCCGTAATGCCTTCGTCTACCATGCGGGTAAACGCGGTGATGGCTTCGGTCGAGTCGCCCTTGTTGTCGTAAACAATGGTCTCGATCTGCTTGCCGTTGACGCCGCCCGCCGCATTGACCTGGTCAATGTAGAGCTGGGCGCCGTTCTTGACCGCCAGACCGTATACGGCATAATCGCCGGTGTGCGGGCCGAGGATGCCGACCTTAATGGTTTCGGCGACGGTTGCGGGTTCTTCAGCGGCGGTTGCGTCGGCGGCGGTTGCCGCGTCGGCAGCGGAGGCTGCGGGTTCGGTTTTCGCTGTGCAGCCGGTCAAAACGGCAAATGCCATCATGATGACCATCGCCATGCAGAGCAGTTTCTTCATTTTGATTTCCTCCTAGTTTTTTGGTTCTTTTCAAATGCGCGTAGGGCGTTTGAAACTTGATATATAAACGGCGGTTCCGTGATACGGAACCGCCGTGTTATCCCTTTCAGGCGTTCAGGTTCGTTCCGTATCAGGCTCTTTTTGATAAAGTCCCAGTCGAATGATAATAAGGCTAATCAGCAGTACAGCGACAGACACTAGAAAAACGCTCAACGTCTTGACGTTGAGCGAACGAATGACCAGTATGGAAGAGGCAGCCGCGCTTGCGCAGGTAAAACCAGCCGTGGCATACGACTTGGCGTTCGAATTGGTTTTTTCTGCGGCATTCTGCGTCACGGGGCGGCTCCTTTCATATAGAATATATGATATTGGGGATAATCTAGCATCAATCCCCCTGCTTGTCAAGCAAAAATCATATATTTTAGCAAATTTCTTTTCTTCTGCGCCTATGCTGATACAATAGGATTTATGGAAATTCTGCATATTATTTTCTGACGCGAAAAGTTATACATTGAACCCGCCAAGCCGTTCGTTTGCCGCGGCGCTGTATATTTTTTTCAAGTGAAAAATGTTATGCACCCGTGCGGCGCGAAAAACAAAGGGCGAAGCGCGATTGCGCGTGCCGTTTTATTGAGCGGGTATGCAGCCCGCTAGAGCCGCCGGATAAAACGAATAAAAACGGAGCCCCCAATCTGTTTCTTCCTATTTATGAAATGAACCGAAAAGGAGAATGCGCATGCGCTCACCCATCCAAGTATTCAGCGAGGTCGGACGCCTCAAAAAGGTGCTGCTGCACCGCCCCGGCCAGGAACTGGAAAACCTGATGCCGGAGTATCTGGGGCGGCAGCTGTTCGAAGATATCCCGTACCTTGTGCACGCGCGCGAAGAGCACGACCAGTTTGCCAAGACGCTGCGCGCCTGTGGCGTGGAGGTTTGCTACCTGCTCGACTTAACGGCGGAAGCCGTGCAGGAAGCAGGCGTACAGGAACGCCTCGTGAACGATTATGTTTCCGAAATGGGCATCTCTGCGTACGGCGTGGAGGAGACGGTGCGCGCCTACCTTATGGAAATGCCCGTGCCGCAGATGCTCGCGGCCATGGTGCGCGGGGTTCGCAAAAGCGAGCTTGGCATGCGGGAGCATAAGCACCTTGTGGACTATATCGACGACGCGTACCCATTTTACGTCGATCCCATGCCGAATTTGTACTTTACGCGCGACCCGTTCTTTATGGTTGGCGACGGCGTCTGCATCTCCAGCATGGCAAACGTTGTGCGCGCGCGCGAAACGCTGTTTGGCTGCTATTTGTTCCAGAACCACCCGGTGTACAGGGACACGCCCATGCGGCATATGCGCACCGACCCGTTCTCCATCGAAGGCGGGGACGTACTGGTGCTCTCAAAGGAAGTCATTGCCGTCGGCATTTCGCAGCGCACCGACCCCAACGCCGTGGAAGCGCTGGCTGGCCGTCTGATCGGCGAGGAAACGGGCATTACGCGCGTCATCGCTATCGATATCCCGAAGGTGCGCTCGTATATGCACCTCGACACGGTGATGACCATGGTCGATCTGGACAAGTTTACGATTCACCCGACGATTCTGCCAATGCTCAAGACGTTTTCGCTCACCAAGAAGCACGGCAAGATCGTTGTTGCGCAGGAGGAGCGGGGGCTGCGCGAAACGTTCATGGACGCGCTGCACCTCGACCGCGTCGATTTAATCGCCTGCGGCGGCGGCAGCGCCATTGACGCGGCGCGCGAGCAGTGGAACGACGGCACCAACACGCTGGCCGTCAGCCCCGGAGAGGTCATCGCCTTTTCGCGCAACTATGTGACCAACAGCATTTTGCGTGACCACGGGGTGATCGTCCACGAAATCCCCTCTGCAGAACTCTCCCGCGGGCGCGGGGGCCCCAGATGTATGAGTATGCCGCTCTGGCGGGACTAGGAAGTACTGCAAAGGGGCAAAGCCCCTTTGAAACCCCTTATTATCAAACGCATCATAATTATATGGAGGAAGAGTATGGATCTGCGCGGAAGAAGTTTTTTAACCCTGTTGGACTACTCGCCGGAAGAGATTCGGTACCTGCTCGATTTGAGCCGTCAGGTCAAGCGCGAAAAGCGCGAGCGCGTGTTCCCCATGCGGCTGAAAAACCGCAATATCGTGCTGCTGTTTGACAAAACCAGCACCCGCACCCGCTGCGCGTTTGAAGTGGCGGCGCTGGACGAAGGCGCGCACGTGACGTTTTTGAGCAACAGCCAGATGGGCAAAAAGGAGTCGCTTGAGGACACCGCAAAGGTGCTTGGGCGTTATTATGACGGCATTGAATACCGCGGTTTTTCGCAAACGCTTGTGGAAGACCTCGCGCGCTTTTCCGGTGTGCCGGTCTGGAACGGGCTGACGGACAGCGACCATCCCACGCAGGTGCTGGCAGACCTCATGACCATGGAAGAGCATATGAAAAAGCCGCTCAAGGGCGCAAAGCTCGTTTACGTAGGCGACGCGCGGAACAACATGGGCAATTCGCTTATGATCGGCTGCGCCAAGATGGGCGTGCACTTTATCGCCATCGCCCCCAAAGCGCTCTGGCCGGAAGAGGAGCTGACCGCAAAGATGTGCGCGCTCGGCAAAACGACCGGCTCGAAGATCGAATTCTCCGAATCCCTCGACGCGGCCAAAGGCGCGGACGCGGTGTATACGGACGTTTGGGTCTCCATGGGTGAGGAAGCGCACTTTGCCGAGCGGATCGCCCTGCTGGAACCCTACCGCGTGACGATGGACGTTATGAAGAAGACCGGCAACCCGGACGTGCTGTTTCTGCATTGCCTGCCGTCGTTCCACGACCTGCAGACGGGCGTTGGCAAGGAGGTCTTCGAAAAATACGGGCTGAAGGAAATGGAAGTCAGCGACGAAGTCTTCCGTTCCCGCCACAGCGTCGTATTTGACGAGGCGGAAAACCGCATGCATACGATTAAAGCGGTCATGGTTGCCACGTTGGGGGACCGATAACGGGACATTTGCCCGTTTTGTGGGAAAAAAGACGTAAAAACGCCCCAAACAGCACGGATATTCTTGAAAACAAAAAAAAGTTAAGATATAATAGCACAATGCGATTTTTTGCGCCGCTGCTGCGCGCCGCTACCGGGCTCCAACCGGTTCGGCATGGTAAAAGCAGCAATGGCGCGCTCGGAGGAAAAGTAAAAAGCTATGGAAGAACGGTATCAAAATAACGTTGCGGTGCAGGTTCCGCGCGTTCTGCTGCCGAAAAAAGGAACCAACTATCATAAGTGGGCAGTCGTCGCGTGCGACCAGTTTACGTCCCAGCCGGAATATTGGGAGGAAGCCAAACGCATCGTCGGCAAGGCGCCTTCCACGCTGGAACTGATCCTGCCGGAAGCGTACCTTGAAAAACCCGGCGAAAAGGAACGGATTGCCGCCATCAAGGCGAGCATGCGCGCCTACCTCGACGAGGGCATTCTCGAAGAGAAGCCCCAGGGGTTCGTTCTCGTGACCCGCACCGTGGAGGGCAACACCCGCACGGGGCTCGTCATGGCGCTGGATCTGGAAGCGTACGATTATCAGAAAGGCTCGACAACGCCGATTCGCGCCACCGAAGGCACGATTGTTTCGCGCATTCCGCCGCGGCTGAAAATTCGCGAAGGCGCGCCCATCGAGCTGCCGCATATCCTCGTATTGATCGACGACCCGGACAGAACGGTCATCGAGCCGCTCGCGCTCAAAAAAGCGAAGCTGCAGAAACTATACGATACCGACCTCATGCAGGACGGCGGGCACATCACCGGGCATCTGGTTGACGCAGAGGACGATATCCTGAGCGTGCTCGGCGCGCTGGAGCAGCTCAAGGACGCCGAGAAGTTTCGCGCCAAATACGGCGATCACGCGCCGCTTCTCTTTGCAATGGGCGACGGAAACCACAGCTTTGCCACCGCGAAAGCCTACTGGGAGAAGGTCAAGGAGACCCTGCCCGAGAGCGAGCGCGCGGATCATCCCGCAAGGTACGCGCTGGTCGAGGTGGAAAATGTGCATGACGACGGCATCGTCTTTGAGCCGATCCATCGTGTGGTATTTGGCGTAAGCGGAAACCGCGCAATGGAAACCCTTCTGCGCTTCTTTAAGGAGCAGAACGGCTGCGCGCGCGTTGAACTGGGCCGCATGCCCTGCGCGCAGAGCGGGGATACGCACATCATGCCGTTCCTCACCGGGGACGTGGAAGGCGCGTTTATCGTCAACTGCCCCAAGACGCAGCTCGCGGTCGGCACCCTGCAGGCGGCCATCGACGCGCTGCTTGCGGAAGTGCCCGGCACCGAGGTGGACTATATCCACGGCGCGGAAGTGGTCAAGGAACTCTCCAAAAAGGGCGGAGCGATCGGGTTTTTACTGCCCGCCATGAAGAAGAGCGAGTTCTTCCCGACCGTGGTGTACGACGGCGCGCTGCCCAGAAAGACCTTCTCCATGGGCGAAGCGAACGAAAAGCGCTATTATATGGAGTGCCGCCGCATCGAAAAGAAATAAGGGGTTTACAAAGGGGCTTTGCCCCTTTGGCGGGAGTCTGAGGGCGGAGCCCTCGGAAGGCTTGTTTTTGGGGGAACGCCAAAGGGACTGCCCGTCCCTTTGGAATCCCTGGATCTTATATAAAGTGGGGTTTCCAAAGGGGCTTTGCCCCTTTGGCAGTGCCCTTACAATTCCGTATATCTGCGGAAAACCGCGCTACGATAGGAACAGGAGGAACACCAGGTGGCCGTTAAGGTAGTCAAATTCGGTGGAACCAGCCTTTGCAACGCCGAGAATTTCACGAAAGTCAAAAACATCATCGTTGCCGACAAGGCGAGGAAGTATGTTGTACCCTCCGCGCCGGGCAAACGCTTTCCCGGGGATGAGAAGATCACCGACCTTCTCTACCTCTGCTATGCGCAGAACTCGGGCGGGCTGAGCTTTGACGAAACGTTCGCGCAGATTACGGAGCGCTATGTTGCCATTGAAACCGAACTTGGACTCAAAACCAACATCGCCGCCGAACTCGCCGCGATCAAGAAGAACATCATCTCCGGCGCGAGTGAGGACTATATTGCCAGCCGCGGCGAATACCTCAGCGGCCTGCTGCTGGCGGACTTCCTCGGTTTCGGCTTTCTCGACGCGGCGGAGCTCGTGAGCTTCCATTCCGACGGCACGTACGACGACGAAACCACCCAGAAGTGGACGCAGAAGCTCACGGACACCGAGCGCGTCGTCATTCCGGGTTTCTACGGGCGCAAACGCGACGGCAGCATTAAAACCTTCTCGCGCGGCGGCAGCGACATTACGGGTTCCATCGTGGCGCGCGCCGTGCAGGCGGACGTCTACGAAAACTGGACGGACGTCAACGGCTTTTTAATGGCCGACCCGCGCATCGTCGATAACCCCAAGGTCATCTCGGTGGTGACCTACAGCGAACTGCGCGAGTTGAGCTACATGGGCGCTACGGTTCTGCATGAGGACGCGATTTTCCCCGTGCGCCGCGCGCAGATTCCCATTAACGTTCGAAACACCAATAATCCCGAAGCGGAAGGCACGATGATCATTCCAGACGCGTACCTGAAGTACTACAAGCGTGAAGGCGTGCTCACGGGCGTTGCCGGGCGCACGGGCTTTACGGTTATCACCGTGTATAAGGACAACATGCACAACGAAGTCGGCTTCGGCTACCGCCTGCTAAGAGTGCTGGATCGCTACAACATCTCCTTTGAGCACATTCCGAGCGGAATCGATACCATGAGCCTCGTGATTTCGGACGCCAAGCTCAAGGAGCATTTGGAAGCGGTGCTGCGGGAGATTCAGCACGACTGCGAACCGCAGTCCATCGAACTGCACTCCAACATGGCGCTGGTCGCCACGGTCGGCAAAGGCATGATCCGTTCGCTGGGCGTTGCCGCGCGGCTGTTTGGCTCGCTGTACGAAGCGGGCGTGAACGTCCGCATGATCGACCAGGGTTCCTCGGAGATGAACATCATCGTCGGCATCGAAAACGACGATCTGCCGACTGCCGTACGCGCCATCTACCGCGCGTTTGCGTAAGGCGAAACGGGCTTTATCAGCGCAAAGGCTCCTCCATCCGGGGGAGCTTTTTTCGCGCCCGACCGCACGCATTGACAATCTATTCGGGCAGGAATAGAATGAGGGCATCCCAACCGGAACCGAAACGGAAGTGACGAAAACGTGCTCCATCACGCCACTCACTACAACGCGCCAATCGACTGGAGCGACCCGGAACAGGCGGCGGCGCAGGTAAAGATAGACCTATTGCGCAGCATGCTTGCCAGTAACCCCATGAGCTATTCCGAGAAGGAAGAGCTGGTGCGAAAGCAGCTTGCGGACGAAGCGCGCCGCGAGCAAGCGGAGCACTCGGCAAAGGCGAATCCGACGGGTAAAAAGTGGGATATTTAGCGAACTGGTATTGATTACACATGCGTTTACTGAAAATGCTCTCCCCTAAACGGGAGAGTTTTTTATTATAAAACAACCCCAAACAAGGCGTATGACACGCAAATGCGCGGTTGATGTACGAACGTACAGTGCGATTCACCCAAAACGTACAGTTGTTTCCCAAAACGCATTTATGGTAAACTGGATACCATCAAAACTCAGGGGGATTTATGAAGAAACGTTTCCTATGCGCGGCGCTGGCCGCTCTGCTGATCTGCCTTTCACTTTCCGGCTGTGCCGCCATCAACGCGGCGGCGGCGCCCGGCGAGGTGGAAGAATTCCAAACAGGCAAGATCGACGGCAATTCCTACAGCAACGAGTTCTTCGGCATCGGCTGCGAACTGGACGATACCTGGACAGTCCTGAACGAGGAAGAGATTGCCGAGCGCAGCGGGCTTGTGGTTGACACCATGGAAGAAGGCGGCTTGGACGACAGCATGCGCACCGCAATGGAGAACGGCAGCGTCGTTTTCGACTTTTTTGCGCAAAGAAATGATAACGCAGCAGCCATCAACATCACCGTGGGCAACATCGGCATTCTCTACGGCACGGCAATGACCGAGGAAGGCTATATCGATGCGACGGCGGAGCAGATGATGCAGTCCATTGAGGCGATCGGGTATGAGAGCGTTACCACGGAAAAGACGACGGTGACGCTGGCGGGAGCCGAGCATGCCGCACTGAAGCTTTCGGGCGAATACTCGGGTATATCGATTTACCAGACCATGGTCGTGCTCCGAAAGGGCATATATGTTGGCTGCATAGCGTTCTCCTGCGGCGGCGGGGACTTTGCGGATGAACTTGTGCCGCTGTTTTATGCGCTGGACTAGAAAAGAATCAAAAAGGAGCTTTCCTGTGTTGGAAAGCTCCTTTCTGGTCATCAAACAACCAGTTTTAGCGGGGCGATTGCTCTCTTCGTTTCGCTCCCTGGATTTCCGGGGGCAAAGAACACAAGGAAATCGACCCAAACGGGCAACTCGTCTCGCTGGATGAAGCGGTATTGCCGGAACGTTCGCGCTAAGAGCTGCGGCGCTTACCCATCCCGGAGACTTTATTGACAAACTGAGCTCCTCCGAAAGGGGGACTTTCTTGCTGATTACAGAAACAGGAGTAATGTGCGTTAGAACCGAACGAACTGGCTTACACCGGAGCTCGGTAATGCAGCGCGAATCAGCCTATACGGACGATTGTTTTCCCAATCATGACTGTGGTAAACTGTTATGATTAATATTCGGGGGGATTTATGAAGAAACGCTTTCTTTGCGCAGCGTTGGCTGTACTGCTGCTCTGTTTGCCGCTTTCCGGCTGCGTGCTTGCGCCCGTCATCAACGCGGCGGCGGTTCCTGGCGAGGTGGATGAGTTCCAGACCGGAACAGTCGAAAACTATACCTACAGCAATGAGTTTTTCGGCATCGGCTGCGAACTGGACGATACCTGGAAGATACTGAGCGATGAGGAGAAGGCCGCGCTCAGCGGACTTACGTTTGACATGATGGAAGAAGGCGGCATGGGCAATAGCGATCGTATCGCCATGGAAAACGGTAATTATGTGTTTGACTTCTTTGCGCAGAAGAATGACAACTCCGCGGTCGTCAACATGTCCGTCGGCAATATCGGCGTCCTTTACGGCACAGTGCTGACCGAGGAAGGCTATATTGATGCAACGACGGAACGAATAGTGGAATCCCTCGAAGCGACAGGGTATGAGAATGTTGCTTCCGAGAAAACGACAATTACGTTTGCTGGCACGGAGCATGCGGCGCTGAACGTCTACGGTGAATCCGCGGGGATGTCGATATATCAGACTCTAGTGGCGCTTCGAAAGGGTGTTTACGTCGGTACCGTGACGTTTACCACCGCCAATGAGGATACTACAGGCGATCTCGCGGCGCTGTTTTATGCGCTGGACTAGGAACGAATCAAAAAGGAGCTTTCCAATTGAGGAAAGCCCCTTTTTTTATGCTTGAATCCGACTAGATCATATCGTTTTTAAGAAAGCTTCTTTTTTATGCGCAAATTCTGTTAAGTCAAGCCGTTATTCCGCCGGGACGAACGAGGTGACCAGCGCCTGCAGAACCTCGACGACCTTTTCCATCGTCTGCACGCTGATGAATTCGTATCTCCCGTGGAAGTTATAGCCGCCCGTGCAGAGGTTGGGGCAGGGCAGACCGACGTAGGAGAGGCGAGAGCCGTCCGTGCCGCCGCGGATGGGTGCGAGGAAGGGATTGACCCCGACGCTCTCCATGGCGCGCTGCGCGGCTTCCACGATGAAGAGATCGACCTTCTCCTTCATGTTGTAGTAGGTATCTTCGAGCTTCAGCGTTGCCGTGCCTTCGCCGTATTTGTCGTTGATAAACTGGCAGGCCTTGACCATAAGGGCCTTCTTTTGCTCAAACTTTGCCTTGTCGTGGTCGCGGATGATATAGTGCATCTCCGCGTGATCTACGCAGGCGCTCATGCTGTCAAGGTGAAAGAATCCCTCGTATTCGGACGTGCAGGCGGGGTTTTGAAACCGCGGCAGCAGCTCGTGCAGCTCCATGCAAAGAAGCGACGCGTTCACCATGCGCCCCTTGGCTGTTCCGGTATGCACGCTCAGGCCATGGAGATGAATTTCCGCGGCTGCGGCGTTGAAGCATTCGTAGTTGATTTCGCCGAGCTCGCCGCCGTCCACCGTGTAGCCGAAATCCGCGCCAAAGCCCGCAACATCGAAAAAGTCCACACCGCGGCCGACTTCCTCGTCCGGCGTAAAGGCGACGCGAATATTTCCGTGTTCCGGCGCGCCGGGGGCAAGCAGACGCTCGCACAGCGCCATGATTTCGGCAACGCCCGCCTTATCGTCTGCGCCGAGCAGCGTCGTGCCGTCCGTACAGACGATCTCTTCGCCAAGATGGTTGAGGAGCTTGGGGAAGGTTTTTGGCGAAAGTGTGTAACCGTTGCCCATATCGATCTCCCCGCCGTCGTAGTTCGGCGTGAGTACGGGCTTTACGTTTGCGCCGGTGACCGCGTCCACCGTATCAACATGCGCCAGCAGGCCGACGATGGGCACGGCTTTCTTCGTGTTGGCGGGAATGGTGGCGGTCACATAGCCGTAGCCGTCGAGCTTGACTTCCTTTGCGCCAATTTTCAGCAGTTCGTCTACCAGCAGGCGCGAAAGGTCGAGCTGCTTTGCCGAACTGGGGAAAGAGTCCACATGCTGCACGGATTCTGTGTCGATTTTTACATACCGCAAAAAGCGTTCTTTTACCGTTTCCATTTTCTCAATCTCCGTTATTCATTTGTTAGTCTCTGTCAATTTAGGATAACACCCGAAAAAGGCGATGGCAAGCGCGCGGGAGGTTCTCGCCGGGATTTTTGCGCCCGCCCGCTGCTAAAAACCGCTCGCCAAAAATCGGAAAAGGCGTTTCGTGGGAGCGAAACGCCTTTCAAAGTCGTTTTTAACTTGTTTTCCGATTTATTTCCGTGTTCGCGCGGAATAAAAAGGGGAACGAGTTAGCGGGTCTTGTGATTCTGGAAACAAGCGCTGCAGTAAACAGGACGGTCGTTTCTCGGTTGGAACGGGATCTTGGTGGGTGCGCCGCACTCCGCACAGACCGCGTCAAACATTTCGCGATCGGAGTTACGGGTGGATTTGCGGCTCGTGCGGCACTCTTTGCAACGGACAGGCTCGTTTTGGAAGCCCTTCTCAGCATAGAACTCCTGCTCGCCGGCCGTAAAAACGAATTCCTTACCGCAATCCTTGCATACCAGTGTCTTGTCTTCGAACATTTGGATTTTTTCCCCTTTTCGGTTCTTGATTTTTTTGATACCCGTGCGTCGGCTGACCTGGTCTTTGCCCCCACACTCGCCAACAGGAAGATTCGCTACCCGGCATTATGCCTCTCACTGACGCTTCTCTCGGAACAATTGCCCCGGTTGGACTTACACCTAGACCGCACCATGCTCACGAACAGATTATTCGCTTACGTGGATCGTTTTGCCTGCGACTGGCTTCGATTTTCAACCACAGACCCGAATCACGGACACCAAAAACATTATAGAGCACGTCACATGGTAATTGCAAATATTTTTTACATTTAACCTGCCGACAACCCGCTAAACTAGTGCGTTTTCGGGTGAGGATAACGCACTGACACAAGATATTGTATCCTCGGGGGTCAGGCGTGCGCAGGCTCGTCGTGAATATATTGTGCGCGCGGACCGCCAACGTATTTTGGGCGGGATTTTGCGAGAATGAGCGTCGCTTCGCCGATATTGCGCAAATTGGAGTGCACGGGAACCACGACGGGGTGCAGATGCATGCCGATCAAGGTGCCGCCGATATCCATGCCGAGCGACGCCTGGGCGCAGAGGTCTTCCACCATCACGCGCTCGGGAATGCGGGAAAACGCTTCCGTTGCGAACGCGCCGCCCGCGTGCAGCCAGGGCTTGACCCAGACTTCCTGCAGGCGGAACCGCTCCATGCAGGCGCGGCTGGTGACCAGCGCGCGGTTGATATGCTCGCAGCCCTGCACCGCTAGGAACAGTCCCGCGGTTTCGAGTTTGGGCAGAACGCCTTCCATCACCGCTTTTGCGGCGTCCTCGCTGGACGCGGAGCCGATGCGCTTGCCGATGATTTCGCTGGTGGAACAGCCAATCACGAATATTTCGCCTGCTTTCGGTT
Source organism: Christensenellaceae bacterium (assembly GCA_963674535.1). GTDB lineage: Bacteria > Bacillota > Clostridia > Christensenellales > CAG-138 > UBA7703. Next base: position 2,813,655 of record OY771363.1, on the reverse strand, counting down.
CGGCGGAGGCGAGGAGAATATCGACAGCCTCGGCGGCTTGTTTCGTAATTTCGGAATAGTTAACACTGGAATAGTTCATGAACGCTCTCCTTATTGATGCTGTATCTTCAATGCCACAGTATACCACATTTTACGCGTTTGAGCGGAGAAAAAACGCGGTTTTTGTGTGTTTCTTGGCGCGTTTTACTCCGCGGCGGCTTCGCTAAGCCGTGGCTGACGCCTGCCTGCGTATGCTATACTGAAGCCATGGATTGGATCGACAAACTGGTAGAATGGTACAAGATCAACGCGCGCGACCTGCCCTGGCGCAGGACGCGGGAGCCTTATGCAATCTGGATCAGCGAAATCATGCTCCAGCAGACGCGCGTTGCCGCGGTCATTCCGTATTACGAGCGGTTCATGGCGGAGCTGCCGGATGCGGGCGCGCTCTCGCGCGTTTCCGACGATCGCCTGCACAAGCTCTGGGAAGGGCTTGGTTACTACAGCCGCGCGAGAAACCTCAAGCGCGCGGCGGCGCTGCTGATGGAACAGTACGGCGGGGAACTGCCGGGGACATACGAAGAACTGCTCAAACTGCCCGGCATCGGCGAATACACCGCCGGGGCGATTGCGTCCATCGCGTTCGGAGAAGCCGTGCCCAGCGTGGACGGCAACGTGCTTCGCGTTTACGCGCGGCTGTTTGCCGATGGGCGGGACGTTCGCGATTTGTCGGTTCGAAAGGAAGTCCGCGCGTTCTTTCTGCCGCTGATGCGGCTCACCGACCCCGCGCTGTTCAATGCGGCGCTTATGGAACTGGGCGCGACCGTCTGCCTGCCGAACGGCGCGCCAAAGTGCGAGCTTTGCCCCGTTGCAGAGTATTGCGAGGCTCTTCGCCAGAACCGCACCGGGGAACTGCCGGTACTCGCCAAAAAGAGTGCGCGAAGGGTTCTGCAAAAGACGGTGTTCGCGCTGACCATGGGTGGGCTTCCGCTGGGGTACCGCCGGGCGGAGAAGGGATTGCTTGCGGGGCTTTGGCAGCTGCCGGACACGGCAGGCTGGCTGACGGACGCGGAAGCCGCGGCCTGGATGGGCGAGCGCGGGATTCTGCCCGTCGGCGAACTGCGCTTCTTTGAGCGGAAGCATATCTTTACGCATATCGAGTGGCATATGCGCGTCTGCTCCGCCGAGGTTTCGATGAAAACACTTCCCGAAGGCTGGGTGCGTCTCGACGAGCGCCACGCGCTGCCCACGGCGTATAAAATTTGTCTTTAGTTACACAGGGGCTTCGCCCCCGTACCCCCACCAAGAGGCCAAGCCCCTTGGAACCTCTCAACTGTGGGTTTCCAAAGGGAGAATCCCTTTGGGCGGGGTTTGGGGTCGGAGACCCCGAGGTTCCAGACATACTAAAACAGCGGCGTGTGCCGCTGTTTTGTTATAGATAATCTCTATAGTGGCCTTCTGCCTTCCATGGCCTTTGCAAGCGTGACCTCGTCCGTGTACTCGAGGTTGCCGCCGATGGGGATGCCGTGCGCAATGCGCGTGCAGGCAACACCCATGGGCTTGAGCAGGCGCGCGATGTACGAAGCCGTCGCTTCGCCTTCCACGTCCGGATTGGTCGCTAGGATGACTTCCTTAACGCCGCCCGCTTTCACACGTTCGATCAGCTCGTTGATGCGGATGTCGTTCGGACCTACGCCGTCCACGGGTGAAAGCACGCCGTGCAGAACATGGTACTTGCCGCAGAACTCCCGCGTGCGCTCCATGGCGAGAACGTCCTTTGCGTCGCAGACAACGCAGAGCACGCTGGCGTCCCGCGCGTCGTCCGAGCAGATCGGGCAGGGCACAACGTCCGTATACGTGCCGCAGATTGGGCAGTCTCTCACCTTTTCCCGCGCGGCAACGATGGCGGCGGCAAGCTCCTGCGCCTGCGAAACAGGCATATCCAGAATGTGATATGCCAGCCGCTGAGCGGTCTTCTGCCCGATGCCGGGCAGGCGAGAAAGCTGCGTGGTCAGCCGCGCGATGGGTTCGATGGTAAGCATTGTTACAGACCCAGCCCCATCCCGCCGGTGATTTTTGCAATTTCCGCTTCCACGGTTTCGGTCGCCGTGCGCAGCGCGCCGTTGACGGCGGAGAGCACGAGATCCTGCAGCATCTCCACGTCGTCCGGATCGACGCAATCCTTCGAAATGACGATCGATTTGACTTCCTTGTTGCCGTTGACGGTCGCGGTCACCATGCCGCCGCCCGCGCTTGCCGAAAACTCACGCTCCGCAAGCTCCGCCTGCGTGCGCTGAACGTCCTGCTGCATGCGCTGGGCGCGCATCATGAGCTGCTGCATGTTTGCTCCGCCGCCCAGTCCTCCGGGAAATCCGCCTTTTGCCATAACTCATATCCTCCTGAAAAACAAATTTTATTTCTATGCTTGTTTAAATTGTTCAGTGTATTTACTCGATCTCCAGCTTGTCGCCGAGCAGCCCTTTTGCCATTTCTTCCGCGCGAACGCTTGCTGGTGCGGTGCGGGTGAGCGTAAAGGCGAGCTTTGCTTCCGGCAAAACGGTCTGCAGCGCGCGCTGCACGGGCTCAAAGTTGATGGGAGCAGTGATGCTCTTGTACTTGACCTCTTGCGCTTCGGAAAATCCGACCGTCAGCGTGTCGTGCTCAAAGCGGATAGCGACGCCTTCGCGCGCGATGGCCTGCACAAACATATTCGGAATCGCCGCAACGGCTGCGCGCCAGATGGCGGCCGCGTCGGTTGGCGTTTCGCCAGCGGGTGCACCAGCAGTTTCGGCGGGAGCGGCGTTTACTGCCGCCTTCTTTTCGGGCGCGGGTTCCGGCTTTGGCTCCGCTTTCGACTCCGGCTTTTTTGCCGGTGCGTGCGCTCTTTTCGGTTCCGGCGCGGGCGCGTAGGAATCGTAAGCGTCCTCCGGCGGCGGTTCGGGGCCGTCCCAAGGGGCGGGTTCGTTCGGTGCGCTCGCTGGAGAAGCGCTTTGCTTTGCCTGCGCGGGAGCAGCCGGAACATAACCGCTTTCCAGCCGGTCGACGCGGGCCTCCAGCGCGGCGAGGGATACGCTGTCCTCCGGCCGGCAGATATGAATCAGCGCGCTTTCCAGCATGGCGCGCGGAGAGGGCAGATAGCGCATGTCGTTCTGCGCGGCAAGCAGCCGATCCACCGCGAGCATGAGCCGGGTATCGGAAGTGCTCTTTGCCTGCTCGAGATAGCGGTTCATCGCGTCCTCGGTGCAGTCGAGCAAATCTTCGCACCTGCCGCAGGTCTTGGCCAGCAGCAGTGCGCGGAAATGCGCCGAAAGGTCGGCGCAGAAAACCGAAAGGTCGCGCCCGGAATGTACGATGCCGTCGAGCATCTTGAGAGCTTGCGGTGAATTCGAGGAGAGCAGCGCTTCCGAAATATCGAAGAGAAACGAGTCCTCCATGCTGCCCAGCACGTCGTAGACGTCCCGCTCGGAGACGGTATCCCCGCAGAAGGCGAGGCACTGATCCGCCAGCGAGAGCGCGTCCCGCATGCCGCCCTGCGCCGCACGCGCAATGAGCGACAGACCCCCGTCCGCAATGGAAACGCCCGCGCGGGTGAGGACGTCGTTGAGCGTTTTTTTGATGTCCGTAACGCTCAAACGGTGGAAATCGAACCGCTGGCAGCGAGAGATGATCGTTGCGGGGAGTTTTTGCGGCTCGGTGGTGGCGAGGATAAAGAGAATGTGCTCCGGCGGCTCTTCCAGCGTTTTGAGCAGCGCGTTGAACGCGGCGCCCGAGAGCATATGAACTTCGTCGATGATAAACACGCGGCGGCGGAGCTTGAGCGGCGCGTACTGCGCGCTCTCGATGAGGTCGCGCACGTCGCTGACGCTGTTGTTGCTCGCCGCGTCGATTTCCGTAATGTCCGAAGCGCCCTCGGCGGCGCTCAGTAAGCAGGCTTCGCACTTGCCGCAGGGTTCGCCCTGTTCGGGAGAAAGGCAGTTGACCGCGCGGGCGAGAATGCGCGCCGTGCTGGTTTTGCCCGTGCCGCGCGTGCCGCAGAACAAATAGGCGTGCGCCGGACGATTGGACGCCACCTGGTTTTTCAGCGTTGTGGTGATATGATCCTGCCCGATGACTTCCGAAAAGACGGCGGGGCGGTATTGGCGGTAGAGCGCGCGGTAGGCCATGAATGCGTTTCTCCTGATCTCTATTCAAAAAGTATGATACCATAAATCACGGTTCGGTAAAAGCGGGGATTCCAAAGGGGCTGCCCTTTAGCGGGCTTGCGGGATAAGCAAATCGAAGCGCATACCGAACTGTTTAATTAAAAACGAAGGGATTGCGTCAAAGCGTTACCTTTTCTGAAAAACCGCCTCTATTCAGGTGAAACCGGTTTTAGTCGATTGGAAAGGAAATAAGAATGGAACAACACAGCGAGTTCAACCGCATTTACGAAGAGACCTACCGGGACGTTTTGCGGTATATCGTCGTAAAAACGAATCGAGTCGACGACGTGGAGGACATCTTGCAGGAAGTCTACCGCGGTTTTTACGTCCGGCTGATTCGGGGCGGAGAACGCGGGATTCAAGACCCCAAGCGCTACCTGATTGCGATTGCAAAAAAAGAGCTCGCGCGCTTCTACCGCAGCAGGAGCATTCGAGCGGAAAAGGAGCTTCCTTTGCCGGAGGACGCCGAGGAATCGGCAGAGCCGCTCGACGAGCGCTTTTTTACGGCGGAAGCGGCAAAACGCACCTGGGAGATCGTCCGGCTGGAACCGCTTGCTTCCTACAAGGCTTTCACGCTCTACTATGGATTCTCCTTGCGAATTTGCGATATCGCGCGGGAAGTCGGCCTGTCGGAACAGGCGGTCAAGCAGCGTCTGCTGCGCACGCGAAACAAAATCCGCCGGGAGTTGAAAGGAGAACTGCAATGACGGAACATGAGTTTTTCACCTTGAGTGTTCAGAATTATATCGTTAACGCCGATCACGTCCGCAGAGGAGCCGCTTTGGCAGGCAGAAAGCGCAGGCGCGGCGCATCGCGCGTGCTGTTTCCGATCGCGGCCTGTCTGGTCTGCCTCATCATTACGGTGGCGTGCATTCCCAAAGCGCGGGCGGAGGTGCTCTCCTGGTTTGGCTGGAGCACGACCCCGGGCGATTACCTTGGCAAGGATTCCGAGGCGCGCGAGGACGCAAATCAGGTGGACGCGCTCATTACCGAAGCGAGCCCGGACGCTGAAAAAGTGGAAGTGACCGATACTGGCGCGTTCGGGCGCGTTTCCGAACTCCTCGCAGAGCGGCTGAACGCCGCGCCGTTGGAAGCGCTCTACGACGGAGACAGTGTGTATATAACGCTGAATCTGAAGGGCGGCTTTGGCGTCTGGCTGCTGGAAAACTACGCGGGCGGAAGCGTTGCCAGCGTCGCCATCCCGCCGGAGAAACTCGATGGCTTTTTCAGCCCCGCCGTACCGGAAGCCTATCGCTCCGGCGAGGAGGTCTATTACTCCCATACAACCGGGCGGCTGATCCTGACGCTGCCGGACGGAAGCGAAATTAGCGGAAGCGTTGGCATTGTTCAAAGCGAAGCGCTTTCTCAATTGCTGGAGCAGACGGCCGCTCGCCCGCAGGATGCGGACACGCTGGTTGCGGCATTTCTGGCCGAAAACGACGTAAAGGCGTATGCCGCCATGAAGGCCGACCCGGAGCGCTTGAACGCGCTGAAGGACGCTTCCGGCCGCATCGAGGGAAAGCTTTCACTCCTGCTGCAAATCGAGCTGGAAGGCAACAATGCGCAGCCCGCCACCGTTTTGCAGGCGGATATAGGCAGTATCCCCGTCGACGTGGCAACATACCGAACGTTCACCGAACAGATTAACGGAACCCCTCGCTTGGCGGAATGGTCCGGCGAGACGATTCTGACGTATTTTGACGACAGCGGCGTGGACGGCAGCACCTATGGATACAACGTGTATACGAACCATGTTCTCTCGCTGAACGGGCTCAAGATGAAGGCGCTGAGCGTAGAGGTGGACGCCACGGGCGTTAAGAAACTGCAGATTGAGGTTACGCTGCCCGACGGCTGGTCGGAAGAAGACATTCGTACGGTTTCGAGCTCCAATGGAATCCATTTCCAGCTGCTGATCAATGGCAGCGCGGGAGACTGGAGCGTCAACGGGAACCTGCGCGCGCTTGATGCAGAGGACGCTTCCAAGCGCGTCTGGTACTGCAGAGCGGTCAGCGGCGTTCCGCTGGGGCTTCTGCCGGAAATTGAGGAGCTTACGCTGATTCCGTACTTCAGCTGCAACACCGCCTATTACGAACTGGAACGTGACCAGTCCGGCGAACTGGTGATTCGCGGCAAAGTTACGCCGCTTGCGCTGGATGAACCGTTCTCGCTCTGGAACGAATACTATGGCGGATTTGATGTTTCAACGACCTATTATCCGGAGTATGCGCTTACGTTCTCGATCCCGCAGGCTGAAACGGGTTCCGGCGGCTGATACAATTGCCTTGGGCTGAAGCGGCACGACGCACCGACCACCGAGTAAAAAAGAAAATCAACTGCAAGCGGACTCCTGCAAAACGGCGGGAGTTTCGCTTTTATGCGCCGCACTTTCTTCCGTTGACCGATCCGACGGGTTGCTGTAAAATGGTAACCGTGAAACGTTCAAGCAAACATCTCAAATACACGCCGTCCCGGCGCAGGTGGAACCTCGACGCAACGTCGTTCGGCCCCGCGCTGAAGCTCGCGCTGGCGCTTGTTCTGCTGGCGGCGTTCGTGCTGCTGACGGTCTATGTCATCGTGCCGCTCATCACCGCGCGTGTACAGAGCGGGGAACCGCTGTTCTCAAACGAGCCTACGTCAAGCGTTGCCGAAGAGACCGCGCCGCCGAAGAACCCGATTTTGACCAACACGGTCAAGACCGTTCAGTACGGCGAAGGCTACGGATTGCCGACGGCGGTGGTGGATCCTTCCGTTTACGACGGCAAGATACTCTTTGCCACGGGTGCGGACGAAAACGCCTGCGACCGCTTTGTGCGCCTCGACCCCGCAACCGGCGCGTTTGAAAGCATCGAAGCGGAACGGACGAACATCACCCTGCGCAGCCCCGTTGAGAACGCCGAGGTGCTCATCTATACGGATGTAAAACCGGCCGGCGGTGGCACCATCCGCTTGATTAACAAAGCGACGCGCGAGAACACTGCGCTTGCCGAGTTCACAATGGGCGTTCCGAAGCTCTCGCTGGAAGCGCCGTACTTGGTCTGGATGGAGCGCACGGGCGAAACTTCGGCAAAGCTCATGGTCTGCGACATTACAAACGGCGAACTGCTCACCCTCGCGGTGTTCAGCGATTCCGTCTACGCCGACTCCGCGCCTTCACTTAAGAGTGGCCAGGTGCTGTATGCCGACGCGGACGAAGCAAACCCCGGCAGCAGCCTGATCCGCACGGTGCTTTTAAGCGACAACAGCCGCTGGGATTTTGGCGCGGGCAGCTATGTGCACGATCCCGAATCCGCGGGCGACCGCTGGGCGTATCTGACCGGCAACCACGACGGGGAGAGCGACCTCTACGTCAGCGTTGGCGGCGGCAGCCCTACGCGGGTTGCGCGCGGCGTGATCGACTTTGATATTACCCCCACCTGCGTGGTGTTCAGCCGGGACGAGACGGTGTACGCCTACGTCTTTTCCGACAACAAAACCTATGTGCTCAGCGAAACGGGTACCAATTCGCAGTTCGTCATGGCGGGCGGCGAGTACGCGCTCTGGCGCGACATGACCGATCCCGAGAACCCGCTCTGGAAATACATTAAGGTAGTGTAAGAATATGGCCAAAGATCGCGTGACGTTTATCTGCGGCGAGTGCGGCTACGAGTCCGCCAAGTGGATGGGCAAATGCCCCCAGTGCGACAGCTGGAACACCATGACGGAATCCGCGCAGGTCAAGGTCAAGGCGGCGGCTCCGGGTTCTTCGGTCTCCCAAAAACTTTCAAAAGTGACGCCTCTGCCGCAAAAACGCGTGTCTGCGGGCATGGAAGAGCTCGACCGCGTGCTGGGCGGGGGCTTATTGCGCGGCATGGCGGTTCTCTTGGGCGGCGATCCGGGCATTGGAAAGTCCACCCTGCTCCTGCAGGCGGCGGACGCGCTGGGTAAGGACGGCATCGTTCTGTACGCCTCCGGCGAAGAGAGCGCGGCGCAGATCAAACTCCGCGCCGACCGGCTCGGCATGAAAAACGATATCGACATCCTCTGCGAAACGGATTTGGAGCATATCATCGACGAAGCGGCAGCCGTCAAGTGCAACGTGCTGATTATCGACTCGATTCAAACCATGTACAGCGAGGAGAGCGCGGGTGCGCCCGGCAGCGTCAGTCAGGTGCGCGCGGCGACGGCGCGGCTCACCCGCTTTGCAAAGGATACGGGCGTGGTCGTATTCATCGTAGGCCACGTCACCAAGGACGGCAACATCGCGGGACCGCGTGTTCTGGAGCACATTGTGGATACCGTGCTGTATTTCGAAGGAGACCGGCACGAAGGGCTGCGCTTACTTCGCGCGGTGAAGAACCGGTTCGGCTCGACAAACGAAGTCGGCGTGTTTGAAATGTGCGACAACGGCATGAAAGAAGTCGTCGATCCTTCCAAACTCTTCCTCTCCGGCGAGAGTGCGCCGGGCTGCGCGGTCACCTGCGCCATGGAAGGCTCCCGTCCGATCCTTGCGGAAGTACAGGCGCTGCTCACCGAAAACGCGTTCGGCAACCCCCGCAGAACCAGCGCGGGCGTGGACGCGTACCGGCTGAGCCTGATGCTTGCTGTGCTCGAAAAAAAGGCGCATCTCAAACTCTCCAATAAGGACGTCTACCTCAACGTCGTCGGCGGGCTTCGGCTCGATGAGCGGAGCACCGACCTTGCGGTTGCGCTCTGCGTGGCTTCCGCGCTGATGGACGTTCCGCTGCCAAAGCATACCGCGGCGCTCGGCGAAGTGGGGCTGACCGGCGAAGTACGGGGAGTAGCCCGCATCGATCCGCGCCTCAGCGAGTGCGCGCGCCTTGGTTACAGCACCGTGCTCGTGCCGAAACTGACCAAAAAACCGAAGATCGACGGGTTGACCATCGTGCCTGTATCGACCGTCGGCGAGGCGATCGCCTATTGCTACGAGAAGAAACCTGTGGTATAATCCCTCTTGCGCTTTGAGGGAAAACGCGGGTTGCCCGCGGAATCTCCTTAGCAGAAAACCGTATACATGTGCCTGTAGCTCAGCTGGATAGAGCGTTGGACTCCGACTCCAAAGGTCAGAGGTTCGAATCCTCCCAGGCACGCCAAAAACAAACCACCCCAAGCGGGGTGGTTTGTTTTTGTCTGTTGATTTCAGAGGGTGAAAAGCCGTATAAAGAAAACACCGCAGTGATATCGTTTCGTGATCTGAAGGAAAAAACTTGCAATCTGCGATTGCTTTCGACCTTCTTATGTGAGAATAAATGGGTCCGATTAGTACAAAATTTCTACGCTGGCAATGGAGTCTGCTTGGACAGGGATTTCAATGATATGGCCTTCCAGCCGCAGAAACACATGCCGTAGAGCAGCAGTGTTATTGGATAACACTGCTACGATCTTGCCATCAGGATTGCGGAAAGCCGCCGCGTCGACTTCCGTTGAAAACGTGGTGGTGGAAAGATGCCTGGCGCCGGGCGCAATAAAATGACTGAAATGCCAGATGTAGTAGTAAGAGAGGCGCTTATCAAATAAGCCTGATTCAATGTTGCAAAGGATGGGTGCTTCACAGAAGTTTTGCGCATGATTGGGACCGCCATCGCTGTTAAGCGCGATATTCCAATCGAAAAATGTGTTCATACCGGCATTAAAGTTGCCAATCATATCGTGCGAATACATCCGTGCGCTTTGCAGCTGGTCGTCGCGGTCAAAGCGGTTATATTCGATACACCCTTCCGAGAAGAGCAGTTCAAGATTCGGGTATTGCGCGCGCACCAGACGCAGCGCGTCGAAGTGATCCCCGCTATACCAGTGGAACGCGGCTCCGGTGATTAACTGCGCGGTTGATTCGTCAACGATCTCGGAAACACGATCAAACAAGCGCTCTTTATTGTGATCCCAAATATAGACGGCAAGATCACCCAATCCCGCTTTCTGCAGCGCGGGGTAGAGGAAATCCCGCAGAAATATTTTTTCTTCCTCGCTAGAGAACAGGCAGCTGTCCCAGAGTTGGTTAGCATTGGGCTCGTTTTGAACCGAAAGTTTGACGACGTTCAGTCCATGCGATTGATACGCCATGATATAACGGCAAATATACTCCGCCCAAGTTGCGTAGCATTCCGGCTTAAGCTTTCCGCCGTGACTGCGCTCGCCATTGCTCTTCATATAGGCTGGTGGTGACCATGGGGTCAGCATGACACCGATTTTTGCAGGGCAAATTTTCTGTGCAGCCTGCATAAAAGGAATTACATACGTTTCGTCATGCCGCAAGTCCAGCGGCGCGCCGAAACTGGAAGAAGCTTCGTATTGCGACAGCGCAAAATCGCTGCTGTCGATGGACGTTCTCACCTGGGTATAGCGCAATCCGTTTTCGCCAAACACCGCTTGCAGAATTTCTGCTTGACGCGAAACGGGCATCTGCGAAAGCGTATATCCGACGGATTCCGTTATCGCCCCGCCGAAGCCGCCTATTTGCTGATTGATTGCCTTGGGATAGATATTTATGACGTCGCGTTCCTGCGCTCCCGTATCCGGGGTGATAGGGCACTCCGCCGAGGAATGCGAGATTTCTCCTTTGAGATAGCTTGTAATACTTGCCTTTGCCTGCATGAGGGTACTCCTTGTCGCTCGATTTTTTACTGCTGTTATCGAATGAGAATACTGCTGACCGAACGCGGTTCCAGCGGAAAATGGAGCGTTTCACCGCTCCGGCGAAGAGTCAGCGCCCGTTCATTATGAAACGGGTTAAAAACTGAGAGTGCGAGGGAATTGTCCGGGTTCTGGAATGCGAGGGTATCTGCTGCCCAAGCGCCCTTCATACCGATGCGGATTGCACCGCGCTGCACAATGGCGGAAACGCTCTTCATCACATAAAAATCCGGATTCAGGGTAAACTTCTTACGAGCCGGATCAATGGTGACCATAGCATTTTGCGGGTCGCCCCATGTACTTCTCCCCGTCGGTTCCAGCACGGGGTTCCAGTAGAGATAGCTTTCCGCGCCGTTACCGATATAGTGCTTCATCATGGTCCATACGTAGAGGGCGTAATCCCAGGTGTTGTCGCCAAAGCCGCACTCGTTTTCGGACTGCATGAGACGGATGCGCGGCCACCAGCTCTCAAACGTGCGCTGGATGGCGATTTTGCCGCCCCACTGGTAGCTAACGCCCGTGATGTATTGCAGCGCTTCTTCGTCCGTAAGCACGGCGTTGGCAAAATAGTCATAGTCCTCGCTTGCCCACTTATCGAAGATCAAACGGTTGTAATCGCAGCCCGGCGCGTTGATCGTACCAAGCCAAAGCTTGGTTTCGGGGCACTCTTTGCGCAGCACCGGACCGATGTAATCCCGAATGAAGTCGCGCAGTTCTTCTCCCGTCCACATGCAGGAGGGGAACTTTTGGTTTGCTACGGGTTCATTTTGCACGTGGATCTGATCGATGCGCACGCCTTCCGCTGCATATGCCTGCACAAAGCGTGCGAAGTAACGCGCATACGCGCTGAGGTTCTCCGGCGTCCAGATGAGCTTGCCCCAGTTATAGACGGCAGGGCTTTTCATCCAAGTCGGCGGACTCCATGGGGAGGCAAAGAGCGTCATCTCCGGCTGATAGCGCTGCGCTTCTTTGATATAGGGAATCAGGCAGTGCTTGTCCCGCTCGATGCTGAAATGCGCGAGCGCATAGTCGCCCGCCGTTTCGTCGAGGCTGTACCAGTCTTCGGCATAGTCGTTTGCGCCAATCGGGATGCGGCAGACGTTCAGGTTTGCGTGCTCCGGTGAATAGAGTTCGGCAAACAAACCGGCGCGGTCACCGGGCGAAAGATGCGACAGCGCGCGGTAACCAAGCTCGTTGAAACACGCGCCGAATCCTTCCATCCGCTGGTAAGAGCGGCCGTCCGCTTCCAGCGTCGCCGGCAAGTCCGCACGTTCACATTGCTTTTGCTTCCACTGCGCTTGCTCGTTGGAAGAATACCAGATTACCTTGTTCATAACGTGCCTCCTATTTTTCGGATCCGGTGGTCAAACCGTCTATGATGTAGCGCGAGAAGATGGCAAACACGATCATGATTGGAATGACGGAAATTGCAACCGCAAGGTACATGGCGCCGTAGTTGGTTACGTAAAGCCCCTTGATCATGGAAATCATGACCGGCATGGTATAGAGCTCTTTGCGCTGGAGGATGATCAAAGGCCCCATGTATGCGTTCCATGAGGCAACGAAGTTGAAGATGCACATAGTCGCGACGCCCGGCATGATGCAGGGCAGTACGATGCGGTTGAAAATGCCGAAATCGGAGCAGCCCTCAATGCGCGGCGCTTCGATCATGGAGTCGGATATGCTCTGTTCGATCATGCCGCGCAAAAAGAACACACTGGTGGCGTTGGCTATGCCGGGAATAATGAACGGCAGGTAGCTGTTTGTCATATCCAGTTTGAGGCAAAGCCGGTAGAAACCGATGATGCTCAGCTGCGAAGGAATCATCATGGACGCCAGCACAACCGCATAGAGAACATTTTTAAAGCGAAACTTAAACTTGGCAAAGCCGAATGCGATCATAGCGCCGAAATAACCCGTTAAGATGGTATATGGAACGGTGATGAAGATGCTGTTGAAAAAGCCGCGCCAGATATCGACAAGCGACTGCATCTTGTCGTAGTTACCCGTGAGCGAATCACCGGGCAGGATGTTGAATTGCTTGACAATATCAAGGCTGGAGTGCGTGCTGTTGATGAATACGACGAGAAACGGCACCGCACAAAGCACGGTGAGGAAAATCAGCAGCAGCCGGACGGTCAGCGCGGAGAGGCGGAAGTTTTTCGATTTCATAGTTTATACATACCGTCCTTTCTGCGCATCGCTTTGTATGCAAAGCCGCTCATCACCGCGATAAAGAGAAACAGTACGCAGGAGATGGTGGCGGAATAGCCGTAGTTGAAATTCTTGAAGCCTTGGTTGTAAAGGTACATGGATACGGTTAATACCGCTTTTCCGGGATCGCCAAGGTTATTGGTGAGCGTCAAAGGCACGTCGAAAAGCTGCATTCCGCCGATGAACGACGTGATTGCAAGATAAACGAGCGTCGGCCTGATCAAGGGGATCGTAATTTTCCAAAACGTTTGCGATTTTGTCGCGCCGTCCACCATGGCGGCCTCATAGAGGCTCTTGTCCACGGTAGTCGTGCCGGCGAGGATGATGACGGTCGTGTAACCAAACCACATCCACCACTGAACAAACGAGACGAGCCCGCTGGTGAGGGTTTTACTCATGAAAAAGCTGATGGGAGCGCTTTGCACGCCAAGCGCCACGAGCAGTTGGTTGATGGGCGAGTTGTCGCCCTCCAGCAGCAGGTTAAACAGCAGGCCGACCGAGGTAGCGGTGATCAGGTTTGGCAGATAAAACACCGCGCGATAAAAGTTTTTACCCCGAACACGAAAAAAGGTGAAGATGGCGGTCAACACGAGCGCCATGCCAAACTGCGGGATGGCGTTTCCAATCCAGATGCGAATCGTGTTCCAGAGCGCAAGGTAAAATACCGAGTCGTTCAGGATGCGGGCGTAATTTTTCAACCCGATTTGGATAGCGGGCATCATACCGTCCCATTTTTGCAGGCTCAGCTGAAACGTGCTGACGATGGGATACAGCCCGAAGATCAGAAACACAACGAAAAACGGGGCAATGAACAGATATCCGTGCCAGCCTCTGTCCAACTTGCTCCGCTTGCTGCGCTGTGTCTTTGCGCTAGGCATTGATTGCATAGAGGATAACTCCTTCTTTCGGCGTTGATTCATCGAGAAGAAACGGGCCTGCCCGGCGCGTCAAGACGGCGACATTCACAGGGCGGAAGGCTGCCGCGAAAAACGGCAGCCTTCCGCAGATGGGGGAGTGTTTATTCCGCAATCGTAAGATCGGGATAAGCATTCAGCGCATCCGCCTTGAACTGGGCGATGGCCTCATCCTTGGTCAGCGCGCCGGAAACATACGATTTCACGGCGGAGAGGAAGGCGTTGTTCAGCGTTCCGTCATACTGCGTCATCAGGTCGGCGGGGATCTTCGCCATGACGCCGTTGTAGAAGGCGTAGAGATTCTGACCGCCGAGAACCGCGTCGCCCGCTTCCTGCGCTAGCGCTTCGTCCACGCTCTTAAGAGCCACATATTCGCCATACTGACTGGCATATGCCTTGACGGAGTCTTCGTTCAGCGTGCAGTATTGCAGGAACAGCCAGGCGAGGTCTTTGTTTTCGCTTCCGTCATAGATGCCGACCCAGGTGCCGCCCTTGACGTAGGGTACCGGCGCTTCGCACATCGCCCACTGCCCGTTTGTGGTGACAGCGGAGGGCTTGATTAAGAACTGGTATCCCCATGTGGGCAGAATGTAGCAGAAGCAGTCCGCGCTCTCCACGGCGGCATACCATTCTCCGCTCCACGGATCACAGTTCTTGTCATAGCCATTATCGACGATTGTCTTTGCCATGTCCATGTATTCCGTGAGGCTGGCGTCAATCGAGAGCTTGCCATCGGTCACCCAGCCGCTCGCGCGGTTCGTGAACTCCATGTTCATGATGTCCTGCCAGGTGGCGAACATCTTAACGCCGTTTTCGGCCATCGTTGCGGCGACTTCCATCATTTTTGCGTTGCTGCTGAGCATTTCGCCCACGGCGACGGGATCATCGGTGCCCAGAACGGTCTTGGCGATATCGCGGCGGTAGATGACGCCGCCCGGAGAAGCCTGCCAGCTCAGCGCTTTGGTCACGCCATTGGAGTCGGTGCCGATGTTGAGCACGTATTCCCAAATGCTGTCTTTATACTGATCGATGCCGAACTGGCTCAGATCGGTCCAGTACGGGGTCTCGACCAGGTATTTGACGTAGTCGGATTCGCCCGTGAACAGATCTGGCGCTTCGCCGCCGCTGATGGCGGTGGAGAGTTTGGTGAGGAATTCTGAATTCGGTACGACGGTGATTTCAACTTTGATGTTCGGATAGATGGCGTTGAAGCCTTCTACGAACCGGGTCAGCTCCTCACCGGAGGACCAAACGGTGATGGTGCCGCTCAGCGCTGCGGGATCGGCCGGTGCTTCCGTCGCTTCGGCAACGGGTTCGGTAGCGGCAGCGGTTTCGGCGTCTGCGGGGGTGGTTTCTGCAGTGGGCGTGCCGGCGCAGGCGAACATGCCAAACGCCAGAACCAGCGCAAGAACCATAGTAAGGATTTTCTTCATGGATTCTCTCCTCCTTTTATATACTGAAATGCGAATGCATTCAGATTCCGTCAGTCCCCCGCGCGCTTGCCGTATCCCGCTAAGATCGAACCTGCGAGACGCTTTCGCGAAGAATTAATTCCGGCTGAGCCAGTTCCTTGACGCGCTTTGCGCTGCCGTTCAAGCGGGAAATCAGCGTTTCGGCCAGACGTTTGCCAATTTCGTAGACCGGCTGATGGACGGTTGTGACGTTTGGGCGAACGAGCAAATCGTGCCCCAGCCCGTCAAACCCGACGAGGGATATGTCTGCGGGTATTTTCATACCCATTTTGACGATTGCGTTCGCCGCGCCGATAGCGAGAGTGTCCGAAGCGCAGAACACGCCGGTGCAGAGAGGGTATTCCGCAAGGATTTGGCGCATTGCGCCATACCCGCCGTTGGCATTGTTTTCGGCGGCGATCTGCGGGCAGCTTTCCGGGTCGATTCCCAACTCCTCCAGCGCGAGCCGAAAACCCGCTGCGCGGTCGACCGTGTAATCTTTGTCCTCGTCGACGTTGATCATGGCAATATGCCTATGCCCGTTTTCCAGCAGCAACTGCGTTATCTTCTTTGCGCCGAAGGTGTTGTCCACATCGACGCAGTCGATATCTGGATTTTCAGTGTGTCCAAAGAGTGCGAGGGGGCGGTTTCGTTCGTGCGTATACTGGTAGATTAACTTGACTTCGTCTTTAAGCAGGCCGGTTGCGATGTATCCATCGCAGAGGTGCTCGCTGTCCAGCTCACGCCGGATCAGAAACGAATACACGTGCTTGCTGAGCACTTCGCTGATTCCGGCCACAAAATGCATGACGAATGGGTTCGTTAAATCGATGGAGGCGGGGATATAGACGGCAATGATGCCAATTTTGTTGGAGGCCAGCGCCCGCGCAACAGGGTTTTGCACGTAATTGAGCTCTTCGAGCGCCCGCTCCACCTTTAAGCGCGTTGCGGGCTTAACAAGTTGAGGGGAATTGATCACACGCGATACGGTAATGGTGGACACGCCTGCGAGCTTTGCAACATCTTCTAGTCTCATAGATTCATCAACTGCCTTTACGAAATGATAGCGCTATCATTATACCAGAAAAAGAAAAGCGAAAACAGATCGATTTGAAATGTTAGCGCTATCATTTAGAACAACTTGATACTAGCACATGCTTTTTCCAAAAGCAATACCGAAATGAAAAATAAGTTCCGATTTTTAACAGCAAAAGATTTCCAGATTCCACCATATGTTAAAATAGTTCAACGAAACAAACCGGATTCGTACAATCGCCAATACGAAAAAAAGCCACCGAGCTGTATTATAATAAATATGGGTTCTTATCGGCTTCGTTTTCCAGTTGCCATCCCACGCCCGCGCCGAAAGCGCGAACGCTGCGTCGTCCAGCCACATCCGGGGGAGTTATGAAAAAACCGGTCATACGCGGATCTATCCGAAAAAAACTGTTTGTCAGCATGCTGATACTGAGCGTGTGCATTACCGCGGCGGTCACTTTGGTCGCGCTGGTAAGCACCTACAGCACCATGCGGGAACAGCTGATTTACGACCGGCGCACCAATATCGGTTGGCTGGAAAACCGGCTTTATTTGGAAACGAAGAGCGACATGAATCGTTTTTACGAGTTCGAGGTCAATAAGACGCTGAAAAACGACGTGCTCACCTGGTATACGGAAGGCAACAGCACGGATTATGCCGCAAAGCTTGATTTGATCAACGCGTTAAATTCCATCATCAGTTTGGACAGCAATATTAACTCGATCGATCTGTTCAACCTTGGTAACGATACCGTCCTTCGCGCGCAGCGTTCCGGCGCAAGCTTTGTGGAAACGGGCGACTCGCTGAACGCTTGGAATGCGCGCGGCGAAGGATTGCAAACCAATACGGTTTATCTGCGCGAGGGACGGGAAATCGTTGCGTACCATCAGATCTTCCGGTTTATGGACAATATGCCTATCGCACTGATCGCGATTCATCAGCGCCAGTATAAACTGCAGGATATTCTGGCGGATATCAAGATCACGCAGAACGAATCCATACTCATTTTTAACGATCAGAACGACCTCATCGAATCCGACCTTGGCGAAAACGGTGAAATCGCCCGGCAGCGGTCGCTCGCGGTCATGGAACAAATTGCGGAAAGCGACAGCCGCGAGACCGTTTCGGACGGAAACTTCTGGTTTTACCGTGCGGTAAACGGAGGCAAACTGCGCATCATTCTCGTTGTTGCGGACAAAGCAATCGTCTCTTCGCTGCAAAAGACGGTTCTTGCCGGAATTTTCGTTTCTATTATCGCGGTCTTAACCGCCGTTGCCGCTTCGGCGGCGTACGCCCGGTTTCTCTCGAAACCTCTGATTGATCTGGCGGCGCGCATGGGAAAAATAAGGCTGGACAGTTCGCAGCACCTTGAACGAAGCGAGCGGGACGATGAAATCGGCTTGCTGCAAAACAGCTTTGCGGACATGGCGGAGCGGACGCAGAACCTGATTGCGAGCGAATATATAGCGAAAATTGAAAAGCGAAATGCTCAGCTCAGAGCGCTGCAGGCGCAGATCAACCCGCACTTTATCTACAATACGCTCCAGGCAATCGGCGGCATGGCCCTCAAGCATGAGGTGCCGGGCATTTATGAAGTCACGCTGAATCTAATCGATATCATGCGCTACTCGCTGAATTTTTCCAAGGATCGCGTCCGCCTTGGCGACGAGCTGAAATACCTGCAGAGCTATCTGCAGATTCAGAATCTGCGTTTCGGCAAGCGGCTCGATCTGGCGTTTGACGCGCCGGAGGAATGCTTTGATTACCTCGTTCCAAAACTGATTTTGCAGCCGCTGGTGGAGAATTGCTTTGAACACGGGCTTTCGGAGCGCGCCGGCCGCTGGGTCGTTACCATCCGCGCGGCGGTAAGCGGAACGGATTTGTGCCTTACGGTGACCGACAACGGCGTCGGCATTCCATTAGAAAAACTCGAGCAGATCCGCGCGGCACTCGAAACGGGAACGGATTCCTCACTGCGCGGAGCGGAGCATATTGGGCTGACGAATGTCAACGCGCGTATTCGGCTGATGTTCGGCGGTGAAGAGTACGGGTTGACGATAGACAGCGATCCGGGTACAGGTACGAGCATCACCGTGCGCTTGCGCGCGGTGAAGGAAGGTGAGGGAAGCGATGTGCAGCTATAGCGTCGTTATCATAGACGATGAGCCGTGGACGCGGGAGGTAGTTAAGCACCTTGGACAGTGGAAAGAGCTCGGGCTGACGATCGTCGGCGAGGCGTCCGATGGGGATCTTGGGCTGGAGATGGTGCGCGAACTGCGCCCGGATATTATCCTCACCGACGTTCGTATGCCCTACCTCAGCGGCATCGACCTGATCCGCACGCTCCGCGCGGAAAACAACGACGCGCAAGTCATCTTTTTCAGCGGGTATGACGATTCTTCCTACATCCGCAGCGCGCTGCGGCTCGGCGCCGTCGACTATCTGCTCAAGCCGATCAAACCGAACGAACTGAACGAGCGCCTCGAAAAATGCGTGGAAGCCCGGAACCGATGGACTGCTGAAAAAAACGAGTCCAGCGCGGCAATTGCAAAAGCGCCGGGATTTATCGACGCAGCCTGGGCGAAACCGTTTTACCTGCTTTGCGGCGAGCTCCAGCTGGCGCTTCAGAGCGGCGAACGATTGGCAATTGAGAAGAAACTAACCGAAATTCGCAATCTGATCGTTCAGCACGAGGGGGATGAGCCGCGCAGCAGCTCGCTTATTCAAGTTTATTACGCGATGATGGGCACGCTGCAGCGCTTTATTTCCAACAGTGGATATAGTGTGGACGAGGTGTTTGGCAAGAGCGACACTGCGTTTGTCTTTGGCCGCGAAAGCACATGCGCAGCGCTGTTTCGCTTTACGCGGGAGCTGCTCATCATCTCTATCGAGCGGGTTTCCGACCTCACTCGCAACAGCACCAAGCTCAACCTCGAGGCGGTGCGCGAATTCGTCAAGGAGAGCTATACGCGAGGCATCACGCTGGAAGAGGCGGCGGCGCATTTTTTTGTGACGAAAGAGTATCTGAGCAAAGTGTTCAAAATGAAATTCGGCGAAGGTTTTACGGAGTATGCAACCAAACTGCGCATGGAACGGGCGCTGCGATTGATGTGTGAATACGATATCGCGATTAAAGATATCGGCCCCGCGGTCGGATATATCGACACTGCGCATTTCTACCGGGTGTTCAAGAAACACTTTGGTTTTACGCCCGGCCAAATGCGCGCCGCATTAAATATAAGCAATACAGAAAGAGAAGAATAGCAAATGCAAAGGAGCCTTCAAGTGGGATATGTTTGTAGTACAGTTCTACAACATCATATCTGAATGGGAGGAAACACAATGAAAAAGGCATTGATCTTGACCCTGGCGCTTATGCTCGCGTTCTCCATGTTCGCCTGCGCGGCAACGCCCGCTCCGGCAACGGCCGCGGAGGATACGCAAGCCCCGGCACAGACCGAAGCGCCGGACGCCGCCCCGCGCGAAGCGGAATTGAACATCATGATGAGCTTTCCGCAGTACATGGACCAATGGGAAACCTACTGCAAACAGTTTGAAGCAAAAGTGCTCGAAGAGCAGAACATCAAACTGACCATCAATCTGGAAATGCCCAGTTCCGATCAGTACGAGAGCGTTCTGCAGGCACGCCTGACCGGCGATGATGCACCGGATCTCTACACCGTGCACTGCAATAACCTCAAAGTTTATAACGAAGCCGGCAATCTGGCCGATTTGACCGGTCAGCCTTTTGTGGACAAGCTTTACGAAAACGTCCGCGATACCGTTACGGTCGATGGGAAAGTACTCGCCGTGCCGATCGAGTCGATGGCCTGGGGTGTTCTTTACAATAAGGCGATCTTTGCCGAGTGCGGCCTGACGGCGCCGAAAACGCTGGACGATTTGAAGAACATCGTCACCGTGTTGGAATCTAAGAACTATACGCCGTTCATGCTGGCCTTCCAAGAACAGTGGGTTCCGCAACTCATGACCGCGCTGACGCTCGGCGGCAAAGTATCCGGCGACGTAACGGACTGGGTAGACCGCATGTATCAGGACAATGGTTCCTATGAGGAAGTCCGCGAAATCTTTGACGTCATCGACCTGATTATGCAGAATGGAACCGACCGTGCGATGGAGGAAGGTTCGCAAGTGGGCGCCGCGGACTTTGCAAACGGCAAGGCCGCCATGTTTGTGCAGGGTACTTGGGCCGCGGGTACCATCCTTGAGACGAATCCGGACTTTGAACTCGGCGTATTCGCGCTGCCGGTCAACAACAACGAGAACTGCACGCGCGTTAATCTCTCTACTTCCACGACGCTGGTGGTGCACCCCTCCAGCAAAGAAATGGATCTCGCGCTTGCGTTTGCTAACTACGTGCTGGACGACAACGATTCTTCCGCCTTGTTCCAGAGCTGCACGTTCAACCCCATCGCTACCTGCCACACGTATGAGGCGGCTTCTTGGGTCAGCGACGCTTCCGCTTATGTTGCTGCCGGCAGAGCCTATCAGGATCTCGTTCTGCCGAGCGCTGTGACGGAAGAGCAGGGCAAGCTGCTGCAGGAATACTACGTTGGCACGACGACTGTCGACCAGTTTATCGCCCGTATGGATGAAGTATTCAAACAGGCGAATGCGCTGAACTAACCGAATCGAAAGAGCCGTAACCGAGAGGGACGAAAGTCCCTCTCTTTTCGAAAACGGTGATTTCCTTGGGAACATAACACAGGCACCGATGATGAACGGCGCATCAAGCATGCGCTTTGATTAAGGATGAAATACGGCTCCGCGTCAGCAGTGCCGGGGCATGGGGAAAAGGATATGAAACAACGTTCAACGCCGCTTGCCGCAGCGGGCAGAAAGCGCAGCCAAAACCTGATTTTGCTTCTCTTTGTGCTTCCAGCGCTGATCGTCTATGCGCTGTTCAAGCTGTATCCCGCTTTTTCGGGGATTTTTTATGCGATGACGGACTGGAACGGGCTTAACAAAGAGTGGTCGTTCATTGGACTTGCGAATTTTCAGCGCGTTTTGAGCGATCAGTACTTCTGGCAGTCGATCCTGTTTACGATGAAATACGTCGGAGTTATGGTCGTCGTTGCGAATGTCGTCGCGCTGACCCTAGCGGTCGCAATTGAAACGCGGCGGCATGCCCGCGGTCTGTTTCGAACGGTGTTCTATATGCCGAACATGATCAGCATGGTCATCGGCGGATATATGTGGATGTTCATCTTCACGAAGGTGCTCTATTATCTGGCGGACAATTACAATGGTTTCGCATTTCTGGATCATATGTGGATCGGGGACCCGCGGTATTCGTTTGTTGCGATTATCATCGTTGCCGCGTGGGGCGCGGTAGGGTATTTGATGATCATCTATATGGCCGCGCTGCAGGGCGTGCCCGGCAGTATGAAGGAAGCGGCGGTGCTGGATGGCGCGAACGCATGGCAGCGATTCTGGCAGGTGGAATTCCCGATGATCCGGCATGCGGTTACGATTTGCATTTTCTGGACGCTGAATTCCGCGTTTCAGGTGTTTGACGTGATCTTTACCCTGACAGGCGGAGGGCCCGGGCGAGCGACGCAGTCCGTTGCGATGAATATCTACGAAGAGGCGTTTCGCGGAAACATTCAGTATGGATATGCGACCGCAAAATCCACGGTGCTGTTCGTACTTGTACTTGTGATAACTGCAGTTCAATTGTCCGTTATGAAGCGCAGGGAGGAGGAACTATGAAAAAACGAAACATTCTGTCGGTGGGTATGTATGCGTTTCTCGTTCTCTGCGCGCTCTTTACGCTTTCCCCGCTGATACTGGCGCTGATCAACTCGTTTAAAACGAACGGGGAAATACTGACCAACGTGCTTTCGCTGCCAAAGAGCATCAGCGGCGAAAACTACATTCGCAGCGTGGATAAGATGCACTTTCTGCGGAGCTTTGGCAACACAGTGCTTCTCGCGGGGGGCGGCGTATTATTGATCGTTCTGTTTTCCGCGCTCGCTGGGTGGAAGCTCAGCCGCACAAAAACGAAACTCTCGTCGGTTCTGTTTTCGTTGTTCGTATTTTCTATGTTGATTCCATTCAGTTCGATTATGATTCCGCTGTACAAAGTCGTGCTGGCGTTCAACATCAAAAATTCGCTTTTGGGGCTATGCTTTGTCTATGCGGGGCTCGGCGTCAGCATGGCGATTTTCCTCTATCATGGGTTTGTCAAGGGAATCCCGAAAGAACTTGAGGAAGCCGCAGCAATCGACGGGTGCTCGCAGCTGCAGACTTTTTTCAAAATCGTATTTCCCATGCTAAAACCCGTTACCGCAACGATCTGCATAACCAATGTGCTCTGGATTTGGAACGATTTTCTGCTGCCGCTGATTGTTATTTCGGACAATCGCAAATACACGCTGCTGCTCTCTACGAACACGCTGTTTGGGCAGTACAGCTCGGACTGGTCGGCCATATTGAGCGCGCTCGTTATCGCTGCGCTGCCGGTCATCGTGTTTTACGCGGTCTTTCAAAAGCAGATATTAAAGGGTATGACGGATGGAGCGATGAAAGGATGAAACAGGGTTTTTTGTATTGCCGAAGCGGGGCAATGTATCTTGGCACAAAACCAATCCTCTTGCGCGGGTTCGGTCTTGGCGGCTGGCTGCTGCCGGAAGGGTATATGTGGCAGATGGAGGGGGCGTACGACCGTCCCCGGCGCATGGAACAGCTCATAGAAACACTCTGCGGCGCTGCGTATGCGGCTTCCTTCTGGGAACGGTATGAGCGGAGCTATATAACCCAGGCGGATATCGAATGGATCGCAAGCCTTGGATTCAATTCTGTGAGACTGCCGATCAACGCCCGAAGGCTGTTTCGATTTAAGGAACAAAGCGCTGTGTTTGTAACCGATACGTTAGCGCACATCGACCAACTGATCGGCTGGTGCAGGGCGAGCGGTATCTATGTAATCCTGGATATGCACGCCGCGCCGGGCGGACAGACCGGGCAGAATATCGACGATAGTGAGCGGGATCTGCCGGAGCTCTTTTTAGAACAGGAGAATGCGGATCGGCTCTGCTCCGCCTGGGAATTGCTTGCGCGGCACTATGCTGAGGAACCGGTGATTGCCGCCTACGATCTGCTCAACGAACCGCTGCCGGATTTCTTTCGCCAGTACAACGCGGAGATACTTCCGCTGTATCGGCGTTTAATCGCGCGGATTCGGGCGGTCGATCCGAACCACATGATCATGCTGGAAGGCGCGCACTGGGCAACGGATTTCTCCATTCTGGACGGCATGTCCCGCGCGGAAGCCGCTGATAACATCGCACTCCAATTTCATCGCTACTGGAGTTCGCCCGACGAGGAAAGCCTTGACGGTTACAGGGATGCCGAGAAACGGCTGGATGTCCCGCTCTATCTCGGCGAGAGCGGAGAAAACAATCTGGAATGGTATACGGCCATGTTCCCGCTCTGCGAAAGGCTGAACATCGGTTGGTCGTTTTGGAGCTACAAAAAGATGAACTGCGCAAACTCGCCGGTTACGTTTGCGCGTCCTGCGAGATGGAACCGGCTGATGGAATCCATCAAGCAGGATGTGAAACTTGAAGAAACGGAAGCGCAGCAAATATTTGATGAGTTTTTAGCTTGCGTCGCCTTGCCAGATTACAACACGCGTGTTGTTTGCGCGCTCACCCGAACCCCCCCGTTTGTGCTGCCCTGCGAAGCATTCGACGAAAGCTGCATCGTAAACGAGCGTATACCCGGTGCGGAACTGCGCTTGCGTGAAAAAGCAAGCCTGATTTTTCGCGACGGACACCGCGGAGAGCCGGATTACAGGAGGTTGAAGGGCGAAGCGCAGCCACAGAGCGAGAATATCGTTGTGCGTTTGCGCGCGGGCGACGAAATTCGCTTCTTTATCCGCATTGTGAACGCGCCGATTTCCGTTCGATTTCGTGCGTTTGGCGACGGTGTATTTGAAGTGCGCGGTAATGAAGCGCTGCTAGCTTGTACGCACGAGCCGGACGGAACGTACGCCTTTTCTATCGACAGCACCGGAGAAATGGTTCTGGCCGTTCATTGTCTAGAGGGAACAATCGATGCGGACCAGCTCGAATTCTATTGATCATTCGGTTGAATGAAGAAACGCTTGAAAAGCCTTGGCCGAATTGAGAAAGTGCGTTCCCGTACAAGGGGAACGCACTTTTCAACATCACTTGCCAGATTACTAGCTTACAAAAGCACGCTGAAGAATTCAGGCAGGAAAAACCAGGCATTCTTGTAGTGCTTGGATGTAAGGGATTCTAGTTGTCCTATGGAAAAACGAAGATTTGCAGTGGTTAAATCGTACCGGCTGCATCGTTGATACTTGTGATTATCTGTGATAGCATGAATCGATATTGCGAAAGGGTGATGCACGATGAGCCGGATCCTATTGGTTGAGGACGATATTGCAGTTAATAAAATGACCTGTATGAACCTGAAACTTTCGGGGCATACGGTGATTTCAGTATTTGATGGAGCGGAAGCGTTGCTTCTTTTAGATAGCGGAGCGTTATTCGATATTGCGCTCATTGACGTTATGCTTCCAAAAGTCAACGGGTTTGAATTGCTTGAACCTTTGAAGGCAAGGGGGATTCCAACTATATTTTTAACTGCAAAAGATGATATTGAGTCGAAGCTAAAGGGCCTCACAAATGGAGCTGAAGATTATATTGTAAAGCCTTTTGATGTTTTGGAGTTGTTAGCGCGAGTTGATAATGTTTTAAAAAGACATGAAAAGGTCGAACGCATTCTTTTGGGCGACGTCGAACTGGACATAGCACAACGAAGCTGCAGGAAAGGAAATGAAAGCCTGTATTTAACGTTCATGGAGTTCGATTTACTGGTATTGCTGGCTCAAAATAAGAACGTAGCATTGACTCGTGATTATATTCTGTCCAAGGTCTGGGGGATAAACTATGAAGGAGGCACACGGACAGTGGACGTTCATGTTGCTCAACTGAGGCGAAAAACGGGGCTGCAGATCGTATCTATTCCCAAATACGGATACAGGTTGGAGGGATAAATGAAGCTCGCCCTGAGGACAACGGCAATTGCCGTATCGTTTATGATTCTTGCGGTATTTTCGTGCTGCATTATTATTCTGTCCTTTGTTCGCCGGTCAACAACCGAAAATGCAGTTTCCATAGGAACGTTGAACCATCAACAGTTCATGTCGGAATTTCGCGATTCCTTTTATGAAAAAGCAGATACGATTTCCGATCATTCATTGAAGAGCTATATGGTTTACACGTTTGAGCATTGCCAAGGGTATGATGAATTTTCCATTCAAAAAAACGCGGAGGTAATTGTTAACAACACCGGGATTGATTCATATGCGGCTCTAGACCAAGCGCAGTCATACGAGCTGAAAGATTCTTATCATGTTATAAAACATAGAATCCTTCAGCTGAATGATCGCTATTATCTTTTGATCGGACAGACTTGGTCGTACCATGACACCGATTATCTGGTTACTCTTACAAGAGACATCACCTCTGCAATGGATGAAGTGAATTCCTTGGCACGAAAAATCTTTGCGCTTACGTTTGCTGTGGCTTTTGTCACGGCAATATTTATAGTGCTGTTTGAGTATAAGAGTTTTCAGCCCCTGAAAAAGCTGAACAAAGGAGTTCAACGAATTGCCCAGAGTTCGTATAGTGAGCGAATCATTTTGAAAAGTAACGATGAAATTGGCGAATTGGCATGTTCCATTAACCAAATGGCAGCGTCAATAGAAGCGCAGATAAGAACAATTGAGGCGACATCTGAAGAACGGCAGTTCTTATTAGCCGCTTTGTCGCATGAAATGCGTACGCCAATTACTGCAATTACCGGGTATTCACATGCGCTTTTGAAGGCGAAGTTAACAGAAAGCCAAAAGCAAGAAGCTGTTGAGTATATTGACAGCGAATGCCGGCGGCTTGAGCGATTAACAACCAGCTTATCCCGGCTCGTTTTGTTACAGGGTGAAAATATCCAACTGACCCCGATACCGTGCAGAGTGATTGAAAGGAAGTTAAGATACTTACTGATTCCATCTGCAGAAAAGAACGGAACAGGCGTTGACATACAATCAAGCGATGAAACGATGGATGCAGAAGAGGAGCTGATTCTTAGCTTGATTACAAATCTGTTTGATAATGCACGCAAAGCACATGCCAGTCAAGTTGAAATTCGGATTACAGCTGCACAGATTCGTGTTTCGGATAACGGGAAAGGCATTCCTGAAGATCAAATCAGCAAAATCGTTAAGCCGTTTTATAAGCTGGATGAATCGAGATCATCAGAAGGCTTCGGGCTGGGGTTGACACTCGTCCAAAAAATAGCGGACGCCCATCACTCGGAACTGATTATTCAGAGCCGGGAGGGCGCTGGAACAACGATAATTGTAAACAAAAAATGAGATTACAACTATTTTACATCTTTCAAAGGACTTCAAAACACGCCTCGTCTTATGATCGATTTAACAAGACGAAGGAAGAGGTGCAGAAAATGAAACGCAGCGCTGCAATATTATCGTGCATGATAGCACTTTTCGTATTTATGGCGGCATGCCAGCCGACCCCTACAGAGACGGTGGTGATTAAAAAAGATACTGAGCGTATGGTAGAGCAGGCAGGCGAAGAAGAACATGGTACGAAAATTGATACTCTCCTGGGGAACACGAGTCGCATCGAGCTGCACGCCGTTGGCCTGGATGGCAGGTTGACAATAAATGTGGATGCATCCGTAGAAGTACCCAATACAGACTATATGCCAATTCTCCGAGTAGTACCGGCATACTTTACCCAAGAGTCGGTGACAGGCATTTTTAATTACTTATATCCATCGCAAAAACCGTATGACTTATCCAGCAGCGTTCCAACGAAAAAAGACTACGAAGCAGATTTGTTTCGTCTCAAGAATCAACTTGCGGATGGAAGCTATAAAGAGGATGGCTATTCGGAGGAGGACTTCCTATCAATCATAGATGAAATGGAAGCCCTATATAATGCTGCACCAGAGGATTCTCAGCCTCCAAAGATATCGGATGGACAAATGGTTCTGCAACGTGCGGATTCCCAATCAGGCGAATCGGACTATTACTTGCTGAATGCTGCAACCGATCTTACTCCAAATTCGACAACAAAATTTCTCAGTGTGAGAACTCCGGGTGCTGATAACAGCGCGAATTCTTCAGACTTCTGTTCATTGAGCTATCATGACGCAGCATCCCCAAACTATTCGCATCTCGGTATGCAGCGCATAGACACAATGACCTCGTTAAATGAGGTTGAAACTTTAGTTGGTCTGTCTTTTGAAAGAGCAAAGGAACTTTGTTTTGACTTCTTCAAGGCTGCTAATATGGCAGATCAATTCATAATCGGAGCGGCATTCATGGTCAATGACCAATCAACCGGATTGCGTGGAACTTGGGAGAATGGCAAATATGTTGAAGAAAGCAAGGTTGCTGCTCAAAACTATGCGTATCAAATATACCTTGCTCGAAGTGACAACGGCATTCAGGAGTTGGTCAATACGGATCCTTCCCTGACCGGCGACGATGTATCTATTCCATGGGGATATGAGTATATTTGCTTTACGGTCGATAAAACCGGCATTCAGAATATCAGCTGGCAATACCCGACTGCTGTAACGGGCACCGTAGTAGAGCAAGCCACGCTAAAGCCGTATGGTGATATTGAAGCGATCTTTCAGGATATGATGAAGATCGAGTATGAAGCCATGACGGATCTCTTTTATGGCGAAAAAGGCAAAATGGAAGTCAATGTGGACGATGTGCAGCTTTGCCTTGTTCGAGTTCGCGAGGA
Organism: Christensenellaceae bacterium; assembly: GCA_963674535.1. Taxonomy (GTDB): domain Bacteria; phylum Bacillota; class Clostridia; order Christensenellales; family CAG-138; genus UBA7703. The sequence continues at coordinate 2,785,395 of OY771363.1, read as the reverse complement.
AGGAGAAAGTATATCCGGCTTATTAGTTCCAGTCTGGGTTTTTACGGTCACAATGTTGGAATCGATGCTGAAGGCAATAAATACTACGATCACTACAATGGGAGTGTAAGCATTTGGCCGAAAGCGCCGATCGTTCTATTAACAATCAATGCTATAGATGGAACTATCATTGATCTAGCGAAAGGCTATTGAGATGTTGCGGGGGGTACAACCTGGGACCCGATCGCCTTGTCCTGTCACGTTGTTATCCCCCGCTACATTCGAGACTCCTTGTTGAAGCGATCGAGGAACGGGAGGATGGTGCCGCCATACACGATCCATCCTTCACCCTTGCCGGAAAGCGCCATTTAGGAGAGCTTGTGCGGGGAAATGTTGAGGAGTTTGGTAAGTGTCGCGCGATCTTTTTTTGCTGAACAGAGCAGCAGAAATGAATCGCTGTTATTCAGTCATTCTTGGCTTGTTTCGAGCTGAGCAGGCTTTTCATCCTCCTGCTTGCTCGCCTGCACAAACTCTTTTCTTGCAAAGCAGATCAAAAGCCATATCGCATAAGCGGCAACAATAGCGTCAACCTCGTTACCAAATATCATCATACGCGTTATTCGAGATGCCGGATCGAAGAGATACGAAAGAAAATGTTGTGCGTTCTCAAGAAAAACGCTGCAAAAACTGATCAGCGCAACCAAGCGAACTACGTTTGCCAATGCCATTTTGCGTTTGGAAAATGGGGGCTTTGTATTGCTCAAGGGAATTTCTTGTTTCGGTTTCCTAGCTTTCCTGATTTTCAAGATGCTGTAAACAGTTGAAACGATTGGCAACGCGAGGATCAGTAAACATTGCAGCAAATTTGGACAGTAATTGGAGTAAGTTAAACTCCAAAGATGAAGAATGAAGAGAGCAAAAGCGATTATACTGGATATCAAATACGACCGCCATCGATTAACATGATCTCCATACCAGTAGTTCGCCCCAAGGGTGACACATATAAAACAAGACGGAATAACAAAGTAAGGCAGTAATATGTTCAAGTGAGAGTCTACTCCCGTGCTAACGAGCAGATTACGCGTCATGAACAGAATGAACAAGAATGTTCCGAGGAAGCGAAAAAATCCGCGAAATATGCGTTGTATCAGCGGTTGCTGGCGCGTTGCTTCTTGAATGGTGCTTTCTTGTCTCTTCATAGGTATGCTCCCTTCAAACTTATTTATCTGTATGCCTGACAGATAGAATTAACTTCAAAAAAGGTACGCGCCTTTCCGCACTCAATCGCCGCTCGCATTCTCAACACAGTCCTTTTCGCTTTCCTTTTGAGCGCCCAACTGCACAAACTCTTTCCTTGCAAAACAGACCAGTAGCCATATCGTGTAAGCGGCAACAATTGCATCTAGCACCTCACTAAATGGGTACATTCTATTGGTTCGTGTTTCAGGTTCAAAAATAATCGACAGAATATGCTGTGTGTTCTCAAGAAAAACACTGCAAAAACTGATCACCGCAATCAAACGAACTGTATTTGCCAATGAAATTTTGCTCTTGGTCGATGGACGTTTTGTACGGCTCATAGTCTCTTCTTGCTTCATTTTCTTTGCACGTCTGATCTTCCAGATGCTGTAGACGGTTGAAACGACAGGCAGCAAAGTTATAACTGTAAGTTGCAGATTATTTACGAAGTAATTGGTGTTGCCATCTAAAAACACAAGGTAAGCAAAATAGAAAAAGAAGGTTATTATGCTGGCTATGCAATATGACCGCCATCGAATAACTTGATCCCCAAACCAGTAGTTCGCCCCGATCGTAACGCATACAAAACAGGAAAGAATAACAAGATACGACATCGGTTCGTGCCATTGAATATCAACTTTCATGCTGACGAGCAAACTATGCGTCATGAACAGAATGAACAAGAGCGTTCCGAGGAAGTGGCTGCGTTCACCGGATTTGCGTTTCATCGGCGATTTTTGCTGGATTGTTTTTTGCGAAGCATCTTCTTGTATTTCCATTCGTATACTCTCCTCGAACGTTTCGTCTGCTTTGGTGGTGCCGCAGCAAGGGTAATCGTATCGGTGCTGGAAAAGAAAGTTGCCTGGCTCGTCGAGAAACGTTTGGATTTTTCTTAGGCGGACGCTGGATCGCCATTTTCTGCCAGTTTACCAGCCCTCGTGACGTCCGGCAAGAGTATTCATACATGATTATCAAAAAAACACCAGATAGAATGGTATCATATTTGCGGAAATACATTCGCGCCCAGTACAGCGAAGGCCAACAGCGTGAGCAAGTCATGTGTTTGTGCACCGCTGTAAGGAATGCTATCATAGGAGAAAAACGCGAGAGGCAGTTATGATGGAACGAAACCGGATTTTACTGGCGGAAGACGATAAAGGCGTATCGGACGGGCTGACGACGAACCTGCAGATTGTGGGTTACGAAACGCTGCTGTTTGACGACGGGGCGGAGGCGGCGCGTTATCTGGAGCAGGATCACGCGTTCGACCTTGCGCTGTTGGATATCATGCTGCCTGGTATGGACGGCTTCGGGCTGCTGGAGCACATGGAGCGGTTTGATATACCCGTGATCTTCATCACCGCAAAGACCGATTCGGAGTCGGAAATCCGCGGCCTGCGCGGCGGGGCGGAGGACTACATCGTCAAGCCGTTCGACACTACGACGCTGCTTGTGCGCATCGAAAAGGTGCTCACGCGAACGGGGAAGCTGGGCAAAATCTATCGCATTGCCGACGTTGAGCTGGATTTGGAGAACCATACCGTAACCAAGGGCGGAACCGCCGTTGATTTGACGCCGCTGGAGTTCGAGGTGCTATCGCTGCTGCTGAGAAACAAAAACAGGACGGTGCTGCGCGAGCGAATCCTCAACGAGGTCTGGGGAGCGGATTATTTTGGCGATCCGCATACGGTGGAGGTTCGCATTGCAAACATCCGCAAAAAGCTCAGCCTCACCCACGAGTTGAAAACTATCTCCAAAACAGGCTACCGATTGGAGGAGCGCGCAAAATGAAACTCTGGCAAAAGGTGTCGCTTATCTGCAGCGCGGTGCTGATAGGCGTTGTCGCGGCGTGCAGCGCGCTCCTGCTGCTGCATGCAAAAAACAGCATTCTTGCCTACGCGTATTCGCAGGCGGAGGACAAGCAAAAGAATCTTGCCGCGTCGTTTGCCGAAATGGCGGACTACTATGCCGATGCCAGCGCCAGCGCGGATACGGAGGACGCCTTCATCCTCTACTGTTTCTCGCGTTTTTCAGACGAATCTTCGGTCTTGATGCAGGATGGCGCGGTGCTCTCTTCGCAGGTAAGCGTCGATCCGGCGGCCTATCTGGCACTTACAGAGAGGGGCGAACAGGCGCGTTTTACCGGCAGGGTGGAAGGCCGCGCGCTTTTGATCGTCGGCAGCAGCGTTGAAATTCGGCAGAGGGAATACGCCGTATACGACGTGGAGGATATCACCGGCGTTTACGACAGCATTGCGGCAATGGTTTGGCGGTTTGTACTGATCGGCGTCGGCGGCATCGCGCTGGGCGTTGCAATCATCGTTGTTCTGGTGCGGCGTTCCATGAAACCGCTGCGCGATCTCGGCGCCGCGGCAAAGCGGATTGCGGGCGGGCATTACGAAGAACGAGCCGCCGTTGGCGCAAACGACGAAGTCGGCGAACTGGCGGAGGACTTTAACGGGATGGCCGCCGCCGTGAAAAGCCATGTTGCGGAACTGACCGAAACCGCCGAACGGCAGCGGCTGTTTATCGGCGGCGTGTCGCACGAGTTTAAAACGCCGCTGACGGCAATTTTGATCCATACGGACTTACTGCAGAACGCCTGCCTGACCGAGGAGGAAACGAGCGGCTCGCTGGCGCAGATCGAGCATGCGTGCAAATGGCTGGAGCGCATGAGCCAGAAACTGCTCCAACTGATCTGCCTGAGGCGGCAGATCGAAATCCGGCCGGAATCCACGGCAGCGCTGCTGGAAACCGTGCGGGAACACACCCTCGCGCTGCTGACGCAGAGGGGCGTCGGCCTCAAGGTGGAGTGCGCGGAGGGAACCATCGATATCGACAAGGATTTGATGCTGTCCGCGCTGGTCAACCTCGTGGATAACGCGAGTAAAGCTTCTCAGCCGGGGCAGAGCATAATTCTCCGCGCTCATGACGGCACTTTGGAAGTGGAAGACCATGGCTGCGGCATCCCGGCGGACGAGATTAAGCGCATCACGGATCCGTTTTACATGGTGGATCGTTCCCGCAGTAAGCGCGCGGGCGGAAGCGGACTCGGCCTCGCGCTGGTAAAAGAAATTGTGGAAGCGCATGGCGCGGCGCTTGTCATCGACAGCGCGCCCGGCAAAACAAGCGTTCGAATTCTACTCCCGGTAACAAAACGGTGAGGTTTTGGTGAGGTTTTTCCTGCGTCCGGCGGTTATCATTGCGGTATCCAGAAGAAAGAAGGCAACCCGACATGAAGAAAATAACCTGCGTTCTGCTTGCCGCGCTTCTGCTGATTGCGCTTTCTGCCTGCCAAAAGACGCCGGAAAGCCCGATTGTGGTGGGAAAGAACGCCGAAATTTTGATTAAAAAAGCGACCGCGACGGATTCCGCCGCGCCCGCCATAGAAAACGGAGACCGGATCACCGGCGCGCCGGAGACGTATCAGGCGGAACTGAAAAACACACAGGGGAACCTGATGATCCATGTTGATGCGGCAATCGAGGTTCCGAACGTGCAGGCGATGTCCGTTAAGCGCATTTTCCCGAGAACATTCACTGCGGAAGACGTCGAAACCCTATACAACGCGTTCTGCTCGGACGCGGTTTCGATTGGGCCGGATCCCGCGTTTACAAAAGCGTTTCAACTCAGGAGCTATCAGGGCTACCTTGACATGCAAAAGGCGAATGTGTTTCCGGACATGCAGTACGACTCCATGGAGGAGTTTAACGCCGCAATCGTAACGATGATGGAAGGACTCGACGCGTTTCCCGATGCGTTTACGCCCGCCGAGCCGGTCTTTTCGTTCGATTCGCGTGAAATTGCGAGCTGCTATGCAACGCGCGGCAGCGAGATTGCGTCCCAACTGATCGTTCAGCGGGCGGACGGGCTCTCGACCGCCAGTTACTACCGGGACGTGCTGGAGCGGAACGTGGTCGACGGCCTCCGCGCCGACGCGGCGGAGAACGATGCGCTCACGCGGGACCCGAGGTATGCCGCGCCAACGATGAGCCTTGACGTTGCGCTTTCAACTGCCCGGGACGCCGTGGACGCGATGGGCCTACAGGAATACGGCCTCGCGGCGGAACGAAAAACCTGCCTGTGGGACGCAACGTCGCCGATACCGACCGATACGCTCAACGGCGCGTATGAGTTTATCTTTACGCCAACGATCGACGGCTGCCCGGTTACCTTTGCCAACGGAGAAGCGAACACGCAGAACCCGGAGGCTAGCCGGTACGACAAAGCCTGGTTTTTCGAAAAGGTGCGCGTCTATATCGATGACGACGGCCTGAACAGCTTTGTCTGGGACGCACCGTTTGAGTGGATGGAAACGATCACCGAAAGCGCGGCGCTATTGCCGTACGCGCAGATTCAAAGCATCTTCGAACGGATGATGCCCATCGTGTTCAGCCACTATAACGCCGCCGATCTGTCAGCGACATGCAGTGTATCGATCAACCGAATCACGCTTGGGTATATGCGCATCAAGGAGCAGAACGCGGATGGTTCGGGGCTGATCGTGCCGGTTTGGGACTTCTTTGGCAGCTATTTTCGCAGCGACGATCCCGCGGGAACCAGCCTCCGGGGCAGCGACGGGTTCGAGTCGGTTTTGACCATCAACGCCATAGACGGCAGCATCATCGACCGCTCCAGCGGGTATTAGCTCGACTCGGAAACAAAAAGATTACAACAAAATTACATTCCGGTACGCGCGCCTTCTTTGGAGCGAAGACGAAATATGATACACTCCTGATAAACCTGTGCCGTGAGCCAAAGGAGGAAGAATGGGAAACCGTATCCTGATCGTCGAAGACGACGCCGATATTTCGGACGTTGTCGCCATGAACCTGCAGTACTCCGGCTATGATTTTGTCGCCATTGACGACGGCGAAAAGGCGGCTGCGCTTCTGGAACAAGACGATGCGTTCGACCTGGCCATTCTGGATATCATGCTGCCGGGGCTGGACGGCTTTGCGTTGCAGGAGCTGATGCAGAAGCGGCGGATACCGGTTCTCTTTTTGACCGCGAAAACGGACGTGCTCTCCAAGATCAAAGGTCTGCGCGACGGCGCGGAGGATTACCTTGTAAAGCCCTTTGAAGTGCTGGAACTGCTGGTGAGAATTGAAAAGATACTTGCGCGCACCGGCAAGCTGAATCAAACCCTGCGCTACCGAACAATCATGATCGACCAAACGACGCGCACGCTTACGCTCAATGGCGAAACGGTCGATCTGCAGCCGATTGAATACGACCTGATCGTGGTGCTGATCCGGCATAAAAACTGTACGCTGAGCCGCGAACGCCTGCTTTCGGAAATCTGGGGGTTCGACTATCCCGGCGCGACGCGTACGGTGGATACGCATATCTCCAGCCTCCGCCGCAAGCTGAATCTTGCGGATGCGATCGTCTCCGTGCCGAAGATCGGCTACCGCCTCAAGGAGGAATAGGCCGTGAAGCTTGGCGCAAAACTTACTTTGATTGCAACGGCCGTCACAGCGGCGGCCGTGCTCACAGGCACACTGCTGACAACGGCGTTTGCAAAACAGAATACCGAAAAACAGATCGCTGCTGCGGGAATTGAGGATTTTTGCGCGTTTTACAACGACTTTTCCGGCAGCGCGTACCGCGCCGATCCGGCGACGCTGGAAGGCCGGAATATCCTGCGCTACCAGTTTTACAAAACGCCGGGGTTCGAAGAGTATATCCTCGAACAAGGCGATCTCATCGTGAGCAACAATACGGGTATCGACGCGGCGGGCGTTCTGGCGGAAACGGGGTTTCAGGAGCAAAGAGCCGGCAGGTTCGAAGAACCGCTGCGCTACACAATCGCCAAGTTCGGCGGGCGGGATTATTTGTTTATCTCCGCCGCGATCAATGTTCTGGAGCGCAATTTCACCCTTTCGCTGGCGCGCGATGTGACTATGGCAATGGACGGCGTGCGGCAACTCGCTTTGGAGTGCGCGCTCACGGGAGCGGGCGTAATCCTGCTGGCGGCGGCGGCGGTTTGGCTGTTGACGCGCCGGTCGCTCAAGCCCATTGGCGCGCTGGAACAAGGCGCTTCCGAAATTGCGGCGGGCAGTTATGAGCGGCGGATCTCCGTAAAAGGGCAGGACGAAGTTGCCAGGCTGGCGGAGCAGTTCAACCATATGGCGGAGGCGATCTCCGAAAAGATACGCCTGCTTAACGAAACGGCGGAGCGGCAGAAGCTGTTTATCGGCGGCCTGTCCCACGAGCTGAAAACACCCGTAACGTCGATTCTGGCGCGGTCGGAAACGCTGCTCCTGCGGGACGTTTCGGAAGCGGACAAGCGGCGCTCCCTCGAACGCATCTACGACCAAAGCGCCTGGCTGGAACGGCTCGCGGCCAAACTGATGACGCTGACAATGCTGGAAGGGACGATTGAGCGAACGCCCGCAAGCGTGGAAGCGCTGTTTGCCGCCGTGGAGGAGACGATGGCGGACGCGCTGTGCGAAAGCGGCGTGCTGCTGCTCATCTTCTGCGGGATGGGCGAACTGGATATGGACTTTGACCTCATGCGCTCGGCGCTGGTCAACCTGATTGAAAACGCAAGGAGAGCTAGCCCGCGCGGTTCCACGATCGAGCTTAGCGCCGCTGACGGCGTAATCGCGGTCAGGGATTACGGCAAGGGGATAGGGAAGGACGAGCTTTCCCGCGTGACGGAACCGTTTTACACGGCGGATCGCTCGCGCAGCAAGAAGAACGGCGGCAGCGGGCTGGGGCTCGCGCTGGTCAAACGCATTGCGGAGGCGCATCACGCAAAGCTGGAAATTGAGAGCGAGCCGGGCGCGGGGACGCGCGTGAGCCTGCGCTTTTTGGATGATGACAAAAAGATTACAACTTGTTGACAAGTATTCCCGGCGAATCTGCGATAATGCAACCAGCAAAGCAAAGGAGACACCCTAAATGAAACGATACCGATTTCTCTTGCTGGTTTTAGCGCTTTTGAGCATTGGGTTTGCGGCCGCCTGCCAGCCGACGCCGACGGAAGTATTTGTTATAGAAAAAGACACCGAGCGCATGGTGGAGCAGGCGGGTTCCAGCGAAGAAGGAACGCTCGCCGGCGCGCTGGGCATTCCCGAAGGAAACTATACCTACCAAGCTACGGACGCCAGCGGCAAACTCAGCGTCAGCGTTGACGCGGCAATATTCATGCCAAACGTGGACTATTTGCCCATTGCGCGCGTCACGAGTCGAAGCTTTACCGATCAGGATGTGGAAAACATCTACAACGCCGTGTGCCAGGGTGCTTTTCCGGTGGACGAGAACGCGCCGATGCCAAAGTTCTTTTATCAGCATACGCTCGATAGGCTCCTGGAGGACCGCGAATCCGGAAATCTGGATAAATACGACTCCGCGGAAGAGCAGGACGCCGCGATTCAGGAGGTCATGGCGCAGGTCGCTTCCGCGCCGGAGCAGGCAACGCCGATTGCGCTGAATTTTTCGATCAACTCGTCCGGAATTGAAGGAATTGCGCGAATGTTATGCGTGCTGAACAACGAGGTGGTCTCCGACCTGTTTGTGACCAACTCCACGCGAAGCGGCCGCGGGGTGGATTCCGAATATATCCGGGACGTCTTCTGCCGGGGCGAGTTTGCGATCCAGTCGGTTTACGGAAACGGCGTAACGGTGTCCTACGGCCTGACGCGAAACATCACGCTCGCAACACCACAAATCAGCCAGCAGGAGGCGCAGGCCGTTGCGGATCAAGCGGTCTCCACGCTGGGGCTGAGCGATTTTACCTTAGCGGGTAAGCGGATTGCGCCTTTGGTCGAAGGCAACGCGAAGGACGGCTGCAAGAGCTTATATGAATTTATGTATACGAGAAGCGTCAACGGCGTGAGCGTTACCTATACCAACGACATTTCTTCCTGGGCGCCGGAGAATCCCGACAGCGTTTCCGAAGGCTGGATGTATGAAAAACTGCGCATCTTCGTAGACGACGGCGGCATCTATGCCTATCAGTGGAACGGGCCCTATACGGTGACGGAGATCGTGAATGAAAAAGCGACGTTGCTTCCGTTCGACCAAATTAAAAAGATATTCGAAAACATGATTTTGACGAAGTACGGCGCTTCCGTCACCGAAGAAGCGGAGAGCGCCTCCATCAACATTACCAGCATCCGCCTTGGGCTGACCCGCGTGACGGAGCAGAACAACAACGCATACGGCCTGCTGGTGCCCACATGGGACTTCTTTGGGGTGTACGACACCGGCAACGGTTACCCGATCGGCTACGACGGGTTTGAATCGCTTTTGACCATCAACGCCGTCGACGGAAGCATCATCGACAGGCAAGTAGGCTATTGAAGCACTGTTGTTCATCACGATACTGCGCTTAGAAAGGAGACAGCCTTGAAGCGAACAAAGCTTTTGCTTACGATTACACTGACTGCGGCGCTGCTCTTTGGCGCTTGCCAGCCGATGCCCGAAAGCGACGCCGTTGTGGAAAAGGATATCGACCGAATGCTCACGTCCGCTCTGGAGAATCAGCAGGCGGATGGCGCGGCAGGAACGCTGGCACAGAAGCTCGGCGTCCCAGATACGTATACAGATTCTTTCGAAACGAAAAACGGGAAAACAGTGTTTTGCATCGACGCAAATATCGTTATTCCGGAATCGGACGCAGCACCCGTGATACGGGTAAGGAAGCGCGTTTTTACGCAGGCGGAAGCGGATCGTATGCTGGCGCTTTTTCTCGGCGAGGATGCGCTGTACACCATACCTAACGCCATGACGAAGGAGCAGATCGAGGCGCAGCTGATCGACTATTACGCCATGCGCGACGGATCGATTCCCGTCGATGTGGACGGCGAAGATAGCGGCAGCGTTGAGCGGCTGAACGAAATCATCGCCTCCTACGAAAAAGCCTTACTGGAAGCGGAAGATTCGCCTGTACGGATTCCCGCAAGCAGAAAATTTGAAACTCCGAAAGGAGCCGCCGACCCGAACGCGGAGATCATCGAAGGCGTTGCCGAATCGGACAAAACCGACGTTTTTTTCAGCATTCATAATTGCTATCCGCGGTCGAATCGGGTAAAGGCGCTCTACATCAAAGCGGACACGGTTTCGGGATTTACCTTTAACAACACGGCTCCGTATTACGGATTGAGCGATCCGGAATCGCCGCAGGTGCCGCAGGATTTTACGCTCACGAAAGAAGAAGCGCTATCTGTTGCCGACGGCGCGCTGAAAACGCTCGGCATAGAGGACATGGCCTGTTTGGCGGCGTATTATGTCGTCATGCCGAACAGCGTGCAGCCCGGCGGTTCGATGTGGCCGGGTAAAACCTTCGGCTCAGAGCAGGCGAAGGACTTTCACTGGGCGTACAAACTGCAGTACGCAAGAAGCTACCACAATATCCCCGTTACGATAACGAGAGACGACGGATCGGGCGTTGCCGACGAGGAGCAGTACGCCGAGCCTTGGGAGTATGAAAAGCTGGAACTGATCGTCGATACATCGGGCGTCGTGAGCTTTCTGTACCAATCGCCGTACGAAGTCGTTGAAACGGTCACTGGCGACGCGGCTCTGCTGCCGTTTCAAGAGATAGAATCGATGCTGCCGGCGCTGATTGCGGCGTCCTATTCCTGGCTTGCGGAATCGAACGATATCGTGAGCGCGAAGGTGCGCATATCGGAAATTCGTTTCGGGCTTACGCGCATAACGGAGCCGAATCTTCGCAATCAGGGACTGCTGGTTCCGGTTTGGGACTGTTTCGGAAGCGTCGAGATTACGGATTCCGCCGGGAACGCGCGCCTTTTTACCAAGTATGACGCACTACTGACGATCAACGCGATCGACGGGAGCTCGATCAACCGCTCGCTGGGGTACTGATTAGCCAATCGATAAGAACAGTTGAACAACGGGATAGCCGGACAAGCTAAGATCAGGGCGTTTGCCGCCTTGAAGGATAATCCGGCGTTACCCTTGGCTTCGTTTTGCGTATCGGCCATGAAAGGAGAGCTGGTGACCTTTTTTCGTTCCGACCTTAACCGAGCGTTATCCAAAGCATTCGTGCTGAGCATTCTTGGCACGATGCTTTGCATGCTGGCGGGCGCGGGGCAGGATGTGCTGGTGAGATTGATGTTTCTTACGAAAACATGGACGCGGCGTTTGGAGATCATGGATTATTCACAAAAAATACCAGTTCCGTTGCTTGAATTACTGTCCATGAATACATAAGATACTATTTAGGCAGAGTACACAACAGAATCGACTGCAATCAATACATGACCTTAAGCATTAAAAATTGCGAGTAACATTGTCCCGTGTATAAGTGATATCGAACACAGCGGGGATCGTCCTAAATGAAAGAAGCTTGCAGAAGCAATATCTGCAGAATCGGAGGCAGTGAATTTGAAACGATATCTATCTGCTTTCATGTGTTTCTGCGTTCTGTTGCTCTGCGCCTGCCAGCCTACGCCGGATGCGGAAGCGGTTGTCAGCCGGGCGGAGGGAACGCTGGAACAAGCCGTTCGTGCCGTACCTGAAAAACCATATCGGTATGAAGCCCCCGCGCATTGGAAAGAAACCATGACGGTACGTGATCATTCCGTTATCATCGATGCGGATATTGAGGTACCAAAGACGGATGAATTCCCAACATACACGCTTCGTAACAGCCATTTTGACCGGCAGACGTGTATCGATACGCTCTCCGCGGTCTATGGGGATGCGACGAAACTGCGCGAGCAGCTCTATAGTTACGATGAGGTGTTGACCGATCTGCAAAATGTTGAAAAGGGCATGTTGACAGGGATTGATGAAGATACCGGTGAGCTGATTTGGCAGCCATACGAAGGTCAAGAGGAAGATGCTGCAAAACTAAGACAGCTCCTTGCCGAGCTGGATGTTCACGATACTTTTATTCCGTTTACGGCTTCCAATCTGGATTTTCCCGTAGTTGACCGCGCTGCACAGTTCGAGGACGGTCAGAAAGCATACATCTATTGCACAGACAACTTCTTTCGGATCAGACGCGACAGAAGCTGCAATATACAGTTGGAGAACTGGGTTCTGCAAGGGGATGCAACCCCTGGAGAGCGGCATCATCCATTAGAAAACATCCAAATCAGCGAGCAGGATGCGATTGAGGCCGGAAATCAAGTAATCAAACGGCTTGGGCAAGATGGCAATATGGCACTCGCGTCTTCTCGCAAAGCCAGAGCGACAGAATCCTACACCTATCGCGTCATCGGGGAAGGGTATCTGCTGACTTACGTACAAAACACGCCAGGTGCCATTGCGTTTGACTATAGAAACTACATGGATAGCAATGTGCTTGCCTTTACGCAAAAACAGGACGCCTACGCGGAATATTTGCCGCAGGAATGGATAGAGATTTTTATTACCGAGAATGGAGTGCTGTCTTTTGCATGGGGCGATCCGAAGGAAACCGTCAATACGGCGAATTCGAATGTTGTACTCCTTCCGTTTGATCAGATTCAGCAAAGCATCCGCAATCTGATTACCTACGGAGTTTCCGGCTACGACAATACGACGAACGTCGACTTTGGGGCTCTCTTGATTTCGCGTATTACGCTTGGCGCGTCAATACAGCAAGTGCCGGATCAAGGCGATGAAGCGTTCTTGGTTCCAACGTGGATGGTAACGCTGACAACGGAAACCGATCAAGCGCAAAACATTGATCTTGCTGTGCTGATGATCAACGCGCTTGACGGTACTTATGTAAACAGGTTGGGGTGATCGGTAAAACATGTTTTATTCAAGTTTGAGCTGATTTTAGTTCAAGAGAAGAAGGATTCGATGATTCGACTTCATCTTCTATCATTTGCACTATTGAGAAAATCCCAATATCCGCACCATGAACACAAGAAACTGATACCTGAAGGGAGACCGATTTTTGCCCGAACTTCGTTCCAACCTCAACCGGGCGTTATCCAAAGCATTCGTAGCAAGTCTTCTTGGCACGATGCTTTGCGCGTTCGTTGCATGCCAGCCCACGCCTCAAGCAATGCATCCGACAAGCGTTTCTCCCGATGGAGCGGGGGAACGCGAACAAGTGCGCGTTGAGAAGAGCATTTTGCTTGACGACGGCATTCAACTCGTTCTATCTGCTTCCGTAAACGAACCAACCGGCGAGTTTCCGCAAGGCAGGGTTGAGTGGCAGCCGATTGATTCCAATTTTGTCAAAAGCGTTGTAAACGCATTTTCGACGGATGCGGTCTTTTACGAAGCGGTTGAGACGCAATCGGAACTGACGGAGTCTTTGCTGACGTATCAAGAGCAGCTCGACGCCGTGCGCGATCAGCTGTCGCCTGCGGACATACAAATGCTGGAGGGCGTGATTGGCGATATGCAAGACGCGCTCTCAACGGCGCCGGAAACCGAGTCGATTATCCCCATCGACACGGTTATAGCGGAGCAAGAAGCGAAGATCCAAACCGGGAATAAGAATAAAGCGGTTTTAGTCATTGGAGACAGCAGTAGAAAGAAGTTTATCCGCATCAGTAACTATAGATGGAACGATATTATGCAGGAAAAAAACGCGTCCAGCGCGTTATCCGAAGACGACGCACTGCGGCAGGCGACTGATATTCTCAAAAAGCTTGGGCTCGACGATGCGTTTTCGCTCGGTGCGGTCATGCACACTTCTTCCGAATATACGTTGGTTGCAAGTCTGGCAAATCAGATGAGCATAGTGGATGCACCTGCTGATGAAAGAACGGAACTCATCTTTGTGAGAAGTATCGGCGGACAAAAACAGGTGTTCAGCCAGCAAATGGAAGATGGCACGACAGCAAGAGAATACGATGAGACCGTTTTCTGGGAAATGATAAAAATGTACTTTGACAACGACGGCCTTGTCGAGTTTGCCTGGCAGCAGCTTTGTTCCATTACCCTGGATTCTAAGGAAAACCAGCCAATCAGCCTGGAGACAGCGGTGAACGCTATGACCCAGTTCATGGAGGTTTCACAGAATCGATATACGTATGCGCCGCTTGGCATCGACCCAAAGAAAGTAACCATACGTATCGACAGCATCGAACTGGGCATGACCTGCATCGTTGGACCGGATGAAACGTTTCTGGCGGTGCCAGTTTGGGAGTTCTATGGAAACATTGAATACATCAACGAGGATGGGGATGTGAAGTATTTATCAGTTTCCGGTTCAGATGAAGGCCAAATTTTGGATGAACCAATTCCATACAACAGCTTGTGCACAATCAATGCCTTAACCGGGAAGCGCATCGACAGGTCGTTGGGGTATTGATGGAATACCGAACTGATTGCGCCGGGAAGCATCCGCAGCAAAGAAGCAGATGATAACACTGGAGGTGTCTTTTGCCCGAACTTCATTCCGACCTCAACCGAGCGTTATCCAAAGCATTCGTGCTGAGCGTACTTGGCACGATGCTTTGCGTGCTGTTTGGCGCGTTTTCCGATGTGCTGGCGATCTATATGCTCGAAAAGCCCACCGCGGCGCTGCTGGCGCATCAGACCATCACGATCAACGCCCTTTCCGGCAAAGCGATCCTCTTTGCCGCGCCGATTCTGGCGACGATTCCGTATTCCGGTGCGTTTGTGGAGGACGGAAAGAGCGGCTACCTCAAGCAGTTTCTGCCGAGAACGACGGTATCGCGCTATATCCTCGGCAAGGAACTCGCCTGTGCAATCTCCGGCTTTTTGACGCTTGCGCTCGGCATCCTCGCGGCGCATATCCTCATTTCGCTTGTGGTGCTTCCGGCGGAAACGTTCGGCGACACCGCGGTGAAGTCGCAGCTAGGCGAGCTGATCGGAAAGATATTTCTCTTCGGCTTTGCGGGCGCGCTCTGGGCGATGCTCGGCATGCTGCTCTCCACCGTGACCATGAACGCCTACATGGCTTACGCCGCGCCGTTTATCCTCTATTATGTGCTGATCATCCTGCAGGAGCGGTACGCGCGGGGCATCTTCATGCTCAACCCGCAGAACTATCTCACGCTGACCGGAACCTGGCCGTTCGGCGGATGGAGCGCGGGCATCACCATGGCGGTGCTGCTCGCAGGTTCCATGCTTGGCTTCTACGTCATCGCGCAGGATCATCTGCGGGACGACAACGCCAGAAGACCGATCCGCACGCTGTTTCGGCAGAGGAGCGTCTCTCTGGAAAAGCCCTTCCGCCCCGCGCACAGCGTACCCGTACTGAACGGGCTGCGGCAGGTGCGCTCGGTCGTTTCCTATAACTTTCGCATGTGGCGCGGCAACGCGCGCGTGCTGCTGACGTTTGCGCTGGCGTTCATCCTGTGCTTTCTGCTCTCGGACAAGGCCGCGTCGTTTGCCTACGATATGGGCACGACGATGCAGGCGTTCGAACCGTTCGTTTGGACGTTTGGCGACGCAAACTCCGTTCTGCTGATCTCGCTCTTACTGGTGCTCCTGTTCGTGGATATGCCGTTTCTCGGCGCGGGCGTGCCGTATTATCTCGTTCGCATGAAGCGGCGCACATGGCTCACGGGGCAGGCGGTTTACGTTGTGTTGGCAACGACGCTGTACATCGTCTTTATCTTTGCCGCAACGTCGATCATCTGCATGAGCAACAGCTTTATCGGTAACATGTGGTCGGAAACGGCGGCAATCCTCGGCTACTCTGGCGCGGGCAAGGCGGTCGCGCTACCGGCGCTGGTCAAGACGCTCGAACTGAGCCGCCCGTACGAGTGCGCATCGACGATTTTGCTGCTCATGCTCCTGTACACGCTGGTTCTCGTATTTCTCATGCTGTTTGTCAATATCAAGCGCGGCAAATCCGCGGGCATCGCTTCGGCGTTCGGTTTCAGCCTGTTCGGGTTTCTGCTCAATCCGCAGCTGTTCAAGCAGATGTTCAAACTGCCGGACGAACTGCTTTATAAAGCGAACGTTGCGGTCGGGTGGCTTTCGCCGCTCAATCAGGCGACCTATCATATGCATAACTTTGGCTACGACCTGCTGCCGCGGCTCTGGCAGACGTATGTGATCTTCGGCATTGCGATTGCGCTGCTGTTTGTGCTGACCCTGCGCGCGCTGCGCAAGTATAATTTCCACTTCCTGGGAGGAGACCAATGAGCGAACCCATCATCCAAGTTGAAAGCCTCACCAAAACCTTCGGGCAGGATACCGTCCTCAACGGCGTTACGCGTTCTTTTGAGCGCGGAAAAATTCACGGCGTCGTCGGCAACAACGGCTCCGGCAAGACGGTGCTGTTCAAGTGCATCTGCGGGTTTCTGCAGCCGACGGAAGGGCACGTGCTCGTAAACGGCAAACAGATCGGCAGGGATATCGACTTTCCGGAGGATATCGGCATTATCATCGAATCGCCGGGGTTTCTGCCGCAGTTTTCGGGACTGAAGAACCTGGAAATCCTCGCGGGACTCAAGCGCAAAATCAGCCTAAAGCAGGTTGCGGCCGCAATCCGGCGCGTTGGGCTCGACCCCATGGCGGCAAAGCCGGTCGGCAAATACTCCCTCGGCATGCGTCAACGCCTCGGCATTGCGCAGGCGATTATGGAGGAGCCGAGCCTGATGATTCTCGACGAACCGCTGAACGGGCTGGATAAATACGGGGTTGCGGAGATGCGGTCGCTGTTCCAGTCGCTGGCAAAGGACGGACGCACGATTCTGCTGGCAAGCCACAATATTCAGGATATCGAAACGCTCTGCGATACGGTCTGCGAAATGGATGCGGGCGTGATGACCATGATTCGGGAAACGCCGCTGAAAGAGGGTGTAAACGCATGAAACGATGGTTGATGGGACTCTTTGTTCTGCTGTTGGTCGTTCCCGCAATTGCGCTGGCGGATACTTCCACGGTGATCCTCGGCATTGATGATACCAACCTCTACGACGGCATGACGCGCACCTACAGTCAGGGCTACTCGCCGACGGTGTCCAACGGGGTTGCGACCATCGTTCTGCCGCTTGTGACCTCGGGTTCAATCAGCGGGAGTACGATCACGGCCACGCCGAACCTCGGCAGCGTGGAGTCCTCGCCGTTTGTATTCGGCAACTATCAAAAGACCGTTGCGCTCGGAACGCAGTCCGTCAACAACGGAACCGGCACGGCGGAGTGCTATTACATTCGCTTCGATCTTGCGCTGACTTCGACCCGCAAGAACGGCAGTTACCCGGTTGTGATCACCGTCGAGGGACTCGATTTGAGCGGGAATACGATCAACCAGAATTTTACGACCTATGTAACCATTACCGACGGCACCACCGCGACGACGGAGCCTTCCAAGGACGGTTCGTCTTCCGGCGGGAGCGGCGTTTCCGCCTCCAAGCCTGTTCTGGTCGTGACCGCCTGCTCGGTCTCACCGGAGACGCTGGAGAGCGGCGGTACGGCGCATGTCGAGCTGACGGTCAAAAACGTCGGTCGCCGCACCGCGCAGAACATCCGCGTGAACGTGACCAGCGACGACGTAAATATCGTGCTGGTGGGCGAATACAGCGCACCGTATCTGGCGGGGCTGGCGCGAACGAAAGAAGCGGACTTCTCGTTCGATATGCAGGTTCTGCCCATGGCGCTCGGCGGCATGCACACCATGACCATTGTAATTGCCTATGAAAATTCCAACAGCGTTGCGTATACGGAGACGGCCGCGTTTCGCATTACCGTGAACCAGCCGATTCTTTTTTCCCACGATAAAGTGGACTTGCCGGAAAAGGTAACCTCCGGCGAATCGTTCTCGCTGCCGGTCAGCGCCTACAACACCGGGCTGACCGCGATTTATAACGTAAAATGTACGCTGGAAGTTCCGGGGTTGATCTCCGCTTCCGCTTACCTGGGTAATCTCGAGCCGCAGGAGTCCGCCGAAAAAACCATGTCGGTCTTTGCCACGACGATCGACAGCACCTCGAAATACGGCACGACCTATGGCGCCTGCGTATTCACCTATGAGGACGCCGCTGGCGAACAGTATCAGGAGAGCGCGGATGTCAAGATTGAAATTCTGGAGCCGGTGAAACAAACTGACGAGGAGAAGAAGAAGGCCGAGGAGGAAGCGCAGGAACAAAAATCCCTCTCGCAATGGTGGATTTCGCTCCTGTTCGGGCTTGCGATCATCGCGGTTCTGACGGCGATGATCATCATTGCCAAGTTCTCAAGGATGATGAAGATGAGGTAACGTTTCGTCAATTCCCGATGCAAAAGGAGATTGATCTGCGGAACGATTCTTGGCAAAACAGCGGCTCAGTCCATCGACAAAGTACGAAGGACTTTGTCGATGGATTTTTACTGTGGAAAAAACACCGCTATCGCGGTACTTTCTGCAGATTCGGCGAATTAATCGCTAAATTTGATGAAAAATGGGGGATTTTCGAATTCCCCAACCTCCAAATGCGTTTTTCGATACGCAGAGCCGCGAAGCGAAAGATTCGCGGCTGTTTTTGATCTACTGGCTTGCTGCAAAAGACTGGCAGAAAAATGCAGCTTAAGATTGGAGTTTCTCAAAGAATTGCTGGTATTTGTGTGCCCGCGAACTGCGCAACCGGTCAAGGCGCAGAGGCGGGAACAGCGGGCAAACAACGCCTGGAAAAAGGCAGATAAATAACAACTTCATTTCGCGATCGGAAAAAACAATACAAATTTTACTTTTTTTAATGCGTTACTCTCTATTCAAACGAGAACAGGATGATACGCTGCAATTAGTATGCAAATAGTATTGACAAAATGCAAACATTGTAGCAAAATGATGACAAATCCAAGCAAATAGTATTCAGGTTGTCCGTTGCGGATCCATATTGACTCTGATTTGTGTTATAAATCGCAACTTGTACTGCTTACGCGGCCCGGATCCGACCGGCAACGATACCCCCAGCAAATGCGGATGCGCTCCTTCTGTGCTGAGGCGGGCCATTCCATCCGCCTGATCATACCTTTGAAGAAACTCCAAACGAACCATTGAGATTGCGTGGTGATAGGTTACTATATATGGCTGGCTTGAGCTTGGCGTGAATTCTCTCGACGGGGAAGCTATCCTTGACCGTGGATAACCGCTCGGTAACAATCGCTCAAAAAGCAAGAAAAAACGGTTTCATGAAACCTCAATAAGCAACCAATAAAAAGGAGTTAGGGAAATGGAAACACAGAAAAAGAAAAAGCTAACGTCGGGCTTGGCGTTGGTGATCGTGCTCGTATTCATGCTCATCAGCATGGTAGGCACGAATCTGGTAAGCAACGGCGCCGGCAAAGTAAAGGTAACCACCTATACCGAGCCGCTCAGCGAACTCGCGGCGCAGGTAAAAACGAATGCGGAAGCAACCGGCAGAACGGTTGACATCCTCTTCGAAGGCAACGACAGCGCGCAGATTTGCTTCTCGGTTTATAAACCGGCGAATGCAACTGCCGAAACCCCCGCGCCCTGCGTCGTTTGCGCGCACGGCTGGAACAACTCCAAGGAAATGCAGTACTCGAACTTCACCGAGCTTGCACGCCGCGGGTTCGTCGTCATTGCGCTGGATCTTGCCGGACACGGCAGGTCGGACGTTGCAGTCGACGGCTACACGAAGGGTACCGAAGGTCTGCTGGCGGTCGTAGAATACGCCATGAGCCTGGACTTTGTCGATATCAACAAAGTTGGCCTCACGGGTCACAGCGCGGGAGATCTGGACTGCTCCAACACGCTGAAACTGGTCAACGTTGAAGGTTCCAACAACCACATTTCGTCGTGGTTCTGCTCCTCCGGTACGATCGGCGCGCTGTTCCTTACGCCGGAATTCACGCAAAACCTGATCTGGGGCGTTTCTGCCGGTAAATGCGACGAACTTGACACGGTCTATTTCAGTGCAAGTCATTTTCTGGACACTCCGATTGCGGTCTCTTTGATTCAGCGCATGTATCCGGCCTTTGCAGAAACTGTTGTTCCGGAAGGTCAGTGGTACGGTCCGGACGGCGAAATCGCTGCCCCCGCAGATGGTCAGGCACTTGGCGTAACGTCGGCGTTTGCTATCTGGAACCCGGGATATACGCATCCGCAGGGCGTGTTCCATACCGAAGCGACAAAGCTCTCCATCGACTTCTTCTACGATGCGTACGGCACGCCGGTGGGAAGCACCTATATTCCGTCCGACAATCAAATTTGGACGCTCGGCGTCGTGTTCCAGACCATCGGACTGATCGCGTTCTTTGCGCTTTCTCTGATTCTGGTCAGCCTCCTGCTCAAGACCTCGCTCTTCAAGAGCCTCAAGCGTACGGCTCCCGCGCAGGAATCTCTGCCGTCGATCAAATCCTGGAAGGAATGGGTGCCGCTGGTACTGACGTTCGTTCCGCTGATGCTCTTCCCGATCTTTACCTACTTCAAGTGCTACAATGCCGGCAGCAAACTGTTCGACAGCGCTTCCTACGGCTGCCCGACGGTGAACGGCATTGCCTGGTGGACGCTCTGCGCCGGCCTGTTCTACATTGTAATGCTGGGCGTCAACAGCCTGCTGCGCAAGCTCTTCCATAAAAACGACGGGTTGGCGGAAAGCTCCTTCCTCCCGGGCAAACTGGACGGAATCGGTCACTTCCTCAAGACGCTGGGCTTTGCCGCAGTAGTCGTCATGCTGACCTATATTCCCTGCTACATCGCGTACTACGTATTCGGTATGAACTTTGGCATTGCGGTATATGTTGTCGGCGCGCCGCGGGCGATTTGGCTGCCGGATATCCTGCTCAAGTACCTGCCGATCTGGATTCTGTTCATGGTACCCAACGCAATCCTCAACGCGAACACGCGCTTTAAGGAAATTCCGGAATGGGCGTCCACACTGTTTGTCGTCATTGCAAACCTGCTGCCCATCGGCATTTTGACCTGGGTGAACTATGCTGCGCTGGTGAACAACGGCCTTCTGATGTTCCCGTACGGCGATCCCAGCATCATGGCGTTCAACCTGTTTGCGCCGATGATCTTTATTGGTATCAGCAGCCGCTACATCTACAAAAAGACGGGCAATGCCTGGGCCGCAGGTTTGATCAATGCCGCGATTATCGCGACAATGGCTCTTGCGATTACCCGCCACAGCATTGACTTCATGTTCCACTTCTAAGACCTCCCACACCGCGTTTGCGGCCGGCTTGGCAAGGAAGATGAGCCGCAAACAAAAAAACAACCGCGAAAAGCAATTTTCGCGGTTGTTTTCTGTTTGAACAGAAACGAGCAGTTCCCTTGACAGAAGACGAAGAAACGCTACTCTTCGTCGCACTCCCAGGGCATAATCAGATTTTCTTCCTTCTTGCCGTCGATAATCGAAAAGATTCGTTCCGCCGTCTGCTGGCCGAGCCGCTCCTTGGGATGGCAGAACGACTTGAAGTCGATGCTCTGGCGCGGGGTAAAGGTCTTGTCGAAGCTGCGCATGGCCGTGATGCTGCTACCGGGGTGGACGAGCAGGTAATCGAGCACCTGCAGGGCGATTTCGTCGTTATAGCAAACAACCGCCGTGCAGTCAGTAATCAAACGGGTAATGTTGAGCTGCAGCTCGACGGAGCGCTTGTTTTCCGTTGTGAACCAGATGATGTTGTCGTCGTTGACGCGGATATCGGAGCCCGTGAGCGCGTCAAGATAGCCCGAGAAACGGCGGATGCCCTGAATATCGTCGCTCTTGAAGATGCCGCCGATCGAGCGGTGCCCCAGCCGGATCAGTTCGGAGGTGGCTTCAAACGCGCCGCCGTAATCGTCCGTAACGACGTAGACAACGTTGAGGCGCGGCTCCTGCAGCAGTTCCGGATAGTAGCCGTTAAAGAAGACGAGCGGGATGTTTTTATCCGCGAGTCCCCGGTAGAACGAAAGGTTGGGGTTCGGAAGCGCGGTTTTCGTGCCTTCCACGATGATGCCATCCACAAAGTTGAGCGAGAGCTCGTGCAGAATATCCCGTTCCTTGGCGATGCTGTTGTTGGTTGCCATCAGTTGGATGGAGTAGCGGTTGCAGGTTGCCACCTCTTCGATGCCGCGCAGGATATGCGGGAAGATATAGGTGCTGATATAGGTTGTGATCACCGCAATGCGCATCGTCTTCTTTTTGGCGACTGCCGCGTCGGAGATATACGACCCGCTGCCTTGAATCTTGCTGATCAGTCCGTCGCGCTCGAGCTTTTCGAGCGCCTGGCGGACGGTTTGGCGGCTGACGCCGTACTGGCTCGCCAGATCCAGCTCTGTTGGCAGCTTGTCGCCTGCACAGTAGGTTCCGCTGCCAATGGCATCGGTGATATAGGAATAAAGCTGAAGGTATTTCTTCTGTGGACTCACAATTGATTCTCCATCTCTTCTGCTGGCATTTTACACTTGTATTGTATAATAATCGGAATGCAAACCGCAAGCGCATCAAGAAAAATACATATTCCCTTCTGAATCTATAAATTATCAATACAAATTCATCGAATATGACAAAAATATGGAGAATTGCGTTAAATACCGCTAAATTTTGTCAAATTTGTACGCAACAAGTATTGACATAACGTGCGATGTATTGATAATATAATGACAAATCTTATCTTTCGAGACGCGTTCGCAAGCGCTCCCGCAATCCGGCTGAACAGGGACAATTCATCATATGGTAAGGGCGTTTGCTGTAAAAACGCTTCCCGATCGGGTCTCATGAAAAACGATACTGCACTTAAAACTGAAGGAAGGAGGAGAAGTATCATGAAACGAGTTCTGGTTCTCATCTGCGCTTTCGTCATGGTTTTCGCGCTGGTCGGCTGCGGATATATCGGGGGTGAAAAAGCGATCAGCATCGCGTTGGCGGATCAGGGCATCGACCGCATTGGGACGGCTGGCAACAGCGCCGCTCTCGATAAGTCAGGCGATCCGCCGATGTACAAAGTTACACTGGATATGAACACCTATTATATCTACTACTACATCAATGCGGAGACAGGAGACATCATCTCCAACGAAAACGTGGACAAATAGCACCTTGCTAAGCATTTCTAAAAGGAAAACAAATAAGGGGGTAATCAGGAACCAATGGAAACCAAGAAATTCACTCTAAAGACCGCTTCTGGAAGCTGGCGCTTTTTAGCGCTGTTCCTCGCGATCGTGCTGCTCTGCAGCGCCGTTTCCCAGCTGATCATTACACAGGGGTATAAAATTCAGGTCAGCACCGTCACCTATGAAGTTCGCGGCGCAGAGCTGAACTTCGAACTCTACAAGCCCACGGACGCTTCCAGCGCCAACAAGCTCCCCTGCATCATCCTGTCTCACGGCGGCTCCGAGAGCCTTGCCGCGAACAGCATCAACGCCTGGGAACTGGCAAAGCGCGGCTTCGTTGTGCTGAACGTCAGCATGTACAGCTGCGGCCTCTCCGGCCAGCCCGCCATCAACGACGGCGGCACTACCGAGGAGAACTACTTCCGCGGCGGCACGCAGGGTATGTATGACGCGCTGCAGTATGCGCGCTCTATCGCTTATGTCGATACGAACCGGATTGCCATGTGGGGCCACTCCGCAGGTTACATCTGCGAAACGTCCGCCCTGCTGCAGGACGGCGAATATCTGTCGCTGAACGACCGTCTGCTAAACGTCCTGTTCGATGAATTCGGTGTTGCAATCACCGAAGAGCAGCTCACTCAGAACGCGGACGACATCGCCGCCGCCGTGCTGAGCGCCGATCAGCTTGCGGTTTACAACTACCGCAAGACCGAAGTACAGAAGATCGTTGATGGCTACGTCAAGGGCGCGCGCATCATCGAGTTCATGTCCGAACCCAAAGTCGTCGTTGCCGGCTACGAAGTTGTCCGCAACCCGCAGATCAACTTCATGGTTTCCGTCGGCTCCCATGAGGACAACGGCACATACTACTACGGCGAAACCGATCAGTATAAGTCGATCTTCCACACCGGCACTGCCAATGTGGAACGCAACACCTGGTACAACACCAGCGATTACACGATGGATCCCACCGCAACCTCGACCGTAATCGGCCCGCTCTTCGACACGCGCGTTGACAACAGCGAAGCGCTGAAGGCGGCGATTGCCAACAACACCGCGCGGATCTTCATTAACCCCGAAACGTTCCATAACGGCATGCTCTGGGACGGCCGCGCCATCAGCACGACGGTAGAGTTCTACACGCAGGTGCTGGGCTACAACAACGGCAACGTCGGTGAAAACGCGGCTACCGCGATTGACAGCAAAAACCTGGCCAGCAGCTATGTTGCGCTTGGGTTCACGACGCTGGCGTTCCTCGCCGTGATCGGCGTGTTGATCGCTCTGATCGCGATTCTGCTCAAGACCACCTTCTTTGCGAGCATCTTCAAGCCGGTCTACGCGCCGAAACTCACCACGAAGGATTCGGGCTTCTATGTTGCCGCCGTCTTTGCCTTCATCGCGGCATTCCTCGGCGTGTGGTTCAACTCCATGGCCGACCTGTCCTTCTCGCTGTCGAACGCCACGACCACCAAGTGGCTGCCATGGGAACCGGGCCAGATGCGTACCTTCATGCTGATCATCGGTACTGCGGTCTCCGGGCTCGTGCTGTTCCTCATCCTCTGGCTGATCACCCGCAAGAAGAAGAGCGACACGCTGGCGAAGATTTCCGACGTGAATGTTGGCTGCGGCTGGAAGACCTTCTTCAAAACCTGCCTGCTCGCCGTCATCCTGTTTGCAGCGTTCTATGGCCTCGCCGCCTTCATCAAAGAATTCTTTGGGGCGCGCTTCCTCGTTGCGGACGGCACGTTTGAACTGATGAAGCCGTACGGCTTTATGAGAACCTTCAAGTACGCCTTGATCATGCTGCCCTTCACGCTGATCATCAGCACGATGAACAACATGTGGTCGCTCAAGAACGTTACCGATGGACAGGACACCGCAATCAACGTATTCGTGACCTCCCTTGGCGCGGAAGTGCTGATTCTCATCTCCATCCTCGTTACGTACTCGACGCCGCAGCACGCCGTGCTCTTTAACCTCCACACGCTGCTGCCGATCATCGTCTACGCACCCGTGCTGAACTACCTGTACCGCAAGATCTACAAGCTTACGGGTAACGTCTGGCTCGGAGCTATGATGGTTGCCATCATCCTCGGTTGGAGATTGTCTTCCTACATCTCGCACCAGTTCATTTACTGGGGCCCGAATGAACTCTCCGCTTTCTGGGGCATCTATTAATCCGTTTTCCCCGGGCGGTTCCCTGCACACTACGTGACTGCTCAACCCGGGAGCCGATCATACGCGATCGGCTCCCCCTTTTTCAAAAAAACGATCCGCCAGTGCGGAGCTGTGTAAAAAGCTTCTGTTACGCAGCTCCGCAAACGGCGGAACGAAAAACGGCACAGCGTTCAGTTGAGGAAAAGATATAAAAAATACAATATCAATACCAATATTAGAAAAATCAAGAAAAGTTGTTATAAAATCCTTGAATAATACGGACACATTCGAGTATAATACAGGTAATCATAAGCAATTTCAATGCAAATACAGACAAATTCACCCACGGCAGGAATGAAATCGAACGAATGGATCCCTCCCCGGCGGCGCAAGCGTCATGGGACGCCCGATAGAGCGTTTGCCAACACAATTCGTATAAAGAGCGGCTCAACGAAAGAAGAGCGCTGAAAATAGAAAAAAGCGGTTATAACCGCTGGAAAAGTAGGATTAAAAAAATGACGGAACTGAAAAAGCAAGAATTCTGGTTTGTTGTCGGCTCTCAGCTTCTGTATGGTGCCGAGGTGCTGGAAACGGTCGCCAAACGCGCAAACGAGATGGCGGAGCGCCTCAGCGAGTCACTGCCCTGCAAATTGGTCTATAAAGGCACGATCAAATCCGCGGACGAGGCTACGCAGATCATGAAAGACGCCAACTACGCCGAAGCGTGCTGCGGCGTGGTCACCTGGTGCCATACGTTCTCTCCGTCCAAGATGTGGATCGAGGCCCTGCGCCTGCTGCAGAAGCCGTACTGCCATTTTGCCACGCAGTACAACCGCTCGATTCCGGACGACGAGATCGACATGGACTTTATGAACCTCAACCAGTCGGCGCATGGCGACCGCGAGCACGGCTTCCTCGGCGCGCGGATGCGTCTTGCGCGCAAAGTGATTATGGGCTACTGGCAGGACGAGGAACCGATTCGGGAACTGGGGGACTGGATGCGCGCGGCGGTGGGTTACCGCTTCAGCAGGAACCTTCGCATTCTGCGCTTTGGCGACAACATGCGCGAAGTCGCCGTTACCGAAGGCGACAAAGTGGAAGCGCAGATCAAGCTGGGCTGGATGGTCAACACGTGGCCGGTCGGTTCGCTCGTTGAAGAGATGGAAAGCGTAACCGAAGCGGAAATCGACGCCAAGTTAGCCGAGTACCGCGAACGGTACGCCTTCAACACGGACGATCTCGCCTCCGTGCGCTATCAGGCGCTGGAGGAAGTCGCCATGAAGCGCATTTTTGAGCGCGAGAAGATCGGAGCGTTTTCCAATACGTTTCAGGACCTGTACGGTATGAAGCAGCTCCCCGGCCTCGCCAGCCAGAACCTGATGGCCGACCGTTACGGCTACGGCGGAGAAGGGGACTGGAAAGTGGCGGGCATGACCGCGGTAATCATGGCCATGACGGAAGGCATGAGCGGCGGGACTACGTTTATCGAGGACTACACCTACAACCTCGAAAAAGGCAAGGAGTACTCGCTCGGCGCGCATATGCTCGAAGTCGGCCCCTCCATTGCGGCGGAGCAGCCGAAGATCGAGGTGCATCCGCTGGGCATTGGAGATAAGGAAGCGCCCGCGCGGCTCGTGTTTGAAGGCAAGCCCGGCAAGGCGATCGTCGTAACTCTCATCGACATGGGCGGGCGTATGCGCCTGATTTTGCAGGATATCGAGTGCGTCAAGCCGATCTATCAGATGCGGAACCTTCCGGTGGCGCGCGTTATGTGGAAAGTGCTGCCCGACCTCTGCGGCGGCACCAAGATGTGGATTCTGGCGGGCGGCGCACATCACAGTGTGCTGAGCTACGACGCGAGCGCGGAGATGCTGGCTGACTTTGCCGAGATGAACGAAATTGAATTTGTGCATATCTCAAAGGACACGACGGTCGAGGGGCTCAAGCAGCAGCTGTTCCTCAACGACCTCGCGTGGAAACTGAAATGCTAGAGCAGCTCAAGCGGCAGGTTTGCCAGGCAAACGGAAAGCTGCCGAAATTCGGGCTTGTCACGTTTACCTGGGGCAACGTTTCCGGCGTCGACCGGGAGCGCGGGCTCGTCGTAATCAAACCCAGCGGCGTCGAGTACGACGAGCTTTCGCCGGAAAACATGGTGGTTGTCGATCTGGAAACGGGAAGCGTTGTAGAAGGCACGCTCCGCCCGTCCTCGGATACCCCGACGCACCTTGCGCTCTACCGCGCGTTTCCGTCTGTCGGCGGAATCGTGCATACCCACAGCCGGTGGGCAACGACGTTTGCGCAGAGCTGCATGGGAATTCCCGCGCTCGGCACGACGCACGCGGATTATTTTTACGGCGAAGTGCCCTGCACGCGCGAAATGACGCGCGCCGAGATTGAAGGCGACTACGAGCTGGAGACCGGCAACGTCATTATTGAAACGTTCGCGGATAAGGACCCCGCGTCCATCCCTGCCGTCATCGTGCGCAGCCACGGACCGTTTGCCTGGGGAACCAGCCCGGACAATGCCGTGCATAACGCCGTTGTGCTGGAGGAATGCGCCAAGATGGCATGGCAGAACCTGCTGTACAATCCCGCGCAAAGCCCGATGGATCAGAAACTGCTGAATAAGCACTTTCTGCGCAAACACGGAAAGAATGCCTACTACGGGCAAAAATAAACTCTGCTCTGCCGCGCTTACCGCGGCAGGCAAAGCAAAACGGCGGCGGAACGCGCGGAAAAGAGAACAACTATGCTTGGCAAACACCTGCTCGGACTCTACGAAAAAGCGCTGCCGGCAGGCCTCTGCTGGCAGGAGCGGTTTGCCGTTGCCAAGCGGCTCGGGTTTGACTTTGTAGAGCTCTCCGTGGACGAAACGGACGAGCGGCTGGGACGCCTCTATTGGAATGAGTCTCAGCGCAGGGAGCTGGCCGACGCCATGAACGAAACGGGCATGCGCCTGCAAAGCATTTGTCTCAGCGCGCACCGGCGGTTTCCCTTTGGCAGCGAGGACGCCGCGACGCGACAAAAAGCCATGGACATTGCCGAGCGGTCGATTCAGTTTGCGCTGGAGTTCGGCGTGCGCGTCATCCAGGTGGCGGGGTACGACGTTTACTACGAGCCTTCTACCGAACAAACGCGGGAACGATTTTTGGAAGGTCTCGAACGATTCGTTTCTTTGGCGGAGCAGTATCAAATCATGCTGGCCGTCGAAATTATGGATACCGATTATATCAACAGCATTCCGGCTTACCAGCGCGTCAAGGCGGAAGTTGCTTCGCCGTGGTTCACGGTCTATCCGGATATGGGAAACCTCTCCGCCTGGAACAATGACGTTCTCTGCCAGCTCGAAAACGGCAGGGACGAAATCGTCGCCGTGCACATCAAGGATACGATTGCGCCGCGTCAGGGTTTTGCGGGGCAGTTCAAGGACGTTCCGTTCGGCACGGGCTGTGTGGATTTTCCCGCTGTGTTTCAAAAGCTGGAAGAAATCGAGTTTCACGGGCCGTACCTGCTGGAACTATGGCACCGCCCGGGAACGAACGCGGAATTTGTCGTTTCCTCGGCGCTCGCGTTTGTGCGGGAGCAATTCGAGAAAGGGGTTCGCTCGTGAACTACTATATCGGTCTGGACAACGGCGGAACCACCACGAAAGCCGCGCTCTTTGACGAGACGGGCAGCGAGATTGCCACCGCCTGCGTCGGTACACGAATGCTGGTGCCCCGCCCCGGCTATACGGAACGGGACATGGAGGAGATGTGGCGGGCAAACTGCGAAGTGCTCAAACAAGTGCTCCAAAAATCCGGCGTGTCCCCGAAGAGCGTTAAATGCGTCGCCTGCTGCGGACATGGCAAAGGCTTGTATCTTTGGGGTAACGACGACCGCCCCGTCCGCAACGGCATTATCTCAACGGATAACCGCGCCTGGGACTACCCGAGGTGCTGGAAGGAACGCGGCGTGACGAATCAGGTATTCGCGCTTTCCTGCCAGCAGATACTCGCAAGCCAGCCGGTTTCGCTTTTAGCCTGGCTCAAGGACAACGAGCCGGAGGCAATTGAACAAACGAAATACATCTTCGAATGCAAGGATTATGTGCGCTTTCGCCTGACGGGGTGCGCCCGCGCCGAACGGACGGACTATTCCGGCGCGAACTTCGTTGATCTGCATACGGGGGAATACTCGCCGGAACTGCTTGCACTCTTCGGGCTTGGCGACTGCTTAGAAAAACTACCGCCGCTGATTCATTCAACGGATATCGCGGGGATGATCACGCGCGAGGCCGCCGAGCTGACAGGATTGCTGGAAGGTACTCCCGTGGCGGGCGGCGCGTTCGATATAGACGCCTGCGCCATCGCCGTCAACGTTACAAACGAAGACAGCATCTGCATGATCGCGGGCACCTGGAGCATCAACGAATACCTCTGCAGAAAGCCCGTGACCGACGGCAGCGTGATGATGAACTCGTTTTCGTTTTTGCCGGAGTATTATCTGGTGGAGGAATGCAGCCCAACGAGCGCGGGGAACGTAGAATGGTTCATCCAGTCGCTTCTGCCGGAACTCAAGTCGATGGCTGAGCAAAACGAGTTGAGCATCTATGACCAGCTGAACCTTTGGGTCTCCCAGACGCCGCCGGAAACGCTCTGCCCGGTGTTTCTGCCGTTTTTGATGGCGAGCAATGTCCACCCCAACGCCATGGGCTGTTTTCTTGGCATGAGCAACTTTTATACGCGGGCGCACCTTGCGCGGAGCATCTACGAAGGGGTCGCTTTTTCGCACCGGTATCATTTGGAAAAGCTGCTCCAATCCAAAACGACGCCCACAAAGACGATTCGACTTGCGGGCGGGGCGGCGAAGAGCGCCGTCTGGACGCAGATGTTTGCGGACGTGATGAACCTGCCCGTCGAGGCGGTGGACGTCAACGAAACGGGCGCACTCGGCTGCGCGGTCATCTGCGCCGTAGCCTGCGGCGCCTACGGCTCGCTTGCCGAAGCGGCGGACGCAATGTGCGGCATGTCGCCGCCCGTAAAGCCGGTTCCAAGGAACGTTGCAATTTACGAACAGAAATACAAGCTCTACAAAAAGGCGATCGAAGCCCTCGATCCGTTCTGGGACGAGCTGAGAACAACGCGCGAAACGCTGGAGATTTCATAGAATAAAGGAGAAAGCATATGGATCGTCGAATACCCAAAACGATGAAAGCGTTGGTTGCTTACTCGAAAAGCGATTACCGCCTGGAGACTGCGTGGCCTGTGCCAACCTGCGGCGACGATGAAGTAATCCTCAAAACAGAAGGCTGCGGCATCTGCGCGGGCGATCTCAAATGCATGCACGGCGCGGATATGTTCTGGGGCGGAAACGGGCAGCCGAGCTGGGTGCAGCCGCCGTTTATCCCGGGGCACGAGTTCATCGGCATCGCGGTGGAAGTCGGCAAAAACGTTCGCGGCGTAGCGTTGGGCGACCGGCTGACGGCGGATCAAATCTACCCCTGCGGAGAGTGCCGCTTCTGCAAATCCGGCAAGTACTGGATGTGCCAGCCGCATAAGATCTTCGGCTTTTTCAACGACGTCTGCGGCGGCATGGCGGAATACATGCGCCTGCCCGCAAATTCGATTCTCCACCAAGTGCCAAAGGATCTCCCGCTGGAGAAGGCGCTTTTAATCGAACCCTACGCCTGCAGCAAGCATTGCGTGGATCGTGCGCAGATTGGCAGCGAGGACGTTGTCGTCCTTTCCGGCGCGGGCACGCTTGGACTCGGCATGGTGACCTATGCGCGTTCGCGCAATCCCAAGCTGCTCATCGTGCTGGATATGAAGGACGAGCGTCTCGAAATGGCCAAAGCGTTCGGCGCGGACCTCGTGATGAACCCCTCGAAAACGGACGTCGTTTCCGAAGTGCTGAAGCTGACGGAAGGCTACGGCTGCGATACCTATATCGAAGCGACCGGGCATCCGTCGTCCGTGACGCAGGGCATGTCGATGATCCGCAAGCTCGGCAGGTTTGTTGAGTTTTCCGTGTTCAGCGCGCCCGCAACCCTCGACTGGTCGATCATTGGCGATCGCAAGGAGCTGGACGTGCTGGGTTCGCACCTTTCGCCGTATTGCTACCCGTATGTAATTGAAAATATCGCCAGCGGCAAACTAAAGACCGACGGAGTAGTGAGTAAGACCTTCCCCATTGAGCAGTGGGAAGCCGCTTTTGATTACGCCACCGGGCGCGCGGGCGACTTTAAAGTTGCCATAACGTTTTAAGCAGGATCGAGAACAACCGGAAAGAGGAGTACCGCATGGAAACACCCGAACACATCCGAACCGACATTTTTAACGGAGATACGTTTCTTGGCATTGAACTGGGATCGACCCGCATCAAAGCCTCGCTGATTGACCGCGAGCACCGGCCGATCGCCTCCGGCTCGTTTGCCTGGGAAAACCGGCTGGAAGACGGGGGTTGGACCTACCGGCTGGAGGACGCGATTTCCGGCGTGCAGGCCTGCTATGCGGATTTGCTTTCGAATGTGCGCCGCGACTACTGTGTGACGCCTTCCCGGTTTGGCGCCATCGGCATCTCGGGCATGATGCACGGCTATCTGCCGCTGGATCGAGACGGCAGGCAACTCGCGCCGTTTCGCACCTGGCGCAACACCATGACCGGGGAAGCGGCGGAAGAGCTCACGGAGCTGTTCGGGCAGAATATTCCGCAGCGCTGGAGCATTGCGCATCTCTACCACAGCATTCTGCAGGGGGAGGAGCACGTTTGCCAAATCGCGTCGCTCACGACGCTTGCCGGGTATATCCACAGGCTTCTGACGGGCGAGAACGTGCTGGGCATTGACGAAGCGAGCGGCATGTTCCCCATCGACGCGGAAACGAAATATTTCCATGCGGGTATGCTCAGCGCTTTCGACGCGCTCATCGGCGACAACAAATACTCCTGGAAACTGGCCGATATTCTGCCGCGCGTCGCGGTTGCAGGGGAGCAGGCGGGGCGGCTCACCAAGGCAGGCGCGCTGCTGCTCGACCCCACTGGGTCGCTGGAAGCGGGCGTTCCGTTCTGCCCGCCGGAAGGCGACGCGGGTACGGGTATGGTCGCAACCGACAGCGTGCTGCCGCGCACCGGCAACGTCAGCGTCGGCACCAGCGTGTTCGGCATGATCGTGCTGGAGCAAAAGCTTAAGCGCCTCTGCCGTGAGATCGACCTTGTAACCACGCCGTCCGGTGACCCGGTTGCGATGGTGCACTGCAACAACGGCACCAGCGATCTGGACGCTTGGATCAACCTGATAAGGGACTGCATGCGCGCTTACGGCTTCGAGCCGGATGAGCGGACGCTGTATCAAACGCTGTTCCGCACGGCGCTGGAAGGCGAAGCGGACTGCGGGGGTCTCGTGGGCTGCAACTATCTCTCCGGCGAGCACACGACAAACTTTACGTCCGGCCGCCCGCTGTTTCTGCGCCTGCCGGACGCGCGGTTCAGTTCGCCGAACTTCATGCGCGCGCAGCTCTACGGCGTATTCGCCTCTCTCCGGCTCGGCATGGATATCCTTACCAAAGGCGAGTCGGTCGCCATCGATAACCTTAACGGACACGGCGGGTTCTTCCGTGTGGAAGGCGTCGGCCAGCACATCATGGCGGCGGCGCTGAACGCGCCCGTCACTGTGATGGAAACAGCCGGCGACGGCGGCCCCTGGGGCATGGCGATTCTGGCTGCCTATATGGTGCAGAAGGGCGAGTGCGAGAAGCTTTCGGACTATCTTGACAAACGCGTATTTGCCGGGAGCAAGCGCTCCACCTATGCGCCCAACGCGGAGGAAACGCAGGGCTTTGAGCGCTATCTGGAGCGGTACCGCACGCTGCTGAACGCGGAGAGAGCCGCGCTGGAGATTGGATAAACACAAATGCCGCCCTTGCCGGGCGGCATTTGTGTTTTTTGGAGAATGTTTTCAGGGTTTGCTGTGCCGTTAAACCGACTTGTAATAATCCTCGACGGCGGCAAAGAACGATTCAATATTTTCCCAGGGCGTGGCGGGCGGGATGTCGCAGCCGGAACTGGGTACGAAGTTGCGGTATTGGCCGCACTCGCGCAGCAGGTTTGTGGTGCTTTCGTAGATGGACTGCGGCGTGCCGTTGCGGAACTGGCTGGAAGGATCGACGTTGCCCATGCCGATGATCTCCGCGGGCAGCTGGCGCATGACTTCGAGCATGTTCGCCTTGTTGCCGAAGTGATAGGCGCGCGCGCCGAGCCTGACGAGGCTGTCTACCATCTTGGAAGCGCTGTCGCCGCAGTTGTGGTAGACGACGATAAAGTTTTCGTCCTGCACGGCTTCGATGATTTTTTTGACGAACGGATGCGAAAATTCCTCCGCCAGCGCGGGCGAGAGAAGCCCCGTGAGCGGCTCGGCAATCACGACGCCGAGCGCGCCCGTCTGCTTATATGCCAGCGCGTATTCGATCAAAAAGCGGGTCGCTTTTTCCATGACGAGTTCTACGAGCTCCGGGTCGTCATAGCAGTACAGCAGCGTTTCGGAAACGCCGAGCAGCCGGCCGGAGAGCGAAAACGGGCCGATCATGCCTGCGAACACCGGGCGATCCTGTATCAGATGCGCGGCGTTTTTGATCGCTTCAATGTAGAGCTCCGTGCGACCTGCGCCGACGGGCGGGACTTTCAGCGCGCGCGCTTCCGCTTCGTTATGGACGATGATGTTCATCACGGCGGGCACTTCCATTGGATCGAACCGGACGGTGGAACCGAACGCCTCCGCTTCGACGGAGAGGTCCATCATGCTTACGGCAGCGCCGCTGGGGACGCGCTCGGAAATCGCCTTCATGCCGCGCGCCTGCAGTTCGCCGGACTGAACCAGCTCCTGCACGTTGATGCCCAGAAGCGAAACGCTGGGAAAGCTGAGGATCGGGATGGCTTGTTTTTTCGGGGCGCTCTTGAGGGCGTTCAGCCAGTCGGTTGCGTTCATTGAGGTACCTCCCAGACATTGAG
This sequence comes from Christensenellaceae bacterium, assembly GCA_963674535.1. GTDB lineage: Bacteria > Bacillota > Clostridia > Christensenellales > CAG-138 > UBA7703. The sequence goes on along the minus strand of OY771363.1, from coordinate 2,751,152 downwards.
TCGGCGGGCGCGGGTTGGGCGCTCATCCTTGCTTCATTCTATGAAACGGCGCAACGCATTGATTGTATTTTCATGCGCACAATTGTAGAGAATTGACCAAGATGGATTTTTGCGGGCAAAACGGCCGTCGCGCGCTGGAAAGCAGGAGCCGGAACCGGGAAATCTGCGCACAAAACGCAAAAGATGACGGAAAAACAGCCTTGACGAAGCTCTTGATCCGCCGCTAGAATGAGCTGTGCGGCATGGCGTGAGGAATTCGCGTGGTAAATCCGCCGCCGGGAATCGACTAAAGGGAGGGCGTTTCATATGAGCAGGGCGTTTGTCAGCGAGCGCGACGGCTCGTTCTGCACGGAACAGATGCAGGATTGCGTCTGGGCGGACGAAAACGGAAAATGCCCCTTTTCCCGCTGCAAACGGGAAGCGGAGCTGACCAAGCCCGCCGCCGAAGCGAACAGGCAGGATCCCGGAGCGGAGCGCAAACGCGGGGAAGGCGAGCGCTGAGCCGCTTTGTTTGCCTGCGGTAAAAGTTGCCGCAGGCTCAGCGGAAGATACCGAAAAAGAGCCGCTCTACGGATCGGCAAATCGAAGTAACAAGCCGGGGTGCATAGACATCCGGCTTTTTTTGTTGCGCGCGGGTACTGGAAGGCGGTTTTGAGAAAGCATCGTCATTTATCAAACAAAATCAGCGTTTTGTCTGATTGTTTCACTTTTCCACGCCTACTAAGATGAATATCAGAGGTTGCGTCAGGCAGCCGCGCATTTCGAAAGCAACAGCGCTTCATTTCTGCCGCAGTCTTGAATTTTAACCACATCAGGGAGGAACGTATGAAAAAGCTTCTGGTCAGTTTGATGGTAGTCATGCTTCTTGCAACCGTGTTTGCGGGCTGCGCGAGCACCCCCGCCGCGGCGGAACCAACGCAGGCTCCGGCGGCGGAAGAACCCGTTGCGGAAGCCCCCGCGGAACCGGCTGCGGAACCCGCGGTCGATCCTGCGTCGATCAAGGGTCAGGTGTCCGTTTATGTTGCGCATAATGCGGACCAGTACAACCGCGCAATCGAGCTCTTTAACCAGAAATACCCGAACATTGAAGTGCTCGTCGTGTCCGCCGGTACCGGCGACTGCCTGCAGAGAATCGCGGCGGAAGCCGAAAATCCGCAGTGCGACGTGATGTGGGGCGGAACGACCGAATCGCTCGAAGCCTATAAGCAGTATTTCCAGCCCTATGTCTGCGCGGAAGACGCGCACATTGCCGAAACCTTTAAGGACCCGGCGGATATGTGGATTGGCGAATCCCAGCAGCCCTCGGTCATCATGTACAACAAAACGCTCGTTCCCGAAAACGAAGTGCCCAAGACCTGGGCAGACCTCTTGGACGCCAAGTGGCAGGGCAAGATCGCTTCGGCAAACCCCGCTTCTTCCGGTTCGGCCTACACGCTGCTTTGCAACATGATTCTCTCGGAATCCAAACAGGCGGACTATTCCGACGGCTGGGCGTTCGTTGAACAGCTCGCGCCGAACCTTGTGATCTCCGGCGGCTCTTCCTCCGTTTACAAGGGCGTTGCCGCAGGCGAATACGCGCTCGGCCTGACGCTGGAGCAGCTTGCATGGGTGTTCGTGGGCGCGGATCCCGACACTTGCGGCATGATCTACCCGGAGGACGGCTCCTCCAACGTGCCGGACGGCTTTGCGATGGTCGCCAACTGCCCGAATCCGGACATGGCGGCGCTTCTGATGGACTTCCTCGTGAGCGCGGAGTGCCAGCAGGTCATGAGCGACGAGTTTGGCCGCCGCACCGTGCGTGACGATATCGCCCAGCCCGCTGCGCTGCCGAATCTGGACGACATCTACTTCATCAACTACGACTTCCAGTGGGCGGGCGCAGGCAAAGCGGACGTAGTGTCCCATTGGGAAGAAATCGCCGTCAACGTCATCTCCGCGGGCTGACAAAGCAGCGGAAACAAGCGAACTGCAATCGGCGGGCGTTCCGGTTTCGGCCGGGCGCCTGCCGGGGATTTTTCATAAAACGGGGGTCAACCACATGAGCCACCAAGTAAACATTCAAAACGTCGTCAAGCGCTTCGGTAATTTCGCCGCGGTGAACGATGTTTCGCTGGAGATTCGCCAGGGCGAGTTTTTTACGCTGCTCGGTCCTTCCGGTTGCGGAAAAACGACGCTTTTGCGTGCCATTGCCGGGTTCAACCAGCCGGACGGCGGCGAAATCCGCTTTTCCGGCAAAGTGATCAACCGCATACCGGCGCATAAGCGGGATATCGGCATGGTGTTCCAAAACTACGCCATCTTTCCCCATATGACCGTTAAGGAAAACGTAGCCTACGGTCTGAAGGCGAGAAACTACCCCAGAAACAAGATCGACGGCAAGGTGGAGGAAGCGCTGGAGATGGTGCAGATCGCTCCACTGCGCGACCGCAAGCCTTCCGAACTATCCGGCGGACAGCAGCAGCGCGTCGCTCTGGCGCGCGCGTTTATCATAGAACCGGGCGTACTGCTCATGGACGAGCCGCTCTCCAACCTGGACGCAAAGCTCCGCGTGCAGATGCGCGCTACGATTAAAAAGCTTCAGCGCAGGCTGGGTATTACGACGATTTACGTCACCCACGATCAGGAAGAAGCGCTGGCCATTTCGGATCGAATCGCGGTCATGCGGGCCGGTAAAATCATGCAGCTCGGTACGCCGGAGGAGATCTACAAGCACCCGAAGAACCGCTTCGTCTGCGGGTTTATCGGCGTCTCCAACTTCATTGACTGCGAGGCGCATACGGACGCTTCCGGCGTTGCACGGCTGGAGATGGGTGGGTACTCCGCCAAAACGCGCGTGGTTCGTTCGCTGGAGGGCAAGGCGGTGGTTTCCGCGCGCCCCGAGCAACTCTTCTTTGGCGAAACCGGCATACCGGGAAAGATTACGCTGAGCACGTTTTTGGGCGATTTCATCGAGTACGAAGTGCTCACGCAGGACAATCAAACCCTCCTGATCAACGAATACACCAAGGACGTTGCGGGCGTGCGGCCGGACGGCGAAACCTGTCATATCCGCTTCGACCCGGAGCGCATCGCCCTGATCGACCCACAAACGGAGGAAGTCGTCTCCGCGTTTGATCAGTGACGGCGGGGGAGAAGCGTATGAAAATGAAGCCAAACCGCGATATCTGGAGCGTGATGAAGGTCGTCATTCTGGTCTTTGTCGCGCTGGCCATCCTCTACCCGCTCTCGACCATCGTCATCCGCAGCGTCACCACGGAAGCGGGAGTGGTCACAGGGAAAAACTTTCTCAAGTTCTTTACAAAGCCCTATTATCTGGATGTTTTAAACAACACCATGTTCGTAGCCGGGGTGACCACGGTGTTCAGCGTCGTCCTCGGCGTTGGCATGGCTTACGCGCTGACGCGATACGACATCCGCATCAAACGCATTCTGAATATCTGCATCATCCTTTCGCTCATGAGCCCGCCGTTTATCGGCGCTTACAGCTGGATTCTGCTGTTCGGGCGCTCGGGGTTTGTCACCACCAAAGCGTTGGAGTGGTTCGGCTGGGTACTGCCGACCATCTACGGCAAATGGGGCATTGTGAGCGTATTCGTCTGCAAAATGTTTCCGTATGTCTACCTGTTTACCTCCGGCGCGCTGGGGAGCATAGACTCCTCGCTGGAGGAGGCAGCGGAAAATCTTGGGTCGACCAAGGGATACCGCCTGTTTCATATAACGCTGCCGCTCGTCAGCCCTTCCATCCTGGCCGGCGCGGTGATGGTGTTTATGTCGGCGGTATCCGATTTCGGAACCCCCATGCTGATTGGCGAAAACTACAAGGTGCTTTCCACGCTCGTCTACGAGCAGTACATGAGCGAGATGGGCACGAGTTCCAACTTCGCTTCCGCCGTGAGCATGATCGTTATTGCGCTGTGCCTGATTCTGCTTCTGCTGCAGCGCTGGTATCTGCGCCGCCGCAACTACAACATGACCTCGCTGCGCCCGCCGCAGCCGCTTCGCCTTTCGGTTGGCAAAAAGATTCTGCTGCTCCTGCCGGTGCTTGCAATCGTAGTCTTTTCGCTGCTGCCGCAGATTGTGGTCATCGTTACGTCCTTTAAGAATTGCAACGGCCCGTACTTTGTGGAAGGCTGGGGGCTGGAGAGCTACCGGGTGATCTTTACGCGCATGATACGGGGTATTAAGAACACCTATTTCTTCTCGCTGATTGCGCTGGTGATGATGGTGATTATCGGCTCGATCACGGCGTATCTCTCTGTGCGTAAGCGCAGCGCGCTGACCACGGCGGTCGATCTTTCGCTCATGGTGCCGTATGTCATCCCGGGAGCTGTGATGGGGCTTGCGCTGATCATTGCGTTCAACCGTTCGCCGTTCTTCTGGGCGGGAACCGCGTTTATCATGATCCTCTGCTACACGATTCGTAAGATTCCGTATACGGTGCGTTCGGCTTCCGGCTTTCTGCAGCAGATGGAGCTCTGCGTGGAGGAGGCGTCCATTAACCTTGGCGTTTCGCCCGCAAGGACGTTCTTTAAAATCACGCTGCCGCTCATGCTGCCCGGCGTCGTTTCCGGCGCAATTTTAAGCTGGATCGAGACGATTAACGAACTCAGTTCGAGCGTTTTATTGTATACTGGTAAGACAATCACAATGTCCGTCGCCATCTACAACGAAGTGGCGCGCAACAGCTTCGGCACCGCCGCCGCCATGGCGACGATACTGACCATCTCCGCCATCGTCATGCTGATCGTCTTCAGCCATGTAAGCAAAGGCAAAGTCTCGATTGTCTAGTATTTTCGCAGTTACTCATGCGAGCAAAGGCAAAGTTTCGATTGTCTAGCGGTTTTTGATTCCAAAGCGTTCCGAAGCAAACTGTACGGGAGCAAAGACAGGAGTATTCTTCTTTTGTGAATCGCTTTTTACACCGCGGAGCGGGCGAAAAAAACGCCTTCTCCGCGGCGGAACAGCAGAATACGCGGGGCGCGAAACACACGCGCTCCATTCATCAGGCGGGCGTCTTTCGGCGGCTGCTGATGAATTTTTTACTGATCGGCCTCGTACCAATCACTGTGCTTGCGATTCTGGCAATCGTGTACTCCACGCGGGTGTCGCTGACCAACATCAAAACGGGGCTGCTGGCGGATACGGAACTCGCGGGTTCGCTGTTGGACGCGGAGTTGCAGAAGTACCAGACCGGTATCGAGCAGTTCTGCGCGGATAACGAACTCGCGGTCTTTTTAAAGACCCAGAATCCCAGCGCGGAGCAGGTTACGCAACTCAACCAGAAGCTCTATCTGATCATGGCGGGGCATACTGACCAGCTGCGGATGCACGTTGCAAACGCAGCGGGCGAGATTGTGCTCAGTACGGGCGGCGTGCCGCGCGAATACGAGTATCAAACGCAGAACTGGGGAGTATTTCGCGCCATGCGCGCATCCGGCTCGCCCATTCGCTACGCGGGCAGCTATACGCTGGAGGATCGCCCGCGCGACACCGGAATCACCGTTTGCGCAAAGGTAACCGAGCGGGGGCAAACGATCGGCTTTCTTCTGCTGGATATCCCCAAAGCCGCCATTCAGCGCGTGCTCTCCGGCGCGAACGCAAAGTTCGCGGTTTCGTATCTTGTTTACGATGCGAACGGGTTTTTGATTATCAGCGATGCGCTCGCGGGTCAGGGCGTTTTTCTGCAGCCGGAACAGCGGGCGTTTCTTAAGCAGGCCGCGGGCGGCGTCGCCTCCTACGAAATCGAAGGCGAGCGCAGGATGATTTCCGCGCTTCCGCTGCCATCCGGCGAGACGGTTGCCGCGAGCGTTTCGGTCGATCTGATGGTGCGCTCGGCAAACCGCCTGACGGTGCTGGTCGTTGCGATGGTCGCGCTGATTGCGGTGTTTCTGGTTTGGCAGTCGCGCAAGATGGCCGAGCGAATCGTCAAGCCCATCGAAACCATCTGCGAGGCCATGAGCGTCATCGAGCGCGGGGATTGGGAGCGGCAGGTTGTTGTGGAAAGCGACGATGAGTTCGCAACCATGGCGCACGGCATCAACCACATGGTAGCTCAGCTCAACGAGCAGTTCCGAACGAACCTGGAGCGGCAGGACCGCCTGCGCCTTGCGGAGTATAAAAACCTCCAGGCGCAGATTTCGCCGCATTTTTTGAGCAACACGCTCGAATGCATCAAGTGGCTCGCGCGGCTGGGGCAGTACGATGAAATTCAGACGATTGTGGAAAAGCTCGGCGTTCTCCTCAAAAGCGGCATGGTGTTTAAAAAGGAAATGATCGCCTTTGGCGACGAGCTCAGCGTCGTGGAAAGCTACCTGACGATTCAGAAAATTCGCTATCGCGACAAGTTTTCCGTTTTACTTTCGGTGCCGGAAGAACTGCTCGGCTGCCTTGTGCCGAACCTTGTGATTCAACCCATCGTGGAAAACGCGATCGTCCACGGTGTGGAGAAAAAGCGCGGGCATATCACGCTCGCCATCCGCGCGGAGCACGTCTGCGACATGCTGGTGGTCACGATTATGGATGACGGCGCGGGCATTCCAGCTGAGCGGCTGGAGCGGATTTTGAGCGACGGGCTGGAGGAAGGCGACCGCGAGAGCATCGGGCTCAAAAACGTGCATAACCGTTTGAAACTTTACTTTGGCGAACCCTACGGCATCCGCATTGAGAGCGCGCGCGGCAAAGGCACCACCGTGACCGTGCATATGCCGTTTCAGCGCAAGACGGAGGACTGACGCGCTCTTTTAAGGCGCGCAAGCCTTCGAAACAGGGAGTGAAACATGCACAGCGTAGTCATTATTGAGGATTCGTTTCCGCTGCGACAGGGCATGATCCTGACGTTTGACTGGCGCGCGCTCAACTGTTTTGTCGCCGGGGAAGCGGATAACGGCGAGGACGGGCTTGCGCTCATCCGCGAAATCCGCCCGGACATCGTGATTACGGATATCCGCATGCCCGGCATGGACGGGTTGGACATGCTCGAAGCGATGCGCTCCTCCGGCGGGGATGCGGTCTGCATCGTCATCTCCGCCTACGGCGAGTTCGACTACGCCCAGCGGGCGATTCGCTTTGGCGTTTCGGAGTTTCTCGTGAAGCCCTTTGAAATGAGCGAACTTAGCACCGCGCTCAAAAACGCCGTCCGGAGAGCCGAGAAAATTCGCCACCTGCGGCAGATCGAAGAGAAAAAGGTGGTGCTCTACGGGGACTTTGTAGCCGAAGAGGGCGACATCAAGGGCAAATACGCCGAACAGGCCGTGGACTACATCAAAACGCATTTTGCCGAGAACATCGGCATTGGCGATATCGCGCTGGCGCTTTCCATGAGCGAAAGCCACCTAAGCCGCGTGTTTAAGGAGAGCATGGGTTACACCCTTGGCGAATACCTTGTGAACTATCGCATCTCCATTGCCTGCGGCCTGCTGCGGGAAGGGAAGCTCCGCGTTTCCGAGGTCGCGTCCAAAGTCGGCTACGGCGATCAGCGATACTTTTCCGTGGTGTTTCGCCGCATCGTGGGCATGACGCCCAACGACTACCGCGCCCACGCGATGAGCGGGTTCAACGAGTAAGCATAGGAATCGCCAAAAATAAAAACAAGTTGACGAAATCTGAAAATAAATAGATAATTTATGCAGAGCGCGCAAAGATGAGCGCTCGATGGAAAAAATACATGCAACACAGGAGGATTTTTTAATTATGGCGGCATACGGAGAAGCGTTTACGATTCAGTCCGATACAAGGGTAACGTTCCACGACGTGACGGACGAAGTCAAGCGTATCGTTAAACAAGGCCCGATTCAGGACGGCATCGTGATGGTGTATTCCCAGCATACGACCTGCAGCGTGCTCATTCAGGAGCAGTCGGACGACGTGAATTTCTTTGGCGAGCAGCTCGTTCTGCAGGACATGGTCAACGTGCTTTCCAAGATCGTGCCCACCTGCGAAACCGAGGGGCAGTATCTGCATCCCGGCCCGCTGCATGTGGAAATTGCGGCGCGCGAACGCGACGAAAAACCCTGGTGGAGCCTGAATACGGACGCGCATCTGCGCTCGGTGCTGCTGGGCCGCTCGGTGCAAATTCCCGTGGTGAACGGAGAGCTGCTGCTGGGCGAATTCGGGCGCATCTATTTTGCGGACTTCGATCAGGTGCGCGCGCGTCAGCGCACGGTGCGCGTGCATATGGTCGGCTGAACGAAAGACAATTCATCGTCTCCGGAAAAAAAGGAGTGAGCAGAACGGAACAACTGAGAAAAAGCGTAGAGCAAGTCGTGCTTGCCGCAGGGAATCTCCTGCTGGAAGCGTCAAAAAACGGCACTGTGGTGCACGAAAAGGAAGGCATTGGCAACTTTGTGACCGATTGCGACGTTGCCACGCAGCGCTTTTTGCAGCGTGAGCTGAAGGGGCTTTTGCCGGGGTCGGCGTTCGTTGGCGAGGAAGAGGGCAGCGAGATTTACCGAAGCGACTGCGCCTGCTGGGTTGTCGATCCCATCGACGGAACGGCTAACTTTACGCGCGGCATCGGCTACAGCGCGGTCTCCGTCGGACTGGTGGAGGGCGGCGTTCCTGCCATTGGGGTCGTGTACAACCCATTCTCCGGCGAACTCTTCAGTGCGGGGCGAAACGAAGGCGCGTTTTTAAACGGAGCGCCCATACATGTTTCCAAGCGCCCGCTGAACAAAGCGCTCGTTTCCTTTGGGGCGACGATCTATCACCGCGACGTGACGGAAAAGATGTTCCGGCTGCTTAGAATTATGTTTGAGCACTGCGAGGATATCCGCAGCCAGGGTTCCGCAGCGCTCGATCTCTGCCAGGTTGCGGCGGGGAAGCTGGACGCCTTCTGGGAACTCCGGCTGAGCCCCTGGGACTACGCCGCGGCTGCCTGCATCCTCGTTGAGGCGGGCGGCAGGATCGGCTCCATCGAGGGCGGTAGCCTGCCCTTCGACGCGCCATCCACGGTGCTCGCCGCCAATGAAACGGCATATGCCGAAGCGCTGGCGCTGTTTCGAACCGTCTGAAACGCAATTCATCGGAAGAAAACGGGTAAACCCGGCCGCACGGAGAGGAGGAGCGACATGAATAAACGGTTGAAGCGCTTGCTGCGCCTTTTTCTAATCGTTTTTTTTCTCTGCGCGCTGATCGGGTCGCTTGCGTGCAAAACGCGCCAGAACGGCGGGGAGGAAAATCTCGTTCGCGTGTATGTTGCGCATAACGAAAAGCAGTATACCGCCGCCGTCAAGGAGTTTCAGGAGCGGACTGGCGTCGCCGTGGAGATCGTTTCCGCCGGTACGGGCGACTGCCTGCAGCGCATCGCTTCCGAGGCGGAGAACCCGCAGTGCGACGTCATGTGGGGCGGCACGGTGGAGTCTCTGGAAGCGTATGTCGCCTACTTTCAGCCGTATGTCTGCGCGGAGGACGCGTTTATTGCGGACGCGTTCAAAGACCCGAACGATCTATGGATCGGGGAATCTCAACAGCCCGCGGTCATCATGTACAACCGAAACCTCGTTGCGGACAGCGATATTCCCGTGGTGTGGAAAGACTTGCTCGACCCCAAGTGGAAGGGGCAGATTGCCTCGGCGGATCCGGCCTCGTCCGGCTCGGCGTATACGCTGCTGTGCAACATGATTCTCGCGGTATCGAAACAAGCGGATAAGTCCGATGGCTGGGCGTTTGTAACCGCGCTGTTCGATAACGCGGTCATCTCCGGCGGCTCTTCCACGGTCTATCAGGGCGTTGCCAACGGCGAGTACGCGCTGGGGCTGACGCTCGAGCAGCTTGCCTGCCCGTATGTGCTGGAAAACCCCGAAAGCGTCGGCATGATATACCCGGCGGACGGCTCTTCCAACGTGCCGGACGGCGTAGCGCTGGTCAAGGGCTGTCCGCACGAGGAGAACGCCAAGCGCTTTATCGACTTTTTGCTCAGCGCGGACTGCCAGCGGTTCATGAGTGAGGAATTTGACCGCCGCTCCGTTCGCAGCGATATTCCGCAGCCAGCGAACCTGCCGGATCTGAACTCGATTTACTTTATCGATTACGATTACGAGTGGGCGGGCGTCGGCAAGGAAGCCGTCCTGCGGCAGTGGCAGACGGTGCTGGAACAGAGCGGGCAGTAACGCGTTTGAGCAATCACTCAAGTGAGACAACGTAAAAAGCGAACCATCCCTGCGGATGGTTCGCTTTTGCACGCTTTTGTGATACTGCTTTTTGCTTGGGATAAAATTGGAATTTACAGGATGGCTCGCACCTGCGCGATGGAGGGAATGGAGTCCGCGGCGCCCATACGCGTTATGGCGAGCCCGCTGGCAGTTGACGCAATCTGCAGCGCGCGCTTTGCGCCTTCGCCATTGAGTGCCGCCATCAGGTAGTAGCCCGTAAACGTATCTCCCGCAGCGGTGGTGTCCACCGGCACAACATCCGCGGCGGGCTCCAGGAAAACGCCTTCGCTGCCCGCGTATAGGCAGCCTTCCGCGCCCAGCGTCAGGATGAGCTCGGTGTTCGGGTAAAGCGCGCGAAGACGCGCCGCGATCTTTTCCGGCGCTTTTTCGCCGCTGAGAGAAGCGCCCTCGATTTCGTTGACAAACAGCCAGTCTGCGAGTTCCAGCGGGAACCGCCGGACGTCTTCGGTAAACGGAGCCGCGTTGAACGCAACGCGCAAGCCCCGGCTGCTGGCCTTTTTCATGAGTTCCGGAACGAGGTTCGTTTCATTTTGAAACAGCGCGACGTCGCCTCTGCCGAAGCGGGAGAGCACCTCGTCGGCAAACGCTTCCGTAAGCAGCGCGTTGGTGCCGGGGTAGAGCAGAATGCAGTTCTGGCCGCGGTCGTTCACCTGAATCACCGCGTGGCCACTGGCGGCGGGCACTTCGCGAACAAACTCGGTATTGACGCCGCTTTCAGCGAGTTTTTCCTTAAGGAAGCGCCCTTCCGCGCCGATGAAACCGGCGTGGTACGTCGATATTCCCGCTCTGGCGCAGGCGATGGACTGGTTGAGTCCCTTGCCGCCGCAGAAGATTTCCCTGCTTTTGGCGGGTTTGGTCTCTCCGGGGCGGATGAACTCGTCCAGACGGTAGACGTAGTCGATGTTCAGCGATCCAAAGTTGACAACGTTCATGTTCTTCTCCGCACTCTGCCGTTCACTCGTGAAACGCAACGCCGGAAACGAGGATGACGTTGGCAAAGGAGGTGCACTCTCCGGTGCGGATGACCGCCTTGGAGCCTTCCGTGAGCTTTTTAAACTCCTCATGCTGTACGTACTCAATTTTGACGGAGTCGCCGAAGCGGGAGAGAATATCCTGGTGCATCTCAGGCGAGACGGATTTAATCTCTTTGGAGAGGATGACGCGTTCCACGCAGAGTTCGGTCAAAACCGCGTCCAGCGTTTCCAGAAAGCCGGGTACGCCGCGTTTGAGCGCAAGGTCGATTCGTTTTGCGTTGTTGATTGGGAGGCCGCAGTCGCCGACGGTGAGCATGTCCGTATGCCCCATCTGCGCGATTACGGCGGAAACTTCACAGTTGAGCAGCAATCCTTTTTTCATATGTTTGTCCTTCTTATTTCGAGCTTCTATCCGGCAGTAAACCGCTTGAACAGCGGCTTCAAGCCGGTATCAGGCGTTACAGGGCTTTTCCGGTGGAGATCTTCTTGTTCTTGACGTCGTCCATATACACGGCAAACAGAATGACGATACCCTTGCAGATGTATTGGTAATAACTGTCCATGCCGAGCAGGTTCAGGCCGTTGTTGATGATGCCAATGATGAACGCGCCGATGATGGTTCCGGCAATCGCGCCCTGACCGCCCGCCATGGAGGTGCCGCCCAGCACGACCGCCGCGATGGCGTCCATTTCGGAGCCGATGCCGACCGCCGGCTGCATGGAGGTGTTGCGGCTTGTGAGAACAAGCCCGGCAAGAGCTGCGCAGGCGCCGCAGAGGGAATAGATCAGCACGACGATGCGCTTGATGTTGATGCCGGCAAACTGCGCCGCCCGCGGGTTGCCGCCGATGGCGTAGATATGCCTGCCGATCTTGGAGCGCCCAAGCACCAGCCAAGTGATGATGATGACGGCGATCATGTACAGCACCGGCAGCGGAATGCCGCCAACCGAACTGCCGCCAAAGTCCAGATACGCCTGGTTCTCAAGGCGGATGGTGCCCGCGCCGGTTGCAACAAACACGACGCCGCGCAGAATACTCTGCATGGCGTAGGTTACGATAAACGGCGGGAGCTTCGTATTGGCGAGGATCAGGCCGTTGATGAGGCCGGAGAGTACGCCCGTGAGCACGCCCGCGAGCGCGCAGAAGACGAAGGGGTAACCGCTGAACGAAAGGTAGGCCGAGACCATGCCGGACATCGCCATGACGGACCCCGTGGAAAGGTCGATGCCGCCGGAGATGAGCACGATGGTCATGGCGCAGGCGATGATCATGTTCACGGAAACCTGCCGCGAAACGTTGATGATGTTGTTGGTTTTCAAAAACGACGGCGCACTGAAGGAAAGCACCACGATCAGGATCAGCAAAAACCCCAGCTGGCCCGCGTAGTTGACAAACCAGCGCCCCAGCCGCTTGAGCGTGCCGTTATTCGAAGACAGTTCGACTTGTTTGGTTTCCATATTTTCTCTCTCCCGTTATAGATTGACCGCGTACTGCATGATGGCTTCCTGCGAAAGCTGCGACTTCTCCAGCATGCCGGAGATGCGGTTTTCGCGCATGACGATGACGCGGTCGCTGATGTTGATGACTTCCGGCAGTTCCGAGGAGATCATGATAATCGCCATGCCCTGCGCGGCCAGCGCGTTCATGAGCTCGTAGATTTCCGCCTTAGCGCCAACGTCGATGCCGCGCGTCGGCTCGTCCATGATCAGGATATCCGGCTTGGCGGCGAGCCAGCGGGAGATGACCACCTTTTGCTGGTTCCCGCCGGAAAGGTTTTGAATCTTGGTTGCGTAGGAAGCCGTCTTGATGGAAAGCTTCTCGACATACTCGCTGGTGATCTGCTGCTCTTTTGCGCCGTTGACCCTGACGCCGCGGATAAACGAGCGCAGCACGCGGATTGTCAGGTTATACTGCACGGAGCGGAAGCCGAACAGGCTCTCCTCGCGGCGGTTTTCCGGGATATAGCCGATCTTGAGCGCGTAGGCCTGCGAAGGGTGTTTGATCGTGACCCGCTTTCCGCCAACATAGACCGAGCCGGAGAGCACGGGGTCAAAACCGAGGATGCCTTTCATGACTTCCGTGCGGCCCGCGCCGACCAAGCCCGCAAAACCGAGAATTTCGCCTTTCTTGACGGAAAAGCTGACGTCGTTTACGTGCGCCGTGGTCAGGTGCTCCACGCGGAGCGCTTCCTCCGTCGCCTGATTGTAGGTGCGGGTGTAGTAATGCGTCATCTCGCGGCCAACCATCATGCGGACGATTTCGTCGTTCGAAATGTCCGAGACGTTCGCTGAGCCGACGGACTGGCCGTCCCGCAGGACGGTGACGCGATCCGCTACGCGCGGAAGCTCCGAGAGCCGGTGAGAAATATAGATAATGCCGATGCCCTTTGCTTTGAGGGCGGCAATATGTTCAAACAAAGCGTCGATTTCGTTTTCAGAAAGCGACGAAGTCGGTTCGTCCATGACGATGATGCGGGACTGAAACGAAATGGCTTTGACGATTTCGATGACCTGCTGTTCGGCAATGGTAAGGCGGAATACCTGCTCGGAAGCGTCAATCTTGAGCCCGAGGCCGTCGATGAACCGCTGGGCGTCCTGAAACATGGTTTTGTAATCCACGAGGCCGCCGCGTTTCGGCTCCCGATTGAGAAAGATGTTTTCCGCCACGGTCAAGTGCGGAACCAGCACGAGCTCCTGATGGATGATGCTCACGCCGTTTAAGCGCGCATCCGCGACGGAGTTGATTTCGACCGGCTTGCCGTTGATTCTGATTTCCCCGTCGTCCTTGGGATGGATGCCGCCGAGGACGTTGATGAGCGTGGATTTGCCCGCGCCGTTTTCACCCACGAGCGCGAGCACCTCGCCCGCCTTGAGGCTGAGGCTGACGCCGCGCAGCGCATATACGCCGGGGAAGCGCTTATGGATATTGTTCATTTCCAGCAGGTTTTGTTCCAAAGCCGTTCTCTCCTTACTGTTTCGTGCCGGACTCACCGGCAAAAGGGGAAGCGATGATAAATTGATGATAGCAGAAGCGATCTTGTTTTTCCATGCCGGACGCTCCGGCGAGGTTATTACGAGAGATATTCAGTAGCTGTGTCGAGGCGTTCAAAAAAGGCGTATCAGGGCTGCGGCCCCGCGAAGACATGCCGCGCGGGGCCGCATTGAGCCGTTATCCTATGTTCTGGTTCTTCAGGACCAGGTGGTCAGGTCGTACTGGCTGATGTTCTCGGTGTTGATCATCCACATATTGACGGAGGTTTCCTTGTCAAAGGCGTCGCCGTGCCAGATGGCGTAAGCGGCGTTGAAGGAAGCGTTGGCCATGTCGATGGGCGAGTAGACCATGGAACCGGTCATTTCGCCGGCGGAGATGGACTGTTTGCCGGCGGGGGAACCGTCAAAGCCGAATACCATCACGTCCGCATAGCCCAGCTGCTTGGCAGCGCCGTAGCAGGAGAGCGCCGTGTTGTCGTTAAGGCAGACAAACGCGCTGATGGTGGGGTTGGCGGTGAGCAGGTCTTCCGTGTAGGAAGCGATGGCGCTGAGGTCGGTGCAGTCTTTTTCAACGATGGTCACGTCCGTGCGGCCTTTGTCCTTGAGGGCGTCCGCAAGGCCGGTGAAACGATCCGCGATGACGGAGAGCTGCTTGTAGTTGAGCGCGCCGATGACGGCGTTCTGTTCGAGCTTGTCGGCCAGGTATTCGCCAATGGCGTAGCCGCCCTTGTAGCAGTCCGCGGTAACGAAGCAGCTGACCATGCTCTGGTCGGCTTCCACAACCTTGGAGTCCGCGTCCACGATCTTGACGCCAGCGTCATAAGCGGTCTTGATGGCGCTGCCCAGCGCGGTGTAGTCGGCGGGCAGAACGACGAGAACGTCGATGCCCTGCGTTACGAGGTCTTCAATCTGGGAGACCTGGTTGGAAGCGGTCGCGTTGGCGTCGGTCACGGCAACCTTGCAGCCTGCTGCTTCCGCGGCGGCCTTGAAGGCGTCCGCAAAGGCGACGGCCCAGGTTTCGGTCTGGTTGTGCATCGCAAGACCAATGAAGCACTGATCGTCTTCGGTGGGTTCGGCGGTTGCTTCCGCAACGGCCTCGGTTGCCGCTGCCTGCGCATCGGCGGTCGTGGCTTCCTGTTCGGCCGCGGGCTTGGCAGAGCATCCGACAAACGCAACGATCATTGCCAGAACCAGCAGAACGGACAACAATTTCTTCATAGTGATTCTCCTCCTGTAATGTTTGGTTTTTTCTAGCGATGAGCTCTATCGCTAAAAGGGTGTTCTAAAGAAACCTCACGCGGCGCTCGCTTTTTGCGGGACTGCCTGAGGAAAAACAACGGTTTAACTGTGTGTGCGGATGGATGTCGCGTGTCCGCCGAAATTGGCGAACGGTTCGTGGTTACTGTTTTGCGTTCAAAAAGCGGCAGATTTCATTCAGCGCTTCAAACGTTTCTTCATAGGTGCGCAGGATGAACGCGTGCGGCATTCCTTCGTATACCTTGCAGGTGACCGGTACGCCCGCCTGTTTCAGCAGATTGGCGTAGATCAGCCCGTCGTCTACAAGCGCGTCGCATTCCGCTTCGATAAAGAGCGCCTGCGGCAGGCCTTGGAACGATTCGGCGAGGATGGGCGAGACGAGCGGGTCCGTCACCTGCCGCTCGGGGTCGGGCAGGTACTCCAGCATCAGCGGGGAAACGCTTTTTGCATGCGCGTCCGGCTTTGCACCCACCATCGTGTAGACTTCGGCGGAGCGTTTTTGAATCGAACCGGAAAAGTCCAGCGCGGGATAGATAAGCACCTGCTTGTCGATGGTAAATTCCTTCCGCTCGCGCGCCAAAAGCGTAATTGCCGCGGCAAAGTTGCCGCCGCTGCTGTCCCCGCAGACGGTGAGGCGGCTCGCGTCAACGCCAAGTGATTTTGCGTTTTGAGCAATCCAGCGCACGGCCTGGTAGCAGTCCTCCAACCCAACCGGGAACTTGTCTTCCGGCGAAAGGCGGTATTCCACGTTAAAGGCCATCACGCCCGCGTTTGCCGCAAGGTAGGCGGGCACAAAATCATGCGTTTCCACACTGCAGGTCTTAAACCCACCGCCATGAAAGAAAACGAGCGCGGGAAGGCTGCCTTTTGCGGCTTTCGGGCGGTACGTCTTGACGCGCACAACATAGCCGTCGTCGGCGGTAAAGCGCGTCCAAGCGGTGTCCAGACGGCTACCTACGGAGTACGGCTCGGTGATGCCGTGGTAAAACGCCGCTTCTTCGGCAACGATCTCCGCGCGGCGCTCCGGCACGAAATTGGTAAAAAAGTCCGGCAGCAGATTGACCTTCGCGTTCAGCGGGCCATACTGGAGCTTTACGATTGGTTCATACTGTTTCATCATGCTACCTCGAATTGCGGCTGATCCGCTTGACAGGATATTTCCGAAAGGCTGAATGGTCTTGGGGAACGGGCGGGGGAGTTTCGTTTCGCTTCCGCGCCGGTTACACGGTTTCGCGGAGGATCAAACGGTAGTCCAGTTTTTGCTCGAACATGGGTTCCTTATAGAGGATGTTGTTGATCAGCATCCGCGCCGCCGCCATGCCCATTTCATAGGCGGGCTGCTCGACCGTGGTGAGCGGAGGATACAAAAACTTGGAAAAATAGATGTTGTCCACGCCCACGATGCGAATATCCGACGGGATGGACAGCCCCTTTTGGCGTACGGCCTGCATGGCGCCCGCCGCGATGAGATCGTTGCCGCAGACGATGCCGTCCACCTGTTGGGTTGCCAGAATCGTCTCGACGCCCTTGATGCCGGTCTCCACGCTGTAAAACTCGCGGTACACAATCGCTTCGTCCAGCGGCATGCCGCTTTCCTCAAGCGCCCGGCAATACCCGCCGTAGCGGTCGGTCTGCGAGGTGCTCATTGCCGAGATGAATGCGATGCGCTTGCAGCCTTTACCGATGAGCAGCTTGGTTATGTCGTAGACGGCGGCGCGGGTATCGACGTAGATTTTGCCGATTGCGCTGCCCGCGGTGTCCACGTCGCGGTCGACGACCACGGTCGGGATATTCATCGAGAGGTAGTTGTCGAAAAAGCTCTTGCGCAGCGAGCGGGTAAAGATCAGGCCGTCCACCATCTTGGACTGCAAAAACGAAACGCAGGACTGCTCGCGCTTTGCTTCGTTGTCCGTGTTGCAGAACACCACCGCAAAGCCCATCGTGGTTGCCACGTCCTCGATTCCGCGCGCGATTTCGGGGAAGAAGGGGTTCGTAATATCCGGCAACACAAAGCCGATGGTGTTGGTCTTTTTGACGCGCAGCCCTTTTGCAACGGTGTTCGGCTGAAAGCTGTTTTCTTCGATAATCGAAAGGACTTTTTCGCGCGTGGCTTGGCTGATGTGCTCGTCCCTGCCATTGATGATTTTGGAAACGGTCGCCGTTGATACCTGCGCTAAGTCGGCGATCTGCTTCATGGTAATCGACATGGCGGTTCTCCTTCTCTCGGTTGACCGGCGCTCGGCAAATCCGATTGCCGGACGAAAAAGTAATCGTTTACCTTGTTATTTTTTTATCCAACCCTCACGGATTGGATACGGGTAAGGTAATCGTTTACCTTGAATACGTGCATATTCTACCACGATGGGCGGGAAAAAGTCAATATGGCAGAGCGTGTATTTTTGCGCTTCTTTATCAAACTTTTTATTGATTTCATCAAGTTCTCCCGTGAAACGTTTTTTTAGTTTTACCGCGTGCCGAAAAGCGATAGGCTTAACGGGGTACAGTATAAAAGAACGCTCCTGAGTTGACGGTGGAAAAGCCACCGAATTTCAGGAGCGCTGAATAATGAACCGGGAAATGATGCTGTTTACATGAATCCGAGTTTCTTCGCTTCCGCGATATACTTAGGGAGATCCTCGATGGAAATGGAGACGTCGTGCTTCTTGGCAAAAGTCATGAACTCCATCATGGTGACTTTGCCGTCCGCAACGATGGCCGCTACTTCGGCCTGCAGCTCTTTGTCCGTCTCGTATTGCTTGACCAGCTGTTCGATGGTTGCCATCCAGTTACACCTCCTTGTTTGATAAGCTCAGTATAGCAGACGCAAACGGGAAAAGACAGCGAAGAGGCGTGGATTTTCTACCAAAACGCAACCGACCCCATGGCGCAGCGCCATGGAGTC
Source organism: Christensenellaceae bacterium (assembly GCA_963674535.1). Taxonomy (GTDB): domain Bacteria; phylum Bacillota; class Clostridia; order Christensenellales; family CAG-138; genus UBA7703. The sequence continues at coordinate 2,732,860 of OY771363.1, read as the reverse complement.
GGTTTGCGTTCGAAGGTAAGAGAGCTCTTTACAGCCAGGTCAGCGTATTGGAGCAGGCAATCAGCGTGACCAGGATGCCGTTGATGATGCCGGGCAGGTACGGGTTGCCGGTTTCCCGGAAAACCCTGCGGGACATGATCGTTGTGACCGGCAGGAACACCACCACGGGGAACAGCCAGACGATCTGCATGTGCCCAACACTCCATGCGAGGAAACCGGTGCTGAAGAAGGTTCCGTACTGGATAGCGAGCAGCGCTACAGGCGGAATTGCGCTGAACAGGGCGAGAACCGCCGTGTTGATCCAGGCGAGCTTTCCGTCCTTGCTGCCGAGGGTGTTGTTGTTGAAGGAGTTTGCCGCAACGGACGCCGCAACATAGTAGGTCAAAAACAGCAGCAGGTATGGGAACACCGCGGTGTAGATGACCTTTGCGTCAAACGCTTTGACGCCCAGCACCCAGATGCGGAAGTCGGTCTTGAAGAAGAAATCGGCAAAGAACACGCAGCCATAGGAAACGACAACGACGATGAGCGCGAGCAGAACCGTCTTGCCCAGATTCTTGAGACTGATCTTCAGGCCGATGGATTCGGCAGTTACGCCGTTCTTCTTGAGATGCAGGTAGTAGCTCAGCAGCATGCTGAGAATGGCGAATACGCCCGTAACCGCAGCCCAGCAGGCGACACCCCAGGGAGAACTCTGCGCCCACGGGGATTTGGCCATGGAGAACGAGCCGACGTTGTTCAGTATTGGCAGGTACATGACCGCGCCAAAGACCGCAGCTGCGGAAATGCTCGCCCAGAACCAGAGTTTGCCGCCCTTGGCAAACGCTCTGGGAGCCGCGGCTTCCTTCTTTTTAATAGAAGCAAAGAACGGCATGGAAGCCATCAGAATTGCAAAGTTGACAACGAACATCGCAAAGCCGATCAGCCCGACAAAGTTGAAGAACTCCTTCCATTGCCAAACCTGATTCGAAGCGGCAATCGCGTTCGGCGCGCCGAGCGCCTGGTCGAAGAAGGCGATGGTGGCCGCCGTCGACTGCTGCGAGAAATGCGACCAGGGATGCGTGATCGCGGGGTTGTAGATGACGCGCATTGCTTCGGCGCCGTCGATCGTTTCCGTGTATACCGTGCCCTGCGAACGCAGTTCCTTGCCGGCGGGATCCGTGCCGAAATACAGGAACGACTGCGCGTTGGAGTTCTTTAAGTAGTCGCGCGGGGATGTTTCGTTTCCGTTCGCATCCGTCTGGCGCATGAAGAACTCGTCGTACTGCGCGGCGACAATGCCGACGTTACGACTGCCGTATACATTGGTATACGCATTCGTTGCGGCGTCCGTATACGTCGCGTCCGCGCAGTTGAGCAGAACGGCGGAAATCAGGCGCACGGGGGAAGCATTGTCTTCCGTAACGGCTACGTTGCTGGACATGCCGCCGAGCGAATGCCCGGTGATACCGATTCTCGTTGCGTCCACATACCCGATGGTCGAAAGCATCTTGACCGCTTCGTACATGCCGGTCGTCACAAGGCCGATGTTGGGAACGTTGTCCGAGTAGCCGTGCGAGAACATATCCATCGAGAGGACGACAAACCCGCGGCGGGCAAGCTCAACAAAGTTGGCGTCCTGCATTTCGCGGTTGTTGAACATGCCGTGGCTGACCACGATGGCGGGCGCTTTATTCTCTGCCGAAACGCCGTCGGGAACGAACAGTAGGCCGCTCATTTCGAACCCCATCGTCGTTTCCCAGCGCAGATCCTTAACGGTAACCTTACCCCAGGAACTTTGAATGCCGGATGCGAATACCATGCTGATCAACATCAGCGCGATGGCGACGCAGAGCCAAATCTTTGATTTTCTGTTTGCTTTTTCCATACATCTTCTCCTTATTAAGCAATAATCTTTGAAAGAGCCCCCCTATAGAACAGGAAAAAATACCCCCCTTTCTTTCAATCATCAAAATTGATTTTTATTGCAGTATTACGCATGATGTCGCCGGAGAGGAACTGATGAATGCCGATACAGGCCGAGTAAAAGAATCATAGTGGAACTTGAAAAGGCATAATAGAATATATATGTATCACATAGAATATGATAACAACATTCAAACCGTTCGTCAATCTGGATTTCAACTGTACTGCACCGGACTGTGAAATGATGAGCGAGCAGTTTGACAGTAAAGCAAAAAAATACACGGGCGCTCAGCGCGGCCCGTGCCTGAAAACAGCAGTTTGCTGGAGTAGAAAATGGTTTCTGCGGTCGAAAAAGGCTATTGATCGTCGTCCATGCGAATCAGTTCGCGTTTGCCGTATTTTGCAAAACTCGCGTTGATTGCGTCGTCCATGATGCCGATTGCGTTGGCAACGACCGCGAGCTGCTCGTCCGTCAGCACGGAAAGCGTTTCGAAGAACTGCTGAAACGCGCCGTTGCTGATGATGCGGCTGAAGGATTCATAGACTTCTATGCCGGTATGCGTCGCTTTGAGAATGATGCTCTTGCGATCGCCTGCGATGCGGTATCTTGCAACCAGATGATAACCCGAGAGAAGCTTGATGGTTTTGGAAAATGTGCTTTGCGGAATTCCCAGCCGTTCGGAAATGCGGTTCATGTTGGAATCGTCTTCTTCGTGCTCGACGATATACTCCAGCACCTGCCATTCCTGCTGCGAAAGAAAAATCCCCGGGTAAATCTCGGTCTTCGTATTCTGAAAGCGTGCAACGGTATTTCCGTGACGCACAAAGGCGGCAACAATCCCGCGATATCTCCCCATCCAACTGATGATCAATGTGATTCCTCCACAATTTACAGCTTTTTACATTATAGCATGAAGAAACGATTCCTTGAACGGCAAAACCAAAAAGAAGAGCCCATTGACGATTGTTTTTTGCAGTGCGGAGGGAGGGAGCGAATGAAAATAGGATGAGGCGCAATATAATGTCAGCAAACGGAGATACCTCCGATTGATAAAATCCAGGAAACGAGCTGGCATCGAACGCTTATTCAGCTTTTTCTTATATGAAACTGAGAGAAGAAACGGAGAGCATTTTTGCTGAAAGGCTTTTCAAAGAGCGAATTTTACCGGACGATCGATTTCTCTTGCTGCCGGTAACCATATAGAGCCAGATGAAAGTCTTTAAAAGACAATCAACGGTATCGATGCTTATTAGTCAATTTCGAGGGTGATCGTTTAGTATCTCTTTGTGCGGGCTCCAAATTCGATGTTACATGATAATCATTTGTTAAAAAGGTTGAAAAACAAATGCAAGTGATTTAGTATTATACATAGTATGAGTGGGACAAAGGTCTACAGATGAAAAAGCCAATTCGAATCGCCCATGTAATAGGCAACATGAATAGTGGCGGTGTAGAGTCGGTTATAATGAATTATTATCGTGCGATAGATAAAACACAAATTCAATTTGATTTTTTTGTGCATGAAACTAGCTCATTTCCTCAACGCGCTGAGATTGAACAACTTGGTGGGCGTTATTTTTTGATACCTCGATATAGCAGCGTTCTTAGATACCAGCAAACCCTGACGCGGTTGCTTCGGGAGAACAAGTATTACATAGTCCATTCTCACATCAATACATTGAACGTTTTCCCGTTGTTTGCCGCATTTCTCGCGGGTGTCCCCGTGCGCATCTGTCACAATCACAGTACCGCATATTGGGGCGAACGAGGGAAAGCTCTTATAAAGTATATGCTGCGCCCATTTGCCAAAGTATTTGCTACTGACTATTTTGCCTGTGGGGAAAAAGCAGGCCGATGGTTATATGGCGATCGCCGGTTCCAGCGCGGGAAGGTGCATATTCTGCCGAACGCGATTGATCCGGAGCGTTACCAATTCGATATTGGCGCTCGCGGGATCTTGAGAGCGGAATTTGGAATTACTGCGGATACTTTGGTTGTAGGTCATATTGGCAGATTCACCTATGCTAAAAACCATACTTTTTTACTGGACGTCTTTGCGGCGCTTCACAAAGCACTACCCAACTCGGTTTTGCTGCTGGCAGGTGAAGGGGAACTGGAGCCTCAGATCCGCAACAAGGTACAAATGTTGGGCTTGCGTCAATGCGTGCGGTTTTTAGGCGTGAGGGACGACGTAAACAAGCTGTACTCCGTAATGGATGTGTTTTGCCTGCCAAGCCATTTCGAAGGGATGCCCGTTGTGCTTGTGGAGGCGCAGGCAAGCGGCCTTCCATGCGTGATTTCAGACCGGGTGGCGGATGAAATAGAATCCGCGCATTTGATACAAAGGCTCGCCGGTTCGGAAACGATAGACGCATGGGTGCAAGCGCTGATTTCGGCAAAGAGCACGGAGAGAAAGAGCGGAGCGAGATTAGCCGAATATGACATCTCGATACAAGCGGAAAGACTTACTCGGTTTTATCTCAGTAAGCGAGGCTGTTCTGATGAATGATGACATAATGTTCAGTATTGTGATTCCTATTTATAATACTGGAGCGTTTTTAGAACGTTGTGTTCGCAGTATCCTCACGCAAACATATCAAAAACTGGAAGTTATCTTGGTTGACGATGGATCGACGGATCAGAGCGCGGCAATCTGCGATGCTTTTGAGCTGACCGACAAGCGGGTTCGAGTGATTCATCAGACAAATCAGGGACAGTCTGCGGCAAGAAACGCAGGCATTCATATTGCGCGCGGTCAATATGTTGGATTTTTGGACAGCGATGATTACTGGCTGCACGGTGATTCGCTTGAGAGGATTGCTCTGCTGCAGGATGAAGATAGGCAAAGCGACTTGCTGATGTTCGGGTATCGAAAAATTTGGAAAGAAACCGGCAGGATTCGTGATAAATCCACAAAGTCTTCAGTGCGAGGCAGCGCGGATTTGATGAGAATTCTGGTTCAAACGGGGGAGTACAGCAATTCTGCATGCAACAAGTTTGTCCGGAGGGACTTTCTTTTGCGGCAAAGACTGCTGTTTCGGGAAGGATCCTTTTGCGAAGATGTGGAGTGGTGCGGAAAGCTGCTGCGCCTCAATCCAAAGAGCGTTCGTACATTGCCGGATCCGGTCATGGTATATGAAGTGAAAACGAACACTTCAGCTACGCCAAGTATAAAAAGCTATACGGATTTCATTCAGATATTCAAAGCAGAAACAGAAAACCTGCTTGATCCCGCGCTTGATTCCATTACGAGAGAAACATGCTATGCATATTGGGCATATCAGATGAGCTGGTTTCTTGGTTACCCAAAGCGCATCGGGCAGGATTGTTTTCGCCATGCGAAAGAAGAGTGCAAGCCGTTTCTATTTGTGTTCGATTATGCTATGGATGCAAAAGCGCGCCTGGTAAAAGCCGCGCTTCGTACGGCCGGGCTGCCGCTGACGATGCGCATGCTGTCTCATTTCATCTGATACCGCTTCATTCTGCAGCAGATGAACCTTCCTGTATGCAGATTTGTGTGTTGAGGAGCGTTTTGGATTGGTAGAGCGGCAAGGCTTGCAGGGTGGGATTGGCGTACTTGGCACGCAGTAATAGATGATGCGCGGATAGCGTTGGATACAGATTCAGCGTAAACTTAGCCGAGGGCTATGCAACAGGACAACAGCGGTTTCTGCAGAAGCTTGAACGGCATATCGTCGCTCAACTCCTATGCCTGCGGATGCACAGATTGATTGATAGCGGCTCGACAGACCGAAGAAAGAAAGGAATACGTTAACAGGCCATGCAAAAAATGGAGTTCAGTTCGTTTCGCGACCCTTCCGGCGTCGTGTTTGAAGAAGACGGGAAGATCTATCGCCAAATCAATACGATATATTTGCCGCAGTATAGAAAGCTTATGGAATGCGGTCTTGCGCAGGAGCTGCAAAGCAGCGGGATACTGATTCGGCATTGGGAAACAAACGCTCCGTGCGTCAGTGACGCGGGGGCACTGGTGATTCAGGCGGAGAGAATTCCGTATGTTTCATATGTATATGAGTGGTCTTTCGGACAGATCAAAGACGCCGCATTATTGACGCTGAAGATGCACCGCAAGGCTTTGGGTGCAGGCATGATTTTGAAAGACGCCAGCGCTTACAACATTCAATTCCTGCACGGCCGCCCAATTATGATTGATACGCTCTCCTTTGATTTTTATACGCCGGGAGAGCCCTGGGTGGCATACGGGCAATTCTGCCGGCATTTTCTTGCGCCGCTGCTGCTGATGTGCTACACCGATATACGGTTAAGCCGTTTAATGGCATTATTCATCGACGGAATCCCGCTGGATGTTGCCGCTACTTTGCTTTGCGGGAAAGGCGGTCTATTTGCAAAACAGCATATTGATTGGCATGCAAAATCGATTTCAAAACATTCGGCGGACGGAAAAGCGACCGAACAAAGCAAAACCAAGGCGGTGTCGCTTCCGCTAAACCTGCATATTTCACTCATCGAAGCAATGATTCGCGGGATTGAAGCGCTGGAGCTGAAAAACGTGCAAACGGAGTGGAGCGATTATTATCAGCACACCAACTACTCTGCGTCCGCTTCGGACAGCAAACTGAAGCTGGTGTTCGAAATGCTCTCCGCCATTCACCCTTCTATGGTGTGGGACTTGGGAGCAAACGACGGGCGGTATTCAAAGGTTGCCCTTGAAGTCGGGGCGTCTGTTGTGGCTTTTGATATCGACCCGATTGCTGTTGAACGCAATTATGCCGAGGCCAGACGGAACGGAACGGAGATGCTTCCTTTGGTGCTGGATTTAACAAATCCGAGCCCGGGAATTGGCTTTGCAAACCAGGAGCGTAAGACCATAGACCAGCGGCGGCACCCGGACTGCATTCTCATGCTTGCGGTGATACATCATTTAGCAATCTCCAACAATCTGCCATTTCGCCAAATTGCAAAGTGGCTCTCTCAGATGACCGGCGATCTGATTATTGAGTTCGTTCCCAAGGAGGATTCTCAGGTTCAAATATTGCTCGCAACGAGAGCGGATATCTTCCCAAACTACACGCAGGAAGACTTCGTAACGACTTTCAGTGAGTTTTTCGAGCTGCGTTCCGAAGAACAAATCGGGGACTCCAAACGAACGCTGTATCATTTTCATGTTCGCTAGTCCCATCCCTCTAGAAGGAGGCTAATGGGTGGCTCGCTGATTCGGGCCGGCATGCACGCAGGAAGCGACGCGTACAGCATTGCCGGTTGCAATTGTTTTCTATTCGCGGCCATGTTACTATAATGGGCATGTAAAGAAGCATTTCAGGGAGGAATTGACCAAAGGCATGGAAGAACGGGTCAAACATATCTCCGCATCCAGTAAAGGAAGCGGCGTCAGCTTAAAAGAGCTGAAAGAATATAAATACCTAATTCGCTTGTTTGTCAAACGGGATCTTTTCGCGATTTACAAACAAACGATTCTGGGTCCCGCATGGTTTGCTTTGCAGCCGATCATGACGACGCTCGTGTTTACTCTGGTGTTCGGGTTTATTGCAAGAATACCTACAAACGGTTATCCGGCGTTCATTTTTTATTTTTCCGGACTTGTATGCTGGAACTGTTTCTCAATTATCATGAATAAGGTATCCAACACGTTTATTGAGAATACAGGCGTATATAGCAAAGTGTATTTTCCGCGGTTGACCGCCCCAATTGCCGCTGCGATCTCGAGCTTTACAATCACGCTGATCCAGTTGGCAATACTCATTCTTGTTGCGGTCGGCTATTCGGTCAGTGGAACGCCGATTCCGATGACGTACAAAGTGCTGTTTGCGTTATTTCTGCTGATTATTGCGGCGGGGATGGGATTTGGATTCGGCCTGCTGGTTGCGGCGGGAACGGTGAAGTATCGCGATTTGATTTATTTTCTTTCGTTTGCGATGCTGCTTTGGATGTATGCAACACCCGTGATTTATCCGTTGGAAATGATTCCACAGCGGTTTCAGTTTCTCCTGTTTTGTAATCCCATGACGGGTATTGTGGTAAATTTCAAATACTTCCTTTTTGGGATAGGCGCGCCGAATGTTTTATCGCTTTTATACTCAACTGCTTTTGCATTATGCGTGATCATTGCCGGCATTGCCTGCTATTCAAAGGCGCAGAAAAATTTTGTCGATACAATATAAGGAATAGACGATGGGTAACACAATAGTTAGAGTAGATCATTTATCCAAGATGTATCATAAAGGCGTGCTCGGGTACAACACTATCCGGGAGCAAATGGCGTACCGCTGGGCCAATCTTCGGCGGAAAGAGGATCCAAACAGTGTAATCAGCGGAAGCAACAAGCGGGATCCGGAAGCATTTTGGGCATTGGACGATATTTCTTTCGAAGTTCAGCGTGGGGAAACGTTTGGTATTATTGGAAACAACGGTTCCGGCAAATCGACGCTGCTAAAGATATTATCGCAAATAACGGCGCCTACGCGCGGAACGATTGATATTGTCGGCAAAGTTGCGAGCTTGCTTGAGGTTGGCACGGGGTTCCATCCGGAAATGACGGGGCGCGAGAACGTATATCTGAACGGCGCGATCCTTGGCATGACGCGTGCGGAGATTAATCTGAAGTTTGATGATATTGTAGATTATTCCGGCATCGGGGAGTTCATCGATACGCCGGTCAAGCGATATTCCTCGGGCATGTACGTCCGGCTGGCTTTTTCGGTCGCCGCGCATCTGGATTCTGATATTGTCATTCTTGACGAAGTGCTGGCGGTTGGCGATGCGCAGTTCCAGAAGAAGTGCTTGGATACGATGGAACATATCAGCCGCGACAGCGGGCGGACGGTTCTGTTTGTGAGCCACGCCGCGGGATCTGTGAAAAAGCTGTGTAAGCGTTGCTTATGGCTCGACGAAGGACGAATGGTGAAGATCGGGGAAGCGAATGAGATTGTCAACGAATACGCGGGCAGCGAAGATTTAACGTTCCACTATAGAGTGGATTGGCCCGACGAAAAAAGCGCTCCGCAGAACAGCGCGATTCGTTTGATCTCGGCGTTTATCTGCAACGACAAGCTTGAACCGCTGGAGCATCTGTCCACGGACGATACATTCTATATTTGCTGCAAGTATATGGCAAAAGAGAAAGACGCCCGCGCAGGTCTGTCGTTTGTATTCTTTGATGCGTTTGGAACGCAGGTGTTTGCTACAATTAACAATAAGGACAAAGACTACGGCGCGCCGTTATCGGAGGGTGAGAGCTGCTGCGCGCTGTGTAAAATCCCCGGCGGTTTACTGAACAACGGGGTGTTCTCGATGGGAATCAGCTACTACAGGTTGGGTTATACGGAAGCCTTCTTTACGGGAGCCGTGCTGATTTTCGAAGTCAGCGACGGAAAGGAACTGCGCGGAGATTTTCAGGCAAGGTTCGATGGAATCTTTCGTCCTGCTCTGGAGTGGACCACGCTGCGTGACTAAATCGTAATAAGAGAAACGACTTTTTTGTTGAGAATTGGGGCTCTACTGCAACGCGTAACAAACGCGGAATGATACCGCTGCGATGCTGGACAGAAACAGAGAGCTGGAGAGAAGGATATGCCATGGCAGACATGATTCAAGCGATCTTGTCAAAGATCGAGTTCAATAAGCGCCGTGTTCTTTGCTTAGGATGCGGCCGCAATGGAGAAGCCCAATATATTGCTGAAAAGGGAGCCGCCGTTTGCGTTGAAGCGGTCATTTCGAAAGACGCAAAGCGGTCTTCGGCGCAGACGCCGGAGGACGGCGACGCTCTATCGGAAATGCGGCCGAACCAGCAGGATGCTTTTACGTATCTGCAAGAAACACGCTCTGCCGTTTCATCCGGACGCATTCTCCCGTTTGACGTTGTACTGATACTCGATCCCATCAAACTTTTGCCGCAGCGGAAGGCGGACGATTTCTTTGCCGGCTTGAAGGACGTTATGAGCCGAACCGGGCTGCTTGTTGTCAACGCGCCCGCGTATAGAAACAACCAGAATGATGAAAACCTTAGCGCGGGACAAGCCGTTTTTCAGGGGATTGAAGGAGAATCCAACGCCGATTCCGAAACGAGCGGCGTTGCTTTTCATTACAGCACAACAGTAGCGTTCCAGGCACAATTATTTGAGCATGGGTTCTGCGCGATAACGGAAGCGCATTTTTTCTCTCTCCGTGCAGCTGCGGATGATAGTTTTTACAAGATATCGTACTATCAGCGCTGGGAAAATGAAAAGGCGCGCGGAGTCGCCCTTGCTGGAACTTATGAGGACGATGCGGTCGAGTATTTATTCTACGACGCTCCCCTAATAGAGAAAGTCACGTTCCGGGAGGGCGTTCTCAGCGGCATTACGCTGCTTACAACGCCGGAATATTGTGACCTCGCATATAAAGATGGCAATATCGATGTGGAAGCAATGCTGGACTTGCAAGAGATCGTAGCGCATAAAGATTGCGCGGTCGTATTCGACGTGGGAGGGTTTGTTGGCGCCAACGCTTTGGTTTATGCAAAGCTTGCGGGGGAAAACGGCAGGATAGTCGTTTTTGAGCCAAATCCGTACAATCGCAACAGAATATTCAGAAATCTCTCTCATAATCCAGAACTGCAAGCGTGCGTTTGGGTTGAACCGTTCGCGCTGAGCGATGAAAAGGGAACCTGCGAAATGGTGCTTTCGAGCAGTATTGACAGCGGTTACAGTTCCACTTCGCGTATTTCGCACGCCCACGCGAAAATTGCGGACGATAAACTGCCGGACGGGTTTGTCAAGCATTTGGTTTCGGTTACAACGCTGGACGACTATGTAAAAGAAGCGCATGTTGTGCCGGACATCGTTAAAGTTGATGTGGAAGGCGCGGAATACATGCTGCTGCAGGGAGCGCAAAACCTGCTGCGCAAGACTCGGCCGGTTTTTTACGTTGAGTACCATTCTGAGTATTGCGCGACTATGTGCACGCAGCTGCTCTATTTGAACGGGTATGTGGTCTATCCCTGCAAGGAAGAAGAGGATAACCGTCTGATTATAAAGGCTCAGTATGCGGCGGAAACTTTCGGCTGGGGCGACGGTTCCGACAGCTGGACAAAGTGGAACGAAGCAGCCCAATTGGAGCATGCGGCAGGCCGTGCGCTCGAACGAAAAGAAGTGGAGCGTTTAGCCGCGCTGTGCGAGGATCTGACGAGGGAAAAGGAGCGCGCTCTTGAACAATCCGAGCAGCTTCAGCGCGAAATCCACCGTTTGACCGACGAGCTGGATCAGGTTCGAAACTCAACTTCTTGGAAGATAACGGCGGTTCCGCGTAAGATGATGGACTCTATGAAGAAGATCATCAGAAAGCGATAGAGAGAATGAGACCTAAAGTTACCATCGTAACCCCAACATATAATCGGGCACACCTGATTTGCGAGACCATCGAGAGCATTCTTGCCCAAACTTGGAAAGATTTTGAGTTGCTGATCGTTGATGACGGCTCTACCGATGCAACGGAGCAAACCATCAAGCCTTACCTGTCGGATCCGCGCGTCCATTATTTTTACAAGTCGAACGGGGGCGAACCGTCGGCGGTGAATGATGGCTGGCAAAGAGCATCGGGCGAGTATTTCACACAGATTAACTCCGACGACCCTGCGCTGCCAAACCTCCTTGAGGAGATGTGTGCGGCGATGGATGCGCATCCTGACGCCGTTTTAGGTTACTGCGACTTCCGCTTTATCGATGAGCACGGCGCGACACTTGGCGTAACAAAGAGTCCGAACTGGGATTTTGTCAGGCAGCTGAGCGAGTTTTCCTGCATCGCCGCGGCGCCGGGAACCTTCTTCAGGCGCAGCGCATTTTCGCATTGGGAAACGCTGCGGCGCGGTAACTACAGGCATATCAACGATATTGAAATGTATTGGGATATGGCGCTGGAAGGCGAGTTCCTTCATGTGCCGAAAGTTTTAGCGAACTGGCGGCAGCATCCCGGACAGATTTCGTTTACCAGATATCGTGCGATTCCGGAAGTTGAACAGTGGTTTCAGTATTATTTTGCCAGAGAAGATTTACCTCCGGAAATCCGGGCTTGCAAGGAGAGTTGCTGGGGAAACATCCTGATCTATTTTCATGCGCTGATTCGGGAAAGCAACCTGCCGGACGGTGAAAAGAGCCGGGAGCTGGCTCGTATTGATAGAATGCGTTTTTTGAACTGTATGGAATATATAAACGTACAGGTCGGAGATACGGATCTGATTGGAAATAAGTTTAACGGGCATGATTTACATTTGCTGTTGAATCAGCACGGCGTGCGCTCTGTTCATTGCGTATGCCGTAAGCTTTCGGACGACAGCGATACGATTCTTGCAGAGCGCGCGTCTTGTGAAAATTTTGCGCAGTGGCTGCTGAACAGTAAGTACTTTGCGTATAGCGACATCGTTCACCTGCACCTGATACACAATACGGATTTTGATATTCAGCTTCTTCCGGTGCTTTCTCGATTGAAACCCATGGTTCTTACGCTGCATGACGCTTTCTTTTTAGGCGGACACTGCATTCATCATGGGGTTTGCGATAAATGGAGAACCGGGTGTTTCGACTGCCAATATCCTGATATTCCATTTGCAATAAAAACGGATACCAGCGCAATTCGTTTTTTGGAGAAGGAAACCGCTTTTCAAAACGCGGATATCAGCTTGATCGTTGCTTCGCGATGGATGGAGGATCAGGTTCGATTGTCTCCGGTCTTCCAGGGAAAACGAATTTACCGCATTCCGTTTGGCGTCGATCAGAATCTTTTCCACCCCAAAGACGCGGCGGAGGCGAAGGAGGAACTTGGCATTCCGAAGGATCACCTGACAATCATGTTCCGGGCGGATAAAAGCCCGTTCAAAGGGCTGGACGTCATCACCCAGGCGCTGCGCCAAGCAAAGTTTTCAAAACCGGTTACGCTGCTGCTGGTCGGACAAACCGGATTAATGAATGAGTTCCGCGGCCGTTTCAATATTAAGGATTATGGGTGGCTAACGAATGATACCCAACTTGCAAAGCTGTATCAGGCGTGCGATATTTTTCTGATGCCTTCCAGACAGGAAGCATTCGGCATGATGGCCATTGAGGCAATGAGCTGCGGGAAAACCGTTCTGGCGCTGAACGGGACGGCTCTGCCGGATGTCATTCAGTCTCCCGTATGCGGAATCGCGGTGGAGGAGTCCGAGTTCTCGGCAACATTCCAAATGCTGATCGACCACCCGGAAGAACTGGAGAAGCATGGAACCGCGTCTCTGCGTTATGCAAAAGAACGCTATACACTAGAGCGGTATCTTGATGAAATGATGAGCGCTTACCGGGAGATTATGGACTCGCATCCGCCTGCGCAAAGCTCGGTTCGAGCGGTCGAGCAACTGCAGATGAATTGTATTCTCGAAAAAGAAGCATTGAAACGGTATGAGCTGAAATATTCGAAATCCTGGCGAATTACGAAACCGCTCCGCGCGCTCAGCTATACAAGAAAAAGCATGGTAAAAGGAATTTTGGGAAAGTATCATGCTTATCGCGATTATATGCGGGACGAAATAGGCGACGCGCTGGATGATGCGACAATTCAAAACAGTCGCTGCTGGCGAATAACGGCGCCATTACGGTGGCCCAAATGGGTGATAACGAGTAGAAGACATCACTAGAATCTACTGCTTGGCATTTCGTTTTATGCAAGCGCATTGAGAGGAGCCAGGTCTGGGATGGACGAGAGCATCTCGCAGGCAAACAACGTGACAGAACGGAAATATTGGCTGGATTTAGCGCGGATTGCGGCCATTTTCTTTGTGATACTTCTTCATATGTCTGCGTGGACAATTTTAAATCATCCAATCGCAACAAGAAGCTGGATGATTTGCGTCGGCTACAACTCGCTTTCCAGACTATGCGTTCCTCTTTTAATCATGGTTTCGGGCGCACTTTGGCTCGACCCCAAAAGAGACGTTACGCCAAGATATCTTTTTCGGCATATTCTACGCCTTTTAATCGCTTTGATTGTATGGAACTTGATCTATGCGCTGTTCTATGTGGCGAGGAACTATTTCGCAACAGGCGAGATCGTTTTTGATCCGCAAACGCTGAGCAAGGGCAGGTATTTCCCCAAAGGGAATTACCACCTTTTGTTTCTTTATGTTCTGATTGGGTTATATCTCGTTACGCCACTGCTGCGCAAAATCGTTACAAGCAAGAGAACGATGGAGTACATGCTGGTTCTCTCTTTTCTCGTGTCAAGCGTATATCCGCTTCTTTCGCAAAACCAGTGGATTTCCGATCATATCATGCCCTTTTTAACGGCTGCCAGCCCGAGCTTTGTTGCCGGCTTTATTGGATACTTTGTGCTTAGCTATTACCTTGCCAATGTCAAGCTACCAAAGTGGTTGGAATACGTTCTTTATGCTGCGGGTATCTGCGGGTTAGCAGGGACGATTGTCGGGGTAACGATCCAGTCGAGCAGAGCCGGGATGCTTTCAGAGCGATTCTTTTCTTATACGATGCTGAATATCGCCTGCTATGCCGCCTCGGGTTTTTACCTCATAAAGAGGGTTACGGAGGGGGCTAAGATTTCAAGCTCCGCGGGAAAAGCGCTACGGCTTATTTCACGCTGCTGCTTTGGCGCTTATCTATGTCATGATTTGATTATTCTGTGCTTCACGCAATTCGGAATAACACCCAGTATACTCTCGTTATGGATTTCTATACCTGCATTTGCAGTTGTTATATATGTATTAAGTCTATTGGTTTCGTATGCGCTGAATAAAATCCCGGTTGTCAAAGACTACCTCGTGTAGACCACCGCAACTGGATTTTAGATGACTGCGCCGCGTAGACTGGGTCGGTGCACGAATCAGGAGATGAACACGATAAACGAAACACGGAGCGAGCCTAGTAAAGAGGGGCTGCAGCAGATTTGCAAAAACGCTTGCACAACCGTCGTCAGAGGAGAGAAACATGCGGAACAAGAATGAAGCAAAGGAAACAAAGACAGAACGAGCAAAGGGATACGAGCTCTTCGGGCTGCTTTCCGTCATCAGCATTGCTCTGTTTCAAGTCGTTTTTGTGTGGACACGAAACGCAAGAAAGATAGAGCTCAATGTACTCACCCTGAACGTTCTGATTGCAGTTTCGATGATGCTGGTCATCTATCTGGTGATTCGTATTCTGATAAACGACGCGCTTTTCGGAACACTGCTATCCGGTCTTGCATTTGAAACGGCCTTTTACTTCCTAAAAATTCATGAAGCCGTTAACTCCTGGTTTACCATAAGCAAAACAGCACTTATCGTGATATTGGCTTTGCTGGCAGCGGTGATTGCGCTGGTGCTGCGCCGTCCTGTGAAGCGTATTTCGCAGAAAAACGTAAAATCAAAGTTGCTGCTTCTACTCTGCGTTATCGGTTGGGGGTTGATTCTATTCAACGTGGTCGGAAATTTCGCGGGTGTATCTCTATCCGTTAAGCAGGCGATACGAGAGACAACGACGCCGGTTATCAGCGAAAGAGGACCTGTTAACGATAAACTGACAAACGCGGAAAAACCAAACATCTATTTGATCTTGCTGGATGAGTACGCTCGAACCGACATGCTCAAACAGCAGTTTGGATTTGATAACACATCCTTTGATGCATACTTAACTGGAAAAGGCTTTCATGTGTCGTCGACAAGTGAAAATGAAATTGCGGCAACAGACGTACAATCCGCCAACCTCTTGAATTTGGATTATGTATTCTTTCCGTCAAATCTTCAAATGAGCGGCACGCCTCGAAAGAGCTTGTACAGCAATTATGCGGATTATCGGACGGAAGCGTATCTTTTCGACTTACTGCGCGCGAATGGATACCATTCAATTGCAATCGACAATCCGGGCGTGATGTACAGCTTTGGGAATGTAAACGCGGACGAAGTGTTGAAAATGGAAACAAGAACGGCAGTGAACATTACGTTTGACCAAAACGAAGTCGATTTCATGCTGTTGCTTTGGAACGAATCGGTCTTGCACGCGGTGGATGGAATCTGGTACGCTTTGTGGGGATGGATGGATGAGAAGAACAATGCGTCCATATTCGATCGAAACGTTACTATGGTGCAGGATAGTTTTTCGTATATCGAGAACTACCAGCAAAACGGCGAGACGCCTGTCATGCTATATGCGCATATCCTATGCCCGCATTTGCCGTTTGCGTTTTATCCAGATGGCGAAATCAAGGACGCAAGCGTTGTCAGCATTGGCTGGGATGCGCCAAATGCTTATACGGATAACGTACAGTATGCAACCGCGCAGATCGAAAGGGGAATCAACCATCTATTGGAAGTTGATCCGGACTGTGTTATTATTCTGCTTTCCGATCATGGCGCAAGAATCCATCTGGAGACGGCAGGCATGCTTGTGCCGGAGTTTTTGCCAATCCTGAACGCCGTTTATTTCAGAGGCGAAACGTACAGTAAAAATGAAGGCCTCTCCGGCGTGAATACGGTAAGAACGGTGCTGAGCGACGCGCTGCAGATTGATTTGCCGTTCGTGGAACCGCCGATCTATCTGCAGCCCGAAAACTGAAGGGCTCATAATAAATAAACGAAACGTGGAGGCAACTCGAATGTATTTAGATCCCGGCTTTGGAAGTATGATTATCCAGATTGTTGTGGCAAGCCTGGCGGCTATCAGCGGCGTCTGGTTTATATTCAAAAAACAAGTGAAAGCCTTGTTTTCGAAACGCAAGCACACCGGCGACGCCGAGGCGGAAACGTCTGAAACGGTTCATGCGGATTGTGGTGCGCAGCAGGATGGCTCGCAAAGCGAAGAAACGCGCCAGGGCGATGAATCACAAGGCCGCGAATGAAAACGCCGCGCAACGCGTCGCTTTGATCAGCCTGACGGATGCTGAAGAGAACCAACGGCGCGTATCCAAGCGGAGTTTGCCGCCGTTACGCTGCCATAACGCGAAAGGACACCCGCGCTGTTTTTCTTCATTTGTTCTATAGAACGAAGGAGAAGCGCAGAGAACATGCAGAATGAAACGAACACGAATGCGTGAGGAGCGTAACGATGGAGCAGCCGCGCGTATCCATTATCATCCCGGTCTATAATGGCGCCGATTACCTGCGCGAAGCGATTGAAAGCGCGCTTTCCCAATCCTATTCAAACTGCGAAGTGATTGTTGTCAACGACGGATCCGCCGATAACGGCGAAACGGATGCTATTGCGCGCGCTTACGGCGAAAGGATACGGTATTTCCAAAAGGAGAACGGGGGAGCGGCATCCGCGCTGAACTACGGCATCCACCAAATGACGGGGGAATTCTTTGCATGGCTTTCGCACGACGATTTGTATCTGCCGGACAAAATCATGCATCAGATGACGGAGCTCGGCAGTCTTCCGAAAGAAGCCATACTGTATTCGCCTTATATCATCTGGTATCCAGAGCTTCATCTTTCCGTAAAGACCGACTTTTCTAAAAAAGCGACGCCTGAACAGCTGGATACGCCGATGTTCCCTGTTTTTTGCCGCATGGTAAACGGCTGTACGGTGCTGTTTCATCGCTCTCATTTTGATCGGGTCGGCTATTTCGACGAAGCGCTGCGGACGACGCAGGATTACGATTTTTGGTTTCGCCTCTTTCAAAACCAGCGCGTGCACTGCTGCGGCAGCTGCGACGTAAAGGTTCGAATCAATCGAGAGCAGGGATCCCGTGTGATCGGATCACATGCGCAGCAGGAAGACGATTTGTGGATTTCTATGCTGGAAAAAGTTTCGAAATCTGATATGTGCCGCGTATCGGGAACCGTAAGGCTTTTCTACCTGGAGAATGAAACGATCTGCGGGCGGCATGGAAACCGGGCTGCGGCGGAGTATTGCAGGCAGCGCGCGCAAGAGACGCTCGACGAACGCCAGAAGGCGCTCATGCCGGAAAATGACACGGCCGAGCGGGAGGCTGCCATTCAGGCGGAGCAGTATGAGTCGCTGCTGCAGAAGACGCCAAAGAAAAGCGGCTTGATCCGATTGCTGACAAAGCAAAACCTCGTATATTTTCTATACGAGGTAAAATGCAAGGGGTTGCGCCGCAGTATTGAGGAGCTAAAAAGCGTTTACTCTTTTCGCCACACCATCTGATTGACGATGCCCGTGTAGCTCTGAATAATCCTTACAACTTTTGTACTGACGTTTTCATCCATATAGTCGGGCACACTGAGCCCTTCATCGTGGCGCTCGTGCATCGTTACAGCCATGCTGACCGCCTGGAGCACGCGCTCTGCGGTGATGTTGCCGATGATGAAGCAGCCTTTGTCCAGCCCCTCCGGCCGCTCGGTGCTGGTGCGGATCGATACGGCGGGGAAATGGAAGTAGGATGCTTCCTCGGGTACGGTTCCGCTGTCGCTGACAACGCAGAAGGCATGCTGTTGAAGATGGTTGTAATCATAAAAACCAAACGGTTTTAAGCTGCGAACATTTTTATGGAACGTAAATCCGCGGGCTTCGATAAATTTTTTGCTGCGCGGATGCGTACTGTAGATAACAGGCATGCCGTACTGCTCCGCTAACACGTTGACGGCGTTCATCAGCGACAGGAAGTGCGCTTCATCGTCGATGTTTTCTTCTCGATGAGCCGAAAGAAGGATATAGCCGCCGGCTTCAAGAGACAGTTCTTCCAGGACTCTGCTTTGCTGAATCTGCTCCAGATGCCCGCTTAAAACCTCCGCCATTGGCGAACCGACCACAAAGGTTCGTTCTCTTGCCACGCCCTGCGCGTTGAGATATCGCCGCGCATGCTCCGTATAGCACAAGTTCACATCGCTGGTGATATCGACAATACGACGGTTGATTTCTTCCGGCAGATTTTCATCGAAACATCGATTTCCCGCTTCCATATGGAACACGGGAATCTTTAAGCGCTTTGCCGAAATAACGCTTAAGCAGGAGTTGGTATCCCCCAGAACGATCATAGCGTCCGGCTTCAACTCCTCCAACAGTTCATAGGACTTTGAAAGAACGTTGCCCATTGTTTGCCCAAGATTGGCGCCAACGACGCCTAGATAGTAATCGGGCTGGCGCAGGCCGAGTTCCTGAAAAAACACTTCGTTCAGTGTGTAGTCGTAGTTCTGACCGGTATGCACGAGGATATGGTCAAAATAGATGTCGCATTTCTTGATAATGGCGGACATCTTGATGATTTCCGGACGGGTTCCGACAATTGTCAGCAGCTTTAACTTCTTCATTTTCGCTCCATCAGAGGGAATAGTGCGGGTACATGCTCTTGTGCTGAATGACCCATTCAGCAAGTTCCGAGATCATGATATCGTAACTCGGAATCAGATAGGGGAACTCAAAACGGGTCCGGACGAGCGATTTGTCGCAGACGAAGGCGTCTGCCGGGTGGATGATAATCTCCGGCTTGCGCAGGTTTTTATTCATTAGGCTCAGCAGGTCGAACTTGCTGATGGGCTCGCGGTACACCATGTTATACAAGCCGTGCGCCCGGAGCTGCGCTGCGGCTTCCATCGCTTTGGCCAGCTGCAGCGTTGTCAAACCGGTCCACATCGCTTTTGTATAGCCGCTGATCTCGCCTTGCTGCTGCATAAACCAGTTGAACAGACCGATTCCGGCGGGGTTGATGTCGGGACCGATAATGGAGTTACGGAGGGTAATGTTTTTATCGTCTTCCAACTCGCCGAGCGCTTTGGAACGGTCATAAAACGTAGTCCCGTCACGCAAATCATCCTCGCGGTATTGCCCTCGCGCACCCGAGAAAACGCAGTCCGTACTCATATGAATCACCTGCGTATCGGATCCGGCTGTGACAGAAGCGAGAAAGTGCGGGAAATAGGCGTTCAGAAACGCTGCAAGTTCATGATTCTTCTCCGCAAACTGATTCAGAATTCCAATGCAGTTAATCACGGAATCGAACTTACCTTCGGTGATCAGCTTGCGCAGGAACGCGGTATCGCGTGCGTCGCCGACAACGCTTTCACAGTGTACGACCTTTTTTTGATCGAAACCAAGAACGTCGTGCTGCTGCTCCTGCAGATACATTGATATGGTATGGCCGGCCATACCGGAAGCGCCAAGAACCAAAAATTTCATATCATAATCTCACAAATCAATAAGCTGTTATATTTATTACGCATTGGACCCCAGCTGCTCCTGAATATACGGCAGCATTAAGAGTTTTGCCTTCACTTGCTCAACGTCAAGCCGCACGGTGTTGTCGGAGTTGAACTCGTGCAGCAGAGAGTCCTCCCGCATGCCCTGCGAGAAGTATTTCTCGTAGTTCAGATCGCGCGTATCGGCGGGCACACGGAAATAGCTTCCCAAGTCGGTGGCATGCGCGCACTCTTCCTTCGTCAGGAGCGTTTCATACATCTTTTCGCCGTGTCGAATGCCGATGATCTTTGGCTCGTAGGAGGTATGGAAGATCTGCTGAACGGCTTCCGCCAGCGTCATGATGGTGCATGCGGGCGCTTTTTGAACGAAAATATCTCCGTTACTTCCATGCTCAAACGCATATAGAACCAAATCGATCGCTTCATCCAGACTCATGATGAATCTCGTCATATCCGGGCAAGTGATTGTAGGCGCATGGCCGCTTTTTATTTGATCGATAAAGAGGGGGATAACGCTTCCGCGTGAACACATAACGTTACCGTAGCGCGTGCAGCAAATCATCGTGTCCTCCTGAGAAACGGTACGCGACTTTGCTACAATGACCTTTTCCATCATGGCTTTCGAGGTGCCCATTGCGTTGATGGGATAAGCGGCCTTATCCGTAGAGAGGCATACAATGCGACGAACGCCATATTCAATTGCCGCGGACAGGACGTTATCGGTGCCGAAAACGTTTGTCTTTACAGCTTCCAGAGGGAAGAACTCGCAGGAAGGAACCTGCTTAAGCGCAGCGGCATGAAAGATAAAATCCACGCCGTACATCGCGTTTTTTACGCTCGAAATATCTCGCACATCCCCAATGTAGAACTTGATTTTGTCGTTGTGATAGAAATGCCGCATGTCGTCCTGCTTTTTTTCATCGCGGGAGAAAATGCGAATCTCTCCAATATCTGTGCTGAGAAACCTGTCGAGCACAGCGTGCCCGAAACTACCCGTACCGCCAGTGATTAAGAGAACCTTGTCTTTAAACATACACACTCCGTTAATCTTTGCTAAGCTGCATATTACTGAACAACCCATTTGAAAACAGCAGGCAACTTTCAATCAGCATTATTATACAGCGATGTATAAAAAAAGCCAAACCCCAATTCGCAAATCACAATGAAGGCTTGGATGCAATTCTGTGGAATGGCAAGATGATGTTGGCAAACTGAAGTCAATCTAGCTTGAAAGAAGCATATCAGGGAAGAGATTTTTTGTTTGGTGCGGAGGGAGGAACTCTCCGCTGCGCTCCCGGCCTGCTTACGCTTATAGCTGGCGCAGGCTGGCTAGCGGCGCTGCCGGCCGCTAAAAACGCATACACTGTGGCGTTTTCGAAACGCGGCTTCTCGCCGCAATCTTTCTCACAAAAACAAAGAGTCCATCTGATGATGAACTCTTATTTTGGCTGAACCAACGAAAGCAGATACAATACGCTCGATCGCTTTCAAGGGGTTGTATTTATGCACAGGGGGCTGCGCTTTGTTTTTGGGGGCTGGATTGAAACACAACGCATACTATGCTCAAGTATTCAACACCTTCGTTTTATAAGCCTCCGGGCTGATCTCTACATTAGGATCGCATACGACTTCCTCAAGCTGATCGCAGCCGTCAAAAACCCAAGCGTGTATTTTTTTCATTCCTGCACCGCAAACAACTCTTTTCAGGTTTTTGCAATCTTTGAAAGCAAAGGGCGGAAGATAAGTCAGCTTGTCCGGCAGTATGATTTCTTCAAATCCGCTGCGGCAAAAGGTATAACCCCACAAGCTCGTTAGGCTGGAAGGAAGTTCAATGTGGCGAAGGTTTTCGCATCCGTCAAACAGGAACTCACCTAAGTCGGTAACGGTATCGGGAATATGGATAGAAGTAATTTCCTTGTGCCTAGAGAATAGTTTATCAAACAGAACCGTTACATTGCGGCTATCCGGGATTACAACTTCAGCCTCGTCCCCTTGATACCGCATGACACAGTATGTGCAGTCCTCAATTTGTTTGTATATAAAATCCTGCATACCACATTAACCCTTGATTCTCAATGATCGGCTCAATCCGTTCATCATACGAAATGAACAGACGGTCGTCTTTCTCTGATTGTAGTATCGGATCCATCGACGCGTCAATCGAAACATTCCGGAGAGGTTTCTGGTTCGTCAAGAGATGAACAACGCTGCGTTGACCTGCTCCCATAAAAAGTAGTCCACCTAAAGAGAGAGGAAATGATAAACTGAGAAAAAGGAAAAGGTGGACGAAATGAAGAAGAGTAATTACACAGAGGAGCAGATTGCCTTTGCGCTGAAACAGGCGGAATTGGGTACGCCGGTATCGGACGTATGCCGAAAGCTCGGGATCGCGGAGCAGACATTTTACCGTTGGAAGAGCAAGTACGGCGGTATGCTGCCAAGCGACATGAAACGTCTGCGGCAGCTAGAAGAGGAGAATGCCCGGCTGAAGAAGCTGGTGGCGGATCTGAGTCTGGATAAGGTGATGTTGCAGGACGTGCTGACAAAAAAATTCTAAGGCCTGCCGAGAAGCGGGAAGCTGTACGGTACCTGCAGGAACGTTTCCAAGCGAGCGAACGCAGAAGCTGTATGGTGTTGCGGATCAATCGGGGATGGCACCGGAGGCGGCCGACCCGCGACGAGCAGGCCTTTTTACGAATGCGGATCAGAGAAATAGCCTCTGTACGGAAGCGATACGGATATCGGCGAATCCATGTTCTTTTGTTGCGTGAAGGGTGGAAAATCAACCACAAACGAGTGTACAGACTGTACAGGCAGGAAGGATTGAACCTGAGAAAGCCTTCAAGCCGCAAGAAAATCAGTGTTCCAAGGGCTCCGGAGAAGGGGTTAGCCTCGGCAGTGAACGAGTGCTGGTGTATGGACTTTGTGTCGGATCAACTGTACAATGGAAAGCGGTTCCGGGCGCTGACGGTGTTGGACACGTTCAGCAGGGAAAGCCTGGTCATCTACGTGGACAAATCGATCAGGGGCGAGCAGGTCTGTGAAGCGTTGGAAAAAGTCAAGGCAGCCCGCGGGCTGCCTCAACGGATCAAGGTCGACAACGGACCCGAGTTCATCTCTCGTGCGTTGGATGCCTGGGCGTACTTCAACAAGGTCAGGCTCGACTATTCCCGCCCTGGTACGCCGACGGACAACCCGCATATCGAATCGTTCAACGGAAGCTTCCGGGATGAATGCCTGAATATGAACTGGTTCATGTCACTGGAGGACGCCAGAGACAAGATAGAGCGCTGGCGAAGGGACTACAACGAGTTCCGTCCGCACAGCGCACTAACATACCTGACACCGGCTGAATTTGCCCAGAAATCGGGCTCAGACGCCGTCTGAACATCGATTTTTTCTCTTTCAAAGTGGACTACGATTTGGGGGACACCTCAAAACATCGATTTTTTCTCTTTCAAAGTGGACTACGATTTGGGGGACACCTCAGCGTGAGTGGACTAATATTTTTGTCTGGTGGGGATGGAGGGGCTCTCCGCTTCGCTCTCGGCCTGCTTGCGCTTATAGCTGGCGCAGACTCTTGGCAGCGCTTCCTGCCAGCAAAAAACACCGACATTGAGGCATTGTTTCGTACGATGAGATAGCAGAATATCGAGAAAATCTCAAATGAATTTCAGATTGCACAGCCCCAAGGAGACTGGTTCACTTGAGTAACCATCCTATTGTTGCCGCTTAAGCAGTTCCAAACGGCAGATAACAACGAGTCTCCACCGTCGCGGCTTTCCGTGCTCGCGAGTAAATCTTGTTGTTTTTTTACCCATATCGTATTATATTTCTTATACAAGTTAAGCACTGCTGATAACATTTCCGGCAGGCTCCGTTTTCATCTATCGGGATATTGACGTTCTCTATAAAAATATGCGCAACGGACATTGCAGCTTTCTCAAAAACAACCAAATTTCAGGAGGTATATATGCGTAAGTTTCTTCTTTATGCATTGCTTTTTCTTGCTCTCATATCACTTTGTTTCGGTTGTTCAGCAAGCGGAGACGATTACAACAATGATGTAACGCAAAGCGCAACGGCAAGTGTGAATGCTGTTACCGCCAGTCCGGCTCCGTTGCCTTCTCCGACGGCATTGCCTGTTTTGAAACCGGTCAAAATATTAGCCGATACACAGTGCATTATAAAAATATACGACAACGGCGAATTTGGTTATATTGGCAAACCGTTATCTAAATCTAAAGTGGAATTCAACCAACAGCGCGCCATCGAAGATTCCATCACATGCGACATGATAGAGGCAAAAATACCCTTGGTTCTGGAGGATTGGGAGTACAGCAACTACTCACAAAACGGGCTGAAGCCGGGGTTTGCGTATATACTGAAAAGCGAATTGAATCAGGAGGAATACGACAGCCAGTACGGCGATATGCTCAATGAGATAAAAAGTAAGTATGTTCCAAAGCAGATCGACGAAATTACTTCGATAACCGATCTTCAAGTTGTACATTGGGGAAACGCATATTTGGTGAATACTGAAAAGCAACAAGGCATCGTATTCGCCGAGACTAACATTATGAACGATAAGCTCATGCAAAGCGTCTACTGTTTTGTTGCTGATCCGTTTGATGGGGTAACGGTCACAGACGTTGCGCTTGGCAGCCGCCATGTGATAGGTTTGACGGAAGACGGCAGGGTGCTGGGGTACCTGATTCAGAATGCTGCTGCCAAGGATTTTGGGCAGACTAACACCAGCGACTGGACAGATATCGTTGACGTCGCAGCCGGATACAACTACACAGTCGCGCTCAAACAAGACGGAACGGTGCTTGCCTGCGGGGATAATCAATATCGGCAATGCGACGTATCCGAATGGAAGGATATCACCGCCGTTGAAGCAGCCGGCTTTTATACGTTCGGACTGAAGAGCGACGGAACGGTTGTTACCACGGGCAATGACCCCAACTTCAAATTCGACGTATCGGGCTGGTCGGATATCGTTGAATTGAAAGTTTGCAACGATATTGTGGCGGGTCTCAGGCGCGATGGTACGGTTGTAATATCAGGAGCTTTGTCATATAACGATTTCAAATGGGATACGTCGCGCGGCCCGATTTTGAGCGATATTGTTTCGATCAATCTGATTGGTAACATGTTCAGAAATAAAGCGCTCATCGCTCTCAACAGCAAAGGCGAGTTCTTTATCGTCAATATCTACGATTACATTACGAACTACAGCGATTTTACAACCGGAATCGACGATATTGCGGCGACCGGCGAAGCGGATTTTGCAGTTTTAAAAGGAGAACAGATACTCTATTCGTCACCAAATGCAAAGACGGGCAGCTGGGACAGCATTTTGAAAAACGAAGGAAGATATGCTTACAAACCCTTTGAAAGAAACCGAGTCGCAGAGCTTACAGACACCGGGGAACTGAAAGTGAGCGAAGCATATAGCGCTAAACGCGAAGGAATCTTCACGTATCCTTCGAAAATTACGAAGGTTTGTGTTATTAGCGACGATGGGTCGAAGTTCGTTCTTTTGGCTGAAAACGGTGATGTTGTATTTGTCGAAATCTCTGACGATAACCAAGATACTATGAAGTTTGAATCAACTGTTTTGTTCGACAGTGAAAAGGAGCAGACAAAGGCGGTAAAAGTGTATCAGAATTCGCTCTTCTGCGCATATCTGGATGAGAATGGGAATCTGCACTATCCGGAATTTTTGCAGTTGCGAATAATGAAAGAATTCAGGCATATGAATTGGGACGAACAAGTGAACTGGAACCGGGATACGCAGAATCCGTCCGAGAATGCACAAAACTGAGTTGCTGTTGAATGAACGCATGGAAGCCAAGTGCTGTTAGCAGGCGGGGAGTTCATATTAGTGCTGTTGCGATTTCTGCTTGCGCTTATTGCTGGCGCAGGCTGGTCAGCGGTGCTTCCCAGTCGCTAAAAACGCCGACACTGCGGCGTTTTCTGAACGCGGCTACGTGAGAAATTTTGAAGAGTAGAAAATGCTTTACATTTTCAAATGAGGATATTTCTCCGAGACGATGCGCTTTGCTGCATCGTATACGAATCTCCTTTGAAACAACGCAAAAACAAAGAGCCCATCATTCGATGGACTCTTGTTTTTGGTGGGGATGGAGGGGCTCGAACCCGATTTGGGCGATACGTGCACGCGTACTATCGATACGTATTTGTTTGAAAAGCGCCTAATTACGGGATTCTTGAAATCATGTTTCTTACTCGTGAATTCGTAATCCGCGCCTTTTAACTAGCAAGTGGGTTACAAAGTGGGTTTTGGCATGGTGGTGAAAATTGCGTCGAATTTCTGTTTTACATAACTCGCCGCCAGTTCGTCCTCGCCTGTGATTGCCTGCCCATATACGCCCTCGGTGTCCATGTTCATCGCATGACCGACGCGGCGGCGCTTTAACCCCTCTGGCATCTCGTTGTTGATGCTGACGAACGTGTGCCGCCAGCCGTAGGGTGTGACATTCGTCGATATACCGGCGTATTTGCAGAACGTCCTCCATCCGCGCGTTACTGCCTGCTGTTTGGTGTGTTGGCCGTCGTATTTCGGGAAAATCCAAGGTGAGATGATACCGGACTTCTTTTGATAGATGCGTTGCTGCTCAAGGATACTCTGTTCATACTCACCAAGCCAGATGACGCGCTGCGCATTCTCATTTTTACCTTCCGTAATCTCACCGGAGTAGTTGATTGCGCGCCGGACATGAAGCCGCGGTCCAACTATGTCCTGCCATCGTAGGCCGATCAACTCACCGGGGCGTAACCCTGTAAGCACCGCGAGTTTGAAAAGGTTGCTATATGGGGTTTGCTTCATGGACCACATCTTAACAATGTCGGACGGTTGAAGAATGGACTTCTTTCCTTTCGGTGCATTCTTGGGAATAGTGATGTCCTCTGTTGTAAGCGTAGTGAATCGGTTCTTGCGTGTCCATTTTGCGAACCCGGCGAGGATGCTGCGAATGTTTGAGATACTTTTCCATGCCAACCCTTTCTTTGCGGCACGATCGATGACCTCCTGAATGTCGCCTTCTGTAACACTGCCAATTTGTTTCTTGCTTATAACCGGCGCAATATACAGCTTCCAGAACGAACCGGCCTTTTTTATAGCATCGGCACTATTCAGTGAATCCACCCACTTATCCCATACAGCAGTTACCTGAGAGGTTGATCCGATAAGAGAAGAAGCCAACCACTCATCGGCCTTTTTATGTGCCTCAGCTTTTCCTGCGCGGCCGGGAATGGAACTGGTGAACGCACGTCGGACACCGTTTGCCTGAACCTTGATCTGCCATCGTTTCTGTTTCGATAACCATTGAGCTTCTACAATTCTTGTTGGCATATGCTGTACCTCCTTATATCATGAATTTGTCCAATCAAAGTATTTCTTTGATCGGAATATATATGGCATTGTGCTGATTCCGACTCTGTGGTATATTTAGGGCGCAGAAAAGAGACCTTCCCTAGGTAATGCTGTCTGCAACCGCCACCTTGGTGTTCCCGCACCGGGTGGCATTTCTATTCTCATTTCTTAGGCGGGATTGTGCATCAGGGACCAGATCCCTTTTGACTGAAAGTCGTCGATCGATTCCCGCAGGAATTCAACGCTCACATTGAGCGCGTCGGCGATCTCGAAGATGTCGTCGGTGTTTTGGGCTGCAGTCCGGATCGCGTCCGGGGATAACAGCCTGTTGTGTGCCCAACGCCGTGCGCGTGCTTCCGAGCGCCAATCATCGACAGAGTCATAGATCAGAATTCGATCCTGCCCGGTATAGTGGTGTCCCAGCTCTTCCGCCATCCAACACGCTCGCTCCTTCAATGTACCGCCTTTACGAAGGAATATGTGCTTTGCTTTATCGGTGGAGATATAGGTGGCATCCAAGCCGGGATCCGGGAAATCGATGACTTTCACTTGAACTCCGAGAGCGTAAGCTTCTTCTTCCAGTTCTTCAAATCTATCCATTCTTACCACTGACATAGTCTTTAGCAGTTCAATCCTTCAAGTATTTCATGGCTAAGAATTCGATGAATTCCAGATACCGCTCTCGCCCTTCCGGCGTGAGCTTGTCGACGTTGAAATGCGCAGCGGCTGCAGTGATCGTAGGGGGATTCTTCACTGCAAGATCGTCGATGGTGCAATCCAGGGCATGTGCTATAGCAATGACAGTATCAAGATTCGGGTTTGTAGTAATGCCGGCACAGATCTTCTTTACCGTGCTTAATGGAACGCCGGAGCGCACGGACAACTCTTCGATTGTTATGTGTTGTTTTTTTCTGATTTCGTTGATTTTATCAAGCCCCATGTTGATCACCTCATGAAGAGGATAACATCACTCTATCCACAAGTCAAGATGAAATAGTTCCCTAAAAGGAACGTATTCTTGAAAATCTCCATTGACATGTTCAAACGAAGGTACTATATTAAGTCTATTGAAAGTACCAACGATGGAACAAGAAAGGACAATGTATGGAATACAGAAAGCTGAAGACTGCGTTTTATGACCGTGGGATCCGGATGAGAGTCGTCGCTGACGCAATGGGAGTTACCACAAGAGCGCTTTACAACAAAATTGAAGGACGTTCTCCGTTTACTTGGAATGAAGCATGCATCATCCAATCCCGATTCTTTCCGGATCTGTCAAAGGATGATCTGTTTGTTGGAGTAAGTAACAGCGTTTTGTGAGCAAATGAATGCTGTTTTAAAGCATGAGTTACCGAAAAAGGCTTAATTGACGGCGAACAAAATTGTACACCGTGCTGCAGGTTAATTAGTTTATCAAGACTGGTTATATCGCAAGTTCGAATACTTAGGCCGAGTGAAAAGACTTTTGCTCGTTTTTGAGCGAAAGTACCGGAGACTGGCCATCAAACGACAGCCAGCATGCTTCAGCACTCTGATAAGGGCAAAGAATTCAAGGGCGCTTCTCCGATCAGATTCTCTTTTGGATGAGGGTATGATATGGGAGCAGACAGTGAAAGTCGCCATGCATGAAAGTGACACCAAACAGCGCATGAAACGGAAACCATTTATCTTGTTCCGACGCGGACATAGGTCAAATCGCTCACGACACAGGCTCCAGGAGCCTGATTGTTGAAATCTCTGGCAAGAAGGTTGGGAATAGCGGCCTCGTTGCTCTTTGATGAATGTACACGGTATTTCTTACAAGTATAGGCCGAAACCAAGCCGCGTTTCGCCATGATTCGTCCGATGCGACGACGTGAAACCGTCCAGCCTTTCCGGAATAACACACGCTTCAACTTTCGCTGACCGTATACGCGACGATTCTCGTCGTATGCCATTTGAACCGCTTCTTCGAGATCACTTTCGTCTATCGGATCATGGCATTCGTAATAGAAGGTGCTCCGTGCAATGCCTAGACATCTGCACAGCGCTGATATTGAGTATTTGCGGGCATTGGCTTTGATCACAATTACTTTCGTGCGAATATCAGCGCCGCTTGCTTTAAAACATCATTCTCCATTCGCAGCTGCTGATTTTCCTTGCGAAGCTTGATCAATTCTTGCTCTTCAAAGGTTCGGTTATCTTTCTCCCGGCTGGAGCCTGTGGCGTTGATCCGTTTCACCCATTTGTCAAAAGCTGAGGCTGTCAAATCATACTCACGGATGATTTCGCCTCTGGGTTTGCCATGGTTGAACAGTTCAACCAATTGCTTCTTTTGTTCTTCACTGTACGTTCTTCTTGCTCGTTTTTCGGTCATGGTTTTCTCCTTCTCTTTTCTCTTCAAGAGAATACCATTACCTTATCTTTTCTGTACAGTTTAGTGTAGCCAATCCAGAGTGGATACATCACCTGGTGATTCGTTGTAGTGTGGGACTGCTTGAAAAAGCAGGTACTAGCAAGTAATTACACGAAATGCTGCTGATGAAAGAAGACTCTTGTGCCAGGAGTGGTGAACCACCACTCGGAATGCGCAGGAAGACGTTTGCAAACGCGCAGGACAGTCTAAATCTATAGCGGCGTGAAATAATGGGTACGAAGAAAAATAAGCTATCTCGCCCGCTCAACGACGATATGAATCTGTACATGCTTATGAGGCAAAGAAACTTGACTGATTGGGAATACAACCTGTTTGTTGTAAGCAGCAGAACGGCCTGAACTCAAAGGAAATATTCCAAGAACAACCTCAGGCAGGCGCACGCTTGCTGATGCTATTAGTGAGATGTTTTCATACGGAGTAGTGGTTATTAAGCCGTATCGGTTGATAGTTACAGAGTCGTCCAAAGTAGAGAAAAGGGATTTGGATTAACTTTTTAGCTACAAACAGATGTAGCGGAATACTATCCCCCCCCGGTCAAGCAAAACCAATAGAAAGATACTACGACCAGGGGCCTTAGCCTCTTCCAAGTGTGCGCGGTAAAAAAGGAGGGGGGGCGCAAATACTCAGCGAAATGGCGCTCCTAAACGCGATTATCGAGGCCGGAAAAACCCGCAAAAAAGGCGCGTTTTTTTAAGTTTCGACGTTCGAAAATTGGAAAGAAAAAGCGGCAGTTTTTGCGGGGTTGCAACGTTTTTTACGAACTAAAAATATCAAGAAAACTAACCGATTTTTGAGTTGGAACCAACCATAGCAAGTCTTGCAAAAGCCAGGATGAACTACTTGAAGATATTCTGATTCACATAGCTTTTGAAATATTTACAGACGATAGGGGGGCACGGACAAAAAGCTGGACAATTGAAGGCTCTTGTATAGGGACGCGATCACATTGTTTACATTCGAAAAGCGAATCCCCGCACTAGAAATGCACAAGGATCCACGTTCTTTAACCGAAACCATCCGCGTACTTGGCTATACCGCACGGCAAACCTTGTATAAATGGATTGGTGAGCAGAATCAGCAAACCGTAACAAGAATTGCCAAATTATAGTCCTGTTTTGCAACATACGCTTACACGAAACACCTAGATATTATTGATAAAAGAACCCAGAAGCTCCCATATATTTTTCATCAATTTAACCTAATGTTGACGATCTAGTAATAGTTTAAAAAGTTCTGCTCGGCTATGTACCCCGAGCTTACTATAAATACTCTGCAAATGTTTTTTCAGTGTATTATTGGAAATGAAAAGCGATGATGATATTAAGTCGTTAGGGTAACCCTTCAGTACCAAAGCGAGGACTTCATTCTCCCGTTTTGATAAGCAACTCAGGTATGAAAAATCAGAGACAGGTAAAGATTGATCTATGTGAAGACTTACTTCCGGAGAAGTATTTAGCCCAACAAAAGTATCATTGTGTTTTAGCTCGATAGGATTAATGCGAAAAACCGAATCCGGAGAAATCCTTGTGATTGCTACTCTTAAAAATGGCAAAACCATTGTTGCAATTATACTGAATAGGACTATTAACAAGTTTGACTGAATTGTTTCTGTTTCCTGATATTGTCCTGCTATTACTATGCCAAGAAATATGAACAAAACTCTCACACCAAACCCTAATCCTATGATGATCTGAGAATTACACATGCGACAGGAAACGTCAAATAATGTATCAAAGCAAAAAACATCATTAATGCCTAAAGCAACGCCTATTAATACACACGATATTAAGTAATGAGCGGGAGAATTCCCAGCAACAAATAATAAAAGCAAGGACAACATTATCAAAGAATTCGCAATATAAACAACAATTCCCAAATGATCTTTTTTCACTGATAGAAGAATTATAACAAGAGAAATTATGTATGAAATAGTTAAGATAAAATAGAAATTGGGAATTTGCGCGTTTATTCGAGGGTAAGTTCCTTGCAAAAGTAAACCTTTAACTAGTGAAATAGCAGAGAAATAAATCATAATGGAAACGAACGGCATGAAACTATCTTTCTTGCCGAATCTGTTAATGCCATTATCTGTTTTGGAAGGGATAAAATGAAGATTAATCGAAAAGAATGATGTTATTAGAATAATGCAGAAGTTGATGAGACAAATAGTACTGAAATCAAGAGTATCAAACGACTTAAGTATAAATGAAAAACAAGAGTTGGCAATCAATACTGCACTTAGTATGACTATGCGTTTACTTGCGGAGGTATTGATTAGAAAAATATCTATCGATAAAGAGATTAATAAACCAAAGAGAAAAAACAGTGTCGCTATTATATAAGGAATAAACTCATACCGGATAACAAATAATAATATACTCATAGCCAGAGTGAAGAATATGATTACTAGTAGTTGCTTTTTCCTATCATTAAAAATTTTTGTGATTATACCGTTGATCAACAAACCCAAAATTTGGGCTACTGTGGCCAATCCATATAGATGCTCGACTAAATAATCAGTTGTCTGAAATTGCATTATACTATTGCAAAATGCAATTTTGTATGCCGATGACATAAGTACAGTCGAAGATAGGAATAACCATATTAGGGAGAAATTGATAATTGGATTAATGTTACCTAGCAAGGGGATTTCTTTTAGCCTAGTGATGCATTTTTTCATGTAGCCAACACTCTTTCAGCATTTTGTAGCCTTATCTAATTATATGCGATGTATTTACAGGTTGAAATAATCTTTTTTAGACCAAATAACCCATAATGGGTGATTTGATGTGCTACCGAATACTTCTCATATATGGTACGTTTAGAACCATGCACTATTTCGGATTGAAATGTAAAATATGCAGGAACTCAATAACACAGATTCAATGTGAATTGAAGCTGCGATTGTTTAGTTGCCACCAAAAGTTTACGTGGAGATGTGAAAATGAAAAACAAAATAAAGCGCATACTGGAAGTCGCATATTTTACTTTTTGGGTTTCTGTTCTTTTTACAAGAACTGCTCATGCCTATATCGATCCAGCAACAACTTCTTATCTTTTTCAAATTGTCGCGGGTATCTTCATTGCTTTCGGGGCAACGATTGCAGTTTTTTGGAAAAAGTTAAAGGCCTGGTTACAAAATCTGTCAATTCGAATTGAAGAAACACGAATTAAGCACAAAGCGGAGAATAAAAACTCAGTGTCTCCCCAAAATGGTGTCGTAACACAACAAAGAAAGCAACCCCACCATTTTTATATTAAGCTAAAGAGCTATTTAACTAGCTTTGTAAAAAAGTTAACAGATAAGAAAACAAAGAAAAACAGATGAGTGTATGAATGATTCTATAAGGCCCGTAAACAGCGATAGGTATAAGCAACATTCTTTGGAAGTTAATATTAAAACTGATCCCGTTATAGCAAAGAAACATGCTTCAAAGAAACGGTATTGGCGACTGCTTTTCGTATGCTTATTTACGATAATTATATCGTGTATGCTACCCATGTATCTATTGTTCCTAAATAATATAACGGAGATGACATTTGCATCCGCTTTGAAGCCGATGCTGATATCAATAGCGTGTGGTGTCGTTCTGTTTTTTATTTGTCAATATTTTCTTCGTCAGAGTATTACATTCTCTTGCCTTATAACGACAAGTTCAATGCTCTTGTTTTTAAACTATGGCGTTTTATATAGTGCCATTAAAAAACACATCCCAACTCTATTGGCATTTGGGCTGTCGTTTATTATTATTTTACTTTCAATTACAGCAATTTGGATAACCTTAAAGCTACTCCAACGTAAGGCTCTTTTGAAAAGAATAGTATTTGTATCTTTAGCTACGCTTTGTGGACTATTTTTGATTAATACCGTAAGCGTTGCTGGCAAACTATATTCAAAAATAGAAACAAGTCTGACAACCAAAGCTCCGCAAGAGATCGCGATAATTAAAAGTAATCGTGATGACTCGCTTGAGAGTATTGAAATTCCAGTAGAGTCATCCCTCGCGGAATATATGCCAAACATCTATTATTTCGTTCTAGATGAATATGCTTCATTTGATGTTATCGAGAAATACTATCAATACGACAACTCAGAGTTTCATGATTTCCTTTTGGATTCTGGATTTAACGTCTCGAATACAAGCCAGAGCTTAGCCACCCAAACTCAGATTTGTATGGCTGATGTTCTATCTTTGGATTATCTCTCAAGCGAAAACAGGAATTTGTCATATGCTAGAAAAGCGTTGAACAATGCAAAACTGTACAAGGAACTCGGCAATCTTGGGTACTCATTATATCAAATGTCTACAGGCGTGTATGTCTTTAGAGGAATACCAAGTTTACGTGATGAGAGCGAGTTTGTGACAGGTGAGCCTGAGACAGAAGATGGGACAACAGTTACAGAGATTGCACGGGATCAATCTATATTGTCAATATTTTCCGGGCTATCTAGTACTGAATCTGAAAATTTCACTCCCCAGAAATCTGATAATATACAGCTGCTTCCTAGCGCGGAGATCATGGATTTGGCAAGTAATGGCTATTCAGGATCTATTAAGAACCGTTTATCAGTATTCGACTATTTTGATAATGCGTCGGCATATGCTTATGCGGATAAGGTTGTAATATTCTCCTATATATGTTCACCACATGTTCCATTTATTTTTCAAGCTAATGGAGCGCCAGCAGAGCTTGGGCATCGTGCTGATTGGAGAAATACGAAGTATTACTTAGAGCAGTATCAATATGTTACGGCGCGCATGGAGAGAATTATTGGTGAAATACTGAAAGCTAACCCCAATAGCATAATAATAGTACAGTCAGACCATGGAGTACGTTGGCATGAAGACTGTTCTCAACCACACGCCTTTATGATTAGTTCCGAAGACGAACGGCATATATTAAATGCGGTATATTGCTGTGGACGTTCGCTTGACATAGAAGGCTTGACGGCAACAAATACAATTAGACTTTTATTGAATCAATTTGGTCTAGAGTACCCAATGCTTGATTTACCTGAATATGTTGCGAATGAATCATGATTTATTGTGTGAGCATTAAGTGAAAGACGAGCAGGATTCGTTACTTTTACAAGATATCCAGAAACAAGGAAGGCATATTATATGGAACATGCTTCAGAAAAGAAAAGAACGGCTAATTGCTTCAGCAAAGTACTAGATGTATTTATTGCGCTAGTTCCAGTACTATTAACTTGCATTTATCCAGTTTTGTTCCTTTATAGTAAAAATATAAAGGATGTCAGTCTAGCTGAAAGTATGTTTATTGTCCTGGCTTATGTAATAATTGGGATCATCGTTTTTACTTTTTCACGCGTTTTATCAAGAAGTAATGTTATTGCATCAACCTTATCAACAGTTTTTATGGGACTTTTTTTAAACTTCCCATTTTTAAAAAGCATTGTAAGCACAATCTTGTCGAAAAATGTAAATCTTACAGCTGGGATTCTATTTATACTACTTGCTGGATTGACGGCTTTTCTACTTATTAAGTATCGCAAATCAGAATTCGTTTCTAAGCTAAACAAGATACTTTTTGTTGTTATTTCATTGCTTACATTAATCAATTTAGTGCCAATCGCATGGCACTTCATTTCATTGAGCTTTCCAACAGAAACCGTGCAATCAGAATCAGGAACGGTGAAATTGGCAGAAAAGTCAGAAATTATTGAATCTGTAGAGGAAGACTCTCTTGAAAGAATGGTTCAAAAGCCTAGTTTTAATATGGCTCAATTTATAGGGAAGTTTTCTAGTAAGGTAAGGCGTCCAACTTTAGTTACCGCAGAAGAACGAGATGCTCTGGAGAAAGATTCCACGGTGAAACCAAACGTATACTTTTTTATTTTAGATGAAGCAGCACGCTTTGATGTGATGGAAAAGTTTTATAATTTTGACTGCTCGGAAATTGAATCGTATTTTACAAGCCGCAAGTTCAATATTTCACACAGCAGCGTATCTCGTATCCTTATGTCTGATGAAGCGTTGGCTGATATGTGCCAAATGAGCTATGTGTCAAAAGAAGACATGTCAAAAGAGCTTAAGCTATATTATCGTTTGAACGGTTTATTATGGCAGGAATTTAATAACTTAGGATTCGATGTATATCAGGTCTCGAGTGACAGCAGTTATCTCTACAGTCTATACGAAATAACGCAGCCTAAGCGTATGGAGACATTATTCTCAGCAGCTACTATGGATGGAAAGACACAGCTGGACTTAGCCATAGAAAATACGCCTTTATCTGTTTTCAATTTCGGATTAACACGTTTTTCGATTGAGAGCAAGCGCGCACGGGTATTGCGCGTATGGGAATATTTCCTCAATGATCAGAATATACAATATGCAAATTCAACGGTCATTTTCAGCCACATTCTTTGTCCGCATTGTCCGTTTGTTTTCGCACAAGATGGCGACTATATCCCGGAGATAGATGCATATTATGACTGGGACACGCCTTCCTACTACGCAGGACAATACAAGTATGCGATGAGCCAAATGGAGAAGATATGCGACAACCTAATTAAGGATGACCCAAACTGCGTAATCATCATCATGGGTGATCATGGGGTGCGACCGCGTAGCAGCCTACGAACAAAGATGCACAATGAACTCACAGATTATGATATGAGAAAATTCTTCAACGTTGTTTACTTTAGAGGTGAAACGCTCGATATTGAGGGGTTGGATGGAGTAAATACACTTCGTAAAGTAATCACTGCTTTGGGTGCAGATTATCCGATTATTGAAGAAGAGCCAACTATGCTTACTTGGCCATATTGGGAAAAAATGAAAGATATCGACTAATGATACGTGCAAACTTATGAATGAATTTTCATGCTTTTAAGGAGAAAATGATTGTTTCAAATTCTTGAAAGATTTATATCAGTTCCTCTAGGATGGATCATGCGTTGTTGCCTCGATTTTGCAAAGGATTACGGTGCAGCGATAATTCTGTTTACATTGTTGACGAAAATAGTGCTTTTCCCACTGAATGTATGGTTGCATAAAAACTCCATCAAGATGATTAGGATGCAGCCAGAACTAAACCTTATCAACGCAAGAAACATTGGAAACACACAAAAGGTATTCGAAGAGCAAAAATTGCTTTACAAACGCGAGAAATACAAGCCGCTTGGGGGTATAATCCCAATGGCGATTCAGATTCCAATCATAATTGGACTTATAAGTGTTGTACGACAACCCATGCAATACTTGCTTCGGTTGGATTCAACAGAAATCCAGTTGCTTACGGAATGTGCCGCCAAGATTATGCGATCTGTTGATATGTCAAAGATCAGCGAGCTTAATGTTGTTAGCATGATCCAGAATCCAATATATACTGCAACTTTTCAAACTTATGCAAACGGATTGCTAATTGGCGCGGTCAATTCTGTTTGCGCTTTAGATGTTCAATTTGGATCGATGCTACTTACTAGCACACCGCAACTTCTACAAACCGCTCAATGGCATAGCGGTGAAAATTTCATGCCCTTTATTGCATGCGCAAGTGCATTTTTGCTTAGCTATGCGCAAAACAAAATCAATATTCTCCAAATTGAAGCAAATTGGTTTAGTCGTTGGGGAATGGCGATATTTCTTTCATTGTTTTCACTATATTTTGGTTGCGTTGTGCCTACAAGCGTATCTCTGTATTGGGTAGCCAGCAACTTGTTTGCCATACTAGTTATGTTTGCTGTCTATTGGGCTATTCCGCCGCATAAGTACATAGACTATGCTGAGCTTGATGAAAGCAAAGCGATTCTAGATCGTAGCAAGAAGGTTGCTATTCAATTTCATGACACACCTGAACATAAGAAAAAGGCCCAAAAAGACTACTATCGTTTTTGTCATCCTGAAGAAGCGATGCAACTGATTTTCTATTCTGAGAGAGGGGGATACTATAAATATTTTGCTGCGATAATTGAACGAGTAATCGCAAATTCAGATATTGTGGTTCACTATATTACGAGTGATCCGAACGATAGTGTGCTTTCTAGGCAGAATGCTCAGTTTAAATCGTATTATCTCGATGAGCACTTGTTAATTTTAGCGTTCATGAAAGCAGATGCGGACATTATGGTCATGACTATGCCTGATTTGCAACAATATCATCTAAAACGCTCTTATTTTCGTAAGGATATGGAGTACGTCTATATTTATCACGCAATGATCGTTGGTTCGCAAACCGTTCGTAAAGGCGCGACAGAGTATTACGATACACTTTTCTGTACAGGTGATGCACATGTCCAACAGGAAAAAAAGCTCGAAGAGTTTTATCATTGGAATTCGCGTAACATCATTGCATGTGGTTATCCACTACTTGATCAGTTGATTGACGATTATTCGAAACTTGATAAAACAGTTGATAATAAACCACGCAGAATATTGATTGCTCCTTCTTATCAAGACGATAACATTCTTGATAGTTGCTTGAGTATACTTTTAAAAATTTTATATCCAGCAGGTTATGATATTACAGTGCGCCCGCATCCGCAGTATATCAAGATGTATCCGGCCAAGATTGCACAACTTTACGAAGATTGTCTTCACTTTGATGGCGATCGATTTCGCATTCAATCCGACTTTGGCTCGAACGATACTGTTTACACATCAGACTTGATAATCACTGATTGGTCAAGCATAGCCTATGAATTTTCATTTACGACGCTAAAACCGGTTCTTTTTGTAAATACACCACGGAAAATTATTAATCAAGATTATCTAGAATGCGAGATTGAAAACCCACCAGAGATTTATTTACGTCATGTGATTGGAAAATCAATTGCACCAGAGAACATAGAAAACGAATTGCTTTCGATAGTTGAAGAATTGTTGGCTCATGCTGAAAATTATGAGACATTAATTGCTGAGGCACGAAGCAGAAATATTAGCAATATCGGTCAAGCCGCTAATATCGCTTCAAACTATATTATTAGTAAAATCAATGGAAAGGGATAAAAAAATGAATCACCTAGATAAGTATAACGCAGCATTCGTTGAAGCACTTGGTGTAATGGAGGATGAACTACCAGAGTTGGAGTATCAAAGTACCGATAAGTGGGATTCGGTTGGCCATATGCAATTGATGGCTCTATTAGAGGATAGCTTTGATATTTTTTTCGAAACGGACGATATTATAGACTTTAGTTCGTACAGGAAAGGGAAAGAGATACTTATTAAGTATCATATTGTAATCGAGTAGAAATAATGCAAAACATTTTTAGTGAGGTAATGAGTTGTGAGGGAAGCAACCAATAGCGATTATTCTGCGATTCTGTCTTATCTTAAAGATAATCGCGAAAATTGTCTATATATGTACATCAATATTCATAGATATGGGGTAACCGATGCAGCCATGCCTGTTTGGGTTGATTTCGATCATAGCGGAGTTTGCGCTGTGTTGACGAAATATTACAATAGTTTTCGTTTGCAGTGTATAGAAGACTATCCGGGGTTGGCTGAGATTGCCACTATAATTAACAACGAGCCACACAAATTAGTTTTTTGTGACGATAAACAAGCCTTACGGCTTATGCATTCTCTTACCCACCATTATGAGCTGGTGGAAAGCTTTTTTATGCGAATGCCTACACGTTATCGTCAATTTGATTTTTCAAAAATAACACTTGCGAATGAGGCAGATATACCCACTATTGCTAAACTGATTTCTAGCGATTCGGTCTACGCCGATCAATGTGAGCAAGATGAATTAGTTCGACAGATTATCGAACGCCAGCGTACGGGGATGGGACTTAATTTTATCATTCGAAATAATGAAGGAGAAATTGTTGTCCACGAAAGTATTATGGCACAGACAAACGATTTAATGATCGGAAGCCAATTTATCTGCCGATCAGATATGCGCAAGCTTTTTTTAGCGGAAACAATGGAGAATTATATACTAAAATACGCTGCTGACTCAGGCAAGGAGCTTTACGGAGTTATTGTGGAGGATCGACGGTTGCGTCAATGGACAACATGTGGCGCACAGATAGTTGGTAGATATTGCAAACTTATTTTGCAAAACTGAAGCTACACGGAGGAAAACAAGATATGCAAGCGCTAATGCTCGCTGCTGGTATGGG
This sequence comes from Christensenellaceae bacterium, assembly GCA_963674535.1. Lineage (GTDB taxonomy): Bacteria > Bacillota > Clostridia > Christensenellales > CAG-138 > UBA7703. The sequence goes on along the minus strand of OY771363.1, from coordinate 2,692,949 downwards.
GAAACGATTGGGGAAATATACGAGCAACCATACGAAATGTATGGTGCAAATATGTGGGAAAACACTGATCGAGCATGCCATTGATGCTTTATTACAAGCTAAAATAACAAGGTTGGTTATGGTAGTTGGCTATTGTGCAGACACGCTTGTAACGTTTCTTAATGCGCACTCGCGCGGCATGGAAATTGAATATGTTTACAACAATGATTATGCGATAACTAACAACATATACTCTTTATACTTGGCAAAGGAACAATTGATTCGTGATGATACAATCTTACTTGAATCTGACCTGATATTTGATCCGCAGTTAATCCAACGTCTTGTTATGTCTCCACAACAGGACGTAGTTGCTGTTTCACCTTATCAGCATTGGATGCATGGCACAGTTACACGGCTAGACGAAAGAGGCTTTATTAGCGAGTTTATTTCGGGAACTGATTTTCAGTATACTGAAATATCACAGTACTATAAAACGATAAACATTTACAAATTCAGCAGGGAGTTTTCTGAACGTTTCTATGTTCCCTTTCTTGAAGCATATATACATGCATACGGAACTAACGAATATTATGAAATGGTCTTGAAGATCATCGCTTCAATTCAAAATATAGGTTTAAAGGGCTTAGTTGTTTCAGATTTGCCATGGTATGAGATCGACGATGCGCAGGATTTGGATATTGCTGAAACGCTATTCTCTGAACCTGACATAAAACTTAAAAAAATGGAATTGCGTTTTGGTGGTTACTGGCGATTTGACTCACTTAGGGATTTTTGTTATTTAGTAAATCCCTATTTCCCACCAAATGATATGTTTAAGCAGTTTCAATATTTTTTTCTTCCATTATTAACACAGTATCCTTCTGGGATGGATGTGCAGCGAATGCTTGCTGCTAAGATGTTCCATATAAATGAGCAGTATTTGCTAGTTGGTAATGGTGCGGCTGAGCTAATCAATGTTCTTGGTCGATGCATCTCTGGTCGTCTCGGTGTATATACCCCGACGTTCAATGAGTACGTAAGCTGCTTTAGTTTGTGTCAATTGGTTAAAATGAGGTCTGAAGCATACGACTTTCGTTTATCAGCAAAACAAATCATAGAGGATATAAATGCAGCATCATTGGATTCGCTTCTTTTAATCAATCCAGATAACCCGAGCGGAGCATTCCTAAAAATTGAGGAAATGTTTATTATCCTTGACGCATGTAAGGCAGCAAATATCACATGCATTGTGGATGAATCATTTGTAGACTTCGCAGAAGAAAATGTTCGATATTCATTGATCTCTGATGAAGTATTGGAAAAATATCCAAACTTAATCGCTGTCAAGAGTATTAGCAAATCGTATGGGATTCCAGGTATTCGCCTTGGTGTAGTTTCAACATCATCAACTGCTCTGTTGCAGAGCATGCGCAAGAAAATGCCGATCTGGAATATAAACTCCTTTGCGGAGTTTTTCCTGCAAAACCACGAACTCTACGCAAAGGAATATTGGTACGCCTGCTCTCGGATAGCCGATCAGCGCAACATCATGCTGCAAAAGTTGCGAGAGTTACACTGTCTGCGCATTTTCGATTCGCAAGCGAACTATATCATGTGCCAATTGATTGGAGATAGCGGATTGAGTTCAACTCAGCTTGCCGAACAATTACTCAGTGATTGGAACATTTTGATCAAAGACTTATCGACTAAGGATGGGATTTGTGGGGGAAATTACTTTAGAGTTGCTGTTAAGAACGAAGAAGAGAATGCCACTTTATTTTCAGCTTTGACTTCAATTCTATGTCGGTAAAATCAATCAAAATTATCAGAGGGAGCGTTTTGCATGTCTTTTTTTAATCAGCTATCGAATTACGGAGAGCAAACCGCACTTATATGTAGTGCCAGGTCACTATCCTATACTGTGCTCGATGCAATGGCAAAAAAAATCGTTTCCAAGATTCCGACGCGCTCGCTTGTATTTTGTATTTGCAAAAATGATATTCCATCTCTTGCTGGTTATCTCGGGTTTCTACAAAAAAAGATAGTTCCCGTGCTTTTGAGTCCTGCCACAGATGATAGCTTACTACAATATCTTGTAAAAACCTATCGGCCACAATATATATGGGCTGAACAAGGCTTTTACAGTGGAACCGTGATTTTCTCACTTGAGAATAACGATTTAATACAAACTGAGTACGCTGATGATTTTCCTGCAATGTACGAAGAACTTGCACTCTTAATGACCACATCGGGCAGCACTGGTAGCCCCAAATTGGTCAGGCAGACATATCGGAACATACAGGCTAACGCTGAATCCATAGCTGAATATTTGCGTATCACCAGATTGGATCGACCAATAACCACTTTGCCAATGCATTACACCTATGGACTTTCAATATTAAATTCACATATTTTACAAGGTGCATGCATCTTGTTGACAGAGATGACTTTTTTGGAGAAGAATTTCTGGACTTATTTCAACGACTATATGGCGACAACTTTCGGAGGCGTTCCCTATTCTTATGAGATATTGAAACGACTACATTTTCTACAAATGAATCTACCTTCCCTCCGCTACTTAACACAGGCTGGTGGTAAGCTTGGTAAGGAGATGCATTATGAGTTTGCCTCCAAGCTGAATGAAAAGGGCGTTGATTTCATCGTTATGTACGGACAGACGGAGGCAACGGCACGTATTAGTTATGTACCTAAGGAACATTCTGTAGATAAAGCAGGAAGTATCGGAATTGCGATTCCTGGAGGGCAGATGTCACTTATAAGTTTAGATGGCACTGAGATTACTGAACCGCACACAGTCGGTGAGCTCGTATATACTGGCCCAAATGTTTCTATGGGTTACTCGGAGTGTCGCGAGGACCTTAAAAAGGGTAATGAGTGGCATAATCGACTATTCACAGGTGACATAGCACAGTTTGACGAGGACAGGTATTTTTATATAGTTGGTCGAAAAAAGCGCTTTTTAAAAATATATGGAAATCGAATCAACATGGATGAGATAGAGAAGCTGTTAACACACAGTGGATATGAATGCGCGGTAACAGGAACTGACGATCACATGCAAATCTACACAACCACGGAAAATGTAGATCAGGTTCGTGATTTTATTGCATCTTTTACCTCAATTAATCGCTCTGCCTTCTCGGTACGATATATTGAGAAGCTTATCCGAAATGAAGCTGGAAAATTGTTATATTCAGAACTTCCGAGCTGAGGTATTTAGCAAATGAGAAGTATGATGACATGCACATACGCAGATTATCGGTTTATGAGTATTGAGTCGGACGAACCAGAATATTGGAATCTACAGGATGCATCTCTTGTTCGTGTGACGCTACCCTCTAGCGTTGCAAATGAAAATATTATGCGGGAACGTGGCTTTGTACTTGTGGACAGAACATTGGAGGTGTCAATTCGACTCAATCACTCCGCACTTGATTTTTCAAAGCTTTGTAGGATGACCATCATTGAAAGCGACGGCTTCTCGGAGGATATACTGCGAATCGCTAAGCTGAGTTTTAGGGACGACTGTCGATTCCGCATTACACTTCGCCCTAATACGCAGGTAACAGATAAGGTACTTAGCGATTGGGTTTCAAGTATTGATAAGTCCTTAATATGCCTTTATAAAGAGCGACCGATTGGCTTTTTAGTGCTTAAGCCGATGTCTCCCCAAATGCAGTTTGTCTATCTTGCTGCGGTAGAACCAGAGTATCGTTCGACAGGGGCCGCGCTTTCACTGTATGCTAAGGCCGCATATATATCAAAAGAAAAAGGGTTCTCACTGCTGAAAGGTCGTATAAGCTCAAAGAACACGGCGGTTATGAATCTATACTCGTACCTTGGTGCAACTTTTTCGACGCCACTTGATATTTTTCTCCTTGAGGTGCTTATATGAACCTTGATAAACTCCATTCGATTTCTCCATACAGCCTATCAAAAGATGATAAGGGAATGTTATTACTTAAGTATTTCACTGAGTTGACGGACCACCATAAAAATGGTTGTAAATTATACTCAAAGATGCTAGATGGAATTGGCTGTGATGTAGGATATTTCGACTCGTGCGAGGATATACCATTTATTCCGGTTCGGATGTTTAAGGAATTTGAATTAATTAGCGTACCCCGCGATACCATAATAAAGACACTCACTTCTTCCGGAACATCGGGTCAAATGGTTTCAAAGATATTTCTAGACAAGCAAAACATCAGGGAGCAGACAAGAACGCTAACTGATATCATTACATCCTACATCGGGAAACAACGTTTACCTCTCTTATTATTGGACACAGAGTTACTGAGAACAGACCGCAATATGTTTTCTGCCCGAGGCGCAGGGATAACCGGGTTTACTACCTTTGGTAGGGATGTAACCTATGCGCTAAATAATGAAATGCAACTGGATCTTCCGAAGGTGATTGCGTTTCTAGAGAGACATTGCGACGAGCAAGTACTGATGTTTGGATATACTTTCATGATTTGGGAGTATATTGTTCGTGCTCTTGAGAATCTCCACCTAGTACTACCCACTAGGAACGTTACTCTATTCCATATTGGTGGCTGGAAAAGACTATATGCTAGTGCGGTGGATAATGCAGAGTTTAATAATCGCTTGAACACTGTACTTGGTGGAAATACGAGGATTTATAATTATTATGGAATGGCTGAACAATTAGGATCGGTATTTGTAGAGTGCGAGTACGGGCATATGCATTGCTCGAATTTTTCCGATGTTTTATTCCGCCGTCCTTCAGATTTTTCTATTGCTCATATTGAAGAGCGCGGATTAATTGAACTGCTATCTGTCCTACCTACAAGTTATCCTGGACATGCGCTACTTACCGAAGACGAAGGCATACTACTAGGTGTCGATGATTGTCAATGTGGAAGAAAAGGGAAATATTTCAAAATTTTAGGGCGCGTTCAGGGCGCTGAGATTAGAGGATGTAGTGATACCTATGAACGGAGTTAACTTACTTGTCGGCGTTGAAAAGCCGGATCAACAGCCCTTTCAACCATTTTCTGAGGAGGCCTGCCATTTTCTCGGGTGTATTTCAAAGCGATTGATGATATCTGCGAGGAACTATCCAGATGTTATCAGCTTTGCATATTGGTGTAGAACTTCAAATCTCAAACGATTGAAAGCTGGGTATCCTGATGTGGATTGCAGGGTGGGAAGAGGTTTAACATTTCATATTACGCCATCCAATATTCCTATAAATTTCGCATTTTCTTTTGCTTTCGCATTATTAGCGGGTAATTCAAGTATAGTACGGGTACCGTCAAAGCCATTCGAACAAATTGGATTGGTTTGTAACGCCATTGAAGATGCACTCACCGAAAATTCATTTTTTCGAAATAAACTTTCGTTTGTTTCATATTCAAGTGATGAGATAGTTACCGCATATTTTTCATTGATGTCTGATGTGCGAATGTTATGGGGGGGGGATCGTACTATACAGACTTTAAGAAGCTATAAACTGAAATCAAAATGTATTGATATAGTTTTTGCAGATCGTTATTCTCTTGCCATTTTGGATGGGGATGCGGTCTTAAGTATGGGTGAAAAGGATATGTCTTACTTGGCAGAAGCATTTTATAACGACACTTATCTGGTCGACCAGAATGCTTGTTCGTCTCCTCAGCTCGTAATTTGGATTAATGGTAAAACATCTGCAAGAGAGAAATTTTGGAACGCGATTTTTATTCAAGCTGAGAAAAAATACAGATTACAAGCAGAAGTAGCTGTAAGCAAATATACCCAATTATGCCGCGATTCCATAGAAATACGTGACATGAAATCATCTCGTATAAATAACCTGCTTTATCGGATCGAGCTTGCAGAAATTAACGAACAGGTACAGTTCTTGAGAGGAATAGGCGGCTATTTTTATGAATATTGTCTGCATTCTCTAGATGAATTAGCAGATGTAGTAACAGATCGATTCCAAACAATTACCTACTTCGGCTTGGACCCTTGTAAATTGCGCCAGTTCGTAATAAGTAAGCATTTACGTGGTATCGATCGTATAGTACCTATCGGAAAAGCTACAGATATTGGAGTAATCTGGGATGGTTATGACTTAATTGAAGCTATGTCGAGAATTATTGCGCTACAATAGGAGTTCCATATGCTATTGCAAGGGAAAAACATAGTAATTACAGGGTCACGCCGAGGGATAGGGCGCGCAATTGTTGAGGAGTGTGCGAAAAACGGCGCGAATATTTGGGCATGTGCACGAAATTCAAGCGATTCTTTTTGTACGGACATGGCAATTTTGGCAGAAAAGTATGATGTATGGATCAAGCCAGTGTTTTTTGATATCACTAATGACGCTGCTATGAAAACGGCATGTGGTAGCATAATAAGCGAAAAGAAGCCTGTTAATGCATTAGTTAATAACGCAGCAATAGTACATTATGACGCTTTTCAATTATTACCTGCCGAGAACCTTCGAAAAATTTTTGAAAATAATTATATTGCTCCTTTGCTTATGACACAACTTTTTACGCGAGCAATATCAAGATCAGGAGGCGGTTCAATTCTGTTTTTATCTTCAGTGTCTGGAATGAATTCTGAGTTTGGAAGTACAGCGTACGGTGGAAGCAAGGCAGCGATTTCACATGCTGTTGGGGTGTTAGCAAGAGAGCTTGCTCCACAGCATATCCGCGTTAATGCACTTGCACCTGGTTTGGTTAACACAGAGATGAAAGCAGCTGCAAATGAAGCAGTATGGCAGAGAATTGTTGACAGAACTTTTCTTAAGCGTATGGCGGAACCTGAAGAGATAGCATATATCGCAGCGTTTCTAATCAGTGAAAAAGCGAGCTATATTAATGGGCAGACCATACGTGCTGATGGGGGCATGTAATATATGGAGCATAGATTACCCAACTTTCCAAAAAATAAGAATTTGAGGATCAGTCATATAGGAGTAGCTGTAAAAAGTATCGATGAGGCTAAAGGCATATATCAAAACTTGGGATTCGAAGGTACGAGTGGCCCATTTTATACTGATGAGCTACAAAGTGTACGGACTCTTTTCATAAAAAAAGATTCAATCATATTAGAACTAATAGAACCTTTGCATCAAGGGCGACCATCGCTTGTTGATAACTACTTAAAGGGAACTTTTCACAACATGTACCATATTTGCTATACGTGCAGCAATATCAACGAAACCATACAAGCACTAAAAAAGCAACGATTTCGCCTACTTACGGAACCGATTCCAGGAATTGGATTTCAAGGCCACAGTATTTGCTTTTTATTTCATAGAAAAGTTGGTCTCGTGGAGTTGGTTGAAGAACAAAAGAATTATTGAGTTCGATCAACGTCTATAGAGTTCAATTGGATTTACAAGAATATTGAGATGAATACCAAAAATGCACGTAATGAAAGCAGTCCATAGGATAAGTAGTTTTATTCACAAGTAATAGAGTGTGCATAAGTTGGGAAATTGTTTTATAAATGGAGGTCAAAGAACATGGCTTGCTCATCAGCGGAAATCAATAAACTTCAAGAAATGGCGAAACATATGCGCTTGAAGGCGATCGAATTAGCACATCAATCTGGAAAGAATGGGGCGCATCTAGGTGGTGGGCTTTCAGCAATTGAAATTCTAGCAGTTTTATATGGTCATGTTCTTGAGCTTACATCTGAGAACGTAAGGTGTAATAGTAGAAACAGATTTGTCCTAAGCAAAGGACATGGAACCCTTGCCTACTACACCGCACTGATGGAGGCAGGAATCTTGTCCAAAGAAATGATCGACACGTATGATATGAATGGTGGATTATTACCTGGACAGCCTGTTAGAAATTTAGATCTAGGAATTGAGACTTCAAGCGGAAGTCTAGGAATGGGCCTTTCGATATGCGTAGGAATGGCATTGGGTGCGCAGATGCAGGGAGTTGAGAGTTACTCATATACATTGCTGGGAGATGGTGAGTGCAACGAAGGTAGTGTTTGGGAAGCGGCTATGTCAGCAATTGCACTTCATATAAGAAAAATCATTGTTGTAGTAGATTGTAATGGGTTGCAAAGCGATGGACTTTGCAAAGACGTATTTCCGATTACTCCCTTAAGGCAAATATGGGAAGCTTTTGGTTGGTATGTAACGGAGGCTGATGGCCATGATATTGCCTCTTTGTGTGAAGCGTTTGATATGTGCCGTGACAGCAATCAAGCGAGCGTAATTCTAGCCAAAACAACTAAAGGAAAAGGTGTGTCATTTATGGAGAACCAAAAGGAATGGCATCATGGGAGCTTATCTGAACAACTATATCAAAAAGCATATGAGGAACTGACAAATGCTTGAGATTAATAGTAAAAACATTCGTTTCTTATCCATGCTTGGGCAAAGGGGCACAGCTGGACAAACGTTAACAGACATAGCGAATAATGAAAAACGTTTAATTTGTATGACTGCAGACCTATGTACTACATCTGGGCTGGACCGTTTTCGTGAAACACATCCAGAACGAATAATTAATGTCGGCATAGCAGAGCAGAACATGATTGGTATTGCTGCAGGACTTGCAATGTCCGGCTATCAAGTGTATACGAGTACATTTGCTACATTCGCTTCTATGCGCGCACTAGAACAAATGCGTTCATTACTAGCTTATATGGAGTTGAACGTAAAAGTCATAGGCATGGCTGCTGGTTTCTCCATGGGGCTATTTGGAAACACGCATTATAGCATTGAGGATATTGCCATAGCAAGAGCTATTCCGAATTTAAGCATTTACTCGCCTGCAGATGCCCTTGAAACCGCTAAACTCTTATATGCGGTTTCGACAAATGATAAGCCATGCTATATTCGCCTGACAGGAACTGGCAACCAGCCATCTGTGTACAAAGAGGATTATACATTAACACTTGGCAAGGCCATTACGTTGGTAGATGGTTGCGATGTAGCAATTATTGCAACTGGGAGTATGGTATATCAAGCCTTGCAGACCGCAACATTGCTTACTGAGAGAGGCATCTCTAGCACGGTTGTGAACTTCCACACAATAAAGCCACTTGATGTCGAGATGATAAATCAACTAGCGGAAAACCACAAGTTACTTGTCACTGTCGAGGAACACAACATAATTGGTGGCTTAGGAGGTGCAGTGGCTGAGCATATGGCGACAAATTCAATTAATACTCAACTCGTTATTTGTGGGGTCATGGATCGTTTTTCACATGCGGGAGATTATGACTATTTGCTGAAGCAAAATGGGCTAACCGCTCAACAAATTTCTGATCGAATTCTAACGATATATCACTACTAGTCGATGGTTACTTTATGATTGCAACTATTCGTTAAAGTGATAAGGGGAGCATGCTAAAATAAAAGACAATCTGCTAAGATGGAAGGAACAGAAAACAGATCCAGAAATCGGAGGCGGGAAATGGGAGAGATCAGGCAGAAATACGACGAGGACTTCAAGAAGAACGCGGTTAAATTATCGCATGCAAGTCCAAAGGCTGTAAGAGAAATAGCAGAAGATTTAGGGATCCATGAAAATCTGCCTTACAACTGGCGACGGAAATACACGTCGGATGGCGACAAGACGAAGTACGCGACGCTGGAGGAAGAGAACCGAGCGTTGCGAAGGGAGCTGGCGGAGACTCGAATGGAACGTGACATGCTAAAAAAAGCAGTGGCCTACTTCGCGCGTCACCAAAAATAAGATATCGATTTATACAGGGACATCCTGAGCACCCTGTTGCGAAGTGGGCCGGGATATTGCAGGTAGGACGAACGAGTTATTATGCCTGGCTCCGGAACCGGGAAGTTTCTGAAAAACGAAAAGAGCATTTAAAGAAGCGAATCAAAGAAGCATTCACAGGAAGCAGAGGCACCTACGGACCAGACAGAATCATTGCTGAACTTCGGAAAAGAGGCGAACGGCTTGGGCGGGTGAAATGCAGGGATCTGATGCAAGAGATGTCCCTGACTTCATGTCACAACAGGCACAAAACCAAGAGTCTGACGAACAGCAAAAAAGCGCGAGGCGATGGATATCCAAATATTCTCAGGGAACAGGAGTTCCCGATCGCAGCACGAATGGGACTGACAAGCGATATCACCTACCTGAGGACAGCCGAGGGATTCATGTATCACTGTGTCATCCGGGATATCGTAACAGGCGATGTGCTGGGAGATCACATGTCGGAACGGATGACGAAGGAACTCGTACTCAATGCGATCATGGCTATGCTGGCGCGGCATAAACTGGCCAAGGGATGTATCTTTCACAGTGACAGAGGCAGCCAGTATACTTTAAAAGCTGTGATGGGTTTGCTGCAGCAGTATGGACTGCGTCAGAGTTTCTCGCGAGTCGGGATGCCGGGAGACAATTCATGGTCGGAAAGTTACTTTGCGACCATGAAAAAAGAGATGATACACTGGACGCACTACGAGACGAAAGAAGCCATCCGGGCGGCAGTGTTTGAATACATCTATTGCTTTTACAATGTTACGAGAATCCAGAAACGGCTCGGCTACATGTCGCCGAGGGAATATCTCAGATCGTTGCAAACAGATCGACTGGCGAAGGTAGCTTAGCAAATTGTCTATAAAATAGTTGAAGTCCCAAGCGTGCTACATAAGGTTGGCTCGCCCAAATGAAGGAGTAGGTATGAACGAGTTTAGGAAACACCTAAACATTGCAAACCTTAGCAATTATAGAAATGAGATCTATGGCATATGCGCATTGTGGATTATAGCTGCACATGGAGTTGAGCTCAAGTATATACATCTAGAGAATCTCAGTACTGTGCTTAACTCTTGGCTTTCATGCGGTGCATTAGCTGTTGATATATTCATTTTTTTATCTGGGGTCGGATGCTTCTATTCGTATAAAAAGAATCAAAATATCGATTCCTTTATCAGAAAAAGATTCGAGAGAGTGGTACCGAGTTATCTAATATTTGCAATCATCTATTGGGCAATAATAGATTTCTATGTGCTAGATCTCGGGCTTAAACGTTTTTTCTTTGACCTTTCACTATATTCTTTCTGGAAGAATGGGATGCGGACGTTCTGGTATGTTGCATTTATTCTAGCAGCTTATTGTCTGTTTCCGTTCATATATAAAAGCATGTACGACAGCTTTGGGAGAGCGAAAAAAAACAGATACTTCAACTTGTTTCTTTGGATTGCAACATTTGTGGCATTCAACGCATATCTTAAAAGCTTCAACCTAGATGTATACAAAAAGATTGAAATTGCAACTACTCGTTTTCCGATTTTCATACTCGGATGTTTCGCAGGCGATGCTGTTAGCAATAAAAAAGAAATCAGTGTTTCATTTTTTATACTTTGCTTTATCCTTGCTTTCAATACACCTTATATTTGCGAAAACACATATTTCCCGGTCTTTGGGTTGCGCTATACACAGCTTCTATTAGGGATTGGTGTATGTGTGACGCTGTCCGTATTGCTTTCCATCATTAGTTCCAAATGGATACATCGTGTATTCTCGTTTTTAGGAAGTATATCGCTTGAATTGTATATCGTACACATTGGATTGCGTAAGCTATTTATCCTTTCACCTTATTATGAACAGTATTGCTGGCAGGGTTATTTGGTGCTTGCGCTGATATCGATTCCGTTATCTTGGCTTCTAATGGTTTCGGCGAAAAAGATGCGATCATTGCTTACGTCAAACAGACAACACATTGTGAAGGATTGAACTGTTTTTATGTGTGACGATGCTGGCCATCTCAACTCATTCTTTATAAAAATTGTGCCAACTATATTTAACCCAATGCATGGCATGAGTTAATTCCATGATCATATGATATAAAATTATGCAAAACAAAACAGATGTGTAAAATTGCTACACACAAAAACCTCATCTATCCACGTGTGCACGTGCCTAAAAAAAGCAAAACCAAACCTAGAAATATGTCAATTTGAATGCATATGGGAGGCAATTCCATGAAGAGATTAACAGCATTACTACTAGCTTTAGGTATGATTATTTCTTTTTGCCCAGTTCCGACATACGCGGAAGGAGAAGATAATCAGGAACTAACCTACACCATCACGATAGATCCTGAAATTTCGGGTGGTACGTTAGTAGCGGATAAACTAATTGCCGCGGAGGGAGAGATAATAACGCTTTCAGTTACCCCTGATATTGGGAATGAAGTTAGCGAGGTTTCCTATACACTCAATGAGGCGATTATCGTAGTCGAGAATGACCAAGAAAAAGGGTATTGCTTTGCCATGCCCGCTGGGAATATCACATTAACGGCACTTTTTACCAATGAAGATCAGGAACCGTTACCAGAGATGGAGCAGACTCCACCGCCGGAATTAACGCCTACGCCGTCATCTGAATTAGATTTGGATTCGACGCCGGAACTTACCCCTGAACCCACTCCTGAACCCACCCCTGAACCCACTCCTGAGCCCACTCCTGAACCCACTCCTGAACCTACTCCTGAACCTACTCCTGAAACGGAATACGAGTTCGAGGGATTGGGTACGTCTGAGGTGCCGTTCCAAATCAATACAGCGGAAGACTTGCAAGAACTTGCTATACTAACCAGTGAGGGAACTGAACCATACGCATCCGCCTTTTATCAGCAGATTTCCAATATCGACCTGAATGGCTTGGCACCGTGCATTGGCACAGTTGAACATCCTTTCACTGGTAGCTTTGACGGTCAGGGGAAAAAAGTCATCGGGCTTACTGACGGCGGCGTGAATGGCTATTATGGTCTTTTTGCTGTTACCAACGGCGCAGTATTATGCGACTTGGCACTTGTAAACGTTAATATCAAGCTAAGCGGTGAATATAATGGTGTAGGTGCTATAGTAGGTTTGATGCAAGGAGGCAGTCTGTATAACAGCTATGTGACGGGAAAGTTATCCACAACCATATCAGGATCAACTGGAGCTTTAGTTGGTGTAATCAGCGGCGGAATGGTAGAAAACTGTTTTAGTTCTATTGAGATACAAGCTTACGACTTGGCTGGAGGAATTGCTGGATCAGCAAAGGACAATGCAACAGTTGACTGCTGCTATGGAAATGGTTTTATTGTAACTGAAAGCAATCGCAACAGCGGCTTGATCGCTGGAGACGGTAGTAATGCTTTGATAACTAACTCCTATGCTGTAAACGGCTCTGACGCATATGCGCCGTCTGTAAATGGTGAAGCAGCACTTGATGCGGGAAAATATTGTGGATTCGATTTTTCAAATATCTGGGGATTTGGTTTGTTGGATGGTTATGAATACCCTGTACTAGCTAAGAACATTCTAGATTTAGCTGGCACATACCAGACACCAAACAGCGGAATCGTTTCTTTCGGCAGTCTTCCCGGAGATTTTACTGCGCCTCATTATATAAGCAATCGAAAAAGAGCAAGCTATCCTAGCACTTACGATCTTAGAAACTATGGATTTTTATCGTCAATTAGAAATCAAAACCCATATGGAACGTGCTGGGCTTTTAGCGCTATGGCATCTGCAGAGTCCAATATATTGAAAAAATATGGAACATCAACCAACTTATCTGAGCTACAACTAGCATGGTTCCATTATAAAGGCGCGAAAAAGACGGATGGGACATACAATGACTTACTCAACAACTTTGGTGGTGACCATAATGATCTACCGTATAGCATTCTCGATTTTGGAGGTAATACTGACGAGGCTTTAACTTCGCTTGCCTGCTGGTTGGGAGTTGTTCAGGAAGATTATGTTACAGCATATTCCATGGCATCCCAAGTAGAAACTCAAGGTTTAGCTTATGATTATGCGTTTGGGAAAGATAGCTTCCATCTACAAAATGTTCGCGCAGTAAATATAGAAGATATTACATCAATCAAGGAGTTGATATTGAATTATGGAGCAGTTATAACTAATTATATGCATAATGAATCCTTTTTTAATAATGGGAATAGTTATTATGGAGTATCATATTATGATCCATACGGAGACTATACTGGGGGGGGGCACTCCGTCGCTATAGTTGGGTGGGACGATAATTATTCCAGGTACAATTTCAACTCATCATATCGGCCCACTTCAGATGGAGCGTGGCTTATTAGAAATAGTTGGGGAACTGGTGCACATAACAATGGATACTTTTGGATGTCATATAAGAGCAAACATCCGAGCGGCTATGAAAATGTATATGCATGTGATTACACAAACGGTAGCAACTATAACTACTGTTATCAGTATGATGGAGCAACAGATAGTCGGTGTTCTATTGGTTTTGGAACACAGGCTATAATCGCTAATGTATTCACAGCACAGCACTTCGAACAAATCGATGCGGTCTCTTTCTGGCTATATGAGAATGCTAATGTTACATATAATGTACGTATATACAAAAATCCTAAAGAATTAACAGATCCAACTTCAGGGACGTTAATTTCAACTGCAACCACGGCTGGAACGACAGGTGCAGCAGGGTATTACACTATACCGCTAAAGGCTTCAGCAACAGTGGCAACGGGAGAGAAATTTGCTGTAGTTATAACATTAACGTCTACTAATAGCGATTTATACGTCTATTGTGATTACTCAACCGCACTGTATGGTGGTTGGACCTATTCATTTAGTAAACCAGGGCAGAGCTTATATTATCAAGGAGGATATTGGAGTGATCTGTCGGATATTGATGAAGGTTTGGGAAATTGGAGGGTCAAGGTCTTTACAACAAAATTGTCGCTTGATACACCTACACTTGTCTCTGTTACAGACAGTTTTAGTGGAGTGATATTCAAGTGGGGAAATGTTGCAAACGCTACGGGATACAGAGTGTACCGTAAGACGGGAAGTGGTAGCTGGGTGCTGCTAACAACAGTAAAAACGACTAGCTATACTGATACGTCTGCTATTGCTGGCATGACCTATACTTATACTGTGCGTGCAATAAACGGGAGCGTATGGAGCGGTTATAATGCAGGGCTAACAATAAAGTCGACTAAAGCAGTTGCACCCAAACTGATCTCGGTTACGAACAGCCAAACCGGAGTCATTTTCAAGTGGGGTGCTGTTAGCGGGGCTTCGAGTTACCGTGTATATCGCCGAACCGGAAGCGGTAGTTGGACGTTACTGAAAACTATCACTGGGACGAGTTATACCGATACCTCGGCTGTTGCTGGGACAACGTACACATATACTGTGCGCGCAGTGAAGGATTCTATCTACAGCAGTTATTACAGTGGGTTGACGATAAAATGCGTCAAAGGACTCGCGACACCTACACTTGTCTCTGTTACAGACAGTTTTAGTGGAGTGATATTCAAGTGGGGAAATGTTGCAAACGCTACGGGATACAGAGTGTACCGTAAGACGGGAAGTGGTAGCTGGGTGCTGCTAACAACAGTAAAAACGACTAGCTATACTGATACGTCTGCTATTGCTGGCATGACCTATACTTATACTGTGCGTGCAATAAACGGGAGCGTATGGAGCGGTTATAATGCAGGGCTAACAATAAAGTCGACTAAAGCAGTTGCACCCAAACTGATCTCGGTTACGAACAGCCAAACCGGAGTCATTTTCAAGTGGGGTGCTGTTAGCGGGGCTTCGAGTTACCGTGTATATCGCCGAACCGGAAGCGGTAGTTGGACGTTACTGAAAACTATCACTGGGACGAGTTATACCGATACCTCGGCTGTTGCTGGGACAACGTACACATATACTGTGCGCGCAGTGAAGGATTCTATCTACAGCAGTTATTACAGTGGGTTGACGATAAAATGCGCTCGGTAAGACTATTCCTAAAACTAAATTGGCTACAGTAAACTGTACAGAAAAAATTAGGTAGGGGAGCATGCTAAAATTAATGACAATCTGCTAAGATGGAAGGAACAAAAAACAGGTCCAGAAATCGGAGACAGGAAATGGGGGAGATCAGGCAGAAATATGAATACGTCGCACAAAATTAGGCACTCGCATCGGCGAGATTAGACAGTAGCGACGGCGAAGTTAGACACCCGCGTCGGATGGATTAGGCACCCTCATTTGGTTGTAGTAAATTGAAGTTACGTTCTGCAAACAGGACGAATTTACTTCAAGGAGGGTCATGAAATGACCAACTACTCTGGCTGGCGCAATCTGTGACCGCATCGTCCACGATTCCTACACCATCGTGATCGGCGGAGCGGATTCCATGCGCAAACGCAAAGGTATTTCCGAAGAAGCCTAACGGCTTCATCGGGGCTCTGCCCCGAACCCCGGAGTTTAACGCTTTCGTTTTCCAAGGAGAGTGGTGCTTATGTTTCAAACAAAGAAAAGAGCGACACCTGGATTGTCAACAGTAAGTCGGACAGATTTTATAAGGTACGGGCTCTCTTAAACTCTGCTGGCGACAAGTATCCCAGAGTGCCGTGTAAACGGATGTTGTTGAACCAGTGAACATAATCCAGCAGCTCCAGCTGGAGCTGCTCCAGCGTTTCAAAGCGTCGTGAGTAAACGAATTCTGCCTTGATCATTTTGAAAGTTGATTCGGCTACAGCGTTGTCGAATGGACAGCCTTTCATACTCAGCGAGCGGTTAATCTGGAAACTGTCGAGCAACTCATCGATCAGCATATTATCAAACTCGCTGCCCCTGTCCGTGTGAAACATTTGGATATCGAACAGATTTCCCTTCACCGTTGAGAACGCCTTGTGTACCAACTCGGCGTTTTTATTTGCGCCTGCGCTTTGTCCGATGATCTCCCGAGCCCCTAGCTCGAGCAGGATGCAGACATACGCCCATCTTGTTCCGACGCGGACATAGGTCAAATCGCTCACGACACAGGCTCCAGGAGCCTGATTGTTGAAATCTCTGGCAAGAAGGTTGGGAATAGCGGCCTCGTTGCTCTTTGATGAATGTACACGGTATTTCTTACAAGTATAGGCCGAAACCAAGCCGCGTTTCGCCATGATTCGTCCGATGCGACGACGTGAAACCGTCCAGCCTTTCCGGAATAACACACGCTTCAACTTTCGCTGACCGTATACGCGACGATTCTCGTCGTATGCCATTTGAACCGCTTCTTCGAGATCACTTTCGTCTATCGGATCATGGCATTCGTAATAGAAGGTGCTCCGTGCAATGCCTAGACATCTGCACAGCGCTGATATTGAGTATTTGCGGGCATTGGCTTTGATCACAATTACTTTCGTGCGAATATCAGCGCCGCTTGCTTTAAAACATCATTCTCCATTCGCAGCTGCTGATTTTCCTTGCGAAGCTTGATCAATTCTTGCTCTTCAAAGGTTCGGTTATCTTTCTCCCGGCTGGAGCCTGTGGCGTTGATCCGTTTCACCCATTTGTCAAAAGCTGAGGCTGTCAAATCATACTCACGGATGATTTCGCCTCTGGGTTTGCCATGGTTGAACAGTTCAACCAATTGCTTCTTTTGTTCTTCACTGTACGTTCTTCTTGCTCGTTTTTCGGTCATGGTTTTCTCCTTCTCTTTTCTCTTCAAGAGAATACCATTACCTTATCTTTTCTGTACAGTTTAGTGTAGCCAATCCACACCTGCCGGTATCACACTCCTTGCCAAACCTCACGCAGCGCTCAGGTCGCACTCCAGCGTTGCCTTATCTTCTGTATGAGAAAAAGCAATTTGAGCGTAGCATTCGATCGAAACACTGTCAATGTCCAATCCCGCCGACGCAACGGTCTAATTTCACCGTCGCAAGTGTCTAACCACGCCGACTCGCGGTGTCTAACCGTGCCGACATATTCAAAATACGACGAGGACTTCAAGAAGAACGCGGTTAAATTATCGCATGCAAGTCCAAAGGCTGTGAGAGAAATAGCAGAAGATTTAGGGATCCATGAAAATCTGCTTTACAACTGGCGACTGAAATACACGTCGGATGGCGACAAGACGAAGTACGCGACGCTGGAGGAAGAGAACCGAGCGTTGCGAAGGGAGCTGGCGGAGACCCGAATGGAACGTGAAATGCTAAAAAAGCAGCGGCCTACTTCGCGCGTCACCAAAAAAAGATATCGATTTATACAGGGACATCCTGAGCACCCTGTTGCGAAGTGGGCCGGGATATTGCAGGTAGGACTAACGAGTTATTATGCCTGGCTCCGGAACCGGGAAGTTTCTGAAAAACGAAAAGAGCATTTAAAGAAGCGAATCAAAGAAGCATTCACAGGAAGCAGAGGCACCTACGAACCAGACAGAATCATTGCTGAACTTCGGGAAAGAGGCGAACGGCTTGGGCGGGTGAAATGCAGGGATCTGATGCAAGAGATGTCCCTGACTTCATGTCACAACAGGCACAAAACCAAGAGTCTGACGAACAGCAAAAAAGCGCGAGGCGATGGATATCCAAATATTCTCAGGGAACAGGAGTTCCCGATCGCAGCACGAATGGGAGTGACAAGCGATATCACCTACCTGAGGACAGCCGAGGGATTCATGTATCACTGTGTCATCCGGGATATCGTAACAGGCGATGTGCTGGGAGATCACATGTCGGATCGGATGACGAAGGAACTCGTACTCAATGCGATCATGGCTATGCTGGCGCGGCATAAACTGGCCAAGGGATGTATCTTTCACAGTGACAGAGGCAGCCAATATACATTAAAAGCCGTGATAGGATTGTTGCAGCGATATGGACTGCGTCAGAGCTCTCGCGAGTCGGAATGCCGGGAGACAAAGCATGGTCGGAAAGTTACTTTGCGACCATGTAAAAGAGCTGATACACTGGACGCACTATGAGACGAAAGAATCCATGCGAACAGCAGTGTTTGAGTACATCTATTGCTTTTACAATGTTACGAGAATCCAGAAACGGCTCGGCTACATGTCGCCGAGGGAATATCTCAGATCGTTGCAAACAGATCGACTGACGAAGGTAGCTTAGCAAATCATCTATAAAATAGTTGAAGTATCCTTTTTTATAAACACTAGAAAGTAGCTCAAAGTGGGTTACTAGGTGGGTTTTAGCAAAAGAAAAGAGCCGGAATCGCTAGATTCTATCGGCTCTTTTTTGGTGGGGATGGAGGGGCTCGAACCCCCGACCTCTTCGATGTGAACGAAGCGCTCTGACCAACTGTGCTACATCCCCAAGCAAGGGATATTTTACCGCATCAGCAGGAGAATGGCAAGCCTTTCTTTTGTATTTTTCGGTGTGTTGAACGACCCAAATTCCGGCGACGGGGGCGGTACGGGCCGCTCACGGGCGGCGGGGGTCACTGAAAAAGTACTGTTTTTCGCTGGCTGGCGCGGCCTTCAAAGTTGCGTTATCCTTGACGAGAGGCGTATAATAAACTAGTTTACAACAAAGCGATCATCCGTACGGGGAGTATTAAAATATGGCACATATCGACGAAGCAAAGCGCATCCACCTGATCGGCATCGGCGGGTGCAGCATGAACGGGCTCGCGCTCATCCTGCAATCGCAGGGGCACATCGTGACCGGCTCCGACCGCGAGCGCACCGCGTTTATGGACGCGCTCGACAAGGAAGGCATCCGCTACAGTGTAGGCCACACGGGCGAATACGTCGAAGGGGCGGATCTCGTGATCTACTCCGCCGCGATCAAGCCCGACAACCCGGAGCGCGTGCTCGCGCGCGAAAAGGGCATTCCCGAACTGGAGCGCAGCGTGGCGCTGGGGCAGATCAGCGAGCGGTTCCGCGAAGTGGTCGCCGTCGCGGGCTGCCACGGCAAGACGACCATCACCTCCATGCTTGCCATCATCAACGATATGGCAAAGACCGACGCAACCATCCACGTAGGCGGGTTTGTGGAGTTCCTCGGCGGCGGCGTGCGCGTTGGCAACCAGGACCTGCTCGTGACCGAAGCCTGCGAATACGTCGAGAGCTTTTTAACGCTCAAACCCACCATCGCGCTGATCAACAACATCGACGACGACCATCTGGATTACTATAAGGATATCGACGCCATTGTCGAGGCGTTTGAAAAGTTTCTGGCGTTGCTGCCGCAGGACGGCGTTTTCGTTGCCTGCGCGGACGATTCCCGCGTGATGCGGCTTGCCAAACAGTCCGATCTCAGCGTCGTCACCTACGGGCTCTCCGGCGGGGACTACACGGCAAAAGACGTCGAGTTCGACGCGCTGGGCAACGCGGGCTTTACCGTACTCTGCCATGGCGAACCGCTGGGCAAGGTGCAGCTCTCCGTGCCGGGCATGCATAACGTGGTCAACGCGCTGGGCTCGCTTGCGGTTGCGGACCGGCTGAAGGTTCCGTTTGCCGTTTCGGCCAAGGCGCTGAACCAGTTCCACAACACCAAGCGCAGATTCGAGTACTACGGCGAGCGCAACGGCGTCAAGGTATTTCATGATTACGGCCACCACCCCAACGAAATCCGCGCGACGTTGGACGCCGCCAAGCGCGTGCCCCACAACCGCCTGATCTGCGTGTTCCAGTGCAACAGCTACACCCGCGCGCGCACGCTCTTTTGCGATCATGTGGTGTGTTTTACGGACGCGGACATGGTGCTCGTGCCGGATATCTACCCCGGGCGCGAAAAGGACACCGGCATCGTCCACGCGCGGGACATGGTAGCCGCCATCAACCGCGAGAGCGACAACGCCGTGTATCTGCCGACGTTCGAGGAGATTCGCCTGTATCTGGACGAACACGCCGAGGAAGGCGACCTCGTTGTCACCGTCGGCTCCGGGGACGTGTATAAGCAGACGCGAAAGCTTCTCTAGCCGCCGTCTTTCTTTCGACTCCACTATTCGCGCCGCAGTGCAATTTGACGTTATCAAACCAACGTTCTGGGAGGGGCGATTTTATGCCGTCGTTCATTCAGATTATGAAGGAATACCTGCCGGACAAGAGCGTGATGGACGTGCGCCCGCCATTTGACGACGACCTGTCCCAGCCGCTGTTTGTCAAGGGAAATTCTGTCGGCTGCCTTGTGCTGCACGGCATCGGCGGCACGCCCGCGAACGTCCGCGTCGTGGCGGACGCGCTCGTTCAAAAAGGCTATACCGTCCTGTCGCCTACGCTGCCGGGGCACGGCGAAACCGTCCGCGCGCAGAACCGCTCCACCGGCAGGGAATGGCTCAATTGCGCGAGGGAGTCGTACCAGCGCCTCAAAAACGAGGGGTGCGAGCAAATCTACGCGCTCGGGCTTTCGCTCGGCGGCATCCTCTGCGGGCTGCTGGCGGAGGAAGAGTGGCTGGACGGCCTTGCGCTCATCTGCGCGCCAATCAAGATGACGCGCTACCTCCGCACCGCGCGCGCCATGAGCTTCCTTTTGCCTGTCGTGCGGTATCCCGAAACCCGAGACGGTTCGACCGCCTGGGGCGACAACCTCTATAAGCAGATGTACGGCGGGTTCTCCACCACGAAGCTCGTCGATCTCGGCCGCCTGAGCCGCAGGCTCAAACGCAACCTAGGCAGAATCGTTTGCCCGACGCTGATCGTTTCCGCCAGGTTTGACGACAAGGTCGATCCCGTGAGCGAGGAGATTTTTCGTTCTCGCGCGGTCAATGTTGAAAGCGCGGAGTACGTGCTGTTCGAAAACTCGCCGCATGGCTGCACCTACGGCCCGGAAAAGGAGCAGGTGGCGGAAACCTGCGCCGAATTCGTTTCCGGTTTGGTTGACAAGAAAGCGTCCGCTTCGGTATAATTCCACTCGTGCGCCGCGCAAAACAACAGCGTTCGTCCGCGGCGGCTCGCCCGTGAGTTAGGATAGCGGGGGAGCGGGGAAAAGTGAACAGCAAAAGTGTGTCTCCGTAGCTCAGTAGGATAGAGCGTTCGCCTCCTAAGCGAAAGGTCGCGCGTTCGAATCGCGCCGGGGACGCCAAGGAAGAAGGAAGAGACCACCCGTAGGGGTGGTCTCATTATACTTATCAATACACATAGCAGATACATCTTTACGGACATTTAACGATATTAGCAAAATAAACAGCGGAATATCTAATTGAGTTGCTCTATGCTAGAAAAATCGAAGAAGCTCTTGAATTTTTTTTTGCTAATTGTGCATAATCGGACCTAATAGAGCGCGAACATTTATGCCTTGATTCTCGTAGTTATCAATTACAAAGCAAAAGACATATTCGTATATTTTGTTAGGGCTTTCATTAAGTTGGTCGGATAGAGATGTAACGATTATTTCAGACTGACCTTTGCATTTTCGCCTAAAACTAGCACGGTCTTGAATAAACACGTTATAAGCTGGCAATGAGTCAAGCTGAGGAAATTGAGCATTATATCTAGCGAAATCTAGCTCTTCCGTAACATCATAATTTAGCGGTTGGCAATTAAATCTTTGGCGTAAATATCTGAGCAAGTCAGTTTTCAAATTTGTAAATGTGTGCATTAAAAGAACTTCGGGTGTGTAAGGTAGAAACTTTATCTTTGGTCTGTTTTGTGCGTAACTTTGGATGAACTCGTTATTACCATATTGAGGATAGGGAATTACATCAGTCTCGACATCCTTGTCGAGATATATAGCAAGTTGTGTGTACCTATAGAAGATATAATTCTTTGCTTCAAGATAGAAATTTAGGACGTTTTTATAGTCTCCTATTGCTAAAATCCTTATATCAAGATATTGATTCGTTTGCTCAAGCGCGTTGAATTTACTTAATAATGCACGAAACATACATTTCGCCATAGAATCTTCAACTAGTATGATCTTGTCTGGCATCGTATCTTCACGCATGCCGATAGCGCCAATTGATTTAGCTGGAGGGCATTTATAAAGAACTTCTACATGCCCGTTTTGTTGTTCTAGCAATATTACATGGCTTTCACTGCGAATAATACTTGCAGAATGAGTAGAGATAATAATGGTTAAATCTTTTTGATTTGCCAACTCACGTAAGCACGATACTAGATTTACTTGCGCGGAAGGATGCAGAGCTAATTCAACTTCATCAATAAGTATTAGCGAGCCGTTTGGCGCATTCTGTATATCATATAACAAATTAATCAGAACGATTTCTCCAAAGCTAAAATTACGCTCAGTATAAAAGTTCCCGTCACGCAAAGGTATTGCATATGCAGTATTACGTCTCCTATTTTCAGCAGCATTTCCGCGGTTGCCACGCAAATTTCCGGTAGTAATTCTTACCATATTAGAGAATTTTCTCGTGCTAAAAATGGTGTTTAGCGAATCGTTCATCCAAGGATCAGACCGTCTTTGACCTCGAGGAATAATTTCATCCTGAAGAAAAATTCTTTGGCTGTTTGTTGTGATGTTTATCACTAATGGATAATTGAAACTTCTAAGCACATCATTCTTTTTGTTTGGTCGCCATTCACCGTTTCTTCGTTTCGTATATTCAACATTATCAATATCATTGTAATAGGTTACTGATCCACTAAATATATCTAAACCTGCAACGTTCGATGCTGGGAACCCTTTGCGAAAAGCATTCCTGTCATATATTCTGTTTATGCAGGTGAAAAGTGATGTTTTTCCAGAGCCGTTTTTACCAGTGATTATGCTGACTCCGGGTTCAGGCATGATGAATTCAAGGTGCACAATGTTTCGAACATTATCAATAACGATTTTTTTCATGATATAATTCTCCTATTGTTCTACGTCAATACATGATATAGAGTGATTATATATCAGCAATGCAAGTAGGGCAAACGGGAAAATTGTAAAACAATCGAATAAGGAGCACCCCCATGACCCTCTCACTCATCCTCCAAAACCTCACGCGTCGCGGCTTTGCGGCACGCGCGTTCGAAACGGCGGCGGAAGCCGCGGACTATGTCGCCTCCACCATCCACGGCAAAACCGTTGGCATCGGCGGCAGTTTGACCGTGGAAGCCCTCGGTCTGTACGAGCGGCTGATGCAGGACAACACCGTCTATTGGCACTGGCGCACGAACGACGCGGAAACCCGCCTAAAAGCGGCTTTGGCGCAGGTCTACCTCAGCTCCGCCAACGCCATTGCCGAGACGGGCGAAATCATCAATATCGACGGCGCGGGCAACCGCGTTGCCGCAACTCTCTACGGCCACGAGCGGGTGATTTTGATCGCCGGGGTCAACAAGATTGCGCCGGATGCCGAAAGCGCCCTCTGGCGCGCGCGGAACGTCGCGGCGCCCCTCAACGCCAAGCGCCTGAACCGAAAGACCCCCTGCGCGCTCTCCAAGGAGATGAAGTGCTACGACTGCTCCAGCCCCGATCGCATCTGCTGCGGGGTCGTGACCATGCTCCGCCCGCTCTACGGCAACGCTTCGACGGAGGTCGTGCTCGTCAACGAAGAATTAGGGTACTGAAAAGCCGCGCCAGCGCACGGACAATCGAATACAAACAAGAAGAGCCTCTCCGCGTAAAAACGCAGGGGGCTTTCTTCGTTTGCGGCGCAAAAGTCCAGCCGGACGGACGGCAAAACGGGGCGGTTTGCCCGCCGCTTCACCGATGGATTGCGAAGGCTCGCACATCGCGCGCCAGACAAGCGCACAAGCGCAAATTTTCTTTGAGATACGTGTGCTGCGCTATTTACAAACGTGTTTTGCTGTGCTAGAGTTGCTCTGTTAGTATTACGAGTTAGTAGTACCAACTGGTACGACAAGGAGGCGCGAACGCATGAGCGAACAGACGCAGCTGCAGAGTGTACGGAGCAGGCTCCTGCGGGAAATGAAGGAAGGCGCCTATCGATCAGCCGGAAAACTGCCGCCGGAAGAAGTGCTGGCCGAGCGCCTGAGCATCAGCCGCACGCAGCTGCGGGACAGCCTTTCGCAGCTGGAGCGCGAGGGGTTTATCAGCAGGCATCCGGGCGCGGGAACCGTGATCAACCGCCATGTGGTGAGCGTGAAAGTGCGCATGGACATGGAGATTGAGTTTATGGACATGATTGCGCAGTCGGGCCACGAGCCAAGCCTGCTGGATGCGTCGTACGAAACGATTCCCGCAAGCGAGAAGGTTGCCGAGCGGCTCTCCATCTATCCCGGGGACATGGTTCTGCGGGCGGTGCGGCTCATCGGCGCGGACGGCAAGCCCGCCATCTACTGCGAGGACTATATTCCCAACGCGCTGATCAAGAACAAGCAGTATACCGGAGAAGATTTGCAAAAGCCGATCTTTTCGTTTTTAAAAGAGTTTTGCTCGCTGGAAGCGCATATGGACCTGACCGAGGTATGCCCCGCCGTGGCCGACGCCGCGCTCGCGGGGATTTTTTGCGTGCCGGAAGGAACGCCGCTGCTGTATCTGGACGAACTGGATTACGACAGGGAAGGCATGCCAATCTTTTACTCGCCGCAGTACTACGTCGGCGGGGTGATTCGGCATACGCTGTTAAGGATGAAGTTTTAGGCGCTGAAACCAGCGCAGATCGATACCGGGAGGATACGGGTTTGAAGAAAGTTGCCGTTGTCATGGGGAGCGCGTCCGACCTGCCGCTGGCAAAGGACGCCCTGCGCGTTCTTGCCTCGTTTGGCGTGCCGTATACGGCGCGCGTGCTTTCCGCCCACCGCACGCCGGAACAAGCCGCCGCGTTTGCCAGGTCGGCTGAGGCGGAAGGGTTCGGCGTGATTCTCGCCTTTGCGGGCAAAGCCGCGCATCTTGCGGGCGCGATGGCGGCAAACTCGCTCCTGCCGGTGGTCGGCGTTCCCGTGAGCGGGCGGGACCTTGGCGGCCTCGACGCGCTGCTCTCAACGGCGCAGATGCCCAAAGGCATACCCGTGGCGACGGTTGCCATAGACGGCGCTTCCAACGCGGCGCTGCTGGCCTTGCGGATTCTCGCGCTTTCGGATGAAGCGCTGAATGAAAAGTTGAAACAATATGGACGCACGCTGGCGGAACAGTCCGCCGAGGCGGATGCGGAACTGCAAAAGGAGATAGAAACGCTATGAAGAAGCTGGAACAGATTTACGAAGGCAAGGCAAAGAAGGTGTTCTTAACCGACGATCCGGGCATCGTCATCGTCGATTACAAGGACGACGCGACGGCGTTCAACGGGCTCAAGAAGGGCACCATCGCCGGAAAAGGCGTTGTGAACAACAAGGTGTCCAACCACTTTTTCCGCCTGCTGGAGAGCCATGGCATCCCCACGCACTTTGTCGAGCAGCTCAGCGACCGCGAAACCGCCGTCAGGCGCGTGCAGATTCTGCCGGTCGAGGTGATCGTTCGAAACCGCGCTGCGGGCAGCTTTTCCAAGCGCATGGGTGTAGAAGAGGGAACGTCTCTTGCCTGCGCGATTCTGGAATACAGCTACAAAAACGACGAACTGGGCGATCCGTTCATCAACTCTTACTATATCCGCGCGCTGAAGATTGCCACCGACGAGGAGATGGAGCAGGTCAAAACGCTCTCTTTCCGCATCAACGATATCCTCAGCGCGTATCTGGACGGCCTCGGCATCGAACTGATCGACTTTAAGCTGGAGTTCGGTCGCTGCGACGGCAAGGTGATTCTGGCGGACGAAATTTCGCCGGATACCTGTCGCTTTTGGGACAAAGCAACCGGCAAAAAACTCGATAAAGACCGTTTCCGCCGCGATTTGGGCGAAGTGGAAGAAGCGTACCGTGAGATTATCCGTCGCTTGATGGGGGAGTAACATGCCGCTTTTGAGGCGAACGCCAACGGCATATGAACGGCTGAAACCGGACGACGACTGCATGAAAGAAGACTGCGGCGTATTCGGCATCTACTGCAACGGCAGCGGGCTGGACGCGGCGGAGGCGGCCTACTACGGCCTGTTTTCGCTGCAGCACCGCGGGCAGGAAAGCGCGGGCATTGCCGTTTCGCGCTCCGGCAGCATCCTTTGCCATAAAGCGATGGGGCTTGTCAGTGGGCGTTTCTGCGACGGGCTTGCCTCGCTGAAAGGCGCGGATCTGGCGATCGGCCACGTCCGCTATTCCACGATGGGGGACAGCTCGCTCGTCAACGCCCAGCCGCTGGTGCTGGAAGGCGAAAGCGGCTTACTCGCGCTGTCGCACAACGGCAACATCATCAACGCAAAGGAACTGCGCGCAGAGCTGGAAGCGGAAGGCGTTCACTTTGAAACCACAATCGATTCCGAAGTCATCGGCGCGCTGATTCAAAAAAACAGCGAAGGTGATTTAACGCAAGGCATCTCGCGGGCGATGGAACGACTGAAAGGCAGCTACGCGCTCGTGCTCATGACGGGGGATCAGCTCATTGGCGTGCGCGACCCGCGCGGCATGCGCCCGCTCGCGCTGGGGAGCCTGGACGGCGCGTATGTGTTCGCTTCGGAATCCTGCGCGTTCGATACCATAGGCGCGGAGTTCATTCGGGACGTGCGCCCCGGGGAGATCATCGTGGTCAATCACGCGGGACTGACGTCGCATCAGGCCGTCCGCGCTTCGGATACGGCGCTCTGCATCTTTGAGTACGTCTATTTTGCGCGGCCGGATTCCGATATCGACGGCATATCCGTGCATAAAGCGCGGGAACGCGCGGGGGAGCTTTTAGCCATTTCGTCGCCAGCGGACGTGGACGTCGTTGCCGCCGTGCCGGATTCGTCGCTGCCCGCGGCGATGGGCTACGCGCGGCAGGCGGGGCTTCCGTTTACCATTGCGCTTTCGAAAAACCGCTATATGGGGCGGACGTTTATCGAGCCTTCGCAGGACCGGCGCGAGATGGACGTATCCCTCAAGCTCAGCGCGCTCAAGCGCAACGTGCGCGGAAAGCGCGTGCTGCTCGTGGACGACTCCATTGTGCGCGGCACGACAAGCAAGAAAATTGTTGAGATGCTCCGCACCGCTGGCGCAAAGGAAGTGCACCTCCGCATCAGCTCGCCGCCGGTCATGCACCCGTGCTGCTTTGGCATCGATACGTCCTCCTATGAACAGCTCATCGGCGCGAACCACTCCGTTGAGGAGATACGGCGCTTTATCGGCGCGGATTCGCTGGAGTATTTGAGTATAGAAGATTTGCACAAGACCGTCGAATGCGCGGCTTGCCATTTTTGCGCGGGCTGTTTCAACGGGGTCTACCCGGAGGACGTGTCCGCGCTCATTCAGCGCGGCGGCAAACATATTCTGGATCGGTAAAGGGGAACAGTTATGCCGGTAACCTATCAGCAGGCGGGCGTGGACGTCGAGGCGGGCTACGAAGCCGTCCGGCGCATGAAAGCCTACGCGGAAGCCACGTTCGACGGCAATGTTCTGCAGTCGCTCGGCTCGTTCGGCGGCATGTACGCGCTGGGGAACGATGTGCTCGTCTCCGGCACGGACGGCGTGGGCACAAAGCTCAAGGCCGCGTTCGCGCTGGAACGGCACGACACCGTCGGCATCGACTGCGTGGCAATGTGCGCCAACGACGTGGTCTGCCACGGCGCAAAGCCGCTGTTTTTTCTCGACTACATCGCAACCGGCAGGCTCGTGCCGGAAACAGCCGCAGCCGTGGTCAAAGGTGTGGCGGAAGGCTGTATGCAGGCGGGCTGCGCACTCATCGGCGGGGAAACCGCCGAAATGCCGGGCTTTTACCCCGAAGGGGAATACGACCTCGCGGGTTTCTGCGTGGGCCTGGTCAACAAAGACAAACTCATCGACAATTCGCGCGTGCAGAAAGGCGACGAGGTGATCGCGCTCGCTTCCTCCGGCGCGCATTCCAACGGTTTTTCGCTCGTGCGCAAGCTCATCCCGATGGAAAAAGCGAAGCTCGACGAATACCGTCCAGAGCTTGGCAGAACGCTCGGCGAGGAGCTGCTAACACCCACGAAAATCTACGTCAAACCCGTGCTCGCCCTGCTGGAGCAAATCGAGGTGCACTCGATTGCGCATATCACGGGCGGCGGGTTTTACGAAAATATTCCGCGCAGCATCAAAAAAGGGCTGACCGCTCGCATCGAAAAAAAGAACGTGCGTGTTCTGCCGATCTT
Source organism: Christensenellaceae bacterium (assembly GCA_963674535.1). Classification (GTDB taxonomy): domain Bacteria; phylum Bacillota; class Clostridia; order Christensenellales; family CAG-138; genus UBA7703. The sequence goes on along the minus strand of OY771363.1, from coordinate 2,664,178 downwards.
CCGCCTTTTGCAGTCGCTGGGCGAACTGGAAGAAAAGCACATGTTCAACACGTTCAATATGGGCGTCGGCATGACGCTGACCGTACCCGCTTCTCAGGCGGATAGGGCGATTGCGCTGCTGCAGGCGGGCGGCGTGGACGCGTATGTCATCGGCGAAGTCGTTTCGGGCGAAGAAGGCGTGATTCTATGCTGAAACCCCGCATCGCGGTGCTGGTCTCCGGCGGAGGAACGAACCTGCAGGCGCTCATCGGCGCGCGGGATGCGGGCAAGCTTATCAGCGGCGAACTCGCGCTCGTCGTCTCCGGCAAGGCAGGCGCGCCCGCGCTGGAACGCGCAAAACGCGCGACCATCGCCGTTGAAACGGTGGATTGCGCATCGTTCGCCGCTAGGGAAGCGTTTGAAGAACAGCTTTGCCGGGTGCTGGAGCAGTACAGAATTGATTTGATCGTGCTGGCGGGGTTCATGCAGATACTGTCCGCAGACTTCGTTTCGCGCTATCCCGACCGGATTGTCAACGTCCACCCCTCGCTGATTCCCTCGTACTGCGGCAAGGGGTACTACGGCGTAAAAGTGCACGAGGCGGTTCTTGCGGCGGGGGAACGCTGGACGGGCGCCACCGTGCATATGGTCAACGAAGTGCCGGACGGCGGGCGCATTCTTCTGCAGCGGCGCGTCAGCGTACAAAAAGACGATACGCCGCAGACCCTACAACGGCGTGTAATGGAGCAAGCGGAATGGCTGCTCCTGCCCAAGGCGGTGGAAACGCTCTGCGCGGAGATCGCCCTACAAAACGAAAAGAGGAAGCAATATGAAGCAGCAGGATCTCTTTGAACTGCTCAGGAGCCATCCGTATCCCGGTCGCGGCATCGTGCTGGGGCTGAGTCCGGATGGAACGAAAGCCGCGCTCGCGTACTTTATCATGGGGCGCAGCGCGGGCAGCCGCAGCCGTGCGTTCTTCAAAAACGGGAATGATCTCGCCATCTCGATGCTCGACGGCGGGAAGATAAAGGATACGAGCCTGATTCTGTATACGCCGCTTCGCACGCTGGACGGCTGCGTCGTGGTGACCAACGGCGACCAGACGGATACGGTTGTGTCCGCGCTGGAGAGCGGCGGCACGTTTGAAAGCGCGCTGAAAACGCGCAGGCACGAGCCGGACGTGCCGCACTTTACCCCGCGCATCAGCGGGATGCTGACGTTCGGTAGCGCGTTTTCCTATAAGCTCTCTATCCTGAAAGCGGGGGACGAGAACGGCGAAACGTGCGTTCGCGAAACGTTCGACTACGAACCGGTAAACGGCGAGGGGCACCTGATCCACACCTATCAGATGGACGGGCTTGTTTTACCGAGCTACTCCGGCGAGCCGAGAACCATTGCCATTCCGGATGAGTTTACCGCGTTTGCGGAGGGAGTTTGGAACGCGCTGAATGCGGAAAACAAAGTTTCGCTCTATGTTCGGTATACGGATCTTCAAAGCGGCGCTTACGAGGATAAAATCTTTAACCAATACGCGGCACAGGGGGAAAGAGCATGAAGGAACTCGCGTTGAAGTACGGCTGCAACCCGCACCAGAAACCGGCGCGCCTTTTTATGGAACAGGGCGAACTCCCTCTGGCGGTGCTCAACGGCCAGCCGGGATACATTAACTACCTCGACGCGCTGAATGCCTGGCAGCTCGTTCGTGAGCTCAAAGCTTCGCTGGGACTGCCCGCCGCGACGTCCTTTAAACACGTCAGCCCCGCGGGCGCGGCCGTCGGCCTGCCGCTTGGTGAGGATGATCTTCGCGCCTGCGCGGTGGACGATATCCCCGGTGTGAACGATTCCCCGCTTGCCTGCGCCTACGCCCGCGCGCGCGGCACGGACCGCATGTCCTCCTTTGGCGATTTTATCGCATTGAGCGACGTCTGCGACAAGACTACGGCGGAGATCATCAAGCGCGAGGTTTCGGACGGCGTCATCGCGCCCGGCTATACGCCGGAAGCGCTGGAACTGCTCAAAACAAAGCGGAACGGCAGCTACGCCATCCTGCGGATCGACCCAACATACGAACCGGAAACGATGGAACGAAAGCAGGTGTTCGGCGTAACCTTCGAGCAGCCGCGAAACACCGCGGTGATCGACGGCAAGCTGCTGGAGCGCGCGGTTACGGCATGCCGCGAGATTCCAGAACCGGCTAAACGCGATTTAGTGCTTTCGCTCATCACGCTCAAATACACGCAGTCCAACTCCGTTTGTTTCGCGCTGGGCGGGCAGACCATCGGCGTCGGCGCGGGGCAGCAGTCCCGCATACACTGCACGCGCCTCGCGGGCGACAAGGCGGACGTCTGGTGGATGCGCCGCAGCCGCGCGGTGCTCGAACTGCCATTTTTGCCGGAGATCAAGCGCTCCGAGCGGGACAACTTAATCGACCAGTACATCGGCGAACGCGGCGGGGCGGCCTGCGGCGGCGCTGGTTGGGAAGCGTTTTTCTCGCGCCGTCCCGAACCCATGTCGCGGGTGGAGCGCGGGGCGCATCAGGCGGCGCTGATGGGCGTTTCGCTCGGCAGCGACGCGTTCTTTCCGTTTGACGACAACATTGAGCGCGCAAAGCAAAGCGGCGTGCTGTACATCGCGCAGCCCGGCGGTTCCGTGCGGGACGCGGATGTGATTGCGGCGTGCGACCGTTACGGTATGGCGATGTTCTTTACGGGACTTCGGCTGTTCCACCATTAAACGAGAACTGAACGGGGAAGTGCAAGCATGAAGGTCATGATTGTCGGCGGCGGAGGCCGCGAACACGCCATTTTAGAGAAACTGCGCGAAAACCCGCGCATCGATCAGTTTTACGCGCTGCCGGGCAACGGCGGCATGCAGGAGCACGCAACATGCGTGCCCATCCGTGCCACGGAGATTGACAAGATCGTCTCGTTCGCGGTGGAAAACGAAATCGACCTCGCCGTCATCGGTCCGGACGATCCGCTGATACTGGGCGTTTGCGATCGGCTCCGCGCGGCGGGCGTTCGCTGTTTCGGCCCCAGCAAAGCTGCCGCCGAAATTGAGGGCAGCAAGAGCTTTGCCAAGACGCTGATGCAAAAATACGGCATTCCGACAGCGAATTACGAAGTGTTCGACAGCGCAGAAACCGCTTACGCCTATCTGGACGAGACGGCGTATCCCTGCGTCGTCAAGGCGGACGGCCCCGCGCTGGGCAAGGGCGTGATCGTCGCGCAAACGCGCGAGGAAGCCCGCGCCGCGATTCACGCCATGATGGAAGAGGGCGTGTTTGGCGCGAGCGGAAACCGCGTAGTGATTGAGGAGTTTTTAACCGGAAAAGAAGTGAGCGTGCTCGCCCTGACCGACGGACAGACGCTGATTCCACTGATTTCCGCGCTCGACCATAAGCGCGCTTTTGAAGGCGACAATGGGCCGAACACCGGCGGCATGGGCGCGCTCGCGCCAAACCCGTACTATACCACGGAATCCGCCAAAGCCTGCATGGAGCTGATCTTTCTGCCCACCATGCGAGCCATGAACGCCGAGGGGAGGCGGTTTTCCGGCTGCCTGTATTTCGGGCTGATGCTCACGCAAAACGGGCCGAAGGTGATTGAATACAACTGCCGCTTCGGCGATCCGGAGACGCAGGCGGTGCTGCCGCTGCTGGAAACGGACTTGTTTACCATTATGCTTGCGCTGGAGGACGGGCGGCTGGACGAGGCGAAGGTGCGCTTTCGCGGAGGCTCCTGCTGCTGCGTGGTGCTGGCAAGCCAAGGGTATCCCGGCGCGTATGAAACCGGGTTTGAAATTACGACAGACGGCACGGAAGAGATGGAAAACGTCTTTGTTTTCCACGCCGGAACAAAGCGCGAAGATGGCCGTCTATTGACCGCGGGCGGGCGCGTGCTGGGCGTTTCCGCGCTTGGCGCGGACGCAAAGGCGGCGCGTACAGCGGTTTATGCGGCGGCGGAGAACATCCGCTTTGAACGCGCGTTCTGCCGCGGCGATATCGGCTCGCGCGCGATTGCCGAAACCGAACAAGAGGAAAGCTGAGTTCATGGTTCATCGAATTTATGTGGAAAAACGCGCGGCGTTTGCGCAGGAAGCGGCAAGCAAACTCGCGGACATTCGAAACGTGCTGGGTATTTGCGGCATCACCGGGCTTCGCATTCTGAACCGGTACGACGTGGAAGGCGTGGACGACACGCTTTTTTCGTCCTGCCGGTACACGGTGTTTGCCGAACCGCAGACGGATGAAACATTTGACGAACTGCCAACCGGCGCGGACGCGGTGTTTGCCGCCGAGTACCTGCCCGGGCAGTTCGACCAGCGCGCGGAAGCCTGCGCGCAGTGCATCGCGCTGCTCTCGCAGCGGGGTTCCCCTATCGTGCGCACGGCGCGGGTGTATCTTTTGTACGGCGCGGCAAACGAAGCGGATCTCGCCGCAATCCGGCGCGATGTGATCAACCCCGTCGAGGCGCGCCAGGCTTCGCTGGAACCATACGAAACGCTTGCGCAGAAAGCGGAAACGCCGGGGGCAATCCCCGTGCTGACCGGCTTTTGCCAGAAAGAAGAACCCGCGCTGAAGGCGATGCTGGCGGAATACGGGTTAGCGATGGATCTAGACGACTTGCTCTGTCTTCAGGCTTATTTTCGCGCGGAACGGCGCGATCCCACGCTGACGGAGCTAAAGCTACTGGACACCTACTGGTCGGATCACTGCCGGCATACGACGTTTCTCACCGAATTGGACGCGCTGGAGTGCCGCGACGAACGCGCGCGGGAGACGTACGAAACGTATCTGCATCTGCGGCGCGAACTGAACATTCAAAAGCCAGTGACGCTCATGGACATGGCGACGATCGGCGCTAAATGGCTTAAGCAGCAGGGCGGACTGGAACGATTGGACGACTCTGCCGAGATCAACGCCTGCACGGTGAAAACCCGAATCAACGTGGATGGTGCTTTGCAGGACTGGCTCGTTCTCTTTAAAAACGAGACGCATAACCACCCGACGGAGATTGAACCCTTCGGCGGCGCCGCAACCTGCATCGGCGGGGCGATTCGCGATCCGCTTTCCGGGCGCGCGTTCGTGTATCAAGCCATGCGCTTAACCGGAGCTGCCGACCCGCGAAGGCCGTACGGCGAAACGCCGCAGGGGAAGCTTCCGCAGCGGAAGATCGTAACAACCGCCGCGGCGGGCTACAGCTCCTACGGCAACCAGATCGGCCTTGCCACGGGGCTTGTGGACGAGATTTATCACGACGGCTTCCTTGCCAAGCGCATGGAGATCGGCGCGGTGGTCGGCGCGGCACCCGCGAAAAACGTACGTCGCGAAGAGCCGGAAGCGGGGGACGTCGTACTTCTGCTCGGCGGAAAGACCGGACGGGACGGCTGCGGCGGAGCCACAGGGTCAAGCAAGGCGCATTCGCTCGATTCGCTTTCTCAGTGCGGCGCGGAGGTACAAAAGGGCAACGCGCCGGAGGAACGCAAGCTCCAGCGGCTGTTTCGCAATCCCGAAGCGGCTCTTATGATCAAGCGCTGCAACGATTTTGGCGCGGGCGGCGTTTCGGTCGCCATTGGGGAACTGGCGGACGGCGTTGCGGTCGATCTTGACCGCGTGCCCGTCAAGTACGACGGCCTCGACGGCACGGAACTCGCCATCAGCGAGTCGCAGGAGCGCATGGCGGTGGTCGTGTCGGCTGAGGACGCAAAGCGATTCATCGAACTTGCGGCGGAGGAAAATCTGGAAGCCACGGCGGTTGCGCGGGTGACGGGTGAGCCGAGACTGACAATGGACTGGCGCGGCGAGCGGATTGTCGATCTTTCGAGGGAGCTGATCGACAGCAACGGCGCGCGAAAGCATGCCCGCGTGCAGATCGAATCTCCGCGTACGCGTCAAAGCACGCGAAAGGAAGATTCCTTTGAGGAGCGTTATTCCGCGCTCGTTTCGGATTTGAGTATTTGCTCCAAACGGGGTTTGAGCGAGCGGTTCGACTCGACGGTCGGCGCGTATACGGTGCTGATGCCGTTTGGCGGCGCGCGCCAGCTGACACCCCCGCAGGCGATGGCGGCAAAGCTTCCGCTCACGAGCGGAGAAACGGACGCCTGCACCATGATGGCCTGGGGGTACGATCCGTTCCTTTCGGAGGACTCGCCTTACACGGGCGGGTATGGCGCCGTGGTGCAGTCGCTCTGCAAGCTCGCGGCTGCGGGCGCGCCGCTTGGTGAACGGTATTTGAGTTTTCAGGAATATTTTGGCAAGCCCGGCGCGGAGGCCTCCCGTTGGGGAAAGCCCGCCGCCGCGCTGCTCGGTGCGCTGCAGGCGCAGCTCGATTACGGCGTGGCCGCCATCGGCGGCAAGGACTCCATGAGCGGTTCGTTCGGCGCGCTGGACGTGCCGCCGACGCTGGTCAGTTTTGCGTTGGCAGTCGGAAACGCAAAAACCGTGCTTTCGCCGGAGTTCAAGCGCGCGGGTTCAAAGGTCGTGCTCCTTGCGCCTGCGTATCGCGCGGACGGCCTGCCGGAGGCTGGATCGCTGAACAATCTGCTTGCGCAGGTTTACAATCTCATCTCGTCCGGCAAGGCTAGTTCGGTTTACGCGCCGGGCGCGGGCGGAATCGCCGAAGCGGTGTTCAAGATGTGCCTTGGCAACGGGTTCGGCTTTCGCTTTTACGACGGCTGCTCGCAGGACGAGCTGTTCCGATCCCGACTCGGCGCGTTCGTCGTCGAACTATACGAGGAGGAGCCGATTGGCACGCCGCTCGGAGAAACGATTGCGGAGCGCGCGCTGCTCTGGCGGAGCGAGAGAATCGATCTTGAAGTGCTGGAAAAAGCCTACGACGAAACGTTGGAGGAGGTCTTTCCAACGCGGACGGAATCCGTGGAGGAACCACGGCAGTTTCCGCTGACGGCGGCTTTTGAGCGCGTCAGGCCGCGAACGCCGACGACCGGCAAGCCCCGCGTGCTGATACCTGTGTTTCCGGGCACAAACTGTGAAGTCGAGTCCGCCCGCGCCGTCGAACGCGCGGGAGCAAACGCGGACGTGCTGGTGCTGCAAACGTCCTCCGCCGATGCGATTGAGCAATCCCTCCGCGCGTTTGCCCAGAGGCTCCAGCGGGCGCAGACGCTGTTTCTGCCCGGCGGGTTCTCCAACGGCGACGAGCCGGACGGCTCCGGCAAGTTTATCGCCGCGTTTTTGCGCAACAGCGTCGCTTCCGACGCGCTCACGCGCCTGCTCGACGAGCGGGACGGGCTGATCCTCGGCGTCTGTAACGGCTTTCAGGCACTCATCAAACTCGGCTTAGTTCCTTTCGGGCGTGTGTTGGAGCCTGCGCGCGAACTGCCGACGCTGACGTTCAACGCTATCGGGCGGCACCAGTCGCGTTTGGTGCGTACGCGCGTAATCTCCGACCGTTCACCATGGCTGAGTTTGGCCGGCGCGGGGAACGTCTATACCGTGCCCGTTTCGCACGGCGAAGGGCGGTTTCTCTGCACGCCGGAACTGCTTGAGCAGCTTGCCGGAAACGGGCAGATCGCAGCGCAGTATGTGGACGAGTCTGGTGCGCCGTCGATGGACGTGCGCTTTAACCCTTCCGGCTCGATGGCGGCTGTGGAAGCGATCACTTCGCCGGACGGGCGCATCCTCGGCAAGATGGGGCACAGCGAGCGCATCGGCGCGGGGCTTTACAAGAACGTGCCGGACGAATTCGACATGCGTTTATTCGAGTCGATGGTGCACTATTTTGCTTGATTGCTGAAAAAAGAATGCCGCCCGTAACAAACAGACGGCATTTTTTATTGGTGCGTCAGCGTACAGATACGCGTTTTGCGAACCCGCGCCTTATTCAACCGGCTGGAGCACGAGATCCGTCACGCGATACGCTGCGCTTGCAGAATCGCAGATCACCATCGCATACCCCTGCGCGTTGATATGCATCTCGCTCGTGCCTGCGTACACGCCCACACAGATGGTATTTTCATCCAAAGAAGGATCGCCGCCTTCCAGCGTGCGGTAGATGGCCGCTCCGTCCGGGATAACGACGTATTGCCCGCCCGCGTCGACAATTCCGTCAAAGAAGCCGTCGAGCGCGGCAGGGGCGAGCGTTTTGTCGCAGAGCTCGGCAAAACTTTCGTCGTTCAGGTTCCGCTGGCAGAGGTCGTACACCGTACCCGCGGCATTGAGCGAGTGGGGGCCGCACCCGGCAAGGTTCAGCAGCAGAAGCGCTGCGGCAAACAGGATCAGCAGTCGCGGCTTTTTCATGGGCGGTTACTCCTTTCAGATTTTTGATCTACATAAAACACATTCTATTATAGCGCAGTTACAGCCATTTGGTGTATACTAGGCCAAAATACAGTGTTTTTTCAGTTGCTTTCATCAAGAGCGGAAACGCTCTTTTCTTTGAACAACTTCGATCTATCTCTACAGGGGGATGCCGCGTGAAACGAAAACTGAGTTTGCTTCTCTGCCTGCTGCTTGCGATGGTGGCTTTTCCGTCCGCCGCGCGCGCGGACTCGATTCCGCCGAGGCCGGAGCCGCTGGAGATTGCGATTACCGGACTGGAAGGCGAATCGTATTACATTGGCCTGCTGGAGCGGTTTTCAGCCACGCACAATAAGGCGGAGGAACAGACGCTTGTCGAAGCTCTGGAAAACGGCACCGCTGTAGGCGACGAACAAGTATTGCGGCAGTTTGCGGCTTATCAGAATCCGGAAGGGCTCGTTGTGCAGAGCGCGGTGCAGGACTGTTCCAAAACGCACCTCTTCAAGCTTGATTACTTTCCGTCTAGCGATTTCAAGGTGCTGCTTTATTTTCCGTCGACCGGTCACTTCGTCGTCAGCGACCGCTTCTACACGGGCTTACTCATCAGCTCATCCAGACAGCTTGATGCAACCCGCATTGGACTAAACGCGCAAAGCAGCGGAGCTATGAACTTTCACCTCGGGATTCAGATTCATTACGGCCCGGTTCTGCTAAACTTCTTTACTCGCCTTGGGCTGACGATTCTGGTCGAGGTAGTAATCGCCCTGATGTTCAAGTTTACGGAAAAGCGCATTTTGCGATTTATCTTAATCGTGAATGTTATTACGCAAGTCTTGCTGATGGCAGTGCTTTCATTCTTAAGATTCGGCGGCGGGCGTTCCTACGAGTTTCTGATGACAATGATTCTTGAGACGGCTGTATTCATTATTGAGGGGATACTCTATGGAAAGCACCTGAATCGCTTCAGTACAAAGCCGATCCGGCGTTCGAAACCTTGGGTCTATTCCTGGGTTGCAAATACCGCGTCGTTTCTATTTGGCCTTGTACTGTACAACACTTTTCTATGAAGAACCGACCGTTCTATAACGGCACGGAAACGCTCTTTTCTTTGAACAGTTTCGATCTATTTCTACAGGGGGACGCCGCGTGAAACGAAAACTGAGTTTGCTTCTCTGCCTGCTGCTGGCAGTCGTGGCCTTTCCGTCCGCCGCGCGCGCGGACTCGCTTCCGCCGGGGCCGAAACCGTTGGAGATTTCGCTTACCGGACTGGAAGGCGCAACCTATTACGTCGGCCTTCTGGGACGGGTACCTGAAGACGAGTATGTTCATGCGACCGATGAGCCGCTTGCCGACGCGTTGGAAAACGGCACCGCTGAGGGCGACGAACAAGTGCTGCGGCAGTTTGCAGCCTATCAGGATCCGGACGGGTTGGTTGCGTTGAACGCGGTGCAGGACTGTTCCAAAACGCATTTCTTTAAGATTGACTACTTTCCATCAAATGAGTTCAAAGTGCTGCTCTATTTTCCGTCGACCGGGCATTTCGTTGTCAGCGACCGAATATATACAGCAAGAACGATCAGTTCAAGCAGTCAGCTCGACGCAGCCCGTCTGCAGATAACCGCGGAGAGCACAGGTGCAATGGATTTCGATTTGGAGATCAAGGTTGATTACGGTTCGATTCTTCTCGACTTTATCATGCGCCTTTCGGTGACGCTTTTTGTCGAAATCGGAATCGCCTTGCTGTTTCAACTCAGGGAGAACCGCGTTCTGCGCTTTATCGTGATTGTCAATGTAATCACGCAGGTCCTGCTGATGATTGTTCTTTTGATTGTGAGGTTCAGCGAAGGTCGTACTTCCGAGTTGCTGCTGTACTTCGTTCTAGAAACAGCCGTATTTCTGATTGAAGGGTTGCTCTATCAAGAATTCCTGAAACGCCTTAGTACAAAGCCGATCCGGCGGTGGATCCCTTGGGTGTACGCTTGGGTGGCAAATACCACGTCTTTTTTGCTGGGTCTGTTAATCTATATTGCTTTGCTGTAAGCGTTCCGTCATTTACGGCGGCGCGGAAGCGTAATTTTCTTCGAAACAGTTCATATCTATCTCTACAGGGGGACGCCGCGTGAAACGAAAACTGAGTTTGCTTCTCTGCCTGCTGCTTGCGATGGTGGCTATTCCGTCCGCCGCGCGCGCGGATTTGGGCCCGAAACCCTCGCTGGAAATCACCTTTTCGGGGCTGGAAGGCGAAACGTATTATGTCGGTTTGCTTGGGTACGATTCCGGGGAAAATTGGTCGTTTGCTATGCGGCCGCTGCGTGATGCGCTGATAGACGGGGGCGCGGTCGACGACGAGGCGATCATGCAGAAGTTCGCGGCGTATCAGGACGCGGACGGGCTTGTCGCACTGAACTCGGTTGAGAATTGCTCGGGGTCGCATCATTACAGCGCCGGACGGTTCCCGCCTGCGTCGTTCAAGGTGCTGATCTATTTTCCCGAATCGGATCACTTCATAGTAAGCGACAAAATATATAGCACATATGCGTTTGATACGTACTATTCCGTTGACGCTTCACAAATTGGTTTGAGCGCGAAAAGCAGCGGGACAATGGATTTGAACATGCGAAATGCTTATCGCTATGGAGCAACAATCGCGGATTTTCTTTTTCGACTCGTTCTGACACTTGCCATTGAACTGGGTATCGCCTGGCTGTTTCGGTTGCGGGGCAAGCGAGTATTTCAGTTTATCGTGATTGTAAACGCGATCACGCAGACGCTACTGACAGCCTCGCTCACGCTGGTGAATTACATTAGTGGTTCAATGGCGGCGGCGCTGCTGTATATCTTGTTGGAAACGGCGGTGTTCCTGCTGGAAGGAATCCTCTATGCCAAATGCCTGAAGTCCCGCAGTGAATTGCCAATCCCCGCGTGGAAGCCATGGGTTTACGCTTGGGTTGCGAACACTGCGTCCTTTTTCGCGGGGATCTATCTGATGATGATTGCCTCGTGATTCGCTGACTGCACCGCACCGCGGCAAACCAGATTGACAATATAAACACGCCTCCCCATGCTCCGGAAAGCGGAGAACAGGGAGGCGTTTGATTGCGCGGTGTTTTGCCGGACGGTTATTCCGCCAGCGCCTTGATGGCCTTGTATTCCCGAAGGTCGGTGTAGAGCTCCGCCTTGTAGGGGTTGCGCTTGGTCTTGACGACCTTGTAGATCATGTACACCAGCACCGCGACGTTGACCGCCAGCGCGAGCGCGCCGAGGATGGTATAGATCGTGGGATTGTAGGTGGACTGCACCATCTGGATGCCCGAATCCTGGAAGGTCGTAAACGTCTGGGCAAACATACACCAGATGGCCAGCGTCTGCGCACGGTGCTGCAGCCACGCGCCCTTGCCGAGCGTGAAGGCGCAGAGCGTGGGAGCAAGCAACAGCGCAAGACCCGCGTAGAATGCATGCGTCGGGATGCAGTTGTAGGTGTAGGTGAAATTCCAGATGTCGTAGGCGATGATCCAGAACCAGAGCATGTCCGGCCAGAGCATGTCGCGGCTGGTGTCGAACTTCGTCTTTTTGCGGATCACGATGCCGAGCCAGCCCGTGATGGTGATGATGTTGAGGATGCCCGCGGCGCCGTTGAAGAAGTTCCAAATGCCGCCCGCAACGCCCGTGACTTCGCCTTCGATGGCGCCGGAGAACGCGTTCCAGTACTGCGCGCCAACCTGGAAGTCGCGTACGCAGGCTTCGAGGATGTTGACCGCGAGGATCAGCGGCGGGAAGAACAGAGCGATCTTGTTGTCCGCAAGCCGCCAAGTGACTTCGCCGGTGAGCTTATCCTTTTTCTGGATGTGCCGGATGCACCAAAAGCCGATGCAGCCCGCGGTGGAGGAGTAGACTTTCATCAGGTGGAACCAGTCGGTGTAGGTTTTTTCCTTGAGCACCGTGAACCAGAGGACGGAGAGCACGACTGGCAGAACCACGAAGCTCAAAAAACCAGCCCACTTCCAGCGGCGCGCAAATTCGTTAAACGCAAACAGCGCTGCGAAAACCGCCAGCCAGATGCCCCAGACAACAATTGAGGAAACGCCTTCCTGAAAAACAAACATGTTTCCCTCTCCCAATCACACCGCGTTTACCGGCGCGGCGCAGCCGAAAAGTAAGCCGCAGAAGCAAGACAAAAATGCGGCATGCGCCACGTGGTGCAACCACGAGACCACACGGCTATAGTATCGATCATATGGTACTGAATGTCAAGAAGGAAGATGTGTTGTGTAATTAAATTCAAATGATCCATATTAAGGGACTTCAACTATTTTATAGACAATTTGCTAAGCTACCTTCGCCAGCCGGTCTGTTTGCAATGATCTGAGATATTCCCTCGGCGACATGTAGCCGAGCCGTTTCTGGATTCTCATCACATTGTAGAAACAATAGATGTATTCAAACACTGCCGCCCGGACGGCTTCTTTCGTCTCGTAGTGCGTCCAGTGTATCATCTCTTTTTTCATTGTCGCAAAGAAGCTTTCCGACCATGAATTGTCTCCCGGCATCCCGACTCGCGAGAAACTCTGACGCAGTCCATACTGCTGCAGCAAGCCCATCACAGCTTTTGAAGTATACTGGCTGCCTCTGTCACTGTGAAAGATGCATCCCTTGGCCAGTTCATGCCGCGCCAGCATAGCCATGATCGCATTGAGTACGAGTTTCTTCGTCATCCGGTCCGACATGTGATCTCCCAGCACATCGCCTGTTACGATATCCCGGATGACACAGTGATACATGAATCCCTCGGCTGTCCTCAGGTAGGTGATATCGCTTGTCAGTCCCATTCGTGCTGCGATCGGGAACTCCTGTTCCCTGAGAATATTTGGATATCCATCGCCTCGCGCTTTTTTGCTGTTCGTCAGACTCTTGGTTTTGTGCCTGTTGTGACATGAAGTCAGGGACATCTCTTGCATCAGATCCCTGCATTTCACCCGCCCAAGCCGTTCGCCTCTTTTCCGAAGTTCAGCAATGATTCTGTCTGGTCCGTAGGTGCCTCTGCTTCCTGTGAATGCTTCTTTGATTCGCTTCTTTAAATGCTCTTTTCGTTTTTCAGAAACTTCCCGGTTCCGGAGCCAGGCATAATAACTCGTTCGTCCTACCTGCAATATCCCGGCCCACTTCGCAACAGGGTGCTCAGGATGTCCCTGTATAAATCGATATCTTATTTTTGGTGACTCGCGAAGTAGGCCGCTGCTTTTTTTAGCATGTCACGTTCCATTCGGGTCTCCGCCAGCTCCCTTCGCAACGCTCGGTTCTCTTCCTCCAGCGTCGCGTACTTCGTCTTGTCGCCATCCGACGTGTATTTCCGTCGCCAGTTGTAAAGCAGATTTTCATGGATCCCTAAATCTTCTGCTATTTCTCTCACAGCCTTTGGGCTTGCATGCGATAATTTAACCGCATTCTTCTTGAAGTCCTCGTCGTATTTCTGCCTGATCTCTCCCATTTCCTGCCTCCGATTTCTGGATCTGTTTTCTGTTCCTTCCATCTTAGCAGATTGTCTTTTATTTTAGCATGCTCCCTTAAATTATCCAACAAGCTACAATAAAAGTTGAATCATGTTAAAAATAATGACAATTTACTATGAAATTGTTATAATTACTAGAAATAAGCGTTTATTAGATTACGTGTGCTATTCAACATTTGGAGCTTATCATGCCTTATACCGTACATTCGACTGAGCGAACCAGACGCTCAGCATCAGATGCAGAAACTAAAACTCTACTTTATCTCATGAACTTCCGCAATGATAGTAATGAGATATATTATTTTGTTGTAGACTTTTTCAATGATGTCACAGGCATGGATATAATGGGCAGAAGGCTTTGGGATGCTCAGTCGAAAGCTAATAAGAATGTGGCAGCAAAACAAGTTGGAAGAGAATTAGTTACTTTATTTAAAAACTACTGTAGTGAATTTGAGTTTTATAAATATATTTTATTCTTAGGCGGGGTATCCAGTAATGTTTGCATTGATGCGGAATGCAAAGTATTCGGGATCGAAAACGTACGTCCTTTAGCAAAGGACAAAATTCGAGAAGGTTTAGTTGCAGAGGCAACATTAAGGAGATATATTGCAGAAGCAGATATCACCGAAGAGAAAATAAATAGCTTTTTGGAACAAATTCTAATCGTAATTGATGATAAGGAACCTTCAGACTATGTGAAGGCGATTATTTGTATGCATCCCAATTTATGTACGGATGAAGTTCTGCTCACGGGCATTTTTAATGAAATCCGTGCAAAGCAATCGGCAAAAAAGGAAATTGCTAATATCGAGGGCGTGACTATTGAAACAAGTGCAAGCGTAGTGGATTATTGTCGGCACTTAACTTGTAAAGAAATAAAACTTTTTGTACTTGGGAGGCTAATTAATAGAAATCCATTTGATAAAGGTATTCCAACTCCCTTTTCTCCCATCTATAATAGATTTCCGCCTGAGAAGCGAAATGAAATGCTTGATGATTGTAAACTAGCTTTGTCGCTTGCTTTATACGATAAGAACAATAATTCAAGTTTTTGGCGATTACTTGATGCGATTTACCAACTAAATCAACTAAATAGACTCTTTGATGTGGATGACATATTCCAACAATTGGATCAAGGGGTGGTTAGTGCATGCCCCGAGTTTGATATACTTTCGCTAAAATACTTCATTGCGATTGTGCTTGAGGGGGTTAGGGCATGAGATTCCTGCAAATAGCATTAGGGAATAGGGAAGAAGCATTTGTTATAAACCATTTTTCGGATGGTATAAATGTTATTTCAAGTGATGATAATAATAAAGGTAAAACTATTGTCATTCAGTCGATGCTTTATGCTTTAGGTAATGAACCTGCTTTCCCTTCCACATTTGAGTATCAAAACTATTATCATATTGTTCGCTTTGAGGTAAAGGAGCAAGAGTACATAATTTGTCGAAAATTGAACTCATTTGTTTTAAAGTCGAATGGAACCCTCATGATTTTCAACAATCTTTCTGAGTTGAAGCGGTTTTGGGATAAGCATATTTTTCACTTGCCGAGGATAACAAAAGACGGCCTCGTTCGGATTGTTGATCCGGTACTTTTTTTTCAATTATTTTTTGTAGGTCAGGATAAAAAAGATACTTCGAACATTGTTCACCGCGGATACTATACAAAAGATGACTTCGCGAACATGCTGTTTTCATATATGGAAGTTGGAACAAGAGTAGTTGATGAAAATGGCCTACAAATTGCAAAAACGCGACTAAGCGAAGTAAAAGACGAAATTGTTAGACTTAGAAGAAGGTTTAAAATTCTTAAATCTAGCAAATTATCGACAACTTATCTTAGCCCATCGAGTGATAGGTATGCGCTTGAAATGAAGATAAAGGAAGTTGAGACCTTAACAGAAAAAATTACAACATTAAGAAAGCATCGAAACAACTGCATCGGTAGAAAGAAAAAGTATGAAATGTCAAAGAAGGAATTAACTTCTCTTAATCGTTCCATCGTGGGCGGGGAGTTGCGATGCCTTGATTGCAATTCAGCACATATTGGCTTCTCTACTGGAAGCGAAGAAACCTGCTCCTTCGATATTTCTACACCAGAAATTCGGACGCAAATATTACATTCTATTTCCGACAAGATAGATTCATATGACGAAGAAATTAGGAGAACAACGCAAGAAATTAACAGTTGTCAAGAACAGTTAACCCGTGTCTTATCTGAAAGTGAGATTACTCTTGAGATGATTTATATGCTGAAGCAGGATGTAATTGACTCAGCTGAGGCGGAAAGTAGAATAGCAGAACTAGAAAGAGAAAGTTCCGCTTTAAGTAGCCTGTTAAAAACAAATGAAACTTCAACAACTGCGCAACTCGAGAAACAAAAGGTTCTTATACAACAGCTACTAAATTTTATGAACGATACATATAAGAGAATTGATCCTTACGGTAATTTGTTTTTTGAAGGTCTATTCTCAAAGAAAGATCAAGTCTATTCAGGTAGTGAAGCGACTTTATACCATTTAGTTAAAGTATATTCTCTAGCAAAGATCACAAGCCACCCATTTCCAATAATTATCGATTCGTTTCGTACAGAGGACTTGTCCTCGGACAAAGAGGATATAATATTAGATTTGTATAGCGAACTAGACAATCAAATATTCTTTACAACAACGTTGAAAAGAGAAGAGTTGGGGAAATACGATTGTGAAACGCGAGTTCATCATATTGACTTTAGCGTAAACCAACCAAGTAAATTACTTTCGGCAAAGAATGTATCAGAGTTTAGCGAAATAATAAAAGAACTTTCGATAGAAATATAAACCAAAGCAGAAGCGTGTGCGAATTACGGAGAGGGTAACATTACCCCTCCCTCTCCTTCAGCAACCCCTTAATCTCCGCCAGCTCCGTCTCCATGCGGTGGAGATGCCGCTGCATGTCGTCGATCTCCTGCTCGGCTTTGTAGTTGATGGCAAAGTCGATGATGGACTCGTGCTTATCACGCGCGGCCTGACGGTTCTGGCTCATCATGATGATCGGCGCCTGGAATGCGGCGATGAACGAGAGGATCAGGTTGAGCAGGATAAACGGCTTGGGGTCGAAGTGGTTCGTGATAAACGGAAGGATGTTGATCAGCACCCACATCACCAAAAAGCACCCGAAGATGATGATGAACGTCCAGCTGCCGCCAAACGCCGCAACCTTATCGGCAATGCGGTCGGAGCGGCGGGTTTTCAGCTCATACTCCTCGTCCAGCCGGGACGTGACGCGCTTTTCGTAGCTCTCCACCATGCGGTCGATGCGCGTGAGCCGCTCTTTGTTCAGCTCTATGCCAAAGCCGTGGATATCGGACGCTTTTTCGGATTTTAAGTTGACCGGATTCTTTTCCGTCGCCATAACGCTCACCTCATAATCGAATTTTTGTACATGCTCATTCTATCACTTTTTCACGTGGCGTAAACGTTTAAAAGCCGCTTAGGACGGCTGTTTTTTTATGCGCGTATGATATAATGATACACAAGTTTAACGCGGCTGGCTGAATAGAAAAAAGCTCCGGAGAAAAGCCCGGAGCCGTTCGTTCACTCTAGAACACGCAGGGTTTCCAAAGGGACGATCATCCCTTTGGCAGGAGCTCGAGGGCAGCGCCCTCGAAGAGGCTGCGATTCAGACGAGAGCAACGCCTTTATCGAAAAGCCGCAGGGTTTCCAAAGGGACGACTGTCCCTTTGGCGGGAGCTCGAGGGCGGAGCCCTCGAAGAGGCTGCGAATCAGACGAGGGCAGCGCCCTCGAAAAGACTCAGAACCGTTCGTGTTCGAGCGTGTAGGCATCGGTAACGACGGGCTTGCCGTCCTTATCGACGAGGACGCAGAGACCGCCCGAGTAACCCGCGCTGTGGAACAGGTAGTTCACGCCGGTATTGCGGTCCACCCAGACTTCGTTGGCTGCGGCAAAGCTGCTTTCGTTGACGGTTCTTACAAACCGATCATCGCGTTTCATGAATAATCCCCCCTAAAAAGAATGATGCATCGCTGCTTTCAGTATACCATGCCGCTATCGCAGGCAGCGAGCGGAAAACGCCGTAATCCGGCGGTTTCAAAGGGGGGTACAGCCGTCTTACGGCGGCCAAAAGGCACAGTCTGCTCGACTTCGCGGCGGAAAACCGCTTTTGGAGGAATATCATGATTTACGAATTCAGCGAGGCGCTCAAGCCGGTGGAGCTGGCTCAAATTGACGAAACGCGCGTAACGGCGGGGCTGATTTCATTGCCGGAACTCAAACAGAGCGACTATGCCAAGATCGGCTTTTTCGACGCGTGGCTTGAGGAGTGCGAAAAGTCGGAATCCCGCTTCCGCTCGCTGATCGAGGTTGCGGACGGGTTCCTCTTTGGCCTGCTCTCCGTGCGCAACATCTCCGGCAGCGGCGCACGGGACCGCATCGGCCTGTTCGTCAAGCAAAACCTGATGCTGATCGTCTCGGTCAAGGACGCGGACGGCAGCACAGAGCGCGCGTTTGAGGAGGCGATTCACCGGCCGAGCCTCAGAAACGTCTCGCTGGAGCGCGTGCTCTGCGCGTTTTTTGAGCGGCTCGTGTATCACGATACCAGCGTGCTGGAAACCTACGAAAACAAGATCGGCAAGCTCGAAGAGCAGATTGAAAAGGGCACCACCGGCAAGGCCTTCAACGGCGAAATTCTCGCGCTGCGCCGAAAACTGCTGGTCGTTCGGCATTATTACGAGCAGATGCTCGATTTGATCGAAACCATGATCGAGAACGATCCCGGCATCTTCTGCGAGGAGAACACCAGGCTTTTCCGCATCGTAAGGGAAAAGATTACGCGTCTTTCGAGCAACACCCAGCTCTTGCGGGACAGTTTGGTGCAGGTGCGCGAGGCGTATATGGCGGCGCTGGACTACAACGCCAACAGCATTATGAAGGTGTTTACGGTGGTGACCACCATCTTTATGCCGCTGACGCTGATTGTCGGCTGGTATGGCATGAATTTCCACTTCATGCCGGAACTCTCCTGGGAATATGGCTATGCCGCCGTGATCATTTTGAGTGTGACGGTGGTCATCGCGAGCATCCTGTTCTTCAAACGCAAAAAATTCCTGTAAGACGCGTTTTTTACGGCGGGTGTATGTGCGCTTACTTCAGCGTCAAACGTTCCGCTGCGGTGCGTAATTACAGTCTGCAAAGACGCTTTAAAAAGCAGATTTTACCCGCAGACATACGCCTGGATTGGCCGAAAACCGGCGTTAAGGTCATATACGGGCGAAAAAAGCCGCGTTCAGGAGAAATCCCGCGAAAGTTTACAGTTTTTCACGAAAAACCGCTTGCAATATTTTCCGCATTGCTTCTATACTAAAACGCTTGGATTTGTTTCGGTGTAAGAATTGCCATTTTGCCATAGAGTCCGGGCTGGTCCTAAACAGCGGACGGTCGTGAACAGCCGCTGAAAAAAACGAAACCCGGCGGTAAGGCGCATGCGCATCAAAGACGCTTGGAACAAGTGGCGTTATCTCGGATATGATCGCGAAACAACCGTGCGTTACCGCCCGGAGTCTGACCGCGCCAACCTTCGCACACTCAAACGCATCAGTATCATCTCTCTTCTCATTACGGCTCCATTGGCATTAACGTTCGGTTTTCTCCTGCAGGAACGGATTGGCGCGCTTTTGAGCGCGATTACGTTTGCATTCATGCTGGGCGTCTTTTTTCTGTCCCGCTCGTTGCTTTCCGACGCGCTGCAGAAGAAAACCCGCGCGGCAAACCAGCTGGTTCTGCTCGTTTCTCTCACCGTTTATGCGCTGGGCATCTATTCCGGTGTTGTTGCGAACAAGGGCGAGCTCTCCGTGGTTGTGATCTGGCTGTTCCTGCTGGTGCAGATCTGCTTTGACCTGCCGCCGCTGCAGAACGCCCTGACAGTGCTGCCGTGCGCCGCGCTGTTCATGGTTCTGACCTGTCTAGTTAAGCCCGCCCCGAAATGCTGGTTCGATATCCTGTACGCGTTTTGCTCCATCGTCGTCGGGCTGTATGTTTCCCATCATCAAACGCGGCTTTCGCTCGACAACATCATTGCCAAAAGCTGCCTGACCGAGGCGAACTTTGCGCTGTATCACACCTGCACGACGGACGAGCTCACGGGCTTAAGCAACCGCAGAATGGTGTTTGAGCGTTTCGACGCCGTGCTGGAACACTGTGTCGCCGCCGGTTTGGACGTTGCCTGCGTCGTGCTGGATATTGACGATTACAAGCAGTTTAACGATACCTACGGCCATCCCGAGGGGGATACGCTGCTCAGGCGCATCGGCCAGACGCTGTTTGCTTACAGCGAAGAGCGCGCAATCGACATCGGCCGCATCGGCGGGGAGGAATTCCTCGCGGTCTGGGCGGAAAGCAGTCTGGAAAACTGCGTCTCCGTGGCCGAAGACCTGCGTGTTTCCATTGAGCGGATGTGCATTCCGCATAGAACCGCGTCCGACCACCCAATCGTCACCGTCAGCGTCGGGCTTTGCAAGCTGTCGCCCGCTTCGGCACGGCGAGCGTATTTCTTCGCGGACAAGGCGCTCTACCGCGCCAAGGACGCGGGCAAGAACTGCTGCTGCCGCTACGACGCGGAAACGGGCGGGTATCGCTTGATTTCTCCTTCTTGCGCAAAAGCTGGAAAATAGCGGTTTTTTTGCGTTAACGGCGCCCTTTTGCGGCGATCAAATGCGTTTTGATTCAATTTTGACGAAAATGTATTTTTCTTGCAAAAATATTCACATTGCACTTTTTCTCATATTCATATATCATAGTTTATATTCTTAGACTGGCTTTGCAGAATCCTACGGCAGCCCTGCCGTAACATGCGGGGCTCCCGGTACGTGATTGCACGCCGTCTCACAAAGAGAAAAGGAGGGGATGAAACCCGCATGTGGAAATATGCTCTCAAACGCATATTGCTCGCTATCGTTACGGTGTTTATCATCATCGTCATCACATTCTTTGCGATGAACGCGATCCCCGGCGGCCCGTTTGAATCGGAAAAAGCGCCGGAGCCATCGGTTCGCAAAGCGCTGGAAGCCAGATACAATCTGGATAAACCCATTGGCGAGCAGTTTTTTATTTATGTAGGCAACTTGCTGCACGGCGATTTCGGCATCTCGCTGAAAACGGGCCGCGACATTGCAACAACGATCTGGACGAGCTTTGCCATCTCCGCAAGGCTGGGCGGCATGGCGGCCGCGGCGGCGGTTGTCGTCGGGGTGATACTCGGCTCGCTTGCTGCGCTGTCGCGCAACAAGTGGCCAGACCGGGTGATCATCTTTTTTACGACGCTGTTCGTTTCGGTGCCTTCGTTCGTTTTGGCTACGATTCTGCTGCTGATCTTCTGTTTACAGCTCAACTGGTTCCCGGTTTGGGACGCCTCGACGACGGCGTATTTTCTGCCGGTGCTTGCGCTTTCGCTGTACCCGATGTCGTATATCATCCGCTTGACCAAGTCCAGCATGCTGGACGTGCTTGGTCAGGACTATATCCGCACCGCGCGCAGCAAAGGCCTCAAGGAGGGAATCGTAATTTTTAAGCACGCCCTCCGCAACGCCCTGATTCCGGTGATTACCTATGTCGGCCCCATGCTGGCGTACATCCTGACCGGCAGCCTCGTGGTGGAGACGGTGTTCACCATTGGCGGTCTTGGCAGCAAGTTTGTTACCAGCATTGCCCACCGCGATTACCCCATGATCATGGCGACGACGATCTTTCTTGCCACGCTTATGGTGATTATGACGCTTCTCTCGGATTTGATTTACAAGGCAGTCGATCCGCAGATCAGCTTTGATTAAGGGGGAAGCAAGATGGATAAAAAGAAGTACAGCGCGGATATGGTCCCGAAAAAGCGCCTTTTAAGCCTCCAGCTCGACGTTTCCAAGTTTGAGCCGGCGACGGAAGAAGAAAAGACGCAGCACGCGCAGATGCGCGAATCGACGACGTTCTTCCGCGACGGCATCAAGAAGCTCGTGAAAAATCCGCTTGCGGTCGGCAGCCTGATTGTGCTGCTGGTGATCATACTGGTCATCATCTTTGCGCCGCTGATTGTGCCTTATAAATACGACGACATGATCACCGTCAATGGCAAGCGCGATAAGTACGCCAAGAACATGCCGCCGTTGACCTATTCCGAAAAGGAACTGGAAGCGATTGCCGAAGGCCAGAAGATCTTTCCGCATATCTTCGGAACGGATGAACTCTGCCGCGATTACTTCATGCGCGTCGTGTACGGCACGCGCGTGTCGCTCATCGTCGGCCTGTTTGCCAGTTTGATCGTTCTCTTCATCGGTCTGATATACGGTTCCATATCCGGGTACGCCGGAGGCAAAGTGGATATGGTCATGATGCGTATCGTGGATATCATCTATTCCCTGCCGGACATGCTCATGATCATTCTGCTCTCGGTCGTGCTCGATTCCGTGCTCAGCGGCGCGTCGGGCATGCTGTTAAAAAAGCTGGGAACGAACATGATCAGCCTCTTTATCGTGTTCGGCCTGCTGTATTGGGTCGGCATGGCGCGGCTCGTTCGCGGCCAGATCCTGCAGATTAAGAAAAACGAATACGTTCTTGCGGCGCGCGCGCTCGGCGCAAAATCCGGCCGCATCATCCGGCGGCACGTACTGCCGAACTGCATGAGCGTCATCTTCATTTCGACTGCCCTTCAGATACCGAACGCAATCTTTACGGAGAGCTTTCTAAGTTTCGTCGGCCTTGGCGTACAGGCGCCGATGCCGAGCCTTGGCTCGCTTGCCAATATGGCGCGCGGCGGCTTGCAGAGCTATCCTTACAAACTGGTATTCCCTGCAGCGGTGATCTGCCTGATCGTTCTGGCGTTCAACCTGCTGGGCGACGGTCTGCGCGACGCGTTTGACCCGAGGCTGAGGAGGTAGAAGAGATGAGCCAACCTTTATTGCAGGTAAAAAACCTTAGGACGTCCTTTTTCACCGATGCCGGAGAAGTGCAGGCCGTCAACGGCGTGTCGTTCAATCTCGAGCGCGGCAAAGTGCTCGGCATCGTCGGCGAGTCCGGTTCGGGCAAGAGCGTCACGGCCTATTCGATTCTGCGCATTCTTGTCGATCCCGGCAAGGTCGTCGGCGGCGAAGTGCTCTACGACGGCAAGGACGTATTGAAGTTTTCTAAAAAACAGATCCGCGAATTCCGCGGCAACAAGATCAGCATTATCTTCCAGGACCCCATGACGTCGCTCAACCCGGTGTATACCATCGGCAATCAGCTCATGGAAGTTATTTTGCTACATACCGACAGGAACCACGAACAGGCGCGCGAGCGCGCGGTTGAAATGCTGACGCTCGTTGGCGTGAACGAACCGGAAAAGCGCGTCAACCAGTATCCTTACGAGCTTTCCGGCGGCATGCGGCAGCGCGTGATGATTGCAATGGCGCTGGCCTGCGAGCCGGACATTCTGATTGCGGACGAACCCACCACCGCGCTGGATGTAACCATTCAGGCGCAGATTCTCGAGCTGATGCAGAAACTGCAGCAGCAGCTTGGCATGGCGATCATCCTGATTACGCACGACCTCGGCGTCATTGCCGATATGTGCGACGAAATCATCGTCATGTACTCCGGACGCGTCTGCGAACGCGGCACGGCGGAGGAAATCTTCTATAACCCGCGGCACGAATACACGAAAGGCCTTCTGCGCTCCATACCGAGCATCATCAGCAGAAAAGAGCGGCTGATCCCCATCGCGGGGTCGCCGGTTGACCTGCTCAACCTGCCGAAGGGGTGCGCGTTTGCTTCCCGGTGCGACAGGGCGATGAAAATCTGTCTGGGCGAGGTGCCGGAAGAACTGACGATCAACGCCAACCACAAGGCGGCCTGCTGGGCGAACGTAAAAGAAGTGTATGACGAAAACGCCGGAAAGGACGGTGAAACGGTATGAGCCAGCCGCTTGTTGACGTTAGAGACCTGAAGATGTATTTCCCCATCCGGACAGGCATGTTTTCGACCAAGCCGCTCAAAGCCGTCGACGGCGTTTCCTTCTCCATTGGAGAAGGGGAGACGCTGGGTCTGGTCGGTGAATCCGGCTGCGGCAAAACGACGGTAGGCCGCGCGCTGCTGCACTTATATAAACCGACCGGCGGCGACGTATTTTACGACGGAACTAAAATTACGGAGAAGAATATCCGCGAGTACCGCAAGTACATGCAGATCGTCTTCCAGGACCCGTATTCTTCGCTGAATCCGCGCATGACGGTATCGGATATCGTCGGCGAACCACTGGATGTCCATCACCTCTGCAAGTCGAAGCGGGAACGCGCGGAGCGCATTGCGGAATTGCTGGACTTGGTCGGCCTCAACAGCGAGCACGCCTGCCGCTACGCGCACGAATTTTCCGGCGGTCAGCGCCAGAGGATCGGCATTGCCCGCGCGCTGGCGATCAACCCCAAGTTCATCGTCTGCGACGAGCCGGTTTCCGCACTGGACGTTTCCATTCAGGCGCAGATCATCAACACGTTTGAAGATTTGCAGAAAAAACTGAACATCGCCTATCTGTTTATCGCGCACGATTTGGTGGTTGTGCACCATATGTCGCAGCGCATCGCGGTGATGTATCTCGGCAAGATCGTGGAAACCGCAAACGCGGACGAGCTGAACCGCTCGCCCATCCATCCATACACGATTTCGCTCTTGTCCGCCGTGCCGGTTCCGGACCCGGATATCGCGCGCACGCGCCAGCGCATCGTGCTGGAAGGGGACGTGCCGAGCCCGCTGAATATGCCGAGCGGATGCCCGTTCAGAACCCGCTGCCGGTATGCAACGGAGCAGTGCGCGGCGGAGTGCCCGCAGCTGACCGACCGTGGAAACGGGCATATGGTCGCCTGCTGGAACAAGTAAATCAGGTTCGCCGGACAGGGTGGACAAGTCAATCGGAAGTTGACAGCACACGCCCTGACTGATAATATATTTTTTATGTTTACTGATCGAATCGCGCCCTTTGCATTCGATTGGTAAAGTCCAAAATATAAAGGAGGAAAGAAAATGAACTTTAGAAAGCTGCTTGCCGTGTTGTCTGCGATTCTCATGGTAGTTTCCCTCGTAGCTGCCTGCGCACCGAAGACCGCGGAAGAACCCGCCGTAACGGAAGAGGCAACGGCAGAAGTCACTGAAGCGCCGGCCGAAGAAGCCGCGCCCGTCTCTGCTGCGCCGGACTGGGCGCCCTATGACGAACTGATCGCCCAGATCAAGACGACGACCGACTTTGTAGAGCGTGTCACCCTGATGCATCAGGCGGAAGATATGCTCATGGCGACCGGCGCTGTCTGCCCGATCTACTACTACAACGACCTGTTCATGCAGAGATCGACGGTGGAAGGCATTCATGCCAATCCGTACGGGTTCAAGTACTTCCAGTATGCGACCAATGGCGATTCCGACACTTTGAGCCTCAATATCTCAAGTGAACCGGAAAATCTTGATCCGGCTCTGAATACCACGGTTGACGGCTGCTGCCTCGCGCTGCTTCAGTTCGGCGGCCTGTATTCCGACTCCGCCAACGGCATGGTTGCGAACTTTGCCGATGGTATGCCCACGATCTCCGAAGACGGCATGACCTACACCGTAAAGGTGAAGGACGGCCTCAAGTGGAGCGACGGCAGCGACCTGACCGCGGCCGATTTCGAGTATGCCTGGCGTCGTGGTGCCGGCACCGAGACCGCCGCTGAATACAGCTATATGTTCAGCGCGATCGACGGCTATCCGGACAACCTGAACATCACCGTTGATGGCAACACCATCACCGTCGTTCTCGGCGCGCCCTGCGCGTACTTCCTCGACCTGCTCGCGTTCCCGACCTACTTCCCCGTGAAGCAGAGTGCCGTGGAAGGTGCGGAAGGCTATAAAGATGCTTCCGGCGCAATCGTTGCCCCGAATGCATGGTGCCGTGAAGCGGGCTTTGTTTCCAGCGGCGCGTTCACGCTGACCGAATGGAACCACGAGTCTAGCATGGTCTTCACGAAGAACCCGTATTACTGGGATGCCGCCAATGTCAAGCTGAACACCATTAAGTTCATGCTCTCCGCCGACGACGTTGCGATTTACGCTGCGTACAATGCGGGCGACGTTGACTTCATCGACACCGTGCCGACCGATGAAATTGCGAACCTCAAGAGCAATCCTGAGTTCCATATCATCGACAACCTTGGCACCTATTACATCTGCTTCAACGTCAATTCTGACCTGTATGCCGGCATGACGGTGGATCAGGCTTCCGCTCTGCGCAGAGCGATGGCCTCCGCTATCGATCGTCAGTACATTGTTGACACCGTTGCACAGTGCGAGCAGACTGTTGCCACCAGCTGGGTTGGTTACGGTGTGAAGGACGGCAACGGCAATCTGTTTAAAGACGCCGCGGCCTGGTCTTACCCGAACGGCACGGACGGTTACTTCAACGATGCGGATATCGACGGCGCTCTGCAGATTCTGCAGGATGCGGGCTTCGAAATCGTTGACGGCAAACTGGCCACTCCGATCGAAGTCGAATACCTGATCAACGAGAGCACCGGACACCAGGGCGTTGCTGAGTGCGCACAGCAGGATCTCGCGGCCATCGGCATCAACATCACCATCCACACTGTGGACTGGGCGACGTTCGTGAACGAGCGCCAGGCCGGCAACTTTGACGTCTGCCGTCATGGCTGGCTCTGCGACTTCAACGATCCGATCAACATGCTGGAGCTCTTCACGTCCTTCAGCGGCAACAACGACTGCCAGCTCGGCAAATAAGCGTTGCTGACCAATGCGGATGTGAACACTCTGGGGATGACGAACAGCGGAACGAACGTTCCGGCATGCGTTTGACCCAAAGCGAAAAGCGATCCAAACAAAGGGAGCCGGTTTTAAACCGGCTCCTTTTTGCCGCGCTTTTTTCCGTGCATTTCTGAAAAAACCATGGTACGATGCAATTGGGCGGCTAAACTGCCGCTGTTAAGATGAAAAAGAAGTAACGTTCCGTACAGGGGGATTGCCGAATGATTCGCATACTGCTCACCGACGACGACGCGCGCATCCGCGCCATCGTGCGCGAGTACGCGCAGGCCGAGGACTGGTCGTTTACGGAGGCCGGGGACGGGGAAGAAGCGCTGGAGAAATTTTCTTCCGGTTCGTTTTCGCTGGTCGTGCTGGACGTGATGATGCCAAAGCTGGATGGCTGGGGCGTGCTCAAGCAGATACGCAAAACGAGCACGGTTCCCGTGATTCTGCTCACGGCGCGAAACGAGGAGTACGACCGCCTGCTCGGCTTTGAGCTGGGCGTTGACGACTATATTGGCAAACCCTTCAGCCCGCGCGAGCTGGTTGCCCGCATGAAGGCGCTGCTCAAGCGCTCCGGGGCGGGCGCAGCGCAGACGGAAGCGATTGTATTCGGAGAACTGCGGGTCGACCCCGCCGCGCATACGGCGTACTTAAGCGGCGAGCAGCTCAGCCTCACGCCAAAGGAGTTTGACCTGCTGGCATTTTTTGCCTCCCGACCGGAGATTGCGTTTACGCGGGATCAGCTGCTCAACCATGTTTGGGGCTACGACTTCTTTGGCGACGCGCGCACGGTGGACACGCATGTCAAGAGCCTGCGGGACAAACTGGGGGCGGACCGCGACCGCATCGTGACCGTCTGGGGAACGGGCTACCGGTTCACGGGAGGCGAAAAATGAAGCGGTTATTGTTAAAAAAGCTGGCTGGTCGGTCGGTCGGAGGAAAATTATGAAGCGGCTGTTTTTTAAGCTCATGCTCGCGTTCTTCGGAATGGCGGCGCTGACCATCGGGCTGATCTGGCTTGTGCAGGCTGTGATTTTGAAGGATAGCTACCTCAACGAGCGCGTCGCCTCCATAGACCGAACGGTCGAAGGCGTTGTTCTCTCGCCGGAGACGGACTATGCGGACTTGGAAGCGAGTATGAACGTAAGCCTGCTTGCGGTGGATAACGACGGCAGTGTGCTCTACCAGTCCGACGGAATGCCCATGCGCGGGCAGATTGTAAAAAAGATACCGGAATGGATGAGCGAGGCGGGCAGCAGCGCGGTCAACTTGCAGACGGAGACGGAGGAGGCGCGCTATGCGCTGGCCAGCCGCGCGGTGAACGGCGGATATCTCTTTATCGTGTTCTCGCTGGTGGACGTGTCGGAAGCGTCCCGTGTGCTGCTTGAGCAGCTTTGGATCATCACGGCGGTGCTTGTGCTGGCGGCAACGCTGCTTTCGGCCATTCTTTCGCGGCTGTTTACGCGACCGATTCTGCGGGTTACCACCGCGGCAAAGCAGATGGCGGCGGGGAACTACGAAGTGCGCGTACCAGTCACGACGAAGGATGAAATCGGCCAGCTGACCCGCGCACTCAACGAGCTGGGCATTGAACTGGGTAAGGCGGAAGGGCTCCGCCGCGAGCTGATTGCCAACGTGTCCCATGAGCTGCGCGCACCGCTGACCATTATTCAGGGGTACGCCGAAACCGTGCGGGACATCACCTGGCCGGACGAGGAAAAGCGCGCTTCTCAGCTGACAATGATTTCCGACGAGGCGGTGCGGCTCAGCGGCATGGTCAACGACATACTGGACTATTCCAAACTGGAGTCGGGTGCGGAGACGGTTTCGCCCGCGCGGTTCGACGGAGGAGCCGCGCTCGGCGAATTGATCGTCCGTTACGAAATCGAGGCGGGGAAGAAAGACGTCGCTCTGGAACTCACCGGCGCGGAGGGCGAGTTACTGTTTGACCCCGGCAAATTTGCGCAGGTGATGAATAACCTCCTCGGCAACGCCGTTCAGCATGCGTTTCGGCGCACGATTGTCCGCGTTCGCTGCGAACCCGCGGGCAGCGCGCGGCGCATCTCCGTTGAAAACACGGGAGCCGCCATCCCGCCGGAGGAGCTGGAGCGCATCTGGGAGCGGTATCACCGCGCGCCGCAGACGGGCTCTGCGGGCAGCCTCGGTACCGGGTTGGGGCTTGCGATTGTCAAGAGCATTCTCGACCAGCACGGCGTGTCCTACGGCGTGGAGAGCGACGAAAAGCGCACGGTGTTTTGGTTTGAGACGATGCCGCTTAGGTAAGCAAAAAGAGAAGGATGACGTAAAAGGCTCCGGCAGTTGCCGGAGCCTTTGTTTTGTTTGAGCGTCAATCGAAGAGCTGGTGCTTGAAGTCGCTGAGACCCAGCCCCATATCCGCCGCGGCATCCTTGAGCGTTGCGCCGGAAGGGTAGTCGCTTGGCAGACCGAGCCGCGAATAGAGTTCGTCTATCGACATGCCGAGTAGGTCGGCCGTTTGAGAGAGGGTGTACGAACCGCGCAGGTCGCTCGGCGCGTAGCCGTTGATCGCGGTGTAGTCTTCTTGCTCTTCTTCTTCGACGAAGCCTTCTTCCGCTTCTCTGCCTCCGCCGCCCTCGCCGCCGGTTTCTGCGCCTTCGGCGGGCGTTCCCCAGGTTAAGCCTTCATACTTGTTCGGCAAGAGCTGCATGTTTCCCGTCGCTGCGGCAATGCCCATGGGCGCAAAGAACAGTATGAGCGCAAGCAGTGTGGCAACCAGCGGGTGAATGTGCGCATTCTTTGAAAATCCCGTGTGGATGGCGCCTTCGACGGGGCAGGCGTTGACGCACTCGTTGCAGTTGATGCATTCCGGCGAAGAAACCCTGCCGTTTTTAGCGTTCATCACGTCGATATTCATCGGGCAGGCACGGCTGCACTTGCCGCAGTGGATGCAGGCGCTTTCCTCAATGCGAACCGTATACGGGCTTGCCTGGCCGATCAGGCCGTACAGCGCACCCGCCGGGCAGAGGTACTTGCAGAAGAACCGGTCGTAAACCAGCGAACCCAACAGCGTGATGATGAGCACGATGAACCCGACGAGGTACGAGGTGATCAGCGCGTTGAAGTCCGCAAGGTGTCCCAGCGCGTTGAACGGGTCGTACGGGGTAATCCAGAGTTCGCCCGTAATCCACGCCATGGCCACGGTGACCGCGAGAACCACGTACTTGAGGTAACGCAGAACTTTGTCGAGCTTCTTTGGCATGACGGGACGCTTTTTAAAGAGCTTTGCGCCAAGTTTGCCAAAGAACTCCTGCAGGCCGCCGAATGCGCAGAGCTGTCCGCAGAACGAACGGCGCAGCACAAGCGCGAGCACCACCGTCGTGCCAAAGAGCACGAACGTGCCGATGACGATCCGTTTGAGGAACGTGCCGACGGCGACAATCGAGAGCATGGACTCCAGCCCGCCGTAGGGGCAGATCGCGTGGATGGACGGGCCGACATAGCCCAGCGTGTGCAGCGCGGTTGCCGAGAGCACAAAGGCGAGAAAACTGCCTAACGTGACCCAGCGGATGATGCGGGAGGCGAGCGCAAGCCGTTTATTGCGCCTGCCGGAAGCGGTTTGCATGGTAGCGGACATTGATTTGACCCTCCTGTTATCGTTCGTTTCTATGCCGACTGCTCGTTACAGTCGGTTCTGGAATGCTCTGAGGTGGTTCTCGGAAGCGTGCATGAGGCTTTCAAACACCGTGCGCACGTCGTCCGGCAGGTCTTCCGCCAGGAAGGTTTCGTACATGGCGATGTTGTTCACTTCCGCATTGACGCCCGCCTGATAGGCTGCCGTCAGGCTGGACACAGCCGCCGCATGGCTGGACCCTTCGTCGGCGGGAGCGGTGATTCCATAGGCTTCGAACAGCGGCAGAAGCGCGTCGATATGCGTTTCTTCCGCGCGGATGATGTTGGTAAACGGGCGGACGCTGCCGAAATCGCTGAGGATGAGTTCATACTCCGCGCGGGCAAGGTATTCGTCCTGCAGGGCGTAGGTGAGCATGTCCGCAACCGTGAGGGAAGCGTCGTCGAGCGCGCCTTCCGAGCCGTAGCCGGACAGCGTGAGCGCGAGGTCGGCTTCGCCAAGTGTTGCGCTGGGGATTGTGCCCGATGCGCTGTACACGGGGTCGCAGCTGTCGCCGTAAGCGCCCTGCGCGCCGTTGCCGCCGCGGTAGCCGACGTCCTCGGCCGATTCATCCGTGATGCCGAACGCGCCGTAGCCGCCGTTTACGCCGGCCGTACCGCGTCCACCCGCGCCGTAAGCGCTGTAGGGTTCCGCGATCTCCGCGGATTCAATCGTTGTGTCCGTATTGTTTGCTGCGGTGGCCTGCGCCAGCGGCGCGGCACAGCCGAGCATGGTCAGCGCCGCCATGGCGAGCGCGAGAGTGACGATCCATTTTTTAGCTTTACTAGTTTTCAACATGTTCGTGACCTCCTTATGGTCTTTCGTTTGTATGCTTTGATTATCCTGCAAAGATGTGATGAAATCGTGATGGCTTTTTCAAAGTTTTATATTTGTTTGTTGCGGATTTTGCGGCGCGAAAAAACCGCCCTTTGAGGCGGTTTAGTTATACCGATCGTTTTTTAAGGGTTTGTCGTTACGCTTTTTGCGCTGTTTTGAGCCGAATCAGCTCGTCGCCAAGCTCGGTAACGCTGAGCACGGTGCCGGAAACTGGGATTTCCGCTTCCAGCATCGCGCCGAAGCGCGTGATCTGCGGCGGGCGGATGTTTGTTGTTGCGAGCTGCTCGGCGTGCTGAAACACCTCGTGGCTGGGGCCGTCCATGAGCACGTGCTTGCGGGACATCACGATGGTGCGCTCGGAATACTCCGTGACCAGCGGCATATGATGGGTTACGAAAATCACGGTGTGCCCTTCGGCGTTGAGCCGTTTGGCGATATCCATAATCTGGTAGCAGCCTTTGTAGTCCTGCCCGCTGGTCGGTTCGTCCAGTATGATGATGCCCGCGCCGATGACGATGACCGAAGCCACCACGACCTTTGCGCGATCGCCCTTGCTCAAAGCGGGCGGGAACTCTTCCACCATGGCGGCAAGATCGACCGATTCCAGCGTTTCCATGACGCGGCGCTTAATCTCGTCCTCGGGGACTTTGGCGTTTCTAAGGCCGAAGGCGACTTCGTCGAACACCGTGTTGGCAAACAGCTGTCGGTCGGGGTTTTGGAGCACGAATCCGATCTGGCGCGAAATGGCGGCAACGCCCAGCGTGCGCGTGTCCACGCCGTTGATATAGATGGAGCCTTCGGTCGGCGTTAGAAGTCCCGTAATGTTTTTCAGCAGCGTGGACTTGCCCGCGCCGTTCTGGCCGATGATGGCCACGAACTCGCCCTGACGCACTTCGATATTAATGTGTTCCAGCGCAACGGAGCCCGTATCGTACGTATAGCTGAGGTCGTCTACTTTTAAAACGATGTTGTCCGTCATACGTTCGCCTCCCCGCGGTACCAGCCGGTCACCGCGTCAAACGCATCCTGCATCAGGATGGGCTTTGCGCCAATCTCCTGCCCGCGTTCGCGTAGGTACACCGCAAGTTCCGAAACCTGCGGCGGGCGGATGCTGCAGGAACGCATGAGTTCCGCGTTGTTGAAGATGACGTGCGGCTCGTCGAACGCAACAACGCGCCCTTCCTTGAGCACGAGCACCTTATCGGCAAACTCTGCGATCTCCTCGCTTTTATGCGTTGCGAGTACGATGGTCATATCCTCTTTTTCGCGCAGTTCGCGGATGACTTCGAAAACGTCCCGCGTGCCGACGGGGTCGAGTTGGCTGGTCGGCTCGTCCAGCACGAGGATAGAAGGCATCATGGCGAGGTTGGTTGCAATGGCGAGGCGCTGTTTCTGGCCGCCGGAAAGCGCGGTCGGCGGCTGGTCAACGTATTCTTTGAGCTCCACGATACCCAGCGCCCAGTCGATGCGCCGCAGAACTTCTTCCTTTGGTATGCAGAGATTCTCCGCGCCGAAAGCGACTTCGTTTCGAACGGATGTGGTAAAGAGCTGCGCCTCCGGATCGTCCAGTACCATGCCAATCTTGTCGGCCAGATCCGTGAAGCTGCAGATCTGTGTATCGTACCCTAGCGTCTTCACGGTGCCTTTCATAACGCCCTCATGATAGTTCGGCACGGTGCCGTTGATGCACTGGCAGAACGTCGTTTTGCCGGCGCCGTTTTCACCCATGACGGCGATGAATTCGCCTCTATGAATTTCTACGCTGATCTTTGTGAGCGCCCATCTCTTTGCGCGCGGATAATGATAAGAGACAGTGTCGAATTGAATGACGGTATCTCGCATGCCGCACCTCCCTAAAATGTTGCAATAATGCTGAAACTCGTAAATGGAGCGAGAACCTTTACAAGGAATAATCAGGAATGAAAGATCATGTTGACGATGGACTGCGGCATCAGGGAGTTTGCAATGATCAAGAGCGTGCCGAGCACGAAGGAAGCGGCCAGATAAGCCCAGTCCGACGGCTTCATAGAAATGCTTTCAATATAAGTGCGCTTTTTATAACAGCCGAATGCGCGGGTATCCATTGCCACGCCCATCTGCTGGGCGCGCCGCATGGCGCCGATGACCATTGGAACCACGAGAGCAGGGTATGCCAGGAACTTCTGCCATTTCTTGCCGTCCTCAAAAACGGTCATCCCGCGGAGCTTCTGTGCGTCCATGATTACATGGATTTCCTCCTGGAATGTCGGAATGATGTTGAGCGACGTAGTGGTCATATAGGCAATTTTGTATGGAAGGCCAAGACGCACCATCCCCAGAGACATCTGGTTGATCGACGTCGTTTTAACAACCATAGGAAGAAGAAGGATCAGCGAGAGGAAACGGATGGTTAAGAGGATGCCGAATTCCAACCCTTCCCATTTGAGTCCGTAGCCGGGCATGAAGCCGGACGTAAACGGAATCTGCAGGCCGAACATGAAATGCGCGGTGGAGTTATCCCCATAGAATAGAAGCTGCAGCACAACAATCAGCATCATGATGCTGAGCACGACTTTTGCAAAGCCCCACCAGCTTTTCCAGGAAAGCTGAGCAAGGCTCCAAAGGATACTGAAGATTGCGCACATCACGATAACGACGAAAATACTCTGCACAAGAAAAACGACGATGGAAAGAAAGAGAAGCGCAAAGATCTTCACGCGGGGGTCCATCGTATGCAGATAGGATGTTCCCGGTTGGTAATCGACAAGTCCCATTGGCCGCCTCCTGCATGATTATGCATTATTCAGGTATACGCGCGTGCAGCACGGATGGTAGGGGGACAGATGCAAGAATATTGTATCGACGAGGAATCCATTGATATTTCGACAGGTTGACCCAAGTATATCCAAAAAAATATCCCTTGTAAACCGTGAACCGAATAATTGGGAATTTGTGCATGTTTATCCCAAAAGACCCGCTGTGCATTGACAGAACGAGTGGTTTCGATATAATTTACTCGTCACATTCAACAAAAACGACGGCTTTCTGGGAGAAAACGAAAGCTGTTTAGTTAAGATTGCATATTTATCCAATCAATGACATTCTTCACGTGCCAGACACAGGCTGCCGGCGCCAATGCGCGGCTCTGATATAGAAGAACCAACCGAAACCCAAGATCAGCGAACCGTTTGAACATTTTGCCAAAATCGAAAGCGCGTTTCTTCCGGTTATTTTTCTCGTTTTCCTGCTTGACGGTCTGAACGGGGGAGCACTTCTCCGTTAGGATAAATCAAAATCGAATTGGGAGGTAATCTAATGGCTAAGGGTAAAAAGACGTTTGGCAAGTTCCATCCTGCGGTCATCGCCGTGTACGCGGCCATCCTTGCAGCATCTGCACTGATTCCCAGTATCCCGGTGCTTGGCACCGGCGGTTCATTCTCTGTCAGTACTGCGCTGATCCCGCTCGCGGGCGTATTCTTCGGGCCGGTCGCGGGTGCGCTCTGCGCCGCCATCGGCGGTTTCATCGGCCAGCTGATTGCACCCGCCACTGCGGTCATCGGCATTGCGACGTTCGTTTCTTCCATTATTGCGGCTTTCGTTGCTGGCCTTCTCTGTGAAGAGAAAAAATGGGGACCTCTGTCCGCTATCGGAATCGGCGTGGCCTTTACGGCTCTCTGGTTCACGCATCCCGTTGGCCGTGAGTCCTGGCTCTTCGCGCTTGTGTTCTTTGGCACCGGCCTTCTCACCTGCGTCCTCGGTTTCTTCTTCTGCAACCGTTGGCTCAAGAAGAGCAACTTCGCGCTGAAAGCCATCGCCATCTTCCTCGCCTGCTATGCCGGCATGATCTTCTCGGCTGCGTATGTCGATTATGTCTGCCTCTTCCTGTACGGCTTAACTTCCGAGATCTGGACGATGCTGATCGTCATTGCTCCGCTTGAGCGCGCGCTCTTTGCCGTTGGTTCGCTGGTTGTCGGTACGCCGCTTCTCATCGGCCTTCCGAAGATTGGCGTGTTCATCGGCCCGCGCGACGACGCGATGGATACCGAACTGCCGATGCAGGAATAACCTGTTTCCCCGTACTGCGAACAACACCGCGCGGCTGACTTCTCGCCACGCGGTGTTTTTTGTTTTGGGTTCACTTTGCGGCAATCCGGCGGGTGGAGAATCCTTACAACTTATTTACATTCTCTCCCTGTCCCTGACCGGTTTCGTGGGTTACAATGAGCCATAGAGCAGAAAGAACCGCGCTGTTATTTCAATATAAGAAAGGCATTCGATGCGGCGGATTTTGGTTGTCGAGGACGACGAAGCGATCAATAAGCTCATCTGCATGAATCTGAACGTGGCTGGGTATGAAACCGTGCCGGTTTTCGACGGCGCGGCGGCAAAGAGCGCGCTGTTATCGGGCGGCGCGTTTGACCTTGCGCTTTTAGATATCATGCTGCCGCAGGCCGACGGGTTTTCGCTGCTCGAACCGCTCCGCGCGCGCGATATCCCCGCAATCTTCCTCACGGCGAAAAACGATTTGGAAAGCAAGCTCCGGGGGCTCACGGAAGGCGCGGAAGACTACATCGTCAAGCCCTTCGAAATACTCGAACTCCTCGTTCGCATTGAAAAAGTGCTCTCCCGCAACGGCGCATCCGACGATGCGATTTTGCTGGGCGAAGTAGAAATTCATCCGCTGGAGCGGGTCGTTCTGCGTCATGGCAACGTGGTGTCGCTTACGCCTATCGAGTTTGACCTGCTGCTGCTGTTTGCCAGAAACCGGAATATCGCTCTTTCCCGCGAGCGGTTGCTTGGCTCTGTCTGGGGCGCAGATTTTCTGGGCGAAAGCCGCACGGTGGATATCCATATTTCACAGCTGCGGAAGAAAACGGGGCTGAACATCGTTTCCGTGTCAAAAATCGGCTACCGGCTGGAGGGATGACGCAATGAAGATACGCCTCAGGCTCGCGCTGATCTCCATTGCGCTGACCGCCGCTTCCATGGCCGTGTGCGGCGCGCTCCTTTTGAACGCAACCGCGAGGAGCGGCATCGCCTCCGCGCAGGAAAACGCGCGCGCGGAGCTGGCCGTTCTGGAAAGCTCGTATCAGAATGTGCTGCGGGATGTTTCCGACCCCGCGCTGAGCGAAACGACCCAGCGCTCGCTGGCGCTGTATCTGTTTCGCCAGTACGTTACCGCCGGTTCGCAGTTTACGCTCGTTCACAACGGCGAAACGCTCTACAGCGGTTCCGGCTACGATATCGAGCGGCTCCTCGGCGGAGAAACGGAAAAGACCGTTTCCATCGAAGGCAAGCGGCTGTTTCTCGCCGCGGGCAGGGAATACACGGCGGACGATAACACCTATCGAATCTTTTTATTGCGCGATCATTCAAACGTATACGAGTCGATTACGGCGCTGACCTGGCGCTTTGTTCTCATCTGCGCTTCGGCGTTTCTCATCAGCGCGGGGGTGATCATGCTCTGTACCTTCCGCGCGCTGAACCCGCTCAAGGCTCTGCAGCAGAGCGCGGCAAGTATTGCCGGCGGCGTTTACGACCGCCGGATCGAGTTAAGCGGTACGGACGAGATTGCCGAGCTTGCGGCGAGTTTCAACAAAATGGCGGACGCGGTCTCCACGCATGTTGCCGCCGTGACGGCGACGGCGGAGGAGCAGAAGCTCCTGCTTGCCGCGCTGACGCACGAGCTGAAAACGCCCATGACCAGCATCATCGGCTATTCGGAGACGCTCCAGCGCACCAAGCTGACCAAAGCCCAGCGCGCGGAAGCGGTTTCGTATCTCCACACGGAATGCGCGCGTCTGGAACGCCTGACGCAGAAGATGATGCGGCTGATTACGCTTTCGGACGGGGACGATCTTACGCTCACGCGGTTGCCGGTGCGGGAGCTCTTTGACAGAGCCGAGCCGACGCTTCGGCAGGCCGCGCGGCAGGGCGCGCTGCTGCAACTCCACTGCGGGGATGAGGCGTTCTGCATGGACGCCGATTTGATGGTCAGCGTGCTCATTAACCTTGCGGACAACGCCATCGCGGCGGGAGCGAGGAATGTTCAAATCGAATGCGCTTCAAACGCTGTCTCCGTGCGCGACGATGGCTGCGGCATCCCCAAAGCGCTGCTGGGGCGCGTGACGCAGCCGTTTTTCCGTGCGGACAAGGCGCGCGCTCGCGCGAGGGGCAACGCTGGGTTGGGACTGGCGCTGGTGGAGCGGATTGTTAAGCTGCACGGCGCGACGCTCAGTATTGAGAGCGTGGAAGGCGCGGGCACGACGGTTACCATCCGCTTTCCTGAATTAGACGCATAAACGGCGACGTTTACAAAACCTTCCGACCTATTGCGGACTTGCGGAAATGATGAGCGGCGACGTTTACAAAACCCTTACAACCTATTGCGGACTTATAAACAGACCCCGCGGTATGCTGACGCCAGCAAACCGTGAGGAGGTTGACTGAAACATGAAACAAACCATTCGAACTCTGGCTCTGGTGCTGGCGTGCGCGCTGGTGCTTTCGCTCTGCGCCTGCCAAAAAACGGCGGACACGGCGGACGGAGCGTCCCGACTGAAGGTTGAGAAACTGTCTCTGGAACAGCCGCAGAGCGCGACGGTGCAGAGCAGCGGATACGATCTGCCGGACGGCGGCTATGTTTGGGAGCAGACGCGGGAAAACGGCTACCTGCGCATCCATGTGAACGCCGAGGTTACCGCGCCGACAGCGCCGCTGGCAACCTTCGGGGTGGTGGCAAACGGGTTTACGCAGGCGCAGATTACGGGCTTGTTCAACAGCCTGTTTGCGGGGCAGAACGTTACGGCGACAATTGGCGAAAACGTTCAGACCGAGGACGAAATCAAAGTTCAGCTCGACAGGATGAAACAGGCGCTGGAGGATGGAACCTACGCCAAAGATGGCTTCAGCAGGGAAGAATACGAAAAAGCCATTCAGGAGCAGGAGGAAGCCTACCGAAACGCGCCTGTGAATAATACGAGCGAACAGGCCGTTTCCGACGGCACGATGCAGCAAGTCGATAAAGGCGACGGCACGTTCTTCGCGCTCGACGCAAAGTCGGAGCAGGGCAGCCAGTTCAGCGTCAGTTCCTACCCGGCAGGGCATGCTTCCGAACTGCAGAGCACGTGCAGCTATACACGCACCGGCGCGCCGGACTACGGTATGGCAAACGCGGTTTTGTATCGGGAAGGCGACGCTTTGCCGCAGCAGGCGCAGGGGAAGTTGACCGTTTCCTATCCGGAGGCACGAGCGCTTGCCGACGGCCTTCTCAAAGCGGCGGGGCTGGATGCAACGCTCCTCGCGGCATACATGGTGGACGACGCGCAGGCGGGCGAGACCGACGGAATCGTTCAAAGCGCAGAGCACGGTGCGTTTACCTTCCTCTACGAGCGCGTCGTTTCCGGCGTGCCGGTTGCCGCGGACGTTTGGGAGGACAACACGGCGGAGAGCCGCCCCTGGAACTGCGAACAGATTCAAATTACCGTAGACGACGAGGGAGTCGCGGCGTTCTACTGGAGAGAACCGCTCATGCTGACGGGTAAAACCGAGCAGGCAGGAACAATCTTGACATTCCCGCAGGCAAAAGAGATATTCGAAACCATCGCTCCAATTGCCTACGGCGCGCAGACGAGTTCGGCTAACCCCTCGCTCGACCGCGTGGAGATCGACATGAACGTGACGAGCGTTCAGCTCTGCCGGCTGCGCGTTTGGACGGGCGAGGGCGCGGAGAAAACGGAGAAGACGGGTTTGCTGGTTCCGGCCTGGGTGTTCTACGGGGATGTCGTCGATCAGGTGTTCTGGAAGGACGGGACTTCCTACGACGCGTACTACCGTCAGGGCATGAACGGAGCGGGCGGCAGCGCGTTTCGCAAGGGGCCGACCATCGTGTTTGCCATCAACGCGCTGGACGGCAGCGTCATCGACCCCAGCGTCGGGTACTGAGGAAGTGGAACAAATGTTGAAAACGAAGATTATAACGCATGGTAAACGAATTGCGTGCATCCTTGCGGCGCTGACCCTGCTGGCGGGATATGGCTGCGCGCAGGCAGAAGAAGCGCCCGCGACGGTGAAGACAAATACCGAACTGCTCGTTGCGCAGGCAACTGCTTCGGCGCAGGGTGACGACAGGCCGCTGAGCGATCGGCTCGGCGTGCCGGAACGGTACGCCGCGGAGCTGACAGGCACGGGCGGAAAGCTGACCATCTCCATTGACGCGCCGGTGGTTCTGCCGCAGGGCGACCTGCCGATTCTGCGTGTGCAGGCGGCGGAGTTTACGCAGGAGCAGGTGAAAACGGCTTTTGCGGCGCTCTGTGGCGAAACGCCGATGCTTTTAACCAGCGATGTGATGACGAAAAGCGAGATAGAAGCGGCGATTGCCGCGCATGAACAGAATCTCGAGGACGAGTCGCTCCAGCAGGTGGACCGCGATTTTGAAGAGCAGATGATTGCCGAACTGCAGGCGGCGTACGAAACCGCGCCGACGAGCAGAGAC
Source organism: Christensenellaceae bacterium (assembly GCA_963674535.1). Classification (GTDB taxonomy): domain Bacteria; phylum Bacillota; class Clostridia; order Christensenellales; family CAG-138; genus UBA7703. Next base: position 2,624,671 of record OY771363.1, on the reverse strand, counting down.
GATGTGCCGACGGACGGCACGCTGCAAAAGCGCATGGAAACGCTCGGCGGTAAGCAGATCAGCTACTCTGCTCTGGATGCGGTCAGCGAGGACGGACGCTATCAGTTCAGCGTGCGAAACGACAGCGACGCAACAAAAGCGCTCACCGAAACGACAAAAGAGAACGGCAAGGTGGTCGCCTGGAGCACGATGCCGGTGCGAAGAGCGGCGTCGATGCTCTACCTCGACAACAGCGGCGCGCAGGTGGAAAACGCGCTGATGCTGAACCGGCGCGTGGAGCGCGGGGATGCAATTCCGGCGGAAACAACAGGCCTTGCCACCACGCCCGCGGAAGCGTACGATGCCGCGGAACAAGTGCTTGAACAACTCGGTTTAGCAGAAGAGATGGCGGTTTCGGACGTATTTCTCACGCCGGGGTACTATCTCGACGGCTCGAGCGGGAAGCCCTGGTGCTACGCGGTGTTCTGCACGCGGGTAATCAACGGCGTTCCCTGCGCCGTTCTACCGAACGTGCAGATTTCCACGGACGAGCGCACGCAGGCCGAGTGGGGTTACGAATCGCTGCAGATGACGCTGACGGACGACGGGATAAGCTTTTTCCAATGGTACGCGCCGCTTACGATAACCGGAACCGAGAGCGAGCGCGCAGCTCTCAAGCCGTTTTCCGACATTGCGGAAATTGCCGAAAGCACGCTGCCGCTTGCATACGAAACGCATACCGCGCGGAGCTATATTGAAAAAACATCGGTCGTGATCGACCGCGTAACGCTTTCGCTCCAGCGGATATCCGATCAGTCGCAGTTTGACGGCGGGCTGCTCGTTCCCGTTTGGAACTTTTACGGCAGCTATACGGACAGCAGGATTCACGACGAAACCGAGACAATCTGCGGCACAATGCTCTCCATCAACGCCGTGGACGGCAGCGTGATCGACGTTGGCGCGGGGTACTGAGCCCACGTGGGGGAGCGTCCGGCGCGGAGAATTTGAGGAAACGAAAGTTTCTTTGCCGGATCGCTTGACAACGGGATTTTTCGTGATACACTGTATAAAAATTCAATATTGCCTTTGATAGAGGCGCGGTTGTCAAGAGTAACCTTCATAACGGGGAGGTGAAAGGGGCTGCCGCCGAAGCATCCAACGCACAATGCCGTGCAGAGAGATGCTGGGCTGCGGGAGAATATGTCGCAGACTGTCACGAAAGTGGAGAGCTGTCATTGGTCGGAAATTGGGGCAACCCGTTTCAAGTACAATAAACACAGGCGTTTATGTATGACCGTGAGTTTTTCATTTTGAAAGATTCACGGTTTTTTATGTAAAAAAATCGAAGACAAAGAAGGGTTATTACGATGATGAAGAAGCTGGTCGTACTCGTTCTCGCGGCGATGATGCTACTGAACTTTGCCGCTTGCGGCGCAAAATCTGCCGACAGCGCGGCAACGGACGGCTCGGCAGCCGATGCCGTCGTCTCCGGCGTGGAGGACGGCGTGCTGACCGTCGCCATGGAATGCGCCTATGCGCCTTATAACTGGACGCAGCCGGACGATTCCAACGGCGCGGTGGCGATTAAGGATTCCAACGAATTTGCCAACGGCTACGATGTGATGATGGCCAAGAAGCTCTGCGAAGCGAACGGCTGGCAGCTTGAAATCGTCCGCCTCGACTGGGATTCGCTGATTCCCGCCGTGCAGACCGGCCAGATCGACGCGGTTATCGCGGGACAAAGCATGACGCCGGAGCGCATGGAGCAGGTGGACTTTGCAGGCCCCTACCTCTACGCGACCATCGTCTGCGTTACTCTCGGCAACAGCGCGTACGCTTCCGCAAAGGGCATTTCCGACCTCGTTGGCGGCACCTGCACAAGCCAGCTCGGCACCATCTGGTACGACACCTGCCTGCCGCAGATCAAGGACGCCAAGATTCAGCCCGCGGCGGAGACCGCCCCCGCGATGCTCATGGCGCTGGAAACCGGCACGGTTGACTTTGTCTGCACCGATATGCCCACGGCACAGGGCGCGGTTGCCGTCTATCCCGACATGGTCATCCTGGACTTTGCCGGAAGCGGCGATGATTTTACGGTTGCCGACAGCGACGTTAACATTGGCATTTCCGTGATGAAGGGCAATACCGTGCTCAAGGACGCGCTGAACACGGTGCTCAGCGGTATGACCGCGGACGACTTTAACGCCCTGATGGCGCAGGCGATCGCGATTCAGCCCATCGGCTGAGAAACGCCGAAGAACGGAACAACAACAGCAATTCAATCGCGGTAAAAGGCGCGCCGGCATCGGCACGCCTTGCCGCGCGTTATAGGGGGTGCGCGCCGGAATGGACAAACTGACACAATTGATCAGCGATATGCTAAAACTCTGGCAGAGTTACGGCCTGATTTACCTCAACGGGATGTGGAAAACATTTTCGCTGGCGCTGATCTGCACCGTTGTCGGCTGCCTGATCGGCTTTTTATGCGGAATTTTGCAGACGATACCGTACGCAAAGACCGACCACGCGCTCAAACGCGGGTTTCTCTGGTTCGTTCGCGCGGTCATCCGCATCTATGTAGAGGTGTTTCGCGGCACTCCGATGATCCTGCAGGCGGTGTTCGTGTATTACGGTCTGCCGTACTTTACCAACAACGCCGTGCACTGGAGCAGCGTCTGGCTGGCGGCGTTCGTCGTGGTTTCCATCAACACGGGCGCTTACATGGCGGAAACCGTGCGCGGCGGCATTCTCTCGGTCGATCCGGGGCAGACGGAGGGCGCAAAAGCCATCGGCATGACGCACGTCAAGACCATGCTGCATGTCATCCTTCCGCAGGCTTTGCGCAGTATTATGCCGCAGATCGGCAACAACTTCATCATCAACCTCAAGGATACCGCGGTGATGTTCATCATTGGCTACTCGGAGTTCTTCGCCACCCACAAGGCGGTGGTCGGAGCGACCTTCCTGTATTTCCCCTCGGCAACCATCGAGATGATCGGCTACCTGTTCATGACGCTGGTCAGCTCGTTCTTGCTCCGCTGGTGGGAAAAGAAGATGGACGGCAGCGCCAGCTACGACCTCGCCACCAAGGATACCCTTGCGCATACCAGCGGCATGACGCGTTTTCCAACGCCCGGCCGCGGTGCGCAGGCCAGAAAGGGGCGCTGAAGCATGAGCGAGAATATTCTGCAGATTCGTCACCTCTCCAAGACGTTTGGCAAGAACGTCGTGCTCAAGGACATCGACTTTTCCGTTTCCAAAGGGGACGTAACGAGCATTATCGGCGCTTCCGGCTCGGGCAAATCGACGCTGCTCCGCTGCATCAACCTATTGGAAACGCCGACCTCGGGCGAGATATTGTTCCATGACGCCAGCATCCTGCAGCGCGGGTTCAATGTTCCGGCTTACCGCACGAAGGTTGGCATGGTGTTTCAGAGCTTCAACCTGTTTTCCAACATGACCGTGCTGGAAAACTGCGTGATCGGCCAAAAGACGGTACTCCACAAAGACCGTGTTTCCGCCGAGGAGACCGCAAAGGCTTATCTCGACAAGGTCGGTATGTCGCCGTACATCAACGCCAAGCCGAGCCAGATTTCCGGCGGGCAGAAGCAGCGCGTCGCCATTGCGCGCGCGCTGGCAATGGAGCCGGAGGTGCTGCTTTTTGACGAACCGACCTCCGCGCTCGATCCACAGATGGTGGGAGAGGTGCTGGACGTGATGAAGACGCTGGTTTCCGAGGGGCTAACTATGCTGGTGGTCACCCACGAGATGGCGTTTGCGCGGGATGTTTCGAGCCGGGCGGTCTTTATGAAGGACGGCGTCATCTGGGAAGAAGGCGCGCCGGAACAGATCTTCGGCAGCCCGCAGAAGCAGGAAACGCAGGAATTTCTCTCCCGTTTCTTCGGCAGATAGTAGATTTTCCGATCAGGCGAAACAGGTTTTTCCAGTGGCAAAAAAGCCGCGCTCCAGCTGAAGAAAACGGGATCGCGGCTTGCTTTTTCGCCTTGAGAAGCTGGAAGTGCGGTGGAAAAGCTTCGAACGAAACAGAATAATCATGCGTTTTTACTGGATGAAATGCGCGTAAAACAGGCGAAAACGCTTCCGAAAATGCCTAATTTCAAGCCGGATTGCGCTTATTGATCCGCTTTTGTACGCCATGCATAACGACCGGATTGAGCGGGGGAAACATGCAGATAAAGTGGCGTTTTTGAAGGAACATTACTGCGTCACAATCACTTTAGCGTGTTTTCAAACTGTTATTTGCGGGTGCGAATTGTTTTTTTGCAGCAAGACACGACGCGCGGCTTCAGTGAAAAACCGCAGAGGAACAAGCAATTATGGACAAATGTGTATCCAGTGTGAATCCATCTGTTGCAATTAACACTGGCGTTGATTATAATTATGCATAGCGGACGGCATTCGTCCGAAGTTTACGGCATCAGACACAAAATAATGAGGAGGAAGATTTGATGAAAAAGCTGGTAGCCATTTTGCTCGCGCTCGTACTCGTGTTGTCGCTGTTTGCCTGCGGCAAGACCGAAGGTACCGCGTCCGGCAATCCCGTCGTCAAAATTGGCATTTATGAACCCGCTTCCGGTGATAATGGTGCGGGCGGCAAGCAGGAGACCCTCGGCATTTTGTATGCCAACGCCGTAGCTCCGACCGTTGAAATCAGCGGCAAAACCTACGACGTTGAACTCGTCAGGGTAGACAACGAAAGCTCCAACGATAAGGCCGCGTCCGCTGCGAGCACGCTCATTTCCGCGGGCGTCTCCGTGGTGCTCGGTTCTTATGGCTCGGGCGTGTCCATTGCCGCTTCGCCCACCTTCGAAGCAGCTGGCATCCCCTGCATCGGCATCACCTGCACCAACCCGCAGGTTACCGAGGGCAACAAGCACTATTTCCGCATCTGCTTCCTCGATCCGTTCCAGGGTACGGTTCTTGCCAACTATGCCTTCGGTACGCTGGGCGTTAAGACCGCGTACTGCCTGAGCAAGCTTGGCGACGACTACTCCGGCGGGCTTGTGAAGTACTTTGTCGAAGCGTTTGAAAAACTCGGCGGTACCTGCGTGCAGGATACCTTCCCCGATGGCAACAGCGACTTCACGAGCTACATCAACAACGCCAAAAACGGCGGCTGCGAAGTGTTCTTCTCGCCGGTTTCCACCGAAGCCGCGCAGCTGATCATCGACCAGGCCGAAGCGCAGAGCCTCGGTATGCCGATCCTCGCGGGCGACACCTGGGATTCTAACGTCATCCTCCAGGCTGCTAAGGGCAAGAATGTTGACGTCACCGTCACCACGTTCTATCCCGAGGGCGCGAACGCGGAATTCGACTCCGGCTTCAAGGCCTGGGTGAACGCCGACGCAACGATGCTGGCCAACAACGGCGGAGACGACACGGTTGCCGCAGTCACCGCGATGGGTTACGACGCGTACTTCTTTGCTCTGGAAGCTATGAAGAAAGCAGCGAGCGTTGAGCCCGCAGCCATCATGGAAGCGCTCTGGTCCACCACCTACGACGGCGTTTCCGGACCGATCGCTCTGGATCAGGAAAATGGCGACGCTATCCGCAACACCGCGTATGTCAAACAGTGCGACACCGAGACTGGCACGTGGAAAGCCCTTCCCGCAGTCACGATCGGCTAACAAACCGCTTATTTCCGGCGGCGGGGGTTTCCAGCCCCCGCCGCGCTTTTCAAGTGGGGCAGAACGCTCACGGTTTACCGATCAATTCGGAATATGCCGCTAGAAAAGGGTATGAAGATCGTGCCCCTTTCCGGCGGCATAAATGGAGGCAATATTGAATGCTTACGTTTCTGCATGACAACCTTTCCTATATTCTCTCCGGCATCTCGGTCGGCGGGCAGTACGCGCTGATTGCCATCGGCTATACTATGGTATACGGCATCCTGCGGCTGATCAACTTTGCGCATGGCGACGTATTCATGTGCGCCGGGCTGATGATGGTGTACCTTTCGACGTCGCTGCCGATGGCGGTCGCCATCCCGCTCGTGCTGATTATGACCGTGGCGCTTGGCTTCTTTATTGAGCGCGCGGCCTATAAGCCTCTTAGGAGCGCGCCGCGCATGTCCGTTATGATCAGCGCCATCGGCGTATCGTACCTTTTACAGAACGCCGCGCTGTATTTCACCGGCGGTCTTGCAAAGGTGTATCCGACCATTCCGTGGCTTTCGGACTCCGTGGTCATCTGGGGTGCGACCACCAAGATGGTTACCGTCGTGACCCCGGTGCTGACGCTCGTGCTGGTCATCCTCCTGTCGCTTTTGATCAAATACACGAAAATCGGTATGGCCATGCGCGCCGTTTCCAAGGACTTTGAAACCAGCCGGCTCATGGGAATTCAGATCAACACCGTCATCTCGGTGACGTTCATCATCGGCTCTTTTCTCGCGGCGGTGGGTTCCATGCTGTATTTTACGAACTATGCTTCCGTCACGCCCATTTCCGGCAGTATGCCGGGCCTCAAGTGTTTCGTGGCGGCGGTGTTCGGCGGCATCGGCAGCATTCCCGGCGCGGTAATCGGCGCGTTCATCATCGGCATCGCCGAAAACATTATCAAAGGCGGCAGCTCGATCTTCGGCTTTGGCGGCAGCGGCTGGACGACGTTTTCGGACGCGTTTACGTTCGCGCTTTTGATCATCATCCTCGTCGTCAAGCCGACCGGCCTGTTCGGCGAAAAATCGACGGACAAGGCGTAAGGAGGGAGACAGCATGAAAAAGAAAAGCAAGCTCGAACTCTGGATCGCCTTTGGCGCAATCGCGCTGGTCTACATTGGCGTTCTGATTCTGGAGCAGACGGTGAACTCGAGCAGCATCATCTTCACGGTGCTCAAGAAAGGCGCAATCTACTCGCTGGTCGCGGTCTCCATGAACCTGCTCAACGGCTTTACCGGCCTCTTTTCGCTGGGGCAGGCGGGCTTTATGCTCATTGGCGCATACACCTACTCCATCTTCACGATGCCGGTTTCCGTTAAGATAACCGAGCAGGTGTATAAGTATTACCAGTGCGCAATCCCGTTCGAAACAGGCATCTTCGTTGGGCTTGTCTGCGCGGGGCTTGCCGCGGCGCTGTTTGCGGCGCTCATCGGCCTGCCGGTGCTGCGCTTAAAGTCCGACTACCTGGCCATCGCCACGATCGGCTTTGCGGAAATCCTCCGCGCCATCTTCCAGTGGGACGTTCTAGGCCCGCTGACCAACGGCGCGAACGTCATGCGTAAATACCTTGACTTGACCGCCGTAAAAATTCCGTTTACGGATATTCCGTTCCCGCCAACGCTGTATGTCTTCTTGATCTCGGGGCTCTGCATCGGACTAATCGTGCTCTTGATCAACTCCTCCTACGGGCGTGCGTTCAAGGCCATTCGGGACGACGAGACCGCTGCCGAGGCCATGGGCATCAACCTCTTTAAGCACAAGGAGATGAGCTTTGTCATCAGCTCGTTCTTTGCGGGCGTCTCCGGCGCGCTGCTTGCGATGTATCAGTACACCGTGCAGGCCGCGCAGTTCAAGAGCGCCATGACCTACGAAATCCTGCTCATCGTCGTTATCGGCGGCATCGGGTCGGTTTCCGGCAGCTGCATTGCGAGCTTCCTCTACATCGCCGCTTCCGAATGGTGGCTGCGCGGGCTGGATATGGGCAAATTCCTCGGCATCGACGCGCCGAACCTGTTCCGCTCGGGCTTCCGGCGGTTCGTGTTTTCGATTATCATCATGTTGATCGTTCTGTTCTTCTCCAGGGGCCTGATGGGAGACAAGGAGATTTCCTTTGGCAGGCTTGCACGGAAACTCACTCGCAAGCAGAAACCCGCGAGCGCGGCGAAAGGAGGCGACGTCAATGCCTGAGCAAGTGTTGCAGCTGGAAAACGTAACCATGCAGTTTGGCGGCGTCGTTGCCGTCAACAACCTTTCGCTGGAAGTCAACCAAGGCGAAATCGTCGCTCTGATCGGGCCGAACGGCGCGGGCAAGACCACCGCGTTCAACTGCATTACGGGACTGTACGACCCGACCAACGGCGTCGTCCGCTTTCACGGCAAAACCATCGTTGCCAACCACCCGCGCGGCAAGATGAAAAAGCTCTACGCCGGAGAAAACGCGCGCGCCTACCTGACAACCAAGACCGTCGATCCCACGCCGGATCAGGTGACCAAGCTCGGCATCGCGCGCACGTTCCAAAACATCCGGCTTTGGAAGAGCATGACGGTGTTTGAAAACGTTTTAACCGCAAAGCACATGCGCGCCAAGCAGAACGTCCTTACCGCAGCGCTCCGCATCACTTATAAAGAAGAGCGGCGCATGCGCGAAGAAACCGCGGCGCTTTTGGAAGAACAGAACCTGCTCAAGTACGCAGACGATCTCGCCGTGAGCCTGCCTTACGGCCTGCAGCGGCGGCTGGAGATTGCGCGTGCGTTGGCAACGGGGCCGTCGCTCTTGCTGCTGGACGAACCCGCGGCAGGCATGAACCCGCAGGAAACGCAGGAACTGGGCGAGTTTATCGTGCAGATCAAGAACAAGTACAACCTCACGGTGTTCATGATTGAGCACCATATGGATTTGGTCATGCAGTTCTCCGACCGCATCTATGTCATAGACTTTGGCAGGCTGATCAGCCACGGTACGCCCGCCGTCGTGCAGGCGGATCCCAAGGTGATCAACGCGTATCTGGGGGTGGGCGAATGAGCGAAACAATACTGAGCATCCGTGACCTCAAGGTCAACTACGGCGGAATCGAGGCCGTCAAAGGCATCAGCTTCGACGTGCCGAAAGGCGATATTGTAACTTTGATCGGCGCAAACGGCGCGGGCAAGAGCTCCACGCTGCGCGCCATCGCGGGGCTGGTCAAGCCCAAGGGCGGCGTCATCGAGTTCGAAGGCGAAAACATCACCGGCAAGGACACAACGGTGATCGTGAAAAAAGGTATTACGCTGGTTCCCGAAGGCCGCCGGATTTTCCCCGATCTTACGGTGCTGGAAAACCTGCGCGTTGGCGCGTATATGCGCAAAGACGACATCACGCCGGACATCAACTGGGTGTTCGAGCTCTTCCCGCGGCTCAAGGAACGCTCCTGGCAGGCGGGCGGCACGCTCTCCGGCGGCGAACAGCAAATGCTCGCGGTCGGCCGCGCGCTGATGAGCCGACCCAAGCTCATGATGATGGACGAGCCTTCGCTGGGGCTTGCGCCGCTGATCGTTCGGGATATCTTTTCGATTATCAAGGAGATCAATAAGCGCGGCGTGACCATTCTGCTCATCGAGCAGAACGCGAACATGGCACTCTCCACGGCGGACACGGGGTATGTCATGGAAACCGGCCGCATCACGCTGACCGGTCCCGGCAAGGAACTGCTCGTCAACGAAGCGGTCAAAGCCGCGTACCTTGGTACCTGATTTGCCGCGCGAACCGCGTCAACGCATGCGCATGACCGGATTACATCGGTTTTCGCATAAAATACGTCAAGAATCGAAACGATTGAGCCGCCGGATTGATTCGGCGGCTTCGTTTGTTGTATACTGAGTTGATATTTGGAAAGGCGTTACAGAATGGAAAACGAAAAACCGCGCGGTCTGCCTGCTGTTCGCAAATTTATCGTTCTGGTGGTGCAGGGAGCGATTATTGGCGCAGGTGCGATCCTGCCGGGCATCTCCGGCGGCGTGCTCTGCGTCGCGTTTGGCATCTACCAGCCGATGATGGCGATTTTGGCCAAACCATTTAAGAATATTCCCCGTTACTGGCGCATGTTCATCCCGATTTTGATCGGCTGGATCGCGGGCTTTTTAGGCCTTGCCAAGGTGATTGCCGACCTGCTCGCGGTCAACTCCGCCGTTGTAACGTCGCTGTTTATCGGCCTGATTGCGGGAACGTTCCCTTCGTTGTTCAAGGAAGGCGCAAAGAACGGGCGTTCTAAGGGCATGTGGGCGGCGCTCGTTATCAGTACGGCGGCTCTGCTGACATTTTTCTATGTGCTGAAATCCGGCTCTCAGATGGCGGTAACGCCGTCGTTCGGCTGGTTCGTGTTCTGCGGCGTGCTTTGGGGTATCAGCCTGATCGTACCCGGCATGAGTTCTTCCTCCGTTTTGCTGATGCTGGGGCTCTATCAGCCGATGTCCGCAGGAATCGCCGCGCTGGATATCGCCGTACTTGGCCCGTTCGCCATCGGCATTATCGGTACGGTCGTCCTCTTGGCGCGGCTGGTCAACGGCTTGTTCGACAAGCACTATGGCATTGCGTTTTACTGCGTAATCGGCTTTGTAATCGCCTCCACCATCCCCATCATTCCGCTCAAGTTTACGGGCTTTGGCGAGGCGACTATCTGCGTCGTCGCGGCTGCCGCAGGATTCGCGGGTTCACTCCTGATGGATCGCTGGAGCGCAAAGCATCCGCCCAAGGAAGAAGAGACCACCGAAACGGAAGCTAAAACCGAATAAACAAAGCGATTGTTCACGACCCGTCCGCTGATTCGCGGGCGGGTTTTTTCGTGACAAGCGGGCAGGTTATTCATAGTGCGGCGAAACCGCTAAAAAAGTGCGGCTTTGTGACCGAGTCGCTTGACAAAACTGTCGCTTGTGATACGTTACAGGTATCAGCACAAGATTGTTGAGAAATGGAGGTAATTTGCAAATGAGCAAACAGACGATAACAAAGATTACGGCGCGCGAAATTCTGGATTCGCGCGGCAACCCGACCGTGGAAGCGGAGGTCGTGACCAGCGGGGACGTAACAGGCTGGGCAGCCGTTCCTTCCGGCGCGTCCACAGGCGCTTACGAAGCGCTGGAACTGCGCGACGGCGACAAGGCGCGCTACCTCGGCAAAGGCACGCTCAAAGCCGTGCGGAATGTGCGCGAGGTGATCGCGCCCAAGCTCCTCGGCATGGACGTCACCAGCCAGCGCGCAATCGACCTTGCCATGCTCACGCTCGACGGCACGCCCGAAAAGGCGAACCTCGGCGCAAACGGCATCCTAGCGGTGTCGCTGGCGGCGGCGAACGCTGCGGCAAAGTCGCTTGGGCTGCCGCTGTACCGCTCCATTGGCGGAGCAAACGCGCATGTGCTGCCCGTGCCTATGATGAACGTCATCAACGGCGGCAAGCACGCAGATAACAACATTTCCAGCCAGGAATTCATGATTATGCCTGTCGGCGCGCCTTCGTTCGCGGAAGGCCTGCGCTGGGGAGCGGAAGTCTTCCACACGCTCAAGAGCATCCTCAAAAAGAAGGGTTTGAGCACGTCCGTTGGCGACGAAGGCGGCTTTGCGCCCAACCTCTCCGGCGAGGAGGAAGCGCTGGAAATCCTCGTGGAAGCGATCAAGCAGGCGGGGTATGAACCCGGCAGGGACTTCATGCTCGCCATGGACGCGGCCTCCACGGAGATGTACGACGAGGCGAAAGCGGCGGGCAAGGAGGGGAGCTATCTCTTCTGGAAGACGGGCGTTCTCAAGACGGCGGATGAGATGATCGCCTACTGGCAGTCCCTCTGCGAGAAATACCCCATCATCTCCCTCGAGGATGGGCTTGCCGAGGAGGACTGGGCAGGCTGGCAGAAACTCAATGCGGCGCTGGGGGATAAGATCCAGTTGGTTGGCGACGACCTGCTCGTGACCAACACCCGCAGGCTCAAACGCTGCATCGATGAGAACTGCGCCAACTCCATTTTGATCAAGGTCAACCAGATCGGCACGCTCAGCGAAACGCTCGACGCCATTGAGATGGCGCAGCGGGCGGGGTATACGGCGGTGATTTCGCATCGCTCCGGAGAAACGGAGGACACCACCATTGCGGATATCGCGGTTGCCACTAACGCGGGGCAAATCAAGACCGGCGCGCCGTCGCGCACCGACCGCGTTGCCAAGTACAACCGGCTTCTTCGCATTGAGGAAGAGCTTGGCGATGCCGCGCTCTATGCTGGCAAGCAGGCGTTCGGCAAGATTGGCAAAAGCATCCGCTGAACGTTTGAAGCAACGAATCAAAGACGAGAGCCGCCCGAAGGGGCGGCTCTCGTCTTTCTAGAATGCCTTACAATATAAAATTCTATGCAGAGAATAACAGTATGTAAAAAATCTGCTTGACAGCCATGTTTGAATACGTAATAATATGTATATACCTGTTAGACAGGGTGATCAATTCTAAAACTCTACCAACGGGAGGCAAGCAGCTCTATGCTTGATCGCAACAGCCCCGTACCGCTTTATGCGCAGCTGGAGGACGTTCTCCGTGCGGGTATTCTGAATCACGAATGGGAAGTCAATACGCCGATTCCGTCGGAAGTGGAGCTCAGCAAAATCCACAACCTCAGCCGTATGACGGTTCGCTCCGTCATTACTCGTCTGGTGAACGAAGGCCTGCTCTACCGCGTGCAGGGCAAGGGCACATTTGTTTCCGAACCCAAAATTGCCACGCGTTCGCTGGCGTATATGGGCATTCGCGAACAACTCGAAATGATGGGCTACGAAACCACGACCCAGTTGGTCAGTTTCGACGTCATCCGCGCGGACGCCTATCTCTCCGGACTGTTCTCCATTCAGCCCGGCGAGCCGATCCAGTATATCGAGCGCGTCCGTTCCGTCAACGACGACCCCATCAGTATCCACCGCTCCTATATTCCGCAGAAGCTCTGCCCGTCGCTGACGGACGAAAATTTGGAAACCGAGCAGCTCTGCGTGATTATGGAACGGCAGTACGGCCTCAAGGCCGATAAGGTTTCCGAGTCCCTCTCCGCCATTCTGGCAAACGAGCGGGAAGCGGAGATGATGCTTGTGGAACCCCGGTGCCCGCTTTTGATGTTGGAAGATATCAACAAGACGTTTGCGGGCGTTGTGTTCGAGTACAGCAAGGTTCTGTTCCGCGGGGACAAGATCAAGCTGCACTTCGAATTCTAAAAAACAAACCCAATACAACCGAAATGAACAAAATGGGCGTCTCCGCCCAGTGTGTTTGCTGCACGCAAAAATGAAGCAAAGGACCGAAACAACATGGACAATCTTTTCACCGGAATCCTCAGCGCCGCCAAGGCGACCCGCACCGCAGCCGCGGCGATTAACACCATCAATCATTCCACTACCATCGCAATCGTGCGCGCCGCCGAGCGCGCCGGGCGGGATGTTATTATTCAGCCGTCAACGGGAACCGTAACGGCTTACGGCGTGCAGGGTATGCTGCGCATGATCGACGCCGTGCGGAAAGACGCGTCCGTTCGCGTTTCCCTTCATCTGGATCACTGCCGGGATGAAACGCTGGCAAAGCGCTGCGTGGACGCGGGCTGGGACAGCGTAATGGTGGACTATTCCGCGCTGCCGTATGAGGAAAATGTTGCCAAAACCCGCGCCATGGTGGAATACGCCCATGCAAGAAACGTCACCGTGGAAGGGGAAATCGGTGTGATCGCCGGCGTGGAGGACGACATCCAGAGCGAATACTCGACGCTCGCTACGTTTGAGGACACCATGCGCTTTGTTTCGGAAACCGGCATCGACGCGGTCGCTCCCGCCATCGGCACCGCGCACGGGGTCTACAAGACAGCGCCTAAACTCAATTTTGAACTGGTCGAGCGCTTTGGCGGCGAAGCGATACCGCTCGTCGTGCACGGCGGAACGGGACTCTCCGCGGAGGTGTTTCTGCGGCTCATCCAACTCGGTGCGGCAAAGGTGAACATCTCCACCGCGCTCAAAAAGGTCTACCTTGGCACCTCTCGGGCGCTGCTGGCGGACGAAAAGGCCGCGCCCGTTGAATTTGACACCGCCGTGCGCAAAGCCTGCGAGGACGAGATGTATCGATATATCGCGCTGTTTGGCGGCGTGAGTAAAACACTGTAAAAAACCGCGAAAGGAGGATTCCTGTCATGGCAAAAGCGCCTTACGAGTGCGAACTGCATTCCCACACCGTCTGCTCGGACGGCAACGATACGCCGTATGAGCTGATTGAAAACGCTGTCGCGCGCGGCATCCGCGTGCTGGCGCTGACGGATCACGACGTGATTCCGGCGGAAAGCGTCGTTTTGCCAAGCGGCGAGACGCGAGAGATCACCGCGTACGCTTCCGAGCGCGGCATCTGCCTGATTCGCGGCGTGGAGTTCTCCTGCGAAACCAATATTGAAGACGTGCACCTTATCGGCCTAGGCTGCGACTGGACATCTCCGGAGCTTATTGAGCAGGCGCGCCTGATCGTGGAAAGCAAGGAAGAAGCGTATACCGAGACCATCCGCCGCCTGAACGAACGCGGCTACGCCATGACGATGGACGAAGTGCTGACCGTTGGCGACCACAAAATACCGCTGGCGGACTTGCAGAAAAAGCGGATTTTCGACGTTCTGGCGCAAAAGGGCTATGCAAAGGACTGGAGCGAGGCAAAGCTTCTGGTGCGCGAGGATAAGTACTTTGCCGTCAAGCGGAAAAAGCCCGGCGTGCTTGAGATTATCGATATCGTCCACCGCGCGGGCGGAATTGCGATTCTCGCGCATCCGTACCTGATTGACGAAACCGTCCTCTGGCAGGGCGGAAAAGTTCCGCGCTGGACGGTTTTGGACGCGCTGATTGCGCACGGTCTGGACGGCATGGAGGTGCGGTACACCTACGATAAAACCATCTGCAAGGACACGCGCCCGCGCGAAGTCATTTGGGACGAAGTGCGTGAGCGGATCGCAGGCAGGGTGTTTGCCTCCGGCGGGTCGGACTATCACAACGACGCGAAAAAAGGCGCGAAAACCCCGCGCGAGCTCGGCGAATGCGGACTCACGATGGAAGAATTCCTCGCAATACCCAAACTATCTGCGCTGTATGTTCCGCCTGTCAGCTGACCGCTCAATCCGAACTCGTTACCGGCTTGTGTGGACGAACGTCCAAACAAAGGAGTGAATATGGAAAACTTTCAACTGCTTACCCCGACGGAGCTGATCCTCCAGCCGGGTGCGGAAACCCTGATCGGTCAAAAGGCGCTTGTGTACGGCAAGCGCGCGCTGCTGGTGCATTACGGCGTGCCGTTTTTATACGAATCCGGGCTTTACGAGCGCGTGACCAGCGCTCTGAAGGACGCCGGGGTCGCGTTTTGGGAACTCAGCGGCGTGCAGCCAAATCCCTTGATCGGCCTTGCCAGACAAGGCATTTCGCTGGTCAAAGAACACGGTATTGAGCTGGTGCTGGGCATTGGCGGCGGCAGCGTGATCGACACGGTAAAAGCCGTCGCGGCGGGCGCCAAGTACGAAGGCGACGTTTGGGATCTCTTTACCGGCAAAGCTCCCTGCTCTTCCGCCCTGCCAAGCGGAATCGTTATGACCGCCGCGAGCACGGGCAGCGAGGGCAGCAACGGCTCCGTGATGACCAACGAGCAGACGCTCGAAAAGCGGGACGTCATGAGCGACTGCCTGCGCCCGGCGTTCGTGCTGATCAACCCCGAACTGACCTATACGCTGCCGCCGTTTCAAACCGCATGCGGGGTAGCGGACATGATTTCGCATGTGATGGAGCGGTACTTTACCTCCAGCAAAGATACGCTTTTGATTGACGAACTCTGCGAAGCTGCCATGCGCTCTATGATTGCTCTCGGCAGGCGCGTCATGAAAACCCCGACCGACTACAACGCCCGCGCAGAACTCATGGTGGCGTCCATCCTAGGCCACGACGGCCTGCTGGGCATTGGCCGCAATCAGGACTGGAGCTGTCACGTGATGGGCGCGCCGATTTCCGGCGTTTACAACGCGGTGCATGCCGCAACCCTGACGGCGCTGATTCCGTCCTGGATGGAGTATGTTCTGCCCGCCGACCCCGCGCGCTTTGCCCGGTTTGCCAAAAACGTTCTGGGTGTTGCCGACACGGGGGACGATTTACAGACCGCGCGGGAGGGCGGTTCCGCTCTCCGGGCGTTCTATCACGAACTGGGCATGCCGCTGACGCTCTCCGCGCTCGGCGTGGAGGCTAGCAGGCTTGGCGAACTGGCGCAGATGGCAATCGGCGGCGGCAAAATCGGCAGTATTTGCCCTGTGAACGCGGAAGAGATTGAAGAAATTCTAAACCTGGCGTACTGAGTACAGCAGAACGGGCGATGGAGGAGAGTATCGAGTATGGCGTTTGATCTTGTGCTCAACGGCGGCATCATCCTCTCGGCGCACAACGGCTACGAACCGTTCATCGGTTCCGTGGCGGTGGAAGGCGAGCGCATCGCGCTGGTCAAGCCCGGCTCGATTGCCCGCTCGGAGGCGGCAAAATGGATCGATGCCACTGGCAAGATCATCCTGCCCGGCCTCGTCAACGCGCATTGCCACGGGGATATGACCCTTGCGCGCGGACTGGGCGACGACCTCACCCTGCTTGAGCAGATGCAGCGCTTCTCCGATACCAACTGGTTCTACAAGCTCATCAACGACGACGACCGCTTTTACTCGCGCCAGCTGACCTATGCCGAGGCGCTGCTTTCCGGCACGACGTTCCTCTGTGAAAACATGTACTGGAGCCTCGGCGCGCGTTCCGTGACGGCCATGGTGCAATCCGGCATACAGGGTGCGCTCTGCGAGGATATCCGCGCGGACTTCGCCAAGCCGGATGTGTTCGTTAAGGACGACTGGCTCAGGGCGTTTGCCGACCTCTGCCGGATTGAAGGGCTTGTGCCCGTGCTGGGCAGCATTTCGGAAGAGGATTTTGACCCCACGCTCGTACGGCAAATCGCCGAAAAGGCGAAAGTGCTCGGCTTGCCCGAAACGCGGCACCTTGCGGAAAACGACTGGCGCGTGGAAATGGTCCGGCAAAAGTTTGGCACGACGCCAATACGTTTTTTACACGCCGAGGGTGCGCTGCATCCCGGAATGATCGGTTCCCACGGCGTGTATGCCGACGCTGAGGAAGCGCAGCTGCTGGCGCAAAACGGCGTTTCCGTTGCCAACACGCCGCTCTGCGAATGCAAGATTGCCGATGGCGTCGCGCCGGTTCCGCTGTATCTCAAGCACGGCGTAAACGTCTGCCTCGGCACGGACGGAGCCATGTGGAACAACTCAAACGATTTGTTCCGCGAGATGAAGGGCATGGCGCTCCTGCACACGGCGACGTCCGGCATCCGCGCGATCTCCGCGCGGGACGTGCTGAACATGGCGACCGTCAACGGCTGCCGCGCGTTCGGGATTTCCGACGCGGGCACGCTGGAAGCTGGCATGCGCGCCAACATCGTACTCCTAGACGCAACGAACCCGCATATGGCGCCGCTGCGGCTGGGAAAATACGAAAACATCGCCTCGGCGGTCGTCTATTGCGCAACGGGTCGGGACGTGACGGACGTGTTCGTCTCCGGCCGCCACGTTGTGGAACGCGGACAACTTACGACGCTGGACGTTTCCAAGCTGATTGCCCGGGTAACGGAAGCTTCCAACAAGATTGCGGAGGGATTGGAATGAGCGCGCTGGATCACCTGAACACTCTCAACGATATCTGCCTTTACGTGGAGGACTTCGACGCCTGCCTGAAGTTCTATACCGAAAAGTTCGGCTTTCGCGTCAAACGGTTGCAGCCGACGCCGGAAACCGCCAATTACGCGGAGTTCGACTTTCACGGCACGGCGGTGACCCTCTGGCAGATCGACGGCGTGCGCCCGCTCTTAAACGATACGGTGCTGGGCGCGCTGGGGCATCACTTTATGATCGCGGTCAAGGTGCACTCGCCGGAACTCGTGGACGAAATTCACAAGGAACTGACCAGCCGCGGCGTGGAGTGCGCAAAAGAGCCGGAGACCTACCCCTTTGGCGCAAGGAGCGCGTATTACTTCGATTATGAGAGAAACATCTGGGAAGTCTTCGCCTGGGTGGGCGGGGGCAACGGCCCGGGGCTGATCTGAACGGCTGTGATTCGGCCAGAGGCCGAAACACCGGACAGAAATTCGAGAATATGAGCCGTCATATACGGTTTATATAGAACACAAAATAATGAAGGAGAGAAACGAACATGAAAAAGAGACTCATTGGTGTGTTGCTTGCCCTGCTGATGGTAGCCTCGCTGGTTGTTGGCTGCGCCAAGCAGGCCGCAACGGAACCCGCAAGCGCCGCCGACGGCGCAGGCATTAAAGTTGCAGTCGTTGCGAACCAGAAGTTCGGCGACAACGGCCCGATGGACAACATGAAAGCGGGCGTCGAGAGCATGGTCGCAAAGCACGGCATCGAAGCCAAGTACCTCGAGTCCTCCGCCGAAACGTTCGAAGAGGATGTCCGCGCTATGGCGGAAGCTGGTTATAACCTGATTATCACCACCTTCCCGTACATGAGCGAAGCAACCGTCACCGTCGCCAAAGAATATCCCGACACGATGTTCTGCGCCATCTACCAGTTCATCAACGTGGGCGACGCCTCCTATGCAAACATCTGGGATACCGAGTACCACGGCGAAGGCGCGTTCTATGTTGCCGGCTGGATGGCCGGCAAAGCGACCCAGAGCAACGTCATCGGCTTCCAGGTCGGCGGCGAAGAACCGAGCCCGAACGCGGAAGGCAACGCCTTCATGCGCGGTGCGCTGGCGGCCAACCCGGACGTAACGGTTGAATTCGCCTGCATCAACAGCTATGAAGACACCGCCACCACCTACGAATACACCATGGCGATGATCGACAAGGGCGCGGATATCATCCAGGGCGACTCCGGCGGATCCAACGCGGGCATGGTTGACGCGGCTAAGGAAAAGGGCGGCGTACTGGTCGGCAATGAAATTACGGACTTCTACGACACGTACAAAGAGTTCAACGGCATCATCGGCATCGGCTTTGGCGCAAACGCCATCCAGGCCATTGAAGCCTATATCGCGGGCACGTATCCCGGCGGCCAGCATGGCGTTATGGACCTTGCCAACGACGGTTACTTCATGGATTGGGCGAGCTACGAGCGTTTTGCGGCAAGCGATTCCGTCTTTGCCGCGGCGTACAAGGCTAACCTCGACGAAGCCAAGGCCATGACCGAAAAGATCATCTCCGGCGAAATGGCAGTTGAATTCGACACCGAATTCCCGAACTTCGACCGCGTCAAGAACGGCTAAGATTACCTCCTCAAGCCCCTGAACATGCGGTGCGGAATGTTAGAGCGCGTTCCGCACCGCAACCCTGTAGTCAATTGCCTTAAAAAAGATATAATGAGTTTGAAATCGAACGGCCCATGCGCGTCATGGCTGTTTTCATACATGGCTTCTCCTCCTGAATACCTGTTCGAAACGCAACGCAAAGAAAACCGCAGAAAGGACGCAAAAACCGTATGGACGAAAAGATCAATAAGGCTTCCGCACCTACCGCCGCCAACGACGGCGTTTATCACCTGCAATTGAAAAAGGGCGACGTGCCGCCGTATGTAATCCTCCCCGGCGATCCGGGGCGCACGCTGCGCATTGCCCGCAACTGGAACGACGTAAAAGAGGTTGCGCATTACCGCGAGTACAAAACCGTAACCGGATCTTACGAGGGCATGTTTCAGGCTGCGACCTCCACGGGCATCGGCTGTCCCGGCGCGGAAATCTGCATCCACGAGCTCAACGTGCTCGGCGTGCATACGTGCGTACGCGTTGGCACAACGGGATGCATCGTGCCGGAGTTCGATCTGGGCGATCTCATCATCCCCGTTGCATGCATCCGCAAGGACGGCACCTCCGCCACCTATATCGAGCCGGAATTTCCGGCCTATGCCGACCCGGACGTGGTGAACGCGCTGGCGGAAGCCTGCGAAAACCTTGGACTTCGGTACGGCTTTGGACTTACCTATACGGTGGGCTCATTTTACATCGGCCAGGGGCGGCCGCTCAGCGAGGACGGCGAGAGCTACTGGCCGTCGTTTGCCGAAAAGATCATCCCCGATTTGCAGACCGCGCGGGTTACGAATATCGAAATGGACACCGCAGGGCAGTTCGTCGTGGGCTACCTGCACGGCATGCGCATGGGCGCGGTGCTCAGCGTCATCTCCAACCGCTGCACGGACCGCTGGGGCGACAACGGCGGGGAAGCCAACGCCTGCAAAGCGGCCTGCGAGGCGATGCGAATTTTAAAGGCGCGCGACGACGCGGGCAGATCCCGCCTGCGCGTGCGCTGAACAAGGAGAGCCGACAAATAAAACGTAAACCATCGGCAAAGGAACGGTGCTATGACATACGCAATTGAAATGCTCGATATCACCAAGCGGTACCCCGGCGTAGTTGCCAACGACCATGTCACGCTCCGCGTACAGGACGGGGAGATACACGGTCTGATCGGTGAGAACGGCGCGGGGAAATCGACCATTATGAACGTGCTCTACGGCCTTGCCAAGCCGGACGAGGGCGTAATTAAAATCTTTGGCAAAGAAGTCAATATCCATTCGCCCGAGGAGGCGATCCGCCTGCAGATCGGCATGGTGCACCAACATTTCATGCTCATGCCGAACCTGACGGTACTGCAGAACATCATCCTCGGCCGCGTGCCGAAAAAGCTGGGGCTGATCGATACCAGAAAGGCCGCCGCCGAGATTGGCGAGATCATGCGCGCCTACGACCTCGGCGTGGACTTGAACGCGCGGGTCAACCAGATTTCGGTCGGCCAGAAGCAGCGCGTGGAAATCGTCAAGGCGCTGTACCGCGGCGCTCGCATCTTTGTATTCGACGAGCCGACGGCGGTGCTGACTCCCAGCGAAATCGACAAGCTCATGGAGATTCTGCATAAGCTCAAAGAGCAGGGCTGCTCGATCGTCTTCATCACCCACAAGCTCAACGAGGTCATGCAGATTACGGACAACATCACCGTCATGCGAAAAGGCGTCGTTACTGGCCGCGTCGCCAAGGCGGAGACTACGCCAAGCGAGCTTTCGCTGCTCATGGTCGGACGCGAAGTCGATCTCAACATCCGCGTGGCTCCCTATCGGCCCGGCGCTGAGGTGCTGCGGCTCAAAAACGTCTGCGCGCTGAACCGGCGGGGGCTTCCAGCGCTCCGGAACGTGAGCTTGAGCGTGCACGAAGGCGAAATCGTCGGCATCGCGGGCGTGGAAGGCAACGGGCAGACGGAACTCGTGGACGTGATTGCCGGCATGTCGCCGGTACGCGCCGGGGAAATCCGTTTTCGCGGCAGGCGAATCGACCAATACTCCGTCCGCAGGCGGCGCGACCTCGGCATGAGCCATATTCCGGAGGACCGGCTCAACGTTGGCGTTGCGAAAGCCTGCACAATTCGGGATAACCTCGTGCTCAACCGCTATTATCAAAAGCCGTTCTGCCGTTTGAGCGTGCTCGACGGCCCCAAGCTCGCGGCGTTTGCGGAGAATCTCTGCAAAGAGTATCAGGTCAAAACGCCGGACGCGTGTTACCGTCTCGGCACCCTTTCCGGCGGGAACATGCAAAAGGTGATCTTCGCGCGCGAGGCGGAGATGAACGCAGACCTCATGATCGCGGCGCAGCCCACGCGCGGCATAGACATCGGCTCCATCGAATACATCCACAACGAAATCGGCAAGCTCCGCGACAGCGGAAAAGCCATCCTGCTCGTTTCGGCGGAGTTGGAGGAGGTCATGTCGCTTTCCGATCGTATCCTCGTGCTGTACGAAGGCGAAGTGGTTGCGCAGTTCATGCGCGGCGAAGCGACGCGGCATGAAATCGGCATGTATATGCTCGGCTCCAAACGGATGGAGCTTTCGGAGGACGCGCTATGAAGAGAGAAGCTCAGCCAATATTCGAGCCGGACTGCGGTTGTGAAACCACCGCAAAGGGCTTCCGCGGGGTGCAGGCAAAGCGGCAGGTCAGGGAGGCCGCAGGCATCGTGCTCAAGCAGATTGCGCTGATCCTGTTTGCGCTGCTCTTGGCAACGGTGTTTCTGGCGTTTTCAAAGTACGACGCGTTCGCGATTCTGGAAGGGATTTGGAACAGCTTAACCAACGACCTCGCGGGGACGATCCGCTGGTCGATTCCGCTGATCCTCGCGGGGCTCGCTATCTGCGTCACCTACAAGGCGGAAATCTACAACCTCGGCGTGGACGGGCAGATTATCATCGGCGCGGCGGCGGCAACAGCGGTTGCGCTCGCTCTGCCGGAAATGCCGAACGTTCTCGCGCTCTGCATCATCTTTCTTTCCGCCATGCTCGGCGGCGCGCTGATGGCGCTGATTCCGGGAGCTCTGAAGGTGTTCTTCAATACGGATGAAGTCGTTTCCACGCTGCTGCTGAATTTCCTTGCGGAGTTCTTTCTGCTTTATTTAATCGTAGGCCCCATGCGCGACCCCGCCGCCGCAATGCGCTACAATGCCAGTGCGCTGCTGCCGGAATACACATGGCTGCCGCGGTTCAAGGCGTTTGCGCCGTCAACGGCGAACTTCGGCCTCTATATTGCGCTGGGCGTTGCCGCGCTGATGGTGTTTCTTTTCTACAAAACGCGGCTTGGCTATGAAATCCGCATCGTTGGCGCGAACGCAAACCTTGCGCGCTACGGCGGCATGAACCCCAAGCGGCTCACCATCACTGTCATGCTCATCAGCGGTGCGATTGCGGGTATTATTGGGGCAATCGAAGTCTGCGCGGTTCAGCACAAGCTCATCTCCGGCTTCAACCCGGGGTTCGGCTTTGACGGAATCGTCATTTCGCTGTTGGCCAACAACAACCCCATCGGCGTGGTGTTCTCCGGGTTCTTCCTGGGCACGCTCTACAACGGCGGCATCAATATGGAGCGCTTTACGGACGTGCCTTCCGCGATTACGGATATCGTCATGGCGATCATCATCATCACGATCTCGGCCAAGCTCGCCTTCCCGCTGATCAAGAAGCGTTACCTCGATAAAGGCGGAAAGAACGCCAAACCCGAAACGGCGCAGGACACGGGAAAGGAGCGTGCGTAACATGGAGATACTCTTCAGCAGTACGGTATTTGCTTCCATGCTCCGCATTGCAACGCCCCTGACCATTGCGGCGCTCGGGTGCCTGCTCTGCTACAAAACGGGCGTGCTGAACCTGGCTCTAGAAGGCGTGATGCTCATCGGGGCGTTTGCCAGTGTCGCTGTCGTCATCTGGTCGGGCGGAAACGTCTGGCTCGGCCTGCTCGGCGGAACCATCGCGGGCGGGCTCGTTTCGCTGGTGTTCGGCCTCGCAGTCGTTCGCTTTAAGGCAAACCACATCATCTCAAGCATCGCTATCAACATGCTGGGGCTTGGGCTGACGACGTATCTGTTGCGCGCTTTGTTCGATACGCAGGGGCAGATTCGGCCAAAGATCATAGACAAAATGCCCTCCTGGGACCTGCCGTTTCTCGAAAAGATTCCCGTCGTCGGTAAAGCATTGAGCAGCCAGAGCCCGATAACTTGGCTGGCGTTTGCGCTGGTGATTGCGTGCTTTATCCTGCTGTACAAAACGGAGTTCGGCCTCAACATCTGCGCCGTCGGCGAATCCGAGGACGCGGCGCGTACGGCGGGCATCTCCCCGGAACGCATCCGCTGGCAGGTCATCATCATCGCGGGGCTTCTCTGCGGGCTGGCGGGCGGATATATCTCGACCATTACCGTTTCGGAATTTACGGAAAACATGATCAGCGGGCGCGGCTTTACGGCGTTTACGGCGGTCGTGTTTGGCGGCGCGCACCCTGTGTTCGTCTGGCTCGTGACGCTGCTGCTCGGCTACGCGGACGCGGTCGGCATCCAGATTGAGCTGATCGGCACGGGGATCCCCTCGTCCATCGTCAAGATGTTCCCGTTCATCTTAGCGCTGGTGAGTTTAGTCATCGCCTCCGGCACGCAAAAGCTCAAGAGCAAGGGCGGCCTGTCCCGCCGGGCGCTCCGCAAACAGGCGGAAGCGGCAAAGAACAAACAAATTTGACGGAAGATTTCGACAACTTGAACCGTATGGTTTTGAAAGGAAGTAAGACTATGGATCACAAGCAAAATCTCAGCGGCGTATTCGCGCCGATTACAACCCCGTTTTTTGCCGACGGCGGAGTGGACTACGACGGCCTGAAGCGCAATATGGAGCGCTATGCCAAGAGCCCGCTGAAAGGATATCTCGCTCTCGGCAGCAACGGCGAAAACAAGAGCATGCTCACGGAGGAAAAGCTCCGCGTGCTGGAGATTATCGTTCAAAACAAGGGCGCGCATCAGGTCGTCATGACCGGGTGCATCGCGGAATCGACGTTCGAAACCGTCTCTATTGCAAAGCAAGCCTGCGCAATAGGCACGGATTACGTAACCCTTCTCAGCCCGAACTACTTTAAAAAGCAGATGACGGACGCGGCGCTATTAAAGTACTTTACGGACGTGGCGGACAGCGTTTCAAAGCCCTGCCTTGCCTACTGCGCGCCGCAGTTTACGGGCGGCATCACGCTGAGTAACTCGCTTGTCAAGCAGCTCGCGGCGCACACAAACATCGTCGGCATGAAGGACAGCTCCACCGGCAACATCGACGGCTACCTGATGGCCGTTCCTAAAGATTTCTGCGTGATGGCGGGTTCGGCGAACTTCTTTTTGAGCGCGCTCATCGGCGGCGCGACCGGCGGGGTAATCTCGCTGGCCAACGCGTTTCCGGACATCACTGTCAAACTCTACGACCTGTTCAAGGCGGGAGACTACGAGGCGTGCTTTGCGCTTAACCGCGAAATCCTGACGCTCAACGGCGCGGTTTCCGGCAAGGGCGGCGTCGCGGCGGTGAAGTACGCAATGGAACTTGCGGGCTTTGCGGGTGGTTTCCCGCGTCTGCCGCTGCTGCCGCTAGAGGAAGCGGACAAGGCTTCCATCCAGCGCGCGCTGAGCGAAAAGGGATTGATCTAGCGAGAAAACCTTTTTGAGAAAGGAATGAACGCAATGGAAGCACGAAACGAACGCATGTGGATCGACGGTGCGGCCTGCGCCTCGGAAAACGGGGCGGAGCTGGTCGTTACGAACCCTGCCACGGGCGAGCGGATTGCGACGGTGCCCGCGGCCACGGCTGCGGACGTTCTCCGCGCCATCGACGCGGCGGACAAAGCGTTTGCCAAATGGTCGCAAACCACGCCGTTCTATCGCGGCGCACTGCTGCGAAAAGCCGCGGAACATGTGCTGGAACAGTTGGAAGAAATCGCGGTTTTAATGACTTCCGAACAGGGGAAACCGTTGGCGGAAGCGCGAGGCGAAGTAAAAAAAGGCGCGGAGATTCTGCGCTATTATGCCGAGGAAGGCGAGCGCGTCTTTGGGCGGATTATCCCGAACGCGGAGGGAAACGCCATCGAAAGCCGGGTCATCTACCAGCCCGTCGGAGTAGCAGGGCTGCTTTCGCCCTGGAACTATCCGGTCGAGCTCATGGCCTGGAAGGTGGCGGCTTCGCTTGCGGCGGGGTGCACGTTCGTACTCAAGGTGCCGTCGGAAACGCCGCTGTCCCCGCTGGCGTTTGCGCGCGCCGTGCAGAGCGCGGGCTTTCCCGCGGGCGTCATCAACGTTGTCACCGGGCGCGGCAGTGAAATTGGCTCCGTGCTGACCGGAAGCGAAAAGATTAAAAAGATTGCATTCACGGGTTCCACCGCCGTGGGGCGCACGATCATGGCCGAAAGCGCGGCGTCGCTGAGGCATCTTTCGCTCGAACTTGGCGGCAGTTTGCCTATGATCGTAACCAAACACGCCGATCTGGAAGCGGCGGCAACGGGAGCCGCGCGCAGGAGCTTCCGCAACATGGGGCAAATCTGCATCGCGGTCAACCGCATCTATGTCGAGCGGGATGTTTACGAGCCGTTTCTTGCGCTGTTTAAGGAAAAAACGGAGCGGCTGAAGATTGGCAACGGCCTGACGGACGAGTGCGACTTGGGGCCGATGTGTACAAAAAAAGGCCTCGAAACCGCAAAGAAGCATATACAAGACGCAGTTTCGCGCGGCGCGCATCTGGTGACCGGCGGAACAGCGCCGGAAGGCGAACAGTTTGCGCGGGGGAACTTCTTTCTGCCGACCATCCTTGCTGGTTGCGACCACACGATGCTTGTCATGCGGGAAGAGACGTTCGGGCCGGTGGTCGGCGTGATGCCGTTTGACACGCTGGATGAAGCGATAGCGCTCGCCAACGACACGAACTACGGCCTTGCCGCCATTGCGTATACCGAAAGCCTTTCCGAAGCGCACCGGCTGTATACGGAGCTCCGCGCGGGCAACGTGGCGGTCAATAACGTGGACGCGGGGGTCATCAACGCGCCGTACGGCGGCTGGTACGACAGCGGGTTTGGCCACGAGCACGGGCCGGAGGGCTTGTATGAGTACCTCCACGTCAAACACGTCCGCATCAAGAGCATCTAGCGCGGAACAAAGGAGAACGAAATGCAGAAAGTCGTCGTGGCGCAGGCCACCAATGAAAAGATTTTAAGCCCTCTGCGCGAGCGCGCGGAGGTTACGGTGATTACCAATAACGACGCGGGCGCACTGCTGGGTGCCTGCAGGGACGCGGAATGCCTGCAGGTTGGCACTTGGGTCAAGATTACGGAAGCGTTTCTTGCCGAATGCCCGAATTTGAAAGTGATCAGCCGCACGGGCGTCGGGGTGGACAATGTGGACGTGGAAGCCGCGAGCAAGCGCGGCATCCTCGTGCTCAACACGCCGCAGGCAAACACGCTTTCGGTCGCGGAGCACACCATGGCGCTGATGCTTGCGCTGGCCAAGCAGCTGATGGTGCTGGATGCGCATACCCGGGGAGGAAATTTCGAAATCCGCCGTAAAAATCTGCCGATGGATCTGGATGGAAAGACGCTCGGCTTGATCGGCTTTGGCAGCATCGGGCGCTTGGTCGCGCAAAAGGCCAACGCCGCGTTCGGCATGCGGATTCTCGCATTCGATCCGTTTGTGAAACAAGCCGAATCGTATGTTCACCTTGCGGCAAGCTATGCCGAGGTGGTGGAAAACAGCGATTTTGTCTCCATCCATCTGCCGCTTTTACCCGAAACGCGGAACCTCTTTAACGCGGAGATGATTGCGCAGATGAAAAAGGGCGCGTTCTTAATCAACACCTCGCGCGGCGGCATTGTAAACGAGGATGCGCTTGCCTCCGCTCTGGAGAGCGGCGCGCTGGGCGGAGCTGCGCTGGATGTGTTCGAAAGCGAGCCGCCCAAACAGGATTCTCCGCTGATGCGCGCGCCGAATTTAATCATGACCCCGCACGCCGCGGCTCTTACCAAGGAGTGCGTGCTGCGCGTGGCGGAGACCGCCGCAACAGGCATTGCGGACTATCTCGACGGCAAGCGGCCGAAGTTTATCTACAACGCAAAATCGCTCGCCCTGTAACGGCAGAGCGAAAGAGGGCAAACAAAACCGCGGCGGCTTCGATTTTACGAAGACCTCCGCGGTATTTTCTTGCAGTACGATCCAAAATTAGGATAAAACGGATTCAGCCGTCCGGCGGCGCCGGACAAGCCGGGAAACGCAAGTTATTCCGGCTGCGGTTTCGGCTTTTTTGCGCGCGGCGGCTTTTTCGCTTTGGAGGCGGAATCCGCGCGGAACCGTGCGATCCGCTCGGCGCGGTCAACGCGATCCTGCTCCTGCGCAATCAATTGATGGTGCTGGGCAAGAACTTCCTCCATGTCCGCAGTCAATGCGGGGTCGCAGAGCGTTAGATGGTTGGCAAACGCGGCGGGATACATGAACTTCTTTTCGCCGTAAGGATCGGGAAACCGAACGCTCAGCACACCGTTTGTAAGCCCGGTCACTTTGCCCAGACCAAACGCCTTATGTTCAACTTGCGCTTTTATAAGCTCCACAAACAGGCTCCTTTCTGATTCGCGGCCCATGCCGAACGCTGATCGGCAAAAGGTAAAGAAAAACAGCCTGTGTCTCGCAACAAGATTACCGTTGCGCTGGGCGGCAAGCTGTTTCTAATAGTTAGTATACTACAAAACCGGCCAAAAGAAAAGCCGCTGCGGTTTTCCGCGTGTTTTTGCCGTTTTTGCCGCGAAAACGGCCGTTTGATGCGCTGCAAACGCCCTTCGGAGTAAAAGACACGACATGCTTTCGAGATTGCCTTATTTCGTACACGCGGGTTGTATAAAATGATGATTATTATACACAAAGACGAGAGGTTGACGAGATGTCATACACAATTTTTACCGATTCCTCCGCGAATCTCACAAAAGAGACGCTGACGGCATTGGATATTCTGGTTGTCTCCCTGACCTACACGGTGGATGGGGAAGAGCACCTTTGCTACGACCCGCAGATGGAATTTGACGGCGACGCGTTCTATACCGCGCTCAAAAACCCCGCCTACCATGTGCGCACATCCATGATCAACGCGGATACCTTCCGCCGCGCGTTCGAGCAGGCGCTATCGCAGGGCGAGGACGTGCTGTATCTTGCGATGTCCTCCGGCATCAGCGGCACCTGCCAGGCCGCGGCGAACGCGGCCGAGGAGCTGAAAGAGATCTATCCCGAACGGCGCATCGAGGTGGTGGATACGCTCGCGGCATCCCTTGGCGAAGGGCTGATGGTCTGCCGCGCGTCGCTGATGCGCCATGACGGAAAATCCATGGACGAAGTGATCGACTGGGTGAAACAAGCGAGAACGGCGGTCTGCCAGCACTTTTTGGTGGACGATTTGATGTACCTTAACCGCGGCGGGCGCATGAGCGGAGCAACCGCGCTGGTTGGAACCATGCTGCAGATCAAGCCGATCATGAAATCACAGGAAGGCAAAATCATACTCAACGTCAAGGTTCCCGGCAGAAAGAAAGCGCTGAGAACCCTTGCGGAGATCTTTGACAGAACGGTGGTCGATCCGCAGTCCCAGACCATTGGCATTGCGCACGGCGGCTGCGAGAGCGACGCGCTGGCGCTGCGGGACATGATCGCAGAGAAGCACCAGATCGAGGACTTCATGATCGTTTGCTACGAGCCCGGAACGGGCGCGCATGTTGGCCCGGGAACCGTCGCGCTGTTCTTTTACGGCAGGGACGAAAAGCCGGAGTCGTTCCCCGCGGCGCTGCTCAAAAAGCTGGATTTGGATTCCGGGCGGCTGCGCGCGTTTGTCAACGACAAGATCAAGCTCCTGAAGGGCGAGAAAAACGAGTCGCACCGCGACTAGAATTGATTAAGAAGCAAAAGAGCGCGTTCTCGAATGAGCCGCACCACAGAAAGAATCATCTGCAACACAAAAGAGCGCGTTCCCGAAGGAACGCGCTCTTGTTGGTTGTGTTGTAAAAGTTACTTTCTGAAGCAATCGCTGCAGTAGACGGGACGATCGCTGCGCGGTTCGAAGGGAACCTTGCAGGGACGGCCGCAACCGGCGCAGATTGCATCAAACATCTGGCGGGCTTCGCCGCCGCGGGAGTTCTGCTTACGGGCGGTGCGGCAAGACTTGCAGCGCTGCGGCTCGTTGGAGAAACCCTTCTCGGCGTAGAATTCCTGCTCGCTGGCAGTGAAGGTGAAGTTCTGGCCGCAGTCTTTGCAGACCAAAGTTTTGTCGCTGAACATGTTTGAAATACCTCTCTTATTTTGTGTTGTATCCTAAAACAAGCGGATTGTTGAAAGCGTTCTTTCAGGAAAAATGCTGCTTAAAACAAGCTTCTTGTTTCAAGTTTTAGGGTGGTTGGTTGGGAAGAGTACCTTCTGCGTTTTCGGAAGCGAATTACTTGAAAACAGCACTGCAAGACCTTGAAGCGAAACGGCGGAGGAGAAACGGGGCTTTCTTTCTGCCCGAATCATCCGCGATTCCGTCAAAGTCCGTGTTCAAAAAAATCGTGTGCTTTGCTGGTAATGATCTTGTGCCTCCGATGTACATACTTGTATCAAAAAACACATGCTTCAAGTCATCTAATAACGATGATCTGCAAACATGTGCGGTCAAAGCAATTATTCTGAATACCTACGTACTGTATCATACATTTATGCGGTTGTCAAACATTTCAAAGAAAACAGTGTCCGCGTAACAAAAAAAGATCGGAAAGCGAATACCGGACGACAGGCAGACGCAGACGGAAAGGTTCTCCGCGGCAGAAGCGGCGACAGAATGCCTGCGTTGACGCGCTTGAAACGGACAGCCCGCGAGAATGTATCGCGGGCTGTTTTTAAGCCGGATGCATACTTTACCTGTGAGATTAGTCGACAGGCCGGTTTTTCTCAGCCTGCGTTGTGGGTTTTATTTTGGCTTACAGCGGATTCTCCGGCAGCGTGCCTTTGCCTTCCTTGACGAAGATTTCCTCATAGCAGGCGGCGTTGATCAGCCCCATGAGAAGCGGCAGCGCGAGAGCCAGGAAGATGGCGGCAAGGCCGGCGAGAATCATAAACACGATGCCGACGCGCGGAATCAGCGACAGTCCGCCGAGCACGAGGAACACCACGGCGCACGCCGCCCAGACGATCAGATCCGCCAGGAACATTCTGCCTTTGAACCCTTCCGTCTTCTTCATGGAAAGGCGCAGCGCTTCCGTTGCGGAGATGTTTTCATCCTGAATCATCAGGTAAGGCACGAACCGGTAGGAATACGATTTAATGATGGCAAACACCGGCCCCGCAAACGGAATCAGCCCCCAAATCAGGATCCAGAGCGCCATCCAGCCCATGCCGCCTGCGACGGGAAGGAAGCGTTTAAATCCCGCAAACAACGCGTCTGCGTTGACTTCGCCGCCGCGGTAGCCAGTGAGGAACACCGCCGTCATCCCGGCGGAAAGCACAAACGCAATCGGCACGGAGATGATGGGCAGTACGCCAAAGATCGCCGCAAGCCCGATGAGCAGTTGGCAGAGCAGCGAGAGCCCCCAGAGCCACAGTGGCTTTTGCTTGAGCACCGCGAGCGCTTTTTCAATGAGATCGCGCGCGCGCAGCTCATGGAAAACGGGTTTTTGCCTTGGCTTTTGCGCCGTGCCGCCCGTCGTTGGAGCGCCGCAGTCCGGGCAGAATTTCTCGCCGTTGAGTTCTTTTCCGCAGTTGCTGCAAAATGGCATAACAAACTCCCCTCCTATTCAGTTTTACCGTTCGTTGAGACAGCCGTGACGATGTGACCTACTTTGAGTATACAATATTTGTACCAATGGTCAAGAAAAAAGTAATGCTTTTGTCAGGAGAACAGGCAAAAGAGACGGATAGGAATAATAAGAATCATTTATGGCAATAGAAAAGAGAAAAACCGCCGTTGACGGGCGGTTATATAACGCGAGATGCGGTTTTTACAGGCGCTCAGATAAACTCGTTTTCTCCCGCTTTTCTGCCGGAGATGAAAATTACAACCGTCAGCGCTGCCGCGCAAAGAAGCGCCGCGCTCCAGCCGCCCGTCCAGTCCAGCAGCCAGCCGCCGAGGATGGGGCCGATTGCGCCAAACGCGTAGCCGAGCGACTGCACCATGCCGGAGAGGCTGGTTGCTCGCGCCGCCGACTGTGTCCGTAAGCCGATGAGCAGCATGCAGAGGCTGAAGCAGGAACCCGAGGAGAACCCGCAGAGCATGACGGCAATGGTAGCGGACACGCCGGACTTTGCCGCAAAGAGCAGTGCGATGGAGAGCGCATAGCCGACGGAGACAATCGAGATCAGCGTCTTTTGATCCTTGAGGCGTACCGCGATGGCGGGAACCAGAAACGACGCGGGAATGGTCATCAGCTGAAACGCAAAGGCCATATAGCCCGCGTGTACGGGCGAGACGCCTTTGGACTGCAGGAGCGTTGGCAGCCACGCGGCGAAAAAGTAAAAGAGGCACGACTGCGCGCCCATCAGAAGGGTCAGCCACCAGGCGCGCGGTATACGAAACACCGAGCGCTGCGGCTGTTCCACCGAATTCGCGGGGATAGAAGCGGCAATGCTGAGCTTGCGCTGTGGCCACCAGGCGGCAAGGGCAAACACGAACAGAGCCAGCCAGACGGCGAGCGAGTTGCGCCAGCCGAACCCCGGCAGCTGGGAAAGCGGATAGCTGACCGCGGAGGAGATGGCGGCAAACGAACCCATGGAGATGGTGAACGCGCTGGTCACGAGCCCGACGCGCGCGGGAAAGCGCGCCTTGATGACGCCGGGAATGAGCACGTTGCCAAGCGCCACGCCAAAGCCGAGCAGCACCGTGCCGCCAAAGAGTCCCGCTGCGCCCGCGTAGGAACGCAGCGCGATGCCGAGGCCGATGAGCAGGATACCCGCCAGCAGGGTTCTGCCCGCGCCGAACCGGTCGTTGACAAAGCTGACAAACGGCGAAACCACCGCGAACATGATCAGCGGGATGGTCGTTAAAAGCCCCAGCACGCCGCTGGGGAACGATACGCTCGCCTTGATCAGCGGCATAAGCGGACCCACCGCGGTGATCGGCGCGCGGAGGTTGACGGCCACGCAGACAATCGCGGCAAAGAGCAGGGAATCCAGTTTTTTCTGATTCAAACGACGGGTTCCTTTCAATAGTCGATGCGTTGAGGCAAGAAAAGCGGCTTTTGCGCCGCTTTTCGGGAAAAAATCAGATGTTATTCATACGTACGGAAATAGCGGTTGTCCTTCTGCAAAACGTCGTGCGCGCCGCTTTCGGCAATGGTCGCGGCGGAAACCAGCGTAAGCCGCGCTTTCTGCCGCAGTTCCGGTATAGTCAGCGCGCCGCAGTTGCACATGGTGGAGCGCACCTTGCTCAGTGTGGTTTCCACGTTGTGGTGCAGGCTGCCCGCGTAGGGGACGTAGGAGTCCACGCCCTCTTCAAAGGTAAGCTTGGCTTCTCCGCCGCTGTCGTAGCGCTGCCAGTTGCGCGCGCGCGCGCTGCCTTCGCCCCAGTATTCCTTCATGTAGCTGCCATTGATGAGCACCTTGCTGGTCGGGCTTTCGTCGCAGCGGGCGAAATACCGTCCCAGCATGCAGAAGTCCGCGCCCATGGCCAGCGCGAGCGTGATATGATAGTCCAGTACGATGCCACCGTCGGAGCAAACCGGCACATAAACGCCTGTATCCTTCAGATACGCGTCTCTTGCCGCCGCGACGTCCTGCAAGGCGGTCGCCTGTCCGCGGCCAATGCCCTTGGCTTCCCGCGTGGTGCAGATGGAGCCGCCGCCGATGCCCACCTTGACGAAGTCCGCGCCGGCATCCGCCAGGAAGCGGAAGCCTTCGCCGTCCACGACGTTGCCCGCGCCTACTTTAACCGCGTCGCCATAGCGCGAGCGGATGAACGAAATGGTGCGCGCCTGCCATTCGGTAAAACCTTCCGAGGAGTCGATACAGAGGATATCCGCGCCCGCCTCGACCAGCGCGGGGACGCGCTCGGCATAGTCGCGCGTGTTGACGCCCGCGCCAACGACGTATCGCTTGTGGCTGTCCAGCAGTTCGGCGGGGTTCTCCTTATGGGAATCGTAGTCCTTGCGGAACACGAAGGAGACGATGTGGCCATCCTTGGAAACGATGGGGAGCGCGTTGAGCTTGTGCGCCCAGATGATGTCGTTCGCTTCGCCGAGCGTAATACCCTCCGCGCCGTAGATGAGCCGGTCGATGGGCGTCATAAAATCCTTGACCGGGGTTGAGGGGTCCATGCGGCTGGGGCGGTAGTCACGGCTGGTCACGATGCCGAGCAGCTTGCCGTCCGCCGAACCGTCTTCCGTGACGGCGACGGTGGAGTGGCCGGTGCGCGCCTTGAGCGCCATGACGTCCCCCATGGTATCCGTCGGCAGAACGTTGGAATCGCTTCTCACAAAGCCGGATTTCGACTTTTTGACCGAGCGGATCATCTCACACTGGGATTCGATTGGCTGGGAAACGAAGATAAACGAAATTCCGCCCTCTCTGGCCAGCGCCGCGGCGAGCTTTTCACCGGAGACGGACTGCATCACCGCCGAAACCAGCGGGATGTTCATACTGAGCGGACTCTTTTCACCAACACGGAATTTGCAGATGGGCGTTGCCAGCGAGGTGTTCTGCGGTGTGCATTCCGCCGAGGAATAGCTGGGCACCAGCAGGTACTCGGCAAACGTATGGGAAGGTTCGTCGAAATAATAAGCCATTGGGGTGTTCCTTTCTAGCCGGGCTGACGGGGTTGCCGTATCGGCAAAAAAACCAAACGGCAGGCAGGTTGCTTCTTCGGT
The DNA here is from genome assembly GCA_963674535.1 of Christensenellaceae bacterium. GTDB lineage: Bacteria > Bacillota > Clostridia > Christensenellales > CAG-138 > UBA7703. The sequence goes on along the minus strand of OY771363.1, from coordinate 2,590,783 downwards.
TCGTTCGCGCGGGACGCCTCCGGCGGGGGATGAATCACTTTATTTTTGGTATGTCCTCATTGTAGTATCGAACCCCCTTCGCGTCAACGGCTGGAACGGTGATTTTTACTTTGCTGAGAAAACTGCACAAATCTGAGGATACTGGCTGTACCATGCAAAAAAACGCTTCTGTACAATTGTAAATAATGATTTACAACGATTGACTTACTGTCACGGCGGCACTAAAATATGACACGTATGTGCGCGGCGTCCGCAGTAAGACGGTATTTACGGTTCTCCGTCCTTGGCAAACGGAGAAAGCGAGAACAGGTTTCATGAGGGCAGTTCTCTCCGCAATGCCACGCCAAAAGCGGGTCACCCCTTTGAATGGATGGAATAGGGAGTATGCGTTCTTTCAGTAAGAAACAAGTTATTTGGTTAACCGTTGCAGAAGTCCTGGTTGCGCTGCTTTGCTTGAACTACGCGCTGAAAAACCCCGAGATCTTTCAGGAGCGTATGCGTGCGGCGTGTTTTGTTGCGGTCTCGGCGGCGGTTCTTCTGCTCACGGGAGTGGGATATGCGCTGGTGTTCGTAAAAAAAATGCCGCTGCACCGGCTCGTGCTCGTGCTCGGGTTTGCGTTTGGCGTGCTCTCCAGCTTGATCAACACGCCCGGCAGCATTCCTGACGAGCCTGCGCACGCTTCCAATATCTATCTCTGGTCGAACAGGTTGCTGTTTTTGCCGGAAAAATTGGCGGACAAGCAGAATAATCCCGTGTATATAGACGTGGAGTCCGTTGTTCGCCGTGCGGATCTGGAAGGGATAGAGCAATATCGCAATTCGGTTGCTACGGTTGCTTCCTATCGGAACATCTTCTATAAAACCAACTGGTTCTATAACGGAAATGATCGCGAGCTTGTCAGCGTGACACTGCGGGATAACAGCGTAACTCCCATCGTCTATCTGCCCGCCATCATCGGCTTTACAGTTGCGCGCCTGTTTTCGCTCGGGTATTACCCTATGCTGATGCTCGGGCGGCTCTGCATGCTTGCATTTTATGTTTTTGCCGCAAGCTGGGCGATTAAAAAGATACCCGTTGGCAAGATGGCGCTGTTTCTCACCGCGCTGCTGCCCATGAGTTTGCACCTCGCGGCCTCGCTTTCCTACGATGCGGTCATTCTCGCGCTGTCGATGATGACGTTTTCCTACATCATTTATCTGGCATACGGAGAGGTTGAGAAAACCCGCCGGAAGGAAATCTTGACGATGCTGGTTCTCGCGGTCCTTTTGGCGTCATGCAAGGTTGGGGTTTACCTGCCGATTCTGCTGTTGCTGCTGTTGGTTCCAAAAGCGAAATTCGGCGGCGGAAAGCAGAAAACTTGGGTTTTTATTTTGATTCTGCTTGCAAGCGCTGTCAGCTGTGTGCTCATGAACCTGCCATCGATTTCCCTTGGCACCCACAGCACTAGATTCCTCAACGATCAGGGAGAAACGCTCATCACATCTGGCTGGGCGTTGCAGCATCCGGTCGAGGTGCTGAAGATGATGCTGGCCACCGTAAAGCGGGAACTCCTTCTTTGGATACGCGGTGCGATTGGCAACTCCCTGAGCTGGTTTACAATTCGCATTCGGGACTGGGTCGTCCTGGGCTTTGGGCTGTGCCTGCTCTCTGCTATCCTCAAAGAAGAGGGGACTGAGCCGATAACGCCCACGCTGAAACAAAGATTGCTGCTGCTGGTTCCGGTGATTCTGTGCGGAATTATGTTTCTGTTCGGTATGCTCGTTTGGTGGACGCCGCAAGGGGCAACGGTCATTGAAGGCGTTCAGGGGCGGTATTTCATACCGATGATTCCGCTGGTGCTCTTTGCCGTGCCGCAGTTCTCGTTGAAACTGCATCTCAAGAGCGGCGAAAAAGTGTTTCCGCAGGAAGGGTTTTCGCGGCAGGTGACCATGGCGTGCATCCTGCTTACCTGCGCTTCGCTCATCATACAGGCCGCCGTCATCCTTGCCAGATAGGCCGAAATTTTCGATAAAAAAGCAGTCCCAACCGGACTGCTTTTTTTGTGGAGAATCGAAACGCCGCCGAAAGGTCGTTCTACTGCAACTGCTCGGGGTTTTCAGTGGGATGCGACGCGTTTTTGATGACGCGCATCACCGGGAAGATGGCCAGCAGCGTTGCAACCGAAGCCGCGATGAAGATCAGGTACGTGGGCAAAAACCCCGTCTTGCCGTCCACGACCACCGGTTGGCCGAACGTGCTGATAATTCGTTCGCCGATGAACGGGCCGATGACCATTGGCAGCAGCACCCAGAAGATCATGCGGATGCCCTGAAATTGCCCGGCTTGCGACGGCGGCGTCAAATCCTTGATCCACGCGCCGCTGACGATGAGCTTGGCGACCAACCCGAACGCCATGACGAAGATGGCAACGCAGAGGAAGGCCAGATTGCGGGCAAACGCCACGAGTAAAAAGCCCAGCGCGGAAATAAAGAGCGCCGTGAGCATCAGCTTGGGCTTGCCAACCGCATCGACCAGCCGCCCGAAGAACACGCCAGCGACTCCGGAGAGCAGCACCATCAGCCCGAGATAAACGCCGATGGTCCCATAGCTGTACCCCAGCGTTTTTGTGTAGTAAATAATCTGATACGGCATGCAGATCTGCTCGGCAATGGCGAACATCAGCACGCAGACGTACAGCGAAAAGAGCATGCGGTTTTCCCGTACGGCTTTGATGGAGAAGCCGGAGAACACCTGTTTCCAGAAGCCGCCTTTCTTTTCGCGCACAAACACCGCTTCCTTCATCAACAGGCCGCCGACTAACCCGCAGACCACGACCAAAGCGCCCATGGAGACGAAGAACAGCGTGTAGCCGACTTTCTCAATCAGGATGCCGGAGACGATGGTGGTTACGACCGTTGCCAAGAGCGGGAAGAGTTCCGTTACCCCGCTGACCGTACCACGGTTGGTTTCGTCGGTTACGTTGGTAAGCCATGCGTTGAAACTCGCGTCGTTGGCGGTGGAACCAAAGAACGTCATCACGCAGTCCAGCACGATGACGGCGACGATTGCGCCGGTGACCGAGCGGATGGATCCCGCGATGGGAAAGACGATGGTCGAGATGCCCCAGAGGATGTAGCTGACCAGAATGATCGCCTTGCGCTTGCCGAGGCGGTCGCTGAGCGTACCCATAATCAGCGTGGTTAGCGTTGCGGTGACGGCGCTGAGCGCAACCATCAGCGAAATCACCTTCGGGTTGGGGGAGATTACGTCGTTGACGAACGTGTTGAACCAGTTGTTTTCGATGACCCAGGCGATCTGCCCGGAAAACGCGAGCAGAACGATGGCAATCCAGTTGTTAGAGCCCAGTTTGGTCTGTTGCTTTGTCTGCATGAGCTATTTCTCCTCCTTGACGTTGACGATGGGGAATTGCGCAATCCGTAAACGCGCGCACCCGTAGGGAACGAGCGCCTGTTCGGCAAAGGTTTCCGGCGCGGCGGCAAACGGCGGTGGAACGGGGCCCGCGCTATGGCGAACCATCGGCCAATTCCGCTCCGGCACGGGCGCCATCCGAAGATGGAGAACGAGCGGGGGACAGTCGTCCGCAAAGGGCGTGTCTCCCGGCGCGCGGCGCTCGATTGTTGCGGCGGACAGTTCGGCTTTATCGACGGCAAAGCGCCAGTCGGAGCGCGGAAGGAGCTCGACGTCAGCAAACGGGAGTTCGCCGCGCAGTATGCGCCGCTCCTGCCGGACGGGCAGCGCCATCAGCAGCGCGCCCACGCGAACCGTGCAGCCGCCCGAAGCTTCCTTCTGCAGACGCGGCTCCATGGGCAGCACAAGTTCAATCGTGTCGCCCGCGCGGTAGATTCGCTTGAGCGCGAGGTATCCGTTTGCTGGCGCGGCTGCAAACGGTTCGCCGTTGAGCTTGCATTCGAACGAACCCGCCCATTCCGGCACGCGCAGGTACAGCGTAAACTCCAGCGCGCCGGGTTCGTTCTCGATTGTGTCGATCAAAACGCGAATGCTGCCGTCGAAGGGATAGTCCGTTTCCTCGCTGAGGCGCACCGTAACGCCATGAACCGCTATTTCGGCGGAACAGGGCGCGTAGACGCCGACGGCGGCGCCGTCCGGGCGCGTCATCCAGAGCGCGCCGAGCAGCTTTGGCCAGCCCTGATGCATGTTCGCCGCGCAGCAGCCGAAATTCGGTTTGAGGCCGAAGAGGTTCGCCTCCGAATACGCATCGTACCAAACGCGCTTTTTGCGGGAGACCTCCACCTGATTGACCTGCTGGACGTACTGATGTGCGCACATATCCGCGGTAAACGTCCCCGGCCAGGCGTTGAAGGCGATCTCCTCCAGTCGGTCGGCGTACATCGCGTCGCCCGATATCGCAAGCAGTGTCTGGAGCGAGTACATCAGTTCGGCAACGAGGCATAGCTCCGCGCCGACGGCGGGGGAGCGGCCGTTGAGGTGCTCGTCCCCGGAGAACACGCCGTTTGCAAGGCCGTGATACCGATCCAGCGCGCATAGCCCCGCGCGCGAGGCTTCCGCCGTTTTTGCGCCGCCGCCAAAGAGAGAATCCAGCGCGGGCATCTTGAGCGCCATGGCGAGGTTGACGGAATGCGTTTCGTGGAACGCCCGCAGAAACGCAGAAGCGTTCGATTTTTCGATTTGTTCTTTCGTCTGTGACTTTGCCTGCGGTTTCGTTTTGCGCAGGCGCTTGAGGCGCTTATTCGTCCAGTCGGAAATCAACGTTACGCGCTTTGCCAGCATAAAGAGCGGGCGGATGAGGTAGCTATGCGTAGTCTTTTTATAGGGAAAGTTCGTAAACAGATCGCCCCAGCTGGTGGTCTGTTCGCGGAGGAGATGCGCCAGTTGCGGCAGGTAATCCGCGCCCGTTTTGCGGTAAAGCCAGAGCATGGGCAAGAGCTGCTCCTGCCCGCGCGCGGCGGCCCACATGGCAAGCGGGCGATTCGGCAGGGTTTTGAGCTGAAAGCGAAAGTAGCGATCCATCAGCGAAAGCACGCGGGGGTCGCCGGTGGCTTCGTGGTACTGCGTGAGCACCTTGAGCGCGACCATGCGCGGCCACCAGTCGAGGTTATCCGCGGGGCCGAAAAAGCCGGTTTCGTCCGCGCTGGAGAGCATCCACTCGATCCACTTTTGCGCTTTTTGCTTGAGCATTTCGTCGTCGAGGGCGTAGGCAAGCGGCACAAGCCCGTCGAGGTAGTAAGGCCCGCGTTCCCAGTTTTCGCCGTTGCCGCCGAGCCAGCCGGAAGAACTGCCAAGGTCGTCCCAAAGCGCGTCGATATGCCCCGTCAGGCCGTTTTTCTGCACGACGAGTTCGCTCAAAAGCCACCCCGCGGGCGTAACCGTGCCCAGCGCGGCGGGGAGCTGGAAAAAGTCTTTGGGTGGGTTGTTTGTCATGGTGGCCTGCCAATAGTTGGATTTGTATTTCCCGAAAAATTGACTATTTACTATTGCTTATCATATCGCATTTTGGGAGAAAAACAATCTATTAATCATTGGTTGCTGTAGAGCAGGTTGTTCGAAGAAAGAAAAGACAATCAACATTTATTTACCGTGTTTTTGACCGCGAGAGTAAGTCGTGAAGCATAGCGCCTTACCCTGAAACTGTTATCAACGACTCCTTTTTGTATGATATAGTTAAAGAGTTCATTTGATGTGGGAAAAGTGTTATTAATCTCGATCAATATTTGCATTTTGGTGTCTGCAGAGTCTGAATCCATCATCGTTGATAAACGATGAATGCACATATCTCTATAGCTAGTTTTTGTTGCTTGCACGAGAACTTTTACTGCAGCTTTTCGAATAACAATTTCTTTATTCGTGGACATCTCAAAACAAAACTGAACAATGATACCGATAACTAACTCATTATTAACTTGAAGTACATCAAGTTCAAGCAACAGACGGAACTCTTCAAGGAGAAACAAAATATCACGGACATTATTTCTGTCTATAAACATAATTCTCTCGATTAGAGGATTAATGTCATCAACATTATTGATTAGTGAAAGGAAGCCAACGCTAATAGAGAGCGGAACCACTGAGTTAGTTGAGAAGAAACCTGCGTGACCGACTAATGACTGCTGAGACAACACAATTTGACTGAATATGGGGTTAAGATCTTTACGCTTGTTATGATCTAGAAAAGCCCACAAAGTCTCAAGCAAATGGATTGCTGCAATTTTTGCATCTATCATTTGCGATTGAGAGAGTATTGTCTCTTTTGCGGCTTCTGCAATAGTCATATTTATTGACTTGTGCAACACCTTTGGATTGTTCTTGATTATACTCAATAATACATTACAAGCATCGTAAGAGTAGCTTGAAAAACTACCGTTTTTACCTTGGTTTTCGTTGCGTTCGTGAACTTGATCAACATACCTTTTTATGTGCTTTCTTAATATTGCTAAAGAAGTTGTTGTTTCTGATTCATAAGTAGTAGCGAAGAAGGCAGGGTATGATACAGCGATTTTTGCATCAATGCGACTCACAAATTCAAGTTTATTAAGACGAATGTGCAACAACAGTTCTGGTAATCTGTGATAATTATCCTTGTTTTCAGAATCACATTGCTCAAACAACCTGTCCAGAAGACATAGGATTCCATTCTGTGAAACATCAGCATAGCAAATATGCTGTATAGCTAGATGAATTTTGTCAGCAAAGCGATTCATTTTCATGTCAATTGCACTGCACAATAATTTTAAAACTTGCTCACTTCCGCTTCGTACTGCAACTTTGGATAGAGTATCAAAAATCAGCCAGCCATCATTTACAACCCTGCTATCGTCTTTAATCCACGTTTCAATTTCAATGAACATAACTTCTGATATTTCAGTGAACTGCGAATCTGAAAAATAGTCACATAGCATACCCCATGCCAATAACTTTGCACAGAAGCGGTCATGCGGAATAATGGTACGCTCTGCTCTACACCATATGACTTTGGCGTCATCACAACTTATGAAATCGGAAGGGGGCGCAAAACTGCGGATAAACGATTCGTACCGATCTTGTTGATGCAACTGTACTAGTATCCCAAGTAAACTAATAAACAAATCGTGATCTGAAAACTGCAAGCAATATGCCTGCAAGACTTTTTTTAGTCTGTCAGGCGCTAGTAGTATATGAGTAAGTGAACCGTGCAGACAAGAGATTATATAGATACTAGAGACTGCTTCGCCGATGCTGCTTAGTGAGCTTCCCATATGAATTGTATAAGGCGATTTTGTTTGTGCTTTGATCAACTCGTCTAGTGCGTCTTCTGAAACGTCACCAGACAGCCTGTCAAGTAGGGGATAATAAACAGGAGTAAGTAAACTATCCAGAGATGATTGGGCTTCGGATGAGGGGCAAAGTATGTTATTCAAATTGTTCTGCATAAGAATCTGGTTACGCAAGTCAATTAAGATATCAGAAACAACCCACTCGGGGATGGCGACATCATTCTTGACCAACTCAAAAATTTCTTTGAGTTTTAGAACACAATTATCAATTTCACCGGCAAAGTAGCTTCGAATAACACCCCATCGAGTATTAATTAGGTCACGATATTCTACCCGAGATTGCGATTGTATTTCGCTTATGATAACATCAAATGAAGGTAATTCCTTAAGTTCGATTTGCCCTAACAAACGTTGCAGGAGCATTGATAGCTCACGATCAAGAGAACCGGAAGGCTCTGCAAGATCGTTGGTTTGAGCAAGTAATTGCATAATAACCGAAGTAGTACGTGGGAATTTTTTTGATAAGTCTCGATAATCATCAAAAGGCAGTTCAGAAGTGCCCGTATACGTTCTTTGCCGTCTAACATCGGTTGAGGATTTCAAATTGATCTCTTTTTCAGCGTAGTTAGTTGGAGTATTATCTTTAGGAGCATTTTTGGCTGAGGGCCATCGATATATCTCGATTATGTCGGTGAGCATAGCTCTATATGCTCTCAGGGGAATATCTGAAAAATGGTCAATACGTTGACACTTGGCTATGTCATTTTGAATCAGCTCTTTTTCGATGTAAGTAGCTTCGCCGCCATTTTCGCCGCAAAAGAAATAGAGAGAACGTTTTTCCAGTGCCCGCGCTCTTTTATGTTCCTTGAGCACCCCCTCTGAAATCCCGTCAATATTCCGGATTATAAAAATCACTAAATCAGAGTGATCAAGACCGTTAATGTATGCATCAATAGCAGGGACTGAGCTTGCAGGTTCTTCCTCAAAAACATACACATTTGCTAGATTCGACTCTTCAAGTAATGACATGAGGGCTTTACGAACAAAAGTATATTCACCGCCGCATTTCGAGCTAATGAACACTTCAACTTTGCGCTTGATAGTTTTGTCAGTCATATAGCAACCCTCACATTAACACTTTTTAGCATTATATCACATGAATATTATGTATTGTGGCATGAGTTTATAGCGATAAAACAGGGCGGCAACTGCCGCCCTTTCATCATTAGTACTTACAGCTTCTTCTCGTAAATCCTATACGTCTTGATCTGCCGCATGCCGAGGCGCTCCAAGGCGTTTTTGATATGCAGGTTGTCTTCGAGGATGTAGTTTGCCTCCATGCGCACGCGCTTTGCCTTGAGGTGCTCAAAGAGGTGGATATACATCAGCGCGTCGAGCGCGCGCTTGTGCCATTCCGGCGAAACCGCGAGGCCAAAGAGGCGGTAGTCCCGCAGGTGCTTGACCCCCGCGAGCAGCCGAATCCAGCCGAATGGCAGGAGGTTGCCGTTGATGCGCTTGAGAAGCACGTTGATATCCGGAAACCCAAGGCAGAACCCGACTGGCTTGCCTTCGAACTCAACCATCCAGACCGCGTCCGGATCGACGATGAGCTTGAGCTTTTTGAGCATGTCCTCCATCACGGGCAGCTCCAGCGGGACGTACCCCCAGTTATCCGCCAGCGCCGTGTTGGAAATTTCCCATATGGCGCGCGCGTCGTTTTCCAGATGGCGCATGTCCAGCCGCCGGATGCGGATGCCAGGGTAACGCGCCATAAACCGCGCGGTAAAGTCGCCGTAGCGCTCCGGCAGCACGTAGCCGCCGCCGATATCCGCTTCGTAGACCAGTAAATCCTTGACCTTTTCGTACCCCGCGCCCGTAAAGAACGCATGGTAATACGCCGGGTTCCAGGGGGACATATAGATTGGCGGGGTATCGTAGCCTTCGAACACGAACCCCCAGTTCTCCGCAACGGGGTGAATCGGCCCGCGAACGGCTTCCATGCCGCGCTCGCGGAGCCACTGCTCCGCCGCTTCCACGAGAAGGCGCGCGGTGGCCGCGTCGTCAATGCATTCGAACGCGCCGAAAAAGCCGATCTTGGCGCTGTAGTAGCGGTTGAACGTGTGGTCGATATACGCAATCGTCCGCCCGACGGGTTTGCCCGCGTCGTCCAGCGCAAGGAACAGCTCATAGTCGGAATTCTTCAGAATCGGGTTCGTTTTTCCGTTATATGCGCCGTTTTCGTCCAGCCAGATAGGCGGAACAAAGCACGGGTTTTTTCCGTGAATCCACGCCGGAACGCGCACGAAAGAGCGCATCTGCCGATGATTTCGCACCGCAACAACCTGCATCGCTTTGTTCCCCCCAAACGAGTTCGCGGCGCGTCTGCCCATCCCAATTTGCGGACGCACCGCCGTATTGCAACCAGTCTATCAAACTTGCATATGAAATACAATTCTTCCGCAGAGGGGATTGCGCTTTTCTTCTGATTGCCGGTTGAAAACGGGAGAGAAGCGGGCGTTTTTTGATTGCAAATATCGTGTAAATCCGATATACTATCGCCCAATGCGGCGCAAAGAAAGCGCCATGCGGGAATGGGTTTATGCTGAAGCAATACGTTACGGATTTACAGCAGGAATTCGCCGGGTACAGCGGCGCAAAATTGGTCAAGGACATTCTGGCGGGGCTGACGGTTGCCGCCGTCGCTCTGCCGCTGGCGCTGGCATTCGGTGTTTCCAGCGGGGCGGACGCGGCCGCGGGGTTGATTACGGCAATCATCGCGGGTGCGGTCATCGGCGGCCTGTCCGGCGCGTTTTACCAGATTTCCGGGCCCACGGGGGCGATGGCGGCGATTCTCGTTGCCGTGGTCTCCAAATATTCCATGCAGGGCGTGTTCGTTGCCACCCTGCTGGCGGGAATCATGCTCGTTCTGGCGGGCGTACTGAAGCTCGGGCGGCTGACGGCGTACATTCCCGCTCCGGTCATCACGGGCTTTACCAGCGGCATCTCGGTGCTCATCGCGCTGGGGCAGGTGGATCACCTCTTCGGGGTCACGTCCGTCGGGGAGTCGAGCGTCGATAAGATTATCAGTTACTTCGAACTGGGATTTCACCCGAATCTTGCGGCGCTCTGCGTCGGCGTGTTCGTGATTCTGTTCATGATTGCGTTTCCGAAAAAATGGAACGCGGTGGTACCGTCCTCGCTGATCGGCATCATTCTGGCGACGGTGCTGGTCAAAGCGCTCAAGCTGCCGGTGGATGTGGTAGGCGAAATTCCAAAGACGCTGCTGCCCGCCGAACGGCTGACGTTCTCCGCGCTTTCGATTAAGACGCTGCTCAACCTGCTTTCACCCGCGTTCAGCATTGCCATGCTCGGCATGATCGAGAGCCTGCTCTGCGGCTCCAGCGCTGGAAGGATGACCGGCAAGCGGCTGGACAGCGATCGCGAACTCGTGGCGCAGGGCATCGGTAATATGCTTCTGCCGTTCTTTGGCGGCATTCCGGCAACGGCGGCCATCGCGCGCACCAGCGTTGCCATCAAGTCCGGCGCGCAAACCCGGCTGACCGGCATCTTTCATTCGCTCGTGCTGGTGGTATCCATGTTTCTGCTCGCTCCGGTGATGTCCGCCATTCCGCTTTCCGCGCTGGCGGGGGTGCTGATGGTGACGGCGTTCCGCATGAACGAATGGTCCGCGATTCGGTATATCTTCTCCCACAAGTTCAAGGGTGCAATTCTAAAGTACGGCGTGACCATGCTGGCGACGGTGCTGTTTGATTTGACCACCGCCATCGCGCTGGGCGTGCTTTGCGCGTTGTTCCTGCTCGTCTGGCGGCTTTCCCGTCTGGAGATCAACTACGAGGCGGTCGATCTCGAGCGCATGGGTGGCGGCGGAAACGAATGGTGCGAACGGTGCGCGCGCACGCGGGTTGTGTATATCGTAGGTGCGCTGATCTTTTCCAATACGCAGCGCATCGAGGAGATTCCCGCCAACATCCCTGCCGACTGCGACCGCGTGCTGTTTTCCATGCGGGGCGTTCCGTATATCGACGTTTCCTGCGCGCAGTCGCTGGCGGAGACGCTCAAAAAGCTCCGTTCTCGCGGCGTGCAGATTGTACTTTGCGGGCTTTCGCCCGAAACGATGAAGACCATGGAGCGTTCCGGAATTGCCGCGCTTTTGGGGCCGGAAGGCTTTGGTTGGAGCGTAGACCGCGCCTTAAAAGAAAACGGCTTAGGGTGCGCCGAGCCCTGCGCGGAATAATACGCACAGAAAATAGAAACTGAATAATTAATACAACGACGGTGGATTCCGATGGAAAAGGCGCTTCAGCAAGCGCTTTTTCACTTTTTACAACAGCATTTCCCGCAATGGAATTGTGTTTTTCCGTGAAGCAAAATATAATAAGAACAATATGGCCCCGGCTTGGCAGCCATAGAAGTGAGGGTTTCGATGCTGCAACTGCTGTCGTTTTCAATCATATTCGGATGCATGGTTTTTATCTGGAGCTTCATCTTTATGAACCGCAGCCACGACAAGGTGAACCAGTCGTTTCTGTGGTTTCTGAGCGTCATCATCATCTGGATCGTGCTCAGCATCTCCATCGAACAAGGCGACAACGCGCCGTTCGAGCTTGTCTTCAAGACGGTCTATTGGATCAGCATGATGAACCTCTCGATCTTCTTCTTGATATTTATCTACCGGCTTGTCCGGCGAAAGTTCGACGCACTTTTGGTGATTTCCATCGTGCTCAACACGCTTACCATCGTAGCGCGCTATTGTTTTCCAATCGATTATTCCGATCCGACGTTCTGGCGGCTGACGACGCCGATTGTTGCGCCGGCGATGGCCACCATCTTCAGCCTGCCGGCAATCTACGCGCTGATACTGGTCTTTCTTGCGCTCAAGCGTGCAAAGGACACCCGCGAGCACGGGCGGCTCTCGATCATTCTGTGGGGCATCGGGCTGGCGCTTGCCGTCAGCGTGGTATCGGAGTATCTCCTGCCGACGGTATTTCACATCGAAACCCACCTGTATTTGATGTACTATGCGTTATTGATCTTTGTGGCCGCGATCTTTATTTCGATCATGCGTTACCGTCTGTTTAACATGCAGTCGGACTATATCTATCGAAGGCTGTTTCAAAACTCCGCCGAAGGGATTGTCATCATCGGCAAAAACGGAAAGATCATCAGCATCAACAATATTGCGCGCGAAATCCTGCGGGACCAAAATCTGGACGCGGGCGACCGAATGTCGGACTATATCCGCGATTACTCGTATGATAAGGACTATACGCGCCACGAGGTGGTGCTCATGTTATCGGGTCAGCAGCGGTATCTCGTTTTAACGCAGTATTTAATGGACGAAACGATGGACGATTCCTCCAAACTGCTGCTGCTGATAGACGTGACCAGCGAACGCGTTGCGCAGCTGCGTGAAATGGATTTGCTCATCGAAAAGTCCAGCATCGACCCGCTGACCGGCCTGTTCAACAGGCAGTACCTGATGGAGAAGTACGGCGCCGGCGGCGATAAGACGGTTCCGATGTCGCTGTTGTTTCTCGACGTGGACGACTTTAAAGCGATCAACGACCGCTACGGACACATGGTGGGAGACCGCGTACTCAAGGGCGTTGCCGACTGCATCAAGGCGGTGGTGCGCAGCGGTAACGACACGGTGCGCTTTGGCGGCGACGAGTTTGTCGTCGTATTGGAGAGCACGAGAGCGGAGGACGCGTACCTGGTTGCGGAGCGCATCCGCATCTGCGTTTCGGAGCTGCGGTTTTTAGACTGCGCGCCGGAGCTGACCATTACGCTCAGCATCGGCTTGACCGAAGGGGAAGCGCCGCTTGCCGAACTCATCGGAAAGGCGGACCGGGCGATGTACGCCAGCAAAAACAAAGGCAAGGATGCAACAACGCTTTTTCGCAACGACTCAACGGACAGCGCGTTCCATATGAAGCTGTCGTAAAACGCCAAAGCCATTACAAAGGAGAGGAAGCAACCATATGCCAAGCCCGAAGAAATTTCAGCAGTCGCTTGCATCCTGCGGCGTTTCGCCGGAAGTGATTCGCGCCATCGGCGAAGGGTTTGAATATATTGACGACGCTTCCGCGCAGGCTGTGCGCGCGGCGTACTTCAAGCGCGCATCGGATGTGATGGACGCTTCTCTTACTTTTGAGCAAAAGCGGGATTTGATGGATCAGAACGGCTGCTGCAAGAGCGGGGCAAGAGAAAAGGCGTCCAAGGCGTTCTTTCGAGAATATAAAGACTTGCCGCTTGCCGAAAAACTGCCGCTGATCGCCGCCGTGCCCAACATGGGGCGGCCCGCGCTCAACGAGGACGGAACCATCACCATCCACGCCGTAACCTACCGCGTCGGCGAAAAGTTCGCCTGCGCCTGCCCCAACTATAACCGCCTCAAGCGGGATTATCCGGTTTCCCGTACTTACTGCCTCTGCTGTGCGGGGCATTTTCGCTATCACTATGAAATCATGCTGGGGGTAAAATTAGCCCTCCAAGCGGTGGATTCCTCCCCGCTGGATACCGACGGCGCGGAACCCTGCGTGCTGACGTTTGCGATGGTATAGTATTGCAATTCTGCGGTTACTAACAGGTTCGAAAACAAAATCGGCCTCCGGCAGGAGAATGGAAACGGCGCGTATACGCCGGGGACGAGGAACTCAGCGGCAATGGTTGAAATACGAAACGACGAACTGAACGTTAAGAAGATTGCGGAGAGCGGGCAGTGCTTTCGCCTGAATCCGGCGGGGGAAGGGCGGCACCGCCTGCTTGCGCATGGCCGCGCGCTCACGCTTACGCAGACCGAACAAAGCGTACTGCTGGACTGCGCGCAAGGAGAGTTTGACGCGCTTTGGCGGCAGTATTTCGACTGGGATACGGACTACGCCGCCATCCGAAGCAGCGTCGATCCGGCGGATGCTTACCTGACCCGCGCGACGGCGTTCGGTGCGGGCGTGCGCATTCTGCGGCAGGACCCCTGGGAAACGCTGATTACGTTTATACTGTCCCAACGCAAGAATATCCCCGCGATCAAAGGCTGCGTGGAGCTGCTCTGTTCGCGCTTCGGCGAGCCGATACCGGGCGCGGACGCGTTTGCTTTCCCCAGACCGGAAGCACTGGCAAATGCGGAACTGGATTGCCTGCTTGGCTGTTCGCTGGGGTATCGTGGAAAGTATGTTTTGGCCGCGGCGAGGATGGCTGTTTCCGGCGCGCTCGACTTTGCCGAGATGGAGTCTCTGCCGGACGATGCATTATATGAAAAACTCCTCACCGTGCCGGGCGTTGGCAAAAAGGTTGCGGACTGCACGATGCTGTTTGGCTTCCACCGGCTCGGCAGATTCCCCGTGGACGTCTGGATTGAGCGCGTGCTTGCCCGCGAGTATCCGAACGGCTTTCCGCTGGAGCGGTACGGCGCGTTTGCGGGCGTGCTGCAGCAGTATATGTTTTTTTATGAGAGATTCAAGCAAATAGAACAGGGGCTCCGCCCCTGAAACCCTGCCAAAGGGATGCTCCCTTTGGAAACCCGATGTGTGTAGATTAACAACAACAAAGCCCGCGCAAATGCGCGGGCTTTGTTGTTCATAAGTTGCTTAACCCTCGTACCTGAGCGCGTCGATCGGGTGTTTGTTGGCGGCCTTGTTGGCCGGGTAGAGGCCGAAGATCAGGCCGATGGCGGAGGAGAAGCCCACCGCGAGCACCACGACGCCGAGCGACATGGAGAACGAAATCGTCTTGGCGATGACCGTTACGACTTCGAGGATCAGCCAGGAGAACGCAAGCCCCAGCAGGCACCCCATGAGGCTCACCATGAGCGCTTCTATGAGGAACTGCATCATGATGCTGCGCTTGCCAGCGCCAATGGCCTTGCGGATGCCGATCTCCTTGGTGCGCTCGGTCACGGAGACGAGCATGATGTTCATAATTCCAATGCCGCCGACGAGCAGGGAGATTGCCGCGATGCCGCCCAGCAGCAGCGAGAGCGTGCCGGTTACGGTGTCCATTGCGTCCGAAATGCTGGACATGTTCATGACCCTGAACGCGTCCTCGTCGTTATTGAACCGCGCGAGCATAAAGTCCGTCACGGCGGTTTCGGTCGCGTCCGTATCCCCGGAAGGCGAAACGGAAAGGCTCGTGACATACGGCTGATCCGCCATACGGGATTCCACCGTAAACGGCGCGTAGACCGAGTAGCCGCCAATCATGGAGGCGAGGAGCGAATCGTCCTCTTCCAGCACGCCGACAATCAAAAAGCTCCTGCCGCCGATGGTGAGCGTCTCGCCGACCACTTCGGCCTTGCCGAAGAGCTCGTTTGCCGTTTCGTAAGATACAACAACGACATAGGAGCTGTTTTCCACATCCGCCGTGCGCAAAAACCGCCCGTATTTCAAGTCGAGCCCCTGCACGGTATAGTACGCGGGCGTAATGCCGTAAAGGCTGACGGTCGCGTCGGAATAGCCGTACTTGGCGGTGGTGTTCATGGAGCCGGAGGGGGCCGCTTCGCCTACGGCGTCGAGCGCCGCGATTTCGTCCAAGTCTTCCAGACGGATGGGCGAGCCCTTGTCGTCCTTGACGTTGACGGTGACCATGTCGTTGCCCAGCGCGGTGATTTCGCTCGTGACCGCGCCGGTTGCGCCGTTGACCAGGCTTACGAGCACCACGAGCGCCACGACGCCGATGATGATGCCCAGCATGGTCAGAAACGAGCGCATCTTGTTGGAGGCAATCGCCTCCCATGCCATCTTGATGGATTGGATGATCATGCCGTCACCTCCGATACGCGTCCGTCCATAATGCGGATGCGGCGCTGTGTCTGGCGCGCAATCTCTTCGTTATGGGTGATGACGACGATCGTGTCTCCCGCTTCGTGCAGTTCGCGAAACAGCGCCATGATGTCCTCGCCGGTTTTGCTGTCGAGGTTGCCGGTGGGTTCGTCCGCCAGCAGGATGGCGGGGTTCGTCGCCAGCGCGCGCGCTACTGCGACGCGCTGCTGCTGCCCGCCGGAAAGCTCCGAGGGCTTATGCGCGCTGCGGCTGGCTAAACCTACGCGCTCCAGCGCTTTAGCCGCGCGCTCCTTGCGCTCGGCTAAGTGCATGCGCTGGTAGATCAGCGGCAGTTCCACATTGCCCTGCGCGGTCATGCGCGAGAGCAGGTTGAAGTTTTGAAAGATGAACCCGATCTTGCGGTTGCGAATGCGCGCGAGCTCTTCCTCGGAGTACTGCTCAATGGACTGGCCGTCAAGGATGTATTCTCCGCTGTCGGCAATGTCCAGACAGCCGATGATGTTCATGAGCGTCGTCTTGCCGCTGCCGGAAGGGCCGATGATGCTGACGAACTCGCCTTCGTAAATCGTCAGCGTTGCGCCGTCGAGCGCGCGGACTTCCTCACCGCCGACGTTATAGATTTTGGTGATGCCGTTCATCGTGATGATCGGCTTGCGGGCGGATTCCATGGTTATTCACCCCCGTTGGCATAGGCGGTGTTCTGCGGCTCGTATTTTGCCCGGTTATTTGCCATGCGCTGGGCAAGCAGGTTGGCGGGAGAAGCGTTTGTATCGACGTACCAGATCGTCTGGCCGGCCATAAGCCCGCCGGTGACTTCCGCGTTGACGCCATCGGAAAGTCCAAGCGTAATATCCACGCGGGTCAGGGTGCCGTCCTCTGCGCGGGTGTAAACGTAAGTGCCCGCCGCGTCTTCATAGGTGTTGTCAATCGGCACAAGCAGGACGTTTTCGGCCTTGGCGGTGGTGATCACCGCGCTGCCGTTCATGCCCTCAAGCAGGCGCGCGTCGTTTGAAAGCGTAACTTCCACGGGGTAGGTCGTAATGCTGCCCGCAGCCGAGCCGATGCGGGAAATATGGGTTACGGTCGCTTCAAACGTTTCATTCGGGAACGCGTCCATGGTAACAGCAACGCTTTGACCAAGCGAAACGGAGTTGACGTCCAGCTCGTCCACGTCGATGCGCATTTTGACCGCGCCGCCGAGATGCAGCGTAATAGCGTCGCTGAGGCCGGAAGAATCCTGGGTCGCGGCAACGTCCGTATTGTCCTTGACGAACAGGTCGCTCACAACGCCGTCGCTCGGGGCGATCATGCGCGGATCCGCCTGATAGATAAGGAGCGTTTGATACAGCGCGGCTTTCTCCGCGCGGTCCGACAGTGCCTGACGGTAGTTGGCGGTCTCCGGCTCCTGATTCAGCGTAAAGATTACGTTGTTGGCGTACACAAGGTCGTTTTCTTCACAGCGAATGTCTTCAATAACACCGCCCGCCGCGAGAACGGCAACGGGGGAGTGAATCTCCAGCGTACCTTCACCCAGCAGGGTTTCGCCATCAAACACCTGCGCGGTTTCGAGATACGGCGTACCGTTGTCGGAGAGGGTAACGACATAGCCGGTGTCGGTCTTTGCCGCAATGCGGCCGGTCTTTTCACCTTCCGCCCAGACGACCTTCACTTTGGCATAGAGAGCGAGCTCCGCGTCGGTAGTGAGATCGACCTGCATCAGCTCGTCCGAGGAGAGGATGGCGAGAGCGCCGTACTGCGAAACGGCGGAGAGGACGGCGTCCCCTTCGGCAACGGGCAGATACTTAATCCTGCCGCGTACGGGCGCGGTGACCGAGCCGGTGGTGGAGCGGGAAGCGATCTGGCGATCCAGCGAGGAAAGCTCGCTGGAGACTTCCGCCGCGCGGTTGGCCAGCGACGCGGGATCGAGCAGCGCGAGCGTGTCTCCCGCTTTAACCGCGTCCCCGGTTTCCACGAGCACGTCGCTTACGGTAACGCCTGCAGGAAGCTGCAGGGTCTGGCTGTCCGCCGGTTCGAGCTTGCCGCTGCCGGTGATGGTGGTTTCCAAACTGCCCGTTGCGAGCGTATAGGAAGCGTAGACCGTTTGAGAAGCGGTGTTCATGAAATTACGAACCAGAACAAGCGCCGCAACCAATATTACAACGATCACGCCTATGATCCAAATCCAAACTTTTGACTTTTTCTTCTTTGTATCCATCTGGGATACCTCCTTATTTGCTACGGCGCTCACATTACCCGCCGAACATGAACTGAAAAGAAACTGGTAATGGAGCGGTTCGTTTTATCACGGTATTTCACAAAATTGTCGCAAAGGCACGCGCATTTGCCTCGGGAAACCGCCGCTACAGCGGCAGCGTCACCGTGAACTCGGTGCCGGCACCTTCCTCGCTGCGGCAAACGATCGTTCCGCCGTGCAGCTCGGCAATCCGCTTGGCGACGGTTAGGCCGATGCCGTTTCCGCTGCCCGTCCGCGCGGGATCCGCCTGATAAAATTTGTCGAATATTCGGGAAATCGCGTCTTCGGAGATGCCGCAGCCGTCGTCCGTGATCACAAAGCGGATTTCGCCGCCGCTCTTGCTCAGCCGGATGCCGATGACTCCGCCCTGCGGCGTAAACTTGACGGCATTGTCGATGAGGTTGAGCCAAACCTGATTGAGCAGATCCTCGCAGCCGTCGTAGGAAAGCTCCTCCATCTCGACGTTGAGGCTGATATGCTTCTTTTCCCACTTGTTTTCAAACAGCAGGATACAGCGGCGCACCTGCTCGGTGAGGTTAAACTCCTTTTGGTCGGTCAGGATCACCTGCTGTTCGATCTTGGAAAGGTTGAGCACGTTGGTTGCCAGCGAAGCCAGCCGGCTCGACTCGGCAATAATGATATCGAGGTACTCGTCCCGCTGTTCCTTTGATAAATCGTCGTGCTTGAGCTCCTCGGCAAAGCCTTTGATCGAGACGATAGGCGTTTTGAATTCGTGGGAAAAGTTGTTGATAAAGTCCGTCCGGAGCAGTTCGGTGCCGCCCAACTCCTCGGCCATGCGGTTGAAGCTCTCCACGAGTTCCCGAAACGTCGGTGCGGTGGTTGTGGAAAGCCGAACGGAAAAATCCCCCGCGGCAAGGCGGTTGATTGCGTCGATCAGCTTGCGGATCGGCCTCAGCGGGAAGCGGCTGATGACGAACGAAACCACCGTGCCGATGATGATGCTCAGCATCAAAAGCATTGCAAACGGAATGATCGGCTCCTGCCGGGAAATCTTGGCAAGGGTGATCGTGCCCGTTTGTAAAAGAATGGCGCTCACGACCATGATGATGGCGGATGTAATCAGAAAGATGAAGAATACGAGCGCCGAAAACAGCACCGGCAATACCAGCCGGCCGGTCGGCGGATGTTTTTTTCCGATCGGGCACGTTCTTTTCAAACCTTTTTCACCGCCTTGTAGCCGAGTCCGCGTACGGAGACCAGCTCGAATTCCGGGTAGTTTTCAAATCGTCTGCGCAGGCGGTTGATATGGACGTTGACCGTCGTATCGCCGCTTTCCGACTCCATGCCCCAGATTTCGTCCATGAGCTGGATGCGCGTAAAGATTTTGTCGGGGTAGGAGAGGAGTTTATAAAGCAAATAAAACTCCTTTTGCGGCAAGGTTTGCTTTTCCGCGCCGCGCGTAATGGTCAGCGCGTCGTAGTCCAGCTCCACGTCGCCAATGCAGAGCTTGCGCTCGCTGACGATTTGCGATCTTCGCAGCAGCGCTTTGATGCGCAAAAGCATCTCCTCGGTGTCCACGGGCTTTGTCATGTAGTCGTCTGTGCCCACGAGAAAGCCCATGCGCTTGTCGGCGGGCAGCTGCTTTGCCGTAACCATCAGAATTGGAATGTCGTAGCCGGAGGTACGCAGCTCTCTTGTGAGCGCATAGCCGTCCATGCCGGGCATCATCACGTCCAAAACGATTAAATCGACGTGGTGTTTATCCATCAACTCCAGTGCGGCGGATCCGTTTTCCGCAGTGGAAACGGAATACTCCGCGCGTTCGAGAACCGCGCGCATGAGCCGCCGCGCGTTGGGATCGTCCTCCACGACGAGAATATGAAACATGCGCCTTCACCTCGACTGCGTCTGATTGATCGTTCTGCCCCGCCGAAACGGGGTCGCCAAAAGACGGATTGCTCCGCCTGTATCTACCAGTGTAACACAAAACATGAACTGAAAAGAAACTTGCCGCTTTTCGGGCAATATCGGCGCCGCAAAACAAAAAGAAACCCCGATTTGGAGTTTCTTTGCGGATGATGCCGTCTCAGCCGTGCAGGCCGTCCGCCTGACGCTCCATGTTTTCCACGACGATGTCGTAGATTTCGCCGAGGGTTGCGCAGTATTCCAGCACTTCCCAGGGGGAGTTGGTGTGAAAGTGGATCTTAATCAGCGTTTCGTCGCCCACGGCGAGCAGGCTGTCGCCTTCCAGATTCTCCGTGATGAAATCGTTAATCTCGTCCTCCGAGAGGTTTTCGCCTTCGAGCAGCAGCTGGGTATCATACTTGTATTCGAGCATGGGGGTCTCCTTTGAATTCGTTTTTGAAAAAACAATCTCTGTGTTTATTTGAAAAGCATAGCACTTGCACGGACGGCGTGCAAGCCGTGAAAGCCGGTTTACGCGCAAAACGCAGCAAGAAGCCCCGCTTGCGCGGGGCTTTGGCTTGCTTGCGTTCGGCTAGAACTGATACGGATTGAACCCGTTGAGCGCCATGATAAACCATGCCGTGGGCGCGATATGCGCGTCCGTGGAATAGACCCAGGGATCGCCCGTAAAGAGGTCGAAGCCCGTCGAGAGGTTCTCCACCGTGGCGGCGGGGAAAGCGCCGCTTTCCAGCTGGATGGAGCAGAGGGCGTCGAAGGCCTGTTCGGCCGCGCTGTGCTTGCCTTCAAGCCGCAGCGCAAGCGCAGTATACGCCGTGCCTTCCGCCCACCAGCCGCCGTTTGCGTTTGCCTCGCAGAAGGGGTAGCCGCCGTCTGCCACGCGCATTCCCTCCGCGCGGGCAAAGCTTTCTTTGTACGGCTCAAACGCGTCTCCCAGCGCGAGCATAGACCAGACCTGCGCGTCGAGGACGATATTGCCCTTGCTGGGCGTTACGCCGTCGTCGCCCGTGCCGGTATAGAACGCGCCCGCGGCGGGATCGTACATCGATGTAATCAGCGCAAGCGCGCTCTCGGCGGCGGTGCGGTAGCGGGCGTTACCCGTCAGCGTGTAGAGGCGGCTAAAGGCGGCGTAAGCGTCGATATTATGCTCGATCGACTTATAGGTAAACGGGTACACCGTGGGCGTTTTCCCCTCCGGCCATCCGTCGTAACCCGCAACAAACCCCGGCGTGCCGTCCGAGCAAGTGTCGATCACCCAGTCCATGAGCGTTTCCGCCGTCTTGCGATAGGTTACGTTGCCGTAGAGCGCGTCGTACTGCAGCAGTGCCAGCGCCACATAGCTCGTGTTGCCGACGTTGCTGCCCACCTGATAGCGGTCCTCGTACCAGGTGCCTGTGTCGCCGGTTTCGGGGTCGTACCAACCGGGTAGGCGTGCGCCGCTCTCCCAGCCGGGGAAGGCTTCTATACTGCCCGCGGCGTAGGCGTTTCGCACCCGCCCGGGCTGATAGCGGTCGTTTTCGACGGCGTAGACGAACGCGTCCAGAATCTGGCTCGCTTCGCGCTGCATCCCCTCGGAGAGGAAGGCCATGGCGACCAGCGCGTTGTCGTAGGAAAACGCCGCATTGTGAATATAGATGTTGTCCGTTTCGTAGGAGCGCAGCAGAACCGGCGTTTTCTTTTGCGCGTCAATGCTACCCACAAAGCGGATGTCGTCAAGGTAAAACACGTTGGCGGCTTCACCCGTCTGCACGCCGCTGCAGACGTAGCCGAACCCGCAGACGATGCTGCTCAAATCCAGATCGCGAAGCGGAATGGTGTATTCCTTCCACTCGGTGGTGAGCTGCGCAAAGCCGAGGCTCTGCTTCTTTGCGCTGTCGGGGAAGTCTACGAGCGGTGTGCCCCATTCGCCGTCGTAACCGAACCCGGCGGTAAAGAACTCTACGATTTCGCTCCCTGTTTCGCCTCTGGCGCAGAAACGCAGCGCGGTGGCGCCGGTCAAATCCAGTCCTTCGCCTGCGCGGGAACCGTCGTTGAGCTTCGGCACCGTTTCACCCGCGGGCAGGTACCCGTTCAAAAACAGCCAGCCGCCCCAGTCCAGCCCGCTGGTATCGACTTGGCAGCGGATGCAGCTCTTGCCTGAATACGGGTTTTCCGTCCAGTTTTCGTTCATGTCCTTGACCAGATTGCGCTTTGTGCCGAACATGAGCGCTTTTTGCGTGTAGTTATTTTCCGTTTCGGCAAAATCGCCGTAAACGGTCAGCTGGTTCCGCTCGTTTTCCAGCGCGGCGTTCAAGTAATCGACGGCGCGCACTTTCTGTCCTGCGTAAGCGCTGTAGTCCGCTTCCGGCTCCGGCGTTGGCTCCGGCGTGGGCGAGGGGGTTGCGGTGGGCGCGGCGGTGGGGGCCACGGTTGGCGCGGCAGGCTCTTCCGCTTTGGCGCAGCCCAGCAGCGCGGCGCTGGCGAACATGGCGATGATGACCAAATAGAAGCGTTTCATGGCGTTGATTCCTCCTTATTCAAATGAAAGTGAAAGCTTAAGTGCACATTACGCCGCTTTGCGGCGAACCTTCTGCATGGCGGCATCGCCTCCCCCGATCATGACGTTCATTTCTTTTCCCCGGTTTCTGATTCGAGTATACGCGCCCGATTTGTGCAATCGGTAAGCAATTTGCACACAAACAGAGGTTTTTCAAATTTTTTTGCACAGATTCATGGATCAATCGAAGTCCACGCACAAACCCGTATTGTAGCGCGGTCACATTTTGGGTATGATGAAGCTGTGTTCCGCGCGCGGAAGAAATCGAGCAACGGGAGGTGATGCTATGAGCGCGGGAATGAGCGTTCTTATCGTGTCCGCAGTGATTTTTATCATAATCGGCGTTGTTTACGTGCGGTACGACCGGTATAAACATGAAAAGAAGGAAGCCTTTCGCCGCTACTGGGAAGAGAAAGGCTACCAATTCGGCGCCTGGAGCGAATACGACGACGAAGGCTATTCGCTGGAAAAAGACGATTGGGAGCTGCGCGTCAGCAAATCCAAATCATCGACGAGCACGGAATGGTCGCAAGAGTCCGAGTTTCGAACCAAACGCCGCGACCCTGAACGCAAGACGTTCGCACTGCAGTACGCCGCGTCCAGCGTTCCCTTCGAGGAACTGCCGGAGATGGTTCGTAAGGCTGCGGTCTCCGCACTGAGGATTGTTTTTCGCGAAAGCCTGTCGCAATTGAGCAGTGTGCGCACGGCGTTTACGCAGGGCGGAATGGCCTGCCTCGCGTTTGAACCGGAAGCGGGCAGCGCGCAAAGCATCATCGAACGGCTTCAGCCGGAGGTTGCCTGCTGGAACGGCAAGATGAAGCTCTACTTCGAGAGCACGCCGGATTCCGTGAAAGTCCGGCTGGAAGACTTTTATATTGACAAGCCGGAGGAAGCGGAGGCGGTCATCCGCATGGGGCTGATCCTGCTGGAACGAAACTCGATCTGATCAAAAGAACGCAAAAAAGGCCCCCGCGCTGTTTCAGCCGGGGGCTTGTAGTTGGTATACGCTGTAGGGTTTGTCAGTCCAGCTCGTTCGCTTCCGGGGTTAAAAGGCGGATGCCGTGCTGCGCAATCACCGCGTTGTACTCCTCGGGCAGAGCCTGATCCGTCACCACGGCGCTGAGGTCTTCGAAGTTGCAGAAGGTCAACAGCGCGTCGTGGCCGAACTTGGTATGATCCGCCATTAAAACGAGGTTTTTATTCTGGCGCGCGACCGTCTGCTTAACCTCGACCTCGAAGTAGGTCGTGTTGGTCAGCCCGCGCTCTATAGTGACGCCCGTGGAAGCGAGGAACACGAGGTTGATCGCCATCTTGGAGAGCTCGTCGAGCGTGTTTGCGCCAACAAACGACGAAGTAACCCAGTTATACATGCCGCCCAAGGCGATCACGTGCAGGGAAGGGTACTTGGCCGCTTCGTACAGCGCCATGAGGCTATGCGAAATCACGGTGACGTTCTGCTTCTCGGCAAGGTACGGCAAAATCCGCATCGTGGTCGAGCCGGAGTCGAGGAAAATGCTCATGTTGTCCTGTACGAGCGAAGCCGCGAGCTTGCCGATGGCTTGCTTGGCACGATCGTTGCGGATGGAACGTTCGGAATCGGGATGACAGACGGCGGACGGTTGCCCGCAGAAACGCCGCCGTACACCTTTTTAAGATGTCCCCGCTGCAGCAGGTCCGCAATGTCCCTGCGCACGGTATTCATGGACACGCCAAAGTGCTGGCAGAGTTCCTCCAGCGAGGAAGAGCCGTGATCCAGTACGTATTGTTCCATGTCGTTCAATCGATCGAGTCGCACGCGGGTAGTTCCTTTCCTGTTGACGCACGAGCGGTGGGGGAAATGTGCCTTCGCTGCCGCCGGATGTGTGCTTTTGTTTTGCGGAACGCAAAAAACAGCATTAGTGCCATTATAACAGCGTTTTGGGTAAATTGCACTGATCTTTTTGATAAGTTTTGATGCAGTTTACCAGTCCAGCAGTCGGAATTTTACTCTGCTGCACGCAGACCGCCCGCGAAACCGCAGCTTAGCCGATGGGGAAGTACGGTTTGATCGTTTCGCAGGTCTTTTCGTAGCTCACGCGGATGTTCTCCTCATCCGGCCAATCCCAGTATTCCGGACGGAACAGCTCAATGGAGACCATGCTGTCGTAGCCAAGGCGCTTGAGCGTTGAAAGGATGCGCGGCAGATCGACCGCGCCTTCGCCGGGCATGAGGCGGTTATTATCCCGCGCGGCACCGACGGGCAGGTCTTCCGAATCGTCCAGATGCAGGATGAAGATCTTGCTTGCGTCCGCCGCTTCCAGGTGCTCGAAGCGCGAGCCCATGGCGTGGAAATGGAAGCAGTCCAGCACGACGCCGACGCTCTTGCGGTTCACGGCTTTGACGATATCGTACGCCTGGCCAAAGGTGTTGACCGAGCAGTTCGGGTAACCGACGAATTCGAAGGCCAGCGTCATGCCGCGTGGTTCGGCATAGTCCGCCATAATGTTGATCACACGGACGCATTCCTCGCGGATCTCAGGAATCGTCTTGTTGCCGACGTCGAACGTTGGCACGATGACGACCCGCTTGCAGCCGATGATGTGGCCAGCTTCGCAGCAGAACTGCAGCCCGCGCATGATTTCCTCAAAACCTTTCGAATCGCGGAAGTTGATGAACTCCAGCGCGTTAAACGCAAACGGCTTGATGGCGTGCGAATCGAAAAACGCCTTCAGTTCGCCGAGCGTGTGGCGCGTTAAATAGTCGTGCAGTTTGTCCAGACGGATTTCGATGAGGTCGTAATGATACTTTTCGCAGTACGCCAAATCGGTTTCCAGCGTGGAGTGTTTCATGGTTGTGGCCTGGTTAAAGCAGATCTTCATATAAAATGTCCCTCCGTTTGATGGATGAAATGAAAAACCTATATTGTTTTAAGCGCATTTGCGCGCTTTCTCTTTCGAAATAATGGGAGATGCCGGGATTAAAACGAACAGATGAGCGAGCCGAGAAGAAGCATTACCGTTTGCAGCCGCTTGTTCAAAGCGGCTGCAAACGGTGCAGGAGGAGAAATGAAACCATCCGAATCAGTTTGAAAAAATACTGTTGCGCGGCCGAAAATGCCGGCACTTTGCAAATTAACGGTGGAACGGTTATCTCTTGCGGGCAACCTTTCTCATGTCGAACACCACGGCGACCACGATGATGATGCCCTTGATGATCTTCTGCAGGTACGGCGAAACGCCCGTAATCAGAAGGCCGTTGTTGATGACGCCGAGCACCAGAATACCGCCGAGGCAGCCTACAATGGAGCCGACGCCGCCGGTCTGGGATACACCGCCGACGGTGGCCGCCGCGATGCCGTCCAGCTCGTAGCCGTCGCCGAGGGATGCGATGCCGCTGGCGCTGCGCGCCGTGACCATGACGCCCGCGAGAGCCGCGCAGAACGAGGACCAGCAGTACGCCGCAACCAGCGTGCGCTCTACGTTGATGCCGCTGGCACGCGCGGCGTCCACGTTGCCGCCGACTGCAAAGAGGTTTTTACCAAATCGTGTATGGTTTAAAAGAATATTGGCAATGACTATCATAACGAGAAATACCACAACGATATTGGGCAAGAACCCGAACATCGTGCCCTGGCCGATTTGGGTGAAGTCTTCCCGCAGCATTGGCACGGGGTAAGCGTTGGTAAACAGCAGTGCCACGCCGCGCGCCACGACCATGGAACCCAGCGTTGCGATAAACGGGTGAATCTTGGTATAAGCAATGAGTAAGCCGTTGATCAGGCCAAACGAGGTGCCAACCAGAATGCCTACCAGAAACGCGACCCACGCGGGGATGGGAGGCAGGTTGACGAGTCCGGGCAGAATCAGCGTCGAGTAGGACAGCTTCTGCACAAGCGACGCGGCAAAGACGGACGAAACCGCCATGACCGAGCCGAGCGAAAGGTCGATGCCGCGGGAGATGATGCAGAACGCAACACCCAGCGCCAGCAGGCCGCGGCTCGATTCCGAAGTCAGGATGTTTACAAAGTTTCTTCCGGTAAAGAACGCCGGTTCGATGAATCCGAAGATCGCAATAAGCCCGACCAGGATCAAATACATGGCGTACTTGCCGAGAAATGTTTTCGCGTTGAATTGCCTTCTCATGCCCGCTTTGGCTTCCATACGTGTAATCCTCCTAAAAAATCAAATGGCGTTGAATTGGTTAACGCTGTGCTCCACGTCGCTGGTGGCGTATTCCATAATGCGCTCCTGCGTCGCGTCGCAGCGGTCGATGATGCCCGTCTGGCGGCCTTCGTGCATGACGAGGATGCGGTCGCACATGCCGAGGATTTCCGGCATTTCGGAGGACACCATGATAATTGCCTTTCCTTCGCCGGCCATCTTGGTAATCAGCGCGTGAATCTCCGCTTTCGCGCCAACGTCGATGCCGCGCGTGGGTTCGTCCACAAACAGGATTTCAGGCTCGGTGAGCAGCCAGCGGGCCACGAGCACTTTTTGCTGGTTGCCGCCGGAGAGATCCTGCACCAGCGTGTCCTGGGACGGGGTCTTGATTTCGATTTTTCTGATGAAATCCCTCGCGTCGCTGGTGATCTTACGGTGGTTGATGAACCCCGATTTTTTGACGTAGCGCTTGAGGTTTGCAACCACGATGTTGTTGGCAACGCTCGAAACGGGGATGATGCCCGTGCCTCTGCGGTCTTCCGTGAGCATGGCCATGCCGTATTTCAGCGCGTCCGCAGGACGGCTGATATGCGCTTCCTTGCCATGAATCTTGATGGTTCCAGATGTACGCGGACGCAGGCCGAAGAGCGTTTCGAGCACCTCCGTGCGCCCCGCGCCAACGAGGCCCGCAAAACCGAGGATTTCGCCTTTGCGCAGTTCGAAGCTTACGCCGCTGAAACGCGTTCCGGAAGCAAGATCATGTACTTCCATGACCACGTCCGTAATCGGGCAGACGACCTTGGGGAACATCGCGTCCAGATCGCGCCCAACCATGAGGTGGATGAGCTTGGTAACGTCCATATTGCAGACGCTGTCGGAGCCCACCATCTGGCCGTCGCGAAAGACCGTGACGTCGTCGCAGATTTTAAAGATTTCTTCCATTTTGTGGGAGATGTAGATAATGGAAACGCCCTTTTCGCGGAGGCTTCGAATCATTCCGAACAGCTGCGCTACCTCGGTGCTGGTCAGCGACGAGGTGGGTTCGTCCATAACGATAATCGAAGCGTCCTGCGAAACGGCTTTGGCGATTTCCACCATCTGCATCTTGGCGACGGTAAGGTTGCCCATCTTTTCGTATGGGTCGATATCGATGCCCAGATTTCGCAGCGTTTCGCCCGCGAGACGGTACAGCTTTTTATGATCAATGAACACGCCTGCCTTGACCGGCTGCCGCCCGATATACAGGTTTTCGGCGACCGAGCGTTCTTTCACGGGGGACAACTCCTGATGGATCATGGAAATTCCGTGTTTGGACGCTTCCAGCGGGGTTGTGATATGCACTTCCTTGCCGTTGATGAGGATGCGGCCGCTGTTCATTTGATACAGGCCGATCAGGCACTTCATCAGCGTGGACTTTCCGGCGCCGTTTTCTCCCATCAGCGCATGCACCGTGCCGGGCCGCAGCCGGAACGATACGTTTTTGAGCGCCTGAACGCCGGGAAAGCTCTTGGATACGTCTATCATTTCGAGCACATATTCGCTCACTTTTTGCGCACCTCCAATATCCTTCGACGGGCCGAAGCCGCGCCGTACGATCCTTTGATTCGACGGCATCCATATAGCCGCAGTGGGTTTCGTTATTGCAGAGGAAAAGACTTAAAAATACTGACCGGAATGAGAGCGGAAGAAGGATTTGATTTGGCAAGTCCGGCGCCCCGGAAAGGGACACCGGACTGCCATACCGTTTCGTTTTTGCTAAACGAGAATGCTTATTTGATGTACTGATCGACGTTGTCGATCGTCACCGGCATGAACGGAACCCATCCGAAGAGTTCGGTCAATTCGCCATTGGCGGCCTTGACGGCAAACTCGATGCACTTTGCGCCCTGGCCTGCCGCATCCTGGAACACGGTCATAGCCATTTCGCCGTTCTTGACAGACTGGCAAGCCATGTCGGTCGCGTCGATGCCGACGACGGGGGTCTTGCTCAGGTCAACGCCCGCGGCCTTCAGCGCTTCGATGACGCCCAGCGCCATTTCGTCGTTGTTGCAGATGACGCAGTCAAAGGATGCACCGGTGCCGAGGAAGGTCTGCATCATGTCCATCGCGGTTGCGCGGTCCCACTTGGCGGTGTCTTCAAACACCTTGTTGAGCGTGAAGCCTGCGTTGGTGAGTTCGGTCTTAACGGAATCGGTACGCTGCTGCGTGTTCTCAAGACCCAGCTGGCCCATGAACAGCACGTAGTTGATGGGATCGGTGCGGCCTTCGAAGTACTTTGCGAGGAATTCGGCCTGCATCTTGCCCGCGTCATATTCCTGCGAACCAACGTAAGCATACTTGCCTTCCACGAGGACGGAGTCATCCGGACGGCGGTTGACGAAGATGATGGGGGTGTCGCCCGCTTCCGCGATGATGGTTTCCGCGGTCGAGGTGTCGACGAGGTTGACGATCATGACGTCGTAACCCTTGGTTGCGAACGTACGAACCTGCTCAGCCTGCTTCTGGGTATCGTTGTTGGCTTCCTGAGAGTCTACGGTTACGCCCGCAGCTTCGGCCGCCGCCAGAATGCCCTGCTCCAGCGTGCTGATGAACTGGTCACGCGCATAGAGGGATACGCCAATGGTGATCTTCTTCCCGGCCGCGGCATCGGCGGGTGCGGCAGTTTCCGCTGCCGGCGCGGCGCACGCCACGATGACGAGGACGCTGGCAATTACCATCAAGAGAGCTAACAGTTTTTTCATAGTTCTTTATAACCTCCTTTTATTTTTTGAGCGCTGGCCGCTCAAAATTGAAATTCTTATTCATGCGTCCATTCCGGAGAGATCCGGATGCGGACGCTGCTGCAGAAACGGTTAAAAAGACGTTTGATCCGGCCTCGGCCGAACCCCTGCTCGCGCCGTAAAAGCGCGCTGGCGGAACGAAAAGACACCCTGTATGCGCGGCGTAAATGGCCGGGAGCTTTTTCAAGGGACAGACGTTTTGTTTCTAAATCGGGTGTTGCACCGTAAGAAAAATCGAGTGTTGCACCGGGGTCAAAATGGGGTATCCATACCGCGATACACGCGGGAAGAAAACGACAGTCTGACAAAACAAAAATCAGATATTCAGTTTGCCTGTTCGGGTTACAAGAGTGTTTTTGGTGGTTCGCCAAACGCTGGAAGCGAATGTTTTAAATGCGTAAAATTGGTGAAAAGATGATCGTTGAACTTTTCAACTGATTGGGGTCAGTCTATCACATGCACAACAAAATGTCAACAATTAATCCATAATAATTCATGAGACCGCCATGAGATAACAAGATGATGAATAAGTAATGAGTAAGTTTCTATAATACTTTGCGAAAGGTAAAGCGCCGCCGCACGGACTGTCCGCGCGGCGGCGTTTTTGCTGCTTTTTACAGTCCGGTATGGGCGGCAATGTACTTGCGCGCCATCTTGGCGTATTCGAACGGGTTGGCTTTGGCAGGATCCTGCTCGGCTTCCACGAGCAGCCAGCCGGTGTAATTCGCCTTGTCGAGCAGGTCGAACACGGGGCGGAAGTCGAAGCCGCCGTCACCCGGAACGGTGAACGCGCCTTCGCGCACGGCGGTCAGGAAGCTGAGGTTTTCTTTATGCACGCGCTCGAGCACCGGCAGGCGGACGTCCTTGAGGTGCACATGTCCCACGCGGTTGACGTACTTTTTAAGCATGGCGACCGGGTCGACACCCGTAAAGACGAAGTGGCCGGTATCGTAGCAGAGATGGACGTACTTGGGATCCGTTTCGTCGAGCATGCGGGTTGTTTCCTCGGCGGTCTGCACGACGGTGCCCATATGATGATGGAAGCAGAGGCGGAAGCCCTTTTCCGTGGCGATCTTGCCCAAAACGTTCAGGCCGTTGGTCAAAAGGCCCCATTCCTGCTCGTTCATCACGTACTTATGCCCGAAAATGGGCGTTTTTTCCATTCCCTGGACGCTGTAGCTCTGCTCGGAGACGTTGATGGCCTTTGCGCCGACGGCGGCGAGGAACGCCAGCTCCGCTTCAAACGCCTTGACGTTTTCTTCCAGAGGTTTGGAAATCAGGAACGAACTGAACCAGCGGGACGCGATTCTGAGGCCGCGCACATCCAGCATGTGCTTGAGCGTTGCCGCGTCGGAGGGGTACTTGTTGCCGATTTCGGTGCCGGAGAACCCTGCCAGCGCCATTTCGCTGACGCATTGCTGGAAGGTGTTTTCCGCGCCGAGCTCGGGCATGTCGTCGTTTGTCCAGCCGATGGGTGCGATACCGAGGAATACTTTTTTGGAATCAAGCATGAGAGAATCTTCCTTTCACATATTATAGATCATTATGCTGCTTATTTTGGATTGGTACTATGAAACAATGATTTTTGTCCGAACGACAGCGGGGGCGGGGCGTTCCGCACGCCGGGAACTGGGCGGCCGCCCGCTTTCTGCGGCGGCGGCGCTTTGCCGAATGTTTTGTGGATTCCTGCGTTTTCTCATTGACGATTGGGGTGGATTGCGTGTATAATACGTTAAAAGCTAGTCATGTGATTGTTGACTTTTGAGTAAATCTTTTTCTGGTGCTTATTATATCATTGCAAATTTCGGTTTTCAATCCCCCGGTTCACACAAGGAGACAGCAATATGTATATTAAGAAGAATTCGCTTGTCGGCGGCTGCAACGTCTATCTTGCCATGGAAAGCGGCAAAGGCAAAGAGATCGGCATGGACGTGTGCCTGATCGTGCTCGAAAAAGGCGAAACCTATTCGCTGTTCGAGCAGAAGAAGGAAGCGGCGCTGCTGCTGTTCTCCGGCGAGTTGGTCTGGCAGGCAGACGGCGAATCCAGAAGCGTCTCTCGCAAAAGCGAGTTTACCGAGGAAGCGAGCTGCCTGCACGTTTCGGCGGGAACAAAAGTGACTCTCCGCGCGAGCCGTCACAGCGAAATCTACCTGCAGATGGTCAACAACAGCAAAAAGTTCCCGCCGGTGTTCTACGCGCCGGAGGATATCCAGATTCAGCGCGCGGGCGTCAGCGACCTGCAGGGCACCATGCGCAGGAACATTAAAACCGTATTCGACTATGAAAACGCGCCGTACTCGAACATGGTACTGGGCGAAGTGCTCAACTTCCCCGGCAAATGGTCGAGCTACCCGCCGCATTTCCATCCTCAGCCGGAAGTGTATTTTTACCGCTTCGACAAGCCGCAGGGTTTCGGGGCGGGGTTTGCCAACGGGCAGGTGCACCAAACCACGCATAACGGCCTGCTCGTGATTCAGAATGGATTCCACAGCCAGGTGGCGGCGCCGGGATACGGGCTCTGCTATGTCTGGGGCATCCGGCACCAGCGGAACAACCCTTGGCGCAAGACCCGCATCGACGAAGTGGAGCATCTCTGGATGCTCAAGCCCGGCGCGGAGTTTCTCAGCGGGGACTGAGGCGATCACTTTTAGCGCTGAGGGACGGCAGATCTGCCGCAGTGCTATATATAGGAAACAAAGGACAATTCACCTCAACAAACACTTGTTACGGGAGGAAACGATATGGAAACCGTACGTTTGACCATGGCGCAGGCGCTGGTTCGCTTTTTAGAGAATCAGTACGTTCGCTACGACGATATTGAACACCGCTTTGTCCGCGGCATCTTCATGCTGCCGGGGCACGGCAACGTCGTCGGCCTCGGACAGGCGATTCAGCAGGAATCGCACGCGCTGGAAATCTACCACGGCAAGAATGAGCAGGGTCAGGCGCAGGCGGCTATGGCGTTTGCCAAGCAGATGCATAGAAAGCAAATCTTTGCCTGCACATCTTCGGTCGGCCCCGGTGCCGCCAACATGGTCACCGCCGCCGCCAATGCCACGGCAAACAACATTCCGCTGCTGCTTCTGCCGGGGGATATCTACGTTTCCCGCCAGCCGGACCCCGTGCTCCAGCAGATTGAGCAGACCAACGAGCTGACCATTTCCACGAACGACGCGTTCCGTCCGGTCTGCCGGTACTGGGACCGCATCGTCCGCCCCGAACAGATTATGACCGCCATGATTTCCGCCATGCGCGTGCTCACCGACCCGGCTAACACCGGCGCCGTCTGCATCGCGTTGCCGCAGGATACGCAGGCGGAAGCCTACGATTACCCCGTGAGCTTCTTTGAAAAGCGCGTTCACCGCATAGAGCGCCGCCCGCCGACGGACTACGCTATTGCCGAAGCGGCGGAGGTCATCAAAAAGGCAAAGCGGCCGATCCTCGTCTGCGGCGGCGGCGTGCGCTACAGCGAGGCGCACGCGGAGTTCCGCGCATTTGCGGAAGCGCACAACATCCCCTTTGGCGAAACACAGGCGGGCAAGAGCGCAATCGAATGGACGCATCCGCTGAACCTTGGCGGCATCGGCGTGACCGGCTGCCTGATGGCAAACGAAATTGCAAAGGATGCGGACGTGGTCATCGGCGTCGGCACCCGCTACACAGATTTTACCACAGCGTCCAAATGGCTCTTCCCCGAAACCGCGCGGTTTGTCAACATAAACGTCAGCGAGTTTCAGGCGTATAAAATGGACGGCGTTCGCCTGATTGCGGACGCAAAGCTTGCCTTGATTGCGCTGAGCCGCGCGCTGGGCGGTTACCGCGCGCCGTACAAGGGCGAAATCGAAGCCGTCAAGGCCAAATGGCAGGCGGAACTCGACCGCCTCGACGGAAAAGAGATTACAAAGGATTACGCGCCGGAAGTCAAGGACCCCAACAGCGAGAGCTGGAAGCGGTTCCAAAAGGACGTCGGCTGCGAGCTGACCCAAACGCGCGCGCTGGGCATTGTCAACCGCGTGACCGCGCCGGACGCGGTGGTCATCGGCGCGAGCGGGAGCCTGCCGGGCTGCATGCAGCGCATGTGGCGGCCGCGCTCTGCTAACACCTACAACATGGAATATGGCTACTCCTGCATGGGCTACGAAGTCAGCGGCGCGCTCGGCGTCAAGCTCGCCATAGGCGACGGCCGCGAAGTTTACGCCATGACGGGCGACGGCAGCTTCAACATGCTGCACAGCGAGCTCATCACCTCCGTGCAGGAAGGCAAAAAGATCAACGTTCTGCTCTTCGACAACGCGGGCTTTGGGTGCATCAACAATCTCCAGATGGGCACGGGCAACGACACCATGTGCACCGAGCTTCGTAAACGCGTTCCCGGCGACAGAATGCACCACAACGGCGACTTCATGCGCATCGACTACGCGGCAATCGCCCGCGCCTACGGCTGCGTAAGCTACACCGTTCGCACCGCAGAGGAGCTGGAAGCGGCTCTGGAGGACAGCAAAAAACAACTCGTCAGCACGCTCATCGACATCAAGGTGCTGCCCAAGTCCATGACGGAAGGCTACGGCGGCTGGTGGCGCGTCGGGGTTGCGGAAGTCAGCGAGCGCGAACGCGTGCAGGCCGCGCGCCGCGAACTGGAAGAGCACCTCGAAGAAGCGCGCAGATACTAAGCAGAATCAGCCGCGCGGCGGGCGCGGCAGCAAAAATACAAACCAAAATTACAGATATGGAAAGGAAGTACCAGAATGAAAACCTTACGAATCGGCGTCGTCGGCGCCGGGCGCATCGGCAAGCTCCATGTGAGCAACCTGATGACGCGGGTGAGCAACGCAACCGTCGTAGCGGTGACGGATGTGGTTGCCGAGAGCGCAAAAGAACTGGCGCAGAAATTCGGCATCGCGAAAGTGTACGGCGACTACAAGGAGCTTGTCAATGATCCGGAGATCGACGCGGTGTTCGTCTGCTCGTCCACGGATACGCACTCCATCATCGCTTATGACGCGGTGATGGCCGGCAAGCATGTGTTCTGCGAAAAGCCGATCGACTTTGACCTCGACCGCATTAAAAAGGTCATCGACGCGGTGGAGAAGAAGGGCGTCAAGTTCCAGGTTGGCTTCAACCGCCGGTTTGACCGTAACTTCAAGCATGTGCGCGATACCGTGCAGGCAGGCATGATCGGAGATCCGCACATCGTAATGGTGACCAGCCGCGACCCCGCGCCGCCGCCCGTGAGCTACGTCAAGGTTTCCGGCGGCATCTTCCTCGATATGATGATTCACGATTTCGATATGGTACGCTACCTCTCCGGCAGCGAAGTGACGGAAGTCTTCACCAACGGCGTCGTGCTCGTCGATCCGGAAATCGGCAAGGCTGGCGACGTGGATACCGCCATCGTTACCCTCAAGTTTGCCAACGGCGCCATCGGCGTAATCAACAACTCCCGCAAGGCCGTCTATGGCTACGACCAGCGCGTGGAAGTGTTCGGCAGCAAGGGCTGCATCACGGCGGATAACGAAACGCCGAACCTCACCACGCTCTATACCGAGAGCGGTGTCATGCGTGAAAAGCCGCTGTATTTCTTCCTCGAGCGCTATAACGAAGCGTTTATCGCCGAAGAACAGGGCTTTGTGGACGCAGTTCTGGAAGACAAGCCCACGCTCGTGAACGCGACCGACGGCTTAAAGCCCGTGCTCATCGCCATGGCGGCCAAGAAATCGCTTGAAACCGGCATGCCGGTCAAGCTGTAAAGAAGTCAGGAGGCGGGCATGGATAACGTTAAGCTGGGCATTGTGGGTCTGGGCCGGCTCGGCCGGAACCATGCCCGCAACATTTGCTTTGGCATCCGCAATGCGGAACTCACCGCCGTTTGCAGCGCCGTTCAGGCGGAGCTGGACGAGGTTTCCGCCGAGATGCACCCCAAGTACCTTTACACCGACTACCGCGAGATGTTCCTCAATAAGGAACTCGACGGCGTGGTCATCGCCAGCAACTCCCAGATGCACTGCAAAATGGCGGTGCAGGCGGCGGAGCTTGGGGTAAAGAACGTCTATATTGAAAAGCCGCTCGCCATGACCATGGAAGAAGCGGACAGAATTCGCGAAGCGGTGGCAAAGAGCGGCATCCGCGTGTTTCAGGTTGGTTACAACCGCCGGTTCGACGCTTCGTATCTGGCGGTCAAGAAAAAGATCGAGGCGGGGTACATCGGCAAACCGGTGCTCGTCAAGATGATCAACCGCGACCCGGCCGCGCTTTCCGAATTCATCATTAAGTTTTCGCCGACGTCCGGCGGGTTGGTGTTCGACATGCTCACGCATGACTACGACGCGGCGCGCTGGTTTATGGGGTCCGACGCCGAGAGCGTTTACGGCCTCGGCGGCGTGTACGCTTACGAAGGCCTCCGCGCGGTGGGGGATATTGACAACTGCGGCATTCTCTGCCGCTTTGGCAACGGCGCGATGGGCTGGTTTGAAACCACCCGCAACAGCCCCTACGGTTACCATGCGGAAGCGGAGATCTTTGGCACCGAAGGGTGCCTCAGAGTCTGCACGACGCCTACCAACGACCGCGTGGTCAGCCTCGACAAAGGCGGCGCGCATCAGTCCACGCTCAGCTGGTTTTACGAATACTGGGAACCGACGTTTACGGCGGAACTGCAGAGCTTCGTCAACGCGGTGGAAGGCGTTTCCCCGCTGGAAGGCGCGGGGCTCATGGACGGTTACAAAGCCGTCGAGTGGGCGCTGGCCGCCAAGCGCGCGGTGGACGAAGAAACTGTGGTTAAGCTCTGACGCAGTCAGAACTGCCGAATATAACGGGAAATCCCGAAGCATATTAGGAGGATGATAGGATATGACAAAGAAGATCAGGGTAGGCGTTGCTGGTTACGGCACGATCGGCCAGCGGCTTGCGGACGGCGTTGCGCTGCAGGGCGACATGGAGCTTGTGGGCGTTGCGGACCTCGCGCCGACGCTCGCCATCCGCGCGCTCAAGGAAAAGGGCATGCCCTACAAGCTCTACCTTGTGGAGGGCGCGGACAAATCGAAGTTCGACGCGCTGGGCATTCCGGTTGCGGGCACGTTTGACGAGCTCATCCACAGCGTGGATGTAATGCTCGACAGTAGCCCCGGCGGCATTGGCGCCAAGAACAAAGAGCTTTACGAAAAGGCGGGG
This sequence comes from Christensenellaceae bacterium, assembly GCA_963674535.1. Lineage (GTDB taxonomy): Bacteria > Bacillota > Clostridia > Christensenellales > CAG-138 > UBA7703. The sequence continues at coordinate 2,553,995 of OY771363.1, read as the reverse complement.
GTCAAGGCCATCTTCCAGGGCGGCGAAAAGAACTCCGTTGCGGACGTGTTCTTCCACGGCTACGCGAATTTTGAAAAAGGCCTCGGCAAGGACTTCCTAAAGCTCACGAGCTGCAACACCACGGGCCTGATCCGCTCGGTGGACTGCCTAGACCGCGCTTACGGCATAGACCGCGTTGCCATCACCATCATCCGCCGCGTGGCAGACCCGGGCGATTATCACCGGGGCTTGACCAACGCGCTGCAGATTGACAAAGCGCCGTCCCATCAGGCGCTGGATCTCATGACGATCATGCCGCACGTGCAGGCCACGGGCATTCTCGTTCATACGCCGGTCACCCACGGCCATATCATTACGGTCGTGGCGCACGGCAAAAAGAAGATTACCAAGGATATGGCGCTGGAAGCGTTCCAGAAGCATCCGCGCATCCGCGTTGTCTCCATTGACGAAGGGTTCCTCGGCAACGCGAGCCTGTTTAAGTACGCGCGCGACCTCGGCAACCCCCGCGGAGATATGTACGAAATCGGCCTCTGGTCGGATTCCATCGTAGAAACCGGGGACGATATCATGTACGCCATCAACATTCCGCAGGAGAGCGTGACGATTCCGGAAACCATCGACGGCATCCGCGCCGCCTGCGGCATGCAGCAAACGCGTGAAACGGCCACCGATAAGACCAACGAATACTTGGGCATCGGCCGCTTCAAATAAGCAGTTTGCGCCGGGCGCGAACAAGCGCGCGGGAAGAATTGAATGATGCAGCACGGCGGGGGTGCGGAATCCGAACAGGGTTTCCGCTATCCCGCCGCGGCGTATTCCGACATGGGGGAAACAGAAAATGACACGTTTTGGAATTCATACGATGGACGCGTACGGCGTCCAGGGCAAAACCGTTCTTTGCCGGGTGGATATCAACCAGCCGGTCGACCGCGTGAGCGGCAAACTCAAGAGCATCAACCGCATCCGCGCCTGCGTGCCAACCGTTAGGGAGCTTGCCGACCGCGGCGCGAAGGTCGTGCTGCTGGCGCACCAGGGCAGCGACATTGAATATAAGAATTTTTATACCACCGCGCCGCATGCGGAGGTTCTTTCCGAACTGCTGGAACGGGAAGTTAAGTTTATCGACGACGTGACCGGCCCCACCGCGCGGCAGGCCATCCGCTCGCTGAGAAACGGCGAAGTGTTGCTGCTCGATAACGTCCGTTTCTGCTCCGAGGAGCAGACGCTGTTTGAAACCAAGCTCTGCTTAACGCACGAGCAGCAGGCAAAGACGCAGGTCGTGGAAAAGCTCGCCCCGCTGGCTGATTTGTATGTCTGCGACGCGTTTGCCGCCGCGCACCGCGACCAACCCTCGCTCTGCGGGTTCGAGCAGGTGCTGCCCAGCATGATGGGGCGGCTGTTCGAGCAGGAGTTTTGCGTGATCTCCGGCATTATGGAATCTCCGGAGCGTCCCTGCGTGTTCGTGTTGGGCGGCGCGAAGGTTGCGGACGCGTTTTTGATGATGGAAACCGTGCTTTCCGGCGGAACGGCGGACAAGGTGCTTACCGGCGGCTTGGTGGCGAACATCCTGCTTGCCGCAAAAGGTGAGCAGATCGGCGCAAGCAGCCTTGCGTTCATCAAAAAATCCGGCTATGATTCGTTTATTGAAAAATCCGCCCCGCTGCTGGAGCGCTATGGCGATAAGATCATGCTCCCGCTCGACGCGGCGTATCTGGACGCCCAGGGCAAGCGCGTGGAAGCGGACGTCGGCAGTATTCCGGCGGACGCGGGCGTGCTTGATATCGGCGCAAAGACGGCGGAGCTGTATGAGAAAATAATCAAGAACGCGAAGACAGCGTTTGTCAACGGCCCGATGGGCGTGTTTGAAAAACCGGAAACCGAGCTCGGCACAAAGGCCGTCTGGCGGGCGCTGGGCGCTACGGAAGCCTACACGGTCGTTGGCGGCGGGGATAGCATCACCGCAACGGAGAAGTACGGCCTTGTCGAAAAGATGGGCTACATCTGCACCGGCGGCGGCGCGCTGATCCGCTTTTTAACCGGCGAAGAGCTGCCGGTGGTCAAAGCGCTGCGGTTTGCCGCGAAAAAATTCCCGTCGGAAAAATAACACATAAAGTTAAGGATCAGTTCTATGGAAATCGAACTCGGATTCGGCGCGGGCGTGCAGAAGCTCACCGTGCCGGATGAAAACTTAATCGGCATCCTCCTGCCAAACCCGGTCGAGCACGCGCTTACCGGAGAGCCGGAGGTGCTGCGCGCGCTGGGCGAACCCATCGGCACGCCGTGTTTGGGTGAAATCGTCCACCCCGGTGAAACGATTGCGATCGTCACGAGCGATATCACACGCCCCATGCCGAGCTATAAGGTGCTTCCCGCCCTGCTGGACGAGCTCTACGCGGCGGGGGTCAAAAAAGAAGATATCACGGTCGTATTCGGGCTTGGCAGCCACCGTAAACAGACCCCGGACGAGCAGAAGAAGCTCGTCGGCGAGCGGGCTTTTTCCGAGGTAACGTGCATCGACGGGGACGACTCGGACTGCGTGCATATCGGTACGACGCGCCGGGGAACGCCGGTGGATATCGTGCGCGCGGTGGCGGAGGCCGACCGGCGCATCTGCCTTGGCAACATCGAATTCCACTATTTTGCGGGCTATTCCGGCGGGGCGAAAGCCATTATGCCGGGCGTGAGCACGCGGGCGGCGATTCAGAGCAACCATAGCCGCATGGTGGAGCAAGCCGCGGCGGCGGGCAGGCTGGACGGCAACCCCGTACGTGAGGACATCGAAGAAGCAGCCAAAATGGTCGGGGTGGACTTCATCCTCAACGTCGTGCTGGACGAGCATAAGCAGATTGTCCGCGCGGTGGCGGGGGACGTGGTCAAAGCACACCGCGAAGGCTGCCGCTATCTCGACCAGCTTTACGCAAAGCGCATTTTCGAGCGCGTGGATATCGTTGTCGTGTCCCAAGGGGGCGCGCCGAAGGACCTGAATCTCTACCAGACGCAGAAAGCGCTCGACAACGCCAAGCACGCGGTCAAGGACGGCGGCGTGATCATCCTCGTCGGCTCCTGCAAAGAGGGAATGGGCGAGCATGTGTTTGAGGAGTGGATGACGAAGTCGCCCAGTCCGCAGAGCATGATCGAGCGCATTGAGCGTGACTTCCAGCTCGGCGGCCACAAGGCGGCGGCAATCGCCATGGTGCTCGAGCACGCGGATATCTACCTCGTTTCCGAACTGGAAGCGGAGTTTGTGGACAGCATTTTCTTAAAGCCGTATGCAACCGTGCAGGCGGCGTTCGACGCGGCGCTCGCGCGCTGCGGCGAGGAAGCGACTGTGCTCGTGATGCCCTACGGCGGCTCAACGCTGCCAAAAGCGGATACCGCGCGCTGAAAAAAGAAATTACGAAAAAAGTTTGCTCCGAATGCGTTCGGAAACGCTATAATAAAAAAGATACTACATTGCTCCGGCACAGAAGCCGGGCGATGGATCAAAGGAGGAATGTTCTGCGATGGACGCGGCAAAAAAGAAAGAACTGGAACGCTTCGCGCTCCAAATCCGCATCGGCATGCTGGAAGAGTTCAAGGCGCGCGGGTTTGGTCATGTGGGCGGATCGCTGAGCGTGGCGGACGCGCTGAGCGTGCTCTACAAAACACAGATGCGCTTTGATCCCAAGAACCCGGATTGGCCGGAACGGGACAAACTGGTCTGCTCCAAAGGCCACGCGGGCCCGGCGGTTTACGCCACCCTCGCGCTTTTGGGATACTTTCCCTACGAAATGCTCAAAACGCTCAATCAGCCGGGCACGCGTCTGCCAAGCCACTGCGACCGCAGCAAGACGCCCGGCGTAGATATGACCACCGGCTCGCTCGGTCAGGGCACGAGCCTTGCCTGCGGCATGGCGCTGGGCGAGCGTCTGCGCGGGCGGGATACGCGCGTGTTCTTAATCGTCGGCGACGGCGAGGCCAACGAAGGTCAGGTTTGGGAAGCATGCATGTTTGCCGCGGCAAAGAAGCTGGGTAACCTTGTTCTGCTCATGGACGTCAACGGCAAACAGCTCGACGGCTGCACCAAGGACGTTCTGGATACGCTCGACCTCGGCGCAAAGCTGGAAGCGTTCGGCTTTGAGACCATCCGCATCGACGGCAACGATGTTGCCGCGCTGTACGAAGCGCTCGAACGCACCCGCGCGGGCGGGGACAAACCCTATGCCATCGTGATGAACACCGTCAAGGGCAAGGGCGTACCCGGCGTAGAAAACGCCGCGAGCAACCACAGCATGACCGTTCCCGCCGATCAGTGGGACGCCTGGCAAAAAGATTTGATCGCTCAACTGAACGCGATGGGAGGGGAACAGGCATGAACATCGTATACGACGGAACAATGGATTCCCGCGCGTTTAAGGACGTCATCGGCCAAACGATCCGCGCGCTCTCGGCGGAAGATAAAGACGTAATCTACCTCGACGCGGACCTCATGAGCTGCGTCGGCACCTGCGGCTGGTCGGCGGAGAACCCCACGCGCGGCATCAACTGCGGCGTTTCGGAAGCCAACATGATCGGCGTGGCCTGCGGGCTTGCCGCAACGGGATATAAGCCCATCGTGCATACGTTCGGGCCGTTTGCTTCCCGCCGCGTGTTCGATCAGGTATTTCTCTCGGCGGGTTACGCAAAGAACGATATTACCGTGATCGGCACCGACCCGGGCGTCTGTGCTTCGTTCAACGGCGGCACGCACATGCCGTTTGAGGATATCGCGCTCTACCGGACGATTCCGACCGCGACGATTATCGACGTTACCGACGCGAATATGCTCATCAGCGTTCTGCGCCAGTGCAAGGATCATCCGGGCGTAAAGTACGTCCGCGTTGGCAGAAAGCAGGCCGCAAAAGTGTTCGCCGACGGCGAGCAGACGCCCATCGGCCCCGCCATTCCCCTCAAGGAAGGCAAGGACGCGGTCATCTTTGCTTCCGGCATCATGGTGCACGAAGCCATGCAGGCGGCAAAGCGCCTGGAAGAGCAGGGCATCTCCGTGGCGGTGGTCAATGTTTTCACCATCAAGCCTCTGGACGCGGAAACCGTTACGCGGTATGCTAAAGCCACAGGCAACGTTGTCGTAGCAGAAAATCACAATCGCATCGGCGGCCTGTACAGCGCGGTTTGCGAGTGCCTCGCGCCGAAGAACTGCGCAAAAATCGACGTGGTCGCCGTCAACGACGAATACGGCGAAGTCGGTCCGCAGGACTACCTGCAGAAGCGCTTCGGCCTGACGAGCGAGCATGTGGAATCCTGCGTCAAAGAACTGCTCGGCAAGTGAGCGGATTTTGATTTCAGCGCCGCCGGGTTAGAAGGTGTGCGCGTCTATTAAACGGCCTGTAAGCGCCCGCTTGGAGCGCCGTTTAATCGGGTGCCGGTGTGTTGTGTTTGAGCACGCCGCACTTGGCTGTGGAACTGTGCCCCCGTTTTTACGGGGGCACAGTTCGTTTTGGCGTGTTTTTTCGGCCGGTCTTTGGCCACGCGGCGCTCTCTGCGGTGCGTTTCTTTGCTGATCGGTAAAGATTTTGCAGGAAACCCGTCGGCAGCATTCTGCAATGCAGATGAAATTGACGTTTTACGACACATTTACGACGCGAGAAAGTGTATTTTGCATGAAAAAGATACGGAAAATGCAAAGAGAACGTTAAGAAAATATGTCTTTACTGTTCACAAGCGCCATGTTATGATGTATAAGACGGAAATTTGGAACATTTGTGAAAGGATGAATTATGAGCGCAATCTTTCAAAATTTCTCATTTCTGACCTGGCAGCAGGTCGTTATGTGGGCGATCGGCGCACTGCTGATCTACCTTGCCATCGCAAAAGACATGGAACCTTCGCTGCTGTTGCCAATGGGCTTCGGCGCGATCCTCGTGAACATCCCTTTGTCCGGCGCGATCACGCAGGGCGCGGAAGTCGGGGTGCTGAATGTCCTCTTTAACGGCGGCATCGCCAACGAGCTCTTCCCGCTTTTGCTGTTCATCGGCATCGGCGCGATGATCGACTTTGAACCGCTTTTGACGAACCCCAAGCTTATGCTCTTTGGCGCCGCGGCGCAGTTCGGCATTTTCTTTACGCTTGTGGTCGCGTCCCTGCTTGGCTTCCCACTCAAGGATGCGGCGAGCATCGCCATCATCGGCGCTGCGGACGGCCCGACCTCCATCTTCGTTGCCAACTATCTCGGCTCCAACTACATTGGGCCTATCATCATTGCAGCCTATTCGTATATGTCGCTTGTGCCAATTGTACAGCCTCCGATCATCAAGCTCCTCACCACCAAGAAGGAGCGCAGGATTCGCATGGAGTATACCGGCAGCAGCGTTTCCAAGATGACCAAAATCCTGTTCCCGATTATCGTTACCGTCATTGCAGGACTGTTTGCGCCGCGCTCCGTCGCGCTGGTTGGCTTTTTGATGTTCGGCAACCTGATCCGCGAATGCGGCGTGCTCAACTCGCTTTCCCAGACCGCGCAGACCGCGCTGGCAAACCTGATCACCCTTCTGCTGGGTCTCACGGTTGCGGCAAACATGCAGGCGGAATCGTTTTTGACGCTGCAGACGCTCATGATCATCGGCCTCGGGCTCGTTGCGTTCGTGTTTGACACCGTCGGCGGCGTGCTCTTTGGCAAGATCATCAACCTGTTCGTCAAGAAGAAGGTCAACCCGATGATCGGCGCCGCGGGCATTTCCGCGTTCCCGATGGCTTCCCGCGTGATTCATAAGATGGGTCTTGCGGAAGACAAACAGAACTTCCTGCTCATGCATGCGGCTGGCGCGAACGTCGCCGGGCAGATTGCTTCCGTTCTCGCGGGCGGCATGCTGCTCAACCTCATCGTGAAATAAGGAGAGGAGAGAATACTATGGATCTGAATGTTGCTGCATCGTTTCCCGAGACGCTCAAGATCATGGCTCTCGGTATGCTGGGTATCTTTATCGTTACCCTCGCCATCGTTCTCGTCATCGCGCTTTTAAACGCCCTTTCCAACCCGAAAAAAAGCAAAAAAGCAAAGAACAACGCATAACACAGTCTACCGTTTCCTTTCGGAAGCGTTCCGGCGAGCGCGGCGTTTTTCGCCGCGCCTGCCGACACTCATAAACCGCCCTGCGGGCGGATCATGTAAGGGAGAGTAGCATTATGGAAAAAATCATTTTGTACGGGTCTCTGCTCATTGCTCTGCTGGCTTTCGCTTTTGCCGCTTGGCTCTATCTCTGGGTCAAACGTCAACCCTGCGAGAATCAGAAAATCATCAAGGCCTGCGGTCTGATCCGCGCCGGGGCGCGCACCTTCCTACGCAAGGAATATGCCGTTCTGGCAAAATTTGCCGGTGTTGCGGCCGTATTGATCCTTGTCTTTCTGCCGACTCCGATTTGGAAAGGCAACTGGCTGAACAACGTTTTGATGATGGTTGCTTATATCTTCGGTACGGGCTTTTCCGCTATCGCGGGCAAGATCGGTCTGGAAGTTGCCACCATCGCCAACGGTCGTTCCGCCGAAGCCGCGAAGAAGGGCATCAAGCCTTCCTTCATGGCCGGATTCCGCGGCGGCGCCGTCATGGGCATGGCAGTAGTCGGCGCCAGCTTGCTGGGCGTGACGGTTGTTTACCTTGTGACCAAAGATCCCACCACGATCCTCGGTTTTAGCTTTGGCGCAAGCTCGCTGGCTCTGTTTGCAAAGGCCGGCGGCGGCATCTTCACCAAGACCGCGGATATCAGCGCCGACCTTGTCGGCAAAGTCGAGCTTGGCATTCCGGAAGACGATCCTCGCAACCCCGCCGTCATTGCCGATAACGTTGGCGACAACGTTGGCGACGTGGCCGGCATGGGTGCGGACCTCTTCGATTCCAACGTGGCTTCCATGGCTGCGGCTCTTGTTATGGGCGGCGTGCTGGATGCGGCGACCGGCGGAAAGCATGTTGCCATGGTGTTCTGTTTTGCGGCGCTCGGCCTGCTTGCTTCGATCATCGGCGTTATGACCGCGCGCATCGGCAAACACGGCAACCCGACCAAAGCGCTTAACTCCAGCACTTATGTCACGACGGGCGTTTATATCGCCCTTACTGCGGCGGCAACCTATTTCCTCCAGTTCCCTTGGAGAATCTGGGGCGCGTGCGTCGTCGGCCTGCTCGTTGGCGTCATCATTGGCATCACGACGGACTACTTTACGGACGATTCCAAGAAGCCGGTTCACTTTGTGGCGCACGCCAGCGCTACCGGCCCGGCGTTTACGATTCTCTCCGGCATCTCCTACGGCCTGTTGAGCGTTCTGCCCGCCATGATCGGCATTGCGGTTTCCGCGCTGGCTGCGTATAAACTCTGCGCGCCTCTTGCCGTCAACCCGGCGGATGCAACGACCTACGCACTGTTTGGCATCTCCATGGCGGCCGTCGGCATGCTTTCCATCGTCGGCATGATCGTCAGCAACGACGCTTACGGCCCCATCGTGGACAACGCGCGCGGCCTTGCCGAAATGGGCGACCTGGGCGAAGACGTCCTTGCCATCACCGATGAACTCGACTCCGCTGGCAACACCGTCAAAGCCGTTACCAAGGGCTTTGCCATCGCCGCCGCGGGCCTCACTGTTATCGCACTGCTCGGTGCGTTCATGAGCGAAGTCAATACTGCCGCCGCCGAACTCGGCGTGGCCGGTATTACGAACTTCGACGTCATGAACCCGCTGGTCTTCTTCGGCCTCTTGATTGGCGCCGCGATTCCCGCTGTGTTCTCCGCCATGCTGATGCTCGGCGTTGACCGCAACGCGCAGCGCATGGTGGCGGAAATCCATCGTCAGTTCAAAGAGATCATAGGCCTCAAGGAAGGCAAGCCCGGCGTGGAACCGGAATACGACAAGTGCATCTCCATTGCGACTGACGGCGCGCTCAAAGAACTCGTTCCGGCAGGCCTCGTGGCGATTCTGGCAACGTTTGTTGTCGGCTTCATCGGCGGCGTACAGGCCATTGGCGGCTTCCTCTGCGGCAATATCATCAGCGGTCTGCTGTTTGCGCTGTTTATGAGCAATTCCGGCGGCCTCTGGGACAACGCCAAGAAGTACGTTGAGAGCGGCCACGAAGGCGGCAAGGGCAGCGACGCGCATAAGGCGGCTGTCGTTGGCGATACCGTCGGCGATCCGTTCAAGGACACCGCGGGTCCGTCCATCAACACGCAGATTACGGTTGTGTCGCTTGTCGCTTCGCTGATGAGCACGCTGTTCCTGACGTTCTCGCTGTTCCATTAATCGAGTATCGAACCAGCAAACGCGGCGGCCTTTCGGCCGCCGCGTTATTTCATTTGCGCTGTGCGGGTCATTTTTCCAGAAAGCCGGACTTCTTGAGCGCGCCGACGGCGGCGGCGGTCAGAGCCTCTAAATCCGAATCCGTCACCTGATAGGCGGAGGTCATCTCGCGTGTCGGCTTCGGCTCGGCGGGCAGCAGCGTGCGGATATGCTGATCCAGCAGCAGTTCCGGCGCAAGCCCCGCGCGCTTTTTCAGGTCGTTCTCCATCGTCGGATTGTCGCTGTCCGCACCTCCGCTTATGGAAAGGAACCCATACGGCAGTTTCGCTTTGCCTGCCGCGCGCAGGTAGGGGCGCAGCGGGAAGGCTGCCATGCCCATCCAAATGGGGCCGACGAACAGGATTTTGTCGTACCCGGCAATTGCCGCGGGTTCCGGCTTTGCTTTTGGTACGGTGCCCAAAATGAGCGTTTGGAAGATTTTTCCGTTGGTAACAGGCTTTTCTGTCTTCAACTCGATATACGTTGCCCCGATTGCCTGCGAAACGCTTTTGCCAAGTCTTGCGTTGTTGCCGGTAAGGGAATAGGTGACGACTGCGATATTCATTGTAACACTCCTAATTCATCACTGTGCTTGCTCAAGCGCGTTTTCCAGCGCTTTGAGCAGGGTCTTGCTGGTGAGCGTCGCGCCGCTGATGGCGTCGATGCCGAGGGACTGCGCGCTGACCGCGCGGTTGAGGTATTCCACCGAGGTAACGCCTTCTCCGAGTTCCATGGGGTTGCCTTCGTCATCCAGCGCTTCATTCGGAATCGAAACGTCCGTTACAACGCCGTTTGCTATGGTAACGGTCAGCGTCACGTCCCGCATGTGCCCTTTTGTGCCGGTAAAAGAACCGGTATACGTTCCGTCGTTTAGGCGGCTGAAATCGACCTGCCCGATCTGCATTTCAGCAATCTCGCGGCGATTCGGCGTATCCGCAATCAGCATGCCCAGCCCGCAAATGATCAGCAGCGCCAGAATTCCAACCGGAATCAGCCATCCGCGCCGCTTTTTCTTACTGGTTTTGTCTTTTTTCATTACAGCAATTCTCCTGTCGTGTGCGGGCGAGCCTACTCAAGCGTGACGGTGACGTGCGAATCTTTATCGGGTTCGTCCACGTCCACCAGCACAAGCGGCAGCGTCTGCTCGCCGCTCTCGAGCGAGCGCTCCAACTCGGCGAGGTCGAATCCTTCCAGATAGGCCATTGCGTCCCCGCAGTCGGGGATATCGCCGTTTTTCGCGGCCATCTTGCCGAACTTCATGCCCATCTTGAACATGAAGTAGGGCAGGCGTACATTGGTGGTCTGCTTGCCGTTCTCCGTTACGAGCACGCAGAAGCGTTTCGGTTTTGCGGTTCTCATCGTTGCTGTTTCCATTTTCTTTTCTCCTTGTTTTTATTAAATGAATGAATAAATATAAATTCGTTCATACAATTGCACAAAAAAAGCACGTCTTATGCGGAACAGTTTTCCGTCAGTCCCTGTATCACCAGGTTGGTCATAATCTGCAGCAGTTCGGGGAAGAACTCCAAGCCGATCTCTTGCTTATGGGTATCTATGTTGATGATGGCGGCAAAGAGCATCATGATCATCTTGCTGTCGATGTCCCGGCGCATTTTGCCTTCCGCCTGCCAGCGCTCAACGAGCACAAGGAACGCATCGTAGAGGAATGTCATGGAGTCCAGTGCGTTCTCCTTGCGGAACACCTGCTCGAGCTTCTGGTAAACGTTGCTCTGGTACCACTGCCGCAGGATTGGGTTCGTGGTGATGCCTTCCACATTGAGCTGCAGCATCTGCTCAATGATCGTCTGCGGCGCGGCGCTGTAATCGAGGCTGTCGAGGCAGTACTGTTTGAGCTTCATGTTCTCTTCCATAAAAATATCGAAGAAGAGCTTTTCCTTGGAAGCATAGTAGAGGTAAAAAGTGCCAACGGCGACGCCTGCTTTACGTGTGATCTCCGCAATGTTGGTGTCCTTGAACCCTTTCTCACTGAACAGTTCTTTTGCAACACGAAAGATCAAAGCTTTTTTATCGTCCATAGGCGCACCCCTTCGCTGAAACTGAATGAATAATTCAGAATTCGTTCATATTGTACTGCCGATTTCTCAATTGTCAATACTTTTTTTGAGAATATATTCTAGGAAAAGTAGAATGACTGGTATAGCGATAACTAAAATTACGCCAAAATAGACAGGGCGCTTCTCACGAAGCGCCCTTAATTCGGTTTGTGCGGTTGTGAAAATCAGAAGGGAAAGACGTAATAATAACGACTGCACCGACCAAACCTTACAATGTATATACTAGCAGGCAATCGTGAACAAGGCATCAACGAAACGTAACGAATTTGAGACAAATTATGTCGGTGAGAAAACGGGTGCGCTTCTTGTGCGCAGCGGAAGCAAAACCAGCGCGTCGAACCGGCGTTTTTCCGGTTGGATGCCCGAAAGAACGGAAATTGCTTGTGCTTGAAAACGGTTTCTGCTATTTTGATGGTAGAGCATGTCTTGCGCGCGGTGCGCATGAAAACAAGTGTGATGAGGGGGAAGAAACGATGTACTGCAAGAATTGCGGCAATCCGTTCGAGGGCAGATTTTGCCCAAACTGCGGCACGCCTGCCGAACAGACGCAAACGCCGGCTGCTCCCGTAACGCCCGCGGAGCAGGAAACAAGGTATTCCAAACCCGTAACGAAGCGCTGGTGGTTCTGGGCGTTGGTTGGGCTGACCATCATTGTGCTGGTGCTGTCGTTAACGAACAAGAAAGCAGAAGAGAAAACGACCGTCGTCCAGAATCAGGCGGCACAAGAAGCCGCCGTCGCGGAGGAGCAGGCTAAGGATTCCGAAGATTCTTCCTCGCTGCTCGGCATCGGCTCCGCGCTGCTGGAAGCTGCGGCGGGCGAAAGCGAACCCGAAACCGAAACGCCAATGGGTGACGTTACTGTCAACGAGCAGGTCGTACTGGATGAGCAGGGTGTGCGCGTTACCGTGCTCTCGCTGGAAGACGACAACTGGTTTGGACCGACGCTCAAACTTTTGATTGAGAACAATACGGAGAAGAACCTGACGGTGCAGACGAGAAACACCTCCGTCAACGGCGTGATGATGGATCCGTATTTCTCCTGCGATGTCGCGGCGGGCAAAAAGGCAAACGGCGACCTCTCCTTTCTCTCCACCGACTTTTCGGACGCGGGAATTACAACCCTGCAGGCGATAGAACTCTCGTTTTATGTATACGATACGGAAACATGGAACGAGGTGTTCACTACCGGCATGGTCACGATTCAGACGACCGCGCCCGCGTCGTTCCAGCAAACGTTCGATATTACCGGTACGGAGGTATTCAACGCCAAAGACATCCGGTTTGTCGTGCTCGGGCTGGACGAGAACGATCCTGCATGGGGCAGCAACGTGCGCGTCTATGTGGAAAACAACAGCACCCGCAGCATCACGGTGCAGCTCACGGACGTTTCCGTCAACGGGTACATGATTGATCCCTACTACTACAGCGCACTCCTGCCCGGGAAGGTTGCGTTCGACCGGATTACATTTTTCCAGACCGACTTGGACGACAACCACATCAGCTCTCTGGAAACGCTGGAATTCCGAATCCACATCTATGATACGGACAGCTGGAATACGGTTGTCGATTCCGACGTAATCGCGTTGGCATTCTAACGGAACGCCTTACAGCATCAAACAGCAGCAAACGCTCCTTTGGGAGCGTTTTGCTATTGCGGCGTATTCTGCCGCTGCTGACATTCGTATGGTTTTTCTAATTTACTACACGAATGAACTGTGATATAAAGAAAGCAGCAAGGCACATCTCTTTGAAAAAGCATTGAAAGACGGCTTTTGACTGCCACGATCGCAAAAAAAGAAAACACAAGCAAACAAATCACTCCTGTTGAACGACCAGAAAGGCTGTGGCTGTGCTTATGAAGCGAATTATTTGGAAACGAATCTTCCTCACCATCCTCTGCGGAATGCTCATAGCCGCGCCAGCGGTCGGCGCGGGTGCGGAAGGAGAAACGGCTGCAGAGCAAAGCTGGCAGCTGACCGGCCAGGTGGGCGGTACGACCAAAGCGCTCTGCCGTGCGGGAACGACGCTCTACGTCGGCTCCGGCCTGCACGTGCTCGCGCTGGACGTAAGCGACCCGGCGAACCTGCGTCTGCTTGGCACGAGCGCGCTGCTGCCGCAGTTTGTCGAGAGCCTCGAAAGCGACGGTAACGGAACGCTCTACGCCTGCTGCGGAGAGGACGGGCTTGTGCTGCTGGATGTTTCCAACCCCGCCGAACCGCAGATTCTCAGCACGCTCGATACCCTTGGCTACACGGAGGGGGTGGCGCTCGACGGCGATTACGCCGTACTGGCGGACGGCCCACTGGGCTTGCAGGTAGCGAACGTTTCCAACCCGGCGAATCCCGTGCTCGTTTCCTCTGCTTACTCGCTGGCGTATGTTTACGCCGTCGCCCTGCAGGATGGCGTCGTTTACGCTGCGGGCGGCGGGAGCGGGCTGTTTGCGGTTGACCTGACCGATCCGCTCAACCCGAAAGAGGCGGGGCTGCTCTCTCTGGACGGGTTCCAGTATGACGTGCAGATTGCCAACGGCAGGCTTTACACAGCGGGAGCCTGGGGCGGCGTGCACGTGCTGGACATCACCGACCCGCTGAATCCCGTTAAGGTTGCCAACGCTTACACACCCGGCTGGGCGATGGCGCTCGCCGCAGACGGCAGCAGCCTGCTTGTGCTGGATGGCGCGGACGGCGCGCTGCTCTACGGAATCGCGGGCGAGCAGCCGGTGCAGATGTCCTCCATAACGCTCAGCGGCTATATGGCTGCAGGCACGCTGAACGGCCAGAGCGCATTTGTATTGGACCGTGAAAAGGGCCTGATCGCGCTCGATTACACGAAGAAGTCCGCCCCACGCATCGTATCCCGCTGGATGCCGCTGCTGGACGGACGGCGCGTAACCATGAACGGCACGACAAGCTATGTGGCGGGCGGAATGTCCGGGCTTCATGTTTACGATATGAGTAACCCGGAGAATCCGGCGGAAACCTACTGGTACGATACGGGCGGCGGATATGCCAACAGCGTTATATTAGGGGACGAAAAGCTCTTTGTCGGGTCCCACTTGCAGACCGATGAGCCGATCATCGCTTTCAGCGCTGAAAACGCTTTTCAGCCGAAAAAACTTGGCGTGCTGAAAGCAAACGATGCGGTGTTTAATTCCGCGGTTCGCGCTCTTGCGTTTGGAGACGGATATCTGTACATTGCGGGAGAACAGTTTGACATTTCTATTGATGTGCGCAATCCCTCGCGCCCGAAAGTTGCAGGAACCGTACCTTTGGGGAATCCGATCAACGCAGACATCAGCGGGAATTTGCTGATTACGACAAACAACTACGAAACGCAGCTGATCAATGTTGCCGATCCGACAAACATGCAGGTTTTTAACCTGATGCCGAAAAACACAGGCGGAGAGGCGATTCGGTTCATCGATTCGAAAACGATTATCACGTCGGCCGATCCGGGAATTTGGATTATTGACGTAAGCGACCCTTCGAACCCGAAAAAGCTTTCGGAACTCAACATTCCTGGCAGTGTAATGGACATTCATCTGGATGGAACAACCGCCTATTTGACGAACTTGGGCAATGGCATTGAAGTAGTTGATATCTCTGATTTGGCAAATCCGCAGTTGGTTGGAAAAATTCAGACGCTGGGATATGCCTACGACTGCGCTGTAAGCGGCAACACCTTGGTTGTTGCGGACAGCATTGGCGGCATCAGCGTATATACGCGCGGGGACGCAACCGAAGCGGAGAGCGCAGAACCGGCCGCGGCGATGCCGCTTACGCTTGTCCATGGAGACGAGCCGGTAACGTTCCTTACGCCGGACAACTCGACCGCGCCGAAAAAAACGATCTCCCTCGTCGTTACGAGCGCGGAGGACAGCGGGGAAGGCACGCTGCGCGCCTGTTTGACGAACCTGAGAGAAGGTACCGTTATTACGTTTGACCCCGCCGTATTTCCCGCAAACAGGCCGGCCACAATTCGGTTGCAATCGCCGCTGCCGATGGTGACAAGAGCGTATGTAACGATTGACGCAAGCAACGCGGGCGTAATTCTGGAAGGCTCCGATCTATCGGACGGCTACGGCATTGAAGTGCAGTCCGCTCACTTTACGGTGATGGGTCTGCAGCTCTATCATTTCCCGCTGACCGGAATCCAGGTGGACGGCGATTACTGCAAGATCGGCGGCGATCGAAACATTGGAACCGGCCCCGTCGGGCAGGGCAACGTTTCCAGCGGTAACGGGCTCTACGGTATCCGCGTTGGCGGATGGTACGGCGTCGTCTCCGGCAACTTAACCGGCGTGGATCTTTCTGGGCAGAAAGCGATGCCGAACAGCTACGGCATTTTCGTTTCCGACTGGGCGTTTCACGTAACGGTCGGCGGCAAGAAACCGGGCGAAAGCAACGTCATCAGCGGAAACAGCTGGGTCAACATCGATTCGTGGGGTGATCACACGCGTATCATCGGCAATCTCATCGGCGTGGACATTACGGGCACGAAAGCAATTTCCCAAGAGACGGCAACGAACATTGTGATGGAGTCGGGCGTTACGAACAACGTCGTTGGCGGCGCAAAGCCTGCGGAACGCAACATCATCAGCGGCGTGCGCTGTGCTTTCGTGTTCAGCGACCCGAATAGCTACCAGTGCTCCGTGATTGGCAATTACATCGGCACAGATATCACAGGTACAAAGGCCATTCCAGGCAGCGGGGGCGGCGGCCCATGGACGAGCAGCCATCACCGAATCGGCGGGACGAAACAAGGCGAAGGGAACCTCATCAGCGGCGGACAAGAAGGCGTAACGCTGAACGGTTACGGTGCGGAGGACAACATTGTGCTCGGCAACCGCATTGGCCTGGACGTGAACGGAAATGAAACCCTACAGAATGAAACCGGGATTTCCGCGAATATGGGGCAGATTCATATGGTGATCGGCGGATATACGGCGGCGGAAGGCAACACGATCTTTGGCGGTTCCATTTCGCTGCGTATTTCGGACTGCGGAATCAAGGATGCTTACATTGCCGGCAACACGGTGACAAATCCGCGCGGAACCGAGCTGTTTCTGGAAAACGGCCCGCATAATAACTTTGTGCAGGGCAACACGTTCGGAGAAGCGCAGTACAATTCCATCCGCATCGATTACGGCACGGAAAATCTCCTGCGCGGCAACACCTTTACAGGCACACAGTACGACCAGATGATTCTGTTGGTCAAAGGCGGCAACGGTGAGCTGACTGCGCCCAACGTGACCAGCGCAGTCGGCAGCGTTGTTTCCGGAGCGGCGGTTCCGTTCGGGCTGGTGGAAATTTACCAAAACGATGCCGGAGAGGTTTCGTCACTGGGGTTCACGTTGGCCGACCAAGACGGAAGCTTTACGTTTACCAGCGCAGAGCCGCTCACAGGAAAACAGGTGCTGGCGCTCGTTTCGGATGCGTTGGGCAACACGTCCGGCTTCTCCGTGCCGGTAGAAGTCAAATAGCGGTTCATCAATTTATGTAGCCAAGAAATGAGATGACATAAAGCAGGGGGCGGCGGAAACGCTGCCCCTTGTTCGTTTATGCTGGAAAATTCGCGGAAGTGTGCAGCAAGCACACCATTTTCTGCGTTTTGCGCGGTATGCTGAGACCGAACAGAAATACGAAAAGCGCCGCTTAACGCAGAAAGTGTTTGCGAAATTGCGGCAGTTCCTGTGCACGGCACAGACTACGAACAAGAGGGGTATAGAACATGGAAGCAGAACGCCAACAGGAAAACTGGAACGAGCTGACAAAAGATATCACTATGGGTTTGGTCGAGGAGCACTTTTTAGAGAGTATCGACCCCGAGCCGTCGTTTTGCGAGTATCTGGATCGGCTCTGCGAGCAAACCGGTAAAAAGCGCTGGCAGGTAATTGCCAACTCCGGCATCGACCGTACATATGGTTACCAGCTGTTCAATGGCACGCGCAAGCCCTCCCGCGACAAAGCGATTCAACTCGCCATCGGGTTTGAACTGAACGTCGATCAAACGCAGGAGCTTTTGCGCGCGGCGGAAAAAAACACGCTGGAACCGCGAAAAAAGCGCGACGCGGCGGTGCTGTTCTGCCTGGCGCGCGAGATGGACGTGGAGAACACGCAAAAACTGCTGGAGCGGCACGAACTGGAGCCGCTGGGACAGTTTGAGCGGTAGCGCTTCAGCGACCGGCAACAAGTACCGCCGGATTAAATACGAGAGGTATAATGACATGTCGGAGCAGGAAAGGCAGTTCATTTGCCAGCCTGATCAACACGACTGGGACGACGTCGTCTGTCGCAAATACGGAGCCGTCAAGCCGCACGAGCACGTTTGGGCTTATTTGTATACAGATTACGACGAATCCGCTTGCGGAACCTGCGACAAACAAAAGGCGGGCGGCGTGGAGGACTGGTGCGGGGATTTCTGCTTTGGGCCGGGCATGTGCTCCGCGGTGTGCAAGATCAATATTGAGCGCTGTGAACTCTGCGGCGAACGGCGAGAAAGGCCGTAAACTGGCCGAACGGTGTCGTTTCAGTGCCGTCCGAGGGGGCGGCGTTTTTCATATGAAAGGGTTCGGATAAAAAAGCAACATCTTGTAAAATTCTTCGCTGAATGCTCCGTAAGTAGGGCTATAGCAATGGATTGTGAATACTTGATTCATGCAGTCCCAATTCCAACGAAAAGACATAGAACACATAAGTTAGTAAACGTTGTTTCCTTTTCAAACTCAAATTGTACGGTAATAATTAATAGGAATACTTGGTTTCATTAACGATTTGCAATCATGTGATACCGACTAAAAGGAACGCTTGGTTTCTTTAACGATTTGCAATAATGTGATACAATGTGTTCCGCAAGGATTCTGACAGACGGGCAGGCCGGGCTTGCCCGCTTTTTTTCGCGGAGGAACAGCATGGACACAAGACCCATTGGCGTTTTCGATTCCGGCATGGGCGGATTAACGGCGGTTCGCCAGATGATCCGTATGCTGCCCGGCGAGGATATCGTCTACTTTGGGGATACCGGGCGCGTGCCCTACGGCGGACGTTCCGTTGAGACGATCGTGCGGTATGCGCGTCAGGACGTTGCGTTTTTGCGCAGTTTCGACCTTAAGGCAATCGTCATTGCCTGCGGAACGGTTTCCACGACCGCGTTGGACGTTATTATTGAAGAAAATCACATTCCGATCCTCGGCGTGGTCGAACCCGCTGCCAGAGCGGCGGCGGAGGCCACCAGGAACGGGCGCATCGGCATTGTGGGCACCAAGGCGACCATCCGGACCGGCGCGTATGAGGCGAGCATCCGCAAGCTCCTGCCGGAAGTGTACCTCACGGCGAAAGCCTGCCCGCTTCTGGTTCCGCTGGTCGAGGAAGGACGCGTTCAGCGCGGGGATATCGTTGCCGAGCGCGTGGTGGAAGAGTACCTTTCACCCGTTAAGGCGAAGGGCGTGGATACGCTGGTGCTCGGCTGCACGCACTATCCCCTTTTGCGGGAGATCATTTCGGACTATATAGGTTCCGGTGTTACGCTGATCGACACCGGCGAACAGGCGGCGCGCGCGATTGCCGCGCTTTTGGCCGAGCGGGATCAGCTCAACGACCGCACGAGAAACGGCGAGCGCCGTTACTACGCCAGCGACAGCGTGGAAGATTTTGCCGCGACCGCTTCGCTCTACCTTGGCTCAAACATCGCGGGAAGCGTTGAGCGCATTGATATTGAACTGTATCTGAATAAAGGCTGGCATCCGACAAAGGCTTAGCCGGTTGAATGATCAGCAATGTGAAAACAGAAAACTGCCTAGTGGCAGTTTTTTTGTACAGCGCATTATTCGTACATCGTCGAACATGAACTATAACGATTTACATCGGCAAAAAGGCGATTCATACGCGAAAGGAATTTCGATTTCGTATATCATATATTGACATGAGCGCAAGGCCTGTGATACCATCCAACAAATCCCTTTTTGCCAAATCAAGTTACGCTTCTTCAAAAGGAGCGGACTTCTTTTCATCAGATCCTGACGGCACGTCCTTAAAGCCGCCGTTTTCGACGGACTTTGAGGATATTTTTTTAAACGCCGAGCGAGGATCGGAAGGAGAAACGCCATGGAACACCTGTACATTTCCGATGTGACCCTGCGGCTGGAAGCGAAACGCACCGAAAAACTGCTCAGCTTCCGCGAAAAACTGGAGATCGCGCGCTCGCTGGATCGATTGCGACTGTACGGCGTGGAGCTATGGGAAATCCAGAATGAAAAAGCGGACGTATTGCTGATAAAATCGATCGCCGCCGCCGTCAAGGAGAGCAGGCTTGTTATGCCCTGCTCGCTGAGCAAGGAAGGCGTTGCGCTGGCCTGGAGCGCCGTAAAAGAAACGGCAAAACCCTGCCTGATGATTTCGGCGCCGACTTCCACCGCGCAGATGGAATACATCTGCCACAAGAAGCCGGATCAGATGCTCGCGCTCATCGGCGAGCTGATTTCGCACGCAAAATCGCTTTGTCCCGAGGTGGAATTCTGCGCCGAGGATGCAACCAGAAGCGATAAGGACTTTTTATACCGTGCGCTGGAAATGGCGGCTTCCGCAGGGGCAGACGCAATCACCCTCTGCGACGGTTCGGACGGCATGCTGCCGGAAGCGTTCGGAACGTTTGTTGCGGAAGCGATGCAAAACGCGCCGTCGCTCAAGAGCAAGCTCGTCGGCGTGCAGTGCACGGACGCGTTGAGCCTCTCCGCCGCCTGCGCCATGAGCGCAATCGCCGCCGGAGCCAGGCTGATCAAGACGTCCGCTGGCGACGACGGTCAGCTTTCGCTGGAGACGTTCGCGGGGATTGTCCGCGCGCGCGGCATGGACCTTGGCCTCGACGCGGGGCTGGCTATGACCGAGCTCAGCCGAACCGCAGGGCAGGTGCGCTGGATGGTCAGCGCGCGAAACGGCTCCGCAACGCCTTACGACAACAGCGTGCAGCGCCAGACCGACGCAAGCGTCCGGCTCTCCACCGCAAGCACCATTTCGGAGATTGCGTTATTGGTCAAAAAGCTTGGCTATGATCTTTCGGAAGAGGATACGGCAAAGGTTTACGACGCGTTTTTGCGCATTGCGGATAAAAAGGACGTCGGCGAAAAAGAGCTCGACGCCATCGTGGCAAGCGCCGCGCTTCAGGTGCCGCCGACTTATACGTTGGAGAGCTATGTGATCAACAGCGGCAACGTCATCACCGCTACGGCGCACATCAAGCTCCTGCGGCAGGGCAAGACCCAGCAGGGGTTCGGCCTTGGCGACGGGCCGATCGACGCTGCGTTTTTAGCCGTTGAGCAGATCATCGGCCACCATTACGAGCTGGATGATTTCCAAATTCAGGCGGTCACGGAGGGGCGCGAGGCCATGGGTTCCGCGCTGGTTCGCCTCCGCGCAAACGGCAAGCTCTATTCCGGCAACGGCATCTCCACGGATATCATCGGCGCGAGCATCCACGCGTACCTTAGCGCGCTCAACAAGATTGTGTACGAGGAGGGCGGGCGACAATGAAAAAAACGATTACGACCCGCCGCAGGATGCAGGGACGGGAGGGTGACAGAACATGAAACTGTCGTTTTCCACCCGCGCCTGGAACGCTTACTCCTGGGATGATTTTCGTGCCGCCGCAAAGACGGTCGGTTATTCGGGCATTGAGCTGCACGGGCTGATCGGAACGCCTTGGACGGAGGACGGCGCGCCGTTTTGCCGCGCCAGCGCGGGTAAAACCGTCCGTTCGCTGTTTGACGAGGGCATTCGCCTTACCTGTCTGGACTCCGTCTGCGACCTTTCTTCCGGCAATGCAGGTGAAGAAGAGGAGCTGTTTGCCTGCGTGCGGCTTGCGCACGATTTTTCAATTCCGTACGTGCGCGTCCGCGCGTTCGACGCTTCGGAAGCGGGGCTTTCCGCCGCTTACGAGCGGGTTTTACACGCGCTGCCCTACGCCGAAGAACGCGGGGTAACGTTATTAATCGAAACCGTCGGCGCGTTTTCGGACACCGCGCTGCTGCAGAAATTCCTGATGCGCTTTTCGAGCGATACGCTCGCCGCACTCTGGGATTTGCATCATCCGTATTTCGAGCACAGCGAATCGCCCGAAACCAGCATCAAAAACCTCGGCGCGTACGTCAAGCACGTCCATGTCAAGGATTCCGCGCTGGAAAACGGCGTCCGCGCCTACTGCCTGCCGGGTGAAGGCGAACTGTCGATGAATGAACTCATGACGGCGCTCTCCTCCATTAACTACGACGGGTTTATCTCGCTGGAGTGGGATCCGCAGTGGATGCCGGAGCTGGACGATATTGAGAGCGTGCTGGCGCACTTTGCCAACTACATGCAGCGCTTCGGCACGCCCGCGCGCGGCAAACCGCATCTCTACCGCAACAACGCAGGCACGGGCAGCTTTGTCTGGCGCAAAGATATCCTCATCGACGCGACCTTTTCGCAGGTGCTCGACCGAATGGTGGAGGAGTTTCCGGATCAGTACGCCTTCAAGTACACCACTCTTGACTGCACGCGCACCTACGCGGAATTCCGCGAGGATGTGGACGCCTGCTGCCGGGCGCTTATCAGCGTCGGCGTCGGCCCGGGCAGCCACGTGGCCGTTTGGCTCACCAACCTGCCGCAGTGGTACGTTGCGTTCTGGGCTGCTACCAAGATCGGCGCTGTGCTCGTTACGGTCAACACCGCCTATAAGATTCACGAAGCGGAGTATCTGCTCAAGCAGTCGGATACCCATACCCTAATTCTCGAGCAGGGCTACCGGGATTCGGACTATGCGGGCATTGTCCGCTCGCTCTGCCCGGAACTGGAGAGCACCCGCCCCGGAGAAGCGCTGCACGCGTCCCGACTTCCGTTTTTGCGGAACGTCGTCACGGTTGGCTACCGCCAGCAGGGCTGCTTAACGTGGGAAGAACTCCTGCACCGCGCGGAGAAAACGCCCGTCGAGGAGGTGCGCCGCCTTTCCGCCGCGGTCAACCCGCACGACGTCTGCAACATGCAGTATACGTCCGGCACCACGGGCTTTCCCAAGGGCGTGATGCTCACGCACTACAACATTGTCAACAACGGCAAGTGCATTGGCGATAGGATGGATCTTTCCACCGCCGACCGCATGATGATTCAGGTGCCGATGTTCCATTGCTTCGGCATGGTGCTGGCGATGACCGCCTGCATGACGCATGGCTCGACCATGCTGCCGCTGCCGTACTTTTCGCCCAAACCCGCGCTGGCCTGCATCCATCAGGAGCACATTACGGCGTTTCACGGTGTGCCGACGATGTTTATTGCGCTGCTGGAGCACCCGGACTTTCCCAAGACGGACTTTTCGTACATGCGCACCGGCATCATGGCCGGAAGCCCGTGCCCCGTCAGCGTGATGCGGGACGTGGTGGACAAGATGCATATGAACGAAATCACCATCGTGTTCGGCCAGACGGAAGCTTCTCCGGGCTGCACCATGAGCTCCACGGACGACCCGCTGGAGGTGCGCGTTGGAACCGTCGGACGCGCGCTGCCGGAGATCGAGTGCCGCATCGTCGATCCGGAAACGGGCGAGGAAAAGCCCGTAGGCGAGATCGGCGAGTTCGTTGCGCGCGGTTACAACATCATGAAGGGGTACTATAAGATGCCGGGTGCCACCCGCTCCGCCATCGACCGCGAAGGCTGGCTGCACACGGGCGATCTTGCCTGCGAAACGCCGGAGGGGAACTACCGCATCACAGGCCGGCTCAAGGACATGATCATCCGCGGCGGCGAGAACATCTACCCCAAGGAGATTGAAGAGTTCCTCTACACGCATCCTAAGATCAAGGACGTGCAGGTCATCGGCGTGCCGGACGAGCAGTATGGCGAGGAGATTGTCGCCTGCGTCATCCTAAAGGAAGGCGAAACCGCCACGCAGGAGGAGATTCAGGCGTTCGTTCGCGCCAGCATGGCAAAGCACAAGGTGCCGCGCTATGTGGAGATGGTGGATTCCTTCCCCATGAACGCGGCGGGCAAAATCCTTAAATACAAGATGCGCGAAGACGCGATTGCCAAGCTCAAGCTCCAGAAAGCCGCGAACATCGAAACCGCCTGACGAAGCCGTTTCGTACCGCGAAACCGAAAAATTAGCGTTGACAAAGCTATACGAGACTGATAATATACAATGCAATCGACCGATACGCAACGCGAGTTGCGGAGTCGGCCAACAGGATGATAATTGAATAGTATTCCAAAGGCTGTGACGAAGACGGACGAAGGCCAGCGCACAAAGAGAGTCGGGGGTGGTGGAATCCCGGCGGCGGCAACTTTCAATCAGTCCCATCCCTTCCGAGCCGAAAGCTCCAAAGCGTCAAACTCGCCAGTAGAGCTTTCCGTAGTTGCCGCGTGAAGGCAAAGGGCTTATAGGAGCCTGATGAGTGGCGTTTAAAAACGCAATTTGAGTGGTACCGCGGGCAGGATCAAAACGATCACCCGTCTCAAGACGAAAATCTTGGGACGGGTGTTTTTTATTTCAGCGAAAGCTGGAGATAAAATCCGAAAATCTTGGGACGGGTGTTTTCTATTACCGTTCAGATATCTTTCGTAAGCAAGGTGCGGACGAAGTCCGCAATTAACATTATGGGACGGCAGCCAATCTGCCGGTAAGGAGGCGCTATGGAAGCGGTCGAACTGAATACGCAGCTGTTGGAGGTTGCGTACCGAATTCGCGAGATGCGGGAAATCTCCGGCTTTACCCGCGAGGAAATGGCGAAAAAAACCGACGTTACCCCCGCGGAGTACGCGGCATATGAATCGGGACGGGCGGATTTTCCGTTTACGTTTATCCATAAGTGCGCGCTCGCGTTCGGCATTGGCATGTCCGATTTGCTGGAAGGCGACAGCGCGCGGCTCTCTTCCTACACGGTGACGCGGAAGGGTCAGGGTCAGCCCGCCGCCAAGGAGGAAGGCATTGAAATCAACAGCCTCGCTCCGATGTTCCGCAACAAGATTGCCGAGCCGTACTGGGTGCGGTACGACTATTCCGAGTCACAGCAGAACCGCCCGATCCACCTGACCACGCATAACGGCCAGGAGTTCGACCTCGTGCTGAGCGGTTCTCTCAAGGTGCAGATCGGCGAGCACATCGAAGTGCTCAACGAAGGCGACAGCATCTACTACAACAGCGCCACACCCCACGGCATGCTTGCCGTCGGCGGCAAAGAATGCCTGTTCGTTGCGGTTGTGCTTCCGGGCGAAGGCGCGGAAAACACCGCTGAACTGCACACGAGCATTGTGGAAGCGAGAAAGGCCGAGGATTTCGTCTGCAACCGCTTTGTCGAAGCGCGCGAGGACGCGGAAGGGCACCTAATGGGCGTCGCCTTCCCGAACGCGGAGAAGTTCAACTTCGCGTTCGACATCGTTGACGAAATCGCGAAAAAATCCCCCGATAAGCTTGCCATGCTGCATGTGGATTACGAAGGCGTTGAGCGGCGGTTTACGTTTGAGGACATGATGAAGTCCTCCAACCGTTGCGCCAACTATTTCCGCTCGCTGGGCATCAAGAAGGGCGACAAGGTCATGCTGGTGCTAAAGCGCCATTACCAGTTCTGGTTTGCCATGCTGGCGCTGCATAAAATCGGCGCGGTGGCCATCCCGGCAACGTACCAGCTTGTGGCGCACGACTTTTCCTACCGCTACCAGTCCGCGGACGTTTCCGCCATCGTCTGCACATCGGATGGCGACGTTGCGGCGCAGGCGGAGCTTGGCGAAGAGGGCTGCACGCCGCTGAAAGCAAAGGTTCTCGTTGGCGGAAGCCGCGAAGGCTGGCACAGCTTTGACGAAGAGTACGCGCGCTTCAGCAGCAGGTTCGAGCGCCCCAAGGACGCGATTCAGGGCGACGACACCATGCTGATGTTCTTTACCTCTGGCACGACCGGCTACCCCAAGATCGCTTCCCACAGCTGTAAATACGCGCTCGGGCATTTTGTAACCGCAAAGTACTGGCACCGCGTCCATTCCGACGGGCTGCATCTGACCGTTTCGGATACCGGCTGGGGCAAGGCGCTCTGGGGCAAGTTTTACGGGCAATGGCTCTGCGAAGGCGCGGTGGCGACGTTTGAGTTCGAACGCTTCGACGCAAAATACCTCCTGCCGCTGCTGGGTAAACACCATGTGACAACCCTCTGCGCGCCGCCGACGATCTACCGCATGATGATCAAGGAGGACTTGACGCAGTACGACTTTTCCACCATCGTCCACGCCACAACGGCGGGCGAAGCGCTCAACCCCGAAGTGTTCTACCAGTTCGAACAGGCGACGGGGCTCAGGATTATGGAAGGCTTCGGACAGACCGAGACCACGCTGCTCATTGCCTGCCTTGCGGGCATGACGCCCAAGCCCGGTTCCATGGGCAAACCTGTGCCAACTTACGATATCGACCTGCTCACGCCGGAAGGCAAGCGCGCCGAGCACGGCGAACCGGGCGAAATCGTTATCCGGCTCGACAACGGCAATCCCTGCGGACTGTTCCAGGGGTATTACCGGGACGAGGAGCAGACGGCGGAATCCTGCGCCGACGGCGTGTACCACACGGGCGATCTCGCCTGGCGGGATGAGGACGGCTATCTCTGGTACGTGGGCAGAAAGGACGACGTGATCAAATCCTCGGGCTACCGCATAGGACCCTTTGAGATTGAAAACGTCATTATGGAACTGCCGTACGTGCTCGAATGCGGGGTAAGCGGCGCGCCGGACGAAATCCGCGGGCAGGTCATCAAGGCCAGCATCGTGCTCACGAAGGGCACCGAACCCACCGAAGCGCTTAAAACGGAGATTCAGGAGTACGTTAAAAAGCATACCGCTCCGTATAAATACCCGCGCATCGTGGTCTTCCGCGACGAACTGCCAAAGACCATCTCCGGCAAGATTATGCGCCGCTTGTTGTAATATTGCGGTTTTGCGCGTTCTTTCCGCTCGCTCCGCCGCGCCGCAGACCGATCTGCGGCGCGGCGGAGCCGCAAGCCCGCAAAATCGTGCAGATAACGGCGACTGCATAATTATTTATCAAAACTACCTTGACAATCATATATGATCTATGGTAATCTGATCAAAATTTGAAAGGCGACGACGGAGAGGATACCGGCAAAGCGCTTTTATAGAGACCCGGCGGCTGGTGAAAGCCGGGAAAGCACAGCAGGGTATTTGTAGCTCCTGAGCCGAAAGGAAGAACGCCGGATTCATCCGGCAAGTAGAACCTTTCCGTGGGTGCGGCGTTACGGCACAGGGCTTGTTGGAGCCCGTAAGTGGTATCGGCAGCGATGCCGGTGCAATTTGAGTGGTACCGCGGGTAACAGAAACCTGTTTGCTCGTCTCAAAGATGGTCAGATTATTTTCGATCATCTATGGGGCGATTTTTTTATACCCCCATAGGCCAAGGGAGTAAAAAATGGAAAGCACGACAGGACTGGATCTTCAACTCAAGGAGATGGCCGCGCGCATCCGCGAACTCAGGCGGATCAGCGGTCGCTCCGCGGCGGAGATGGCGCTCAACACCGGCGTTTCGGAGCAGGAGTATATGGCCTGCGAATCCGGCACGCACGATTTGAGCTTTGCGTTCATCTACCGCTGCGCCATGGCGTTTTCGGTCAACGTGACCGACATCATCGAGGGCACGAGCCCGACGCTGAAGGGCTACGCCATCACCCGCGCGGGCGAGGGCGCGCGCATCGAACAGGCGCACGGCATGGTGTATTATAACCTTGCTGCGCCGTTTCAGAACCGGATTTCCGAGCCGCTTTATGTGGAGTGCGCCTATGTGCCGGAAGCGGAGCAGAAGCGCATTGAGCTCACCAGCCACGAAGGCCAGGAATGCGACCTCGTGATCAGCGGCACGCTCAAGCTGCAGATCGGCTCGCATATCGAAATCCTTTGCCCCGGCGACTGTGCTTACTACGACAGCTCGATTCCCCACGGCATGATCGCCACCGGCGGCGAGGACTGCAAGTTCTATGCCATCGTCCTCAACCCCTCCGCCTATACAGGCGAGCGGAGCGAGGCGGAGCTGGTCAACCCCGGCTGGAATGCCGAAGCGCCGGAGGAGGCGGAAGAAGAGCGCATTTGCCGCCGCTTTCTTGAGACCGAAACCGATGAGCAGGGCTGTATGCAGTCGATCCGCTTTATCGGCGAAGAGCAGTTTAACTTTGCGTTCGACATCGTGGACGGACTTGCCGAATCCAAGCCGGACAAGCTCGCCATGCTGCATATTGCCCGGGACGGCACGGAGCGCCGGTTTACGTTTGCGGATATGAAGCGCGCTTCGAACCAGTGCGCCAACTACTTTAAGTCCCTCGGCATCAAGAAGGGCGACCGGGTGCTGCTGGTGCTCAAACGTCATTACCAGTTCTGGTTTGCGCTTCTCGGTCTGCATAAGATCGGCGCCATCGGCATTCCGGCCACCTACCTGCTGCAGGAGCACGACTACGCCTACCGCTTCGAAAAAGCGGGCGTGAGCGCGCTTATCTGCACGGCGGACGGCGATGCGGCGGAGATTGCCGACCTTGCCAGCGCAAACTACACGGGATTGAAGAACAAAATTCTCGTGGGTGGCAAGCGCGAAGGCTGGCACGACTTTGACGAGGAGTACCCGCTCTTCAGCGGCAGGTTCCAGCGCGGGGACGACGCGCCCTGCGGAAGCGACCTCATGCTGATGTTCTTTACCTCCGGCACGACGGGACAGCCCAAGCTTGCGGCGCATAACTACAAATATCCGCTGGGGCACTTTATCACCGCGCATGAATGGCAGTGCGCAGACCCCAACGGCCTGCACCTGACCATCTCCGACACGGGCTGGGCAAAGGCTATGTGGGGCAAGCTCTATGGGCAATGGCTCAGCGAGGCAGCGATCTTTGTTTACGACTTTGACCGTTTCGACGCGGCGGATATCCTGCCGATGTTCGCCAAGTACAACATCACGTCGTTTTGCGCGCCGCCGACGATGTACCGCATGCTCATTAAGGAAGACCTTTCGCACTACGACCTTTCGAGCGTGAAGCACGCGACCATTGCGGGCGAAGCGCTCAACCCCGAAGTCTTCCGCCAGATGGAGAAGTCCACGGGGCTGCAGCTTATGGAAGGGTTCGGACAAAGCGAGACCACGCTGGTGATCGGCAATCTCCGCGGCGGGGCGCATAAAGTCGGCTCCATGGGCAAGCCCGTTGCGCTCTACGACGTGGATATCGTCGATCCGGAAGGCAACAGCGTTGAAACCGGAACCAACGGCGAAATCGTGATTCGCCTCGACAAAGGCGAACCCTGCGGACTGGTTGCGGAGTACTATAACGACGAGGAAGCGACCAAAGAGTCCAAGCGCGGCAACATGTACCACACGGGCGATCTCGCCTGGAAGGATGAGGACGGCTACTACTGGTACGTCGGGCGCGCGGACGATTTAATCAAGTCCTCCGGCTACCGCATCGGGCCGTTCGAAATCGAGAGCGTGATTATGGAGCTGCCATACGTGCTCGAATGCGGGGTTTCCGGCGCGCCGGACGATATCCGCGGGCAGGTCATCAAGGCCAGCATCGTGCTCACCGCCGGGACGGAAGGTACGGAAGCGCTCAAGGAAGAGATTCAGGAGTATGTGAAAGCGCATACCGCGCCTTATAAATACCCGCGCATCGTGGAATTCCGCGAGTCGCTTCCCAAGACCACGAGCGGAAAGATCATGCGCAGACTACTCTAGTAAGTTACGAAGGTTCGGCTCTCGAAAAGCGAGGGCACCCGAACTGGCGAAGGAGAACGGAAGTTTTGAACGCAAAGCGCGTAACGGTGTTTACCGGCCACTATGGAAGCGGCAAAACGAGCCTGGCCGTCAACTGGGCGCTGAGGCTTAGTGAAAGCGGGCGAATGGTAACGGTTGCCGACCTCGACATCGTGAACCCGTATTTCCGCACCACCGACCGCAGGCGCGAACTGGAAGCGCGCGGCATACGGCTGATTGCTTCTCCGTTTGCCAACAGCAACCTCGATTTGCCCGCTCTGCCCGCCGAACTCTACGCGGCGGTGGAGGATCGGGAGGGGTACGCGGTGCTGGACGTCGGCGGGGACGACCGGGGCGCGGTCGCGCTGGGACGGTATGTACCGTTTATTCAGGCGGAGGGCGATTACGAAATGCTCTTTGTGGTCAACTTTTGCCGCCCGCTGACTCGAACCGCTTTCGACGCGCTTGGCGTGCTTAGAGAAGTGGAAGCCGCCTGCGGGCTAACCGCCACGGCGCTGGTCAACAACAGCAACCTCGGCCGGGAAACGACCGCGGATACGATTTTGAGCACGCTCGAACGCATGCGGGAGCTTTCCAGCCTTGCAAACCTGCCCGTCAAGATGACGGCGGCAGGCCGGGAGCTAGCGGAGCAGCTGAACGGAAGCGTTGAAAACCAGTTTTTGATGGATTTATAAAAGCAAGAGGCGATTGTTCGTAAACGAACACCCGCCGCGGAATGCACAGGAAGGAACAAAGCAAGACATGGCAAAAGTGACGTTTGAAACGGATCTCTGCAAGGGCTGCGGGCTCTGCGTAGACGCCTGCCCGAAGCAGATCCTCAAAATCGATCGCGAAACGATCAACCAAAAGGGGCACTCGCCCGCCAAAATGACGGACGAATCCGCCTGCACGGGCTGCGCTTCGTGCGCAATGATGTGCCCCGACTGCGTGATCACGGTGGAAAGGTAAGGGAAAACAAGAAGTGTCCGAAAAAGTACTGATGAAGGGGAACGAAGCCATCGCCGAAGCGGCCATTCAGGCGGGATGCCGCCACTACTTCGGCTACCCGATTACGCCGCAGACGGAAATTGCGGCGTATATGGCAAAGCGCATGCCCAAGATTAACGGCGTGTTTCTGCAGGCGGAGAGCGAAATTGCCGCCATCAACATGGTTTACGGCGTGTCCGCCTCCGGCAGACGCGTAATGACGTCTTCCTCAAGCCCCGGAATCTCGCTCAAGAGCGAAGGCATTTCGTACCTTGCGGGCAGCGATCTTCCCGCGCTGATTGTCAACGTCCAGCGCGGCGGCCCCGGCCTCGGTGGCATACAGCCTTCGCAGGCGGACTATTTTCAGGCAACGCGCGGCGGCGGCCACGGGGACTATCACCTCATCGTGCTCGCGCCCGCTTCCGTACAGGAGATGGCGAGCTTGACCGTTTTGGGATTCGACCTTGCGGATCAGTATTCCATGCCTGCCATGATCCTTGCCGACGGCACGATCGGGCAGATGATGGAGCCTGTCGCGCTGGAAACGAGCGAACCCAAGAAGTTTGATAAGCCCTGGGCGCTGACTGGCACGAAGATGGAGCGCAAGCACAACGTCGTGACCTCCCTCTACCTTCAGCCGGAAGAGCTGGAGCGCACGAATTTTGCAAGATACGCGCGCTATGCCGAGATTGAAGCAAAAGAGCCGCGTTTTGAGTCGTACTTAATGGACGACGCGGAAATCTGCGTGGTTGCGTACGGCATTGCGGCGCGCGTTTCCCGCAACGCCGTGGACGCCGCCCGCGAAAAGGGCATTCGCGCGGGGCTGATCCGCCCCATCACGCTCTGGCCGTTCCCCAAACAGGCGATGCGGGATGCCGCAAAGCAGGTCAAGGCGTTCCTTTCCGTGGAGCTCTCGATGGGGCAGATGATCGAGGATATCGAACTTTCGATTCGCTGCGCCAAACCGGTGACGCTGATCAACCGCGTTGGCGGCATGATCCCCTCGCCGGAGCAGGTGCTTGCCGGCATCGAACAGGCGGCCGGAGGTGAACAGAAATGATTGTAGCAAAACGTCCCGACTCTCTTTTACCCGTTGCAACGCATTACTGCCCGGGCTGCACGCACGGCATTATCCACCGCCTCGTGGCGGAGGCAATTGATACGCTCGGCATTGAAGGCAGAACCATCGGGGTTGCGCCCGTGGGCTGCTCGGTACTGGCTTATAACTACTTTACCTGCGATATGATCGAAGCCGCGCACGGGCGCGCGCCCGCCGTGGCGACGGGGCTCAAGCGCGCCGATCCGAACACGATTATCTTTTCGTATCAGGGCGATGGCGACCTTGCGAGCATCGGCATGGCGGAAACCGTCCACGCCGCCGCGCGCAATGAAAACATCACCGTGATCTTTGTCAACAATGCTATTTACGGCATGACCGGCGGGCAGATGGCGCCGACCTCGCTGCCCGGACAGGTCACGCAGACCTCGCCTTACGGGCGCGACGTCACGCAGTGCGGCTACCCGATTCGCGTCTGCGAAATGCTCGCCCAGCTGGAAGGGCCGGAATACCTGGAACGCGTGACCGTCAACAGCGTCAAGACCGTCCGTGCCGCGAAAAAAGCCATTGAAAAGGCGTTTCGCAATCAAATCGAGGGCAGGGGCTTTTCGCTCATCGAAGTGCTCTCCGCCTGCCCGACCAACTGGGGCATGACCCCGCAGGACGCGCTCAAGTGGATTGACGACAAGATGATTCCGTACTATCCGCTCGGCGTGTATAAAGACCGCAGCGGGAAGGGGGCGTAAGCGGATGGAACAGCAATCGAACAAAAAAGCCTCCGCCATGCAGGTTCTCTTTGCCGGTTTCGGCGGTCAGGGCGTCTTGTTTGCGGGCAAGTTTTTAGCCTATCTCGGCCTCATCGGCGAGCGTCAGGTGAGCTGGCTGCCCTCCTACGGGCCGGAGATGCGCGGCGGCACCGCCAACTGCAGCGTTATCCTCAGCGACGTCCCCATCGGCTCGCCCATCGTCTCCGAGCCGGACTGCCTGATTGCCATGAACCTGCCGTCGTTTCAAAAGTACCAAAGCAAGGTCAAAAGCGGCGGCGTAATCGTTCTGGACTCCTCGCTGATTAGCGGACAAACGCTGCGCAGCGATTTGACCATTTACTGCGTTCCCGCTACCCAGATGGCGACGGAACACGGACTGGAAGGCTTGAGCAACATGATCCTGCTGGGGAAATTCCTGCAGGCGTGCCTGCCGGGAGAATCCGCTCTGATGGAAAAAGCGCTGCTGAAGGTCGTTCCCGCAAAGAAGGAACACTTGCTGGACGCCAACCGAACCGCGCTGTCGCTTGGGCAGTCGTACGAGGGGTAAGAAGAACATGCGGATTTGCTGCGTACAGATGGATATGCTTCCCGCTGAGCCGGAACGGAATTTTCCGCACGCGGAAGAGCTGATTCGCCGCGCGGTAAAAAGCGAGCATCCGGACGTAGTCGTACTGCCGGAAACCTGGAATACAGGCTTTGCACCGGGTCAAATCGACCCCGCCCTCGCGGACGAGGACGGCGAGCGCACGAGAAGCACCTTCTCCGCGCTGGCAAGGGAACTCGGCGTCAACATCGTTGCCGGGAGCGTAGCCAATCGCAGAAGCGGCAAGCTCTACAACACCGCGTACGTCTTTGACCGCTCGGGGGAATGCCTCGCGGTGTACGACAAGACGCATCTCTTTTCGCCGATGGGCGAGGACAAGGCGTTTACAAAAGGCGATTCGCTCGCGCGGTTTTCGCTGGATGGTGTAAGCTGCGCGCTGATCATCTGTTACGATCTGCGCTTTCCTGAACTCGTACGCACGCTGGCGCTGCCGGGACTGGATGTCCTGTTTGTCGTTTCCCAGTGGCCGGACAAGCGAGTTTCGCATCTGGAAGTGTTAACGCAGGCGCGCGCCATTGAAAACCAGATGTTCGTGGCGCTCTGCAACTCTTGCGGGCAGGCGTTCGGCACGCGCTATGGCGGCCATTCCGCCGTGATCGATCCCT
Source organism: Christensenellaceae bacterium (assembly GCA_963674535.1). Lineage (GTDB taxonomy): Bacteria > Bacillota > Clostridia > Christensenellales > CAG-138 > UBA7703. Next base: position 2,520,873 of record OY771363.1, on the reverse strand, counting down.
GGGGCGAAGTGCTCGCGCAGGCGGGCGAAGCAGAGGAGATTCTTGCGGCCGAAGCCGATCTCTCGGTTTTGAGCGAGATTCGCGGTTCAATTCCGGTCTTCTGCGACCGGCGCGCGGAGCTCTACGAACTGGATGAATAAGTTTATTTTATAAGGACTAGAGGTAGAAGAACATGACTTACGATTTTTCGATTACGCGCAACCCGAATCCGAAGCCAAAGCCGGATCAGGATCATCTGGTGTTCGGCCAGCACTTCTCCGACCACATGTTCGTCATGGACTACGACGAAGGTCAGGGCTGGCACGACGGGAGAATCATCCCTTACGGCGATATCTCCATCGACCCGGCGAGCTGCGTGCTGCACTACGCGCAGATGATGTTTGAAGGCATGAAGGCTTATAAAACCGCGGACGGGCACGTTCAGCTCTTCCGTCCGTATATGAACGCCCAGCGCCTCAACCGCACCAACGAGCGCATGTGCATGCCGCCCATGGACGAAGAGCTCTTCGTTGCGGCGGTCAAGGCCGTTGTCAGCGCGGATATCGACTGGGTGCCCAGCAAGCCCTTTACGTCGCTCTACGTGCGCCCGTTCATCATTTCGGACGAGGTTTCCTTCAGCGTTCTGCCGGCCAAGCACTACCGCTTTATGATCATCCTTTGCCCCAGCGGCCCGTACTACGCGGCGAACATGGGCAAGCTCTCGGCCACGCGTATCTATGTGGAGGACGAGTTCATCCGCGCGGCGCAAGGCGGCACCGGCTTTGCCAAGGTGGGCGGCAACTACGCGGGCGGCATGAAGGCCAGCCAGAAGGCGCAGGCTTACCACTGCAAGGACGTTCTGTGGCTGGACGCGCAGGAGCACAAGTATGTGGAAGAAATCGGCACCTCCAACGCCTTTTTCAAGATTGACGACGAGGTGATTACGGCTCCCTTGGGTGGCACGATTCTGCCGGGCATTACGCGAGACAGCGTGATTACGCTGCTTGGCGAATGGGGTATTCAGGTCAGCCAGCGGAAGCTCTCGCTCAGCGAGCTGTTTGACGCTGCCAAGGCGGGCACGCTCAAAGAAGTGTTTGCAACCGGCACGGCGGCGGTCATTTCGCCCATCGGCACGCTCTGCTACAAAGGTGAGGACTACGCCATCAACAACAACGAAGTCGGCTCGCTTTCCCAGAAGCTTTACGACACGCTCAGCGGCATCCAGACCGGCAAACTGCCGGATACGCGCGGCTGGGTCGAGCGCGTGAGCTGAGCGCGCAAAACGCAGAAATGTGCGTCAAAAGTATATCATATACTATTGACACCCGCAGAAAACCATGCTAGAGTAAACGAAATTGAGGATTTTGCTATAGACCGCATTTGCGGAAGAAGTCGAAATCCAACACAACGCGAAGACGGAAACCAGTACTCGTCCAAACGCTTTGTAAAGAGAGCCGCCGGTTGGTGAAAAGGCGGTCAAAGAGGGGACGGGGAATTCCTTCCCGAGCGGCTTGCTGAACAGACAGAGTAGGCAAAGACGGGCGCGCCCGATACAGCGCCGTGGGTATGAGTTCGTATCCATACGAGGCCGCATCGGCAACGGTTGCGGCGAACAGAGGTGGTACCACGGGATTATGCCCGTCCTCTGCTGGAGACAGCGGCGGACGGGTTTTTTGATATCCGCCGCGAACCCGAAGACGCGAGAGCGCTATTTTGGGTAATTTGCGGGCGGAATCCCTTCGCCCGTGCAATAAGGAGATCACGAGCGATGGAACACTACTACCAGCGGGAGATCGAGACCGCTCCGCGCGAGACGATCCGCGCGCTGCAGACCGAACGGCTGATTGCCACCGTGCGGCGCGTTTACGACAACGTCCCGCACTACCAAAAGCGCATGGACGAGGCGGGCGTTACGCCGGCGGACATTCAGTCCGTGGACGACCTAAAGAAGCTCCCGTTCACCTACAAGCAGGATCTGCGGGACACCTACCCTTACGGCATGTTCGCCGTACCGATGAAGGACGTCGTGCGCCTGCACGCTTCTTCCGGCACGACCGGCAAGCAGATCGTTGTGGGCTACACAAAACAGGACCTCGACGTCTGGGCGGACTGCTGCGCGCGCTCTATCTATGCCGCGGGCGGCGGGCCGGAGGATATCATCCACGTTTCCTATGGCTACGGGCTGTTCACCGGCGGACTTGGCATGGACGGCGCGGCGCTGAAGATTGGCGCCACGACCATACCGGTTTCGAGCGGCAACACGCAGCGGCAGATTACGATTCTCAAGGATTTCGGTTCAAGCATCCTCTGCTGTACGCCCTCCTATGCGCTGCACATGGCGGAGGTCTTGCGCGAAAGCGGGCTGAGCAAGGACGATCTTTCGCTCAAAGCGGGCATCTTTGGCGCGGAGCCCTGGACGAACGAGATGCGCAAGCAGATCGAAGACCAGCTCGGCATCAAGGCGTTCGATATCTACGGGCTTACGGAGATCATCGGCCCGGGCGTCGCGTTTGAATGCGCCGAGCAGACGGGCATGCACGTCAATGAAGACCACTTCCTCATTGAAGTGATCGATCCGGACACGGGAGAAGTCCTGCCGGAAGGCACGCAGGGCGAAATCGTGTTTTCCTGCATCACGAAGCAGGCTTTCCCGATATTGCGCTACCGCACGCGGGATATCGGCGTGATTACCCGCAAACCCTGCTCCTGCGGGCGCACGCTGGTCAAGATGACCAAGCCCAGAGGGCGCACGGACGACATGCTGATTGTGCGCGGGGTCAACGTGTTCCCCTCGCAGATCGAGACGGTGCTGCTGGAAAAAGGCTACTCCGCGAATTACCGCATCGTTGTCGACCGCTCGGCCAACATCGATTCCATCGAGGTCGAGGTCGAGATCAGCGGCGAGCTGATGAGCGATACGGTGCGCGGCATCGACCGCATGGAGCGCGAGCTGGAAGCGGCGCTCGGGTCGCTTCTGGGCATTGCCGCAAAAGTAAAGCTGCTGGAACCCAACACGATTGAGCGCTCCATCGGCAAGGCGGTTCGCGTGGTGGACAAGCGCAAACTGCTCGACTAGGCACACGCAAGAGAATATAAAAGGAGGCAAATTCGATGGTGCAACAGATTTCGGTCTTTATTCAGAACGAGCCGGGCAAGCTGGCGCTGCTCACCAGCGCGCTGGCCAAGGGCGGCATCGACATCCGCGCGCTCTCCATTGCGGACACGACGGATTTTGGCATCCTCAGAATGCTCGTCAACAATGCGGCGTTGGCTAAAAACATCCTTGAAAAGCAGCACTACGCCGTGGGTATTACGCCCGTGACGGTTGTCGCCGTGCCGGACGTGCCGGGCGGGCTTGCAAAGGTTTTAACGCTGCTCTCCGACGGCGGAATCGATATTGAGTACATGTACTCGCTTATCGGCAGGGGCGAGGACAAGGCGTATATGGTCTTTCGCATCTCCGACGAGCCGAAGCTCGTGGAACTTTTGAGCGCGCACGGCATTTCCGCGGTGACGCAGGAAGAACTGGGCATTCGCTGAGCAAGCCGCCCCGTAGGTGCAGCATGATTTTTTCGAAACGATGAGGTACAGCAAATGAAAGAATTGAATCGAACCGCAGAGCGGTTTACGGACTCCGTAATCCGGCGCATGACGCGGATTTCCTACCAGTACGGCGCAATCAACCTGGCGCAGGGGTTCCCGGACTTTGACCCGCCCACGGAGATAACCGACCGCCTTGCACAGATCAGCGGCGTCGGCCCGCACCAGTACGCCATTACGATGGGCGCGCCGAACTTCCGGCAGGCGCTTGCCAAAAAGTGCGGGCGGTGCATGGGACGCGCGCTCGATCCGGATACCGAAATGGTGGTCACCATCGGCTCGACGGAGGCCATGGTGGATACGCTGTTTGCCATTACGAATCCCGGCGACAAGATTATTCTGTTTTCGCCGTACTTCGAAAACTACACCGCGCAGATCATGATGGTCGGCTGCGAGGCGGTGTTCGTGCCGCTCGCGCCTCCCGCGTTCGGGTTCGACCCCAACGTGCTGGAGGACGCGTTCAAACAGAACGTCAAGGCGATTTTAATCTGCAACCCCTCCAACCCCAGCGGCAAGGTTTTTTCGCCGGAGGAGCTCAAGATCATTGCCGAAATGGCGATTCGCTACGATACGTATGTGATTATGGACGAGGTCTACGAGCATATCATCTACGCGCCGTACAAACACACCTATATGAACAGCCTGCCCGGCATGTGGGAGCGGACAATCTCCTGCAGCTCGCTTTCCAAAACCTACTCCATCACGGGCTGGCGGCTGGGCTATGCCATTGCGCCAAAGCCGATTATGGACCGCATCAAGCAGTATCACGACTTCAACGCCGTGGGCGCCGCCGCCATCCTCATGGAAGCGGCAATCGTTGGCCTTGAGATGCCGGAGAGCTACTACGACGGGCTTGCAGCGCACTATGCGCACATGAAGGAGCTCTTTACGGGCGGGCTGAAGTCCATTGGCATTCCGTTTACCGACCCGCAGGGCGCGTACTTTGTGCTCGCGGATATTGCGCCGTATCTCAAACCCGGCCAGACCGACGTTTCGTTTTGCGAGGAGATGGCGCAGAAGGTCGGCGTTGCGTGTGTGCCCGGTACGTCGTTCTTTAAGGAGAAAGTCAACCACATCGTGCGGCTGCACTTTGCCAAGCTGGACGAAACTCTGATTGCGGCGCTCGACCGCCTCAGCGACATCAAATCAAAAATGAGCTAGAGAGCCTCCGCTTGACACGAGCGGTGCACAAGACTATACTGTAGAAAATTTCACCCAACAGGAGAGCAAAACCGTGCTTGATTGTATCCTCGAACAGGATATGGATCGATAGCACTTGAGCCGCGGAAAACCCCGTAGGCGCAAGTGCTTGAAACGAGCCGTGCCCGCGAGGAAATCCAACCGCGTTTTCGCTTGTTGGGGGAACTGACCAGTTTCCTACCCGCCCGGGCATATTCTGTCCGGGCGGTTTTCTATTTTCAATCAATAAGAAGGGAGAGGGGGCGATGGGATGCGGCATACGGATGATGCCGGATATGACGGGCTTTGTTTCGTATTCGACTGAACGGAACGAAGAAAAGGAGAAGAGAATATGGAACGAACGATGATGAAGCAAATCATCCCCGGAACCGAAGTCAAGGTGCAGGGGTTTGTGGAGCGCGTCCGCAGTACGGGAGCCATGGCGTTTCTGGTGCTGCGCGACTGCACGGGCAAGGTGCAGGTTACGATTGAAAAGGCGGCGCACCCGGAATTTGCGGAGGAGTTGAACCGCCTGACGCCGGAATCCGTCGTCACGGTGGAGGGGAACGCCGTTTCCAACGCGCAGGTTCGGCTGAACGGGCTGGAAATTCTGCCCGAGCGGCTCACAATTGAGTCGCTGGCGGCTCCTTTGCCGCTCAACAAGGACGCCGCCGTCGATACGCGGATGGACTACCGCTGGCTGGAACTGCGCGGGGAAAAGGAGCGGCTGCTTTTCGAGGTGCAGACCTGTTTGGTCAATGCCATGCGGCAGTTTTTGACCGAGCGGGATTTTCTGGAAATCCACACGCCTAAGCTGATCGCGGCGGCCAGCGAGAGCGGCGCGGACGTGTTCGAGGTCAAGTACTTCGACCGCAAGGCGTATCTTGCCCAGAGCCCGCAGTTCTATAAACAGATGGCAATGGCGGCGGGCTTTGAGCGGATTTTCGAAACGGGGCCGGTGTTCCGCGCGGAAAAGTCGTTTACCAACCGTCACGCGACGGAGTTTTCCGGCTTCGATTTGGAGTTTTCGTATATCGAGTCGTTTGAGGACGTCATGCGGCTGGAAGCGGAACTGCTCGCGTACGCGCTGGAGCAGGTGGCGAGAACGTATGGCGAAGCGATCGAACGGCAGTACGGCCTTAAGGTCATCGTGCCGCAGTTGCCGTTTCCGCAGATTGCGCTGAAAGATCTGTATACCGAGCTGGAGCAAAGGTACGGCTACTCCGTGCCGGAAAGCGAAAAGGGCGATATGACCACGGAAGCCGAACAGCTCTCCTATCGCTTTTCAAAGGAGGTATTTGGCCACGAGTTCCTGTTTATTACGGACTTTGCCGCGGAGAAGCGCGCCTTCTACCATATGCGCAAAAACGGCGTACCGCAGGGCTACGACTTGATTTGGCGCGGGGTGGAGATTACCACCGGCGCGCAGCGCGAGCACCGCTACGACGTTCTCTGCCGTCAGGCAGACGAGCGGGGATTGGGTGAGGACGTCAAGTTCTACACCGAGTTTTTCCGCTATGGCTGCCCGCCGCACGGCGGGTTCGGCCTAGGTATCGACCGTATGAGCATGCTGCTCACGGGCGTTACCATCAAGGACGCGATGTTCCTCTTCCGCGGCCCGAACCGCCTCACCCCGTGATGATCGCCGGAACGCAAAAACCGGATGGCAGTGCCATCCGGTTTTGATTTGGACTCTATTTCAGTACGCCGGAGACCAGGTAGTAGTCTTCCGCGTCGTGCAGCGCGTCCACCCGAAACAGCGGCTTGAACAGCTCCGCCAGCTCGTTTGCCGGCATGAGATCGTGGGAAACTTCGCTTGCGCGGGACGTATGCCGCGCGTTGATGACCTGCCTGCTGTCTCCATGCGCAATGGTGAGCCGCCCGCCGGGAACGAGGGCTTTGGACAGCGCGCCAATCAAAGCTTGCGCGCTCTGAAAGTGCGGCAGGGCATTGAATACCACGCAGGCATCGTGCTTGCCGAGCGCAAGAAGAGAAGCATCGCCGCAGCGGAGCGTTACGCGCGGGTCGGAACCAAACTTCGCCTTCGCCTGCGCGATCATAGCGGAGGAAATATCAACGCCCGTGATGCCCGCTACGCCGCGCGCTAAATAGTAAGGAAACAGCACGCCCGTGCCGCAGCCGACGTCCAGAACGGAAACGCTGGGTGAAACCCCCGCTGTATCCAGAATCGTGTTGATAACGGTTTCTCTTGGCAAACTGTGCGCGTCCCAAGTTTCGGCGCGCTGGTCAAAAAACGCGGCAACCGCGTCGGTATTCAAGTGCATGGCTAGATAATAGTCCTTCGTTTTCTTATATTTTCCAACTTGGAAGAAAGATCAAAAGTCGAACAGGTCCGTCTCTTGATAAGAGCCGTTCCATATGACCAACAGGCAGCCTTCCTCCACTGTGACGCGGGCGGGCTGGCCGGTAAACTCGTTGCTCACCCCGATGGGAAAGTCCGTCGTTACCGTTGCACGATCTAGCGGGTAAGCAAGGTTTTCTTCCGTAACGCCCTTTGCCGTGCCGCCGTACGCAAAGACCGAAATGATGCCTTCCGGTGTGCCGAAAAAGTTGAGCGAGCTGTTCTGGAGCATTGTAATTTTCTCGCGTTCGCCAGCAAGAACGCCCCTTGCACCGCGTGTGGTCAGGTACGCGAGCGCCTGAATGTTGGCCAGTGTATGGTCGAGCCGTCCGCCCACGCTGCCGAGCAGGACGAATCGCTTGAACCCGCGGCTGAGCCCCAGCTTGACGGCAAACAGCGCGTCCGTATCGTCCTTGCGGACGGGGAGCTCGACAACCGCCTCCTCGCGCGGAACAAAGCCCAGCGAATCAAAATCGCCCACCACGAGGTGCGGCTTGATTCCGCCAAGCTGCTGGTAGCCCGCATCCGCGGCGATGACGAGATCGTCCGGATCGACCGATGGAAGACTGCTCACCGGAAGCGCGCAGAAGATATAACAGGTTTTCATGTTTCAGCACCGCCCTGTCCTTGGGATGCACGGCAAGCGAATTTGAGCATGCCGTGGTTCCACCACGCTTATTTATATCATGATTACGCCGTTTCGAAAAGCCGTTTTTTTACGTCCGGTGTGAATTCGGTATTTTTTACGGGTTTTCCGGCGCGGCGGGCGGTGGTATACTGTTCCAAGTACATTAGAGGGATAACACGTGAAGTATTCCGGTATTAAGCGGCTTTTCGCCGCCGTTTCAGTTATTTTACTGCTCGTTACGGCGGGCTGCGGGCAAGCGCCCGCGCCGCAGACGGATACGGCTCCCACGTCGACGCCGCTTGCGCCTTCCGAAATCTCCGTGAATTCGGAGGACTGCGCGCTCGACGCGGCGGATCTCGTTGCCACACTGGAGCGCACGCACCCGCTGTTTTTGACCGAACCGTACCCGGAATCGTACCTTGCCGCGCGTGAGGCGTTTCTTGCCAGCGCGCCCACTTGCCAAACGCAGGCGGACTTCCGCCTCGCGGTTTCGCTCTACCTCAACTCGCTTAACGACGGGCATACCGGCGTGCGGCGGCAGAGCAACGCATTTGCGCCAAACTACGCGCAAATACGCGTTGCCGCGCTGGAAAGCGACGTCTTTTTACTGGACGACAACGGACAGCTCACGAGCGCGAAGATTACGACGATCGGCGGGGTTCCGGTTACGGACATCTTCTCCGTCGTGGACGCGTATTTTCCCGCCGAAAACCAGACCGCGAAAGACGCCAGCCACAGCAAACGGATGATGAATTACGACCTGCTCGCGCTTGCGGGCTGTGCGCTTGATAAAGACGCGGTGACGGTTGCAATCGACGAAAACGGTCTGACACGCGAAGAAAGCGTTTTGTTTGGCGAGGAGCCGCTGCTGCGCGTGAACTACTATTCCGAAGAAACAGCCGCTTCCTGCGAGCAGATTGGGGACGTGTTTTATATCGATTTTAACGAGTGCGACACAGGCAAAACGCTGAACGCCGTTTGCAGACAGCTGAAGATTGCTTTGCGCGCGGGCGTCAGCCGCGTGATCGTCGATGCGCGGGATAACCCCGGCGGCAACTCGAACGCCTGCGAAAAGATTCTGAATACAATGGGTATGCGCGTTCCGTCCTACGGCGTCGTGCGGCGGAATTCGCCGCTTGCCGCCAAGCAGCGGGGGTATGGCAAAAAGGACGGGGTTGTCGAGCACAGCCGAAGCCTTGACGGCGCAAAGCAGAACCCGAACGTTTCGCTGATTGTGCTCGTTAACGACGGAACGTTCAGCTCAGCAACCATGCTCGCCGTGTGGGTGCAGGACGGAAAACTCGGCCGGGTGGCCGGGTATCCGAGCGCCAACGCGCCGACTTCTTTCGGGGATATTCTGAACGATACGCTCCCGCGCACAGGCGTTGAGGTAATCATATCCCACAAGCAATTCCAGCGGCCGGACGCGGACGCAAACCAGACGACGCTTACGCCGGACGTGCTCGTGCCATACGGCGTGGACGCGCTGCCCACCGCGCTGGCACTGCTGGGATAGATGAATCACAGAAACAGCCGCTGCAGCGGCTGTTTTTTATCGCGCACGGATCGTGCGTTTTTGATTTGACAGCTTGAATTGGTTTGCCAACCGGGTCGGGACATGATACCATAAACTCAATCGGCTCGAGGTATCAAGCGAGAACCGTTTTGAATAGAACGAACCATTCATGACAAAAGGGAGGCAGCAATGACAACTGGACATAACTTCTGGGATGCCAGCGCATGGTCGCTGATGATTGAACTGACCATTCTGCTCGTAGGCATGTTGGTGGCCAATATGCTGCGCAGGCTGATCAAGCCTCTTCGGCAGTCGCTGATCCCCAGCTCTGTGCTGGGAGGTTTTTTAATTCTATTTGCAAATCTGGCATATGAAAAGATTACCGGGGATTCCGTTTTCAGCAAGGTGACGATGGAAACCCTGACCTACCACGGCCTCGGGCTCGGTTTTGTAGCAATGGCGCTGCGTCAGCCGCAGAAAAACCGGGACAAAAAGACAAACGCCGCCGTGTTCAACGCGGGCGTTACGACCGTATCATCCTATCTGCTGCAAGGCATTCTGGGGCTTGCGATTACCGTAGGCCTGTTTTTTGCGCTTGGGAACTGGCCCGCTTCCGGCCTGCTGCTCCCGATGGGGTACGGCCAGGGCCCGGGGCAGGCTTACAACTGGGGGCATGTCTATGAAACTGCAACGGCCTACGCCCCGTTCCATTACGGCGGCAGTTTCGGCCTCACGCTCGCCGCAATGGGGTTTGTTTCGGCCAGCGTCGGCGGCGTGATTTATCTCAGCCGGATGAAGAAAAAAGGACTGATCGACCAGTCCATCGCCAATGCCGGAGAGATGGAGAACCTTTCCGCCGAAACCATTACGGAGAAAGGCGAGATTCCGCTTTCCGAATCGCTTGACAAGCTGACGGTGCAGATCGGCCTTGTGGTGCTGACCTATATGGCGGCATACTTGGTGATGTACGGGGTTTCGCTCGGGCTGGACAGGCTCGGCGGGTTCTTTACAACCACCGTCAAGCCGCTCATCTGGGGCTTTAACTTCCTCATTGGCACCGTTATGGCTATCCTCGTGCGAAACGTCCTCAATGGGCTGACCCGGCGCGGCCGCCGCCAGTACATCAACAACTTCATGCTCGCGCGTATCTCCGGCGTGATGTTCGACATCATGGTGGTTGCCAGCATAGCCGCGATCAACCTTTCCGCATTCTCCCACCGCGAGTTCATCATTCCGCTGGTCGTTATCTGCACCGTGGGCGCGGTTGCAACATACCATCAGCTGCGGTTCATCTCGCGGCGGCTCTATCCGGACTATCCGCACGAAGCGTTCCTTTCGCTCTACGGCATGCTAACCGGCACCGCCAGCACGGGCGTCATCCTGCTGCGCGAAATCGACCCGATGTTCAAAACGCCCGCTGCGACGAACCTCGTTTACCAGCAGCTCTGGGCAATCGTGTTCGGCTTCCCGATGCTGTTGCTGTTGGGCTACGCGCCCATCGGCTTGACGGCAGATCCGGCTACGACCAATATGACGAATATTTGGATTACGCTCGCCGCGCTGGCCGCGCTGTTTATCGCGATGAACCTCATCCTGTTCCGCAAGCAGATCTTCAGACGTAAAAAGGGCAAGCAAGCTTCCTAAAACCGCTGGCGTTCTCCGCCCGACAAACTGCACGTATAAAAAGAACGACCGCGTATGCGGCCGTTCTTTTTATGTGTCTTATTGCTTACAGACGGGCGACGCCGCTCTTGCGGGCGGCTTCGGCAACCGCCGCCGCGACGGTCTTGCCAACGCGGGGGTCGAACGCCTTGGGGATGACGTAGTCCGCGCTGCGTTCCGCGTCCGAAATGAGTCCCGCCAGCGCGTACGCCGCGGCAATCTTCATTTCGTCGTTGATATCGCGCGCGCGCACGTCGAACGTGCCGCGGAAGATGCCCGGGAAGGCCAGAACGTTGTTGATCTGGTTCGGGAAGTCGCTGCGGCCGGTCGCGATGACCGCGGCTCCGCCCGCCTTGGCGTCGTCTGGGAAGATTTCCGGCGTGGGGTTGGCGCAGGCAAAGACGATGGCATCCTTGGCCATGGTCTTGACCATATCGGTTGTGACCATGTTCGGGGCGGAAACGCCGATGAACACGTCCGCGCCGACCAGCGCGTCCGCAAGCGAACCCTTCTTCTTTTCGGTGTTCGTAACCTGCGCCATCTCTTCCTTGATCCAGTTCATGTTGTCCTTGCGTCCGGCGTAGATAATGCCGCTGCGGTCGCAGAGGATTACGTTCTTGAACCCGTCCGAAAGCAGGAGCTTGGTGACGCTGATGGCGGCCGCGCCTGCGCCGTTGATGACGATCTTGACGTCCGCTTTCTTTTTGCCAACGACCTTGAGGGCGTTGATGAGGCCGGCGAGGGTGACGACGGCGGTGCCGTGCTGGTCGTCATGGAAAATCGGGATGTCGCACTTTTCTTTCAGTTTGCGCTCAATTTCGAAGCAGCGGGGCGCGGAGATGTCCTCCAGGTTGATGCCGCCGAAGCTGCCGCTGATGAGGTAGACGGTGTTGACGATATCCTCCACTTCTTTGCTCTTGACGCAGAGCGGGAAGGCGTCCACATCGCCAAAGGACTTAAAGAGGACGCACTTGCCTTCCATAACCGGCATGCCCGCTTCGGGGCCGATGTCGCCGAGGCCGAGCACCGCGGTGCCGTCGGTCACGACCGCGCAGAGGTTCCAACGGCGGGTCAGCTCGTAGCTGAGTTCGACGTCCTTCTGAATCTCGAGGCAGGGCTGCGCAACACCCGGCGTGTAGGCCAGAGAGAGGTCTTCCTTGGTGGCGACGGGGACGGTTGCCTTGACTTCGATTTTGCCCTTCCATTCCTTGTGCAGGCGGAGGGATTCTTTGGCGTAATCCATATAGATTTCTCCTTTAATTATTCAAAATGCTGTCCGCTTGGGGTTCGATTTTACGTTCGATTCTCTATTTCTCAAACGGGAACTTGTAGGGCAGGTTCTTCTTGTCGCGGATGGCGATGAACTCTTTTTGAACCGCTTCGCCCACCGGAACGCCCTTGTCCTTGCGCTCGAGCCAGACAAGGTGCTCTTTTTCGCCCGCGGTGTAGATGCGTTCCTGACCGGGAGCCTTTTCGGAGGCGCGGAGCTCGCGCAGGATTTCGCCCGCGATCTTCTTGAAGGTTTCGAGGCCGCAGAACGCTTCCGGATCGATAACGATGAAGAAATGCCCGAGGTGATAGGGGCGCTTGTTGCCGTTTTCGTCCCGGTCGACGCACATCTTGAGGAAGCCGCCTGCCTGGAGCGCTGCGGAGAGGATTTCGACCACGGTGGCGTAGCCGTAACCCTTGTAGCCCGCGAGGTCTTCGCCAATGCCGCCGAGCGGCGCGAGAGCGGCGGAGCCATTCGTGAGACCCTTGAGGATGGCGTTGCTGTCCGTCATGGCGCTGCCGTCGCGGCCGATGACCATACCCGCGGGGGTGTCCTTGCCGGAACGCGCGTAGAATTCAATTTTGCCGCGCTGGCTGATGCTCGTGGCGCAGTCCAGCATGAACGGGAAATCTTCGTCCGTGGGCATGCCAACGGTGAGCGGGTTGGTGCCCAGCATGTTTTCCACGCCGAACGTGGGGGCGATGGACGGCCGCGCGTTGGTGCCGGTGATGCCGATCAAGCCTTCGTTGACCGCCATGCTGGCCCAGTAGCCCGCGATGCCGTAGTGCGAGCTGTTACGGATGGCGGCCATGGCCATGCCGTACTTTTTCGCTTTCTCGATGATGGTCTTCATGGCCTTGTAGCTGGCGACCATGCCCATGCCGTCGTGCGCGTCCACAACGAGCGTGGTAGGGGTTTCCTTGACAACTTCGTAGTTCGTGACCGGGTAAAGAATGCCCGCGTCGATGCGGTCGAGATAGATGGGTTTGAAGCGGTTGCAGCCGTGGCTTTCGATGCCGCGGCGGTCGCTCTCCAGCAGGACGTCCGTGCAAATTTCCGCGTCCGCTTGCGGAACGCCATAGGCTACGAACGTGTCGATCATGAAGTTCTTGATCAAATCCCAGGAGATATACGGTCTGGTTTCTGCCATTTGAATGATCCTCCTTTAGTTATGATGCTTTATTGAGAAAAGTGAATCTGCCGCTGGGGCAGAAAAAACGCCGGGCATGTAAAAAGGAGCACGCGCAACAAACCTGTGCGCCGCTCCAAACTCCAAATCTCAATGGAACTTTTGTACATGCTTATCATACCCGCGGCAGGGTTGTTTGTCAATCGATTTCAATCTTTTGCTTGCGTTCCGCCCCGATTTTCCATATTCTATTATACAAAGAGATACTTCTCTACTTCTCTATTGAGATGAGAAAGAACGTGAAGTTCTTTTGCTTCTTTTCGTTCAAGAAAAGAAGGGAGAGTTGAGTTCTTTTGCTTCTTTTCTTTTAAGAAAAGAAGAGAAAGAGAGTAAGATGCAGTCTATCCTCGAACAACTGCAGATCAACCCCGTCATCGCCTCGGTCACCAGCGAGGACGCGTTTGAAGCCGCGCTCCACTCCGAGTGCCGGGTGGTGTTTTTGCTGATGGGCAGCATCCTCGATATCGACGTGCTGACCGAGCGCGTGCACGACGCGGGCAAGCTCTGCGTGGTGCATATCGACCTGATCGAGGGGTACTCGACGAAAGAAGTCGCCGTAGACGCGCTGCATAAGTTCACGAGCGCGGAGGGCATCATCTCCACGCGCGGCACGCAGATACGGCGCGCCAAACAGCTCGGCATGACGGCGATTCAGCGCGGGTTCATGCTGGACAGCCGGTCGCTGAGCAGCTTTGAAGCGCAGATTCAAACAAGCAAACCCGACTTCGTGGAGATTCTGCCCGGGCTTCTGCCAAAGGTCATTGCCGAACTAAAGGCAAGGCTCGACGTGCCCATCATCGCGGGCGGCTTCATCCACGAAAAAGAGGACGTCATTGCCGCCATTCAGGCAGGCGCAATGGCGGTTTCCGCGTCCCGCCCGGAGATCTGGTCGATGTAGAAGCCTACCCGGTCAGAACTGCGAATACTGCAACTCACGGAAGATAGAAACAAACAGGGGCGCTCCGAAAGGAGCGCCCCATACTGTTTACGTTATGCTGTTTAACAGCGGGTGTTACATCTTGCTGACGCGTTCTTCCAGCGCCGCGAGCTGCTCGACCAGCGCCTTGGGCATCTTCGGCCCGTAGTTGGCGTAATGCTGCTTGATGGACTCGACTTCGGCAACCCAGTCTTCCTTTTCGAGCTTGAGCAGTTCATCCATCGACTCATCGCTGACGTCGAGGCCGTCAAGATACAGCGACTCTTTGGTCGGGACGTAGCCGATGGCGGTCTTCTTTGCTTCCGCCTTACCGGCAACGCGTTCTACGACCCACTTGAGCACGCGGCTGTTCTCGCCGAAGCCCGGCCAGAGGAACTTGCCGTTGGCGCCTTTGCGGAACCAGTTGACGTAGAAGATCTTGGGCAGCTTGTCCGGCGTGGTCTTTGCGCCGACGTCGAGCCAGTGCTGCAGGTAATCGCACACGTTGTAACCGATGAACGGCAGCATGGCGAACGGGTCGCGGCGAACCTGGCCGATCTTGTTGGAGATGGCGGCGGCGGTGATTTCCGAACCCATGATGGAGCCCAGGAAAATGCCGTGCGTCCAGTCGAAGCTCTCATGCACAAGCGGGATGGTGCGCGGACGGCGGCCGCCGATGAGGATGGCCGAAATCGGCACGCCTGCCGGATCCTGCCACTCGGGCGCGATGCAGGGGCACTGCGATGCGGGAGCGGTGAAACGGGCGTTGGGATGCGCGGCGGGGGTTTCCGAACCGGGCGCCCAGTCTTTGCCCTTCCAGTCGATCAGGTGCGCGGGCGCATCGCTGCCGATGCCTTCCCACCACACGTCACCGTCGTCCGTCAGAGCGACGTTCGTGAAGATGGAGTTCTTATCCGTGCTGCGCATGGCGTTGAAGTTGGAGCTGTCGGAGGTGCCGGGCGCCACGCCGAAGAAACCGAATTCCGGGTTGATGGCGTAGAGGCGACCGTCCTTGCCGTACTTCATCCAGGCGATATCGTCGCCAATGGTTTCGACCTTCCAGCCGGGGATGGTCGGAATCAGCATGGCGAGGTTGGTTTTGCCGCAGGCGCTCGGGAATGCGCCGGTGATGTAGGTTTTGTTGCCTTCCGGATCGGTGAGGCGGAGGATAAGCATGTGCTCGGCCAGCCAGCCTTCGTCACGTGCCTGCGCGGAAGCAATGCGCAGCGCGAAGCACTTTTTGCCGAGCAGCGCGTTTCCGCCGTAACCGGAACCGTAGGACCAGATCAGGCGCTCTTCGGGGAAGTGGCTGATGTACTTTTTATCCATGGGAGCGCAGGGCCACGGAACGTCCTTTTCGCCCTTTTCCAGCGGCGCGCCGACGGAATGCAGGCAGGGGACGAATTCGCCTTCGCCGAGGGTTTCCAGAACCTTCGTGCCCATGCGGGTCATGATCCGCATGTTGACAACGACGTACGGGCTGTCCGTAATCTCAACGCCGATCTTGGAGATGGGCGAGCCGATGGGGCCCATGGAGAACGGAATGACATACAGCGTGCGGCCATGCATGCAGCCCTTGTAGAGCGCGGTCATGGTCTTTTTCAGTTCGACGGGGTCGATCCAGTTGTTGGTGGGGCCTGCGTCTTCCTTTTTTCTGGAAGCGATGAACGTTCTGTCTTCTACGCGGGCAACGTCCGAAGGGTCGCTGCGGAAGAGGTAGCAGCCCGGGCGTTTCTCGGGGTTGAGCTTGACAGCTGCGCCGCTGGCAACTACTTCATCCAGCAGGCGTTGGTTTTCTTCTTCGGAGCCATCGCACCAATAGACGCGATCCGGTTCGCAGAGTTCTTCGACTTCCTTGACCCATGCGAGTAACTTTTTGTTTTTCGTCATAATCTCGGCACCTTTCTTTTTCCATTTGAGAAAACACTATACACGAATATCATATAAAAGTTCGTTAGTAAAAGTCAACAGATTTAAGGAACATTCAAGATATATACTATTTTCATACCGCTATATACGGGCGCGCTTTTTTCAGTTTTTCCACTGAATAAGCCAGTAACCGGAATTCGGCGTACATAATTATGCGCATAACGGCGGCGCGCCGGCACGTAAAAACCGCCCGTTCCCAGGCGGTTTGCGGCGTATCGCTGCGCCGGGTGGGTTATTGAAAATCTGCTGTGCTTGCGGCGAAAAAACTACTCCAGCTTGGTAAAGAGCGGATAGCCGCCGCTGGCGCTGAATTGCTCAATCAGTTCGGTGCGGCTGTGGATGCCCAGCTTGCCGTAGATATTCTGTACATGCGACTTAACGGTACTCTCGCTGATGTAGAGCTTTGAGGCGATCAGCTTGTAAGGATACCCTTTGAGCAGCAGCATGGCAATTTCGCTTTCGCGTTCGCTCAGCTGTGAATCGCCGCCGATGCGGGCAACGGTTTGCTGCTGCTGTTCCGGCGGCAGGGACGAAAGCGAAACGAGAAACGAATTTTTGCTGATGACCAGCGAGAGCTGCCGGTGCAGCGGCGGCATCAGCATCATGGCAAAACAGACGATCGCCATGCCAAGCAGAGTCGACGCTCGGGCGGAATTGGCGAATATGGGCGCGGCTCCGATGAACTTACCCAAGAGCACGCCGGCCACGTTCGCCCCCAGCCCGATGCCGAACGTGCGCGCCGGGTTCTGGTCAAAGTCCAGCATTTCGCCGAGGATGCTCCACCAGAACAGGTCGTTGATGCCGCAGGCACCGAGCAGCAGCGAATCGACGAGCAAATAGCTCCAAAACGACCGTTCAAACGCGGAGAACGCAACGAACGCCAGGCCGAGCATAGAGATGGCAATATACAGCAGATACGGCTTTGCTGTGCGCCCCCTGAACCGATAGACAAGGAGGATGGCGCCAACATACGGCACTGCCCAGTAGATATCGGCAAAGACGCCAATCTGGCTGTACGCGGGCATGATGACCTGAAACATCAGCCCGGAGTTGACGGTGATTACGAGAATGAAACAGCAGAGCGCAAACAGAGTCTGCGGCTGGGAGACGTGCTCAAGCCTGCGGGCGTCGTGCTCAAGCCTGCGCGCATCGTGCTCGCCGGGCATTTCGGGCGCGTCGATTTTTTTCAGCAGGATCAAAACCACGATCAGCAGCGCAATATCCATGCAGAGCGCCAGGTGCGCGCTGAAATACGCCGCGCAGAGGTTGATGGGAATCATGATGAGCGAGGAGAAAGCAAGCGCCTTGGCAACGGTGCTCATCCGCTCGCCGGAGGGCGTGTAAGCGCGGTAAAAATATCCCCATGCGGGAACGAAAAAGCCGGAGACAAAGGAGATTACAAGGAGCGCAATTCGCAGAACGGAAGGAATTTGAAAGAAAAACAGAACGGATCCGAACAGGCAAACCAAAGTTGCGCCGACGAGAATCCGCTTTGCTTTCCAGATGGATTTTGCGATAAACATGCAGCAGATCATGCCGAGCAGCTGCGCTACGATTGCGCCGAGCACACCCTCTGCCGGCTCCACGCCGTAACGGTTGAAGAGCGCATACAGCACCCGTCCCTCGTAGGGGAGCGATATCAGCCATGCCGAAAACAGCGTAAAGACCGCGGTGGATCGGGATCGATTATCGTTTCGTTTCATGCAACACCTGTTTGCGAAAAAGTACCGTTTTTGCGCAAGCCGCGCGGCGGTCATACTTTTTGGAGGATGCGCCTGAACAGAATTATACCATAGTTTACGGTTTTGAACAGGTATTTTCTGCTATTTGGTTGCATTTTAAAAACCACGACGTGTTTTTCCGCCGGTAAAAAAAGCGTGTACGGCGGGACGATTGCGCGGCAGGCGCGGATTTCATATAATGGTCAAAGGAATATCAAGCAGACAGGAGGCGGGTAGATGAAGCCGTTTCGCAGCACCGGCGCGGTCATCCTCGCGTTTTTTCTTTCGCTCGCCGTCCTTTCGGGCGTAACCGCGTATATCGAGGGGGCAAGGCAGTCCCGCGAGCGGGAGCAGATGAAGTATATCGCCAGCTCCGTGAGCGCGCAGGCCTACGAGGAGCTTTCCTCCCAACTGAGCAAAACCAAGACGCTGGAAGCTTTCGTGGTGCAAAATGGCGGCGGTACGGAAGGGTTCGAAAAAGTGGCGCGGCTGCTCGTAACGGAGGATGCGGTGCGAAACGTTCTGCTTGCACCAAACGGAATCGTAACCGACGTGTATCCGCTGGCGGGCAACGAAAGCGTCATCGGGCACGATCTCACCGGAGCGGGCGCGGGTGATAAAGAGGCGCAGGCCGCCATTGCGCGCGGAACGCTGATTATGGCGGGGCCGTTCAGCCTTGTGCAGGGCGGTATGGGCATTGCGGGGCGACTGCCGGTCTATCTGGACGGCTCGTTTTGGGGCGTGGTCTCGGTCACGCTGAACTATCCCGCCGCGTTGGAGGGAATTACCTCCATCGAAAGCCTGGCTTCTCAGGGGTTTGGCTGCAGGCTCTGGCGCATCAACCCGGACACCGGCGAACGGCAGACGATTCTGGCTTCCGGCGCGGAGTCGGCGAGCGACGCGTACGAGTACGCGTTTCCCATTTTTAATTCCGAATGGGTGGTCACCGTCTTTCCGCTGCAGCCGTGGTACAAGACCGCGTCGTTCCTGCTCAGCGTCGGCGTGAGCCTGCTGTTGAGCTGTTCTGTCGCTGCGGGCGTTGCGGCCTATACCACCATCCGCCGCATGGAGCGGGAAGCGGCGGATAGCCGCATCCGCGAACTGCAGAAACAGCTGGAATTCGACCGTACGAACGTTCTGCTCACCCAGATCAGTTCGCACTTTTTCTACCATACGCTCAACGCCATTCAGGCGCTCATCAAGCTGGAGCCGGAAGCCGCGTATAAGATGACGGAGGACTTTTCCCGCTATCTGCGCTTCAAGGCGGACAGCGTTGGCGCGCAGGACGGTTTGGTTCCGTTTCGGGACGAGCTGCGCACTGTGCGCGCCTATGCCGAGATCAACCAGATTCAGCTTGGCGACCGTTTGAAGATGGAATACGATTTGTTCGACGCAGATTTTTTCATTCCCGTTCTGACCATTCAGCCCGTGGTGGAAAACGCGATTATACACGGCATCAAGCCCAAGGTCGGCGGGGGAACCGTGCGCGTCAGCCTCCGGCGCGGGGAAGGCTGTTATGAAGTCCGTGTGGAGGACGACGGCGTCGGCTACCGGCCCGGCGACGAACGGGCGGACCGCTCCGTCGGCATACAAAACATTCGTACGCGCATGAACCAATACCCCGGCTGCTCGTTCACCGTCGAGAGCGAACCGGGGCGCGGAACGAGCGTTCTGCTCGTCTACGCGGACAACCTTGGCGACGCATAGGCGGGTGCAAGGCGGGGCGGAACGAATCGGCAAAGGAGGAAACGCATGAAAACCATACTGGTAGACGATATGGCGCTGGATATGCAGCTGCTGGAGATGAAGTGTGCGGACGTGCCGGACTTTGAAATCGTAGGCAAGTTTACGTCCCCCGCGGAAGCGGCTGCGTACGCCGAGCACAACCCCGTGGATTTTGCGCTGTTGGATATCGACATGCCCGGCATGAACGGCATTGAGCTCGCCATGCGACTCCGCGCGCTGCGAAGCGACATCATCATCGTGTTTGTTACGGCGCACCCCCGGTTTGCCGTGGAAGCCTTCCGCATGAAGGCGGACTACATGGTGTTTAAACCCTTCGATAAGGACGATATACTGGATGTGCTGGAGCGCGCCAAGCTGCTGCAAAACCGCCAGAAAAAGCGCGTCCGCTTCCATACCTTCGGCAGTTTTGAGATGCTGGTGGACGACAAACCCGTGCGCTTTCACTCGGCAAAGGCCAGAGAGCTTATGGCGCTCTGCGTCTATCACGAGGGCAGGAGCGTTTCCATCTACTCCATCATCGAGTCGCTCTGCGAGGACAGCGAAAATAAAACCGCCGCCAACACCGGCTACCGGCGTACGATCAAGGAGCTGGCGGACACCTTGCGCGAGTGCGGCGCGGAGGAGATTTTCGTGCGCGAACGCGGCAGCTGCCGCATCCGCCGGGAGCTCGTAAGCTGCGATTACTATGATTTCTGGGAAGGCAAGGCGGACGCGGTCTCGCGCTTCGACGGGCGGTTTTTAAGCGACTATGCCTGGGCGGAACCCGCCATCTACCGCATGCTCGAAAAGAAGGGCGCCGTCGTCTACATCGACCGCGAGAAATAACGGAAGAGATGTTATTATCCGCGGTTTCTCCGAGTCAATAGAGGAAAATAGTCACAAAAGAATATTTCGTGATTTTGAGCGTTCCGTACGGTTTCCGTACGGAACGTTTGTTATCATGATTGCGTTATCGGTTGAAATTCTATTGAAATTCTATAGACACAACAAACAAAGCTATATCCGCTTGAGCGAAAAAAGGGGACGGAATCTATGGACGAAATCCTGCGCATGGAGCATATCAGCAAGCAGTTCGGCGGTTTTTACGCCAATAAGGACGTAACCT
The DNA here is from genome assembly GCA_963674535.1 of Christensenellaceae bacterium. Taxonomy (GTDB): domain Bacteria; phylum Bacillota; class Clostridia; order Christensenellales; family CAG-138; genus UBA7703. The sequence goes on along the minus strand of OY771363.1, from coordinate 2,500,071 downwards.
TCACCGTCCGCAAGGGTGAGGTGCATACGCTGCTTGGCGAAAACGGCGCGGGCAAAAGCACGCTGATGAACGTTCTGATCGGGCTGTATCAGCCTTCGGAGGGCGATATCATTCTGCGCGGGCAGAAGGTAAAAATCGAGTCCCCCGCCATGGCGGTTCGCCTCGGCATCGGCATGGTGCACCAGCATTTCATGCTCGTCGAAGCCATGACCGTGCTGCAGAACATCATTCTGGGTGACAAACGCTATAAAGGCATGTTCATTCGGATGGACGAGCGCAAAAAGGAAATCATCGCGCTCTCCCAGCGCTACGGGCTGGATATCGACCCTGACGCGAAGATTACCGATATCTCCGTTGGCGCGCAACAGCGCGTGGAGATTCTTAAGGCGCTTTACCGCGGCGCGGAGATCCTGATTCTGGACGAACCGACCGCGGTGCTTACGGATATCGAGGTGGAAAACCTCTACGAAATCATCGACAAACTCCGTTCCGAAGGCAAGAGCATCATCTTTATCAGCCACAAAATGCGCGAGGTGCTGCATGTCAGCGACCGCATTACGATTCTGCGCGCGGGCAGCGCGGTCTGCACGCTGGAAGCAAAGCAGACCGACGGAAAAGAGCTTGCAAATCTCATGATCGGGCGCGAACTCTCCGATTCGGACTATGAAAAGGTCGAGTCCGAACAGGAGTCCGTGATCGAACTGCACAACGTCTGCTACAACAAGTCCTCCAAGCACAACGGCCTCAACGACGTTTCGCTGACGGTGCGCAAGGGCGAAATCCTCGGCATTGCGGGCGTGGACGGAAACGGCCAGAGCCAGCTTGCGCAAATCGTTACCGGCGTCATCTGCGCGGAAAGCGGGCATGTGGTGCTCAAAGGCTGTTCAATTTCGCGCTTTACCGCGGCGGACTTTATCCGCAAAAGCGTTTCGCATATTCCCGAGGACCGTAACCGCATGGGACTGATCGGGGATATGTCCGTAGAGGAAAACCTGCTGCTCAAGAGCACGCAGATGTGCGAATTCTGCAGCGCGGGCGGATGGCGGCTTAAGAAGAAAGCCATGCGCTCCTATACCGAGCAGATGCGCAAAAAGTACGATATCCGCTGTCAGTCGCCGGAGCAGGAGATTCGCAGTCTTTCCGGCGGCAACCAGCAAAAGGTTATTCTGGCGCGTGAGCTGGAGGCCAAACCGGACTTGCTCGTTGCCGTGCATCCCACGCGGGGGCTGGATATTGGAGCCACGCGCTATGTGCGCGACGCAATGATTGCCGCGCGGGACAAGGGCTGCGGCGTGCTGCTCATCAGCGCGGATTTCGACGAGGTATTGCAGATGTCCGACCGGATCATCGTGATGTTCGAAGGCAAGGTCATGGGCGAATACTCCGGCAAGAACCCGCCGATTCAATCGATCAGCCTCGCGATGGCGGGTAAATAAGGAGAAGGAGGAGAACATGCGGAAAAACAAGCTGCTCAATCTGATGATCCCCATTCTGTCCATCCTGCTGGCGTTCGTCATTGGCATGATCATCATCCTTTGCCTCGGCTCCAACCCGCTGGAAGCGATCGGCTATCTTTTTAAAGGCGCGTTCGGCTCGCGTACGAACCTTGCCAACACGGTTGTGCGCTCCATGCCGCTGCTCTTCTGCGGGCTGTGCACCTGCTTTGCCTACCGCTGCGGCGTATTCAACCTCGGCGGCGAAGGCCAGTTTCTCAGCGGCGCAATGGCGGCCATTACGGTTTCGCTCTTAATCGGCCAGAGCGGCTGGTGGGTCACAATCATCGCGATTGTGGCGGGTACCATCGCGGGCGGCTTATGGGGACTGCTGCCGGGTCTGTTAAAAACCTGGCGCGGGCTCAACGAAATGATTACGACGATCATGTTCAACTATGTGGCAACGCTCTTTATGGGCTACTTATACACCACGGCACTGCGCGAAGGCAGCGTGCCGCAGACCGCGGCAGTTCCGGACCTGACTAAGATCGGGCGGGTGTTTCCCTCGCTTCGCATTACGTGGGGCGTTGTGATTGCGCTTGTTCTTGGCGTTGCGATGTGGTATTTCCTCTTCAACACGTCCAAGGGTTTTCAGCTCCGCGCGGTCGGCCTCAACCCCACGGCGAGCCGGTTCAACGGACTCTCCGTCAAGCGCTATATGCTCGCGGCGTTTATCATTTCCGGCGCGGTGGCAGGGCTTGGCGGCGCCTGCGATATTCTTGGCACGCAGTTCCGGCTCATCAGCGGCTATGGCGGCGGCTACGGGTTCGACGGCGTTGCCATTGCGCTGATTGCGCAGCTGCACCCGATTGCAACGGTGATCGTTGCGTACTTCTTTGCGGTGCTCCGGGTGGGCTCTACCACGATGCAGGTTGGTACCGGGGTGCCAACGAGCGTAATCGACATCATTCAGGCGCTGGTCATCATCTTTGCCGTAGCGGGCACAGCGGTGACGCACTTGCCGCAGGTACGCAAGTTTATTCAGGGCGCTTTCGAGAAAAAGGAGGCGGCATAACATGAAAACGAATCGTAAGCCGCTTTGTTTTGGAGATTTGGGAGGGAAGTCGCTATGAACTGGAGCTCGATTTCGGATTTGCTCATCTCCGCGGTTCGCATGGCGACGCCGCTGCTCTTTGTTGCGCTGGCGGAGCTGTATTCCGAGCGGGCGGGGCAGGTCAACATCGGCCTCGACGGCATTATGGCGTTCGGCTCGCTGGTGGGCTTTCTGGTGTGCTACTGGACGGGTAATCCGTTCCTCGGCGTGCTCTGCGGGGCGCTTGGCGGCGCGCTGGTGAACATGATCTACGCGTTCTGCACGGTAACGCTCCGCGCCCAGCAGATCGTTTACGGCATGGCGATCAATATCTTTGCGCCAGCGCTGGCTTCGTTTATTTACCGCATCGTATTTGGCGTGAGCTCTACGCTCGCGCAGGCAACGCTCATGAAGAGCGTCGCTATCCCCGTGCTCAAGGACATTCCGTTTCTGGGCAAGCTTTTGTTCGACCAAACGCCGATGGTGTATGTCGTGTACCTGCTGGTTATCGTAACGGCGGTGTATTTTACGCGCACCAAGTCAGGGCTCAACTACAAGGCGGTCGGCGAATACCCGCGCGCGGCGGAGACTATGGGCATCAACGTGGTTCGGTATAAGTACATCGCGTGCCTGATCTGCGGCTTCCTCGCAGGCATGGGCGGTGCGTACCTGACCACCTGCTACGTCAATACGTACTCGGACGGCATCGTGGCCGGGCGCGGGTTCATCGCGCTGGCGGCGGTCATCTTTGGGCGGTGGTCGGCTTCCGGCGTGCTGCTGGCGTGCCTGCTGTTCGGCTTCTTCGACGCGCTCCAGCTGCGGCTGCAGGTGGGAACGGACTTGATACCATATCAGCTGTTCCAGATGATTCCGTATGTCATGACGCTGGTTGCGCTGACCATCTTCGGCAGCAAGATCGCAGGCCCCAAGGCCAACGGCAAACCCTATTATCGCGAAGAAAGGTAAATGGGATCTATATGATTTATGCTGCGCATAAATCATATAGAGGTATAGGTAATCCCGGGTATCACCCGATTACAAAATATATTTGGAGGATTGAGGACATGATGAAAAAAGCACTCGCTCTGGTTCTTGTTCTGTGCATCGCGTTTGGCGCCCTGACCGCCTGCGCTCCCAAGGAAACCGCCGTGGAAGGCGAAAAGACCTACAAAGTCGCAATGATCTGCGACTCCAGCATCTCCGATGGTGGCTGGGGTGCCGCCTGCTACAACGGCATGACCGCAGCTGCCGCGACGCGCGGCTGGGAAACCGCCTACACCGATTCCATCGAGCAGTCCGCTTACGCCGATACCATGATCAGCTACTGCGACGCGGGCTACGACATGATCTTTGCCCCGGGTAACCAGTACAGCGACGCCGTCAAGCAGGTCGCCGCGGATTATCCGAACGTCTGCTTTGCGGTTCTCAACGGCTCGACCGAACTGCCCACGGACAACATCATGAGCATGCTGCCCAACGCCGACCAGATCGGCTCCATCGCGGGCATCATCGCGGGCCTCATGAGCGAATCCAACGTCATCGGCTTCATCGGCGGCATGGAACTGGACACCACCAAGTCCAAGCTTGCGCACTTTGAATCCGCAGCGCAGGTCATCAACCCCAGCATCAAGGCCGTCTCCGCCTATGCCGGTTCGTTCAGCGACACCGCCAAGGGCATGGAGCTTGCCGCTTCCATGATCAATGAAGGCGCGGACGTGTTCTTTGGCGATGCTTCCGCCGTCGACTCCGGCGCGCGTCAGGCCATCGATCAGGCCAACGGCGATACCGTCAAGATCATCGACATCGGCCAGCCTTCCGACCTGCTCGGCCAGAACCCCTGCGTTGCCTGCAGCGTTGTCACCGATAACGCGGGCATGCTCGCCATCTGCCTTGAAAAGGTTGAAACCGGCACGTTCGGCAACGAAGTGGTCTTCGGTTCGCTCGAAAACGGCTGCGTCTTCCTCGGCGCGTTCAACAACGATCTGATCGACGCGGAAACGCAGGCCAAGATCGTCGAATACGTCCAGCAACTGCAGGACGGCACGTTCGGCAAATAAGCTGAATAATCATACCAACGAAAAGTCCGGCTTGATCAGCCGGACTTTTCTTGCGCAAAAAAGCGCCGCGTTCGCGCCAGGGAATTTGTATGGCGGGAGTATGGAAAACCGAATATAATGAAAGCAAGCCTGTTTTCACTCAATTCTGGTTCCGGCAGGAGTACGGTATGTTTGAAATACGAATTTCCCCGCTTACGCAGGAAATGCTGGAATACGCCGAGCACGGCGCGCCGTATCGTCAGGCGCTCATTTCGATTATGGATCACAGCCGCGACTGCGAAAAGCGTTACCCAGCGCCGCGCGTACTGCGGCTCTGCTTTGACGACGCGGAGGGAGCCGACCGGCGGCAGGTGTTGATTTCGGCGGAACAGGCGGAAGCCATTTGCGCGTTTGTACTGCGGCATCGGGCGGAAATCGACCTTCTGATCGTCCACTGCACGCAGGGCGCTTCCCGCAGCGCCGCCGTAGCCGCCGCCGTTCTGCATGGCTTGGGCGAGGACGACCGGACGATTTGGGAAGATCCGCGCTATTGCCCGAACAGGCTCGTGTACTCGGTTGTCTGCGCGGCGTTTGAAAACGCGTCGGAGGACGGCCTGCTTTGAATTTTTTTGCGCTGAGCGCGAGAATGGATTATAGAAACAGGGGAAAAACAAATGCTGCATCTGCCGTATGGAAAAACGACGATTCCCTTTGACGAGGCGGGAGCAACAGTGCTGCACTCCCGCGTGGACGAACTGGTCTGCGGCGGCGCAGGCGGCGAGATCGTCCGCGAGGCGATGGAGAACCCTATCGGGAGCGAAAAGCTCAGCGCGCTTGCGGAAGGCAGACAAAACTGCGTTTTGATCATCTCCGACCATACGCGCCCCGTGCCGAGCAAAGATATCCTGCCCGCGATGCTGGCCGAACTGCGGCAGGGGAACCCCGAAATCGAAATTACGCTGTTGGTAGCTACCGGATGTCACCGGGGCACGACGAAAGCGGAACTGACCGAAAAGCTGGGAGAAGCGATTGTAGCATCCGAGCGGATTGTCGTGCACGACGCCGCCGATGCAAGCGCCAACGTGGAAATCGGCACGCTGCCCTCCGGTGCGCCGCTGGTGATCGACCGGCTCGCGGCAAACGCCGACCTGCTGATTGCGGAAGGGTTTATCGAGCCGCATTTCTTTGCGGGATTTTCCGGCGGCAGAAAGAGCGTTCTGCCCGGCGTCTGCGACCGCGTGACCGTGCTTGGCAACCACTGCAGCCGTTTTATCGACAGCAAATTCGCCCGCGCGGGCATTCTCGAAGGCAACCCGATCCATACGGATATGCTGGCGGCGGCAAGCATGGCAAAGCTCAGCTATATCGTCAACGTGGTCATCAACGAGCAAAAGAAGACCGTCGCGGCGTTTGCGGGCGATCCTGTTGAGGCGCATCTGGCCGGATGCGCGTTCCTGCGCCCGTACTGCGAGGTGGAAGCGAGGAGCGCGGATATCGTAATCACCACCAACGGCGGCGCGCCGCTGGATCAAAACGTGTATCAGTGCGTCAAGGGACTTTCCACCGCGGAAGTCGCGGCAAAACCGGGCGGCGTGCTGATTCTGCTTGCCGAATGCGCGGACGGGGTGGGCGGGGAGGACTTTTACCGCTCGCTCTGTGATTGTGAGAGTGCGTCCGCGCTGTACGATTCCATTCTGGCAACGCCGCAGGAGCGGACAATTCCCGACCAGTGGCAGAGCCAGATCCTCGCGCGCATCTTAATAAAACACACGGTCATCTTTGCCACGCGCGGAGAACTGGCCGAAACGATCTGGCAAACGAAGATGGAGTACGCGCCGTCGCTGGACGAAGCGCTGAAAAAGGCTCGCGCGCTCAAAGGAGCAAACGCGAGCCTGACGGTGATTCCCAACGGGGTTTCTATGATCGTGCGCTCGGTGAGCGCGTAAGGCGTTTACGCGTACAGAATCAGGCAGCTTGCGGCGTGCTTAGGTATACTGCGGTTAAACACCGGCTTGATCGGGTTTTTCTGTTCCGGAATCATACAGATCCTTTCAAATTCAGTTTGCAGCAGACAAAAGCCGCTTCCGCTAAACGGCGGAGGCGGCTCGCTTGTTTTGCCCGCAGTTCTGCTTTACGGGTTAGTGGAGTCGTGCACGGCGTTTTTAATGGTTTCGGCGGTGCCGTTGACAACGTCCTCCACCTTGCCGGTCACGACGGGCGCTTTCTGCCGCACGGCGGATTCCGCTTCGTGATACACTTCCGTTGCGGCCTTGACCACTTCGGATGCTACGTCGCGTACATCCACCTTGCCGTCGCCGTTGACGTCCTGCACGCCGTTGGGATTGTTTTCCTTATATTGCTCCGCAACTTTTACGGCTGCAACCGTCGCTCCGACGGTAACGCCGATGCCCAGGAGCCGTTTGATAAAGCCCATCGAATAGTCCTCCTTGTCTTTTTCTTCATTATAGTGAAAGCACACTTGCGCCGCAAGAGCGCCGCACCGCAGGGGAAGAAGGCGAGGGTACAGAGTGAACGTACCTTTTCTCCGGCGCGGCACGCGGAAGATGGAGAAAACCGTTATTCTGACCGGCGCACCTTTTCTTTGTTTACAATGCCGCCGAACGCGGTTAAAACGCAGATGCGCAAGTCCAGCCCAAGCGTCCAGTGCTCAATGTACCAGATGTCGTGCTCGACGCGCCCCTCGATGGAGGTGTCGCCACGGAAGCCGTTGACCTGCGCCCAGCCGGTGATGCCGGGGCGCACGAGGTGCTTGAGCATGTAGAGCGGAACGGTCTCCTTGAACTGCTCGACAAAATGCGGCAGTTCCGGACGCGGCCCGATCAGGCTCATTTCGCCCCGAAGGACATTGAAGAACTGCGGCAGTTCGTCGATGCTGGTCTTGCGGATAAAGCTGCCGAAGCGGGTCTTGCGCGGGTCGTTGTCGGTCGTCCAGGCGGTGTTTTCCTCGCTGTTGACGCGCATGGAGCGGAACTTGAACATCTCAAACGGCTTTTTGTTTTTGCCGACGCGCTTTTGGCGGAAGATGACCGGCCCCGGGCTGGAAATTTTAACGCCGATGGCCGCAAACAGCATGACCGGGCTGGTTAGAATGATTAAAAACAGGGAAGCGAAAATATCGAACAGGCGCTTGGTAATTGCGTTTGCCGGAAAGTCGAGCGGAATGGTGCGCACGTTGAGGAGCTTGCAGTCCCCGAGTGTTTCAATCGTCGTGCTTGCGGGAATGTAGTCGTTGAAATATGGAATGATGGAGACCTTCGTGCCGTGCTTTTCGGTTGCGGCGATGATCTTTGGCAGGAGCGAAAGGTTGGCCTGATCGAGCGCGGCGACGATTTCGTCCGCGTCCGACTGTTCGACAATCTGGCTGCCGACCGCTTCCCACGTGCCGAGATAGGGAATTTCGGTCATGGTCTGCGAGTTGCCGATGTACCCGTCGATGGTGTAGCCATAGCGCGGGGTGCGACGGATGGTCTCAACGTACTTTCGCGCCAGCGGGCCGCTGCCGACGACGATGACATGCTTTTGGTTGAACCCCTTGCTGCGGTAAAAGGCGAGCGCTTTGCGCACGACAAGACGCTTGCCCAAGATGAGCAGGCAGGAGAGCACATAGATGAAAAACAGAACGCCGCGCGAAAAGTTGGTTAGTCGGAAGAGATACAAAAGAGCCGCGCCGAGCAGAGTTACCAGCGCGTTGACGCCCAGTACCCATTTGACTTCGTTGCCAATGGGTTTTGCGCGGACGGAGTCGTAGAGGCCGACCAGCTGATAAATCAATATGATGATCAGGGCATAAAACAGAGCGTACCATCCCGCGGAGGAGAGCTGCAGCGCGATGTTCTCGGGGTCGTGACGAATGAGCAAAAGCCAGAAGGCAACCGAGCCGAAGTACGAGGCAAAAATCAGGGCAAGTTCGACGAGCCGGTTGATTACGTTGAGCATCTTTTGCCAGCGCTTAATCATGATAAACCTCTTTTTCGTTGGTAATCCATCGAGTGTGTTCGAACTCCCATATGGCATTCATCCGCAACCCGCCGAAACCGGCGAGACGGCTGCCGACACTGGGGAACCAACTCTTACTCTATTCTAGTATTGAAGCGCACAAACGTCAACGATAACGCACGGTGTTTGTTCGCTAAAAAAGCGAAAATGTTGACCGACGACGCACGAAACAAAAAAAGCCGTCCGCGTTTCCACGGACGGCAAGTGGTTCGGCTGTTACTGCGCCATGAGCACGTTGTACTGGCGCTTGATGGTCTGCAGACGCCCGCTGTCCTGCTCGCTGACCAGCGTGCAGGCAAGGCCGGAGTGGCCTGCGCGGCCGGTTCTGCCGATGCGGTGGACGTAATATTCCGGTTTGTCCGGCACGTCGTAGTTGATCACAAGATCGATGTTGTCCACGTCGATGCCGCGCGCGGCGACGTCGGTTGCAACCAGAACGGGGGTCTTGCCCGCGCGGAACTCGCGCATAATGCTGTTGCGCTGGTTCTGGGACAGGTCGCCATGCAGGCAGGCGGTCGCCGTGCCGCTGGCGAGCAGCTTCTTGGTAACGGACTTCACGCGGTGGCGTGTGTTGCAAAAGATCAGCGTCAGCCGGGGAGAAGTCTGCTGCATAAGCTGGCCCACGGTGACGATTTTGCCCGCTTCCGCGGTATGCACGCACATCTGGCGGACGGTCTTGGTCGGTTCGTTGCGCCTGCCAATTTCAACGCGCAGCGGATTGACCAGATACTTTTCGGCAATGACGGAAATTTCCTTGCTCATGGTCGCGGAAAAGAGCATGGTCTGATGCTCGCCCGTGACATAGGAGAGGATGGATTTGATATCCGGCAAGAAGCCGTAATCGAGCATTTCATCCGCTTCGTCCAGAACGACAAAGCGAACGTTTGCGAGCTTGAGCGCGTTCTGACCGATAAAGTCCTTGACGCGGCCGGGGGTGCCAACGACGATCTGCGCGCCCTGACGGAGCGCCTGCAGCTGGACGTTGGGGGACTGCCCGCCGTAAACGCTGACCGTGCGGATGGGCAGGTGCGCGGAGAGCTTTTTAATTACGCTCGTGGTCTGCAGCGCGAGTTCGCGCGTAGGGCAGAGGATGAGCGCCTGTACTTTGCGGTTTTCCGGCTGGATGCGCTCCACGATGGGAATGACGAACGCCGCCGTTTTGCCTGTGCCCGTCTGCGCTACGCCTACGAGGTCGCGGCCGTTCATCAGCGGTTCGAGCGTTTGCTCCTGAATAGGGGTCGGAGTGTGGTAGTTCGCTCTTTCAAGCGTGTTCCGCATGGGTGCGGAAAGGAGTTCCTGGTATAACATATATTGAATCTTTCTGTTCCGGTTTCCATAAAAATAAGACCATGCCAACGGTTAGAGGGCATCGTCTTTCGATCGTGTCCCCGCGGCCTGTTCGCTATTGATACGACGGAGCGGAACGCTCCGAGCCGTACGGCAAGTGATGTTGTTTTCTTGCCTGGGCGTATCATTAATGCGACAGTCAACGGGATTTTTATAGCTAAATAGCGTTTCCGAACCTCAGTGTTCGGTTTTGAAGCATCACTAATACTTGCAAAGGTTAACACAGTTGAGTCGCTTTGTAAAGCAAAAACATTGTGTCTTCTTTGCGCATGACGCAATAAAAGAGAAAACAGCCGCGGAAAAACGGGCATTTTCTGCATCCGGCGCAATGCGGAAGTTGACGGCGCGGAAGCGAAAGAATAGAATGTGAAAAGAAAACATTCGGTTCGTTTCTGCGGACGCCTTCGCCATTGCTGGCACACATCATCCTCTTTTTCAGAAACGCTTCCTTTCTTACTTATTTTATAGGAAATTAAGCTTGGCTGAGCCACGGTTTTTTTGTAAAGTGATGTCAACCGGACAGATCAGCGGGAAAGTTGGTACTTGTCAAATGCGGGCAGGAAACATCGGCGCATTCATTTCTGTTTTTCGAAAGAAACATGGAGATCATCTATTAAGAAGAGCGGTTGCCCTTTTTGTTTTTCAGTGCGTCTTTCTCTCGCTCCTGCTTGCAACGGCGATTCTCGTTGTCTTTGTCGATCGCGGCGGGCGGCTGGCGTTTTATTCCTTGCTGATTGCCGCGCTCTTTATTCTGATTCTGGCCGCGCTGATACTGAATGTTAAAGGCAAGTATATTCTCTCCGCCTGGATAACGACCATCTGTATGGTACTCGGTCCCTGGGCTTCCATCCTGTTGGATCCAACCGTACTGGCGGGGGATTTTGTGCCGCTGGTGTATATTGGCATCTCCATTCAGCTGTGCTCGATTTTGCTTTCCGAGCGGGTGACGGTCGGCATTGCGCTGTTTCAGATGTGCGGGCTGATTGCGTTTATCCTGCTCAGCCCGGCGCTGCGCGCCATCAACTGGCCGAGCCTCGCTGCGTTTGTGCTGTTTACGGCAACCATAGGTACGCTGGCAAGTTTTTCCAACCGCAAGCAGCTCGAGCAGATTGAGCAGCAGCGCAACGAACTCCGGCGCGACGAAGCGAAGCTCCGCGAGCTCTCTGTGCGGGATCCGCTTACGGGGCTGTACAACCGCCGCTATATGGAAGAAACCTTCGACCGCGAAATCACGCGCGCCATGCGCAAAGATCGCTCGCTCGCGGTGGTGATGGCAGATATCGACGGGTTCAAGTCGATCAACGACACCTGCGGGCATGTGCCTGGCGATATGATACTCGAGCGGGTCTCGCGGTTTTTAATGAAGAGCGTTCGCGCGTCCGACGTCGTCTGCCGCTACGGCGGGGACGAGTTCGTGCTGATTCTGCCGGAATGCTCGCAGGAGGAGGCGGTCAGGCGCGCCGGCGCAATGCGTCTGGAAGCGGAGAAGATTCCGTTTGGCGAGGGAACGACCGTTACGGGCGTAATTACGATGTCCTTTGGCGTTGCAGCCCTTCCGGAAAACGGTACAACCCGTGAAGAACTGCTGCAGGCGGCGGATCAGGCGCTGTACGCTTCCAAACGAGCGGGCAGAAACCGCGTTAACGGCAACTGACAAACGGCGCGTTCGATTATACGGGCTCGAAAACGGATTCGGATAATCGATCAAGCATATAAAAAAGAACATTCAGAAAGGCGTGGAGAGGTATGGAACAGCAGCGAAACAGCGCAATTGACCGTTTCCGCGGGCTCGCGGTGTTGATGATGGCGGTGGCAAACTACCTCGGCGAGGTGGAGATTGTTCCCGCGTGGCTCAAACACGCGCCGGACATCGGCTTTACGATTACGGATACCATCGCTTCGATCTTTCTCTTTGCCATAGGTCTTCTCTACGGAAGGTCGTTTCGCAAGCGCGCAAGCTTCAGTAAAAGCGAAGCGTACGGCCATTTTGCAACGCGGTATCTGGCGCTGCTCGGCATTGGCGCGTTTCTTTCCGCGGGTGGGGACGTGCTCGCGGGCATTCACGCGGAGTGGGGCGTGCTGCAGTCCATCGGCGTTGCGGGGCTGATCTGCCTTGCGTTCAGCCGGCTCAAGCCGGTGCCGCGCATCCTCGCGGGGCTGGCGCTGTTGGCGGCTTACCAGTTTATACTCGACCGATCGATGCTGGATATGGTGCTCACAACCCCGCACGGCGGCATCTTCGGGGCTATCTCCTGGAGCGCCATGCTGGTTATGGCAACCGGCCTTGCCGACCTCAAGGAGAAGGGGCTCAAGGCGTATATCTTCGGGAGCCTCGCCGTTTCCGCGCTGGCCGTCGCCGCGGCGTTTCTAACGCCGGTCAGCAAAAACCGCGTTTCCGCGAGCTTTGTGCTGCTGACGCTGGCGATTTCCGCACTTTTGTATCTGGCGGTGGAACTGCTCACCAGGAACTGGAAAACGCGCGGCCCGCTCTGCTGGGTGGGCGAAAATCCGCTGGGGCTTTACGTACTGCATATGCTGATGCTTGGGCTGCTTGCCGTGCCGCAGAATCCGCATTGGTATGCGGGCGCGCCCGCGTGGCTCGCGGCAATTCAGCTCACGGTTTTTCTGAGCATCCTCATCGCGGTGGGGTATCTGCTGCACAGAAAGCACATCGTCATCAAACTCTAGCGGCTTTGGCTGGCGAAAGCGAACGGATTGGATTTACAAAAAGAGCGTCGTACGGCGCTCTTTTTTGTAGGGGCGCGTGGCGAAAATCGGGCGATGCTGAAAAATCCTCTGCGCCGGTTGCCCGAACCGGCGGTCTATGGTTTAATAAAAGCGTCCCAAACGTCGTGAAATCAAGTTGTTTCGCAGGGTCGAGGTAATCCGGGTTCGCCGGAACCTGCGGGCAGCAGAGAACAAGAAAAAGCTTGTGAAAGCTTGAATGAAAGCAGATCAGGTAAGCAGAAGGGCAGCGCTCGCGCCCGCAAAACAGTGGCGAGCACAAAGCGCTTCGGCAAGCCGGTAAAATACGCGCAGATACAGGCGATTGGTTAGCAGGGGGTAAACATGCTGGAAATTCTCAAGGCGATTCTCTTTGGCATTGTGGAGGGCATTACGGAGTGGCTTCCCGTGAGCAGCACGGGGCATATGATACTGCTCAACGAGTTTCTGCGCCTCGATGTGAGCGCAGCGTTCTGGGATATGTTTCTGGTCGTCATCCAGCTCGGCGCAATCCTCGCGGTGGTCGTTATATATTGGAAACGGCTCATTCCGTTCTCACTTAGCGGCGGGTTTCGCTGGGACAAGCCGACGCTGAGCATGTGGCTCAAAATTCTGATCTCCTGCGTCCCCGCGGCAATCGTGGGCTTGCTTTGGGACGACGAGCTGAACCGGCTGTTCTACAACTACCAGACCGTCGCCGTTATGCTGATTCTCTTTGGCGTCGTGTTCATCCTTCTGGAGCGGCGCAACAAAGGGCGGATTCCCACCTGCGAATCGATCGGGCAGCTATCCTACCGCGCGGCCATCTGGATTGGCCTGTTCCAGCTGATCGCGGCGGTGTTTCCGGGCACGTCCCGCTCGGGCGCAACCATCGTAGGCGCGCTGATGATTGGCGTTTCGCGCGCGACGGCGGCGGAGTACACGTTTTTTCTCGCGATTCCGGTCATGCTGGGCGCGAGCCTGCTCAAGCTCGTGCAGTTCGGCCTTGGTTTTACCGGCATGGAAGCGGTGCTGCTCGCCAGCGGTATGATCGCGGCGTTTCTGGTTTCGCTGGGCGCGATTACGTTTTTAATCCGTTTTGTCAAAAAGCACGACTTCACGGCGTTCGGCTGGTACCGCATCGCGCTGGGACTATTCGTTGTGCTGTATTTTTCTCTGGCGCGATAACGCCACAGAGCCGCTGGGAAGCCGCGGCTTTGCTTTTACCGTTGATTGCGCGGCGCGGAAAAAAAGTGAATTTATGAAGGGGCGTTTATGGCGAGAAAATCGAGCAATGAGAAACTCCGCGACAGTGGAGACATGCCAAAGATTGTCGAAGTGACCGACGCGCGCGAGATTGCGCGAAACGGCGGCACGAAACTGCTGATTGCGCCGCCGCTTGCTTACGACGAGATCATGCGGCGCGTCCCGTACGGAAAAGTGATTACCTCGGATGCGATTCGCACGTATCTGGCCAAGCAGAGCGGCGCGAACAGCACCTGCCCGCTGACGGCAGGCATCTTCATCAACATTGTCGCGCTGGCTTCGAGTGAGCGGACAGAGGACGAAACGCCCTACTGGCGAACGCTCAAGCGGGAAGGCGAACTCAACGAAAAGTACCCCGGTGGAATCGAAGCACAGCGCCTGCGGCTGGAGATGGAAGGGCATACAATCCAGCAAAAAGGGAAGCGCTTCTTCGTGCGGGACTATCAGGCGAGCCTGTTTGCGCTGGAAGAAGGGCAGGAGGAGAGCAAATGACGAAGTATCCGGTTCATTCCGATTTGCAGAAATTCGGGAGCGTCGCGTTCCCTATGCAAAAAAACGCGCTGCCAATTGCCAACGCGCTGTCAAAGCTGGGCGTTCGCGCGTTCCGTTTTCCCAAGGGGATAGAGGTAAAGCAGATCGATATTCCGAACGGCGCGGAAAGCGTGAATGCGTTTTTCCTTGTGCCGGAAGGAGCGGGTGAAAACGCGCCGTGTCTCGTTTATTTTCACGGCGGCGGGTTTGCGCTCGGCTTAAGCCCGCTGCACCTCAAACTTGCCTGCGAATACGCAGAAAAAACACCCTGCAAAGTGCTGCTTGCGGACTACCGCCTCGCGCCGAAGCATCCGTTCCCTGCAGGAGCGGAGGACTGCTATGCCGTTTTTCAGTGGGCGGCGGAACACGCGCATGCGCTCGGAATCGACCCTGAACGAATTGCGCTCGGCGGGGACAGCGCGGGCGGCGCGCTCGCCATGGCGGCCAGCCTGATGTCTCGTGACAAAAGAGGCAAAGCCGCGCGTTTTCTCCTGCTGATCTATCCCGTTGCGGACGCGCGGCAGGAAACGGCTTCCATAAAAGCCTTTCCGGATACGCCGTTTTGGAACGCAAAAGCCACAAAGCGAATGTGGGAATTATACCTCGACGGCTGTGGTTCCGCACCGAGAGAATACGCTTCTCCGCTGGAGGCGGAGTCCTTTGCCGGCCTGCCGGACGCCTATGTGGAAACGGCGGAGTTCGACTGCCTCAGGGACGAAGGCGCGGCGCTTGCGGGCGCGCTGGAGGCGGGTGGCTCCCGCGTGGAATACCGCTTGGTCAAGGGCGCAACGCACGGCTACGAACTGGCTTACGAAAGCGAACTGACGCGGGAATCGGTTGAACGGCGGGTTTGCGCGCTGCAGCGGGCATTTTTCCCGGAGGAAGCGCAAACGCGCCCGGATCGATAGACAATTACCGACGAATGTTCCGCACAATGCGCAAAGAATGACGGTTATCAAACAGAGCCAATAAAAAAGGGCTTTACTTCCCGGAACGTCTGCGCTATGATAGCCGTATTCAAAATGCGTTACTTTTGCCAATCGCGATTGTTGTTTGGGTCAGCCAGGTGGGCAAACCGCGATAAAGACGGGCATTAGCAGGCACGCGGCGCGCGGAGCACACCACTACCCCACGCACCGCCGCGAAGGGGGCGAATTGCATTGGCCGGTTTGCTGATCGGTCTTGTCTGCGGAGCGGGAGAACTCTTTCTTCTCACGCAGCTGACGCGCGCGCTGCAGAAGGGCGAGAGCCTCAAGATACTGGGAATCGTGCTCTGCAAGCTCGCTTTGTTTGCCGCCGCAATCGTACCGGTTGCGCTTTACTTTCGAAGCGACTTGCTCTGGTGCGGCATTGGGATTTCCTCCGCGCTGATTATTGGCGCGTTTATCGTGAATATCGTTCTTCAGAGAAAAGGGAAAGGAGACCGCTGAGTCCGAAATGCAAATGCCATCTGTCGGAAAGATCATAGCCCTTGCTCTGTCGCTGCTCTTAGGAACAGCCGCGCTGGTATACCGTTCCCGCGTTAAGCTGCCCGCTGCGGACGATGCAAACTTCAAAGCAGTCAAGAAAAAACGCAGCATGCTGATGATGCTTGGCGTCGTGCTGCTCTGGGTGTTCAGCGGACTGCTGCTCGGCCTGTTTACAGGGCCATCGAAAACCTTCGAGGTCTCCATCAGCCCGGCGCGGATGCAGATTTTCGGCTTCTCCGTGAGCTCGTCGGTGGTGATCGCCTGGATCGTCATCGCGGTGTTTTTGGTCATCGCCCTGCTCGTGCGCTACCTGCTGGTTCCGCGCTTCAAGGAAACGCCGCGCGGCCTCCAGCTTGTGCTGGAAACGGCGGTCGGCGCGGTATCCGATTTTACCAAAGAGAAGTTCGGCAGCGGCAACGAGAACCTCTCGGCCTACTTTTTCGCGCTGGCGGCGCTGTTTATCGGCTCCGCTGTGATCGAGCTCTTCGGTTTCCGTCCGCCGACGGCGGATCTGACCATGACGCTTTCCTACGCGCTGGTGACGTTCGTATTGATCAACTACTACGGCATCCGCAGAAAAGGCGTTAAGGGGCGCATTAAGACCATCCTCAAGCCGAACCCGGTCGTTTCGCCGTTCAAGATCCTCTCGGACATCGCGGTTCCGGTTTCGCTGGCCTGCCGGTTGTTCGGCAATATGTTCGGCGGAATGATCGTAATCGACCTTTTGTACTACGCGCTGGGCGCGTTCGCAGTCGGCATTCCTGCGGTGCTGGGGCTCTACTTTAACGCGTTCCACCCGCTGATACAGTTCTTCATCTTCATCAACCTTTCGCTGACGTTTATCGGCGAAGCGGTGGAAGAGGACTGAGAACGTAAAACAAACGAAAAAACCGCGCGTGGCGCGCGTCAAACAAAGAAACAAGGATTTTCCAGCATATATTAGGAGGGTTCAACTATGACGGATATCGGATTAGTCGCAATCGGCGCGGGTCTTGCGGTGCTGACGGGTGCGGGCGCGGGCCTTGGCATGGGCATTGCGACCGGCAAAGCGGTGGAGGCGGTTGCACGCCAGCCGGAAGCAAACTCCAAGATCAACGCGCTCTTGATTCTCGGCCTTGCGCTGACGGAATCGACGGCCATTTACGGCTTTCTCACCGCACTGATCATGATCTTTACAATGGGTAAGTAACGACGAGATTCGAGGGGTATCAATGGAATTTCACCTGATCGATTTTATCGAGCATGTGCTCAATATCCTGGTATTCTTTCTGCTTCTGCGCACGTTCCTCTATAAACCGGTCAAAAAGTTTATGGACGCGCGGGAGGCGAAGTTTGCCAGTGAGCGCGCGGAAATCGACGCCGACCGAAAGGACGCGGACGCGCTGAAAACGCGTTACGAGGCCTCTATGGCGGACGCAAAGATTGCCGCGGAGCGAATTGCCGAGGAAAAACGCAAGACCGTTGAACGCGAGTCGGAAGACATGCGCGACAAGGCCAAGCGCGAAGCGCAGCGCATCCTGACGGATGCCAAAGCACAGGCGGCGGCGGAGCATGAAGAAATGCTGGGCGAACTCAAGGCCCAAACGGCGGAGCTCGCGGTAGGTCTGGCGGGGAAAATTCTCGAACGCGAGGTCAACCCCAAGGATCACCAGCACATGATCGACAGCTTTTTCAAGCGGGTTGTGTAACGCTTTATAAACCTTGCAGGCATGCGCATCAACCTGCAGAACCGCAGGACGGTTCGGTTTTGCGTTCCGCGGAAAAAACGACTGAACCTGCAGCGCGGCACGGCTTGCCGCAAACAGCGAATTGTCAGAAAGTAGACACGATATGGCTCTGAAGGGTGAACTATACATTGCCGGTCCGTTCGGCAAGGAGCAAATCGATTCCATCAAGGCCCACTTCACCGAACTGCTCGGCGAAGAGGTCGAGTTTGACGTACGCCGCAACGAAAATCTGGTTGGCGGCTTCCTCGCCATGATCAACGGCAAGGTATACGACGCAAGCGTCGCTTTCCGCATGAAGGAAGCCCAGCACTCGCTGGTTTCGAACAGCGAAGGCATACCGGGCGCGGAGTTCGTCTCCGAAGACGTCAAACTGATGGGCGCGGCTCCCGCGGACCGTACGGCAAGAGAGATCGGCGCGGTCTTAAAAAAGCGGCTGAGCACCTACTCGAACAAACCCGCCGTTTACGAATACGGCACGGTGACGTCCGTTGGCGACGGCGTCGTGCGCATTGAAGGCCTTTCGCATACGCGCTATGGCGAAGAGATTTCCTTTGACCGGGACGTGTTCGGCATGACCATGGACTTGGAACTCGACGGCGTCGGCGCCGTATTGCTCAACGGTCAGGACGAAGTCCACGTTGGCGAACGCGTCTGCGGCACGGGCAAAGTCGTTGAAGTGCCGGTCGGCCCGGAACTGCTCGGGCGCGTCATCAACCCCATCGGCATGCCGCTGGACGGCAAGCCGCTCAATCCCTCCGCTTACCGCCCGCTGGAATCGCCCGCGCCGCGCATCATTGACCGCCAGGCGGTCAACGAGCCGCTGATGACCGGCCTTCTCGCGGTGGACAGCATCATCCCCATCGGCCGCGGCCAGCGCGAACTCATCATTGGCGACAGGCAGACCGGCAAAACTACCATCGCGGTGGATACGATTATCAACCAGCGCGGCAACGGCGTGCTCTGCGTCTACGTTGCCATTGGTCAAAAGCTTTCCACCATCGCGCAGATTTACGAAACGCTGACCGCCACGGGAGCGATGGACTATTCCGTCATCGTTGCCGCCAACGCCAGCGACTGCGCGGCCATGCAGTACCTTGCTCCCTACGCGGGCTGCTCGATTGCCGAGCACTTCATGTACGGCGGCAAGGACGTGCTGATTATTTACGACGACCTTTCCAAGCACGCCGTGGCCTACCGCGCCATGTCGCTGCTGCTGCATCGTCCGCCGGGACGCGAGGCGTACCCCGGAGATGTATTTTACCTGCACAGCCGTTTGCTGGAGCGCTCCGGCCACCTCAACGAGGCGCTCGGCGGCGGGTCGCTGACCGCGCTGCCCATCGTTGAGACCATGGCCAGCGATATTTCGGCGTATATCCCGACGAACGTCATCTCCATTACGGACGGGCAGATTTATCTGGAGCCGGAACTGTTTCACGCGGGCATTCGCCCTGCGGTCAACGTTGGCCTCTCGGTTTCGCGCGTGGGCAGCGCAGCGCAGAAAAAGGCGATGCGCAAGGTTGCAAAAACGCTCCGCCTGACGCTGGCGCAGTACCGCGAACTGCAGGTGTTTGCCCAGTTCGGTTCGGATATTGACAGCGTGACAAAAGGCATTCTGGAGCGCGGCGACCGCCTCTCCGAAACGCTCAAGCAGAACCAGCATGAGCCGCTCTCCATGAGCGAACAGGTGCTGGTGCTGTACGCGGTGATGAACGGCTACTGCAAGGATATCCCCTCCGACGGCGTGCGCGCCTTCCATAAGGGCTTATTGCAGTATGCGCACCGCAACAACTTTGAACTGCTCAATCAGCTTGAGGAAACGGGCGATCTGACCGACGAGATGATTGCGAATATGGTCAGCTGCATCGAAACGTACAAGCTGCTCTGCAGGGGCTGACAAGGTCTGCAGACTGTTTTAGAAAGGGGGCGAGGCTATGCCGAACATGAGCGATATCCGCTTTCATATCAAAAGCGTCAAGCAGACGCGGCAGATTACGAATGCCATGCACATGGTCTCCGCCGCCCGCATGCGCCGCGCGCTGGACGGAATCCAGAAGAACCGCGCCTACTTTAACCGCGCGCTGGACGCAATTGTCGATATCCGCACCCACACGGGCGACATTACGCACCCGTACATTACGCACCGCGAGGGCAAAAAGGTCGGCTATATCGTCGTTGCGGGCGAAAAAGGCCTCTCCGGCGCGTATAACCACGGCGTGCTCTCGCTGGCGGACAGGCTGATTGCCGAACGACAGGTGACGCAGCTATTCACCATTGGCAGCGTGGCTACGTTTCACTTTATGCGCGAGGGGTTAACGCCCGACCGCAGGTTTGAACGCCTGGCCGAACACCCAAAGCTCGAACCCGTGCGAAGGCTGGTTACAATTTTGACCGAGCTCTACGACAGCGGCGAGATTGACGAACTCAGAATCGTCTACACGCGGTTTATCAACACGCTTACGCGTGAGCCCAAGGAGCAGAAGCTTCTGCCCATCGAGCTGGACGACTTCAAGCGCTCTTACAGCCGCCCGGACAGGGTGGAGGACTTTCAGATACTCTACGAGCCGTCGCCGGGCGAGGTGCTCGACGCGCTGATTCCGCAGCTGCTGATCGGGTATATCTACGGTGCGATCGTACATGCGTTCGCCAGCGAAAACTGCTCGCGCATGGCCGCCATGGAAAACGCAACGCGCAGCGCGGACAAGATGATTGAAAAGCTCACCCAGCAGTACCACGCCGTGCGCCAGCTGACGATTACCAACGAACTTGCCGATATCATCGGCGCGGCGAACGCCGCCAATGCGGTGCGTACGCCGGAAGGCGGATACCAACCGGAGGGTCACAGAAAATGACACAATCGGAACAGTTTGAAATAGAAAAAGAGAATCCAAGCGCGTCCGGGGCTGTACAGGCGCAGGACAAAGCGCCGCGAAAAACCAAAACGCCCAAGGAAAAGCTCGGCACCATCGTGCGCATCGCGGGGCCCGTTCTGGACGTTCGCTTTCTGGAAGGCGCGGAACCGCCCATCAAGACGCTTCTGGAGACCGTTGGCGAGCTTTCCGTGCATATGGAAGTCGTGCAGCACTACGCGCCCGGCATCGTGCGCACTATCGCGCTGGAACCCACGGAGGGCCTGTACTGCGGCATTGAAGTGCTCAACACCGGCGGCGGCATCCGCGTGCCGGTCGGCGAAAACGTGCTCGGCCGCGTGATCGACTGCCTCGGCCGTCCCATCGACGGTCTGGGCGATATCGTTGCCCCGCATCGGGACGTACATCAGATACCGCCGCCCTTTTTGCAGCAGCGGCCTTCCACGACGCTGTTTGAAACCGGCATCAAGGTCATCGACCTGCTCGCGCCCTATCCCGTCGGCGGCAAAATCGGCCTGTTCGGCGGCGCGGGCGTCGGCAAAACCGTGCTCATTCTCGAACTCATCCATAACATCGCCAAGAACCGAGGCGGATATTCCGTGTTCACGGGCGTTGGCGAACGCAGCCGCGAGGGCACCGACTTGATCAACGAAATGCGGGAAAGCGGGGTTATCGCGCGGACGTCCCTTGCCTTCGGGCAGATGAACGAACCGCCGGGATCGCGCATGCGCGTGGCGCTTGCGGGGCTGACCATGGCGGAGTACATGCGCGACGAAATGCACCAGGACGTGCTGCTCTTTATCGACAACATCTTTCGTTTCGTGCAGGCGGGCAACGAAGTTTCCGCGCTGCTGGGACGCATGCCGAGCGCCGTGGGCTACCAGCCGACGCTGGCCACCGAGCTGGGCGAGCTGGAAGAGCGCATCGCGAGCACGCCGCACGGCTCGATTACGTCCGTGCAGGCCATCTATGTACCCGCGGACGACCTGACCGACCCCGCGCCGGCAACGATTTTTTCGCATCTGGACGCAACGACCGTGCTTTCCCGCTCGGTTGCGGAAATCGGCATCTATCCCGCCGTGGATCCGCTCGCTTCCAGCTCGCGCATTCTCGAGCCCGCCATCGTGGGCGATCGGCACTACCGCGTGGCGCGGCAGGTGCAGGAGACGCTCCAGCGCTACCACGAGCTGCAGGATATCATTGCCATTCTCGGCATGGACGAGCTCTCGGACGACGACCGTATGACGGTTTACCGCGCGAGAAAGATTCAGAATTTCCTCTCCCAGCCCATGCATGTGGCGGAGGTGTATAACGGCGCGCCCGGCAGGTCCGTGCCGCTGGAGGAGACGATTACGAGCTTTGAGGAGATCGTGCAGGGCAAAGCCGACGATATTCCTGAATCGCTGTTCTTAATGACGGGCAACATCGACGAAGTGCGCGAAAAGCACAGGGAGATGCAGAAAAATGGCTAAGCCGTTCCCGCTCATGGTGCTGACGCCGGAGCGTGAATTCTACAGCGGAAACGCGGTTTACGTCAGTGTGGAGACCATTGCGGGCTCAATCGGCGTCATGGCCGGGCACGTGCCAATGGTATCCGCGCTGGGCGTCGGCGCGCTGATCATCCATCCGGCGGAAGGCGAGGAACGCACGGCGTTCCATTCCGAAGGGTTTATCGAAGTGCGCCCGGACGGCGTATATATCCTCTCGCAGGCCTGCGAGTGGCCGGAGGAGATCGACGAAAAACGCGCCGAAGAAGCCGAGCAGCGCGCCTATGAGCGCATCGCCAACACCGCCGAGAACGTTGGCAACATGGCGCACAGCAAGGTCGCCCTCATGCGCGCCATGACGCGCAGAAAGATCAAGTCCATGTCCAACACGAACATGAAGTGACCTTCTAATTTCAAAAGACGTTCTTTCAGCCGTGCAGAGATGCGCGGCTTTTTCATACTGTTTTCAACATAGACAGTGCTTTTCCGTTGTGCTAAGCTGTCAAAAGAACACAATTGAAACATGCAGACAAAGGGAGAAAACAATGCGGGTTGTTTATCAGAATACGCTGCGTCTGACTCTTCCGTTCGGATGGAGAACAGAGGAAGGCGAAGACTGTCTTCTCTGCTATCACCCAAACGGCGAAGGCGCGCAGATGGTTTCCCTGCACACGGCGGAAACGGGCGGCGAAGATCTGATGGAATACCTTGTTCTGCTGGCGAAACGCTATATCAAGCAGAATGATGTTTGTTTGACGCGCACATTGACTCTGGACGAATCGCACCCGAACCACATTTCCGTCTCTGCGGAAGGCGAACAGTCGGACGGCTGGAACACGGCGTTTCAGTTTGTCTCCAACAGGCGGCAAGTTGCGATGTTTACCTATCTTTGCCAAACGCGCACGCGGGAGTGGAAAAAGGCGGTTCGGATTGCCGAGCGCGCGGTTTTCATCGACTGAAGGGTGTAAAAGGAGCTTCCATTGGAACAGGATTGGATCAAACAGGGAACCGCTGAGGACGCTTTTGCGGCGCGGCCCGAATACAGCCTCCTGCCCGAACGGCTGAACGGGCATTTTCGCATCACCGACGTCACAACGAAATCGGATACGGTGCTGACCGGTTATCTGGAGTGCTGCGGCGACCGCGCGTTTGAGGTGTTTTACGACGCGAAACTGAAGCGGAGCCTGATGAGCGAATATTCGCTTTATGCCACAGAACGCGGGTTTGCGTTTTTAGCGCGCTGCGCTCGCTGCGGCGGCGAAATCCGTCTGCTGAACTGCCGTAGAGAAGAAGAGATTTCGTCGGAGATTCCACAGCGGCTTGCTTGCCCCAAGTGCGGTAAAGACGAGTTTGCGCTCAAGGTGTCGCTGGAGTACCCGACCGATGCCGCAGAGCAAGCGGAAGAAAATGAGCGCGGAGAGGCGTTCGGCTGGATTTGGGTTGCGGCGACTTGCTGCGCCTGCGGGAAAGAACTGAAACACCTCGTCGTACTTGAAAATGATTGAGCGACACGCCAGCCGGAATTATGGCTGAGCCGGAAAAGCGCCGCGCGGGAGTTCCCGCGCGGCGCTTTTGCATTATTTATGATTTACCATCCCATATGGAACGTTTCGCCCGTTTCATTGTTTTTGTAGATCCAGTCGGCTGCCCAGTTCGGGTCCGTGCCAAATCCGCTTTTCTCCTGCGTGGAGAAGAACGTTGCTTCCACGATCAAACCGTCCTGGAACATGATTTCGTAGGCGGTTCCGTCCGCCATGACGGGATCGACCGTGCAGTAGTGGTAGTCGTACACCGCGTTGACCAGCACATCCTTGACGCTGTCCTCACCGAACATCGCGGTAAACAACGCGCGGGTTGCGTCGATATATTCCTGCTCGCCCATATGATCGTAGTCGATCTCCATAAGATCCATGGAGAAACCGAGCATACTGTTGGATTCCAGATTCAGCATATGCCCCGTCTGGCTGGTCAAATCGAATCTGGCGTATTTACCCTCGATATGCCAGTAGTTCTCCCGCGCGCCGGAATAGTCCACGTAAAACGTCGCGTTCGGCTCTTGGGGCGATTCGGCGGCTCTGCCGTACGGCGTACCTGCCGCGGCAACAAGTTTATAATAAAGGTCGTAAGCCTGTTCGACGGGCATATCGTTCGCGCCGGGTTCGCCCTTGCGGAAGTCCTGCGGCGCGGCCACTGTGATTACGTCTTCCGCCCAGGTTAGATCGGCGCGCCAGTAAACGTCCTCATCCGCGCAGGTCGAATCGGGGTAGACGCCGATGCTGCTGACGGTCAGATTCTGATCGCCGTATATCATTGCGCGGCAGAATTTTCCGTCTTTGAGCGGGAACATCACCTCCACCTGCATATTCCATCCGGCAAGCTTATTGGTACCGTAGGAAGCGCCATGCTTGACCGTCGCGCTCGCGTCCCCGCCGAAGATGTCTGCCAGCTGCTTGACTGCGTCGGTCGTGTCGAGCAGATGATCGCCATAGTCCGTATCCAGCAGATCCCCCGCGTCAAGCAGGCTCTGATGCGCTTTGTCCGCGGGTTCTACACCGCAGTTGGCGGAGATAAACGCAAAGGTCTTTGCGTCCACCGCGCCGGAGAGCACGCCGTCCTTGGAGTCGAGGCGGTAGACGTCGCTGCGGAAGCCGGATGCGTCCGTATAGTACGTGGCGGTCATGTCTGCTGCGGTATAGCTCGTGTTGAAGACCTGGTTAGCAGTAACGAGGAACGCTTCCGCTGCGCTCATCGCTTCGGCGAGCGCCGCATTCGGATCTTCGTCCGCGCGCCAGTCGCCGAGCTGATCGCGGTAGATATCCCGCACCGGGGGAGCAACGAACGTGCGCGCCTGTTTAAGTTCTTGCTGATGCCATTCCATGTTTTGCGCCTTCGTCTGCTCGGGCGTCATGCCTGCGGCAGATATGCCGCCAGTGGAAGCGTTGCCGGAAGAAGCGTTTCCGCCGGAGACCAACGCGGCATTCCCGCCGGAAACGGCAGCGTTTCCATTGCTTGCGGGCTGCGTGCCCGGCTGGCAGGCGGTGGTAAAGCACCCTGCGGCAAGCGCCAGGCAGAGCGCCAGCGTCAGCAGTTTTGCGGGTTTCGCGCTCTTTTTGCGGGCAAAGACGCCGCGCACGCGCCGCTCCATCGTTTTTTGATCGGCATACAGCGCCATGCCGAGGGTCAGCAGGCGGTCAGTTGACGATTGGTTGAATCGCTTCATGGGTAAATTCTCCTTTTTCGGTAATCTCTTTGGCGGAACTCTCTTCCGCAAGCGCCAACAAGAGGTTGACGTAGCTTAATTTTTGTTCTCGACTCATGGATTTAACGACCATCGCGTCGCAGGCGGACTCCATATCCAGCCGCAGGATGCGCGGCATGATCCATACCACGGGGTTGAACCAGTACACGGCGCGCAATAGAGAAATCAACAGGCAGACGAGGTAGTCCCGCCGCCGGTAGTGCATCAGCTCGTGCGCCATGGCAAACGCCATGTGTTCGCGATCCGCTGCGTAGAGCAGGCGATCCGGTATCAGCAGTTTGGGGAAGAACTGCACGGTCAGCGCGGGGCTCTTGATATCCGCCATGAGCACGATGGGAACGTCCGCGCGGATACGCATGCCCTGCTTGACCTCACGGTAAAGCGTCTGCGTCTTCTCTCCGGGCGGGCAGCCAAGCTGCCTAATCCGGCGGCTGAGCTGCAGCGAGAGCGCGAGGTGCGCCAGTAAAACGAGCGTGAACCCCACCGCCCAGGCGATTAAGAGCCACTGCCAGAGCGTGAGCGGCTGCGCCGGGCTACCCTGCGGGTAGTTGGATACCGTCGTTTGTCCGAGCGCGGGCGCGTTGTCAGCCGGGCTGTCTTCCAACACTGGAGCAACTGCGCCCGCTTCCGGCTCCGCTGTCGGTTCGGCGGGCTGTAGTACGGCTGCCGGGGCTTGGCTCTGCGGCAGGCTGATCAGATGAAAGTTGCTCTCCAGCGTGACCGGCACGATCAGGCGCACAAGCACGATAAACCACAGCGCGTATTTCAACGCGGGGGAGAGCCAGCGCCGGAGCAGCAGACGTGCCAGCAGTACGGCCAGCAACAGCACGGCACTGTAGATGGTGACTTCGAGAAGGCGCATCAGGATTTCCTTTTGCATACTAACTCCAGCGCGCCGCGCGCTTCTGTTCGGATTGGTTCATGTGTATTTGGCTCTCCGTTTCGATTGCTCTTTTCACTGGTTTGCGTCCTCTTCGGCAAGGCGTTCGGCGAGCTCGCGGAGTTCCTGCTTTTCCAAATCGGTCAGTTTGCCCTGTTCGGCCATCTGCACCATCAGGCCGGAAACCGAGCCAAAGTAGACCCTGCGGCTGAGAATACTCTCCGTTTCCAGCGAAAGCGCCTGTTCCTGCGTAATCGCCGGACGGTAGAGGTTGTTTTTGCCGTGACGTTCGGCGAGCACATAGCCTTTTTCCATCAGGATGCGCAGAAAGCTATGGTAGGTTTTATAGTCCCAGTTTACGTCCGGGTGCTCGGCCTGCACGCTGGCAATGATATCCTTCAGGTCCATCGGCGCTCGTTCCCAGAGCGGGCGGAGGATGATCCATTCGGAATCTTTGAGCCGTTTGTCCATCGTTTGCAACCTCGATTCTTGTTTTCTGTGACGGGTTAATTCATAGAGCTCCGTGAATTCTTATAGCTATAAGATTACGTTGTCTTAAGGATATGAGAACAACTTGGATTTGTCAATCCCGCCGATCGAAGTGTTACCGTGCGTTCACAATTTGTTTGCGTGAAGTTTTTCGTCTAGAAAGAAAACGCGCAGCAATAAATAAGCTGCGCGCAAAACAAAAGGGCTGCCGCCGGGCGGGTTTGCTTAAAAATAACTGCACTTGACCCGCTTGCCCATCTTCGCCAGACAGGCGGAGAGCTCCTCGATAAGCCGCATCTTGATGCTGAACGTAATCGGAAGCTCCGGGTTCTGGTGCGCGGGGTTGATCGCGCAGCCGATAAAGAAGTTGACGTCCGTCGCCTCTTCAAACAGCAGCCGCGCAATTTTGGAAGCGCCGTCCTGACCGGTACTCCAGCGCTTATAGAGGGCGTTGTCCTCCAGATAATTCTTTGCGTAGAGCAGCACGCGGTTAATCGTAATCACGCCCTCGGTGACAAGCTCGACGCCTTCTATGGAGGCGGTCGGCGGAATCTCCGGGTCGTGATACACGAGATCGACCGAGAGCGGTTGATTAAGAAACTGCGCCGCAAGTTCGGAAGTCGTACCCCCGCAGACGATATGCCCGCCTTCTCTGCCAAAGAACAGGCGCATCATTTTTTCGCAGTCGTCGCGGCTGGAAGGCGGGCCGCAGAGCAGGTTTATGGTCGTCCGCTCGCGGATTTTCACCGCGCAGACGGTCGCGTCGTCGCCGGGGTTTCCGCCGTAGAGGCGGTTGGTCTCCGCAAGCAGGATCGTGGCGAGCGTTTTTGCCGTAAAGCCGACGTGCAGAAACGTTTCCATATATGCAACAATCTCTTCGCGCCGCCAGCCGAAGTTATACACGCCGCCGACGCCCGCGTGCTCCACGCCGTCGCTCATCAGCAAAAACACGTCGCCCTGCCGGAGCGGCACGTCGCTGCGGAGAATCTTTTTACCGCCGATGACGAGTTCCGCGCAGGAAAACTCCAGATGCTTCCCATCCCGCAGCAGAATGACGCGCGGGTTGTCATACTGAATGATCTCCGCGCGCTCGTTGTTGACCAGCCACAGAATCGTAAACGTCGAGTAGGCGATGTTGCGCGTGGCGCAAACCGGCAGCGTTGCCGCAATGGTCTCCACGCAATCCTCCAGCTTCAGCCCGGAAGCGAGCATGGTGGAGATAATCTTTGCCGTCAGCGTGGAGAGAATGCTCGCCTTGACGCCGCTGCCGAGGCCGTCGGCCAGCACGATCACGGAGCTTGCTTCGTCCTGACCCGCAATCTCCACATGATCGCCGCAGAGCTGTTCACCCGCGTGGTTGAGGCTGACTGTGCCGATATCGGCGCTGAGGTTATTCGTCCTGCTCATTGGCAATCGATTCCTTCAGCTTGGTGAGCGCAATCTTCGTTTCCGCCGTAGTTTCGCCGAGCAGGGAGGCGATTTCCTGAACGATTCGCATCTGCTTTTCCACCACGCGGTCGGCAATCTCCACGGTCTGGCGGCAGATTTCTTCCTTTTTGAGGCGCTCTTCCTCCTCGGTTGTGACGTCGCGGAAGATGGCGATGAGAATATGCGTCGTCTTGTCGTGCACGATGGTGAGTTCCAGATACCGCTTGAGTTCCGCGTAATAGCCGCGCTGCTCGCGCACGCTCTTGCCGGAAAGCACGTCAAGAAACGGCAGCGGGTCGAGAATACGCACAAGCTGCTCGCCCAGCACGTCCGATTCGCGGCTGATGCGGAGCATGCTTAAGGCGGCGTCGTTGACCTGCTGCACCTCGAAGGATTCGTTGACCACGAGGATGCCGTTTGGCGTATGCGAGAGGATGTTGTTGGAAAAACGCTCCGCCTGCTCCATTAAAAACGGCAGGCACATACTGATATCCGCCTTGCCATGATAAACTGCAATCGCCTTTTCGCGGCAGGTGTTGTAGCCGCAGCTGCCGCAGTTAAGCTCGTCCTCCGGCTTGAGCTTGCCGGTCTTGGCGAGGATTTCGCGAATCTCCGCTTCTGAAGGGGCGACCTGCGTCATGCCGATATAGCTATGGTGCCGCGTCAGCGAGGAGTCGGTCACGGCGGGGACGGGGAAATCCGCCTTTCCGGCGTAGCGGACGACGGCTTGATAGTGCCGCACGGGCGAATTCTTGTATTTTTCCATGACGGGCCCGCCGATGCAGCTGCCCGCGCAGGCGGACATCTCGATAAAGCAGCGGTGGATGCTGCCCGCCGCGATGTCGTCGAGCGCCGCGCGGCAGTTTTCCGTTCCGTCCACGGTCAGGCAGGTGTAGCCCGTGTCCGGAATATCCATGGCTTTGAGGATGCCGCCAACGGTGGGAAACAGCCGCGCGCGGCTCTCCTCGGCGGAATCCGGCACGCACGCTGGGACGATTCCCGCTTCGTCGAACATACGGGAGAGCTCGTCAAACGTCAGCACCGCGTCCACGGCGCTGTGCTCCGCTTCGTCCTTCTTGGCAACGCAGGGGCCGATGAACACCGTTTTTGCGTTCGGCATGCGGCGTTTGATCTCCTGCGAATGCGCGATCATCGGCGAAACGACGGGGGAAAGGCAGCCGAGCAGCTCTGGATAGTACTTGCGGATTAGGAGGTTGACACTGTGACAGCAGGAGGAGATGATCACGTCCTTATCGCCCGCGCGGAGCTGTTTTTCGTATTCGCGCTTGACCAGCGTGGCTCCAATTGCAGTTTCCTCCGCGTCGGCAAAGCCGAGTAGGAGGAGCGCTTCCTTCAGCGCCCGAAAGCCGCTCTTTTCAAAGTAGGCGACAAACGACGGCGCAAGGCTCGCAATCACGGGCTGATCGCCCGCGAGCAGCGCCTTGACGCTCTCCGTGCCGTCCGCAATCTGCTTTGCGTTCTGCGGGCAGACCACGAAGCACTGGCCGCAGAGAATGCACTCCTCGCCCACGATATGCGCCTGATTGGCGGAGAACCGTATCGAGTTGACCGGGCAGTGCCGGATGCACTTGTAGCAATTCTTGCAGTTCGACTTTTTCAGCTTTAATACTTCGGACAAAATCGGTTCCTTCTTTTTTACGGTTTGCTTTATTCATGCAAGACTTCGGGAGAAATTTTCGTCTTTATAGTTGATCTATTGGCAAACACTCAGTTTTACCGTGCGGGCAGGTTTTCAATTAAGGCTGGTTCTCCAGCGCGGGCAGAACGACGGACGCAAAGAACGATTCCGCCGTTTCGGGTAGCACCGAGTACGCCGCGCCGTCCACCAGCACGCTGACCCCGCTCTGGCAGCGCCCCAGGCAGAACGTTCCGGTCAGTTCAACCCGACCAGCCAGACCGTGTTGGCCGATGAGCCGCTCCAGTCGCTCAACGACTTCCCGCGAGCCCTTCAAATGGCAGCTGCTTCCCACGCAGATTGAAATTCGCACGGCGCATTCTCCTTCTTTGTATCATCCGCACGGTGGCGATACAATCAATAATACGATATCGATATGATAATACCGATAAGCAATTTTGTCAATTCCCGTTACCTGCAAGCAAAAAGAGGACCGGCGACAGATGGACTGTGCTTTTTTCACAGAACCAAGGGCAAAACGGCGTATAATGAAGATGCGGTTCTATGCCGAGCAGACGGTTCGGCAGGGATCGCAGTAATGGAAGAGACACGGCCATACGGCGCGGAAATTGACCGCGCAGTCAGGAGAAACGATATGAAAGAGACAAACTATCCCGTCACGGGCATGAGCTGCGCTGCCTGCGCCATGCATGTGCAGAAAGCGGCCGGCAAAGTGCCGGGCGTGGAATCGGCGAGCGTGAACCTTGCAACCGAGACGCTCACCGTTCAGTATGACGAAAGCAAAGTGCCGTTCGAAACGCTGCAAAAAGCGGTGGAGCAGGCGGGTTACGGTTTGATTGCCCCGCAGGAGGGCAAGCGCGCGGAAATCGGCGTGGAGGGAATGACCTGCGCGAGCTGTTCTTCGGCGGTGGAACGCGCCATCAAACGGCTCGACGGGGTGACGGAAGCTTCCGTCAACCTCGCCACCAACCGCGCGGCGTTTACCTACGATCCAACGAAAGTCAAGCTTTCGCAGATACGCGCGGCCGTTTCCAAGGCGGGGTATGTGCCCGTGGAACTCAAAGGCGAGGAATCCCGCGATTTAGAACAGGAGCGGCGTGAAAAAGAACGTAAGCGGATGAAAACGCGGCTGATTCTCGCTATCGCGTTTGCGCTGCCGATTCTCTATATCGCCATGGGGCATATGTTCCCGGCGCTCGGCGTGCCGCTGCCCGCGTTCATGCATCCGCACGATCACCCACTGACGTTCGCGCTGGTTCAGCTCGTGTTAACCATCCCCGTGCTGTTTGCGGGCGGGCGGTTCTTCCGCGTCGGGTTCAAAACGCTGTTCAAGGGCGCGCCGAATATGGATACGCTGGTCGCTATTGGCACCGGGAGCGCGTTTCTTTACGGCGTATACGCAACGGTATTGATTGCATTGGGGCAGAGTGAGTTTGCTCAGCACCTTTACTTTGAATCCGCAGCCGTGGTGATTACGCTGGTCATGCTCGGCAAGTATCTGGAAGCCGTCAGCAAGGGAAAGACGTCCGAAGCGATTAAAAAGCTGGTAAACCTCAAACCCAAGACGGCGACGGTGCTGCAAAACGGCGCGGAGCTGGAAGTTTCGCTGGACGAAGTGGCGGTCGGCGATCTTGTGCTTGTGCGCCCCGGTTCGGCCATTCCGGTGGACGGCGAAGTCGTGCAGGGCGCTTCCAGTGTGGACGAGAGCATGCTCACTGGCGAAAGCTTGCCGGTGGAAAAACAGCCCGGTTCAACCGTGACGGGCGGAAGCATCAACGGCGAGGGGCTTATTACCTTCCGCGTGACGCACGTCGGCGAGGACACCGCGCTTTCCAAGATCATCCACCTAGTCGAAGAGGCGCAGGGGCACAAAGCGCCCATCGCCAAGCTGGCGGACGTGATCTCCGGCTACTTTGTGCCCGCCGTGCTCGGCATTGCCGTGCTTGCGGCGGTGATCTGGGCAATCGTTGGCAAGGACTTCAACTTCGTGCTCAACATATTCGTCACCGTGCTGGTGATCGCCTGCCCGTGCGCGCTGGGGTTAGCCACGCCCACGGCCATCATGGTAGGCACTGGCAAGGGCGCCGAGTTGGGCGTTCTTATGAAGGGTGGCGAAGCGCTGGAGACGACGCAGAAAATCGATACCATCGTGCTCGACAAAACGGGAACGATAACGCAGGGCAAGCCCGCTTTAACCGATATCAAGCTCTACGCTTCCGGCACGGAGGGCGAACTGCTCGCGCTTGCCGCATCCGCGGAGCGCGGCTCGGAGCACCCGGTTGCGCGCGCCATTGTGGAAGCGGCGGAGGCGAGAGAACTCGCGCTGGTTTCGCCGGAGAGTTTCCGCGCGGTGGCGGGGCGCGGCATCGACGCCGTTGTTGCCGGAAAACATGTGCTCGCGGGCAATGAAGCACTCATGCTGGAAAACGGAATCGGCCTTTCGGCTGCGGCGGATGATACGCGCGCGCTTTCTGGCGCGGGCAAAACGCTGATGTACGTTGCCGTGGACGGCAAGCTCGCGTCGATGTTAGCGGCGGCGGACGCGGTTAAGCCCACGAGCAAACGCGCCGTGGAGCGCCTCAAAGCGCTCGGGTTGGACGTTTTCATGCTTACCGGGGATAATGCAAGCACGGCGTCCGCGGTTGCGGCAAGCGTTGGAATTACGCACGTGATTTCGGAAGTGCTGCCGGACGGCAAGGCTGGGGAAGTGCAGAAACTCCAGCGCCTCGGCAAGCGCGTTGCCATGGTGGGCGACGGCATCAACGACGCACCCGCGCTGGCACAGGCGGACGTTGGCATGGCAATTGGCACCGGCACGGACGTTGCGGTGGAATCCGCGGACGTGGTGCTCATGCAGGGCGATCTCAACGCCGTGGCGACCGCAATTGCGCTCTCGCGCGCGACCATACGGAATATCCGGCAGAACCTCTTCTGGGCGTTTGCCTATAACGTAGTTGGCATCCCGTTTGCGGCGGGGCTGTTCTTTGCCTTCGGCGGTCCCTTGCTGACGCCTGTGTTTGCGGGAGCCGCCATGGCGCTAAGCTCCGTTTCGGTGGTCACCAACGCGCTGCGGCTGCGGCGGTTTCGAATTAAGGACTAGCAAAACAAAAACCCGCACCGGTTCCCCGGCACGGGTTTTTTGTTGGTTCAAATAGAGGGAGCGGCGGAATTACGGAGCGGGCGTCGTGCCTGAGACTTCCGTTGAGGGGGAGACGCTCGGCGAAGGCGACATCTTGGATTTATTGTTCGCCTTGCCGGTGGTCGCGTCCATCGCTTCCGGGCTGTAGATCAACTTTAGCGTTTCCTGCCCGGCCTTGCCGTCCGCGTCCAGACCGTGGTACTCCTGGAAGGTCTGCACCGCAAGCGCCGTGGAATTGCCATAGAGGCCGGAAGCGCTGCCCGCCGCCAGATAGCCGAGCTCAATGAGGCGGTTCTGCAGGGCGGTAACGTCGTCCACGAGCTTGGTGATAATCTTGGTGCGGTCGTCGCCGTCGCCGCGTGTGAGGTAGTAAGCTTTAGCGTCACTGCTCATGAGCAGCGAATAAGTTCCGTTGCCGAGAACGCCGTCCCAGTCGTGATAATCTGTGAGATTCTTCATCTGGAAGAGGCGGATGGCTGTCTTTGTCGCGGGGCCGTATTTATTGGTGTAGCCGTCCGCCGGCATGTCCATATAGCCGAGTTCAACGAGCCGCTCCTGAACGGCGGGAATGACATCGCTGACCGTTCCGGCTTTGGAGATGGCCTCCGTCAGAGTCGGCAGGGCCGGTTCCGGGGTGAGGGCTTCGGTTGGCGCCGGTGTGTCGGTTGGCGCCAGCGAAGGCGTATACGTAACGTCCGAAAGCGCGAGTTCACCGTCCACGGTGCGTTCGGTACGCGCATTGTTCGGCAGAAGCACCGCGAGCAAAATGATCGCGACCAGAATCATGGCAAACGATCCGCCAAAGATGACCAGCGTCTTTGCCGGGAGCTGCGCCAGATAAAGCCCCAGAGCATGCATGAACTTTCCGAATTTGCTGCGCTTTTTCTTGCCCTTGGGCGCGCGCGGCCTTTCGTAAGGATCGCGCTCGTCCATGCCGTATTCGTCGGAAGAGCCGCGCCCGGAGGTGCTGTAGCGCCCTGTTGCCCCACGGGAGGTATAGGCTGCGTCGTCGCGCGGCATCGTGGTGCGTCCTGTTGCTCCGCGGGGCGTATAGCCTTCGCCGCTCGGCATAGTGGTGCGTCCGGTGGCGCTGCGCGGCGGGACATACCCATCTTCAGCAGGGGGAATTACCGTTCTGCGGGTTGTGTACGATCCGGAAGCGGAACGCGGCGCTGCGTTGCTGCCGTAGCCTTCGTCCTCCGTGCCGTAAGGGTTCGTACCGTGCGGCGCGTAGCCGCCGGACGTGCCGTAGCGCGCGTTGGACCGCGGCGCATACTCGTCCGGCTGATCGCCGTAACCGGTTCCCGGACGGCGCGCCGAATAATCGTGCCCGCCATAGCCCGCGTCGTCGGGAGTATACCCGCCTTCGGGCTGCCCATACGGCGTCGGTTCCTGCCCGTAAGGATTGGGATTGCTCCCATAGGCGGGGGAATCATCACGGTAAGAACGCGGCGCGTACGGATCCGACCCGGCCGCATTCTGATCTTCGTCGTATGGAGGGGTTCCGTACGGGCCACCATGATAATCCATATTCTTCACGCTCCTCATCATAACCGGCCATGTCATTTGTCTGGCCGAAGCTTTTGCAGACCGAAACGGCATAAAAATCCATTCAACTGCTACTATAGTGTATCATAGCCGCCAGGGGGGAATGATTGGGATTATTGTGAAGAATCTATGGATAAATTGTTAATCCTGCAAGAACAAAACGGGGGCCGGTGGGGGAAAAACACCGAAAGAAGGGCGATTTTGGGTGCGCTGTCCATCAAACGGAAGCGCTTAAAAAATTAAATTTTTCTTCACCGCAGCCGATGGCTGTCTGCCCGGATGCCGTTGGCGAATCGAGCGGAAAAACGCAAACAGGCCTCCGAGCGGATCGAAGGCCTGCTTGAAATTCGCTGCAAATGAGGTTTTTGGACGTTACTCCATAATCTTTTTGGTCGAACTGCAACCAATGCGCGTAGCTCCCGCGGCAATCATTGCCTCGGCCTGTTCGCGCGTGCGCACGCCGCCGCTGGCCTTGACGCCCATCTCCGCGCCGACGGTTTTACGCATGAGCGCGATATCTTCCGCCGTCGCCCCGCCCGTGGAAAAACCGGTTGAGGTCTTTACAAACGCAGCGCTTGCCGACTTTGCGGCGAGGCAGGCTTTTACCTTTTCGTCGTCGGTCAGCAGGCAGGTTTCAAGAATGACTTTTACGATGGCGGGTTTGCTTGCGAGCACAACCGCCGCAATATCCTTTTCCACGGCGCTCCAGTCGCCCGCTTTGGCCAAACCTACGTTCATGACCATATCGATTTCCTCCGCGCCGTCGCGCACGGCGAGGGCGGCTTCCAGCGCTTTTGCGCCGGTGGACATTGCCCCCAGCGGGAAACCGACGACTACGCAGGTTTTCACCCCGCTTCCTTTGAGGTGCGCGCTTACGAGCGGGGCGTAACAGGAGTTAACGCAGACGCTCGCGGTATGGAATTCTTTTGCTTCTTCAACGACGCGCAGAATGTCTTCCGGCGTGGCGTCCGCTTTGAGCAAAGTATGGTCGAGATAGGTGTTCAGGTTTTTAATCATGGGTATTTACCTCCAGATGTCTGCAAATTGAATGAGCGATCGCGCTCAGACGGCTGTTTATGAGAAGAACCGCTTTAAGAGCCCTTCAAACCCCTTGCCGTGACGCGCTTCGTCGCGCGCCATCTCGTGCACGGTGTCGTGGATGGCGTCCAGGTTGAGTTCTTTCGCTCGCTTGGCAAGCTGCGTTTTACCTTCGCAGGCGCCGTATTCCGCGGCGGCGCGCAGCTCGAGGTTTTTTTTGGTCGAGGTGGTGATAACTTCGCCTAGGAGTTCGGCAAAGCGCGAAGCATGATCCGCCTCCTCAAACGCGTAACGGCGGAACGCTTCCGCCACTTCCGGATAGCCTTCCCGCTCGGCGACGCGCGACATGGCAAGGTACATGCCAACTTCCGTGCACTCGCCGGAAAAGTTCATGCGGAGGCCTTCCAGCACTTCGGCATCCACGCCGGAAGCGATGCCGACAACGTGTTCGGCGGCGTACGGCTTCTTTTCGGGCGCGATTTCAACAAAGCTATCTCCCGGGGCGCTGCAGACGGGGCAGGATTTCGGCGGGGTGTCGCCGGTGTGGACATACCCGCAAACGGGGCAGCGGAACTGTTTCATAAATTGGAAGCTCCTTTCAGCTTGATCGAATAATAAGGCAAATTTTTCCGGCGGCGGCAGGCGAATTCGGCGGTTGGGAACTTGTTTTTACAATACGGAGGCGACCGTATTTTTCTCGAAAACAAGCGCCACACAAGACGAATGCGTGGCCGCGCGGCTCTACTGCCAGTATAGCCCGGCGAATGTTAACAATCAATCACAAAAGCCAAAAACCACTACCAAAACAGGGGTCGATTTGTTATACTGCAAAACGATGAACGAAGCAAAATGCTATTGTGTATAGTTGGGGGACAGGAATGAAACGACTCCTTGCCGCGCTGTTGGCGTTGACGCTGCTGCTCCTTCCGGCGGCTGCGCTTGCGGAAAATGAATACGATTACGACTCCATCCCGACGCCGAACATGATCGTTGTCGATGGCGACGATCCGAGCGTCGTGTTTTACGAACGCAATGCCGACCAGAGGGTTTACCCGGCCAGCACGACCAAAATTATGACCTGCCTGCTCGCTCTGGAATTCGGCAATCTGGACGATTCGTTCATGGTTGGCGACGAGGTGCTTGGAACGACAAAGAAGTTCACGGACTATTCTTCGCTGATGGGGATTAAGCCCGGCGAAACGCTTACGCTGCGCGATCTGGTTTACGGGTTGATGCTGGTTTCCGGCAACGACGCGGGCGAAGCGATTGCCAAGCATGTCGGCGGGTCGGTCGACGGGTTTGTCGATTTGATGAACCAAAAAGCCGCGGCGCTCGGCATGACCAATACGCACTACACGAATCCCCATGGCGTGCATAACGACAATCATTATACCACCGCGCGGGACATGGCAAAACTCATGGCGTATGCGCTGACCATCGATAGCTTTGTTGAGGTTGCCGAAACAAAAACATATACCGTTCCGGCCAACAATGTTCGTTCGACGGAGCTGGTGCTCAACAATACGGATCGTTTGCTCAACGCTGTGGCGGGCGATTCGCTGAACACCGTCTACCCCTACGCCATTTGCGGAAAAACGGGGGATACCGACGCTGCGGGCAAGTGCTTTGTTGCCGCCGCCCAAAAGGACGGAGCGCGCGTAATCGTAGCTCTGTTTGGCGACAAGATCGATATGTATAACGGCGATAAGGAACTGACCAACCTTGCGCGCTTTGTCAACGCGGCGAGCATTTTTGAATACGTCTTTACCAACAAGTACCAAACCGTAACCGGCGCGGAACTCGGCTTGCAAAAGTCGTTTACCACCGGTGTTGTCAATGCAAACGAAGCCGATCTTGTGGATGGCCAGCTAAAGATGACCGCCAATATCGACAGCGTAACGCTGCGCGCGCTTTCGGACAAAATTGCTTCTTACAAGGCGAGCGCCGCTTCCATCACCGCAAATGTCGTATTGACCACCGACGCCAAAGCGCCGATTATCGCGGGCCAGAGCATGGGCAGCGTGGAATACAGCCTAAACGGAAATGTAATCTGCACCGCGCCGCTGACGGCCGATTTCGCGGTTGGCGAAGTGTTGGAGATCTCCTCGATTGAGCCGGACGAAACGGCGGTTGTAACGACGTCTCCCGGCAGCACGCCGCTGATCTCCAAAGGGCATAAGGAATGGGGCGCGGCGGATGTGCTGACGCTGGTGTTCGTGCTGCTGCTGGTGCTTTTAGTAGCGCTGATCGTGGTATTCGTCATCACCGAGCGGAAGCGCCGCTATGAGCGCAAGCGCCGCAGCGCGCGCGCCCGTGCACGCAAGAAAACATACTACAAGTAATAAAAAACCGCCGCTGACCGCGGCGGTTAATTTTTATATGGGATTCTAAAGGGTTTGCCCTTAGGCGGGAGCTCGAGGGCGGAGCCCTCGAAACCTATAATACCTGCTCCAGGAACTTCGCTACCGCGCTGTGGTTGTTGTCCACGGGGAGCACGATATCCGCCGCGCGCTTAACCGCGTCGATGGCGTTGGAAGGCGCGGCGCCGATATCCGCCAGCGCGATCATTTCCAAATCGTTTTCATAGTCCCCGACGGCGTAAATCTTCTGCACGTTTTCGCACCTTGTCCGTACGTCGCCCAGCGCCATGCCCTTGCAAACGCCTTTGGAGACGAACTCCAGATACACGTCTGAGGACTGAAACGCGGAGAGGTTCTCGTTCAGACGCGGCACATCCAACCGTTCGATCAGCCCGCCAAGACGCGTCGGGTCGAGGGACAAAATAAACTTTAAGAAGATATCCGGCACTTCTTCCAGCGGGCATTTGACAACAGGAATCCGTTCAAAGAGCGTCTGCGGGTCGTCCCGCTGACCGGGGTTTACCTCGTAGATGGCGGAGTCGGTAAAAATCTGGACGCAGAGGTCCGGATACCACTGCATCGCTTTTTGCGCGATGCGCGCGCAGGCCTTGCGATCCACCGGGTGCATGGCGAGAAACCGCCGCTGCGAGAGATCGTAGAGCCCCGCGCCGTTATACAGGATGCAGGGCGCGTTGACGGGCAGCTCCCGCTCGATCTGGCCGATAATGCCTGGCACACGGCCCGTCGCCACGCCGAAACGCCCGCCGCGCGCAACAAACTCCGCAATCGCGGCGGAATCTTCGGCGGAGACGCGCTTTTCGTCGTTGAGCAGGGTGCCATCCAAATCACAGTATAAGTAAATACCTTCGCAGTTGCCCATGAAACATCCTCCGGGAAAACCCAACGGGAAAATCATTCGATCGGGCAGTCATCCAACGGGAAAAAGCCCAATTGCGTAACATTCTATACCAGAGCGTTGAAAAACGCAACGCGGGCAGACGATTTCGGCGGGATTGATGGAAAGATAGAAAGCTTTATACAACCCGTTCCTGCTTTCACGTGAGGCGAACACAGAACTGCTCAAAATACGCCATTTTTGTTCACGCCGGCCAGTCTTGCAAAACCGGCCCGCCTGTGGGTATACTAGGAGCGCGGCGGGAGAGCAAATGCCGCGGAGTTGAATGAGAAACTGTCGTTTCGGCGGATTCTTTTTGAGTGGATAAGGAGACAACGCGGGATGAGCCAGCAGGTTTTGAGATATGTGGCGGGCGTAGGAGCCGCGAACGTGGACGTTTACGGCAGGAGCAGAAGCCCCATCGTCATGCGGGACTCGAATCCCGGCTATCTCGGCACGTCCGTTGGCGGGGTCACGCGAAACATCCTCGAAAACCTTTCCCGTCAGGGCGTGCGCACCGCGCTGCTCACCGCCGTGAGTGACGATGTGTACGGCGAGAAAATATTGCGGGACAGCGCGGCGGCAGGCATTGACGTGTCTCACGTGCTGCTGAAAACGGGCGTCGCCTCCTCCTGCTACATCGCCATGCTGGACGAACGCGGGGATATGCTGCTCGCCATGTCGGACATGCGCATCATTTCGGATTTGACGGGCGATTATCTGGAAGAAAACAGCGCGCTCTTACAAAACGCGGCCGCGATCGTCTGCGACGCCTGCCTGCCCTGCGCGTTTCTGGACGAGATGGTCAGCGGCGTGGCAAAGGACATGCGCGTGCTGATCGACCCCGTTTCCACCGCGTACGCGCGCAGCATGGAACCCATTGCGGGCAAGTTTTACGGCATCAAGCCCAACGAGATGGAACTCGCCATCCTCTCCGGCAAGCCGACGGAGACCGAAACGCAGGTCGAACTGGCCTGCGAAGCACTGCTGAGCCGCGGGGTCAGCTGCATTGCCGTGAGCCGCGGTTCGCGCGGGTGCTATTATGCCGACGCAAGCGGGGCAAGGATGTTCCGCGCACTGCGGCCTGTGGAACGCATGGCGAACGCTACGGGCGCGGGAGACGCGTTTTTAGCGGGGTTTGTGCACGGCCTGATCGACGGCGTGCCGCTGGAGCGGCAGCTCGATTACGCCTTGGCAAGCGGCATTACGGCCATTGAGAGCCTGAGCACGATCAACCCTGAGATGAGCGACGTGCGCGTCAAGGAGAATATAGAGATCTACAGGGCGCTGTGAACAGAGCTAAAAATACAGAAATATATTGAGCTTTACAGGGTACTGAAAATAAGGTTTGAATAAACGAACGGCTGCGCGGGGTTCGTAAACAGCGCGGCCAGCCAAAGGAGAAGAACATGCAAAACGAATTAAACCGCTATTTGGATATTGCGCCGGAGGTGCAGGCGGCGATTGCGGAAAACAGGCCGGTCGTCGTGCTGGAGAGCACGATCTTAAGCCACGGTATGCCGTACCCGGAGAACGTCGGCTTTGCCGCCGAGGTGGAAAAGGTTGTCCGCGCGGAGGGCGCGGTTCCCGCTACGGCGGCGCTGATTCACGGGCGCATCAAAGTCGGCCTTACACCCACGGAGCTCGACATCATGTGCAGAGCCGAAAACGTTGGAAAGGTCAGCCGCAGGGATATGGCAACGTATCTTGCGACCGGCAAGAACGGCGCAACGACCGTTGCCACGACCATGATCTGCGCCGCGATGGCGGGGCTCAAGGTGTTTGCCACCGGCGGCATCGGCGGCGTGCACCGTCACGGCGAAACGACAATGGACGTTTCCGCTGACCTGCAGGAACTCAAGCAGACGTCGGTAGCGGTGGTCTGCGCGGGCGCAAAACAGATACTCGATATCGGCAGGACGCTGGAGTATCTGGAAACCATGGGCGTTCCGGTCATAGGCAACGGCACAAAGGATTTTCCCGCGTTCTACTGCAGAAAGAGCGGCTTTGGCGTGGACTACGCGGCAAAGGACGAACGGGAGATTGCAAAGATCATCAAGACAAAATGGGATTTGGGTCTTGCGGGCGGCGTGCTGATTGGCAACCCGATTCCGGAAGAGTACGCGCTGGACTATGACTATATGGAAGGCATCATCGACCAGGCGCTGGCCGAAGCGGAGGAAAAGGGCGTGCGCGGCAAGGACATTACACCGTTCCTGCTGGCAAAGGTCAAGGATCTGACCAAGGGCGTTTCCTTTGCTTCCAACGTTCAGTTGGCGTATAACAACGCGCGCGCGGCGGCAAAAATCTCCAAAGCGCTCTCTGAACTCAACTGAGTGTTCGGCTCGGACAGCCGTAACCTTCAACAGGAGAGCGATTTCTATGCAGTTGACCATCAAACCATTAACGCCGGAGCTGTTTTCTGCATACCTGGACTACTTCGACAACCGGGCGTTTACGAAAACAGACGTCAACGGCCCCTGCTACTGCACCTGCCCCACGCAGAGCTCGGAAGAGATCGACTTCATGGTGCGCGAGTTTGCCGGGGACGTCAAGGGCACGCTCCGCCGGTATGCGGAGTCGATGCTGGAGGAAGGCCGGATTCACGGATATCTGGCGTTCGACGGCGCAACTGCCGTTGGCTGGTGCAACGCCGCGGACAAGGGGGCGTACGTTCCAAACCGCTATCAGTTCATACCGGACTTCGCTTATCAAAACGATGCGGGCAAAACGATGGCGATCGTCTGCTTTTCGATTGCGCCCGACTATCGCGGCAAAGGCGTTTCGACAGCCCTTCTGGAGCGGGTTGTTTCGGACGCAAAAGCGGCGGACTATGATGCGGTGGAAGGGTATGCGCATATCCGCAAGGCGCAGGAGGAGTTCGACTTCAAAGGTCCGGAGAAACTTTACGCAAAACTGGGCTTTGCGCTTGCAGCCGAGCAGGACGGCGTTGCGTTGATGCGCAAAACACTCTAGAAAGATTCGCATATCAAAAAGAAGGCTTTCCAGCCTTCTTTTTTATATCGAGTGGGTTTCCAAAGGGCGTGCCCTTTGGCCGGGGTTTCGGGGGCGGAGCCCCTGAACTACTTCGT
This sequence comes from Christensenellaceae bacterium, assembly GCA_963674535.1. Classification (GTDB taxonomy): domain Bacteria; phylum Bacillota; class Clostridia; order Christensenellales; family CAG-138; genus UBA7703. Next base: position 2,458,310 of record OY771363.1, on the reverse strand, counting down.
TATAAGGTGCACCCCTGAGCGGGGTTTGGGGCAGCGCCCCAAAAAATACTTCTTACCCCAGCGCTACGTCGAGAATCATCATGATCAAAAACCCCGCCATCACGCCGAGGGTGCCGATGTTGGAATGCTCTCCCAAATGCGCTTCCGGAATGAGCTCCTCGACGACCACATACATCATGGCGCCCGCCGCAAAGGAGAGCATCCAGGGCATATACGGCCCGATAAAGCCGGAAACCAGCACGGTTAAAATGCCGAAGATCGGTTCCACGATGCCGGAGAGCGTGCCGAAGACGAACGACTTGCCAACGCCGAAGCCTTCCTGCCGGAGCGGCAGCGAAATGGCCGCGCCTTCTGGGAAGTTCTGGATGCCAATACCCAGCGCGAGAGCCAGCGCCGCGGCGTAGGCTGCGGGGGTGCCGCCGTGCTGCGCGGCAAGCGCAAACGAAAGGCCGACGGCCATGCCTTCCGGTATGTTATGGAGCGTCACGGCCATTACGAGCAGCGAGGTGCGCTTCATGGACGTGCTGGGGCCTTCCGCGTTGGCCGAGCCGGGATGCAGGTGGGGGATGAGCTGATCGAGACCCAGCAGGAACAGAATGCCGAGGATAAAGCCGCCCGCCGCCGGAATCCAGCCGATTTTGCCGTTGGCAGCAGCTTCCTCAATGGCGGGGATCAAAAGGCTCCAAACGGAAGCCGCTATCATCACGCCCGCGGCAAAGCCGAGAAAGATCTTCTGCGCCTTTCCGCTCATCGACTTGCGGAAGAAAAACACCATGGCGGCGCCAAGCGTCGTCATCAAAAACGTAAAGCCCGTTCCGGCGGCAGCCATCAGCAATGCGTGACCCATCGATCAATCCCCGTCCTTCTCGTAATAATCGTATCGTTCAGTTAGAATAATCTTACTTTCTATCACGCGCTTCGTCAAGAGCATGCGCCGCGCCAAAACAAGGAGGGGACCGCCCCCTGCGTTCCGCCGAACGGCCGCCCCACCTACTGACGGCCGAGAGAGACGAAACGCGCGGAAGCGGTCCGAGGAGAGAAGATCATGAGAGACACGGTTCTTGCTGCTTCAAATGCAAACGGAGCTTTTCTTGAGCTCCGTTTTATCTGCTAAAATTCGAGGATATACTGGTTAAGCACGGTTTCCAGGTATTCCTGCCTGCCGGACACGTTGGGGGTGACCCCGTGAATCAGCGCGTACGCTTCCAGCTCCGAAAAGCCGACCCGACCGCTGACGATATCCTTGCCGATGCCTTCCGAGTAGCTTTCGTAGCGCTTTGCCTTAAAGCTTTCCAGCACGCCGTCCTCGATCAATTTTGCCGCAACGCGGAGGCCTTTGGCGAACGTATCCATGCCCGCAATGTAGGCAAGGAAGAGGTCGTCTTCCTGAAACGACGCGCGGCGCACCTTTGCGTCAAAGTTCAGCCCGCCGCTCGTAAAGCCGCCCGCGAGCAGGACTTCGTACATGGCGAGCGTCGTGTCATAAACGTTCGTCGGGAACTGGTCGGTATCCCAGCCGAGCATGGGATCGCCCGTGTTGGCGTCCACGCTGCCGAACACGCCGTTGATGCGCGCGGCGCAGAGCTCGTGCTGGAAGGTATGCGCGGCCAGCGTAGCGTGGTTGGCCTCGATGTTCATTTTGAAGTGGCTCTCGAGGCCGTATTTGCGCAGAAACGCCAGAACAGCCGCCGTGTCGAAATCGTATTGGTGTTTGGTGGGCTCTTTGGGCTTGGGTTCAATTAAAAACTGCCCAGTAAAGCCGATCTTTTTTGCGTAATCGACCGCCATTTTGAGGAGCCGCGCAAAGTTGTCCAGCTCCAGCCCCATATCGGTATTGAGCAGGGTTTCGTACCCTTCGCGCCCGCCCCAGAAGACATAGTTCTCGCCGCCGAGCTCCATTGTTACCTCGATGGCTTTTTTAATCTGCGCGGCGGTATAGGCAAACACGCTTGCGTTGGGCGAAGTGGAAGCGCCATGCACGAACTTTGCGTCCCCAAAGCAGTTGGAGGTGCCCCAGAGGCACTTAATGCCCGTGCGCGCCATCTCCTGCTTGACCACGGCAACTACTTCGTCGAGAATACGGTTGGTCTCTAACAGCGTATCCCTGCGCGGGGCGAGGTCGGCGTCATGGAAACAAAAGAAGCCTATCTGCATCTTCTCCATGAACTCAAACGCCGCGTGCACGCGCTCCTTGGCGCGTTCTACGTCGTCTTCCGTTTCGTCCCAGGGGCGGAAGATGGTAACGCCGCCGAAAGGGTCGACGCCGCGGTAGGTGAACGTGTGCCACCAGGACATCGCAAAGCGCAGATGTTCCTTCATGGGTTTTCCGGCCACGAGCTCGTCCGGGTTGTAATACTTGAACGAAAACGGGTTGGCGCTCTTTGCGCCTTCGTAGCGGATGGTGTCGATCTCTGAAAAGAAAGCCATGTGATTCGCTCCTAACGAATATTGCCGGAACGCGCGGCGGATGATTGCGATATTACCCGGACGAACGCGGCAGTGCGCGCCGCCGGGGGAAGAACCAAGCCGGTAAATGAACGCCGGTTATGCGGCAACCTTGGTCGCTCTGCGTTTGGATACGACGTCGAAGATAACCGCCGCCAGCAGCACGAGCCCCTTGACGACCTTCTGGAAGTTCGAGTCCACGCCGATGATGTTCATGCCAAGGTTGAGCACGCCCATGAGCACCGCGCCGATGACCGCCCCGCTGACCTTGCCGATGCCGCCGTAAGCGGACGCGCCGCCGATGAAGCAGGAGCCGATGGCGTCGAGCTCGTAGTTCGTGCCAGCGGCGGGGTTTGCGGAGGTGAAGCGGGCGGCAACCACGAGGGCGGCCAGCGCGCTGAGGAACGAAACGTTGACGTACGCCGAGAAGTAGATGCGGTTGGTGTTGATGCCGGAGAGCTTGGTGGCTTTCTCGTTGCCGCCCAGCGCATAGAAATGGCGGCCGAAGGTGGTCTTTGCGGTGATGTAGGTATAGATGGCCACGATGCCGATGAGCCAGAGCAGGATGTACGGAATGCCCTTATAGAGCGAGAGTTTGTACATCAGCAGCATAACCACGGCGCAGATGATGACCAGCCGCGAGTAGAGGGAAACCCGGTTTTCCACGGCGTATCCCTTTTTCTTTTTATTGACGTTGCCGAGGAGGGTGAGCACCACGTACACCACGCAGCAGATGGCGCCAAAGATGATGCTGCTGATCCGCATGGCTCCGCTGTCGAGCGCCGGAATATAGACATAGTTGTTGAAGATGGCGAGATAATCATCCGAGAAGCCGGAGATGGTCAGCCCGCCGAGGATTGCCTGCGCAAGGCCGCGGAAGAGAAGCATGCCGGCCAGCGTAACGATGAACGGCGGAATGCGCACATAGGCGATCCAGAACCCCTGCCAGGCGCCGATTGCCACGCCGACGAGCAGGCAAAGCACCATCGCCAGGTAGATGTTCCAGCCGAGGTTGACCATCAGTACGCCCGCGATTGCGCCGACGAGGCAGACGGTTGCGCCGACGGAAAGGTCAATGTTGCCGCCGGTGAGGATGCAAAGCAGCATGCCGACCGCCAGAATCACCACGTAGGAGTTCTGCATGATGAGGTTGTTGATGTTTTGCGGGAGGAACATGCGCCCCTGCGATTGGATCACGAAGAAGATATACACCAGCACCAGCGCGATGATCATCGTGTTCTTCAGCAGGAACTGCTTCGTCTTTTCCCAAAGTGCGTTTTGATTGCTGCTCATGGTTTAGGCTCCTTTATTCACTGAAAGTATGCTGGACATAATGCGCTCCTGCGTAGCGTCGCGCGCGTCCATTTCCCCAACGATCTTTGCCTGGCTCATCACGTAGATGCGGTCGCACATGCCGAGCACCTCCGGCATTTCGGAGGAAATCATGATGACCGACTTGCCCTGCGCAACAAGGTCGTTGATAATGCAGTAGATTTCGTACTTGGCGCCGACGTCGATGCCGCGCGTCGGCTCGTCCAGCAGCAGGATATCCGGCTCGGCGAACATCCACTTGGCAAGCAGTACCTTCTGCTGGTTGCCGCCGGAGAGGTTGCCTACGACCTGCTCGACGCTGGGGCATTTGATGCCCAGAAGGTCCTTCATGGCGACGGCCAGCTTGTATTCCTTGTCGAGATCGATCACCCGTCGACGGCTGACCTTGTCGAGCCGCGCGAGCGTCGTGTTGACGCGGATGGGGTTGGAGAGGATCAGGCCGTTGCCCTTGCGATCCTCTGTTACATACGCAAGCCCGTGCCGGATGGCGTCGTGCTCGTTGTTCAATACCACTTTCTTGCCGTGGATTTTCAGCGTGCCGGTAATCTCCGAACCGTAGCTCCTGCCAAAGATGCTCATGGCAAGTTCCGTGCGCCCCGCGCCCATGAGCCCCGCGATTCCGACCACCTCGCCGCGCTTGAGGTGGAACGAAACGTCGTCCACGACCGTGCGGTCGGTATAGAGCGCGTGTTTGACGCTCCAGTGCTCGACTTCCAGCACGACTTCGTCCTGCACGTGATGCTCGCGCACGGGGAAGCGCTTGGTCAGCTCGCGTCCGACCATGCCGCGGATGATGCGCGCTTCGTCTACCTTGCCTTCAGCCATATCCAGCGTTTCGATGACCGCGCCGTCACGGATGATGGTGATGCGGTCGGCCACATACGCAATTTCGTTGAGCTTATGCGAAATGATAATCGAAGTAACGCCCTTTTTCTTAAACTCTTTGAGCAGGTCCAGCAGCTTCAACGAATCGCTCTCGTTGAGGGAAGCCGTCGGTTCGTCGAGAATCAGCAACTTGACGTTTTTACTCAGCGCCTTGGCAATTTCCACGAGCTGCTGCTTACCAACGCCGATATCCTTGATGAGCGTGTGGGAAGATTCCTGCAGGCCGACAACTTGCAGCAACTCGTCGGCTTTGGCGAACGTTTCGTCCCAGTCGATGGCAAACGAACTGCCGCGCTCGTTGCCAAGGAACATATTTTCCGCAATGGTGAGGTAGGGAACCAGCGCCAGCTCCTGATGGATGATGACGATGCCGCAGTTCTCGCTGTCCTTGATCTTGGTAAAGTGGCAGGGTTTGCCGTCGTAGAAGACATCCCCTTCGTAGCTGCCGTAAGGGTAGATGCCGGAGAGGACGTTCATCAGCGTGGACTTGCCAGCGCCGTTTTCGCCGACCACCGCGTGAATCTCTCCGCGCAGCACGCTCAGGCTCACGTCGTCCAGCGCTTTAACGCCGGGAAACTCCTTTGTAATATGCTTCATTTCCAGAATGTGATCCGACATAGCTATCCTCCAAGATTATTGACTCCTGCACAATGGAACGAAAAATTCAGATGGTGAATGAAACGACTACGATAGATGCGCTTTAAAAAAAAGAACCGTTCTGTGCCGTTGTGGCGCGAACGTTTCGCTGTACCAAAACTTCTCTTGATGTACCGAAACCTTCGCGAAGACCGCAGGCGGGCGGTTGCCCACCCGCCTGCGATGGATGCTGAAGAGCGTTGGAACTATTTGAGCTGATCGGCGGTGTAGTAACCGGAGTCAACCAGCAGTTCCTTGTAGTTGTTGATGTCCGCGAAGACCGGCGCGCAGAGGAAGGTCGGGATGATGCCCGTGCCATTGTCATAGCTCTCGTTGTCGTTGGTCTCCGGGGTCTTGCCCGCGAGGATGTCGCTGACCATCGTAACGGTCTGGGCGGCAAGCGTACGGGTGTCCTTGAAGATGGACATCGACTGTTTGCCAGCGATGATGTCCTTGGTGTTGACGATGTCGCAGTCCTGACCGGTGACGATCGGGTACTTGCCGGTGTAGGAGCTGGCCAGAGCGTTCGTTACGCCCTTGGCGGTGGAGTCGTTGGAGCAGAGGCAGGCGTCAAGCTGCGTTCCGTCGGCATAGAAGGACGCAAGGATGGCTTCCATACGGGCCTGAGAGGTTTCAGTGCTCCAGGCGGGGGTTGCAACTTCTTCAAACTTGGTCTGGCCGGAAACGACCGTCAGAACGCCGCTGTCGATGAAGGGCTGGAGGACGTCGATGGCGCCCTGATAGAAGTAGAGAGCATTGTTGTCCGCCGGGTCGCCGCCGGTGATTTCAATGTTGTACTTGCCGCCTTCGTCAAGTTTGAGCTGGTCTTTGATGTACGTGCCCTGAATCGTGCCGACCATGTAGTTATCGAACGTGCAGTAGTAATTGACCGCGTCCGTGTCCATGATCAGACGGTCGTAGGCGATGACGGAGATGCCGGCTTCCTTGGCGGTGCCGAGAACCTGGGTCAGGGTCTTGCCGTCGATGGCGGCGATGACGAGAACTTTCACGCCCGCGGAGATCATGTTCTCAATCTGGCTGACCTGCGTTGCCACTTCATTGTTGGCGTACTGCAGATCAACTTTGAAACCGGCCGCTTCGAACTTTTCCTTCATGTTCGCGCCATCCTGGTTCCAGCGCTGCAGGTCCTGGGTGGGCATCGAGATGCCGACGAACTTGTCGTTTTTGGCGCCTGCGCCCGCACAGGCTGCCATGGAGAACAGCAGTGCCACGATCAGGAGTGCGCTAAGGATCTTTTTCATGTTTGTTTCTCCTCCTTAAAGATATGATGTGTTTGATATGCCGACTTGGCTGTATCTACAAGCTATCACAGCGGATTTCATTGATAAATAGGACATATCCGTGAATTTCTGCTTAAAATTGGCTTATTTTTTTGGGCTTTGTTAATCAACAGTAAATTATTGGTATGGTCGCAGTGAAGCGCGCCAAAAGAATGCTACCAAGCCAAAATAGTCCAGAAAAGGCGCGAACGGCATAAAAAAACCGCGCTTTCGGCGCGGATTTTGTTAACGGAGGATGGAATTGTTTTAGTTTGCGGAATCCATGTTTAAATAGACCTGCTCGCGGCGGTGAAACCCGCCGTCGATGATGACGGAATCGATATTGTCCCGCGTGACCATGATGGGCACGAGTTTTTCGTATGGCACGTCGTATACGCCGTCAAAAATGGTATCGGTCGTCTCCAGCGGCTGGCCGTTGATCATTTCAACAACGATCTCCGCGGCCTCCTTGGCGAGCTTTTCCACCGGCTTGTATACGGTCATCACCTGCGTTCCTTCGACAATCCGCTGGCAGGCGGCAAGGTCCGCGTCCTGCCCCACAAGAGCAACTTTGCTGGCAAGGCGGTGCTCGGAGAGCGCGAGGAATGCCTGACTTGCCAAATCGTCGTTGCCGCAGCGCACGCCGTCGAAGGTCAGTCCGTCTGCAATGGCCTGGTTCACCACGTTGTAGGCGGTTTCGGCCAGCCAGTTCGGGGCATATTCCTCGACAATGATGTTCAGATCGCTCTTGGCAATGACCGCGTCGAACCCGCGGTTTGCCTGGGCGACGTTCTGATCCGTCGGCGAGCCGCAGATGCTTACGATGTTGCTGCCTGCGGGCATGTTGGCAACGAGCGCTTCGGCCATCATGGTGCCGACCATCTCGTTGTCGAAGGAGATATACAAATCGCTGTCCGCGTTCATAATGAGCCGGTCGTAGGAGATGACCAGAATGCCCGCGTCGTGCGCTTTTTTGACGATGTCCGAAAGCCCGTAGCAGTCCACCGCGACAACCACGATGGCGTCCACGCCTTTTTTGATGAAGTATTCAATCTGGGAAACCTGCTCGTTGGTGCTGCCGTTGGCAATCTGCACATTCACTTCCGCGCCGAGCTCGCTGGCGGTGGAGACGAAGATATCCCGATCCCGCTGCCAGCGCTCGATTAAAAACGAGTCGAAGCTCATACCGATGAGCGGCTTCTCCTCTCCGCCGCCGTCATGCTCCGCGGCGGCATCGTTGCTGCTGCAGCCGCCGAGCGCCGTCAGGAGAAGCAGCGCGGCCAGCAGCAGGGAAGCGATCTTTCGTTTCATACGCTCGTCTCCTTTGCAACCTGTTCGCGGAATTCGGTGGGTGTGACGCCCTCGAACCGCTTGAACAGCCGCGAAAAATAGTTCGGGTCGCTGTATCCGACTTCGCTGCAGATGCTTTTGATGTTCAGTCTGCCGTCCCGCAGGAGCTGTTTGGCGGTTTCAATACGTTTGAGCGTCACATAGTTGATAAAGTTGTCGCCGGTCTGCTCCTTAAAGAGCTTGCTGAAGTAGTAGGGGCTGACGTGTACCTCGCGCGAAACTTCCTCCAGCGTGAGTTCGCGGCAGAAGCTGCGGTCGATATACGCGCGCGCCTTGGCGATGATGCGGTTGGCCTTTTCATCCGCCTTTGTGGTGACGTTTCGGGCGCTTTCGGCAATTTTGCGGACGAACCAGGCGCGCAGCTCCTCGTAGCTTTCGGCGGCGAGGACCGCCTGTAGGTATTCGTCCCGGTCAAGAAAGTTATACTTCATGCCGCCTTCGTGGAACGCGCGGAACTCCGCGCGCATGACGAACTCCAGCACTTTGAGGCGGATTGCCATGTCGTGTTCGGGATAGGTATCCGTCATCCACTGAAAGAACGATTCCGCGTCCGCGCTGGCGGCGACGGCGTCGCCCTTTTGAATCATCTCTTCGAGGTGTTTTTCCCGCTCGATGGGATAGCCAAACTCATACGCGGGCGCGATGGGCAAATCGTTGAAGTGCGAAACGATGCCCTTGCAGTGCTTCACCGCTTTGACCGCCTGCAGGTAGGAATCTCCCAATTGCTCCATCGGCACCGTGGAGCCGATGCCGAGCTTGCACTCCGCGCCTATTTTATCCTCCACGCGGTGCGCCAGCGCGCGCCCCTGCTCAATGAGCAGCAGCCGCTCGTAGTATTCGTTTTCCGGCGCGGCCGTCGGGCGGACGATGATCACGCGGTTTGCCATGGCGGGGCCTACGATACTGCCGAACGACTCCTTGACGAGCGCGCGGATGGCGGCATACACCTCCGAAACCTTGACGTCCAGCTCCAGCAGGTCTCCGCCGACAAGGCGCGTCAGCTCCAGCACAAGAACGGTTGCGCAGGGCGCGTCGATTCCCAAAAGGTCGCAGAGCCGCCGGTAAGCGCCTGCGTCGTCGCTCTGCATGAGCAGCAGGTAGATGAAGCTGTTTTCGAGAACGGGCAGCATGTTTTCCATGCGCTCGCGCGTTTTCAGCGCGGCGGAGCGCGCTTTGCGCTCGGCTTCCACCTTGTTCATGGCGCGCCGCACCGTATCCGCAAAGACGAGGCGGTTGACGGGCTTTGTTAAAAAATCGAACACCGAAAGGCTGATGGCCTCCTTGGCATACTCAAACTTGTCGTATGCGGTGAGCACGATAAATACGATGCCCGGTGAAATCGCCTGAATCGACTGGATGGCCTCGATGCCGTTGATGCCGGGCATGCGGATATCCATAACGACGATGTCCGGGCGGAATCGCTCGGCAAGCTCCACCGCGTCGTAACCGGTTTTTGCCGTTTCGATTGCGCATTGACCAATGAAGTTTTTTTCGAGGATATACGTGAGCGCGTCGAGCTCAATGCCCTCGTCGTCCGCAAGAAGGATTTTGTACATTTTGCCAGCTCCATTGTTTTTTTGCTTGTAAACGGGTAAGAAACGCAGCAAGAATGCCGCCGTGTCCTGTGAAAAATGAGTCGATCTGTCGTGGGGGAGAAGACGCTAGATGACGTGGCTGCCGCGCCGGGGAATGATGATGCTCACCGCGGTGCCCTGACCCGCGCCTTCGCTTACGATTTCGAAGACGTCCTTGATGCCGTAAAAGATGCGGAGGCGCTCGATGACGTTTTTCAGCCCCGTTCCGCGGTGCTGCTGGCCATCCAGCTCGATGGCGACCGGTTGACCGGCCAGTACGCCCTCAATTTCCTCCGGCGTCATGCCTTTGCCGTTGTCGGTGACGGTGATGACGATGCTTTCGCCCTGCTCGCGCGTGGAGAGCGTGATCCGCTTTTCCCACTTAACGTCCCTGAGCCCGTGGTTGATGGCGTTTTCCACGATGGGCTGGAGGATAACGCCCGGCAGGACGATTCGCTCGACGGGGCCTTCGATGGACTTGACGTACTGAATTTCGTTGGAAAAGCGCACGTTGATGATGTGCAGATACGTCTCCACCTGGCTGATCTCCTCGGCGAGGGTGGAAGTCTGCCCGGTATGCTTGACGCTGTAGCGGAAGAAGTCCGCGAGGTTTTCAATAAACAGGCAAGTCTTTTCCGCGCCTTCCATCATGGCCAGCTGCGCGCCGGCGTTGAGGGTGTTGTAGAGAAAGTGCGGGTTGATCTGGGACTGCAGAAAGATCAGCTGGCTTTCCTTTAGGCTGCTCTCCATTCTGAGCTGCGTTTCCTTTAACCTGCTTTCCTCTTCCAGACTCGCCTTGATCTGGGAAACGTGCTCGTTGAGGCTTTCGATCATCTTGTTGAACGCGTCCGCCAGAACGCCTACTTCGTCCCGCGATTCCACCTGAATAAAGTCGATGTCAAAGTCGCCCTGACCGACCTGTTCGGCCTGCTTGGCGAGCTTGGTAAGCGGCTTTGTAATCGTGCTCGAAAGCAGCAGCAGCACGAACATATTGCCTGCGATGGCAACAAACAGGATGACCGTGCTGAAGGTCTGCATGTAGCCCAGCGAAGCGCGGAGCGTGTCGTAGCTTTCGGCGTTGCTTTTGAAGCGCGCGTTGTTGAGTTCGTTGATATAGGTGTCCAGATACCCGTAAAGCTTGCTTGCTTCCTCGTATTCGGAGCGGTACTGCTCCACGTCCCGCCCGCGCTTGGCGGCAACCGCGTCCGCGGCGAGCTCCAGATACTGCTCCGAGATACTGCGGATGTTCTTTTCCAGGAGCTTGAGGGCGTTGTCGGTTGGAGCGGCGTTGAGACTGTCTATCTGCTCGCTGTAGGACTGCTCGCTGAGGTAGTAGTCGTTCAGTGCCGCGGTGCTTTTGGTGTTGAGGTAGCGGAACATGTTTGTCTGCACGTCGTCGAGCGTATCCATGAGCTGGTTGAGGCTGATGTTGCTGGCGTAGACCTTGTCGATGTTGCCGACCACGCGGTTGATGCTGATATGCATGTAGATGTTGACAAAGCCGACCATGAGCATCGTAATGGCGAACACCAAAACGAGCTTTGTGCGAAGCGGCAGGTTGATGAACTTTCCGTGCGCGCGGGAGAGCAGCTTCATTTGCCCTCCTGCTCGGCGGCGACGAACGCGCGGTATTCTTCCACGTTGTTCGCCGTTACAACCGTTAAGCCGACGGCCGTAAAGTCGCTGGTGCGGTTAAAGTGCACATACTCCACAAGCGAATCCACGCAGGCCGTGCCGACGCGGTTTGCGTCCACGGCGACGGTCGCCTGAATGATGCGCTTCTCCACCGCGGTGAGGATTTCCTCCGAATCATAATAGCCGAGAATCTGGATTTCGCCGACCTTGTTGTGGTCGACCACCGCCTGATAGGCGCATATGGTGTTGGTGGCGTTGAGGCAGATTAGAATGTTCGGCGGGGATTTGAGCGTCATCTGACTCGTGCCGGAAGCGGCGGAATCGCTTACGCTGCTTTCGGCGGGGTTCACCACGAGCTCGCGGATGGCTTCCTCGGCGCTGAAGACGTTGGAATTGTCGATGACCAGAACGTCTACGGTGATGTTCTGGCCCTCAAGGCTCTCCATGATGCTGGAGTACACGATGTTCTGTGTGTTTTCTGCAACGTCGTTGCCAAAGAGCACCACCGCGTGGCATTCGTTGGGGGACAGCGCCATGATGGAACGAACCTGCTGGCCGTAGAGCTGACCCAGATCGTAGCTGTTGTAACCGACAAACCCCTGCCGTTTGCTGCCCGCGGAATCGGTCATGACCGTGATGACCGGAATATCGGCGTCGATCGCTTTCTGAATCAGCGTTTTCACTTCGTCCGAACCGTCCGGCTGGATGAGAATGCCGTCCACGCGCGCGGCGATGGCCATTTCGAGCTGATCCGTCAGCGAGTACTGCTCCGCAAGCGAATGCCCGATCCACTCGACGCAGGCGTCCATGCGGTTGGCTTCCTTGTTGGCCGCCGTCCAGACGTTGATCCAGAAGGGGTCGTCATGCGCTTCCGCCACCAGCGCGAAATGATAGGTATAATAGGTGTTGCCGGTCGTATCCGTCTTGAACGTGCGGTTAATCAGGCCGTTGTAAACAAACATACTCGCAACGGTGATGACCGCCATCACGGCGATTGCGAGAATGGAGAGATTCGTTTTGTAGATGTTCGATTTCTTCTGCGGCATGTCGGACAACCTGCTTGCAATCGAAAGAAGTCGGTTCTTCTTGTTTAGCAATACTGCACCCAGCCGGAATCTTAAGAATAGCTTCCGCGCGCGACAAATGCCCCGGGTAATCTCCAAAAGCCGCCGCGCCGCTTGAAAAGATGATAGCATACTTTTCAAAAGATTGCACGATCGCTCGCCAGACGAGAAAAAAGCGCGTCCGAAACGGGCGCGCCTTTGTATACACGTGAGGTATCCTAGCGAATGGAGAAGTCCTTGTTTTCGAGGTTCGGGTAGATACCCGCAAGCGGCGAATAGTCCTCAATCGGGTTGCCGCCGAGCTGAAGCGTTTTCAGGTTTGTCAGTCCTGCAAGCGGAGTAAGGTCGCTAATACCCGTATTGGTGAGATCCAGAAAGACCAGATTGCCGAGTGAGCTCAGCGGGCTGAAATCCTGAGCGTGTACATTGAAAAGATAAAGCCCCTCAAGGCTGGTCACACTACTCAGCGGGGAGATGTCCGTTACGGGATTACTGCACATGGAGATCAGCTTCAGCTTGCTCAGCCCCGCCATGGGGGAAATGTCTTCGACAGAGTTTAGCTGAAAGTCGAGCCATTCCAAATCCTTCATGCCGGACAGAAACGAGATATCCGCAACCGAGCAGCCCGGAAAACCCAGCTCTTTGAGGCGCGTCAGCGAGGCGAGCGAAGAAAAGTCCGGATTCCCGTTATCGTAGCCAAGGGCGTAATCCAGATGCAGTTTGGTCAGATTGACGAAGAACCGCAGAGGGGAAATGTCGCGGTACTGCAAGTTCCCGTTTCCCGGCTCGACGCCGAGATTCAGCTCGGTTACGGTTTTTGCGTCCGCAACGGTGATGTCGCCTTCCAGCAGGCCGGTCTCCACACGGATGCGCTCTTCCAAAATTGGATCGGCAAACACGATCACGTCCGAGTCGAACACGATTTCAAAGTCTTTTTTCGTCAGATTCGGGTAAATCGTGCTCAGCTGGCCGTAGTCCGCAATCGGATTGCCCACGAGCAGAAGCGTTTCGAGCCGCTTCATACCGCTCAGCGAACTGGCGTCAGCAATCTTGTTTCCGCTGAGGTCGAGCACGCGCAGCTGCCGCATACCGGAAATCGGGCTGGGATCCGTAATGTCGCAGTCGCTCAGCACCAGTTTCGCCAAGTTCAAGCCGGACAGGGCTTCGATGCTGGTAATCGGGTTCTGCGACAAATCCAGAATGCGAAGGTTTGTCAGCCCGGACAGTGCGTCGAGGTTGGAGACGGCGTTGCCAGAAAGATTCAACCGGAACAAGCCGGTAAAATACCGCAGCGCGGAAAGATCGGTAATCGAGCCTGCAACCGTGCCGTCGCCGGCCAAGTCCAGCTCCAGCAGCTCAGCCGCCTGCGCCGAAGTGATGTCGCCCTCCGGTTGGCCGAGGTCGGCGCGGACTTTCGCATCCAGTACGGGGTCGGTAAACACGATGGGTTCGGAAACCGGCTCGCTCGTAACGGCGGGCGAAGGCGTGCCTTTGGGGATCGCGGCGGGCGTGGCTTTTGCGCAGGCGCAGAGAATCAGCGCCAGTATAAGCAAACCGATCAGGGGGAGCGCTCGTCTTAAACGCATAGCATTCATATCGAATCCCTCCGTGAATTGAATTGTACTTTTCCACCGGGACTAAATCAAATGTTCAAGCGGACTGAATTGCATTTTACAGCACCCGAACCAGTTCAAACGTATTCAGATCAATGCACGTCCAGTTCATGGGGTCCTGTTTCTCCGTTATGAAAAGCAGCCCTTCCGCCACGCAGAGCGGCTCGATCGCCGATTCCCACCCGCGGACGACTTCGCCGGTATCAAGGCTGACAATCTGGAAGCCTTTGCTCAGTGTAAAACCGTCGTCATCATAGGAAACGCCTTTTGCAACAAGCAGATAATCGTCGGAGATATTGACCGCGATGACCGTATCATCCGTTTGAAACACGTCTAAAACGTCGCTACCGTCGAGGTTCATGCTTTTGACAGTGTTGGGATTGTCCGAGCCGACAAAGTAGATGCGGTCGTTTGCAATACAGTAAAAGGAGAGCATATAGGGCAGGAGCTGCTGTTTGCCGGTTCCGTCGATTGCGATGCGTAAAAACCCGCCTTCCTCCATGCTCTTGATGTTAAAGTAAGCATAGCCGTCATACACGCAGCAGAGGATAACCGGGCCGTCAAAGAGCACCGTTTCCTCAGAGCCGTCGGTCTTGAGTTTGCTGAGATGGAAATACTCTTCTGTGCTGGCGTCGCAGTAGATCCAATCGCCTTCAACCGAGAGGAACGAGCAGGAAAAGTCCGCGAGCTTTTCGAGGCCGGTGCCGTCCGTGCGCATACGGTAAGGGCACTTTCCGTCGTCAACATTGGCAAAGTACAGCCAGTCGCCAACGACGTTCAGGCTCACCGCGTGCACGTTGGAAATCGACTGCGGTTCGCTGCCGTCGACGCGCATTTTATGGAGCGCATAACCGTTGTCCACTTGCGAATAGTAAACCCAGCCCGCCTGCGAAGTCACGAGTCCGCCCACCCAGGCGCCGTCCCGCTTCATGGCGTTGGTGAGGTTGCCCGGCGTAGTACCTTCCGTATTGATCTGACTGACGTCGGTATAGTCGGGAACAAACTCCGCCGTTTGAGCCGCGCCAAGCCCGTTTTCGTTCATCCAGCCGGAGATGGTTTCCGCGCTGTCCGGTGCGTTGGTCATGCCGAGCGCAAGGATGCGCTTCATCTCCTGCTCGTTCTGTTCGTTGAGGGCTAACAGCGCGCCCGCAGCGGTCAGATAGGCGGTTGCGTTGCCCGGCTCCAGATCGCTGAGCTTGAGCGCTGCGCGGTACACGCCGTCAAAATCGCCCGCGGCCTGATACTGCTCGATCAGCGCGTTGAGCTCGTCCGCCGTTGCGGCGGCATCAACCGGGTCGCTTGCGGCGGGAGCCGCGGTTTCCGCGTTCGCCGCAGATTCGGCGGGCGTTTCCGCAGAAGGCGCGCAGGCAAAGAGAGAACAGGCGAGCAAGGCTGCGCAAAGCAGGCAAAGGAGCTTCTTTGTTTGATCCATGGCGGAAAACCATCCTTCTTTATTCAGTCAGTGATAAAAAACTGGTTCGGGGTAGTTTCAGCATTCGGGATACTGCTTTATCAGAAGTATAGCACGCCGACAGCCTGTGTTGGTGTGCTGCCTGCATACAACCAACGTTTTTTTATCGCCCGCACGGGACTTGCTCGTGTTTCGCCGTTTGCCATCCCGGCGACGCAATTTGAACGAACCGCACGCTTTTTTTTCGGCGGGGAATATGGTATTCTTTCTCATATGTAAAACATGTTCATACGAATGGAGAATGCATGCGAAAAGCCAATCGCGAAATTACGGATTTTCAGGAGAAAATTGCCCTGCTGGAACGGTGCGACACGATTCGTCTGGGAATACTGGACGGCGACGCACCGTATATCGTGCCCGTTTCGTTCGGCTACGAGGTAGCTGGTGAAACGGTGTCCGTTTACTTCCACGGCGCAGTCGCCGGGCGGAAGTTTGAACTGCTCAACCAGCACCCGCGCGTCTGCGTGGAAGCGGACGTCTGCAACGGCTTTGTAGATAATGGCGAAGGTGGCTTTACCTGCGACTACGAAAGCCTGATCGGCTGGGGGAACGCGGAACTGCTGGAAGGCGAAGAGGCGAAAAAGGGCGTCCGCCTGCTGATGGAACACTGCGGGTTCGGCGAATACGCCTGCGGCGACAACGTGATGAAGATCACCGCCGTGCATAAAATTACGCTCGACACGCTGACAGGAAAGCGCAGGTTCGTGCCGCGCGCTTAACGCGCGACGACATTCCGGCACATAGAACGCACGAAAGGCGGTATTGTTTTGCTGAACGCTCTGCCGACATTTCTTACGATTATCGTCTATATCGCTGCGGCGATTCTGCCCGCGCTGTTTCTGATGCGCTATATCTACCGCAAGGACACGGTGGAGAAGGAACCGGCTGGTATGCTCGTTTCGCTGGTGTTTCTGGGCATTGCGGCGGCGCTGATCGCCATTTTGCTGGAATCCGTCGGACAGGGCGTGCTCTCGGCTTTTCTCGCGGAAGGAACGCCCGCGTATACCATCGTGATGGCGTTTCTGGTGGTTGCGGTAGCCGAGGAAGGGGCGAAGTTCTTCTTTCTCAAACGGCGCACGTGGAAGGACCCGAACTTCAACTACCGCTTCGACGGAATCGTGTATTCCGTGTTCCTTTCACTGGGGTTTGCCGCGTTTGAAAACATCAGCTACGTCATGGGCTACGGTCTCTCCACAGCGCTGCTCCGGGCGGTGCTCGCCATCCCCGCGCATATGGGGTTTGCGGTGTTCATGGGGCTGTTCTATGGCAGAGCCAAGCTCTGCGCAGATCAGGGGGATGTTCGCGGCAGAAAGCGCAACCTCTGGGCGGCGTATCTTTCCGCCGTGCTGCTGCACGGGTTTTACGACGCCTGCGCGCTGATTGGCACCGCGCTCTCGGCGCTCTTGTTCCTCGCGTTCGTGATTACAATGTACATCGTTGTCATCCGCATGGTCAAAAAGCAGTCCAAAACCGACGCGCCGGTATAAATTGGAATAATCACTCGTCCCGCTTCAAGCGGGACTTTTTATTGTCATGATCTTCTGAATTGCCAGCAAACGAGATAAAATTTTACACACCCTCTTGACGCGCAAATGCAACGGTGCTATGTTTATACTGTCAACTAGAAAAACGTTTTTCTACTAAGGCATTCACTTCCTAGCGTTCGCAGTTTTCGATTCTTTTTTACACGATCCACAAAACGTCAGTCTGGAAAACCACAAAATTCGAAGGAATCACAACCGAAAGCATCTTTTTTACCCTCTTAGAAAAACGTTTTTCTATCAAATAAAGGAGGATTCATCATGGAAAAGAAAAAGTGGCTCTTAACGGAAGACCCGGCGATTATCTTTGAGGATACGGCGGTCGGGCGCATGAAAAAAGCGGTCTGGGATATGAACGAGGCGCAGCTCGACGCGGAGCTGGAAGCCTACGGCATCCCTTCACCCTCCGAACTGGGCGTTGCGGGGACGTACATTCAAAATACGCCGCGCGCAAACCAGATTGAGAAGCGCCGCAAGAACGACATCGTGTTCGTGCCCATCGGCTGCACGGAGAACCACGGCATGCACGCCAACACCGGCCTGGATACCTTTATGTGCACGCAGATTCTCGAAGGCGTCCGCAGATACACGAAAAAGCAGGGCAAGGAGATCAACCTTGCGTTCACGCCGCTCAATTACGGCGGGCATCCGTACCACCACATCGGCATGCCGGGCACGGTGATTATGCCCGAAGAAGCGGTCAAGGAGATGCTCATCTATACGATGCTAGGGCTTTGGAACGACGGCTACCGCAAGATCATCTTTGTCAACAACCACGGCCACCTCTGGATGCTGGAGAGCGCGATTCAGGAGTTTTGCAAGCGCTACCAGCTGCCGGGCATCTTCCGCGTGATCGAATGGCATCGCGCCGTGCGCGAGTTTTTCTACCCCATCGACAGCGAATTGAGCCTTGGCACCCACTTTATCCACGCCGACGAGGCGGAGACCTCCGTTGCGCTTTTACTGTTCAAGGACATGGTCAATATGGCCGCCGTGCAGGATTCCTGGGGCGAAGCGCTCCTGCCGGACGAGCACTTTGATAAATCCGTCGATCCGTTCCGCCGCCCGAACCGCTGGAGCGAGGGCGAGGGACACAGCGCCATCGAGCGCGCGGCAACGCCGGAAGGCGTGGTCGGCTGCCCGTCCACCTCGGACGCGCGCAAGGCTAAGCGCCCGATCGTCGCGATTTTGAAGTACTTAACGCTCCTCAACGATCAGATTCTGGAAGCATACCCCTCCGGCAAAGTTCCACCCGTGGAGAAGATTACGCTTCGCAAGGAAGAGGAGATGGCGCCGTTCTTAAAGGAGCCGCTCAGCGAGGGCTGGAAGTCCGTGGACGAACTGCCGCGCATCGGTATTTTCGAACATCTGTAAGAAGAACAGCAATCGATCGATTTATATAGAAGAAAGGACGAAAAAGTTTTATGAAAGCAAAGGTCGCGTTTCTGCATAAGCCCTTCGACCTCAGGGTTGAAGAAGTCGAGGTTCCCGCGCTCAAGGACAACCAGGTGCTCGTGCAGGTTGGCGCCTGCGGCATCTGCGGCTCGGACGTGGAGTGCTTTGAAGGCAAGTCCAAGGAAGGGCGCTACGACATCGCCCCCTATACGCCGGGTCACGAATGGGGCGGCAAAATCGCCGCCGTCGGCGCGGGCGTGCATACCCTCAAAGTGGGCAACAAGGTCACGGGCGACTGCGTCATGGCCTGCGGCGTCTGCCGCAACTGCAAGGACGGGCTCATGCCGTCCGCCTGCCTGAACATGCGCGAGGCGGGCTTCCGCCCCGACTCTCCCGGGGGCATGGGCGAATACATGGTCATCGAGGAGCAGTATGTCCACCGCGTGCCGGATAATTGGTCGTATGCGGACGCTGCCTGGGTGGAGACGTTCTCCATTGGCTATTACGGCATCTGGGGCAACGGCGGCTACATCGACGCTTCCGATATCGCAATCATCATGGGCTGCGGGCCGGTCGGCGTTTCCGCCGTGATGACCGCAAAGATGAGCGGAGCGAAGGTCATCGTGGTCGAGCCGTTTGAAAAGCGGCGTGCCATTGCAAAGAAGTTCGGCGCGGACTATGTTGTCGATCCCACGGCGGTCGATCTCGTACCGGAAATCGAGCGGCTCACCGACGGGCGCATGGGCACCGTGGTGGTGGAAGCCAGCGGCAACGACAAGGCGATTGCTTCGCTCTTTGAAGTGGCAGGGCACAGCGCGCGCGTGCGGCTGATTGGCCACTCCATCGGGCGTAAGGTTCCCGTCGAGCTGGGACGGACGATCTGGCGGACGCTCTCCATCAGCGGTTCCGGCGGCACCCGCAACTTTGGCCAGCGTACGATTCGCTTTATGACTGCGCTCAAGGAAAAAGGCATCGACTTTGGCGAACTCAACACGCATTACTACCCGTTCGGGCAGATTCACGAAGCGTTCGACGTGGCCTGCAAGCTCAAGTCCGACGCGTTCAAGGTCATGCTCACGTTCGACGTCAAGTAACACGCAAACCTAGTTTCCTCCGCGCTTTTTGGATTTGGCGCGGGGGATTGAATAACCTCCTAATTCTCGTTTCCCCTTTTCCCCTTGAACATGCGCGCGGGCGGCCGGCAAACACACTGTAACCGTCCGCGCGCAACCCTTTTTAATCCCTGTCAGGCGTATGAACGACCGTAATCAACCATTTTTTATCCGGGTACGCATGAATCTTACGGAGGACAAAACGATGTTCAACCCCAAACTCTGCATGACGGTGGTCAAACAGCGCGGAGCGGGCGCGCCGTTCCTTTACGGCGGGAATCTCATCAAAGGCATTGAAGCGGCGGGCGAGTTCGGCTATGATTATGTTGAGCTGCACGTGCGCGCGCCGGAAGAGCTGGACCTGCAAAAGCTCGGTCAGGCGCTCGACAACACCGGTTTACGCGTCAGCGCGCTGGGCACGGGGCGCGCGTATGTGGACGATGGACTTTCGCTGATCGATCCGCAAACGCGCGAGCTTGCGCTCCAACGGCTGAAGGGCTTTCTCGACGCGGCTTCCGTGCTGGGCGCAAAGGTGATCGTAGGGTGCCTTCGCGGAAACATCCCTTCACCCGAACAGAAACAGAAGAGTCTGGAACTGCTGGCGGAAGCGATGGCGCGCGCGGATTTATACGCGCTGGAGCGCGGGGTAACGCTGCTCTTGGAACCCATCAACCGCTACGAAAACAACTATCTCTGCAGCGTTGGCGACGCGGCGGACTTTATCCGCTCCGCCGGGCTGACGTCCACCGGCATCCTTGCGGATACGTTTCATATGAATATTGAGGAGCGCGATCTCGTTTCCGCCCTCCTCGACAACGCAGACTTGATTCAATATATTCACGCCGCGGACTCCAACCGCCTGTATCCGGGCGGCGGGCATACGGAATTTCCCGCCCTCTTCGCCGCGCTCAAGCAGAGCGGCTACGAAGGCGAAATCAGCGCGGAGTGCTTGCCGCTTCCGAGCGACGAACTGGCGGCAAAACGCTGGCTGCAGAACATGAAAGGGTATCTTTCGAACCTATGACCAAGAAACAACAACCAACGCCGGAACGCACCGTGAGCATCGTGGATGTTGCGGCGTATGCCGGCGTTTCCATTTCCACGGTTTCCAACGTGCTCAACGGCACAAAAAGCGTCAGCGACGAGCTGCGCGCAAGGGTTTTGCAGGCGGTGGACGAGCTGCAGTACGAAGCAAACACCCTCGCCAGCGGGCTTAAAAGCGGAAAGACGAATACGCTCTGCGTGATCGTTCCGTCCATCGTGAGCGTGTTCTTTCCCAGAGTGCTGCGCGGCATGCAGACGGCGGCGGCGCAGAACGGGTATTCGCTGACCATCTACGAAACCGGGGAGGACTTTGAAAAGGAGCGCCGCACGATTCAAACGCTCAAACGCCTCCGCGCGGACGGCGTGCTGCTTTCCACCTGCTGCGACCCGCAGGAAAACGCTGCGTATATCGACGAACTGACAAAACTCTCCATCGGCGGCAAGCGGATTCCGGTCGTGTTCTTTGAGGAAGCGCCAAGAGAAGGCCTCGACGCCGTGATTGTGGACAACAAAGCCGCGTCCAGGGAAGCGGCGGAGCACCTGCTCGCCATCGGACGGAAGAACATCGCCTATATCGCGGCGCCCATGCACCGGTTCATGATGGGCAAAAAGCGGTACGAAGGGTACCTTGCCGCGCTGTTGAACGCGGGGCTGGAGCCGGACGCTAAGCTCGTTCGGGAAGGCGATTATACGCCGCAGAGCGGTTACCGCGAAATGCGCGCGCTGCTCACGAGCGGCAAACCCATCGACGCGGTGCAGTGCGGCAACGACCAAATGGCCATTGGCGCGGTGCGCGCGCTCAAAGAAGCGGGTCTGCGTGTGCCGGAGGACGTGGCCGTGCTGGGCTTTGATGATAACTTTCCCGGCACGCTGATCGATCCTCCGCTCTCCACCGTTTCCGTGCCCAAACAGCGCATGGGGCAGGCGGCAGTGGAACTGCTGCTCTGGCGCATTGCCGAGGGCGAGAACACCCCCGCAAGGACGGTCAAACTGGAAACGAGCCTGCTCGTGCGCCGCTCGACCGACCCTGCCGCGACGAGCGAGTGGGATCTCAACGACTGGTAACGCGAAAAAATCCCGCCTTTGAGCGAACGGCTCACGGCGGGATTTCTTTATTTACCAGTTTCCTAAAAACTGCCTAGAGTTATGCCCAGTTTGTCAACAAGCTGCATTTGCGCATCGAGAAGCTGGCAAGCATATATGTCTTGTTGATCATTTGCTTTATAAAAGAATCCCCAAAAGGTTAGCTGTTCGGAGCCGATGCTAGCTATTAAGTACTGCGACCAGGAGGGATTGACATACAGCTGATGGGTTTGCGCAAGATACAGCAACTTTCTTTCCGCTGACTGAATGAATTCCGGTATATCAATGAACTTTCCGACCTTGTGAGAGAAAAAGACCGCACTGTTATTCGTGTTACGGGCTATCGTTTCTTCAACAGAAGCAAGCGCGGCGCGCGACGGCTGGGCAAGCGCTTCTGCGAGGGCGCTGTCTTCGAGATTTAGCATACGTTCAACCAGCGATAAATCTGGCAAGTCCTCAATACGCGGCCTTCCTACACATGAATCCAAAGCGGCGGGAATCTCATGCTCCATTGGCTCAAAGCCACGCTGTGCTCGCTGTTGCGCTGCGGCTGCTTCCGCACGTTCCTGAGCGACTTGTTTAGCACGTTCCTGCGCCGCCAATTCCTGCGCCCGTTTTTCCTCGTCTTCTTTTACCAGCTGCATTGCCAGCTCTTCGTTGTTTCGCCGCCAGATGAAATAGCAGAGGTACTGCCCCGCGCCGATTGCGCCTGCCCAGAGAAGCAAAAACAGGATAAAACGCAGGAAGCTGTACGGTATTCCAATCAACAACAGTGCGCCGCTGATGCAGACAGCCGCAATCGAGCCGATCAGCCAGCGCCGGTTGGACTGCACCGTATCCTTTGCCGCGTTTTTGTAGCGGTTCAGCGCGTGTTTTTGCGAAACGGTGGAGAGAAAGAGCACGACGATTGCAAACGCCTGCAGCAGCAGGCCGACAATCAGCGAACCGGAGCGGTAGGGGTTGAAAAAATACGCGCTCACCCCAAATGCTGAGAGAACAAAGAAAACAACGAAATTTATGATTGATTGCATGATGCCTCCAAGCTGCCGGATTTATTATTGCTGAGAGCAGGTGGTTGTTAGAGCACTGCGTATGGAAATGACGGTTTTATATAGTATAAACTGCATAAACGCGTTTTTGCAAGTGCACATACAGTGAGATGCTGAATTAGAATCCATGTGTACAGCTTATTGTTCAGCGGCGGAAAAACGGCAGCATTGTTTTGTTAGCACTCTATCGATGCGAGTGCTAAATTTCACATTTCCATTACACTTTTTCTCTTTTTTTGTAAAAATGATTTTGTATGATACAGGTGTTCCAAAGAAAAGCGACCCCTCAATCGAGGGACGGTTGGAAGGGGACACAAAAAGAAATCATCATTTTTCCAAAGGAGGAGTGAACTATGTTTGAACTGGTACCGTATGGAAGGAAACGCGCAGTAGCCTGGTACAATCCGTTTGAAGAGCTGGAAGACATGCAGCGTCGCTTCTTTGGCGAAACTGCGATCACCGACTTCAAGACGGACATCCGCGACAACGGCGACAGCTACCTGCTGGAAGCCGACCTGCCCGGATTTAAGAAGGAAGACATCAGCGTGGATCTCGAAGGCGAAACCCTCACCATCCGCGCCGAACGCACCGACGAGAAAGAGGAAAAGGACGGAAAAGGCAACTTTGTCAAGCGCGAACGGAGCTATGGCAGCTTCAGCCGCAGTTTCGACATGACCGGAATCCGCACCGAGGACGTCTCCGCCGCCTACGAAAACGGCGTGCTCAAGCTGACTCTGCCTAAAAAGCAGGAAACGCTGCCCACCTCGCGCAGGCTGGAGATCGCCTAAGAACATCAATTCATCCGGGGGTTCGCCTCCCGAACTGCAAGAGCCGCTCAGAAATGGGCGGCTCTTGTGTTATATCGGGTTTGAGGTACTCCAAAGGGGCTGAGTCCCTTTCCAATCCTATATTTAAAACAAAGATAAAAATAATAATAATTAGTATTGACAAGCGAATAAAGATTGAATACAATGTAATTGCAATCAAGCGAAAGGAGCAAACGACGATGAGTTTTTATGATATCATGGTAAAGGATATGTCCGGCAACGACGTTTCGCTTTCCCAGTACAAAGGCCAGGTGGTTCTGGTTGTCAATACGGCAACGGGCTGCGGCTTTACGCCTCAGTATTCGGGCTTACAGAAACTATACGACGCATATAAAGACAAGGGTTTTGTGATTCTCGACTTCCCCTGCAACCAGTTTGCGGGTCAGGCGCCCGGCACGGTGGAGGAAATCCACACGTTCTGCACCCTGAACTATGGAACGACGTTCCCACGGTTTGCCAAGATCGACGTCAACGGCAAAAACGAGAGCGCGCTCTACAAGTTCCTCAAAAAGCAGAAGGGCGATACGCTCGGCCCCCGCATTAAGTGGAACTTCACCAAGTTCCTCGTCGACCGGGAGGGCAACGTGGTCAAGCGCTTTGCGCCCGCGGATACGCCCGAGAGCATGGAACAGGATATTCTCGCGCTGCTGTAACGCGCGTGTAACGAAAAGGATTTCGATTGCGCCCGGCTGAACAAGCCGGGCGGCAATTGCGTAAAAAGGCAACAAGATGAAGTATGACGCGTTAAAACTCGAAAACCAGCTTTGCTTTCCGCTGTACGCCAGCGCAAAGGAAGTCGTGCGGCTGTACAAACCGTTTCTCGACGAAATCGGGCTGACGTATACGCAGTATATCGCCATGCTCGCGCTCTGGGAGCGGGACGGCTTGAGCGTCAAGGAACTGGGCGAACAGCTCTACCTCGACAGCGGGACGCTCACCCCGCTGCTCAAGAAGATGGAATCGCAGGGACTGGTGCGGCGCAGCCGGAACGCGCGGGACGAGCGGAGCGTTACCATTACGCTGAGCGAACAGGGCAAAGCCCTGCGCGAGCGCGCGGTCTCCATTCCTGAACGGCTGGGCGCGTGTCTGCCGCTGACGGCGGAGGAAGCAAAAACGCTTTATCGCCTGCTGTACAAGGTGCTTGGCGGGATTCGCTAGACGATTTTCCGTGGATCGAGCATAAAAAGAGCCGTTTTGAGACGGCTCTTTTTGCGTCTCGCACCGGGGGAGTGGCGCAAGGCGCGAAGGAGCGACAGGGTTAGTCAGAAAGAGACTGCACGAACCGCCGGACAATCGCTTCCGGCGCGGTAATCGCCGAACCGACGGTCACCATGCTTGCGCCCGAAGCAAAGCCTTTTAAAACGTCCGCCCGCTCCCAGAAGCGGCCTTCCGCGTTGATGGGAACGGAAATGCGCTTCTTAAGCGCGGAGATTAAGGCGTAATCGGGCGCGAATTCGGGAATTTCACCAGTGTTTTGATAGGCTTCGAGCAGGGCTTCATACTCGTCCATCCGGCGGATGCTGTCGAGCGTGTAGCCGGAAAGCGTTGTGGAGACGATATCCGCGCCGAGTTGTTCCGCCATAACGCCTTCGTCGAGCGTGGAGATATCCGCCATGATTGGGAGATTCGGGTATGCGCGCTTGATCCGCTCGACGAGCGAACCAATTTCGCTCCAGCTTCTGCCGCGAGGGGTCATATCCATGCCGAGAATGTCGCAGCCCGCTTCGATCACTTCCGCTGCGGATTCGAAGGAAGGTGTGATATAAACTTGGTCGGGGCGCATGGATTCGCCGCCCGTGACCTTATTGATGCCGATGACCGGCAGCCCGACCGCCGCTTTCACCGCGCGGACGTTCTCTTTCCAGCAAACGCGGACGCCGCCCGCGCCGCCGAGTTCCGCGCTTTTTGCAAAGGCCGCGATAAACTCCGCGCCATAAAACGGCGAACCGGGGAACGCCTGGCAGGAGACGATCAGTTTTCCGCAAAGGGAGTTTGCCAACTGCTGTTTCACGGCCGCTTACCCGATGGTGAAGAGCTTGGTTACAAGCCCGACGACCGCAAGCCCGAAGTAGATGAGGAACATCCAGCCCAGCGCGACCTTCTTTTTATACATGAGCCAGAAAGTCAACAGCGCGAACACCAGCGTTAAAAACCCCGGAAACAGACCGTTGAAGACCGTGTTGAGGTCGATTGTCATCTCCCCGCTCGTGTAGACCCAGCCGGTGCGGAGGTTGACGGTCGTAGCGGTGATCGCGCCAGCTACGGTGAGGCCGAGGATGCTGAGCGCCTTGGTGACGCGGTCCTTTACGCCGCCGCCGAGGATTTGCTGGACACTCGAAATACCCGTTTTGTACCCGCGCGAGAACAAAAGCCAGGTCACGGGGTACATAATGGCAAGGTGAGCTGCGATATAGAAGATCGGCCCCGCGATGCAGCCCGTCGTGCCGGAAAGGCCGAGGGCGATGCCGAGCAGAATTGGAATCAGCGTGCCGACATACAGCGAATCCCCGATGCCCGAGAACGGCCCCATCATGGCGGTTTTGATGCCGGTGATCATCTCGCCGGGCAGTTCGCCGCCGATGGCGCTCTCTTCCTCCATGCCGAGTACGATGCCGGGCACGATACAGCCGACGTACGGCTCGGTGTTGAAAAACGGCGTGTGGCGGGCGAGGAGCTGCTTCTGCTTTTCCGCATCGCCGGGATAGAGCTTTTTGCGCACAAGGCTGAGCATCCGCACGATGGCGGGCGCTTCCATGCGCTCCATGTTCTGCGCAGAGAGGTTCCACAGCATCCAGCTCCAGTAACAGCGGCGCACGTCCTTTTTGGAGAGCAGCCGCTTTTTTTCAAGTGTTTCTTCCGGCGCGGGCGCGGGCTCTTCCGTTGCGGCGGATGGCGTATACTTGATATCCATAAACGCAAACACGCTCGCGATTGCAACGATGGGCAAAATTGGCAGATTGAGCGCTTTGGCGAGGGTGAAGCCTGTGATGTAAAACAGCAAATCCGTCTTTTTCTTGACGATGTAGCACAAAAGAATCGAAAACCCGACCAGCGGCAGGAGAGTACCGAACATGCCGAAGATGCCGACCACCGCAATGGGCAGCGAGCCGGCGATTCTGGTTGTGAAGTCCTGACCGAAATAGCAGGCCAGCAGGATGGGGAAGAAACGGACGATAAAGTTCGTAATCTGCCCGACAACCGGCGTACGCGCGGCTTTGTCGAGTTGATTCTGCTCAATCAGGCGATCCATGCGGTGCACGAACAGGCAGTTTACCGTGACCACCAACAGCACGGCGAGCACGCCCACAAAACTCAGCACGACGCTCATGGAGACCGCAAACGTCGTATCCAGCCCGCTTACCATGGCCAGCGGAATACCGATATACGCCGCGAGGTTTGCGTCCCCCGGCATGGAACCGCCGGGCGTGACGAGGCCGATGAAGATGGCCTGCACCGCGGCTCCCATGAGGATGCCGGTGGGGATATCGCCGAGGATGATACCGATTACAAAGCCGGCAATCAGCGGGCGGCCCAGCGTATACCAACCGCCGAGCGTCAGCCACGGCGAGTAGATGCTGGAAAGGTACCCGAACGCCGCGATGAGGATTGCCTGAAACAGCGTCATGCGCGTTGCCTCCTGATACTGAGGATTTTTGGGCGCCGCCCCAAACCCCGCTTAGGGGCACGCCCCTAAGAACCCTGATATTAGGTGGGGATTCCAAAGGGGTGACTACCCCTTTGGCAGCACCCCCAAATTACTAAAACAGCGGTTCGATTTCCGCCCATTCCACGGCTTTCTGGCTGATGACCTGATTGAAGTACACCCGCACGCCCAGAAACGCCAGCTGCCGGACGGCGACGGCTTCGTTAGGCGTGAGGCTGCAGTACATCGTCGCTTTTTTCGCGTTGGGGCGATTGCTCATGGGTCCGATATTGAGCTCCTTTTTGAGTTCCGGCGCGGCAAGATAGAGCGAAAGCGCGGTCTCCGGTGAACGCACGAGAATCAGCACGTTGGCGGCTTCCGCCTGAAGTGTGCATATGCGCGCGGCGGTATCCTGAACGGAGAGGATCTCCGTTTTCACGCCGGACGGCGCGGCAAGCAGAAAGACGTTTTTAAGCACGGCGTTGCCGGCCACAAAATCGTCGCAAACCACGATATGCCCGATGCCGAAGTCGGAAATCACGCGCACCACACACTGGCCATGAATTAACCGGTCGTCACAGCGGACAAGCTGAATCATGCGGTCGCTCCTCCCGCGTTTTGTATGGCTTGAATAGGTATTAAACGGTCGTCACAGCGGACAAGCTGAATCATGCGGTTGCTCCTCCCGCATTCAGAACGGTTTCTTTGGTGACAAGGCGAATGTTCTCCCGCCCGGCCTGAGCCACGCGCGCGGCGAACACGCCGAGCGGTTCGTCGTCGGAGCGCGTGAGCACCGCTTCCAGCAGTGCGGCAAGGTTCACACCCGTGACGACAACCGTTTCCGCTTCCACGGAGAACAGCGCGGCAGAAGCGGCGTTGGCGGGCGACGCGCCGAATAAATCGGTCAAAACGAGCGCTTTTTCCGCGCCGGAAGCCGAAATCTGCATGGAAACGCGTTCGACCAAATCCGCCAGGCTTTCGCCCGGCAGAAAGCTGACGCCAAAAAGAAGCTCCTGCTCGCCCGCGATCATAGAAACCGCGCCAAGAAGGCCTTCGGCAAGCGCCGCATGCGCTGAGACGATGATGGCGGTCATACCCGTACCCCCGAAAGATTCAGACATTCGCTTTCTTAAGCGCTTTGTTCATCCAACTCCGGATCAAATCACGATGTCGAACGTGTATTTTGTTCCGTGGTAAATCGAGTCCGCCGCGGCAATGGGGCGGAGGTTCTTGTCGTAATCGACGTTGCGCATGCGCATGGCAACGCCTTTTTTTGCGCCAAAGAGCAACTGTGCGTCTTCGCCTTCCACCATGATGGCGTTGAGCTTCTGGCGCGAGTAGCCCGCTTCCAGGCCGTATTCCACACGGAGCACTTCGTAAAGGGATGTTTCGGAATAATCGTAGTCGGGTAGTTTCGGAAAGCGCTTGAGCGAAATCCAGACGCGCTCAATGGCAATTGGTTCAAGGTCGGCCATACGGATGCGCTTGAGGCAGAACACGGGCTCGCCCGGCTCCAGTTCCAGACTGGCTCGAGTCGCTTCCTCCGGTTCGCAGACGCCCGCGGCGAGCACTTTGCTGGAAGGGTGGATGCCAAGAGAAATCATGTTGCTCGTAAAGCCATGTTTTTGATAGGTCTTCTGCAGTTCGATATGGGAAACAAACGTGCCTTTGCCCTGCACGCGGTAGAGTTTGCCTTCGTTCACCAGCGCGTCTATGGCACGGCGGACGGTCATGCGCGTGGTGTCGAACACGCGGCAGAGTTCGGGTTCGGACGGAATGGCAGATCCGCGCGCGTACGCGCCGCTCTCGATCCCCTCGTTGATGCTGGCGATGATCTGCTTGAATAACGGTTGGTCGTTTTTGCTCAAAGCGTTCATCCCCTTTTATATGTTCTTTTCTTCATCATACAGCGGTTTTTTGTGAAACGGTAGGTATTTTTTTCCTGTGGAGAAAAATGGTTTGCGAATTGAGTGAATAACGAACGGAAAAATAAATTTCGAAAGATGTATATACAAGATATAGACATTTTATCATTCTTTTGCTATATTGCAAGCAGGAGTTGCAGTTTTCAGCGAAAAACCGTAAGGAAAAAGGCTGATCAAGCCGATGCTGACGCTTTGCAACCGCATTCTATATCGTCGAATCGCCGGAAAGAGGGCAGTGAAGTATGGATTGTATCTTAACGGCGAAACGGTTGCTCTTGCCGGACGGTGAACTCAAACGCGGCGCGGCGCTCGTAAAGGGCGGACGAATCTCAGCCGTCGGCAAGGCGGAAGAGTTTCAAAACGTAGATTTGCCGCGATTGGAGTACGGCGGGCAGATTCTGAGCCCCGGTTTTTTTGACCTGCATATCCACGGCTGCATGGGGCGCGTTGCGGACGAAAGCGAGGACGCGGTCAAACTGCTTGCGGGGTATCTGCCCCAAACGGGCACGACGTCGTTTCTTGCGACGGCCATGACCGCACGCGGCTGTAAATACGCAGCAGACGCGATTGCAGCGCAAAACGCGGGCAGCGCACCCGGTGCGGTGATTCGCGGCATCTACATGGAAGGCCCGTTCCTCTCCCCGCGCAAACTCGCGGGCGCGGAGGGCGCGGATCGTGATATAGTTGCGCCAAGCTTATCCGCACTGGAGGGAATCCTTGCCATCGGCTGCGGAAATATCCGTATCATGGGGTTTGGCGTGGAGCTGGATGGAGCAAAAGAAGTCATGCGCGCGCTGAAAAGTCGCGGGATTGTCGTTTCCGCGGCGCACACCAAGGCGGAGTACGAAGATATTCTGGCGGCAAAGGCGGACGGGCTGACCCATGCCACGCACCTCTATAACATGATGAGCGGCCTGCACCATCGCCGTCCGGGCGTTGTCGGCGCGGTGCTGATAGACGACGGCATCACAACCGAGCTCATCTGCGACGGCGTGCACCTGCATCCGGCGGCTATCGGCGTTGCGCTCCGCTGCAAAGGCAGCGACCGGATCGCCATGATTACGGATATGACGCTGGGCGGCCTGCCGGACGGGGATTACGACAGCGGAACCGTGCAGATCGAGGTGCGGGACAATATCGCCCGGTTCAAGGGCGTCGATCCGAAAGCCGACCACGCGATTGCCGGCAGTACGCGCCCCATGCTCAGCGGGATTCAAACGGTCGCGGCGCTGGGATACCCGCTGTACGAAGCGGTCAAGATGGCCTCGCTGACGCCCGCCAGAATCGCGGGGCTAGACGGCGAAACCGGCAGCATTGCGGTTGGAAAAAGCGCGGACTTTTCGGTGTTCGACGAAGCGTTTTCGCCCGTCATGACCATGATTCGCGGCGAAATTGCGTTTGAGCGGGCATGACGATGCAGGCAAGCGAGAAACAACAAGGAGAACAACAAAGATGAAGTCCGTTGAACTGACAATTCTGAATCCTTCCGGTCTGCATGCGCGCCCGGCCGCGTCGTTCGCGGCGCTCGCGGGCAAGTACGCCGCAAAAATCCGCATTCGTAACTTGACGCACGCAAGCAACTATGTCAACGCCTAGTCGATGTTGATGGTGCTGACGCTGGGGTTGAGTAAAGGTATGCGCGTGGAGATGGAAGCCGTCGGTCCCGAGGAGGAGGAAGCCATCCGCGCCCTGACGGCGTTTTTACAGAGCGGATGCGGAGAAGAACTGTAGCGTAACGCAAAACGGGCGGAGAAGCTCCGCCCGCTGTTAGACGCTGTTTGCCGCTAGTCCAGAATTTCGCCGTCGGTTCCGATGACGACCACCTGCCAGGGGATCATCTTGCCGCTGTTGACGAGCGCGGTCTTCACCGCCGCTTCAATGCCGCCGCAGCAGGGAACTTCCATGCGAACCACGGTGACGCTCTTGACGTCGTTGTTTCGCAAAATCTCCGTGAGCTTTTCGGAGTAGTCCGTCATGTCCAGCTTGGGGCAGCCGATCAGCGTTACGTGGTTCTTGATGAACCGCTCGTGGAAGTCCCCGCGCGCAAACGCCGTACAGTCGGCGGCAACGAGCAGTTTTGCTCCGTTGAAGTACGGCGCGTTGACCGGCACGAGCTTGATCTGCACCGGCCACTGGCTCAGGCGGGAAGGTGCGGGCGCGTCGTGACCGCCGCAGGCGCAGCCATCGGGCTTTTCTTCCGGATGCGGTTCTTCATGCCGCTCGATGACGCGGGACTGCGTGCCCGGGCAACCGCAGGCCAGCGTCGCGGGGGCGGCATGCTTCGGCTTTGCGGGTTCGAGGTGCGCTTTGACCGCTTCCTCGTCGTAGGCGGCGGCTTCCCGCTCCACAAACGTAATTGCGCCCGTGGGGCAGGCGGGCAGGCAGTTGCCGAGGCCGTCGCAGTAGTCGTCCCGCATGAGCTTCGCCTTTCCGTTGACCATGGCGATGGCTCCTTCGTGGCAGGCGGAAGCGCAGGCGCCGCAGCCGTTGCATTTTTCTTCGTCGATCTGAATGATTTTGCGAATCATTTTGGTTTCTTCCTTTCGGTTCGTTTGGCGTCCGGCTGGCGGGCGCGGAGTGTTGTTTGACTTTACGAACCCACTATACTAGAATGAAACAAACAAGTCCGTTGTAATAACAACATATCTGCAGAAAAAATTCTGTTAAAATAGCGGTAACGCAATACGGGAGGCATGGAATGAACAGTCCCTACGGATTTCTCAAAAAAACGTCGTTGTTTCGCGGCACGTCGGAAGAAGAGTTGCCAACGCTGCTCGACTGCCTTGCGCCAACCACGCGGGAATACGCAAAAAACGAGCTGATCCTGCGCCAGGGAGAGGACGTTTCCGCCGTTGGGCTGGTGCTTTCCGGGCGCGCGCAGATTATTGAGGAAGATTTTTGGGGCAACCGGAGCATCCTGGCCGACGCCTGGCCGGGCGACCTTTTTGCGGAAGCGTACGCGTTTCTGCCGGGGGAGCTCTTGCGCGTCAGCGTTGTTGCCGCGGAGCCGACCAGCGTGATGCTGCTCGACGGAAAACGTATGCTGGAGGTCTGCTCCAGCGCCTGCCGCTTCCATACCCGGCTGGTGCAGAATATCCTTGCCGAGTCCGCGCGCAAAAATCTCGCGCTCACGCGGAAGGTTTCGCATATGTCCAAGCGCAGCACGCGCGAAAAACTGCTTTCCTACCTTTCCGGCCAGGCGCTCGGCGCGGGCAGCGACGTGTTCGAAATTCCGTTCAACCGCCAACAGCTCGCGGACTACCTCTGCGTGGATCGCAGCGCGATGAGCAGCGAGCTTTGCAAAATGCGGGACGAAGGGTTACTCGTGTTCGATAAGAACCGTTTTCAGCTCAAAGACGGGTTCTCGAGATAAGAAGACTATTCTTTTTCTTAGAAGAAAAAGAATCAAAAAGCTCTGAACTCAATTCTTTTTCTTGAAAGAAAAAGAATCAAAAAGAACTTCTCATTCACGTTTGAGAAGTTCTTTTATTATGAAAAGTCTTTTGCTTCTTTTCTTCAGAAAAGAAGAGTTCTTACTAAATCACAAACAGGTAGATGGCGAAGAACTGAAGGGCGCTGCCGATCAACACGAATATGTGGAAAATGCAGTGGAACCAGCGCTTGTTTGCGCCAATGCCGTAGAGCACCGCGCCGAGCGTATAAGCAAACCCGCCCGCCAGCAGCAGCGTAAAACCGGTCTGCGAGAGCGCTTCCGTTGCATACGGCGTTGCGAGAACGATCCCCCAACCCATCACGATATAGCAGAGCATCGAGAATGCGCGGTATTCCTTGAGGTCGATGGCGGTGAGGGTGACGGCGATGGTCGTGATGCCCCACTCGAAGGCAAAGATGACCCACGCCAGAAACGGATAGAGCGGGCGCATGGCAACGAGCACGATGGGCGTGTAGGTTCCCGCGATCATAAAGTAGATCGAACAGTGGTCGAGCACCTGCAAAACCCGTTTGCCGAGCGAGGGGCGCAAACCGTGGTACACGCTGGAAAGGCAGTAGAGAACCACCATTGTAAAGCCGTAAATAGAGGACGAAACGATCGCCCAGACGTTGTGGGAGATGGCGGATTTCACTACGCACAGAACGAGCGCCGCAACGGCGAGCGCGCCGCCCGTTATATGGGACACCATGTTGAAAACTTCTTCGCCTCTGGTATAGTTGGGCAGTTCCCGGTCGGCCAGTTTGCTCACTTGCTGCCTCCTTACGCGTTGATGAATCCGTAATAGAACCCAGTATAGCGCATTGCGTCAGCCGGGGCAACAGCGCGGGCGGATTTAACATTTGCCGCCGGACGGCGGACGGGAGAAAATATGCCCGGGCAGAACCCGTTCGGGCGATCCTGCAAAACACATACACTCAATAAAAAAACTCCCCGAATGCCACTTCGGGGAGTTATGCTTGAAAAATTGAAATCAGTTTTACCCGATCATACCGCGCACTTCGTCCTCACGGCCAAAGAGCGCGCAGGCGCCGTCGTGATGCTCCGCGAGAAGTTCGCTCGAGCGCAACCGCACAAACAGCGGGGAATCGAGCGCTTCGAGCAGGGAAACGTCCCTGAGGCTCGTATCCGAAACGGGCGAGAACGGGCAGGGTTCCGCGCCGCCGTGCGGATTGATATGGAAAAACCCGCGACCCGCCGCCATACAGCCGCCCGCGTACTGCTCGTCCCCAGGGAAGGCAACGTAGACTATCGCGTCCGGGTGCGCGCGGAGCTCGTCAAGGCGATTGGTCAGGAATGCGCGGTCGCAGTCTCCGGGCGCAAGCGATTCCGTGCCGGGGTCGGCGGGGACGTATTCCACGTAGAACGCAATCTTGCAGCCGCGCTCCCGCAGGTTCGAAAGGAATGCGTCGCTCGTGACAAACGCGAGGTTTTCGCTGGTAACGGTGATGGAAGCGCCAAAGAATACGCCGCGGCTCTGCAGCGCGGTCATGGTGTCCAACAGCTTTTGATAAGTACCCGCGCCGCGCCGCGCATCGGTCTGCGCCTCATCGCCTTCCACGCTGATGATGGGCACGAGGTTGCGATGGCGGTCGAGAAGATCGAGCGTCTGTTCGCTAAGCAGCGTGCCGTTGGTGAAGATGGGGAACAGGATTTCGGGGTGCGAACTTGCGCGTTCGATTACGCCGCGCCGCAGCATGGGTTCGCCGCCTGCGAGCAGAACGAACGAAACGCCGATTTCTTTTGCCTGAACGAAGATGTTGTCCCACTGTTCGTCGCTGAGCAGGTTGTCGTCCGCGCCGTCGTGGCAAATGTTGTTGGCGCGCGCGTAGCAGCCCGCGCAGTGCAGGTTGCAGCGGCTCGTGATGCTGGCGATTAAGAAGGAGGGGACATGCCGCCCCGCTTTGGCGTGACTGTTCCGCGCCGTTTCCGCGCGCTTGGCACAGAGCGCGTACTGCAGCAGAAACGCGGTTTCCTTGGGATTTTTGAGCGAGGCTTTCAACGCGTCCGAAACAATTGTTTCCACGCCGTCGCTGAGGTATTGATCAAGATCGAATCCGGCGTTCATGCCGCTTGCCTCCAATGGTGGTTTTTCCAATGCGTCACTTTATTCATAACGAACGCATACTATCAGAATCGCGGGGAAAACACAAGGGCTCGGCGGTTGAGACGCGTAAAATTCGCGTAAAACATCTGTCGATTACGTTTTGTATCTTGACGAGGCAGGAAAATCGTGCTATATTCATTTCTGTACTCAAGTCCAAATAAAAATACAAAATCACTCTTCACCCGCTTCCGATTCGACGCCCCATAACAAAAAAGGAGCACACAAATGCAAAAGCATAACAAGGAAGAAATTGTGCGGATTGTGAAATACGTGCTGTTTTCCGCTTCCGCCGGGCTGATTCAGTTTATTACGTTTACGCTGCTCAACGAACTTGCAGACCTGCCGTACTGGCCCTGCTACCTGACGGCGCTGGTACTGAGCGTCTTGTGGAACTTCACGCTCAACCGCGAGTTCACCTTTAAAAGCACGGCGAACATTCCGCGCGCCATGCTGCTGGTTGCCGCGTACTACGCGGTGTTCTCGCCGCTCTCCACCCTCTGGGGTACGGCGCTGACCAACATCGGCTGGAACGAATACATCGTGTTAATCGGAACGATGCTGATCAATCTGACAACGGAGTTTCTCTACTGGCGGCTGGTTATCTACCGCAACAGCATCGATACCAACGCGCGCGCACAGCGCCAGCAGGCGGCGCAGATGGAGGATGCGGATACCGAACCGAAGGAGGAAGCGCAATGAGCGAGAAAAAACGAACCAAAACGCAGCGCGCAATTCTGCACGCGGCAAAGGGCTTATACGAAAAACACGGCGTTGGAAACGTGCCGTTTGACGACATCGCCGAAGCGGCGGGCGTCTGCCGCACGACGGTATTTAACCACTTTGCAGACGCGGGGGAACTGCAGGCGGCGCTGGCGGTTGCAGAGATTGGCGATTTGATCGATTTCTGTTCGCGGTCGGACAAGCGGGGACTAGCGCTCATTGAAACTCTGCTCGACCAGCTGATTTCGGACACGGTGAACTACCCGCGCGTGATGGCGCGGCTCACCAACGCCACCATTCTCGGCGGAGACGCGGGCAGGGTTGCGGAAATTGAGCGAATCATCGCAAAGCACTATGAAGTGGAGTTTGGCAAGTTCCCGGAAAACGCGCCGGTTTCCGCCGCGCTCTTGGCGGAGATGACCATGGGGCTTTATTACGGGCAGGTCAACCATCTGCTTGCGCACGGCTTGCCGTTTGACGCGGAAAACATGCGGCGGGACATGCACGCCATGCTCGGCTGCGTCCTAAGCTGCGTTCAGACCAAAGCATGATGAGATAACGCAGGGGCGCGCCCCTGAGAGTCCCACGTAAATAATGGGTTTCCAAAGGGAATCCCCTTTGGCGGGAGTTTGAGGGCAGAGCCCTCGATCATTCTGTGCTCGAGGGCGGAGCCCTCGAAGAAGAAAGTATTGAACTTAACTGGAGGATAAAACCATGAACAACTGCGGAATCAGCCGCTGGGACGACCCGCGCGAGATCAACGCGCAGCTCAAAAAGCTCACGAGCGAACCGATCCACGAAATCACAACCGAATATTACGAGGGCGAAGTACTGCGCTATTTCGACGAACAGTGTAAAAAGTCCCGCGCGGTATACGAAGAAGCCAAGGAGTATATCCCCGGCGGTGTGCAGCACAACCTCGCGTTCAATAAACCGTTCCCCATCTGCGTTGCAAAAGCGGACGGCGCGTACCTTTACGACGCGGACGGCAACCGCTATATCGACTTTTTGCAGGCGGGCGGCCCGACTATCCTCGGCAGCAACAACGAGGCCATCCGCAAGGCGGTGCTGGAACTCATCAACGAATGCGGCCCGGTGACGGGTCTGCTGCACGAAGCGGAACTGCTCATTGCAAAGGAAATTCATAAGCACATGCCCGCCGTCGAGATGTTCCGCATGCTCGGCAGCGGCACGGAAGCCGTCATGGCGAGCCTTCGTATTGCGCGCATCGCAACCGGCAACAAGCACATCATCAAAATCGGCGGCGCGTACCACGGCTGGTCGGATCAAATGGTCTATGGTTTGAAGATCCCCGGCAGCCGCGCGCTGCTTGAATCCCACGGCATTCCGCGCGCCTGCTATTCGCTGACCGACGAAGTGCGCCCGAACGATTTGAACATGCTGGAAGCCATGCTCCGCAGGAACCGCCTGCTCGGCGGTACGGCGGCGGTCATTGTGGAACCCGTCGGTCCGGAGAGTGGCACGCGCCCGGTAGCGAAGGACTACAACGCGGGCGTACGCGCCCTCTGCGACAAATACGGCGCGCTGATGATCTTTGACGAAGTGGTTACCGGCTTCCGCGTGGCGCTCGGCGGCGCGCAGGGGTATTTCGACGTGGTGCCGGATCTCACGATCTTCGGCAAAATCGTCGCCGGCGGCTATCCGGCGGCGGGCGGCGTCGGCGGCAAGCGTGTGTATGCGGAACTCATGGCGGCGGGCGTCGCCACCGGCAAACACCGCGCGTACGTCGGCGGCACGCTGGCGGCAAACCCGCTTTCGTCGCTGGCGGGATACACGGCCATCCGCGAAATCGAGCGCACGAACGCCTGCGAAATCGCGGGACGACAGGGCGACAAGCTGACCGACGGATTGAAAGGCTTAATCGCCAAGTACGACCTCCCGTTTGTGGCCTACAATCAGGGTTCGATCGTGCACCTTGAGTGCTCGGGCGCCATGAGCTTCGACTTTTCATCCATGAGTTTTGTCAAGTCCGCGCTGGGTTTGCTGAGCAACAAGGCAATGATGACGCGCCGCAAGGACTCCATGGAGCGCATGGGCGCGGCCTACATGGCAAACGGCATCGTAACGCTTGCGGGCAGCCGCCTGTATACGTCGCTGGCGGATACGGACGAAGTGATTGCCGAAGCGCTGACGCGGTTTGAAACCGTGTTCAGCCACGTCAAGAATACGGGCGCCCGCTGAAGCAACGAGATTTTTGCAAGCAGAACGACGCGGCCGACCGCAACGGCGACCGATTTTGGGAGGCAGTAAACGAATGGAACGCTATATTCTTGCGCATGATATCGGCACGAGTTCCGATAAGGCTGTGCTCGTCCGCTTTGACGGAACGATCCGCGCGACGGCTTCCGCGCCGTACCCAACGCACTACCCGAACCCCGCATGGGTCGAGCAGGACCCCGCCGACTACTGGAAAGCGGTCTGCGATACGAGCCGCCGCGTGCTGAGCGAAAACGGAATCGCGCCGGAGTGCGTAGCAGGCGTCGTGTTCTCCACACAGGCGCAGGGCGTCATCCCCGTAAACGAGCAGGGAACCGTGCTGTACCCGAACATCACCTGGGTGGACGGGCGCGCGGAAAAACAGGCGCAAAGCATCATGAACAAGCTCGGCGGCAAGCGTATTTTTACGCTGCTCGCCGGAACGCCGATCATGGGCAAGGACTGTATTGCCAAGATCATCTGGCTCAAACAGGAACGGCCGGAAGTCTATAACAACGCGTTTCGGATTCTGGACGTCAACGGCTACCTCAAGTTCCGCTGTACGGGCAAGATGGTGACGGAGCTTTCCGGCGCGTCCGGCTACGGATTCGACCTCAAGAAGAAGACATGGCTCAGCGTCCTGCCGCTGGCGGGCATCGACATGAAAAAACTCCCGCCGCTGGTCAAGAGCACGGATATCGTAGGCGGCCTGACCGAACAGGCGGCGGAGGAAACCGGCCTTGCCGCGGGAACGCCTGTGTTCGGCGGCTGCGACGACGTGCAGTCCGCGGCGGTTGGCGCAGGGCAGCAGTGTGACGGGGACGTGCATGTATACCTCGGCACCTCGGCCTGGGTTGCGGCCTCCTCCAAGACGGCGGATAAGTTCCAGCATGGCGCTGCGGCGATTCAGAGCGCGGACCCGGAGATGAACCTCGTTGCGGGCATCACGGAGTCCGCCGGCGCAAACATCGAGTGGATACGCGACCAGTTTTTCCGCCACGAAAAGGAACGGTTGGGCGGGGAAGTGTTCAACTATATGGACGAAGTGATCGCCTCCGTTCCGCCGGGAAGCGACGGACTGATCTGCACGCCCTGGATGCTGGGCGAACGCTGCCCGGTTTCGAGCACGACCACGCGCGCTACGCTCTTTAACATCACCATGGTGCATACGCGCGAGCATCTCATGCGCGCAGTGTACGAAGGCATTGCCTACAACATCCGCTGGATTCTGCAGAATTTCTGCACGGACTACGGCTTTGCCTGCAGGGAAATCCGCATCATCGGCGGCGGCGCGCTGGACAAAGGCTGGATGCAGATTCTCGCGGACGTGACGGGGCGGACGATCCACGTTGTGGAAAACCCGCGAAACGCCGGCGCTGTGGGCGCGGCGGTTGTCGCGCTGATTGGCCTCGGCGAACTGCCGTCGTTTGCCTCGGCAAAGAGCTTTGTGCGCGTGAGCGCAACGTTTACGCCGAACAAGGCAAATGAACAGGTCTACGACACGCTGTTTGCGCAGTATCAGCAGCTTTACCGCTCGCTTTCCGGCGTATACAAAAAAGCCAATGGCAAGCGTTTTACCGAAGAAGCAAACTAACGAAATCATCAAGCGTGCCGGGTGAACCCGGCGGCATAAGGCAGGAAGATATGGAAAAGAATCAGGCCGCGGCGGCGTTTCACCGCATTGCGGAACAACTCAAAAAAGCGGGTCTCGCAAACGGCGAAGTGACCGCCGCCATCCGCGGGGACGAAAGCGAGTACTTTCTCGCGCTGCTCAAATACGAAGCCGGTGCATACGAAGCAGCGATTGCACCAAAATTACTGGACGATAAAACCGACCCGTTCGCGGCGGCGTTTCAGGAAAAGCCGGACGCGCAGGTCATCCTGCTGCTGGCGGGAGACTATGCAAAGAAGATTGCCGGAACGGTGCGCACGCTGCGCGCGGAGCTGGACGACATGGCGCAGATTGTCGGCCTGACCGCGCGGGTGGCGCTGAGCCTGACCCCAAAGGAAGTCAAGCGCCGTCTGCGCCGCCGCAACAGCTGCTTTGTGCGCGGGCTTGGCATGTTCATTACCGGGCGGTCGCAGACCGAGGCGGTGACCGGCGCGATTCTTTTAGAAAAAGCGGCCATGACGCACCTGCTCGCCCAAAAGATCGGCGGAGCAAAGCGCGTGCCTTTTCTTTCGGCAACGCTCATGCACTGGATCTATCAAAAGAAATACTCCAAGATTAACTTGGAAGAAGAAACCGCAAAGAAAAGCGAGTCCGAAGCAAAGAGCGCAACACCGGAACCGCGTTCCGAACGGGAACAGCTCCTCCGCGAGCAGATTGTGGAATACGGCAAGCGGCTCAGCGAGGAAGGGCTCGTGCAGGGCACCTGGGGTAACATTGCCGTTCGGCTGGACGAAACGCATATGCTCACTACCCCGTCGGGGCTCGACTACCGCTTCCTTACGGCGGAGGATATCGTCCGCGTCGAGCTTGCAACGCTCGATTACGGCGCGCAGCGCAAACCCACCAGCGAGAAACGCCTGCACCGGGACGTCTTTGCGTCCCGCAGCACGGCGAACGCCTGCATCCATACGCACTCGCGCTACTGCGGCGTGTTTGCCGCCGCGCGAAAGCCCGTCTGCTGCATCTCCGGTGAGATGAAGCGGCTCGTTGGCAGCGAGATGTGCTGCGCGCCGCACGCGCTGCCTTCCACAAAGAAGCTCTCCAAAGTCGCCATCCGCGCAATGGGCAAGAACAACGGCTGCCTTTTGATGAACCACGGCGTACTCTGCTGCGGAAGCAGTTTGGACGAAACGTTTCAAACCTGCAGGGCTGCCGAACAGGCGGCTAAGGAACAGCTGGAAGCCTGACAAACTGGCAATCTTTAGCGAAAACGGACAGGAACCGGCGGTGCGCGCCGGTTCCTGCTTGCTTTAGCGGGAAAGGGCGGGCGAAAAAGCGCTCAATTCACCCTGTGGTTTCGCGGGGAATGAGAGCGGGCAGCGCCGCTTCACACAAAGGTTACATTTTTACGGCGTTTGGGCGTGATTTTTCATTGCGGCAGATGAGAAATCGTGTAATAATAACAGAAGTATAAGTTAACACCATGCAACAGGGAAGCCAAACGGCTCTCGCGGAACACCGGCTCGGAACACATCCTGGGGGGACTATGGACTGGAACGAACTCGTCATCAACTGGAGCGGCGAAGCGCCCGTATACCAGCAGCTTGCCAATTATTTCGGCGGGTTGATTTCCAGCGGCGAACTGAAGGAAGGGGACGCTCTGCCGACGGAAACCGCGCTCTGTAAAACCCTTGGCATCAGCCGCTCAACGGTGCGGCAGGCGTTTTTGCAGTTGGAGGACGACGGCGTAATCGTTCGCAAAAAGCGGGTCGGCACCCGCGTCTGCAAGCCCAAGCTCAAGCGCAACATCAACAACCTCTATAACTTTACAACGGAGATGCATGCTCTGGGGCTAGCGCCCAGTTCGCGAATCATCTCGTTTTCCACGATTCATCCGCCGGTCAAGATTGCCGAAACGCTGCATCTCAACCCTGGACAGACGACCTTTCGCATTGAACGCCTGCGCCTTGCAGACGGCGAACCGCTGATGTTGGAAACCGCGTATATTCCAACGCATATCTGCGAAACGCTCAGTCGCGACCAGCTCACGGACTCGCTCTATGCAACAATCAGCGAATGCTCCGGCTCCTCGCCCATGGAAGCGGTGGAAACCTACGAAGCGGTCATCCTCAACAAGCGGGATGCGGAACTGCTCAAGATGCGCGCAGGCGAAGCGGCGTTTCGCGTTCAGCGCGTTTCCAAAAACACCGCGGGCGAAATCTTTGAATATTGCGTGGAGCTGGCGCGCGGGGACCGCAACAAGTTCCAGATCGTGCTCAAGAACTCCGGCATCCAGTATTCGCGCGTACTGTAACTCAAACCCCATTTGGCGGGATATTGACAGAACGAAAATAGCAAAGCAGCCGTTTGGTTAACCAGCGGCTGCTTTTTTCACGGAACAAAAGCTGATTTCATCAAAAGAGGTCGAATATACAAGTAAAAACTTCACAGTGGATTCACATGGATTTCGCCCGCATTTCACGATGTGGCAGGATCGTTACAAAGCTGGATGCTAATTTGTTTGATACATTTGCATTCTTGCGCTATAATGATGGTGAAGAAAGGAGGTGGAAAACAATGATGAAGATCAATGTGTGCAATCTGGATCGCTTTTTCCAGGTCGTCAACAGCTGCGAGCATCCGGTCAAGCTGATCGTTTCCGAAACGAGCGCGGAAGACCTGCGCGGCAACGAGTTTGTGCAGAACCTGCTCAAGGACATGCAGGACGGTTATACCGAGCTCAGCATTGAAACCGAGAACAGCTTGGACGCTATGGCGTTGCTGCGGTTCATGATGGAGGACGGCAGAAATCCGGAAGAATGCAAGAACGCTTCGCTGGTAACCGCTGCGTAACTGGTGAAAAGCGAGGGAGGGATCAACGCTGCTCCGGAGGGAAAAAACCTGCCGGCGAGCGAATCCCAAGCCGGGCGGGTGTTGTCCCGCAAAACAAGCAAGAGACCGCACTGGGGCGGCTTTTTTTATTTTTGGCGGCAGACGGCGTTTGGCCTGAAGCAATTAAAAACCGACAGTCGTTTCCGCCTGCCGGTCTTGACATAGTTTCGTTTACAGTGGAGAGAACGCTTACGAGCCTTTCTTTTCGGAGAACTTTTTGCGCTGCAGTTCGCCCCAGCGGTGCTTGTTCTTACGGAAACCGAAGGTGGCCTCCACTTTGAATACCGTGTTGATCTGGCGGTAGCCAAAGTTATCGACAAACGAGTAGAAGAACAGTCTAAGGAGCTGTTTGATATCGGGATACTTTTTAAACGTATTCTCCTCCAGCAGCAGCGCGCCGACCGAGAGGATGGTGCCGTACAGCACGGCTACGAGGAAGAACGAGAGCATGAACCAAATGTTGACCACGCCGAGCAGAAACGAAATGGGGATAAAGATGTACCCGAACGTTTCGATGAGCGGGCCAGCAAGCTCGAAGATCCAGTAGTACGGCAGGCAGACCGTGCCGATGCGCCCGTACTTGGGGTTAAAGAGCATTTTCTTATGCCGCAGCAGGGTATCGATCAGGCCGATATGCCAGCGCTTGCGCTGTTTTTTGAGATCTCTGAGGTGTTCCGGCGGCTGCGTCCAGCAGATGGGGTCCGGCAGGAAGCGCACGGAGTATTTGCGTTTTTTGTCGTGCATGAGCTGATGCAGCTTGACCACGAGCTCCATGTCCTCGCCGACGCAGTTGCGCGAGTACCCGCCAGCCTCGATGACGGCGGCTTTGTTGAACGCGCCGAACGCACCGGAGACGATGAGCAGCATGCCCATCACGTCGAAGCCGATGCGGCCTGTCAAGAACGCGCGCAGGTATTCGGTGGTCTGCAGCGCGACGACCGGGTTGCTTGAAAGACCGACTTCCTTCATTTGCCCGTTTACAATTTCGCAGCCGCTGCCAATGCGGACGATGCCGCCGACGGCGATGCAGGTCGGGTCGCTGATGAACGAATAGATGATCTTGATGAGCGAGCTTTTCTCCAGAATGGAGTCCGCGTCGATCGTCACGATGACCGGATAGGAAGCGACGTTGATGCCAGCGTTGAGCGCGTCGGCCTTGCCGCCGTTCTTTTTGTTGAGCACAATGAGTTTTTCGTCCGCCGCGGAGCGGTAGAATTCCAGTATCTCTTCCGTTTCGAGCGACTTTTTGAATGGCTGGCGGAACGGCAACAGTTCGTAGGCGTTGATTAAGAGCTGGAGCGTATCGTCCTTGGAGCCATCGTTGACAACGATGACCTCGTACTCCGGAAAGTCGAGCGAAAGCAGGTTGCGCACGGAATCCACGATGGTTGCCGACTCGTTGTAGGCGGGAACCAGCAGCGAAATCGGAACCATATGGTCCGAATCGAGGAACCGGCGGTAGTCGATATACCTGAGCGACCGGACATACCTGCGCAGGCCGATGGAAGCGGAGATCAGCTGAATGAGGTAGATGGTACTGACCGTGATGACATAGAACAGTGAGAAATAATTGACGCCGAGCACAATGCGAACAAGGATATCATGCATACTCATCAAGCCACCCCCTTCCTGTTGCGCAGCGCCTGTTTATCCAGCGCGAACTGGAGCATTTCCTGCGCGTAACGGTCGCCGCGCTTTTTGACTTCGCTTTGAATCGTCTTGACGTGCTTGCTTCGAATCAGCGATTCCGCCGCGCGGAAGCGAACCCACCACTCACGATCGCAGAGTAAGTCGATCAGCGTGTCCGCATTTTCGTCCACGCCGAAGCTGACGAGCGCACTGGCAACGACCGCGCGCAGTTCCCAGCGCTCGCTCTTTGCCATGGCGGCAATCTTTGGATAAGCCGGGGTGTAGGCAAGCTGGCCGAGGGTTCGCGTCGCGTCGATCTGCATGTTGAGCTGCGGGCTGTCCAAGAGCGGCAGAATCAGATTGGCAAGGGAAACATAGCGGTATTCGCCGATCGCTTTAATGCAGGTACGGCGGATATACTGGTCCGCCGCGGTGCCGATGAGGCGCTTGCAGAGCGCTTCGCGGTCGCCTTTGTAAACGGTAAAGAGCTCTTCCAGCGTTCGAAACGACAGCAAAGACGCAATGGTCGGGTCGCGGCAGATGGAGACGAGCGACGCTTCCGAACCGAGCAGGCAGAGCGACAGCAGGCCGATATGCTGCATATGCGGGTTGGCGCGGTGACAATAGATTTGCTGCACTACATCGGGAATATACTGCTTGAGCCCCAAGGTGCCTACGAGCTTGACCACGAGGATGACGGAGTCCACACTGCCGTCATCGAACTGCTGTTTGAGGTACTTGGAGTACCATTCTCCGCCGATTTCGCGGCAGAGCACCGCCAGATCGGCGCCGCTCAGTTCGTCGGCAATTTCGGAGACGACGAGCAACCCGCGCAGGGAGCGGATGCCGCG
This sequence comes from Christensenellaceae bacterium, assembly GCA_963674535.1. Classification (GTDB taxonomy): domain Bacteria; phylum Bacillota; class Clostridia; order Christensenellales; family CAG-138; genus UBA7703. Next base: position 2,413,927 of record OY771363.1, on the reverse strand, counting down.
AATCTGCGAAATCGACTTAACGCTGCCTTCCTCCTGACGAATCACTTCGTACAGCTTGGTTTTGAGCCGACTGGCTGCGGCTTCGCCCGAGATCAGGCAGATAAGCTGCTCGCGCATGGCCTGAATCCGCTTGCTCTTGATGGAGTTGGTGAGGTGCAGCGTTAACAGCAGCAGTGTAAATAACGCGAGCACCGTCGCCATGATAATGATGAGCCAGTTTACGACCGCCTGAACAAGAATCATGCTTCGTGTGCTCCTTTCCTATTATGGGCCGGTATCGGCTTCGGGCTTTGAACCATGCGGGGGCGTTACGGCAGAGCTGAAAAGCACGCCTGAACCATAGTATAACTCTTCTTCAGCCGCTCGTGATAGGTCGGCAAATCCCAGCTTTCCCAGGAATAGACCCCGAACGGCACCGTTTCTGCGCTCTCAGCCGGGCAGACGGCAAACGCGAACGACTCGATCGTCTGGCCGGTGACCGCATTCGTGACGTTCCAGTCCGCAATGATGTTTTTGGTACCCGGATCGCGCACGCTGAACAGCAGCCAGGGAATGCGCAGCTCGACAACGCCGTTTCCCGCATAGAAGTCCGCAAGCGAGTTAAAGGCAGCGCTGTTCGGATTGGATATGCCGTAAGTCAGTTCTCCCGCGTCGAATTTGGAGAACGGAATCACGGTATTGGAACCCGGCAGAACGATCTCGCGGTTCATTGCGGCATAGAGCGGAACGAACGCGCCGGAGTTCTTCGTCGTCTGGTTTTCGAGAGTCGGAACCAGCGAGTTCTGCACGGAATACTGATACTGGAATACATCGTAGTAGGGATCAACCAGCATTGCGCTGCCGGTTTCGCCGTTGAGCACGATCAAAAAATCCGCGCCGGAAGCGAATGTCAGCCCGTTATAATGATCGTTGCCCTGGCCTGCAATCGTATCCGCGGCAATATAGATGGGTTCCTGCCCGAATGTGTGCTCACCAAGTTCAACGAGGAAATACAGATACGCTTCGTCGCTTTGCACGCTGAGTTTCAACCCGTTTGATTCGGACACGACATTTTCGCTGTTCCAGTCGCTGGTCTTTCCGTCGATCAGCACAGCTGTTGTTTCGCCGGGATCGAAGGAGAGGAGCCCGAATGTCTTTTCGGGGCTTTCTACGCTGAACCAGTACGGCCTGCGCTCGGCTTCCTCCTGATCGGTGGTGTTCCAAGTGCGCTTGAACCATTCGTCCTGCCAGGAGAAGATCAGCCCGCCCATACAGCCGACGTCGTGGATATCCGTCATCATGGAAACCAGCATTTCGCCCTGCGCCGATTCTTCCACATTGCCCTGGTCAAAGCCTGTTACCGCGTTGACGTGCGTTTTTCCGCGCGAGGTGGGAATGCCGAACTCCGCCACCAGCACCGGCATGGTGTGGTAGGCGTTCAGCTCCGTTAAGTACGCGCGATAGGGATTCGGGTTCTCGCCGGAAACATACGCTGGGTCGTAGCTCATCAAGTCGGGGTAGTAGGAATAGACATGGTAGGAAGCGAAGAACCCCGCCGTATACGCGCTGGTCGCTTTGATGTGCTCGGCGTCGATGCCGACCGCGTCTTCCATGCTGGGATTCGGTTCGCCGGGGTGCGTCAGCGGATCGGTCGTGATCCAGTTGGTAAACGCAATCGGCCGCTGGACGGAGTAGTGGTCCGTTTCATAGGCGATCATATACTCCTGCGATTCGGCAAGGAACACCTCGAAGGGCGAAGCGTTTTCCGTGTAGACGTAGGTGCCGGAAAAGCTTGTTTTATCGGGGTTCTTTTCGTTTGTGCCGAGCACGAAGTCCGCGCTGAACTCGATGCCGGGCAGGTAGCCGATTACATAGCTCGAAACGTCGCTCGTGTAGGTTCCGCCAGCGTTGCCGGGCAGCTTTTCCACGACGGCATTGCCGTGCACGATGTCGATTGTATTCTTCAGGTCACGATAAAAGCTGTCGACCAGTTCGCCGTTGTTGCAGTAGGCGTCCAGATAGGTGCCAATCAGCTCCTCGTTCATATAGATGCCCTGCATCAGGTACAGCGGATGCTCCGAAGTGAGGTTATAGGCAAGCAGCGCATCGTAAAATCCCGGCATCTGCGGCACGTAGACGCGGATGGTGTTGGCGCTCAGTTCGCCAATTTGCTGGAACCAGCGGGAATAATCCTCCTGCGGGATGCCGAACTCACCCGGCCAGTACCCGGGCTTTGCCGCGCCGATATCCACGCCCTTGACAAAGAACGGCTCGAAACTGCCGCTCTCGTTTCGAACGAGGAACTGCTTGCCTTCCACGTAAGAGACCGGACCCTGATACGCGGGCGCGGGCATGGGTGTTGGTTCCGAGGTGGGCGTTGGAGTGGGCGCTTCGGTTGCCGCGACGGTCGCGGTGGCTTCCACCGGCTCGGTGCGCGGCGCGCAGGCGCAGAATACGACAAGCCCGCTCAAAAGAACGAGAAAGAACAGCCGTCGCAGAATTCTTTTGCGGGTGTTGTAGAACATAAATACCGCCTTCGTGATGGAATGGAGCGGGTTTGCGTTTATGGACAGAGAGCACTTTTTATGCAGGATATACAACAGTATAAATCAGCGCGCGGCGGCGGTCAATCAAGGGTTTTCAGTGTTCGTCCGGCACTTTGCGGCTGCGTTCGTTCTAAATGGAGAAAGAGGGACAGCGAATTCTATGCGGTTCTGCTTAACAGGTTATTCTGCGGGAGTTGCGGGTGAATCGGGCGCGTAGTAACGCACGTAATCGACGAGCATGCGCTGCGGAAACGCGTCTTGATCCACGCCCTTGATGCCGCCCCACGTGCCGCCGACGGCAAGGTTGAGAATCAGGTGGAACGGAACGTCGAACGGCCATGTTTCATACGTTGCGTTTGCAGGCCGCCGGTATTCCAGCGCGGGCACGCCGTCCAGCAGGACGATGACGCGGTCGGGCTGCCAGAGCAGCGCGTAAACATGGTACCCGTCGTCCTTGCGGCCGATGCGGGAAGCGGCTGAGATGGCGTTGTCCTGAACGGAGTTGTTGGCAAAGGTATGGAAGGTAGCGTGCACGAGCTTTGCGTCGTAGCCAACGCGCTCGGCAATGTCGATTTCACCGGAATGCAGATATCCGCCGTAACGAAGGTCGCTTGGAAGCAGCCAGATGGCCGACCAGGTGCCCCGCGCCGTCGGCAGAGCCGCGCGGACTTCCAGATATCCATAGGTAAAGTCCAGATTGTCCTGCGTCTTGAGCCGCGCGGAAGTATAGCTGCGGTTCTGCAGCGATTCCGCGCGCGCTTCGATGACGAGCGCGCCATCCTCTAGCCAGGCGTTTTCGCGCGTATAGTATTCAAGTTCCTTATTATATGGCCATGGGCCGGTTTCGAAGCTCCAAATCGTTTCGTCGACCTGTTCCGTCTCAAACTCGTCCGAAAACTGCAAGGCGTACCCTTCCGGCGGGCCGATATACGGCGTCGGGGAAGGAGAAGGCGTTGGCGAGGGGGACGCCGTCGGCGTTGGGGAGGGCGAGGGAGAGGGCGACGGCGAGAGCACGGCAACCGTTGGCGCCGGCTGCGCTTCGCTTGCATCCTCGGGCAGTCCGTACGCTTTTGCACAGCCCGCGGCGAGCAGGCAGAGCGAGAGAATGGCGATAGCTAGGCGGCGTAGTCGCATGGTTCATCGCTCCGTTTCGTCGTTTGATCGGGTCTGGCTTTTTACGGCGCGTGCCGCAAATGGACTTCTGCACACAGGTTATACTTGATTGTATGCTTTTTTTTGCCTGCACGTCAATTGCCGCTTGCAGCCAGCCCGGCTCGTCTTCAACAACTGCGTCTTGGCTGTTGAGAAACTGTTGATTCAAACGGATGTTTGATGTACTATGTTCATATATCAAATTCAACTAATCGTACCGACATTTTCACCATTCTTTGCTGTTTGTCGACAAAGCCGAACCGACAAGACCAATAGAGATATGAATATGCGACAGAATGCTTTTAAGCGCTTATTGTTCGTATTGGTATTGACGTTATCTGCCGTCGTTCTGTTGTCGTGCAAAAAAAGTGCCGGGGAAGAAAGCGTTCCCTCTGATTCGCAGAAAGAAAACAGTCAACTTTCGTTCCGGATTACCTGGACGGACTACTCCGGACGGGGGCAGGCGATTCGGAAAATCGTTGACGGCTACAACGCCGTGTCGTCCGGCGACGCCTTGATTCAAATGATCGGCGGCAACGAAGATGAGCTGGTCATTCAGAAGATGCTGTCGTCCAATCCGGAAACGGTTTTTGTTTTGCCGTATCGTTACGTCCAGTACTATGGCGATCGCGGCGAACTTATGGATCTGACCGATTCGTTTACGGAAGAAAAGAGCCTGTTTTATGAAAAGCTCTGGAAATTAGGAACGGCGGACGGCAAGGTTTACGGCATCCCCTGGCTGGGGCATTCCATGTGCCTTCTGTACAACAAGACCCTGATGGAAACGGCCGGCGTTGACGCAAGCTCCATTACAAGTCTGGATTCGCTGGTGCGGGCGATGGAGCAGGTGGAACAGTATACCGATGCGCAGGGAATCGGGCTTGTGGGCGCGGAGAGCAACGATGTTTCCTGGATGGTCAACCAGTTTATCTACGGATTTGGCGGGAGTCTGGTGGATGAAAGCGGAACTGCCGTTTCGATTAACAGCCCGGCGTCCGCCGCCGCGCTGGCGTTTTACAAGGATGTTCTCGGCCCGCACGCGCAGCCGACCTGGACGGAGGATACGGGCGTAGAGGTTATGAAATGCTTTCTCAATCAGGAGATTGCTTTTGAGATACAGGGAATCTGGGGAGTTACGGATGTGCAAAAGAACGGTGAACCGTTCGAGGTTGGCGTTATCCCGCTGGACCGTATCGGCTTGAACGCCGAGGTAGGGCCCATGATGCTTTCGCTTCCCGCAGGCATCAGCCGGGAGGGCAAACAGCAGGCGATTTCGTTTATCCGCTACATGATCTCTCTGGACGCGCAGCAGGCGATTCTGAACGGGGAATACAGCCCGGAGCACGACCAGTACTATCCGTTCCGCACGCCGATTCGCCTCGACATGGCCGATACGCCGGTCATGCGGCTGAATCCCGACTACCAGCTCTTTATCGAGGGATTCGAACACCCCAGTGTGGACGTGCCCGTCCCCAAATGGCAGTTGGTGAAGGACGATTATTACCAGGCGGGACTGCACCGCGTGATGAGCGGCGAAACCACGATTGAAGCGTTTTTAAACTGGATCGAAACGGAAGGGAACCGCATCCTCTCCGAACCCTGACGACCGGACGACAGAAACGACACGGATTACAGAAAAAGGAAATTGAAAAACAGATTCAAGGATAAAGGAGCCTTCACATGAAGATTCTGATTGCCGACGATTCCAAAACCGATGCCGCCATCATCAGCAGTATCCTTTCCGACTTTGAACTGCTGCTCGCAAACGACGGCGTGGAAGCGCTGGAGCGGATTGAGCAGAATCCGAACATCGACATACTGATTCTCGATATCAACATGCCGCGTATGAACGGCTTTGAAGTGCTGGAGCATCTGAAAAACAATCCGGAGCACAGGAACATCGCCGTGCTGGTGCTGACGAATTTCGACGAGATCGACAACGAGATGCGCGGCCTCGATTTAGGGGCGGTGGACTATATCCGTAAGCCCCTCAACATTCGCTCTTTGAGAAAGCGCGTCGAGCTGCAGATCAAACTCAAGAACGCGCGGGACGAGCTGGCGCAGCAGAACGTGATTCTGGAGCAGCGCGTTGCCGAGCGGACGCGGGAGAGCGTTTTAACACGGGACGTCACCATCCACGCGCTGGTCAGCCTGCTGGAAGTAAGAAACATCGAGTCCAGCAACCATACCAAGCGCACCCAGCTGATGATGCGCGCGCTCTGCGGCCACCTGCGCGCAAAGCCGCCGTATGATAACCTGCTGACCGACAGTTACAGCACGGAGTTATTCGATACTACGCCACTGCACGATATCGGCAAGGTGGGTATTCCGGACCACATTCTGCTCAAGCCCGGCAAGCTGACGCCGGAAGAGTTTGAAATCATGAAAAAACACACGACCTACGGTGTGGACGCGCTCCGCTGCATGGGGCCGGAGAGCGACAGCCTGCCGTTTATTCGAACAGCCGCGGAAATTGCGGGTACGCACCACGAAAAGTTTGACGGTTCCGGGTACCCAGCCGGAATGAAGGGGAAAGAGATTCCGTTTTCCGGCCGCCTGATGGCGATTATCGATGTTTACGACGCGCTGGTCAACAAGCGCGTTTATAAACCCGCGTTTTCTCATCAGGAAGCAAAGGAGATCATGCTTGCCGAACGCGGGAAGCATTTTGACCCGGAACTGCTGGACGCGTTCTTTGAGATTGAAGCGGAAGTCATGGCGATTGCGGATAGCTTTAGCCAGCAGCCAACCTAACGGGGAGGCGAGTAAATGAAACGAACAAAATGGATTGCGGCGCTGCTCGCCGTGTTCCTGCTGGTATTGAGCTGTCCAGTGCCGGCTTTGAGCGCGCAGGACGACACCCCGCAGCCGACCATTGAGCTGACCCCGGAGGAACAAGCGTTTCTTACGGAGCACCCGGTGATTCGCCTCGGCGTCGACCCGAACTTTGTGCCATATGAGTTTTTTGATACGGATGGCGTATATAAGGGCATTGCGGCGGACTACATTGCGCTGATCTGTGAGCGAACCGGGCTGAACATGCAGGTGCAGGAGGGGCTGACCTGGACCGAAGCGTACGAAAAAGCTGCACGGGGCGAACTGGACGTTTTGCCGTGCGTTGCGCAGACCGCCGAACGGGAGCGGTATTTTTTATTTTCGGATACGTATTTTACCTTTCAGCGTGCGGTGTTCATCAATCAGGAAACAAAAAATTTCAACGAGTTTGCGGACCTAAAAGGCAAGACCGTCGCCGTGCAGATGAACAGCTCGCATCACAGCTATTTAACGCAGTTTCCGGAGATCAAGCTGAGCCTGTACCCCACGGTGGAAGCGGGGCTCCGCGCCGTTTCCAAAGGGACGGAACTTGCGTTTATCGGCAATATGGCGACTTCCAGCTATCTCGCGCGGGAAAACGGCATTACAAACCTCAAGTACTTTACCATCGATCCAGCGCCGGGGGACACCTCGCAGTCGCTGCATTTTGCTGTGCGCAAGGACTGGCCGGAACTCGTGAGCATTCTCAACAAAGCCATTGCCAGCATTACAAAGGAAGAACGAAACGAAATCAACAACAAATGGGTTGGCGTGGAAGCTACGCTGGACTATCAGGACATGCTGCGCGGCGTCGGCATCGGCGTCGGGATTCTGGCGCTTGTCGTAGCCGTTTCGTACCTCTGGATCATCCGGCTGCGAAAAGAGGTTGCCAAGCGTAAAAAAGCGCAGGAAGAGCTGGTTCTCGCAAAAGAGGAAGCGGAGCAGGCAAATCAGGTCAAGTCGCTGTTTCTCGCGCGCATGTCGCACGAAATCCGCACGCCGCTCAACGCGATTATGGGCATGGCGTATTTAATGAAGAAAACCGACCTGACGGCCACGCAGAACAGCTATCTCGACAAGCTGTCGCAGGCTGCGCGCACGATGCTGGGTACGATTAACGACATCCTCGATTTTTCCAAGATCGAAGCGGGAAAGATTACGATTGAGCGGATTTCGTTTGATCTGGACAAGCTTTTGCAAAAGATCGTCAACATCGAGTCCGTCAAGGTGGAAGAGCAGGGCATTGAGCTGCTGCTGGAAAAAGACCCTGCGCTTCCTTCGTATTTCTTTGGCGATCCGCTGCGCATGGAGCAGATTCTGCTCAATCTCGTCAACAACGCCGTCAAGTTTACGGAACACGGGCAGGTTAAGCTCGTCGTTCGTCCGGTGGAGGAGCAGGCGGAGACGCCGAAACTCGAGTTTATCGTCTCCGATACCGGCATCGGCATGAGCGGGGAGCAGCTGGAGCACTTGTTTGTGCCGTTCGATCAGGGTGATTCAAGCATCAGCAGGCGGTTCGGCGGCAGCGGGCTGGGGCTCTCTATCGTCAAGAGCCTGGTGGATCTGATGAACGGTGAAATTTCGGTCACAAGCGAGCCGAACGCCGGTTCGGTCTTTACCGTGCAGCTGCCGCTGGAGCCCGACGCCGTACAGGAACGCGCAAGGAGCGCGCGGATGTCCGTTGAATGCTTCCGCAGTATGCGGGCGCTGGTGCTGGATCAAAGCGAAAGCGCGCGCGCGCAGCTGGCGGAGTGCTTCCGCTCGTTCGGCATCGCCGCGGATATGGCGGAGACGCAGGAGCAGGCGCAGCAGCTGATTGCGCAGGGGGTTAAGGAAGGAAAACCGTACAGTATCCTGCTGATCGACCATGTCACACCCCGCGAGAACGGCGTTGAATGGTTCAAAGCGCTGAAGCGCAGGCGTAGACTGCCGGAAGAAACCAAGACGATTCTGCTCATGCCGATGATGCGCGAGGACCTTCTAGAAGAGCTGGAAGCGGCGGGTCTCGACTTTGGCGTGACAAAGCCTGTCATCCCATCCGTTTTGTACAACGGCATCATCGAAATTCTCAAGATCAAGCCGCCGGAAGAACGGCAGGCCGCAAAGCCGGCGGATCAAAAATCGCTGCCGCATCCATACCGGCTACTGCTGGTGGAGGACAACAAAACCAACCAGTTCATCGCCAAGAGCATTCTTGAACAGGCGGGCTTTACGCTGGACGTCGCCTCCGACGGCGAGGAAGGCTGGCGCTTCTTTGCGGCGCATCCGGAGGAGATCGATCTGATTCTGATGGACTTGCACATGCCGGTGATGGACGGTTACACGGCTTCCGGCCTGATACGCAAAATCGATGCGGACATCCCCATTGTCGCCATGACGGCGGACGCGATTGCGGGCGTTGAGGAGCAGTGCAGAGCGCACGGAATCCACAGCTATGTGAGCAAACCCTTTGAACCGGAACAGCTGATTGAAACGCTGGTTTCCCTGCTGGAAGGTAAGCAGCCGCGGCAGAAAGTCGTCCCCGCGCAGGCCGCCGAAGAGCATCCGGCAATCGTGGATTTTGCCGACGGGCGCAAGCGCATTGGCGGGGACGACGCGATTTACCGGCTGGTAATCAAGTCGTTTCTGGAAGAGACCAGTTCGATCGAGTCCGATCTAGACGCGGCGGTGCTGGCAAAGGACTATGTTCAGGGCGAACAGATCGCCCATAAGCTCAAGAGCAGCGCGGGCAGCATTGGCGCAAAATCGCTCCAAGACGCGGCGGCGGCGCTGCAGCAGGCGTTTAAGGAAGGCGGCGAAAGCGCGATTAAGCGGCTGCTGGAACCGTTCCTGCTTGCGCTCGAACAGACGAGAAACGCGCTCGAAAACTACTGATACAGGGAGCATTCCAATAAAAAACCGCCCGTTTGTAATGTGTCAAGAAAAACGGACAAGCAAAAGCCTACGGTATAAGAAACCGTAGTTTTTTTTGCGGCAGATATGCGCTCTGTCTTAAGGTTTTGGACTTGCTGACGCCGCGCCATAGAGCGCCAGCGCATAGACCAGCGCGGAGTTCCAGTAGACGGCGACTTCGTTGGTGGAGTAGCTTTCCAGCTCGTCCAGATAGCACTCAAACGGCGGCTTGCCCAAGAGACGCTCCTTGGCCAAGGGGTCGTGCAGACCGGAATCCGGCCCGCCGACGAGCATGCCCGGCATAGGCTTGCCAAGGGCGGCGGAGGGGCGGTGGTGCGGGTGCCGGGGTGAGCGGTCGCCAAAACCAGTTACGTAGCACATGGAAAGCGGGTTGTTGCCAAAGATGTATTCCAGGTGACGCTCAACGGCGACGGCATATCGCTTCGACGGGTGCAGGCGGTTCGCTTCGCTGAGGAGAACGGCATTGTTGAGCAGGTACATGTTGCTGCCCCATGGGAGCGGGGGAGCGAGCGAAACGCCGTACGGACTGGTTTCGCTTGCGCCAGCCAGCGCGTCCGCATGGGTAAAGAAGCGCTCCCGCAGGGTCTGCAAAAATGGATCGTCGCTCGCCGCATACGGGCTGAGCAGCAGGCAGAGATACCCGTATCCCGCCATATCTTCCCAGCCCAGCGAAATCGGCAGTTCCGCGCTCCAGAGCGCTGCCGCATCTTCGAGATACGCCCGCTCGCCGGTTGCGGCAAAGAGGGAAGAAGCGGCAAAGAAGCGTTCGTCGGCATCGCAGTCGTCGTCGTATTCGCCCGTCGTTACGCCTTGCGGGTTATGAAACGGCAGCGGCGGGGAAGACCGCAAAAACGCGTACGTCCGCCGCGCGGCGTCCAGACAATCCGTTGCAAAGGCGGGGTCGAACGCGGCGTAGACGCGGCTTGCGAGCGCGAACGTCCCCGTAAAATCGCCCGTCGCGGTCGTGGAGACTGGCGAGACGACTGTTTCCTCGCGCTCGAGTTGCGGCGGAATCATGCCGCAGAAGTTGGCGCAGGTCACCTTGTGGTAAACCGCGCCGTCGGGGCGGATCATCTTGAGCATCCATTCCAGCTCAAAACGCGCTTCGTCAAGAATGCCCGGCACGCCGTTGCCGCTTTCGGGAATGTCCGTGTCGTCGCCAAAGAGCGCGGGCGCGGCTTGATACGCCAGCAGCAGGTCGCTGACCGCTTTCGCCCCGGGCGCGGAGTAACGGCCGTAGTCGCCCGCGTCGTGCCATCCGCCCGAAACGGAGAGGAACTCCTCCGTGCCGTAGATGCGGGAAGGCGCTGTGTGGCAGGCGGGGTGCGAAAAATCGCCCGCATATTCCGGCTGCAGCGCCGTGCCGCAACGCTGCAGATAGAACATACGAACGACTTGCTTTAGCAGAGAGTCAAATGCAGCGGGGAAGGTCATCCTTTTATGCTCCCCATGGTGACGCCTTTGATGATGAACTTGGAGAGGAAGATATACACGAGCATGACCGGGATAATCGCAACGAACACCATCATATAGACTTTGCCGAGGTCAAACTTGAGGTAGTCCGCGCTCCTGAGCTGCGCAATCAAAATCGGGATCGTCTTTTTGTCGTTGGCGTTGATGATGAGCGCCGGAATGAAGTAGTTGTTCCAGTTTTCAACGAATGCAAAGATGGCCTGCACCGCGATGGCGGGCTTGATCATTGGCAGCACGATGCGGTTGAAGGTGTGGAATTCGTTGCTGCCGTCCACGCGCGCCGCTTCCACGATTTCCAGCGGGAGGACGCTTTCCATATACTGCTTCATGAAGAAAAAGACGATCGGCGCCGCGATCTTTGGCAGTATCAGCGGCCAGTAGGTATCCATCATGTCCATCTTGGTCACGAGTTGAATAAAACCGAGCGTGGAAACCTGATACGGAACCATCATGACAAAGAGGATAAACAGGAACGCCGCCTGCTTGAAGCGGAACTGGTAGGCATGCAGACCGTACGCCGTCATGGCGGAGAAGTACGTGGTCAGTATTGCGCAGGAGCCCGCAACGAGCAGGCTGTTGCCCAGCGCGCGGATGGTGGGAATATTCGTATCCTCAAACAGGTTTTTTGCGTTAAAGAGGAACGAACTGCCCGGCAGCCAGGAAAAGCCGGACATGATTGCGCCGTGCTGACGGGTTGCGTTGATGATCAGCATAAAAAAGGAAAACAGACAAAGAACCGCAAGGAACACCAGAACGATATAGCAGAACGTGCGCGAAATGGCGAGCCGGGCGGAACCAAGCCGAATGGAGAACGTTTTTTTCTTCGCCTCTTCCATGTTAGTTCACCCCCTTGATGGATTTCACGCGTTCTTTTTTGAGCTTGTTCGCTTCCCGGATGTCCTTGGTCATCGAAAGATACACAATCACGCTCAGCACTGCAGTAATTAAGAAGATCAGTACGGATACCGCGCCGCCCATGCCGAGATTTTTACTCTGCAGGTGCTTGTTGAGGTACATGACCAGCGTCATCGCGGTGCGGTTTGGCTCGCCGGTAAAGTTCGTTAGCACCTGCGGCACGTCGAACATCTGTATACCGCCGATCATGCAGGTGATGACCACATACAGCACGATAGGCTTGAGCATTGGCAGCGTGACCCGGTAAAACACCTGGCGCGGTTTCGCGCCGTCCACCTGCGCGGCGTCAAAGAGCGACTGGTCTATGCCCATAATGCCCGCCATCAGCACGATGGTGGTGTTGCCAAACCACATTAAAAAGTTCATTAGCGCTACCAGCCCTCGCGTCAGCGCGGTGCTTTCCACCATGCGCAGCGGCTCGCTGAGAATACCCGCTTGCTGCAGCATCTGGTTGACCGGACCTACCGCGGAGAAGAGCAGGAAAAACAGCATGGCAAACGCGGACGCCATGATCAGGTTCGGCATATAGATAACCGTTTTAAAGAACGGCTGCGCTTTCAGCTTGAGACGATAACTCGTAAACCAGACCGCAAGCAGCATGGCAACGAGAATCTGCGGCACAAAGCCCATGAGCCACATGATAAGCGTGTTCCACGCGTACTTTGGTAACTCTCCGTTCTGAAACAGAGTGAGGTAGTTTTGGAACCCAACGAACTTGGGCCCGATCTGGGAAAGCCCCGAACGGTAGTTTTCAAAAAAGCTGTTATAAATAGTAGAACCAAGCGGAATTAAATGAAAAATCAGATATACAAGAAAGAAGGGGGCGATGAAGAAATATCCCCACTTTGCGTAGCTGACGGATTTGATTCGCTTGACTGGTGTTTTATCCATAGCGGCATCCCTTTCCCTTCCAGTTTCATTTGGCTTTGCCGCAAGGCAGCGGCGTTGCGCTTCTGGAACGAGACGGCGGAACGGGCAAGCCCGTCCCGCCGTGAAGCATCGTGTGTCGTCGTTTCGCAGGTTATCTGCTCAGTTCGGGGTACTTCTCCAATACGAGCGTGTAGAAGTTCTCCATCGCTTCGTCATAGGTCGCGGTGCCGCCAAAGTAGCCGCGCATCGCTTCCTGAATCTTCTCGTTGCAGCCCTGGTCATAGGGGCTGGCGAGGAACTTGATGCTCTTGGCGCTGTCGAGCAGCACGGAGATGTAGTTCTGGCCGCCGAGGAACGCGCTGCTAAAGTCGCTGTTGGCAATTTCCGTCATGGCCGCTTCGTTGTTGGTGAAGTCATTGAAGTCCTTCACGATGCCGACCAGCGTATCCTTGTCGCAGGTCATAGTCTTCATGATCAGCTTCGTGAGTTCGAGGTTATCGGAGCCCTTGGCCGCGCACAGCCAGGTGCCGCCCCAGTAGTAACCCTGCGGACCCTTGACAATCGCCCAATCGCCGTAGCTGCCGTTACCGGGAGCGGCTTCCGCTTCCGAATCAGCCAGCGTTGCGGGAGCAAGGCAGAAATCGAAGAACCAGCCCGGCCCGAAGTAGCACATTACTGTCCCGTCGGTCTTCGCACCGGCCCACTGTTCGTCGGACCAGAGGATCGCCTTATTGTTGTAACCGTTGTCGGTGAAGGTCTTGGTCTGATCGATCCAGGCCAGAATATTCGGGTCGAACTGAATCTTGTTGTTCGCGTCAACCCAAGTCATGGTGGCGTTGTTGCTGAACACGCGGTAGTCGTCGTCATAACCGGCAACCATGAGGTAGCCCAGCGCTTTGGCGTCCGCGGCGACAGCGTTGAATTTATCCCAGCTGTCAAGCTTTGCCTGTACTTCTGCCGGATCATCCGTGCCAAGAACCGCCTTGGCAATCGAGCGGCGGTAGATCAAACCGGCGGGGCAGGCCTGCCAGGAGAGACCCTTGAGCGCGCCGTTGGCATCCGTGCAGACGTCCTTGGTGTAGCCGTACATGGCGGAGGTATCGTCTTCCGTCAATCCGAGATCCTTGTAAACATCCAGCGTGTAATCGGTGTTGACATACTTGAGCGCGTAGTCCGCTTCAATCAGGAACAGGTCGACCTTGTCGTCGGCCGCAGCTGAATCCTGCGCGAGCAGCGCTTCGTCCAGCTTGGTCTGATAGGCGTTGTCGGCGTTCGGCGTGATGACCCAGTTGATCGTTACGCCGTCCGGCACGAGTCCGGCCTCGACAAAGTACTTCTCGAAACGGGCCTGGAATTCATCGTTCCAGCAGTAGATGTTGTAAACTTTTCCCTGTTCTACCGGAGCCGCGGCTTCTTCGGCGGGTGCAGCCGCCGTCGCTTCTTCGGTCGTGCTTGCTGCGGTTGTTGCTGCGGGTTTTGAGCAGGCGCACACGGACAACAGTACAGCCACAGTCAATAGAATTGCGAGTAGTTTTTTCATTGATACTCCTCCTGTTTATTTTTTGAACAGACGCCCCATCAGCGTCCGTTCTATATTGAGCACGCATGAGCGCCTCAAATCTGAATTGGTTTACAGAGTGGCCTTCATTGAGCACGCATGAGCGCCTCAAATCTGAATTGGTTTACAGAGCGACCTTTATTGAGCACGCGTGAGCGCCTCAAATTTGTAACGTTTTTACCGAATGGCCTTCCAGAAGGGTGCCCGAAACGGTCACCAGCTGCGGAAGCCAGCTCTTCGGGTTCTCGATTTGCTCAATAAGCAGCGCTGCGGCTTTTCGGCCCATGGTTTCCGCGTCCTGACGGAAGGTTGTGAGCTTTGGCCGGAGCACCTGGGAAAGCAGAATGCCGTCGTAGCCCACAACGCTCATATCGTCCGGAATGGAAAGCCCCTGACGCTCCAACTCGTTCATGCCGCCGATAAAAGAGAAATCGTCGGGGTAGAGGATGCAGGTCGGCCGCTCCGGAAGCGCGAGCAGATCCCGCGTGGCAAGCCCGCTCGAACGCGGGTCGTGGTAGATGGCCGCGCGCACATAGGCTTCCGGCACGCGCAGGTCGAACTCGCTGCAAGCTTTAAAAAAGCTGGCGATACGCTTCTGGGTAACGGAGGTGTCCTCGCCGTGGATAAAGGCGATGCGGCGGTGGCCGCAACTGTAGACATACCGCACGATCTCCTGCATGCCGCCGACGTTGTCCGAAAGCACGGAGGACCGGCTGTCGAACGTGTAATCGAGCGTGACCGTCGGGATTTCGCTTTCCACAAGACGGATAACGTCCGGATCCTTAAAATCGACCGACGCCACGACCACGCCGTCGCAGTTTCTGTATTTTGCGTGCTTGTAATAATCCATTGAGAATTTGCCGATGTCTTTGCTGATAAAGGTGATGTCGTAGCCAAGGCGTTCGGCTTCCACCTTAAGGCTGTTGAGAATTTCCGAAAAGTATTCGTGCTTTAAGCCGCAGCTGGTCTTGTCTACAAACAGAATGCCGATATTATGCGAACTGCCGAGCTTGAGCGCGCGCGCCGTGGCGTTTGGCAGGTAGCCCATCCGGTCAGCAACGGAACGGATATAGTTAGCCGTCTCTTCGCCGATATCCGGCAAACCGTTCAGCGCTTTGCTGACCGTTGCCTGGGAGACTCCGCATTCTTTTGAGATGTCTTTCAGCGTTACCATATTCTACCGTGCTTTTTTTTGAATTTTGTGGGCTGCCGGTTGACGGAACAAGGCTCCGTCCAGTCGAGGGCGGTTTTGCGTTTGTTCGAATACTCAATCGTTTTCGAAAAGGAATTTGTGAATTATGAACTAAAATGATTTAATATGAACTTAATCGTTTACGACAAAATCATTATATTTAGCCGTTCAGGCGATGTCAAGCACAAAATTTTTCACATTTGTCGAAAACAGGCGCAATATTGTTGAAAAATGGGGTGTTCGAACCGTAAAAAGACACTTTTCATACAATTTGTAAAAAAATCCTTTGCATTTCTGGAATCGTTCGTATATCATATTGAACGCGAGCTTAAACGATTACGTAAAATATTTCTCATCGAATAAATCAATTTCCGAGGTTCCTGCCATGAAATATGGGTATTTCGACGACGCAAGAAAAGAATATGTGATCACCACGCCGGCAACTCCGCTGCCCTGGATTAACTATCTCGGCAGCGAAGGGTTTTACGGGTTGATTTCCAACACCTGCGGCGGATACTGCTTTTACCGGGACGCAAAGCTGCAGCGCATTACGCGCTACCGCTATCAGAACGCACCCGCCGACATGGGCGGCAGGTGCTACTATATCTATGAGGACGGCGCGTACTGGAGCCCCTCGTTTTTGCCCGCCAAGACGGAACTTGACCGCTACGAGTGCAGGCACGGGCTGGGCTACAGCCGGTTTTTGGGAGAAAAGGGCGGTTTATCGGCGGAGTTGACCTGCTTTGTGCCGCTGAACGCGGACTGCGAAATCCACAAGCTAACGCTGGAGAACAAGTCCACACGCAGACGGAGTTTCCGCGTGTTTGGCGCGGTGGAATGGTGCCTCTGGAACGCGGTGGACGACGCGGCAAACTTTCAGCGCAACCTCAACATCGGCGAAGTCGAAGTGGAAGACCGCGTGGTTTACCACAAGACCGAATACCGCGAACGGCGGAACCATTACGCGTTTTACGCGGTCAACACTAAAACGGCGGGGTACGATACCGACCGGGACAGCTTTCTGGGTCAGTTCCGGGGCTGGGACACGCCGATCGCCGTGGAAAACGGCACTTGCGGCGGGAGTATTGCCAGCGGTTGGGCGCCGATTGCCGCGCACGAAATTGAAGTTGACCTAGCTCCGGGCGAACGGACGACGCTGATTTTTCAGCTGGGATATGCCGAAAACGACCCGCAGAAAAAATTTTCCGCACCCGGCGTGCTCAACAAGGAAAAAGCGCACGCGCTGATGGCGCGGTTCCAAACGGAAGCGCAGGCCGACGCCGCGCTGCTGGAACTGGCCGGGTACTGGGACGAGCTGCTTGCGCGGTTCTCGCTTACAAGCGGGGATGAAAAGCTCGACCGCATGATCAATATCTGGAACCAGTATCAGTGCATGATTACGTTCAACATCAGCCGCAGCGCGAGCTATTTTGAGAGCGGAACCGGGCGCGGCATGGGCTTTCGGGACAGTTGCCAGGACATTCTGGGCTTTGTGCATATGATTCCCGACCGCGCGCGGGAGCGGATACTCGACCTTGCGGCGGTGCAGTTTGAAGACGGCAGTACCTACCATCAATACCAGCCGCTGACCAAGCGCGGCAACGCGGACGTCGGCACCGGATTTAACGACGACCCGCTCTGGCTCGTTGCATGCGCCGCGGCTTACATCCGCGAAACGGGAGACGACGGCATTCTGCTGGAAGCAGTGCCGTTTGACAACGCGGAAGGCACCGAACGACCGCTCATGGAGCATTTGCGGCGCAGTGTCCGCTATACGATGGAACATCTTGGCCCCCACGGCCTGCCTCTGATTGGACGCGCGGACTGGAACGACTGCCTGAATTTGAACTGTTTTTCGACGATTCCGGGTGAGAGCTTTCAAACCTGTTCGAACGACGAAAGCGGCACGGCGGAGAGCGTCTTTATTGCCGCAATGTTCGTCCGATACGGGCGGGAGTACGTAGAACTTTGCCGCAGACAGGGCGAAACAGACGAGGAAGCGGAAGTGCTTTCCGCCGTCGGCCAAATTGAGCAGGCGGTGCTGCGGCATGGCTGGGACGGGGAATGGTTTTTACGCGCTTACGACGCGTTTTCCCAAAAGATCGGGAGCCATGAAAACGCGGAAGGACAAATTTTCGTTGAACCGCAGGGCTTCTGTACGATGGCGGGTATCGGCGGAGAAGCGTACGGCAAAAAAGCGCTCGCGTCGGTGGAAAAGCACCTCGTGGGAGACTACGGTGTTGAATTGCTGCATCCGTGCTACACGTCGTACCGCCCGGAGCTGGGTGAAATCAGCAGCTATCCGCCGGGCTACAAAGAAAACGGTTCTGTCTTTTGCCACAACAACAACTGGGTTACGCTGGCATATACCGCGCTGAAGATGGGATCCGCGGCGTTCGATATCTACCGCAGGACGTGCCCGGCGTATCAGGAAGAATCCAGTTTTGTGCACCGCACGGAGCCTTACGTCTACTGCCAGACCATCGCGGGGCGCGAATCCGCGCGGTATGGAACGGCAAAGAACAGCTGGCTGACCGGAACGGCGGCCTGGGCGTTCGTCGCCGTGTCGCAGGGGATACTGGGGATCGTGCCGGAGTTCGACGGGCTCCGCGTGGAACCCTGCCTGCCGGATCACATCGGTGGGTATACGGTGCGGCGGGAATTCCGAAAGACGGTGTATGAAATCACCGTTCGGCGCGGAAGCGACGGTGAAGAAAAGGGCATGCTAGTTGACGGCGTAAGAATGAACGGCACATTAATTCCGCTCTGTTCGGGACGGAACGCCTGCCGCGTGGAAGTCGTTCTGTAAATAAAAAAGCTGCCGGTTGTCGGCAGAACGGGGTAAAACGGTCAAAGCCGGGAAGAGTGAAACGAAAAGAGAATGCATCCATGGATGGGATGGCATGCAGTAAGCGCTCGAGGTGACGAAAAGGATTCGTCGCTGTGGCTGCCTTAAGACTTTCTGTATACCGCGTGGATGCATTCCCTTTGTCATGGCGCCTGCTTGGCAGCCAATTTGGCGAGAGCGGCCAAAGCCGCATCATCGCGCTGTCCGTACACAGCACATACGGACGAAATTAGTATACCAGAAATCCAGATAAAAGAAAGCAATTCCAACGTTTGAAACGGGGAATCGCGCTTTCTTTTTTCTTATTTTAGCTGGAATGTTCTGTTCGGGTCTAGAACCGTTTTCTGAGAAAAAAGGGTATGACGAGCGGCGGAAACGAAAAAACTCGTTCTGTTAAACGCCCTTTTGTGGCGTCCGCAGGACGCGGAGCACAGCCGTTCGGCTCAATACCCTTCGTTTGCCGCGCGCAGCATGGCGATAAAATTCTCATTGGGAACGTAGTCCGGAACGCTGTTGCCGCTGCCGAGCGCGTAGCCGCCATCCTGTTTGGAGAGCGCGATCAGGTTACGGCAGCGGGCATATACTTCCTCCGGCGTTCTCCGCGCGAGAAAGTCTACGTCCACGCCGCCCAGCACGGCGATGCGGTTATGCAGTTGTGCATACGCCGTTTCCACGGGGACGATCTTGTCCTCGTAGGAATGACGTCCGTCGAAGTGCATGATGTCGGTGATATCGCCGATGATCGCATTGTATGCGCCGCAGGAATGCAGAAGCGCGGGCTTTCCGCGTTCGTGCGCTGCCTTGACAATCTCCCGGTACCAGGGAAAGACGCACCTGCGAAGCGTATCCGGCGAAACCATGGTCTGCGCGCCAAAGCCCCAGTCGTCGTTGCAGAGAATTGCGCCGACTTCGTCGAACGCGAGGCACCGCTCGTAATACTGCCGCATACGTTTGCCGACTTCGTAAAACACATCTTCCACAAGCTGAGGCTCGTCGTAGAGCATCAAACAGAGCGACTCATAGCCGAGGATGCTGATCGTGTTTTCCAATATACCGTCGTAAGCAAACGGAATCAGCTTCATGCCCTTTGGTACGAATTCTCCCGCCCGCTGAATGATCGAAAAGTCGCAGTCGGTAATCTCCGGCCAGACAAAGCGGTTGAAATCCTCGCGGGAAGCGACCGCCGCCCCGTCGTTGAGGGACTTTGTCTTCTCCTGATGCGCCGCGTGCTTTTTAAAATCGAGACCGCGCACGATGATCGGCGCGTGGTCGTACCCCGCGCTGTCGAATGCGCGGATGGTAGTGATGACCCGCTCGAATTCGGTTTCCGTGCGGTAGTCTTCGCCGGTGAGCAGTTGTTCCTTTTCCGCTCCGAGGATAAAGTCGAACAGAACGGGGCGCGGCGGAGCCTTTCGCTCCAGAACAAGGCGGAGATTCTCAAAATCCGGCTGACGATCCTGTTTTCTAAACATGTCTGCTCCTAAAAAGCCGCCCCCGCCCGACTGACGAGCGGGGGCTTGTGATTTTGGTCAGGAAGGATGGTTTCAGCCTTCCGTTACGGTTGTGATGTGGGTCGCGCTGTCGTAGCTCAGGGTGTAGGTCGTGTCCGCCGTCGGGTTGAGGTAGCTTAAGCCGCCCATACCCGCCGCAGTGCCGTCGAACTTATATTGTTCTTCCGTGCCCCAGCGGATGCCGTAATCGTCGTCATAGAGCTTTTTGGAGAGCGCGATGGCGACCATGTAGCCTTGATCCGCGCCGGTGTAAGCGGGCAGGGTCAGCGTGCCGGTAAACACGCCGTCACCGTCGTCATCCTTCAGCAGGACGGAGGAGCCGCCCTCGTAGAGCCAGAGCGAGAAATCGCCGTAAGCCGTGGGGCCGGCCAGCGCCTGCACTTCGTCCTTGGTCACGGCCGTCGCGGTGGTGACGTGCGTTGCGCTGTCGTACTTGAACTCGTAGATGGTATCCACGTCGGGCTTGAGGTAGCTCACGGTGCCCATTCCGGCGGCCGTGCCGTCGAAGAGGTACTGTTCAGCTGCGCCCCATGCGCCGTTGCCCGCGTAGATATAGTACTTCTGCGAAACCGCGAGAACCATGGAGTAACCTTCGCCCGTGCCGGTGTAGGCGGGCAGTTTGTACAGGCCTTCGAACACGCCGTCGCCGTTGCCGTCGGTCAGCTCGAGCGCTTCGCCGTCGGCAAGGCTCCAGTCGGTGCCGCGCGCCATGGCGGTGTTGAAGTCGCCGTAGATGCGCGGGGTTGCAAACGCCTGCGTCATGGAATCGTCGTAGATAACCATGTTGACGGAGTCGAAGAGCACCGTCAGCGTGCAGTCGTTATAGACCCAGATCGAGCCGAGGCCGCCGCCCGTGGGGGAGACGGGCGCGGGCTGCAGCGCGTAGTTGTCCGCGCCCCAGCAGCCGGTCGCGTCCCAGGTGCCGTTGGTGACTTTGTAGTAGTGTCCATCGTAGGTCGTATCGCGCACTTCCGGCGTGAGAGCGACGGTCAGCGTGTACCAGCCGTCCTTACCCGCGACCGGCTTCATGGCGTAGCCGTCCATGGCGGCTTCGTAGCCCGTGAAGTTGCCCGCGAGGTAGTACTTGGCTTCCGACCAGCCCGCGTAGACTGTAGTATCCGCGGCAATGGCGGCGGCGAAGTCGAACGCCGTGGTCATGGCCGCGTCGGTATACCAGCCGGTAAACGCAAAGCCGGTGCGGACGGGGTCGGCGGGAGCCGTAACCGTGCCGCCTGCGTCAACCGTGAGCGGTTCGATGGCGTTTTCCGCGCCTTCGTAGTTGAGATCGAATGAAACCTTGAATGAGGTGGGTTCCGCTGCTGGAGTTTCCGCCGCGGGGGTGGTGGAGCATCCCGCGAACATCGAGAGTGCCATCAGCGCCGCCAGCATGAGAGCCAGCGCTTTGATAACCTGTTTGTTCATATCGTTTCCTCCTTTTATTTTTATCTGAAATGCGCGTTGCGCATTTAGATGCCGAAAACTCGGAAAAATTCTTGTCGAGTCAGTTCTATTCAATAGGAATGTCAAAGTATGGCAGGACGTTCCCCGCTTCGTCGCGCGGGGCGACACCGGTATAGATGCGGTCGAACGCAAGAGTGACGCGCCGCGCGTTCCTAACTTCGCTGCCGGTCAGCCGGAGGGCGCTTCCCTCTGTAGAAGCTTCGCAGGGAACTGGCTGTCCCTGTTCGTCTATAAGAAGAATGCCTTCTGCCTTGCCGGGCTGCAGACGAACGCTTTCGAATACCACTTCGATTGCTTCGTCCGCCTGCTTCGCCGTCATTTGCCCTGCGGGCGTTTGGCGGAGGAACTGTGCTGCTGCTCTTGCGCCGAGCAGGAGATTGTCCTCTGGTCCAAGGTGGATATCGTCGCTGTACCGCGTCAGATCGTATGCCGGAATCAGCAGCGCGCCAAAGCGCTCGGCGGCTCTGCGCTGCGCTTCCCGAACGGTTCGCCAGCCGCTTCCGTCCCGCTTTTCGTTCGTGGTGCCGCTGATTTGGACGATGAGAACCGATACGCTGCCCAAACGGCTTTGCAGTTCGCGGAGCATGCGCTCGAGAAGCTCCTCGTAGCCGTCCGGCTCGTCCGTATCCGTGCAGCCCTGATACCAGATGATGTTTCCCGCGCCAGTTTGCTTGACCAGCTTTATAAGATACTCAAACAGCGGCTCGCCCGGCTGCCAACTGCGGATGCCGGAGCCGTTCAGCGCGGCGGGTACGAGCCCCACGGGAGAGCCGGTCTGCTCCAGAATCTTTTTACCGAAACTCAGCCAGGCGCTGTGGCCGCAGTTGAGCGCGTCCGCATAAGCCGCGCTGGCGATTGTCTGCCCGATCGGGTGCGCGGCGGTGCGCCAGCCTGCGTCAAACATCGAAACGCCGTACTGCGGGGGATCGCAGACTTCGCCTTTTCCGTAGCCTGCGGCGTTGCTTTGCCCGGCGATAGCAAACACTTCGCCAACGAACACGCTCCGGAGCATATCTCCGTGCCCCAGATAGTAGGGGTTGTAGCCCGCCTGCGCCAGTTCCATGCCCGTTTCGATGCGGTGCATGCCGGTTGGAAGCCGCAGGGTATGCGCCCAGCGATTGTTTTCGAACGCAAGCGGCTCGTAGAGCTCCGTTTCTTCGGTGCGCTCGTTGACAACGCGGATGACGGGGTAGTTCCGCTCGTCTTCCAGTTCGACGGTACCTTCCAGCGCCAGCTCGGCAAAGCCGCCGCGCTGCTGAAGCACCGTTTGCCCGCAAAAGGGGGCTGTTATCGTTACCAGATTCCGCATTTTGCGTTATCTCACGACAGCGTATCGCATGGCCGGCACGCGGACGCCGTTTTCTTCCAGTTTTACTTCGCCAAGAAGAACCTCGCGGTACTTCCCGCTCAAACGCGCTTCCTCCGCGCCAAAGTTAATTACGACGGCGCACGATTCTTCCCCGTAGGAACGCGTAAACGAAAGCGCGCGCTCGCCTGCGAAAACAGGCTCCATGGAACCGCGGCGCAGAGCGGGGCTTTGGGCGCGGAAGTTCGCCAGCGCGCGGATTTCGCAGGCGAGCGGAGAATCGGTCAAATCCCAGCGCATGGCTCTGCGGTTATCCGGATCCTCGCCGCCTTCCATGCCCAGCTCGTCGCCGTAGTAGAGCAGGGGGATTCCTTCCATTGTTAAAATCGCCGCGAGGATAAGAACCTGCAGTTGGTCGCTGCCCAGCTCGGTTCGGATGCGGGGCGTATCGTGCGTGCCCGCAAAGTTGAGTAAAAACGGGTATTGCGGCGTCATATAGAGCATGGCGTTTGCGCTCACAGCCCGCCAGAACGCGCCGGAATCGATTTGCCCCTTGGCGAGCGCAATAAGAGCGGTGCGGAGCTTGTAGTTTGTTACCGTATCGAACTCGTCTCCCCGGAGCCAGGCGCTCGCGTGGTTCCAGACTTCGCCTATGATCAGGATATCCGGGTTGGCCGTTTTCAGCTTGCGCCGCAGTTCGCGCCAGAGGGAATGGGAAACTTCGTCCGCAACGTCCAGCCGCCAGCCGTCCAGCCCCAGCAGGTTTGTCCAGTGGAGAGCAGCGTTGGTCAGGTACTCGATGACGTCCGGATTTGACGTGTCGAACCGCGGCATGGAAGGCACCGCGCCTGCAAACGTATCGTAGTTGCAGGGTTCGGCAGAGACGGGGAAACTGTCGAGATAGAACCACTTGGCGTACGGCGAACGCGCGCCGCTGGCCAGAACGTCCTGAAACAGCGGGTTTTGATCGCTGCAGTGGTTGAACACCGCGTCGAGAATGACCTTGAGCCCAAGTTTGTGCGCTTGCTTGACAAACGCAATCAGCGCTTCGTTTCCGCCCAAAGCGCCGTCCACGGCGTAATAGTCGGCCACGTCGTATTTATGGTAGGTGGGCGACTTGAGCACAGGGCTGAGATAGACCATCTCCGCGCCGAGGGCTTTTACGTAGTCCAGCCGTTTCGCGGCTCCCTGCAGGTCGCCGCCGTAAAACGTGCCGTGCCGGGGCAAAACGTCAGTAGAAACGGTTCCGACGGGGTCGTTGGCCGGTTCGCCGTTATAGAAGCGGTCAACAAAAATCTGGTAGACGATTCCGCCCTTTGCCCATTCGGGCGGAGCGATAATATCATCGCTGTTGATCACTGGGCAGTAAAAGCAATTGCGCTCTTGCACGTTTTCCAGAAAGCCGTCGCTCGTGTAGTGGAGCGTTTCATCCTGAAAACGGAGTTCAAACCAGTACTTAAAGTGCCGTTCGGGCACCCTCAGTTCACCCTCGTAGAGCGTAACAACGCCGTCGGTCAGGATGGGTTTCATCTCCATGGCTTGAAACGGGGTCGTGTGGTCGTAGAGGTTTTTATAGTGCGCCAGCACGCGCTCGCAGTCGCCCGCGCGGGTGCGGAGGCGCACAGAAAGCGCGTCCTTTCCAACCGCGTAGACATACGGCTGCTGGCTTGCATGGTAAATTGCAGATCGTTCCATAATTCTCCTGTGTTTTGCGTATACTCCGCTTGGGTGAAATACCCATGTGGGGGAAGCCATTTTAGTCGTTAACCCTTTGTTCCGCCCTCGGTGAGCCCGCCGATGAAGTAGTTCTGGAGCGAGTAAAACAGCACCAGCATCGGGATGCTCCCAAGCACCGCCGCCGCGCAGTAAAGGCTCCAGTTCTGGCCGTACTGGCCGGTAATCATGCTCTGCAGCGCGACCGCGAGCGGAAAGCGGTCGAGCCCTTCGGACATGATGGTGCTCGCGATGACGTACTCGTTGTAGGAAATTACGAAGCTCTGGATGGCGATCACCGCAAGCATGGGTTTTGCCAGCGGCAGCGTGATGCGGGTGATAATCTGCCATTTGTTCGCCCCGTCGATCATGGCGGCTTCGTCCAGCTCGTAGGGAATCGTGTCGAAATACCCTTTGGCCAGCAGAACAAGCCCCGCAGACGAGATGGCGGAGTCCACGAGGATCAGACCCAGGAGCTTGTTGACGAGGTCGAACTGCACAAAGATATGAAACAGCGAGACCATCGAAAGCGTCAGCGGGAAAATCTGGATCAGCAGCACGGCGTTAAAGAGCTGCATCCGTCCGCGAAACCGCATCCGCGAGAACACGTAAACGGAGACGGAGACGAGCGCAACGGCAATCAGCGTTGTACCGAGCGCCACAAACAGCGAGTTGCCCATCCAGCGCAGAAATCCGGTCTGGGTAAAGAGCTTAATGTAGTTTTCCAGCGTGAGTTCCTTCGGAATGACGGTGCTGGTGCCCGAAACGTGCTTGCCAAACGAGATGAGCACGATGTAGACGAACGGAACGAGCACGCAGATGGCGAGCACGAGCAGGAACGCCTGTATCAAAAAACGGGAGAGCCTGCGCTTCATTTCAATCCGCCTCCTTTCGGCTGCCGCGGTTCATGGCAACGAGCGAGAACGTGCCAATAAAGAGGAAGAGGATCACCGAATAGGCCGCGGCTTTGGCGTAACTGCCGGTGTTGAACGCGGTGTTGAAGATGTAGGTTATCAGTAAATCGGTAGCGCCCGGCGCGCCGAGCTTGTCCGAAGCGGGGCCGCCCTGCGTGAGCAGGTAGATGCCGAACTGGTTGAACTGCATGATCAGCGACATAATCAGCGTTGGCTTCATGGCCTTGAACACGATGGGCAGCGTGATGGAGCGGAAGATATGCGCGTTGCTTGCGCCGTCGATGCGCGCGGCTTCAAAGTAATCCCGCGGGATGGACTTGAGGATGCCGAACGCCACCACCATGAAGTACGGAAACGCAAACCACACCATCACGAGGATGGAACTCACCCGCGCCCAGACGGGGTCGCTGAGCCACGGGACCGCGGGAATGCCGACGAGCCCAAGAAGCTGGTTAACCAGCCCGCCGTCGGTTTCCAGCAAGCCCTGCCACATTAAAAGCGTAATCACGGTCGGGATGACCCAAGGCAGGATGAACACCACCCGGTACGCGCGGCCAACGCGAGCGCCGACACGCTCTAAAAGCGTTGCGATAAACGTTCCTAGAATAAACGCGAGCGTCACCACCGAGACCGCGAACAGCACCGTCCAGAGCAGCATGGAGAGCAGCCCCTGCACGCCCTCGGTCAGGATGTTCTTGTAGTTTGCAACGCCCACGTATTCGTAGTCGGTCAGGTGGATGCTGCTGTAGTTCGTCAGCGAAAGCGCGATGTTATGGAGAATCGGGTAAATATAAAACAGCGCAAGCAGACAGATCAGCGGCGCCATCAGCCCCCAGCCGATCAGCGCGGAATGTCTGGGGTACCGCGCGGGGAGCTCCAGTGGGTTTTGCGCACGCCGCTTCTGGCGGCGGAAGAACGCAAGCGAAACGCCCAGCACAAACAGCACGCCGCAGACGGCGAACGCCCACCAGGGGATATCTACCCGCTCGGTGGTTTCGTTCATGCGCGCAACGTCCGAACGCACCGCGTTGGCCAGCTCGTGCAGCTTTGCTTCCGCATCCACGGCTTTTCCGCTGCTGTCGCCGTAAAAAATCGTGCCGAACGCCGTCGTCGTGTAGTTATACCAAATCGTGCCTTCGGGGATATTCGGGAACGGTTCGCTGTGTTCCCCAATGGCGCTGAGGTTTTTTAGAATATCGTCGCTCTGGATATAGTCGCTGGCGATTACGGAACGGTTCGTGGGGTTCCGCGCGCCGGTCTTCTGCGCACCGCCGTTGCCCGCTTCGACGAGAGCCTGCTGGTTTTCGTCCTCCAGCATGTAGTTTAAAAACTGTTTTGCCGCATCCATATGGCGCGAATAATGGTTGACGACGAACCCTTCAACGGTAGTCAGCGGCTTGGAAGCTTCGCCGTTGTTTTCGGCGGGCAAGGGAGCAATGCCATAGTCCAATCCAAGCCCTTTGAGGTAGTCCGCCGACCAGAGCCCGTAGAGCATCATGGCGACTTTGCCTTCGCCGAACGCGCTGACAATGTTGCTTTCGCTCGCCACGCGTGTGCCGAGAACAAGCCCTTTTTGCTGCAGTTCCTTCATCTTTTCCACGTATTGCAGCATGCCCGCGCTGTCGAGGCCAACGTCGTAGGGATTGTAGGTTCCGTCCGCAAGCTGACCGTAATAATAACCGCCGTACTCCTTGATGATGGGGTACACAAACCACATGTTGCGGACGTTGAGAAGCGTACCGAACTGCGAATACCCGCCGTTTCCGTCCGGTATGGTCAGGCGTTCCGCGGTGGCGAAGAATTCGTCCCAGGTTTTGGGCAGCTCGTTTTCGGAAATCAGCGCTTTGTTGTATAAAAGCCCCGATGTGCTGTTGTTGTAGCCCACGCCGTAGCACGACCCGTTCAGCATAAACGCGCTGAACGCAACATCCGTAAACCGGCTCTTTGTTTCCGCGGAGAAATCCAGCGGCTCCAAAAAGCCGGAGCGCACGAGCGTGCCGATATCCGGCGCCTGCATATAGACGATATCCGGCGCTTCTTCGAGCTGGGCATAGTTAACAAGATCGGTTGGCGCGTCGAAGATGGCGCGCCGTGCCACAACCTCGACGGCGATGCCCGTCTCCTGCTCGAAACGCTCGGCAATCTGCCGCAGAACCGCGTTTTCCGCCTCGTTCGCGCCAAACCAGACCTTGACGGTTCCGGCGGAAGCGCTTTCGGAATCACTCTGCTCACCGCCGCCATCCGCGCGTGCCATGGAAGAAGGCAGCGCGAAAGAAACCGCGGCTATGGCGGCGGCCAGCAGGCAGAGCGCGGCTTTGCGTTTCATGATTATCCCCTCGCGCGATAGCGATCGAATTGTGCGGCGGCAGTTTGTGCTTCTTCATAGGAAGCAACCGGCATACAGATGGAGAAGTTGCCGTGCTTGAGTTCGTCGAGATTGCGCTCGATTTCGTCCGTGTTTTCGCAGTCGATGGCGATGCAGACGCCGTTGGAGTCCGCACAGAGTTCCTTGATGTGCTCAATGGGGCGCGGCTGGTTCGGGTCGGTGGCGAGCCACAGGTTGGCAACGTTTTTGAGCGCGCAGATTTCCTTGACCAGATACATGGCGCGGGAATGCGTGTGCATGTGCCCTACTCCGAAGTGGTCGATGACCTTTTGGGTCGCGGGCGCGGCAAACGTCCGGTAGAGCTCGCCGGAGATCATGCAGGAGATATCCTCGCTCATGTTGATCTTATCGCGCAGGTAGAACGTTCCATATTTCGTGTGACCAAGACGCCGTTCCGCCAGCGCGTAGATGTCCTCGGCAAAGCGGATGGTCACGTCCGCGCAGTAGTCGAGAAGGCCCTTCAGTTCGTCCGGATCGTCGTAAAAATCGAAGTATAGCCCTTCGCCGCGCAGCGCGCCAGCGAGATCCATTGGCGAAAAGAATCCGCGCGTAAAGGGCAGGCCGCAGTCTCCCATAGCGCTCATGAGCTTGTCGCAGATCAGCAAAAACCGTTTGTACCAAATGGAAGTGCCGATTGGCGGGAGCTTTTTATAGTCGCCAACCTCCGCGAGCAAGGGCTTGCTCCAGCTTGTATCCGCCGCAAACGCAATATCGCCCGCGACAAACGCGCTGTAGTCGCCAATTCCGAGAACGGGGGACACAACGAACACCGCGTCGTCCAGGATTCCCTGACGCGCGGCAAAACTTTGATGATACTGCGCGCAGAGCTCGCTGATGTAAAAATCGATGCCCGCCTCGGATTCAAAATCGAACGTATTGAGCTTGAGGTTTTCGTAAAGCGAGATATCGGTTGGCATCAGGGTTCGCAGCAGCAGATGGCCGGTTTTCTTTGCAACCGCGTCCGTAAAGCAGGCGTCTACGCGCCCCATAAGCTCGTCCGCGCCCGGACGGTACTGGTCAAACGTTAAAAACATGCTTGTTCCTCTTTTCGGCTAGTCCTGATCCGCCCGCTTTGGCAGACGCGAAAGATCCAGATGCAGCTGCTGCTGAAAGCGCGCCGTCGCCGCGTTGTACTGCTCGATGGACGTGATGTGTTCCGGCAGAAAACCGCTCTGCTTGAGCGTGTGCAGATGGATGATATCCAGTAGAATCTGGTCGATGGACATCTCTACCAGCATGGTGTTGCTGGTGATAATGCTGATTTCTTCGATCGCGTCGTTGCCTTCGCCAATCAAAATCCGCTCGCGGTCCACGACAACCGTGATCCTGCGGCGGCTCCAGATTTTATAGAGCTCCTTGGAGGGGATATCGTAGGTATAGTTGACGCCAAAGTCGAACGGCGTACTGCAGAACGAAAACGTGATGATGTTGACGCCGAGCGCGGACATCTCCTTTAGATCGTCGGCAAACAGGAGTGCTTCCTCTTCCCAGATCGAGAGGTAGATTTCGTGCTTGGCACTGCGGATGAGCGCGCGGATTTCGGCAACCATCGCCTCGTAATCGGGAATGTTTTTAATCAGGCTGCCGTCCTGCTGCTCGGATTCCATGCTGTCGAGGGTGAGTTCCATCTCCTCAAGGCGGCTGTTGTAGTCCTGCCGGAGGCGCTGAAACAGTTCCTTGTACGGCACGGGGGCGTAGAGCGTCGTACCGCCCTGCATGATGGTTTCCACAACGCCCTTGCCGACCATGCGGTTGAGGATGTCGTAAACCATCGTGCGGGTGACATTGGAACGCTTGGCAACTTCGTAGCCGTTGATCGGGTTTTTGCCGATCAGCGCGGTGTAGACCTTGGCCTCGTTGATCGAAAAGCCGATCTCTTTAAAAAGCTCGTAAATATCCATGTTTTCTCCCAAATCTGAATAGTGGTAATGACCATTACTACTAAAGAACAATATCATCGTAAAACTTTTTTTGCGGCGTGTCAAGAGGGAGGCAAACGAAGAGCCTGCGGCAAACCGGCATTGGGCAAAACGAGCGGAAGAATTCACTGAACAAAGGAAGACGCGAGTAAGTAGAAACTCAAATAATAGAATAATGAAGGAATAGAGGGACGCATTTGTCAGAAATTAGAAATCCAATCCAGAAAAACACAATTTATTTATATGTTGACACATAAATAAATGTTTTATATAATACACCTATCCAATCGAGCCGAACCGCATACGAACCGAAAAAAGCAACAGCGAAACGAACTTCAATTGTCTGCTGAATCAGCAGCGTTCCCACCTAAACTATTTTATAGGAGGAGTTTTCATGAAACCGTCGAAAGTTATCGCATTGGCATGTGCCGTGGCGATGCTGCTCACGCTGTTTGGCTGCGCAGTTCCCGCAACGGATACAGCCGCGGCCGCCGAGCCCGCAGCGGCCGGAAGCACCGCAGCCGACAAGGAAATCGTTTATTACTACGTCGGCGTCAACAACAATCACCCCTACTGGTACGACGTCCATCAGGGCTTCGAGTATGCCGCAAAGCAGCTCGGCGTCACCGTGATCCGCACCGGTCCCGACGATTGGGATCCGCAGGGACAGGCCGCCGCTCTGGAGCAGGTCATCACCAAGAAGCCGGACGGCATCATCACGCCGGTATTCGACGCTTCGCTTCTGCCGGGTCTCGACGCGGCAGCGGCGGCGGGCATTCCGGTTGTGGCAATTGAGTCCACGATGGAAGGCGCAAACGTCGTTTCCTACATCGGCCTGGACAACTACGACTCCGGCATGAAGACCGCCAAGAAGCTCGTTGAATACGCGGGCGACACCGGCAAGGTCGTCGTCATGGGCAACTGGGGCGCCGCCAACACAGACGCAAAGCTCAAGGGCTTTGAAGACTATCTGGCCGCCAACACCACCTGGGAAGTCATCGCCAAGCTCGACGACAAGGCCGTCACCGAAACCGCCATCGAGCAGGCCAAGACCGCGTTCAACAACTATGCGGACATGACCGCCATCGTCGGCCTCGACTCCAGCTCCGGCGCGGGCATCGGCTCGGCCATGGAAGAGCTCGGCCGGGCGCCCGGCTCCATCACCGCGATCGTGCATGACCGCGAAGTGCTCACCCTTGAGTACATCAAGTCCGGGTACCTCAACTGCACGCTGATCAACAAGACCGCGTCCATGCCGTTCCTGGCTCTGCTCATGCTCAACGGAATCGTTAAGGATGGCATGCAGAACCTGCCGCTTTCGGGCGACAACGCCGCGGCGGGCGTTAACGCCGTACCGGAAGTCTGCTACAATGGTACTGTCTTTATCACGAAGGATAACGTTGACAACTTCATGAGCGAGAACATGCCGCAGCTGGACTACGAGTTCTATCAATAAGTCATTCGCCAGAATGGCTGCCCTCGGAGTGTAGCTTCGGGGGCAGCCATATTCTTATGTAAGGAGTTAGTTCCATGCAGCAGAACGAGAACATATTGGAAGTGTGCGGCATTTCCAAGAGCTTTGGCGCGGTGCACGCGCTCAAGGACGTCAGCTTTAATATCCGCCGCGGCGAAATTCATACCCTGCTCGGTGAAAACGGCGCCGGCAAGTCCACGCTTATCAAGGTGCTCTCCGGCGAACACGCGCCGGACAGCGGCTCAATTCTGATCGACGGCGAACCGGTCAAGTCGTTCCATCCTCTGGCGTCGCAGGCGGCGGGGATTACGGTTGTCCATCAGGAGCTTTCGATCTTTGAAAACCTTACCGTATTTGAAAACATCTTTCCCTACCGGGAAGGCAAGCATAGATTAATCCCGAAAAAGCAGCTCATCGAAAAGGTAAAGCAGGCTGCCGCGCGCTTCGACATGGCGATCGACCCGGAAGCGAAGATGGGGGATTTGCGTCTCTCCGTTCAGCAGATGGTGGAGATTTTGCGCGCGCTCTCCGATAACGCCAAGATCGTGCTGCTGGACGAACCGACCTCCGGCCTGAACACGCAGGAGACGGAAAACCTCATGCGTACGCTCAAAAAGCTGCGCGACGGCGGGATTACGATTATCTACATCTCGCACCGTATTTCGGAGATCATGGAGATTTCCGACCGCGTGACGGTTCTGCGGGACGGCATGTATATCAATACCTTCGTCAACGATGCAAACCTCACCGAGAACATGCTCATCAGCAGCATGGTCGGACGCGATTTTGAAAAGAGCATCTACTCCAAAAAGCGCTCCACCGTACCGCCGGATGCGGAAATCGTGT
Organism: Christensenellaceae bacterium; assembly: GCA_963674535.1. Lineage (GTDB taxonomy): Bacteria > Bacillota > Clostridia > Christensenellales > CAG-138 > UBA7703. Next base: position 2,382,137 of record OY771363.1, on the reverse strand, counting down.
TCGACGCGCAGAACTTTACCAAGGGCAAAACGGTCATGAACGCCTCACTCGGCGTGCGGCGCGGGGAGATTATGGGCGTGTTCGGGCTGGAAGGCTCGGGTACCTACGAATTCTCCCGCATGATGTTCGGCCTGCACGGCAAGGACAGCGGCAAACTCCTGTTTGAAGGCAAGGAGATCAAGCCCATTACGCCTACAGCGATGATTGCAAAAGGCATCATCTTTTTAAACAACAACCGCAAGGACGCGGGGCTTTTGTTTAACATGTCCATTGCGGACAACATGGCCATTCCCGTGATCGACCGGCTCACAAAAGGCGCGCTGCTCTCCCGCAAGGCAATGGAGGACTACACGCTTTCCTACGTGCGCCAGTTTTCTATTGTGCTGAATTCGATTTACGACAAGCCAAGCAGCCTTTCCGGCGGCAACCAGCAAAAGGTCATGCTCTCAGTCTGCCTTGGCACGAAACCCAAATTTCTAATCGTCAACGAACCCACGCGCGGCATCGACGTAGGCGCGAAGCTGGAAATTCTCCGCCTGCTCAACGAAATCGTTGGCAGCGGCGTTTCCGTTCTTTGCTTCAGCTCGGATCTGCCGGAACTCATTACGCTCTCCGACCGGATTGCCGTGATGAACGGCGGGCGGATTGCGGGCGTGATCGACTGCGACGACATCAGCGAAAACAGCGTCATGCAGCTGGCCGCCGTGGACGTTGTGGAAAAAGGAGCGTAACCGGCAATGGAAGCGATAAATACAAATCGTTTGACACACAGGAAATTCCGTCGGGGCGAATACACGATCCTCTTTTTGATCGCGGCGCTGTTTTTCCTCCTGACACTGACTTCGGACACATTCTGCACTTACAACAACCTGTACTCTCTGCTCTACGGCGTTTCTATTCAGTTTTTCGCGGTGATCGGCTTTACGCTGTTGATCATCATGGGGGAAATCGACCTTGCGGTCGGCTCCATGTACGGCCTTTCCGGCACGCTGGTCGGCTTTTGCATGACCGTTTGGAAATGGAAGCTTTTGCCCTCGTCGATTCTCGTGCTGCTCGTCTGCGCGGCGTTCGGCTGGTGCATCGGCGCGCTGGTAACGCGTTTTAAGCTCAACTCCATGATGGTGACGCTCGGCTCGCTCTCGTTCGTTTCCGGTGTGAACGCGGTGGTGTTTAACAGTTTTACCGCCGTGACCTACAACGCCGAGTACCGCGCGCTGGCAAAGTTCAAGCTGGCCGGCGTGCACTGGTCAATTCTTGCGATGATCCTCCTCGTCATCGTGCTGGAGTTCCTGCTCAAAAAGACGCCCGCGTTCAAAAAGTTTTACTATATCGGCAACGGTCAGGAAACCGCGCGGCTTTACGGCGTCAAGTCGGATCGTTACAAACGTGTCGCCTTTATGATCAGCGCGCTGACGGCTGCCATTGGCGGCATCATCGCGACTTCGCGCATTACGCATTCGGACGTTTTAACCGGCAGCGGGCTGGAGTTTACACTCATTACGGGGCTGGTCGTTGCGGGCGCTTCGCTCGCGGGCGGCCGGGGCGGCATCCTCAAGGCAGCGCTCGGCATGATCTTTATCGCCATGCTGGCCAACGGAATGACCATTTATCGCATCGACCCGTTCATCCAGCAGGTCATGCAGGGAATCGTGCTGATCGTGGCCGTCTTTCTGGACGTGCGCATGAACAGCAAGAAGGCGTAAGGGGGGGCGGGAACATGTTGAAACGCGCTTATTTATCCTTTAAAAAGCAGGACAGCTTTTTCGGCATTCTCGCTTCGGCGGCATTCTTCCTTGTGCTGGCGGTCTTCAGCCCGTATTTCTTCCAGGCGAACAACCTGCTCTCTATGCAGGCGCTGATTGCGCCGCGCGCCATCATGGCCATTGGCATGATGCTCGTTGTGATCATCGGCATGTTTGACCTTTCGGTTGGCTCGGTAATGGGCTTGGCCGGCATCCTCTGCGGGTTCCTGCTGAGCCAGGGCGTCGCCGTGCCGCTGGCAATTCTGCTCAGCGTGTCTCTTGGCGCGCTGATCGGGCTAATCAACGGCGTTCTCGTTGCGGTGTGCAACATCATTCCGCTGATTGCGACGATCGGAACCATGTATATCTTCCGCGGCTTCTGCGAAATGATCATGACCAGTAACCTCGCCATGTCGCTGCGCGGTTTTCCGCAGAGCTTTCTCAACTTTGGCAACATGACGTTCCTCGGCGTTTACCCGATGCTATGGATAATGATAGCGCTCTTGGTGATTACGGAGTTCATCCTCAAGCGCACCTACTTCGGGCGGCAGCTGTACTATATTGGCGGCAACCCTTCCAGCGCGCGTTCGCTTGGCTTTAACGTCAAGGGCGCGATCATTGTTTGCTTTGTCATCAGCGGCACGCTGGCGGCGCTTGCGGGCGTTCTCTCCATTGCGCGCTTCCAGTCGGCCAGCCGGTATCTTGGCCAGGGGTTGCAGATGGATATCCTGATTGCCTGCATCATCGGCGGCGGTTCGCTGATGGGCGGCAAGGGGGACATGAAGGGCGCGTTCTTTGGCACAGCGTTCGTGGCGCTGCTCGAAAACGCGTTTAACTTATTCGAAATCAATTCGCTGTTCAAGAGTGTTGTCGTCGGCGCGGCGCTGATACTCGTTGTGCTCTTTGACGGCTATGTGCACCTCAAGAAGATGCGCGAACTCGGCAAAGTTTGAAAAATCGCTCTGAAAAGGAGCGGCAATATGGGAAGAGTGACGATTTCATCGCCGAAACCGTCACTTTTCCCTCTTTCGCCGCGCAAGGCGGAAGCATATAATGGAAAAAAGAGCGCGCACGGCGTTAAGGATTCAACCTGCGCGCAAGCAGATTGACAGAACGAGACAACGGATTGGCTTCGAAGGGAAGGATCAGATCTGCCATGGAAATTACAAACAGTTCAGAATGCATCGCACGCCTCCGGTCGGTTTACAACATGCTCAGCCCAAAAGCGGCGATGGTTGCCGACTATATCTTTCTGCACGCTGAGGAAGTTATCACCATCAGCATTACAGAGCTTGCTCTCAAAGCGGGGGTCAGCCAGTTTTCCGTTGTCAACTGCGTCAAGACGGCGGGGTACAAAGGCTATTCGGATTTCAAGGTCGCCCTCGCGCTCGGCATGAATCAGTCACGCTCGCTGCTGCTTGGCGACTTGAGCGAAACGGACAACCCCTACGATATTTTGATTCATACGATGCGCAAGAAGTCCCAGAGCCTGCTGGACACGCTGACGCTCATCAGCGAGGATTCGTTTAACCGCGCGGTGGAGATGATCATGACCGCGCGCCGCATCGAAGCCTACGGCATCGGCTCGTCCTCGCACGCGGCGGAGTATTTGGAATTCCACCTGCGCAGGATGGGTTACAACTCGGCGTTTTACCGCGACCCGAACTATCAGGTCATGAGCGCTTCCGTGCTCGGCGCGGGCGATCTGGCGTTCGGCTTTTCCACGTCCGGCGAAACAAAGAGCGTTGTGGACGCCATCCGCAACGCCCGCCAGAACGGCTGCGCTACCATAGCCGTCACGAGCTTTGCCGAATCGAGCCTGGTCAAGCAGGCCGACTGCGTTCTCTTAACGACCTACAGCAACCCGGACTTTTTCCGCGCAACCAACAATTCGGTGCCGGAGCAGGTCTCCGTTGTTTCCGCCATGGTGCTCGCGGTTGCGCGCAGCAAGGAGCACGCCATTGAAAACCTCGCCCGCACGACGGACAGCGTGGACGAAGCGGGGCAGGACAGCGCAGAAGAATAACTCGAAAGAAAGCTAGCATAAAACACACCGCCTCGGTTCCCGGCAGGATTGCGGGAGTGAGGCGGTGTTTTTTTGCTTGATTGGCTGTTGACGGTTATTTTGCCTTATAGACTTCCAGCGCGTTGTCGTGGAAGATGGCCTGCGCCATGGCTTTATCGCCATCCAGCTCGTTGAGCAGGCTGTTGAGCTGCTCGTAGACGATAAACGTGTAGCCTTCCTCTTCGGCGGGGTATTTATGATGGTTCCAGGAGAACTCCTCGCGGCAGAGGTTGATATAGCTGCGGTTGACCCATTCGCGTCTTCCATGCCAAAGCATGATGGGGATATCCGTTCCAAAGAGGATGCGCTTGTAGTCCAGATGGTCGAACGCGAGGCGGTATACCTTCGGGTTGATGACGGCGGCGGTATCGAAATAGACGCGGTGGATATCGTCCCCCAGCAGATCGAGTGCTTCTTCAAAGAACTCGTGGCAGAAGCACCGCCCGAAATGCGCAATCACGAGGCGAACATTCGGATAGCTGTTGACGATTTCGCGTATTTCGCGGATGTTTCCTTCTGCAGGGAGCCTGCCCGCGCGCGGCAGATGCAGCAGCACGGCCGCATCCAGCCGGTCGGCCAGCGCAAATTGTTCGCGCGGCATAAAGTCAAAAATGCTGATATCAGCGCCCTTGATGCTGCTCGCCATATAGGGGTAAGGCTTAAAGCCTGAAAAGTGACCCGCTTGATACGCCTGTTCGATAAATTCAACGGAGTACTCCGGACGGTTTGTAAACAGACCCCGTTCGCCGTGCGAAGTGACGATAGAATCGATATACTGGTTGTTGCCGACCGTATCCGCGTTTTTCAGCGGCCAGGGCAGGCAGACGAACTTGACGCTTTGATCCGGCAGCAGGGTGGATACGTAAGCCTGCGCGTCCTCGTAGGGCATGAGCATACCGCTTTCCAGCGCCCAATCTTCCGCTATTTCTTTGGCGGTAACGTTTTTAATATGCTCGGGCAGGTTAAAGTGCGCGTGCGCGTCCACAATCGTTTTCGGCATACGGTCTTTGATGTGTTCGCGATAATACTCTTCGTCGACAGGGGTCTTCTGAAAATAATCGTACATAACAAGCACTTCCAAATAAAAAATATATTAACAATAGCTATGAAATATAAAATAATTATATCACAAAAGAGAAGGAAGTCAATTCTTACGACAAAATTCTGCATAAAAACCTGCTCTATAAACTGTTTACGTGTGTCCGCAGCCGGCAAGTTCCGCCAGCCGGGGAGTGAGCGAGTCGGCAAAGATGTTTGCAAATTTATTGAGAACTTTTCATAATACGGAATTCATCCTGATACGTTACACGGTAACTTGTGGTATACTCTAGAGCAAATGCAAATCCATCCGGGGGCGGCGTATGATCTTTTACTTTTCCGGTACAGGAAACTCAAAATGGGTTGCCGAGCGGTTGGCCGCATTGACGGACGATCAGGCGATGTCGATTGCGGACCTTACGCGTGATGGCCCGACCGCCGTCGCCGTTACTAGCGGTTCCACCGTCGGCGTGGTGTTTCCGGTGTATGCCTGGGGCGCGCCGAAGATCGTTGAACGGTTTTGCAAAGCGATTGGCGTCGGCGAAATCGCGTATGCCTACGCCGTCTGCACCTGCGGCGACGAAGCGGGCAACGCCATGAAGCGCCTCAAGAAAATCTTTCCATGGCAAAGCGCTTTCTCCATTGCCATGCCAAACAACTACATCCCTATGTACGACGTGGACAGCGAATTGCTGGCTAGGAGCAAGGCACAGAAGGCAGAGCAGCAGATAAAATTGATCGCCGCGTCCGTGCTGAACAAGGAGCGTATATACAGTGTGCATACGGGGCCGATGGCGGGGCTGAAAACGTCGGTGATCAGCCCGCTGTTCAATGCCTGCGCGCGGAGCACAAAACCCTTTGCTGCAGGAGACGATTGCACCAGCTGCAATTTGTGTCAGAACATTTGCCCAGTTTCCGCTATTTCAATGCAGAACGGCAAGCCGGTGTGGATCAGAAAGCACTGCACGCAGTGTATGGCATGCATCAACCGCTGCCCGCAGCACTGCATCCAGTACGGAGCCGGCACAAAAGGCCGCGGGCGGTATGTTTTTAGTGAAAAACTGCTGAAAAACGACTGAACAACTCCGCCGAAGATAAATTCGTTCAGTGCCATATTTCGTTCACGCGGCGCTTTTAGAGCCATGCACACTGCATAAACACCGCTCTTTCCGGCATTTGACCGTGCTGGCCGAACCGAACGTACCGCGAAAGAAAAATGGACCAAGCCTGCAAAAACTCTCGCTTCCAAAGCGCTTTTTCAGCATTTTTGCCAGTATTTTCTTTTCCTTGCACTCGCATATGCAACGAGCTATAATGTATGAAGATGGCATAAATTTGCATGAATCACTTCCGGTATAATAATTGAGATTGGGTGGGAAATACGATGGATACGTTGTATGGCACCGCTGCCGAGTGGCAATCCCTGATATCGAAACTGAACGGCGTTTATGCCGCGCACGTTGTCTTTTCCGACGCGCAGGAGCCGCAGGAGATTCACGTTCTGGCAAGCAGCCGCCGCAACGGCAAATCGCTTGTGCGGGACGTGCAATCCGCCATCTCAGCCCGGTATGGCATTGAGGTGGACTACCGCATCATCAGCGTGGCGCAGATTGCGCCAAGCGTGATGTCCGGCATGGGCTTTCGGCTGACGTATGCGGGAATCAGCGTTCGCACCTCGGAAAAGAACGTGGAAGTCACCGTTACCCTGCGCCGTGACACCGAGGAATTCACCGGTGCGGCGCACGGCGGATCGTTCCAGTTTTCGCGGATGCGCTCCATTGCGCAGGCGACGCTGGACGCGGTGAAAGCCTGCACGGGCGGCACTTCGTTTTTCGAGCTGGCAAGCACGGAACTGGTGCGCTCCAACGGACGTCCCATCGTGATTACACAGATTTTCTGCGTGCCGGATCTCACCCCGCTCATCGGCGCGGTCTATGCGGAAGCGGATGCGGACGCGGCGGTGGTGCAGAGCGTTCTGGACGCTATCAACCGCAAACTGGAAATCTATACGCAGGAAATGTAGCCTTCCGATCACCAGCGCTTAAGAGAGGATTTGTATAAATTCAGGTTTTTTGCCAAACGACTGAAGCATTATTTAATTTTTAATTGAGAGTATCTTGAAAACTTAACAGGTCCGGCAATAGCGTAGCGGATATAGCCTGTTCAACGAGCGGCGAACAGAGTCCTAAAGAAGGAGGCTATATCCAATGAAAAAGATCATCATGGCGCTTGCTTCCCTTGCGGCTCTGGTTCTTTCCAGCGGCGCGTACTTCTTCGTCAGATAAGACAAGTAGAACGGTAAAGGAAATTCATGAATCTCTCGCCGGACCTGTTAATGTTTTACCCGCCCGGCGGGTTACGGCATGAGGGTATGAAATGAAGAAGCAGCAAGTTTACACGACGTTGATCAGTCTGTGCGGTATCGGGGTGTTTGGTATCAGTTTGTACCAATCCATCGCGCTCTTTGCAGACCCGAAAACGTCACTGAGCATGATTCTTTTCAGCGTGGTCATGCTTGTGATCATGCTTCTATGCCACATGCTTCCTATCTACATTACATCCGACAAGACGATGGAGATCAGTTTTGTCGCGGTGATCGCCTGCGTCGTGACAAAGGGCGTTGCGCTTTCGATTGTGCTGTTTGCCCTTTCCACCATGCTGGCGCTGCTGCAGGACGTAAAGACCCGTAAGTACTACTCCCCCTGGAGGCGCGCGCCGCTCAAAGAGCTTTTTAACGTTTCCAACGTTCTTGTTTCCAACTGGATTGCCGGTATTCTCTATAACTGGATCGTTCCGAATTCGGGCGGCGAGGTATTTGCCTGGCGCGTCATGATTGGGGCGGTCATTTTTTCTTGCGTGGCAATCTTCATCAATCTCGTCCTTTTTATCCTATATTATAAGCTCAGCGAGAAGGGCAACTTTTTCGTGCTGCTGCGGGATAACATCGGCGGCATTCTGCCGAACATCGTGGCCACCATTCCGCTCGGCCTGCTGATTGGCTACATCCTGACGCAGACCAACGCCTACCTCTGGCTGGTGCTGTTCATGGCGCCGCTGATGCTGGCGCGGTATTCGTTTAAAATCTATCTGGACAGCCACACGATACTGCTGCGCACCATCGCATCGCTTGTCGAAGCGATTGAAGCAAAGGACCTCTACACGCGCGGGCACTCCCAGCGCGTGGCCTATATCAGCAACGCGCTCTGCAGAGCGCTCAAGTGCCCGAAAAAATTCACCGATCAAATTACGATTGCGGCGCTGCTGCACGATATCGGCAAGATCGGCGTGGACGATGCTATCCTGCGCAAGCCCGGCCCGCTGACCAAGGAAGAGTACGATATTGTCAAACAGCATCCGGTCATCGGCAGGCGCATTATCGAAAGCATCAACCTGCCGCAGACGGTCAACGATGCGGTGCTCTACCACCACAGAAGATTCGACGGCACGGGATATCCCGAAGATGGACCCGCCGCAGGCGAACTGCCGCTTTCGGCGGCGATTCTGGCGGTTGCGGACTGCTACGACGCGATGATTACCGACCGCCCCTACCGCAAGGGTATGACAAAGGCGGAGGCGCGGAAGATCATTGAAGAAGTGTCCGGTTCTCAGCTGGACCCCAAGGTTGTAAAAGCATTTTTGGCCATTGAACCGCAGCTCAAGCCGGAAGAGGCGGAAACGCAGCTGCTCTACGCCGTATGATTCTGCTCGTCGCGGCTGCTCTGGGAATTGCTCTGGGTCTTGTCAGCGGCGGATCCTTCCGAAGCTGCGCAAAGTACCCGCTCTACGGAGCGGTGCTGCCGATTCTGGCGCTGCTGATCAAGGCGGGGGCTTCCTACCTGCTGGAACCGCAGAAGCTGGCGGAGACGGTCTGCATCCTCCAGTATGCGCTGGTCTTTTCGTTCCTGCTGTTCAACGCAAAGCACGGGCTTTGGCCGCTGTTGGCGTTTCTGGGTGCCTTTTCCAACTTCGTGGTCATTCTGCTCAACGGCGGTTGTATGCCGGTTGCGGCGTCGCTCATGGGGGCGGACGCTTCCAGAGTTGCGCTGCTCCACGCGGGCAAAATCTACGCATACACGGCGATTTCGGAAAAAACGATGCTTCCGTTTCTTGGCGATGTGCTTCGCTTTGGCCCTGCCGGGATGCCGTTCGGGTTTGCGAGCGCGGGGGATATCGTGCTCTGCGCGGGTGTTGCGGTGCTCTGCTTTCAGATGACGCGAAATTTTGCGCCTGCCAAGACACAGGGCAAGCCGGAGTAAAGGCTATATACACGCAGGCAAGCGAACAGGGATCCAATTTTTCTGCGCACCCATCGAAGGTGCGCTTATTTTTTGCAAACGAAGGAGTTACCACGCAGCGTAGATCCGTTTGCACGCCAGCCCGCAATTGGATGCTGTCCGCAAAATATGGATTTCAATACAACAAAAGACAATATAAAAACGTTTTACATGTGTGCTTCGAAACGTGGACACTCGTTTTATTCATGATAGTAAAATACCACGCATGGTGTTTTCATACTTTCCGTACTTAAAAAACGGCGCCGCAGACGCTTGGTCGGAGGGCTTGAACGAACTGTTTTATATTGCTGCAATATGCCCGCGTAATGCGCGAAATTTCGCACGAATTGTCGAAAAAGATAGACTGTAACGCGTTGCGGAATGTGAAACAGGCGTTCATTCGGCAAGGGGAAGAAAATGAGCTAAAATTTTGCGAAAAGATATTGAAATAACAATTGATTGGTGTAGAATAGAGAAAAGATGGGGTCGTATATACAGCGGATTGGCTGATGATACGCTCATCTTGTTTTTCTATCTTATTAAAGTTGCACAACAGGTGAACTCATTTGAACAGAATGCAATCGAGGGGAAGCGCCGGTGGCGCGCAGATTACGCATTCGGCGTACGACGACTACAAATTGCAGCTTTCCCAAAAGCTTATTCCGATTTTAGCGATCGTAACGAGCGTCTTTAACCTCGCCCTGATCTTTCCGGATTGGATGCTGATTGAAGACCTGAATCATCGCATTCTGGTAGTGTGCATTCGCGCCGTCTATTCGGGGCTTGTTCTCTTGATTGGCATCAAAGCAAGATCGATCCATTCGTTCCGTTCGTTTTCCGCGTCCGTTACTGTTTGCGAAGCGCTTGCGCTGGCAATTTACATCTTTGTCATGCTGCAGTACGAGCGGTTCGATTTTTTGATTCAGGCATTCGGCTTTATCATCTTCATTCTCGTCATTTTTCTGGTGCCGAACCGCACGGCCAACGCCATCGTTCTTTCGCTGATTGGCTCCGCGGCGTTTTTCCTATGCTCGCACCTGCGCGACGCGAGCATCGACGTTGTAAAGTTCTGGGCGGCGCTGGTCTATATTCCAACGGCGATCGTGCTCTGCGCGGTGTTCGGCTTGAGTACGGAGCGGCATCAGTTTCGGGAGTACATTGCAAAAAGCCGGCTGGAACATATGAGTTCGACCGACTTTTTGACGGACACCGCCAACCGCTTCCGGCTGGAAGAGGAGGCGGGGCGCTGGATGGACTTTTGCCGCAGGCAGGGCATGCCGCTTTCGCTGGCGTTCGTGGACGTGGACAACCTCAAAGGCGTCAACGACCGCTACGGCCATGCGGTAGGGGATACGATTCTTGTCAACCTTGCAAAGTTGTTTCAGCGGCAGCTGCGCTCTTCGGACACGCTGGCGCGCTGGGGCGGGGATGAGTTCGTTCTGCTGCTGCCCAACACGGCTCTTTCCAGCGCGGTCACGCTCATGGAGCGCATGAAGTCCTCCGTCGACGAGCAGTCGTTTGTCGCCAACATCAAAATCACATGGAGCTGCGGCATTGTCGAAATGGAAGCGGGGGATAGCTTCCAGACCATTCTCTGCAAGGCGGATGCTCTGATGTACGAAGGAAAACACAGCGGAAAAGACATTATCTGCAGCGAGTGCTCAAAACAGTCTGCTGAAGAATAAATCTTTCTGCCAATCGGAAAATAGAGGCTCAAACGATACAATGTAACAAATGATGATGCGGCCCGGCGCGCTCCTGTTCAAAGCGGAAGCGCTTTTTTTGCGCGCGCAGACGCAGGCCATGGGGCGGTAAAACCATATGCTGACTCATACCAGCGGCTTTACAAAACTGTTCAAACTGGCGCTAAAATGCATACTTTCGCTTCCGCAGAATCTGAACCATGCATTTCGGATGTATTTTTACTCGTATATTCGCAAAAAATTCATGAATTGCGCTTTACTTTTATACACTGTACGCCTTATACTGATTACAAACTATATTGCGAAAGGTCGCATAATTCAATTAATATACATTCGTTTCCGTGAATCAGAAACGAATAGAGTATTCAAACAGCGCCGCAGAAGCCCCTTCTTTTTTAACGGGGAGAACGTGTTTGAATCTTTTGCATCTTCAAAAATGAAAAATCCAAAGTGTATTCTCAACTACAGTCGGGTTGACAACCGAGAAATAGGGCGAGATTTTTTCAGAAAAATTCAGTAACAGCGGCGAAAGCTGTTTGCATAATGAAATGTAACAAATGGGGGGAAACACTTCATGCCTTCTAGCAAACTCTGGAAACTCAAGCAGGTTGGAAAAAGATTTCTGCAGATTCTCGTATGCATCCTGCTCGCAGCGCAGAGCGTTTGGTTCCCAACAAGCGCAAAGGCGGAAAGCAGTTCGTTTTATTTCCGCGGGTTCAGCAGCGAGAACGTTACGACCAACACATTCGCTTATGCGATCTCCGGCGCAACGTTGGATGGTACGACCGTCCAAATGACGAGCGCAAGCGGAACGGCGGTTGGCTATATCGCGCTGGACGAGGACGATCACGATATATCGACCTCGGTCGATCTGGGCGGTCTCGAAATCAGCTTTTCCGTTGTGACGAATGTCACCGAGGAGGGCACGGACGGCGCGGAGAACGACGTTCCAACCGTTGAAATATATTTCTGCAGCGAGGCGGATCCGGACGCGGTGATTGGTTCGGTAACATTGCAAAAACCCGACCCGGCGGTGTCCGGCAATGCGACTCTTTCTTCCCACGCGTCCATCCCCCATGGAACGCGCGGGATTTTTGTCTTTTTAACGGGCACGAGCGTGAGCGGCGACAACACGGTCGTCTTCTCCAGCCCGTCGCTCAAGATCAACGACGCGGCCGCCCCGAGCTGCGACATCAGCTATAACACCGATTGGACCAACGGCAACGTAACGGTCACCGTGACCGCGGCGGACGAAGACAGCGGCCTGGAAGGCATCTACGTCAACGGAACGAAGGTTTCCGACACTTCCCCCTATACGACGACCGCTACCACAAGTGGTACCCAATATCAGGCCTACAGCAAAGACTACGCGGGTAAAGTTTCCGCAACGGTGGACAAGACCGTCGACAACATCGATAAGGTCACGCCCGACACCCCGACGAGCGCTACGCTTTCGACGGAAGAATGGACCAATCAGGACGTAACGCTGAATCTGCCGCCGCTTTCGTGGGGCAGCGCCGCGCCGGAATACTTCATCTATCAAATTGGAACAAGCGCCTGGCAGACGCTTCCCGAAGAATTTGCGCTGACCGACAGCGGTAGATATACGTTCCGCCTCGCGGTGAAGGACGCCGCGGGCAATACCTCCGGCAGCGTGGAACGATACGCTTCGATTGACAAAATCGTACCGACCATCGACAGCATTACAAAAGAGGCGAGCACTGGCTCCTGCCGAGTTGACGTTACCTGCAGCGACGGCGGGCTGAGCGAGCTGAACCTGATTCGCTATGCCGCGGGGGATGTGGACGCGGCAACCGTGCTTGCCAGCGGGACCGACATTACCGAAGGAACGTTTACGGTGTATGTTGGCGGCCAGTACACCATCTGCGTTTCGGATCATGCGGGCAACGTGGCGCGAAGCCTTGTTACCCTCAGCACGAAGCCGACGCTGACGGACATTGCGGATACGTCGACGGACGAAGATACGCCACTGACGGTTGACCTCGACGTTTCGGACGCGGAGACCAGCCTTGACGCGCTGACGATTGAGGCGAGCGCTTCCGATACGGACCTGATCGGTTCGGTCGATGTCATTCAGAGCGAGAGCGCCGCCAGCCTTAAAATCAACCCCGCCGCGGAACAGCACGGTGGGCCTGTTACCATTACCGTAACGGTGACCGACGCCGACGGCGAAGTTGCGACCGATCAGTTTACCGTAACGGTCAATTCCGTCAACGACGATCCTATCGCCGAAGACGATACCGGCTTTACGCTGGAAGAAGACACGCATATCAAAATTGACGTTCTGGCGAACGACACCGACCTTGCGGACGGCGACACACTGAGCATAAGCGCTGTTGACGCGCCCGCCCACGGCACGGCGGTGATCGTGCTTGGAGAGATCAAATATACACCGAATGAAAACTACGTTGGCGAGGACAGCTTCAGCTATACGGTTTCCGACGGCAACGGCGGAACCGATACGGCGCTCGTCTACGTAACGGTGACCAACGTCAACGACGCGCCAACCGCGCTGCCGGATGAAGCGACCTGCGCAGAGGATTCCTTTGTCAATATCGACGTCCTGGCGAACGATACCGATATCGACGTGGATTCCGCCGTCGAATCGATTTCGCTGTTGAGCTGCGAAAACGGCGCCAACGGAACCGCCGAAGTCAAGGACGGCCAGATTCTGTATACGCCGAACGCGAACTTCTACGGCGAGGACATCTTTACGTATACAATGGAGGACTCCGCGCACACAACCGCGACCGCAACTGTTACGGTAAAGGTTTCCGCCGTGCCGGACGATCCGAAGTTCGTTGGCCTCGAAGCGGAATACACCGTGGATGAGGACAGCGTCGACGCGGCGATTACATTCAGTATTTCGGACGTGGAAACGCCCGCCGACAGCTTGATGCTGCAGGCTTCCTCGCCGGATACCGCCGTAGATTTACTGCCGAACGAGAACATCTCCGTTTCCGGTCTCGGCGATGACAGCGACGAGGTCTCCGTGCACGTTACGCCTTTGGCAAACGTCAATGGCGACGTAACGCTCACCTTGACGCTTGGCGACGGCTTTACGACCATTACGCAGACCGTTATTGTTCATATTACGGACGTCAACGACGAGCCGACGGCGAAAGCCGATTCGATTTCCTACGACGAGGATGCGGAGTCGGTTTCCATCCCGCTGAGCGCTCTGCTCGGCAACGACACCGATCTGGATGGCGACACGCTGACTTTTGTCAGCATTGGCACAACGACCACCGTCGGCACGCTTGAAACGGTTGGCGATCCCGTGACGTCGCTGCTCTACAGACCGCTCAAGGATTATGAAGGAACGGACAGCTTTACCTATGTTGTCAGCGACGGAACGACGACCTCGACGGGAACTTGCACCCTGACCGCGAGAGCCGCCAACGACACGCCGACGATAGAATTCACAGAGACCGGTTACACCGTGGACGAGGATACGGAGATTACCGGTATCCGCGTTGAAATAGGGGATAAGGAAACCGCGTCCGCATCGCTTCTGCTCATCGGCGGCAGCGACGACACCGCGCTGGTTTCTGCGGACAACATCACCATCGTCAACAACGGCGACGGCACGGCGGATATCAGCATCCTGCCCGCGGCGGACGCCTATGGCACGGTCAACATCATCATTACGGTCAGCGACGGAGCGGCCAGCGCCTATGCCAGCGTTCCGCTCACCATTGCGCCCAAGCCCGACGTGCCGGTTGCGGCCGCCGACAACATCTACGTTCCGCTCTCCGGCAAGCGCGTATTCTCCACGCTGCTCAACGACCACGACGTAGACGGCGATTCGCTCACCATTACGGGATACGATGTCTCAGCCCTCAACGGAACGCTCCTGTACGACGACGAAACGAAGCTGTTTACCTATTACTCCGCCATCGGCGAAGTGGGAACGGGAACGTTTACCTATACGATTTCGGACGGTGCGCTGTTCGCCACAGGCACGGTTACGCTGCATATCAACAGCGTGACGCACGCGCCGGTGATCTCCGCCATTTCGGATCAGGCGATAGAAGAAGACCATACGATCTCCGGCATTTCGTTCCTTGTTGAGGACGAAGACTATGGCGACGAGATAACAATCTCCGTTGCTTCCAGCGACGACTCCATTCTGGAAGTCGGCGAAACGAGCGCGGTCGTTACCGATAACGGCGACGGCTCCTATACGCTTGCGCTGAAACCGGTGGCAAACGCCAGCGGCACCGTGACCATTACCGTGACGGCAACCGACAAGGCGGGGCTGACCAGCAGCACGTCGTTTACGCTGCGCGTGCTGCCGCAGAACGACGCGCCGATTGCGGTTGCGGACGAGATTACGCTCAACGAAGACAGCACCAAAGCGCTTGATTTGACCGGCAACGACAGCGACCCGGACGGAGACGACTTCTGGGTGAACTATGTTTCCTGGCCGGAGCACGGCTATCTGCTCAGAAGCGGAACGACCTACACCTATTATCCTTACTACAACTGGTACGGCACGGAAACACTGAGCTACCAGATCACCGACGGCCGCGCCTATGCAACGTCCACGGTGGTGCTCACGATTGCCCCTGTCAACGACGCGCCGGTTGCGCGGGACGACTACAAAACGCTCGCCAATTCGACCGGAGAGGAAAGCGCGGCGATCAACGTTCTTGGCAACGACTACGATCCGGAAGGCGATACGGTCTATCTGCTTCAGATCGAAAGTCAGCCGAGCTACGGCAAGGTTTCGTTTGAAGGCGGTGTGGTTACCTACACCCGCACCTCCGTCTCACCGAATGACAACGGCGCGGACTCGTTTACCTACCGTATTATCGACCGCTTGAGCGCGGAGGGAGACTACCTTTCGGCCGTTGCGACGGTGCATATCGGCTTGGTGTTCCACAGTTCTCTGTATACCTATTGGGAGAGCTACTACTGCCTCGAGGATTCGGCTCCGGCGGATATCAACCTGCCGATCTATAATCCGAACAATGTGGAGTACAGCCTTACGCTGAGCAGCAGTTCTACTGCTCTCGGTGAACTGACGATTGTGGATCACGACACGGTGCACTTTGTTCCCGCTGCGGACGCCAACGGCTCGGTAAGCGTACAGTATACGGTTACGCAGGACGGCGGTTCGGAAACAAGCACGAATTCCCTCTATATTCGCGTTTACCCCGTCAACGATCCGCCGGTCATCGACAGCGCGCCCGCCAGCGCCAGCTGCGAGGAAGATTCCGAAACGGGCGCGACGTTCGACGTTGCCTTCCACGACGTGGACTGCGCGCTGAATTCCCTGTATTTCTACGCTTACGTCACCGATGCCGAAACCAGCGCCACGGTGCCGTTTGAAGTGCAGACGCAGGTGACGCGCACGGAAACCGGAGCAACCGTAACGGTGATTCCGCTGGATAATGTCAACGGAACCGCAAATCTGGTCATTGGCGTAAGCGACGGACTGGAAGCCGCGGAACGGTCGATTGCGCTGACTATTACGCCCGTGGACGACGCGCCCGGCGTCAACCAGCTCAACGCTACGACCTATGAGGACGTCCCCGTTAAGATCAGCGTGCTGCGCTCCAACAGCGAGCTGGACGGCGACACGGTTTCGCTTGCCGTTCTGGAAGGCGACGGGCCGGAGCATGGCGAAGTGGAGATTCTCTCCGGCGGCATCATCGTGTACCATCCGGATGCGGACTTCTATGGAGACGATTCGTTTACCTATACGCTGACGGATCAGACGACGGCAAAGCTCAGCTCGAATCAGACCGCGAGTATTCATGTTGTCGCCGTCAACGACCAGCCGGTAATCAAGGATCTTGACTATTACCAGACGACGAACGAAGATACGTCCGCGGAAGTGCTGCTGACTGTGCACGACGTGGATAACGACCTTTCGAGCGCTACGCACTACACGCTGACTTCGGATAACGAAGAGCTCGTAAAGAGCATTTCGATCGTGCATGTCAGCGGCGAACAAATGAAGATTACTGTCGTGCCAAACGACAACGCTTATGGCACGGCGATTATCAACATCGTTGCCAGCGACGGCGAACTGACCGCGGAAGGCGCGTTCCAGCTCAAGGTCGTTTCGGTCAACGATACGCCCGTTGCGGTAGACGACGCCAAGACCGTGGAGGAAGCGGTTTCCGCCTCGACCGACACTACCCCGCGCAAAACGACCGCGACGATGGATTTGACCGCCAACGATACGGATGTTGAAGATACGACGCTCAAGATTGTCAAAATTGAGAACGTCTCCTACGGCACGGTGGTCAACAATGGCAACGGCACCGTAACGATTTCCGCCAACGGCGATTATTCTGGCACCATTACCTTTGACTATACGATCATGGACAAAAACGGCGCGAGCGCGAGCGCCAATGCTGTGCTGACCATTACGCCCATGAACGACCCGCCGAACGCCGTTGCCGACTCGAGAACGATCAACGAGGACAACGCCATCTCTATCAACGTGCTCAGCAACGATACGGACGTTGAAAACGATACCCTCAGCGTACAGTCGTTTACAGATCCCGCGCACGGCACGGTGGTAACGGACGACGGCAGCCTGCTCTACACGCCGGAGACGAACTATAACGGCACGGATTCGTTCACCTATACCGCGAGCGACGGTCACGGCGGCACCGATACGGCGACGGTTTCGCTGAAAATCAAGCCCGTCAACGACGCACCGGAAATTGCAAAGCATTCCACAACGGCCGGCGACTGGACGATGGACGAAGATTCCACCGCGTCGTTCAACTTTGTTGTCAGCGATCCGGAAACGCAGGCAAGCAACCTGCTCATTACGATTCATTCGGAAAATGCTTCGATCCTCTTGACGTCGCAGATCAAACTGACGACGAATGCCGAGGGCTACAAGACCATTACCGTTCGCTCCAACCCGGACGCGTACGGCGTGGTGCCCGTGCATTTCCTGCTCAGCGACGGCCAGCTGACCACGGAAGCAACCTATAACATCACCATCAACGGCGTCAACGACGCGCCGGTTGCCGACGACCAGCTGCAGGCGATGAAGGAGGACGGCGTTCTTACCTCCACGCTGACGGCGACGGATATTGAGGACGACGATCTGACGTACTCGCTCGAAACCGCGCCCCTGCACGGCACGGCGGAGATCGATACCGACGGCCATTATACCTATACGCCGGACGCCGACTGGAATGGAACCGAAACCTTTGAGTTCCTTGTGGACGACGGCCAGAGCGAAAACCATTCCGATATCGGACTGGTTACAATCGTTGTCAAACCGGAAAACGACGCGCCGAACGCGATTAACGACATAGCCTCGACCGACGAGGATACGGCGGTAACGATCAACGTGCTCGGCAACGATACGGACAGCGACTTGCCGGACGACACGCTGACCATTGCCTCGGTAACACAGCCGGAAAATGGTACGGCGGTGATTTCCGCCGGCAAGATTCTGTATACGCCCAGCGAAAACTACAACGGCACCGATTCGTTCAGCTATACGGTTTCGGACGGCGACGGCAAGACCGACACCGCTGCGGTGACGATAACCATTGCGGCGGTCAACGACACGCCCAGCGGCGGAGACGATACCGCGACGGTTGACGAGGATCACAGCGTTACCATTCAGGCCACGGCCAACGACGATATCGACGAAACCACCAATCCGGACATTGAGGACGTCACCATCACGGACATTGGCGTTGTCGCCCATGGCACGGCCTCCATAACGAACGGCGGCAAGGACATTCTCTACACGCCGAATGCGAACTGGTTTGGAACCGAAACTTTCACCTATACCGCAACCGACAGCGGCACGCCCGCGCTGACGGCGGACTTCACCGTTATCGTAACGGTCAATCCCGTCAACGACGCGCCGGAGATCCGCGTGACCTCGCCGCTCACCGAGCTGCCGGATGTAACGACGCTCGAAGATACCGAAACGAGCCCGATTACGTTTACCGTGTACGACGAAGAGGACGCGGAAAGCTCGCTGATCGTGACCATTGCGCGCGGAAACACGACGCTGGTTCCGGCACTGACGGTTACACCTGGCGCAGACGGCTCCTGCTCGTTTACAATTCTGCCAAACCTGAATAGAAACGGTACGTCAACGATTACGGTAACGGTAAAAGATTCCGCAAACGCAACGGATACCGACACCTTTAACTTGACTGTAACCAAGGTAAACGACAATCCTTCCGCGCAGCCGGACTCGGCGACGACCGATGAAAATCACGCGGTAACGCTGTCCGTTTTGAACAACGACGACGTGGATACCAAAAATGAAGGCGATACGCTTTCGATCGTTTCCGTTGCGGATCCGCACTACGGCACTTATGCAATCAGCGGTCAGACGATTATCTATACGCCGAACCCTGACAGGGACACGAAGGTCAGCTACACGGATACCTTCCAATATACAATGACAGATTTGGTTGGAGCGATAAATTCCACGGCCAACATCGTTGTTACCGTTACACCGGTCAACGACGCGCCCGTGATTTCCGAAATTGCGGACGTTGCAGCGATTGATGAAGACGCGATCGGCGGAACGGGACTGATTCCCTTTACCGTAACCGACGAAGAGGACGCCAACAGCGGACTCGTGGTTACGGCAACGAGCAGCAACACGACGCTCGTGCCCGTTGCGAATATTCTCATCACAAGCCCGAGCGACAATCCCGATGGTAACAAGCGCGACGTTCAGGTTTTGCCCGCGGCCAATAAATTCGGTGAAGCGACGATTACGCTTACGGTAACGGATACCGGCCCCGGCGTGAAGTCGTCCTCGGAAAGCTTTACAATCACTGTGAATTCCGTCAACGACGCGCCTGCAAACGGCGACGACTCCTATACCGTGACCGAAGATGTTGAACAGGAACTCTTCGTGCTGGGTAATGACGACGTGGACGGCGCGAACAGCCTGACGGTAACGGATATTAAAACCCTGCCGAACAACGGTACGGTCCGCATTGCGGAGGACGGAAAATCCGTTTTCTACACGACAAAACTCAACAGCAACGCGGCGGATTCCTTCGTCTATCAAGGGCACGACGCCTACGGCAACACCGATTACGAGTTTACGGTCAATATCACGGTTACTCCGGTCAACGACGCGCCGGTGATTACGTACTATGGCGAGCCAAGCTATACCGTAAACGAAACGGTTGCGCAGAACGGGATTCCGTTTACCGTAACCGACGTGGATGACAACTGCGACGTCGATAACGGCGAGCTCCTTTCCGTGGACGTAACAGCAAAGAGCAGCAACAGCCTGCTCTTGAAGAACGGAATAACCATCACCGCGCCGAGCGGCGTGAACCGTGAGCTCAACCTGCAGCCGTATCTCAAGTGGAACGGTTTTACGACCGTCACCATTACCGCGAAGGACTCCGGCGGGCTGACGGCGACAAAAGAGATACCCTTTACCGTCAACAACGTCAACGATCCTCCCGTGGCGTATAACGATACGTTCACCATAGACGAGGACGAAACGACGACGCTGAACGTGCTCTATAACGACCGCGACGAAGAACTGCTGACCAACCCCACACTGGAAGAGATCTTTGTCAACACAGTTACGGATAATGACCCCAACGCCGTGATCACCGCCAGCGCGGACAACAAGTCCATCCAGATCGTGCCGCTGGCCGACTACAATGGACCCGTGACGTTTACGTATACGATTCACGACAAGTCAAACGCTGTGTGCGCGACTCCGGCGACCGTTACGGTAAATATCACCCCGGTCAACGATGCGCCGGTTCCCGATGACGAAACCGCAACGACGGCGGAAGGCACCCCGGTGACCATCGACGTTCTGGACGGAGACACGGATATCGACCAGGATGCGACGCTGAACGCGGCGCATGAGCCGGAAACGCTCAGCATTTCCATTGCCGAGGAAACGCTTGTTAAGGCTGCGCACGGCTCCATTGAAGTGGTTGACGGCAAGATCGTCTACACGCCGACAGGCGACTACAACGGCACGGATACGTTCGAATACAACTGTTCCGACGGCGATGCGCTGGTGGCGGCAACCGTAGATATTACGGTGACCCAGGTCAACGACAACCCGGTGGCGGTTGCGGACACGGTGACCACCAACGAGGATACGGATTCACTCCCGGTCAATGTTCTGAGTAACGACACGGACGTTGACACGAATACTACGATCAACAAAGCTCTGCCGCTGCATCTGCTCAGCGAGCTGTATGTGGACGGCACGAGCGTTTCCCCGGAGGCCAGCGGCACGGTGGCGTTCACAGCGCCCGGCACGCTGGTGTTCAAACCGGCGACGAACTGGTTTGGCACGGCAACGGTTACCTACACGCTCAAGGACGGTCATGGCGGAGAGACAACCGGAACCCTGACGGTCACGGTCAACAGCGTAAACGACCTGCCGCAGTTTGCGGACGGGCCGGACACAATGAACCTGACGGAGGACGAAGCCAACGGCGTTGACGCGTTTACGGTCAGCGACGTGGAAACCCCGGCTGGCGACTTAATAGTCGAGTACGTGAGCAGCGACAAAGAATCGCTTGTGGATGGCGACTGCGTGACGCTTGAAAAGGGCACGTCCGGCGCGTGGACGGTGACGGTCAACCCGAAGGATAACCAGAACGGCACCGCAAAGGTCACCTTAAAGGTAACGGACGGTGACAGCGGAATTACGACGATCGAGTTCACGGTCAACGTTTCCGCGGTCAACGACAACCCGGTGGCGATCAATAAGAGCCTGACCATTGCCGAGGACAGCAACACCCAGACGATCCTAAAATCGACGCTTGTCAGCGACGTGGACGTAGATACAAACAACGACGTTCTGACGCTGACGGTCGATCCGGGCACGATCAAGGGTACGGCGGCGGTCTCGAACGGCAACATCACCTACAAGCCGCTTGCCAACTGGAACGGCGAGGAGCGCTTCAGCTACACCGTGACCGACAAAGACGGCCTCAGCGACACCAAGACGATTACGTTCACGGTGACGCAGGTCAACGACAGCCCGGTTCCGGATGCGGACAGCGCGACGACCGATGAAGGCACGGCGGTAACCATCGACGTGCTGGAGGGAGACACTGATATCGATCAGGACGGCACGCTGAACGCAACCCCCGGCGCGGAAGTGCTGAGCGTCACGCTCTTAGGCGGCACGCTGACGGCGCCTGCGCACGGTTCCATTGATGTGGTTGACGGCAAGATCGTCTACACGCCGACGGGTGACTACAACGGCACGGACTCCTTCGAGTACTTCTGCTTCGACGGGGACGAGCGGGTGAAAGCCACGGTTTCGGTGATGATCAATCAGGTCAACGACAACCCGGTGGCGGTTGCGGATACCGTGATCACCAACGAAGATACGGATTCGCTCCCGGTCAACGTGCTGAGTAACGACACGGACGTTGACACGAATACGACGATCAACAAAGCTCTGCCACTGCATCTGCTCAGCGAGCTGTATGTGGACGGCACGAGCGTTTCCCCGGAGGCCAGCGGCACGGTGGCGTTCACAGCGCCCGGCACGCTGGTGTTCAAACCGGCTACGAACTGGTTTGGCACGGCAACGGTCACCTATACGCTCAAGGACGGTCACGGCGGGGAGACAACCGGCACGCTGACGGTCACGGTCAACAGCGTTAACGACCTGCCGCAGTTTGCGGACGGGCCGGACACGATGAACCTGACGGAGGATGAAGCCAACGGCGTTGACGCGTTTACGGTCAGCGACGTGGAAACCCCGGCTGGCGACTTGTTGGTCGAGTACGCGAGCAGCGACAAAGAATCGCTCGTGGACGGCGACTGCGTGACGCTTGAAAAGGGCGCGTCCGGCGCATGGACGGTGACGGTCAACCCGAAGGATAACCAGAACGGCACCGCAAAGGTCACCTTAAAGGTAACGGACGGCGACAGCGGAATTACGACGATCGAGTTCACGGTCAATGTAACCGCGGTCAACGACAACCCGACGGCAATCGATAAGGCGCTGACCATTGCCGAGGACAGCAACACCCAGACGATCCTGAAATCGACGCTTGTCAGCGACGTGGACGTAGATACAAACGCTGACGTTCTGACGCTGACGGTCGATCCGGGTACGATCAAGGGTACGGCGGCGGTCTCGAACGGCAACATCACCTACAAGCCTCTTGCCAACTGGAACGGCGAGGAGAGCTTCAGCTACACCGTGACCGACAAAGACGGCCTCAGCGACACCAAGACGATTACGTTCACGGTGACGCAGGTCAACGACAGCCCGGTTCCGGATGCGGACAGCGCGACGACCGATGAAGGCACTGCGGTAACCATCGACGTGCTCGACGGCGACACGGATATCGATCAGGACGGCACGCTGAACGCAACCCCCGGCGCGGAAGTGCTGAGCGTCACGCTCTTGGGCGGCACGCTGACGGCGCCTGCGCACGGTTCCATTGATGTGGTTGACGGCAAGATCGTCTACACGCCGACAGGCGACTATAACGGCACGGACTCCTTCGAGTACTTCTGCTTCGACGGAGACGTGCGGGTGAAAGCCACGGTTTCGGTGACGATCAATCAGGTCAACGACAACCCGGTAGCGGTTGCGGACACCGTGACCACCAACGAAGATACGGATTCACTCCCGGTCAATGTTCTGAGTAACGACACGGACGTTGATACGAATACTACGATCAACAAAGCGCTGCCGCTGCATCTGCTCAGCGAGCTGTATGTGGACGGCACGAGCATTTCCCCGGAGGCCAGCGGTACGGTGGCGTTTACAGCGCCCGGCACGCTGGTGTTCAAACCGGCCACGAACTGGTTTGGCACGGCAACGGTTACCTATACGCTCAAGGACGGTCACGGCGGGGAGACAACCGGAACCCTGACGGTCACGGTCAACAGCGTAAACGACCTGCCGCAGTTTGCGGACGGGCCGGACACGATGAACCTGACGGAGGACGAAGCCAACGGCGTTGACGCGTTTACGGTCAGCGACGTGGAAACCCCGGCTGGCGACTTGTTGGTCGAGTACGTGAGCAGCGACAAAGAATCGCTCGTGGACGGCGACTGCGTGACGCTTGAAAAAGGCGCGTCCGGCGCATGGACGGTGACGGTCAACCCGAAGGATAACCAGAACGGCACCGCAAAGGTCACCTTAAAGGTTACGGACGGCGACAGCGGAATTACGACGATCGAGTTCACGGTCAACGTTTCCGCGGTCAACGACAACCCGACGGCAATCGATAAGGCGCTGACCATTGCCGAGGACAGCGGCACCCAGACGATCCTGAAATCGACGCTTGTCAGCGACGTGGACGTAGATACAAACGCTGACGTTCTGACGCTGACGGTCGATCCGGGCACGATCAAGGGTACGGCTGCGGTTTCCGGCGGCAACATCACCTACAAGCCTCTTGCCAACTGGAACGGCGAGGAGAGCTTCAGCTACACCGTGACCGACAAAGACGGCCTCACCGACACCAAGACGATCACGTTCACGGTGACACAGGTCAACGACAGCCCGGTTCCGGATGCGGACAGCGCGACGACCGATGAAGGCACGGCGGTAACCATCGACGTGCTCGACGGCGACACGGATATCGATCAGGACGGCACGCTGAACGCAACCCCCGGCGCGGAGGTGCTGAGCGTCACGCTCTTGGGCGGCACGCTGACGGCGCCCGCGCACGGTTCCATTGATGTGGTTGACGGCAAGATCGTCTACACGCCGACGGGCGACTATAACGGCACGGATACGTTCCAATACAACTGTTCCGACGGTGAAACGCTGGTTCCGGCAACCGTTGAGGTTACCATCAAGCAGGTCAACGACGCGCCGCACGCGGTTGCGGACAGCGCGGAAACGCCGGACGAAACGCCGGTCAGCGTCAACGTTCTTACCAACGATACGGATATCGACACCGACGAAACGCTGAACAAGGACGATCAACACAGCAAGTCAACATTCGAGGTTACGAGTTATTACTTCATTGATGGCGACACGGGCGAGTTAAGCGAGCTCAACGGCGTGATTACCTATACGCCGGAACTGAACTTTGTTGGCACCCAGAAGATCGGTTACGTCCTCAGCGACGGCCATGGCTTGACGGATACAGGGCTATTGACCATCGCTGTCGCGGCGCAGAACGATACGCCGGTGGCGCACGACGACGCGATGAACACGGAAGAGGACAAAGCCGTCACCCTGAACGTTCTAGATAACGATACGGATCAGGATCCGGGCGATACGCTGTACTTTGTGGAGTTCACGAGCAGTACGGACAACCTGCCGGGAACGTTTAACACCAACGCCAACGGCTCGGTGACGTTCACGCCAAGCGCCAACTATCACGGCTCGTTTACGATTGATTACCAGATGCGCGACGCGGGCGGTTTGACCAGCACGGCAACAATCACCGTAACGGTTTCCGCCGTGAACGATGCGCCTACGGCAAGCAACGGTACGGCTTCTACCAACGAGGACACGAAGAAGGAGATCGACGTTTCCACGCTGATTGCGGACGCGGATATCGCAACGGATTCCGACGTGCTGACCATTACGGTTGGCGAAACGGACGAACCCGCGCACGGCACCGTCACCATCAGCGGAAAGAAGATCAGCTACACGCCGGACGCCAACTGGAACGGCAGCGACAGCCTGACCTTTACGGCAACCGATAAAGCGGGCGAGGCGGCGAAGGCGGAAATTGACATCACGGTCGTCCCGGTCAACGATGCGCCTGCGGCGAACGCGGATTCGATTACGATCGACGAGGACGATATCGATACTTTCGATGTTCTGTCGAACGATACGGACGTCGATACCGACGATGCGCTGAACACGACTCCGCAGAGCACACCGACCCTCTCGCTGGTTGGTACGGCGCTGCATGGAACGGTAAACATCGAAAAAGGCCGCGTGCAGTATCAGCCCGCTGAAAACTACAACGGCCCGGACAGCTTTACGTACACCATTACCGACGGAACGCTGACTTCGAGTGCGACCGTGACCGTGACTGTGAACCAGGTGAACGACCCCGTTGTGCCGGTCAACGACACGGCAACCACGACGGACGAAGACCCGGTGACCATCGACGCGCTCAATAACGATACGGATGTGGACACCGATACGACGCTCAACAAGGGCACGCTGCATCTCAAGAGTGAGTACAGCATTACGCTAATCGGCAGTCCTTCCCACGGTACTGCGGTACTCGTGGGCGGCAAGATCGTCTATACGCCGGAAGATACGTATAACGGTGCGGACAGCTTCAGCTACACCATGACGGACGGGCACGGTTCCTCCGCTTCGGCGACGGTTTCCGTTACCATCCTTTCCAAGAACGATCCTCCCGAAACCCCGGTGGTCAGTTCGCCGAAGGACGGCGACCGGGCGGGCGGCTCTTCCAAGGTCAAGGTGGAGTGGACCTGCTTCGATATCGACGGCGACACGCTGACCTACACGCTGGAATACTACAACGGCAAAGGCTGGGTCGTAGAAAAGACGGGGCTTACCGAAACGACGTATGAGTTTGCCATTCCGTCCTCCGTTGGCTCGACCGACGGGCTCAAGTTCCGCGTCAAGGCCAAGGACAACGAGTTTACAACGGACTACGGCTATTCGGGCGCCATGAGCGTGGATCGCGACGCGCCGCTCAGCGTAACCGTGAACATGAAGACATCGGACGGGCGCGCCTATACGGCTGGCGTTTGGACAAACCAGACGGTCACCGTGACTGCTCTCAGCGCGGACGACCTTAACCCCGTGACCTTCCAGTATGCGCAGGACGGTGCGGCATACGCGGCCGCCGACAACTCTGTGGTGGTCACGGGCGTTCACAGCGTCTATATTCTCGCGACGGATGCGTTTGACAACGCCGCGGAATTCGGGCCGTACCAGGCTCGCGTAGATAAGCAGGCGCCCGCGGTGCCAAAGATTGCCGAGAGCATCTCCGGCGCGAATATCCTTTTGACGCTCACGTTTAACGGCGATCCGGGCGGCAGCGGCAACGACTACCTGATCCTGCCGGACGATACCCGCACGGCGGCGAAGGGAACCCCGCAGTACGCCGTCAGCAGAAACGGCTCGGTGTCGTTTACGCTCTACGACGTGGCGGGCAATAAAACCACGTTTACCTACACCGTTACGAGCGTTGATACCTCCAAGCCGGTGATTGCCTGCTCAAGCGGCGATTACAGTATTGGAAGCACGACGCAGAGCGCCATTTCGGCCTCGCTGAGCTTTACGGACGCAGAATCCGAACTCACGGCGCGCGGCTACCAGCTCTCGACCAGCGCAGCGCCGGGCGGATCGTACAGGAACTACAGCGGCTCGATTTCGATCAGCACGCCGGGTACGTATTACATCCACGCCTACGCCAAAAACACGTTCGGATTGACGACCTACGAAACGTTCGGCCCGTTCATTGTGGAAGCGGTTCCGGAGGCAACGCCTGTACCCACGCCGACGGAGGAAACCGGCGACGTATTGGTCAGCGTTGAGGATATCGTAGAGGACGTTCCCGAACCGCCGGTCTATATCCGTCTGCCGGGTGAAGAGTGGTCGCAGACGCTGACGCTGGAAGACGTGGGCCCGGGCGATTACATCGTAGAAGCGATGGACGCTGACGGCAACATCTACACCACGACGGTGCATGTGACCATGCGGGATATCGTCGCCCGCCAGCTGCGTCAGGCCGGCGCGGGTTGGGGCATTGCGGCGGTTGCCGGAGGCCTCGGGCTTGTGGGCCTGTTCCTGATTCTGCTTTTGATCGGCAACAACGTGACCATTCGCGTGTTCGGCGAAGCGGTGGGTGAGGAAAAGAAACTGCGCACGATGCGCCGCATCCGCTTCAGGAAGGATACGCTGATCATCAAGCTTGAAAACAAGCATGTTTCCGGCGGCGAGTACGCAACAATCCATGTTGCCAAGCACCTGACCAAACGCATGCGGACGCGCACGATCGTTATCACGCTCCGTGGGCAGGAAGTGCTCAGCGAGATGATTCCTGAGGACATCAACGAAGCGTTCAAGCGGAAGATCGAGCTGTAATAGTCACGGAACAATAAAACAAATGAGCGGAGCGCTGACAGCGCTCCGCTCATTTTTTAACCAGCCGGAATGCATAAAGTATTGCGGCATCGCTAAACCTGATAAGGATTTGATTTTGTTGAATAAAATTTGAGATTTCGGTGCTACGCTTCGGCTATATCGATGGCAAACCGGCAGACGGGGTCTCCGCGCAGCACGGATTGCAGCATTTTAACGCGTAAAGGCCGCTCAAAAATCACTTCGTAAGGGTATTTCACAAAGCCGCCGCTGCAGTAGCACCAGTTCTCCGAAACATCCGGCGAACCCGCCAGAATCGCTTCCCGAACAAACGGACAATGGCAGGCATAGTAACGCTTTTTCACCGGGTCGGTTTCCGCAAGATACCGTGCCGGATCGTAGGGAATCTTGGTGGTGTAAAGAATGTCGCCTTCCCGCACGGCTGACTGGATTTCCTGATTGGCGGCAACAAAGTCCACGACTTCCTGCGTAATCGCCTGTTCATACCAGACCGTATTGGTGTCACAGTGATGTTGAAGCTCGGCAACCTGATGCTCGTGCTGCGCCTTGAGGAACGCGTCCATGGATTCGGAGGCAGCAAACAGCGCTTTCCCCTCATCGAACGCGGCGGCGGGGATACCGTGGTTGTTGCCCGCGAGCACGCATTGGACGGTTTCTTCGGGTAGGTTTAGCTCCAGCCGTTCCATGAGCGCTTTCGTGAAAGCGGGGAAGTCCGCGGGTTCGCTGCCGAGCGGCGGATGCTCCAATCTGTCGAGAATGCGCTCCGTCTCGTCTTTGCCGACGGATTCTGACAGCCGCTCAGTAATGCTTTCAACGACGCCTTCTCCGCCGAGCAGGGATGTAAAGTAGATATAGATTTCGTTTCGTCCCGTCAGGTAGAAGTACCGCGCCAGCGCGAGCAAATGCTCAAGCGAAATGCCCTCCTGCTTCATCATAAGCCGGATGTATGCGCGAATTTCATTCACCGAAGCTGTTTCCAGCGAGGAGCCGGACGATTGCAGACGTGTTTCCAGCGCGCGGACAAACGCAGCCGCCTGAGCAGCGAGTTCGTCGGAAAAGCCGCGTTTTTGATAGTACCCGGTCAGAACGGTTTCGTTCATGCAGTTACCTCCCGAAAGTCGATTGTAAAGTGCTGTGATTGCGACGGATTATCTTCATTTTACCGGCAGCGCCTTGATTGCGCAAGGGTTTGTCTAAAAGTCTCGATTGGAACGAGAACGGTTCTTGTTATCGCATTTGTTTACCTATTTGATCTCTGGTTGAGCTATGGTTGAGGTTCGATTGAGGTTGGGTTGAACTGCGGTTGAAGTTCATAAAGAAAACTTAAATATGTCGACAGAATGTCGGTTTTTCGTAATAACTGCGTAACATTCACCCCGTATCATGGAACCATGAAAGTGAGGCATTTTTCTATGAAACGCGTTTATATCATCACGGGAATCGGTGGGCATCTCGGTAACACGGTCGCCCGGGAATTACTGGCAGCCGGGGAAACAGTGCGCGGGTTCGCGCTGCCCAACGAGGACGTCACCATGCTTTATGGCGACGCGGTGTCCATTGTCCGCGGGGATGTGCGCGATAAAGCCTCCCTCGAACCGCTCTTTTTCGGGCTGACGGAGGAAGATGAAACGTATGTCATCCACTGCGCGGGCATCGTCTCCGTGGCTACCAAATACGACCAGCGCGTAGTGGACGTCAACGTCCGCGGCACGGAAAACGTCGTAGCGCTCTGCAAGGAGCATAACGTCAAGAAACTGGTCTACATCAGCTCCGTTCACGCGCTGCCGGAACTGCCGCATGGCAACGTCATCCACGAGGTGGACGGCTATCAGGCGGACGCTGTGATCGGCCTCTACGCCAAGACGAAAGCCGCCGCAACGCAGATCGTGCTCGACGCCGCAAGAAGCGGCCTTGACGCAACCGTGATTCAGCCTTCCGGCATCATCGGCCCGAACGATTATGGTCACGGGCACCTGACCCAGATGGTCATCAACTACCTCAACGGCAGCCTGACGGCCTGCGTCGAGGGTGGATACGACTTTGTGGACGTGCGGGACGTTGCCGACGGCGTGATCGCCGCGACCGAAAAGGGCAAAAAGGGCGAGTGCTACATCCTTTCGAACCGCTATATCCCTGTGCGCGAGCTGCTCGGCACGCTGGCGCGGATTACCGGCGGCAAAAAGATTAAAACCGTTCTGCCGCTGTGGTTTGCAAAGCTTACCGCGCCGATTGCGGAACTGTACTATAAAATTCGTCATGAGTCGCCGCTGTTTACGCGTTATACGCTCTACACGCTGACCAGCAATGCGCGCTTCACCTACGAAAAGGCGAAGAACGATCTCGGCTATAAACCGCGCGATATCAGCGCGACCATCAAGGACACCGTATCGTTCTTGACCAAAGAGCGTAAGGTCACCGTCCGCAAGCGCCGTCCGCCGCGCCTCGCGCCGACGATGGGCTAAAACAAAGATCAAAAAAGCCGTTCCGATTCATACCGGGACGGTTTTTTGTTTTGCTGTCTGGTCGAATAGAGCGGCAGATTTTACTCCGCAGGTTCTTCTTTCAAGCGCTCGTAGACCACGTACGGCCGGTCGAGGTGGTAGCCCAGCTTCTCGGCCAGCGAGACGGAGCGCAGATCGTACGCGTCCCAACTGGGGTAGAGGCCTCGGCTCAGGCACTCCAGTATGAGCTTTGCGCCGCAGGCGGTGGCGAGACCCTGCCTGCGGAACTCCGGCTTGGTGTCGATTTCAATTTCGATGCCCCCGCGATAGATCGAATAAGACGAGGCGCCCGCAACGAGCTTTCCCTCGAACAGCGCGCCAACGCCGATTCCGCGCGCGAGAAAATCTTCCGCATCCCGAAACTGTGCGCAAAAATCCCTCGACCAGGACTGCTCAAACGACTCGCGTACAAGCTGCTCGTCGAACATACGGAGCGTGAACCCTTCGGGCAGGTTGGCGGCGTAGCTGGTCAGTTTATTGATGTTAAAAACGTCGGGTTCTTTCTTTATGGCGTAGCGGAGGCGTTTCTGCACGTGCTCGCCCCAAACACGCTCGATGCAGGAACACCATTCCTCGCTGCCTGGCACCAGGCAAATCGCACCCGCATTGAGCGCCAGTTTGTCATTTGGTTTGCCCGCAAAAAAGCACAAATCCCCAAGCGCAATCTGCGCGGAGGCAGGGTTGTTCTCGTCGTCGCACAGGGCGCAGCCCATCGAACCGTCCAGACAGGACCAAATCATGGTTTCTTGCCAGCCTTCGAACAGCGGGGCAATTTTTGTTAAATCAGTCATTCAGACTCCAAAATCATCTTGTTGTAGAAAGAGAAAAGCGCCGCCGAAGCGGCGCAAGCTCACAGTCACTTCATGCGCCGGATGATGCGGTTCGCCTCGGCGTAGATGCGCTCCGGGTCGTCGCCAATCTGGAACGCGCCGCGCTCATAGAGCACGCTGCCCGCAATCATCGTAAGCGCTACGTTTTGCTTTGAGCCGCTGTAGACGACGTTCTTTTCAATGTTGTTGAGCGGCTGCATATTCGGCTGCTGCAGGTCGATCATCACGAGGTCGGCTTGCTTGCCGACGGCGAGGCAGTCGCAGTCCGGGAACCCACAGGCGTACGCGCCGTTGCGGCAGGCCATGTTCAGTACGCTCAAGGCGTCCACCGCTTCCGCACCGCAGCGGAGCTTCTGCAGGCCGGTAACCAGGAACATCTCGCGGAAAAAGTCGAGGCAGTTGTTGCTGGCAGGCCCGTCGGTGCCGAGTGCGACCGGAATGCCGCGCGAAAGATATTCGGTAACGGGGGCGACCCCGCTGGCAAGCTTGGTATTGGAGCCGGGGCAGGATACGACGATCATATTCCGTTTTTTGAGGATCTCCATTTCGTGTTCGGAAACATGCACGCAGTGGTATCCGCCGCCGCCGTAATCGAACATGCCGAGGGAATCGAGATACTCTATGGGGCGCAAGCCGCTGTGCTTGACGCAGGATTCCACTTCCGCCGCGGTTTCGCTCAGGTGCGTATAGAACGGCTGCTTGAGGGTCTGCACCATATCCGCCAGGTCTTTGAGCAGGGGGTAACTGGTCGTATACTCCGCGTGAAAACCGAGCTGATAGGCAATTCTGGGGTGGAGACCGGAAAAGCGCTCGTACTCCTGAACCGTTTCTTCAGCGGTTCCGCCGTAATCGTTGGCGCAGCCCACGAGGCACGCGCGAAAACCGGTATCGATGGCGGCCTGCGCAATGCTGTCCCGCGCAAAGTACATATCAAACATCGCCGTAATGCCGCTGGTGAGGTATTCCATAATTGCGAGCTTGGTGAGCACGTACACGTCGTCCGGCGTAAGCTGCGCTTCCTTGGGAAACACCTGCTCGCTGAGCCACCGCTGCAGGGGCAAATCGTCCGCAAGCGACCGCAGAAACGTCATGCCGGAGTGCGTATGTGCGTTCTTAAAGCCCGGCATTAAGAGGTTGCCGCCGCAGTCGATTTCGCGGTCAAACGGGCCGTTTCCAGCGGGTTTTTCGCCAAGATAGGCGATCTTGCTGCCGTCGGTAACGAGCTCGCCGGTGAACAGTGGTGTTGTTCCGTCGAGCGGCAGGATGCGTGCGTTAAAAAATCGTATTTTCATAAGCGTATTGTACCATACGGCGGGGATGGATTCCAGAACGAATCGGGGGACGGCAACGCGGAAAAACAAAGGGAAGCGGCCGAGAAATTTCACGATTGCGCACCCGTTCGAACGCTTGCAAATTCGCCGTATGCCACTATAATAAGAAGTATGGAAGACGAACTATCAAGTCGGATCGAAGAGTTGAGGAGCGTCCTCTCACGCTCCAGGCGAATCGCCTTTCTGGGCGGCGCGGGCACATCTACGGAAAGCGGCATACCGGATTTTCGCTCGGAGAACGGCGTTTTCGAAGCGGTCAGACGCTTCGGCCACAAGCCGGAGGTTCTGTTGAGCCATGACTTTTTCATGAACCACCCGGACGTGTTCTTTGAGTACTACCGCGATTATCTTCTCTACCCAAACGCAAAACCGAACGACGCGCACCGCGCGCTGGCAAGCCTGGAGCGCGCCGGTAAGCTTGGCGCGGTGATTACGCAGAATATCGACGGCCTGCATCAGAAGGCGGGCAGCAAAACCGTGCTCGAGCTGCACGGAAGCGTCAACCGCAACTACTGCATGAAGTGCAAAAAGCCGTACACCATGCGGGATATCCTCGCAATGTCCGGCGTTCCCAAATGCGACTGCGGAAGCATGATCAAGCCGGATGTCGTGCTCTATGGCGAGGGGCTGGACGAAAAGGTTCTGCAGGCCGCGATTACCCAGATTTCGCGCGCGGATACGCTGATTATCGGCGGCACGTCGCTGGCGGTATACCCGGCGGCGGGACTGATGGACTACTTTTCCGGCAGGCATCTGGTGGTGCTCAACCTGAGCCCGACTGCGCGGGATACGCACGCCGCGCTTTCCATTCGCGCGCCGATTGCGCAGGTGCTGCGCCGGGCGGTGCTGGAAGACCCGCTGTACTCCTGAACAGAAAAACGATAACTACGTGAAAAAAAGGCCGAAGACCGGCCTTTTTGCTTGCGCTCGCGGGTGCCAGCAGGTACTGCGCAAAGCGACCGCTGAGCCGGAGGAGCGCAAGCGTTCACAGTTTGTTTGATTGTCCCGTGGCTTAAAAGCGTGTTAGAATGAATCGATAATATAGGCGTAATATGTCCGAACGATATTCGGAAGGCGGGAATTGGAAATGGGTTTGTTTGATACGTCCGATATTGGAATCGACCTTGGCACTTCGTCCACTCTGGTTTATGTTAAGAACAAGGGCATCGTACTCAAGGAACCGTCCGTGGTCGCGGTGGAACGCGTCACCGGGCGCATTGTCGCCATCGGCGAAGAAGCGCGAAAAATGATGGGGCGCGCGCCGGCGAACATCCTCGTGATCCGCCCGCTGCGGGACGGCGTGATTTCCAACTTCGACGTAACCGCCCGCATGCTGCGGTATTTCTTTCAAAAAGTCGTCGGCACACGCCTGCTGTATAAACCCCGCGCGGTGGTCTGCGTCCCCTCCGGCGTAACGGAAGCGGAAAAGCGCTGCGTCATCGAAGCTTCGGACGAGGCGGGCGCGCGGTATACCTACCTCATTGAGGAACCTATTGCCGCGGCGATTGGCGCGGGTCTCGACATCAACGAGCCGAAAGGCCACATGGTGCTCGATATCGGCGGCGGTACGACGGATATCGCGGTGATCGCCTACGGCGCGGTCGTGCTCTCGGACTCCATCAAGATGGCGGGGGATAAGTTTGACGACGCGCTCCGGCGTTATATGAAGCGCAAGCACAGCATCTATATTGGCGAGCGCAACGCCGAGGACATCAAGATTGCCTACGGGCGCGCGCATACCGAAAAGGAACAGCGCATCATTGAAGTGCGCGGGCGAAACATCAATACCGGCCTTCCCGAAGCGGTGCCGATTGGAACCAACGAGATGGTGGACGCGCTCTCCGAACCGCTTTCCGCCATTATGGAGCGCGTGCGCGGGCTGTTTGAGCGGACTCCGCCGGAGCTCGCGACCGATATTGCCGAGACGGGCATTGTGGTAACCGGCGGCGGCGCGCTGCTGGCCGGGTTCGACCGGTACGTCACGGAGCGCACGAACGTGCCCTGCCGGATTGCGGAAGACCCGATTTCCTGCGTGGCGCTCGGCACGGGCAAAGTGCTCGAAGACTTCCATAAATACAACGCGGCTATCTACGATTACCGCCGCGGCGAATACTACGACGGTTGAAAACATTTCAGACGTTAGCGATTCGTTTAAAAATTGTTCAACGCGGCGTCAAGATTGACTGTTATAATTCCGTTAACCGATTGAATACATCGGCTTGCACCGTAACCTGTGTGCAGCGATACAACAGCATGAGCTGGATGCAAAGCGGGCCGGCAGCAGGCCTCCCGCCGGAAGGAGTCTGAACGTGGCAACAGGCAGCAACGACACGCGGCGGCCACCGTACGGCAAAACAGAATACGAAAAACCAAGGCGGGCCCCCTACGCACAGAGCGCTTATGCGCAAGGATATCCGTCGGGCGGCGGCAGCCGGCAGAGCTACGCATACGCGCAGCCCGGATACGCCGCTAGGGCGCAGGGCGCACAGGGCGCGCAGCCGAAAACGGCGAAGAAAAAGAAGCCGACGCTGAAAAAGGTCCTGAAGAAATTGACAAAGCGTTCCAAGCCGGCAGCGAGCGTTTACCCTGAAAAGGGGAGCGCACCCAACGGTACGAGCGCCAAGAAGCCTTTTACCTTCAAGCGATTCTGGAAAAAAACAAAGCGAGTCGTCGTTTCCGCGCTGCGCGTTATGGCGCGGGGCTTGTATCTTGGCGCGCGAAAACTATACGCGTTCTTAATGGGGCTTCCGCCGCGAACGCTGCTCATCGGCAGCGGCGCGTTTGTTGCGGTTTTGGCGACCGTTATCATACTGGCAATCACCCTGCCTGGCAAGGATTCCGGCGAAAACGCCGCGCAGCAGTTTGCCGCGCTCTCGGCAACGCAGACGTTGGACAGCGGCTTTGCCGATCCGGCGTCGAGCGAGGACCTCGCGGAGAGCCCCTCTCCCGAAACGAGTGAAGCGCCCGAACAGACGGTGAACGACGCCGTGACGACCCAAACGTTCACCGAAGAGCTCAAGCAGGGCGATAACGACCCGATCATTGCGGAAATTCAGGCGCGGCTCATGGAGCTGGGCTATATGGATTCCGATGAGCCGACCGAGCATTTCGGGCCGCTGACGCAGAGCGCGCTGAAAACCTTCCAGCGGCATAACGGCCTGGACGACGACGGCATTTGCGGGCAGACGACTTATACTACTCTGATGGACGATACCGCAAAGATCTACGTCATGCAAAACGGTGACTCCGGCGAGTATGTGCTCGGCGTGCAGCAGCGTTTGTACGAACTGGGCTATTTCGACAACA
The DNA here is from genome assembly GCA_963674535.1 of Christensenellaceae bacterium. Lineage (GTDB taxonomy): Bacteria > Bacillota > Clostridia > Christensenellales > CAG-138 > UBA7703. Next base: position 2,346,288 of record OY771363.1, on the reverse strand, counting down.
AAGCCAACGTGCAGGGCACCTTCGGCGACAAAACCGAGGAAGCCGCCAAGGAGTTCCAGAGAAAGAACGACTTGAAGGTGGATGGCAAGGTCGGTTCCAAAACGCTGGAAATGCTCTACGGCGAGGACGTCGTGAGCAACGCCTATACTCTTGGCGACGAAAACCCCGTCATCAAGGACTGTCAGGCCGCGCTCAAAAAGCTTGGTTATGTTACCTTTAAGCCGGACGGCGTCATGGGCAAAGCCACGGTTTCCGCTATCAAAGCGTTTCAGCAGGCAAACGGCCTGACGCGCGACGGCGCGCTTGGCCCGGTTACGCGTGATCTGTTGCTTTCCGGCGGCGCGCAGGCGATGGTGCTGCAGCTTGGCGACTACGGCACGTCGGTCAAGAATGTTCAAAAGCGCCTTGCGGAGCTTAACTATCTCGCCAGCGCGAACGCGACCGGCTACTTTGGTGAAATCACCGAGGACGCGGTCAAAGCCTTCCAGAAGCGCGCAGGGCTGTCGCAGGACGGCAAGATTGGCGCGGTGACGCTGACCATGCTCAACTCCTCGAGCGCCAAGAAATCGACCACCACGCCTTCCAAGACGAAAGAATCCTCGAGCGGAAGTTCGTCTTCCAGCGGCAGCAGTTCGTCCTCCGGAAGTTCCTCTTCCGGCAGTTCGTCCGCAATTTCCAACAGCGTGGGCGTTGAAAAGCTCGTCGCGCTTGCCGAAAGCAAGGTCGGCAGCAAATACGTCCGCGGCGCGAAGGGGCCGAACTCCTTTGACTGCTCCGGCTTCGTGTACTGGTGCCTCAAGAACGCGGGCGTCAGCACGAGCTACATGACCTCGATTGCCTGGCGCACGACCGACCGCTTCCAGCGCATTTCGAGCATGGGTTCGATCCAGCGCGGCGATATCCTCGTGTTCTCCGGTAGCACCGATTCCGCGGGTCACGTAGGCATTTACCTTGGCGGCGGCAAGATGATCGACGCGAGCTCCTCCGAAGGCGAAGTGCGTAAATCCTCTTCGGTGCTCAACTCCGGCGGGTACTGGCAGAACCACTTCATCTGCGCTTACCGGGTATTCTAAGCAGCATTCGAGCGTGCGGAGACGGACGAAACAAGCCGTTTCCGCGCGTTTTTCGTTCAGATCAGCTTTTTTACTGACATTGTTTTATCTTTTGCGTTCACGGTTCCCGGGAGGAGTATTCAGGCTATGCGGAGAGTGTTTCGAGTTGCTTTGGCGGCGCTGTTTCTCGCCGTTTTTCTAATCGCGCCACACACCGCCTATGCGCGGGACGAGCTGAAAAATGACGACCCGGACAAGTACTTCATTTTGCTGGATCTGAAAAACCAGATCATCACTGTGTTTGAGCGGGACGAAAACGGCGAATACACAAAGGTCGTCCGCCGCTTCCTCTGTTCCAGCGGACGAACGGACGTGGACGACGCCGACCCCGAAGATGAGGCGACGCCGACGCCCCGCGGCATCTGGAAGATCGGCGGGCGCGAGCGCTTCGGCAAGTTTGCCAACTTTGGCGGGGAATACGCGCGCTACTGGGTGCAGATCGTTGGCAGCATCTACTTCCACTCGCTGCTCTTTGGCGACCGGACGGTCGACTCCCTCAAGCGTTCGCCGTTTTACGACATAGGCGAAAAAGTATCCCACGGGTGCGTGCGGCTGTACGTGGAGGACGCAAAATGGCTCTACTACTACGCCTGCCCGGGCACGACGGTGGAAATCAGCAACTCCGAGCCCAGTAACCGCGCCCTGCACAAGGCGCTGGAAACCAAGCTTTCGTTTGCCGAATACAACGCGTTTCAAAAGACGATTACCGACGATGCACCGGAACTGCCCAACCGCAGCGCCTGGGTCATGGTGGAAGGCGCGCGCCTGCGCAAGGGCAGCGGTGCTTCCTTCGACACGGTTTGCCGCCTGAGCGTTGGCGACGAGCTGGAGGTGCTGCTTGAGAGCGAAGTCTGGGTCAAGGCGCGCTTTGGCAAGTACGAGGGATACGTGATGCGCGGCTACATCAGCTATACCGAAGGGGTTATGGAGACCAGCGAGGATGCAACGCTCCTGAAAACCACGGAATGGCTCTACGAGGAGCCAAGCAAGGATTCCAATAAGGTCTGCAAAGTCCCTTCGCGCGTCTCCGTTAAAGTGCTGGAACTGACGGACGACGGCTGGACGAAGCTGGAGTACCAAAACGAAGTGGGCTATATCCGCACCAGCCGCTTTACGACCGGGTGGGGATTGATTATGCACTGATGAGGATATCGGGCTTCCAAAGGGGGTATCCTTTGATTGGGGCAGGGGGCGGGCAGCCCCCGAACGGTATATAAAAAAGGCGCGTCAGCGCCTTTTTTGTTGTCCCAATATTCAGGGTTTTGGCGAATATTCCAGCGTAGAGGGAGAGAGGACGGAGGATTCCACCGCCTTGCCCTGCAGCAGCGCGGAAGCGCCTTCATAGCAGAGCTCGCCCGCCGTGTATAAGTCCGCGCCGACGACGATTGGCATCAGGCTGGAAAGCGACAAATCGGCATCTGCGTCCGAGGAGCAGGAAAATACCTCCATGTCCTCCCGGGGGCGTCCGCGCAGCTGGTGGATGGCCGCAATGGCGAGTTCACCGGTTTCGGCATACACGCCGTCGATCATGCCGGGGTAGAACTCGTCCAACTGTTCGGCAAACCAAACGCTCGCCGCCTGCAGTTCGGAATCGTTCAAAAAGAATTCCGCTTTGGAGTAGACACGCCCGGTTGCCGCTGCTTCTTTCCAAACGGCATAGCCGGGGCTGGTTTCGCTGGCAAACAGGCCGATCAGGCGAACGGGTGTTTCGTGCGGCGGATAGGCAATTGCTGCTTCCAGCGCGTTTTCCGCCGCGCCGGACGCGTCGTAAACGAGCATGGGATTACTCCCCGCGCCGGTTTGACCGCGCGCTGCGTAAACAAACAGCGGGAAGCCGACGGACGGAATTTCGATCGAGGGATCGTCCCAGTATACGAGCGCGCAGACCGCGCCCTGCGGCTGGTATGCGGCGAGAGATTCTATTCCGCTGGGAACAAACGTAACGGCGAATTCTCCTTCTGCAGCCGCGTCGGTCAGCCCCTGCTGAAACGAGCGGGAAGCCTCCGCGCCGAACACGACGACTTCCGGCTGCGGCGTAGGCTGCGCGGGAACGGGCGAAGATGCTGCAAGCAAAACGGGCGTTGCGCTCGGCTCCGCAGAGGGCGTTTCGCGTGCCGAAACGGGCAGAATGCCGCACCCCGTCAGAAGGGCGGCGAGCAGCAGCGGCAGCACGATCAGAGCTGGTTTTTTCGGCGTTTTCATACAGCCAGTATACCACGCGCCCGCAAAACCATCCAAGAGCGAAAGCCGAAAATTACAAAGAGTTAACAAAGCGATGAAGTGAAATAAAAAACGAACCGCGCGAGTTTGCGCGGTTCGTTTGGAGCGTTCTTCTGTTACGGGTTGGGGGTTGCAGCGGCCGTTCCCGTGCCGTAGAGCAACTCGTTGATCGCGGCGGCCGCCTCGTCCAAATCGAACTCCAGCTGGTCGGTTTTGACGCCGTTTTCATCCACAAAGTTCGAATAGGTCCCTTCGCCGGGGATCGTCGTGGAGACAAAGCTCATCTTGTTGGTGAGCAGCATCTTGGCAAGATCCGTCATCGTTTCCAGTGACATATTGGTCGTGATGTGCTGGGTGGCAAACGTAATCAGCGCCGCGATGCTCTGCTCGTTCATCTGCGTGGTCACCTTGTCGTAGACCAGTTTGATGATCTCCTGCTGGCGGTTCACGCGGTCGTAGTCGTTGCCGGAGCCGCCGTCAACGCCGGTATGGCGGTTGCGGGCGTACACCAGCGCCTGCGCGCCGTTGAGGTGCGTCATGCCGGGTTTGGTGCGGATCGGATCCGCGTTCTTTACGATATCCGGCTCAATTTCGTGGTAGCCTGTGATGCGGTCGTTGATGAAGTTGATCTCCGCCTGGTCGAGGTCAACGTCTATGCCGCCGATCTGGTCGATCAGAGCAGCAAAGCCGTCAAAGCCGATGCAGATGTATTCCTGAATGTCGAGGTCGAAGTTTTCGTTCAGGGTGTTGATCAGTTCCCCGGGGCCGCCGCCGCCGTAGCCGCCACTGTAAGCGCCGTTCAGACGGTTATAGAAGGTGAACCTGCCGCTCTTACCGATGCGGTGCACGCGGGAATCGCGCATGAACGAAACAAGCGTAATCGTGCCCTTGCTTTTGTTAAGCGAAGCGAGCATCATAGAGTCGGAACGCCCCTGGGAGCTTTCCAGCTCGCTTTCGCTGCGCGAATCCGTGCCCACGAGCAGGATGTTGACGATGCTGTCTTCCTTGCTTTCCTCTTCGTAAATCGGCATTGGCGTGGGAGACGGGGTGGGGTCGTCCGAAATGACGGTGATGACTTCGGGCTCTTCGGCAATGGAGACGTCTTCGGTGGGCTTTTCAATGGTGTCCACCGCGCCGGAACGCATGCTGCCGAGCACGTACCAAACCAGGCCGATGCCGGCAAGAACGATCACCAACAGCGTGATCAGTATAATTTTCATGACTTTGGTCATACAGGTACCTTTCTAAACCGATGGTCAAGATCGCTATAAAGCGAGACCATGATACCACAACGGGCGGTTTGTTTCAATTTGATTTCGCCGGAAGCAGGAAAACTCACAACTTTTTTACAACTCATCCAATTGTAGAAAGCGCGGTTTTTCGCGCCGCGCGGATGATTTCGGTTTGGCAGGTCAGCGGGGCAAGAACAAGTCAAGGGATGCGTTCTGGTTGGCAAAAGACAACCACGCTTGTACATTGCCTGCAATTCTGCTACACTGTTGCGAAAAGCGGAGAAAAACCTTGCCTGCTTCAGTCGGTCTCCGCGCCTTGGGGGAGGGGAAGCAATTTTGAAAGTCCTGGTTCTTTCCTGCTCGACCGGTCAGGGTCATAATACGGCGGCGACCGCCGTGATGGAGGCGCTTTCTGCACGGGGAGCGGAATGCACGCTGCTCGATCCATTTTCACTCAAGCGGGAACAGCTGGCAAAGCGCGTTGCCGACGCCTATATCCGCAACGCCGTGTACGCGCCCGCGCTCTTTGGCGCACTCTACAAGCTCGGCGGGTTCATCAGTTCTCCTAACGGACGTTCACCCGTGTATTGGTCAAACACGCGCTATGCGCGCGAACTCGCGGCATATATCACGCACGGCGGGTACGACGCCTGCGTCACGTCCCATCTGTACCCGGCGGAAGCGCTGACCTATCTTAAACGGAAAAAACGCGTCTCCATACCGCTCTACACCGTGATGACGGACTATACCTGCAGTCCGTTCTGGGAAGAGACGCGTCCGGACGTTTGCTTTACACCCGGCGAGGAGATTTCCGCGCTCTGCCAAACGCGCGGCATGGCGCAGGACTGCCTTCAGGCCGTTGGAATCCCCGTTCGTTTGAGGACGCGGGAGCAGTTGGAAAAGCAGGCCTGCCGTGAACAGCTCGGTCTGCCGGACGACGGACAGCTGATTGTCGTGATGGGCGGCAGCATGGGCGGCGGCAAGATGGCGGCGCTTGTAACGGAACTGATGCAGCGTACGGACAATACCGTACGCATTGCGGCGCTCTGCGGCAGCAACGAAGCGCTGGCAAAAAAGCTGAACAAGCGCTTCGGCGGGGAAGCGCGCTTGCGCGTTGTCGGCTATACCGATCAGGCGGCGCTCTGGATGCGCGCCTGCGACGTGCTGCTGACCAAGCCCGGCGGACTGAGCAGTACGGAGGCGGGCGTAACCGGCGTGCCGCTGGTTCTTTCCGCGCCGATTCCCGGCTGCGAAACCTGCAACGCTGCGTATTTTGAGCGTCACGGCATGGCTGAGCGCGCGTTCCGTCCGGCGGATGCGGCAAAGCGCGCGGTTGCGCTGCTCAACGACGCGGCGCGGCGGGAGAACATGCTGCTTTGCCAGCGGGAGCATATCGCTTCCGACGCGGCGGATCGAATTGCCGAACGCATGCTTGGCGACTGGGAAAGGAAGGCGAGGGTATGACGCAGCCTGTCGTCGATACGCTGGTTTATTCCACGGCGGGGTTTCTTTCCGGCAGCGTGCTCTACAGCGCGTATCTGCCGCGCTGGCTCAAGGGAATCGACACCACGAAGGTCAGTGAGGATAAAAACCCCGGCGCGTTCAACGCGTTTCATTACGCGGGCGTTGTGGTAGGCTCCCTCTGTCTTGCCTGCGATATGGCAAAAGGGTACCTGCCGGTCATGCTGGCGGCAAAAGCCATGGATCCCGGATACCCGCTCTTTTCGGTGGTCATGCTCGCCCCCGTTGTGGGGCACGCGTTTTCGCCGCTCCGCCGCTTCCACGGCGGCAAGGGGATTGCCGTGAGCTTTGGCGTTCTGCTGGCGCTGATGCCGAATAATCTAGTGGTGCTCGCGCTGGTGGCGGCTTACCTTGGCTCGCTGCTGCTTAAGCTGCATCCCAACGAGCGGCGTACGGTTGCGGCGTTTACGGCGTTCGGCCTGATTGCAATGGTGTTTCGCCACCCCGTTTCCATCAAGCTGGGGTGTCTGCTGATTGCGCTGCTGGTGAACTACAAAAACTGGCAGGACGCGCATCTGCCGTCTATCCTGCATATTCACAACCACGACTGATTTTTTATTCGGTATTATTTTTCAGCGTCATGCTTCAAAAAAAGCGTCCGCTCCGGCAAGCCGGGACGGACGCTTTTTGGTACACCGTTTCTTTATGTTTTATGCGTTCAGCTCGTCGATCACGTGCCGAACAGCCTTTTCCACGCTGCCTTCGACAAACGGGTTGGAAAGCCCGGCGAGCTGCAGAAGTTCGAAATACCCTTTGCTTCCGCCCGCGCGGCAGAGAGCGAGGTAGCTCTTCCAGGCGTCGGCATGGTCTTTCTTCATGCGGCCGTAGAACTCGAAGGCACAGACCTGTGCGAGCGCGTAGTCCACATAGTAGAACGGGTAGAGGAAGATATGCTGTTTCTGCATCCAGAAGCCGCCTTCTTCGAGGAACGGCACGCCGTCGTAATCCCGCCAGGGCATGTAGACTTGCTCGATTTCGTGCCAGACCGCGCGGCGTTCCTTGGCGGTCATATCCGGTTTGGCGTAAACGCGGTGCTGGAACTCGTCCACACTCACGAGATACGGAATGGTCGAGAGCGCGCCGGAGAGATGCGCGTATTTGGCTTTGGCAACGTTCTCCTCGCCAAAGAAGTCCTTCATATAAGGATAGGCGAAATGCTCCATGGTCATGGAGTGAATCTCGTTGACCTCGCTGGTCGAACTCATGTAGTCCATCAACGGCTGGCTGCGCATGGCGGTGTAGCCCGCGAACGCGTGACCCGCTTCGTGGGTGAGGACGTTGACGTCCGCCGCCGTGCCGTTGAAGTTGCTGAAGATGAACGGCGCTTTGTAGTCGGCCAGGTACGTGCAATAGCCGCCGAGGTGCTTGCCGGGGCGGGTTGCAAGGTCGAACAGACCGTATTCAAAGAGGAAGTCGAAGAACTCGCCCGTTTCCGGCGAAATCTCGCGGTACATGCGCTGGGCGACCGCAACCAGATCCGCTTCGCTGCCGACGGGATCCGCGTTGCCGTCCGGGAAGATGCAGGTTTCGTCGTAATACTTGAGCTTCTCCACGCCAAGGCGCTTTGCCTGCTCTTCGCGGAGCTTCGCCACGGCGGGCACGATAACCGCCTTGACCTGCGCGCGGAACTGCTCCACTTCCGTAGGTCCGTAGTCCGCACGGTGCATGTTGAGGTAGCCGAGCTCCGTAAACCCGCCGGACAAACCAAGCTTTTTAGCCATGTGGACGCGGAGCTTGACGAGCTTGTCAAACTGCTTGTCGAGCTGTTCGGAAGCGCCCTCGTAGAGCTTTGCCCAGGCCAGATACGCTTCTTTGCGCTCTTCGCGGTCGGAGCTTTCCATATGCTTGAGCAGGCCGTAGAAGTTGCATTCCTCGCCGCGGAAGGTCGTTTTGCAGGCGGCGGCGGTCTTTTTGTAGTTGTTTTCGGCTGTACCCTGCGCGATCAGCTCGGGAATGATCTTTTTGCTCTGCGTCTTTTGCGCCATCTCCGCGAGCGTAAAGAGCTGTTTGCCGAATTCGGCTTCAAACTGCGCGCGGAACGGCGTTTTGAGCATTGCGTCGATAAACGCTTTGGAGATGGGCATCAGCATGGCGAGCGCGCGGTTGAAAAACTGCATTTCGCCGTCGTAGAACTTGTCCGTGGTGTCCAGCGTGTTACGGACGCTGGCAACGACGTAGCTCGTTTCCGCGTGCGCGGTGATCTCCTGCGAGGCGAGATAAGCCGCTCGTGCTTCCTCGTACGACTTCGCCTTTTTCAGCAGAGCGAGCTGCTGTTTCATCGCTTTTTTCAGCGCGGCCATATCCGGTCGCTTGTAAACGATCTCTGAGAATTTTTCCATGATGCGCCCCCGATTCAGTTTATTTGTGTTTTCGCTTCGTATACGAAAGGATTGCTCGACAGGTTTACTCGAACGCCTGTATAAACACATTAACTGTATTGTAATATGCAGTCCTGCCGTTGGCAACCCGTTTTTGCCGTGCTCAAGGAAAAAGGCCTCCTGTTTGCGGCTGCCGGGCGGGGTTTGCAATTCGGTTTTATGCAAGGTATAATACATCCATATCACGCGCGGCGGCGGGATCATTTTTCGTTGCGCTGATTTGAAACGGAGAACCGCCGATTGTTAGGTAACGTTTTTAAGAAGCTATTCCTGCTGCTGATCGTGACGGCGCTGCTTGCCGGCACGGCCCTCGGCGTTTGGACCGCTCCTCGCACCGACCTGTTTTTCTGGGAGAGCGCAACACCTGTGCCAACGGCGAGTTCCGCGCTTTCGGCAACGCCTTCGCTCATTCCGGACGCAACGGCGGAGCCGACCCCGACGCCGAAAGCGGAGCCCGCAACGACGGCGGAGTGGATCGATCGCTACATCGAGGGCATGACCACAACAGAAAAACTGGGTCAGCTTGTGATTTTTGGCTTTTCCGGCACGACGGACATCACCGACGCGTTTCGCGAGGTCGATCAGACTTATCAGGTCGGCAATCTCGTTCTATACGGCGCCAATATTAAAAATTCCAACAGCGACGGCGGTTTTGCGCAATGCAAAAAGATGCTCAACTCCGTAAAGGATCGTTTGACTACGGAGATACCGCCGCTGGTCTGCATCGACGTGGAAGGCGGCAGCGTGGTGCGCTTCCGCTGGAATCCGCAGCCCGTTTCCGCGCGCTCTCTGGGGCGCAGAAGAGATGCGGACTATGCCACCGAGCAGTTCACGACCATTGGAGCCAAGCTGATCTCCGTTGGTATTAACCTCGATCTCGCACCGGTGCTGGACGTTTCCGAAAACCCCATGGACACGGTGCTGGAGACGCGCATCATCAGCGAGGACGCGAGCATTACCGCGGCCATCGGCAAAGCGATTATCGAGGGGCTGCATTCGAGCGGGTGCCTTGCCTCGGCAAAGCACTTTCCCGGCCACGGTGGCACGACCGAGGATTCTCACCTTGTAACGCCTGTAATCGACAAAACGCTGGAAGAACTGCAAAGCTACGACTTGCTGCCGTTTCAAACGGCGGTGGAGAGCGGCGTGGACGCCGTGATGATTGCGCATATTCTCTATCCCGCGCTGGATGGCACGGATATCGCCTCCATGTCCGCGCCGATTATGACCGACCTGCTCAGAACGCAAATGGGTTTTGGCGGCCTGATCATCAGCGACGACTTCCGCATGGAGGGCATGCTCAGCCGCTACACGCTGGAGGAAGCCTCGGTTAAGTTCCTTCTGGCAGGCGGGGATATGATTCTCTGCGGCGCGGAGAGCGATAAACAGATTGCGATCATGGACGCGCTCACGGAGGCGGCTGCAAGCGGCCAACTCACGCCGGAACGGATCGACGAGAGCGTCCGCAGGGTACTTACGGCAAAGGTTGCGCTGGGCTGGGATGTTGCGGCGGCTGCCGCAGCGCAGACGGCGGAGAACTAACGACAAATTAAAAATCCGGCGCATATAGCGCCGGACTTTTTTTATTTACTTTCTTTCAGCCTGCGGACGAGGTAATCTTCCACCTGCTTGACGGTCTCTTCCGCGCCGGAATCGCTCTGCGCCATGCCCTGCGCCAGCGTGCCGCGCCCGCCGCCTTTGCCGCCGGTTGCCGCGTTGACCGCGGGAATCAGCTCGCCGACGTCCAGCGGGAATTTTTCCCCGCTTGCGAGCACATAGCTGAGTTTGCCGTCCAACTGCGAAAATAGCACCGCGAGCACCCCCGGCTCCGCGGCGCATTGGGCTAGGTCTTTGAGCCTGCCCGCGTCTATGCCGGAAAACAGCCGAACCGCAACGCGGAACTTGCCCGCCTGCTTTGCGTTTGACCGAAGCTCATTCGAGAGGAAGCCGTTGAGCTCTTTGGCAAGCTCGCGTTCGCGCTTTTTGAGCGCGCCGTACTCGTCCGAGAGTTTGGCGACGGCAGAAACCGCGTTTTCGCGCGCAGTGGAAAAGCGGCGCCCGATGGCGTCCAGATCGTCATGCTCCGCGCGGTGGCGCTTGAGCGCGCGCTCGCCGCAGAGGAAGGTAACGCGCGTGCCGCCCTTGTAGCCCGCGGCGTCCAGCACGAAGATGGAGCCGATTTCACCCGTGAGCGCGCAGTGCGGCGCGCAGCAGGTGCACATATCCGCGTCCTCAATGGAGACGATGCGGATGGGCGCGATCAACCCTTCGGCGTGCTTGCGAAGCGGGAGGGACTTGACGTCCTCCTCGGAATCGTAAAACGCAGTCTTTACGGGCAGGTTCCGCCAAACATAGGAGTTGGCAAGCAGTTCTGCTTCCGCAATCTGCTCGCGGGAGAGCGGCTTGTCAAAGTCGATGGTCGCGTAGTCGAGCGCGAGGTGGAAACCGATGTTCGCGGCTTCGAACAGCTTGTAAAACGCAAACGAGAGCAGGTGTTCGCCGGTATGCTGCTGCATAAAGTCGAACCGCCGCGCCCAGTCGAGCCGGACGGAAACCGTTTCCCCAACCGCCAGCGCGCGGTTCGTCGTGTGGACGACTTCGCCGTGGTCTTCCCGGCAGGAGAGAACCCTGGCGTCTCCGATCCAGCCTGTGTCGCAGGGCTGACCGCCGCCTTCGGGAAAGAGTACGGTTTGATCGAGCAGCACGTCGAACCCGCCTTCAACGGGCGTGCAGGCGGCAACGCGCGCGGTAGCCTGCGTTTGGTGGCTGTTTTGGTCGTAGAGCTTCAGCGTCATGTCGGTTCTCCTGTGAAACGTGGTCTTTTATGGAATATTTTTCGAAACGTTATATAAATGCGAGCTGTTTCAGCACAAAGATAAACAAAAACATCGTGACGATCGAAAGCAGGCTCGACACCGCGAGCATGCCGCCCGCCAGCTCGTCGTCCGCGCCGACGCCGACGGCCATGGAGTAGGTCACAATGGCGACCGGCGCGCCAAAGAGGATCATGATGACCACAATCGGTTCGCCGCGGTAGCCAAGCAGCAGAAACGTGCCGATGACGGCGATGGGGATGATGATGAGCCGCAGCAGGTTGACCACCGTAATGGCGAGCGCGTTCTTGCGCAGGGCGGAAAACGCAATCGTGCCGCCAAGGGAAACGAACGCCAGCGGCGTGCAGAGTGCGGAAAGGCCGCTGAGCGGTGTGTTGATGAAGTCGGGAAGCTGGAGATGGGTAAAATTCGCCGCAAAGCCAGCAAGGCAGCCAAGCACGATTGGGTTTTTGATGACCCGGAGCACCAGCTGCCAAACGTTGACCTTGCCGCCACGGTAGCGCTCCATGGCGAGCACGGAGAGCACGTTGAACAGCGGAACGGTCAGCGCAATGGCGAGCGTCATCAGCGTCAGGTTGTCATCGCCCAGCAGAGCCGCGGCAACGCCGAGGCCGAAGATGGCGTCGTTAGAGCGGAAGATGCCCAGTATCAGCACCCCGCGCCTGCTGTCGTCCTTGCAGGCGAGCGGAACAAAGATGCTTGCAAGAGCAAACAGCAGCAGGATGGCGAGCGCAATATAGAGCAAAAACGGCGTCTCCAGCATGCTGCTAAGGTCGCTCGCGGCGATTTTTTGAAAGCACAGCGCGGGAAGGGATGCGTAGAACACGATGTTGTTGACGCCGCGCAGGGTCTGTCGGTCGACGATTCCGGTTTTGCGCAGCAACGCGCCGACCGCGATATACAGTATCAGCGGCGCGACCACGCGAAACGAGAGATAGAGATTTTCCATTGATTGGCTCCGGGGATGAAAAAGATTCGTTTCGCCTGCCGGTTTGCCTGCGAACATGCGATATTATACCATATCTTTACCCGTTCGGTGCGCCGGGGTGCAATCCGCACGAATGCTGAAAAGAAGTGCAGATCAGCGCAAGGTAAAGCGTATGTTAAGCCGACAGCGGAAAACTTTGAAAAAACCGGAGAGTGCAGAATCCCGCTCAAATGCGGCAAAACGATACTATTTAAAAGCGTGGCTCTGTTAAATCGGCAGATAGCTGTTCCTTTTAGGCGGCAAAAATGGTATCATCTATTTGTAGCGTTAAACGCGGGGGTTGCATGGATGAGCAAATTCATGGATGAAACGGCACTCTATTACTTCAACAGGGGTGTATCGACGGCCGCTTATCGCGAACTTGGCTGTCACGAAGAAACAGGCGAATTCGGCGAACGGGTTTATCGGTTTGCCGTTTGGGCGCCGAATGCGGAATTCGTCAGCGTCGTGGGAGACTTCAACTTTTGGAATGTGGAAGCCGACCGCATGGAACGCGCCGGTACAACGGGCGTTTGGGAACTGACCATCGGCATCGCCAACGAAGGCGATTTATACAAGTATGCCATAGGCACCTATACGGGCGAAATCCTCATGAAGGCCGATCCGTTTGCGTTTCGCTGCGAAGCGCGCGGAACCGCGTCCGTCGTTGGGGATATGCCGGGGTTTGACTGGACCGACGAGGGGTATTTAAGCTCCCGCGCCGGTTCTTTTGCGTCCCTCGACCAGCCCATGAGCATCTACGAAGTGCATCTCGGCAGTTGGAAGATGGGGCTCGGTTACCGCGAACTCGCGGACGAACTGATCGATTACGTTGCGGACATGGGGTATACGCATATCGAGCTTATGCCGCTTATGGCGTATCCGTACGACCCCAGCTGGGGCTATCAGGTGACGGGCTATTACGCCGCCACCGCGCGCTATGGCGAGCCGGAAGAGCTGATGTACCTGGTGGACCGCGCGCACGAGATGGGGATTGGGGTCATTATGGACTGGGTGCCCGCGCACTTTACGCGGGACGCGCACGGCCTGCGCCTTTTCGACGGCACGCCTTTATTTGAGCATCCCGACCCGCGTCGCAGCGAAATGCCGCAGTGGGGAACGCTGTTATTCAACTTTGAGCAGACGCAGGTGCAGTCGTTTCTACTCTCCAGCGCCATGTACTGGCTCAGGGAGTTCCATTTCGACGGCCTCCGGGTGGACGCGGTGAGCTGCATGCTCTACCTCGACTTTGGCAAGCAGGACGGCGGCTGGCTGCCCAACCGATACGGCGGGCACGACAATCTGGACGCGGTTGCGTTCTTCCGCAAGCTCAACTCCGCCATCGGCAAGCTCCCCGGCGGCAAGATGCTCTTTGCCGAGGAGAGCTCGGCCTATCCATACGTGACGCGCCCCGCTTCCGAAGACGGGCTGGGGTTTGCCTATAAATGGAACATGGGGTGGATGAACGACGTACTCTCCTACATGGAGATGGACAGCATCTACCGCAAGTACCACCACGATAAGCTGACGTTTTCGCTCTGTTACGCGTTTTCGGAGCACTATATACTGCCGTTTTCACACGACGAAGTCGTCCACGGCAAAAAGAGCCTGCTTTCCAAGATGCCGGGCGATTACTGGCAGCAGTTCGCGCAGCTGCGGCTCTTGTTCTCCTACCAGTTTGCGCATCCGGGCAAGAAGCTGATGTTCATGGGGGACGAGTTCGGCCAGTACATCGAGTGGAAGTTCGACGATTCGCTCGACTGGTTCCTTTTAGACTATCCCAAACACGCCGAAATGCAGATGTTCGTGCGCGATTTGAACCATTTTTATACCGATACGCCGCCGATGTTCGAATGCGACGACAGCTGGTCGGGCTTCCGCTGGTGCGGCGTGGACGACAACATCCATTCGATTCTTTCGTTCATGCGCTTTGACCGGGACGGCAACGCGCTGCTCTGGACGTTTAACTTTACGCCGATGCCCTGGCTGGACTATATGATCGGCGTTCCGCGATACGGCCTTTATACCGAGGTATTCTCTTCCGACGCGCCGTATTACGGCGGAACGGGGGACTACCCCAACGCGCCCACCATGGCGGAATATGAGCCGTACGGCGAGCATCCCTGCCGTATCCGTCTCCGCCTGCCGCCGTTTGGCGCGGTCTGTTACGCTCTCACCCCGAAACCTCTCCCGAAGCAGAAAGAAACCAAGGAGGGCAACGCATGAAAAAGAGAATCGTAGCAATGCTTCTTGCGGGAGGGCAGGGCAGCCGGCTCGGCGTGCTCACCTCCAGCATGGCAAAACCCGCCGTGCCGTTTGGCGGCAAATACCGCATCATCGATTTTCCGCTGAGCAACTGCGTCAATTCGGATATCGACACAGTAGGTGTTTTAACGCAGTACCGCCCGCTTGCGCTGAACTCCTATATCGGCACCGGCCAGCACTGGGACCTCGACCGCATCCACGGCGGGGTGTTCGTTCTGCCGCCCTATATGACCGGCGCGGACGGAAGCTGGTACACAGGAACCGCCAACGCCATCTACCAGAACCGCGAATTCGTGGATCAGTACGATCCGGAATACGTCATCATTCTTTCGGGCGACCATATTTACAAAATGGACTACGGCGAAATGCTCCGCTTTCATATTGAAAAAAACGCGGAGGCGACCATCGCCGTTCTGCCCGTTCCGCTGGAGGAAGCTTCGCGCTTCGGCATTATGAATACGGACGATACCGACCGCATCATCTCCTTTGAAGAAAAACCCAAACAGCCAAAGTCCAACAAGGCCTCCATGGGCATCTATATCTTCAACTGGGCGACGCTCAAGGAATACATGCGCAGGGACGACGACAACCCCGATTCCACCAACGATTTCGGCAGCGATATCATTCCCGCGCTGATTGCGGATCACGAACTCGTGTACGCCTACCCCTTCAGTGGGTACTGGAAGGATGTTGGAACCATTCAGAGCCTATGGGAAGCGAACATGGATATCATCTCAACGCCGCCCAAGCTCGTGCTCAACGACCCGCAGTGGAGAATCTACAGCCGCAACCCCATCATGCCGCCGCACTATGTCGGCATGAATGCTTCCATTACGCAAAGCCTCGTGACCGAGGGCTGCCGCGTGGAAGGCAAGGTGCATCACACGGTGCTGTTCGATAACGTTTTGATCGAGTCGGGCGCGGAGGTATACGATTCCGTCATCTTCCCCGGCTCGGTAATCGGGCGCGGGGCAAAGGTCTATCAGGCGATCGTGGGCGAGAACGCCAGAATCGGTGAAGACGCGCTCATCGGCGGGCCGCTGCGCCACGGCGACCATGTGGATAACGCGCTCACCGGCAGCATAACGCTCGTCGGCAACGATATTACAATTCCCGCGGGGGCGTACCTGCCGCAGGGCACGGTTGCGACCGAGAATGAAAGCGGAGGCAGATGCTATGACAAGTAACGCGTTCGGACTCATCTACACCGGCGAAACGAATCCTCTGCTGCGCGACCTTGCGCTTTCGCGCTCCGTGGCGGCGGTGCCGTTTGGCGGCCGCTATCGCTGCATCGACTTTGTGCTTTCGGACATGGTCAACTCCGGCGTTACAAGTGTGGGCTTGATCGCCCAGAAAAACTACCATTCGCTCATGGATCACCTCGGCGCGGGCAAGGAATGGGATCTGCATAGAAAGCGCGAGGGGCTGTTTGTGCTCCCGCCGTTTATGACCAAGGAAAACACCGGCCTTTACCGCGGCAGTATCGACGCCATCCGCTCCTGCCTGGGGTACGTTCGCCGCAACCCGCAGCAGTACGTCATCCTCACCGGCAGCCATACGATCTTCAACATGACGTTCAACGACATGATCAAACGCCATGTGCAGACCCGCGCGAACATTACAATACTCTATAACGAAGCGCCCATTGCCGTGCCGGAAGAGCAAAACGAAGACCTGCGGCTGATTCTCGACGGCGAAGAGCGCGTGACTGAGATGGAGCTTAACCCCTTTACGCCGCGCTCCACGCACCGCAGCTGCGACTTGATGATTATGGATAAAATGCTGCTGGAGTACCTCGTTGAGGAAGCGTATTCCCACGGGGAATACGACCTGACGCGGGATATCCTGCTTAAAAAGTGCGGCACGCTCAAGATTATGGGCTACCGGTATGATGGATACGTTGCGCGCTTGGATTCGGTCAACGACTTTTTCCAGCATAACCTGGCTCTTCTGCAGCAGGATGTGCGCGCCGATTTGTTTAACCCCGAACACCCGATCTACACGAAGATCAAGGACGAGGTCAGCGCGAGATACGGCGAAAACGCCGTGGTGAAAAACGCCATGCTCGCCGACGGCTGCCTTATCGAAGGCAGCGTGGAAAACAGCATCCTCTTCCGCGGGGTCACGGTGAAAAAAGGCGCTGTCATCAAGAACAGCATCCTCATGCAGGCCGTCACGGTCGGCGAAAACTGCCATATGGATCACGTCATCCTCGACAAGGGCGTCACCATCCGGGACGGACGGACGCTCACGGGCTACGACGGATTCCCGATCATCCTCAAAAAAGGCACGACGATATAGAACCGCCTGCAGCCGGAAAACGCGGGCGAACAGAGGAGGGTGTATCGTGAAAGTTTTGTTTGTTGCGAGCGAATGTGTGCCGTTTGTCAAAACGGGCGGGCTGGCGGACGTTGTGGGCGCTCTGCCGATTGCGCTTAAGGAAAGCGGCGCGGATATCCGCGTGATGCTGCCGAAATACGGTATCATCGACGAATACTGGAAGAGCCGCATGCGTCAGCTCTGCCACTTTGAAGTGCAGTTCGGCTGGGAAAAGGTCTACTGCGGCGTGGAAACGCTGGAAGACAACGGAGTTACTTATTATTTTATCGACAACGAGTCGTTCTTCTATGTTGGCGATATCTACGGCGACGGGTTTTACGAAGCGCTGCGGTTTGCGTTCTTTTGCAGAGCGGTGCTCGAAGCGCTGCCCAAGATCGACTTCTTCCCGGACATTCTGCACCTCAACGACTGGCAGACCGGCATGATTCCGGCGCTTCTCAAAACGCAGTATCTCGGCAGCGCGGACTACGCGCGCATCCGCACGGTGTTCTCTATTCACAACCTCAAGTTTCAGGGGCTGTTCAGCTGGAACGACCTTGCGGGCAGGCTCGGGTTGGACGCGCGCTATTTTACCTCGGAGTACCTGGAATTTTACGGCTGCCTGAGCTTTATGAAGGGCGGGCTGGTGTTTGCCGACCGCATCAGCACGGTCAGCCCGACCTATGCGGGCGAGATTAAAACGCCCTACTACGGCGAGAACCTCGACGGGCTCTTGCGCGTCAGGGAAAGCACGCTCAGCGGCATTCTCAACGGCATCGACTATACGATTTTTGACCCCGCGACCGACCGGTTTTTGCCGCATCATTACGACGCGGCGCATCCGGAAGGCAAGCAAAAATGCAAGCGCGCCCTGCAGAAGGAGTGCGGCCTTGAGGAGCGGGACGTTCCATTGATCGGCTTTATCGCGCGGCTCTCCACGCAGAAGGGGCTCGATTTGATCGAGCGCGTGCTGGGGGATATCCTGCGAAACGACGTGCAGATCGTGTTCCTCGGCAAAGGCGACCAGCGGTTTGTGGATTTGCTCAACTGGGCGAACTGGCGCTACCCCAAGCGCGTGCACGCGCGCATCGAGTTGGACGAAGGCCTTGCGCACCGCATCTACGCGGGGGCGGATATGTTCCTCATGCCCAGTCAGTTCGAACCCTGCGGGCTTTCGCAGATGATCGCGCTGCGCTACGGCGCGGTGCCGATTGTGCGCGAAACGGGTGGGCTCAAGGATACAATCGTGCCTTACAATATGTATACCGACGAGGGCAACGGCTTTTCGTTTGCCAACTACAACGCGCATGAAATGCTGGATACCATCGAGCGCGCCGTGCATTACTGGCGGGACGACAAACCCATGTGGAAGCGCATGATGCTGCGCGGCATGGCGGACGACTTCAGCTGGGCGAAGCCTGCGGAGCAGTATCTGGCGCTCTACAACTCCATTCTGCCGCCGCCCAAGAAAGCGGGCGATCCCTGTACGCTTTGCCCGCAGCCGGAAAAACTGCCGCAGGTCGAGGAAGTTCCAATCGACGAACTTGCAATCGAAGAACTTCCGGAAGAACCGGCGGAAACCAAGAAAGAAAAGTAAAGATGCAAACAAAAAACGTCCAGCCGAACGGCTGGACGTTTTTGTGTATCACTGTCAGACCCACTCGGGATGATCGTCGGAATCGTCCTTAGGTAACGCCGCGGGAGCGGGTGTGTCAGTCGGGGTGGAACCCGACGGCGCGGGGGAAACATAGCTGTTGTCCGGCGCGAGACGACCCGTGCGCTCCAGATAAAACGCCGTGTCCGCCGCCTTGGTGTAAGGCGCGAGGAAGAACCAGCCGACGCCGCCCGTGAGCGCGGAGAGGAGATACCAGCCGATAAAGCTGAACTGGAGGCAGAAAAGCCGCCCCTTGTAACCGTTCATCAGCGATTTGGACTGTTCAATCGCTTCCGCAGCGGTGAGGTTGGGGTCCTCCGCCAGCAGGTACGGCGCGAGCGCGTAGCGGTAGGCCGCAACGATGCCGGGCACGATAAACAGCAGCGACCAGGCCAGAATCTTTAAAAACATCAGAAACCGCAGATACAGCGCGCGGCCAAAGAGATAGAACCTGGAGAACAGGATTTCAAACTTCGGCTGGCCGGGCGCCTGGTACTGCGCAATGTTGAACAGGTTGAAGCCGAGTTCCACGGCGCCGCCAATGATGAACAGCGCGACGCTGAAGGTGAACATACCGGCGACAAAGCTCCAGATAATTCCGGTTAAAGCGCGGAACAGCCCTTCGTCCGCGATCTGGAATCTATAGTACGCGAACCAATCCGGCAGATGTGTAAAAGTTTGCGTCAATTGTTCCATATGGAAGACGTCATTTCCATTTACGCGGAATGTAATGGGCGACTGTATCGCATAGCCGCCAAGCACGCATGCGATAAGCGTAACTAGCACCGCCCACCAGTAACGCCCGCGCAGGTTATCCCAGGCGATCTGCCTGTAATCGCTGGCTCTTCTCATTATTTTGCCCCCCCAATAGTGTTATACTGGCCGCGACTCTGCCGCGGGGAATACAGAATGGATCAATCGTTGTCAAAAGCGCTGCGCGAAAGTCTACCTCGGGCTCTCCACCGTGACCCAATATTTGTCGATCAGCCGGATCGGCCGGTAGGACATCTTGGAGTAACGCAGCCGCTCCTCACCGGAGTCGTCCTCGCGGTTGATATAGAGCGTGCCTTCTTCCAGCGCGTACTTGGCAAACAGCGATACAATACCTTGATACGCGCCGGAGTAATCGACGCGCGCTTTCTCTACATGGACATACAGCGTGTCCGCAACCACTTCGCCGATGGCGAGAGCCACAACGGTGCCGCCAACGTCGATATAGCCCGCTTTCTGGTCGAGCTTCAGCGCGTCGAAGAGCAGCTCCTTGGCGCGGAGCATCTCCTCCGCCTCGATGACCTTGTCCACGGGCGCGCACTGCTCGTATTCGCTCAAAAACTGCAGCGCCGCGGGGAGCGTTTCTTCCGTGACCGGCACGAACCGCGCGGAAGGATTATCCTTGAAGAAGCGGTTCAGATGGTTGCGCTGGGTATGGTACTGCTTGCCGGGAAAATCGACCAGATCGGAAGCGTTGTAAATGTAGTCCGCCCAGTTGCGGTGGGTGGAGACGATGGCGCGCTCGCCATACCGCTCGGAGAGGACGGCAAGCCCTTCTTCCGGCACGGCGCAGAAGGTCAGCGGGATTCCCGCTTCCTTTGTGTGCGCTTCAATCTCGTCCAGCGCGGCGTATAAATCTCCACTTCCGACGGGGAAGACAAAGCAGTTGACGCACTCGTTGGGGTAGGTCGCCAGCATGACGAGCATGCCTTGCACGATGGCGTAGGCGGAATGAAAATAGGCTCTCCATTGAAACACCGCGCCCAGCGTATAGTCGCAGGTGCGGAAGGGCTGAACGTCCAGATACGGCTTAAGCAGCATTGCGTTCTGAACCGTGATTGGTGAAAAAGATATCATAACTCCTCGAATGCCTGTTTGTTTGCATAACAAACTAAATTCAGCGCCGCGGGTCATTCCACTTGCTGTCCGCGGCGCAGTTGTTTCCTGCAATATGATACCACTAAACGGCATCGTCAGGCAATTGCGGGCTTCGGGGATTTTGCCCGGATTCGGGGCGGGGTTGTAAATTTATGGAAGCGAAAACGTGAACTAGTTCGCGCGCGGTACAACGCGCTGCACAACAGAGAACGCATGTCCTGCCGATAAATCGACCGAAATCGACAGAATGCGACACGATGCGAGAAAATAATTGTAAAAGATTTCTGTTTTGCGCGTAATAATGGCGTACAAAACGCATCCCATGCGTTATAATATACGTACAAACGTTCGCATTAATGCGAACAGCGGGAGGAAAGTATGAACCGGACTACGGTGCCCCGCCTGCGCGCGGAAGCAAAGAAGCAACTGCTGAGCTACAGAAGGAACAATGCCCGCGCTTACAAAAACGAAGCGCAGCGCGCCGAACGCGCCAATCAAGCCGGCTGGACGCGCGCCATTGATGAAGCGCGTGCGTATTTTTGCGCGGTCAACCCAACCAAGGAGCGCTTCATGTGCCGCCTGTTCGGGTTGGAAACGCCCGTGCCGCGGTGCCGTTCCGCACGGGAGCGGATGATCAAGCTGGGTATGGAGCTCACGGTATCCGAATCGACGCTCTACAAATGGCGCGAGGACATTCTGGAAGTCGTGCTGTATGCCGCCATCGAAGCGGGGCTGATCGCTCCGTTCGGCATCCGCGCGGATGAACAGAGCCCGGCTGAACCGAGAAAGGCGGAGACGAAACGCAAGGCGGAAGAGCATTGACGGTTTTCGACGCAAAATGGTAGAATGCACTCGAACCGCGCGGGCAATACCGCGAAAAACGGGAAACGACGGAAAACGATTGAAGCAACAGGGAGGCGGGAAAGTTGGAAAAAACGATTCAAACCGCGCTTGGCCCGCTGACGCTGACTATCACGAGAAAGCGCATGAAAAACCTCTATCTGCGTGTGCTCCCGCCGGACGGGAAACTGCAGGTAAGCGCGCCGAACCGAATCAGCGACCTGGAGATCGAACGGTTTGTGCTTAGCCGTCTCGACTGGATTGCCCGCCAGCGGGATAAGGTTGCGAGTAAACGCAGCGCTTCTTTTGCGGACGGAGAGCCGCTGCCGTATTTCGGGAAGACTCTGACGCTCCGGCTTTTCTATGTTACCGGCAGAACGAAGACGGAGCGGTACGGCGAAACGCTCGCACTTTCGATTCGACAGGACGCGGATGAGCAGGCGCGTAAGCGCGCCGTGGACGCCTGGTACCGCCGGGAACTGACCGCCGCCGCCGAGGCGATGCTGCCCGCCTGCGAACGGACGGTTGGCAAGCACGCAAGCGAGCTGAAAATACGGGACATGAAAACGCGCTGGGGCACCTGCAACATCAAGACCGGCGCGGTGACCATCAACCTGCGGCTGGCGGAAAAACCGCCGGAGTGCCTTAGATACGTGCTGACGCACGAACTCTGCCATCTGCACGAGGCGGGGCACGGAGAGCGGTTCTGGAAGCGGATGGACGAGTATTACCCGGACTGGAAGCGGATACGCAAGCTGCTGCGCACACGGGAATAACGGCTGAGTGCCGCGCCGCCTGCTGGAGCGAAAACAACAGATCAGTACGAAACAAACTGCCTAGATTCGGTTCGCTGTGACCGGAAAACGGGCAGTTTTTCTTATTTACGCTGCACGAGACGGGAAAATTTCCGAACAGGCATCAAAAAAAATCTAGGATCCGGCGCGTGTCACGTGGGTCTGTTGAAATGTAACAGGCAGCACTCACATCGATGGTGACGAGTAATTTTATGTAACAAAACATATCCGGACTGTTGCGCTACAGTCCTTGCATAAAGCTGTATTTCGAGTGCCCAACGCACAGGACAAAACCGCTGAAAACACTTAATAACGGGTCGATTCACTTCACGTTCAGTGTGGAGCGCTCGTATATGTAACCATAATGTAACATATATATTCATTTACAAAGTTGCTGTGTAAAAATGCGAAAAAATGGTAAACGCTATTAAAACGATTGTATGCGCGTTATTCAAATATCACAGAGATGTAATGATTGCTTCCTATAATGGGTATCGTTAGGAAAGATAGTTTGAGCGCAAAATCTACGAAGGGGGAAAGTTTCAATGAGAGGGTCACGTTTTATTAAGATCATCAGCATGATGCTTTGCTTATTACTGGTCTTGTCTATGCTGCCCGTCAGCGCGCTGGCGGCAGTTGAACCCGGCGATCCGCAGGAACCGCAGACCGTCGAAACAACTTTTTTTACGGTTGAATTCCGGGGCTGGAACGGGGCTCTGATTGATACGGTCTCCGTTCCGCAGGGCGGCGACGCCACTGCGCCCGCACATCCCGCGCGGGATGGGTACGTCGCCAACGGCTGGGACACAGACTTTACGAACGTGCAGAGCGACCTGACGGTGACCGCGCTGTACACAGAAGTAGTCGTCAATATCTACATCTATGTTGGTAACGGATTTGACAACGAAATCCAGCATTACGTGATGCACGCTGTGATCGGTACGAAAATCACGCAATATGCCGGCATATTCAAAGACGAACTGCTGCATCAGCTGCAGGCGGACACGAACTATGCGCTGGCTGGCGCGAGCGGCCCGATTCCCAACAGCGATTTGACGGGCAACGGCAGAATTGAGCTTGTTGGAACCGCGCCGGTTTACAACGTTTACGTCCATATTAAAGAGAAATCGACTTTGACATCCTATACGGTGCGCTACCGCGATACCGAAGGCAACGTACTGAAGGACGATTACAATTCTCCGAAGAACCCGAAACTCTATGTGGGCGACACTGTTACCGCCACCGCGCCGGTTATCAGCGGCTATACGCTGCTTTCGGCAAGTCCTAGAACGATTACGCTGAACTATTCCGACAATGTGATTACGTTTATCTACACGCCGACGGCTTACCCGATCAATTACATCCTTGGCGGCGGCACCAACAATGCGGAAAACCCGGCGAGCTATACGAAGTTTGATAGTACCTTAACGCTGAAGGATCCGTCCCGCAAGGGTTACAACTTCCTGCACTGGGATCCGGCAGGCACCATTCCTTCCGGCTCGACAGGCGAAAAGACCTTTACGGCGGTCTGGTCCGACCCGATTACATATCATATTTACTATGTTCTCGGCGGCGGAGCCAACCATCCGACGAACCCCTCGGAATATACGGTAAACAGCGCGGAGATCGTCCTGAAGAACCCGACATGGCTCGGGCATGACTTCCTCGGCTGGGATCCGACAGGAACGATTCCTGCAGGTTCGGCGGGCGACAAGACGTTTACCGCGCTCTGGTCCGACGCCGTTGAATACACGATTGAATACGTAATGAACGACGGCACGAACAACCTCGCCAATCCTACGAAGTATACGGTCGATACCGAGACCTTTACGCTGAAGGATCCGACCCGTACAGGGTATGACTTCCTCGGCTGGGATCCGACGAGCACCACGATTACGAAGGGCTCGACCGGCAACCTGAAGTTCACCGCGCTCTGGTCCGATCCGGTGGAGTACACGATTGAGTACGTCCTGAGCGGCGGCACGAACAACCCGGCCAATCCTGAAAAGTACACGGTCAACACCGACACCTTCACGTTGAAGAACCCAACCCGCGATGGCTATAACTTTCTGGGCTGGGATGCGACGGACATTACGATTGATAAGGGCTCGACCGGCAACCTGAAGTTTACGGCGCTCTGGTCCGATCCGATTGAGTATACGATTGAATATGTACTGGGCGGCGGCACGAACAACACGGATAACCCCGAAAAGTACACGGTCAACACCGACACCTTCACGCTGAAGGATCCGACCCGCACCGGTTACAACTTCCTCGGTTGGGATGCGGCGGACATTACGATTGAAAAGGGCTCGACCGGCAACCTGAAGTTTACCGCGCTCTGGTCCGACCCGATTGCGTACACGATTGAATATGTACTGGGCGGCGGTACGAACAACACCGACAATCCTGAAACGTACACGGTCAACACCGATACCTTCACGCTCAAGAACCCGACCCGCGACGGCTATAACTTCCTGGGCTGGGATCCGACAAGCACCACGATTACGAAGGGCTCGACCGGCAATCTGAAGTTCACGGCGCTCTGGTCCGACCCGATTGAGTACACGATCACGTACGTACTGAACGGTGGTACGAACAATCCTGCGAACCCCGCTGTATATACGGTTGAGAGTCAGACCATTACGCTCGCTGACCCGGCGCAGCCCGGCTATACCTTCCTCGGCTGGACGCCGAACGCTACCATTCCGGCTGGTTCGACCGGCAACGTAACCTTCACCGCGAACTGGTCCGCCCCGATTGTCTACGGCATTACGTACATCATGAACGGCGGCGCGAACCCGGCGGCGAACCCCGCGACGTATACGGTCGTGAGCCCGACCATCACGCTCGCGGCTCCCGGCCAGCTTGGGTACAACTTCCTTGGCTGGACGCCGGCTGGCGTCATCCCGACAGGCTCGGTCGGCGCGAGAACTTTTACGGCAAACTGGTCGGCTCCGATCGCCTATGACATTACCTATGTGCTGAACGGCGGCACAAACGCAGCGGGTAACCCCGCAACCTATACGGTTGAAAGCGGACTGATCACGCTGCAGAACCCGACACGCCCCGGATATAACTTCCTCGGCTGGACGCCGACGGGCACCATTCCGGCTGGCTCAACGGGCGATGTAACGTTTACCGCGAACTGGTCCGACCCGATTCAGTACACTGTGACCTACTTCGTTACCGGCGGCACGGAAGCCGGGCTTGACGGAACGACTCCTTACGCCGAGTACACCAACGTCGTTTACGGCGCAGCGGTTCCGACACCGGATGACCCCGCGCAGGACGGCTACACCTTCGGCGGCTGGGATAACGTCGTCCCCGCAACGATGCCGGAAGGCAACCTCGTGTTCCGTGGAATTATGACCGCGCAGCCTGTGCCGGTTGAAGTAATTCCCGATGCGCAGACTCCGCTTGCCGGGCCTTCCTGGGCGCTGCTGAACCTGATTCTCACCGGCTTAACCGTCCTCGGCATTTCGGCAATGTTCACGATGCTGGGCAAGAAACGGAATGACCTGACCGTTAAGAAGGGCAAAGTCTTCCGTCTCTCCACCCTGATTCCGGCAGCCGGCGCGGTTGTGGCGTTCCTCTTAACCGAGAACCTCAAAAACCCGATGGCGCTGACCGACCAGTGGACGATCCTCATGGCGGGCATCACCCTGGTGCAGGGGCTGCTGATTGCGCTCGGATTGGGACGCAAAGCGAAGAAGGCGTAACGCCAAACAGATAACAGCACAATGACACAAAGGAGACGCAGGAATGCGTCTCCTTTTTCTGTGCTCATATGATGTTTTGTTACACATTGCGGTGAAGTTAAGCCTTTTCTGCCGTTACTCGCCGATGATCTGCACCTGCACGGTGCGCTCACGCCCGCGCGTCTGGTCAAAGTCGATAAAGTAGAGAAAGCCGAATTCGCCGAGGTCCATCTTGCCGTCGATGAGCACGATGGTCTCGCTGCGTCCGACCAACGCGCTGCGCAGGTGCGCGTCCGTATTGTGGCAGCCAAAGGCGTCCTCGCCGTGCTCTTCGGCAAACACCAGCGCCTTGGGGCCCGGATGCAGGTAGTCGCCCTCGCGGCGGCAGGTGGGCATGATGGGTTCGAACGCGTCCACAAAGTCCTGCTGGAGCGTTTCGAGGCCGGTCATGGACATATCGAACGCGGCTTCCTGCGTAATCACGCAGCAGGTCGTATGATGCGAGTACACCACGACGATGCCGTTTTGTATGCCGGAGCGGCCGGTAATCTCTTTGGCCTTTTCGGTGACGTTATGGAACGTGACGGTGCGGTTATTGCTCTGCACCTTGAAAGCTTCCCGGTAAACCATACTTTTCCTCCTGAATTACTGTTCGTTCGTTGCTTACAGCCTGCCGAGCTTGATGAGGTCTTCCTTCGCTTTTCGCGCGGCGGCGACCATTTCGTCGAGCAGTTCGTAGGGCTTGGGGGAGCGCAGGATGCCGGAGGCGGAACCCGCCGCTTCCGAACCCGCCATGATGAAGTCGTAAATCTGCTGCGCGGTGGTAATGCCCGCCGCCTGCTCGACCATGATGTTCGGGTCGATCGCCTTGACGGCCTTGATCGCCTGCATCACGTAGCTCATATCGCTTGCGGCGGTGCCGCCGATGAGTTCCGTCGGTTCGGGGTTGATGATGTCCGGGTGGAAATGCGCAACGGCTTCCGCTTCCGCAATCGAGTCCGCGCAGACGAACGAGAGCATGTCCAGCTCGCGCGCGCGTTCCACCGCCTGGCGGATGTGGCTCAGCGTCATGGGGCGCTCGCAGTGGTTGAGCACAACGCCCTGCGCGCCCGCGGCGGCCAGCGCTTCCGGCAGGACATCGGCCATGCCGCGCCCGGGGCGGAGCGTATCCATGTAGGGCGCAATCACGATGAGGCGCTTGGTGTGTTCGCGGATGCGGCGAATTTCGGTGTACGGCGAAATGAACAGCACGTCCACGTCGTACTTGATGCCCGCTTTGTCAGCTTCGATGGCGTACTCCAGCACTGCGTCGCCATAGATGTAGTTCTTGACGCTCGTTTCAAAAAACGGCGTGCGAATTTGAGGTTTCATGCGTTGTCCGCTCCTTTATGTTATTCTTTCGATTTTCAAACGGTATATGGTGTTGACTGCGGCTCATTTGCCGGAAATATGCACCTCGACGCCCGCAAGCGTAAGCGCTTCAGAGAGCGCTTCCTCCGGCGCGCGGTTGGTGATCACGGCGTCCACTTCGCCGAGGGCTGCGTAGGAAACGAGCGAACGGTGGCCGAACTTGCTGTCGTCGAGCAAAATAAACGTCTTATCGGAACGCTCCATGACGGCGGCGTTCAGGCTGGAGATGGAGAAGAGATTGGAGGAAAAGCCCATCTGTTCGGCGAGCCCGTCGCAGCCTAAGAAGCACTTGGAAAAATGAAATGGGGAAACGTATTTCTCCGTCAGCGGGCCGGAAAAGTCCCTTTGATCGCTGCTGTATTCGCCGCCGACGAGGATCAGCCGGCAGAGCGGGGAAGGCGCTATGGCCTGCACGTTGGCAATGGAGTTGGTAATGAGGTTGAGCGAGCGGAAGGCGCCGTCCCCGATCCGTTCACTAAGCGCGAGCGCCATCTGCAGCAGCGTCGTGCCGCAGTCGAGGTAGATCGTGTCCCCGTCCTCTACAAACGAAGCGGCGAGGCGGCCGATGCGCATCTTTTCCTGCTGAAACACCTTTTCGCGCAGTTCAAACGAAAAATCGCCCGCGCTGCCGGAGGGGCGGATGCCGCCGTAATCCCGCAGGGCGCGCCCGGAACGCTCCAGCTCGCTGAACATGCGCCGCACGGTCGCTTCCGAAACGCCGAGCAGCTCGACGGCTTCCGCGGTGGTCACGCGGCCGGTGGAATGGAGGATGTTGAGCAGGTGCGCTTCCCGCGCGTTCTTCTTTCCCATGGCGGTTTCCTTTCGATCAAGTCTTTGATTACTGCTATCGTACCGCACAAATCTGCTTAAGTCAATCCGAATCATGCCGGAAACAGTAACAAATACAATAAAGTGATTGAAACGATCAAAAAAGGCAAACAAAAACGGCCGCCGCGCGGCAGCCGCTGTAAGACGAAAAAGATCAGAGTTGGTTTTTGTTCAGCACAGGGATCATGCGCTTGGCGACCAGAGCGGCAATGACGCCCATCACGCCGTTGCCGGGCACGAACACGAGGAAGCAGTACAGCAGCACTGTGCCAACGCCGATGGCTTTGCCGAGGTAGAAGTTGCTCATGAAGTAGAAATACGTCATGCCGAGCAGGTAGGTGACCCCGAACCCGGCGAACACCGCCCCGATCAGCCGCCCAAGCGACGGGGTTTCCACCTTGCGGGCAATCGCGCCGGTCACGTAAGCGCCGAGCACGAAGCCCACGATATACCCGAACGTGGGCTTGAGCACATACGCAATGCCGCCGCCTTCCGTAAACACGGGGATGCCGATCAGCCCGATTGCCATGTACACCAACGCGCTGACCGCGCCGAGCTTTTTGCCCAGCAGCAGCCCGGCGAGGGCGACAAAGAACGTTTGCAGCGTGAACGGCACATAGGGAATTGGAACGCGCAGAAACGCGCCGACGGCGATGAGCGCCGCAAACAGAGCGCAGAGGATCATGCGGTAGGTTCGGGATTTCGCAACAGGGTTCATAGGGAATCTCCTTTATGAAAAGCATTGCGGCGGGTTGCCGCGAAAAAAATCATAACTTGATGCTGATCTCGCCCTGCGAGGTGTTTGCGATTGCGCAGGCAGTCGGGAACTACAGTTTAATGCTGATTTCGCCGGAGGAAAGCGCGGTGCGCGTGCCGTTTTCGTACTCCACCAGCAGGCGGCAGCGTTCGTCCACGCCCAGCGCGAGCGCGGGGGTCGCCGTTTCGCCGGATAGTACGGTGATCTTCCGCCCGACGACGAAGCTCCGCCGCTGGTACTCCGCCATCGTATCCCCGCCGCCGAGCGTACGGTAGCGCGGCATAAAGCGGTTGAGGTATTCCGCGATCAGGCGGTTTTTCGCGTCCGGCAGGGGATGTTCCAGTACGCTGCCCGCTACAGAGCGAATCTCTTCGGGAAAGCCGCCCTCCGGCGTGTAGACGTTGATGCCTGTGCCGAGGATGGCGTAATCGAGCCGCCCGCTCTCCAAGCCGAACGACGCTTCCGTGAGGATGCCGCAGACCTTTTTGCCGCCGACGAACACGTCGTTGACCCACTTGATCTCCGCCGCACGGCCGGAAACCGCTTCCACCGCTTCGCAGACCGCGACCGCGGCGGTGGTGGTAATCAAGGTTGCGTCCAGCGCATCGAGGTCGGGCTTGAGCAGGATGCTTACGTAAACGCCCGTGCCCGCAGGGGAATAAAAGCTCCGTCCCTTGCGCCCGCGCCCGCCGGTCTGCGTGGAAGCGACAACCACCGTGCCTTCCGGCGCGCCGTTTGCCGCGAGGTCGCGGAGAACGAGGTTCGTGGAGGTAACGGAGTCGAACACGTTGAGATCGAGGGAGTTTGCTTCCCCTGTCAGGTATTGGGCGATGCCGGAGCGCGAGAGAATATCGCTCTTGGCCGAGAGGCGGTAGCCCTTGTTCGGCACGGCGTCGATGGGGTAGCCCTCCGACTGGAGCGCTTTGACCGCCTTCCAGACCGCGTTGCGGGAAACGCCGAGGGAAAGCGCGATTTCCTCGCCGGAGAGGTAGACGTCCTTATTTGCTTCGAGAAGGGATTGCAGGTGGTCTTGAACGGTCATAAAAAATCGCCCCCTAAAGTGAGATTATAGGGGGCGGGGGGTGGAATGTCAACCAAAAACATGCAGAAAGGGTGACAATATAGATGAAGCGGATCGGATTGTTCAATAAGATAATAATGACTTATGGAGTGCCATACGCATTGATCTGTACTAACCAGTCTCGAATATTCATTCCAACACGAGAAATATCATGATCATCAAGAATGCCGCTATGCATAATGACATTTCTTGACTTCTCAATATCGCTAAACAGGCTTTTAACCCATTCACATGAATTCGGAAATGCAAAATACACTTCAAAATGCGGCCAATTTTCTGAAGATGTGATTATTTTAGGTAAGTCTTTGAAATCAAGATAATACATCATTGCATCACCGCGATTCACATGCCACTTAACACTACTTTCACTTGCTTTGCGAATTTCTGCATTTTCACGAATTGTTCGCT
Source organism: Christensenellaceae bacterium (assembly GCA_963674535.1). Taxonomy (GTDB): domain Bacteria; phylum Bacillota; class Clostridia; order Christensenellales; family CAG-138; genus UBA7703. The sequence goes on along the minus strand of OY771363.1, from coordinate 2,316,098 downwards.
GTATTCCATTCTGCCACCATTCGTTTTTATATGCATCAAGTAAAGTTAAGTAAACGAATTCACGAGTGACATTTTCAAATGCCGTAATAGCAGCAAAAACTGTAATCATACTTTTTGATTGCTGTACGAAACGTTCATCCATTGAGTATAGATGTAGAGTATTTGCAACTTCTTCTGAAAAATAAAGAGCCTCTGGGGAATAGCGGAGCCTTCCGGCTTTATCGAGGGCGGCTTCTGCGAGTTCGCCCCGAAATACGAATGAATATAAGTCGCTTTTCATTTTCATTTCCTATTTAGCGGGATATGCTTTGCTAAACTTGCAAAAAGAGCATCATAAACACCTTCATCTCGCGTAGCAGGCAGATGAATGTGAATATTATAATTCAGATCGAATACGCCTTGTTGTTGAGTGGGAGGTAGAGTGGTTTCTCCAACCGCTCCTTCATCTGATCCTTTCGGGTTTGCATTGGTTGCTTTACTGCGTTCCAAAGGTTTGGACGATTTAGAAGTATCTGCTGATGGGGAGCTCCAATCAGCATATGCACACAAGTTTATAAAAGTACTTGCCATGTAGCTAATAGTAGCACTTTCTTTTGAACCACTAGTTAAGGTTCTGAATTTTCCCTCAACCTCTTGTTTAGAAAGAGTCTGGGCGGCTATGCAGAGATTAAATAAGTCAACATATGCTTCCCTAATTCCTTCTGCAACCATTAGTTTTGAATTACTCTGATCTAGGAAACTAAAATATCGCGTAGTTGGTGTACCCATCTCGTCAAGGAATCCAATGGCCTTTAAGACATTAACAAATTGGCGATCGTTTGAACTAGTAAACCCTAAATCAGACATAAACTTAGTAGTAAACTTATCAGGGGCTTTTGCTGTTAACATTGTATCAAAGTAAGTTGGTATTTTCGTGAAACTACCAGTCATATAAGATAACGTCCATATAATGGTGTAAATTCGAGAAAGAGCCATCCGCTCGACCTTGGTATAATCAGGTTGCAGAAACCAAAAACACCAAGGAGGAAGAAACAGATGGCCCAGATCAATCTTACCGTAGACAGCGAACTAATAAAAGAGTTGTTTTCGGCAAATGGAAAAGATGAGGCGTTCGCTGCCCTGGTATCGACGATCCTGAACCAAGTACTCAACGCTCAAGCCAGCGAGCAAATTGGCGCACAGCCATATGAGCGCAGCGATGAGCGGCAGGCTTACCGTAACGGGTATCGAGAACGAGAGCTTCATACACGGGTGGGAACGCTGCAGCTGCTCGTGCCGCGACTTCGAAACGGGGAATTCAGCACCGAACTGTTTCAAAAATATCAACGGAGCGAGCAAGCTTTGGTGCTGACAATCATGGAGATGGTTGTTAACGGGGTATCTACTCGAAAGATTACAACGATCACCGAAGAGCTGTGCGGCAGATCGTTCTCCAAGTCCACCGTGTCGGCGCTGTGTGCCGCGTTAGACCCTGTCGTCATAGCGTTTCGAGATCGACAGCTGGAGAAGCGATATCCCTTCGTGATGGCAGACGCCCTTTACACAAAGGTACGTGAGAATGGCCGGATTCGCTCCAAGGGATTCATGATCGCCGTAGGGATCAATGAACAGGGTTTTCGCGAAATACTGGGTTTCAGTTGCGCGGACAGTGAAACAGAAGCTGGATGGACCACCTTCTTCAGGGAACTGAAAGGCCGGGGGCTTGCTCAAGTTGACATGGTCATATCCGACTCTCACAAGGGCCTTGTCCAGGCCGTGAAGCAGTGTTTTCAAGGAGCAACATGGCAAAGATGCCAAACCCACTTCTCTCGCAACATGCTGGACGTTTGTCCCAAGAAACTTCATCCGGAGATGAAGGCGGCACTAAAGAGCCTGTATGAAGCGGGCGATTACGAAACGGCAATTCTCCTGAGAGACAGTATGCTATCAAGGTTTCAGCAGGAAGCTCCTAAAGCGGCCGCATTGCTTGAAGAGAGCTTCGAAGACGTAATGGCCGTGCTGTCCTTGCCATATACCCTGCGCCGTCGTCTTCGAACGACAAACGGAATTGAGCGGCTTAACGAGGAGATCCGGCGCAGAGAGCGAGTGATTCGGATTTTCCCCAATGAAGAATCCCTGTCCCGCCTGATCGGAGCCCTGCTCATGGAAATCAATGATGGCTGGCAATCGGGGAAAGTCTATTTGGACTTGACTGCCTATCTCGCTCAGCAACTACAGGTGGATAAACCAACTGAAAAGAAATCTGTCGCCTGATTATGCTAAAGCGAATTTACACACAATTCTGGACTTGACTTCATATAACTAGTTGGAAGAGCCATAAAAACCTCCTAAACTCACATATATAAAAGATAGTATCACTGTTTTCTAAAGTAAACAATTATTAGCCATATATTTTTTATTAACCCCCGCCAACTTTCATCAGCGGGGGCAAAAACAACCTATTTTGTTATTATGTTTTACTTCCTCTTCCGCGAGAGATTCAGAATCGACAGCCCGAGGAAGAACAGCCCGCTCACAACGAGGATGGCAATGCTCATCAGCGGAGTTACGGTTGTGTCGCCAAACTTGAACGTAACTCCCATCATTTCCTTGAACGACTCCATATACTCCGGCGGAATGCCCGCAAACGACGCCGCGAGCGGCTCCGCCATCATCACCTGGCGAATCAGCACCGCCGAGTGCGACGGCGGGAACACGCGGATGACCCACTGCACGGCGTTCGGCAGCTGGCCGATGGGCAGGTAGATGCCGGTCAAGAACCCGATCACCGTGCCGATGATGGTGCTCGCCGTGGCAAACGCGTTGTTGCTCTTGAAGAACGAAACGAAAAACAGCACCAGCGCCGTATTGGAAAACGTCGAAAGCAAAATCAGCCCGAGCACTTTGAGCAGCGCCATGCCGCCGATGAGCGTGCCGCCGTTACTGAGGATATACAGCTCGGAGAGCACGAGCGTCACGAGGCACATGATCACCCCGATGATGAACGCGCTGAAGATGTACCCTCCCGCGATGCTGGCGCGCGAAATCGGCGCGGAGTTGATGTCCTTGATGAGCTTCTTGGACTTGTCCTCCACCATGGTGCCGAACGCGCCCATCGTGGTGGTCACGGACGTCACCGCGAGCAGCCCCGCGACAATCCAGCTGTCCATGAGGAAGCGCACGCCGGCGAGGTCGGACATGCTGCTCGTCCAAACGTCGCCAAGGAACAGCGCGTACATGCCGATGATGATAAACACCGACAGGAGCGAGAAGAACACACTCGACTTATCCTTAAAGAACACAAGGAGGTTGCGTCTCGTGAAATTCAGCATACGGCAAGCCCCTTTCCCTGCATGGCAGAGCGGTCAAACGGCAGGAGGCCGCAAAGTAAACAGTTCATCATTCGCGAATCTCCTTTCCCGTGATGGCGATAAACGCGTCGTCCATCGTGCCTGTGGTCACCGTAAAGCCGGAGATGTCCGCCTTGACCGCCTCGATCACCGGGAGAGCCGCCATGGTGTTCTGCACCGGAACCGTCACGCGGTTGGTGGTGACGGAGTGCGCAATCTTCATGTTGTCGAGGACGGCGCAGACCTTGTCCGGATTGGCGCTCGTGAGCGTGAGTTTATCGGTCGTGAACCGCTCCTTGAGGTCGCTCGGCGTACCTTTGGCAACGATGTTGCCGTTGTCGATGACGATCACGAAGTCCGCCTCGGCGGCTTCCTCCATGTAATGCGTGGTGAGGAAGATCGTCATGCCCGTTTCGCGCTGGAGCGAGGTGATGGTTTCCCAAACGCTCTTGCGCGTCTGCGGGTCGAGGCCGGTGGTCGGCTCGTCGAGGAACAGGATTTTCGGCGTGTTGACCAGCGCGCGGGCGATATCGCACCTGCGGCGCTGACCGCCGGAGAGCTTGCCGTAGGGGCGCTTGAGGTAGTCCTCGACGCCCGCTTTTTTCGCAACGTCCGCAATTACCTTTTCGCGCTTTTTGCCTTTCAGCCCGTAGAACCCCGCGCGGATGCGGAGGTTTTCCTGCACGGTGAGCAGCGGGTCGAGAAGCCCGTCCTGAAACACCGCGCCGATGCTTGCGCGAATGGCGTTATCGTCCCTGCCCAGCGTGCTGCCGTCCACAACAACCGTGCCCGCGTCCGCCTTGAGGAACGTGCAGATGATGTCGATGGTCGTGGACTTGCCCGCGCCGTTGGGGCCGAGGAAGGCGAAGATCTTTCCGCTTTCCACGTAAAAATCCAGCCCCTTGACCGCATGGACGGCGCCATACGATTTCTGTAGGCCGGACACTTCGATGATGTGCTCCAAGAAGCAGACCCCCTCAAAAAAAACTATGTTTGAATTTTAACATACTTCATCAGGTGAGGCAAGGGGAGACATATTTATTATATGAGAACTTAGAATGCTAGATTTTAATTTCTATCTTTGAATCTTTGGGTAATTGCAGCGCAAATATTTGGAAGATCCGGCATAAGTCGAAATGTGTTATACCCGAGCGTATCTAGATATTCAAGCAACTCTCCCCTAAGCTTCCTATGGATTTTTATAACACGCGTATTACTCTCCAGTAACGACAGATGAACGTCAGATACCAAAGAATACGGCAGAAGAAATAGACCTTGCTGCATTATAATGCGTTGGTTTGACTGATTTGTATCCATAAAGCATAAACGTCTCTGCGCGATTTTTTCTCTCAAAATACGAGCGTAATCTTCTTTACCCGTATTGGCTTGGTAGTCACACGCCAAAAGACCGGCAGAGTAATCATCAAACATATTTTGATTCATGTCATCAATATACCTGATTAATTCACTGATGAAACTTCTACACTGAACTGAAAATGATCCTGATTCATACGAACCAAATTCGATTCCGTGGAAAACAGGGAATCCTTTTATAACAATGCTTTCTGATAAATCGCAAAAACGTATATAGTAATAATCCCTATCTTCGGTTTCTTTATAATTCGGGCCTTTACTTGCAAAAAGTGCAAAACTCAACGCAATAAATGGATTATAGGTCAAATCAAGTAATCGTGTTGGTATTCCATAGTGCTGAGCATATGATAGAAAATCCATAGAGTTGTTTGCAATAAAATAATGACTACCATACTTTTCGAACTCATTGAGAAAGTAGTACTCATGCTTTGATAAATCTTTCTCTCTAATGATATTCGGTAGTAATTGATCTTGTTTCGAATAACCGCGAAATACATATGTGCCTTGTCTTGCTAAAAAATCCAAATCACGGATGAGCGGCTCTTTCCGGTCATAATACTCATAAATTGATTTTCCGCTAAGTAGATATTTCACGTTTTGCTTTTTCATACGCTCTCCTGCTGTACATTGTTGTACATATATTAACATGGATTGTATTGTTTGGATATAGAGACTGCGCCATTGAATGAAATCATGAGAGATGAAATACCTCGCCGATACCGCTCGGTGGAGCTCACTCTTATTCATCACTTCTTGTACATTCAGTAAGCTTCTCTCTATGTAAAGAACGACTTGCCTCTTGACAAGCATTACGTTTTATATCATAATGACTAAAACAACATAAATGGTCAAACAGAATGGAAGGCGAGCGAAATGCCAAAGACATTCACCGACAGCGAGCGGGAATACATCAAAGAGCGGCTGATTGAGGAAGCAAAGAAGAGCCTGAGCCAGTACGGCATCCGCAAAACGACCGTGGACGAGCTGGCCAAGCGCGTGAATATCCCGAAGGGGACGTTCTACCTCTTCTACGAGTCCAAGGAGCGGCTGCTGTTCGACGTGATTTTGCGCTTTAATGACGAAATGCAGGAACAGCTCCTTGCAGATGTAACCGCCCTGCCGAAAGTGCCGGACGCGGAGATGCTGACGGACGTAATCTTCCGGCTCTACAAACAGATGGACAACTCGTTTCTGCCGCGGCTGATGCTGGACGGAGAGCTGGAGTTCTTTATGCGGACGCTCCCGCCGGAGCTCGCGAGCCTGCATGCCGAGCACGATACGGACAAGGTGCGCGCGCTGATCGGCCTTCTTCCGGGCGTTCGACCGGAGCGGGCGGAGCTTTACAGCACGGCGCTGAGAAGTGTGTTTTTAACGCTGATGTACAAGGACGATATCGGCGAAGCGCTGTTTGACGATACGCTCAGAATGCTGATCTACGGCATAACGCGCCAGCTCGTGGAGGAGTCCCGCGCGGGCGGGGTAGCCGGGCAACAGAAATAACTGCCGGCAACGGCAAGAAGGATTTGGGAGAAAACGATGATTCAGGTTCAGCAGCTGCAGTTCAGCTATACGAAACAGCCGTTCATTGAGAACGTGGACTTTTCCGTCGGCACAGGCGAAATCTTCGGCTTTCTGGGGCCGTCCGGCGCGGGCAAAAGCACGCTGCAGAAGATTCTCACCGGGCTGATTCCGCGTTACGGCGGCAGCGTGGTGGTGGACGGGGAAGAAGTGAAGCGCCACGGACCGCACTTTTTTGAAAAGATCGGCGTGGACTTTGAGTTCCCCAGCCTGTACGAAAAGCTGACTGCGCGCGAAAATCTGCGCTTCTTTGCATCGCTTTACCCCAGACACCGGGAGATCGACGCCCTGCTCGAAAGCGTCGGGCTCCTGCTGGACGCGGACAAAAAAGTGGGCGACTATTCCAAGGGCATGAAATCTCGCCTCAACTTTATCAAGGCGCTGCTGCACGACCCGCAGATTCTGTTTCTGGACGAGCCGACTTCCGGGCTCGACCCTTCCAACGCGCGCGTGATGAAGGACCTCATCCTTGCGGAGCAGAAAAAGGGCAAGACGATTCTGCTCACGACGCATAATATGTACGACGCAACGGAGCTTTGCGAGCGCGTGGCGTTCATTGTGGATGGCGGCCTCCGCGCGCTGGACAGCCCGCGTTCGCTCATTATGCGGCGCGGCGCGGCAAAAGTGACGTATACCTATCTGGAAGACGGTCTGGAGCGCACGGCGGAATCGCCGCTGACGCAAACTGCCGGGGACGAAACCCTGCAGAAGCTGATACGGGAAAACCGCCTGCGCTCCATCCATTCCGGAGAGCCGACGCTCAACGATATCTTCGTGGAGCTCACGGGGAGGCAGCTGCAATGAGAACGCTCGCGCTGATTCGCGGCGATATCCGCTTTCAATATAAATACGGCTTTTATCTGCTGTATCTGCTGTTTTCGCTGCTGTATATCGGCCTGCTGTCTGCGTTTCCCGCGTCCTGGCGGGAGCAGGCGGCGGTGCTGATGATCTATACCGATCCGGCGGCGATGGGGCTTTTCTTTATGGGCGCGATCGTGCTGTTTGAAAAGAACGAGCGCGTGCTGGACAGCCTCGCAATTTCTCCGGTCAAGCCGTGGGAGTATGTGGCGAGCAAACTCGTCTCCATCGGACTCGTGTCAACCCTCGTGGCGCTTGCCATCGGCATCCCCGCCGGGGTGGTCACCCATCCGCTGCGATTTATCGCAGGTGTGTTTCTCTGCTCCTGCTTGTTCTCCTCGGTAGGGCTGTTCGTGGCGTGCAAAATTTCCTCGTTGAATCAGTTTATACTCGCAACCGTTCCCGCCGAGATTATCATCGTTGCGCCTGCCGTTGTTTGGCTGTTCTGGCAGCCGGGCGGCTGGCTCGCGCTGCATCCCGGCGTTTCCATGATGATGCTCTGCATGCCGGGCAAGGACACGCTGGGCGCGCTGGCACTGCTGCTGGGATGGACGGCCTTATTTGCGGCGGCAGCGATTGGCGCTGTTAAAAAGATGTTTCAAACGCTGGGAGGTGTACGGCTGTGAAAGCAATGCTTCGCTCCTTTCAAATGCTGCTCAGGCAGATTGCCGGAGACGGTATGCTGATTGCTGTGTTCGCCGCGCCGCTGCTGGCCGGCTGTATGTTTCGCTTTGGCGTGCCTTATGCGGAGACACTGCTTTGCGAAAGCTTCGGCAAAACTGCAATATTGGCTGACTATTACCTGATGATCGATCTTTTTCTTGCTATTATGACGCCATTCCTATTTTGCTTTGTTTCCTCCCTGGTGATGTTGACCGAATTCGATGAGAACATCTCAGCCTATCTTACGGTAACCCCGATTGGCAGAGGCGGATACGTTCTTTCGCGGCTTCTGTTTCCGGCGGTCATTTCCATTGCAGCAACGGCAGGGATTCTACACTTTTTTACGCTCACTGCTTGGACGTGGCCGAACATCCTTCTGGTAGGCGTATTGGGAGCCCTAATGAGCATACCGATGTCACTGCTGGTAGTTTCGTTTTCACATAACCGCGTGGAGGGAATGGCACTGGGGAAACTCCTGAGTGCGCTGCTGCTGGGGCTGCCGGTTCCGTTTTTCCTTGCCAACGGCGCGCAGTACCTGTTTTCGCCTCTGCCGTCGTTCTGGATTGCCAAGCTCTTTTTCAGCGGAAGCGTCTGGTACGCCGTGCCCGCCGTCGCGTCCTCGCTGGTTTGGGTTTGGGTTCTCTACCGGAAGTTTTCCAACAAGATCGCGTAATAAGCCTGCTTTTCCGCAAAAAACGGCCCCGCCGATACCGCTCGACGGGGCTTGTTCATTCGTTATGCCGTGTTCCGTTATTTACCCTTGTTCGTGCTGATCTTCAGCAGGGAATAGATGGGGCAGTAGTTCAAAATACCGGTGATGAGCGGGATCAGCCCGATCAGCCCGATCCAGCGGATGCCTCCGTTGAGAAATACGATTAAACTTAAAAGTGCGATTCCGAGAACAATCCGAATCCAGCGATCGGTGTTGCCTACGTTCTTTTTCATGAGGATTACTTCCTTTCTGTTTGTCGATGCCGTTGCGGACGCCCGCCGGCGGAGCTGTTCACCGATAGGATTAATCGAGCCCCACCAGCACGTCGTTGTCCTCTACCCGGACGGGGTAGGTGCGCGCGTTTGCCGCCTTAATGCTGATAAAAATCATTTTGCCGCCTTTTACAACCTTGCCGGTTCTTACGTCAAAGGCTGTGCCGTGCCGCGGGCAAACGATGCTGGTGCCGCTGAGGGTTCCATCTGCAAGCGATCCGCCCATATGCGGGCATTTGTTGTCGAGCGCGTAATAGGTTCCGTTGAGTTTTGCCAGTAGAATGACATTGTTTTCGAGGATGACTTTTTTCTTCTCGCCGTCTTTCAATTCGTCCGCAGATGCGGCCCTTGTGTAAATCATGTTTCCGCCACCTCTCTTATACGTTCAGTATAGCACCGTTTATGTGTTCCACCGTGCTTTTATCACAAACTTACGCGGAATAGCGGGGTTTTTATGGCCTCCGGCGCTGTTTGGCGAGGATTGCAACGTTTTGCGCCGGATTACGCTTGCTTTCTGTGATAAAGGCACGGTAAGATACGGGTAGACCCCTTATACTGAAGGTGAACAAAAGAGTAAGACGCAAATCGAACGAACGAAAAGGAGAGAATGAAGATGTTTACGGAAAAAGTAATGAAACTGCTGAACGAACAGATTACGAAGGAATTTTTCTCCGCATACCTGTATTTGCATTTTGCCAACTACTATGAAGAACAGGGTCTGAAGGGGTTTGCCAACTGGTTCAAGGTACAGGCGCAGGAAGAACGCGACCACGCGCTCTTGATGATTCAGTACATGCAGAACAACGAGATCAAGGTGACGTTCGAGGCCATCGAAAAGCCCGCCACGCCGCTGAAAAAGCATATCGACGCGCTCTGCGCTTCTCTGGAGCATGAGCAGTTCGTAACGGCTTCGATCCACGCGATCTACGAAGCAGCCTACGAGGCAAAGGACTTCCGCACCATGCAGTTCCTCGACTGGTTTGTCAGGGAGCAGGCGGAAGAGGAAACGAACTCGACGGACAACATCAAGAAGATGGAGCTGTTCGGCACCGACAGCAAGGGGCTATACATGCTCGATCAGGAGATGGGTGCGCGGGTCTATGCGCCCCCGAGTCTGGTACTGTAATAAGGGATTGAATGCACAAAGGCCGCCAAGAAATTGGCGGCCTTGTTGGTACCTAGAAGTTCTTGCGCAGCTCATCTGCTTTCTTCATTCTCTCAACATTATCCAGCTCAAGCCTTGCAAGCAGAATCATTTGATATAATTCGTCGTACCAGTTTTCGAGTTCTTCGGGTTTCATGTCGACTACGCACTGCTTGTGTTTAGAATTACCTGGTTCAATATTATTATGACGGATGTTCAAATTATTTAGAAACGTAAAAATATTCTCGGATAACCTAGGACTAATTCTGTCGAGTTCTTTTCTCTTAGGTTCGAGCTGTGCACCGAGCTTAAAAAGAATTGCTTTCTTTTTTGCGATATCGCCTTTTAGTGCATGGTGATTGTATTGAACAATCTCAAATGCAAGGCTGGAATCTTCTTCAATTTCTACGACTGCGGTAACGGCTTCATCTTTGCGGGTTATAAGCATCTGTTCAAGTTGTGAATTATAGTACGTAGTGAGATTATTATACTCCAAAATATCATCTAGGATTTTCTTGAAAAGATCATAATCGCTACTTGATCGTATAGTTAAAGATCTTTCTTTTATGTTTTCGTTAATTAGCTGATAGAGGTTGTAAAAAAGTTCCATGAGGTCAATAAAGGTTTCCTCGTCATATGGAATATCAAGCAACTTCTCTTCATAATCAAATGTTTCGAGAAAATCAGAGAGATTGAGGCAATGTCCTCGATTAGCCCATTGTGAGAAGTAAAAATGATCAATTAGCTCTCTCATAGTGAAACTGTATTTTACTTTATCCAAAGTTGCATATATACATTTAATACTTGAAAATAGAGTGTCCAACCTATTGAATTCTTTCTCTAGATCGACATTTGCGTTAAGTTTATCAAAAATACTGGTTCGTACCATGTGATATGGCCTCCGAAGCTGCATCTTAATGAACTGATTTTATCAGTACACGCAATAATTGTCACGCGCAGAAATAATTACCCCCGCCTATTCCAGCGGGGGCATTATCTACTAATTATTCGAGCAGCTTCCAAACAAGCCAATCAACAGTATCACAACTGCTTATACGGATACACCTGCGAACGGTTCTGGTAGATCAAGATATCCTGATTCAGCACCTTGCCGTGCTGAATATCCAGCGCGCCCTCGATCACCTTGTTCGGCTGTTCGAGCACGACCGATTCCAGATACGGCAGCAGCGCGGTGGAAATCTCCCAAGTGGCGCTGTTCCAAAGCAGCGCGGGCGTATGATCGACCCCGTAGTACTGGACGATGCCAAGGTCGATAACGGGGTTTTCAAACGTCGTAGGATACGCAAAGCTGAATCCCATTCCGCGCGAACAGCTCACGTCAATGATGAGGCAGGGTTTTGTAAAGCGGTCGAGGTCGTTTTCGGAGATGAGTATAATCGGCCTGACCGGGTTTTGCAGAATACCGTTGACGATGATATCCGCCGTGCACAGCGCATCCAGCATCGGCGTGCGCGTGCCGTCCAGATTGACAATTTCGAATTCGCCGTCTTCGCGCTCGACAAACTGACGGTACACGATTCCCGGAATCTGATTGGCTACGAGCGAAGGCGGCCGCTGTGTATAGACCGCGATATCGTGAAAGCCGTGGGAACGCAGCGAGAACACCGCGCCGCGGCTGACCGAACCAAAGCTGATGACGGCGACGTGGCGCTTGGGCCCGAAGTTGCCGTCTATACCCGCCACCTCCAGCGCGTGCTGCACGCCGCAGTACCCGGCCATTTCGTTGTTGCGGCAGAAGGTATGAATCAGTTCCCGCCCGCTTTCGAAATACATGTTTTCCCATGCGACGAGCGTGAGCTTTTTATCGATGCCCAGCTGCGCGATATACCGCTGCTGCACGCTGTGCAGCCAGCCCCAGATCAGCGCGCCGTCCTTCATTTCCTCAAAGTCCTCAATGACCGGCTTGGTGATGAGTACCGCGGCGGATTCCCGCAGGAGCTTCCTGCGCTCCGCCGGGCGGTTGCCGGTCAGGGCTTCTATCTCGTCGTCCGACATGCCGAACGGAGCGCCGTACCCTTTTTCAAACATCAGGTGACTGCGTACGTGTTCCGGAATTCCCGAAAGATGAGCAGGATGGATGGGGTGTCGTTTTTCGTTTTCTTTTCGCGATGTGCCGATTACTGCAAGATTCATGATTTGCTCCTTATGATAAAAATGGTTGTGGGGGTACTCCTTTCAAACGCACGTTTCACAAGCCGCAGACGCGGCAGAGGAAACGATTTCTTTCTTTTAGGCTATCATAGATTGAAAAATTCGGCAAGGAAGCGAGGAGCGAACGGGTTGCGCCGGAGAATACCTCAACAGAAACGTAAACAAAACCCCCGCCGATTGCCAGCGGGGGCATTATCCAATCCCAAGTTTTTCGAAGAAAAGGTTATCCGAACAGCGTGTAGATCAAATTCGGGAAAATCTGGTGCACGAGCACCATGACCGCCAGCAGTACCAGCGCCCAGCGGTGCCAAACGAGGAATGGCTTCTTCTTGGTAAAATAGAACGTCGCCCCCAGCGCGGCCATAATCACGATGGCGAAAAACTCCAGCGTGCCCGTATGCAGGCGGAACCCGCCGAAGACGAGGTAGCCATGCAGCATTGCCAACAGCACAATCGCAATGCCCAGCGGCTTATGGATCGTTCTGAGGAACTTGTTGAGCTTTGGGTACCACTTGCCCTTGATTTTATGCACGTGCATGCTGAACTGCCGAAGCAGAAACGGCAGAACCATCACGCCGAGCAGCCCGATATTCAACCAACCGATGAAACGGATCCAATTCATACGTTACCTCCTATGTTCGCCGGCGCGTCTGTCGCCGGGAAACGACATTATTTCATTATCGCTGCGCGGTAGGCGCTGGCTCAGCCCACGAGTTCGCCAACAATGGGAACGCCCTGCAGCTTGGCTAAGCCGTGCGGAGACTTATTTTTGATGATGTCCGTTAAATCCTGACCCGCCGTATAGCCGTTGTGCTTGCCGTCCTTCCATTCGGGGACGTTGGTCATGTCGTAGATTACGCCGTCCACGGCGACATACGCAGGGTTGCCGTTCTGGCCGTCGTACTGCTTGAGCTCCTCAAGCGTGAGTTGCAAAAGCGCGGCTGTCGGTTCGGCGGCAGCGGCCGCGGCAGTCTGCGCGGCGGCGGCGGGGGCTTCGGTTGCGGCGGTTGCCGCAGCTGTTGCTGCGGACGCGCACCCTGCGGCAAACAGCAGTAAAAATGCCGAAAGAACGGCGGTAAACAAAACGAATTTCTTCATAACGATCACTTCCTGACTGAATCATATCACGATTCTTTTCTTGAGTATATCGTCTGTTACACGCGGATTATGTAACCTTGTTACAATCCAAGCGAATTTAGAATTCGCCAATGCCCTCGCCCGGCGGAAAAGGAGGAGCTTGTATTTCAGCGGCGTTGGTGGTTCAATAGTACCAAACGACTGCGTTGGCAGAAGAAACATCTTTGGAGGGCATATGGAAACCGTATTTGCATTTTTAAAGCAGTGTGAAACATACTATCTTGCGACGATGGAAGGCGATCAGCCCCGCGTCCGCCCGTTCGGGACGGTGGATTTGTTTGAAGGCAGGCTCTACATTCAAACCGGCAAAAAGAAAAGCGTTTCAAAACAGATGATGGCAAACCCCAAGATCGAGATCAGCGGCATGGCGGGCGGCAGATGGATTCGCCTGCAGGCGGAAGTGGTGGAAGACGACCGCCGCGAAGCAAGACAGCACATGCTGGATATCTATCCGTCGCTCAAGGGCATGTACAGCGCGGACGACGGCAACTGCCAGGTGTTTTACCTCAAAAACGCGACCGCCGCGATCTGCTCCTTTGGCGCGGAGCCGGAGATCATCCGCTTTTAGCGCGGCAAACAAACAGGGCGTTCCCTTCGTATCAAACACGCGGGGAACGCCCTTTTTTATGTTTTACGGATGCGGTCTTGCGCCGCGCTTACCCTTCGGCGGACGGATCGGCCGGAGGAAGAAGCGCTTCTTTTGCTTCAAACTTTTTGAGCATGCTAAGCGGAATCAGTACCAGCAGCACCATCACCGCGCCAAAGAGGAACATGGAGGAGGAATAGTTAAAAATTGCGTTCCCCGTTGCGTCGTAGCCAATGGTGTTGGCTTTATTGATGTTGTTGATCACAGCGGTAATAACGGGGCCGATGCACATTGGAATCATGATATTGAACACCATGCGAACACCCTGAAACAGGCCGACGCGGTCGGGCGGCGTATAGTCCCGCACTTTCGCGCCAAAGACGTTGGCAATCATGGCGCTGCCAAAGCCGTTGACCATTGACCCCGCGCAGAATACGTAAATGGCGTTGGAGGCGAACTTACTCGTCGTACCGAGAAACATAATGGCGCAGCCAAGAATGTAAACCAACAGCCCGGGCAGGATGAAACGCAGTTTTTTGCCCTTCCGGTCGGCATACATGCCAAACGCAAACCCGAACGCAACGCTTACGATATTCAGGATGCCATACGGAATGATGTAATCCTTAAAGCCGAGCGTGCGCTCCATATAGATGAGCAGGTACGGCGAAAACGTCATCCCCGCGATGCCAAGCAGCGAACTGCCCAAGAGGGTTGTATAGAGCCTTTTGTTCTGCTTGACGACGCTCCAGCGAAAGCCGTAGAGCATCTTGTTCATGCGGCTGTCCGGATTTGGCTTGAGGTGCGGCGCGTCTTTTGCAAAAAATCTGCCCAGAATACCAGCCAGCAGCACGAGCACGCCGATGACGATAAAGAACAGCGTCCAGTTCCCGTGGACGACCGTGCCGCCTTCCACATAGTTGGTCACTTCGTTGCCGGCGGCGTCAAAGTAGTGGTTATAGGTGATGCCGCCGAGAAAATCAAACATGAACACGAGGCTGACGCCGAGAAAGCCGAAGATGCCCAGCGCGCCTTCCACTTTGCCGCGGTTGGAGGGGCTCGTGATGTCCGTAACCCACGCGTTAAACGCCGCGTCGTTGGAAGCCGAGCCAAAGAACGTCATGATGCAGTCCATCAGCGTCACCATCACGATGCAGACGACCACGGCCGCGCTTTCCGTAATGCCCAGCGCGTTGGAAATGCCTTTTACGTTGATGAGCGCAAACGCCATGATCACAAAGCCCCAGATGACGTAGCCCCAGCTCATGAACCGGACGCGCTTGCCGATTCGATCCAGATAGATGCCGACAAGCATGGTTGTCAGCGCTGCGGTGATGGCGCTGGCGGCGACGATGAGCGAAATGACGAGCGGGTTCGTGGAGATCGTCCGGTCGATGAACAGGTTCAAAAAGTCGTTTTCCATGCACCACGCAACGCTGCCCAGGGCGGCGAACAGCGAAATGCCGATCCAGTTTTTACTGCCGAGCTTGGTTGTTTGTTTGGTTCCTTGTTCCATAGCTACCTCCCAATCGTTTATTGAACAGGATTCCTATTTTTCGCGGCTGATCCGCTTGATTTTGCGTTTGCTATTGTTTTGGCTGCGCGTTGCACCGCCGGATGGCTTCCGCCCCTGTAGGTGAGAGCTTTGCGGAGCGGTCGTACCGCAGAAGGCCGTTTTGCTCCTGCTCCACATCGTAGAGCTGGGTATAGCAAAAACCGATGCAGTCCTCCTCAAACAGCGCGTTAGTCAGCTCGCGGTATTTTTGAACGAACGCTTCCTCGGCGGTGTACTTTCCGTGATATCCCCAGGATTTTCCCTCCACGAGGAAGGAGAGCCCGCCGTATTCGGAAACATAACAGGGGAGCTGGAGCAGATCTTTCTTTTTCAGCAATTTATTCTGAAAGATTCGCCAAATGGAATAGACAAAATCGGGCGCTTCGTTGTAGCGTCCGCTGCGGACGAGCTTTTTGAGCATGCCCGCGTCGTGCGTATAGAAATGCGCGTCGTGGATATCGCTTACGAACAAATCGCCGCCGCTGCTGCCGATGACCGGGCGGGCGGGATCGTATGCCTTCGTCAGATCGTACAGCGCTTTTTGCCCGGTATAGTCCGTTGCGTTGCCCCAGACAAACCGCGCTTCGTTGAGCGGGCACCAGCCGATCACGGACGGATGGCCGTAGTCGCGCTCCAGCACCGTTTGCCACTCATCCAGCGTGTGCTTCAACCCGACGGGGTTGCTCGGCTTTGTCCGGCAGTTCCAGTTCGGGTATTCCCCCCAGAGCAGGAACCCCTTGCGGTCGGCGTAGTACAGATACCGCTCTTCAAACACCTTTTCATGCGGGCGCGCGCCGTTGAACCCCAGCGCAATGGCCAAGTCGATATCCCGCTCCAGATCCGCGGCGCTGGGCGCGGTGTACACGCCGTCCGGGTAGTAACCCTGGTCGAGCACCTGCCGCAGAAACACGGGTTTGCCGTTGAGCAGCAGCGATCTGCCGCTGATCTCAACCGTGCGAAAGCCGCAGTAGGTTTTCGCCTCGTCCGAAACACGACCGTCCTCGACGAGTTTTAGCGTGATATCGTAGAGGTTGGGCTGAAAGACGTCCCAAAGAGCGATTTCACAGTCCAGAGGAATCGAAAACGAAAGTTGCGCGCCGTTGACGAGGGCGCTTTTCTGCGCGAGGCGCGTGCCCTTAAAACGGACTTCCGCTTCGCAAGAGCCTTGCATAGCGCGGTTCAGCGCGGCTTCGATGAAGATGGTTTTGCTGTTCACATCCGGCGTGATTTTCGTTTTGGAAAAGTACGTTTTTCCGGTGAACTCCAGCCATACGGTCTGCCAGATGCCGGTCGTGCGGGTATACAGACACCCGTAGGACTCCGGCCGGTTGGACTGCTTGCCGGAGGGGATCGTTCCGTCCTGATAGTCGTCCTTGGCGTTGAGCGTCAGGGTGTTTTCGCCTGTGTGAACAAGCGGGCTGATATCCAGTGAAAACGGTGTGTATCCGCCGCTGTGGCTGCCCACGAATACGCCGTTGACAAACACATTCGCCATGTAATCCACCGCGCCAAAGTGCAGCAGGACGCTTCCGCCCAGTTGTTCCGGCATAAGCGAAAACGCCCGCCGGTACCATACGGAAGTCAGCGGCGCCGTATGCCCGATGCCGGAAAGTTTGCTCTCCGGGCAAAACGGCACTTCGATGACGGAATCGTACGGCTCAGCGCGCAGGTAATCTTTGCTGTTCTTTTCAATTTCGAACTGCCAGGGTCCGTTGAGATTCTGCCAACGGGAGCGGACAAACCCCGGACGCGGATATTCTTCTCTATACATAGATTACCCCGGAAAAATAGAATGGATGGTTCACAAGGACAGTGTATTCGATTACAATAGGTAATGATACATATAATATGCCTGTAATTATGTACAAAACCGAAATCATGCGGGAAAGTGCGTGCCGAGATGAAAATTTTTAACGAGACGATTTATTACAACGCGAGCAAGATGAAGGACGACCTGATCTACGTCAGCTCCTGCGGGGTTCTGCTGCCGGATCAGAATTACGTTATCGCGCGGGAGAACAGCAAAACGACCGTATTTGCGTATATCGTCAGCGGGGACGCCTATATCACCTACAACGAGCGCATGGAAAAGCTGAAAAAGGGAGACTGTTACCTGTTTCCCGCGCGCACGAAGAACAAGATCGAGACCGATCCGCTCAATCCGCATTCCATGCTCTGGATCAACTGCCGGGGCGGTTTGCTGGACAGCCTCGTTGCGGCGTACTTCGACACTTTGCAGCCGATTGTCGCCATGCACAGCATAGAAACCGAGTTTGCCAGAATTTCGGCGCTGATTCAGTCGCCCTCCGGCGAACACGCGGGCGACGAAATCGCGCTGCTGATCCACAAGATCTTGCTGGACATGCGATCCTCGCAGAGAAAACCGGCTTCCAACAGTTCCACCGCCGTTTCACCGATTGAGGATCAAATTGAAAACTTCATCAGCAGCCATATTCAGGAAAAGTTCTCCATCGGCGGCCTTTGCGAGGCGTTTCACCTTTCCGACCGGCAGCTGACCGCCATATTTAAAAAGAAGCAAGGCTGTACGCCCTACGATTATTACCTCTCCAAGAAAATTGAGCTGGCAACGGCCATGCTGCGGGACAGCAACCTCTCCATCGACGCGATTGCCGAGCGGCTGAACTTTGCCGACCGCAACCACTTTACCAAGCAATTCATCAAAAAAACAGCCGTATCGCCCGCGCGGTACCGGAAGAGCGTCGGGATTTAGCGGCGCTCAAAGCATGCCTGATTTGCAGCTCCGCAATCGGATGCGACGAAAAACTCCGGCAAACGCACGCTTTGTACAAATATATCAGGCATGCATACAAATGACTGAACCAATGCCGCAGCGCAACCAATCATCACGAAGCTGCGGCAACGATTCTTGATTCGCATAAAATAGACACATGTAAAAGAATAGACTATTGTAAAGTTTTTTCGCGCAGTATATAATACAGTATAAACACATCGGAGAATCACATCATGAAAGAAAACCCTATGTCTGTCCGTTCGAAGGACAGTATTGAAGAAGCTTTGCTTTTACTCATGCAGGAACAGCCCTATAAAACCATCACGATTCGAACGCTGACCGAGCGCGCCGGGCTCTCCAGGCAGACGTTTTATTTGAATTTTGCCGATAAAGACGCAATTCTTTCCCGCCACCTGACGAAGATGATGGACGACATCATGCTTCGCGTTCAGATGGAGCACGTGGATACCATTGAAAAACTCACCGATATCTATACGACAATCGTAGAAGAAAACGCAAGTTTCTTCCGGCTGCTCGTCGATAACGAGCTGACCGATCTGGCAAAGGGCGTGTTCCGTGAAAAGCTGGTGCAACTGCCGCCGGTGCTTGCCTGCCAGCGCGAAAACCGTACGGAAACGGAAAAGCGCTATTTCAACGGATTTTGGGTTGCGGCATTCATTGAAGTCTACAGAATTTGGCTGCTGGAGGATCGGGCAACCGATCGCGGCGAAATCGTTACGATTCTGAGCGATATCATGCGCGGGAATTATTTCTACGCGCCGGATCATAACAATAAAACAGGAGGGTGATCAAATGGCGAACATCAGCGACAAGCAGAGAGATCATTTTATGCTGCGCGGGCCGTTGAGCAAGCGCGGCTACGATTGGTGGTGGCACAACTTCACTGCCGAAGACGCGCAAACCGGAGAACAACAGCCGTTCTTTATAGAATTCTTTGCCTGCAACCCCGCGCTGGCGGAAGACAAGCCGGTATTTGGCCAGCTGCCCGAGAGAAAGACAGACGGAAAGAAACCCTCCTATTTGATGGTGAAAGTCGGCTGGTGGGGCGAGCACGCGGGGCAGCTGCACCGGTTCTTCGCCTGGAAAGACGTTTCGCTTGCTTACGATACGGATCTGGAGATCAAGGCTGGAGACTGCTCCTGCTCGGAAACGCATATAAAAGGCTCCATTACGCTGACCGACGAGGAAGCCAAGGCGCACCCGGAGTACATGTGCAACGGCGGCACGCTGGAATGGGATCTCGAAATCGACAAAAAAATTGCGTTCCACGTGGGTTACGGCGCGTCGAAGTTCTTTCAGCGGCTGAACGCGTTTGAAATGTTCTGGCATGCAGAGGGCATGAAAACCGCATACAGCGGAACCGTCAAACTCAACGGCAGGGAGTACGTCGTCAAGCCGGAAACGTGCTTTGGATATGCCGATAAAAACTGGGGCGGAGATTTCACGAGTCCCTGGGTCTGGCTTTCCAGCAACAATCTTGTCAGCAAAGTCACCGGTAAACGCCTCGGCAACAGTGTGTTCAACATCGGCGGCGGCAGGCCGAAGGTGCTGGGAGTCGCGCTGGATCGCAAACTGCTGTCCGATTTTTATTACGAAGGCAAGAGCTATGAGTTCAACTTTTCCAAGTTCTGGACGCTTTGCCGCACGGAGTTCTCCGGCGAGGAAACGGAAACCGAGATACTCTGGCACGTTCGTCAGGAAACGACAACCGCGGTGATGGACGTCAGCATTCGCTGCAGCAAGAAAGACATGCTGTTAATCAACTATGAAGCGCCAAACGGCAAAAAGCTCCATAACCGCCTCTGGAACGGTGGAAACGGAACCGGCGTGATCAAGCTTTATGAAAAGAAGGGCGGCAAAGCGATTCTGCTAGATGAAATCGAGGCAAAGAACATCGGCTGCGAATACGGCGAATACGGAGTGTGATGAACGTGGCAAACAGTACGGTCGTCATTGAACAGGCAGCGCCGCTCGACTACTTAACGGACTTTGTGGTGCTGCCGAAGGCGTTTGGAACCGCGGCATACGACAGCATACCGGAGGTCGCGGCCATCCGGCAGACGGTGGACCGCGCGCTGGACAAGCTCGACGCCGCGGTGCACTTTTCCGAGCAACTCAAGAACAACCGCCCGGTGATCATCAAACCAAACCTCGTTTCGGTCTATCATGACAGCGGGTTTGACGAGCGGGATTACCCGGAAACGACCGACCCGCGCGTCTTTGAAGCGGTTGTGCGGTACATCAAACGCTATACAAACGATATCACCATTGCGGAATCCTCCGGAAAACCGATGCCGACGCCCGTGAGCTTCCGCGTGGCGGGATACGACCGCATCGCAAAGCACTACGGAACCAAGCTGGTAGCGCTGGAGCTGCGGCCTGTCGTGCGGTATATGCTGCCGAAGGCGGAAGTGATGAAGGAAGTCTACCTGCCGGACACGCTGGACGCGGCCGTGCGGAAGGAAGCGTTCTATATCTCCGTGCCCAAGATGAAGACAAACCTCTACACCGGGGTAACGCTCGGATTCAAAAACGCGATGGGTACGATCCCGTACTTTCTGCGCGAGCGCAACCACAGCTACCTGATCGACAAAAAGCTCGCGGACTTATTGTACTTGTTCAAGCCGGATTTGACGGTGATTGACGGAATCATCGGCGGGGAGGGCAACACGCCCGCGCCGGTCGATCCCGTGCGCGTTGGAAAGATCATCGTGAGCAACAACAGCGTGGAAGCCGATCGTGTTACCACACGCATGATGGGGTTTGATCCGGATCAGAACAAGCTGATGATCGAGGCGACGCGCCGCGGCTTTGGCGATCCCGCGGTGGAGATCATCGGCGAAGCGAGCGTTACGAAGTTCCGCCCCGCGATCAGTTCCTTTATGGACGAAAAGACCGCGCGCGAATTTCCAAATCTTCTGGCGCTGGCCGGGCACGTCCGTAACGGGGCGCCCGTTGTGACCGATAAAGACAAGGTAACGCCCGAAATGGCGCTTGCGCTGGAGCAGGCATGCACCGGCGGCTGTCTCGCCGCGGCGAAAACCGGGCTGGACTACTATAACTACAAAAAGAACGTACGCAAGGACTTTGCGCTCTGCATCATCGAAGGCGAGGGCATCCTCATCGACGGGGAACGGTACTGGTTTGACAAGACCGGCAAACCCTATACGCTTGCGGAGATCGCCGCCCTGCCCATGCGCAAGATGGCGCTTGGCAACTGCGCCATGACGGCAAAAGGCGTGAGCCAGTTCGTTGCGACCGGCTGCTGCGACCCGGCAAAGTGCATGTCCGTCGTCTGTCGCGCCGCGGGAGTCACCATGCCGATTATGAGCGTAAAAAACAAAGCGCTTTTCCAGACGCTGACTGGCATGATTAAGACCGTTCTCGTTCGCAAGAAGCATATTGCGGCTGGCCGCTACGTGGACTGCCCGAGCACGCACGAAGACCGCGTATTCGGACTGCCGATCTTAAAGCCTGAGGATGAACAGAAGGACTTTATCCGCTGGCCGCTCCCGCCGATGACTGCGAAAGAAAAGGCGCAGCAGCTCAAAAGCCAATGGGAAATCGTATTGTCTGCATGCGATTCCGGCCTCGGCGAAGCGACGCAGGGCTGGCAGCTTGCCGGATATTCCGTTACAATACTATTGTGGATCGGGGCGATTCTGCTTTCGATTTTCTCAGGCTGGTACTGGCTGCTAGCCGGGCTGTTCCTGCTGCATCTGGCGGAACACTTGCTGATCGGAATCAAAATGGGGCGAAGGACGGGCATGCCCGCATGGAAGTCAACTCTGTTTTGTATGCTGTTTGGCTTTATCTGGTGGCTGCCGCTGCGGCGGCAACTCAAATACGACGCGGGAGTTGCATGTGAATGAAGAGTTGTCTGGGCAAGGTTTTGCGCGTCGATCTTTCGACGGGCGAGATCAAAACCGAACAAATCCCGGATGCGGTGTACGAAGCGGTTCTCTCCGGCAAAGGGCTCGGCGCGTGGTATCTCTATAAAAACATACCGGAAGGCGCTGATCCGCTGGGGTCGGAGAACATGCTCGGCTTTGTTTCCGGCGCGCTCACCGGAACGGGTTCGTTCTTTACCGGCCGCTGGACGGTTGTCTGCAAGAGCCCGCTGACCGGCGGATGGGGCGACGCAAACTGCGGCGGGGTGTTCGCGCCCGCAATCAAGCAGTGCGGGTACGACGGCATCTTCTTTACCGGCGTTTCCGACCATCCGGTTTACCTTTGGTGCGACAACGCCGGCGCGGAACTGCGGGACGCAAGCGCCTACTGGGGCATGGACGCAACGGAGGCCGAGGAAAAAATCTGCCGCGACACGCGCCAAAAGAAAAAGCCTCGCGTTGCTCTGATCGGTCAGGCGGGCGAGCGGCTTTCGCTCATTTCCGGCATCTGCAACGAGGGCGGGCGCATCGCCGCGCGCAGCGGCGTTGGCGCAGTGATGGGTTCCAAACGCTTAAAGGCGGTGGTGCTCGCGGGTTCGAAACCAATGCCGTGCGCCGACCGTGAGCGGGTATTTGCGCTTTCGAAAAAACTTGGCACAACGCTTAACAAGATGTCGCTTCCATCCGGAATGGGCGGCATGCTCGGCTTTGGCGGAATGATGCTTGGAAAGATGCCGAGCGTACCGCTGGACGGCGCGCTCACGGCCTATCTGTTCAAGGAGTGGGGAACGCCCTCCAATACGACGATGGCGATTACCAGCGGTGACGGGCCGATTTTGAACTGGGCTGGCGGGCCGAAGGACGTACCCGGCGCGGTAAAAGCGTATAACCCGGAGCGGATCAACCGTATTGAATTTCAGAAGTACCATTGCTATTCCTGTCCGATGGGGTGCGGGGGACGGCTGGACATCAAGGACATCGCCTACAAGGGCTTTCCCGAGACCCACAAACCTGAGTATGAAACGCTGCAGGCGTTCGGCCCGCTTTGCAAAAACAACGATCTCGAAGCGGTTTTCTATATCAACGAACTACTCAATCGCGCGGGCATGGACAGCATCTCCGCGGGCAACACGGTCGCCTGGGCGATCGAGTGCTACGAAGCGGGAATCCTGACAAAGAAGCAGACGGACGGACTGGAACTCACCTGGGGGAACGCGCAATCGATCATATCGCTTGTTGAGCGCATGATTTCCAGAGAGGGCATTGGAGATATCCTTGCGGACGGGGTAAAACGCGCCGCCGCCTACTATGGCGGAACGGAACGCGCCATGCAGATTGGCGGGCAAGAACCGGGCATGCACGACAGCCGCAACGACCCGCAGCTGGCGGTGCACTTTGTTGCGGAACCCGCGCCGGGGAAACACACCATCGGCATGGGACTGCAGTATGGCGCAATGTCGCTCTGCGATATCTGCTCATGGGCGCCGCCTGCAAAGATGCACAAAAAGTCCGAGGATTTAATCCCGAACGACACGATCGCCTGGATAGCCAAGGCCAACGCCTGCTATTCCATGCTGGTGGACGGCGCGGGCGGCTGCTATTACGCCGAGATGATGGGCGTGCATATGTGGAGATTGGTGGACTACCTGAACGCCGCGGCGGGCTGGGAGTACGACGGCGATCATTACATGCAGATTGGCGAGCGGATTCAAACCTTACGACAATTATTCAACATCAAGCATGGCGTTGCTCCGGCGTCGTTTGTCCTGCCGGATCGCATGGAGGGTAAACCGCCGCTCAAAAACGGGCCGCTCAAGGGCGTTCAGCTGCGAAACGGCGAGCAGGTTTCCCTCTATTGGAAAACGTTCGGCTGGGACGAGCAAACGGGGGTTCCAACCGAAGAATCGCTTGCCCGTCTCCAAATTCCGCAGTTGCTGGAGGTGGAGTAGTATGGCGCGCAAACATCCGGTTTTCACGTATGAAGTCTGCGTCAGCTGCGGCATCTGCGCGCAGGCCTGCCCGGTATCGTGTCTGGCGATGACGAACGTCCGAAAGCAGGGCAAGTACAAAAAGCCCTGTCCCGAGATAGCGGAGGAAGGCTGCACCGGCTGCGGGCTTTGCGCCAAAGCATGCCCAATGGATGCGATTCATATGATCGAGGACGGCGAAAAATGATTCGAGTAAAGATTATCCCGCCGCCGGGTTCGGATCGTTCCAAACTGGACGAGCGGGGTTGGGCGGAGCTGCCCGACGGCGCAACGCTGAAAGACGCGCTGCGTGCCGTCCGATGCAGTCCTGTTGTTGCAAAGCTTCTGCTTGCAAGCGTCAACGGCGAACGGGTTCCATTCTCCACGCGTCTCAGCGACGGGGACGTGGTCGGGTTTTTCATGCTGTGCACGGGGGGATAACATTACACGGACCGCCCGATTCGGGCGGTTCTTCGTGATTTTGGGAAGAAAACAACTATGGACGACGAACGCCGGAAAAAAGGCTTTTGATCTGTTTGTTCGATAATCAAAAACAATCTTGTGCCCAATTACATTTCGAACGCGTAAATAATAAAAAAAGCCCGAAAGTGTGCAGCGAGCATACCACAAGGCTTTTTTTGTTTGTTATGGTAAAGACATCCACAAAAGATTGGGAAATTCCTAGAAAGCAGGGAGTGTAAATATGAGCGAAAGAGCGATGGGAAATCTCATGACTGTCCTGTTTATTTTTGTTGCATTGCTGCTGATTGGCGTATGCATTTATAACGGCATCACGGCAAAAAAGAAGGAACGCGCCGTTGCGCCCTACGTATTGCTGCCCATCGGTCTTGGAGTCATCATTTTTTTCGGTTTTCCGCTGCTCTGGATTTCCTGGGACTTATCTTTTCGAAACTACGATTATGTGATGTCACTTCTGACATTTTTTCTGATTCTGTGCGGATATGCGTTTTCCGTTCTGGTCGCAAGGCGCGCGCTGAACAAAGAGGACAAACGCAAAAAAATCCTTTCGCGTTCGCTGAAGCCGGAACATTTCACCAATGGTCGCTCATTCTCGCCTTCCGCCTTTGAGGACTGGATCTTCGAGTCCAGAAGATGCGCAAAAAAAGCGCTGACAGTTTATATCTGCAGTGTATGCGGCGGTTTTCTGCTCAGCTTTTTGTTCGCACAAGGCGCCGAAGGTGCCGGCGGTTACATCATGGCCGGTTTGTGCGTTATTGCAGGGCCGATCCTTGGCGGCGTTTTAAGCAGAAAGGCCGTCAGGTCGGCGGAAAATGCGGCGGCTTATCTTGGCATATCGGATATAGAAGTGACGACGGCGAGGCGCAATTTGAAAAGCGGAACGCTTGCCTGGAGCGACGAAAAGGAAAAGCCCGCTGTGGATACAGAAACGCGGGTTGCAAAAGCGGAAGCCGATACGGAGCTTGCGCCGGAAATAACGGAGGGGAACCCAACGCAACTGCGGGAAAAACGCAGACGCCCGCGCGGCAAGATGAAGAAGTGGCTGAAGATTACGCTCATTGCGGCGGCCGGTGTGATTTTTCTTTTCCTTTGCCTGGTTGTCATATCCATCATAGATAATAATATTCATGATGATAACGAAATCGCCTTCCGACATAGTCTGTACGCGTGCGATATGGAGGGGGCGCAGGAATATGCAAAGAAGCTGACAAGGAAAAGCGATGCGGTTTATCAGGATATGGTGGATCGTATGGAGCGGTTTCTTGCGCTGTATGACGCGGGCAGCTGGCAACAAGCCATTGCGGAATACGACGGCAACGGTCGCTTTGCGGATGACGGAATTGCGCTGACAAAATACTGCGAATGCTATTATCAAATTCTGATACCGCAGGCGGAAACGGCGCTGGATGAAGGCCGCATTCGCGACGCCATGGACCTGCTTCTGCAGTTCCAGAATCGCTTCGACTGGGTCTCGATTTACGACTTCGAAACAAAAACGCACTTCGGTGATTTTGAGGAATATTTGGCGTGTTACGGGGATCACGGTCAGCACTTTCTCGATCTAGCGGCGCGCGCGGCGGAAGCGGCGATGGCTGCGGGCGACGGGGACGTTATTTCGCTTCTGGAGGGATTCAATAATCAATATGTGAAAACCATGCCGTTTGAGGAATTCTCGTGGTCGGAGGACTATCTTGCATGGAAAGCGGCGCAATAAGCCGTACTCAAGCCCAAGAACAGAGTCAAAATATTTGGAGGATTGGTTTATGAAAACGAATCGAAAGATCGCGCTTCTTCTGGTCATTGTAGTACTAGCGGCGCTGCTGTGCGCCTGCGCGGGCGGCGGCATTGAGGGCGAATGGAAAAACCCGGAATCGGGCATGCGTATCGTGTTTGCAAACGGCGGAAAAGCAACGCTGTACACTCCGCTGTTCGGCACGGAGCTGGAGAACGCGCTTGCCTACGAGGTCGACGGAGATCAACTTACGATTGGCTTTGTCAATACGGACGGAACCGAATCGAACGAAACTGTCGTGATCGATGACGGCGAATTTACGTATATGGGATTGGACTTCGTTTATCAGAACTAACGAATTCGGAGGGCTTGTGATGTCAAAAGTATCTATAAGTCTAATTTTTCTTGCGCTGTTATTTCTGTGCGCCTGCGCTTCATCCACTGCCGCGCCGCAAACGAATACCGCGAGCGTTACGGCAACGGCGGCTGCGCCCGGGCCAACCGCAACGGCGGCTGTGCCCGAACCGACCGCGACGCCCGCGGCTACGGAAGCGCCGGAGACGCTCGAAGAGCTTCAGGCGGATTTGGCGACCGCTTCGCTGATGCTCTCCAACGTCAGCCAGTACAGCGGCGGGTACTATTACTATCTCATGCGGGGCGCAAAGTTCGAGTCGGTATTGATCCGCTTCTCAGATTCGCTGGACAGCGAAGTGGTCTATCGCGGCGACATGAATATGCAGTACACGGTGCAGAACGGAGACGTCTACATTCTGGACACTTACAATAACAAGGGTGTAATGCGTATTTCACCCAAAGGCGAGACCGAATGCATCAGCATACTTGAGCCTGAGGGGAGTCATATCCGCAGCTGGTATTATGTGACGGAACGCTATTTGTATCTGCTGCATGCGCAGTATGGAGGCCAGATTCTGCGCGTGCAGAATGATTCGGTGTATACGGACTTGTATCCGGCAAATGATGACGGGGCGGACACCGTGCAATGCCTTTGCCTGACCGGCAAAGACGAAAAGGTTTATGATTTTGTGCCGTACGAGGGGTATCTCTACTACAGCCGCAAGGAAGGCGAAAGCGGAGCGTCTCTCTGGCGGGTTTTGCCTGACGGAACCGGTAAGGAGTTCGTATGCGAAGGGAAGTCCGGGGGTACGCTGCGCGTAGATGAGTACGGCAAACTCTACTATGCTGCGGAAAAAACAATAGACACGGATGTTGAATTCAATGTTTACGATGCTCCGGGGCGCCGGTATCCTGAAGCGGACGGGGCGCTAACGACACCGGATTATACGGCCGTTTATCCCATCGGTGCGGACGCGGGCTATCTCTACTACGACGGCGGGTTCATGCAGGTAAAGGCGCAAAACGATGGACAGTTTATTGCCAACAAGCATGAAAACGCAAAAGGATACCGTGTTTCTAAAGCCACGGGAGAGAAAGATTTGACCTACAGCGTCAATCTCTACTGGTATACGCCTGTTGGCGACTATCTGATCAACCAGGACGACGCGCTGATGATTCCCAAAGAGGGCGGCGAACTGGTTGCCTTGCCAGGATCGGAACAGATCCAAAATGAGATCGATCGTTACGCGCGGGTGCCGTCCGTTCTGATCGGCGGCGAAGGCCTGGTGGAACTTGAGCTTTCCGGCAGCAGCGCTTATGCGGTCTATTATCTCTTGTACAACAGCGACGACGTTACACCCGGCCATGAGGTGCGCGCGGTCTATCTCAACCACACGAGTTCCGGCTCAATGTTTTTCCCGGAAGGGAACTACGTGCTCAAAATCGCGCGGGGCGATTATTGGATCAGCGATGATGAGGGCTTCGGCGAGAGCGGTTCGTACTCCAAGTCCGTTCCTACAGAGATGACTGCGGGCGTATATTCCATTTCGGAGTCGACATCTAGCGGATTCGGCAGCGATTCCTGGAGCGGTTTGGGATAATTGCGGAAGCGATTCGAGTTCGGGCGGAACCATAGACGCGACAGGAACCACGGTTAAGAAAACGTCGGTAAAACAAAACAGCGCTGCCGGAAACGGCAGCGCAGTTCGGTTGATGCGGGAACGGACTTGTTAGTTGACTTGATTTTTCATTTCACGAATCAAGCTGAGAATCTTGTCCACTAAATGCCCGCCAAACGCTTCGCTCAGCATAGACGTATCGGTTTCGTAACCGCCGGTAACGAGCGATTCGGGCGTGTAGAGATACCCCGGCAGGCAGCCGTTTGTGAGCGTGTTGAAGATGACTTTTCCGTAACCCGCCATGGCCTTTACGTAGAGCGCGTATTCAACGAATACTTCTCCCGGCACACCGATCATGCAGGCGTCTCCTAACAGGATGATCTGAATTTCCGCGGGGTTTTCGTCCGCTTCCAGACTGATGCGGACGCCTTTGGCGTGCAGCTTGACATAGGCGAGCAGGTTTCCCTCTATTGGAAAACGTTCGGTTGGGACGAGCAAACGGGGTTCCAACCGAAGAATCGCTTGCCCGTCTCCAAATTCCGCAGTTGCTGGAGGTGGGGTAGTATGGCGCGCAAACATCCGGTTTTTTCGTATGAAGTCTGCGTCAGCTGCGGCATCTGCGCGCAGGCCTGCCCGGTGTCGTGCCTGGCGATGACGAATGTCCGAAACAGGGCAAGTACAAAAAGCCTTGTCCCGAGATGGCGGAGGAAGGCTGTACCGGCTGCGGGCTTTGCGCCAAAGCGTGCCCGATGGACGTCATAAGGATGATCGAGGACGGCGAGAAATGATTCGAGTAAAGATCATCCCGCCGCCGGGTTCGGATCGCTCCAAACTGGACGAGCGGGGTTGGGTGGAGCTGCCCGACGGCGCAACGCTGAAAGACGCGCTGCGCGCCGTCCGCTGCGGCCCGGTCACCGCAAAGCTGCTGCTTGCCAGCGTCAATGGCGAGCGGGTGCCATTCTCTACGCGTCTCAGCGATGGGGACGTGGTCGGGTTTTTCATGCTGTGCACGGGGGGATAATTCTCTGCAGATTCAGCGCTGAACAGACGCATGCTGCTGAAACATGAAACCTGAGCCACAAAGATTCCGATCTCTTCCTACAGCAAAACAGGGCAAGGATGAACCTTGTCCTGTTTTTTCGCATCCAACGTTACTTAGACATTCCTTCAAAATGATACTTTGCTTCGCCAGTGGCATCGTCATAGGAATCCATTGTGAACGTATATCCGGCTTCCTGAGCAAGTGTTTCCATCACGAATTGAGTGGTGCAGGAATACCATTGAGACACCTTGCGGCCGGTTTCGTGCAGATGCTTTATAGCGGGGCAGTAGTGAACATGAACGCTTAACACGCCGTTTTCAAGAGCAATGCTGATAGCATCCGTTGCTTTTTCCTTGGCGTAGGTGTCCTCAATTTTTTCTTTGATTGCCGAGAGCCCTTCGCGGCGAACAGCGTCGATTATCTTGCAGTATACATGGCGCGTAAACTGCTCCAAATACTCGCGCACCGCTTCTATACCATAATTCGAGCCAACATATTCAATTCCGCTGTTCATGATACTGTGAAAATCTCTATGGAAATATTCGTTTTGCGAAGCCTTTCGATCCATAATTTCCGTATTTTCATCAATGATGATTCGCCCGTCGAACACGGCCGGGTCATAGATGAGCATGGAACAGGCGGCGTGATCGGTACCGTTAAAATTGTAGATGTATTTTAAGCCGACTTTCTCTACCGCGGATCGGTAAGAGTCGCAATGGAGACAGTAATCGTGATAGGGGACGATACCAATTTCATCCTTCAGCTTCAGCAAACGGCCTTTTGAGGGGCAAGCGTGCATTACATTCATGAACCAGCCGGCCTTTTCATTCAGATACATGGTAAAATCCGCTGCTTCTTCGTTCAGGGTGCCGGCCCAATACGAGAAACACCCGCGGATACCTTCCTTCTTGACGAAAAGAATGAGGGGAACGCCGTCCCCTGTTGGAGCAAACAGGTAGTCCCAGAATCGATCCAACTCATCGCGCCCGTGATGGTCTTCCAGATACGTAAACAGCTCGCTGTAAGTGGGAATAAACTCAGTGCATGAGATCATAATTATCACCCTTTTCTCTAGTAAATTAATTATATGCGTACCGTGGTTATACCGAGTATAACGGCCAATGCCTCAATCTCTGCCGAGAAATCACCGTAAGCCAGCGCAAAGTGCTGACCGGCATATTCCTGGCAAAGCTTGTCAACGGATCCATCCAATTCAACATCCAGCGCGGGCATACAGCCGCTGCGCGGGAGAGTATGCTTTCCCTGACCTGTGCCATACAGCAAGTGATAGGAACCAATATCTTCTACAAGGCGCAGGTAGGTAACGCGCTCCGGCCGCATCACGCCGCTGACTTGAATGCCGGAAAAACCGGGATGCTCCATAAACTTCTGAACCTTGACGATGCCGCAGCCCATGCTCAGCGGCATGAACCCGCAGGGCGAGAACTTGACGGTGTTGTCGAAATGCGTTAGTGAGTCCCCGTAGGTGACCGTTTGGCCGGAAAGCCCGTTCAGAATCATCATAGAAACGGTGTTCAGCATATCGCCTTCACAGGATGCCACGACATGATCATCCGCAAGCAGCGAAAGCGCGACACATGGAACCGCTTTATACTCTTTTGAGAATTCATATTGGCATTTAACGTTGACGGCGGACCAATGATGTGCGGATGAATATTCTCTGAGGGCGACATAGAGCGCCATGGTCTTTTTGAGCATGTCCGATTGTACGTCGCTCTGAACCTGCGCTGTTTTATTGAGAAGCAGAATACTTTCCTGAATTGCGTCATCCGACACCTTTTCGGCGGCAGCAATGAGAGAATAAGAATCCAGATGCTCAACTTCTGGACCAATCAGGTGTCTGAGCAATACGTGATCGAAGGTGCCGGGGTAAATACTCATGGAAGTATACCCGAACAACCCTATTTTTGCATAAAACAGGTAATCGGCGGTGGCTGCGGATTGCGCAAATGCGCGCAATTGATTTAATATTTGCGCATCTTTCCAACTGCCTATCAGTACGCGGGTTTTTAAACGGATACGTTTGACCAAGCCGGAGATCATTGCGGCGGACACATAGGAACCGGTGCTCTCTTTGCGCCCCTGAACCTCCTCCAACGGGAATCCCCAAATAATCAAGGGTAAACCCCTTAACTCTTTGATAATTGACATAACAACGTTGCATTCCACCCATGAGGTCAAAACCAGGACAACGCCGCACAAATTTTGCCGCGTGATTTCACGAACGGAAGCAATCGCTTGCGTATCATCTGTTACGATTTCAGATCGGTCAACTTGCAATAGTTCAATATTGGAAAGTGCGATCTGTATTTCGCGTATGATTGCAGTTGTGTTGCTGCCTAAATAATCGGCATGCCCTACCCAAATAACTCCCGCTTTTCTCATATAGAAGCCCTTTCAAATAGTGTGAGATTCTTCATCAGACGTGATTGATCTCCGATAGAACGTTGCATTGCGATGACACGGCGATGCGTCGGGCTGCTTGCCAACCGATTGATGATGATTAGCGAGTCGGCTTTCCTGAGCGTCAGTATAGCACGGTTACAAAGCAATGCACTACTCAAATTACAAAATAGAAAAATATTTCTGAAAAACGATTAAAACGAAATAACATAAATTCCAAAACGAAATAACAAATCGGAAAACGGCAGAAAAACGGTTGAAAAAGCATGAAATCATATTGACAGCAAACAGCAAACTGGTTAAGAATATCAAAGGCGATCAGTCAAAACGCCAAATTCAAATCGAGAATCTATTAAAAACGCAACTTACGAAATAAAAATTATGAAAAGCGCAAAAACGAAACAGCGCGTTACGGTTTCGCTTTCAAATCATGGTTATGGAGGAACAAAAAAATGGAGATGAGTTCAAACGGCAAGACACTTCGACAAAACTATTTATTCAATGCGATTTCAAAGTTTTTCTCTAACTACGTCATCTTAGTCCCGATTATTTTGCTCGTTATCGTTTGGTCGCTGATTGCGCCGAACTTTATGACCTATGCCAACTGGATGAATATCCTTCGTCAAGTATCCATGATCGCAATTCTAGCAGCAGGCGCCTTTTTCATTATGGCGACCGGAGACTTTGACCTTGGGCTTGCATCGGTAGTCGGCCTGACCGGCTGTGTGTTTGCCAAGTTGATGGTGAACTACGGCTGGAGCCCGTTTACGGCGGGCGCCATCGCCGTGGGGATCGGCTTGCTGACCGGTATTGTAAATGGATGCATGGTTACAATCTTCAGCATTCCAGCTTTTATTGCTACTCTTGGCATGCAGTATATCTGCAGAGGCCTTTGCTATGTTGTAACGAACTCTTACCCCATTTCCGGCGTGCCGGAATCGATTGGTTGGATTGGGCGCGGCTACCTGCTGGATACGATTCCCTGGCCGGTAGTGTTCATGGTTGTAATTTATATTGTGGTTGCGTTTGTTGCGTCTCGAACGCGATTTGGACGCTTTGTATATGCGGTGGGCGGCAACGGTGAAGCTGCATACCTTTCCGGCATCAATGCAAAAAGCATTAAGCGAATCGTGTTTACTCTCGGCGGGTTAGCCGCAAGTATCGCCGGCATGATTCTCGTCTCGCGCCTCAGCTCGGGGCAACCCACCGGAGGTACCGGATGGGAGTTCAAAGCGGTTATTGCTGTTGTAATGGGCGGTGTTTCGCTCACCGGCGGCAAAGGCAAGCCAATCGGAGTCGCGCTTGGCGCGGTATTGGTTGGGATTCTGGAAAACGGAATGACGCTTTTGAATATCAACTCGTATTTTCAGCAAGTGGTACAGGGTATTGTGCTGGTATGTGCAATCGGTTTCGACGTATACAAGACCAAACGTCAGGCAGCCTCGAAATAAAGGAGCGTGCTAAATGGAAAACCGAGAAGTTATTCTGGATATAAAAAACATAACAAAAACCTTTCCCGGTGTGCGTGCGTTGAACAATGTCAGCTTTCAGGTTGGAAGAGGCAGCGTACATGCGCTGGTGGGCGAGAACGGCGCGGGCAAATCGACATTGATCAACGTTCTGACCGGCATTTATCAGCCTGACGGCGGCAGGTACTTTTTCAAAGGCGAAGAAGCGCATGTAAAAACGCCGCTTGAAGCGCAGCTGCTCGGAATCAGCGTCGTGCATCAGGAGTTGAAGCTTTCGGAAACACTGTCCGTAGCGGAGAACATCTTTCTTGGACGGCCGTTTCTGAATAAAGCGCGTTTGGTTGACTGGAGAAAGCTGAAGCAAAAAGCAAGCGAGCTTCTCGAAAGCTTAAATATCAAACTCGATGCGGACGTTGAGGTTTCCCGTTTGTCTGTTGCGCAGAAGCAAATCGTTGAAATTTGCAAAGCGCTGTCGTTCAACGCTGAACTTATCATTATGGATGAGCCTTCTGCCACGCTGACGGATAAAGAACTGGATTCTTTGTTCCACATTATTGATGTTCTGAAAGCGCGGGGCGTAACGATCGTTTACATTTCCCACCGAATGGAAGAGATTTTCCGCATTGCCGATACTGTCACAGTGCTTCGCGACGGCGGACATATTGATACGCTTCCGGTAGCGGATGTGGATCGTGAGAAATTGATCGCTATGATGGTGGGGCGTTCAATTGAAGAGGAATATCCAAAACTGAGCGCTGAGATTAAGGATGTGGCGCTTGAGGTGAAAAATCTCTCTGCCAAAAAGCTGCTCAGAAATGTCAGCCTGAATGTGCGGCATGGCGAGATCATCGGCATTTCCGGCCTGGTAGGCGCCGGACGGACAGAGACTGCGCGCGCGATATTTGGCGCAGACAAGAGAACCAGCGGTGAAATCTATATCGACGGTAAGTTGGTTCGGATCAATAACGTTATCGATGCGATCAAGCACAAAATTGCGCTTGTTCCTGAAGACCGCAAAAAACAGGGATTAATCCTGATTCATTCGGTGAAGCATAATGTTTCCCTTGTCAACCTGAAAAATGTTTGCAAGAGAGGCTTGCTCAACGACGGCTTGGAACGCAGCATGGCAAGAAAGTATGTAGAAATGCTCAGCATCGCAACGCCGTCGGAAGAAAAAGAAGTCCGCTTGCTCTCCGGTGGAAATCAGCAGAAGGTTGTTTTAGCAAAGTGGCTGGCCGTGGATTCAAAAATTATCATTTTCGACGAACCGACCCGCGGTGTTGATGTGGGCGCGAAAGCGGAGATTTATAAGCTGATGTGTCATTTAGCGCAGGAAGGCAAGGCGATTATAATGATTTCCTCCGACCTGCCGGAGCTGATTGGCGTTTGCGACCGCATCTATGTTATGCGGGAAGGCAGAATTTCCGGCGAGCTGACGCGCGATTGTTTCAGCCAGGAAACAATACTGGGCTATGCGGTTTCCTGATAACCGCAACTAAAATCGTCCTCGACCATGTAATGGTTTTGGAAAATATAATATGGAGGAATCACTAGATGAAAAAGGTTCTTGCGCTCGTTATGGCACTGTGCACCGTTTTGTCCATCATGGTGGGATGCAGCACCGTGCCCACCCCTGCGGCCGCCGTGGATGCCACGGAAGCTTCCGCTGCGGATGCAACCGCACCGGAAGCCTCTTCGGATGACCAGATTACCGTAGGCGTCGATCTGTATTACAGACGCGATGAATACTATGTTGATCTTGAAACTACTTTCCGCGCATACGGCGCTGAAAAAGGGTACAACATGGTTATCTGCGATGCGGACGGCGATATCGCAACCCAGATTTCCCAGATGGAAGACTTCATCGTCCAGGGCGTTGATGTTATCCTGCTGGCGGCTGCCGATCCGGACGCTCTGATTCCGGTTTGCCAGGAAGCAATCGATGCCGGCATTCCCGTAATCTGCTATGACGGCGGTATCAACTCCGACATTTGCGCTACGAAGGTTATCTTCGATTTCTACGAAGATGGCAGTATGGTTGGCGACTGGGCTGTTAAGTATATCAATGACAACCTTGGCGGAACAGCGAAGGTCGCGGTGTTGGACTTCCCCGCATCCCCGATCGTTTGCGGTCTGCGTGCGCAGGGATTCGCTGAAACCGTGTCCAAGCTGCCTGGTGTCGAGATCGTTTCTCAGCAGGACGGCAAGGCCTCCCGTACGGAGTCCATGGCTGTGATGGAAAACATTCTGACGGCGAATCCGGACGTCGATCTGGTGTACGGCATCAATTATGATACCGGCGCAGGCGCTGCCGCCGCGATCGAAGCAGCCGGTTCCAGCGCGGTTGTCTGCTGCAACGCGTGGGGCCAGGAAGGCTTTACACAGTTGGAAAACCACAATAAGATCATTCTGTGCATGGCCGCATCCTCTCCCGTGACCCAGGCTCGTGATGCGATTGACGCAATTGCGCCCGCGCTTGCCGGCGAGAAACTGCCCGCCGAAACGCTGTCCCACTCAACGCTGCTGACAGCAGACAACATCAATGATTACGATTGGGAATCTATTGTTGCTGCGCGTGTGAAATAAAGCGTAAACAGTATTCTCCAGCGGTGAGGGCATCCAAGAAAAGGATGCCCTCGCCCAATCCATAAACCGTTTGCAGACGTACTCTCAGTAAATTAAAGGAAGATACGGAATATGCCGTTTTTCATCGCCATTGATCTTGGGACTACAGGATGTCGAAGTATTGTATTCGACGAGCAACTGCATTGCATGGCAAGCAGTTATCGTGAATATGGCTTGATTACGCCGTGCGATAAATGGGTAGAGCAGGATGCGGAGCAATGGTGGCGTCTTACACAGGAAACAGTTTGCGAAGCCGTACGTGCGGCGTCTATCGATATAGATCAAGTAAAAGGGATTGCCGTCAGCAGTCAAGGTATCACAATTATACCTGTTGACAAACAGTTAGCACCGCTCCAAAATGCAATTAGCTGGCTGGACGTGCGAGCAGAAGAGCAGGCAGAGTGGTTACGCAGAGACTTCGGTAACCGCGAGATGTTCACATTGACTGGAAAGCAAATCAACGCGGCATATTCCCTACCGAAGATACTATGGCTGAAAAAGCACAGAGAAGCTGTATTCTCATCGGCATGGAAGTTTCTGATGCCGCTGGATTTTATCACTGAGAAATTGACGGGCAGCTGCGTAACCGACCACACAATGGCGTCGGGCACGCTCCTTTATGATATAAAAGCAAAGACCTGGAGTAGTAGAATTCTAGAACAGTATGGGCTTACGACTGATCAGCTGCCTACACTAAAGTGGAGCGGTGAAATCGCGGGCTTCTTAACGGCTGAGGTGGCTGAAGCGCTGCATCTGAAGGCGGGATGCCCGGTTGCGGTTGGCGCGCAGGATCAGCGTTGCGCTTCTCTCAGCGTTGGCTTACGGCAAGGGGTTATGAGCATATCCCTTGGCACATCTGGCGCAATTTGTAAGTATTGGGATGCACCGCATACAGAAGGCGACATGCGCATTGGCTGGTCTGCCTACGTCAACGAAAATTCCTGGGTAACAGAAGGTGTTATCAATACCGCGGCAGCAAGCTTGCGATGGCTTCGTGACACCATGTTTTCTGGAATTGAATATCAAGAAATCGATGCCGAGGCGGAAGCCGCGCTCAATCGCGGAAGCGCATTGTTGTTTTATCCATACCTGAATGGCCCGAGTTCACCGGACAACTATCCTGAATCTACAGGGTGCTTCCATGGTGTAAGCTTATCTACGCAGCGCGGCGATTTTGCGTTGGCGGTGCTTGAGGGTGTGGCGTTTCAAATTCGAATCATGCTTGAGGCAATGCAAGCTTACGAAAACGTGCATACATTGGTTCTATTTGGCGGAGGCGCCAAAAGCGCGCTCTGGGCGCAGATTATCGCCGATATAACGGGCGTTTGTATCGAAGTGCCGGAAACAGCGGAAGCGGCTGGCGCGGGAGCTGCGATTCTCGCGGGTATCGCGGCGGGAACATTCGATAGAAACCATACTCCCGTGCTGCAGCATAACCGCAGTTATCAGCCAAGCGGACGCCGGGCGGCGTATGAGGCAAAATTTCAAGCGTATCGTCAGCTGGAAAAGAAGCTCTGGCACTGAAGGGATCTATAGTGAAGACGTATATCACGAACGCACGCATCGTGCTGGAAACAGGGATATTGTGGAA
This sequence comes from Christensenellaceae bacterium, assembly GCA_963674535.1. GTDB lineage: Bacteria > Bacillota > Clostridia > Christensenellales > CAG-138 > UBA7703. The sequence goes on along the minus strand of OY771363.1, from coordinate 2,278,755 downwards.
TGGAGTCCTTGTAATAGAGCAAGGTCGCATTCTGGAGTTTGGGCATGCTTCGGAGATTCCCATTCCGGGTGATGCAATTGTGATAGATGCAAATGACCATTATGTTGGTCCGGGATTTGTCGATATTCATGTTCATGGCGGTAATGGATCCTTCTTTTATCAAAACCCGGAGAAAGCAGCCAGGCATTTTTTAGCGCATGGTGAAACGACTATACTGGCAACGCTGTATTACGATCTGTGCAAAGCGGATCTTTGTGCGGCGATTGAGCGTATTAAAACAGCAATATTCGACGCGCAGGGGGCTTCGCGGGCGATTGCGGGCATCTATATGGAAGGGCCGTATATGAACCCGAAATATGGAGCATGCGCGGAAAAAAACCAATGGCGCGGAAGCATTAATCCATCCGACTATAAAGAGTTAGTCGATATTGCAGGTTCTTTTGTCAAGGTTTGGGCGATTGCACCCGAACGTGAAGGGCTTACTCATTTTTTGGAATATGTAAAGAGTGTTAATCCTAATGCAGTGTTTGCTGTCGGACACAGTGAGGCCACGCCAGAGCAGATTGAGGCGGTAAAACACTACGGGCTGCGCCTGCAGACGCATTGCATGGATGCAACCGGACAGATTTGTAAATACGCCGGGACCCGCGGGTGCGGACCGGATGAGGCTTGTTTGCTGGATGACGATATGTACGCGGAGTTAATTTGCGACTCCCGCGGGATTCACGTAAATCCGAATATGATGCGGCTCGTTCTAAAGGTAAAAGGAGTCGATCACACGATTTTGATTACCGACAGCTTCGTGAGTGAAGCTTCCCCCGCAACGGTGTTTCAGCACACAGAAGATCTGGTTTTCGATGGAAACGGCCAGCTCAACGGCAGCAAACTAACGATGAATGTTGCCTGCAGAAACATCATGACGCATACGCACTGCGGAATTGCGGACGCTTTTAAGATGGCCTCACTCAATCCGGCGAGGGTCATTGGTATGGATTGCGAAATCGGCTCGATTGAACGCGGGAAAGTTGCGAATCTGGTATTCGTTGATGATAAATTTGAAGTAATTCAAGTGATTTTGGGTGGAAAGATTTGGAAAGACGAATAAAACAAGAGGATAGAATATCCCGCATCCTACGGGAGCTGCAGGTGAACGGCGTGATACATATCGCCGAACTAAGCCAAACTTTACAAGTTTCGCCAGCAACGATTCGCAAGGACTTGCTGCATTTGGAAGAGATTGGCAGACTTTCGCGCGTCAGCGGCGGCGCGGTTGCACATGCGGTTACAACGCGCGTCTTTGGCAGCGATTGTGTTCCGCGTACGCGCAACATGGAGTTGAAACAATGCGTTGCCAAGGAAGCCGCAAAGCTTATTCACGATCGCGATTCAATCATTGTTACTTCAGGCGCTACACCGCACTTGACTGCAATCTATGCAGGACAATGCAAAAACTTACGAATTCTGACGGACTCATTGAATATTGCAGAGGACTTGTGCCGAAGGAAAGACTATCAGGTGATCATTCTTGGCGGAGAAGTCTATACGCGAGATTGTTTTATACACGGGCGTGACGCAGTGAGTCAAGTTGATCGATATATGGCAGATAAAGCAATCATGACAATGGATGGCGTGGATGCAAAAACCGGGCTTTCTACGCTGCGAGTCGAAGGGGCGGATACGCTGAAATCTATTATGGCACGTGCGCGGGAGCGGATTATTGTGGCAGATATCACGAAAATCGGGGAGGAAAGTTTCTGCCATATTGGTGATATTTCCGTGATTGATGTGCTTGTTACAAATAAAACGGACGATCCGACAAAACTGGACATATTACGGCAAATCGAAGACGCAGGAATTACGGTAAGGTATGCAGATACCACTTGTGAGGATCGAATACCGGATTATGAATAAAGTGTACAGCAATCAAAGAAGAAGAGGTATAAATCATGTTGCAAGCAGGAACAGCACTGGCAGACATTTCGCCCAAGCCGGGTGAAGAACTGGGGGGGTACCCACACTATCCAAGAAACAACACCGGCATCCATGACCCTTTGTATGCCGCATGCTTATATATAAACAATGGAAAAACGGAAGTGGCAATTGTTACGCTGGACCTTTTGTTCTTTTCAAAAAAGCATGTTACAGACATCAGACAGCGAGTAAAGACAGCATGTGGGATCCCTGCGGCGAATATCATGATCAGCACGTCCCATACACATTCGGGCCCTTGGGCTTCCGGACGGTTGGATATCGAAAGCCTTGAAGCGGGGAAGCAGCAGAACCCGGAGTATATAGCCTTCTTAAAGGATCAGATCGTTAAAACGATTCAATCTGCAAAGGAGAATTCTTTCGAAGCTGAGATTGCGACCGGCGTCAGTGTTTGCGGAGCAGAATCCGGCGTTGGGGGTAACCGCAGATTCCCCGGTGGACCTTATGATCCACTTGTCAGCGTGATTACGGTGAGGGACAAGGCGGGGGATGTAAGGGGAGTCTTTTCAAATTACACGTTACATCCCACTTTCATACACGAGTGGAGTACGGTTGTCACAGCGGACTATCCATGTTACATGCGCCTTCAAATTAGCGAGATGCTGCCCAAAGCGGTTTTTGGATTTGCACAGGGCGCTTCGGGCAATCAGTCAAGCCGGTATTATCGCAAGTCGGAAGATTATGACGAAGCAGAACGGGTTGGGAGACTTCTCGGAAAGGCTGCCTGCCAAGTTGTCGAAAACGCGGAATGGAAGAACTCTATCGAGATTCGCGTAGCTTCACGCGAAATAGAGCTGGAGCTTCGCGACTTTGGCAGCGAAGAAGAATTAAGGCAGCGGTTGGCAGATGCAACGGCACATTACAAAGAGCTTTATGATACGTATGGCGATTCAACAAACAGGGAAGAGTACTACCTTTGGCAAAACGCCAATCTGGTCGTGCTTGGTCTCGAAGATCAACTTGGTTACGTCATTATGAGGAACAAGGGGATCCGAATTGAACTGTGTGACGATGAAAACCCGGTAGAAATCCAAGTAATCCGGCTGGGAGATACATGCATTGTTGGCGTCCCGGGAGAAGTCTTTGTTGAGTACGCACTGTATGTCAAAGCAATGGCAGGTTATCCGATTGTAATCTTCAATGAACTGGCAAACGGCTGCTTACCCGGATACCTTTATACGCCGGAAGCGTATAAATTCGGCGGTTACGAAACGGATACTTCAATGCTGGGCCCGAAATTCGGCAGGCATATGGTTGATCAAGTACTCGATACAATAGAAGAAGTGCGCTAGCAACCTTAGTTACAACACCGGCTAAAGCTTGTGAAGAACTGGATGAATGTTATTGAATAGTATAAGAGGGAATCAGAGTATGGAGAATAATCAAAACGAGTTTACCTTCCGCCCAGCGGAATTCTACCCATTTACGGATATCGAGGATATTGACCGCTGTCGCGCTATTACTTATGAAGACATTATCGCGTTGGGAGGCAAACACCCCAACAATCCAAACATTCGTCTGGATGTTTTCAAGGACGACGAGATAGAGATGGTATTGCTGGCCGATATCGTAACGCGTATCGTTGATTCCGACCGATACGATAAAAAAGTAGTTCTCATCATGCCGAATCCTTGCCCGACATACCGAAAAGTTGCATATATGCTGCATCAGCTCAAGGTAAACTGCCGCAATGTCAAGTTTTACATGATGGACGAATGGGCGGATGACCAGGGCAATATTGCTCCGTTGAGCTATAAAGCCGGGTTTGGTAATGCTTTCTATCGGTTTATGGTTTCTCAAATTCTCGATCTTGGTTTCAAAGAGGAAAACTTCATCTATCATAGCAAGAAGAACACGCCTGCATATTCCCAGATGCTTGAGGATGACGGCGAAGCAGATAACGTTTATTCCGGGCCAGGCTGGCCGGGCCATCTTGCATTTATCGATCCTGTAGAGGACTGGTTCTGCGATTCTATGGAGGAATACTGCGCACAAGGCGCAAAAGTAGCAAAATTGCATCCGCTCACGATAGCACAGAATTCGTTGCACGGATCCTTTGGATTTTCCGGCGATATCGCGCGCGTTCCGCCTATGGGCGCAATGATGGGCCCAAGGGACGCGATGAAGGCGAAGAATGTTCTTGACGTGCATAGCATTACAACTTGCGGAACAAAAGTCGCATGGCAGCGGTTGACTTCGAGGCTCTGTATATTTGGCAAGCCCTCTCAGAGAGTTCCGGCTTCCATTCTCCAACTGCGTGACCAACCCACGCACATGATCATTAGCGAGAGTTCGGCGGCAACGATTACTCCTGATTATTATTTTCAGTACTGATGTAGGCAAATAAAACCTTGGCAATCAAGAGGAAACGAGTTGCTGAGTGTTTGAGAAGTTCATAGACGCAAAGGAAGCAGTAGGCGGTGCGGGAATGAGTTTTCAAGAAAGAACTAGTGTAATTTTAGCGAAACTTACGGAACAGGGCTCGATCAGCGTGCAAGAATTAAGCGGTGTGCTGGGCGTGTCTATGGTCACCACGCGCAAAGACCTGGAGCTGCTCGAGAAACAAGGAAAGCTTCTGCGCACGTTTGGCGGCGCAGTTCCAGCGATTCAGAGCACAAGCAGCGCGCGGCGCATACAAGCCGCACAAGCGATCGCTGATCGTGTCGTTCAGGAAATATCAGAAGGCGACTCTATCATCATTAATGCTGGAAATACAACATTGATTACTGCGCGGAACCTGCTTCGTTTCAAACGGCTAAAGGTGTTAACGAATTCGATTTCCATTGCGAAGGAGTTAAGCCGGCATGAAGAATTTCAGCTAATTCTTCTGGGCGGAGAGATGAATTCGGACGCCATCTTTACACATGGGAAAGAAGCGATTCGCCAGTTGGAACAATATAAAGCGAAAAAGTTGATTCTATCAGTTTCGGGCATCAGCTGTATTCGAGGCTTGACCACCGTGCATATGGAAGCGGCGGACCTGATGGAGAAAATGATTGAGCGTGCAAAAGAAGTCATTGTTGTTGCGGACGACAGCAAGATTGGTTTTGAGAGTTTTTACCACGTCAGCGATGCGCGAGCAGTCACCAAACTATTCACGAATCAGTGCAGCGACGCTAATAAAAACGCAGTTTTGGACGAACTGGAAAACATGGGGATTCTTGTGGAGCGCTGTTAAAAGAGTTCTTGTTCTTTTCTTTTACGTTGCTGCTGGCTTGGTTTCGTAGGGGTGTATCAGCTTCAATCATTCAATATCGCGCCGTATCATTTTTTGCATTCTCAGCTTGAAGTTCATTAGCACCGAACGAGGTGGCGTTCAGGACTTACTTCTTAATGCGTGTGATAGCGGCATTCAAACGATTCTCTCCGTCTTTAGATTGAGCCAACCGCAATTGCGAACGAGCCGTCCTTGTTTTATTCTTGCGTAACCTGGGAAAACACTATAACGTCTCGCTCACCACCCTGAACGCTCTCGATGTTCCCCCCCGAATCTGACATCTTCGCAATTCTTAGCACGGCTTTGTTCTGCCTTGACGGAAGCTGTACAGATCATGTTTTGATCCGCGCCCCTTCTCCGGTGCAGAACGTCGAGCCCCCGCACCGGCATATTGCCGGTCGACGGGGCATTTTTACAATTTGCTTGAAAGCGTGTTTATAGCAAAACAAAGAAGAGCCCTGAATCGTTCGATTCTGCGGCTCTTTTCCGTGGCCGGGGTGACTGGATGTGAACTATTTGTTCGCAGAGACGAAATAACGTTCTCATGCGCGATAATTAAAGCTGCGAAAACCCGCAGAAACAGGGCGTTACTTCAGGATTAGAAGTATTAGCAAAGGAAAGAATCAGAAGTTTTTCGGGGTGCATCGCTTTCTGAAAACTGAAAATATCAAGCTGGCCGATCGATTTTCACAACTTTTTTCGGTTAATAGAGCCATTTGAAAGCTATAATACTCCAATCTAGAGATGATAGCAGGTTTTGATATCATGAGCGGCGATATAATTGCATTTAGTAAGGAATACTTGCATATTCACCATACGCACAGATTCAAAGCCTCATTTTTCCGCGTTGGAAAGCGAGATTCCAATGAGAATGATCAATTCACGCTGCTTACGGGTCAGCGGAGCGCGGTCGGAGTTTTCCGCGCCGGTATCCGCGTTTTCGACGATGAGCGTCTGCGCGTTTTCCAGCAGAACCAGCGCATGCCATTCACCGCGCTCGATAACGTACAGCTGCCCCGGAAGCAGTTGCGCAGTGCAGAGCTTGCCGGGGGTATCGTCAACACCCGCAGTCACGAGGAAGCCGCAGCCCTGCAGGAGCACAAACGCCTCGTCCGTTTCCCGGTGCCGGCCAATCGTCGAGACTGCAGCAGGACTGTTGACATCCGCGTCGTAGCCGTTCGCAGCAATGAGCCAGCCGCCGGAAGGAAAGCGTTTTGCATATCCTGCCGAAGCGATGGGAAGTGTTATCATAACCTGCCTCCTTCATAAGAGCGTGCCATATCCAGTGTTGAAAAATCCAGCATAGGAAGCGAAACAGGCTGTCCCGTGAGCTGGCTTTTATATATGGCCAGCACGAGTTCCAACGCGTTTCGTCCAGCACGCGCGTCGATGTTCGGCGCGTGTTTTTGTTTCAGCGCGTCGATCATATCCGCATACAGCAGCCGGTGCCCGTTGCCGTACACATTCTCCGTTTGCTCGGATAAACCGCGTATGGCGGCGTCGCTTTCGAGCTCGTCGGCAAAGTGCCAAACGTCAATTCGGTTGGCAGACATACCCCCAAGCCGGACAAGGCCACGTTCGCCAAAAATGGTAAGCGCTTCCTCAAGATTGCTTCCAAATGCGTTGACGGTTCCTTCGATGGATGCGATGGCACCGGAATCGAAACGTACAAGCGCCAGACCCGCGTCCTCAGCCTCCAGGTAATCGTGTTGAGCGCGCCGCGTCATGCCCATGACCTCGCGCGCATCTCCGCCAATCATCCAGCTCAACAGATCGATGCCGTGAATACTCTGGTTCATAAGCGCGCCTCCGTCCTGCGCCCAGGTTCCGCGCCAAGGCGCTTGCTCATAGTAAGCGCGATTCCGGTTCCAGCGGACGCAGACGCTCGCGTGGGAAATTTTGCCGAATCGGCCGGATTCAAGCGCGCCGCGCAGGTGAATCACCGCCTCGTTGAAGCGGTTTTGATGGCAGGCGCAGACAGGAATGCCGGACGCTTCCGAACGGCGGACGATTTCATCCGCGTCCTTCATGGAAAGCGCGATCGGTTTTTCCACGATAATTGGTATGTCACGCTCAATACACTCCAGCGCGATGGCGGCATGCGAGCCGCTCGGCGTGGCAATGGCCGCGAGTGCCGGGCGCGTTTGATCCAGCATGACACGGTAGTCTGTGTAGATTGGGATGCGCTGCTCGGCCAGTCCGGCTTTTTCCAGAAGGTTTTCCGCATTGCGGGGATTGATATCGCAGACCGCGATGATGTTGAGATGGTTTGCAATAGCGGCGCGGATGTGGTTTATGGCGATCCGCCCGCAGCCAATGAGTACGTAATCCATGTGTTCTCCTGTGCTTAATTTACATTTCTTGATACGATCTATAGGTGAATCACCGTGCCGCCCGCCGCCATTTTCCGTTGAAGGGAAGCGGTTGCGATTTGGTGCACGTCTCCGCCGTTTGCAAGCGCCGCGGCAATGCCGGCTGCCTCGCCGGTTTCGGCGGCAACGGGGATGACACGCGTCACTTCCCAGGCTTCTGAATCGGCACAGCTGATGCATCTGCCAACGCAGAGCAGATTATCATAGTCCGGAGTCGTGAGCGTTCGGTAAGGCACTTCAAACGGTATGCCCGCCTTGCGCCAGTCACCGCAACAGCCGATGGAATCTTCAAAGCGAACGCCGCTGTCGGCATAGGCCAGCGCGTAATCGCCTTTTATCATGCGGGCAGTGCGGAACTGCGGCATGCCGGGAAAACCCGTAAACGCAAACTTTCTCGGATCGCGCGCCTGCAGATGTCGCAGCGCTTCCGCGCGTCCGCGCAAAACAAAGGATGTAATCTCTTCTGCGCGTGTTCCGGCAACAAGCGGCATATCATTCGGCTGGGTTTCGCCCTTGCAATCGCCCCACATAAACATTTTAACCGCTTTGAACACGTCGTGCGCTGCGGCGGCTTCCAAAATGGACGCGTCATCCGTATAATACCCCCAATAGCAGAGGTAGTTGGTTCCGTCCTGCGTCGGCGCGCCGGCAAGATGCGCAACAAACGCGTCGCCTGTTGCGTCCACTATCGTTTTGGCGGCATACGCCGTACGCCCGTCGCGGTTATCCAGCAGAAGATAGCGAATGTGCCCTTCCCGCGCAACAACGCCGCCAAGGGACGTATCCAGCAGCAAATCGACGCCCGCTGTGAGCACGGCGCTATCCAGCGCTGCGGCAAACGCAGGGGCGTTGAATGTTGTGCGGTAGCGTCCGCCTTCCGGAGAAGTGATGGTGGGTTTGCTTTTCCAGCGTTCCGGCAGGTTGTTGTAGCTATCCCGTATGGAGAGCCAGAGCAGCTCTTCGGCAACACCGCCAATCAGCTTTCTGCCGAGTCCGTCGCAGAGCGGCAGATAGATGGCGATATACCCCAGCGTAGCCAGCCCGCCCAACAGGACGGACTTTTCAACCAGAAGCGTTTTTAATCCGCGCCGTGCGCCCGCAATGGCTGCCGCAACGCCCGCAACGCCGCCACCGACCACGATGAGTTCGTAGGTTTCGTTGATTGGGATTTGCTCCGTATGCGTGAAGGTTTTCATAAAAAATCTCCTGAAACGACTGTATAAATGGCTTTTAAAGCGGTGTTTTCGCGTTTTTCCTGACAGGAGAGGGCTAAACCATCTCTTCGGAAAGGACGGCGTCAGTTCTCTTTCTCAGCAGCGGTTTTTTCCAAAGGTCCGCTCGAAAAAACGCAAGTCCAACGAAGATGGAGCCAAACACCGCCGCGGCGCTGCCCAACGCAATTCCCGGAAAGCCAAGTCCGGCGGTTTTCGAAAGCAGATACGCCAGCGGTACGCGCAGAATCAGCGCTGCGCAGAGCCCGCTGAGCATGGTGGCGAAGGTGTGACCGGAGCCGGTCATCAGCGCGTTGATCGAGTAGGAAAACGGCATGAGCAGATAGCAGATGCTGTAGAGCCGCAAAAATGGAACCGCCACGGAGGTGAGTTCCGGTGAGGCGGAGAACACCGCCAGAAACGCGTTTGGGAACAACTGAACCAGCATGAAAATGAAGCCGCCGACCGCAAGAGTAAGCTTGAGCCCTGTGTAAAATGTCTTTTTTGCGCGCTCAATCAACCCAGCGCCGAGATTCTGACCGCACATGGCGGAAATGGAGACGTTGACCGCCGAAAACGGCAACGTAGCGATATTATTGATTTTTGATACGATACCGGAAGCCGTAGCCGCCAATAAGCCGTAACTATTCGAAAGCCCACTGATGGCTAAAAACGACAACGCAACGATCGTTCGCTGCAGCGCGTAGGGAAAACCGAGACGAAACAGTTGCCCCGTTTTCTCCCGATGGACGCGGAAGCTCTTGAGACGAAAATCAAACGCAAACTTGCGTTTTCGCAAAAACAAGATCGAGATAAATACGCTTACCAATTGCGAAAACACAGTTGCCGCCGCAGCGCCCGCAGCCCCGAGGCTGAATCCTCCGACCAGCAGCAGATCGAGCGTAATATTGACGCCGCATGCAATGCCAACAAAGACGAGCGGGTGCCGTGAGTCGCCGAGCGCTTGCAGTGAGGCGGCTATGCCATTGTAAAGAAAGACAAACAGCGTACCGGAAAGGCAGATATCAAGATATACTTTGCAGGCTGCGCGCGCTTCCGGCGGGACGTTGAGCGAGCGGATGCACCAACCGTCAATGGCGAGCATCAATGCGGTAAACGCAAGCGCGAGCAGAACAAAAACCGTAAAAATCGTTTGAATGGTCTCACTCAGATCTTTTTTGTCTTTCGCTCCGGCATACTGGGCAATGAGCACGGTTCCGCCACCCGCGAGGCCGGACACGCACGAAGTGAGGATATTCGTGACCTGACTGCCCTGGGTTGCCGCTGTGACTTCCGCCATATCACAGAAAAAAGAAACGATAATCGTATCGGCAATGCCGTAAAACGCTTGCAGAAAATACGAAAGCAGCAGCGGCATGGAGAAACGAATTAACTCCCTGCCGATACTGCCTTGTGTGAGATCCCGCCTGAGCGTTTCCATTTTGGGAACCTTCTTTCGAGATTCTGCTTGCGGCACTCAAAAAGCGGGCGGATTAGCAAGCTGAGTTCGTTCACCTCTGTTTGAGTTGCTTCCTGCTAACCTCTTTCGGGGTTCGGCCCACGGCATTCGAACAGCGTGACGGGTTCTTTTGCCTCAATGTCGAACGGTTTGCTTGCAGCGGGCACGAAAAACTGTCCGCCCGCCGAAAACGAAAGCGTTGTTTCCTCGCAGCGCAGTACGCCGCTGCCGGAGAGAACATAAAGCCCAAAGAACTCTCCATCCGGAACAAAATGGGCGGACCTGGCGATTTCGTGCCGAAGTAACGAAAAGCAGGGGGTGTTGCAATACCCAACAAGCCTGTAACTCTGCGCGCCTTGTACCGATTCGAGTGATTTTTGCGGCAGAAACCAACGAAAAACTGCCTCCTGGCGCGACACGGGTTCGTAATGAAAGCACTCGAACATGGTTTCAAAGCCAAGCCCTTGATGGCAGAGCACGTCCGGCACGTTTAAGCCCTTCGGTGTGGTGCGTTCTGTGCGAATCGAGTAATCCGTTGGTTCCTGCACCTCAATGAGAAAGCACCCTGCGCCGATGGCGTGCGGAACGCCGCCTTCGATGAGTATTGTTTGCCCGGGCTTGACGGCGAACCGGTGCAGCATGCCAAGCATTTGCGGTATATTCTGCTCGTGAAAAACCTGCTCCCAGCGCGCGCGTGTAACGCCTTCGCGAAAGCCAAGGTACACACAGGGCTTTTCGCCGCCGATCTCCCGCCCGCCCAGAATATACCAGCATTCGGTTTTTCCATAATCGGAGTGAAACAGCCGTTTCGCAGTCGCTTTATCGGGGTGTACCTGAATGGTCAGCCGTTCGGCGGCGTCGATCATTTTGAGCAGTACGCCCGGCGTCGCGCCGAACGCGCGCACGTGCCGATCACCCAAGGTGCGCGCTGGGTCGGAGGAGATCAGTTCGGCAAGTGATAGCTTCGATCCCGAAAGAAAACTCAACCCTTCGGAGGGAAACGCTTCGCGTCCGGCGTTTCGCGCGGCGACGACGGAGAGAATCCACTCCTCGGGAAAGTGCTCGTCCGCTGCGTCCGGCAATCCGTGCAGCGCGTCGATCCGGCTTCCGCCGGTATACGTGCGCCAGGCGCGCGCGGGGTCGAGCGCCAATGGTGTGTCAAGGCTGACTGGTTCCATGGTCAAACGCGGTTGCCTTGCTCGTCAAAACCCGCCATGACGCCGGTTGCGATATGAGAAGTGTCGAGGCGCTTGAGCCCTTCTTCACCCTGATAAAAATCGATCCACATATAGTGCAGGCGCTTGCCTTCCTGCACCTCAACGCCGTGCATCGCACCCAGCGGAATATACATAAGCATATTGCCCGGCATAGGGACGGGCTCGAAATCGATCAGCACGTCCATATCGTTTTCCGGGAAGCTGAAAAAGAACTGGTCGAGCATCGGGTGGTCGTGGGACTTCACGGTATCATAGCCGTAGGTTTCCACCGAACCCATGCAAAAGCGCGGAATATGGCGCTGTTCCACCATGACACGGCTGATGGTTTTGTCGCTCTTGTTGCGGTCGCGATACTGCTTGGAAGTCGAATAAAGGTTTTCGTAAGGGAAAACGGTCCCATATTCCTCAAGCAGCGCATCGTCGCCTTCCTTGATTTCCCAGCGGATTTCGAGGAGCTGCGCACCTGTTTTGCTCTTGAGTACAACGTCAAGCTTGGGATCGGGAATGAACGCTACGCGCTCGCTGTACGGGTATTCTTTTGCGCCGGTATGGAACACGACTTCACCCGCTGTCAAAACGAAGATGCGGTAGCATCCGGCGGGGGTGAGTGAAATAGCGTCCCCTGCGGAAATGGTGTGGTGCACCGGCGTCGCGCCGGGAATGCACTCAGCCAAAAGCGGGAGAGATTGGGTTTTGTGATTTGCGGTGTCAACGACGACACGGGGTACTTTTTTGGACATGAAATCATTCCTCCTGATTTTTGTTCTTTTTTATTGGCGCGTTCTGCGCTCTTGCCTGAACGGAAGCGCGGCGTTTTTATTCGCATGCCGCCGGAAGCGCGCTTTCCTCATCGGCGGAAGGGTTAACCGCACGGACACGCTCAACCACCAACTCGCGGAACGGCTCAGAAAGCATGGCGAAAAACGCGGTAAAGCCTGTCACGCGGACGACAAGGTCCGGGTACTTATAAGGATCCTTGTGTGCTTCAAGTATTTTGCGCGCATCAATGATGTTAATGTTGAGAAGCGTGTTGCCGCTGTCCAGAATCGCTTTGATCATGGCAGCCATTTTATCCACGCCTTCCGGATCGTTGGCGATGCCGGGATCAAGCTCCAACTGCACGGGCGCCGTATTGCCAAAGTTCGGTTGAATGCGCGCAATCGCACCGCACATAGCCGTGACTGCACCGTCGCTGCGGAATCCGCCGTTGGGGTTTGCGCCGTGATTGATAGGCGCAAAGGCTTTTCTGCCGTTTGGCGTTGCACCGACGGTTTGACCGAGCAAAATGGTGTTTGACCAACTGAAAAAACCGGGAATGAAGTTAACGTGCCGATCGCGGTGTTGGTTGACCAAGTCGCGCACGAGCGAGGTATAGAGTTTTGATACGCGTACGGCCCATCGGTCGCCCAGCGTGTCTCCGCCGCCGTAGCGGGGGGATTTGTCGAGCATCTGGCGTACGTATTCGCCGTCATGACCGGAGAAGTTTTCGACTAAATGCCGTCTGAGCGCGGCATAGTCCAGCCGGTGCTCGATATCAATTCTCTGTTCACAGGCGGCAAAACTGTCCGCAACGATTGCCAGACCGCTGCCATCGACGCACATGTTGTAAAAGTTCGCGCCGCCGTCGGTGATGTTGAGTCCTTTTTCGATCAGACCGTGCTGAAAGAGGTTGAGAATCAGTTCCGGTTGAGATTTGGTCTGATACGCAAGATGGTGCAGAATCCCGGCGCCGGTCGCATCCACGGCAATTTTCAGGTGCTTTTGATAAAACCGGAACAGCCGATCAACGCTTGGCATTTCGGAAGCATCGTCCATCATATCGAAAAACGCAACCTCAAACACCTTGGCAAGGTTAATCTTGACCGTATCGTTCATGGTGTATTCCATGCCGGGGATGCACATCCAGTGGCAGCCGGCTGCAACGCGGCGGCGCGCGAGCTCCTGCGGATATCCGCAGCGCATAAAGCCTTTGACCAGCGCGTTGTCCGAAGAATAACGTGGCCAGCCCTGCTTATTTTTAAAGAGATATTCTACTGACTTCCTGTAGAAGACGGGATCGAGCCGGTCATGCACGCGGACGGTTAAGTTGCAGGCAAGGTTGATTTTATCTGCCGCCTCCAGCGCCAGATACGACAGCCTGCAGGTTTTGTCGTGCCCGTCTATGGGATCGGGACCGGAGAGCTGAAAATACCGGCTGTCCTGCAGGAACATGCAGGCGAGATAGAAAGTGGCCTCGTCGTCGGTCAAACGGCCCGCGGCGACGTCGGCTTCATAAAAGCGGTTGAACAGATCCTCAAGCTGCCCGCCGGCGCTGCCTCTGTTATAAGTGCGGCTGAGCATGGAGAACCAGCATGACCATTGGAGGGCTTCGCGGAACGTTTCAGGCGCGTCCGAGGCGATTTTGCGGTCAATTTCCGCGATGGCATGGAGGTTGTTGGCAAGCTGACGGTTTTGCTCCGCCTGCGCCAAAGCTTCAATTTCGTCCGCCGCGCGCTGAATAAACGCTATGACCGCCTCCACGACTGCAATCTCGGAATCGTAAAACTCCGCGTGAGAATCGTCGTGCAGGAGTTTCTGCTCGTTGAGTTTTTTAAGGATGCCGCCCCAACCGAGCGAAAGGCCAATCTCCAAATCCGGCGTAAAATGATGGCAGTTGTCTATGCCGGAGATGATGTTGTAGCGATTAAAAATGTCCTGCAGTTCAGGGTATGCGTAATCCGGGTTCCACTTTTTGTCCTTGGGGCGAAGGCGCTCCAGGAAAAGAAACCCCTTTGCCGCGAACGCATCGAGCGCGTCGCAGTAGATCGGATGATCTCTGAGAATCGCTGTATAGTTCTCCGTCCAGGCCTTGTATCCATAGATGGACCCGTTCGGATGGCTGTGCTTGAGCGCATAGTGAAACGCGTCCTGCTCGATTAAACCGTAATCGTCCTCGTCCGCGCCGCCCGCGCGCGCTTTCTCTTCCGTTTGGGCAACCTTGCGCTTGCGCAGAAGCGAAATCCGCTCGTCGTAAGTGAACGTACGGTTTGATTCAAATTCGTTGATAAATGTAATCTGGCTCAATGGAACTCCTCCTTATGGATACCGGGCGCAATGTTTGGCGACTGGCTCAAAAATTGCTGATTAAATCTAGCGGACGCGGATTGAAAATCCGTCAGGAATGCGCAACTGCGCCATCATCGTGTCCAGCGCGGCAGGGGAAAAGGGTTTAGCGCAGGCAAATGCGTTTGTTGCACCCAATGCTTCACGCTTGGAGCCGCCCAACGGATTGAAGTTGAGCAGTTCATAGCACTGCAAGTTGGTCAGCATCTTTAAAAATTCGATGTTTCTCTGTAAGCCTTCCGGCGCGTCGGTCGCGCCGGGAATCAGCGGTGTACGAGCAATCATCGGAATGCCGAGTGAATCAAGTTTCTTTATATTTTCCAGCACTTTTTCATTATGTACGCCCGTCCAGCATTCATGCTGCTCGGAATTGATGATCTTCAGGTCGAACATAACCAAATCCATTTCCGTTACGATAGGAAGCAGCGTCTCAAACGGCAGCAGAAGATTCGTCTCCAGAGCTGTGTGGATGCCCGCGCTGCGACAAACATGCGCCAGCTCCGCTAAAAACAAACCTTGCAGAGTACTCTCGCCGCCGGAAAAGGTCACGCCGCCGCCGGATTCTTCATAATAGATACGATCCTGGACGACCTCCGAGAGGACTTCCTCAATCGAATATTCTCGCCCGGACATTACCAGAGCTTCGGAAAAACAGCCAACCGCGCATTTACCGCAGTCGATGCACGCCGCGCGGTCGAACGTATGAACACCGTTCTCCATCCTCTGCGCGCCGGTTGGGCATACGGATGCGCATTGCCCACAGCCGATGCACTTGAGGGGATATACCATTAACTTTGGTTTTAAGGAGATCGTTTCGGGATTATGACACCAGGCGCAGCGCATGTTGCAGCCCTGAAAAAAGACGGTGGTGCGGATGCCGGGACCGTCGTGCAGTGAAAAACGTTGTATGCCGGTTAGAATACCTGTTGTCATATTCGTATACTCCAAAAATGGTTTGCAATCTGTATGACGGGCTTTTTCCGCCTTACAACATAAGAATAGGGCGCAAACAGGATCGCCACAAGGCAAAAGCAAGGGCGAAAAATGACGGCGATATTTGTTTGTTGGGGGTTGTTTCGAATGATATAATCAGGTGTCCGATCTGACATGGAGGTGGCTATGAGCCCGAAAAAAATTTTTCTGCTGGTTGAGCCCAGCTTTATGATTCCGGTATGGTACTCCAAGAGTATAGAAGGCTTAAAGCGACGGGCGTCGCACCAGAAAAAACTTGTTCTGCACATCAACTCTGTGGATGAAATTGAGGAAAGCGACGTTCGGGCGGTCGCCATTGTCGGCACGAGCGACGACTGGACGCGCGGTGTGATTAAACAACTGCACGAACGTCATATCCGGCCGATTCTGATTGGTACAGTGCCGAATAAGTTCGGCGAGGACGTCAGCGGCACACGGTACTCGAGCAAAGAATCCATTGAAGCAATGATGCATTACTTTTGCCACTATAATCGCCGCCGCATGGCGCTGGTCGGCATCAACGGCAACGCCAGCAACGACATGGATAAAAGGGATGCGTTTCTTGCCACCGCGCAGGCAATGGATCTGCCGGTCAGCCAGAACGATGTTTTTTTTAAGGAACCGCTTTCGTATAACATGACGGAGCGGTTCCTTGATCATATGGACCGCTACGACGGCGTGATCTGCAGTAACGACTATATGGCGGCATATATTATGGACTACGCCGCGCGGAACGGCTGTCGCGTGCCGGAAGACTTGTTCGTTGCGGGGCTGGGGGATATCATGCTTTGCCAATATACAACGCCAACGCTCACGAGCGCGACCCGCTTTTATTATGAAACGGGCGAACAGGTTTACGACATCTGGGAGCAGATCAATGAGAACGCGAATATCACTTCTATCGTAACGACCGTGCAGTGTCGCATCATCGTGCGCGGAAGCACGGGGTTTTCGCCGCTGCCCGAGATGCCGGTCAGCTTTCATACCGAGCCGGAAGATCCTTGCGCAAAAGAGAGCGAAGCGCTCGCGGCAACGCGCGCTATTCGCGCTCTGGAGAATTGTCTTTCGCAATGCAATAAACTTGATATGGATATCGTCCGCGGATTATTGAATAATGTCAACCTCGAAGCGCTCGCCGAGCAACTCTATATTTCAGGCGGAACGGTTCGTTACCGGCTCAAGAAGATTTATGCCGCGGCGAACGTGAGCACCAAATCGGAATTTGTCGAACTTTTCCGGCATTATATCCATGACGACGCGATTTTTGAGCGTTTCACACAGGATTTATAAGCTTTCCTTTGAAAAGTCTTTTATTGTATCGGAATCCTTTCACAAAGTCAATATAAAAAATCCATACGCATTTTTGCGGCATAATGCGCCTTGTCTTTCCGCAAGCGCGGAATAGATAATAGGGGCATGGAACGCACGAAGCAAAGACGTGCGGATTTGCATCTCATTCATTTTCAAATCGAAAAATTCTAGGAGGAAGAGAACAAGTGAAAAGAACGTTTAGTATTCTGCTCGCGCTTCTGCTATGCCTGGCCATGTTTGCAGGCTGTGCAAAAACGGAGGAACCGGCTGCCGTGGAAGAAGCGGCGGAACCTGCTGCAGCGGAGGAAGCCGCCGCGGCAACCGAAGCCCCAAAGGTTTATGACACGCCCGAACTCACCCTCAAGTTTCCGGAAATTAACGCAGACGTGGGTGACGTATGCGTTGCAGAACGTTACTTTGCCGATCTTGTAAAGGAACGCAGTAACGGCCGTATCGTAATTGACGTATTTGGCGGCGGGCAGCTCGGAACGGAAGCTGAAACGATGGAGCAACTCCGGCTTGGCGTTGTGGACTTCATCCGCATTAACCCGGCGAATGCCGCAACCCGCGGCATCGACATCCCTGAATACACGGCGCTGGGTCTTCCATACCTCGTGCAGAGTATCCAAGGCGGTATCGACTTCCTCTACAGCGACAGCGGCAAGGCGATAGCGGACAAAGTTGCTGAAGTGACCAATGGCGAGATCGTATCGTTGTATAACTACATTGTCACAACCCCGCGACACATGTATACCAAGACGCTCGTGACCAACATCGACGAGATGAAGAAGCTCAAGATCCGCTCCGAGACGTCCGACGTAAAAGTGGACATGATCAACTGCTGGGCTTCCGCCACACCGTTGGCTATGAATGAAATCTACACCGCACTGCAGACCGGCGTTATCGACGGCTGCGAGAATGCCTTCCATGGCTATTACGACAACGCTTGGTACGAAGTTGCGCCCTACTGTCTGCTGACCGGGCACTCGATCAACGCAAGCATCTATTTAATGTCCGGTGCAACTTGGAACAAGCTTACTGCAGACGAGCAGGTGATGGTTGTTCAGGCTATGAACGAATCGTGCGCTTATTTCCAGCAGATTCAGGATGAGCACGAAGTCGAAGTGAAAACAGAGCTTACCGAAAAAGGCGTCACCTTTACGGAACCCACCGATCCGCAGGCCTGGCAGGACGCTTGCGCGCCGCTGTATGAAAAGTATGCTGTCGGCCTTGAGAACTTTATTGCCGAAGTGAAGTCCTACAAATAAGTCCGTCTGAACGGATTGTCTCTCTTGCGGCCGGCGCTATGGCGCGCACTGCGCACGCAGCGCCGGCCGCAAATTCATGAATAACCGGAAGGAGCCAGTTTTTAATATGAAACGATTCTTGAACCGTTTCGACCGCGGAATGCTCAGCACGGCAAACTGGGTATGTATGATAAGCCTTTTATTGATGCTGCTGCTGGTCATGCTTGTCGTTTTCGGAAGGTACTTTTTCAGTTATACGCCAGCGTGGAGCGAAGAATTGGCTCTGTTTTTTATGACTTGGGTCGGTTTGTTCAGCGCCTGTATAGCGGAGCATGAAAAAACGCATATCCGATTATCATTCATCGATCGCTTCTACCCGAGAGTACTGCTTCGGATACTAGGCATCATTCGGTACTATCTAAAAATCGGCTTCTTCGGGATGATGACGTTCTATGGCTACCAGCTTTTTGTTACGACGAAACAGCGCTACGGGGCCATTCCGTTGTCCTGCAAATGGCAGTTTCTGCCCGGCTTACTGACTGGCGTTTTCTGTTTAACCTTTTTAATCCTGAGGATAAAAGACGAAATGACCGACCGCTATGACCATCTGAATTTGGAGGAGTTCTTCGAATGAATATGACGATCGCAATTCTCATTCTCGTAGGCTCCTTTTTCATTATGCTGCTTATGGGAATCGAAATTACCTATTCCCTCGGGTTGGCGGCGATTTTCACATGCTTTTATCTTGGTATCAGCCCCATAGTGTTGTTCCAGACAATCTTTAATAAAATGGCGAATTACTCGCTGCTGGCTGTGCCGTTTTTTATGTTGATGGGCGAATTCATGACCATCGGCGGCATGTCCACCCGGCTTGTTAATCTCGCGTTTTCGCTGGTCGGTTGGATGCCCGGCGGCCTCGGCATGGTGAATGTTGTGGCTTCCATGTTCTTTGGCGGAATTTCCGGGTCATCGGTTGCGGACGTTGCTTCTCTCGGGCCGCTGGAAATTCAGCTCATGAAGGAGCAGGGATACGACGAAGATTTTTCAGCCGCTCTAACGATGACAAGCTCCATTCAAGGCATTATCATTCCACCAAGTTTCAACATTGTGGTTTACGCCGTAACGGCGGGTGGGATTTCGATTGCCGCGCTGTATATGGGCGGTATCCTTTCCGGTGTCTTGCTTGGGCTATGCCTGATGGTCTTTACGTTTTTTGTTGCCAAGAAAAGGCATTACCCGCGAAACAGTAACTTCTCGTTTAAGGCGCTGGGCAAGGCGTTTGTCCGCGCGGCATGGAGCCTTGGCGCGATGGTTATCGTAGTCGGCGCCGTATTTGGCGGCATTATGACAGCGACTGAAGCGGCGGCTGCTGCGGCCATGTATACGTTTTTTGTCGCTTATTTTGTCCATAAAACCGCAAAATGGAATCAGCTGCTCGGCGTCTTTTCCAGAACGATAAAAATGATTGGCTCCGTACTGATACTTGCGGCGACGGCTACGGCGTTCAGCTGGGTGATCACTTATTTGCGTATACCACAAATGGTCACGGATGGACTGCTCTCAATTACGAACAACAAATTTGTTATGCTGCTCATCATCAACGTTTTACTGCTCATCCTCGGGTGCTTCATGAATATGTGGTCGATTATATTGATTATGACCCCGATTCTCTTACCAGTTGTTATGAACTTTGGCATGCACCCAGTGCAGTTCGGGATCATGCTGATATTAAACCTTGGAATCGGTCTGCTAACCCCGCCTGTCGGGCAAGTACTCTTTGTTGGCAGCAGCGTTTCCGGCTTGTCGGTGGAACGATTGACTAAGGCGCTTTTACCCCAATTTTTAGTCATGATCGTCGCGCTGCTTCTTATTACATTTGTTCCCGCAATAACGATGTACCTGCCAACGGTATTCGGGTATATCAGTTAATAACGAAAAGACAGAGGAAGTTTCAAGAATGCGATATGGTTTTTGTACAGACATTGCAACAGCGACGCGCGGCGAGGTGGAATATTCACTTGTGCGTCGCATAAAAGAAGCGGGGTTTGACTTTGTCGAATTCCCGCTGATGACGATCGACACGCTCTCGGATACTGCGTTTGAACGATTGCTTTCCGAGCTTCAAACACTAAAACTGGACTGCGACTGCGTCTGCAACTACTTTCCGGGCAGCATCAAAGTTGTTGGCCCTACGGTTGACAAAGAGGCAATCAACGCCTATCTGGAGCACTCGATGGAGCGCGCCAGACGGATGGGAACCAAGAAAATCGTGTTTGGAAGTTGTCCTTCGCGCAATCTGCCGGAGGGCGTCAGCGAGGAAGAAGGCTACCGCCAACTGCTGGACGTGATTAACACTTGCATCATCCCCGCCTGTAAACGATTCGGTATCTATGTCGTCATTGAACCGATTCGCCGGCAAAGCGCAAACTTCATCATGACCTTGAAGGATGGACAAAAGCTGGTCAACCTGGCTGACGCGCCGGAGATTATGCTGCTGGCCGACCTCATGCATATGAACTGTAACGAAGAGGATCCGGCGGATTTGCATACCGTGTTTCCGAGTCTCTGCCATGTTCATCTCTGTGAACGTGAGCGCGTTCTGCCGGAAGAGTCTTACAGTCCATACCTTGCGGACTGCCTGAAGATTCTCGTTGAAAGCGGGTATGACGGAACGATCTCGTTCGAGAGCAAAGACGCAGTCTCGCCGGACGGGCTGAGAAAAGCGCTGAACCTGCTGAAGACTACATTTAACAACTGAGCCCGTACGGCGCAACAGCAATAGAAGCGCCGACACGGCAGAATAAATGGCCGCCTGACCATCGAAAAAGGAGTAAATTATCATGGAACCCATCAAAACAGCAATCATCGGCTGCGGGCGCAACGCCTGGCAGCTCCATACCCCGATCCTGGAAAAGCACCCGGATTTTCAGGTTGTTGGCACCTACGATATCATCCCCGAAGCGGCGCAGAAGCTTGCCGCGCATTTTGGCTGCAAAGCTTACGAGAGCCGCGAAGCGCTGCTTGCTTCGGATGTGGAATACGTCGTCATTCTGACCGACAGCCATGTACATACGGAAGTTGCCGCGGCTTGCC
The DNA here is from genome assembly GCA_963674535.1 of Christensenellaceae bacterium. GTDB lineage: Bacteria > Bacillota > Clostridia > Christensenellales > CAG-138 > UBA7703. Next base: position 2,257,565 of record OY771363.1, on the reverse strand, counting down.
TCCGCGCGGGCAAGGATGTGCTCTTGACAAAACCCTGGGCGCTGGATACTGCGGATGCGGACTTCATCATCAGCGTGGCCAAAGAGAGTGGGAAACACCTCATGCCGTTTTTACCGCAGAACTGGGGTTCGGACATGCATACGATTAAAGCGCTCTCCGAATCCGGCGATATCGGCAAGGTTTATATGATCCGCCGCCGCGCGGCGACCTTTGGCAAACGATACGATTGGCAGATCTGGAAGAAGTTCGGCGGCGGCTACCTTAACAACTGGGGACCGCATCTGATTGGCCAGCTGCTTGAACTTGTGGACGAGCCGATTGCCACCGTGCATGCTGAAACCAAGCAGGTCATTATGGATGGCGACTGCGAGGATATGTTCTTTGCGGTGCTCAAAACTGCCAGCGGCGTGCTCATCAACGTGGAGTTTGCCATCATGGTGGATAAACTGCCGCACTGGATCGTCGAAGGCAGCAAGGGGTCTGTATTTATTACCGACGGCGATATCGAAATTCACCGCATTTCCTATCCCGGCCCGGTGGATCCTACGGCTTATCGCAGCAAAACGCAGGACGACGTGGAAGCGCATCCCCTCGAAGGCCAGTATAACGGCGACCGCTACGCGATTTATACGCACATTGCGGATGTTATTCGCGGTAACTGCGCGTATAAGATTTCACTCGAGTTTGCGCGCTATCTGACGGTGATTATGGACGCTATCCACAAATCCGCCGAAACCGGCAGCGTGGTAAAGCTTTTTGACTAAACTTCTTCTCTCAGCAACGTTCTAACGGCAGAGGGCGTTCCGGTTTCGGGACGCCTTTCTGCTTGCATCTCAAAAGGGGTTTCCATTTCGCAGCAGAAAATGAGCAAGCGAAAGCAAAGATCATAAACAACAAAAAAAGGCGCGGAAACATCACCGAAAATTTGCCTGTTCACACGCATGCCGGAACGTTATGATGAAGATACGCCGGTAGTGCGCGGCGCATCAATTATGCCATTTTCGGTGGAGACATTCGCTTTTCGAACAAAGTAAGGGAGAACGGATATGTTGAAGCTAAGCTGCTTTGCGGATGAAATATCGCCCGATTTGCAGGTTCAGTTGCGCGTGATGAAGCGCCTTGGCTTGAAATACATGGATTTCCGTAGCGAAGGCGATTTATCGGTTTTGGAAATTGCCTCCGATCGACTCCGTGAAATCAAAAAAGCACTGGATGGAGCGGGTATAAAGGCCGCGTGTATCGGTTCTGCGGTTGGCAAAGTCCCGTTTGCCGAAGGCCTTGCGCCTGCCATGCGTCAGCTCGAGAAAGCGGTTTCTGCCGCGCATACGTTTCAAACGGCGTTTGTGCGCGTGTTTACGTTTTTTCAAGCGGGAGACAGTCCGGATGATCAAATTCCCGAAGCGGCCGAGCGGATGCGCGTGCTGGCGGAGTTCGCCGCAAAAGAAGGCGTCATTCTGGTATCCGAAAACGAAAACGACGTGCTGACAGATACGTCTTTACGCTGCAGGCGACTGTTGGAGCTGGTGGATCATCCAAACCTTCGCGCGGCGTTCGACCCCTCGAATTTCCGTGGCATCAGCGAAAAACCGTTTGACGAAAGTTTTCCCCGGATGCGGTCGTACATAGCCTATGCGCACATAAAGGATTCAAAAAACGGTACGAACGAAAAGGTACTGCCTGGCGCGGGGGACGCGCAGATACGCCAGCTGCTCGGCGCATTCGATCGGTTAGGAGACTTGTTTCTCGCGTTGGAGCCGCATCTTGCGTTCGCAGGAAGGTTCCGGGGATTCTCCGGCGAGGAGGCGTTTTGCGCGGCGCATGCGGCGCTCACGGGGCTTCTCAATGAGAACGGCATTGCGTATGAGTAACGGAGGGCAAAGCAGGTGAAGCAATATAAGGTTGGCATTATCGGCTGCGGACGAAGCGCCTGGGAATTGCACGGATACTTGCTGCGAAACCACCCGCGCTTTGTGATAACGGCGGCATACGACCGCGACACTGCGCAGGCTGCAAGGTATGCGCAGGCGTTCGGTGCCCGCGCCTGCGATACGCTAGAGGAGTTCTTCAGCTCCGGCGTGGAGCTTGCGGTGATTCTGACCGTTTCCAGCGCGCATGCGGCGCTTGCCATACAGTGCCTGGAACGTGGAATCCACGCGTTCGTCACCAAACCTTGGGCGGTTTCGCTTGCCGAGGCGGAGGCGATGATTGCCGCCGCGGAACAAAACGGCGTTCAGGTTTACGAAGTGCTCGCGCAGCAGTTCGAAGAGGATTTGTCTCTGTTGCGGGAAATGGTTTCTTCTGGCGCGGTTGGCAAAGTTTACCGTGTGCGAAAGAGCGCGTCCACCTTTGGCGCACGCAGCGACTGGCAGACGCAGAAACGCTTGGGCGGCGGCTACCTCAACAACTGGGGGCCGCATCTCTTTGGCCAGGCTGTATCATTGCTTGGCGAGACGGTGTTGAGCGTGTCCGCCGAAACGCGTCAGATCATTAACGGCGGAGACGCGGAGGATATGTTCTGCGCACGTCTCATCACGCAGACAGGCACGATAATCGATGTGGAGTACAACATTATGACGGACGCTTTGCCGGAATGGGTCGTGCAGGGCGACGGCGGCACGATCGTCGTGCGAGACCATGTAATTGAGCTATTCCGCGTACAGCAGCCGGATGCATTGATAGAAGGCGTTTACCGCAATCGCGTGCGAGTGGAGCTGGAGCGAACGCACTATCATCCCGATGACCGCGCTTTGCTGTACGATGAACTGGCCGACGCGCTGGATGGAACAAAGCCTTACCGTGTATCCCCGCAGTTTTCGCGGCAGATCACGCAGATCATCGAGGCGGCGCGGCTCTCCGCCGAAACCGGACAAAAAATCATTCTCTCCGAAAGGGACAAAACATGACCATACTCGTCTGCGTTAAGCAGGTGCCCGGCACCAACAAGGTGGAAGTTGACCCCGCAACGGGGGTGCTCAAGCGCGCGGGGGTGGCGGCCAAGCTGAACCCGTACGACTTGTTTGCGTTGGAGACGGCGTTTCAACTGGCGGAGGAGACGGGCGGGACAGTCAAGACGCTGAGCATGGGGCCGCCACAGGCGGAAGAAGCGCTCAAAGAAACGCTCTGGATGGGTGCGGAGGAAGCGGCGCTGCTCAGCGACCGAAAGTTCGCGGGCGCAGACGTCGCGGCGACGAGCTATGCGCTGGCACTTGGCGCACGGGAGATGGGTGCGTTCGACCTTATTCTCTGCGGCAAGCAGACGACCGACGGGGACACCGCGCAGGTTGGACCGGAGCTCGCGGAGCGGCTTGGCGTGGAGCACGCGGCGAACGTAACCAGAATCTGTGCGGTGGAAGAAGGTTCGATTACCGTGACGATCGATTTGGACAGCGCGCTGCAGACGCAGCAGATGCGCCTGCCGTGTCTTCTGACCATCGATAAGGACGTGAACACGCCACGCCTGCCCTCTTATCGGCGGAAAAAAGCGTTGGACACAAAATCGAAGGTGCGCGTGCTTACCGCAGCCGATTTGCCAGGCGCGGATGAAATGCGTTTGGGGCTGAAAGGCTCGCCCACGCAGGTGGTGCGCGTGTTTCCGCCGGAGCCGAATACGGAACGGCAAATATTCAACGGAACAGGCGTGGAGCTGGCGAACCAATTGTATTGCATGCTGTGCGCACAGAAGTTTGTTTGAGAGGCATACATGGGTTTCAGTATCAATCAGGAAAAGATTACAAAACAAATTGCGGAAGAACTGCAGTCGATTTGCCCATTTGGCGCGTTGGACTATGAAGACGGCGTGCTGAGCTTCAACGCCGCATGTAAAAGCTGCAAGCTTTGCGTCAAAAACGGGCCAAAAGGTGCAATCACGTGGAATGACGAGGCAAAACCAGAGCTGGACAAATCGGCATGGCGGGGCGTTGCCGTGTTTGCCGAACGGCGGGAGCACACAATCCACCCCGTCACGCTCGAACTGATCGGCAAGGCACGAGAGCTTGCTTGCGTGACCCGAGAGCCGGTGTATGCGCTCCTGATCGGCAGCAAAACAGGGGACATTGCGCAGGAACTGCTGCATTACGGCGCGGACAAGGTGTTTGTGTACGACGATCCCGCGCTGGAGCAATTCACCGTTTCTCCATATGCCGCGGCGTTCTGCGACTTTATTGAGCGGGTCAAACCGTCTTCCATTCTCGTTGGGGCGACAAGTCTTGGCCGGTCGCTTGCGCCGAAGGCTGCCGCAAGGCAAAATGCCGGGTTGACGGCGGACTGCACGATACTCGGGATGAAGGAAAACACCGACCTCGTTCAGATTCGTCCCGCGTTTGGCGGCAACATCATGGCCGAAATCATAACACCCAACACGCGGCCGCAGTTTTGCACCGCGCGGTACAAGGTTTTTTGCGCGCCACAGCGAACGGAGCAGCCGCGCGGCGAAATTGTGCAAATGGCCGTCACGGACGCGATGCGGAAGAGCGGAACGCGGGTGCTTTCAACAGAGGATAAGCCCAAGGAAACCGATATTTCGGAAGCGGACGTCATCGTTGCCTGCGGGAGAGGTTTTTCAAAAGAAGCGGATTTGAACATGGCAAAAGAGCTTGCGGTGCTATTGCATGCGCAGATGGCCGGCACACGCCCCATGATTGAGTCCGGCTGGTTGAATCCGCGGCGGCAGATCGGCCTTTCCGGACGCACGGTCAAACCGAAGCTGCTGCTCGCGCTGGGGATTTCCGGCGCGGTGCAGTTCGCGGCGGGCATGAAGGGCGCCGAGCGAATCATTGCGATCAACAGAGACCCGAACGCGGCGATCTTTTCCGTTGCGCATACCGGGTTCGTCGGCGACCTGTACGAAATCGTGCCGAAACTGATCGGACACATCAAGGAGGGCGCGCGGAATGTTTAAAAAACTGACGCCGGAGGACGTCAACTGTCTTGTGGCGATCACCGCGTCGGAACGCGTTTTTTGCGGGGACGCCATCGGCGAAGATTACGCGCACGACGAGCTGGGTGGCGTATCGAACATGCCGGAAGCGCTCGTTAAGGTATTGAGCACGGAGGAAGTCTCCGCAATACTGCGCTACGCCAATGAGCAGACGATCCCCGTGGTCGTGCGCGGCAGCGGCACGGGGCTGGTCGGCGCGGGCGTTGCGCTTTACGGCGGGATCATGCTGGAAACGACCGGCATGAACCAAATATTGGAACTGGACGAAGAAAACTTGACTGTTACCGTGCAGCCGGGCGTATTACTCATGGATCTTGCGGCATTTTGCGAAGCGCATGATTTTCTATACCCGCCGGACCCGGGGGAGAAGAGCGCAACCATCGGCGGGAATATCAGCACGAACGCGGGCGGCATGCGCGCGGTGAAATACGGAACGACGCGCGACTATGTCCGCGCGCTGACGGCGGTATTGCCGACGGGCGAGGTGATTCATCTGGGTGGCAAGGTTGTCAAAAACAGCACGGGTTATGCGCTAAAAGACCTCCTGATAGGCTCGGAAGGGACGCTCGCGGTGATCACCGAGGCGGTGCTCAAGCTCGTTCCGCTGCCGAAAGTCACCCTTTCGCTGCTCGTGCCATTTCCTTCGATACAAGAAGCGATTGAGACCGTGCCAAAGCTGATTAAGAGCCGCGCATCGCTCACGGCGATTGAGTTTATGGAACGCGATACGATCCTTTTTACGGAGGACTACCTGGGCAAGCGCTTTCCGGATACGAAAGCATCCGCCTATCTGCTGCTGACGGCTGACGGAAACGACCGAAGAACGGTCGAAACGGAGCTGGACTGCGTGGCCGAGCTCTGCGTGCAAAACGGCGCGCCGGACGCGTATTTGGTCGACACGGACGAGCGCAAGGCATCCGTCTGGACGGCGAGGGGCGCGTTCCTCGAATCGATCAAGGCTTCGACAACCGAGATGGACGAGTGCGACGTGGTCGTACCGCGCGGTAGCATTGCGGATTTTGTATTATACACACATGAAGTGGCGGAGAAGCTGGGCGTGCGCATCCCTTCGTTCGGACACGCGGGGGATGGAAATCTGCATGTGTACGTCTGCCGGGATGCGCTGAACCAATCCGACTGGGAACGCGTCCTGCGAGAAGCGTTTCTGCTGCTCTACCAAAAGGCAAACGAACTCAACGGCCTTGTTTCCGGCGAGCACGGCATTGGGTATGCGAAAAAACCCTACATGGCGCAAGCCTGCGGGGAGGTTGCAATCGATCTGATGCGGCAAATTAAAAAGGCCTTCGACCCTAACGGAATTCTCAATCCTGGTAAGGTGGTGTAGGCTTGCGTTTTGTAAATTTTACACATTGTGACAGAGATGCTATGCTGCGTTCCCCGTCCACCTCTCGCACTGGCTGATAACAACCCCCAGCGCGTCTTCCAGTCCATCCGGAGGGTAGTGGTGCTTATCGGCTTATGCTGGCTTTCGTCGCTCCCCGCGCGGAGGAGCGATTATTTCGCTTTCGTCGGCAAGTAAAATGCCATGTTTCAATCGATGCTCATCAAGGGGGAACAATGTTAAAGTTCTATTGCTTGCTGGAGACAAAAAGCATGGATTGTCAAGTGGTTTTAGTGCAACAAAAAAGAGCCCTGAATCGTTCATGAACTGAACCCCGAGAAACGGACATTGAAAGAAAAGAGCCTCCTATCGTAGGATAAAGCGATAGGAGGTTTTTGTATGGGAAAACAATTTGAAAAAGAGATATTGCCGCTCGTAATGTTGCTAAAACAGCAAGGCTACACGCGTTAAATGATCGGCGATAAACTTGGGTACACAAAAATACAGATAGAAAACTTACTCTTTCGCCAAAGAATAAGCAAATCAAGTGAGGCAACGATTTCAGCAAAGCGAGGTAGACCGCGAAAGCGACCAATTCCAACGGAAGAAGGATATCAGCAAAGAATCAAGCAACTGGAAATGGAAAACGATCTGCTGCGGTCTTTTCTTCAAGCTGCTGGAAGGATGTGAGGCAGGAGATCAAGTTTGCAGCGATTGAAAGAAGCAATTGAACGATATCAAGATAAATATCCGGTAGCAATCATGTGCCTATTCTTCCAGGTTCTACGTGTGGCACGCGGACTCGAACGGCTATATCTTCCGCTCTGCTGCTCAGGAAGCGGGGCTTACCGTACGACAGTGCCTGATCTGGGGCAAGAACAGCATGGTCATGGGCGACAGGACTACCGGTGGAAGCACGAACCTTGCCTCTACGGCTGGAAGGACGGCGCTCAGCGGCGAGTGTCACAGTAAACGTCACCCGGAGAAGGGTGGAGGGTACCGATCTTCCGATCAAGATTAACGCGAACGCGGGTTAACGCCCAATACCATAACTCATTTTGGTGTGCGCGGAAGGCAAGGAGAGCTGGTGCAAACACTCGATCCCAAATCGACCCTAAGATAAATGAATAAAAACTGCGAGGCGTCGAAAAGAGAGACGCTTTTTTGAGTTTCGGAATATAAATATTGGAAAGAAAAAGAATCTTTCGCGCTGCAACGCTGACGAAGTTACGAATTTCAATATAAATGCAAGCGCTTCTCAAATAAGCATCAGCCTTATCGAGCGATAGCTATGCCATAGTGAACGATGCTAACAGAGATTGCTGCACATGGTTTTTATACCGACTGAATAAAAAGATCATTCATTCTCCAATTATTAATATTATTAGAAAATATGCAATTTTCCGCAAAAAAGATTGTTGACAAAACATTTTCAGAGTGATATGTTTGGTACAAAAGAACACGACATATGAGCGAATGAACGATTAAGCCACGACATTTCTGAGAAAAATGCTAAAAAGAGGCAAAAAATGACACAAGAAGAGAGAAGAAAAGAGATTATTCATATGCTGCACAGCGATGTGAGCTTGGAAACGAACAAACTTGCATCGCTCTTCTCCGTATCCCCGGTCACCATTCGGCGCGACTTTGAATACTTTGAAAAACTGGGGCTTGTTACAACGACGTATGGCGGCGCTATGGTAAACCGTACGCTGCCGGATCTTGAGGAAGATATCTCCCGGCAGAGAATCCAGGAGAAGCGGATGATTGCAAAGGCGGCCGCCGACTTGGTTAAGCCCGGGGATAAAATTCTTCTCGACGCAGGCAGTACGATCAAGGAACTGGCAATCGAACTGCTCTCGAAACCGGACGTTACCGTTCTGACGAATTCGATTCTCGCAATCAATGTGCTCGCGCAGGGCAGCAACAACGGCTTGCTGATTACAATGCCCGGATACTTCAAAAAAACGTCGATGTGCTTTTTGGGCGCAATGACCGTAGACTTTATGGACTTTGCGCACGTTGATTACGCGTTTATCGGCGTTTCGGGGCTGTCGCATGAGAACGGGGGAACGATTCCGGACCCCGACGAAGCTTATACGAAGCGCAAGATGTCGCGCGTTGCCGGATGCACCGTCGTGTTGGCGGATCACTGGAAGATCGGCACTTCCTCCATGTTTACAGCGCTGTCAACGAAGGATATTGATATCCTGATTACGGGAAAATCGGACAGCGAACAAATACCGCTGATACGCGAAGACGGCGTCCGCGTGATTGAAGTGGACGCAACACTCCCAAAGAACGGGCGAAGCGATCAATAACTGAATAAGTCGTCAGCGCATTCGATCATTTTACAGGAAAGATGTGTTCGGATCGGATGCTTTATTTCGTATACCGAAAAACGAACAGTATGTTATTTCAGCAGGAACGAGGAGAGCAATGGAAGCGTCAGTGTTATTGAGAACGGAAAAGCTCAGCAAGGAATTCGACCATGTGCGGGTTCTTTCCGATATCGACTTTGATTTGCGCGCAGGCGAAATCCATGCGCTGATCGGCGAAAATGGCGCGGGAAAATCCACGTTTGTCAAAATTCTTTCCGGTGTGTATCAGCCGACCTCCGGCAGATGCTGGATGAACGGAGAGAAGGTTGCGTTTCGAGCGGCAAAGGACAGCGAAGAGGCGGGGATTTACACTATCCATCAGGAAATCAACCTTGTTCCGTACTTTAACGCCTATCAGAACATCTTCATTGGCAACGAGAAAAGGAATCGATTCGGGCTGCTCAAAGATCGGGAAATGGCAAAAAAGGCTGAGGAAGTACTGAGCAGGCTGGATATTCATCTTGACGTGCATAAACCGGTGATGTACTTCAACACATCTCTGCAGCGCATCGTCCAAATCAGTTCCGCGCTGATCTACGAACCCAAGATACTCATCTTTGACGAACCTTCCACGGCGCTGGGCGAGGAAGAACGCAAGCGGCTGCTGCAGATCATCAAAGACCTGCGGGACACGGGCATCGGAATTATATTTATCTCGCACAACATAGAAGAAATCATTGCGATTTCCGACCGCGCGACCGTCTTTAAGGACGGATGCAAGGTGGGCACGCTGGAAAAGGACGAGATTGAATCTCATCGAATTGTCAGCATGATGATCGGCAACCAGGACTATGAAGTGTATGTTCGCGAGCGGAAAGGCGAAGTCCAAAAGGAAGTCCTCCGGGTAGAACACCTCACTACTTCTAAACTGAAGGACGTTGCCTTTTCCCTCCATAAGGGAGAAATCCTCGGGGTCGTCGGGGTCATTGGTGCGGGGAAGAGCGAGATTGCGCGCGCGATCTTCGGTATTGACAAACTGCAAAAAGGGAATGTGGTAATCGGCGGAAAATGCAGCAAGCCGCACTGCACAGCCTCTATTACCAGAGGGCTGGCCCTGGTTCCCGAAGAACGGCGCATGCAGGGGCTGGTGCCCAGCTTTACGGTTGCGGAAAATATCACGCTGGCATATATGGATCGGTTTGCCCGTTTTTCGTTTATGAATCGGAGGAAGGAACGCGAAGCTGCGGCAAGACATATTGACGCGCTGTCCATCAAAACGACGGGGCCGCATCAGATTATTCGCTACCTTTCCGGCGGGAATCAGCAAAAAGTCGTGCTTTCCAAATGGTTGGCGGGCGATTTTGACATTCTGATTCTGGACGAACCGACAAAAGGCATTGATATTCTGGCGAAACGCGATATTTACAGGCTCATCAATACCTTGGTGGAGGAAGGCAAGTCCGTACTGTTTATGTCGTCCTACCTGCCGGAACTGCTGAATATCTGCGATCGCATTCTGGTTGTGAACGACGGCGCTGTAACGGGCGAGTTTTCCAGCTTCGGTCCCGAAGCGAAAGAAAAGATTACACATACAATGCTGGGAGGCAAAACGGAATGAACATGACAATCGCCGATAAAAGCAAGAATGTGATTCGCAGGTATGGCACGGTTATTGTAGCTCTCCTTGTATTCATATTCTTCTCGGTATCAGCATCAAGTTTCTTTACGACGAAGAACGTAATGCTTCTGCTCAAGCAGATGTCGACATTAACGATCATTTCATTGGGCTTTACATTCGTAATGGCCGTTGGCGGATTCGATATGTCCATCGGCTTTGCAACCGGACTCGTTGGCATTATCTTTGTCAAGGTACTGATGTCCACAACCAGTTTCTTCTTCGCGCTGCTGGCCGGTTTGGCGGTTGGCATCGTGATAGGCATTGTAAATGGTACGTTGGTTTCCTATATCGGACTGCCGGACTTTATTGGTACGTTTGCGGTCGGCTCCGTCATCTACGGAATCAAGATGATGATGACGGAAGGGAACCCGATCTATGTCAAAGGCGTGGAAGGCCTCGGCATCGACGTGTTCAAGGCGATCAACGCGAAGATGGTGTTCAACGTGATTCCCGTTATGGTAATCATCATGTTTGTGTTCATCGCGGTTTGCTACGTACTGATGGAAAAAACAAAGCTTGGGCGGCGAATCTACGCCATCGGCGGCAACCGGGAAGCGGCGATGTTCTCCGGCATCAATGTGAAGCGGTATAAGTTTATTACGTACCTGATCTCCGCTATTATGGTCTCCTTTACAGCCATACTGATCTGCTCACGGCTGAATTCCGCGCAGCCCACCTCCGGAGAAGGGTACCTTATGGACGCGATTTCCGCCGTGTATCTGAGCACGACGATGTTTGGCGAGGGCCAGCCGACGATTCTGGGCACAGTGGTCGGTTCGTTTATCATTGCAATGCTCAGCAACGGACTCACGATGCTTGGAATGACCTATTATTTTCAGGATATTACGACAGGCATTGTGGTCATCCTTGCGGTTCTGATGGCCGTTGTACTGAACAAAAAAGCAAAATAAGCATTTGACGAATGAAACCATTCGGAAAGGGGTTTGGAAGATGGAAAAAACGATGAAAGCCATCATCTGGAATGGAAAGCCCTGGTTTGAAGGGCTGTCCTACGGGGACTTCCCCGTACCGGAATACGGCGGAGACTGGGTTTTGGTTCGCAACAACGTCTGCGGCATCTGCGGCTCGGACCTGCACTTTTTTTCGGGTACGCAGGACGGCAGGTTTCCCGCAAAGAACCTGCCGGCAATCTTCGGGCATGAAGACGCTTCCACTGTGGTTGCCGCCGACCCTTCGACGGGATTCAAACCCGGCGACCGCGTTGCGGTAGAGGCAATCCATTCGTGCGTCAATTTCGGCAAGACCTGCCCGCGCTGCATGAGCGGCCAGTTCCATATGTGCGACGAAGGAATGACGCATATCGGTCTGCCGTATGTTCGCATGCTGCCGGGTGGCTACGGCGAATACTCCTCGGTGCACAAAGACAAGCTGATCAAACTGCCGGATAATGTGAGTCTGGACGAGGCGGCTTTGCTGGACATTCTGGTTGTGAACGTTCATGCGGTTCGGCTGGGGAACCCGCAGCTTGGCGAAGTTTGCGCTGTGTACGGATGCGGCGTGGTCGGTTTGAGCCTTGTGCAGGTTTTGCATGCAAAAGGCGTTGGAAAACTGATTGCGATTTGCAAATACCCGTATCAGGCCGAGCTGGCCAAGAAGTGCGGCGCGTCCGACGTTGTTTTGTACAACAAAGACACCGTCGTTAAAGACATGCTGGCACTGACGGACGGAAACGGCGCGGATCAGGTTTACGAGTGTGTCGGGGGCAGTTCCAACGCGATTGACGACGCCATCCACTTTACCACGCGGCAGGGCAAGATCATCATGATGGGTATCTTTGCCGGGAAACCGTCGATCGATCTGAACGCTATGTTCATGAGCGAAATCAGCTTGATCTCTTCCAACAGTTACGGAATGTCCGGCTATCGCGACGAATTTGCAATTGCGGTCGATATGCTCAAGCACAAACAGGTCGATCATCAAATCCTTATTTCACATCGTTTCAAACCGGAACAGTACAAAGAAGCCATCGAGGCTGCGCGCGGCAAGGATAAGAGCGGCGCGATCAAGGTTCTGTTCGAACGAGACTAACGGATATGACGGCGGGAGGATCCGCCCGCTGACATAAAATAAAAACAGGAGGGAAAATAATGAAACGCGCAATTACTCTTGCCTTAGTGGTTCTCATGGCGTTCAGTACGTTTGCCTGCACCGCAAAGGCACCTGCCGCCGCAGAGAAAGATCAGTTCGTGGTTGGCATTACCACGTTCAGCACTGCTACCGTCTTTTCCCGCAACGCCCGTGAAGTTTTAAAAACGAAGATCACGGAAAAAGGCGGCACCTACATTGACAACGTAGCGACCGATACATTGAGCCGCGCGGATGCCATTGACAACTTCATTTCGCAGGGCGTAGACGCCATTATCCTGCTCTCCGGCGACGTGAGCGAGTGCGAAGAAAACCTGAAAGCCGCAAAGGAAGCGGGCATCATCATTGGAAGCTGCGACGGCGGCTACGTGGATTCCGTAGATATCTACACGTCTTCGGATAACTACGCCATCGGCGAACAGGTTGTTGGCGCGCTCATCGAAAAGATGGGGAAAACCGGAAGCATTCTTCAAATCTATAACGACGTCGGCTCCATGGACCGCAAACGCAAGGGCGGCGCTGCGGACGTGATTGCGCAGAACCCGGATGTGTCCATTGACTTCAACATGGTTTATGCATGGCCGGAGTATTATGACGACATCAAGTCCAAGATGGAGTCCATCATTCTCTCCAACGGCAGTGAAATCAACGGCGTGTTTGCCACGTTTGACGGCGTAGGCCTCGCGGCGCTGCAGGCGATTCGTGAAGCCGGGCTGGAAGCGCAGATGCCCGTTGTCGGTGTTGACGGCGATCCGGAAGCGCTGAATGAAATTGCAGACCCGAACAGCGCCTATTATGCGACGGTTATCCAGAGCTGGGATGACTGCGCGGGTGTTTGCGTAAACGAAATCTTCAACAAGCTGAACGGCGGCGAAATTTCGACGAGCCAGATCACGGTCCCCGGCATCCTGGTGACCAAGCTCAACGTTGAAGAAATCAAAGCGGCCTATCCGGAACTCTTCGTCGTTTCGGCGAACTAAACGGCAACTTGTCATGCGCTTCCGAAAACTGTTTCGGAAGCGCATGGCCGGCATGGAACAACCATCGGGAGGGCAAAGCGATGGATCGAGCGGTATTGGAGCGTTACCAGGAGATTTTCAGAAGAGATTTGTTTGACGTCGTGCTCCCATTTTGGGCGGAAAAAGGGCTTGACGTTACTTATGGCGGCATCAATACCTGCCTTGACCGGGAAGGGAACGTGTTTTCCGCCGAGAAGAGCGTATGGATGCAGGGAAGAGGCGGATGGACGTTCGCCCATATCTGCAATGTGTTTGGCGACAACGAGCAGTTCCGCAAGGTGGCTGAAAGCGCCATTGCGTTTACAAAAGAACATTGCGTTGATCCATCGGACGGACGGCTCTATTTTGTCGTCGGTTCCGACGGGACACCGATTCGAAAAAGAAGATACGTCTTCAGCGAATATTTCTATATCATGGCAAACGCCGAGTATTACGGGCTGACCGGAGAACGGAGTTATCTGGAGGAAGCGCGGAAGTACCACGATCTTGTGGTTCGGATTTGGGAAGACCCCGCGAACGATCCGTTCAAGATTACGCCTAAGTTTCTTCCATCCGCTCCGGCGATGCGGGGGCTTTGCGGCGATTTGGTGCTGATGCTGGTAACCAGAACGCTCCGCGTGAACGACCCGGAGAATCGGGAAACCTATCTGGCGCTGGAACGGCGGCTGCTGGATGGGATTCTGCGGTATCAATATAATGAAGAATTCGGCACGCTTTTGGAGAGCGTAGGCCCGAATGGAGAGTACATCGGCAACCTGTCCGGCGGGCGCGTTATCAATCCGGGGCACTGTCTCGAGAGCACGTGGTATCTGCTGCGCGAAGCCGAAGAACTGCGGGACGAGTCGCTCATTGAGCGGATCGAACAGATTTACCAGGGCGCGTTCCGTTACGGCTGGGACAAGAAGTATGGCGGATTGCTGTATTTTGTGGATGCGGGCGGGTACCCGCCGCAGGCTTACGAGCATGATATGAAGCTCTGGTGGGTGCACACGGAAGCGGTGATTGCGGCAATCAAGCTCTACAGAGCCACGCGAAAAGAACAGTACTGGAATGATTTTACCATGCTCACGGAATATTGCTTTTCGCATTTCCGCGACGCGGAGCACGGAGAATGGTATGGCTATCTGCATAGGGACGGCACCCCGACGGAACCCGTTTGCAAAGGGAACGTATTCAAAGGCCCGTTCCATGTTCCGCGCATGTACTGCGAAGTGCTGACCGAATTGAATCAGATGCTGATACAGACCGGGGAATCATGAGGATTCTGTTTTTCAGCGATATTGACGGCACGCTGATTCACGGCCATACGATAGCAAACGAAGTGAAGGAAGCGGTTTTGGAGTTCACCCGGCGCGGCAACTGGTTTTCGCTCGCCACAGGCCGCAACACAATTGCCGTACGATGGATTGCCGAGCAGCTGAGCTTGAACGCGCCAGGTATTCTGCTGTCTGGCGCCGCACTGTATGAAGCGTCGGATGGAAGCGTTACAAACGCAATTCCGCTGACGGATCAGGTGAAACCGGCGCTCAGGGTACTTTTGGATGCGTATCCGGCGTTAGGCATTCAAGCATTTACGAAAAATGGATTATTCAACCTGAGGCTGAATCCGTTTCTTCAGGAGCACGGAATTCCGGAGGAGATAGCCTGTCCGGTTTCGGATATTCGTTCTTTGGAGCGGGAGCAAATACTGAAAATCGGCCTGTGCTGCGAAGATACCGGCCAGATTGAATCGGCTACGAGCAGGTTGTTTTCCGATCCGCGGCTATACCAGTGGAATTATTCCTTTATCACCGGTGCCGAAGTGCTTTCCCCCTTGGCGAGCAAAGGCCTGGCCATGAAAACGATTATTGAGCAGATGCCGGAGAAGCCGGACTGCATTGCGGCGGCGGGCGACAGTCAGAACGACCTTTCCATGTTTGCGTGCGTGGACATCACCTTTGCGCCGGAAACGGCGTTTCCGGAAGTTCGCAGAGCGGCAGATTACAGCATTCCCCCGCCGGAGCAAGGCGGCATCGCGCAGGCGCTGAGAATATTGATGGCAAAGACTTGACATACAAACAGTCAAAAGGATTGACAAGGAAACCCAAATTGATTATGCGGAGGACATAAGGCAGATGAACGGATTTTTACAAGAGGTGCTGACACAAGGCGAGCTGATGAAAAAGGTCATTCGGTTCTATCGCGGCGAAGGAAGGCCGCTGATTTCCGAAATCGGCGACGCATTTCGAAAGAATCACATGGATCGAGTCATCCTTACCGGAATGGGCAGCTCGCTCTATTCGATGGACTGCATTCTCAGCTACCTGACGCAGCATGGCATTCCGGCGCTGTCGTTCAGCGCGTTTGAGCTTTCCCGCTTCCAGTTTCAGCATATTACCCCTAAAACGCTGGTCATCGCCATTTCCCAGTCCGGCAACTCGCCGGAAGCCATGGAGTTGGTCGAAAAAGCGCAGAAGGTTACGAAGGTTGTTGGCATATTCAATAACGACGGCTGCAAACTGCAGGCGGCGGCCGACTTTAAACTGCCGATATCCGCCGGAAAAGAGCTTTCCATTACCAGCATGACGTTCGAAATGACCATGCTCATTCTGAACATTCTGGGCAGAGAACTCACCGGCGAACTCAACGATGCGTTCTGGGCGCAAGCGGAAGCAACTGCGGAGTGGTGCTGCCAGTGGACGGCCAACTGGGAAGCGCCTTCAAAAGCCATGTTCGACTTTGCGCAAGGCATTGAGCTGTTCGATTTGCTGGCCAACGATACTTCGCTTGCAACCGCAAGGCAGTTGTCCCTTGCCTACCGGGAAGGGCTGCATAACTGTACGGCTGTTTGGGAATGCGCGGACTATGCACACGGGCAATACCACAGCTCCAAGATGGGCGCGCGTTATCTGGCGCAGATGTTTTTCCCCGTTCTGGCGGAAGATACAAAAGAGATGAAGATGTTTAACTACATTCTCGCACACGGCGGAAAAGTGATGCTCTACACAACATCGGATATTCCCGCGCAAGAGCGCGTGCATGTTGTCAAAATGCCGGTTTTGCCAAGTTCGCTGATGCCCTTGGCGGAGAGCGTGGCTGCGGAGACGTTCCTTGGTCTGCTGTTCGGGCCAGACTGGGTGAAGGATCATTGAGCGGTATTTTATAAATTGCTGGACGTATGGAGCGAATGAGGACTTGGAGGGACGAACTTGATTATTGATGTATCGAATACGATTGGCCGGCATAAGTTCAAAAAAGAAATTACGGCGGAGTCGCTGCTGGCGCAGATGGACGCCGCGGGCATCGACAAAGCGGTCATCAGCTGTTATGCCGAGAGCCTTGACAATGAATCCATCTATCGTGCAATCCAAACATACCCGGATCGATTCATCGGGCTGTACACCGTAAATCCGTGGTCGGAAAGCGCGGCGGCCGAGCTGGACGACGCGCTTACGAACAAAGGCTTTCGGGGCTTATACATGAATCCCATCCGTCACGGGTATATGCTTTGCGAGCACGAAGTATTCTATCCACTGCTCGACGTCTGCCGCAAGCACAACGCTGTGGTCTGGTGTTTGGGCGCTGCGGAAGTCTTCAGCAGCCCGGTTTTTTTCAACGCCATTGCGGACGATTATCCTGACGTGAACATCATAATGGGCAGGATGGGGCTGCAGTACGACAACGCAAGCGCCGTGGTGATTGCAAAGAATCACGCCAATATCTATCTGGATACGTCTGCCGGCATGGATTTCAATGCGCGCCGCGCCATGAAGACGTCCGGAATCGATAAGGTGCTGCTGGGGACGGGCACGCCGGAATGCGGCTATTTTGAGCTGGAACTGCTCAAGGTTCGAAGCGCCGCGGAAGAATTCCCGGATGGGGTTGAAAAGGTGCTCTATAAGAATGCGGCACGGATTTTCCATCTAGAAGAGGAGTAAAGTCATGATTGTAGACATGTTGACCCATATCGGCATTCGAAAGGGCGAGAACTATCGGGTGGAATCGCTTCTGGAGCTCATGGATGAGGCAGGCATTGACAAATGCATGATCTGCTCCCAGCTGGAAACGATCGACAACGGCTATATTTACGATTGCACGCAGCGGTTCCCGGACAGAACGCTTGGCTTTGCGGTGATCAACCCCTGGGATATCGAAGGGGAGGACGAGCTGGAGCGGTGTTTCCGGGACTATCACTTCCACGGGCTCAAAATGAACGCAATCCGGTTCGGCTACAGCGCCGACCGCCACAGTGTTCTCGATCCGTACTTCGAGATTTGCAGAAAGTACAATAAATGCGTGGTGGTGCATGGACAATCGGATATGTTTTCCATTCCGGACAAATGGGCGGAGATGGCGAGAACTTATCCGGATGTGCCGGTAGTGCTGTTCCATATTGGCGTACCGATGATGGTGGAGCATTCCTGCCAGCTTGCAAAGGAAATTCCGAACTTCTACCTGAGCACCAGCGGGGCGTACGTTCCCGCAATGAAGACGGCATATGAGGTTGCCGGGCCGGAGAAAATACTGTTTTCCTCGGATGCTCCGTTTGGCAGCCCCGTTCAGGAACTCGCAAAACTCGAATATGTTTGCAAAAACCCGCTGCATATGGATATGATGTTGGGTGGGAATGCAAAGCGCTTGCTGCGCTTGTGAGGAAACGGCAGATGCAGCAGAGTATTATGTGGCAATATATCGCGCAGGAGCCGGAATCGCTCAAACGGCTGATGCAGTCCTCACAAACGGACGAGTATGCTGAAAGGAACGGCGAGCGGATACGAACCGTCTATATCGTGGGGCACGGCAGTTCCTTCAACGCCGGCGTCTGCACGGCGGGATTCTTTGCCAAAAACGCGAACATCCGGGCATATGCACAGACACCGGGGTTCTTCTGTAACGGAGGATCGGCCTTCTCGCTGGAAGATCCGAACTCCACGCTGATTGTCTTGATCAGCCAGACGGGAACGAGCGCAGGCACACTTGGCGCGCTGGAACACGCAAAAGCGGCTGGTTTTCGCACGTTGGCGATTACGGAAGTCGAAGATTCCCCGATTGCGCGGAAAGCGGACGATGTGCTCCGCCTGTTTTGCGGCATTGAAGAGAGCAACGCCAAGACAAAGGGGTACAGCGCAACTTTGCTGCTTTTGATGCGCCTGGCGCTATCGCTTGGCAAGCGGAACGGTACCCTGCATGAACAGGAGCACCAGCTCTGCTTGGATGAACTCGACGGTATGATTCGGGAGCTGCCGAACGTTCAGGAACGGGTGCAGGCGTTTTGCCAAAGGATGGCATTTGGCCGAGGGATGCGCGAGCTATATGTCTTAGGCAGCGGGATGAACTTTGGAACGGCGCAGGAAGGCCAGCTCAAGCTCATGGAAACGATGTGCATTCCAACGATGTTCAACGATATCGGCGAATTCTCGCACGGGATGCACCGGGCAATCCAACGAGGCAGCAGCGTGCTTTTGATCAAGGCGTGCGACAGCATGAAGGATTCGATTGAGCAGTCGTACCGGTATCTCAAGGGGATTTGCGACAACGTGTGGATCATCGACGCAGGCGGAGAAGAATCAACGGATGACTGCCGTATCGTTCTGCCGCTATACGAAAGAACGCAATCACTTTTGCTGACTACGCTGGCGGTTCAAATCCTTTCGGTCTTTGCACCCGAGCGCAACGGCTTGGACCCCAACAGAGACGCGCATAACGACTTTACGATCGTTGCGGCAACAAGGGTATAGTCGCGCCGCGCTTCCGTCGGCAAGAGAAACACATCCGCGGGGATTGATTTCCGAAAGCATGAAGAAAGCAGAGTCGGCTGAGGGTAACGGCTCATACGGAGAAACGAAACGAGGTGGATGCAATATGTATCGGGTAGGCGTCGATCTGGGCGGCACGAATATTGCGGTAGGCTTGGTCAACGAGCGGTATGAGATGATTGCCAGTACCAGCGTACCCACAGGGGCGAAACGGCCGGCGGAACAGATCGTTGCGGATTTATGCGACGCGGTGGATTCGGTGCTTCAAAAAGCGGGAATCCGCGTAGAAGATTGTGAGATGATCGGCGTTGGCGCGCCGGGAACCTGCGATATTCAGCGCGGAATCGTGATTCGCAGCTACAGCCTCTCATGGGCCAATGTTCCGCTCTCCGCCATGATAGAGGAGCGATTTTCCGTTCCGATTCGGATCGATAACGACGCGAACTGCGCCGCTCTTGCCGAGGTAAAAGCAGGCGCCGCGGTCGGGTATGAAAACGTCGTTCTTGTCACGCTGGGTACCGGCATTGGAACCGGCATCGTCATTCACGGTAAAATCTATACGGGGCTGAATGGCAACGGCACAGAGATGGGCCATGTGATGCTGAACATGGACGGGGAGCTTTGCACGTGTGGGCGGCGTGGCTGCTGGGACGCCTACGCCTCTGCAACGGCGCTCATCGTGCAGGCAAAGCGTGCGGCCGCATCCCGGCCGGAATCTGCGCTGAATCGCATTGAGAACATGACCGGGCAGAGCGTTTTTGAAGCGGCAGATCAAGGCGACGTGACGGCGAAATTCGTTGTATCGCAGTACTGCGAGTATCTGGCAATCGGAGTTTCCAACATTGTGAACGCGTTAGCGCCGGAGATGATTCTGATTGGCGGCGGAATCAGTCGCCAAGGCGACCGGATTCTTGACCCGGTGCGGAAGTATGTCCGAGAGCGCTGCTTTGACACGAGAGAGGATGCGCTCCCGATCATACAAGTGGCAAGCCTGGGGAACGATGCGGGCATCATCGGCGCGGCCGCGTTGTGAAAACAGTTTTTGAGGGATCATTTATTGAACTCGTGCGTGACCTTGTTACTGGGACTTCAGATAAACTCAAGATTTACGACAGCTTGTATTTCATTTTGGGCGGCAGAATATCTCTGCCGCTCTTTTGTTGTTGATTGAAGGGAAATTGATTGATTCAGCGTGTTTTTAGCAAAACAAAAAAGAGCCCTGAATCGTTCGATTCTGCGGCTCTTTTTTGTGGTCGGGGTGACTGGATTTGAACTACTATGGATAGTATTTAGCAGTGAATTCTTTGTTCGCAGACACGAAAAAACAGCGTAATATGTAGCTTTTTCATGATAAAGGTTCGCGTATGTGAGAGCGAGATTCGCGCTCATTAACATGCAAGTGGGTTACAAAGTGGGTTTAGGGTAAAATGAAAGAGCCGATAACATTAGAGCTCATCTGCTCTTTTTTGGTGCGACCGGAGGGATTTGAACACGAAGTATGTGTTTAGGACTTTTCTTTAAACATCGGCCTGTTTTTGGAATTTCGGAACCGTGGTTTGATATCGTGTATCATTGACTCATTTACAGAACACCCATGTGCAGCCTTGCACACTCACAAAAGAATCATATGTACAAACAAAACGCAATTAATTTGCCTTATAACTCTGGCTGAAACCGTTCTCGATTCGAGCTTTCAATTGTTCTTTTTCTTCACCTGAAGCAAAGCTTATTCCTATGGCGTTCAATGCAAGCATTTTGAATTCTTCCTCACCAAAACCAAAGCGCTCGTGCAGTACCATATATTCATGATTCATGTTGGTGTTTGAAATCGTGGGATTATCCGTGTTGACCGTGATATTCAAACCAGAAATCAAATAGTCTCGAATTGGGTAACGCTCCCACCCTTCGACTGCATGAGTGTCAACATTGCTAGTTGGGCATAGTTCCATACCAATTTTGTGTCTTTTGAAATAGCTCAGCAAGTTGGGATCTTCCCGTAAACGCACCCCATGACCAATACGCTTGGCACCCAATAAGAGAGCTTCTTTCATGCTTTCCACCCCAGCACTCTCGCCAGCATGAATGGTAAATGGTATCCCAAGCAGAGAAGCTTTCTCGAAAAGACAAGCCTGTGCAAGTGGGGGATGACTAAATTCGTCACCGGCAAAGTCAATGGCACAAACACCGTTGCCAAAGTAACGGCTGGCGCATTCGAGCACCGCATCATTGAGCGCAGGTGAGTGATGACGCATGCAGATTACGATCAACTTCGCAATTGTTCCGGTCTTGCGAGTTCCTTCGCCAAGGCCATCAATAACCGCCTTGACGGCAGAGTCGAGCGTTAGGCCCTTTTCAAGCAATTGCTGTGGTGCAAAACGGACTTCGAGGTAGATAACGCCACAAGCAAATGCATCCTCGACTGCCTCCCTTGCGATGCGCCGTAGTGCGCTTGCAGTTTGAATGCAGCGCATAATCGGATTAAAAAGCTGTAAATAATCTACTAGATTTCTGCAGACGCCATCAGCTGAAACGAGAGAGGCAACATCTGCTGCAGTTTTGACTGGCAGAGTGATATCTTGTTCTTTCGATAGTTCCCATACTGTTTCTGGCCGCACAGCCCCCTCAAGATGGCAATGCAAATCAAGTTTTGGAAGCCTTGATATCCAAGGATCTGGTTTAAATTGTTTCATGCTTTCCGTTCCTTCTGACGAAGTTGATACTATAGTAAGCTGGCAGAAGGTATTGTTTGCAGAGCGCAAGTGGTGCTCCATTTCTGTCATATAGTATCTCTTCGATGAAAAGCACTGGTGTTCCTAGAGCGACACGTAGATAGTTACTGATACTCTCCTCGGTTTCCGTTAATGTTAAGCGGCTTCGGGTTCGCACTGCTTTATCGAAGATAGTTTCATTCAATAATTGCTCGACGGCTGCACGATCGGTGAGATCGATATTATACTCTTCGATTCGCTTAACTGGTAAAGCCATGAACATATAGCTGATAGGGACATCGCCTTGAGAGTATTCAAGATTAGCAATGATTGCAATATCGCTAGCGGTTATATCCAATTTTTCCTGCACGACCGTTGCCGTTGGATAGAAGAAAAAATGTATTGTCGCAGTTATATTCTCGGTGTTTATAGCGGCGGTATATATTGGATTTGTTAGGCTTTCGAATTCATTATGCGTGATGGGCGACGTTCGAACAGCAAAATTGCCTTTCCCCTTCACATTATAAATCAACCCATCTTCGCGTAGAATCGCTAATGCTTGCCTAAGCGTATTTCGACTGACGCCATATTGCTCAGCCAGCACGATTTCGGGAGGAAGAAGGCCGTTTTCAGGTAGTTGTCCAGTTGTGATAAGCGTGTATAACTGTTCATAAACTTTTGCAAAAAGCGGCGTTCTAGTATACCCATTATCAGTGAAGTTATTATCAGTCATAAAATATCTCCCAAAAGTATTTACAAGAGAATGAACATGTTGTACTATTTAAACATCTTGTTCAACAGATACATTTTACTGCAAAACGCAACTCACGGTCAAGCACAAAGAAACATTTCTAAAAAAAACTTAGGAGGGTCTTATGAAACGCAACCAATTTTTTGTTTATGCCTGTTTTTTGCTTGTTCTAGTGCTATTTACTGGATGCTCAGCTACCGCATCCAAAGACACGCTGTCAACTGAAACTTCCCCTGCTGCAGAAGGAACCACAGAGAATGAACAACCTGTTCAGCCAGAAACAGATATTGTAACACTCGATATACTGGCGCACAGTGATTTTGCTGGTTCGATTGAGTCTTCTGAGTACTATGCTGGTTCTGCGAAACTTGCAGCGTACATTGACTCATATCGCGCCAAGAACCCATCAGGCACATTCGTTCTATCCTGCGGCGATGATCTTGTTGGTGCACCAATTTCCAGCTTGCTCAAGGGTAAGCCGGTCATCGAAATTATGAACAAGATTGGTTACGACGCGATGACTATTGGCAATCACGAGTTCGATTGGGGAATGCAAACATCGGGTGAAACTTTGAAAATGGCCAACTTTCCGCTGCTCTTGGCAAACGTTTATGAGAAGTCGTCGGGAGAGAGAATTAACTTTACTAAACCTTACGTCATTATCGAAAAACAAGGCGTGAAAGTGGGTATATTAGGTCTAATCACACAGGAAACACCGAAGATTACACTTGCGACTTCGATCGAACCCTACGAGTTTAGAAATCCTATTGAAGAAGCAAATGAACTGATACCCATTATGAAGAGCGAAGGCGCGGAGATTATTGTCGCTCTAACTCACATTCCGGCCTATGCGCAGGCGGACGGCAGTTATACTGGTGAGATTATTGACTTTGCTAACGGTGTGCAAGGGGTGGATGCGATTATCGCGGGACACAACTTTGATCCAATGTGCATTGACGTTAATGGCGTTCCGGTCATCCAAACTACGCATAATGGCAGCCAGCTCAGCCATGTAGTTTTTACCTATGACAGAGCGTCGAAAACCCTTGTTTCTGCAACAGCAGAACCTATTGACGTTCTCGCTGGGACATTGGATGTGCAACCCAACGCTGAGATTGCTAGCATGGTTACTAACTATACCACGGATCTAGGTACAGTTTTCGAGGAAGTACTTGGTACTGCGACTGAAGAATTAACTATTGGATATGTAGATGAGTTCAGCATTGGTGATTGGTGGACGGATGGGATACGCTCTGCGACGGGCGCTCAGTTTGCGTTTATAAACTCCTCAGGCATCTTTGAAACCATTCCGGCAGGGCCGATTACACTTGGCAAACTCTACTCTGTAAGCCCTTTCGAAAACAACCTGGTTATGACGGACATGACAGGTGCACAGATTAAGGAACTCTTTGAGATCTCATACAATAGTACACGCATTCAGGAGATGGGTGCGTTGCAAATTTCAGGGCTCGTTGTAACTTATGACCTTAGCAAGCCTGATGGCGAAAAAGTTGTTTCCATCACCCTTGAGGACGGAAGCCCGGTTAACGATGATACAATCATCACCACTGCGACCATCAATTTCCTTGCAACTGGTGGAAACGACTACACCAATCTAGCCGCTTTGTCTTGGGACGAAACGGGTATTCTTGCTCGTGATGCCTTTGCTGCCCAAATGCGCGAGCTCGGAGAGATTAGTAATACGACTAGTGGCCGCTTAGTTGCAGTTGGTTGATAACCCTAAACTTCATTTGTTACGAAATTCGGGACTGCCATAAGAGCAGTCCCGTTTGTAATTTAATCAAATTGGTAAAAAATTCTTGTCTATCACATCAGTCTTGAACAAATCTAGATAATGAACCCAAACTCAACAGAAGGGCACCTCAAATAATCAGTCACCATTGGCGTTCATGTACTACATTCCGAACGGTGGACTGCGCTACATAGCCACTGCAGTAAAGTTGAGAACAGCGGGAGTGAAGCTGGGCGTACCAACGACTTATTACTGGCTAGGAGTGGATACATCACCTGGTGATTCGTTGTAGTGTGGGACTGCTTGAAAAAGCAGGTACTAGCAAGTAATTACACGAAATGCTGCTGATGAAAGAAGACTCTTGTGCCAGGAGTGGTGAACCACCACTCAGAATGCGCAGGAAGACGTTTGCAAACGCGCAGGACAGTCTAAATCTATAGCGGCGTGAATAATGGGTACGAAGAAAAATAAGCTATCTCGCCCGCTCAGCGACGATATGAATCTGTACATGCTTATGAGGCAAAGAAACTTGACTGATTGGGAATACAACCTGTTTGTTGTAAGCAGCAGAACGGCCTGAACTCAAAGGAAATATTCCAAGAACAACCTCAGGCAGGCGCACGCTTGCTGATGCTATTAGTGAGATGTTTTCATACGGAGTAGTGGTTATTAAGCCGTATGACGAAACGGCAGATTAAAGAAGAACTCACGCTGCAAGCGGCTCTGTTTGAGCGCAGAGTTCGATCCGGTCAGGT
Organism: Christensenellaceae bacterium; assembly: GCA_963674535.1. Classification (GTDB taxonomy): domain Bacteria; phylum Bacillota; class Clostridia; order Christensenellales; family CAG-138; genus UBA7703. The sequence continues at coordinate 2,232,461 of OY771363.1, read as the reverse complement.
GCTGGATGGGCATGTGACGTTCGCTGAATTTGTGGTGCGTTGGAGACGGGATTACGCGGAACCAAACCTTGCCCCCAAAACGCTGGTTCGATACGACGAGCTGCTCAAGCGCATCCTCCCGGCGATCGGGCACATCCGATTGGACAAGCTGCAGCCGCATCACCTGATGGCGTTCTATGCCGGCCTGCAGAACGCGGAGAACCGAAGCGGGGCTTCCTTCAGGGCGACGCCTCGCTTGCTATCCGTGTTTGAGCAATCGGGCATGACACGTCAATCCCTGGCAGACGAAGCCGGGTGCCATGTGAACACGGTCTACCGGCTGATTCGGGGGCAGGGGGTCGACATCCGCATTGCGCAGGAGGCATGCGATATTCTCGGGGTTCCATTTGCCGAGGGAGCAGAATCGACGAAACCCGTGCACCAGTTGGCGGGAAAGACGATCAACCACCACCACCGGCTGATCTCGTCGATACTCAACCAAGCGGTATTCTGGCAGGTAATAACCAACAATCCAGCACAAAGGGTGAAGCCACCCAAGGTTGAGCGGAAAGAAGCGAAGTACCTCGATGAGGAGCAAACCGCGACGCTGTTGCATCTGCTGGATAACGAATCGTACCAGAATCAGGTGATGATTCGGCTCTTCCTGCTCAGCGGGGTACGACGCGGGGAGCTTTGCGGGTTAGAGTGGAAGGATGTCGATTTCAAAAACAACATGATCACGATATGCCGTACGTCGCAATACCTGCCGGGCAAGGGAATCTTCACAAAAGGTACGAAAACAGATTCTTCTGTTCGTACTATCAAGCTGCCGGAGCAGGCGTTCGAGATGCTCAAAGAGTTCCGAAAATGGCAGCGTAAGAAACGTATTGCGATCGGCGACCGCTGGACCGACTGTGATCGACTTTTCACGCAAGATGACGGATCGCCGATTCACCCCGACAGCATATCGGGTTGGTTTCACGATTTCATCTCACGGACCGACTTACCACAGGTTTCGATCCACTCCCTGCGGCACACGAACATCACTCTGCTGCTCGCAGCGGGGATCCCGTTGCGGACGGTAAGTTATCGAGCGGGACACGCGCAGACGTCGACGACCGCGAACATCTACTCGCATGCGATCCGATCGGTGGATGAAAAGGCGGCGGAGACGTTAGGAGTTTTTATAAGTCGAAATATCAGATGAACATATAATATTGTTTGTGTTGAATATAAAAGTGGAATCAGGGTATAATTAGTTAATAACACATCGAATTTTCAACCAATCGAAATCACTAACGGGAATCTGCTTGTTTCATTATACGATTGAATTGTTCATGAGGGATAACTGCTGAAAAGATCTTCCTTGCACTTTTCGTTACGGGGTTGTTATTTGGACATTTCAAAAAAAGTGGCTACAGCTTAAGATTCAAGCAAATCATTTCATGGAGCATATGATACAGACAAATCGAAATGGAGCCCATATGATTGTTGAAGTACAGAATATAGTAAAAACAGCTAAAAATCCATATGGGATAGAGCTCTCACAGTATGATGATGCTTTTTTGAGGCAAACGATTGAGCGCAGATTTGAAGTTGTTGGGGTTAAAGATTTACAGGGATATATTGCGTACTTGTCCAACAGTGAAACAGAAGCTCGAACTCTCGCTCGGTCTTTGAATATTACGTATACTGAATTTTTCAGAAACGCGCTTACATTTGCACATTTGGAGCAATGGCTCCTTCCAAATCTTATTAATAAAAAGCCTCCGGGCAGTGAACTTCGAGTTTGGTCGGCTGGATGTTCAACAGGCCAGGAAGCATATTCAATCGCGATGATGCTGGAAAATGAGTTGGAAAAGGGACGTAAAGCATTCCGTTATCGCATTATCGCAACTGAAATTTCAGAATCGGCATTGGAATTGGCAAATAAAGGAGAATTCAGAGCAGAAGACGTTCAAAACATTCGAGTAAGAGACTTAAACTTGTTTTTCGAGAGAACAGGAGAAACCTACAGAGTCTGCGAACGCTTGAAAGAGCATGTAAGCTTTTCACGATATGATCTGCTGGACTCACAATCTGCTCATCCGCAAGAGAGTATATTCGGAAATTTTGATCTTGTTATTTGCAGCAACGTGCTTTTTTATTATAAACCCAAATGTCAGAGCTTCATCTTGAAAAAACTTGTAAACTCGCTAGTCGGAAATGGATATTTAATAACCGGTGAAGTTGAGCGGCAAAACCTTCTGAAAAATAGTATTCTTCGAGCTATTGTACCACCCTCGCCGATTTTTCAAAAAAAAGCGGAGGTTTGAAATGAAGAATCTTAGAATATCGAAGCAAATAAACATATGGCTGGCATTGATATTGCTTTTGATCGTGTTGCTTTCTGCAACCGCATTGGTTTCGATTGAGGGATTGTGGGTCAATACCGCGGAACTATACGAGCATCCATTGGCAGTTAGGCGTGAAATTGGTGATATTAAAGCGAACATGTATCTTGTGCACTGGGGATTTGAAACGGCATTAAGACAAGAAAGCTATTTAGGAATGCTGCCATATTTGGATGCGGTAGAGAGAGCGGATGAAAGCATTCAAGAAAGTATAGGCGTATTATATGAGAAGTATTTGGGCCCTAAAGCGGACATTGATGAGTTGGCAGACTTGTACAATGCTTGTAAAAACAACCGCGATGATGTCATTTCTCTTCTAGGATCCGGAAATATCGAGCAGGCCGCTACCATTAATTTGCATGATTCATCAGCGATCGATAGTGAGCATTTCATGGATATTTCAAGTAGCATAGAGAAAATCAGCGATTTCGCATTAATGAAAGGTGACGAGTTTTACCAAGCTGCCCAAACGCAAAGAAGTCAAACTGTTTTGAGAACGGCGCTTTTCAGTACGGCGGCAGCGCTTACTCTACTTGGCATCGGCTATTTCTTAAGAAAGAGCATTATTCCTCCATTGAAAGAAATCACTGATGCAGCGGAAGCAATGCACAAAGGCAAGCTGGATATCCGTGTTCAATACGAAGCGAATAACGAGATAGGCATATTATCAAAGGCGTTTAATTCCATGGCTGAAACCATTGAAACCGAGACAGCGCATAAAGATAAGATTGCGCATATGTCTTTGGTGATGTTTTCGGAAGATTCTTTACGGCCATTTTGTCAGGAACTTTTAAAAACTCTAATGGATCTGACCGATTCACAAATAGCTGCGATCTATTTTCCAAACGAACAGAAAAACAGATTTGAACCCTATGAATCGATAGGCGCAAGTCCGGATCGCTTACCCTCATTCTCCACTTCAGGCAAGGAAGGTGAGCTTGGAGCGGCATTGGCAACAAAAGAGGTGCATCATTTAACAGAAATTCCTGCGGATTCGCAGATTGTATTCTCAACAGTCAGTGGCGAGTATCGTGCCAGAGAAATCATCACTATACCGATTGTCGGTGAAAAAGACGTGATTTCGATCATCTCGATCGCAAGTATCAAAAGCTATTCACCGGCTTCCCTTCGGTTGATCAATAGCCTGCTCAACGAAATTTCTGCGCGGTTGAGCTCGATAATAGCGTCCCAAAAAATTCAAGAGTTTTCCCAAATCCTTCAGGATAAAAACGCAGAACTGCAGCAACAGGCAAAGGAGCTAGAGATGCAAGCTTCTGAATTATCCGAGCAAAATACGGAGCTTGAGCTTCAGAAAAAGCAACTGGATGAAGCAAGTCGGTTGAAGACGAATTTCTTATCGAACATGAGTCACGAGCTGCGCACGCCGCTCAATTCAGTAATTGCACTCACGGGAGTTCTAAGTCGCCGACTTGCTAACAGAATACCGGAAGAAGAACTCGGTTTCTTAGAGATCATAGAACGCAACGGAAAAAACCTGCTGGTGTTGATTAATGACATTCTTGACATATCACGCATTGAGGCGGGACGCGAAGAGATTGAGACCGAGCAATTTTGCGTGAACGATGTCGTTGGTGAACTCGTGGAGATGATACATCCTCAGGCCGAGCAAAAATCGATTGAATTGCTGTATGAATCTGGCAATCCAATTCAGATAAGCACGGATGTCGATAAGTTCCGTCATATCCTGCAGAACTTGATTGGAAACGCTGTCAAGTTTACCGAGAAGGGAAGCGTCAGAGTTGTTGCCGAACTTAACGAAACGCAGATCTGTATAAAGATTTGCGATACTGGAATTGGAATTCCACAGGAGCAAATACCATATATATTTGATGAGTTTCGGCAGGCCGACGGGAGCACGTCCAGACGTTTTGGAGGCGCGGGACTTGGGTTGGCGATCTCGAAGAAATATGCAGATATGCTGGGAGGGACGATTTCGGTTACGAGTACATTGAACGTGGGATCGGAGTTTACACTGACGCTGCCCATTCACGCAGATTCAAACACATTGCATGATGCACCAATCAACCCCAAAGTTGAAGCAGCTCAGTTTTCGTCTCAAAGAGCACCCCGTCTAAATAAGCGTACCATACTATTGGTCGAAGACAATGAATCAGCAATCATTCAAATCAAAGACTTGGTAGAATCAATTGGATGTCAAGTCTTCGTTGCGCATAACGCTGGAGAAGCATTTGACATCATTGAGCATTCGATTCCAGATGCTATGATTCTTGATCTGATGATGCCAGATGTCGATGGTTTTCATGTGCTTGAAATATTGCGGAATGCGGAAGTAACGGCACATGTACCCGTATTGATTCTGACAGCAAAACAAGTAACCAAAGAAGAGCTGAAGTTCCTGAAGCGTAATAATATCCATCAGCTCATTCAAAAGGGTGATGTGAACGCCAAAGAACTCGAAAAAGCGATTTTGGGTATGCTAAATCATGTGACTGCGGAAACAGAAACGCCCACAACAAACGCAAAACTGGTACAGGGGAAACCGGTCGTTCTCGTCACGGAAGATAATCCAGATAACATGGTCACCATTAAAGCGTTGCTCAGAGATGACTACGTCGTCTTAGCAGCGGGAAACGCGAAAGAAAGTATTGAAATGGCGTCTGAACATGTTCCTGATCTCATCTTAATGGATATCGCTCTGCCGGATGCGAGCGGAATAGATGCATTTAAAAAGATTAGAACCATGCCAAGCTTGAACTGTGTGCCAGTGATAGCCTTAACTGCAAGCGCAATGCGCCAGGATCGTGAGGCTATTCTCGCATATGGATTTGATGGATTTATAGCAAAGCCCATCATCGAGGCAGAATTCTTCGAGAAGATTCAGGAGGTGCTGTATGGAAAGTAGACCGATGAAAATTCTGATGATAGATGATAATCAAGATAATCTAACGATTCTGAAAACGCTTATTCTGGAGGCGTTTCCGAACGCGAGCGTTCTTTCCGCGCTGAACGGACAAAAAGGACTCGAATTAGCGGCCAGCCAAGAACCTGACCTTATTCTTCTTGACATCATTATGCCAGGATTGGACGGATACGAAGTTTGTCGGAGACTGAAAGCAGACGCTCGTCTTTACGACATTCCTGTGGTTTTTATCACGGCATTAAGGAGCAATAAAGAAAGCCGAATAAAAGCACTCGAATGCGGTGCCGAGGCGTTCTTAACAAAACCGATTGATGACATCGAGCTGACAGCTCAAATTCGAGCCATGCTCAAAATTCGCGCTGCTAATATAAATAAACGTGATGAGAAACAAAGGCTAGCAGCGCTGGTCGAAGAAAAAACCAAGGAACTACAAGCCGCTAATATTGGACTGAAAGAAAGCGAAGAGAAATTCAGATATTTATTCGAGAATTCCGCAGTAGGAAGTTCGTTCACATTGCATACGGGCGAAGTTAATTTCAACAATACTATGTGTAGAATGCTTGGTTACACCGCTGAAGAATTGAAGGGTAAAAAATGGTGGGAAGTGACGCACCCGGATGACATTAGATTATCTGAATTGGAAGTGAGTGAACTTATTGCTGGGAAAAGGAAAGAGTTACGGTTTGTTAAACGATATATAAGAAAAGACGGCTCGATTATGTGGGCGGACGTAATTTCAACGGTAAGATGGAACAATGATAGTAGCCTAATGTATTTCATGACGTTCGTCATTGATATTACGGTCAGAATTGAAGCACAAAGAGCCTTAAAACAAAGCGAAGAACGATTCCAACTTCTTTTTGATAAAGCGCCGCTTGGGTATCAATCTCTAGATGCTGACGGTTGTTTCATCGAAGTCAATCAGCAGTGGCTTGATACCTTTGGATACAGCAGAAAAGAAGTGATTGGCAAGTGGTTTGGAGATTTTCTTTGCCCCGAATATATTGCGGCTTTCCAAGATCGGTTTCCAATTTTTAAATCGCAAGGCCATATTCACAGTGAGTTTGAAATGCTGAGTAAAAGCGGAATTCGTCTGTTTATTTCATTTGAAGGGAAGATAGCGTATGACGCAAAAGGCGAGTTCATTCAAACCCACTGCATCCTACAAAACATCACCGAGCAAAAAGCTGCAGAAGCTGCATTGCGGGAAAGTGAAGATCGATATTGGTACTTATTTGAGCATTCTGGTGTGGGAATAGGCTACTATACAACAGATGGGATAGTGATTTCATACAATCAAAAAGCATTGGAGAATATCGGCGGCAAGATGGAGGATTATGTTGGGAAATCCATCCATGCACTCTTCCCAGAAAAAGAAGCCGAGATATATTACGCTCGATTGAAACAAGCTGTGTTGACTGATGAACCACAAGAGTACGAGGATTGTGTAGTTCTAAATGCTGGTACCAAATGGTTTTCCAGTATTTTTACTCGAGTTACGAATTCGTTAGGACAAATAGTAGGCGTTCAGATTGCGTCGTTGGATATTACCGCGAGGAAAAAAGCGGAAATTGCCGCGACTGAGAGTTATACGAGATTTTTATCCCTTTTTGATGAAATGTCAAGCGGGGTTGCCCTCTATGAAGTTATAAACAATGGTGAACACGGATCAGATTATATTATAAAAGATTTCAATAAGGCGGCGCTCATAGCAGAAGGAAAAACAAAAGAAGAAGTTTTAGGAAGAAGCTTATATGATCTTCGGCCGAATATTGATGAATTTGGATTAATTCCGGTCTTTCAAAGTGTCTGGCTGACCGGAAAACCGGCGTATTACCCGACTCATTTCTATGTTGACGAGCGGTTTTCCAACTGGTATGAGAATCGCGTTTACAAGCTGCCGACTGGTGAAATTGTAGCTTTGTTCGATGACGTAACTGAAAGAAAGCGGGCAGAAGAAGGAGTCCAATATCTTGCAGACCACGATCACTTAACATTTACATACAACAGAAGATATTTTGAAAAGGAATATTGTGTCAGAAACACGGAAGCATTTTTCCCTTTAGCGATTTTAACAGGCGACCTGAACGGATTAAAACTGATCAATGATTCTTTCGGGCATACGTCCGGAGATTATGCAATTCAACAGTTTGCATCGGAAATTCAAAAACTTATACCGAACGATGCGATTCTCGCCCGCATCGGAGGAGATGAATTTGCCGTTATTCTTTTCCGCAGTTCTGAAGTAGAAGCAAAGCGGCTTGCCAGGGAGCTACAGTCGGTTATCCGGCTGACGATCAAAGACCAAAACGGAGACGATGCTGACGCCGAACTAACCGCTACCTTTGGATACAGCATTCAATCATTACCAGGACAGGAGCTGGATGAACTCTTGAAGGAAGCCGAGACCTTTATGTACCGGCGCAAGTCTCTGGAAAATACAAGCAAACGCAGCCACGTCATCGATGCCATTATGAGTACGCTGTTTGAAAAAAGCGAACGAGAGCAAAAACATTCGCTCCGCGTAAGCGCCATTGCTTCAGCGATTGCTACGGCAATGGGCCTTGATGATGCTGTTATTGCTAAAGTTAGGGTTGCAGGTGCACTGCATGACATTGGAAAGATAGGAATCGATGTGAGCATCCTCAATAAAAAAGAATATTTGAATGATCAAGAATGGCAAGAGATTAAACAACACCCTTTACGTAGTGCGAGAATATTGGCTAGTGTGGATGAATATCTCGATATTGTGCCGATCGTAAAATCTCACCATGAACGAATTGATGGCTGCGGTTACCCCGCGGGATTAAGCGAAAAACAGATACCGATTGAAGCGAAGATCATCGCTGTCGCAGATTCGTTTGACGCTATGACCGTAAGCAGACCTTACCGTGATCCTATAAGCAAAGAACTTGCGGCTCAAGAACTAAAGCGTTGTGCTAACAGTCAGTTTGATGCAGGAGTTGTAGACGCCTTTATTACACAAGTATTACCGAACATGGAACAATGATAGAGTTGTAGAACAGAAATTGCATCAACTGCCGACTGATGACCTTGAGAAGCAAGCGTTAAAAGTGAATTATGTTACTATCTGCACTACAAGTGTCGAGACCCCCGAAATGGACAGTTCAGTGCATAGCTCGATATTCGAGTTACACAATGATTAAGTTTTACGTGTGTTGCATATAAATGCGTGGTGTACAGGCATGTATCTGAGTGTTGAAAGCAGCGATATCTATTAAATAAAAATTGCCTGTTAGGAGGGAATATTGATGAGCCTATTGTTTCAAAACACTAATGAAAAGATGATCGAAATCGCGAAGGAAGTTTTTATAAGGCACTTTGCGTTGGATCCAAAATTGAATGAGGTATACGACGAGCGGAGAAAAATGCTGATGTATGAGGATATCCTGTATAATCTGGGTTATCTCGATGCGGCATTGAGTTTAGACGATGACCTTATTTTCCCGGAATATGCAAGATGGATCTTTCGACTGCTATACTACTTAATGAAAGATATAAAGAAAGAGACAGTCAAAGGCCAAATGATTCTGCATTTTGATATATTAAACGATGTTTTGGCTGAAAGGCTACCTGAAGATGAGGCGAAAAAGGCGAGCTTGCACATCCAAAATGCAATCACAGCTATCAAGACTGAGTCTGAAAGCCCGGATTTACCTGAACGCATTCTTACCGGCAATTATCTGGATATAAAGGAGAATTACATAAATAATCTTTTAGCGGGTAATACTAGAGGCGCAATCCGGATTATTGAGGAAGCAGCAAAAACAGGCATAAGGCTGGAAGACATTTATATTGAAATCCTTCAGAAGGTCATGTACGAAGTTGGTGATATGTGGCACAAACAAATTATCACGATAGATAAGGAACACTACTGCACGTCAACCACTCAAATGGCTCTGGCGCAATTCTATTCAACCATTTTCAGCAAGCCAAGAAAGGGGTTGAAGATAATCACGTGTAGCGTCGGGAGCGAGCTTCATGAGATGGGAATTCGCATGGTATCGGATTTATTTGAGTATAACGGTTGGGATAGCGTATATCTTGGGGCAGGGGTACCCAAGGAAGCCTTGTTACACGCGATAAAAGAGCACAAACCCAGCATGGTAGGGCTGTCAGTTACTATGCCACAGCACCTCCCGCTTTGTTTGGAATATTCAACAGCGATCAGAGCGGCCTTTAAAGATGTGAAGATAGCTGTCGGCGGCAGAGCCTTCGAAACAACTGATCATTTATGGGAAAAGTGGGATGTAGACGTGTATAAAGAGAATGCGGAACTTCTAGTAAACTGGGCTACGGAGAATATTTCTGCGTGAGGTTATATTAAATGATCAGCTTTTTGGTCACGATGGACAAGACAGGAAAAATAACCGATATTATCTGGAGCGATCCAGTGTACATTATGTCGCGAAATCAACTCCTTCTATCAGAACTTTTCTCAGTTGAAGACCAGGTCCTGCTATCAGATTTGATAAAAAAAAGCATAATAGAGAATCAAATATTCTCATGCGAGCATGAATTGCGATTGGTTTCGGATGGATCAAGAATTTCGTTGTGCATGTTAAGAGCGCGCGATTCAATCTTGCTGTTTGCGAGCGATATGAGATTCGTTGAAAGCTTGGGTGACGCAGGCGCGATTCGAGAAATCATACACAAGTTTATGTACGTTATAAAGGACTTCATTGAGAGCGACAGGTTTCACAATCACAAATCGACAAGCACCGAATTCAATAAGATACAGGCATTGAACAATGAACTGATCAATACGAGACGCCTGCTCGAAAAAGCAAATGCACAAGCACGCCTGCTAAATGAAGAACTAAATAATCGCCTTGTCAAGGATGCTTTGACTGGGCTTATCAGTCGTTACCAATATCGAATGGAAATTGATCTTCTAATCGCAAGTGACCCCGAAAAGTTCGGCTTCTTTGTTTTCATGGATATAGATAATTTCAAAGCGGTGAATGATACCTATGGACATGCGATCGGCGATCAATATTTGATCGAATTTGCAGAAAGATTGAAAAGACTTCCGATCGAGCGGACTATAAGAATGAGAATATCCGGGGATGAATTCGGACTTTTTACATACGGATTAGTGGAAGTGGACGCCGGAAACATTCAAGAAATTTGGGAACAGATAAAAACGCATGTACTCTTTGGCCCGATTGAGACAGCTAGCGGGTCTATACCATTAGCAATTAGCGCAGGAGTTGCCGTATATGGTAAAGATACTAGTGATATTTATGAACTGATCGAGTACGCAGATTTTGCGATGTATAATGCAAAGAAAACTGGCAAAAATGGATTACATACATTTGACAAATCTCAATACAATCATCATAAGGATTAGAAGATGAGAACTGATAATAAAGTTCAGCAGATTTCGATAAGATCTATAACGTTCGGCGCATTGACGATTGCGCTGATTGTTGTATTCTTCTCGCTTTTTAAAGGTATAACGAATATCCTGAATGCATTCTTTGTCCCTATTACACTTTTCTTTTATTCGATCAACAGGAAAGCGCTAGAGCTGGTGACCGTTTATCTAGCAGCTATAGTGGTATGTGCGCTTCTCTTTAATCTTCAGCTGATATTTATTGTTTTCTATTGTGCCATTGCACATATATTAACAATCATAAACAAAAAAAGCACCGGAATTGCTCTGTCTATTATTGCTTTTTCCGCAATTGTTACTCTATTCTTCTGGATGGCAATATTACTTACAGATTTTCTATTCAAAACACATATGAGCGAAATAATATTGAAATTGATGAATGGAAATAGAGTAAATTATATGCTGCTTTTGACTTTTGAAGGAACTGTGATTGGCATTAGCCAGGTGTTCGCATCACGATTCATTTTGAAAAAACTGCGCGCGTTTGAACAGAGTTTATATATGAACTGAACAACGCGCAAGATATTACACTTAATCGATCGAGAAGAAGACTGGACACTTACGAGTTCGTCGTCGACCGTTACGCAGCAGCCCTCGTCGTCAAAGCGTATCGTGCGCTGACGTCGCCTTCAAGTGCCCTGTCGGTGAAGTGATTTGGCTCAGGCATCAAGAAACATGACCGGCTCCGTTAGCGCAAGGACATAATCTGTATCAACAGAAGTTTTATTGACAATGGTCACAGTTTTATAATCTGAAACTAATTTTCTCAGGAAGCAGGAGGAAGAGTGAAAGAACATGAACGGATCAATTAAAAAAGAAGACTCAGCGATTCGCCCCGGCTATGTGTACTTGAGCAGACATCATCCTTCTGCGCTTTTGTCTGACACGCTGCTCCTTGATGCCTTGCTGAACGAAACAGAAGGTACTATTTATTTCAAGGATGCTGAATCCAAGTTTATCCTGAACAACCGAAAACATCTTGCGCAATTTGGTGCGAAAAGCCAGGAAGAGATGATCGGCAAATCGGATGCCGATCTCTATCCAAAGGCATTCGCTGATAAATGCCGCGAGGATGAACTACGGGTTATGCAAACCGGTATTCCTATGGTAGACCGTATTGAGCAGGCAATCAACTCAAAAGGCGAAGTCATAACATTCTCTACCTGCAAGTATCCCCTTTATGACCAAAACGGGAATATTGTTGGAACATGGGGTATTTCCCACGATATTACCAAATTGGTACAAGCACAGGAAGCAGTCGCCCAGGTCAACGCAAAACTGATGGCCCTCTCACTGATGGACGAACTCTCTGGGTTATACAATCGACGGCACTTTGATAACATTCTAAAGATTACAATTGACTTGTACACGCGAAGAAGGATCGGTGGACTTAATGCTGATTTTTGCCTGATTCTTCTGGATGTCGACCATTTCAAGCAGATCAACGATACCTACGGACATGTCGCAGGAGATGCTGTGATCCGATATTTAGGCGGACAATTGTTGGCGTATACTCGCTCTTCGGATTATGCATTCCGCTACGGCGGGGACGAATATGCCCTGATACTACAGGATACCGATTTGTCATCTGGTAAGATGATCGGAGAACGGCTGCGAAGGCTTATCGAGCAGAACCCTCCAGTTATTGAGGGCACGACAATCCCTCTGACCATCAGCCTAGGTATCGTCGAATTTCAAGATGAAATATTGAACAGTGAGATTGTCTGCAAAGCTGACAAGAGACTATACCAAGCAAAAAGCGAAGGCAGGAACCGCCTGTGCGGCTAATTGCTCTACAGATATTTTCATTGGATTAATAAACACAAGCTTTCTACCAGCGCTGAGCGACAGAACTCCGCTAACAATTCTGTTTGTTCTGCAAATGCTTGGCAAAATGATGAAATCGAAACAGCTAAGCGAGGGAATCCGATTGAATTTCGGAAGAATACTTAATAGTTTGAAAAATCTGTAAAAAGTTGTATAATTATTAATACATAACCGGAATGCAGACAGGGTAGAATCGAAAACGCAAAGAGAACGAACGCATAAATGTGTATTGGACGGATGGATTCTAGACTACTGTAGAAACAGACCGGCTGTAATCTTCTTTTTTCATTATGAATTAACTTGCAAAAACAGGACGATCCAAACGAAGCTATTAGGATTTGGCTCTGTGACTTTGTTACATTCAGGTTATTGACAAGGGCAAATCCCCATGATATACTTTGTCACACTCATATATCACAATTCAAGGCATAACCCGTGAAAGCGGGTGACGCAAAACTACAGGGTCTAAGGGCGAATTACTCGTCAATGACAGCCAGCTGCCAAGTGGATTACCCGCTTTGAGTGATTTGCGGTAGTTTAGAGTTTTGGCAGCTAACTTTTCTTAGTTAGTTGCTTTTATGTTTTGGAATGGCTTGCAGGGGTTTCTCGACGAAATAATAATGAGGCAACAATATGAATAAAGCGAAACTGGTCGTCCTCATCATTACGATTCTGCTTCTCCTGACCGGAGTAGCATACGCGAGATGGACAGAGCAGGTCAACATACAGATTCTGGCAAAAACTGCTAATACAGAGCTCAGCTATGTAGATTACGACTCCAGAATGGATAGTGGGACTGTAACCGTTTCAAACGGAGAGAATACGCAAGCAACGGTGATTTTCAAGGATATAGCCCCGGGCACTGGAAACTCTGTTACACTGAGATTTAAGAATACCGGTACAATTCCGATTGACATTGACGATATTAATGTTCGTTACGTTGGAGGGTATTCGGATGACTATAAAAATGACTTAACGCTGACTGTGTCAGGTTACGCCGGAGAGAAAAGATTCTTGCAACAGGACAAGAAGATATTTCAGTGGCGGGCAAACAAATCAAGCTCAAAACGGGACGACTTGTATCAATTGCCGGTTAATGGAGTTATTGAGATCATCTGTGAGATAGAGTTTGATGAAATCAAGGTCATTGATAATTACGGACAGAATAAGAAGGAGGATTCAAAAAAGGGGGCTGACTCTTCGGACATCAAGCAGGATGTATCTTTTATCATTGAAGTGGACTATTCACGATTCAATCAAAGGTAATAATTAAAATAATAGGAGGGGGATTTATATGAAGAAATCAAAACTGATCATTATCGTAGCAATCGTCGCACTGCTCGTCGTTGGTGGAGCTTATGCCGCCTGGACCAGCAGAACTACAGTCTCCGTCAACGCAAGCTCCGGCGAGATGGACGTCGCGATCTCCGCAACTTCCGTTGGCAAGGTTTCCGAATACGTGGTTTTCGCGAAGAACAACATTTCGGTTTCCGAGGATAAAAAGGCCGCAACTGTCACGATTGAAAACCTTTATCCCGGTGCGGAAGCAAATGCAACAATCACCATTACTAACACAGGTACAATTCCCGTCAAACTTAGCGGCTGCACACAGGAACGCATTTCGGCTATCGACACAAGAACCAACAAAGCGCTGTCTGCGGCCGATGCCGGCATGCTGATCGTAAAATATAATGCAACTGCTGTTACAAAAACAGGACAAGTGAAAGCGTCGGATTCTTCTGCCGCTGCAACGGCTACCCTGTTTTCAAACGCCAATATGGTGATTGAAGCCGGTCAGACGATTACATTCGACATACAGATCGTTCTGGATCAAAACGCAGGCGACAGCACGGAAAAAGCTCTGTATACATTCAAATTCACGCCGATGTTTGTACAGGCAAACTAAGGTTACCTGAAGATAGAACAAAAGGGGATGTAAATCCCCTTTTGTTCTATTCTATAAGTGTATTCAATAATGTATCAGATCAGATATTGAGCTTGACCACCGTTCCAACTTTTGTGCAACTGAATATTATCTGAATTGTGCTCTAGAAATATCAAACTCTTGAGAGGCAAGCGTATGAGAAAGACGAGACTGATTTTCATCATAGCTATTATTGCACTTTTGGCTGTTGGCGGAGCATATGCTTCGTGGACGAGTCGAGTAACTATCTCTGCCAATGCCAGCGCAGGAGAAATGGACGTCGAGATTTCCTCTATAACAATAGGCCAGATTTCGGAGTATGTCGAATTCGGAACAGACTCCATAACAATTTCCGAAGACAAAAAATCTGCAACTGTTTCGATTCAGAATCTTTATCCGGGCGCAGAAGCGATTGCTACGATCGTAGTCACAAATATTGGAACGATCCCGGTGCAACTCAGTGGCGCTTCGCAAGCGCGAGAGCTGGCAGTGAATACGGTAACAAGCGCTGGCCTGTCAGCGACCGAAGCAAATATGCTAGTTGTTGAGTATACCGCGACGGCCGATACTAAAGCGGGTCAGATGAAGGCATCCGATTCGTCTTCAGAAGCATCAGCCACACTCTTTCAGAACACCAACTTCGTGATCGAAGCCGGAAAAACAATTGAGTTTAACATGCATATTGTACTGAACAAAGATGCGTCCGATGATACGGAAAAATCGTTGTTCCAGTTTCAGTTTGTTCCCATGTTTATTCAGGCAAACGGGGAGTCTAATAGTGGAGAATCTGCACGAGCGGGCAGCGCCGGCGGAGTGCAGCCAACTGCAGCGACTACGACAGGGGAGCCCTCCGGTCAAAGTGGAACCGCAACCGAATCGACGGGAAGCGCTTCGTTGGAAGGACTCACGGTTCAAAACAACGGCATGCTGGGCGCATGGAACGGAAGCGAGGAATATTCCGGCGGATCGAAAGAAATCACCATACCGAATCAGATCGATAACGTTGATATCATCAGAGTGGGCCAGAATACATTTCGTGAGAAAGGCCTTGTTACAGTGGCTTTTCAGGAAGGAAGCCAAATTGAACGAATCCATGCAAGGGCTTTTCAGGGCAATCAACTGACAGAGATCGTTTTACCGGATTCTCTGAACAGAATCGATACTAGAGCTTTCTATGATAACCCCATATTATCAGTAGTCATTCCGGACGGTGTTACTACAATTGAAAACAATGCTTTTAATAGACTTACAATAATAACGGTGGGAAGCAACTTAACTGATTTAAAATCAGGCGCAATAAATGGCAGTAATGCATTTAGAGATGCATATCTTTCAGAAAACGGAGGGTCTGGAACATATAAATGGGATGGGAAAAGCTGGATTAAGCAATAAAACTATTCCGATCTTACTTATAAATCCACGCAATCCTCATGGCTCGCGTTTACTTTGACTTTTCATTCGGTTTGCTTATAATTGAATTATGATTTGTCTATTTTTCTGCTAGAGAAGATACAATTACAGTACTGTATTATATTAAGGAACAGCCCATGAAAAAAACACGTTTTATTATAATTGGGTTAGGAACAGCGCTTCTTTGCGCTGTGTTTCTGTTTGGCACGTTTGCGCCCCGCTCCACAGATATGATTAACGCAAGCGGGGGACAAATCGACATTGATATCACAAACGCAGAAGTCGGATATGTATCCGAGTATATCGAAATTACGCCGTCATCTGTTGTTGTAAAAAACGATAATAAAACAGTTGAAATCGGGGTTCATAATCTATACTCAAGCTCTGAAACAAATGTGACTATCGAGATTACAAACACTGGAATCTTACCGGTCAAGTTCATCTGGATCAGACAAGATATTGACGATATTGTTGATACTGAGAAGGATCGAGCAGCCGATGTTGACATGCTATATGATCTCAATATTCAATATGATCTATTCAGCCGCGCAGATGACGATGATCGAACGCCGAGTGTGTCTGAAACAATATCGGTATCAGCACAGTCTATGCGCGCCCTTGAAGGGTCTGAAGTGGTTATACAACCGGGAGAGTCGATCCAACTGGATGTAAAAATTATGGTGAAGAGCGATTCGGATACGAGTATAGAAAATAAGTCATTTGTGTTTTCGATCACACCTTTTTTTACACAGGCATTCTAAACTTGCGGCAAAATCAAGCGCTTTGATAATTCTATACCAGAACCAGTTTTGTAAAGTAGGGGAATAAAAATGTCAATTGAATTGCTTCATAAGTTGCTGATGATCATTGCGGAAAAAGGCATTAATGATTTGCATCTTTCCGTTGGTGCTTTACCTTCCGTGAGAAAAAACGGTGAAGTGCATTTCCTCAACCAACTGACTCCGATCAGCATGGCAGATATGGACGGCATCATCAAGATGGTTGTCAAACCGGAATTACAAGACGAGCTGGATCGGAGTAACCACTTGGCGTTTGCTTATTCAATCCCTGGGAAAGGCCGCTATCGCGTGAACGTATACAGGCAGCGAGGAACGTTTGCCATTACGTTTCGCGCTAGCAACTTTACGGTACCAGATAAAGAGAAACTCCGGCTTCCGGATGAAACGGACGGCATTTTTTCGCTGGAATCCGGACTAATTCTGATTACGGGTACAAAAAACAGCGGTGTTACGACAACTTGCTCTTACATCTTGGATCGCATGCGAACCAGCAAACGATGCCATATTATGACGATTGAGAATCCGATTGAATACTTATATAGCTATGATAAAAGCATCGTCAGCCAAATGGATGTTGGTCTCGACGTACCCGATATGCAGACGGGAATTGAGATAGCAATTAAGGATAATGCGGATGTAATCTACTTGAGTGAGATGATTGATATAAATACGATCAAGCTTGCACTCGAAGCCGCGCGTTCTGGAAAACTAGTCATTTCGACTATGGATATCTTTGGTGCGAGCAACGTGATTCGTAATATCATCGACGTTTTCCCAAGCGAGTCATCAAATTATATTCGAACATTGCTTTCCCAGAGCCTTAAGTGCATTGTATCTCAACAACTAATACCGGATCAGGATGGTGGATTGGTTCCTTTATGCGAGATTGTCTACGGTATTAAAGCTGTTGCAAACTTAATCCGCGAGAATAAAATCATTCAGATTGACAAGGTGATTGCCAGCAGTGAGACAACGAACATGCTCTCAAAGGATAACCATCTTGTTCGTTTATTCAAAAGCGGATTAATTTCCTCGGAGACGTTGAAGGATTTTGCGGTTGACTGGGCAAGCGTTTCCATATTGGTTTCAAAATAGAGCGCGTAAGTCACTCCATGATCTAGC
Organism: Christensenellaceae bacterium; assembly: GCA_963674535.1. Classification (GTDB taxonomy): domain Bacteria; phylum Bacillota; class Clostridia; order Christensenellales; family CAG-138; genus UBA7703. The sequence continues at coordinate 2,214,685 of OY771363.1, read as the reverse complement.
TAATATCAAACAAAATGGCGGTGAAGCAAATTCGGAATGAGCGACTGCTTTAAAAAAGAAAAACAGGTTGCGATCCTCATATTATCCATATTGGCGTATTACTTGCTATTACGATTGATCCGCTTTAGCGTGGAATATCAGAGTGTAATCACGGCGCTCTTTTGGTTACTTATAGCTACTTACATATTTTTTTGCGAAAAGCCGAACCTGCACAGTAAGTTGAAGTTTACAGAATTCTACCTTCTGCTCATGTTGGTCTGCGCTGTTCTTTACCTGATTTCATACTTTCTGATCGGCACGATAGACGGGTTCGGCCTCAATATTTACGACACCTCGTTTATTGGAATCACTAGAAACATCATTGTGCTCGGGTCTGCTGTTATTCTGAAAGAATGGGTGCGTAACTATTTAATTAACTCAGTTCAAAAAAGGTTCGTCGTCGTATTCGGTGTTATCATCATATTAATCTTCAGCTTCACGGAAGTGAATCTTGATACATTCAGCAAACTGAAAACCCTGGAAGAATGGTTCTCATATATCAGCAAAAACATCCTACCAGTTGTCTTCTTCAATGTTTTCATGACGTTCGCTGCATATATTCTAGGATTCTATGGAACAGCAATCTATGCCGCGCTCACGAAATTCCCAATTTGGGTCGTTCGAATCCTGCCAAATTTCCGTTGGATCACCCTGCTCCTTGTTGGCGCGCTTCTTCCGTTGATGTTCACAATTGTGCTGCGCAGCATCAGCCGAAAAAAGGCGACGCGTGGCAAGCGACAGGAAATGAAACAAGCAAGCCCCTATTCGTGGATTGCAACTGCTGTTATCGCTGTTCTGACGGTATGGTTTGCGCTAGGCATTTTCCCGATTTTTCCTAAGGCGATCGTATCAGACAGCATGAAACCGGGTATCAGTCGCGGCGATATCGTCCTGATTCAAAAGATCGATCCGAACTCGTTGAAAGAACAGGATGTCATACTCTATGCGTTGGATAATATACAGGTGTTCCATAGAATTATCAAGATTGAGTATGCGCAAGGAGTAAAGCAATACACGGTTAAAGGAGATAACAATAACTATCCGGATCCCAAGCCAGTGCTTGGCGAGCAGATTGTCGGCAAACATATCGCGACGATACCATACATTGGATGGCCCGGGGTTCTATTACAACAGAGCGGTGGTGATGTTCAAGTGGAAACAGGCGGTACAGAGCCAACATTTCTAGACAAACTAGCTTCCAAATATATCGACAATCTAGCGCAAAATCCAGACGGGCAAGGTAAAGGAGACTAAACATAATTATGTATACCTTAAAAAAACAAACAAGGACAATTCTGTTTATTGTCTTTACTATCGCCATTGTTGCCTTGATCGGGTTGATTGCACTCGAACTGTACATGCCTGATGTTGAGCTGGTCAAAGAGTCTTTGTTGAAGGGCACCGGATCCTCAACGATGTCCTATAGCGTGCGTTTGAAAGAAAACCCGGTCACGGATGAGCGTGAGATGAGGCAAGGGCAATACTATCTCAAACCGTTTGTAGATTACCTTGATATTTCTTGCGATTTTCAACTGGATACCGATCACGAGGCAACTTTTGTCCTGAATGACAAGATCGATGTCTTGTTGGTATCACAAGTAGGGACGGATGAGGAAACAAAAGTAATCTGGGAAAAAGTCTACCCAGGCGCGTCGTTACTGGAAACAACTGATGTCGGACAATCGATTGCATCCAACAGGAGCATCCGGCTTCGCTTCGACAATTATGACGCCTTGGTCAATTCCTTAATCGAAGAGTATGATTTGGTTACAGATTATGTGATAAAAGTTGTTTACGATGCGACTGTTAATATCGATTACAACGGGATATCGCAGGAAGAGAAGTTCTCCTCATATATTACAATTCCCTTCACAAACCCGATTATTGAGGTTGGTGGTGTTCCGGATGAAAGCCGTGATATTTCCATTGATCAAAATGTGCAGCATAGCACCGCACCTGATCTAAGCTTATTGATCTTATATGGAGCGATAATTTTTGTTTGCATTGGAATTATCTTAATCATCCGCTTTAAGACGCAGGCTCTTGCAAGAGAAGACGCATACTCGAAGAAAGTTGCGGATATTTTCAAAGAATACGGGAACCGTTTGGCCGGCTTATCTGAGGCGTTGTTCTACCAGTCCTCGGTGATGATCAGTATTGATAAAATCGAGGATATGGTGAAAATTGCGGACGAAATTGGACAAACAGTGTTTTATTATCGCGTGGACGACGAGGCGGAGCGAAAGATTGAGTTCTACGTGTTTGATGAGGGCAGAATCTACTACATGGTGCTGTTTGGTTCGTTATAGTTCTCTTTTTCCTAACATTGTAGCTCTGGCCCTGTTCCGTGGGATAGATCAGGAAATATCATCTTTCTTGCCAATCCCACGAAAATCCGAGCGAAACGAGCATATATCGTGATATAGTATCCGCATATTCTGCTGGCTTTGCGAAATTGTAGGATTGATTTTGCAAAATTCGTGTACGTTTCATATGATGAGCGTCATCTGTTTGAATCGAAATGCAATGGGCCATTACAGGGAACACTCATACTAATATCCAAGTGGGTTACAAAGTGGGTTATATGCAACAAAAAAGAGCCGGAATCGTTCGATTCTGCGGCTCTTTTTCGTGGTCGGGGTGACTGGATTTGAACCAGCGACCTTTTGGTCCCGAACCAAACGCGCTACCAAACTGCGCTACACCCCGGGGCTGGAGCCAATGTGGGGACTCGGACCCCAGACCTGCTGATTACGAATCAGCTGCTCTACCAACTGAGCTACATTGGCGTTTCGCACTGTTCTATTATAGGCAACCGTCAAGATAGTGTCAAGCGAAATCGACGAAAATCGGCGGCGGAAAATCCGTGCGGAACCGGGCCGAAGATAGCTGCTCCCGAAGGCTGCAGAAAAGCGTGGAGAATGCGTGCCAGGAGCGCAGGCTACAATGCCAGCAGTTCCACGAGCTTGCCCGCGAGGATGTTGATCACGGCCAAACCGGCAAGCAGGGAGAGCGTCCGCTCCCAGTTTTTGATTTTATTATCGACGGGGATCAAAGCCATCGGTAGGTACGCCAGTGCGATTACCGGCAGGACATAGCGGTTTTGCATGCCCTTGACGAACGTTTCGCCGACGGGCGTAAAGCTGATGTAGAGCGCCGCCGTACTGAGCAGCACGGTGACTAGCGCACAGCCGAGCCAGAGCGCCGCCCAGCCGGTCTTCTGCCGCAGGGAGAGTTCCGGCTTATCCTTGGCAAGCAGCGCGCCGAAGATGGGCAGCAGCGCCAACGGTTCGGCAAGGAAGTTGAGGGACATATTTCCATTGTCGATAAAGAAGTGTAGGCGGTTGACGAGGTTCGACATAAAATCAAGCGCAAGCACCTTGAGAAACGATGCCGGATGATGCAGAATGTACTGCAGCTGACCCTGGACGTTCGCACCCGTTTGGTACGTGTAGTCCAGACTGCCGGCGTAGGCGATCACCGCCCAAATTTGCAGCGCAGCGATCAGCAGGAACGTGCCTCCGACGGCGAGAAGCGCCGCGCGCTTATTTGAAACGCGCTTTTTCGGAATGAACAGAACGAGCAGTACGACCGCGAAGTACCCCATGTATTTTGCCGAGAGGATGAAAAACGCGGATACGGCAAGCAGAAGGATATCCTTTGTTTCGATGCGCCCGTCCGTTTCGTCAAACGCATAGTGCAGGCAGATCGAGAGGAACAGCAGGCTGAACGCAATCAGCGTGGAGTCGTTCGTGAGGGTGCCCGCCAGTTCGAGGCAAGTTGGAATCAGCGCCGTGAGGAAGAGAACCGTTTGAAATTTCTTGGCGCGGCGGATTGCCAGATAGCAGATAAATACGTATACGAGGTAGTTCGTTGCGCGCCCTAAAACCAGCATCAGCGCGACCGGCAAACCAAGCAGGCGCCCAAGGCCGAGACCCAGCGCGGAAGGCAGGTAGCAAACCGGCAGGTAGGAAGCGGAACGCGCCCGCGCGTAGAACTCCAGAACGCGTACGGGAGCGACGAGGTCGGCGTTTTGGAAGTAATTCGCCAGCGACCAGTGTTCGTGGTCGGCGAAAAAGTAGTACCCTTTCGGCACGTATACGCCCGTTTGGCCGTCCAGCCAGACCGGCATGAAGTCGCCGTTGGTGATGCTGAACGCGCGCTGAAAATGGTACTCTTCGTCCGTGCAGTAGGCAAATCTTGTGACGACAACATAAAGTAAACCGATCAGAAGCGCAATCAGCAGAAAGTTGCGGGGAAGATTGTCCCCGACGAAAAATGCAAAGAGGAACGAAGCGGCAATCAGCAGCAGTACGACAATCGAAACCGCCGTGTCTCCCGCATTTCCGCCCGCGGGGAAGAGATGCAGCAACGACGTTCTCGAAGCGGCCATCACCACCCAAAAGAGCAGGATAACGAGCAGAGGCCTGAGTTTCTTTTGCTGAAGGAATGTGCGCATGGCGGCAATGTCTCCTCAATGACGGTTCTAATATAGCGGTGATTCTTCTTTACGGAAAACTCCGCTTCTTATTTTAGTCGTTTTCCCGGGTTTTACAAGCGGCGAAACGGGCGGCGCTGTGTAATCCGCATAGAGCGAAGCAGGCTGAACAATCAGCGTTCAGGTTTATTCGGCAGGACGTTCCGGCGCGGGAATCTGTACGCGCGCGCAATAAGTTTTCCATTCCTTTGCGGCGGTAAACGATCCCGCTATAGCAACGGCGCCCGCAAGCGGCAAAAGCCAGCCGGTAGCTTCGTGAACGACCATGAGCGAATAGAGAAAACCGAACATGCCGTACGCAAACAGCAGGATAGAAGCGACGCGGCTCTTGAGCGTATGAATCAGCACAGAGAGCACGGAGATAATGAACACGTCGGTGAGGCTATCGAGCTGTCCGTCCAGCAGGTTCATAAAGTTGACCGCCATCGTAACGCCCGCGACCAGATACCCAAAGCCCGCGGCAAAAACGCAGCTGCGCGCGCCGTTGGAGTATACGCGGTAGAACTCCTTCCGGCTCAGTCCGTCCGGCGCGGGAATGGCGGCGGGGTTGCCAAACAGGTCGGAGAGCTGTTTTTTATGCAGAGGGGTCTTTGCAGCGCCTTTCTGCAGGCTTGCGCCGCAGGTCGGGCAATAGTTCATGGTTTCATCGTCAAGCTGCGCGCGGCAGTTCGGGCAAACCTGCATGGTAACCTCCTGAAATTGAAAAACAGGCTCAAACCGTTCGAGCCTGTTTCAGTATAGCGCATGGATGTGTTTGCCCGCAAGCGGCAGTTACAGCGCCGTCGGAACGTCCGTGTTCATAGAACCGGCGTTCTGGCTGTGGAGCTGATACATCTTCCATTCATGTGCGGCGGAAAACGAACCGATAACAGCCAGTATTCCCGCAACGGTGATAATCCAGCCGTAGAACATTCCCGATTTGAGGAAACCGATGATAACGCTCAAGACGGCGCATAAAAGAAGAATGAGAGATGCGATACGGCTCTTCAACAGGTGGATGAGCAGACTGAGTATGAGAACCAAGTTTGCGCCCAGAAACGCAGAGTTGTCGAAATACGGAACAGTGCCTGTGGCGGCAACTGCCGTAGCTCCAACGCTGATATACCCAATGATGGCTGCGCCGAAACACTTTTTCGCGCCGCGCGAGTATGACTTGAAAAACTCGCGCTTTGTCAACCCCAAGGGAACTTCGGCAAGAGCCGATTCACTGTCGCGCCGCGCTTTCTGCTGGGTGGCTGGCGTTTCCGCAGGAGCGGGTTGCGCCGCGCCGCAGGTCGGGCAGTCGTTCGTAGTTTCATCGTCAAGCTGCGCGCGGCAGTTGGGGCAGAGCGACATAGAAGAACCTCCTGCGAATAAAAAACAGGTTCGAAAGGATCGAGCCTGTTTCAGTATAGCGTATGGGGGTGGTTGCCCGCAAGCGCTTACAGCGCGGTCGGCGCACCCGTGTTCATGACGTCGGCATTCTGGCTGCGGAGCTGATACATCTGCCATTCTTTGTTGGCGGCAAACGTGCCGTTGATGCCCCAAATGGCCGCAAGCGCGATCAGCCAGCCGGAGAACTGGCCGGTCGTTGCCAGCATGATGATGATGCTCACGACGGCGTATACCAGCAGAATGATGGATGCAGCGCGGCTTTTGAGCAGGTGAATCAGCAGGCTCAGCACGAGCGTGATGCCCGCGTCGAGGAGCGCGGTGATGCCGATGGAAGGCAGAATACCGGATACCGCGGCTACCGCCGTGATGCCCGCGCAGATGTAGCCGAGGATGCCCGCGCCTGCGCACTTTTTCGCGCCGGGCGAATAGGACTTGTAGAATTCGCTCTTACTTAGTCCGGCAGGCGCCTGAACGAACACCGGCGCGCTTCCGCGTTGCGTTTTCTGGTTGACGACGGGAGAGGCCGCGGGTTTTGTCTGCGCCGCGCCGCAGGTGGGGCAGAAGCGAGACTGCCCTTCCGGAATGGGGGCTCCGCAGTTGCTGCAGAATGCCATGGGAACTTCCTCCTTTTCATAATTGAGCGTACAAAACGCGGCCCGGCCTGCGCCGAACCGCATTTGATTTCCTTACCCGGCCTGTTTTTCCAGTTCTTCTTTTTCCAGCACCGTATAGGCCACCTTGCCGACCAGCGTCTTTGGCAGCTCACTGCGGAATTCGATATCGTACGGCATGGCGTATTTGGCGACGTTTCTGCGGCAGTGCTCGAGAATCTCTTCCTTGAGGGCGGGGGTGGGCAGAACGTTTGGCCGCAGAACAACAAACGCCTTGACCTTCTGGATGCGGTAGGAGTCCGGCACGCCGATAACGCAGCTCATGAGCACTTTCTCGTGCGCGTCGATTGCGTTTTCCACCTGGGAAGGATACACGTTGTAGCCGCTCGTGATGATGAGCCGCTTGAGACGCTGTTTGAAGTAGATGAACCCGTCGGAATCCATTGTGCCAAGGTCGCCCGTGTGGAGCCACGTATGGCCGTCTGCATGGCGTTTGAGCACATTTGCGGTCTCTTCCGGCTGGTTGACGTACTCAATCATCACGGAAGGCCCGCAGAGGCAGATTTCGCCTTCCTCGCCATAGGGCAGTTCGTCGGTGGTGCCGACCTTGACGATTTTGTAGTACGTGTCCGGGAACGGAAGCCCGATGCTCCCCTCGCGGTACATATCGTACGGGGTCAGGCAGCTCGCGGTGACGCATTCGGTGGTTCCGTAGCCTTCGCGCACCTGAACGGTTGCGCCGTGATCCTGCAGGAAGCGGTCGAACTTCTTTTTCAGCTCGATGGAGAGGCAGTCCCCGCCGGAGAACACGCCGAGCAGGCACTTTAAGTCCACGCCGTCCATGAACGGGTTGCGGGTAATGCCTTCGTAGAGCGTCGGAACGCCGGCAATGTAGTTCGGCTGTTCCTTTTTGAGCAGCTTGGCGTAGCTTTCCACCGAGACGCGCGGAACGAGGATTGCCGTTGCGCCGTGCGCGATCATCGTATGGATGCAGACGCCGAGGCCGAAGCCATGGAACATCGGCATGGCCGCGAGCATGCGCTTGCCGGGGGAGAAGCAGTTGCTCATGGCGGAAGTCTGCATGCCGAGGGCGTTGAAGTTGAGGTTGCTCAGCAGGATGCCTTTGGTAACGCCCGTTGTGCCGCCGGAAAAGAGGATGACGGCGGGGTCGTTGCCTTTGCGCTCGACAAAGCACGATTCGTTGACGCCTTTTGCGCCATTGAGGAAGTCCTTCCACCAGAGCACGTCCGCATCCTTGGGAATCTTCGGGAGTTTGCGGCCTTCGGTGAGTTTGTAGCCAACCTTCATGACGGGTTTGAGCGCGTCGGCAACGCTGGTAAGCACCAGCGTTTCAAAGCTGACAGACTTTCGCACTTCCTCGAATTTCGGGTAGAACTGATCCAGCGTGACAACCGCGCGCGAGCCGGAATCCTTGACGTAGAACGCAATCTCGCCAACGCTCGAAAGCGGGTGAATCAGCGCCGCGATGGCGCCAATGCGGTTGAGCGCGTAGAAGCAGAGCACGATCTGCGGGCAGTTGGGCATGCAGAGCATGACCTTGTCGCCTTCGCGGATGCCGATGGCTGAAAACGCGCGCGCAACCTGCTTGACTTGGCGAATCATCTTTTCAAACGGTTCGGCCTTGCCCATAAACGTAAACGCGATGTTCTTGGGGTAGAGGTTGGCGCTGCGCTCGACCAAATCGAACATCGAGCAGTCCGGGTAGGTCAAATGTCTCGGAACGTCGCCGTAAAACGCAAGCCACGGGGCTTTGATGTTGGACATATCCTCCGAATGGATGATATCAGTATTCAATGTTGAGCGCCTCCTTGGCCGGAATATCGAGCAGCGCGGGCTCGGTCAGGAGCTTTTTGAGCAGACGGATCGTCTTGGAAAAGTAGTACCCGTCGCCAATGCGCTCGTCGAGCGTGATGCCCAGCGCGAGCGCGGGCTTGACGGTCATATTGCCCTTTTCATCGTAAAACGGCTGCATGTGCTTTTCGCCGACCACCACGAACACGGAGTTCGTGCCCCAGTTGGAGAGGTGGTGATAGCCCGCGTTGAGTTTGATGGAGCCGAGGTTCGAAATGAAGACCGTGCTGTTGTAGGGGTCTTCCTTGGCGATATCCTTGGGCATTTTGCCGTGTTCGTCGAGCGAACGGAGAACGTTCATAATCAACTGGCGAACCCACTGCGGGCCTTTTGCGAAGGTATCCAGAATATCGGTGGTGTTGTCGGTTTTGTTTGTTGTGCGCAGGGAATACACGAAGTCGCAAAGCTTGTCGTGCAAAACGTCGATGGCGGGCTTTTCGCTGTCCGTATCGTACTTGAGAATCACGATGGACTCGTCGCCCGTGTCCGAAAACGCTTTTTTGGCGATCAGCGAAAACGTGATGTTGTCCCGGTCGAAATACTTGCCGCCGATGATGAAGCGGTTCATGCGCGGGCGCATCTGCACCGTCCTTGAAAGCGCAGCAAGGATGACGTGGAAGAAAGTGTATTTATGTTCGGGGTTTGTCGCGTTTTTTTCTTCGAGATAGGCTTCTATGGCGGTGAGGTCGATGACTTCCTGAATGAACGCTTCGTTATCGGCGCGGTTCGGCATCATGAGCGGGAAGAAGGCGTGCATTGAGTCGAGGTCGCGTACAAGGGCTGCGTCGCGACGGTCGCCGCGGCGGCGTTTGACAGGCTGATCCATTCTAAATTTTCCATCCCATTCTTGAAGTATAAGTGCAAATAATTGAATTGAATATATACGAACTTCAACTAATTGTCAACTCAGTGACACGATTGTAAGCCCATTAATGCAACACTTTATAACAATATGTTGAATTTATGACGATCATTAAGAAAAACAAACGGAGCGCATTTCACGCTCCGCTTATTGCAAAAAACAAGTGGGTTTCCAAAGGGCCAGCCCTTTGGCGGGGGTTCGGGGGCGGCGGCCCCGTTGAATCGCAGTTCCAAAGGGCGTGCCCTTTGGCCGAGGGGCGCGGGGAGTGGAACTCCCCGATAACCCCAGAATTAGTCCACCGATACCACGTCGTCGTCGAGCACGACGGCAACGAGCATAGCGCCCTTGCCCGCGCGGGGCTCGATATGCACCTCGTTGGTCGAGAGCACGGTCTTTGTGCCATGGCGCTGGGTCAGTGTAAACTCGCGCGGCGCGTCCACAAACAGCACGCCCGCGATGCAGGTGCCGTTTGCGCCGTTCTTTTTGAGGTCGAAGGTTTTTAAGCCTTTGCCGTTTCTGCCCTGCAGGTCGTAGTCGAAGACCGGCGAACGCTTGCCAAAGCCCTTGTCGGTCACGGTGAGGATTTCGCCCTCCTCCGGCAGCTGCGCGGCGTAGACCACGGAGTCTCCCTTTTCCAGCTTGACGCACTTGACACCGCCGGAAACGCGGCCCATGGCGGGTACGGTTTCGGTTGCAAAGCGAATGCTCATGCCCTGCTTGGTGACTAGCAGCATGGCTTCGTGCAGGCGCTTTTCCACGCCGATTACGCGGTCTTTGTCCCGCAGGGAGACGGCGGCGGTGCGCTTGACGCGGACGCGGTACTCGCTGGCGGGGGTGCGCTTGACGTTGCCGTCCCGCAGGTAGAAGAAGTAATCGCCCTCGTCTTCGTCCGGGAACAGAGCAACAATCTGCTCGTTCTTTTCAAACGGCAGCAGCGCCGCAAGGTTGGCGGCGCGGGTGGTCGGGCGCGTTTCCGGAATTTCGTCCGCAACGATGGAGAGCATGGCGCCCTGATCGGTAAAGAGGCGCACGCGCTGGTTGGACTTCGTCTCCAGCACGAACAGAGGCTTATCTTCGGAGATCGCGGCAAGCGAGAACTGCCGCGTGAGCATCTTTCGCACCTTGAGCCCTTCGCAGACGCAGACGGTGACGTCCTCGACAACGGTGAGATCTTCGCTTTCGTCAACGGGCGTTTCGTCGCAGGCAACGAACGTCGTCCGGCGCGGGGTCGCCAGCTGAGTGCGGATTTCGACCAGTTCCTTTTCGATCAGCGTCATGAGCTTTTTATCGCTGCCCAGAATGCTCCGAAGGTCGGCAATGAGCTTGACTACCTCGGCGTATTCGCGCTTGATGGTGATGAGCTCCATGTTGGTGAGCCGCTGGAGCCGCAGATCGAGAATCGCCTGCGCCTGCGCTTCCGAAAGGCCGAAGGTCTTCATCAAACCTTCACGCGCTTCCTTGGGGGACTTGGAGGCGCGGATGAGCGCGATGACCGCGTCCAGATTGTCCACGGCGATCATGAGCCCGGCCAGGATATGCTCGCGCCGGAGCGCCGCGTCCAGCTCGAACTGCGTGCGCCGCGTGACCACGTCCCGCTGATGGCGGATGTAGTGCGCAATGATCTGCTTGAGGTTCATCTGCTGCGGCTTGCCGCCCGCGATGGCGACCATGTTGACGCCAAAGGTCATCTGCAGGTCGGAATACTTGAACAGGTACTGCAGAATGCGCTCCGGATCGCCGTCCTTTTTGACTTCAATGACAGCGCGCATGCCGGTGCGGTCGCTTTCGTCGCGGATGTCCGCGATGCCGGAAAACAGCGCCTTTTTCTCCTGACTGACCGCGAGGATCTTCTCGAGCATGGCCGCCTTGTTGACCTGAAACGGCAGCTCGGTGATGACGATGAACGTTTTGCCGTTCTTCTGCTCTTCAAAATGCGTCTTGGCGCGCATATAGACCTTGCCGCGGCCGGTGCGGTAGGCAAGCTCGACTTCCGAATTTTCGAGGATGAACCCGCCGGTGGGAAAGTCCGGCGCGGGGATGATCTTCATGAGCTCTTCGAGCGTGATGCGGGGGTTATTCATTACCGCGATGACGGCGTTGATGGCTTCCACGGGGTTATGCGGGGGAATGTTCGTGGCAAGGCCTACCGCAATGCCGCTTGCGCCGTTGACCAACAGGTTCGGGAAACGCCCCGGCAAAAGGTCGGGTTCTTTGAGCGTATCGTCAAAGTTGAAGGAGTAGCTGACGGTGTCCTTTTCGATATCGCGCAGCAACTGCATGGCGGCGGGGGTCATGCGCGCTTCCGTATAACGCATGGCGGCGGCGCTGTCGCCGTCCACGCTGCCAAAGTTACCGTGGCCATCCACGAGCGGCACGCACATATTGTACGGCTGCGCCATGCGCACCATCGCGTCGTAGACGGAGCTGTCTCCGTGGGGATGGTATTTGCCCAGGCAGTCGCCTACGATACGCGCGCTCTTACGGTGCGGCTTGTCCGGCGTGAGGCTGAGTTCCAGCATGGTATAGAGAATGCGCCGCTGCACGGGCTTTAAGCCGTCCTCCACGCGCGGCAGGGCGCGCTCTAAAATGACGTGCTCGGCGTAAGGCATCATGGACTGATGCATCACGTCGTCCATGTTGCGCTGAATGATGTTTTCCAGTCTGAGCTGTTCGGGTGCTTTCGGCATATCGATAATCCTCGGTTATTTGATTGATTCGGTACTGTCGTGCGCGGTACTAACTGACCGACATTAATCTTTCAGCTTTTCAAACGTTTCATCCTTGGACTTGTTGAAGTCCGCGAACTCAAAGATGTATTCCTTGCGGGACTGCACCTTGTCGCCCATCAAAACGACCACGATGTGTTCCACGTCCGCCGCGTCCTCGATGGTGACGCGCAGCATCGTGCGTCCTTCGGGGTTCATGGTGGTTTCCCAGAGCTGTTCGGGGTTCATTTCGCCAAGACCCTTGTAGCGCTGAATCGTGTAGCCCTTGCCGATGGACTTCGTCGCGGCGCGGAGCTCGTCGTCGTCGTAACAGTAAATCCGCTTGGCGTCTTTTTGCACGCGGTAAAGCGGGGAGAGGCCGATATAGACGTGGCCTTCCGTGATAAGTTCCTTCATGTAGCGGTAGAAGAATGTTAAAAGGATGGCTCGGATATGCGCGCCGTCCTGATCCGCGTCCGAGAGGATGATGATCTTGTCGTACTTAAGCGACGAGATGTCAAAGTCCTCGCCGATGCCGGTGCCGACCGCCGTGATGATGGAGCGGAACTCCTCGTTCTGCAGCACCTGATCGAGCCGCTTTTTTTCAACGTTGAGCGGCTTTCCGCGCAACGGCAGGATTGCCTGAAAGCGCCGGTCGCGCCCCTGCTTGGCGGAGCCGCCCGCGCTGTCGCCCTCCACGATAAAGAGTTCGTTTTTACTGTAGTCGCGCCCGGTGCAGCTGGAGAGCTTGCCCACGAGCGGCGCGTTTTCGAGTTTGTTCTTTTCGCGTGCGGTGGCTTTGGCTTTCCGCGCGGCTTCGCGCACCTTGGCGGCCTTGACCGCTTTTTCGGCGATGATGGTGGCGGTTTCGCCGTTTTTCAGGTCCTCCAGAAACGGAACAAGTTTCTCCATGACAACGGTTTCCACCGCGGGGCGCGCTTCCGTATTGCCGAGCTTGGTCTTGGTCTGCCCCTCGAACTGGATGGTGCGCATCTTGAGCGAGAGCACGGCGGTGATTCCCTCGCGGAAGTCCTCGCCGGTGAGCAGCGTGTCCTTGTCCTTGAGGTAGCCCATCTTGCGGCAGTAGTCGTTGAGCACCTTGGTGAGAGCGGCCTTAAAGCCCGTTTCGTGCGTGCCGCCTTCGGTGGTTGGAATGTTGTTGACGTAGGAAAAGATGTTGTCGGCATAGCCGTCGTTATACTGAATGGCGACTTCTACAAGAATATCGCCGGAAGCGCCGGAAAAATGAATCGGCGTATTGAACAAGGGCGTTTTATCGCCGTTGAGGTAGCAGACGAAGTCGCTCAGGCCGCCGTTGAACTGGTATTCCACCTTGCGCTGGTGACCGGTGTGCTCGTCGGAAAGCACCATCTTGGTGCCGCGGTTGAGGTACGCCAGCTCGCGCAGACGCCGGGAGATGACGTCAAAGTTCATCTCTACGGTTTCAAACACGCGTTCGTCCGGCATGAACGTAATCGTCGTGCCCTGCTTGCGCGTGCGCCCGAGCTCGGTAAGCGGCGCTACGGTTTTGCCGGAGATGATCTTGCCCGTCTCGTCCGCTTCGCTTCGGAACTCCACGCCGTAGAGCCGCCCGTCCGTGCAGACTTCGACCTTGAGCCATTCGGAGAGCGCGTTGACAACCGATGCGCCAACGCCGTGGAGCCCGCCGGAGTAACCGTAGGAATCGTTGCCGAACTTGCCGCCCGCGTGCAGCTGCGTAAACACGACTTCCACGCCGGAGACGCCCGCTTTTTCGTGAATCTGCACCGGAATACCGCGGCCGTTGTCGGTAACGGTCACGGAGTTATCCTTATGCAGGGTCACGGTAATCTCGTTTGCGTAGCCGTTTGCGGCTTCGTCGATGGAGTTGTCGATGATTTCCCAGAGGAGGTGATGCAGCCCGCGCTGACCCGTGGAGCCGATGTACATGCCCGGGCGCATGCGCACCGCGTCCAGCCCCTCCATAATTTTAATCTTATCTACCGTGTAGTCCGATGCCATACAAACTCCTGATGCGTGAATTTGGGTATTTCTGAACAAGCGCGCCGCGGGGAGATCAACTTTCTTCCGGCTTGCCGGGGATTTGCTGACCAGCCGCGCGGAGGAAAAACGGAACGCGCTTCCATATCTAGCGGTTACAACATATAAGTATACCATACTTTGTATGCCGAACCAATCTCTTTTCCCACAGAGCCGCGAAAGGGCGGCGTTTCCCGCGCGTTCGCGGCGGCGCAGGCGAAAAGTGAACAGTGAAAAAATGGTGCTAATTTCACAAAAAGTGGTGACAAATGGGGGAAAGTGGTGTATACTTTGCCTAAACTGACCGGTTCTCTATCCTTTTGTATCGGTCAACACTTTATAGCGCAGGAGGGATATACGCGTGCTGATTGGTTCGTTTGAACATATGCTGGACGCAAAAGGCCGCGTGTTTATCCCCGCCAAATGGCGCGAGGACGTCGGCGACACGCTGATTATTACTCTCGGCCTGCTCGAATCGCCCACCCAGCACTGCCTTTCCGGCATGTCCGTTGCCGAATGGGAAAAGCTCTCCGAAAAATTTGCCAAACTGCCGATGACAGATACGCGCGGCCAGCAGATCCGCCGGAAGCTGTATTCCCTCGCGGCGGCCTGCGAAATCGATAAGCAGGGGCGCATCCTCATCCCCGCGCAGCTGCGCGAGCTCGCGGGACTCACCAAGGACGCAACCATGCTTGGCGTTGACAATCATGTGGAAATTTGGAATCCGCAGTCGCTGGAGGACTATAATCTGGCCTGCGAAGCGAGTTACAGCGATTCCATGACGCATCTTTCGGAGGTAGGCGTATGAGCGGAGAATTTCGGCATATCCCCGTGCTGCTGGACGAGACGCTGACGCTGCTTGCACCGGAGCGCGGAGGGACGTTTGTGGACGGCACCCTGGGCGGCGGAGGCCACGCGGAAGCGGTGCTGGCGCGTTTGCCGCAGAGCGGCAGACTGATTGGAATCGACCGGGATTGGGAAGCCGTGCGAGCGGCGGAGGAACGACTGACCGCGTACGGCGAACGTTTTACCGCACTGCACGGTAACTTTTTTGAAATGAAACAACTTCTGGCGGAAGCAGACGTTACGGAAGTCAACGGCATTCTGCTCGACCTTGGCGTTTCCTCCTACCAACTGGATACCCAGGAGAGAGGTTTTTCCTATAAAATAGACGCTCCTCTCGACATGCGAATGGATCAGGGCGCGCCGCTCTCGGCTTACGACGTGGTCAACGGCTACGCGCCGGAAGAAATCGCCCGCGTTCTCTGGGAGTACGGCGAGGAACGCTTCAGCCGGAGAATTGCGGATTTCATCGCCCGCGCGCGCGCCGAACGC
Source organism: Christensenellaceae bacterium (assembly GCA_963674535.1). Taxonomy (GTDB): domain Bacteria; phylum Bacillota; class Clostridia; order Christensenellales; family CAG-138; genus UBA7703. The sequence continues at coordinate 2,199,370 of OY771363.1, read as the reverse complement.
CCCATTGAAACTACGGTGGAGCTGGCGGATATCGTCCGTCAGGCGATTCCCGCGAAGTTTCGCAACGAGCCGCAGCATCCGGCGCGGCGGACGTTTCAGGCGATTCGCATTGAAGTCAACAGCGAACTGCGCGGGTTGGACCGCGCGGTCGAGTCCGCCTGCGATCTGTTGCAAAAAGGCGGAAGAATGTGTATAATCACATTTCATTCGTTGGAAGATCGAATTGTCAAGCAGGCGTTCCGCCGGTTTGAAAATCCCTGCACCTGCGCGCCGTCCGCACCCATCTGCGTTTGCGGCAAGCAGCCGAAGGCAAAGATCCTCACGAATAAACCGCTGACCTGCTCGGACCGGGAGGCGGAACGAAACCCCCGCTCGACGAGCGCGAAGCTTCGGTGTATCCAGAAGATCTAGCGCCCGTTACTAGGCGTGTTTGCCGCTAAGTCTTGCTCTTTAGCGGCGGCGGGGCTAGAATAGAGGAGATCGAAATTTGGATATTCGCTTTGACAGCGAGCCGAAAAAAGGGCAGACGCCCACTACGCGGCTCCATATGCCAAACAAGGAAACTGCGGATGATACCGAGCGCCGTTCCGAGAGCCGGCAGAGCCGCTCAAAAAGCGCTTCCCGTGCGGCGCAAGAGCCGCATGTGCGCGTTGAAAAGCCGGAGCTCAACCCGCTTGCGCGAATCGGCCTGATCCTCTGCGGATTCATTTTCGCGGGGATGGTGCTCTTTACGCTGACGGGATACGAGCGCATCTCGCGCGCGTACGCGGACATCAACGCGCTGAATACGGAGATTGACGCCACCAAGCTGCGCATCAACGAACTGGAAGTGCAGATTGAGTGCGCGGTGACCATTCAGGACGCGCAGAAGGTGGCCGAAGCCTACGGCATGCAGTATCCTGAGAAAAAACAGTATGTAAAGATCGGCGATTCGCTGCCGTTCTCCGGCAGCGATTATCCGGCGGAGCCAACTACGGCGCCTACGGAGTCTCCGACAACTCCGGCGCCCGATACGGGGACGGGCGATACGGGAGATACGACGGGTGGGGGGAGCCAACCGTCCTCGGGCGGTTGATCCTGACGAAAGGACGTTCCTCAAATGGCAAAAGCAGCAGCACCCGCACCGAAGATTAAACGGAAGCTTGTGCTTCTTATGGTATTTGCCGGCATCCTGATGCTGGTTCTCGCGCTCCGGTTGACGCAGGTGATGATCGTCCAGGGACCGGATCTTCAAACGAAGGCCAAATCCCAGTGGACAAGAAAAGAAAATCTGGCCGCACAGCGCGGTAGAATCATCGACCGCAACGGCCTTGTTCTTGCGCAGAGCGGCACGGCTTACCGCGTGCTTGCAAACCCGGAGGCAATTGCGGCGGACGACCGCGTCCGCATTGCAACCGAGGTTTCGGATATTCTCGGCCTGGACTACGATTACGTGCTTGAGCGCATTACGCCCATAGCAGACACAACGAAGAAGAAGCGTCTCCAGGTGCAGCTCAAGCGGCAGGTGGAAAGCTCGGTCGTTGACCAGCTTCAAGCCCTGCAGTTGGGCAACGGCATTAGCTTTACAACCGATATGAAGCGCTACTACCCGTTCGGGCAGCTCTTTACGCAGCTGATCGGCTTTACGGGCATTGACACCGAAGGCCAGACGGGTATTGAAGCGGAATACGACAGCTACCTCGCGGGCGAACCGGGCGTACTGGTCACCGAGGTGGACCGAAAGAACCAGCCGCTTTCCTACGGCAAGGACGAATATGTTCCTCCGACGGACGGCTACGATTTAACGATCACCGCCGACTCGGTAACCCAGAGCTATCTCGAAAAATATCTCCAACAGTGCTTGGCAGCGACCAGGGCCAAGAGCGTCAGCGGGATTGTCATGGATCCGAACACCGGAGAGATTCTCGCGATTTCTTCCGTTCCGTCGTTCGACTTGAACGATCCGCCGCGCGACATGGTTACAGAACTGATGTCGATGTCCAGAAACCAGATGGTAACGGAAACGTATGAAGCGGGCACGATGTTCGACCTCATTACGGTTGCCGCGGCACTGGACAGCGGGCACACATCACTGGATCAGACCTATAAGTGCAGCGGATCTCGCATCTACCGCCTGCAGAAGATTACCTGCTGGTATACGAAAGGCCACGGAACGCAGACGCTTGCGGAAGCGCTGGGCAACTCCTGCAACGTGGCGATGATGGACATTGCGGGCGATATGGGCGTTGATACGTTCTACGACTATATCTACGGCTTCGGCTTCGGCGAATCCACCGAGTGCGGCATTCCCAGCGAGGACACCGGCGAAGTCATCCACCGCAAGTACATTCGCGCAAGCGATTTGGCAAAGCTCTCCTTTGGCGAAACGATCACCATGACGCCCATCGAAATGGCGAGCGCGTTCTGCGCGGCCATCAACGGTGGCGTGATGATGAAGCCGTATGTCATCGACAGCATTACCGATACGGACGGAAATGTGATTCTGCAGAACGAGCCGACCATCCTCAGGCGCGTCATCAGCTCTTCCACGTCCGCAACGCTGCGCTCGCTTTTGCACTCCAACGTGCAGAAGGGCAACGCTTCCAACGCGCAGGTGCTTAACTACACCGTCGGCGGAATCACCGGCGTCTCCCGCAAGTTCGAAGAAGACGACGTCACCCCTTCGCGCATGCGCGTGGTTGCGTCCTTTGCAGGATTTCTGCCCATCGACAATCCGCAGCTCGTCTGCATGATCGTTGTGGACGAACCGGCGGTGCCCGTTATGGAAGCCAGCGGCATAGCGGCTCCCTGGGTCAACGCGGTGCTGACCGACCTTGTGCAGTACTACGGAATTCTGCCGGACGAAACGACCAAGACCACGACCGTGCCGGACCTTGCCAACCTCACGGGTGAAGAGGCGATCTACGAACTGGCCAAAGCCGGGTTTACGACAGACCTTGTGGACAGCGAAAAGACCGCCGTTGTGGTTTCGCAGTATCCCGCGGCGGGAACGCAGGCGGCAAGCGGCTCGCTGGTACTGATCTTTACGTCGATGACCACGTTCAACGACGAAGGCGTGTATAAGGAACTGGTCGCCGTGCCGAGCCTCGTAGAGCGGCGGCGGCAGGACGCGTTTGACAAGCTCGCCGCCCTGGGGTTGATTTTAAGCTTTGACAAAACCCAGTGCACCGGGCAGATTTTGACGCAGTCCATACCGGAAGGCGAACTGGTGGAACCGGGAACCACGATTTATGTTACGTTCCCGACGCCGACGCCGAAGCCGGAGGAAACCGAAGCGACTCCGCCGCCGGAGAACTAGAAAACGCCGCCTGACTGCAGGCGGGAAGGTGAAAACAAACGCAAGTGCCGTTTCATGGCACAAAAGATAATTATAATGATGCGGTTTATGCGGCTCAGCCGCAAACCCGACGGGAGGTATCCTACATGCTGCTTTCGGAACTGGCAATGGCGAGCGGAATGCGTTACGAGGGGGAAGACAGGGACATCGTATCCATTGAATATGACTCGCGAAAAGTGAAGCCGGGGAGCATGTTCTGCTGCATTGTCGGCGCGCTGTTCGACGGGCATACGTTCGCCGAAGGCGCCATTCAAAACGGTGCTTCCGCGCTTTTAGTCGAGCGCGAGCTGCCGGTTTCGGTTCCACAGATCGTCGTGAAAAACGCCCGCAAAGCCATGGCGGAAATGGCCGCCGCGTTCTACGGCTATCCCCAGCGCGAAATGATGATGCTGGGCGTCACCGGCACGAACGGCAAGACCACCACGACCTATATGGTCAAGGCAATCGCCGAGCAGGCGGGCAGAAAAGTAGGCGTCATCGGCACCATCCGCAACATGATCGGCACCGAGAGCATCCATACCGAGCGCACCACGCCGGAATCCGTCGATCTGTTCCGCATCCTTCGCACCATGGCGGACGCGCATGTAGACCTCGTTGTCATGGAAGTCAGCTCGCATGCGCTGGTGCAGTACCGCGTGCACGGTATCAAGTTTGACGTGGGTCTGTTTACGAACCTGACGCAGGATCACATGGACTACCACAAGACCTTCGAAGAGTATCTGCAGGCAAAGAAAATCCTCTTCCTCAACAGCAAAAAGGCGGTCGTTAACGTGGACGATCCGTATTCGAGCCGCATCATGGAAGGATTGACGATTCCGATTTTGACCTTCGGCGTGCGCGACCGCGCGGATATCTCCGCAACGGATATCGACATCACGACCGACGGCGTGCAGTTTGACCTGCATACACCCGAAGGCGAAGTGCTCATGCATCTGGCCATCCCCGGACTGTTCTCCGTGTTCAACGCCATGGGCGCTGTGGGCATGGCACAGTCGGTCGGCATCAAACTCGGCGCGATCAAAGCCGGGCTCGAGTCGCTCAGAAGCGTTTCCGGACGGCTGGAACCCGTGCGCACGAACCGGGAGTTTGCGGTGTTTGTGGATTATGCGCATACGCCGGACGCGCTGGAAAACGTCCTCAAGACCGTGCGCGAGTTCGCCAAAGGCCGGGTCATCTGCGTGTTTGGCTGCGGCGGCGACCGCGACCGCGCGAAGCGCCCCATCATGGGCGAAATCGCCGGGCGCTTCTCCGAATTTGCGGTCATCACAAGCGACAACCCGCGCACCGAGGAGCCGATGAGCATCATCGATTCCATCGAGGAGGGTATGAAGCGCAGCGGCACCAAGTACACCGTAATCGAGAACCGCAAGGAAGCGATTCGCTACGCGCTGTCCATGGCGAAAAAGGACGACGTGATCATGATCGCGGGCAAAGGCCACGAAAACTATCAGGAAATCAACGGCACGAAGTATCACTTTGACGATAAGGAAATCGTCGAGGAACTGCTCGGCGAACTGTAAGATTTGATTATGCTCTTCCGCACGCTCGTTCCCGAAAAAGGACGGACGTGCGGATTTTTTTGCGGTTTACCGCCCTGCCGTGCGGATAAGTCGAAACACTGCCGCCACGCCGAGCAAGGAACGACGAAACGAACTTGTCTGCCGCGCGGAGATTGCGTTATAATAGCGATATGTTCAACATTCTGCTGACCGCACTGAGCTCGTTTGCGATCGTCTGGATTCTGGGGCCGCTGTTTATACCCATGCTGCAGCGGCTCAAGTTCGGACAGTTCGAGCGCGAGCTCGGCCCCGAATCGCATAAAAAGAAGCAGGGCACGCCAACGATGGGCGGCATTATGATGCTGCTTGCCGTTACGATTGCGGCGCTGCTGTTCGGACTGGAAGGCATGGAGTTTGTTATGCCCGCGGTGCTGGTAACGTTCGCGTTTGGCATTATCGGGTTTCTGGACGACTTTATCAAAATCCGCAACCGCCATAATCAGGGGTTACGCGCGTACCAGAAGCTGTTTGCGCAGATTTTGATCGCATCACTGGTTGCGATTTGGGCGTACCGTTCGCCGCTGCTGGGGCCGACGCTGTATCTGCCGATCTCCGGCGGGGAATGGAACATCGGAGTCTGGTACATTCCGCTCGTCATCTTTACCATCGTTGCGGAAGTCAACGCCGTCAACCTGACCGACGGGCTGGACGGGCTGGCTTCCAGCGTGACGTTGGTCTATATGCTGTTCATGGTCGCGATTTTAACGGTCATGACCACGCGCGCCAACCAGAACGGCGAAGTGCTGCAGGGAACGAACTACTACAGCGCGGCGATCTTTGCCGCCGCCGTCGCGGGCGCCTGTCTTGGCTTTTTACGGTACAACACGTTTCCGGCCAGAATCTTTATGGGCGATACCGGTTCGCTCGCGCTTGGCGGCGCGGTGAGCATGATTGCCATCCTCAGCCGGTCGCTGATTATCCTGCCGGTCATGGGGTTCTGCTTTGTGGCAAGCGTGGGTTCGGTGATTCTGCAGGTTGCCAGCAACAAGCTCAACCACGGCAAGCGGATGTTCAAAATGGCGCCGATCCACCATCATTTTGAGCTGAAGGGCGTTCCCGAACCGCGTATAGTGGTGATGTATACGCTGGTAACGGCCATCCTCTGCGCCATTTGCCTATTACCCTATTTACGATAGAAATCACACGCCCGAGCAGCTTATGCCGGGCATTTTCTTGGAGGCAGTAAGAACAATGGAACAAATGAGAAAAGCGCTGATCGTAGGCATGGCAAAAAGCGGCGTAGGAGCCGCTAAACTTTTAAGCCGCGAGGGCTGGCATGTTACGGTCAACGACAAAAAGACGGAGATTCCCGACCTTGCGGAAGCACTGGAAGGAGCTCGGGTAGAATACCGCCTCGGCGAGGACCCGGCAACGCTGTTTGACGGCGTGGAGCTCGTCGTCATCAGCCCGATTATCCCCATGACCGCTCCGTTCGTGCAGGAAGCAAAGCGCCGCGGCATCGAGGTCATCAGCGAAATTGAACTCGGCTACCGCTACAGCCATGCGGAGTTAGTCTGCATCACCGGCACGAACGGCAAGACCACCTGCACCGCGCTGACCGGCGAAATGTTCAAAAACGGCGGGCGGCATACGTTCGTGCTCGGCAACATCGGGGTTGCGATTACCGAACACGCCAAGGACACCCGGGAAGGCGACGTTGTGGTTGCCGAGACGGCGGGGCTGCAGCTGGAAGGCAACGTGCAGTTCCACGCGCGCGCGGCGGGTGTTTGCAACATTACGGAAGACCACCTCGACCATTTCGGTACGATGGAGAACTACATCGCCGCCAAGTGCAAGATTTTCGATCATCAGACGGCGGACGATATCGCCGTGCTCAACTACGACGATCCAGTTGTGCGCGATATGGCGCGGCTGACCCCCGCCAAAGTGTTTTTCTTTTCAAGAAAGAGCGAAGTGCCGCGCGGGCTGTTCCTCAGCGGAAGCACCGTGGTTTACCGCGACGAAAAAGGCGAGTGGCCGCTGATCGACGCGGGGGAAATCCGCATTCCCGGCGGGCACAATCTCGAAAACGCGATGCTCTCCTCGCTGCTGGCACTCGGCATGGGCATTTCGGCGGAGGCCGTGCGCGAAACACTCAAGACGTTCCCCGGCGTAGAACACCGCATTGAGTTTGTGCGCGAGTTCGAGGGCGTGACGTACATCAACGATTCCAAGGGCACGAACCCGGATTCGACCATCAAAGCGGTTCAGGCGATGACGCGCCCGACCGTGCTGATTCTCGGCGGGTTCGACAAGCACAGCGATTTTCACGAGCTGTTTGAGCACTTTCACGGCAGCAAGGTCAAGGCGCTGGTGGTGCTGGGAGCGACGCAGAAGATCATTCTCGACACCGCGCGGGATACGGGGTTCTTGGGCTACTGCCACGCGACGGGGACGTTTGCGGACGCGGTTTCCTGCGCACGCACGCTGGCAGCGCCCGGTGACGCGGTGCTGCTTTCGCCCGCCTGCGCGAGCTGGGACATGTTCGATAACTTCGAGCAGCGCGGCAGGGTGTTTAAGGAGATTGTGAACGCGTTCTGAAATTCGAAATCACGCGCGAGTTACCGTTATTCGATCGTGAACGCGTTCTGATCATTTCTGCAAATGAAAGAGGTTCCCTCGCGGGAACCTTTTGTGTGTTCAGAAGTGTTTAAAAATACCGTCCGACCTTTTTGCAGTAATCGGCGTATGTTTCGCTGTAGACTGAGAGGAGCGACTTTTCCTCAATCTCCATTTGCCGGTGAAAGAGCATAATCGCGCCAAAGAGCAGCAACAGCAGTATCCAGTTCGGAATGGCGAGGAACACGCCCGTGAGAATTAGAATAAACGAAAGGTAGATCGGGTTGCGGGTAACGGTGAAAACGCCGCGCGTGACCAGCTCGCCGGGGTGCGTTTCGTCCAGCCCGACGCGGAAGCTCCTGCCGAGCGCTGCGAGCGCGGCGACGAACAGCGCCAGTCCCAGCACGCAGAGCGCACCGCCCGTGATGGCGAGCGCGGGGGAAGAGAGCACCTCGCTGCCGGGCACGAACCAGCCGAACAGGCTCGCCAGCACGACGTAGAGGTATAAAAGGACGAACGGAAGGATCAGAAAGTCCTTTTTGTCGTATTTACCGATCTGCACTGCGTGGACGCCGAGACTGCGCAGCCGCAGACTGCGGGCAATCACTAAAAGAATCACGCAAAAGAGTACGCCCGCGGCGAGATAGCGCATGGTTATTCCTTTCTGATAAGGCACAGCCTTTGCGGGCTTATCAGGACATTCTTATTCGTTCACGATCTCGATCTGACACGGTTCTGAATTCTTATGGGTACTAACCCGCAAAAGAACAGAACGCCGTTTATTCGTTTACGATCTCAATTTGGCATGGTTTCATGGCCGCCAGCGCGGTCTTGTGGCCTTCCGGCGTTGCGCCCGCGCAGCAGGCAGCGTCCACGGTGATCTTCGCTTCGGGATAAAACGCCTTGAGTAGCAGCGCGTTGCTGATGACGCAGATATCCGTGCAGAGGCCGATGAGCGTAATCTCCTCGGGATCCTTGCCTTCCAGCATCTCGTGGATGCGCATGGGCAGGCTCACGCCGCCGAAGGTGTCCTTGGCGATCATATGCGGCTCGTCCGCCACTTCCTGATGCATCAGCGCCATCCAGACCGCCGCGTTGGGCGCCCAGCCGTCCGTGCCTGCGATGCAGTGCTTGACGGGCAGGTTTTTGCCTTCCTGCGTCTCCAGATAATCCTCGGTATGCGTATCCAGCGTGTAGAAGATGTTGCCGTCGAAATCGAGAATCTTCTTTACCACGTTGTCCACGATCGCCTGCGCCTCGGGCGAACCGAGAGAGCCGGTGACAAAGTCGTTCTGCATATCCACGACCACGAGAATCTTCTTGCTTTTGTTTTTATCCATGTTTGCTCCTTTTCCGGCATAATCCGAGAGTGTTGTTGATTCGATCAGCGGTTGATTTTATGTTCGCGGCATTGCGCCGGAGACGACGTAGAGGAGAATGCCCGCCGCGACAGATGCGTTAAGCGATTCCGCGCGTCCCTTCATGGGCAGACGGTACCGCGCGCAGAGTGCCGCGACTTCCGCGCTCACGCCGCCGCCTTCGCTGCCGATGACGAGCGCAATGTTCTGCCGCAGTTGCGGCAGGGTTTCGCTGCCGGAAAGGTCGCCCGAGAGCGGTAGAAATCCCTGCGAAACGAGTTTATTGACTTCCGCCGGCAAATCGCCCTGCCAAACCGGCAGATGGTAGGTCGAGCCCATCGCGGCGCGGAGCGTCTTTGGCGCATAAACGTCTGCGCAGGCGGGGGAGAGCAGCAGGCCTGCGGCACCGAACGCGTCCGCCGAACGCAGAATCGTGCCGACGTTGCCGGGATCCTGCACGCCGTCGAGCACGACGATCAGCCCCGTGGGGTAGTGTTCCGGCGGAACGAGCGAAGGCGTTTCCACCACCGCTACAACGCCCTGCGGCGACTGGCTCTCGCAGAGCGATTCCAGCACAGAACGCGAAACGGCGTATGCCGGAACGTTTTCCGGCACGGGAAACGCAAAACCGTCCTCGACGAACAAGGCGGAAATCCGCGCGCCGGAGAGAATCGCTTCGCGCACGAGTTTTTCGCTCTCAATCAAATGCAGGCCGCTTTCCTTGCGCTCCTTGCGCTGCAGGAGCCTGCGCGCGTCCTTGACGCGCTCGTTGGAGCGGCTCTCGATGACGATTGGCTTTTGTTCTGCCACGTGCGCTGCGCCTCCTCTGCGAAATTGTTTCTATTCAGTCGTTTACCACTGTTTGGACTGCTTTTCCCATTCTTCTTTGGTGATGGAATAGATCGCTTCGTCGAACACTTCGCCGTCGTAGCGCAGAAACGCGCGGCGGATGGTGCCTTCATACGTAAAGCCGCATTTTTCGATCACCCGGCGGGAGCGGTCGTTGAAGGTATAGTGCGAAACGCTCATCAGGCGCATGCCCGCCTCGATAAAGGCGTACGCCATCGCGCGCTTGACCGCCTCGGTCATGTAACCATATCCCCAGCAGTCCTGCGCGAGAACGTAGCCGAACGTTTTTACATCCGGCAGATTGCGCAGCTTATCCGCATGCAGACCGAGCGAACCGATCACGCGGTGATCGCTTTTGCGCTCGATGGCCCAGACGTTGTCGTCGCTGACGAACATCCGCACAATCGCGAGCGACTCGGCGCGGCTTGCGTGCGGCTTCCAGCCCGCGCGGGGGCCTACGTCCGGGTCGGCCGCGTAACGGTAGAGGTCGTCGGTGTCCAGCTCGGTAAAACCGCGCAGGATCAGCCGTTCGGATTCGAGGGTTTGCATGGCAGGCTCCTATTTGAGAATTATGTTACAGTATACCATATTTCCGTTGTGGGCGCGCGTGCGGCTGACAAAAGAAACGCCGTTTTCCAGAATGTGTGCACGCCGCATATGTGTGCACGCCGCATAACAAACGCCGCGCTTGCGCGCGCCGCGAGGCTTGCGAAATGCCGCCTCTTTGGTCGACGTTCTTAATTTGAAAGAATATTGACAGTTTTTGCGGTTACCGATATGATGCAACTATTATGGAATGGTGTTTTCTGATCTTATTTTAAGGATGTCCCGATGAGCGAATTTTTACATATCGATCTGAACGTGTTCATGGTTGCTATCTGCGTGATCATGTATTTAGCCAACCGCAACACAAGCGACCGCACGCAGGTGCAGAACCTGCTTTTTCGGCTGCTGATTCTCTCGAATATGGCGCTGCTGCTTTTGGAAGCGTTCACGTGGCTGCTGGAAGGCCATCCCTCGCCCGTGCTGATTGCGCTTTATTACGCCGTAACGACGCTGCTGTATATTCTCACGCCTCTTCCGGCGGCGCTCTGGGTGCTCTACGTAAACTGGCATATCTTCCCAAGCATGCACCGGCTGCGGCGCATGATGTACGCGTTTGGCATACCGTTCAGCATCTGCGCAATTCTTTCGCTTTCGACGCCTCTGACCGGCTGGATGTTCACGATTGACGCAAACAATGTTTATCAGCGCGGCGTGCTGTATCCGCTGTTGGCGTTTGTTTCGTTTTTCCCAATCTTTTACGCCTCCGCGCTGGTGTTCATTCATCAGAAACGTCTTTCGAAAAAAATCGCGCGGCTGATGATTCTCTATATGCTCCCGCCCGCGCTCGGTACGCTGGCGCAGGTGCTGACTTACGGTATTACCGTTCTTTGGAGCAGTATTACAGTTTCCATCTTCTTGATCCATACCAACGTTCAAAGCAACCAAATCCATCTAGATCACCTGACCGGCGCCATCAACCGCAGACAGCTGGATATCATCCTGAGCGACCGCATCCACGGAGCGCAGAGCAAACAGCCGCTGGCCTGCATCCTGCTGGATATCGACCACTTTAAGGCGATTAACGACACGCTGGGGCACATTGCCGGAGACGAAGCGCTGCGGGATGCTTCCGCGCTGCTGCAGAACTGCATACGCAAACGGGACTTGCTGGCACGCTTCGGCGGGGATGAGTTCATCATCATTACCGATATCGACAACGAGCAGGCGCTGCGGGAGCTGACGCAGCGCATCCGCCAGGCGGTGGAAAATTTCAACTGCGAAAAGAAACGAAACTACACGCTCGGTTTCAGCATCGGCTGTGCGGTGTACGACCCCGAAACCGACTGGAGCAAGGATCGCTACATCGCGCATATCGACTCGCTGATGTACCTTGATAAAAACGGAGATGTAAAATAACAAGAAACGCCGCGTAACGGCGTTTCTTTTTCGGTTCCGGTTCGTTTCCATCTATTTAGCGGATTCAAAAACTCGCAATAAAAATCCTCTTGACGATATACATATAGTAACGTTACAATATGTGTAACGACGGAGGGCTTTTTTATGGAAACAATCGAGCTAAAGGCCAAAAAGGAGCTGGATATCTATATCAACCCGCAGCGACAGAACCTGCTGCGCTGCATGCAGATTGCCGGAGTTCCTATGACGGCAAAACAGATTGCTGATAAAATCGGCATCTCAGCGTCCTCGGTGCAGCATCATATCCGGTTGCTTATCGAGCTTGGGATCGTGGAGCAAAGCCACACCGAGCAGATTCATGGAATCAAGGCAACGTATTACCGCGTGCTGCAGAAGACGGTGCGAATCGGCAGTTTGAATCACGACGAAAACAGCAACCAAAGAATCGCCTTAATGCAGGCAGACCTGACGCGGACGTTTTCCGGATTTCTGGAATACTGCAGACAAGAGACGGAGGATTCCGCCGCCGATCATCAATTTGGAGACATGGTTTCCGGAATCATCCATTTGGGGCAGCCGGAGGCAAAAGAACTCTACGCGATGATTCGAGCGTTTTTGCACGATCATGAAAAACGCACGGAAAGCGGACAGGCATGGGAATACGCGATTATCGCATATCCTGTCGAACGGGAAGATCATGCGTAAACCGGTTCAAGCGATCTATTTTCTCAAGTTTTTTGCAACAGGCGTCATCGTTCCGGTTCTGTCACTGATGCTGCTTTCGCGCGGCGCGACCATCCAAACCATTTCGCTGGTAATCGGCGTGTATTCCGTTACCGTTATTCTTGCGGAATTTCCGAGCGGGATTTTTGCGGATATTTTCGGCAGAAAGAACGCGTTTCTGCTCTCCTGCCTTCTGTGCTTTTTGAGCTATTGTGTGTTTCTATTTTCCCGCTCAACAGTCGTGCTGTTGCTTGGCATGGTTAGTAACGGGCTGGGGCGGGCGTTCTCTTCCGGCAGTATAGAAGCGCTGATGATCGACCAGGCAACCGAGCAACATTGCCCGCTGGAGCGGGTTACCGCGCGGCTTGCGATTCTTGAAAGCGCCGGGCTTGCCTTCGGCGCACTGGCGGGCGGTATGCTGGCGGAAGTTGGAACTCGATTTTCGGGCAACTTAAGCGTCAACATTGGAATTTATGCGTTGCTGATGGTGCTCACCGCTGCGCTTGTGAAGGAAGCGCCGCGCGGCAAGGCGCATTCCCGCCCTGCAGCGCAGCATGCGCGGGTTGGCGCGCAGATCAAGGAAAGCCTGTCTTTCCTGAAGATAAACGGGATCATTCCCATATTGTTCGCATTTTGCTTTGCCACCGGGTTTGCGCTGAACGCAATTGAGATTTACTGGCAGCCGGCGCTTGCTTCCTATCAGCCGGCATACTGGACGTTCGGAGCGGTCAGCTTTGCAGGATTTGGCTTTGTTATACTCGGGAATTGGATAGCGGAGCGTTTTTTGCGGAGGCACAAGAAAACGGGCGTTGGTCCGCTGCTGTTGCTCAAATCACTGCTCGGCGCCGGACTGATCTTGTTTTCTTTCTCCGGCGGCAAGTTCACGCTGGTTGGCGTTTATCTGCTTCTTTACCTGCTCATTGGAGGTGGCGGTGTGGTGGAAAGCACGCTTTTAAACCAATTTGCGCCCTCCAGCCACCGCGCAAGCATCCTATCGCTCTTTTCCTTCGTGCTGCAAATTGGCGGGGTACTCGCGTCTCTGGGCGGGTATTTCATCAGCACGTATACAAGGTATCAAAACATGTGGCTGCTTGCAGGGATACTCCTTTTATCGATCGGCGCCGTGGTGAGTGTTCTCTGTAAAAAGGTGAACGTTGCAGCGGGAGCACCGTTTGCGATAAACACAGAGGCCGACGGCGAACCTCCGGTCAAGGTGACGGAAACAATCGAGCTGCCATAGCAAACCAAATAGCAGTTCCGCCCGATAGAGAGAGATACCGACTCGCCGCAAAGCATGCTGAGCAAACAAAAGGACGCTGTTTCCAGCGTCCTTTTGAATAGTTCTGTTCTTTACGCGCGGGCTTTGTTCGCGATTTCGACGAGCTGCTTGAACGCGTTCATATCGGTGATGGCGAGGTCGGCGAGCACCTTGCGGTTGATGTCGACATTCGCAATCTTGAGGCCGTTGATGAGGCGGCTGTAGGTGGTGCCGCACATACGGGCACCCGCGTTGATACGCGCAATCCACAGGCGGCGGTATTCGCGCTTTTTCAGCTTACGGCCGACATACGCATACGCCATGGACTTCATGACCTGCTGGGACGCTGCGCGATACTGCTTGCTCTTTGCGCCAAAGTAGCCCTTGGCAAGCCGCAGGACCTTGCGGCGTTTCTTTACGGCATTAACTGCTCTTTTAATTCTGGCCATTTTTCATTCCTCCTCAGCTGTACGGGATCAGTTTGCGGATCTTCTTTTCTTCGCACTCGGCAATATAGCCGGTCTGGCGAAGGCCGCGCAACCGTTTGGTGGACTTCTTGGTCAGAATATGGCGCTTATAAGCCTTACTCCGCTTGATCTTGCCGGATTTTGTCGTGGTAAAGCGTTTTGCCGCTCCGCGATGGGATTTTAATTTTGGCATTTCGTCGGTTCCTCCTGGTCTTTTATACCTAATCTTTTTCGCCTTGGTTCATTATCCGGGTTTTTCTATTTCTTTTCAGCCTTAGACGAGAGAATCATGAACATGGTTCTGCCTTCCATCTTTGGCATTCTCTCCTTAATGGCACTTTCGGTGACCATTTCGAAGAATCGGTTCATCACTTCCGCACCAATCTCGTTATGCGTGATCTGGCGTCCGCGGAAGCGGATGGACACTTTAACCTTGTCGCCTTCTCCCAGGAACTTGATGCACTGCTTGGCTTTAATCTCCATGTCGCGCAGATCAATGGTGGAAGAAAGACGGATTTCCTTGAGTTCGATGATCTTCTGATTCTTGCGCTGTTCTTTTTCGCGCTTGCTCATTTCGAAGCGGTACTTGCCGTAATCCATGAACTTGCAGACGGGCGGATCGCTGTTCGGAGCAATCTTGACCAGATCCAGCTCGCGTTCGTCGGCCATTTTCTGCGCCGTACGAATATCCACGATGCCAAGCTGGCCGCCGTTTTCGTCAATCAGACGAACCTGAGGGTCACGGATTTCCTCGTTGATCATCAATTCCGCGATAGCGATGGCAGAACACCTCCATAAATAAAAATAGTGGGCGCAAGTCAGATTGCGCCCACTATTGATTCGCTGATAAAACGAAAGATTGTTGCTACCGTGCCTGACAATCGTCGGCAGGTGAGAAGCGGGCGCTTCTGCTTGAACATTGACCATTATACGTGCCGGAGCACGGCCTGTCAAGCATTTTTGCCCGAATTACCGGGGTTTTCGAGGATTTTACCGGCATTTGACGCGGTTTTGACGGGGCGGGATCAGTCGTCCGCGCCAGCCATTGCTTCCAGCTTATCCTTGGGTGCGCCGGGCTTGCTGTCGCCATACTTGGTCAGCGCCACGGGGATAATGGCCAGGGCTACGAAAACCGCCGCGTACGGAAAGAGCGTGTTGTAGCCAACATACTGCAGCAGGTAGCCGGAGACGATGGGGGTTACCACCTGCGCCGCCATGGAACAGGTATAGTAGAAGCCCGTGTACTTGCCGACGTTGCCGAAGCGGGAGATTTCCCAGACCATCGGGAAGGTGTTCACCGTGACCGCCGCCTGCGCAAAGCCGATGGCCGCGAACATGACGTACAGCATCGGGGAGAAGGTCTTTGCGCCGACCGCGCCAAAGATGAAGCACGCGGTTGCGATGATGAGACCGATGATGATGGTCTTCTTGCGCCCGATACGGGAGGCGAGGAAACCAATGGGCACATAGGAAATAATGGCAGACGCCGTTGCAACGAGCAGACACGACGAAACATTGTTGAGGCCGGAAGACCACATCTTGGTGGCATACTTGCTGAACGCCGTCGTAACCGCGTTGTAACCCAGAAACCACAGGGTAATGGTTGCGAGAATCAAGATCAAACTCCGGCGGACTTCCGGCGGGAGCTTCTGTTTGCCGTCCACTTCGATGGACTTACTTTGGTCTTCCTCTTCGGAAACGCCGTAGTTGATGTCCTTCATCTGCTGAACGAGCTTACGCTCCGGTACGAAGACGGCTACCGTCAGCGCGGCAAGAACCATCAGTACGCCAACCGCGAGGAAGAGGTAGAGATAATCCGACCGACCGTCCGCCAGTTTGAGAACGAGGAAGCGCATGACAACGAGCGTAAACGCGCCGCCGACCGCGCCCATGAGGTTGATAATGGCGTTGCCCTTGCTGCGCACGGGTTTCGGGGTGACGTCCGGCATCAGCGCGACCGCGGGCGAGCGGTAGGAACCCATCGCCAGAAGCAGCGCGCCGAGCACGATGATGAAGATGATCGTTGAGGTCGTTGCACTCCACACGCCGTAGGTATTGTCCAGAATCGGAATAACCATCATCAGAAGAACCGCCGTAATGGTGCCGCCGATGATGAATGGAATGCGTCGCCCGACCTTGTCGCTCAGCGCACCGAACAGCGGGAGCAGGAAGAGCGCTACGATATTATCGAGGCTCATGATAATACCCGCGGGGCCGTCGGCCATATGGTAGGTATCGCGCAGGATCAGGGGGATGACCGTGTCGTACATCTGCCAAAACGCACAGATAGAAAGGAAAGCGAACCCGACGAGGAATGTTCGTTTGTAGTTCAATTTCATATGCACTTCTCCGATTCATAATATTGTAACTATGATGGGAAACGGCGGGAATGCTTCCCGTCCGAATATATACATGGTATCGCATCCGGCGTATAATAACAATACAAATTGTGATAAAATCGTCACAAAGATCAAGCGGAAGGAATCTGTAAATCATGTGGGTCGCGTTAGCGGTTTTGGTTGTGCTCGTTATTTTTTGGTTCGTTCTCATCATGCCCGCGCGGAGTTCAAAAGCCCAGCGCGCGCCGTTTCAAAACAGGACGTTCGCGCACCGCGGGCTGTTTGAACAGGATCAGTCCGTGCCGGAAAACTCACTTCTGGCGTTTCAGCACGCAGTGGACGCGGGTTACGGCGTGGAGCTGGACGTTCAGCTGACCCGTGACAAAGTCGTTGTGGTGTTTCATGACGACGACCTCAAGCGCGTCTGCGGAATCGACGCGCGCGTGGACGCGTATACGTTCGAAGAACTGCAAGCGTTCCCGCTGTTCGGCTCCGAGCACCGGATTCCGACGTTTACGGACGTGCTGGGCGTACTGGACGGTAAGATACCGGTCATCGTCGAGCTGAAGGCGGGCGGCGACTGGAAACGCCTCTGCGCGCTTACGCAGGAACTGCTGAACGGGTACAAAGGCGACTATTGCGTGGAGAGCTTCCATCCGCTGCTGGTGCGCTGGTTCTATAAAAACGCGCCGCAGATCCTGCGCGGCCAGCTTTCCGAAGCCGCGCGTTCTTCTAAACGGTATGTGCCGTTCTATCAGGCGGTTATGATGAGCAGGCTGCTGACCAACGTGCTGGTGCACCCGCAGTTTATTGCGTACCATATCGGCCCCAAGTGCCTGTCGGTTCGGATTGCCGAAGCGTTCGGCGCTATGAAGGTTGCCTGGACCGCCCGGCCAACCGACGACCACGCCAAACTCACACGCAAAAACGACGCGATCATCTTTGAGCACTACCGCCCGGAACCGCGGTTCTAGCTCGCACGATCCGCTCATTCAAAGGAGACTCTGCTGAATTCATGGAAGATATCTTGTTTTTCGGATATGTTCTTCTCTGCGTGTTGCCTGCGCTTGTAATCGTGTCTGCCGTTTGCCGTGCCGCCGCGCGAAAGAAGGGAAACCCGCAGCCCCGCGCGGACTGGATCAAGCTGCTCGTATTTGCGGTTTATATTGCGGGCGTGTTCTTTTTTACGGGCGCGGGAACGCTCTATAACATCCGCCAGTACGGCATGGGAGCAAGTGCGCTGCAATATAGCCTTGTTCCTTTTTCCGCGGCGTCGTTCGATATTGAGGGGTATCTGCTCAATATCGTGCTGTTTCTGCCGCTGGGGTTCCTTCTGCCGCTGATCTGGCCGCAGAACGACCGGTTCGGACGTGTCCTGCTCTTTGGAGCCGCGCTTTCGCTCGTGATCGAGCTCAGCCAGCTCCTCAACATCCGCAGCACGGATATCGACGATCTTCTGCTCAATACGCTTGGTGCTCTTCTCGGCTTTCTGCTGTTTCGGCTGTACCGGCTTGTATTCCGGCGGGGAGACAAACCCGCTAAGAGTACTGCCGGGCATCCCGCACTGTATCTGGCGGCAATGTATTGCAGCTATTTTTTCCTGTTCAACGAGCTTGGATTTGCAAAACTGCTGTACGGCTTTTAATCGTCGCGGTGACTGGAAAACGGAACCTGACACGCTGCTGTCAGGTTTTTTGCGTTAGACTGTGATTATGAATCAAAGAGTTGGATGTTTCGATCATAAAAGGAGGCAGCGCGGTGGAAATACCGTATGAATTTGTAAAGCAGGAGAGACATCTGTACCAGCCGGGGAATATCCCCGAACTCATCGACGTGCCGGAGATGACGTTCCTTGCCGTGGACGGGTTCGGCGATCCAAACGAGCAGAAAGGCGCATATGGCAAAGCACTGGAGCTTTTATACGCGCTGAGCTATACGATCAAGATGAGCCCCAAGGGCGGACATACCATACCGGGTTATTTTGAATACCGTGTGCCGCCGCTGGAAGGCCTCTGGCAGATGGAACACGGCGCGCCGGGCGTGGATTACCAAAACAAGGCGGGGTTCGAATGGACGAGCATGATCCGCCAGCCGGCGTTTGTAACGCAGGACGTGTTCGACTGGGCCTGTGCGGAAGTGCTGCGCAAAAAGAAGGCCGAGCCGTCATCCGCGCGGCTGTTCTTCTACCGCGAGGGTCTCTGCGTACAGTGCATGCATATTGGCGCATACGACGACGAGCCTGCAACTGTGGAAAAGATGGACCGATTCGTTGCCGAACAAGGCTATCATAACGATATGGGAGAAGCCCGCAGGCACCACGAAATCTATCTGGGCGACCCGCGAAGGACCGCGCCGGAGAAGCGCAAAACGGTGATTCGGCATCCGGTGGTGAAGCTTTAAGTGCGAATCGCAAACACTGCTTGATTCAAAGGCGAAGGGTGAAGCGAAATAGTCGTCTTGCGGTTCAAAAGATTGACAATTCACGCGGGAACGAGAGAACCAACGAAAGAGGGGATATCGCAGAAGCTGCGGTATCCCCTTAAAAACACAACCGTTGTAACCCTACTTCTGAATCGGCAGCCAGGCCCAGCAGACGTAATCGTCCGAAAGCTGGTCGCCTTCGGGGTACTGCTCAATATCCGGCGCGTTTGCATAGCGGTAACCGCTGCCGGGAAGCCATTCCGTTGTTATACGCTGCTGAAGAGCCTGCATGGCGCCGGGCAAAGCGCCCTTGCATTCGAAAATCGCCCATGTGCAGGTCGGGATTTGGTATTCTTCCATCCCTTCGGGCGCGGGCTGATTGCTGGCGGCCGCGATATAGTAATAAAACTGCCCCGCGCGCTGCCAGTCTCCTATGCTGACCCCGAAAATCCCGGGCGTTTTCGGGTCAATCAGTTCGCAAAGTCGCGAGATTGTGCCAGCCTGCGCATGCTTTGCCCAGAATTTCGGGACCTCTTCAAACCCTTCCTGCTTTTCGGGCGACCAGTTGGCCTGCAGCTTTACGCCAACGATGCGGAACGGTTCCTTTTGTTCAATGCGGTAGTTCATTTCAGCTTCTCCTCGTATCGAAATTTTGAAGCTGATGGGCTGGTAGGCTTTCAGGCTGATCCCGCGCTTCCGCGCTTCGGAAGGCGTTACGCCGTGGATGCTCTGAAACGCGCGATTGAACGCCGTTGGCGAGTCATACCCATAGCGCAGAGAAAGATCGATGATTTTCACATCGCTGTTCTGCAAATCGAATGCAGCTTTCGTCATTCTTCGCCTGCGGATGTATTCGGACAGCGGCACGCTGGCGATATAGGAAAACATCCGTTGGAAATGAAAACTGGAGCAGCACGCGATTTTCGCAACCTGATTCAAGTCGATCTCTCCGTCGAGGTTTTCTTCAACGTAGCGAAGCGCATCATTGAGCTGAGTCAACCAATCCATACCATCATCCTCATACCGCTATGTTACCGGAACCGTATTCCGGTTTCCTCTGAATCCTTGCCGGATTCTGAGAGGCGGAACCGGAGCTGCATTCAGACACTATTATACATCAAAACAAAACGATCGCCCGCCCGAATTCGGCCAATAAACGACGGCATTCTTTTTGCTGCCGTTCTCCTCTTGAGTGCGATGAGGGGCGTATTGTATGAAGTTCCATATGGCTTAGCGCAGTCCGTCTGGGAAAAAAACTCTATCAAAAAAAGCCTCTGGACGCCGGAGGACTTTGCTGTATCAAATAGCATAATCCGAAAAACGGTAAATCAAAAGCCCACGAATGAACGTGGACTTTGCTGTAACAAATAGCATAATCTCCAAAATCAAAGGCACGCAATCAACAGAGACTTTGTTATCACAAATAACAAAACTAAATCAAAAAAACCAAAAATCAAAAGCACCCGAATGAACAGGTGCTTTGCTGTAACCAAACAGCAAAACCCCAAAAATCAAAAGCACCCGCTTTCGCAGATGCTTTTGATTGGGATGGGATGGGAGGTAATATTGGGGGTCTGTCAGTCTTTGTCCTTGCTCTGGATATAAGATACCTCTCGCTTGTGTAATAGCAATGGATAGAAAGTGAACTTCCTGTTACACGCAAAAATCAGAAAACCCCGTGGGTTTATCGCTAAAAAACACGGCGCTTCCCCGCCGAAAACAAGACTGAATCAACCCGCCGGGAACACTTTTTTTAGCGCGAGTTTCATGGCATATCTGTGAAAAATGCCATAAATCGAACGTGATTTTGTACGATCAGTACGCTTTTATTGACCGCCGAAATGAAAAAACGCGCGTCGTTCGTACCCCCACAATTGCGCCGCGCAAGAGAGGCGAAAACGCCCCAGGCGGATCAATTTCCTTGTCGCAACATCAAAAAAACGTCTTGCTTTTTTTACCCCCGTGTGTATAATAGTACTTGCACTCGGGGTTATAGCTCAGCTGGTCAGAGCGCTACGTTGACATCGTAGAGGTCGTTGGTTCGATCCCAACTAATCCCACCACAGCGGAGAATATCCTGCGGTGTTCGTCACGTTTTCAGTTATAAACCCACAAACTGTTGTCGGGAGCGGTTGTTGGGAAGACAAGGTCAAGCCCGTTACGGATGGGAAGACCGCGTTGATCACGACGCACCCACCTGCCGAGAGGCGGGTATTATGACAAAGGCGGACGGCACCTCGGGATTCTCTTTGCTATAGTGCGGAATTGTGTAATGGTAGCACCTACGACTCTGACTCGTATTGTCTAGGTTCGAATCCTAGTTCCGCAGCCAAAAAAAGCCCGGATTTAGGGCTTTTTTTTATTTTGGGTATCGTACAATAATGCACGAGAATAAAAACTTTCTTGCCAATTTCTTGCCCGATTTCTTGCCATGTTTTTAGGCGTTTAGAAACTGATTCGATTTTAGTTTTTAGCGCATTTATTTCTATTATGATTAGTATTATCTGCTTATGAATTGCGAATATTACAATCTGCGGGTATACTAATATCACATGTCTGAAGGGAGTCCACGGTTGTATGTCGAAAATCGAGAACTACAAGTACAGTATTGTCGATGCGTTTACAGAGTGCTTCTACATTATTCCTGATTATCAACGCGAGTATGTTTGGACTGATAAAGAGATACATCAGCTGCTGGACGATATATATGATGACATGAATGGAGCTCCAAAGGAATACTTCATTGGGACTATACTTGTATCTCCTACTGAAGATATGAGGCATTATGAGGTTATCGACGGGCAGCAGAGATTAACAACTTTCTTTTTGATCTTATGTGCACTCAAGCATCTTTTCTCTGGCGAACCGCATTCGCAACTGATCAACGGCTTGATTTCAACGAGCTATACAAATGATGCTGGCGATGTTATTACAGCACTCAAGCTTGACCCGCGCTATGAAAACGCTAGTGAACTGATGACAAAGCTCGTTTATACGGCAAGTGATCCAACTTCAACCAGAGTCGCGATTCTCGAATCAGGGATTCCATTTTTTGGTTCTCTAGAAAACCTCGTTAATGCATATGATACTGTCTATCGTTACTTGAAAAATAATTATCCGGATATAACCAACTTGAAGAAGTTTTGGGCTCATTTGGCAAAATATGTGGTTTTTATTCAGATTTCGACCGATGTAGGCAGCGCGCTCAAAATATTTGAAACAATCAATGAGCGAGGAGTCGGACTCAATCCGATGGATCTTTTGAAAAACCTACTATTCACTCAAATTAACAAAAAAGATTTTGCAAAGTTAAAGGATATGTGGAAAAAGATTACGGAGCCGCTGGAGAGGAACCATGAGAAGCCGCTTCGTTTCCTACGATACTTCTTGATGGCGAATTACTGTGTTGAGAATGAACGTAAAGATTATATTGTTCGCGAGGATGAGATATACGATTGGTTTGCGAATAAGAAAAATGCTGAGTTGTGTGATTATCAAAACCATCCGTTTGATTTCGTTCGGAAGATCATAAGTAATGTAGATCGTTTCATCGCATACTCATCAGGGCAAGGCAACGATGGCAAACATAATTTACAAATGACCACCTTAAAGGAGCTATGTGGCGGCGCATTCAGTCTGCACTATATCTTGCTACTTGCGGCCAGTGCTTTCCCGAAAGACTTATTTGATCACTTCATAGTGCAGCTAGAAAGTTTTCTCTTCTATTATATATTCACAAAAACTCCAACGAGAGAACTTGAACGGAGTTTTTCGTTGTGGGCGGAAGATTTAAGACAGATTGGTAAAGAGGTTGATTGCGCAAAACAGATTGAAGCTTACAATCGATTCTTGTCCGAGAAATTCGCTAGGAACATTCTATCGAAAGAAGCTGAACTATCGGATTCCTTAAGGAGATATTCTCTCAACTCTATGCAACGTTACCGTACTCGGTACTTGCTGGCTAAGATTACACAATATGTCGACATGGCGTATAGAGGTGTTAAGACATATGGTGTCTTAAGTGAGTATACCAGCCTGGAAATTGAGCATATCCTCCCTGATACTCCTAGTGCGGAATTGCTAGATTACTTTAGCAGATACAATCCGGATTCTGATTACGAAGAATATAAATGTAAGCTTGGGAACCTTACATTGCTTGAAAAACCAATCAACATTGTTGCAAGCAATGATTATTTCAAAGTCAAATGCAAAGAATATAGAAAAAGCAAATACTATCTCACGAGTTCCATTGCGGAGCTAACGGTGGTGGGGAATAACACATCGATTAATCGGGTAAATAAATTACTTATGTCTTTCGATGATTGGAATGCTGCGGCAATAGACGAAAGGCAGTCTATGCTCATGCGCTTAGCAAAAGAAATCTGGAAAATTGAAGAGTTTAAATAATCAGTTGCTCATGAACGCTTTTCTTACCTTCTCCGCGTCCTTCATCTGCGTTTCATCTGCAAGGTGCGTGTAGATTCGCATTGTCGTGGCGGGGTCGGTGTGGCCGAGGTATAGCTGCGCGGAGAGCACGTCTACGCCTGAGCGATATAGGATGGAAGCGTAGTTATGGCGGAAATAGTGCGGCGTAAGGATCGAGCCTTTCCCGTCGTTCTCTATGCCGGGTGTGACTTTTAGCAGGGCAGCCTGTATCTGCCTCCAGCGGCGAACGAACGTCGCTTGGGACCAAAACACGCCTGTCTTTGGCGCGCGGATGATGTAGCCAGATCCTACTTGCCGGGCTTTATTCAGGAGCAACATCAGCTCATCCGGAACGGGTACGGTGCGCACGGACGTGGTCGTCTTTACAGAGCCAACCTTACCAGTGATGAAGTCGATATCGCGTTCAACGCGCAGTGTGCGCGCGGAGAAATCAATGTCCGACCAGCGGAGTCCGAGCGCTTCGCCGCGGCGTAGGCCGGTATAGTAAAGAATGGCGAGAAACAGACCGTCCGCATGGGTATCGATCACTTTTATCACAGCGGCCGTCTCCTGCGCCGTAA
Organism: Christensenellaceae bacterium; assembly: GCA_963674535.1. Classification (GTDB taxonomy): domain Bacteria; phylum Bacillota; class Clostridia; order Christensenellales; family CAG-138; genus UBA7703. The sequence goes on along the minus strand of OY771363.1, from coordinate 2,175,532 downwards.
GCGCGCGCCGGGTGGTACGCTCCGCTTTAGGAGGTTTGAGTGCGTCCGCGGCGTTGCGATCGATTACACCTTGCGCGCTGGCAAGTTTAAAGCAATTCTGAAGGATCGTCATGATATAGGTGAGCGTGGTTTTATTTGTGCCTGCGAGATCGTTCAAGTACGCTTGCAATAGCTCAGCTGTAATGGCGCGCATTTGCCGGTCTCCGAAAGTGGGAAAAAGGTAATGATTCAAAGCGCTGCGGTAATTCGCCTTTGAGCTTGCGCTGAGATAAGGTTCTTTGTAGATGCGATACCAGTTCGAAACATAATCGCCAAAGAAAACGTCTCTACGAATAGCAACTGCGCCGTTGATGTGTGCCCGGCGCAGTTCTTCTTTGTTAGCTTCCAATTCCTTTTTCGTGCGTCCGTTTGCCCACTTGTAAACAGGATTACCGTCTGCGTCGTGACCGACGGTGATCTGTGCGCGCAGGCGTTTCTTTTGCTTTGTCATTGTCTTGCCCTCCGTAAATATGATATATTGAGGGTGCAGAAAAGAGACCCTCCCCTGGGTACCAAGTATCTGCATCCGCCGTCTCGGTGTTCCAGCACCGGGGCGGCTTTTCTGTAGAGCCTAATAGATCATGGGACTGGGTCTCCAAGGGTGGGGACGGGCGTGATCTCCGGGGCAGGTGTGAATGTGGGTGATTTCGTGGGTGCAGACGTGGTGGTTGTGCCTTTTAGCGGCGCATTACCAAATACGAGCTGATCGACGATTATATATGGTATCGTAATACTCCCGCCTCCGGTCGATTCGTAGGTATACAGACCCTGCGAGACGCCGAAAATCGTTATCTTGTCGTCTTCGAGTACACGGACTGCAGTAATATCGCTGCTGTATGCGACAAGTATCACATCGTTATAGCGACCGCGAGTTGCAATTCGAAGCGTGGTCGTTCCTGAACCCTCTATTACTTGCAAGGTAATTCCGGTAAACCTAACCTTTTTGCCCGTATAATCATCAGGCGTCCTTGCAAGCTGCTCATACGTGATTCCCGTTTCATATCCTTGTTGCGCTTCAAGTGCGGCCTGCGCTTCTCGCGCTTCTACACGTTCTTGCAGGACTATAAGCATGTCTGCTCGTTCTTCGTCGCTGAGCGCAAACCAAACCGCTGCGGAATCGATCGTATTTTGTAATTCGGCGTTAGTTACTTCAAGAGTCTCTTTTTCGTTTTCCAAGGCATCATATTCTGTTTGAAGGTCGGTGTTTTGCTTTTGCAGATCATCAACCTGCTCGGAGTATGAGTCCCTTTCACTTACTACTTTGTCATACTCTTCTTGCAAAACTCCTGCTTTACAACCGAACAGAGTTAACGCAAACACGACGGTAAGCAATACCGCAACCATTCTTATGCTGGTTTTCATGAAGCCCCTCCCTCTACTTGATTATACTTGTAAACCCGACTTTATAATCGATAATGCGCGCGGGGTGCACACCATTCACGATGATCGATTGGAAGGTTGGGTTTTCGGCTATGTACTACTAAAACTTTCCCCTCAACTCAACGACTTTACCGATTACCTGTATCGGGAGGCGTTCTACTTCTTGAGCGGTGAAGTACCGTGGCGGGTAAGCCGTGTTGTTTGATACCAGCGAGAGCCCGTTTTCGTGATGCATGACCCGCTTGCAGGTCGCGTCGTCGCCGTTGACCATGATGATGGCAATATCTCCGGATTCGACTGTCGGTTGCCTTCGCACAATTACCACGTCGCCATCCAGAATGCGCGGGGCCATGCTGTCGCCTTTGATTTGAAGGCCGAAGAATTCACCGGTTCGAGCCATCTCAACGGGAATTTCTTCGTAGTCAATAATGCATTCGATGGCTTCAAGCGGGATACCAGCAGGGACGCATCCTAACACTGGTATTTTTACTCCTTTGGGTTTTTGAGATGAATCTTCATCGTCCCATCCCATCAGTTGGGCGGGGGTGGTGCGTAAAGCCGATGCAATGTTTTCAATCATATCCGATGGAATATTGTTGATAACACCAGTTTCGTATCGGCTTAGCGTCTGGCGAGTTACACCGACAAGCTTCGAGAGCTCGTCAAGCGTCATCCTTCGCTGTTCGCGTTTTTCTTTGATTCTCTGCCCGATATTCATATAAATCACCCGATGCCATTATACCGTGTTTTCCGTACAATGCAACAAAAATGTACGATGAACGCATAAAATGGTACTTGACACGCGACAATTCCGGCGATATATTGATGGTACGCAATACGTACCATGAAGGAGGCACGAACATGATAAAAACCGCAAAGCTGCTCGGTATTATCGCTGAAAAAGGATTATCCCAGAAAGCGGTTGCAAAGAAACTTGGTATAAACGAGGCAACTTTCTATAGAAAAATGAGGCGTGGAGTCTTTGACAGTGATGAAATCTACGGAATGATAGAGTGCTTAGGCATCGAAAATCCGGAGGATATTTTTTTTGCTTGTAATGGTACGCTGCGCGTACCAAATAAATCTGAAACAAGTGAATGACGGAGTAAACTGAGAGATTCGTTTTGTGAAAGAACTGGAGGAGAAACCTTGAACGATCTGATCAAAGTAGAAGTAACCGGCGAAAAGCCAACAGTGCTGGGGCGCGATCTTCACACTGCGCTGGAAGTCCAGACAGCATACAAAGACTGGTTTCCTCGTATGTGCGAATACGGTTTTACCGAGGGAACGGACTTCTGCTCATTTTTGAGCGAAAGTACCGGAGGGCGACCGTCAACCGATCACCAGTTGACCATTGACATGGCAAAAGAACTCTGCATGCTCCAGCGCACCGACAAAGGGAAGGCGTGCAGGCAATACTTCATAGAACTCGAACGTCGCTGGAACGATCCGGAGTCTCTCATGGCTCGCGCGCTGGTCGCGGCAGATCGGCAGATATCATCACTGCGCGAGATCAACGCAAAGCTGCTGCCGAAAGCGGAGTTCTGCGACGCGCTGACGGACTGTAAAGACGCAATCCCGATCGGAACAGCGGCAAGAGTACTGAACTGCGGCATGGGCCAGAACAGGCTGTTCGCTTTCCTGCGCGAGAACAACATCCTCATGGCGAACAACCTGCCGTATCAGAAATACATCGACGAAGGCTGGTTCCGCTGTATCGAATCGAAGTATGAGGTGCGAGGCGAGACCCGCATCTACATCAAGACGGTCGTATTCCAGAAAGGCATCAAGCGGATCCGCGAACTAATCGTCGGGAAAGAGCGGAGCGCGCAGATGAAAAACGAACGCAGTCTGTCACATGAAGTACGAGGTGATGACAATGGAAACAGCGCGGGTTGATTTTGACGAACTGCAGCAGCAGATTGCAGCTGCAGTTGAAGGATTGAATGCGGTGACCGGTGCGGTGGGACAGATAACCTCGAAGCTTCGCGCGGCGAAAGACAGCAGTTCGGTCGGTGAGCAGTGGGTGCGTACCTGGGGCGAAACCTTACCGAAGAAAGCAGCAGCGAAGATGCTGGGCGTGAGCGTGACTTACCTCAACAAGCTAGTCAGCGATGGCGGGGTAGCAGTTACGCCGGACGGGCGCGTGGTCGTACGCTCCGCCGCGGAGTGGGCAAACAGCTCAATAGCTGAACGAAAAGCAGGTAAACCGAAATGGCATATTTAGCGATTATCAGCGAATAGGCGTAAGCCATCGATTGATGAATCAAACTTTCTTAGCTTGTCAGCTTAGGGATTTCGTACTGAATTAACGAGGCATTATACAAAGCAGTAAGAGGATAGCAATAGCGGCGATTATTAACAAGAAATTTCGAACGGTTGGACCATTAAATATCCTGATGGGATCCTTATGGCACCGCTTCTGCCTCTCTTCGTTTGATGAGTCCTCGGATCCAGGATGCTGCGCTTCGAATTCTTTCAGTGCAGCAAGACCTGTTTGTGTAATCCCGAATTTGATGAACCAGACTCGCATTGCTGCACCGTCTTTACCGACATGCTCTTCTTCACCAGAGCACTGTTGCATTAAACCAAGGTCTATTAGCTTTTGATACCTTTGCATGGGAACGCAGTCTTCCGGGAGATGAAACCACTGGTCCTTGAACGGTACTAGAGCGTCATAATCGTATCTCGAAATCAAGAGATCACCGCCTTTATGGTGATTATAGCACGGCGAACAAGGGTAAAACAGGAGAGGAAATAAAACCAATGCGGCAGAGTGAACATTACGGGGTCTATCCCGTTCTGAGGCAAGGATATGCCGAACAGGATCATTAAGGAAAGCATCTGCACAAGCGACACCATCGATCAGATGAGCTGGTTCGAAGAATGCTTCTGGCATCGGCTGATTGTGAATTGCGACGATTACGGGCGGTTTGACGCTCGTCCTGCGGTGTTGAAATCAAGGCTTTTCCCGCTCAAGGAGCGGATCACCCTGAAAGATGTCGAGAGTGCGCTGACGAAGTTGGCGGGTATAGGCTGCGTTGTCCTCTATGAATATGACGGAAAGCCCTACCTATACCTCCCAACATGGGAAGTCCACCAGACGATTCGGGCAAAGAAAAGCAGATACCCGGCACCTGCTGGCGACAAGAAAGCATCGGAAAGCATTTGCAAGCAGATGCATGCAGATGAAAGCGGATGTTCCCGTAATCCAATCCAATCCGAATCCGAATCCGAAATCGAATCCGAATACAAAGTGTTACGCGCGGACAAGCCGCGCCGCTTCACCAAACCAACGGTGGAGGAGATACGGGCGTATTGCCGGGAGCGGGGGAACAGCGTCGACGCGCAGCGGTTCTTTGACTTCTATGAGGCCAAGGGCTGGCGGGTCGGCAATCAGCCCATGAAGGACTGGCAGGCCGCGGTGCGCACATGGGAAGGACGCGAAACGCCGAAGCAGAACGCCCAGTTGGGCAACTACCCGAAGAGAGGTGCGAAACCGCGCATCGGTCAGCACGACTACACGGACGAGCAGCTTGACCGCCTCCTTACCGACCTCGACAATCCGGCGCTCGAAGCGGGGGAGGGTTGCGGCTGATGCAGCACGAAGAAGCGGAACAGGCGGCGTTGTTCGAGTGGGCGGCGTACAAGGCAGGCCAATGGCCGGAACTGGCGTTCATGTTCCACATCCCGAACGGTGGCTTACGGAATAAAGCCACGGCGGCGCGGCTGAAAGCGGCGGGAGTGAAGCCGGGCGTACCGGACATCTTCCTGCCGGTGACGAGAGGGAACCATGCCGGGCTTTTCGTCGAGATGAAGTACGGCTCGAACAAGCCGACGCAGGAGCAGCAACGGTATTTTGACATGCTCCAACGCGAAGGATATGCGGTGGAGGTTTGCTACAGCTGCGAAGAAGCGATACAGGCGATCACGGCGTACATACGGGGGAGGAGCATACCATGAAACACGGTTTGAAACGGATATTCGCTTTGACGGCATTTTCGATCGTTGCGGCCGGGTACGGCCTGATGGCCTACCACACCGCGGCTATGGCGGACGAAGAGCCGACTCCGACCGTCACGCCGGAACCGCTGGCAACGATCGTGATCCAGGCCGAGCCTGCGCCGACGCCGGGCAGGGTACCGCGACCACAGGCGGTGGTCTACGACTACCACATCGGCCGGAGCTACATCGAGACGGTCGCACGAGGCATGTATGGGCTCAACACGGCAAAGGAAAAGCTCGCATTCGCATTCCTCGTAATCAACCGACTGTTTTGCGACACACAGCGCAAGGACGGCAATTACCTCTTCGCGCGGGATATCACGGCCATCGTGGAGCAGGCAGGGGAGTTCGGCTTCTACAGCCCCGCCGCACCGCTGACTGATGAGAACGTAGCTCTCGCAGAACTTGGCTTGAACGTGCAGATGACGTACATCATGACCAAAGAGTACACCGGGTATGTCTTCCCCTCGACACTATTGTACATGGGATTCGACAAAGGCGAGGCGGTGTTCTACAGCGAGATCGGCGGGGAAGCGTGGAGGGTGAAATAGGGCATAAGAATAGCGCCTGATCGTCAGGCGCTGTACAGGAAAACCCGGCGTAGCTTGGGACAGCGGGTGCTTCCGAAGAAGTCGGTATTAAGTTTCCTGCGAGCAAAGCATATCAAACGGAAACATGGAAATCAAGAAGAAAAAAGAGCCCAAACTTGGCTTAAACTATCCCAGCTCCAATTGCCATCGAGCGTCAAGTCTGGTCTCAACGAGAAAATAACATACCACACTGCGGAAGTCAAGGAGGATTGAAAAAGTGTTGACAATCGATGATCTTAAAAACGTACGTCGTCAGAAACTGCGCATCGCTGCCCTCGAAGAGCGAATCGAGCGGCTTCGTTCGCGTGCGGAATATAACCAGCGCCAGCTTGGCGAGTGCGGCCGCAGCGACCCGACGCGCGACCGTCTGGCGGAGTATGCCGCGGAAATGGACGAGCTGGAGCGCGAGCTGACCGGGGAGATGATCGCGCTGGAGAAACAGCTTGCGTTCGTAGATGCGGAGTTGGCGAAGTTGCCGGAGAATCAGGAGAAATTATTAAGACTTAGATATTTTGAAGGGTGTAAATGGTATGATATTGCTACGAAAGTTAATTATTCTGAAAGACATTGTAAAAGAGCAATCAAGCTAAAATAAACAACATAGTAATATGAATACGAAGCTGTCAATAATATGCGATAGTTGTATCCCCATTGTTGTTTCTGGTAATATGTGGTTAGGATCATTCTTAGGGGGATAGTATGAATTCACATGATGAAATTCAAGTGTCGCAAATTCTCTATTGCAATAATGGTGACACTGTATTCGTGGTAAGTAAGACAGATGAAACAATAACCGTAGAGTATCGAAAACAACTTTATACAAGACCAATATCAATAATTGGCGATAAATTGCATATTGACATCCCCTCCGCTGGTACGTTAAATTCACAAAAAGCACAAAAAGGCTCCACCATTAACACCAACCCAATAAAACGCGAAGAAGAAAAGGATCAGCACTGTCAAGCCTATTACCATGGTCAACCAAAACAAAGAACACCCGAAGTAAATAAGACTTTCATTCGCGCTAGGAGGATGGGGGCGTCAGGCAGTTGGATTTCGGATTATAAGCCACAGTATCCTCAAGATTCTGGTCTTGAACAATGCGATAATACAAAGAGATCCGCAGAGTTTTGGCAGGGGACCACGATTCTCGGAAACAATAGAAGCAGTGAAGGACCTCGACCAAGCACTGTTACAGGATATAAACAGGAGTTTCGTTTTAGGCTAATATCAAAGAAGCGCAAACGCAAATAGCTGTAATAATCTACTGGAAGATGACATCATATATCACTTTTGTTTATGTTGATATAATAACTTGAAGTGTTGAAGAGACTGTGGCGGTCTCTTCTTTTTTAGCTCCTGCGCCGGTAGACGCCATTTTTCGTTTTTTTAGGACACATGTAGATTACCGATAAATTCGAGATCGTAAAGGTCGAGGAGATCACGCTGAACGCGTTCATCGCTCAAAAGGATAAAGAACTACTTAGGAGGTTTCGTTCGCGCGCGGAGTATAACCAGCGCCAGCTTGGCGAGTGCGGCCGGAGCGACCCGACGCGCGACCGTTTGGCAGAGTATGCCGCGGAGATGGACGAACTGGAGCGTGAGCTCACCGGGGAGATGATCTCGCTGGAGAAGCAGCTTGCGGTTGTGGATGCGGAATTGGCGAAGTTGCCGGAAAATAAGGGGGAAATATTACGGCTTAGATTTATTGATGGAATGAAATGGAGAAAAATTGCTGAAACAATCCATTAATGTGAGCGCTACTGTAGGAAATTAATCGATGAAGTTCACATATAAAGAGTTATCTTCTATAATGAATTTCGCTTGAAAAAAATACACCAAGATTTGAAATCATAATTGATTTTATAGTTGGTATTATTGTCTTCCAGCCTCGTTCACCCGGCTCTGATAAAGTTGAATAATTACCGACAAACATAATTTTCTCTCGTTGGACAAAAATTGTCTCGAAATACTCTGATAACATTTGGACGACACTTTTTGTTTTACCATTAAGCAAGTTAATATTTGCCTGAAAATCATTAGTTTTCGAACTTATTTGTATCATCGAATGATTTTCTGGCAATTCAAAAATTGGGTGTTCAGCAATTAATTCTATAGCCTCGGGATTCACACAATATTCGATTCTAATAAGAACCATAGTATGCTCCTTTTATATCGAGTTTATGATATGTTTATTATCCCAAATCTGCCAGAACGTTTACTCTTTTCTCAATCTGATATCAGTTCGCATACTTTATATCAATCAACTTCGTTTAAAGTATCTTAGAAGTATCGAAATTTTAGTGGTTGCTTACTAGATGCATGGCTGAGAGTTGATTTTGTTAAAATAAATTCTTGTTGAGAAAGAGCTTTGGTTTGTCAATAAATCAACGTTTGATCACGAATTTGATACCAACATGAATTTCCTTCAAGCATTCTGCCATTATTGACATTAGGAGGATGATTACTCCTTTAATTTTAATTATATATCAAACAAACCGAAACTTCGAGTATCGGATGAGAAAAATATATAGTCGAACAAGCAAGTTGGACCACTTAGGGCCGCTTTTTCTATACTAAAATGTATTATGAAAAACAAAGAGACTTTTGTGGCATTATCTCTTTATCCTTACAGCGCCGCCGGGCGTCAATTTTCGTTTTGGAGATCAAATGCGGATCACCGATAAAATCGAGATCGCCGGTTGCTGGGATCACGTCGGACGTGCGCATCGTCCTAAAGGAAAAAGAACTACTCAAGTAGATTCGCTCGCGCGCGGAATACAATCAGCGCCAGCTTGGTGAGTATGGCCGGAGCGATCCAATGCGCGACCGGCTGGCGGAGTATGCCGAGGAGTTAGGCGAACTAGAGCGCGAGCTTACCGGAGAGATGCTCGCGTTGGAGAAGCAACTCGCATTCGTGGATGCGGAGCTGGCGTTGATGGAGACTTCTAAAGAAGAGATTATGAGGTCGTGGTTTTTGAAGGTAAGACTTGAAAGAGATTGTCGAATTATCACACTTCTGCATAAGGTCGTGTTAACGGATTGGGAAACTTTAGGAATATCGATAAACGGGATAAATTTATTGTAAAAAAGTTCAGAATTCAATATTACTAAAGCAGGATTCCTGTAAAGCACAAGCTACTAAAGTTTCGAAAGGTATACATTGACTTTGTGCAATAATGTTCCTATTATGAATACAAAGAGTCTTGTCCATTCAGTATAATTATCTACCAATATCGATAGGAGAAAAGAATGAGTCTTGTAAATGCTAAATGCAAGAACTGCGGTGGGCAAATCCAAATGGATGATGCACAGCAGGTCGGGTTTTGCATGTATTGTGGTAGCAAATTCATCGTAAAAGATGAGCTTCAAAGGATTATATTCGAACTACAAGGACAAGTAAGAATCGATAAAGACGAAGAAATCCGAAATCTATTAACTCGTGCAAAAGAAAAAATCGCAGATTATATTCGAGTTGGAAATTTCTATGATGATGAAGGAATAAAATCAATAATTAATAGCTATCTAGAGAGAGTGCTAGACCTTCAACCAGACAACAAGGAAGCCAGAGATATTATAGCGGAATTGATGAATTTTAAGTCTGTTTATAAAGCAAGTTTCATAATTACAAGAGAGAAGCAGAATTTGTATAATGGGGCAGCTCGCGTTGCCATTAATGGCGAAGAAACCTGTGTGCCTGCTGGAAAAACAGTTCTTTTAGAACTCCCAATGGGGTTATACGAGGTGGCGATATCAGTATATGGTATCTCTAGCAGAATCAAGCTGTATTTGAAAGGCGAAGTAAACATGATAGTAAAATGGAAGCAGTTTGCTTTCCCGTTTCCATGCAGTGATATCGAAATTCAAGGTGCTGAAATTCTGAAACCTTGATAACACATAAGTGTTTTCGCAAAGATAAAAACACAAACAGAAAATTCGAGGTAAAAATATGTCGTTTGAAGCAGCAAAATGCCCGAATTGTGGCGCGCAACTTCAGTTGGATAATAGTATGGAGACTGGGTTTTGTGTATATTGTGGCACGAAATTTATTGTCCATGATGCTATTCAAAGAATGAAAATTGAAGTGAGTGGCCAAGTTAGTATGTCAGGGATATCAACTGTTGAGAATGATATCAACCGCGGGAAACAATGTTTAACTTCAAAGGATTGGATGAATGCATTTAAGTTTTTTGTTATGGCATTAAATAAACAAGCCAACAGTTTTGAAGCATGGCATGGGTGCCTCTTATCTATTACACAGGATTTTTCGTTCATTGATTTTTCGTGGGTTAATTATAAAGGAAATACTGGATTGGAATCAGTGGTAATTCACAGTATTCAATTATCAGATAACATACAAAAGCAAAAATTATACCCAAGCATAAAACAATTACCTCATTTAATTGATAAGGTAAATACACAACTTGCTCAAGAGCAAGTGAGAAAAGCTCAAAAGAAACGGAATATTGCAGCATTCATATGGCTGTTTTTTGCGTTTCTTTTTATTATATCCAACTTGTCTGAAAACAACTTTGGTTACACGATGTTAATACTGGGGATTATTCTCCTATTTATCGGGGTGTCCAATTTTTTACCGAGAAGTAAAGAGAAGTACATCAATCATCAATGGTTGCAATATACTCAAGAGCTAGAAACAATTGTTGAAAGGGCAGGAGTGTAACAACCTCTGTTTTGAAAATAAACTTTTATATAAACAAGGCCGAATTCATTGCAACTTGTTCTTCCGAATTTAATGTCACACAATGACCTTTCGATTTGTGATATGTTATTATCATGAAAAACCATAGAGATCCAAGCGGATCTCTTTTTTCCTTGACGCCACCGGGCGTCATTTTTCGTTTTGGAGGAACTGCATGCAGATCACCGATAAATTCGAGATCGTACCGGTTGCGGAGATCACGCCGGACGCGCGCAACGCCCGAAAGCACAGCGATGAGCAGATCAAGGAACTGCGCCGCTCGCTGCGGGAGTTCGGCTTCGTGAATCCGCTCCTGATCGATAAGGACAAGAAGATCATCGCAGGTCACGGCAGGTTGTTAGCTGCGATCGCGGAAGGCATGACGGCGGTGCCGTGCGTGTATGTCGAACACCTCACGGAAGCGCAAAGGCGGGCGTACATGCTCGCGGACAACCGGCTCGCCGAACACGCCACGTGGGACAGCGCGCTGTTGAGCGAGGAGCTGAAGTTTCTCGACGACCTCGGCTTCGACGTTACCGTGACAGGCTTCGACCTGCCGGAACCTACACAGGAAGCGGTGGACGACGGCTACGAGCCGGAACTGCCAGCGACGCCGCAGAGCCGCGAAGGTCAGGTGTACCGTCTCGGCCGACATAGCGCGCTGAAAGGCATCAAAGACAGCATGCGGCTGGTTGCGTCGGAAGCGGCGGTCATGACGGCGGAGTTCGGAAAGAACAGTTCGTCGACCGCCGCTCTCAAGGCCAAGAGCGAAACGCTGAACAAGGCCATGGCGGAGCAGCAGAAAGCGGTTCTTGCTGCCGAACAGGCGCTCAAGCGCATGGACGAAGCGGGGGTAAAGCCGACCGACGCCGCGTACGTGCAGATGAAAACGAACCTCAACAACGCCAAAGCAGCTCTTGCAGCGACCAAGAACGAACTCGACGAGAACAGCCAGGCGCTCAAGAAGGGCGGGAAAGCGACCACCGAGTTCGGCGAGAAATGGGGGGAACTGGCGAAGGTCGCCGGTACGGTGGCGATCGGTGCGCTCAAGGGCATCGGCATTGCGGCAGGAGCAGTCGCGGCCGCGATCGGCGCACTTGCCGTCAAGTTTGCGGAAGGGGTCAAGGACGTCGCCGCATTCGGCGACAACGTCGACAAGAACAGCCAGCGGCTCGGCCTTTCGCGGGAAGCGTATCAGGAGTGGGAGTTTGTCCTGTCGCAGAGCGGCGTGGATATCAACACCATGCAGGTGGGCTTGAAAACGCTTACCAACACGATCGACGACGCAAAGAACGGGGTTACCGGCGCGACGGAGAAGTTCTCGCGCCTCGGCATCTCCATGGACGACGTATCGACGCTGTCCCGCGAGGAGATCTTTGCCAAGACGATCGCCGGCCTGCAGGACATGACGGATGAAACGGCAAAGGCGGCGCTTGCCAACGACCTGTTCGGACGCAGCGGGCAGGAGATCCTGCCGCTGTTGAACCAGACGGCGGAAAGCACCGAAGCGCTCCGGAAAAAAGCGATCGATTACGGGTTCGTCATGTCGGATAAAGCTGTGACCGCGTCCGTGAACTTCACCGACAGCCTCGACTTATTGTCGCATACCGCGACGGGGCTCAAGAACAACCTCATGGCCGAGTTCCTGCCGTCCATTACGACGGCGATGGACGGATTGTCGCTGCTGCTGACGGGCGACACGAGCGGGATTGAACAGATTCAGGAAGGCATACAGGAGTTCATTTCCACGCTTTCCGAACTCCTGCCGGAGATCACCAGCGCAGGCGGGGCAATCATCCAGCAACTGATCACGTCCATGCTGGAAAACCTGCCGGCGTTTGTCTCCGAGGCGCTGCCGCCCATGATCGAGTCGGTATCCGAGATGATCACCATGCTGCTTGAAACGGTCATTGCCATCCTGCCGGAGACGTTGCCTGCAATCGTCGGGGCGGCGTCGAACGTCATGAACGCGCTGTTGGTCTCTTTGCAGCAGAACATCGGGCCGATCTCGCAGGCGGTCGTGCAGATCGTCGCCATGCTGGCTGCGTTTTTACTGCAGAACCTCCCGCTGATCATCCAGACGGGGCTGCAAATCATCGTTGCCCTTACGCAGGGCATTGCGGAGAGCTTGCCGGAACTCATTCCTGCGGTCGTTGACATGGTGGTGCAGATTGCCACCACGCTTACGGATCCTGAAACGCTGTCTGCTCTGGTCGTCGCCGCGCTTGAAATTGTCATTGCTCTGGCGCAAGGCCTGATCGAGGCGATTCCCGACCTGCTTGCTGCTGCTGCGCAGATCGTCGTAAACCTCGCGATCGCATTTGCGGACGCGGCTCCCCAACTGTGGGAAGAAGGCAAAGGCTTTATCGTGCAGCTCGGCGAAGGCATATCGGCTCAGTTCTCCGAGCTGTTCCTGACGGTTGGAACATGGGTCAACGACAACGTTCTTCAGCCGGTCAAGGACAAGGTCTCCGACTTCTTCAGCGTCGGCAAAGATTTAATCACCGGCATCTGGAACGGGATCGAGAACAAGATCGAGTGGCTCAAATCGAAGGTTAAGGGTTTAGTCGATATTATCAAGGGCTGGTTCACCGGCAAGGACGGCTTCGACAACAACTCCCCGTCCAAGTGGGGAATCAAGATGGGCGTCACCATCCCGCAGGGAATCGGGATCGGGCTCGACCGGGGCTTGGGAGAAGCGCTGTCGTCCGCTTCGAACGTGATCAGCAGGATCAAAGGCACGCTGTCGGAGACCGGCGGGAATATGGACACGAGCAGCGGTTCTGCTTCTTCTGCAAAAGCAGGGAGCACCGCACCGCAGTACGTGTTGTATGATTGGTGCCTGGACAAGGTTCGCTCTGTGGTCGGCGCGGTTTCGTTCCTTCTTCCGCGGATCAACTTGCGGGTTAAGCGCTCTGTTAAGCTCGTTGTCCTCGTCATGACGATGTTTTTGTTGATGTGTCCGGTCATTATCCGGCCGTCTTGCTACGCGTCGGTGTTTACGTCGACGGACTTTACGTATACAGGCACGTATACATGGATCGAGGATGGCGGAATCAACTTCCGGCTCAAATTCCTCACGAGCGGTGTGTTCACACCCAAGAAGAACGTCAAGATCGACATCTTTCTGGTAGGCGGGGGAGCCGGCGGCGGTGCGGCAGGCACCGGCGGTCGAGGCGGCGGTGGTGGCGGACGAACGCTCACGCACTTATCGATCGAATTGCAGGCAAATACGGCGTATACGATCACGGTGGGCGCGGGAGGTGCGTCCAACGCCAACGGCGGAACGACCAGCGCGTTCGGCTACGCAATATCAGGGGGAAACACTCCCGGAAATGCAGTTCCGGGCGGTGCTGGCGGTTCCGGCGGCGGGGCCGGTGCGCGCGACGACTACGAACAGAACGGCAAAGCGGGCGGAAGTAACGGAAGCAACGGCGTGAGCGCTGTGTACGACGCCGGCGGTGCAGGACAGGGAACGACCACGCGCGAATTCAGCGAAGTCACCGGCGACCAGTACGGCGGCGGCGGTGGTGGCGGTGCTTACTACAAGAATGGCCGAACCGGCGGGGCAGGTGGAGCAGGCGGCGGCGGTAACGGCGGAAACTCCGCGAACAGTGGAGGCAATGGCGCGGCGAACACCGGCGGTGGCGGCGGCGGCTCCGGATATACGACGGGGATCGGCGGAACCGGTGGTTCCGGGATTGTGATCATGCGCAACAAGAGAGCGGCGTAAGGAGGGGGAATATGAACGATCCGGAAGTATATGCCGTTTTGGATGACAAAACCGTAACAAACGTCATCTGGCTCTGCGCATCCAACGCCGGCGATTTCCCTGGTGCGGTGAGCGTCGGCGACCGACCGGTCGCAATCGGGGATCTGTACCTTGACGGCGTGTTCACACGCGACGGAGTCCCGGTCCCGACGTTCGCGGAACTCGCCGCGGCTATGGCAGCCGAAGAAGAACCAGAGGAGTAGAGAACATCGAGCCGCAAGGCTCTTTTTGATTGGAAGGAGCGGGGATATGACCGCATTACAGATTGTTTCGATGATCCTGGGGATCTTCGGCTTTGGAGGCATGATCTCCGGGCTGGTGATCCGCGGCGTCGGGCGAAAGATCGACAAAGCGGAAGCACGCCGGGAAGAGCGTGAAAACGCGAGGATCGAAGAAACCGTGCTCATCCGCGAAGGCATCTGTGCGATCGGGCACCTGTCGGAAGCGACCGCGCTGGCGCAGAAAGAGGGACGGACGAATGGCAAGACGGACATGGCGCTGGACTACTACCGAAAATACCGCGACAAGGAAGATGCGTTCGTACGCCGGCAGGCAGCGGAACACATCCATGGGGAGGCGTAAGCATGGCAATCCGAATCGGGCACGCGGTCATGGACGAGCTGGGAAAGACGATTGGAGCGACGCCCGGTGATCAGCTGCAACAGAAAGGCAAGAAAACCGAAGAGATCGGCCTTTCCACTTGGTACGCCAAGAACAGAGCCGGCCGGGTCTGGAAAGACTACCTCGAATGCAAGGATTCCGAAATGGCGGAGCGAGCAGCTGTTTTCATGGAGCAGATCTGCCAGGACAGTGCGTTCGGTTACTCGCAGGGCAAAACGCAGCGCTGGAGCGGGTACTGGTCGATCCGGGCAAACGGCGGGAACGTTGCGGGAGCTTCCGGCGATTTCGACTGCAGTACGCTTATCTTCAGCTGCTATATCCTAGCGGGGCTAAACCTCGCTCCGGATGGGTACACGGGAAACCTGCGCTCCAAGTTCCTTGCTACCGGAAAGTTCAAGTCTTACTCCGACAGCGCACACGTTGGTTCGGACAGGCTGGCCAGGCGCGGCGGGATCTACCTGCGCGACGGACATGTGCTCATGGCGCTGGAGGACGGTGGAAGCGCCGAAACGGCCGCGGTACTCACGGTAGTCGGCAAGATCGTCGTGGACGGTGTGAAGCAGTGGTGCAACGTGCGCAGTGGGCCGGGGTTGGAGTACACGATCCTCGGACGTGCGAAGAAGGACGGGGTGTTCGCGCTCTACGGCGTGGACGAGGATTGGTACCGGATCGGCTTCAACGGGTCAATCGGGTACATCTTCGGAGACCTCGCTTCGGAAGTGCTGCCGGGGAACGTATAGGGCGGTGAGGAAGATGAAGAAGGGGCAGTATTCCAAGTGGATCATCCTGCTCGTGATCCTGCTGAACGTAGGATTTGCGTTCGGGGTCATGTGGGCCATGCGGGGAGGAGCCTCCGAACCGGTCACGCTGATCCGGGAATGGTTCAAGTGGACGGGGATAGAGCTCAGCGCTACGGCGGGGATTAAGTTAGCCAAGATCGTGGCGGAGGCGATCCGGCTCTTGAAAGGTGCAAACAACGACAAAGATTCCGGCGAGAACGCCGGATAAGGAAGGGGTTTTTCATATGACATTGACGAATTTGGTATTGATCGCACTCTTCGTGGAGGCGATCGTACAGCAACTCAAACCCATCTGGGACAAGACGGTCGGGAAGGTCGCGGTCGCGGAGATCGTGAGCATGTGCCTCGGCGTGCTGATCGCCGTCGTGGCGAAGATAAACTTCTTAGCCGGCGTGGTGGAGATCAGCCAGCCGGTGCTGCTGTACGTGATGTATGTGCTCACCGGAGTGGCTCTAGGCCGCGGGCCGAGCTTCGTGCACGATTTGTGGAACCGGATACGAAAATCAATCATTACTTAATAATTCAATCAGCTGGGGAAAAAGCGCTGCCAAGCACTGTCAATTGGCAGCGCTCAGGTTCAATTCGATGATTCTTGTATTAGCTTAAAAAGTGAAGCCAAGCTTATTACTGAAACCAAACATATTGAAGCATCTCGTTTTGTTGCATTTCGGTCATGTGTAAGTTGATTTCCTAAATCAACCGCGCTTCTTGCGAATTTACGTGCTTTATCTGAAGTATTTGACAGCTCAAAATCCAGATATGCTTCTAACATGCGTTTAGTATCGGTTGTACTCGTCTCAACGCCATCCATCGTTGGGTGCTTAGTTGCATCAAACACTTGCTTCGCAACGGTGATCAGGGCTTCTCTGCCCAACATTCCGATAGCTTGAAACTGTTCTTCGTTGTCTGCGATTTCCAAGCGGCTTTTCATTTCCATTATAGCCCTGTCAACGCGTTCCCATCCTGTCAATTCATATTCTTCCATATAAAAATCGCTAATTGCAAAGCGACTGAATCTTGCAAACAACTTTTTTCTTAACTCCTGTGCATCCGGATTATCTTCAAATAACGGTAATTCACATAATTCTTTAATGATGACAAATTGCTGTTTCCCATTAAATTCACGCAGGTTCCTGTACATGGCTGTACGTTTGTTAGGAATTCCACCACCAATTCTTCCAAAATCCGGATTAGTGATTGGAATGTCCACGCCAAAATCAACAGCATAAGAACTACAGTATCTTACAATCTGTGTCCCACTTAGCCCATGGTTGGTATCTGCCAATATGTCAGAGGCATACGAAATGAAGGCATCGTCTATCTTTTCGGTATTCATCTTGCAGTGCTCCTTTCATTCCACCGTAGCCTGCCCGTTCATGAGCAAGGGTAAAAGCCAGTCGCGGAGTGCAGTAAGGGAATTGTTTTCCTCGATTTTCTCTTGTATCATTTGAAATACTGGTTCTATATGAGCATTGAAAGAAAGAAGAATTCTGTCTGGTGGCATATCAACAACAATTGATTTAAGTGTGTCTTGGCTGACATTTTGAAGAATTGAACCGCCAGTTTTTGTTGCAGATGTGCCCTCATAACCTTTAAAAACAAACGATAAGTAGCTCTGCGCGTTTTCATTGTGTGGCGTGCCACAGATAATAAAACCACAGAAAATTACCATATTACTATTTGACTTAAGAAGTCTTGTAGCACCTGGGTTCCCACTTCGTGCTATGATAATATCTTTTCTTGATATCAAGTATCTTTCAGCCAGACTTGAAGGTAAGTATATCTCATCAAGTTCGTCTTCATCCAACAAAAGAGAAGTTGCAGAAATATTCCTTACATTCACAATACGGTATTTTTTGTCCCCCGGAGCATCTTTTTCATAGTTTATCCCGTTTCTAAAAGAACAAAATTCGCTGAGCTCAGAGCAATCCCATCCTTTAGGAATATCACGCTTAAGGTGCTCGTTCCATTCCATTTTACCTCCGGAGGTGCGGTAGGGCTTGCCGTTTTCATCAGGAAAATCGAACTGCACAAACCAGTAATCGTATATGGTCTTTGCCATTGACTCCAACTCAACGTTTATTCGCTTATTGAGGGCGACTTTTTGCTCCATAGCATAAAGCAAATCGCCAATCCGCACTTGACTCTCATATTCCGGCAGATAGAGATGTAAGAAGGAAAAAATATCTTCGTTAAAACTTGCGCGTAGCGTCATAAAAGCGTTGTTGGTTACCGCTTTTCGGAACAAATAACCGCGAAGATAAAATGCAAGGTATTTTGAATAGGCAACACCCTTAGTTTTAGGACGCAATCTCTTTGCAAATCCGCTGAATATTGCTGCAGGATAATCCTTTACCGCAACACAGCTCATAGCGAGTTCATCGATTGTTTCACTTGTTCGAGTAATTAAAATATCGTCTTTCTTAATCGAGTATGTTTCTTGCTCTTGCATAGAAGCACCCATTAAATCTGGTAATTCATCTGGCAAAAAATAGTTATTGAAAATCGTTCCAAACGAGACAAACGGACATCCGTGTCCTGCTTGGCCCTTGTCTGTAGAGATCCCGGAACTCATGTCGTATAAGGCGGAAAATGAATATTTCTTAATTCTTCTCATACGTCACCCGCCCAAGCTGTGCTATTATCTCTTTTTCAAGCTTTTGCCCTTCGGAAAACAAACTATCCAAGCGTGTGGTGAAGCCCTCTATCTTTTCGGTAAATTCTTCCGGAGTCAGCTCGAAGTATTCGATTTTCACATCAAAATACTGGCCTGCGCTGAAAGAGTATTTCTTGCGCTTGATTTCCTCGTAATCCACTGCGACACAGAAATCGTCATCCGGCTTGCCCGCGATAAAGGTATCGATGATGCGCTTTATCTCCTCCGGGCTGAGAACGGTCTTTTGATTTCTACCATCGGTCTTTATCTTTGTGCCGAGATTCGATGCATCCATCAGTACCACCTTGCCGTCCGCATTCTCGCTGTCGATAAAGAGAATGGAAACATTTGTGCCCGTGGTAGCGAAGATATTTGAGGGCATGGAAATGACGCCGCGCAACATATGGTTATCCACGAGATACTCACGGATTTTCTTCTGGATGCTCGCTCCTGCGGTCAGAAAGCCAGTGGGGACAACGACAGCGGCTTTACCTGATTTTTCCAACGAGACGATAATATGCTGCAGGAACATCAAATAGATCGCCATCTTGTCCTTGTCTTTATTGGGTATATTGGGTACTCCTGCCCAGAAACGGTTTTTGAACTTTTCACCAGCAAGCGTATTTCTGCTTTCGCTGAAATCCGAGCCGAAAGGCGGATTGGAAACAATATAGTCAAAAGTGGCAATGCCATCCTTTTTTGGATTCAAATGGCGTGGCGTTAGCAAAGTGTCGTCATGCACCACATTTGGCAGAGAGTGAACAAGATTGTTAAGGATTAGGTTTAGCCGCAGGAATTCATTTGCTTTTTGGGACCTATCCTGCGTAAAGATAGTGCAGTTATCTTCGCCGATTTCATGTGCAAGTGCTAAAACAAGTGTACCGGAGCCCGCCGCTGGGTCATATACGGTAACGCTTTTTGCACAACCGGGCACCATTATTTGAGCAATAATTCTGGCAATAGAGTGCGGCGTGTAATACTCGCCGTATTTACCGGAATCCTTATTATAGTCGCTGATGAGATATTCAAAAATCTGCGCGAAGAAGTCGTATTTCTGCTCAAATATACTGTCAAAGCTGCATCCTGCGAGCTTTGTAATAATAGCTCGGCAGAAACCATCTTTCTTTTCCTCTTCAATGACATATTGCGATAGCTTTTCAAAAAGGCTGATTTTCGATTGGCCCCCTGCCCTTACTGAGAAAATGTCAATATTATAATTAGAAATGTCAACCAACGTGTCATCGAACAGTGTGTGAAAACCTTCCTGATTCTGGCGGTTAAACAGATATGAGATGAAGTGCTCCCTCTTGAGTCGGGCTGTTGCCGCACCGAAGCCCAGCAGCATTAGCTCATAATCATCTTTGGACAATGCAGACATGGCGACCTCGATTTCGACTGCCGTCAATTTTTCAAATTCTGGAACAACACTCCTTGCGATGTAAATAAATTTGTCGTTGAGAAATTTATATAGGAATGCCTCGGTAATGATTTTGTATTCGTTGCCGGAGTTTCCAAGCCCGTAATTTGCACAGACGGCTTTGAGGTCGTCTATCATTTCTTTCGTTCGCATCGTAACATCTGTAACCTGCATCAGCTTGCCCAAGTCCTTTCACCGAAGTATTCGTTGGATATATATGTCCCTATATTTTTCACTTGCAGAGCGGTAAACGGCACCCCTCTAGTAGTTAATTCATGCTTTATAAGCGGCAAAATATCTGCCATGAAATACGGTTCATTATCGAGTAGCCGAGCGTTTGAAAACACTCTTAAATCTATCTGGTGCTTGAGCCCAAGCAGTACCTTGTGTAGTACAGGGTCGGATGCAAGCGGTGGTGGTGTCTCCCTCAGCCGTTTATGGGTCCGCATGAATTTTGCGTCATTCTCATATTTTGCCATCAGCATCTGATCAGCAAGATTTCGCTGTTCCGCAACTTTACGGATGCGGTCAAGTTCAGTGATATTTGCGGTCATCTCCTCGGCGGCCAACTCTTCAATATGCTTTTTGCCGAGCAAACGCTGCAACTCTTCAAGTAAAGTCACATATACTGGGTCGTTTGGGTCGAGACTACGCTGCATTTCGAGCCGGGTTCGGTTCAGGCTATCTTGAAATCTGTCCGCGATAACCATCTCAGTTTCGGAAATTTTCTTAAAATGGAACTCAATTTCGTCTAGTGCTAGATTCAGAATGGTGCTCATATCTTCGGCGTTTATTAAACTCTGCTTTAGATTTATCAGATTGATACGATTGCAGACTTCATTATAAAGGGCGCTGATATTATCTAGGCTGAATTTATCTGACAATTCATCATAACCGAACAGCTTAGCCGTATTGTACAGCTCTTTGTACAGTTCCAGTGCATGACGCAGCTCAACTAACTCAGACTTATCATCGAGAGAGGATATCTGTTGCGAGAACACCTCTGCGTTATCCGTGTCATAAATAAAGAGTCTTTCAGAAATAAGCTGAAGATCTCGTGTTATTTCTTCCTGTGTTTTGAAAATATTATCATACTGTTTGAACTCATCGCCTAACTCTGCTTGCAGTTCGTCAAAATAGGCTTTATTTGTCTTGTCGAATTCTGCGCGGATATCTGCGAAATCAACAACATAGCCATATCGAAATTTCTTATACGGACGGTTCACACGCGTCAACGCTTGCAGAAGCGAGTGGTCTTTGATTACACGACCGAGATATAGCTTTTTCAGTCGTGGAGCATCAAAGCCCGTAAGAAGCATATTGTAAACGATAAGAAAGTCGATTTGCCCTTTCTTGAAAGCGTCACGGTTGTCGCGGCGTTTATCTGTATCGTCCTCATCGTGCAGAATAAGTGCAGAGGAATACTCTGTTTTCTTCATTTCTGCAAATATCGCCCTTGCTTGTTCCGAGGAGTCGCAAACAATCATGCCGCCGATTGTATCGTCGTTCATAGCAATACGACTTTTGGCGAAATCTGCGGTAATGTATTCAATAAGTGGTTTCACGTACTTGGGATGCGCATAAAGTTCTTTTCTTGGCAGTGAGCCTTTAACCGTCTCGATTTCATCAAGAGCGGATTGGAGTTTTTTCTTATATGTTGTAGCGATACCCTCACGAATAAGCTTAAGTGTGTAGCGGTCGGCTATCGAGCGGTTGTAATAATATTTATGGATATAATCTCCGAAGATCGCTTTTGAGTCATACTTCTTCCCAGATACTGGGTTTCCGCGATCATCGTAGATAGTACCGATAAGCGGCGTGCCGGTCAGCGCAATAATAACAGCACAACGATCAGAGGATAGCAAATTAGCGAGAAAGCTGCCCGTTGGCTTATAGCTGCGATGCGCTTCGTCTAGAAAGTAGATTCTCTGAACATTGACGTTATAATCGGCTTTTTTAGCAATCGATTCCTCTGAGAACTTCTGTATGTTTACTACAGTTATAGATACCCGCCCGGTGTTGTTCTCCTCTCCGGTCGAGCCTATACTTGTGATAAAGCTGTCCTTAGAATTCACTTCTTCAGCAAAAAGACCACGGGCGCGAAATTCGTCTGCCGCTTGCGTGAGTAAGTCAAGTCTATCAACAATAAAGTAGAATTTTGCAATAATGCCTTGCCGTTGATAATAATCTTTCAGATATCGTACATTAAAAAATGCAAGAGCGGTCTTGCCACTGCCTTGTGTGTGCCATATTATCCCATGTTTGATTCCGGCATTAAGTTTGTTTTCAATCGCCTTGGTGGCAAACAGTTGCGGGTATCGCATAAGATGTTTTTCAAGTGTGGTAATGCCTGCGTCATTTGTTGTTTCTACATAGGCGATGGCGTAATAAAGCAACATCATGATGCGTTCGTGAGAGAACATGGAAGTAATTATTCTGTTTGTCGGAGACACAGGGGAAAGGTTCGTGGCATACTCCGGCATATGTTTTATAGAAACAAGATTTGTATCTGTTATAATGGTCGCTTCCTGAGCCCCGTCTATCGGAGCAATTTTGCCAAATATGCGTTCGTCTTCCTCGCGGAAGTGGCTGAAGAACAGCTCGCTGTAGCTGCTGGCAGCGTAAAATGCACCTTCAAGCGGCACGACCTCGTTTTCGTCATACTCGCTGTTGTTGGAGAAAACCATTAATTGCGTAATGTTAGCGAAGCGTTTAAACTTCACGTTTCTAAAACGAGTATTTATTCGAGCGTACTCGGCTTGAATGCCATCTTTGTTGTTTGGCTTCTTCACTTCCAGAAAAGCTAGCGGCATTCCGTTAATCAATACAGTGATATCTGGGCGAAACTCATCGTTCCCGTTGCGATATATAAGTTCAGTTACGACCTGAAAATTGTTGCCTAAACCATTTACATTGCTGAAATCTATAAGCTTTAATCCGTTGTAGCCAGAGAGAAGTAATTTATAGAATGCTCTTCCGAGGTCGTCATTCGACAGAACAACTGTCAGCTCAGCGACTATCCTTAGCACATCAGCCATAGATAGATTTGTCCTGTTTATTCGATTGATGGAATCGCGGAAGATATCGACGAAAATATTCGTCTTTTCATCAATAATGCCGCGGTAGTCTTTCAGCGATACATACTCATACCCCAACCGAGTGAAGTGAACCAGCGCGGGTATTTTTACTCGTGAGTTTTCATTGTGAAGACCTATCACAGTATTCAACCTTCCAGCTCGAATATTATGTCCTGGAGAACTATTACAATAATTCTGGAAATAGAGTTCGCTTTCGCTCTTAACTCCCTTTTTTAGTTAGGGTTAACTTCTATGAAGGATTATTGTAACTCAAGTAGTTTTTCTATGATGGCAGCAGTCAGTTCTTTTTGCTGCGTTGCTGTAAGATTATTTGAAGTTCGAATAATTATCGTACCTAGAACCACGTGTGACCCCGAAGAGAAACCAGTTCCATCAAAAGTAGCCAAATAGGAGTTGCGCACTTCTGCTTCAGCCGCAGTTGGAAAGACTTCTATACACCCACCTCCGTCTGTGCAATCTACCAAGGGTCTTGTTCCACCGAGAAGTAAACTCGAAAAAAAGGTAGCTGATGTGTACCCTCCCTGCTTATTAAGCATGCCGTTTGGATCTTGCTCTTCAGTGACACCTTGAATTTCCCCGACACCTTGCACTTGGCTTAGCCGGAGAATCACAAAATCACCAGATGGATTAGTTATTTGTTTCATTTGCTCTATGCTATCTTCCAGTGCTTTTTGAGCATTTTGAATATTCGCTTGCTCGACCGAATAGTCCAACGGAGCGCTCAGTACTTCTGCTGCTGATAGAATATCGTCTGTGCTATCAGGCATTGTGGTAATTTCCTTTTTCATTTCGACAAGAGTAGATACTGCTATCTGCAATTCTGTAATTTTTGATTGATCGTATGGAATTTCACCAGTGCTTAGAAGTTCCTGAGCAGGTGAACACAAAGAGTCGATCGCAGTATTTTCGTTATTGGCTTGAGCTAACGCTTCTTCGTAAAGAGAAACCGCATTCTGGTAAGCGATCATCTCTTCGGCTTGGGCTCTTAAACCATCCTTATCCTTGTAATCCGGAATAGCATCAAGAAGCTGAATTACTTGCGCATAGCTACCAGTCTCTAGCGCAGCAGCAGCTTCTTTGTATACTTTAGCTTCACCACAACCTGTCAAAGAAAGCAATATAATGCCGCACACAAGAATTGATAATACCTTTTTCATTTTTCCCTCACACAAATCTAAGATATGAATTGACTCACAGAGCGTTTAGAGATCATAACAATTATACAATGTAATTCGAATAGATTTCTACTATTTAAACGAATTTTTAGTTTTCAGATCCTTTTTGCTTGTTTCTAGATTCCAATACTACGATATTTGAAATGGTTTGAATTAAGTAAGTTAGCCTACCCTGTTAGCAAAGTGGGTTACAAAGTGGGTTTTGGAATATAAGGAAAGAGCTGATAACGCTAGAGATTATTGGCTCTTTTTAGTGGTGCGACCGGAGGGATTTAAACCTATTGCCGGCGTGTCCCAAGCGTTTATCTGATGGAAAGATGAATATGAGAAATTATCTTTCTTGCCAATTTCTTGCCACTTCCACGAAAACCGCTGAGAAATGAGCATAAATAGAGACATAAAATACTGCTTATATGGCGGAATCTGCGCATTAATAGGATCGATTCTCGTAATAAATCGTGTACGACTCTGACTCGTATTGTCTAGGTTTGAATCCTAGTTCCGCAGCCAGAATAAAATCAAAAGACTCGCTGAAAAGCGGGTCTTTTGTCGTTATGGGTGTTTGAAAAACGGATTTCAAGGAACAATCCAACAACTCATTCGTGTTTAGGAAAGTTTCACTATTAGTGTTCCATCCAATATAGTGCAGCACCCGTTGCTAGGGAAAGAAGGCATTGCAAGAACTTCCATCGATTCCGCAAGTTGTTCGAGTATCTGTGGATTTATAATCAGATTGACCGGATATCCCAGTACGTTCTGAAAAAACTGAGCGTATGTACCGACGTAAGTAACCGAGAATTGACTGTCCATTCCGATCGCATCAATATATTCAAAACCGGGACGTTCGGCTGTTATCTGCGAGTCGTTCAGCGAACCAATGATAGCGACTGGTGTTTGACCGAAAAAATATCCATCTGTTTGCTCCATTCGGTCAATTACTCTCGTTAAGGTCGCAAGGGTCGTTTCATACTCCAGTTGCTTTTTCAGGTACAAATGGTTTGCAAAAATGATATTGTTCAAAACTAGTAACCCTACGCAAACCATCAGGATGTACCGGGAAACATGCAAACGTACAATTGTCCGTTTGGCAGGTGCGTCTGCCTTTACAGCCTTCGGACTGGCTTGAGAATACTCCTGCAGGAATAGTGCGAATACAAACAACAAATAGAAGGAATAGGTCATCAACTCATGCTTTAACCCCTTTGAAATGAAGTAAACAACATTCATGCCAAAGGGGATCGCCAGGAGAAACAGCGTCAGAAAGATGATATTTCGCTTTGGAAGCTTCTTTTCTATGCTAATTTTGTAGACCAAAACGAGCGAAAAAAGCATGACGGCGATATTTAGCACCGCCGCCACGGTGGGATGAAACGTCGGCGGATTGAGGTAGCTTTCAAACGCAAACAGATACGTCTTCTTGATCAACTGTAGAATTGGGACACTAGAGTAGTCGCCAACCCCGGTGATTCCGTTGGCAGCTGCTGTAAGATCAATCTGTGTTGCCGACAACACAACTTTCAGGCAGACGTAATACAGAAGAAGGCTAAGCAACAGCGAACTTAGCGCTTTCAGCGCACGAACGATGATTTGCTTTCGCTCGAGTCCATCAAAACAGTCTTTTATCAGAAGAATCAGGGACAGAAAAACAGCGGTTTCGAAGTAGCTCTGATACAACGCAAGCGCCGCCGCCAGAGGGACCGCGCCGAACAAGAAACCGAATCGAAAACGCCGTTGCAAGTACACGCTCAACACGCTTAAAAAAAACGACAAGGTGAAGATATCACACCACGGAAGATACGATGCAAAGGAGAGGGACAATACGGCATTGACCGACAGTATGCCGCAAATGAGCACGATGGACACTTTTGATTTTATGTCCAGCAGGTGGATGATGACGTAAATACCGGCTGCCAACCAAACCAGCGAGAACATCCCGATTAAGTACGGCACACATAATTTGCCGCGCAGCAACAAATATACGGGCTGCAGAAACCTGCCAAGAGATATCTGCCATGCGGCGAGGTCCTGATAAAGATAGGTGGAATCATGGGAGAAAGCCGTACCGAAAAAACGGAACGCGTGAGCGGCAAACCCGAACGCAAAAGTGCATACGACGGTAAAGAGCATTCTCTTGGATATGGTATTTCTGCGAGTGTCCATGCTACCCCCTGAGCGATTTGCTGAAGCAGACATACTCCGTGCGGAATGTCTGAAGAGCAGCATCTCGCACGCATAACGAAGTATAGACCAAAGAGCAACTGCAATCAATACAAGCGAACATTGTTTCGCAAGACGATTTTCAAATGCATAACGTCAGACCGCAAGAAGCCGTCAACGGTTTGAACATATGCCGGATGGGGCAAGACGAACAAGCGGCAGAAAGTCCGGAGCAATGAAACGCAGCGTTTTATCTGAATACGTGTCAGCTGCGGCCTTTGGGTGCATGCTCTACCTCGACGGCCTGCCGAGATCCGCGTCGTTGCTGTAGCCGTAGCCTTCCCAGTAGCCCTGATACGTGTCGTCCGACGAGAGCTCAATGCGGTTGACCCAGCGCGCCCACTTATAGCCCCACTTTTGTTCGGCAACGAGGATGAGCGGGTACCCCATTTCCGGCGGAAGTGCAATCCCGTTGGCGTCGTAGGCGAGGATTAAGTTGTTATCCAGAATTTCCTGCAGGGGCAGGGAAGTCGTATACCCGTCGACAGCGTGAAAAATGACGGTGTTCACGTCCGACTGCGGGCTGGCCGCCTCGATCAGCGTTTTCATCAGAACGCCTTTCCAGAGGATATTCGCGTTCCAGCCTTCCACGCAATACAGCCGAAGCAGGCGCTCTTCGCTGGCAAGCGCTGTCACGTCGTCGTACGTGTAGGTTTGCGGCGTATCCGCCAACCCGTTCACGGTCAGCTCGTACGTGGAAATATCGACATACTGCGTGCCGTTGATGGAGTTGTCGCGCGGTCCCACGGCGGGATCCAGCTTTTCTCCGTTGTATTCGCGGAGTTCGCCTTCGCGGTAGCGCTGCTCCGTTGCGGAAGATACCGCGTCCGGCTCCGCGCTCTCCTGAGAAGGGGCGGTTGATTGTGCGCAGCCCGAGAGCAGCAGCACGGCGGCGAGAAGTACAGCGATCCATTTCTTCATGCGAGTTCCTCTTTCTGCTGTGCGCTTTGCGCTCAATATCAAATTCATTATAACAAAGCAATCGGGGTGCTGTCGAATCAACCCGCATAGAATACGCAAGCGCACCTTCGGGTGCGCGTTCCAGCAGGGTAAAAGGCCTGTTTTGCGCGCGAAAAGCGCAATAATCCAACTTCCGCTGGACATGCGCCCCATAAAGCGATATAACGTTGGTAGCAAATCCTAACGTGTCGGTTCTTGCTTATCAAATTCATTTCTGGGGGTAAATTATGGTTCGAGCGGATGTAAAAGAGTTCATCAGGTGCCACGGGTTGTTGCATGACGTCGGTTCGGAGAGCGGAATTTATGCCATCACGGTAGATGGGTACGTCGCGTACGTTGGCCAAAGCAAGGATATGCAGAAAGAGTGCTTCCGGCATATCAGCCGCGCGCTGAACAAAACGCCGATTTCGCGCAAGAAGTACCGCATACTGGGCGACGCGTGGATCAACAAGCACGTCATCGACTGCAAAATGCTGGAGCGCTGCGGTGAGAGCGAGTTTGACGTAAAAAGGAAAGAGATGCTCAAAAAGTACGACCCGCCGCTCAACACGCGGATGCCGGACGGCCCGCGGGACATCCGCGAGATGACGCTGCAGAAGCTGATGACGATTCT
Source organism: Christensenellaceae bacterium (assembly GCA_963674535.1). Classification (GTDB taxonomy): domain Bacteria; phylum Bacillota; class Clostridia; order Christensenellales; family CAG-138; genus UBA7703. The sequence continues at coordinate 2,147,490 of OY771363.1, read as the reverse complement.
GAAAAAGAAAGTGAAATAACGGTCTATTCTTAACAAACTAAGTTAACATAGAAACAATCATCGCATGGGGGAATTTCTTTCTTGAAGAGAGAAGGTTGTTTTTTCTATCAAAATTCTAGATGCTATCAAGGAGTTAATATGAGAGTTCCATCAATTGATCAGTACTTAGTTGCTACATGCTTGCATATCATTGATGAGTTTAATGAACAATACAAAGGACTTGAACCCAAAACAATAGTAGATGTAGCAAATAATAAATTCAACGAGATGGATATAACAGTCAGATTGGGATATTCATTTCGTAATTTGGCACATTTCACTGTTGGTGATCGTAGTAGTTCTACAAAAAAGAATCATGATATATTTATCGAGGCTAAAGATTTTAAAATCGAAGTCAAATATCTTAAGAATTGGCAATCATCAAAGGGCGGAGACACCTCTTCTGCAAGTTGGAGTGTCTTTCAAGCAGACTTTGATTGGTTGTTTTCGGAAATTCAAGCCGGAAATAAAGGAAGGTGTGCTTTTGTTATCGGATGGTTCAATTGCGTCGATAAATTTGCGCAATTGATTCAATTAGGGAATAATGCTGGTAAGTATCCACTAGCTAACGAAGAAAGGATTTGCTATTTCCCATTCTTACACAAAACGAAAGTTCCAACACGAACACAGGATTTGGAATATGATTATCTATGTGCATATGAAAAACTAACAGTAAGTCCGATAGGTAATAATGCATTGCAGTGTAATTGCGTGTTTATAGGTAGCGAATCAGATGTATTTCATTTTGCGCTTTTCTTCTAGTATATTCTCACGAAATCCTTAATATTAACATTAGATGAAGTCGTCCGGCCCGCGGGACATCCGCGAGATGACGCTGCCGAAGCTGATGACGATTCTGAAAAAGAAAGTGAAATAACGCTTTGCGTGAAAAAAGCCCCGGAAGGGGCTTTTTGTTGCAAAAAACGAAACTAAGATGCTTTGCCGCTCGGATACAGCAGAACGATTACAACACCGGCTGCCAGCAGCGCGGCGCCCGCAATCAGCGGCCAGGCGCGGCGGTTATGGGGCTTAAGCACCGCCCAGCCAGCGATGAGCAGGGCGCCCGCAGGAACGAGGAACGCCAGCGAAGGAAACCCGATATCGCTGGCGCACCAGAAACCGATCAGTGCCAGAGCCATCCCCGCGACGCTCACGCAGCCCGCACGCTTCCTCACCGGCGTTTTCGGGCTTGCTTCGTCGGTCGGGTAAGCGGTCTCGTCCGTGTGGACGGCGTAGCTTTCCGCCGGGATGTCCGCGCGGATGGGGGCGACGTTCCGCAGCGACGTGCCGCAGTCCGGACAGCGCTGCTCGAATGAGCGCCTGCCGCAGCTCGGGCAGACCTTTTCGTGCGCGTCGCGCGCCGTTCCGCACTGGGGACAGCGGAGGGACTCGAACTTGGTTCCGCAGCTCTCGCAAACGTAAAGGAACGAGCCGGAGGCGCAGGCGGGGCATTTGCGCGCGCCGGACGGAACTTGCGTGCCGCAGGATTTGCAGATTTTCATAAGCGCTCCTGTGAAAAGAAAATTGGGCTGCCACCGTACGATCCGTTCAGATGTGCGCTTCTTAATGGCAGGAACGGAGCATGGCTGGCGATGCGGTTTGCAGCCGTTTAATCCGTTTGCTTCGACCGCGAAGCGCCTTCTTCCAGTGCAGGAACATCCTCCGGCTCCTCCAGCGCCCAGAGGCCGCGTGCCATGTACCAGTCGATGGATTCGCGCAAAAACTCCACGCTGACGTTGAGCGTAAACGCAATTTCGTAGATATCGTCCGTATTGCGGGCGGCGGTGCGGATAGCGTCCGGCGAGAGCAGGCGGTCGTGCGCCCACTTGCGGGCTTTCGCTTCCGCGCGCCAGTCGTCCACCGCGCTGTAATGCAGCCGGCGATCCGCGCCCGTATAATGGTGCCCAAGCTCCTCGGCCAGCCAGCAGGCGCGTTCGGCCTGCGTGCCGTCCCGCCGCAGGATGATATGCTCGCCGGTCTCGGTTTTAATATACGCCGCGGACATGCCGGGAACCGGGATCTCGCGCTGCTGCACGTCGATTCCGATTTCGTTGGCTTCGTCGGTCAATTCTTCAATTCGATCCATGTTGCTGCTCCTCGTTGGGCGGGCGGTAAGGGCGGGTTGAACGAAAACGCTTATCCGTTCTCCTTGGAGAACTTGTCGGCCAGATACTCGATGTATTCCTCATAGCGCTCGCGGCCTTCGGGAGTAAGCCGCGCCAAATCGAAATGCCCCGCCGATGCGAGGATGCGAGGCGTTCGCTCGGTAACGCTGTCGTCTGCGAGAAAGTCCAGCGTGACGCTGAAAAAACGCGCCAGCGCAAGAAGCGTGGAACGTTTGACGTTTTCCGCGCCTTTTTCATATAAGCTGGCAATGGTCGTGTACGGCACGCCGGACTGCGCGGCGAGCTGGGACTTGTTGAGCCCGCGTTCGCCAAGCAGCAAATCGAGCTTTTCGGTCAAGGTCAAAGGATATCACCTCACGATTGAGTATATCGAAAAAGTTACGATGTGTAAACAAAAAGTTACGATGCGGCGTAAAAATTTGCGCCGGATTGAGCCGAAATTGAACAAACGGGTGTATAATAATTTCGTAAAATCGAGATGAAAACCGTAACGCTCAAACGGGCGGAACGGTTCCATTGTTTCATAATGAGGACAGAGGTATGAACGCGCTGACGGAATTGGAATTCAGCAAAAAGCTGATGTTGATTGTTAACCCCGTGGCGGGGCGGAAGCAGTCGCTCCGGCTCGTGCCGGAGATCGTGCGCATCTTCATGGACGCGGGGTACCTTGTGACCGTGATGGTGACAAAGGCGCAGGGCGACGCAACGGCGTTTGCCGAGCATTTCAGCTGCGGGTATGACGCGGTGGTCTGCGTGGGCGGGGACGGCACGCTCAGCGAGACGGCCGCAGGGATTGCCCGCTGTGAGAAGAACGTTCCGCTCGGGTATATTCCGGCGGGCAGCACGAACGTGTTCGCCATGGCGCACGGGCTCTCCAACGATATCCTCACAGCCGCGAGAAATATTGCATCCGGCGGCATCAAGTGGATCGATACGGGTTTGTTCAACGCGCGGAGCTTTGCGTTTATCGCGGCGTTTGGCGCGTTTTCCTGGACGTCCTACGCGACCCCGCAGAACCTCAAAAACATCCTCGGCACGCCCGCGTACTTCTTTGACGGCATGATGAGCCTGCCCAAGATCAAGCCGATTCATATGAAGATTACGGCAGACGACCTTGTGCACGAGGGGGATTACCTCTTCGGCGCGGTCTGCAACCTTTTTGCGTTTCCGGGGTTATTGAAGCTGCCCGCGGGCAAGGTGCATACGGACGACGGGCTGTTCGAGGTGATTCTCATTAAAGAGCCGTGTTCGCTGTTGGAGTGGCAGGCGGCGATCAACTCCGTGCTCAGCGGCAAGTACGATACCAATATCGTGGAGTTCTTCCAGGCGGGCGAGATGGTCATTGAGCCGGGCGAGAACGTCGCCTGGGCGCTGGACGGCGAGTATGAAGGCGGCTCCGGCGGCAGCATCGAGGTCAAAAACCTTCCCCGAAAGATCGGACTGATCGCGGGGAAGAGGGGGTAAACCGCTTCACCACCGCTGATGATTGCAAAGACGCTCTTTTGGAGAGCGTCTTTCTTCTCTTTTGTGACCCCATTGTGAAACCAACGAAATAACGTGCGCCGCGCCTTGACAAACAGGGCGCGGCGTAGTACTATTCAAGCGTATTAGTACGGATAGTACGGTGAGAATCGGAAAATCCGTATTAAAGGGGGAGACCTAATATGAAACGTAAAACATTGATACGAATCACCACCGCGCTTTTGAGCCTTGCGCTGCTGGCGGCTCTTTTGCCGCAGACGGTTGCGCACGCCGAAAGCGCGCTCGCCACAGGATACGTCAACACCACCAAGCTCAACATGCGCTCCGGCGCGGGCACGGGCAACGCCATTGTGGAAACGCTCAAGAAGGACACCGCCGTCAACGTGTACGAAGTCGTTGGCACGTGGCTGAGAATCGACGTGCCTTCCAGCGGAAAGAGCGGCTATGTGAGCGGCAAATATATCTCCATCAACGCGTCCAGCCTTACGGCCTATGCGCTTGGCGTGACGAGCGGCAAGGTGAACCTGCGCAAGTCGGCGACTTCCAAGAGCGACAGCCTGGCGGTGGTTGCCAAGAATTCCGGCGTTACCATTTACTCCGCGGACAACTCCACGGGCTGGTATAAGGTAAAGGTGCACTCCACTTCGCAGGAAGGCTATATTTCGCCCAGCTATGTGAAGGTCGTCTGCAAAGTCGTCGGCGCGGTGGACAGCAAGGAAGGCTATATGAACGCAAACGGCGTCAACCTTCGCTCCGGCGCTGGCACCAGCTACAAAAGCCAGGGTACACTCGCTCTGAACACGTCGGTCACGGTAACGGGCACCTCCGGCAAATGGTATAAAGTCACCGTCAAGGGAACCAGCAAGACCGGCTACGTCTACGCGACCTATGTTACCCTGTATGCCGACGCGACCCCCACGCCCACGCCGGTCGGCATGACGCCTTCGCCGACGCCCGCTGGCATGACGCCTACGCCGACCTCCGGTTCGACGGGCTACATCAACGCTTCGAACGTCAACTTCCGCTCCGGCCCGGCAACCTCCTACAAGAGTTTGAGCAAACTGGCCAAGAATACGGCGGTGACCATTCTCGGCACCTCCGGCAACTGGTATAAGGTGACCGTCACCTCCCTGGGCAAAAATGGATATGTCTTTGCCACGTATGTAACCGTTAACGGCGGCGCAAGCCCGACGGCGACTCCGACGGGCGGCACGCCTGGCAAGGTCAACGCCATCGGCGTCAACTTCCGCACGGGGCCTTCCACCTCGTATACCAGCCTCGGCTTGCTCGGCAAGGACACGGCGGTAACGGTGATTGGCACCTCCGGCAAGTGGTATAAGGTTACGGTCGTCTCGACCGGCAAGACGGGCTATGTCTACGCCACTTACGTGACCCTGACGCCCGCGTCGCCGACCCCGACGCCCACACCCACGCCTACGCCTACGCCTACGCCTACGCCCGTGACCCCGACGCCGACCGCAACGCAGCCGTCCACGCCGACCGCCCCGGCGACCATCACGCCGTCCGCGCCTGCATCGGTTTCGCCGTCAAGTTCGGTCTCGCCGACGAGTTCGGTATCTCCTGCATCCTGAACTACGCGTAAGCACAAAAGAAGCTCCTTTGCGGAGCTTCTTTTTTATACGCAGCAAGGTCTTTTGCGCAATTTCGCGCTGAACTCGTAGCGCAAGCGCACGGTGAGCGGGCAACAAAAAAAGCTCCGCAAGGAGCTCTTTTTGAAACGATACTGTGTTTCTTCGGGTTCAGTACATCTTCTTCTTGGCAAAGAACACCGCAACCCCGATGGAGATGACGAACGAAACCAGCACGATCACCAGAAATCCGTACGGGCTGTTCGACAGCGGCATTCCCGCGGAAGCAAGGTTCATGCCGTAAGCGGCAAAGATGATGGTCGGCACCGAGAGAACGATCGTGATGATGGTTAAAAACTTCATGACGATGTTCAGGTTGTTCGAAATGACGGAGGCGAACGCGTCCATCATGCCGCTCAGAATGCCGCTGTAGATATTGGCCATTTCGATGGCCTGCCTGTTTTCAACGATGACGTCTTCGAGCAGGTCCTCGTCCTCGGGATACTTTTTGATACGCTCGGTTTTGAGGAGCTTTTCGAGCACGACTTCGTTGGAACGAAGGGAGGTTGTAAAGTAAACGAGGCTCTTTTCCAGTTCCAGCAGCTCGATGAGCTCGTGGTTCTGCGTGGAACCGTGGAGTTTCTGCTCAACGTTGTCGCTGAGCTTGTTGATGACACGAAGGTACTGCAGATAGAGCGACGCGTTACGGTAGAGGATCTGCAGGATAAAGCGCGTGCGCATGTTAGTGCGCAGCTCGTTGGCATGCTTCTGCTTGAGGGAGTGCAGAACCGGCGTTTCCTCCAGACAGACGGTGATGATGGCGTCCTTTGCCAAGAGGATGCCAAGCGGCATCGTGGTGTAGATATCCTTGCCCTTGTTCTTTTCAACGGTGGGGATGTCCACGAGTACAAGAGTATAGGTATCTTCGACTTCAATACGAGAGCGTTCTTCTTCATCCAGCGCGGCTCTGAGGTCGTCCGGCTCGATTTCGTAGAGCTCGGCGATGCTCGCAAGCTCCACATCCGTGGGGCGCACAAGCGAGATCCAGCAGTCCTTTTCGGGCGCCTTGATTTCGCTCATGGTTGGACCTTCGGACTTGAAGATTTTCATCATGGCGGTATTCTCCTTTCGCTTTACCGCGCGCGGCGGAAAAGCGTCTCTTCCCGAACGCGCGCGAAATATGATATGGGTTGTCTACTTCGTTCGGGAACGGTGTCCACCGTCCAATCACTCTCCTTTCTGATACGTAGCTTCATTATAGTCGCTTTTTTGGAGCCTGCAAAGCCTGAATTTTGAAGACAATGTGATTCTTTTTTTCGCGCAAAATGGAAATCCGGCGCAGAATATGCCGCCGTGGCAAGAAGAGGCGCTTTTTTCGCGTTTGAAGGTGCATATTTGGGCGAAACCAGCGGAATTCGGGCGAAAACGGGCGAATGCCGAACCGCCTTTGACAAAGCTTGTGCGGCGTGTTACCATTGTCCGGTGCCGAAAGCGCACTTCCTGTTTGGAACGGGAAGAAGCGCGAATTTCAGCGGCAGACGGAGCGAACCGATATGAAGCAGGAACGCGCGTTTCCCAGACTGTCCATCACCAAAAAGGCGGAGGCTTCCGTTCGGTTAGGGCACCCCTGGATCTACGACGCGGAAGTGCGCGGCGAGACCGACGCGCTGGAGAACGGTTCGTTTGTGGACGCTGTCAGCGAAAAGGGTACTTACCTCGGCACAGGTTTCATCAGCAAGCGCAGCAAAATCCGCATCCGACTGCTTTCCAGCAACGCCAACGATCGTTTCGACGACGCGTTTTTCATGCGCCGCATCAAATATGCGCTGGACTACCGCAAAACCGTGATGGGCGCGGACTATGAGTGCTGCCGCCTGATCTTTGGCGAAGCGGACGGCCTGCCGGGTCTGACCATAGACCGCTACCACGACGTGCTGGTGAGCCAGGTGCTATCGGTCGGCATTGAGCGCATCAAAGGCACGCTCTACCGTCTGCTGACGGAACTGCTCAAAGAGGAAGGCGTGCAGATTCGCGGCATCTTTGAGCGCAACGAGGTTTCTATCCGCGAACTGGAAGGCCTGCCGCTGGAAAAGGGCTGGTACCGCGCCGAATTCTTGCCGGAGCCGCCGAGTCCGCTGATTGAGATTACGGAAAACGGCATCCGCTATGCCGTGGACGTGGAGAACGGCCAAAAGACGGGGTTCTTTCTCGACCAGAAATACAATCGCCTTGCAACGGCAAAGCTCGCGCGCGGAAAGCGCGTTCTGGACTGTTTTACGCACACCGGATCGTTTGCGCTCAACGCGCTGATGGGCGGAGCCGCGCACGTGACCGCTGTGGACGTTTCGCAGGCCGCCGTGGATCTTGCGCGGGGCAACGCCGCGCTGAACGGCTTGACCGAGCGGATCGATTTTGTCTGCGCGGATGTCTTCGACCTCCTGCCGCAGCTCATCGAACAGCGCGCGGCGTATGATTTGATCGTTCTCGACCCGCCCGCGTTCACCAAGAGCCGCAAGACGATTCAAGGCGCGGAGCGCGGTTACCGCACGATCAACTACAACGCCATGAAGCTCCTGCCGCGCGGCGGGTATCTCGCCACCTGCTCGTGCTCGCATTTTATGGAGAGCGATATGTTCCTTCGGATGCTGCTTTCCGCCTCGCGGGAAGCGGGCGTTTCGCTCAAGCTCGTGGAGGCGCGGCGGCAGTCGCCCGACCATCCGACGCTGATGAACGTACCCGAGACGGACTACCTCAAGTTCTATTTGTTTCAAGTAATATAATGGGGGTTTCACCCCCAAACCCCTGACCAAAGGGATTCTCCCTTTGGAATCCCATATTGAGACATAAAAAACGCTTCGAAACCGAAGCGTTTTGTTTTTATTCTGCTTTTGCGTTTTCCGATGGATGCGATATCTTTTGAAAAATTCGTTCGAACAGGTAGCTGTTGAGCGCTGCGGCGCAGGAAAACCAGAACAGGAAGAACACAACGCTCGCCAGCAGGAAATAGTACGTGGCAAACACCAGCATCGCCACCGGCAAAAGCGTCAGCACGGTTATGGCGATGGAAGAAAGCGGGTGCGCGAGGCTCAGCAGGAAGGCGTTTTTGAGTGTGCCGCCGACAGTGTTGTCGAATTTTACCTGTAGAGCGAACACGTAGGAAGCCGTAAAGCAGATTAAAACCGCCGCGAGATACGTGCCGATGCGAAGCACCAGCGGGAACAAGGCTGGGTTTGCCTGCATCACGCGAAAATCAAGGTACAACCCGGCGAAGACGGCAAGGAAAATCAGCGTCAGCACCGTACTCTGACCAAAGTTGCGCTTGAATGCGAAAAAAAACGTCTTAACGAGTTTTCCTTCCTCGTGGCGGACAATCTGGAGCGTTACCGTGTACAGCGCGGCAGAAGAAGCGCCGAGCGTAACGACCGGCAGCGAACAGAATAAAAACAGGATGTTGATGAGCGCAAGGTCGCCAACGCGGCCGATGGCCCGCATCAGCGGGCTGTCCACGCGAAAGGGAGTTTGAGCCATAGTTCTCCTTTGATCGGGTTCGCTGGTAAAAGCGGAATATTGGACGTTTCAGTCCAGTTCGAAGATCAGGCGGTACGTGCGTGCTTCGCCGCCTTCCAGATACGGCAGTTCGCCGCGGGCAAGCGCGTCCTCGCGCCCGTCGATGGGGGCGTTGGCGGGCTCAAGGCCCATAATGTACTCGCCCTTGACGAAATTCTTCCACTGGACGAAATGGTCGAGCGTGGAAGCGTCGAACCGGAGGCGGAGACGCATATTCTCCCGCACATTTTCCAGTACGGCGCAGCACCAGCCGGATTCGTCCGGCACGACGCTATAATAATAGCACATTTCCTCCAGCGCGTCCTGCGGGGGCAGTATCTCGTCCAGACGGGGCAGCATAGCTTCTGCAAAGGGCGTGCGCGGGCGGACGGCGGAGTGCGGAATGGAGAATTTCGAGTCCGGCTGCAGGAGCGGATATCCCATGTTGCAGTGGTAAAGAATCGTATGCGGCACGCGGCGGAAACCTTCGTTTTTAACCGTGTCCGTCACTTCAATGACGTCCCGCTGGTAATACAGGCGGATGCTTCGCGTGAGCGAAAGGTTCGTTCCCGCGAGCATGCCTTCCTTCATCGTGCCGGAAATCTCCACGGCGGGGCCATCCGGCGTTTCCGTTTCGAGGATGTTTACGCGCTCTGCGGGGCGGTTGGCGATGCAGCCGTGCTCCTTTTGCGCGTCCCATTCCGTACCGCTGCGAAGGCCGGTATTCGACAGCCCGCAGGTATACAGAAAGCCGCCGGAGAACGCTTCGCTCCAGCCTTCGCCCGTGACTTCGTAGTAAGCGGGGTGGGCGAGGCCGTTACTGGTGATGTAGTTCAGGCAGCGGCCTTTGAAGCGCACGCTGAAAATATCCATACAGCGGTCGGGTACGATGGTGACGGAGAGGTTGCCACCGTTTTGCACGTCGATAATACGCACGCCGTCCGCGCGTCCGCCGGTAAGGCGGGATTCGCGCACGGAAAAGAGCTGCTGACGGTTGCCAATGTATTGCTTGATCGATTCGTAATCCATATTTTCCTATCCTGTGTTTCTTCTGCTGATTTTTAGCGGTCGCGGTTAAAACAAGTCTTTTAAACGCGGGTAGAGCGAAAGATACTTTTGATACAGCGCTTCGTAGAGAGCGGCGAGCGAAGAATCCGGCTGCTTCCAGTCCACAATGCGGTTGGCCTGTTCCGCCGCCGTCTTTGCGTCCGGGTAATACCCGAGCGCAACCGCCGCGAGAATGGCGGCGCCAAGGGACGTGCATTCCGATTCTACGAGCGAGGCGATGGGGCGTTGGGTTACGTCCGCCTTGATCTGCCGCCAGATACCGCTCTTGGAACCGCCGCCGAGCGAGCGGATTTCCTTGATTTCGATGTGGTTGACCTGCTCGACGAGCTCGACGTTTTCACGCAGGAGAAACGCAATGCTCTCGAAGATGGCGCGCAGAAAATGCTGTTTTTTCGAGTCCAGCCCCGCGCCAAAGAAGATGGCGCGCGCATTGGGGTCGTTATGCGGCTGCAGGCTGCCGTTGAGGTAAGGGTAGGCGATCAGGCCGTTTGCGCCGGGTTCGGCCGCCTCCACGATTTGGTCGAACAGCGCGTAGACGGATTTTCCTTCCCGCTCCGCCTGCTGCGATTCCAGTTCACAGAAGTTATCCTTGAACCACTTGAGAAACATGCCCGCCGACATCGCGATGGTGATCATCAAGTACTTGCCGCACTCGATATGGCGGTACAGCGTGACGCGCGAGGGATGATCCAGATCGGGCTGATCCAGCGTTGCAACCACGCAGAGCGCGGTGCCCGTGGTTTCCGTAACAAGCCCGGGCACGACGTTGCCCGCGCCGACCGCGCCCGCAGTCTGATCCATCGCTCCCGTGACAACGACGACGCCGTCCGAAAGCCCAAGAAGCTTCCGCACCTCCAGCAGAACGCCGCCGGAGACGATTTGGCCGCACTCGAGCAGCTCCGGCAGTTTTTCCCGGTCGATACCCGCAACGTCGAGAATCTCCTGCCAGTACCCGTCGTTGGAAAAGTGGAACCAGCCGGAACTGCAGGCGAGCGCCTTTTCCGTAACGAATTTGCCGGTCAAACGGTAGAGGATATAGTCCTCGAGCAGGAGGAACTTGACGGTTTTTTCGTAGATTTCCGGCTCGTTTTCCTTGACCCAGAGCAGCTTGGAAATCGGCGTGTAGCCGGAGAGTTCCGGCAAGCCCGTTTCGCGGTAGAACCGCGCCGCGTCGAACGTTTCTGCAAGGCGCTTTGCCTGTTCGCCCGCCCGCTCGTCCAGCCAGACGATTGCGTTTCGCAGCGCGCCGCCGTCCGGGCCTATGGGGATGAAGGTTTCCCCCTGCGTGGTGGCGGAGAGCGAAACGATGTCCTTGGGGTCGATTCCCGCGCGGGCAATGGCGCTTTTCGCGCCGGAAAGCACCGCCTGCCAGTAGGTTTCCGCGGGTAGTTCCACATAGCCCGGCTTTTCCGCCAGGAGCAGGTACTCCTCGTTGGCGTGGCCGCGCATGGTTAAGCCTTCGTCAAATACGCAGGTTTTGACGGACGTTGTGCCGATATCGAACGTTAAAAAGTACTTCAAAACAGCCTCCATAGGGTGTGCAGTGAATGATATTTTAGCGGATGAACCAAGCTTGAAAAGAAATTCCGCCGGGCGCCAGCCGAGCGGAATTTCTGAAAGGAACGTTGTTTATGCCTTAACGAATTCCACTTTCCAAAGGTCGCAGAGCATCTTCCAGCGATCCGCAACGTCGCCAAGGCTGATCACTTCGTGATGCGTTCCGCCCGCGCGGAGCCAATTCTCCACGCAGTTGGTAACTCCGCTGTCCGGCCGCCAGAAGATATACGGCATTTCGCAGCCGATCAAATCGCTCTTGGGCAGGATGTCGCCAACGGCGGTGACGAGCTTGAAGTGTTCGCCGCTCATGGGTGCCAGCGACGTCAGCGTGGAACGCCCGACTTCCGGCGTGAACATGATAGTCGGGGGATTCTCCAGTCCGCCTTCGCCGAGGTAGCGGTCGATGAGGCGGGGACGCATGTCCTTGCGGTGCGTCGCCCAGTTGCCTTCGCCCGCGTGGCAGAAGCAGATGGCGTCCTTTTCGAAGTCCATCATGTACATCTCGGTAAAGTTGCCGCCGCCTTCGCCGAGCAGGTGCGCCGCGGCGACCATGGAAGCGCAGACGAAGTCGCCCTCCGCGGCGTAGCCGTATCCGTCCGCCATGAGTTGGGAAGCGGCGTACAGCGGAAGCTGCTTAAAGCGCTTGTCGTCGCCAAAGATATCGAACTGCGCGGTGAACGCGCCAAAACCCTTGTCGTCCAGCCAGCGCTTCAGGCCGAGATACATCTTGACCGCTTCGGCGTGACTTTCGTAGGAGAGCTTCGGATCCATGATGAACGTCGCGCGGTCCTTTTCGATCTGCGCATCGATTTCCGCCTTGGTGACGTCCTTCATGCGGGTGTAGACGGAGCCCACCGTGTCGTTGCAGATTTCAACGCCGATGTTGCGGTAATAGGCCATATCGTCGATTAGAATATCGCCCATGCCGCACATGCGGCTCAGCACGCCGACCTTCATGCCGCGCAGTTTGCGGTAGGTCATTGCCGCGCGGGCAAAGTCTTCGACGAATTTGACGAGGCGGGGGTCATGCCGCTCGCCCGCAAAGAACTGGCAGGCAAAGCCGCTGCGGACGATCATGTTGGCATTGTCCTGTGCGCCGTGGATGCCCTGGTTGACCGTGAGGTCGAGCTCGAGAAACTCGTCCTTGACCGTGGAATCCGGCTGGACGACCGCCAGCGCGATGGGCAGGCGGTTATCGTGCAGCGCGTGCTGCAGAAAGACGCCGTGGCTGTAAGCAAGCAGCACGATTAAAATGCCGTCATAGTTCTGCTCGTTGAAATAGCGTACTTTCTCCTCGATGCTGGCGCGGTTGAGCCCCGCGCCGGGAAAGTCCACGTCCGCCACGGGGGAAAAGAGCGAAACGAGTTCACGCGCGTACGCTTCCTGCCGGGCGGTGATGCCGGGGAAGATGGGTTCGTATCCGTCCGTCATGAGACCGAGCAGACCGATTTTGGGTTTTGACATATGGGAATCCTCCTGTGTATTGGGTGTTGGTGACACGTTTTTACTTGATCGCGCCCATGCTCATGCCCTTGACGATGCTCTTTTGGAAGATGGCATAAACCGCAAGGGCGGGGATGGCGCTCATGAGAAGACCCGCGTACTGGAACGGCGGATCCCCGGTGTAGCGGCCGATTAACGACGAGAGCGCGACCATGACGGTTCGCTTATCCATGCTCTTTAAGAGCACCATGGGCGTGAACAGGTCGTTCCAGCTGCAGATGAAGAAAAAGATGATCGAAAGCGAAATCGCGGGCCAGCCCATTGGCATGACGACGTTGCGGATGCGTCCGAAATAGCCGCAGCCGTCGATGGTTGCCGCCTCCAGCAGTTCGTTGGGGATGCTCTTGAAGTTCGCGGTCATGAGCATGATCGTTTCCGGCAGGAACATGGCCCAGTACGCAATGATGACGCCGAGGTAGTTATCGACCAGATCGATCTTGGCAAAGCTGATGTACATGGGGATCATCGTGACCTGCGCGGGCACGAACAGTGTTGCCAGAATCGCAAGGTAGATGCCGTCTTTGCCCTTAAAGTCCACCTTGGCAAACGAAAAGCTCGCGAGCGTTCCCATCACGACCAGCCCCAGCACCGTAAAGAACGAGATGATGAAGCTGTTGCCGAACAGCTTCAGGATCTTGAACTGACTGATCATGGTTGCAAAGTTCGACCACTGGAGCTGCTCGTTCGGCAGGCCAAAGGGATTGATATAGTACCCGCTCAGCGACTTGAGCGAGTTGATGAGCATATAGAAAAGCGGGTAGAGGAATGAGATGGCAAGCACGAGCAGCACCAGAAAGATGACGGTGCGCCCGAATACATGCCAGAACTTCCGCTTTTTGACGAGTTTTTTTGCCATACGATCAACCCCACTTCTTCTCGGCCATGTTCGAGAGCTTCATCTCGATGGCCGTGATGATCATGATGATGGCAAACAGCACAACCGAAATCGTACAGGCCATGCCGAGCTGGCTGCCGGTAACGAAAGATTTTTCGTAGATCATGTAGTCCAGCGTCATCGTTTCGTAGCCGGGGCCGCCGCCGGTCATGGAATAGATCAGCGAAAACAGGCTTGTAAACGTCCAGACGACCGCCATGACGATGCAGTAGGTAATGACGCTCGTAATCATGGGCAGCACGACTTTAAACGTACGCTGGAAGAAGTTTGCGCCGTCCAGACGCGCGGCTTCGAACACGCTGGGGTCTATGGAAGACATGCCGCCGAGAATGACGATGGTCTGCCAGCCGATGGAATACCATGTGATGCAGAACACCATGATGGGCAGCGCGGTGGAGCCGTCCGCCAGCCACTCTCTGGTAAAAGCGCCGAGGCCTATGGCTTCGAGCACCTTGTTGACGGGGCCGTCGAGGCTGAACATGGACCGAAACAGGTAGCCGAGAATGACCAGCGAGATGATCTGCGGGATATAGTAAATCGCGCGGAACGCCTTCCAGCCGGGCACCTGTTCGTAGAGCAGTACCGCTACGATCAGGCCGATGACGACCTGCAGCGGCACGCTGAGCAGCAGCACGAGGTTGTTTTTAAACAGCTGCATAAACAACCCGGAGCCGAAGAATTCCTTGTAGTTGGCCAGGCCTACGAAGTCGTTTTTGTAGAGCCCGTCCCAGTTGGTAAAGCTCCGGTAGATTGTTGCCAGGATCGGGTATGCCTTGACCGCCAGCAGGATGATGATGACCGGAAGCACCGATAAAAATGCGATTCGGGCGCGCTTGCGCTGCATATCCCCGCGACGGGGGATTGCCTGCGCAGCGGCTGCGGAACGTTGAGCCATGGCGCGTTCTCCTTTTGGGTAGTCCCGCGGACGGATATGCCGCCCGCGGGACTTCATTTTACTATGATAATGGTTCGATCGTAAAGATCTTAGCCCGCAGCAACCTTGCTGTCGAGGTCTGCTGCGAATTCCGCGGGGGTCATCTTGCCTGCGAGCACGAGCGGCAGCAGGTTATAGAAATCGCCGACCACGGAGGAGTACAGCGAGTTGTCCACCCAGAACACGGTGTCGTCCGCCCAGTCGAAGAGCTTGGCGGCGGCGGAGCCTTCCGCGAGGTTGAGATCCGCAGCGGAGATGTCCAGACGGGTGGGAACCTTGCTCTGAACCTGCAGGAACTTAAGCACTTCGTCCTTGGAGTTCAGGAAGGAGAGGAACTTCACGGCGAGTTCGGGGTTGTCGCAGTCCTTGGAGACGACGAGGCACTGGCCCGGGCCGCCGATGGTCTTGTTGGTGATGGTTGCGCCCGCAAAGTCCGGCGGCAGCATAACGCCGACGTTCTCCGCGCCGAGGGCGGCTTCCGCGTCGGAAACGACGCTGGAGACCTGCGGCATCATGGCGACGGTGCCCTGGCAGAACTTGTTCCAGGAATCCGCCGAGGTGACGGCGTCCGCATTCAGATAGCCGTTAACGATGGTCGAGCGGTAGTAGTCCAGCGCGCTGGCAAGGCCCTTGTCGTCGACAAACTTGGTTTCGCCTTTGCACTCGCTCAGAATACCGTCCATACCGGTCTGCTGCACCCACCAGTAGGCTACGATGTAGCAGCCCATCCACGGGAAGCTTTCGTCGGATGCGATGGGCTGATAGCCCTTCTCCAGAATGGTCGCGCAGGCGGCGTTGAAGTCTTCAATCGTGCGCGGCGGGTTGTTGTCGAAATCCAGACCGCAGTCCGCGATGATCTGCTTGTTGTAGATGAAGAAGCAAATCTGGTTGTCGCTGGTCGGATAGCCGAGAATCGCGCCGGTGGCGGGGGAGGTTACGGAATCCCAGCCGGAGATGTTCTTGAGGTCATCCGCGGGGATCAGCTTGGAGATGTCCATCATGACGTCTTCCATGGAGAAGATGTTCTGGCCGGTCCAGAGGTTAGCCAGGTCCGGCGCGGTGCCTGCCATCGCGTCCGCCTTGAAGGTCTGGTGCGCGGTTTCGCCGTCGGCGGAGACCACGAGTTCAACGGTCACGCCGGGGTTGGCGTCTTCAAAGCGCTGGATGGCCTGAGAGATGTACCACTGATCCTGCGAGAGCTTCTGCTCGCTGGGGCCAATGTAGCTGTCCTTACCGTTGATCCAAATCGTCAGCTTGTTGGCGTCGGCTTTTTTGCCGCAGCCGGAGAGCATGGTGACGGTACCAACCAGAAGGGCAACAACGAGAAGCAGAGCAACGGCCTTTTTGATTTGTAACTTCATTCTGTTCCATCCTTTACATCTGTATTTGAATAGGGAGGTGAGCCCCTGATT
This sequence comes from Christensenellaceae bacterium, assembly GCA_963674535.1. GTDB lineage: Bacteria > Bacillota > Clostridia > Christensenellales > CAG-138 > UBA7703. The sequence continues at coordinate 2,131,339 of OY771363.1, read as the reverse complement.
CCGGATTGAGCGGCATAGCCGAATCTGTAAGAGCTGAGCAAGCGTACGGTAAAACAGGATCGCTTGAAAACAATAGTTGAGTCATAAGCCCGAATGATTATGCTGTGCGGCAGCACACTAAAGAAAAATACGAAAGTATTTGCTAACTTATCTGCAGATATGTTATAATAACTACGAAAGGTGCCTCGCGCACCTTACAAAACTTATCCTGCCACGACTTTGGCGAAATGTCAATAGTTATTGAAAAAAATGTTATGATTGACAGAAACAGCACACTACTGTTTAATAATAGATATCAGGAGATACTGCTAAGATATCTGTCGAAGACGAACATGCTGTCTGCAACTTATCTGGAGGTATATGTCCATGCTCGATAAAACAAGCGCCATCCCGCTCTACGCCCAGCTGGCCGAGCGGATTAAGGCGCAGATCCTATCGGGGGAGATCAAGCCGGGAGACAAGCTGAAAAGTGAAGCGGAGATGGTGGAAGAATACGATGTTGGCCGCCTGACGGTGCGCAGCGCGCTCTCCCAGCTCGTTGAGGAAGGCTACCTCGAAAAAGCGCAGGGCAAAGGCACTTTCTGCCGCGCGGCGGCGGAGGTGAACTACCTCAACGTGGAAGCCGTGCTGGACATGGGCAATACCTACTTTATTCCAACCTACTACGTCAAGGGTATTTCCGAAGTGCTCAATGCCAACAACTGCAACTTCTTAATCAGTGATACGAATTCCGACGCGGCCTATCTCTGCGCCCAGCTGGAGCAAATATTAACCAAAAACACTTCCGGCGTTATCTTTCAGCTGACCCAGGTGCAGCTTTCTCCGGAAATCCGGCGGCGGCTGTTTGCGTGCTTGAGCGCGTTTCGCAACCGTAACATTCCCTGCATCATGATCGACAGCCGCATCGACGACGCGGAAGCGAGCTACGTCATGCTGGACGAAACGGCGGGCGGCGCAAGGGTTGCCGAGCACTTTGCGGCATACGGCCACAAGCGCTGCGCGGTTGCCTACCGGCCGGACTGCTGCGACGCGCTCCAGCGGTACGACGGCTTTTGCGCGGCGGCGGAAGAATACGGCATGGAGCAGCCCGTGGCAATCGACTGCGACGCGGGCATGGAAGGCGCGCTCTTCAAGGCCGTGCGCGAACAGGGCGTAACGGGTGTCTTCGGCTACAACGACGAAATTGCGCTGCGCTGCATGCGCGCGCTGCGGGCGCGGGGATATCTCATTCCCGAGCAGGTGTCCGTGATCGGCTTTGACGATTCGTACCTGGCCACCACGGTCGATCCGCAGTTGACCACGATTTCTCACCCCAAGGAAGTCATGGGGCGGCACACCGCGCAGGCGCTCGTCAAGCTGATGAAAAAGCAGAGTAAGCCTCCGTATATCGAGATTTTCCGTCCGGAGCTTGTCAAGCGCGGTTCTTGCGCGCGCGCGTTTGCAGGAACCGCCGAAGCGCCGGAACAGCGGCGCAAACCCGTTCCGGTGGAACGCAGTTCCGACTTGGACGAGTAAAGCAGGAATAAAAACTGCCCGCGAAAGCGGGCAGTTTTTTGCGAGTGCGCGAGGACTTATTCGACGCGGAATGCGTAAACGGTTTCGGTCGAGTAGATTTCACCCGCGTGGAGCACGATGCTGGGGAACTCGGGGTGCGACATCGCATCCGCGAAGTGCTGCGTTTCCAGGCAGAATCCGGGGCGGACGCCGTATTCCACGCCGCCCTTGCCGCGCATGCCGGTAAAATCGGTGGGCGTAAAGAGCTGCACGCCCGGCTGGTCGGTAATCGTATCCATCGCGATGCCGCCCGCGGGGTCGGCGGCGGTCGCTATGCGCTCCATTCCACCTTCGCGATGGTTGAGCACGAAGTTGTGGTCGTAGCCGTGCGCGGAATCCATGTTTTCCAGCGTGGAATCGATATCCTGCCCGATGGGCTTAGCTTTGCGGAAATCGAGCGGGCCGCCCGCGACGGGCACGATTTCGCCCGTGGGGAGGATATGCGAATCGATGCGCGTTGCAAAATCCGCTTCCACCTGCAGCGTCTGGCCAAGCACCGTGCCGCTGCCCTGACCCGCGAGGTTGAAGTAGGCGTGGTTGGTCAGGTTGACGATGGTATCCTGATCCGTCACGGCAAAGTAGCGAATGGAGAGCAGGTTGTCCTCGGTGAGCGAATAGACAACCATGACGGAGAGGCTGCCGGGGAAGTTCTCGTCCCCGTCCGGGCTGAAGAGCGAAAAGGCGACGGCGTCCTCCTCCGCTTCCGCTTTCCAAATCTTTTTATCGAAGCCTTCGCGCCCGCCGTGGCAGCAGTTTTCGTAATCGTTGGCAAAGATTTTGTACTCCACGCCGTTGAGCGTAAAGCGGGACTTGCCGATGCGGTTGGCAACACGGCCGACCGTTGCGCCCAAAAACATCGTATGCTTGCGGTACTCTTCCAGCGTTTCGTAACCGAGCACGACGTCCACGAGCTCGCCCGCGCGGTTGGGAACGCGCATGCTCTGCCAGGTTGCGCCGTAGTCGAGAATGGAAGAGGACGCGCCGGAGCGGTTCGTGATGGTGTAGAGAAAGACTTCTCTGCCGTCCGGCATCGCGCCGAAGAGGGTTTTCGTTACGCTCATAGTCTGGTTGCCTCCCGTATATATGTAGTGTTTTTATGCTGTGCCAGAAGAGTCAGAACTCCGGTTCGTAGCGCTCTTCCACCGGCTTTGAAAGCGCGCGGCGGAGGTAAATATTCGTAATGCGGATGCTTGAGCAGTACGCTTCAAAGCCGAACCGGCCGTATTTTGCGGTATCGATGGGGTCGGGGTCGGTGACCTCGAGCACGAGCGCGCCGTCGATAATGATAAACGCGTGGCCGTCGATGCTGCCCATCTGAACGTGATAGTCCTGCCCGGGATGAAAATCGAACAGGGGGTTTGCGGCGTTGAGCTTGTAGTCCGGCGATTTTTCAAACCCGACCTTGCCGTGCCACCAGCCTTCCAGTCCGCCGACGTAGGCAACGTCCCGCGTGTTGGTCTGCTCGTTCCAGCTGCCGTTCCACATGGCGTTGATATCGTGCGTGCAGGGCAAAACCGTGCTCGCCGTGAACTCCAGGAGGACGTTGCCAAAGAAGTCTTGCCGCGAGATGACCATGCCGGGGAAGTTGCCGCGGTTTTCGCCGTGGAGCCAGCCGTTTTCGACGCGCCACTCGCCGCCGCGAATTTCAAACTCCTCGCTGAGGACGGCTTCCGTCAGCTCCTTATGCCAGAGCACGGGGCATTCGTTGAGCAGCAGTTCCTTGTTCATCAGGCGCATGGCGGTTCTCCAATCGGGGACCATAGTTTCGGTGCGGCGGAAAGCGAATACAACTAGAATGGCCTGACTGATTATAATACAGATTGGTACGTACGAAAAGGGGCGGATAAAAAAGAAACGCCAAAAGGCGTTTCATGAATGTTTGAGATAGGGTAATACTATTGCATCCGCTGAACTGCGATCATAGCCTCATAGAGCGCAACGAACTGGCGGTGCTTGCGCTCGTTTTGCTCGTCCGCCTGCGGGACGAACGTCGCCTCCAGCCGTACGGCGGTATTCGCCGCTTCCGAAACGTCCGCGTAAACGCCTGCGCTCGTTGCGCCGATCATGGCGGCTCCGAGGCACGCCGCTTCCTTTTCGGCGGGGATGGAAACGGGGATGCCCGTGATATCCGCCTGCAGCTGGCACCAGAGCGCGGATTTCGCGCCGCCGCCGGTGGCGATGATGCGCTCAATGGGTGTGCCGCTGGCTAGAATCCTGTCGCAGTTCTTTTTGAGCAGGTGGGCGACGCCTTCCATGACCGCGAGCGCGAGATCGAACGCGTCGTGCTTGCTGCGGAGGCCGTAAAACATGCCGCAGGCGTCCAAATCGAACTCCGGCGCGTTGGTGCCAACGATATACGGCAAAAACAGCACGTCGGTGGGCCGACGGAGCGCCGCCTGCTCGTCGATTTGGCGAAAGCTCACGGAAGGCAGAAAGTTCCGCTGGAACCATTCCAGACTTGCGCCGCCGCTTTCCGCCGTCGGGAGCATGACATATGTTCCCGGCAAAAAGCCGTAGTGCATGGGGATGCCCGTATCGCGTTTGACGGGGTCTCCCGCCATGGTGGAAAGCCCAAGCACGGTTCCGGTCGAAAGGCTCAGCATGCCGGAACAGACGTTGCCGGTGCCGATCATGCCCGCAAAGTGGTCGAGCGTGCCGATGTTGACGGAGACGCTTTCGCTTACGTAGAGTCGCGCCGCGACTTCCGGCAGGAGCGTGCCTGCGTCGGAGCAGGGCTCGGTAAGCGGGGGAAGCTGCTGCTCGCTGATTCCTAGGAAATCCAGCATTTCCGGCCAGTATTGTTTTTGATAAATATCAAAATAATAGGCGAATGTCGCTATCGAGCAGTCCGCCAGCAGTCTCCCGGTCAGCGCATACACGATATAGTCCTTAAGGAGCACGTAATGCGCGGCTTTTTGGAACACGTCCGGGCGGTGTTTTTTGAGCCAGAGAATCTTGGTGGCTGGCCAGGTGGGCAGCGCCGCGGGCTGGCCGGTGCGGGCATAGCATTCCGCGGCGGAAAACTTGGCTTCGAGCTCCGCGCATTCTTCCTTGGAGCGTTCGTCCATCCAGGAGATTGCGTTCATCAGCGGCGCGCCGGAAGAATCGAGCACCACGAGGGATTCCGCCTGCCCCGTGAGCGTGACGTTTACGAGTTCGCCCGCCGCCTGATGCGCTTGGAGCAGATCGGCAAGCAGGTGAATCAGCGCGTCCGCGTAAGCGCGCGCGTCGAACTCCACAAAACCGTTCGAGCGGTCGTAATCCACCGGGACGCTCTTTGCGCCGAGGCAGAGAAGGTTCTCGCCGTACAGCGCGGCTTTTAGGTTTGTGGAGCCGAGGTCAACCGCGAGAAAATACATACCCTGTTCCTCCAAAGAAAATGAACCAAACGCCGAACGCGAGATGACGCGTCCGGCGAAACGGGGCAAAGAGAAGGGTGCGTCCATCAGGTAAAGACGACTCTGACGCCTTCCTGCGTGATCTGCTCGACCAGCTGCGAATCGGCGTTGCGGTCGGTAATCCAAACGTCGACGTTTTTCAAATCGGAGATGCGGGAAAAACTTTCCCGTCCGAGTTTGGTGCTGTCCGCCACGATAATCGCCTCGCGCGAGCGGTCCATCATGATGCGGTCGATCACGCTCTCCTCGGCATGGTAGGTGGTCAGCCCCACGCCGGGGCAGATGCCGTCCACGGAGAGGATGGCCCAGTCTGCGCGGTAGCGGGAAATCTGTTCCTTGACGTCCTCGCCGTAGGTAAACGAATACTGCGCGCTGATATCCCCGCCAAGCAGGATCACACGGAAGGTCGGCAGGCCGCCGAGCTCGATGGCCACCGAGATGGAGTTGGTCACGACGTTGATGTTTTTGCGCTTTTTGAGCTCGACGGCGGTAAAATACGTCGTCGTGCCGGAGTTGATAAAGAGCGTGTCGCCATCCCGCACCATATCCGCGGCGGCGGCGGCGATCGCCTTTTTCATCTCCATATGCTCCTGCTTGCGGCGCTGGAACTCCAGATTGTAGTAGTTCTTCATGGTCTGGATGCCGCCGCCCTGCGTGCGCTCCAAATAGCCGTCCTGCTCCAGCGCGTCAAGGTCGCTGCGGATGGTCACGACGGTTGCGCCGAGCAGTTCGCTCAGCTGGGAAACGCGCACCTGCCCGTCCCGACGGAGAATCTCGAGAATCTGCTTTCTGCGCGCGTCAATTTTCAGTTCGTTTGCCATGGCGGTTGTTCGGCCTCCTCGGTCAGCTTGCTGCGCGGCCTTCGCGCCCGCAGATTGGCACTATTATAGCATGGTTCGCCCGGTTGCCGCGCGGCGGGATTATACGATCTTGTGGTTGAGCCGTTCGCCGACCGCGCCGCCGGGATGAATCACCGCGAACTGCTCGCTTTGAAAGCCCGTTACTTCGATAAGCGCGGTCTGCAGCGCGTGGAACAGGACGATGAGCACGGTGGTGCTGGTGGTTCCCTGCGTGTTGAAACGGTCGGTTTCCTTGGTAACGCGCATCTGCAGCACGATATCCGCATCCTTTGCCAGCGGGGACTCGAGATTCTCTGTAATGGAAATGATCGTGACGCCTTTTTCCTTGCAGATTTTGAGAATCGGCAAGAGTTCGGACGTTTTGCCGCCGCGCGAGGCGAACACCATAACGTCGCCCTTCTGCAGAAAGCCCGTCGCGCCATGAATTGCTTCCGCGGGGGAGATAAAGCGCGCGGGGCGCTCGATGCAGCACATCAGGTGCGCAAAATGCTGGCAGGCGATGCCGGAGTGGCCGCAGCCGCTCGCGCCGATGCGCGGGGCCTTCTTCAGCGCGTTCACCGCGCGGAGAAAGTCCTTTTTGTTGACGCCTTCGAACGCGCGGGTAATGGCGTCCGCTTCGATTTCATATGCCGCCGTGGCCATAGCCCAGGCTTGTTCTTCCTGCGTGTGAGTGCTCATTGTCTGTTTCCTCCGGTTTTTTCGCCGACGCCAAGAAAACAGCGCGGCGGAGAGAATTTTCGTTTTAGTTGCCGCGTACTGCGGAAAATGACGTATAACTATGAAAACAGTATAAAACTTGCTCAAAAGAAAATCAATAGCAAAACAAATAGAAAATAATATTGACTAAAAAGAAAGAAAAGAGTAAGCTAAGTGCGATCAAACGGATAGGAGGAAGAGCGATGCTCAAGAACTTTGCGTTAAAGCCGCCGTTTTTCGAGATCGGCCCGAAGAGCTATCTCTATGGAGACGATGTGCTCAAACTCGCGCTGATGGCGGACGCCGCGGCAAAAAAGTATGACGTGGACATCATTTTTACGACCCCCGTGGTGGATATTCGACGGGTGGCGGAAGCGACGGAGCGCATTTTTGTGTTCGCGCCGCATATGGATCCGCTCCGGCCGGGCAGAGGCCTGGCGGAGACGCTGCCGGAGTCGCTGGTTGCAGCAGGCGCAAAGGGCGTTATGCTCAATCACTGTGAAAAGCCGGTTTCGCTTGCGGCGCTTGCCGCAACCATCCGCCGCGCGGACGAAGTGGGCTTGGCCACCATCGTCTGCACGGATACTTCCGCCGAGAGCGCGGCGGTAGCCCGGCTCAAGCCGAATATCATCGTTGCCGAGCCGACGGATTTAATCGGCACCGGCAAGGTGAGCGATTTGGACTATGTTCAAAAGTCGATTCAAACGGTCAAGGAAATCGATCCGGATATCTTCGTGCTGCAGGGCGCGGGCATCAGCAGCGGCGCGGACGTTTACCGCGTGATCTTCGCGGGGGCGGAAGCGACCGGCTCTTCGAGCGGCGTCATCAAAGCGCCCGACCGCGCGGCGATGGTGGACGAAATGATCGGATCTGTGCGCAAAGCCTGGAACGACCGGCACGCAAAAGCCTGACGCAAGCGATTAATATAATCTTCCCCGGCGAAGCCGGATAAAAACTATATAAAATCAGGAGCTTTGTTTTTCTCGGCGGAGCCGAATCTTTATAAAACGAAATCAGGAGGAGATACTATGGAATTCAAAGTATTTCAAAAGGAACTCGAACTGCAGTCCCGCGGATGGATTCCCACATTTCACGACGTTTCGAAGGAAGTTGTTGAGATCGTTGCCGCAAGCGGCATCAAAAACGGCACCTGCACCATCGCTTCCCACCACACCACCTGCTCGGTCATGATTCAGGAATGCTCGCACGACATCGACTCGTTCGACCTCGAATTCCTCCAGCACGACCTTCTGGACATCATGCGCAAGCTGATTCCGGATTTTGCCGAAGAGCACCAGTACCGTCACCCCGGCCCGATTCACGCGCAGTTCGGCCGCAGCGTCGGCGAACCCGGCAACTACACGAGCATGAATACGGATGGTCACCTCCGCAGCATCTTCTTTGGCCGCAGCGAAGCCATGACCATTAAAGACGGCGTGCTTGACGGCGGAGAGTTCGCGCATATCTACTTTATCGACTGGGATCACGTCCGCGCCCGCCGCCGCCAGCTCAACATCACCGTGATGGGCACGACCGACGACGTTGGCAGCCGCAAGTGGAACGACGGAAAAGTGATCAACACGCTCCGAAAGTTTACACAAGAAGAAACGGCCGTTATGCGGGAATTCACCCTGCAGCAGGAACGGTAAATCCGATCGATCGCCCGGTTCCGGGTAAATAGCTCTCTTTTCGAAATACCAAGACAGTATACGGTAAAAATGAAATCTTGCAGGAAGGCGGGGGAGGAATACTCCCTCCGCCTGCTTGCGGTTTCAGGAACCGTAGAGGATATCGCGGCGAAAATAGTTTCGGTGATTTTTATTGACGAAGGCTAAAAACGCCGCTATATTGACAGTGTCGGGCGAAACAAAGACCGAAAAAAGTTTCGGAATATTTTCGTTTTCAAACGGTAACCGCTCGTAAATCGAAACCCCGCGGTGTGAAACCGCAAAACTTGCGCCAAATCAAACAGTACCTGCCGACAAAGCAGTTAATCCGCTCAAACATCATAAAGGCGGCAGAGCGCCGAACTCCACATACGAAGCATATTAAGCAAAAACACACAGTCAGCATTCGAGGCTATTTACCGCGGCGCGGAACGAACCCCTTGCCTTTCCCTGTCCCGGGCGGCGGCCAACCGCGCAGATTCAATTGATCAACCGGAGGAAACACAAAACATGGAACGTAAAAACCCCGCCAGAAAACTGCTGGAAAAATTTATCGACGTGCGGGAAGCAGGCGTATTGATGCCGCTTCTGCTCGCGATTCTTCTCTTTGCGCTCAAGAGCGATAAGTTCCTCTCCGTGAGTAATATGACAAACGTCATGCGCACGGCGGCGTTTACGATTATCACTTCGATTGGGCAGGCGTTTTTGATTATCGCCGGCAGCTGGGATATTTCGGTCGGCGCAGTGTTCTCCGTCGGCGGCGTGGCCGCGGCGGCGATGATGAGCTACTACAACCTGCCCATCTGGCTGGCCGTGCTCGCGGCGCTCGTGATCGGCGCAATCTTCGGCGTGTTCAACGGCTTTCTCGTGCAGAAAATCAAACTGCCGCCGTTTATCGCCACCATGGGCACGATGTATGTAGCTCGCGGCCTCTGCACCGGCTACACAAAGGGCGTTTCCGTTTATCCCTTGCCGGAAAATTTTCTTGCCATCGGGCAGGGCGGCATCAAGATTGGAACTTACGAACTGCCGTTCGTGATCGTTATCGCTCTTGTCATGGCGGTCATCGCGGGGCTGATCCTGCGCTACACGACGTATGGACGCAAACTCTTTGCGGCGGGTGGCAACGGCGAAGCGGCGCGGCTCGCGGGCATTCCCACGGTGCGGATTCGCTTTTCGGCGTTTGTGCTCACAGGTATTCTCGCGGCTCTGACCGGCGTATTGATGGCCTCCCGCGTGGGCAGCGCCCAGCCGAACATCGGCTCCGGGTTTGAAATGACGGTCGTTGCCGCGTGCGTCATCGGCGGCATCAACATGGACGGCGGCGCGGGCTCGATTGTGGGCGTCGTGATGGGTTCGTTCTTTATGGCAATGATCAGCAACGGCATGACGCTCATCAAGATTGACGCTTACTGGCAGCAGCTCGTCATCGGACTTGTGCTCGTGTTCGCCTGCTCGCTGGAGTTTGTCCGCAACCGCATCCGCGCCAGCCTGAACCGGTAAGGGGGCGCGCATATGGGTAACACGATTCTGGAAATGCGGGGCGTATCGAAATCCTTTGGCGCGACCAAAGCGCTCAAAAACGTTTCGATCGACCTCATGAAACGGGAGATTCTCGCCATCTGCGGCGAAAACGGCGCGGGCAAATCCACGCTGATGAAGGTGCTCAGCGGCTCCTACGAGTCCGGCTCCTACGAAGGCGAAGTCTGGGTGGAAGGCAAAAAGTGCGCGTTCCGCACCCCGGCGGACTCCTCCGCGGCGGGCATTGAGATGATCTATCAGGAGATCAGCGTGCATCTCGATCTCTCCGTTGCCGAAAATATCTTTCTCGGGCGGATTCCGACCAAGTGCGGCGTCGTGCAGTGGAAAACGATGTTTGAGGACGCCCAGAAGTACGCGGACATGGTCGGACTGAAAGTGCCGATTACCACGCACCTGCGTGATCTCAGCGCGTCCCAGTGCCAAATGGTTTCCATCGCCCGCGCGCTGAGCCGCAACCCCAAAATTCTTGTGCTGGACGAACCGACCTCGCCGCTGACGGACGCGGAGGTGGAGGAGCTGTTCAAGATTCTCTTCCAACTGCGCGAAAAGGGCATTTCCTGCATCTACATCAGCCACAAAATCCGCGAGATCAAGCAGCTGGCCGACCGTGTTTGCATCCTGCGCGACGGCTGCCATGTCTGGACGAAACCCGCCGCCGATTTAACGGTGGAAGAGATTGTGGAAGCCATGGTCAACCGCAAGATCGGAAACATGTACCCCAAGGAAGCCGTGGAGATTGGCGAGGAAGCCTTCTCGATCAAGAACCTCCGCGTCAAGCATCCTTACAATAAGAAGAAATATATCGTGGACGGCATCGATTTTTCCGTTCGCAAGGGAGAGATTCTCGGGCTCGTCGGGCTGGTCGGTTCGGGCCGCTCGGAAACGGTAAACGCCATCTTCGGCTCAATCGACGGTACGTACGACGAAATGCGCATTTACGGAAAACCCGTGCGCATCCGCGACCCTAAGGACGCGATTGCAAAAGGACTTGCGCTTCTCAGTGAGGATCGAAAAGTCAACGGCTTTGTGCCGACGCTGAACATTGCCAGAAATATTACGCTGCCGCGGCTGGACAAGGTTTCCCGCAGGGGCATATTGCACCGGGAAGCGGAGCGCAAATACGGCGTAAAGTACATGGAAAGCTTGAGCATCAAGGCAAACTCCGAACGGGACATGGTAACGAGTCTTTCCGGCGGCAACCAGCAGAAGGTCGTTCTGGCAAAGTGGCTCATGGCGGAACCCATGGTGCTGCTGCTGGACGAACCGACCCGCGGCATCGACGTTGGCGCAAAGGCGCAGATTTACGAGATCATGACCGAGCTGGTGCGGCAGGGAATGGCGATTGTCATGATTTCCTCGGAACTCACGGAGCTGGTCGGCATGTGCGACCGCTACCTGCTGTTGGCGGACGGCAAAATCCGTGCCGAACTCGGCCGCGATCAGGCGGACGAAGAGCGGTTCTTAAGAATCTGTTCCGGTTCGGATCGGTAAACAAACGGAATAGAGGTCAAGATCAGAAATCTGTTCCGGCTCGGATCGATAATTTTGATTTCAATTTGTTTGTGCCCCGGGGCACGAACATGAATAAAACAGGAGGATCCACAAGATGAAAAAAATACTCGCAATGGCACTTGTTCTCATGCTTGCGCTAAGCTTCTTTGCCTGCAGCCCGAAGGCCGCCGACACCGAAGCGCCCGCGGCGGAAGCAACCGAAGCGGCAGACGCTGCTGCGGAAACGGCCGAAGCGACCGAACCCACCGCCGAAGATCAACCCTACGTGATCCTGGTGAACGCACTGGTCGGCCACCCCGTTTACGAACAGCAGGCGGAAGCCGCCCGTAAAGCGGCGGAAGAATATGGCGTCAAGCTCGAGATCATCGGGCCGACGTTCGGCACGACCACCATCGTGACCGACTACATCGCCGCCATGGAAAACGCCATCACTCTGGAGCCGGATGCGATCATCGGCGAACCGTTCGACCCGTCCCTCTTCGAAGTATTCAACCGCGCCAAAGAAGCGGGCATCCCGATGTTCCTCACCTCCAACCTGCTGGAAGACCAGGATGCTTTTATCTCCTGGATCGGCACGGACAACTATAACTACGGTCTCAACGCGGCGGATATGATTGCCGCCAAGACCGAAGGCAAAGCAAACATCTGCGTCGTGATGGGCGACCTCGCCACCACCAATCAGGTTGAACAGCGCAACGGCCTGGAAGACCGCATTGCCGAGAAGTATCCGGAGATGAAGATTACGAACGTCGTTGCGGATAAGAACGACGTCGCCACCGCGATGAGCGTCATCGAAGATACGCTCAACACCTACCCCGAGACCAATGTGGTCATCATGCTGGAATCCACCGGCGGCCCGGGCGTTGTGCAGGTCTGCGAAGAAATGAACCGCACGGACGTTCTGATTCTGGATATCGACGCTGTGGAAGCCACCATCGACAACATCGCCGCCGGCAAAGTCTGGGCAACGCTTGCGCAGAACTTCTACAAGCGCGGTTATGAGTCCGTCCGCATGGCCTACGAATACCTTACCGAAGGCGATGCAGCGACCTTTGCCAAGCTCAACGACTCCGGCACGGTTCTCATCGACAAGAGCAACGTCGATACCTATGCCGAAGACCTCTGGGGCGCCATCGTCTACAAGGGAACCCCCTGGCCCGCGAAGTAACGAATCCACTCGTATCGTTGTGATCCGGGGCGATGGAGATTCCACCGCTCCGGACACGGATTTTTTCTTGCGCGACACCACTGTAAAAACAGGCGGAAATGATGCTACAATGAACTATATTGTTTCCGTCCCCTCGCCACCGGCTGTGGCTGCCAACCCAAACGAGGATGAAGCGTCATGACAAAGATGCATGATATCGCTGAAAAAACAGGGCTGAACATTTCGACCGTTTCGCGGGCGCTGCGCGACGCGCCGGATATCAGCCCCGAGACGATCACTCTTGTCAAAAAGACGGCCATGCAGATGGGCTACCGCCTCCGAACGGGCGGAAAGTCCAGCACGACGGTCGGGCTGATCGTGCCCGAAGTGGGCAGCCATTACTATTCGGAAATGGTGGAAACCGTCGAGCGCGAGCTCAAGAAACGCGGGTATTCCATGATCGTCTGCATCGGCGGCTTCGACGTCAGCGGGATTCTCACGGCGTTTGACCAGATTCTGCATCACGATATCTGCGGGCTGATTGTCAACGACTGTTTCCGGCTGGACGCGGAGGACGATATTCAAAAGCACGACCGCATTGCGCATTCCGTTGTTCCGCTGGTGCTGATTTCCGAAAACAAGGTGCTCCTGCCGGTGGATACGATTTCCATTGCCAACGAAATGGCCGTGCGGCAGATTCTCGAACATCTGGTGGAGCTGGGGCACACGGAGATCGGCTACATCGGCGAGTACGCTTCGGATGTGCGGTATCAATCCTACCTGAAGTACTTAAAGGAAAAGAACCTCCCCATCCGTGAAAGCCACGTTAAGCGCGGCAAGGAGCGTTTTGAACTGGGCGGGTATCTCAGAGCGAAAGAGCTGATTCGCGAAACGGAGGAGCCGCGTGTGACCGCGGTGGTCGCCTGTTACGATCAGGTTGCGCTGGGCGCGCTCAACGCGTTTGCCGAAGAAGGCATCCGTGTGCCGGAAGATATTTCGGTGACCGGCTTCGACAACATCATTCTCAACGATTATCTGCCGATTCAGCTGACTTCCATCTCCAACCCGACCGAGCAGCTCAGCGCGCTTGCGGTCAAACTGCTGATGGACAACCTCCATGAACGGGAAAACCACGTGGTGCAGAATGTGTCCCTCCAGCCAAGGCTGGTGATTCGAACTTCGACCGCCGCACCGCACAGCCATATATAACGCGGGCAACGCGAAGACGCGTTTGCGATATTCCTCAGCGAGCAAAAGGAGAGAGAAGTATGAAAGAGATCGGTTTTGTATGCTTTGGCGAGGTGAATACGCCGTATGAACGGCTTGTTCTGATGCATGACGGGGCGGTGGAAACGCTCAAGGCGCTCGGCGGGAACCTGCTGGACGCGGGCGTTGTGATTGACGACGCCAAGTATGAAACCGCCGACGCTGCGCTGAACAAGCTGAAAGCGCGCGATCTGGACTGTTTGATCGTCTGCGTCGCGGGCTGGGTGCCGACGCACGCGGTGATCCGCGTGACGGATCCCTTTCGCCATCTGCCGGTGCTTCTCTGGGGGCTTTGCGGCTGGAAAGAGAACGGAAAGATCATCACCACGGCGGGGCAGGCGGGCACGACGGCCATCCGTCCGGCGCTGGAAGCCATGCATTACCGGTTCAAATTCGTCTACAGCGTCATCGGCAAGCCCGAACCCATCGAGAAGATCGATTCGTTCGTCAGTGCGGCGCATACGGCAAAGCTCTTGAGGAGCGCGCGCGTCGGCTCCATGGGCTACCGCGATATGCTGCTCTACGGCACGCAATTTGAAGGCAACAGCATGCGCGGGCAGCTCGGCGTGGAAGTCGAGCCGTTCGAGATGCTGGAAATCGTGCAGAATCTGGAAACGCTCGATCCGAACGAAATTGCGGAAAACATCGCGTTCGTCAAAGCAAACTGGGTGTTCGACAAACCCTGCGACGACGGCGTGATTGAAACCGGGGTCAAATACGCGCTGGCGGTCGGCAAAAAGATCAAGGAACGCGGCTACAAAGCGGTCACCCTGATCGACGTGGACGGCATGAAAAAGCTGGTGGGCTTTCCACCGGCGATGGTGTTTATGCTGCTGGAACGCAACTACGGCGTTTTGACCGTACCGGAGAACGACGTGATGGGCGCGGTGACACAGCTGATTGCCAATGGAATCACAGGCGAGATCGTCCCGTATTTGGAATACTACGAATTTTTTGAGCAGAGCATGCTCATCGGCGTGCCGGATTTCGTTCCGGCGGCCGCGACGGCGGGGCAGACGCACGTTCTGCCGACCGCGTTCGGGCTGCTCTCGGCCAGCCTGCTCAACGTTTCCCGTGTGAAAACGGGCTTGGTCACGTGCCTGCGGCTGATCTACAAAGACGGCCGCTACGGCATGCACATGTACCTTGCGGACGCGAAGAACCCGCCCGACTGGGAAGAGTTCGGCTGGGCGCCGCCCGCGCCGCACCTGCCGAGTCTGGAAGTCTTTCCGCGTGACTGCACGGTGGAAGAGTTTTCTCAGAAGGTCTCCAGCCAGCACGTGATCGTTTGCTACGGCGACCATCGCGAAGCGGTGAAGGACTTCTGCAAACTGCTGGATATCGACCTGCTGTAACGATACGACAAAAAAGCTTTGCCATCCGGCAAAGACGCAGCAACGCAACAACAAAATCGACCGGATCATGGCGAACCGCCCGCGCGAGCGCTCGCGTCTGGGATGGCGCGCTCGCCATATTGGAATACTATACTGAAATAAGGAACTTAGGCGACATGAAGGCAATACAGATTGGATGGGCACAGACAAGCATAACGCCGGAGCGGCCGCTCGTGATGATCGGGCAGATGTATCACCGCGTTTCGGAATACGTCCGCGACCCGATTACCGCAACCGCGCTGGCGCTGGATAACGGAGAAACACAGGCGGTTTTTCTCTCCATGGACATGACGGAATTCCCCGCGCACGCTGTGGCGCCGCTCAAAGAGCGGCTGGCGCAGGTCAGTGGGCTGAAGTTTGAGCATATCTCCATCGGGGTAACGCACACGCACAACTCTTCGGATTTCTATTCGGACTTTATGCGCGAGGACAACGAGCGCGTGTACGGCGCGGACATTTTGCCGAAGATCGAACTGGCGGAAGATGTGCTCAACGGCGAGGAAGCGCAGGAGTTTCTGGTTTCGCGCCTTGCGGACGTGGTCAAGCGCGCCTGGGAAGGCAGAAAACCCGGCGGCGTGAGCACGGCGCACGACTACGCGGCGGTCGGCTTTTGCCGCAGGCCGGTATTCCGCGGCAAAACGGACGAAACCGTGATGTACGGCGACTGCTCGCGCGAGGATTTTATCCGCTTTGAGCCCGGCGGGGACAGTTCGGCGGACATGCTCTACACCTGGGACGAACAGGGCGGGCTCACGGGCATTCTGGTCAACATTCCCTGCCCTTCGCAGGTGTTTGAACTGCACCGGTTCATCACAGCGGACTACTGGGGCTTTGCGCGGGACGAAATCCGCGAGCGCCTCGGCAACGTGTTCATCCTGCCGCTCTGCGGCGCCGCGGGCGACCTTTCGCCGCTGGACTTGATCCGCATCAGCAAGTTCAACAAAAAGGAGCTTGTCGAATGGGGCGGGCAAGCGCGGGAAGTCCTGCGCAACTTCGACATGACGCAGGTCTGCCAGGAGATTGCCGAACGCATTGCGGACGCGGTGTCCCGCGGCTACCGGCGCGCGCGCAACGAAGTGGAGAAGACGCCCGTGTTTGGACACGAGGTGCTGGAACTCGAACTTCCGCTCCGGCTGGTCACGAAAGAGGAGTATGAAGCCGCGGCGCGCGAAGTGGCGCGCTATAAGAATACGTTTTCCAGCGAACACCGCATGACGGAGGAGGACGTCGTCAAGGCGTTTGAACCGCAGGGCGATGTACTCCGCTGGGAGCAGCAGCAGGTTTCCCGCGCGTTCGAGTGCGTTTGCCACGTACTGCGCATTGGCAATGCTTGTATTGCAACCAACCCGTTCGAACTGTTTACGGAGTACGCGCTGCGCATGAAGGCACGGGTCATTCCCGAACAGCTCTTCATCGGCCAGCTTTCCAACGGCGTCGGAGGGTATCTGCCGACGGAATCCGCACTTGCGGGCGGCAGCTACAGCAGTAAATCCGCTTCCAGCTTCTGCGGGCCGGAAGGCGGCGACGCGCTGGTGGAAAAGACGATTGAAGCGGTGAACCGACTGTTTGCGTAAGCGGCGACGATTCTTTCGGGAGAATCGGTGCGCAGAGAAGCGCAAAAAGAGACTCTATCCGAACCCACAGGTGGGTTCACGTCGAAAGCAACGGCTTTCTTCATGATTTCTTCTCCTGACAAAGCCGCCCCGCGCAAGCGAGGCGGTTTTGCCGTAAGCGGGCGGCTGAACGCGCGTTCGATCCAATAAAAATACAGCTCGCTTGGCGTTTCCAAGAAGAGTGCGTTTGTGGTATCATATCGCCATGGAAAAAGAGGCTGCTGCCCAGCAAATGGCGACTGTGCGTCCGGCGGGCAGGCGAGAACAGAATACACGCTTCGACGAGAAGCATATCGACGTACTGGACGGCATCCGCGCGCTGGCGGTGCTCGGCGTGCTTTGGTTCCATTTTTGGCAGCAGAACTGGATTTCGCCCTACTTCAGACTTCCGTTTTTAACCTCGCTCGGGCTGTCGGCCTCGGTCAGCCTCGACTTTTTGCCGCGTACGGGGTTTTTGTTTGTCGATCTTTTGCTGTTTCTCTCTGCGTTCTGCCTGTTCTTGCCGTACGTGCGCGCATCCCTCGACGGCGCGGCGCTGCCGGACGCGATGCAGTTCTATAAAAAACGCATCGCTCGCATCGTGCCGAGTTACTACTTTGCGGTGCTCGTAATCCTGTTTGCGGTGACGCTTCCTTCCGGCGAGTACCATTCCGCGGAGGAATGCCTTGCCGACTTATTGCCGACGCTGACGTTTACACAGACGCTGTTTCCAAACATCCTCTTGGGCACAAAGCTCAACGGCGTGCTCTGGACGGCGGCCATCGAGATGCAGTTTTACCTGTACTTTCCGCTGCTGGCGGTTGCGTTCGTCAAAAAGCCGGGCTGGACGTATCTCGGCATGGTACTGGTTTCCGTTGTGTACCTGCGTGGGTTCGCGCTGCAAAACCCGGACTCCATCCGCACGACGCTCAACCAACTGCCCGGGTTCTTTGGCGTGTTTGCCAACGGCATGGCGGTTTCGTACCTCTATGTGCTGTTTGCACGGCGCGTTAAACGCAGCGCGCAGCTTTCGGCGGTGGCGCTCTGCGCGCTCGGCGTGGGGATTTGGATCCTCGTTGGCATGATGAAAGAAGCGCCCGGAACGAGCCCCGTGCATCTCTGGCAGGCGGAGAACCGCTTCCGTCTCTCGCTGGTGTTCGCATTGATCGTCGTTTCCAGCGCGACGACGTTTTCCGGCGTGCGCTGGTTTTTCTCCAACGCGGTGATGCGGTTTTTGAGCGCGATTTCGTATAACCTCTACATCTGGCACCAATGGATCAGCGTCAAGTTCAAGCAGTGGAAGATTCCGTACTGGACGGGGGATAAACCGCCGAATATGACGGGCGACCGCGTTTGGCAGTGGAAATATACCGCGCTGATTCTTGCGGGCGCATTTCTGGCGGCGGTACTCGCAACGTACCTGATCGAGCGTCCGGCGGCGAAGTGGATTCTGAAACCGCGCATACGGCAGGAACGCGAACCGATGGTCTCCGTCTGCTGCGAGGAGCCTGCGGCGGAGCGGCAAGACGACACGGAAGAAACAAACAAAACAGAACCTGCAGCGTCAGAAAAAGAAATATAGACAAGAAGGACAAGACAAGGCATCATGAAGCATCAGTTTACGCCAAGCGGCGTGTGTTCCCGGAAGATCGAGTTCGAACTGGAAGACGGCAAACTCAAAAACGTTGCGTTCCTCGGCGGATGCAGCGGAAACCTCAAGGCAATCGGCAAACTCGTCGAGGGCATGGAAGCGGAAAAGGTGATTGCGCTTTTAGGCGGCAACACCTGCGGCGCCAACTGCACCTCCTGCGCGGATCAGCTCGCGCTGGCGGTATCGCAGGCGCTGGAACAGCAGCGGCGCGCGGGGTAAACCTACGCTCTGCAAAACGAAACAGACAGGCGGTATCACAAATGGAACAGCAGGGAAAAACGCCCTATTCGAGCGACGGCTACATTGTGGATCAGGCGAGACTTACATTTATTCGCTACGGCGCGTTCACGAGCGACATTAACGGCTGCGGCTGGATTGCGGCGTTCAACTTTTTAAAGCAGCGCGGGGAAGCGGCGGACGAGAAAACGTATGCCGACGAGCTGATCCGATGGACGATTCTGCGCGGGCTGGCAGGCACGAGCCTCTTTCGGCTCAAGCGCATGCTCAAGCGGCACGGGTACCCGACCGCGCTCAAAATCGTCGGCAAAAAAGACGTCACATTGCCGGAAAGGACGGAAGCGGGCGTGATCTATTACGTCCATAAGGACGGGCCGCACTTTGTTACGTTCTACCGCGACGAATCGGTTCCCCAACAGGAAAACGAAAAACCCCGCTACCGCTTTTTAAACGCGATACCGGGGCGAGGAAATCATTTTGACACGATGCAGGGGTTTTTGACCAAGCACAACGTTCTGCCCATCGCAGGAATTCTGGTGTACCCCCGCAAGCGCGCAGGTTACATGGGAGAGAGCAAATAGTCCAGCAGCATCGGGCAGAGCTTTTCGGCCTGCCGAAGCACAAAATCATGACTGCCGAGCGGAAAGATCACCGTGAGGCAGTTTTTGTTTTCGCCCAGCGCGGCAACGGAGGCTTTGGTTTCCCCGGAGTCGCCCTTGGCGCACATGGCGAGCATGGGGAGGGAGACGGATTCGTACTCCGGCTCGTCGGAGAAATGAATGCGCTTTGCGAAAAACGAAACGTAGGTATCCAGCGGGATTTTCTGGCTGTAGGCGACCATGACGTCCGCTTGCTCCGGAGAAAGATTCCAGTACTTGGCTTGCATGCGCAGGAGTTTCTCGTTTTTGATGGATTTGTATGTCATCCGCGCCATGGCGGTGTAGAGCTTTGTGCTGGCGGCACCCGCCATCAGCCAGGGGCTGAGGAACACCGCGCGGGAAAAGAGCGATTCGTGCTCGCAGACGAGCTTGAAGGCGAGTTCCGCGCCGACGGAATGCCCCATGAGCGCGACCTTACCCGCGTTGAGCGAACCGATCCATTCGGCCAGCGCGTCGCAGACTGCCTGCGGGTCGTAAGCTTCCTCCGCGGCTTGACCCGCGCCGGGCAGGTGCGGAACGAGCACGTGAAAATGCTCGGAAAGCGCCGCGTAGTGCCCCGCGAAGGTATCCAGCGCCGCAGCTCCGTGCAGAAGCACGAGTACGGGACTGTCTTCTTTGCCGTAATGATCGAAGTACATAAAAGCCTCCGTAATACACAAATTTACTGAAATCAGTATACCACTTCAAAAACAAAAAGCTCGAACTTTTGTTCGAGCTTTTTGATTAAGGATGTAGGTTTCCAAAGGGCTGTCGCCCTTTGGCCCGGGGTGCGGGGGCGGGGAGCCCCTGCCAGCCTTTTCAGAAAAGGTAGGTTTCCAAAGGGCGACTGCCCTTTGGTCTGGGGTTTGGGGATGAAATCCCCAAGAGTGTTCCCGATTAAATCGTAATCTCCTGCGAGACGCGGTACATGTAGTCGTCGAGCCCCTTGGTCATCTCCAGTGCTTCGTCGATGGGCATGGTCGTAATCTGCGAGTTGCGGTAGCAGACGATCAGGTTCGACCCGCCCGCGAGCAGCTCTTCCACGGCGCGGTGACCCATGCGGGTTGCCATCACGCGGTCGCGCGCGCTGGGACTGCCGCCGCGCTGCACGTGGCCAATGATGGTTACGCGCGTATCGAGCCCCATCTCGGTGCGGATGCGTTCGGCAATTTCGTTGGTATGCCCAACGCCTTCGGCAACGATGATCAGGTGATGGTGCTTGCCACGGTATTGACCTTCACGGATGTGCTCCACGACGTCCTTTTCAAAGTCGACCGGGCGCTCCGGAATCAAAATGGAGGTCGCGCCGACGGAGATACCGACATAGATGGCGAGGTGCCCCGCGTTACGCCCCATGATTTCGACAACGGAGGTGCGCTGGTGGGACTGCATGGTGTCCGCCAGCTTGTCGATGGCGTCGATGGCGGTGTTGGCCGCGGTGTCGAAGCCGATGGAGTAATGCGAGCAGGCGATGTCGTTATCGATCGTGCCGGGGATTCCAATGGTGTTGACGCCGAGCTTGGAAAGATCCCGCGCGCCGCGGAACGTGCCGTCCCCGCCGATGGCGATGATACCGTCGATGCCGAGGTACTTGCAGTTGGCGGCGGCCGCCTGAATGCCCGCTTCGGTTTTGAACTCTTCGCTGCGTGCGGTATAAAGGATGGTGCCGCCGCGCGAGGTGATGCCGTTGACGGCGCGCGCGTCGAGCTCCACCACATCCGAATGGATGAGTCCGTTGTACCCGCGGTGAATGCCAACGGGGATGACGTCGTGCAGCACACAGGTGCGCACAGCGGCGCGGATGGCCGCGTTCATGCCGGGCGCGTCCCCACCGCTGGTGAGGATGCCGATGCGACGAATTCTATCTGGCATATGGTTTTCTTTCGATCCTTTCTGTAAGCGGCGTCGCCGCGATGATGCCTAAAACTTTACCCACCTTAGTATACTACGCGTATTATAAAAACTCAAACGGCACTGAAGCCGGACGATTTTTTCGCAAAACGCAGGAACGAGTTAAAACTCCTGCATTATTAATCGACATCGCGTTGCATAAATGGCGAAAAAGCGGGCGGTTTTCCACAGGAATTTCGCAAGAGCTTTACGCCTTGCAGGGGAAAATGCGTCTTTCCCTGCACACAAAAAACACCCGTATCGGGGGAAAATATATGATTATTTATCGTTTTACAATAAAAACGCGCTTGCGGGAAGCCGCGCTCGGCGGCGGCGAGGTGCTGACGGAGCCTTCAAAAAAATTTTGCAAGAAATACTAGACAAGATTTCATTCTAACGCTACAATGATTTTGTAGCCGGCGTGCAGGCGCCGCAATTGACACATCTTTTTTTCATTGATCCTATAACAAACAGAACAATAAGGAGGCACCACACATGAGCAAGTATGATATCCCCGTTGACGAAATGGAAGCCAAACTCAGGCCGCCGACAATCGGACTGAAACCCTATGAACCCAAGGTGATTCCGCTGACCACCGGCGAGGACATGCTGGTTCGCGAAGCGACGCGTGAAGAGACGGCGATGGTGCTGGAAGGGATTAAGGTTCTCCTCGACCACGAAAAAGACTTTTACGATATCGTTTCGGCGCGCATCGTTGCCGAACTGCTGGGCCTGCTGCGCTACCGCGTGCAGGATGAATACTTGCTCATCGGCTGCGTGGACGGCGAAATCGCCGGTATCGTCAACGGTCGCATGGTCAACGAAAAGGTCGGCATGAGCTACCACACCATGACCCTCAAGCGCGGCGCTCGCGTTGGCGCACAGCTCTTTGCCGCCAAGATGGAATACCACTTCGACTATATGAATCAGGACGAAGTTTGGATCGTTGCGGAAAGCCCCAACGGCTTTAAGCGCTGGATGATCGAGTATGAGCTCGAATCCCGTCCGCAGTGCCCGCACGAGCTCGGCGGCGTACCCACGTTCGTTCTGACCCGCGCCCTCTGGGAAAAGCATAAGGCAAACAAGAACGTTGGCATCCGTCCCGCGTTTGAAGACGTGATCGAAGCCAACAAAGTGGTGCATATGCCCGCCAAGATCGTCGTCTGAGACGGCGAATACCAGAAAGGATGCTTGAAATGAGACAGGTAGGAATCGTCGGCGTCGGCCATACCAAGTTCGGAAAGTCCAACGTTCCGTTTATCGATATGCTTTGCGAAGCGGCGCTCGAGGCAATGGACGACGCGGGCGCGAAGACCGGCCGCAGAAACGTGATCGACCAGGTGTTTGTTGGCTCAATGGGCTCCGGCATGGTCAGCCGCATCAGTGGGGCTGCCAGCGCGGTTGTCGATACGCTCAACATTCGCCCCGCGATGGCGGAAACCGTGGAAAACGGCCCCGCTTCGGGCGCTTCCGCCGTGAAGCTGGGCGTTATGGCCATCGCCTCCGGCATGTGCGACTGCGTGCTGGTTATCGGCGGTGAAGGCATGCGCGCGGTATCCGGCTGGGAAGGCACGGACTTTGTTGCCACCATGCTGCATCCGGAAGCGGAATACAAATACGGCTGCACGCTGCCGTCGTTTGCGGGGCTGTTTACGCGCCTCTGCATGGATAAGTTCGGCGTGGAGAGCAAGGACCTTTCGATCGTATCCGTCAAAAACCACGACAACGCCTGCCATAACCCCGTTGCGCATATCCAGCGCCCGGTCGTGCTGGAACGCATCACAAACCCCGCCTACATCAACGCCACAAACCCCATCGTGGCCGACCCGCTGCGGCAGTTCGACATGTGCCCCGTTTCCGACGGAGCTGCGGCGGTGCTGCTGGTTGCGCAGGACAAGCAGGAAGCGCTGGGCTTTGGACATAAAAAGTTCGTACGCGTTGCGGGCATTGCTTCCGCAACGGATACGCACGTGGTTGCCAACCGCGCGGAACCGAGCGACCTGTTGGCCGTTCGCCTGAGCGCGAAAAAGGCGTATGCCATGGCCGGCATGGGGCCCGAGGATATCGACGTTGCCGAACTGCACGACGCATTCCAGATTCTGGAGATTGAAGAGTCCGAAGAAGTCGGCTTCTTCCCGCGCGGGGAAGGCCATCTGGCCGCCCGCAGGGGAGACACGAAGATTGGCGGCAAAATTCCGGTCAACACGTCCGGCGGCCTGAAAGCCAAGGGACATCCGCTGGGCGCCACCGGCGTTTCGCAGATCGTGGAGCTGGTTCGCCAACTGCGCGGCGAGGCCGAAGGCCGACAGGTGGAAGGCGCGAAAACCGGCCTTGCCATCAACTTTGGCGGCTTTGGCAACAACGTCGTGGCGACGATTCTGACCACGAAGTAAGGAGGAGAGAATATGGAAACCATGTACGCATACAAGTGCAAAAAATGCGGAAAGCTGCATCATCCTCGCTACATCGTGTGCCAGAACCCGGACTGCGACGGGCGCGAGTTCGAAGAAATCCCGCTCGAAGGCAAATGCAAGCTCCTGACCTGGACGCGCGTTTACAACCTGCCGGAAGGGTACATGCAGCCTTGGCTCAACTTTGGCATCGTGGAGTTTGAAAACGGCGTACGCGTAACCGGCCAGATCGGCTTTGACGACGGCATTGAAAGCGGAATGGAGCTGGTCTCCACCGTTGGCGTCGTGCGCACGCGGCACATTCTCTACAAGGAAACCATCGACTGCGAGGAGTACGGCTTCGTATTCCAAAAGGCGTAACCGCGCTTGGAACGCGCTCGGCTGAATCGGACGCTGACCGCAAACGCGGTCTGCTCCCGGCTCCTCAAGCTCATGCGGGAAAAGCCCGTGACGGCAACGGTGCATTCCGTGTTCGATCACGCGGTGAATCTCACGCTGCAGGGTAGGTTCGGTCTGGTCGGGCTGATTGCAAGCCAAAAGACATTAACGCCGTACGCCGTGTCCGTGCAAACGCCGTGTTCGTTTACCGAACTGGGTTTTCGCGCGGACATGGCGGCGGCGGTGCAGCCGGGTATGATTGAAATTCCCGAAGCGGGAATTTTGATCGATTGCGCCCGAGCAAAACCGATCGATCTCGGCGTCGGTTCGCTCCGGTTCGACTCGCCAGATGGACTGCGACGGGCGCTTCCGGTTCTCCGGCAAACGCTCGAACAAACGGACGCGGAAGCCTGCCTTGCGCCTCTCGTAACGGGCGGAGAAGGAAACGTCTATACGAAGTTTCTCGCTCCGCGCATCGAAGAACTCATTCAGGCGGTTTCTGCAAACGACGCAGAACGCGCGGCGAATGCCGCTGAAAAAACAGCGGGCTGCGGAATGGGGCTGACCCCTTCCTCGGACGACCTGCTGGCGGGGTACTTTGCGGGACTTCACGCCATTTTCCGCGCGGAAGGCAAACTGGAACGCATTTCGCTCATTTCCGCCATGGCGCAAAGCGCGGCGGAAAAAACAAACCGCATCAGCGCGACATTTCTGCTCCAGAGCGGCGAAGGGCTCGTCAACTACGGCCTGCTGCTGCTCATCCAATCCATCGTTACCGGCGCGGAATATTCCGTTCTCGAACAGACCGCGCAAAAGGTTCTGTCCATCGGCTCGACGTCCGGCGGGGACATGCTCACGGGGCTGTCGCTCGCGCTGGCACATCACGCAGGAGGAAATTGAAAAGTGGTTCAACTGGAAATTAGAAAAAACGCATATTACGACTCCGTAACCCTCATGCTCATCTCCAAGGAGTTGAAGAAGGTTGAAGGCGTTACGGAAGCGCTGGTCGGCATGGGCACCGACCTGAACGTTGAGATTGCGCATAACATCGGAGTCGCCACACCCGAATTCGACAAGCAAGTAACGGCCAACGACTTCTTTGTTGCCGTGGAGTGCAAGGACGAAGCGTCCTTTGCCGCGGCGATGAAAAAGGTGGAAGAGCTGCTCAATAAAAAGACGGAAGCCAAGGCTTCTTCCTACAGTCCGCCTACATTGGAAGGCGCGCTGAAGATCGACCCCGCGCTGAACATGGCGGTCATCTCCGTTCCCGGACGGCACGCCGCGGACGTGGCGCAAGGATGTCTTGACCACGGCGTCAACGTGATGCTGTTTTCGGACAATGTGACTATTGAAGAAGAGCGCGCGCTCAAGCAATTTGCTTACGAACGCGAACTGCTCGTGATGGGGCCGGACTGCGGAACCGCGATTATCAACAACGTGCCGCTCGCGTTTGCCAACGTCGTGCGCGCGGGGGATATCGGAGTTGTCGCCGCCTCCGGCACGGGCACGCAGGAAGTTACGAGCCTGATCGACCAGCTCGGCGGGGGCGTCAGTCAGGTGATCGGCACCGGCGGGCGCGACCTGAAGAAGGAAATCGGTGGGCTGATGATGAAGCTCGGCCTTGATGCGCTCAAAAATGACCCCAAAACAAAGGTGATCGTGCTCATCAGCAAGCCCCCGGCCAAGGAGATTGCTACCGAGATATTGAATATTGCCGCGAAAGCCGGAAAGCCGGTGGTCGTGAGCTTTATCGGCGGCGACCGCAAGGAAGCGGAAGCCTTCGGGCTGGTTGCGGCGGTTTCGCTGGAGGACGCGGCGCGTAAGGCCGTCGCGCTCAGTAAAGGCGCAGCGGTTGAGGACTTCACTTCGTTTTCCATGGGGCAGGCGAAAGCCGAAGCGCTGGCAAAAGAGATTGCGGGCAGGATGGCAAAGGGGCAACAGTACATCCGCGGGTTCTACACCGGCGGTACGCTCTGCGACGAAGCCATGAAGCTTATGATTGGTACGCTTGGGCATATCTACAGCAACATTCCGCTCAACGCGGAGGATAAACTGGCGGACGCAAAGGGCGGAAAGAGCCGCGAGCACACGTTCCTCGACTTTGGGGACGACGAGTTCACCGTTGGACGCCCGCACCCGATGATCGACCCGAGTCTCCGCGCCGAACGCGTAATCGCTGACGGCAAAGACCCGGAATGCGCGGTGATCCTCTGCGACTGCGTCATCGGCTATGGTTCGCACCCGAACCCGGCGGAAGACCTCGCGCTGTCGATCCAAACAGCGAAAGCGGAAGCGGCCGCCGCAGGGCGGAACCTCTGCTGCGTCTGCGCGGTCTGCGGAACGCAGGGCGACCCGCAGTCGCTGACAAGAACGCAGCAGCAGCTCGAAGAAGCGGGCGCGGTGGTGCTGCCGAGCAACGCGCAGGCGGCGCGCTTTGCGCTGCTTGTGCTGGCCAACCTGCGCTAGGAGGGACCCGATCATGAGTAAGCTTAACGAATTGTTCAATCAAAAACTGCACGTCGTGAACTTTGGCATCGAGTCGTTTTACGACGATCTGAAAGGTCAGGGCGAAGCGGCGGTTCACGTGGACTGGAAGCCCGTCGCGGGCGGCGATAAGGAAGCGGCGGCAAACCTCCGCAAGCTGAAAGCGCCGGAACTCGCGGCAAAGATCGAAACCGCAAATAAGGAAGCGCTCCACCGCATCCTCGCAGCGCAGCCGACCATCGTGGGCCTCGGCATTGCGGGCGAAGAGATTCCCGGTATGACGAAAACTACGATTCTGCACGCGGGCCCGCCGGTCACCTGGGAACGCATGAGCGGCCCGCAGCGCGGCGCGGTCATGGGCGGCCTGATCTACGAAGGGCTGGCAAAGGACTTGGTGGAAGCGGAAGCGCTTGCAGCCAGCGGCAAAATCAAGTTTGACCCCTGCAACATGCACGACGCGGTCGGCCCGATGGCGGGCGTTGTCACCTACAGCATGCCGGTCTGGATCCTCGAAAACAAGGCGTTCGGCAACCGCGCGTACTGTACCATCAACGAAGGCCTCGGCAAAGTGCTCCGCTTTGGCGCCTGCGACGAGGAAGTGCTTACCCGCCTGCGCTGGATGGAGAAGGAACTCTACCCGGTGCTCAAGGAAGCGATGGCGATCAAGAAAGAAATCGACGTCAAGGTGCTCGTTGCCAAACTGCTGCAGATGGGCGACGAAGGCCACAACCGCAACGAAGCGGGTACGTCGCTTCTCATCCGCGAGCTGGTTCCCGCCATTATGGCCTGCAGCAAACCGCAGGAGCAGAAGGTCGCCGCCTACAACTTCATCAACGGCAACAACCACACGTTCCTGAACATCTCCATGCCTGCCATGAAGTGCACGCTCGACCCGATTTTCGATATTCCGTACTGCACGGTGGTCGCCACCATGTGCCGCAACGGAACGGACTTCGGCATTCGCATCGCGGGGCTTGGCAAAGACAAGTGGTTTACCGGCACCGCCGAGATGGTCAAAGGCCTGTATTTCCCTGGCTATGAGGAGAAGGATGCCGCGCGCGATTTGGGCGATTCCTGCATTACGGAAACGGCGGGCATCGGCGGCTTCTGCATGGCGGCGGCTCCGGCCATCGTCCAGTTCGTGGGCGGGCAGGTCAGCGACGCGATCAACTATTCCACGCAGATGTACGAAATCACCGTCGGCGAAGGTCAGGCGTACAAGATTCCGGCGCTGAACTTCCGCGGCGGACCTACGGGCATCGACGTCCTCAAGGTGATTGAAACCGGCATCCGCCCGATCATCAACACCGGCATTGCGCATAAAAACCCCGGGGTCGGGCAGGTTGGCGCTGGTCTCGTCCATCCGCCGGAAGAGTGCTTTAAGTTGGCGCTGGCGGCGTGCGCGGAGGCGTGGGCAAAATAAGCGCGTTGTTTTTCAAACCGACTCCCGCGCTGGCAGCGGTTATGATACAAAAGCGGGCGTCTCCGCATTCGGATTCCGGCTCTGCATAAGAGCGATGATATAAAGAAAGATTTAAAAAAACACACCAGGAGGGAAACACTATGAGCAAATGGTCCGATATCAAAATGTATGACCTCACGATCCCGATCGGCATCTGCACGCCCGCATGGCCGACCTATGAGCCGCTTCAGATGAAGTTCTTCAAGCGTCTCACCCCCAACGGCGCAAACGGCCAGCTGATGACGCACAGTAACCACGTTGGCACCCATCTGGATGGCCCGCTGCACTTTGACACCGCGGGGCGCGACGTAGCGTCTTTGGAGCTGACCAAGCTCTGCGCGCCGGGCGTGGTGGTAGACCTCTCCGATCAGGCGGAGGACTTTGGCATCTACACGCCGGAAGACATCGAGCGCCGCGTGACCGTTAAGGAAGGCGATGTGCTCATTATCAACACCGGCTACCACATCTACGGCTGGGACAGCCCGACCGCCGACGAGCGCCGCTACATGCTGCGCCATCCCGGCCCGTCGCTGGACTTCATTCAGTGGGTGCGCGATAAGAAGATCCGCTGGATCGGCGTGGACTGCGGCAGTGCGGATCACCCGATGAACACGAAGATTCGCGACTGGGAGCCCATGGAAGCGACCGCCTGCGACAAGCTCTTCCAGAAAAAGTACGGCAAAACGCTCAACGAAGTGTACCCCTGGCCGGAGCACTATCAGGCCATGCACATTGAGCTGTTCTGCAAACCTTACGAAGCGATTCACGCGGAATGCCTCGGCGGAGAGATTGAGAAGCTCTCCAACAAGCGCTGCGTCATCGGCATCTTCCCCTGGAAGCTGGTCGAAGGCGAAAGCTGCATCAGCCGCGTCGTTGCGTTCGACGGGTTTGACGATGTATAATTTCTGAAACACAGGGGCGGCCGGGGCGAAATCCTCCGTTCCGGCCGTCTCCTGAAAATAAATTTCAGGAGGCGGACAGATGGGACCAATCTACGCGCTGCTCACCGTGGCGGCTATGGCAGGGATTTTTGTATTCATTTCATACTATCGCAAATGGAAAGTGAATCCAATTTGCGACAAGTTTGCCACGCGCTACTGTGAACTGGCCGACCTCGTTTTGCCCGATTTGTCCTGCACCGCCGAACTGGCGGTTGAAGCAATCGGCGGCGGCTTGCTGCGGCTTAAACCGCTGGAAGAGCAGCCGCCCCAAATTCAGGCTTTGATGCGGAAACCCGCGGATGAAGTCGTCCTCAAACTGCTCAGGGAACTGTATTTCCTGCGGGATGAGATTCAGGCTCACGCCAGCAACGGAAACCTCTCGAAGGATAAATACAACGCCATTACAAATCAAACGTACGACACGGCAAACATCTTCTTTTCGGTTATTTCACACCCCGAGGACACGCTGTCCCAGAACGATATTGACAACTTCCACTACTATTTACAAAAACAAAAACACATTCGCAACGTGACGTTTCCTTCGATCGTTTCGAAGGCTTGCGCCGAGGCGATCGCTGTTTCCTGATCACAGCGAAGCCGCTTTTCAAGCCTCTGAAGTAACGATCGGCCACACTTTTTTCAGAAATGTTGCATGACGGACATACCCACGTGAAAACAGGAACATAAACTGTTACTGTTATCAGTTGAAGACGCCGGATTCCTCTGGATTCCATACCGCGGCAGAAGCAACGAACGGGACGGTCAGTCAGAAACGCGAAGCACCGCCAGCGTGGAAACGGCGGTGCGGGAACAGATTTATTTTGGAGGGTTGCAAATGAAGGAATTCGACTATTACCAGCCGAAGACCATCGCGGAGGCTTCCGAACTGCGCGCGCGGTACGGAAAAGCAGCCGTGCTGCTCAACGGCGGAACGGACGTGGTGATTCAGCTTCGTGAAAAGCTGATTGCGCCGGATGCCGTAATCGACATCAAGCACATCCCCGGTTTGGACAGGATTACATTCGATAAAAAGAACGGTCTCGTGATCGGCGCTTGCGCGACGGTTGCCGCGCTGGCCGCGGACGAGAACGTCAAACGGTATTACCCGTTCCTAGGCGATGCCGCCGAGTCCATCGGCAGCAAGCAGGTGCGTAACCGCGCCACCTGCATTGGCAACATCGTTAACGCTTCTCCGCTCTGCGACACCGGCACTCCGCTCTACGCGCTGAACGCCGTGGTCATGCTGGAGAGCGCTTCCGGCAAGCGCGAAGTGCCGATTACAGAATTCATTACGTTCGTGCGTAAAACCGTACTCAAGGAAGACGAACTCGTCACCGCCATCCGCGTGCCATATGTGGAAGGCGTAAAAGGCGTGTTTACAAAGGTTGCCCGCAGAAAGGAAGTCGATCTTTCGACCATCTGCGGAACGATCGTCAAGGACGGAAACAGCTTTTGCATCGCGCTCGGCGCGGTTGCGCCAACGCCCGTTCGCCTGCCCAAGACAGAAGCGCTGCTGGCTGGAAAACCGCTGACGGACGCGCTGATTGAGGAAGCGGCAAAGCTCGCCCAAACGGAAGTTTCACCCATTGACGACGTGCGCGCCAGCAAGGCTTACCGGCTGGACGTGACGGAAGTCATTGTGAGAAACGGCCTTATGGCGGTTCGGTAAGGGGGAAAGAACATGAAGAAGATTCACGTTTGCTTTTTCATCAATGAAGAAGCCTATGAAATGGACGTTCAGCCGAACCGCACCATGCTCAGCGTCATCCGCGACGAACTGCACCTCACCGGCACAAAAGTCGGCTGCGCGGCAGGGGAATGCGGCGCCTGCACGGTGATTGTGGACGGCAAACCCATCAACGCCTGCCTCGTGCTCGCGCCCGAGATGGACGGCATGCATATTACCACCATCGAAGGCGTTGCCGATCACGATGGCAATCTCTCCCCGCTGCAGAAATCCTTTGTCGAGCACGCCGCTTTGCAGTGCGGCTTCTGCACGCCGGGCTTTATCATGAGCGCAACAGCGCTGCTGAACGAAAACCCGACCCCGACGCGGGACGAAATCAAGCACGCCATCTCCGGTAACCTCTGCCGCTGCACGGGGTATATCCGCATTATCGAGGCCATTGAAGACGTAGCCAAACAGAACGCCGATCAAGCGAAAGGGGGCGCGAACTGATGGAAGAACTCAAATATGTCGGCAAGTCGGCAGAACGATCCGACGCAGTTCAAAAAGTGACGGGCTCGCTCGAATTTGTCGACGACATGCATTTGTCGCGCATGCTCTACGCCCAGTGTGTACGCAGCCCTTACGCGCATGCAAAGATTATCTCCGTCGATCTGACGGAAGCGAGGAAACTGCCGGGCGTTCGCTGCGCCATCTGCGGGGACGAATACCCCAACCGCGCGGGTCTGTATCTGGAAGACCGGTACTTCATGGCCAAGCCGGGCGACACCGCCAAGTACATGGGCGAAGCGGTTGCGGCGGTGGCGGCGGAAACGCCGGAAATTGCGCAGGCGGCCTGCGACCTCGTCAAGGTCGTCTATGAAGAACTGCCCGCTGTGACGAATGCCTTGGACGGCATGAAGCCGGACGCGCCGGTCATTCATCCAGACTTGGGATCGTACAAGATTGCGCCAATCTTCCTTCCGGAAGCGGGCACGAACATCTCACACCACTACGTTCTGCGCAAAGGCGATTTTGAAGCCGCCTGCGCGGAAGCGGACGCGGTGTATGAGAACTCTTTCTATATTCCGCATGTGCAGCACGTGCCGCTTGAGCCGCATGCCTGCATGGCCAAGTACGAAGCGAACGGCAAATTGACCGTGTGGTCGAGCTGTCAGTCGCCTTACGCAGTGCGGCAGGCACTTTCGGTTGCATTCGGCATGGCTCTTAACAAAATCCGCGTGGTTTCACCCGCGGTCGGCGGCGGATTTGGCAGTAAGGCGGGCACGACGCTGGAAGGCATTGTTATACCGCTCGCACGGCATTGTCAGGGAAGACCTGTCAAGCTGGTCTATTCGCGCGAAGATGAGTTCGTCAATGCATACGTTCGCCAGGGCTT
The DNA here is from genome assembly GCA_963674535.1 of Christensenellaceae bacterium. GTDB lineage: Bacteria > Bacillota > Clostridia > Christensenellales > CAG-138 > UBA7703. The sequence goes on along the minus strand of OY771363.1, from coordinate 2,099,554 downwards.
GCACGCGACCATCGAGACTGCCGTGCGCAAGGACGGTAAAATTCTCGGTGTTAGAAACAAGTTCGTTTGGGACGGCGGAGCATATACCGAGTATGGCGTTAACATCACCAAGGCGGGCGGATGGGCGAGCGCAGGCCCGTATGACATCGACAATGTCTGGACGGACAGCTACTGCGTCTATACCAACCATCCCGTCGGCGGGCCGTACCGCGGATTCGGCATGTGCGAAATCCATTTCGCCATCGAACAGAATATCGATATGGTCGCAAAGGCAATTGGCGTTTCTGAACTGGATATGCGCCGGATCAACGGAATCCGTCCGGGTGGGTTTACCGGTATGGGTGAGCAGCTTGAAATTGCCGGTTTTCAAGAATGTCTGGAGGAAGTTGCAAAGGACATCGAGTACGGCAAACCTTGCGCGCCTTCTGGCAGTCCGACCAAGCTACGCGCAAAAGGCATCGCAGGTGGCTGGAAAGCGCCTTCCATGCCGACCAACGCGGGCAGCAGCGCGATCCTTCGCATGAACGAGGACGGCACCTTTATTCTGATGTCCAGCGGGCAGGAGATGGGACAGGGGGTTTGCACCGTTTTGCCGCAGATAGCGGCAGAGGTTCTGTCTGTTTCGCCGGATAAAATTACGTTTGTTTCCGGCGATACCGACCACACACCGTATGAATGGCAGACGGTGGCGAGCCGCACGACTTATTGCGCGGGCAACGCGGTCAAACTGGCCGCTGAGGATCTCAAAGAAAAAGTACTCGACTTAGCGCAGATCAAGATGGGTGCGGCCAAGCGGGATCTTATGTTTGAGGATGGGTATGTGGTGCACAAAATCTATTCGGAGCGCAGGCTGCCGATTTCAGATTTTGCACTTGGCGTCTCATTCCCGGACGGCTCCGGTTACGGCGGCCCCGCCATCGGCGTCGGCTCGTTTACGCTGGAGAACAACATCAATACCGATAAAAAAACCGGTCTTGCAAAGCATCATCCCGCGGCGTACTGGACCATGGGCGCAAACGGCGCGGAGGTTGAGGTGGATACCGAAACCGGCGTGATCAAGGTGCTCAAGATGTGTTCCTGTTTTGACGCTGGGAAAGTTGTCAACCCCGCGCTTTATTGTGCTCAAAGTGAAGGAGCGATGGTACAGGCGCTCGGCACAGCGATCTTTGAAGAACTCAAGCTCAAGAACGGGCGCGTGCTCAATAAGAGCTTTATGGACTACAAGATACCGACTGCTGACGATATCCCCGAATTTGTGGTAAAATACATTGAGCACGCCGAACCCACCGGCCCTTATGGGGCGCGCGGCGTAGGTGAACCGCTCATGGTGCCGGGCGCGCCGGCCATTGCCAACGCGGTGTACAACGCCATTGGCGTACGGTTCCACAGGATGCCGATTACGCCGGAGGACGTCCTCAAGGCGCTGCGTGAAAAATCGAACAACGAGACAAAGTAGTGCTTGCATTCGTCGGGCGGTTCGTGTATTCTAGGGCGGATAGGGTCTGAAACACGATCCGCCCCGACGGGGCTCTTGAAAAATCCATGACGACAATCGCACCTTGACAAACACGTGAACTGTCTGCGTTTGCAAGAAAAACAAAGCAAACGCACCGCTCTCCTTTTTGTCTTACCCGGAAACGGCAAAGAAGCTGGAGAAATGCGCGATGCGCGGCGGGATAGGGAAACACGGTATAAAGATACGACAGGAATTACTAAAAAACTTCGACTTACCCGGTCTGTATTGTTCAGCGAAAGTATATTTCGAAACCGAATGGTTCCGCTGCGGCGGCGCGAGATCTGTTACAGTTGAGGAATGAAGAATCATCCATAGAATATTATGATGAAAGTTTGATCTTTGAACACAAAAAGGGAAGAGGACGAAGCGATTACCCTCCATTCAAAGGCCTTTTGGGATAAGGCTGGTTTTGGTTTGCGTTCGACCGTGAAAAGCGTTTTGCGCTTTGATCCAGGGGCGCGAACACACGACAATTAGGTATCAAGGGGCGAAAGCTCTTATGATAAACAGGAGAAATGGAGACCTAATCACACAAAAAAATTAGGAGGTAATTCAATGGAAAAGAAAGTCGAAGGCATTTACGATGGCTTTAAGGAGCTCGGAACCGGCAAAATGATGGTTCTCGGTCTCCAGCACGTATTTGCAATGTTTGGGGCTACTGTTCTTGTTCCGATTATTTGCGGCATGTCCATCTCTGTTACCTTGTTCTGCGCTGGTATTGCGACGATCTGGTTCTTCTTTATCACGAAGCGTAGAATCCCGATTTTCCTCGGCTCGTCGTTCGCATTCATCGGCGCAATCCTGGGAGCCGCGAGCACGCTCGGTATGCCGTACGCAACCGGCGGTATCGTTGCCGCAGGTTTAACGTATGTTATCTTTGCAGCACTGTTTGCCATCTTCGGAGCGAAGAACATCATGAAGCTCTTCCCGCCGGTTGTCACCGGCCCGATCATCATGCTGATTGGTCTTGGACTGTCATACTTCGCGTTCAACCAGGCGGCAAACAACTGGTGGCTGGCGATCATTACGATCATCATCGTGATTGTAGTCAACATCTGGGGCAAGGGCATGATCAAGATCATTCCGGTTTTGATCGGTATTTTCGGCGCTTACCTGGTTGCCTGCATCGTCACCGCGTTTGGACCCGCCTGGGTCGATTTCTCCGGCCTGAAGATTACGGGAATTGCCGATGTCATTTCGGTTCCTCCGTTCTTCCTCCCGAAATTCGACTTCGGAACGATGCTTACATTCATCGTTGTTGCAGTTGCGGCGCTGGTTGAGCACATTGGTGATATCTGCGCCATCGGCGCGACCTGCGGCAAAAACTTCATTGCCAACCCCGGCTTGACCCGCACGCTCCTCGGCGATGGCCTTGGAACCTCGTTTGCGGGCCTCATGGGTGGACCCGCGAACACGACCTACTCCGAGAACACCGGCGTTGTGGCGCTCACGAAGGTTTATGATCCGAAAGTCATGTTCATCGCAGCATGCATGGCGATTATCCTTTCGTTCGTCAGCCTGTTCGAAGCGTTCGTCAACACGATTCCCGCGGCCATCATCGGCGGCATTTCCATCGTGCTCTACGGCATGATTACCGCCACCGGCGTTCGTACGGTCGTCGAGAGCAAAGTGGACTTCAAGAATATGCGCAATGTTCTTGTTGCCGCACTCATTCTGGTCACTGGCCTGGGGATTCAGACGAGCTCCGCAATGGGCTCCAATTCCGCCGCTCTGGTTTGGGGCGCCGTCAAAATCGGTAGCCTGAGCTTCTCCGGTCTGGCCACCGCAGCCATCGTTGGCATCGTTGCCAATGCGATTCTCCCTGGCAAGGACTACGAGTTCTCCATGGACGAATAAAAACGCGCTTTCAAACTCCAAGCACTCCATTTCTCATACACAAAGACGGCGGTTTATCCGCCGTCTTTTTTGCATCCGGTTTTTGCGTTTTCTAAATAGACCGGAGAAAGCAGGGGAAGGAAAGAAGAGGCTCAATTCCCTTCTTCCAGCTCAGCTTCGAGAAGAGCGATGCGCTCCTCTTCGGTCGGCACCGGTTCGCCTGCGTGATAAAACACGCCGTTTTCGAACGTGTCCCCAACCGCGACAAGCCTGCCCTGCACGCTCACGGCGGCAGGAAAATCAAACGCGTTGGAGGCGCAGAGCCAGATAACGTTGGTCACGACGCCGTTTTCGACAATAGCGTAGTTCGTTGGCTGATCCATTTTTATTCTCCTCCTTATGCGCTGCGGTGGTTGCGAATTACGACAATTCCGCTGCCGCCGTACCCGTATTTCAGCTGCGTGCCGCCGGAAGCGCCACCCGCGCCGCCGCCGGAGTTGCTTGCGGCGCTCATGGCCTCAATGGAAGTGCCGCTGTAGGAATAACCGTTACCGCCGCCGCCCGCGCCGCCCGCTCTGCCGTATCCACCGCCGCCCCCGGAATACAGTGTCGCGGTGGAGATGCCGAACTCGTGCGTGGTGGAACCCTGGCCGCTGCCGGGGGTGGAACCCGCGCCACCGCCGCCGTTTGTGCCGCCGTTTCCGCGCTGATACGATTCCTGCCCGCCGCTGCCGCCGCCGCTGCCGCCGGAACCACCGTTTTCGGCTGATGCGCAGTTTCCGCCGTTTGCCGTGTAACCGAACGCGGAGGTCGCGTTACCCGGATCCGCTTCCGCGGTCTGCGTTGCGGCAACGACGATGGAATAACATGTTCCGCGCCGCAGCGTAAGATTTGAGTAGGTCAACGTATAGCCTCCTCCGCCTCCGCCGCCATAGTTGGAGGAGCGCCTTCCACTCGCGCCGCCGCCGACCAGAAACGCGTCGATGACTACTTTGCGCGTAACGGTAAGAATCCCGCTGGAAAGGAAGCGGTAGCGGTAGTTTCCGCCGCCATCGTCCAGAAAGGAGTAAGCGCCGGAAAACGAAAACGCCAGCTCGCCGACGCTGCCAGCCAGCACACCGCCGCGCCGCATCATCCTCATGCGACGCCTCCGGCCAGCAGCCAAACATTCGCGGTAATCTGTTTAAGCGTTGCGCAGGCATACTGACCGGCAAAGAGCACCGCACCGTCGAGAGAGGCGAGCGCCACGCCGGGCGCCGCGACAACAGTTAGCGCGCCCGCGCCGTACTGGCAGAGTTCGAGTTCCGTGCCGACCGGGAACGCGACGGAAGCGTTGGTTGGAATAGTCAGCGTTCCCGCGGAGGACAGATTCATCAAAATCAGCTTGCCTGTGTCGGAAAGCGCCAGCGTGTGACTTGCGGTGTACGCCAATATCGCGGCGCTTGCCTGCTCCGGCATAACTTTGCCGTCGGAGAGCGCCGCAGCTCCGATGTTTGCTGGCGACAGCGCGTCCGCGCCACCGGACGCGTGGCGTGAAGCATGCGCAATGGGAGTCACGGGGTCGGAACCTTCCGGCCCGTGCTGGGAAGCGTGCGCGGCGGCAGCTGCACCGACCGATTCGGGTGTGGACGGGATGGCGGGTTTGTTGCGGATAAACGCGTCCGACGCATCGTCCGTTTCCGACCAGTCTGCCTGCACGTTCAGTTCCCCAATGTCGCTGCCGATTCGCTCGGCGGCGGCAAGGGCGGAGCTGGCCGCTTCGTTTGCCGCGCGCGCGGCTTCGATCAGCGGCGGGTAGGCGGCGTTGGCGCGGATGATCTCGCCGCTGATGAGCGACTTGCGGCAGCGGAAGTCAAAGCGCGTGCTCGTAATGAGCGTTGCGTCGTTGTCCCCGCTGTAAATCTGCACGTCCGCGCTGACGTTGCCCGCGCCGTATGCGGTTGGCAAAAGCAGAATATCAAACGCGCCGGTTTCGTCGGACTTTGTAATGCCGCTGGTTTCGTCCTGCATGGCAAAACCGCTGCTGGAAGCAAAGACGACGCAGAGCTTGCATCCCGTAAGATCCATTGCGTCGCCGTTGTTAAGCAGGGTTACGTGCAGGACGTTGCCCGTGTCGCCCTCGACAACTTCGAACGGCTGGAACGGGAGCGTTCGCATCATGTCGAGAACGACGGAATAGTCTTTTGTTTGCATGTTTTCCTCCTGATACTGTTTTACAGGGGTATCCAACTTCATTATCAGACTGAAAACACACGAAATTTATTATAATTCGTGAAATCTCAAAAGAAGGGATTTTTAAGGGACTTGTCCCTTAAACGGGGGTTCGGGGGCGGAGCCCCTGAAAAAAGCCCACGCAAAAGCCGCCCTCCTGCAGGAGAGAGCGGCTTTGCCTGTCTGAACCGAGGAAAGAACCCTGCCGTATTAGAAATCGACTTCCGTGTCGTAATAGCAGGCCTTGAGCAGTTTCTCCATCTCCTTGGGGGTGATGGAGCGCGGGTTGGAGCCGGTGCAGGCGTCGCCAACGGCGAGTTCCGCAACCTTGGGCAGCTTTTCGAGGAATTCCTTTTCGTCGATGATGCCACCTTCGTAATCCTTGATGCCGCCGGGGATATCCAGCTTGGCGTTCATGGCGCGAATGTGCTTGATGAGCGCGGCGGCCGTGGGTTCAAGGCCGAGGAACGCCGCAATTTCACCGTAACGCTTGGCAGCTTCCGGATTCTTGGCGTTGTAGGCGATGACCTTAGGCAGATACATGGCGTTTGCGCAGCCGTGGACAATATGCCCGCCACTGTACGCAGCCCCGGTCTTATGCGCCATGGAGTGGACGATGCCGAGCAGCGCGTTGGAGAACGCCATGCCCGCAAGGCACTGCGCGTTATGCATGCGATCGCGCGCTTCCATATTCCCATTGTAGGAATCCACGAGGAACTCGCCGACCATCTTGATGGCGTGGAGCGCAAGCGGGTCGGTATAGTCGCAGTGGAGGGTGGAAACGTACGCTTCAATGGCGTGGGTCATCGCGTCCATGCCGGTATGCGCGGTGAGCTTCTTGGGCATCGTTTCCGCAAGGTCGGGATCCACAATCGCAACGTCCGGCGTGATGTTGAAGTCCGCCAGCGGGTACTTAACGCCCTTGTGGTAGTCCGTAATGACCGAGAACGCGGTCACTTCGGTAGCAGTGCCGGAGGTGGAGGGAATGGCGCAGAAGTGCGCCTTGGTGCGCAGCGTCGGGAAATTGAACGGAATGCAGAGCGACTCAAAGGTCGTTTCTGGATATTCATAAAACGCCCACATGGCTTTCGCCGCGTCGATGGGGGAGCCGCCGCCGATGGAAACGATCCAGTCCGGCTGGAACTTGCGCATGGCTTCCGCGCCGCGCAGAACGGTTTCCACGGAGGGGTCGGGCTCGACGCCTTCGAACAGTTCCACCTGCATGCCGGCCTCTTTGAGGTAGGTAACGGTGCGGTCAAGGAAGCCGAAACGCTTCATGGAACCGCCGCCAACAACGACAATCGCCTTTTTGCCCTTGAGGGTTTTGAGCGCTTCGAGAGCGCCTTTGCCGTGATACAGGTCTCTGGGGAGTGTGAAACGTGCCATAACTTTGATCTCCTTTATATCAGTACATTGTTATCGATATCTGATATCGATAATATAGCACTGATATAATTTCGTGTCAATACGCTAGTTAAAAATTACGGAAAAGAATTTTCACAGGGAAAAGGCTCCACCGCCGCGTGCAAAACAGTTTATTCAAAACGGCGGAAAGCAAGAAAAAACAGCACGGAACCCGTGCTGTTGATTTTGATTCGTTCGGTTTATTTTGCCAGACCGGATTCGAGCCGCTCGGACAGGTGCTTGGAGAGAACGGCAAGCGAAGCCGCCATGTTTTCGTTTTGCACCAGAATGCCTTCCGGCGTGTTCAGGTGCATGGGCGCAAAGTTCCAAATGGCCAGCACGCCGCTGCCGACAAGCGCGTCACAGACCGCCTGCGCCTGCGAAGCGGGCACGGTGATGATGCCGATATGGATGTTCATGCTCTGGCAGATCGAAGGGAGCTTGCTCATGGGGAGCACCTGCTTGCCGGAGATCTCGCCGCCGGTCAGGTTGGGGTCTACGTCGAACGCGGCGACAATGCTGAGGCCGTAGGCTTCGAACCCGCGGTAGGAGAGCAGCGCGCGTCCCAGACTGCCCGCGCCGACGAGCACCGCTTCGTTGGAGTTATCGTAACCAAGGCAGCTTTCGATGGCGGCGATGAGCTCGCGCGTTTGGAACCCGGTTTTCGGTTTGCCCGCAATGTTGCTGACGGAAGCGAAGTCCTTGCGCACCTGCACCTCGTTGAGCCCGAGTTGGGCTGCAACGGTGGGCGCGGAAATGATCTCCGCGCCGGAGTCCAGCGCTGTGCGCAGCGCCTGCAGGTAATACGGCATACGCTGCAGCGCTTGCCTCGAAATCGAGACCGGAGTTTCTTTCGGCATAGTACACCTCCGTTAGTCTATATCGATATTATAATACTGTTACGAGTCGTTTGTCAACGCAACGATTCATCGTATGTCTGAAACCGCCGCGACAGGAAAACTTTCGCCTATTCAATACAGTATAGCGGAAATATGGCGAATAGAAAAGAGGTTTTTATTGCGTCTGCAGTCCGAGGGAAAGGATTGGGCAAAGCGAACGGCTGTTTCCGCGTTGTAATGACAGATGGATTTCGGTTTATTCTTCCAGCGCGGCGTCCTCAAACGCAGCTTCCGGCGCTGTATCGCCGTCGGAAGCGCAGGGTTTCGCCTGACGCGCCGCGCGGTATTTCCGCGGGCTGCACTGCAGTTCCTGACGGAACACCTTTGCAAAGTAACTTGGGCTGTTGAAGCCGGTGGCAAAGCAGATATCCGAAACGCTGCGGTCCGTGCCGGCAAGCAGGCCCGCCGCGGCGCGGATGCGGTATTGCAGCAGGTAGTCAATGGGGGATGTATCCAGCACCTTGCGGAAGCACCGGTAGCATTCGCTCTCGCTGATGGCGGAAGCGCCCGCAATCTGGGAAACGGTCAGCGGCTCGGCATAGCGCGCGTGGATGAAGCCCAGCATCTGCTTGATGCGCACGGAGTCCTTGTTTTGCACGAGGTCGTTTTCCGCGAGACGATCCTTCTGGTTGAGCAGGATGGTGCGCAGCATGCGCATGAGCTCGACCTGCACGAGGATTTCGAAACCGTATTCATCCCCGACAAACGCGGCAAACGCGTTTTGAAAATATGCAATCGCTTCCTGCTGCCAGGGGATGTCGTGGCTTAAGAGCACCTCAGAGAGCGCGGAACTGTGCATCAGCGGCTGAATATACCGCTGCTGAACAATACTCTGGGGAAAACTGCTCACGAGCTCCGGCTGAAACACAAGGCTGTTGATGCGGCTGGGCTCGCCGGGTACGGCGCGCTTGAGCTTATGCAGCACGTTGCTGTTGACAAAGATTGCGTCGCCCGCGCCGATGCGGTACTCCGTTTCGCCGCAGAGCACGCAGGTTTCACCCTCCGTCACCAGCACGATCTCCAATTCCTCGTGCCAGTGCCAGGGGATATTGCCCGCAAGGTACTTGCCGGGATCCTCATCGTACCCCGCGCAGGGGAAAACGGGCGTGCCGTGCTTGGTGAGTTCGTGCAGATCCGGGCCGATGGAGAGGTCGAGCAGCTGAAGCGCTTTCATAGGAAAGTCATCCTTTTGTGAAATGAAGTATCGTGCTAATAACCACGACAATTATAACGTTATGCGTTTAGAAACGCAAGAATATTAACAGTATTGTGCTCGTTTCATGCAAGAATTACACAAAGCGGCAAAAAAAGACCCGGACGCTGTCCGCCGGGTCTGTTTTTTGCATGAAAACGCTACAGCGTTACCGCTTCCAGCGGTTTTGTTTCCGGTATCGGATGGCGACTGAGGAACCGATCCACCTGCTCGACAGAGCGACCGATATGCCGCATCGGGTCGAGTTCCGCTTGAATTTCCGCTTGATCCAGCGGGAAGTCCGCGTCGGCGGAGAGCCGCTCGGCGAGGTCGTTCGGCAGTCCCTGCGAAAGGCGTTCTTTTGCCGCGACGGAGTGCTTACGGATGATTTCGTGCAGCTTCTGCCGATCGCCGCCTTTTTTGACGCCCGCCATGAGCAGGTTTTCCGTCGCCAGAAACGGCAGCGCGTCCGAAAGGATGCGGGCGTTGGCGGCTTCGTGCACAATCAGGCCGGCGGCGACGTTCGCCATGAGGCGGAGAATCGCGTCGGTTGCCAGAAACGCTTCCGGCAGCGAGAGCCTTCGATTGGCGGAGTCGTCCAGCGTGCGCTCCATCCACTGCGAACTTGCGGTGAGCGGCGCGTTCTGCGCGGTAGTCATCACAAACCGTGCGAGCGAGCAGATGCGCTCCGAGCGCATGGGATTTTGCTTATACGCCATGGCGGAAGAGCCGATCTGCCCGGATTCGAACGGCTCCGAGAGGATGCCATCGTGCTGCAGCAGGCGCACGTCCCCGCCGAAGCGGTAAGCGCTCTGCGCCACGCTCGAAAGCGCGTTGAGAATCCGGCTGTCGAGTTTGCGCGGGTAGGTTTGACCCGTGACGTCGTAGCACTCGGTAAAGCCGAAGTCCGCCGCGATTCTGTTATTGAGCTCGTCAATCTTTTCCGTGTCCCCGCCAAAGAGCGAAACAAAGCTCGCTTCCGTGCCCGTTGCGCCCCGGCTGCCCAGAAAGCGGATGGCGGAAAGCGTGTCCGTAATCTCCTCGAGATCGAGAAACAAGTCCTGCATCCAGAGACAAGCTCTGCGGCCGATGGTGACCGGTTGGGCGGCCTGAAAATGCGTGTAGCCAACGGTGGGAATCGCTTTTGTGCGCTCGGCGAACGGTTTCAGCGCGGACAGCACGGCATAGACGCTGTTTTGAATGCTCAAGAGCGCGTCCCGCAGGATGATTAAGTCCGCATTGTCGGTCACAAAGCAGCTGGTCGCGCCCAGATGGATGATGCCCGCCGCGTTGGGGCAGACGAGCCCGTAAGCGTAGACATGCGCCATCACGTCGTGGCGAACCTGCTTTTCGCGTGCTTCCACCGCGTCGTAGTCGATGTCTGTTTGGTGTTCCGCGAGTTCGTCCACCTGCTGCTGAGTTACCGGCAGGCCGAGGGCGTGCTCCGCGCGCGCAAGGCTCGTCCAGAGCCTGCGCCAGGTGGAATACCGCATATCCGGCGAGAAGAGCCGCTGCATCCCCGCGGAAGCGTAACGGCTGTTGAGCGGACTTTCATAGACGTCTCGCATGGATTACCTCCGGATAATTGCTTCCCGATCCGCGCCGACGGAGACATTCGTTATCGGGCAGCGGATGTTCTTTTCGATATAGAGAATGTAGTCCTGTGCCGCCTTGGGCAATTCACCAAACGAGCGGCAGCCGGAGATGTCGGTTCCCCAGCCGGGCAGGTATTCGATAACGGGTTTGGCGTCTCCAACGACGGCGGGGAAGGGGAAGTCGTCCGTCTTTTTACCGTGCAGTTCGTACTGGACGCAGACGGGGATCTTCTCCATATAGGAGAGGATATCAATCTTGGTGAGCGCGACTTCCGTTGCGCCCTGCATGGTCACGCCGTAGCGCGTTGCAACGATATCCATGGGGCCGACGCGGCGGGGACGGCCGGTTGCCGCGCCGTATTCCGCGCCAGCTTCGCGAAGCCGCGAAGCTTCCTCGCCGAACCATTCCGCCGTGAACGGACCTTCGCCCACGCAGGTGGAATAGGCTTTGACGACGCCGATCACGCGGTCGATCTTCGCCCCCGGCATGCCCGCGCCAATGGGCGCGTAGGCCGCCAGCGGCGCGGAGCTGGACGTGTAGGGGTAGATGCCGAAATCCAGATCGCGCAGCACGCCGAGCTGTGCTTCGAAGAGGATGTTCTTCTTGCCGTCCGCTTCCCGCAGGAACGCGCCGGTATCGCAGATAAAGGGCTTGAGCGGATCGCCGTAGGCTCTCAGCCAGTCCATGAGCTCGTCGAGCGTGTAGGTCTTTGCGCCATAGACGTTCTTGAGGATCAGGTTTTTCCACTCCAGAATGCCTTCGAGCCGCTTTTTGAGATAATCGGGATAAAACAGCTCGCCGAGCATGATGGTCTTCTTCATGTACTTATCGCCGTAGACGGGCGCGATGCCGCGCTTGGTGGAGCCGTATTTGGCGTCCTGCAGGCGCGCTTCTTCGAGCGCGTCCTGATCCCGATGGTAGGGAAAGACGATGGGCGCGCGGTCGCTGACCTTGAGGTTTTCCGGCGTGACGGCAATGCCCTTGCTGCGCAGATCTTCGATCTCCTCAAGCAGTTTTTCCGGATCGACCACGGCGCCGTTACCGAGGACGTTGACAACACCTTTGCGGAAGATGCCGGAAGGCAGCAGATGCAGCGCGAATTTGCCGTATTCGTTGACGACGGTGTGGCCCGCGTTATTGCCGCCCTGATAGCGTACGACGACGCCGAAATCCGCCGCGATCAAATCGACCATGCGGCCTTTCCCCTCGTCACCCCAGTTGATACCAACGATTGCACAGTTTGCCATAAGATAGCTCCTTTCGATTGTAGGGTCTTTTTGTAAACCGTATCGCTCCGGCCAAACAGGACGGTGCGTTATTTACGAACGGGCGTAGACGTCGTTGCCCAACAGGTCGAACGACACCACCACGGGAAAATCGCTTACTTTGAGCCGGTAGACCGCCTCCGCGCCCAAATCCTCGAATGCGATCAGCTCGCAGGCGGTAACGCGGGAGGCGTAGAGCATGCCCGCGCCGCCGGTGGCCGCAAAACCAACGGCTTTGCCCTTCATCGCCTCGTTGACGGATTTTGCGCGCGCGCCCTTGCCAATGAACTGGCAAACGCCGTAGTCGATGAGCGCTGGGGTAAAGGCGTCCATGCGCTTGCTGGTGGTAGGACCGCAGGGGCCGATCACTTCGCTGGGCGCGGCGGGGCAGGGGCCAGCGTAATAGATGCAGCAGCCTTTGGGTACGGGCAGAGGGTCGCCGCGCCGTAAAAGCTCAGTAAAGCGGGCGTGCGCTGCGTCCCGCGCGGTATAGAGCGTTCCGCTGAGGCGAATCACGTCGCCTGCGCGGAGCTTTTGAAGATCTTCTAATGAAACCGGAACGCTGAGCGAGTACTCCATATATTATATCTCCTCGCTGGCATGGCGGCACGCATGGCACTGCAGGTTGACCGCGACGGGCAGGCCCGCGATATGCGTGGGCAGAGCGCCAACATGCACCGCAAGCGCGGTCGTCTTACCGCCGAGTCCCATGGGGCCGATGCCGGTCTGGTTGATGCGCTCCAGCGCTTCCCGCTCGATTGCGGCAAGATCGCTGCGTTCGGCGGGTTCGCCAAGCGTTCGCAGGAGCTGACGCTTGGCCAGAAGCGCCGCTGTTTCCATGGTTCCGCCAATGCCGACGCCAACGACCACCGGCGGGCAGGCGGAAGCGCCCGCGCTCACGACGGCGGAAACGATGGTATCGAGAATGCCGGGCAGTCCCGCGGAAGGCGAAAGCATTGAAAGCTTGCTCATGTTCTCGCTGCCGAAGCCTTTTGGCACAACGGTGAGCCGGAGCTTGTCTCCCGGTACAAAGCGGATATGGAGAACGGCGGGCGTATTGTCGAGTGTGTTTTTGCGCGTGATCGGGTCGAGAACGGATTTACGGAGGTAGCCTTCCGTATACGCAAGACGCACGCCTTCGTTGACGGCTTGTTCCAAACTGCCTTCGATAAAAAGCTCTTCGCCGAGATCGGCAAACACGACAGCAACGCCCGTGTCCTGACAAATAGGACGCTGGCAGCTGCGGGCAAGCGCTTGATTTTCGATTAATTGAGATAAAACAGAATGGGCGGCGCTTTCGGGCACTTCGGCGGCGCGGGCGGCGGAAAGAGCAGTCAGCACGTCTTGCGGTAGGTCGCAGCACGCGCGCAGGCAGAGCCTGCGCACTTTCTCCGGGAGGACCTCTGCGGACAGAATTCGCATCTGAACGAGCCGCCTTTCCGCGCGAAGCGCAATTTCGCACCGAAAAAAACATTATGGCACACATTCGGCCATTTTTCAAGTAGAGAGCCGGGTTTTTGCAAAATTTTGCATACAGACACCGAATATTCGATTATTGCAGCGCTTATGAACAAAACCGTGCATAAAAATGCATTGCGGTTGAAGCGGCTCTCTTCCGTGCTGGGCACGAGCACAAACAGCCGCGTTCACAAATTGGAAATTGAAACGTCCATTGGATGCCGCAGAACCTTCGAAATTGTTCACAAAACGCCATGTTTGCGTGCTTGTGTTATTTTTCAAAACCCGTAAACTAAACTTATGGAATGCATGACAAAGCCGTTTGTTCAAAGCGACCCGCGCGGCGTGAAATCCACAAGCTAAATGTTTCGCGCGCTGGGAACGATCAACACGATCCAGGCGTTCGACGCCGCCTGCACAGAGGCGTTGGAGCGCGCTTCTCAGCGCGTGCTGGAGTTGGACGACAAGCTCTCCGTGTTCAAGCCGGAAAGCGAAATCGCGCGTCTGAACGCACAGGCCGGGCGAACCCCCGTTTCCGTCAGCGCGGACACCATGGCGCTGCTCCAAGCGGGGCACGCGTACTCCGCAGAGACCGGCGGCGCGTTTTCCATGACCACGCGGCCGCTCACCATGTTATGGTCGCTCAATGCAAGCTGCGGAACGGTTCCGGACAGGACTGAGATTGAGCGAGCGCTTCTGCTGGTGAACGACGAGGATTTGCAGCTCGACCCGAAGCGGGGAACCGCCATGCTCGCGCATCAGGAGCAGGCCGTCGATCTTGGCGGAATTGCCAAAGGGTACGCCGCCGACGAAGTCAAGCGAATCCTCATGGAACACGGGGTAATGAACGCCATCGTCAACCTCGGCGGAACGGTGTTCATCCTTGGAGACACCCGCGTTGTCGGCATCCAGCACCCCGATCACTGCACGGGCATCTCCATGGGCAGGCTGTCGCTCAGCAACCAGGCCGTCGTAACGTCCGGCGACTATGAGCGCTTCTACGAAGTGGACGGCGTTCGCTACCACCACATTCTCGACCCGAACACCGGATATCCGGCAAATTCGGGGCTCAGAAGCGTTACGGTGACAGGCTCCTGCGCCATGGAACTGGACGCGCTTTCGACGGCAATCTTTGTTCTGGGCAAGCGGGAAGGCGCGGCACTGGCGCAGAAGCACGAAATGGGGCTTGTGCTTGTAACAGAACGTCTGGACGTGTTATGCTCGGATTCCCTCTGCGGCTCTTTTTCCCTGCTGGCGGCAAGCAATACGGCGGTACTTGGCTGAAAGATTCCCATTACAAAAAGCAGTAGAATATAATATTATACCCTATAATAGTAACGTGTCGCGTTATTAATACTGATAAGGACGTTTCCGAACGGAAACGGGAGAATATGGAACAAAAAAGACCTCAAAAAAAGAAGCTCAAGAAGGTACCCCCGCTGACGCTGACGCGCCGGCTGATTCAACTGGCGTCGTTCGTGCTGTTTCCGGGGTTGTTTTTATCGACGTTTTCCGCGATCAAGAGCATCTATACCGCGCTGATCGGCGGCACGTTTTCCGCGGCCGCTCTGACCGGGCAGATCGTGCTCGTCGTCTCCATGCTGCTGATTACGGCGCTGATGGGCCGTTTCTTCTGCGGTTTTCTCTGCTCGTTCGGCAGTATGGGCGATCTGTTTTGGTATCTCGGAACCAAGCTCAAACTGCCGCGCCCGCAGATTAAGCCAAAGGTTGACCGCGCGCTCAAGCTGATTAAATACGTTCTGCTCATCGGCATCATCGTGCTGATTTGGACGTTTGGCGTGAATATTTTAAGCGGAACGAACAATCCCTGGACAGTGTTTGGCATGTACGCCAGCCTGAAGGGCTGGAGCGATTTGACCGCGCTGCTCTCCGTCGGCGCGGGGTTGCTGTTGGCAATCATCATCGGTTCGCTGTTCATTGAACGGTTCTTTTGCCGCTACCTTTGCCCGCTCGGTGCGGTGTTTGCCATCGTCTCGCGGTTCCGGCTGTTCAAAATACGCAAGCCGCGCAAAAACTGCGGCGCGTGCCGTGCCTGCACAAAGCGCTGCCCAATGGGGATTTCGCTCTATCGCACCAGCCTTGTGCGGTCTTCGGAATGCATCGACTGCATGAGCTGCGTTACCGTTTGTCCGCGAAAGAACGTAACGGCCAACCCAAAACCCGCGCTTGCGGCAGCTGTGGCGGTCATCGGCATGAGCGGCATGTACTACGCGGGCAATCTCGCGGGCTCCGTTGCGGCAAATCGCGCGGCGGTTTCGGCGGGGGAAACGCTCAGCAGCGCGGAAACCGCCGTTTCCGGGCAGTATATCGACGGCGTGTACACCGGCAGCGCAAGCGGCTACCACGGCTTGACCGAGGTGGAAGTGACCGTTTCAAACGGCTACATCACTTCTATTGAAGTGCTCTCCACCGGCGACGACGCGGAGTTTTTCAACCTCGCCATGAGCACGGTGATACCGGGAATTATCTCCGCGCAGAGCATCGTTGTGGATACCGTTTCCGGCGCAACCTTCAGCAGCGGCGGCATCCTCGGCGCGGTTTCGGACGCGCTGAAAGACGCGCTGAACGTTTCCAGCGACGTGCAGACGATCGTGACCGACGATTCCGCGCTGACGCCAACGCCCGTTTTGACCCCGTCGCCCACGCCCGTTGCAACGCCTACGCCTACGCCAACCGCTGTGCCGACGGCCAGCGGCCCGATCGCTCTTGCGGACGGCGACTACTCCGGCACGGGTACCGGGTACCGCGGCACAACGGCGGTGACCGTGACGGTCAAGGACGGCTATATCACGGCGATTACGATTGAATCCTTTCGCGACGACAACGAATATTTCTCGCGCGCGAAAAACAAGGTGATTTCGTACATCATCGACGCGCAGTCGCCGGATGTGGACGCGGTTTCGGGAGCAACCTACAGCAGCAACGGCATTATGGAAGCCGTTGCGGACGCGCTGGGTATCGATTTTACCGCGACGACGTCGTCCCGCGGGCGGCACTGAGCGTAAAAAACAAGAGCAAGCAACTCCTCCGAACACATCGTTCGGGGGAGTTTTTCTGTGTGAATAAGCGACTCCACGGAGCGTAGGTTGCCCGGACAAAACAAAGGTGATATGCTCCTGCTATCAGAAAAACAGGCAAGAGGATGTGCCATGACGAACTATGTGACCGGAAATGCGATCAAGTCGCTCCGTGAGAAAAAAGGATATACCCAAAAGCAGCTCGCCGAGCTGTTGCAGGTCAGCGACAAGGCGGTCTCCAAATGGGAGTCCAGCCGAGGGCTGCCGGATATCAGTATGCTCGAGCCGCTCGGCAAAGCGCTGGGCGTTTCGGTTGCGGAACTGCTCTCGGGTGAGTGCGTGCTCAACCGCAACCGCAGCGGCAACATGTTCAAAAGCCGGTTCTATGTCTGCCCGGTCTGCGGAAACGTCATCTGCTCCATGGGGGAAGGCGCGTTTTCCTGCTGCGGGGTGATTCTGCCGCCGCTGGAGGCGGAGGAGTTTGACGAAGCGCACGAAATCTCCGTGGAACCCGTGGAGAACGAGCGGTATGTCACCCTGCGCCACCCGATGGAGAAAACGCACTACATCTCGTTTTTCGCGTTCGTCACATCCGACAGCGTGAACATAAAGAAGCTCTATCCGGAGCAGGGCGCGGAAACGCGCTTTCCGGCGGGCATGCACGGAATACTCTATGCTTACTGCAACCGCCACGGGCTCTATACGAAGAGAATCTAGACGGTTTCTCCCTCAACCAATACAAACACGGAAAAAAGTTCGCTGCAGCAGGCTTTTTCATAAAACAGCCGCCGCTTATTAGCGGCACGCAAAAGGAAGTAAGAAGATGAAAATACTGGTCATCAACGGCTCGCCGAGGGGCGAACAGAGCGTTACGCTCAAAATTACCCGCGCGTTTCTCGAAGGCATGGGGGAAAGCGCGGAGATCATCGACACGATGCGGGTGAACGTCAAGCCCTGTCTGGGCTGCTTTTCCTGCTGGTGGAAAACGCCCGGCAAATGCGCGCAGCAGGACGATATGGCGGATATTCTCAAGCGCCTGCTGGAAAGCGACCTCGTCATCTGGTCGGTGCCGCTGTACTGCTACAACGTGCCCTCCAACTGTAAGGCGCTCTACGACCGCCTGATCCCGCTGGGAATGCCCGCGCAGGAAGTGGACGAAACCGGCACGACCTATCATCCCGGCAGGCAGGAAATCCATACGAAGATCATGCTGATTTCGAGCTGCGGCTTCCCGGATTTTCAAAACAACTTCGACGGTATGGACTTCCAGTTCAACCGCATGTTCAGTAAGGACTGCCCGCGCATCTACTGTGTGGAAGCGCCGCTGTTGAACATTCCTGAAGCAAAGCCGCTTGCGGACGCGTACCTTGCCGCAGCCAAACGCGCGGGCGCGGAATACAAGGCAAGCGGCGTGGTATCGGCCGAGACGCAGGCGATTCTCGACGCGCCGATGCTCCCGCCGGACGTCTACCGCGCGCAGATCAAGCGCTGAGAATCATTTACCGTTCAAAACCGGCGGATGTGGGAGAAAAGCCCGCATTATGCCGGTTCTTCTTGCGGTTTTCAGCAGGTATGATAGAATGAATCCGGCGCACATAGCGGAAAAACACCCGTTTGCCGCGCACAAAAGAAAGGGAGAAACGCAATGAGCACGGTCGTTTTATACTATACCTTCGGCGGTTCCACCAAGAAGGAAGCGGAAAAGCTCGGCTTGGAACTCGGCGCGCCGGTCTACCGCGTCAAAGAGAAGAGAAACCGCAGCCTGATCGGTTCGTTTATTCCCGGCGGATTTCAGGCTATGAAACGGAAAAAGACCAAGATTCTGCCGCTGGAAGTGGACTTAAACGCGTTCGACCGCATTCTGATCGGCAGTCCGGTCTGGGCTGCGTGCCCCGCGCCGGCGTTCAACTCCATTGTGGACCTGCTGCCCGCGGGCAAGGAAGTGGAAGTCTTTCTCTGCTCCGGCGGGAACGACCCGCGCCCGAGCGACGAAGTCACCAAGTCGATGATCGAGGCCAAGGGCTGCAAGGTGACGAGCATTCGCACCATCGCAACGGGTGTGGCACCCTCAAAGATGAAGGACTAACGCCTATAATCGAAAACAAAAATAAACGTTCCGTTTGCTCGGAGCGTTTTTTGTGTGCAACAGATTCGATTAAGCTTTCGGCTCGGCGCGCCCGGTGACGAGGATTTCCGCTTCGCTAAACGGAACCTTGTCCCCGCAGCGAACGGGAGCGGTCAGCGTGACGGATCGCAGGCTGGCTACGAGGCGGCGCAGGTCGCCTTTTCTCACCGGCTCTGCGCTGCGCACGGGAACGAGCGGGTACGCGCCGTTTTGCAGGCGAACCGTGGTGGTCAGCGTGCGGCGGGGATCGGTCAGTTCGCTTAGGCCAAAGCTCACGCCGCGGCTGCAGCGCGCGCCGGAAATTTCCAGCTTGCCCTTTGCGTCAGTGCTCGCGGTGAGCGCGCAGCCGTTGGGGCAGCAGGTGCAGACGAGTTCGCTCTCAACCGGTTCGGATGATTGCTTATCCTGCTGGAGCGAAACGCGGAGTTCGCCCGCGCCAGCGCGAACGGCGGGCAGCGAAAGGCGAATCATCTCGGCGGGGGAAAGCCGTCGCATCCGCTTTTTCAGGAGCGTTTTGCCGCCCTGCGTAACCAGCACCGTTTGATCGGTTCCAGGGTTCTGCACGCGGAGCGAAAGATGGGTGGGGGTATTCTGCGGCAGGCTGCGCGGCAGGACGTACCGGATGCCGCTCTCCGCCTGAACGGAGACTTGCGGCTGTTTGGGTTCGGAGTGCTTTAAAAACGCAACGGCGTTCTTTGCCGCAAGTTCCGCTTCCATAGAGACCATGTCCACAATGTCGTGCACATGTAGTCCGTTACCGCAGGAGAACACGCCGGGGATGTTCGTCATAAGGGTACCGTCCACCAGCGCGCCGCTTGTCACGGGGTCCATGAGTACCCCGCAGGCTTTGGCGAGCTCGTTTTCCGGAATCAGGCCGACGGAGAGAATCAGCGTGTCGCAGGGGATGATTCGTTTGGTTTCCGGCAGAACCGCGCCGCAAGCATCGACTTCGGCGGCGACAACCGCTTCCAGATGATGATCGCCCAGAATTTCAACCACCGTGGTGGAAAGATGCAATGGAATCGAGTAGTCGATGAGGCACTGGCGCACGTTGCGCAATAAGCCGCTGCAATAGGGGAGCTTTTCGAGCACGCACGCAATCTCCATGCCTTCCAGCGTAAGCCTGCGCGCCATGATGAGCCCGATATCCCCGCTGCCGAGGATGACCGCGCGCTTGCCAACGGAAACGTTTTCCATGTTTACAAGCCGCTGGACGACGCCCGCCGTATAGACACCCGCGGGGCGCGTGCCAGCAACTCCGATCGCTCCGCGCGTGCGCTCGCGACAGCCGGTGGCGAGGATGACCGCACCCGCCTGTACGGTATGAAGCCCCTCCCGGTCGGCAAACTGCACTACGCGTTCCGGGGTGATTTTCAGCACCATGGCGGAAGTTTTCAGCGTGACGGCGGGACGTTCGAGCACAGGCAGGAAGCGCTCGATATACTCCGGCCCAGTGAGCGAAACGCCAAAGCGCTCCAGCCCGAAGCCATCGTGAATACATTGATTGAGGATGCCACCCGGTTCGGGGTTGCGCTCCAGCAAAAGAATGTTTTTTAGTCCTAGAAGCGCGGCTTTGTCCGCGGCGGCAAGCCCCGCGGGGCCTGCGCCGATGATTACGAGGTCGTACTCTTTTTGCAGTGCAAGGCTCATTTGACCACCCCCGTAAACGGATGGTCGCCCGCGCGGCGAAGGTTGATCTGCTCGTATGGAATTCCGTATTCAAAGTGAAGAATGTTCATGATGCGCGTCAGGCAATAGCCGCCGTTACAGCGCCCCATCGTGGCGCGGACGCGGTTTTTAATGGAAACGATTGAGCGCGCGCCGAGCGGATTTTCGATTGCCTGCCGTATCTCCGCCTTGGTGACGGTTTCGCAGCGGCAGACGATTTCGCCGTAGTCGGGATTCTCCGCAATGCGCGCGGCTTTTTCTTCGTCTGTGAGATCGCAAAACCGCTCGATTCCGCGGTATTCCGCGCGCCAGCCGCTCTTTTCGGCGGGGTGCAGGCGCGAAGAAACCATCTCTTCGACCATTTTTGCAATCGGAAGCGACGCCGTCAGCCCCGGAGATTCGATGCCAACGAGCTGGATCAGGTTTTCGACAAGCGGGCTTTCTTCAATGACAAAGTCGCCGTAGTTTGCCGCGCCTTTGGGTACGAGTTTGGCACGGACGCCCGCGTACGCGCCGGTGACGAGGCGCAAATCCAGCTTGGGCAGAAGCTGCTTTGCTTCCGCGCCGAGTTCGCAGAGCATGGGGGCGGTGGTGGCGAGCTCCTCGCGCCGTTCGACATATTCGGCCGAAGGCCCGAGGATGAGGTTGCCGTCGATGGTGGGGGTTAGGTGCACGCCCAGCCCGCCCACGCCGGGACGCGGCACGGGGTAGACCGGCATCCGTAACAGCCCCGCCGGGATTTTATCGAGCAGGTAGTACTCTCCCCGGCAGGGGTAAATTGTATAGCGGCTATCTCCGGCCAGTGTGCTGATTTGATCGGCAAACAAGCCCGCCGAGTTGACGAGCAGGGAGCATTCGAACGTTTCTTCGCCTGCGGTTACGGTAAACCCGCCGGGGTGGCGCTCAATGGCGATGACTTCCCGGTTGAGCAGGTAGGTCACTCCGTTCTGAGCTGCGGCTTCGGCAAGGTGGATGTTGTATAAAAATGGATTGATGATGGCGGTGTTTGGCGAGAGCATGGCCCATTTGGCGGGCACGTTCGGTTCGAGCGCACGGATTTCGTCCTCGCCGATCAGGCGAAGACCCTCGCAGCCGTTTTGCTCGCCGGTTATGATAAGCTTTTTCAGAATCTCGCGATCTTCGTCGGTATAGCCGACCACGAGCTTGCCGGTCTTGCGGTAGGGTACGTCCAGCGCAGCTGCCACGGCTTCAAAGCCGCGGTTTCCCTCGACGCAGAGTTTTGCCATGAGCGAACCCACGCGGTTGTTGAAGCCCGCGTGCACGACGGCGCTGTTGCGACCGCTCGTGCCAATGGCAACGTCCGGCTCTTTTTCCAGCACGCCAATTTTAAGGTCGTAGCGGCTCAGACGGTACGCTATCGCGCTGCCGACCGCGCCGCCGCCAACGATGAGGATATCGAATACTTTCTGGCTCCGGCTCAAATCGACGCCTCCCAGGGTTCGCCGCGCAGAATGGGATTGCTGGAAAACACGCTGCCCACGACCGCGTCCGGAATGTTGTGCCCGCCCGCAAACGCGCAGCAGAGCGCGCCCGCAAGGCAGGCGATGGTGTCCGTATCCCCGCCGATGGAAGCGCCCATGCGGATAGCTTTCCAAACGTCCTCCCGCGCGGAAAAGAAGATGGCGAACACCGCGCCGCAGACGTCCGCGGAGGGCAGCCCCGTGCCGTAGAGATTGTAGAGCGTATCGAGCAGGTGCTCCGGCGAGTGCGTGGCCGCCAGCGAATACATGGCTTTGACGCGCACGGCGGAGGAAGGCGCACAGTTGATTTCGGGAGCGAGCGCAATCAGACGGTTGGCCCCGCGAATCGCCTCGGCAAGGATCTCTTTTCGTGATCCGCCGTCGAGCGCGGCGCGCATGGCAAAGCCGTAGGCACCCGCCGCTTCCAGCGCTTCGGACGTGTTATGCGTGCAGAGAAGGCACGCGAGGATATCCCGCGAAAGGTCGTCGTCCGTGGTGTGCTTGCGATAGAGAACCGCCGACGGCGTGCGCATGATGCCGCCGCATGTCGTTCCGTACTTTCCCGCTTGTTCCACCGGCGTACCCGACTGGATGGCGTTCAGCGCCGCGAGCGAACTGGGGCCGATATACCGCTTTCGCTCCGCGCCGGTTTCCTCCGCCCAGCGGAGAAGACAGGCAGCGGTTTCCTTTGCGTCTACGCGCTTGGAGGCGCGGTACAGGCGGTAGAGATAGAGGTTCTGCTCCGTATCGTCGGTAACGGACGCCGTTGGCAGATCCGCGTGATGACGCGAGCGCGCGGTGTCGATCAGTCCCGGCACGAGCGCGGGGAACTGCGCGTGGATTTCCAGACGGGTCATAAACTCCGTCGGCATGCCGACCGCGTCCCCAACCGCGAGCGCGGTAAAGATCGATTGAATTTTATCCGTATTGACCAAGGGTCGAGTCTGCCTTTCTGAAGTATGTGTTATTAACGCATCCGCTTACTGCGCGTCCGGGAACGTTTTTGATAAAAACGCGTATCCCGCGCGCAGTTTTTGCTCGACGTTTTCGATGTAATACCGGTAGGCGGGTTCGAGCGTATAGAATCCCTGATAGCCGATCAGTTCTTTGGCAACGGCGGCAAAGTCCGTGTCTCCCTCGCCTGCGGGGAGGTGCTTGCTCTCGCCCATATAGTCCGAAATGTGCAGGTGGCAGGGCGAAACCGCCGCGATAAACTGCGCGGGGTCGCGGCCTGCTTCGCGCGCTTCCGTCGTGTCCACCATGGGCTTGATGTTCGGGTGGTTCAGCTGGGAAACGTAGGAGAGCAGCAGTTCGGGTGAGCCGCAGGTCTTGGGCGAGTTCTCCATGGCCGTGAGGATGCCGCGTTTTTGGCATTCATCCGCGAGCCAGAGAAGGTTCTCCACGACGGGATTATCCAATAGCGCGTCGTAACCCTTGTTGGAAGGGATGTGCGGGTGCACGACCAGCACTTCCGTGCCGAGCCGTTCGCCAAGCGCGAGGAGTTCCAGCGAGTATCGCCTGCCATCTTCCCGCATGGAGCGGTGCGCGGTATACAGCAGCGGGAAAAACGCAAGCGGATAATGGATGGAGGCAACGCGGATGCCAATGCGCTCCAGCCGCTTTGCACTCTCTTTGGAAGAATCCGAGAGGCACTGCGGCATGAGTTCCGCGTTGGGAAAACCGGCGTTTTTAATTTGCTTCAGCGCGTCCTCCGATTCGAGGGGATACAGCGCGCCGGTGGAAAAGGAGTATCGTTCGGAAAGTTTCATCATCAATCACCTTCATAAAAAACGGCGCGGCGGAGCGAGGAAGCGTCCCGTCGCGCCAGTCGGTTCGTTTGGTTCGTTACTGCGCGTCAAATTCCATTTCGGTAATCAGCTTGTTGAGCGCGTCGTCCAGCGCCTGCTTCGGCTCCTTGTTGCCTTTTTCAATCCGGCTCAGCGCGTCTGCAATCTGCAAGTCCATCGTGCCCATCTGCTCAAAGTGGACATACGCCCAGGCGTAGGAGAGCTGTTTGAACGCAACGGCATACATTTCGTTCTGCGCAATCGCCGCATTCACCGCGTCCGAATCCAGCTCGGACTGACGCACCGGCAGATAGCCCGTGGAGAGCGCGAAGTCGAGGTTCTGTTCCGGCTGGAGCAGGTAGGTGATGAAGTCCCAAGCGGCTTCAATCTTCTGCGGATCCTGCGTAAAGATGACCAGCACGTTGCCGCCAAGCGCGACCGACTGCTGCTTGAAGTACGGCATTTCGATGGCGCCGATGTTGATATCAACATCCGTCCAGCGCGACATGCGGTTGCTGGACATGACCACAAACGCCAGATTGCCCGCGAGGAACTTGTTTTCCGCGGCGGAGTGTTCGCTTGCGCCCATGATGCCGGAATCCACGAGGCTCTTCCAGTATTCCGCAACTTCCAGCGCTTCCGGACTGTTGAACACGGGCGTGATCACGCCGTCGTTAACCTCCACCACCGGGCAGCCATTCTGCATGCACATGGATTTAAACAGCCATCCGGTTTCCGAAACGTCAAAGGCCGTAAAACCGTCCATGCCGTTGACGTTGCCCTTTTCAAGGCACTGGAGACATACGTCGTAGAATTCAGCCCAGGTCTTCGGCGGGTTTGCCATATCGACGCCTGCCGCCGCGAGGATGTCTTTATTATAATACATCACCGGGGTGGAAATGCCATAGGGAACCGCGCAGATTGCTCCGTTGAAATACTTGCAGTAGTCCCAGATGCCGGGGTAGATATCGTCCTTGTTGAAGCCTTCACGCTGCACGAGCTGCGCCATGTCGAAGTTGCCGAGGCTGCCGGTGAACGAAGGCCCCGCGTACATGAGCGCAACGTCCGGCTCGGTGCCGGTCAACAGCGCGGCGCTGACCTTGGTGGCCGTGTCGTTGGAACCGCCGGAGTAGGAGAGGTTGAGGGAGACGAGGTCGTTTGCTTCGTCGAACGCGGTCGCCTGCTCGGTGAACTTTTCACCGCTCGTGCCGGAGACGGCGTACCAGACTTCCAGCGTCTGCGGCGTACGTTCGGCGGGATCCATGGCTTTGGTCAGATCGACAGCGGGCAGCGCCGCTTCGGCGCCTGCGGAAGTTTCGCCTTCCGCCGCTTCGGAAGCGGTGGTTTCATCCGCCCGTGAGTCCGAGCCGTTCACAGCGGCGGGCGCGGGCAGGCATCCGATCGCTGTAAAGAGCAGCAGGAGCACTGCAAGCAGCAGGGCAGTCAGTTTCGTTGCGCGTTTCATCATCGAATCCCCCTTTGATTTTTTATAGAATCGTTGCGCTGTGCGGAGAAACTTCGCCGCGTCAGGACTTCATGCCGGTGAGCGTAATGGAGCGCACCAGCTGCTTTTCTGCCAGAATGAATATGATGAGCACCGGCAATATCGCCATGAGCGAAGCCGCCATCATCATTTGATACTCGCTGCTTGACTCGGTCACGAGGTATTTTAAACCGATCGGCAGCGTACGGAACTCTGTCTTGGTCGTAATGATCAGCGGCCAGGTATAGCTCTTCCAGGCGCCAAGGAAGGTAAAGAGCGTCGCCGTGGAGATTGCGCCCTTGCTGTTTGGCACGACCACTTTGGTGAGTACGCGGAAATGCCCGCAGCCGTCGAGTTTGGCGGCGTCGACCAAATCAGTTGGAATCGCCGCAAAGAAGCTGGATAACAGCAGGGTAGTAAACGCCGTCGATATCTGCGGCAGGACAATTCCCGCGTAAGTATCGTTGAGTCCCATAGAGGAGACGACCAGATACAGCGGTATCATCGTGACTACGGCAGGAACGAACATGCTGCTGAGCAGGAACATGGAATACACTTTTTGCCCGGGAAAGCGCAGCTTTGTGAGCGCATACGCACCCAGAATAGAGACGCCGATGATCAGCGCCGTCTGCAGAATGGAGGTGTAGATGCTGTTCCAGTAATACCGTAAAAACGGGATCATCTTGAACACATTTTGAAAGTTCTCCCAAGTCCAAACGGAGGGAATCCAGCGCGGCGGGAAACTATAGACGTCCGCTTTGGTTTTGAATGCGGAGAGCGTCATCCAGACGAACGGAAACAGCATGCTGATTGCGCCGATCATGAGGATGATGAAGAGGATCCAATTCCGTTTGACAAGTCTTTTGCGTCTTGGAGTCATATGCTTCACCTTCCCTTAATCGTAATCGACGGTCTTGCGCGCGCCTATCTTCCGTTGGACGAAAGTGCACACAAAGATGATGACAAACAGGATCAGCGCGCAGGCGGAAGCCCTGCCCATTCGTCCGTTGGTGAACGCCAGCTCATAAATGTAGTTCACCAGCAGCATGGTCGAGCGCAGCGGCCCGCCGTCCGGGGTCATAACGTTGACCTCCGTAAAGACCTTGAACGCTTCGATAAAGTCCATCATCAGCACGAACGAAACGATGGGTCGAAGCAGCGGCAGCTTGATTTTCCAGAAGAGCTGCCAGCTCGTTGCCCCGTCGATGCGGCCGGCTTCCAGATAGGAATCCGAAATGTTCTGCAGCCCTGCGAGGAAGAGGATGACGTTGTAGCCAAGCCCTTTCCAGATTGAGAAAATCAGGATCGACATCAGCGAGGTCTTTTCGCTGAGCAGCCACTTGCTGGTTGGCAGGCCGATCCAGGAGAGGATTTGGTTGAACGGGCCGATGTTGACGTCGTAAAACCAGATCCAAATCAGGCTCGACGCCACGACCGGAACGACCACGGGCGCAAAATACGACGCGCGCAGGAATTTCTTGAGCGGGACGTTGGAGTCCAGCATCACCGCAATCAACAAAGCAATTGTCACGTCAAACGACAGGCGAACCACCGCGTAGATCACCGTGTGCCCCAGCGCCTGATAGAAATACTCGCTGGTCGTGCCGGTGAGAAGATACACGTAGTTGGCAAAGCCAATGCTCCTCATGGCGCCGGTGATGGTGTTGTAATTCGTAAAGCTCAGCTGGATGACCTGGATGACGGGGATGACGAACGTAAAGACCAGAAATGCGATGCCCGGAATCAGCAAGAGGGTTCCCGTGCCGACCTCCGAAAGGTGATAGACGTTGCCAAAGAGGCGGACCTTCTTGACATGGTGCACCTTGGGCGGCTTTTGCCCGCGCGCGGCAGAGTTAGATTCCATTGCGCGGCGCCTCCTTTCCTACTTGACCAGATTGGCTGTTTGGATTACGCCCGGCCTGTAGCGGAGCGTGACGGATTCGAACGAGCGAAGGTATGGGTTGCCATCGGCAATGACGAGCGCTTCCGGCACGAGCCCGTCGAGCGTGACGGTATCGCCCTCGCCAAAGACCATCTGTGCGCAGCGCGCCGGGGTTTCGAACCCCCGCGGGTCGTAATCGACCACCACGAGCGGCCGCTCCGAAAAGAGCAGCGCCGCGCGCGCCTGCTGCCAGCAGGTGAAGCAGAGCATGCCGGTGACCGCGCGGCCGTAAAGGTTCTCCCGCTCGACGGCGGAGACGATGATCTGCGAAACGGTTTCGAGCGGTACGCTCGAGCGCAGGCCGTTTCTTGTCACGGTGAGGCCGCGCCCGATCTGCGCAAGCGGAGCTTCCGGCAGTTTTTTGCCTTCCTGCACCATGGCGCGCGCATTGATGGGCTGCGGCTTACCTTCCACGGTGCCGAGGATGGTGTTGCCGAGCACGATATCGTTGAAGCCGAACGCGAGAGACTGCTCGCCGTCGAACGCTTCAATGGCGCCGCAGTCCGAAAAAAGGAGCTGCTCGGGGGTGGCGTTTTCGAGCGCTTCCGCCGAAAAGGAAACGATGGGGCCGACGTTCGCCGTGCCCATGGCAACGCCAATGATCTTTGGGTTTTTATGCCCCGTTTTCAGCAGGCGGTCGGCAACATACGCGGCAAATCCGTCCCCGCCGGCAACGAGATAGAAGTCCGGCTCCTGCGCCGCGAGCTTATCCACGGTGGAAAAGAGGCGCTCGCGATAATCGCCGGAATCCTCGTTAAAGTGCAGCGAGGCGCGAATCAGCGAGCCGCCAAACTCGAGGGACGAGAAGACCGAGCAATGGTGAAGAAAGCCGTTGATGGCCGAGCAGATACCCTCCTTTACGTCCGCGCCGCCCGCGAACGGGTTGACGAGAACTGCCGCTTTCATGGCTTCACCAAAACTTTGAATGCCTTTCCTTCCGCGAGCGTTTCAAACGCTTCGGAAGCGTTCTTTAGATCGAACCGGTGCGTTATCAGCCGCCGGAAGTGCGCGGGGTTCTGGCGGATAATCTCATACGCGCGGTGAAACGCGGGCAGGTTGAAACCGGAACTGCCGGTCACGGTCACGCCGCGGTAATGGATGGCGTACGCGTCCAGCGAAAGAACGGTTCCGCCGGGAAGCCCCGCGAATACATGCACGGTTCCGTTGTCGCCAACGGACTTGACGTATTCTTCCACCAGCGGGGGAAGGTTGACCGCGACAACGATATTGTCGTAGTCCGAGGCGGTAACGGAGTCTGGCGCAACGGCGGTGACGCCGAGGGACATCACCTGCGCTCTGCGCGCTTCCACAGGCTCGCTGATGGTAACGCGGACGCCGTCCGAAGCCAGCATCAGCGCAAAGAGCATGCCCATGGGGCCGCCGCCCGCGATGAGCACGTTGCTCTTGGGAGTAACGCGCATTTTGTCCATTGCGGTGAGCACGCAGGCCAGCGGTTCCACCAGCGTATACGCGTCGTCCAGCGTGTCCAGTTTGATAACGCCTTCCTCGACGAAATCCAGCGGGACTTCCACGAGTTCGCAGAACGCGCCGGAGGAGACGTGATGTTTATTTTGGCAGAGCTCGCCCGCGCCGCGAAGGCAGCGTTCGCACTTGCCGCATTCTCCGTAAGGGGCGACGACCACCGCGTCACCGGGTTTGTACCCGCTTTCGAGGGGCGCGCGCTCGACATTTCCAATGAACTCATGCCCCAGTATGCAGGGCGGTGTAAAATTCGGGTGTCCGTGGAGATAGGTTTTCAAGTCTGTTCCGCAGATATCGCAGCCGCGTACGCGAACAACGAACGCCCCCTCCGGCGCAGGCATATCCTGCACTTCCAGACTGCGTTCCCCCATATAAACCAATGCCTTCATGTTCTGTCTACGCCCCCGCTGCGGAATTTATCATAGAAGATTTTTGCCGTTACGCTGTCCGTAATCAGCGTGTTGATATAGCCGAGGCGGGAGGCGGCAATAATGCCTTCCACCTTGTTCTGCCCGCCCGCAAGGCAGATGACCTTGCGCACGCGGTGCAGCCTTCGAACATCGAACGCGACCTGCCGGTAGGCATGGCCGAAGTGATACACGCCCCCGTCAGGACGGAAGAAATAAGAGAGGATATCTCCGACCGCGCCGGAAGCGGCGAGTTCGGCAGTGTATCGCTCGCTGATTTCGTCCACGAACAGTCCGCCGCTCTGCGGAGGGCCGCCTAGGCCGATGACCGCCGCGTCAAGATGCGACCAGTACTGCTCGAGCATGGCCATGCGCTGTTCCTCAATGTCGTTAAACGGGCTCGAAAGCTCGCGAAACGCGGGAACGCTCACAAAGTAACTACGCGCCCGGTGCCGCTCGGCAACGCGGTCTACGATCGTGTTGATCTGCAGGTACGGGTTGGACGTGCCGGACATGCCGATGAGCGGAACATACATCCGCTCGTCGCCAAGGTTGCGGTAGGAGAGGCGAAGCGACATATTGTACATCGACTTGCCCCAGCCGAGGCCTACGGTCTTGGTTCCCTTGAGCGCGCGCGGCAGATACTGCGAGGCCGCAACCGAAATGGCTTCCGCAATGGCGGCGGGATCGTCCGCACCGCCTTCCAGCGGGGCAACGATGACTTCGCGAAGCCCAAGGAGCTTCGTGACCGACTCGGCCATTTCGCTGAGGTCCGGGTCTTCCGGCAGGGAGACGGTGATGGATACGATGCCGAGTTTTTCCGCGCGGTCAAGCAGACGCGAAATCTGAGAACGCGAAATGTTCTCCATATCCGCGATTTGGCTTTGAGACAGCTTGTCGACATAGTAGCTGCGCGCAATGCTGTATAACAGCGTCAGCTCCGGTTTCTTTGTCATATTCGCTCCAATTATGTTAAAAATGAGGCTCTATGAAAATCAACCGCCCGTCCCGGCAGAAAATGCATGCGCGGCCCCGCCGCAGTGAAAAAACGATAGAATGAGCGGATTTAACCGCGAAGGATCGCATTCAGCCGGTGAATCAGCTCCGGCGCATTTTCCGCAAGGAAGAGGTTCCGCCCGAACGCAAAGCCGCTGACGCCGTCGATTACGGCGGCTTTCGCAACGTCGCAGATGTCCCGCTCTTTCGGGCCGCCCGCGAGGATGACCGGAACCGGGCAGTTTTTGACCACTTCGTCGAAACGTTCGGTATAGAACGCTTTGATCACGTCCGCGCCGAGTTCGGCGGCAACGCGTGCGCCGGTTGCCTGCACGTCGAACGTCTGCGTTTTGGAAAAGTCGGTCGCGAGAATTTCCGCGATGACCGGAATGCCGTATTGGTGGTAAGCGTCGATATCCGCCGCCGCCTGCTGGATGCCTTCGGCGTCATTTTCGCCAAAGGTAATCATCATGACCACCGCGTCCGCGCCGAGAGACAGCGCCGTTTCGGGCGAAACGTGGTTTCTATGCGTGCTGGAGAACGTGCTCGAAAGGCGCGTACCCCCAAAGGACGAGCGCAGGATCAGCTTTTTATGAATCAGCGCGGGTTCAATCATGGCGCGCGCGGGCTCCACGTTCACGAGGAATCCGTCCAGCTCGGTATCCGCGCGGAAGCGCATGGTGGCTTTGACGTCCGTCAAGCCTTCCATCATGCCCGTCTGCGCGTGATCCATTGCCAGAACAAAGAGTTTGCCGCCGTTTTGAAAGAGCCTTGCCGTATTTCGCTGTAAACCGTTCATGTTTGGGAAACCGCCTTATTAAAAGATAAGATCAACAATCAACAATAACAATGGTACTTCATACCATCATTATTATATTTGCAGGATGGAAGGGGTGTCAACGCAACGCCGTATAGATGCAACAATGTGCATGTATTTGTTGCAAAGCCACGTCTTGGCGGCGTGAGATTGACAACGCAAATGACTGCGAATATGATCAGAATGAATGATTAGGAGGCCGAACAATGCGCATCAACGGGGTAAAAATAGACGATACCTACGCGGAAGGGTTCCATATGTCCGGCACGCGGTTTCTCATTACCGCGGACACGCCGGAATGGGCGCTGGAAGCCGCGCGGAAAGCGACGGGCTTTGCAACGAGCATTATTGCCTGCGGCTGCGAAGCGGATATCGAGAGCACGTTTGCTTCCGGGCCGGACGGGCGACCGGGAGCCGCCGTTATACTCATGAGCATGAACCACAAGCTCGTTGCCGAGCAGACGCTCGCGCGCGTCGGCCAATGCGTGATGACCTGCCCCACGACCGCCTGTTTCAACGGCTGGGACGGCGGCGAGAGCATAGACGTGGGCAAGAGTTTGCGGTATTTCGGCGACGGCTTCCAAACCAGCAAGCTGCTCTTTGGCAAGCGCTTCTGGTGTATTCCGGTCATGGACGGCGAGTTCCTCTGCGAGGAGAAGTTCGGCTCGTTTGAAGAGGGATCGGATAGTAACCTGATTCTGTTTGGCAAAGACAGCGCGGTCACGCTCCGTGCGGCACAAGCCGCGGTTGCGGCCATGCGTCAAAGCGGCGGGGTGATATTGCCATTTCCGGGCGGCATCGTCCGTAGCGGCAGCAAGGTTGGCTCTAAATATAAGAAGCTTCACGCTTCGACGTATCATAACTGCTGCCCGACGCTCAAAAGCGAAGCGGACACGCTGGTGCCGGAAGGCGCGAACTGCGTTTACGAACTCGTGCTCTGCGGCGCAAAGGAAGCGGAGATTCGCCGCGCTATGGCGGCCGGTATCCGCGCCGCCGCCTTGCCGGGAATCGTGCTGATTTCCGCAGGTAACTATGGCGGGAACCTCGGCAAGGTACATTACCCGCTCTATGAAATATTGAATTCGGAGAAAGGCTTATGAAAAACGACTGGAAGGAAACCGCGGGCGAAATCGTGCGCGCGCTCAAACAGGAGCGGGCGGTTGCGATTTTCGGACTCTGCGGCATTTCGCTGGAAGACCAGCACCGCGCGTTCCAACTGGCGCGATCGCTGGGAGCAAGCGTTTCGGTGCGGCGCGCGCTGCTACCGACAACGACGTTCGGCGCGCTGTACCGGTTTTCGCTGATTTTGTCGTCCGGCTGCACGCAGGGCATTCCATTGCCGGAGTGTGCGCGTCTGCTTACGGACGAGCGGCTGAACAGCCCGGAAACCTGGCGGAATCTCCGCATTCTGCAGCGCGGGCATACCACGGTGGAAGCCGACGCGCTGCGCCAACTCTACGACCAGATTGTGGAAGCGCAGGGCGCGGCGTTTTTGCTCTGTCAGGACGACGTGAGCGAAGAGCTGAAAACTGAGCTGCAGTCGTTCCGCGCGGAATGCACACTGCCGTTGGGATTGGATTTTTTGCAGGCGTCCGACTGTTTGAACCTGCTCGGCGCGTATGAAACCGCGCTGGAGGAGGCGGGCGGCGCGAACGCTTCGTTTGCGGGCGGAACGGAATACGCCAGCGACGCATTCTTATTGGAAGAACTGCTCAGCCAAGGCGCGCTCGGCGCGGCGCTGCTGATTGGGGAGGCGGCGGGTCGGGACGCGGAAGTGCTCAAAGCGGGCGTACCGCTGTATGCAATCGGAAACGTGATTCCGGGCGCGGCGCTGTCGATTCCGGCGGAACTGCAATGCAAAGGCGGTACCGTTCTCAGAAGCGACGGGCTGCCCGTTCGGATTGCGGAATCTGCTCAAAGCGGGCTGGTCTCCCTTTCGGAAGTGCTGGAAACGATGATCGCGGAGGCGCGTGCATGATCAAGATTACAAACGGGCGAGTCTACGATCCGAAACACGGCGTCAACGGCGAGAGACTGGATATCTATTACGACAACGGGCGAATTGTTGCGCCAACCGATGCGGTAACGGAAACATTCGATGCGAGCGGATGCGCGGTTCTGGCGGGCGGAATCGATATCCACAGCCATATCGCGGGTGAACCGCTGGCTCTGCTGCGGGACACGAAAAGCCCCGCCGTTCCAACTGCAAGCCGCACCGGCGGCGAATATGCGCGCATGGGCTACACGCTCGCCGTCAACGCGGCGATGCCCGCGCAGGCCGCGCGGCATACGATTGCGGAGGAAAACGCAATCCCCGCGCTGAGCACGGCAAACCTCGTCTGGGTCGGCGAAAACCCGGTGCTGCTGGAACTGGCTGAAAAGGGGAGCGATGAGGAGCTGGATCTGTACCTTGCGTGGCTATTGGCAATCTCCGGCGGGTGGGGGCTGAAACTCATCAACCCGCGCGAGGGACAGAGCGAAGGCGGGCTTCCCTACAGCAAACTCATCGACCGTTTAGTCGAAGCCAACGTGCGACTGAAGTTGCCGCACTCGCTACATCTGCATCACCCGTTTCTTGGCCAAGCGGACGCCTATATGCCGATTACCGAAACGATCAAGCGCGTGGAGGGCAGGCCGCTGCACTTTGCGCACCTGCAATTTTACGGGTATTCGCGCTCGGCGGATGACAAGATGACTTCCGCCGCCGAACAGCTGGCAAACCTGATCAACGCGAACAAAAACATCACCTGCGACGTCGGCGCGGTGACGTTCGGCCCCGCGGCGGCGGTCACGGCGGACGCGAACTTTGCAAAGAAGTTAGGGCGCGGCAAGCGCGGCTTCCAGAGCCAATGGTGGGAGCAGGACGGCGCGTTCGGCGTGCTTCCGCTCAAGTATGAAGCGGACAAAATCGCTGGGGCGACGCAGTTTTTGACCGGCTTGGAGCTCATGCTTCTGGTGGAGGATGCTTCCCGCATCTTCCTCACAACCGACCATCCCAACGGCGGGCCGTTCACTGATTACCCGTATTTGATTCAATTATTGATGGACAAATCGTTTCGAGATGAGGAGGTTCAAAAGCTCAATCCGAAAGCGGTTTCGCAGAGCGCGGTACCTTCGATTGCGCGCGAATATTCAATGTACGAAATAGCGCAGATTACGCGCTCCGGCCCCGCCGCTGCGCTGGGAATGCGCGCGCGCGGGCATCTTGGCGTTGGCGCGGAGGGCGGCGTTGCCGTCTATCGAGAGCAGGAGGACAAGCGGGCAATGTTCAGCGCGCCCGCAGCGGTCTTTCGCGGGGAGTCTGCCGTTCTGGTTCCAAAGGAACGCACGTTCGACGAAAAATGGGTCGCGCGCAAAACGGAGAGCCTGCTGAGCGGCAATCCGTTCGAAGCGCGGCTGGATGAAGATTTTATTCGCAGTCACCGGATCATCCGGCAGGAGGCGTAACCGATGGGCGCGATATTGACGTTGAAAAAACAGCTGGAGACGCTGCTAGATCTCTCTCCGCTTTCCGAACTGGTTTTGGCGCAAACGCAGGAACTCGAAAAAACAAAACTCGCATATGGACGGGAAACTGTTTCGCTTTCGGAGCTGTTTACGATTACATCATCCGCCGAAGAAGGACTGACGCTGAACGGCGAACTGCGGCTCTGCATCAACGCGGGCGCGGGACTTCGCGCGGGCAGGATGACGATTGCGTCCTCCGTCGGCGCGGGCGCAGGCGAAGGGATGCTGGGCGGCGAACTGATCGTGCGGGGGAGCGTTGGCAAAAACGCCTTCCGGGAGATGCAGAACGGGTTTGTGCGGATTTTTGGCGACGCGGAAAGCGGTCTTGCGCGCGGCATGCGGCGCGGAATGATCGTTGTATGTGGCAGGGCGCGGGGAGAAGCTTGCGCTGCGATGCGCGGAGGCACGGTGCTTTTACTGAACGGAACTGACGAGCCGGAGCAGCTTGCGCGGGGACTTTCGCGCGGAACGGTCATCCTGCCCAAAGGCGCGGGCGTTCCAAGCGGGTTTTCGCGTGCGGCGAGCCTCGATTACACCTTTCTGCGGCTGCTGTTTCTGCAACTCGAACAGCGCGGAGAAAAACTTCCGCAAGGCTGGTTCGGCGGCGTATTTACGCGGTATCGCGGGGACGCGGCGGGGCTGGGTAAGGGAGAAATCTTTGTGCTTTTGGAGAAACGCGCATGAAACGGTTTGCTGTTCTCGGCACGCGCCTTGGCTGGCACTGCCAGGAAGTACTTCTTGCGTTCGAGCGCAGGGGCGCTAAGGCTGATTTTGTGACCATCGACCGGCTGGTCTGCCCGCTGGGGCTTCCGGGAGCCAAACTGCCGCTCAGCGAGTACGACGGTTTAATGATTCGCGGTATTCCGGCGGGGTCGCTCGAGCAGGTAATCTACCGCATGGATGCGCTGTTTGCGCTGGAACGCGCAGGACTACTTTGCGTCAACTCGCCAAAGACGATCGAAAAAACGGTCGATAAGTTCCTAACGTCGCGACTGCTCGAAGAAGCGGGTCTGCCCGTTCCGCCGACGATCTGCTGCGAAACGGCGGACGCGGCGCTGAAGGCGTTTGCTTCTCTCGGCGGGGACGTTGTGTACAAGCCGCTGTTCGGCTCCTGCGGAAACGGGCTGCTGCGCCTGCAGACAATAGAAGAAGCAGAAGAGACGTT
Organism: Christensenellaceae bacterium; assembly: GCA_963674535.1. Classification (GTDB taxonomy): domain Bacteria; phylum Bacillota; class Clostridia; order Christensenellales; family CAG-138; genus UBA7703. The sequence continues at coordinate 2,064,279 of OY771363.1, read as the reverse complement.
TCCGCCGCTGACAGAGGAGGGGAGCGTGCTGTACCTGCAGCAGTTTATTCCCTGCAGAAACAGCGATATCCGCGCGTTCGTCATTGGCGGGCGGGTGGTCGCGAGCATGCGGCGAAGGGGCAAGGACTGGCGCGCGAACGTTTCGCAGGGCGGAACTGCGGAAGCTTACAAGCTCGATATCTGGCAGGAGACGCTCGCACTTGCGGCGGCAGGCGCTGTGAACGCGGCGGTCGCGGGGGTCGATCTGCTGGTTTCGGAATCCGGCGAAACGTATGTAACCGAAGTGAACGGCTGTCCCGGCTGGCAGGGGCTTTCGACGGTGACGGACGTGAACATTGCGGACGAGATGGTTTCTCTTTTCTTTTAGTGGGTACGAATAAAGCAAGCCGGGCGTTCGCCCGGCTTGCTTTTGTGTTGAAAGAGTGTTTTCTGCTTCTCTTTTTCAAAAGAGAAGCGTACTCTATATTAACTTCTCCAAAACTCGTTCCGGCGTGATCGGCAAATCGTTGCAGTCGCGCCCGATGGCGTTGGAAACCGCGTTGGCGATGGCTGCGGCGGCGGGAACGACGGAACACTCGCCAATGCTCTTGGCGCCGTACGGACCAGCGGGTTCGATCTCCTCAATCAAGTCGATCAACAGCCGCTTTGGCATCTCCGGCGCGCGGAACATGCGGTACGTCTTGAGCGACGCGTTTTTGACCTTGCCGGAGTAATCCAGAAACACGCCTTCGCTCAGCGCGTAACCCGCGCCCATCTGAATCGCTCCCTCAATCTGCCCGCGTACGGAGAGCGGATTGATGGCGCGGCCAACATCGTGCACCGCCGCGTAGTCGAGCAGTTCGACTGCACCGGTCACCGTGTCCACACGCACCTTGGATATATGCGCGCCGTAGGAGATGACGGCGGCGGGGGAAGCGGTCGTATGCTCGCTGATGAGCTCGGTAAACTTTTTATGCCGCGCAAATTGCACAATCTCGCCGATCGAAACGCCCGCTCCGTTTGGAGATGTTGCGCGCCCTCCGGAAAAGACGAGCGAATCCGCATCTGTACCAAGCAGCTCGGCGGCGAGCGAGGCAAGTCTAACGCGCATGTCCAGCGCAACATCCATGGCCGCGCGGCCGGAAACAAACGCGCCCCGGCTCGAATAATCGCCGAGTTGGTAGGGGGTGAGCTCCGTATCGGCCGAGACGGCGGAAATCATGTCCATCGGCAGACCCAGCACTTCGGACACCATCTGCTTTTGCATAGTGATGGAGGCGTTGCCCATTTCGTGCGAACCGGAAAAGAACACGCAGCTGCCGTCGTCGTTCATCTTGAGCATCATGGCGGTGATATCCGTACGGATGCCGAACATGCCGTTGCCGTGCGCCCCGACGCCGATGCCGACGCCGATGCGGTACCGCTCGTTTGCGCTTGCGTGCTGTTCAGCAAGGCACCGCTCGTAGTCGATCAGCTCAGATGCGCGCTTTAGGCAGTCCAACGGGCGCGCGTTGCCATGCGGCAGGTCGAAGCGGTAGTCAACGCCGTCCGGATAAGTCAGGTTTTTCACCTGCATGTCGTACAGATCGAGCCCGAGCGCGGTTGCCGCGTGCTGCATGAGCCGCTGCTGGGCAAAGAATGTCTGCGGTGAGCCGAAGCCGCGCATGGGGCCGCCGATGGGGGTGTTCGTCACGACGGGGTAGCCCGTAAAGCGGATATTCTTGCAGCGGTGCACCTTAAAGAATTTGCCGCACATCGCCCAGACGATGTTGCTGGTGCCGGAAGCGTACGCGCCCGCGTTGCAGAATACCGTCATATCCTCGCCTAAGATCGTGCCGTCGGAATCCAGCCCCATGCGAAGCTTGATCTTCATGGCGTGCCGCGTGCGGGAGGAGACGATATCCTCCCTCCGGGTATAGATCAGCTTGACGGGACGGCCGGACTGAATCGAGAGCGCCGCCGCGACGGGCTCCGTAATCATATCCACCTTCCCGCCGAATGCGCCGCCCATAGCGGGCACGCTCACGCGAACGCGGCTCATAGGCAGAGAGAAGATGCGCGAAAGGTTAATGCGGACGGCAAAGCTGTCCTGCGAGGAAGCCCAAACGGTGAGCTTGCCGCTTGCGTCGTAAAAGGCAACGGAGCCATGCGGTTCGATTGCGCCGTGATGGATGGGGGGAACGGTGAACGTTTCCTCAAAGACGTGCGGCGCAGAAGCAATGGCCGTTTCTGCGTCCCCGCAGCTCTGGTTTACGATCTCCATGAGGTTGCCTTTGAGCAAATCGCCGTGCGTATGGATGGGGTACGCGTCCTCCGCCATGCCCGCTTCGGGGTCAAAGTTGATGGGCAGGGGTTCGTATTCAACGCGGATGGCGCGGACTGCTTCGGCGGCGATCTCCGGGGTATCCGCCGCAACGGCGGCGACGCGGTCGCCGATATAGCGCACGATCTCGTCGAACACGCGCTCGGTCTTGAAGATATCCAGCGTTTCGCCGCTGCTGTTGTAGTAGACGGCGGGTGTGTTTTTGTAGGAGACGACGGCATGAACGCCTTCCATCGCTTCGGCGGCGGACGTATCCAAAAGCTTGATGCGCGCGTGCGGCACGGTGGAAAAGAGAACTCTTGCGTACAGCATGTTCGGCAGCTTGAGATCGTCTACATACCTGAGCTGGCCGGTGGCTTTCAGCGCCGCGTCGTCAATGGGGAGCGGCACGCCGACCGCGCCATTTTTGGGCTGTTCGTTCATGCGCGTTCCGCCTCCTTTTGCAACAGTTCGGCGGCGTAGAGCACCGCTTCCACAATGCGCGCGTAACCCGTGCAGCGGCAAAGGTTAAAACGGATGGCCGCACGGATTTCGTCCTCGGTGGGGTTGGGGTTATGGTCGAGCAACGCTTTTACGGCAAGAATCATGCCCGGCGTGCAGAAGCCGCACTGAATCGCGCCGCACTCGACAAACGCGCGCTGGATGGGGTGCAGTTCGCTCCCGCGCGCGAGGCCTTCGATGGTTGTAATCTGCTTTCCAACCGCGTTTTTGACCGGCACGATGCAGGAGCGGACGGCCTCGCCATCCAGCAGCACGGTGCATGCGCCGCAGTCGCCCGTACCACAGCCGCACTTGGCGCCGGTGAGGTCGAGCTGGTCGCGCAGGACGCTGAGCAGGGTCGCGTTCGGCTTTGCCTGCACTTCAAATATTCGGTTGTTGACAGAAAGCCGGAATGTTTCCATGTTACTCCTTCTTCGTTCGGTTGTTGACAGAAAGTCGGAATGTCTCCTTAAACGCCTTAACTTTCGCTATTGAGCGGGGCAGAACTGGCCGAGCAGGCCGAGATAGCCGTTCAGCGCGGTTTGAATCTGCTCGAGCGCAATCCATTCGTCCCGTGTATGCGCGAGCGTCTCCGTAGACGGCCCGAACCCGATGGTCGGGATGCCCGCTTCACCCGCGTAGTGGCTGCCGTTGGTGCAGAAATTGTAATGCGTGACCGCTGCGTTTACGCCGCTCGCGCGGAGACCTTCCAGCGCCTGCTGCACAAAATCCGCAGTTTCGCTGAACGCCCAGCCGGGGAAGAACCGCTCGCCCGAAATCGTTTCGCCCGTATAGCAGCGTTCCTCGCCGCGCGCGAGGGAAACCTTGCCGGAGAGGTTCGGCAGTTCTTTTGCCGCGCTGTCGATGACCGCCTGAACGGGGGCGAGAACGCTTTCTTTGGTTTCGCCGACGAGCAGCCTGCGATCGTAAGTGGCGCGGCAGTAGTTGGGCACGACGGACGCGCCGGGGTAGGGTGCGCTCTTGATATCGACAAGTTCCAGAATGCCGGGGCCGAGGTCTTCCGACTGCGGAGGAACGAGTTCGCGCACGCGGCGGACGAGCTCCGTCATGTGATACACGGCGTTGACGCCTTTTTGCGGGCTGGCGGAATGCGCGCTTTTGCCGAACGTTTCCAGTACGATTTCCGCGCGGCCGCGCTGGCCGATCTTGAGGTTGCACTCGCTCGGCTCGCCGATGACAACAAGGTCTGGTTTGACGCGCGCGCTGATTTCCCGCGCGGCGACGCCTTCAAAGCACTCTTCGTGCACCACGCCGGCAATTGCGATGGTTCCGCAAAAATGCCCGCGGGTCTGCTCGCAATAATTCGCGGCTGCGGCGGCCATGCAGGCCAGAGCGCACTTCATATCGCTGGCTCCGCGCCCGAAGAGTTTTCCTTCTTCCAGAGTAGCCGAAAACGGCGGGTGCGTCCAGTCTTCCGCGTCGATGACGGGGACGGTGTCCAAATGCCCGTCGAACAGAATCGTTTTGCCCGGCCGGTCGCCATGTAAGGTAACGATGATGTTGCCGAGGCGGTCGATCGTGATCTCGCCGAGCTTATGCGCACGGAAAAATCCGGCCAGTGCGTTGACCGCGCCCATCTCCTCGCCGGAGTAGCTCTTTTGGCCGATCAGATCGCCGCAGAGAGCAATACAATTTTGATACAGTTCCTGTTGCAAACAGGGTTCCTCCCAAGAAAAATCATTCGCCCACAGGAGAAAGCTTAAACTTCCTCTAGCCGGGGGCTTGACCGCGCGCCGACGCGCGCGCAGGCGAACGCCGCGCAGCGGCTGGCAAACGCGAGCCTCGTTTCGGGCGTATCCCCGCGCAGTTCACTGAAAAGATACGCCCCCGCAAACGCGTCGCCCGCACCGGTGGTATCTACGACCGTGGCGTTTGCTGCAGGCGTGGAGACGACCCCGCCCGGCTGGAACAGACTCGCGCCGCGTGCGCCCTGCGTCAGTACGATGGTTTTTGCGCCGGAAGCAAACAGCGTATTTGCGCCAAGCTGCGCTTCCGGTTTGCCGGTCAGCGTTTCGAGTTCCGGCTCGCTCAAGAGCACGGCGTCCGCTTCCTGAATCAGCGGCAGGAGTTCATCCAGACCAAAGCCGCACATGACCCCGCCGGGGGCAAAGAAGACCTTTGCGCCGCGCGCTTTTGCGCGTTTTGCCGCTTCCAGGCCGACTTCCGTAAACGCTTCGGCAATATACAGCGCTTCGCAGGCAAAGCTCACGCCGTCGAGCTGGTTTACGTTCGTATACACCGCGTCCCCGCCGAGGGAATACATCACGCGTTCGCCTTTGGCGTTGACCGCGATGAACGCGCCCGCCGTCCTTCCCTGCGGAAGGGAAAAGAGATGGGAAGCATCCACGCGTTCGCTCAAAAACGCCGCGCGGATGGTTTCGCCGTCCGCGTCCGCGCCGACGGTGCCGAGAAAAGAAACGTCCGCACCGAGCCGCGCAAGAGCGACGGCGACGTTTGCCGCCGACCCGCCCGGAACGCGGAGCACTTCCTCTGGAAAGACGATATCGTCCGTCTTGGGAAACGCGAGAACGCGGACGACGGTATCCACCGCTGCCGCGCCCAATACCAGTACGCGCGTCATATTACATGACTCCAAAGCCGAGCGTGGAGGTATAGATCAATACCCCGATGAGCACCGCGATACCGCAGCAGGCGACGATTGCGCCCGCGCTCATCTTGCCGGGGCGGACAAACTTGGACTTCTTTGTCGCGCCAAAGCCGCGCGCTTCCATTGTGAGCGCGATATCCGTGCCGATTTCAATGGAGTTGGAGAGCAGCGGCGTAATGATGCGCATCATCTTTTTAAGCTTGGAGCCGAGACTGCCTTTTTCCATCTCCATGCCGCGCGTCTTCTGCGCGTTCATGAGGTTGATGGCCTGCCCCTGAATGATGGGGATAAAGCGCCACGCGGTCGAGAAGATAAAGGTGAGCTGCTTGGAAGCAAACGGCATTTTGCTCAAACCCTGAATGAACTCCGACGGCGGAACGGTAAAGCCGAGGATGGCGATGGCGAATACCACCATGTAGATTTTGAGGCAACAGGCGACGCCGTAGAGCACGCCGCCGAGCTTGACGGCGCCCTTGTGATCCGGCAGGACGTAGAAGAGCGTGGTCTTTTGAATCCACTCGGTCTTAATCAGGCTGTCGTCCGAAGTAAACGCCTGAATGATGAGAATTAGCAGCGACGCAATCAGCGCAAACTGCAGAAACCACGCAATCTGCTTCCAGGGGAAGCGGCAGCTCAAGCCAATGAGGTAGAGCGCGAGCGTTAAAATGGCGAGGTAGATGATGTTCGTCCAGACGATGGACGCAACGATGCAGAACAGGACGAAGAGCATCGAGATTTTCGGGTTCATCCGGTGAACCCAGGTATCGAGTTTACGGTAATCGACCAGCATGTGTTACGCCCCCTTCCGGATCGCCGTAAAGCGATCGTAAAATTCCTGCACGGAGATTACGTTGTCCGGCATGTACGGCAGAGCCTGCGCAATTTTCATGACGTCCGTCGGTTCAACATACGCGGTTTTGAGCGTTTCGGTTTGCGTAAACACCTCTCTTGGCGCGCCGTCGAGCAGCACCTTACCGCCGCGCATAACCACCACGCGGTTGCAGTAGCGGTTGACGATTTCCATATTGTGGGTAATGATCAAAATCGTCTTGCCGCGTTCGTTCATCTTTTTGAGCAGATCCATAATCCAGAGCGTCTCCCGCCAGTCCTGACCGGTGGTCGGCTCGTCCACGATGATGATTTCCGGGTCCATCGTGATGATCGCGCCCATGCTGAGGCGCTGGCGCTCGCCCTTGCTGAGGTATTTCGGCCAGGTGTTTTTGTAGTGCTCCAAACCGACTTCTTCAAGCACTTCGCTGACCAGCGGCGCGCTCGCTTCGCGTGGTTTGCCGAGGTTGTCGGGGCCGAAGTTCAGCTCGTCGAGCACACTGTCCGTAAAGATCTGCTCGTCCGGGTTCTGGAAGACGTAGCCAACGGTAGCGGAAAGCTCGGCGACCGTCTTAGTCTTGATGTCGATGCCGCAGACGCGAATTTCGCCGGATTGCGGTTTGAGAAGGCCGATGATGCTGCGCATCAGCGTGGTCTTGCCCGCGCCGTTTTGGCCGATGACCGCCGCAAAATCGCCCTTGCGGAACGAAATGGAAACGTCGTCGAGCTGCCTGCCGTCGCCGAGGTAGCTGAAGACGAGGTTGTTTGCTTCGATGACCGGTTCTTTCTCGCCGGACGCTTTTGTAACGCTGATCGGCGCCGCTGACTTGGCGGGGGCGGGGAGCGCTTTGAGCTCCGCAATCAGCGCGTCCGCCGAGAGCGGAACGTTGGAGATCACTCCGTCTTTTTTGAGCAGACTGCCCAGCTCGATGCTCTGCGGCACGTTCATGCCGAGCTCCGCGAGCCGCTGCGGCTGGGAAAAGACTTCTTCCGTCGTGCCGCAGAGTACGATCTTTCCGCGATCCATCACGCAGACGCGGTCGGCGTATTTTGCGATGTGATTCATCTCGTGCTCGACAAGAACGATGGTAATGCCGTAGATTTTATTGATGTCCTTGATGATGGAAAAGACGTTTTGCTTGCCCCAGGGGTCGAGCATGCTGGTCGGTTCGTCGAAGATGATGATCTCCGGCAGCATGGCGTAGACGCCGCCGATGGCGACGGACTGCTTTTGCCCGCCGGAAAGCTCCTGCGGCTTGCGCTCGCGGAGTGATTCGATATTCAGGTCTTTGAGCGCTTTATTGATGCGGCGCATGCACTCCTCGTAATCATAGCCGAGGTTTTTGGGCCCGAACACGATGTCCTCTTCAACCGTCATGCCGAAGAGCTGGGCGTCCGCGTCCTGAAACACGAGTCCCACGCGCGGCGCCATCTCGAACACAGGGTGCTCGTGTGTGTCCATGCCGACGACGTTCACGCTGCCGGTCATCACGCCCTGCGTAAAGTGCGGGATAATGCCGTTGAGGCACTGGCAGAGCGTGCTCTTGCCCGCGCCGGTGGGGCCGGTGATCACGAGAAATTCGCCCTTGTAGACTTCCAGATCGATATCCGCAATCGCCCTACGGCGGCTGCCTTCGTAGACAAAATTGACGTTTTCGATGCGAATGATGGATTCTGCCATACGCTTACGCCTCCTTTTTCGCTGTCCGCTTCGACTTGGCGGCGTCGACGACCCGGCGGATGAACCCCCAGACGAACAGGACGATGCCGAGCAGGCTGACCCAATAGAGTTTGACCATATTCAGGAGATCCGCCGTGGTTGCAAACGCAAGCACCGGCGCTTTTTTGGAGTGGAAGAACTTATACGCAATCAGCATGGCCTGAATCAGAACGAGCGAAACACCGATCAGAATCAGCATAGCGCCCTTACGGGAGCGTTTTTCGCGCGCAGGTTCTGCAACGATGACGCCGGGCTTCGACTTTGCCGCTTCGGCGAGCATGGCTTCCACAATGCGCGCTTCCTCCGCGTCCACAGGTTCTTCATAGCGTCTGCGGGTCTGCGCGGCGGTGATGCCGGTGTAGGCAAGAGATGCCAGCAGGCAGTTGGCGTAGGAGCCCAGCACCTGCTGGATGATGGTTGCAATCAGCATGGCCCAGCCCATCATGAGCGGCCATGGCGCGATGCAGAGTGTGTTGACGATGGTGCCTACGATGATGCCCGGCACTTTGCCGAATTTCTTGGTCGCGATGCCGAAGCAGGTGACCGCGAGCGCCATATTGATCATATAATACGGAACCAGCGGCGCCCAGCCGGAGAATCCGCTCATGAGGTTCGAAAAGAACGTGCCGAACATGGCGACGATGGCGCCGACCTGCCAGCCGAACATCAGCGTGCCGAAATAGCCCGCCAGCGAGTCGAAACGGATGCTGGTCGCGCCCGGCAGCGTGATGAACCCGCCCGCCGCGGACAGCGCGGTGAGAATGGCGATGCGGGCGATGGTGCGGCTGCTCCAGCCTTCCTCAGCGACGGAAGAGGGCAGGTGCTTATTCCACCAGATGCCGAGAATGACTAAGAGGCCGATGTACACGAGCGCCATGAGATAGGCAGCGCCCGCGCCCTTTGCCGTCATGCCGAGAGGCTTGAATTTTTCCAGGACATTCGGCACAACCTGCCAGAATTCAACCATGAGTCGGGTTCCTCCTTGTTAAACTATCTTCTCTCTTAAAAGAGAGAAGCAGAGAATTTTCTCTTTGCATCCTTTCTCTTTTGGAAAAAGAGAAAGGATGTATTATTCTCTCTCAGCCGCGTCCAAAACGGCCTCGATGAGCTGTTCGTAACCCGTGCAGCGGCAGAGATTGCCCGCAATGGCGACCTTGACCTCATCGCGCGTGGGATGCGGGTTTTTGTCCAGCAGGGCTTTTGCGCTCATGATGAACCCCGGCGTGCAGAAACCGCATTGCAGCGCGTGGTGATCCAGCACCGCCTGCTGAAGGCGGTCGAGCCGCCCGTCTTGGGATAAGCCTTCGATGGTAGTAACGCTTTTGCCGTTTGCGCGGAGAGCGGGGTAAAGGCAGCTGTCCACCGCATCCCCGTCCACAATCACCGTGCAGGCGCCGCATTCGCCGACGCCGCAGCCTTCCTTTGTGCCGGTAAGTCCCAGCGTGTCGCGCAGGACGTCCAGAAGCCGCGCGTTGTCGGCAACGTCGATCTCGACGGGCTTGCCGTTGAGGGTGAAATTCAGCTTGCTCATGCTTCCGCCTCCGTCAGTCCCGCTGCCTCGCAGAGCGCGCGGCGCACAATGGCCGAAAGCGCGGGGTATTTGTATTCCGTTGACCAGCGCACGCCGGTGATGGCGACCATCTCGTCCGAAACGGCTTTTCCACACGCTTCGAAAAGCGTAATGGACGGAACCTGGCCGATCAGCATTTCTTCCGCGCTGGAAACGCGCCTCGGGGAAGCAAACACGCAGCCGGGGGAAACGCGCGCCTCCGCAATGACTCCGTTTTCGAACCGGAGGGCGACTGCGGCGTTCATGCGGGAGATGGCGAGCGCTTTTCTGCGGCCAAGCTTGACAAAACGGCTCTGCCAGCCGGAAAGCGGCGCAAACGAAAGTTTCGTGAGCAGTTCGTCCGGCTGGAGCGCGGTTTTGCCCGCGCCGAGGACGAACTCGGTAAGCGGCAGTTCGCGCGTGCCGGAAACGCTCAAAAGCGTGACCCGCGCGTCGAGCGCGGCCAGCGGGGAAAGCGTATCCGCCGCGACGGCGGCGTTGCAGACGTTTCCGCCGATGGTGGCCGCATTACGAATCTGCTGCGCGCCGACGCTCGCGCTCGCTTCGGCGAGCATGGCGGCGGCGGAGCGAACGACGGGCGAATGCGCTACGTTATCGTGCGTGGCCATAGCGCCAATGGAGACGAGGCCGTTTTCCGTTGTAATGGCGCGGAGTTCCGGCAAGACCGTCAGATCGAGCGCGTAATCCATGCTCTCGAGCTTTTCGTTATCGCCGCGCAGTTCAACCATCAGGTCGGTTCCGCCCGCGAACGGCTTGATTCTGCCCGCGTGCTCGCGCAGTAATAGAAGCGCTTCGGAAAGCGAGTTCGGGGTGAGGAACGTGAATCTCTGCATCGCTTTTACGCCTCCCTTACCAGAGCTTTTTGCCGAGCAGGACATTTTCCAAACTCGCGGGATTCCGGCGGACTCGCCTGCCGGTGGCGTTATACACCGCGTTGGCGATGGCGGCGGCGACGCACTCGGTTGCGGGTTCGCCGACGCTCTTTGCGCCGTAGGTTCCGGCGGGATCGTCGCACTCAAAGAGGTTGATGTGGATTTCCGGCATGTCCATGGCGGTTGGAATCAGGTACTCGTCCAGATTCTGCGTTTTGACGAGGCCGTTTTTCGTAACGACCTCCTCCATGGTGCCGTAACCCTGCCCCATAACCACGCCGCCGTACACCTGCCCCTGAATCAGGGCGGGGTTGATGGCGGTGCCCGTGTCGTGACTGCTGGTTACGCGGACGACGTTGACCTCTCCCGTGGAGGTATCCACTTCGACTTCGGCAACGACGCAGGCATACGAATACGTAGGGAAGGCCTTGCCCTGCTGGGTCGCGTGATCCTGCAGGCAGGGCGGGGGCGTGAACCACTCGTAGGCGGAGAGGCACATGCCCCGCCAGAGCGCCGTACCCGCCACTTCCGCAAGCGAGACGCGGTAGTCCGGGTAATTCGGATCGAAAAAGAAGCTGTCCAGAAGGACGATATCGTCCGCCGTGCGGTCGCACGGTGAGCCGCCTTTGCCCGCCTTGAACAAGTCGAGGCCGACAGCGTTTTCCCGCAGGATGCGGTTGAGCTTTTCACCCGCGCGCTTAACGGGCTGTGCGCCCATCACCGTGCCGCGCGAGGCCACCGTCATGCCACAGTCCGGGATGCAGTGCGTATCCGTGCCGTAAAACTGGATGCTGTCAAACGAAACGCCCAGTGCTTCCGCCGCGATCTGGCAATACACGGTCTTGAGTCCCTGCCCGTTTTCGGCAAGGCCGGAATGCAGCAGAACGGAACCGTCCTCGTTGACGATCAAAAACGCGCCCGCCGCGTCCGGCGATTCCGCGCCGTAACCGCAGCCGCGGTGCGAAATGGCCATGCCGACGCCGTGCCGGAGGATGCCAACTTGCGCGCGGTTTTCGGCGTGTTTGCGTTCGTAGCCGGTTTGGCTGGCGGTATACTCGATTAAATCCGGCAGGATGACGTGCTCCACCTCCGCACCCGTGGCGACGGTCGAACCGTTTTTGAGGCAGTTGATACGGCGAATCTCCAGCGGGGACAAGCCAAGTTCCTCGCCGATCTCCTCAATGAACTGCTCCTGCGCAAACAGCAGTTCCGGGCTGGAATAGCCGCGAAACGCGCCGGAATGGATGTTGTTGGTAAATACGCCAAAGGTTTCGGCTTCGATATTGGGGATACCGTACGCGCCCGCGCAATGGGCTGTGGCGCGCCAGTTCATGAACTGCGTTTGATTGTTGTAAGCGCCGGAATTATCGATTTGCGTCGCCTTCCAGGCAACGATGCGACCGTCCTTTTTGACGCCCGCCTTGTAGGTGAACTGAAACGGGTGCCGCTTGCTGCTTTCGAGCAGCGACTCTTCGCGGGTAAAGACCATCTTGACCGGGCGGTGCAAAAGCCGGCAAAGATACGCACAGCGCGCTGCGAGCAACCCAGCGCCTTCTTCCTTGCCGCCGAATGTGCCGCCGAGCGTTTCCTGAATCAGGCGGACGCGGTTGAGCGGAATCTGCAGGATATCCGCAACGTACCGCCGCGTAAAGAACGGGTTCTGCGCCGAGACATGGACGGTCATCTCCCCGTTAGAGGGGTTTTCGATGGCAACCGCCGCTTCCGGCTCGATATACGCGTGCTCGACATACTGCGTTTCGTATTCGTGCTCAATAATGAAATCCGCTTCAGCAAAGCCTGCTTCGAGATCGCCTTTTTTCAGCGTAAAGCGGGAAGGGGTAAAGCGGTTGTCCGGATACTCCTCCAGCACCGTATGCGCGCCGGGTTTCTGCGCTTCCTTTACATCAAACACGGCGGGGAGAACGTCGTACTCCACGCGGATCAGCTTTTTTGCTTCTTCGGCCAGCTCGCGTGACTCCGCGGCGATCAGCGCGATGACGTCGCCAACGTAGCGGACGCGGTCGGTGAGGTAGCGGTAGCTCGCCCAGCTTTTCGTCTTGGGGAGATCGGCGGCGGTCAACACCGCGAGCACGCCCGGCAGCGCGAGTGCGCGGGAAGCGTCGATGGAGCGAATCTGCGCGCTGGGGATATTTGTGAGCCGCAGCATCGCGCCGTACGCCATGAACGGGTAGCTCACGTCCGCGGCATACCGCGCGCGCCCGGTGACCTTATCGATCCCGTCGAGGCGAGGCGCGGAATGGTTGATAATATGAAACTGTTTTTCACCGTAAAGTGGCATAGACCGGTTCACCTCAACGTTGCGTCGTTGTTCAAAACAGGAACGGGGTGCGGACAGCTGGCACAAAACATGCGGTATGTGGGGGCGTCCGCCGCAATTGGCGGGACTGCTGCGGGGGAAGAAAACATCCACCCTGAGAGTTGCAATGTTATTGGACTATATAGAGATTATATGGAAACGAAAAAATCAAAGCAATCGAAAACGCCCTGAATACGGCTGTTTTTGGGCTATACGCACATCTGTGCATGTATCTTTTGCAATTATGTCCAACTGTAAAACCAAATGTAAAATACGGTATAATACAGTCAGTCAAAAACGAGCGGACACGGCTGCAAACGGCAAACCTGCGTATGGGAGGGCGAACGTTCATGCAAAACAAACTTTTGTTCATCCGCGGGGCGCTCTGCGTTCTGCCGGACGGCGCAAGCGAGTGTAATATCGCCGTTCGCGACGGAAAAATCGCTTCCATCGGGCGGTTCGATCCAGTGGAGGGCGCGGAGATCGTAGAGGCGAAAGGCCTTGTTGCGCTGCCGGGCACGGTTGACAGCCATGTGCATTTCCATATGCCGACGGCGAACGGCAGCTATAACGCGGACGACTTTTCAATCGGCTCGGCCTGCGCGGTCTGCGGAGGCACGACCAGCGTTGTAGACTTTGCCAGCCCCGCGGAGGGAGCAAGCTGGACGGAGGGCGTTTGCCGCCGCAGGGCGGAAGCGGACGGACAGGTGTTTTGCGATTACGGCCTGCATATGGAAGTCACCGGCGCGTTTCGGCAGGATATTACGCGGCTGAACGAACTGGCGGACGCTGGCGTAAAGGTGCTGAAAATCTACACGACCTATGGCGTGGATCAATATCCCCGCGAGAAACTGCCCGTGCTGTTTAACGAGGCAAAACGGCTGAATCTCAGGATATTGGCGCATTGCGAGAACGACGATATCATACAGAATACCAAGCGACGGATGCTGGCAGCGGGGCAAACCGGCGCGGCGCTCCACGCGGAGAGCAGACCGGCGGCCGCGGAAGTTGCCGCGGTAAAGGAACTGATTCAGCTTGCCGAACAGACGGGTGCGGAACTCATCATTGCGCATGTTTCCACGGGCGAAGCGGGAAACCTGATTGCAAATGCGCGAGCGCGCGGCGTAAAGGTCTACGCGGAAACCTGCCCGCACTATCTGCTGCTGACGGAGGAACGATACGCGGGCAAAGAGCCGCAGCGGACTATCATGACGCCCCCGCTGAGGACGGCAAACGACAACGCAATCCTCTGGGAGCTGCTGGCCAGCGGCGATATCGGCATGGCGTCCACCGACCACTGCCCGTTTTTGCTGGAGCAGAAGCTCGCGGAACAGACATGCTTTGGCGCGGTTCCGGGCGTGGGCGGGTGCGAAAACCTTGTTTCACTGCTGTTTTCGGAAGGGTATCAAAAGGGCAGGCTGAGCTTGACGCAGCTGGCAGAACGGCTTAGCGGCGAGGCGGCGCGGCTTTACGGGCTTTCGCCCCGCAAAGGAGCGCTTTGCGAGGGTGCAGATGCGGACATCGTGCTGATCGACCCGAACGCGCCGCGCAAGCTGACCGCGGCTAAGGAACATTCCAACGCGGGTTACTCCATTTGGGAAGGGTTCCAAGTGGGCTGTACGGTGCGGCGGATTTACCTTCGCGGCGAACTCGTTTCGCTTGACGGCGAACCCGTCGGCTCGCCCAACGGCAAGTATCTCTTTGCACAGTAACTTGCAGGTTCCAAGGGCTGCAAGCCCTTGGCGGGTGCTCGAGGGTGGAACCCTCGAATGATCTTATTGCTCGAGGGCAGAACCCTCGAATTGTTCAGTCGCTCAAGGGCAGAGCCCTCGAACTATCCTCAACCCCAAAACGTCAAAACCCGCCGTGAGGCGGGTTTGTTGTTTCTCAGGCAAAGCGGTCGGGCGTGTACGCTCGCGCTTCTTCGGGAAGCGTTCCGGTCTTCCAGTAATCCGCGATCATTCCGCCGATGGCGGGGGAAATCGCGACCGCGCTGTGGAACGTGTTGGCGACAAACAGATTGGCCGGATTGCCAAACGCGCCGAACACCGGCTGGTGATCGTCCGTATACGAAACCAGCCCCGCCCACATACGGATGATCTCGATATCCTTGAGCGAAGGGAAGAGCTTCAGCACGCGTTTGGCAATCAGGCGGGGGCCTTCGAAGGAGTTCGACTTATCGTACTCGTCCGGGCGCGTGGTCGCCTGCGCAATGACGATGTTACCGGAGGTTGTTTGCCCAAGGCACGCGCCAATCACCATTGGATGGTCGGCGGGGGACTGGTTGAAGAGCGCGCCGTCGGTGATCATGTGCTTGATGCGCGGTGCGACCTGCATGCTGACCATGGCCTCGCCGCGTTCGAACAGGATGGGGATGTCGTGTCCCGCAATACGGGTGAGTTCCCGCGCCCACGCGCCATTGGCGAGGATGAACAAGTCCGCCTTGATCTCGCCGCGCGGCGTTTCCAGCGCGCGGACAAGCCCGTTTTCAATGCAAAGGTTTGTGACCGGCGTATGCGTAAAGATCTCGGCGCCAAGCTCTTTGGCTTTGGCGGCCATGTTGAGATTCATCTTGAACGGGTTGACGCGCCCTTCGCCGGGGCACCAGCAGCCGCCGACAATTTGGCTTTCGTCCAGAGCGGGTTCCAGCTCCTTGGCTTTTGCGGCGGTGATCAGGCCGATTTCATCAAGGCCGAGTTTTTTTGCATGGCGGCAGAGGCCGGAGAGAATCTCCTCCTGCGCGTGGTCGGTAAGCGGAATCAGCCCGCCGGAGGGAACGTATTCCACATCCCCGATCTCCGCCTGAAGAGCGTCCCAAGCGCGCTGCTGCTCCAGCGCAAAGCGCATGGTGAGGCTGTTTTCGCGATAGCTCAGCACGCAGAATCCCGGATTGGTGCTGGATGCGCCGGAACAAAGGTCGCCCTTTTCCAGCAGGGCGACTTTCGCGCCTGCCTTTGCCAGCTTCCAGGCGGCGGCAGAGCCGACAACCCCGCCGCCAACGATGGCGACGTCGTATTTTAAGTCCGAATTACAAACTTCCGAATGCATGAATACCCCCGTTTAGTAGGATTGAACGAACGCCTTGCGGCTACTATACGTTTTCAAAGTAGCTCTGCGCCAGCATTTCGGCGTCGAGCGCGCCGGCATAGAAGGTTCTGCCCGTTCTGAGATTGCTGATCTCGATGCGGGCAACCTTGTGCACATCCGTATCCATTTTAAAGATATCGCGCTCCGCCGCGTCGTAGAGTTCGGCGAAGGTCTTTTTGTTGTGCTTTGTGCCGGAAAACGCCATGTGCGGCAGCACGCGCTCGATTTCGGCGTTCTCGCAGTCTACGATATACCGCGCGACGGAACCGTAGAGCGTCGAGCTGTTGACGCGGTCCATGGCGATGAGCTCGTCCGAGATCACGGGCGGGACCGCCGCGCTGCCGGAAAACGAGCGGACGCTTTCGAGCGGGAAACCGTTGTAGCCCAGCCCCCAGAGGGAGACTTCCGCCATGCGCGCGGCAATCTGCACGCATCCGACAAGGCTGCCGGTTTTAGCCGCGAGAAGATATACATTCTGCGGCTCCACGCCGCAGGCGGAACAGACTTCCTCGGCAATCGATTCGTCCGGCAGATCCGCGGTCTGGATGGCGAGCGCGGTTTTATGGAACGTTTCGCGATACGGCCACATCTTTGCGATGGGGTCGCGGTAGGCGATTGCGCGCGCGGGGCCGGAGGCAAAGCCGGGCAGATTGTATTCGCCCGTGGGCTTGATCTTCCAGGCGGAAAACTGGGAAGAAAGCGCGGCTTCCTGCGGGCGGTCAAGCCGCACTTCGATGCTTTCGAGCATTTTGCCGCCGATCGGGATCAGCCCGTAGCCGACGTCGCCAATGCCGCCGAGCGTCACGAGCGTAAAGAGCAGCGCGGCTTCCCGTCCGCCGGGAGCGTGAATACCCATATCGACGACGGTCGCGCCGTTTTTCAGCGTATGCCGTTCGCAATTCAGTTCCCAGAGACGCGGAAGAATCCGCTGCTCGATTAAATTGACGGTTCGTTCACTCAGAGTCTGCATGGAATCCCTCCAACTTTGATGCGCGCTCGATTACTCGGACAGCGCCTGTATTTCGTTCAGAAGACGATGCAGAATGCCGTAAAATTCACTTGTGACGGCGGACTCGTCAAACCCCGTGACCACGCCGTTTTTGAGGGCGGGTTTGCCGCCGACGTAAACGTCCCGAACGTCTCCGCTCTCGGCGCAGTAGACGATGGTGGAGACGAGATCGGCCGTTCCGAACGCAAGGCTCGGACGATCGAGCGGGAGAATGGAAAAGTCCGCAAGTTTGCCTTCCTTCAGTTCGCCCGCGTCGAGCAGGAGCATATTCGCGCCGCCCGCAGTCGCCATGGTAAACACGTCCGAGGCGGTGGCGGCTTCCGGATTCGAAAGCGCGGCTTTTTGCAGCATCGCGCCAAAACGCATCTCCTCGAACATGTCAAGCCGGTCGTTGCTGGCGGGGCCGTCCGTGGCAAGGGAGAGGTTAACGCCCGCCTGCCGGAGCGCGGGGATGGGGCAGACGCCGCTGCCGAGTTTTGCGTTGCTCTTGGGGTTATACACGACCGTTACGCCGCGCAGAGCCGCAAGCTTGATTTCCCGTTGGGTCAAGTGCACGCCATGGACGGCAGAGAACCGGGGCGAGAGGAATCCAAGGGAGTCGAGGTATTCCAGCTCGGTTTTGCCGCGCTCGGAAACGCACTGCGCGGCTTCCCGCGCGGTTTCGTCCACATGCACCTGCACGAGCGCGCCGTACTGCTTTGCAAGCGCGCAGAGCGCAATCAGCGCCTGTTCGCTGCAGAGGTTCGGTTCGGACGGGGTGATCACGCAGGTTCCGGGGTAGGTTTTCAGCAGACGCTCGACTTCCGCAAGGTCGCGCTTCAAGCCTTTTTCGTCGCTCAAGAACAGGTCGGCAAGCTCCAGCCCGATAAAGCCGCGGACGTTCGCTTCCCTTGCCGCGCGGAACATGCCGTCCTGCGCGTAGTTGATATCCATGTTGAAAAACGCGGTCACGCCGGAGCGCAGCATCTGGCAGATTCCGACCGCCGTCCAGAGATAGGAGAAATGCTCGCGCTCCTTTGGCGGAATCCTGCCGTACAGCGCGGTGATGGGCGGGGTCAACACCTGATCGCACCAGCCCGCGAGCGAAAGATCGTCCCGCTGCCCAACCAGCAGGGTTTGATACAGGTGCGTATGCGCATTGACAAAGCCGGGCAGAACGGCGCAATTCTGGCAGTCGATCGTTTCCGCACCGTCCGGCACGGAAAGGTGCGCCCCGATTTGCACGATCCGGTCGCCGTCCGTGATGAGATCGACGTCGTGGAGGATTGTCTTAGAATTGACCACCAGATACGCGATGTTTTTGAGTATCAGCATGCGTTCACCCCTTTGAAAACGAATCAGGCGCGGCCTGAAAGAGAATCACTCGAAAAAAATAACTGTTTGTGTAGCTTCATTCTAAGACTAATACTAAAAACCTGAAAGGTTTTTGGTATTAAGAAAACGACTGTTTGCTCAGCTTCATTCTGCGATAAGAATAAATGCTTGCCGCAACGAGCGCGCCGAGAAACGGCAACATCTGCACAAGTCTTGCCGGGAAGCCCACCGCCGCCTGCAGGATATCCCCCGCGGCGGAAAGCGCGCCGAGCGCCCAAGCCGAGAAGAGTACGATATAAGGATTACTCTGCGCGAGGATGACAACCGCCATGGCAAGCCAGCCGCGTCCGTTCGTCATGCCCACAAAACCGCCGACAAAGATGCCCTGCGTCAGCGAAAGCGAAGCGCCCGCGAGTCCGCAGAGTGCGCCGCAGACGGCGTACGAAACATAGATCATGCCGTCCACAGAGATGCCGCGCGCGGAAGCGACCCATTCGCTCATGCCGACCGCGCGGAGCCTGCGCCCGAACGCGGTTTTAAAGATCACCGCGTAGAGAACGACCACGAGCACGATAGCCAGATAATCCAGCCAGGTATGGTTGCTGAGCACCTGATTGAGGTAGGGAATCTTTTCAATCAGCGGCGTGGCCAGTTTAGCAAGCCTTGGCGCGTTGGGGTAGATGATCGACCCCTGCGAACCGGTGAGCACGAAGATGAGGAACGTGGTCAGCCCCGTGCCGAGGATATTGATCGCCATGCCGACGATGTAGATATCCACGCCGAGACGGAGCGTCATCAACGCCATGAACAGCCCGATGAGGATTGTAATGCCGACGCCCATCAAAAGCCCGAGCAGCAGGCTGTTCCAAAGGTTGGCAAAGTAGAGCGAAAAAAACGCTGCAAAGAGCATCATGCCCTCCATGCCGAGGTTGAACCTGCCGGAAAGCCCGGTCATCATGCCGCCGAGCGAGCAGAGGATGAGCGGGGTTCCGTAGGCAATAATCGTATAGAGGAAGCCGGAGACGAACTGGTTCATGCGTTAACCGCCTCCTTCTTATTGGATTTTTGTTCGGACTGCTTCTTTTCCTTATGCCGCCCAACTAAAAACTCAATCAGCTTTTCGCTGGTGACCAGCAGCAAAATTGCGCCCTGAATGATTTGGGAAACGTCCGGCGTAATATCCGCAAACAGCGCGGCGCACTCCGCGCCCTTGGTGAGGTAGGCAAAGAACAGCGCAACCGGCACGACCAGCAGCGGATTATTGCGGCTGATCATGGCGATGGAAAGCCCGCTCCAGCCGATGCCGCAGAGCTGGTTGCGCACGCGGAACGACGTGCTGAGCACATACGTCATGCCGCCGATACCGGAGAGCCCGCCGGAAAAGATCATTGCAAGGCTGGCCACCGCCGCCGTGCTGACGCCGCCGAACCGCGCGAACGCGGGGCTTTGCCCGGTCATGCGGATTTCGTAGCCGACGCGGGAGCGCTTAAGCGCAAAGTAGACGATCACCGCCAGCGCGAGAGCGAGAAACAGCGTGGTGTTCAGATCGGAAGGCTCCAGTATGCGGCCAAAGCGGAACGCCTCCGGAATGGCCTTCGTGGTGACGCCCTGACCGGATTCCATGTCGCGCAGCGGTCCTTCCACCAGCATGAAGATGAGGTAGAAGACCACGTTGGCGAGCATGAGCGAGGACATCATCACGTCCAGATCAAACTTGCGCTTTAAAAAGTTGCAGATGGCGGCAAGCAGCGCGCCGCCCGCGAATGCGGCGATAAACATCAGAGGAATCGCAACCGCGGCGGGCCAGCCTTCCATGGCGACGGCGGAAAGCGTGCCCGTGAGCATGCCAAAGTAGACCATGCCTTCCAAACCGAGGTTCCAAACGGATGCGGTAAACGAAACGCTCGCCGCCAACCCGCAGATGATCAGCGGCACGGCGGTGTTGAGCATGTCACCAAAGAAATATGCGCTCGAAAACGGGCCGGTAAAGAAGAACTTAAGCGCAACGGCGGGTTCGTCGCTGCAGAGCAGGATGACGACCAGCGCCATTATAAGGCCGGAGAGGATGACCAGCAGCTCAAAGAACGTGCGTTTGCCCTGTTTCATACCATCGCCCCCTCTGCTTTGCCGGGTTCGGAATCCATTCGTTTGACGCCAAGCATATATTCGCCAATCTCTTCGCGCGTCAGCACGGCGTTGTTGACGAGGCTTGCGGTAATCTCCCCGCCGCGCAGCACGAGTACGCGGTCGCTGAGCTCGAGAATTTCATTGATGTTGCTCGAAACGAGCAGGATGGCGAGCCCCTTTTCACGTAGGGCGAGCATTTCGTCGTGAATATACCGCGCGGAGAGAACGTCCAACCCCATGGTGACTTCCGCCGCAAGCAAGAGCCTTGGCTCGGCGGTGAGCTCGCGCGCGAGGATCGTCCGCTGGATATGCCCGCCGGACAGGCCGCCTACAATATGCCGCCCGTCCGCGGCTTTGATGCTGTAGCGCGCGATGAGTTCGTTCGAAAGCTGCTCCAGCGGGCGCGGGCTGAGCCAGCCGCCGCGGCAGTAGGGCTTTTGGTTCCTGCGGTCGATCAGGAGGTTTTCCGAAACGGAGGCTGTGGCGCAGGAGCCAACATGGATACGGTCCTCCGGAATATACCCCATGCCGGCCTTGCGGCGCGCGCAGGGGGTGAGGCGCGAAACATCCGCGCCGAGCAACGCAATCGAACCGCTCGCGGTATCCCTCAACCCAAACAGCGCTTCCAGCAGTTCCTGCTGGCCGTTGCCGTTGACGCCCGCAATGCCTACGATTTCCCCCGCGCAAACGGAGAAACTCGCGTTTTTCACCATAAAGAGCGGCCCGTTTTTGACAAACAGGTTCGAAACGTCCAGCACGCGCTCGCCGGGGCGGCAGGGGGTGCGGTCAAGCTCGGGAGAGAGCGTTTTTCCGACCATCAGGCGCACGGTTTCCTGCGCGTCGAGCGCGCTCGTGCTGCCGGTAAAGACGGCCTCGCCGTCGCGAAGCACGGTGACTTCGTCGGTGATGGCAAGCACTTCCTCCACCTTGTGGCTGATATAGACGATGGTCTTGCCGGAGGCTTTCAGCATGCGGATGGTCTCCAATAAACCCTTGACTTCCTGCTCGACAAGCACGCTGGTCGGCTCGTCAAACACGAGCAGGTCGGCCTTGCCGAACAGCGCGCGCATGATTTCGACCTTCTGCTTTTCGCCCATGGAGAGCGTTGCCACCTTGCGGTCGAGTTCGATGGAGAAACCGCATTGCTTCGCCGCTTCTTCGGCGGCTTTACGGGCGGCTTTTTCGTCGAGAAAACCGAGCGCTTTGACAGGCTCCATGCCGAGGACGACGTTTTCCACCACGGTGTAGTCGTCCAAAAGCGAGAAGTGCTGGTGCACCATGCCCACGCCGCAGCGGGCGGCTGCGATTGCGTTTTTCATGCGAACCGGGGTTCCGCTGATGCGGATTTCGCCCTCGTCCATGCGTTCCACACCGGAGAGGATTTTCATGAGCGTGGATTTGCCCGCGCCGTTTTCGCCAAGCAGGCCGTGAACCGTGCCTTTTTGGACGGAAAAATCAACGCCCTTGAGCGCGCGTACTTCCCGGCCAAAAGAACGGTAGGTTTTTTTGATGCCCCGCATCTCCAGATAAGCCGACATAGAACACAGTTCCTTCCGAAAATCGTTCAATATCAGGGGTCGTATCCGCAAGCTTGGGAAAGTTCAGGCAATCGGCGCGCGCGGGTCGATGGTTCCGTCGATCAGCCCCTGATAGGCGGTCTGCATCTTTTCCAGAATGTCCGCGGGTACGGCGGCCTGCGTAACGGGATCGTCAAACGTAAACGAGATGACGTCTTCCGCCGCGCCGACCGTTCGACCCGTACCGTATTCCAAAGTGCCGGAAATTGCGCCGTAAGCCGCGTCGTACGCCGCCTGATAGCCCTGCACGAGCGTGCAGCCGATGATGGTTTCCGGCGAGAGCGAAATGGCGTTGTTGTCGTCCGCAACGGCGTATTTGCCCTGCGTTTCGGCTTCCGTAACGCACCCGTAGGCGGAAGCGCCTGTGGTGTAGTAGATGATATCGGCGCCCTGCGCGAACAGCGCGCGGGATACGTCCGCACCCTTCTGCGGATCGACCCAATCGCCGATGATGGAGTTGATAATCGTGATGTCGGGGTTGGCCGCTTTCACGCCGTTGGTAAAGCCGGTCTTAACGTCCACTTCCCATGCGTCATATACGTCCGTAAACACGAGGCCGACCACGAGATCGGGGTTGGCGCGCGGCATGTCGCTCTGCGTGACTAGCCCGCAGAAGTAACCGCCGAGGTAGCCGAGCTGGTAGAGGTCAAAGGAGACGCCCCAGACCGTGTCCGGAATTTTTCCGCCGTCGAACTGGTCGAGGTAGCTGTTGAGGTCGGAGTCGATCAGAACGAACTTCTGCTCGGGGTAGAGCTTATGCGTTTCGTTGACGCAGTAGCGCATCACGTCCGTGGTGGTAAAGATCACGTCGTAAATGCCCGCTTCCGCGAGGCTGGTCAGATACTTGCCGTAAGCCGTCCACTGGTCGCCGCCTTCCACCACTTTGGGTTCCGGCGCGCCGAGATCCTTACAGGCGTTACGGATGCCGTCCGCAATCATCTTGAAGATGGCGTTTTCGCCTTCGATGCCGGGCAGCATAATGGCGGTTTTAAAATTGGCGTAAGCGCTCTCTTCGACGGCGGCGGTGGAGGCGTTTTCACCGGTATCGCTCGCGGCGGTCTGCGTTTTGCCGCAGGCGGCGGTGAAGAGCAGAAGTAAGCAGAGGGACAGGGCGATGATTACTTTGCGTTTCATGTTCGAATCCTCCTTGAACGTTGTTCGGCGAGCCGCGCCGGCAAAGCAGAGTGTTTTTACGGCGTCTGGCCGGTCTACAAGAGCAGATCCGGCCGGAGTTCACCCGCACGGCAGGTTCTGCCGCTTTCGGGGTCGTATACTTCGACAAGCGCAAGCTTGTTGATATGCAAGAGGTTCGGTATTTTAAAGAAGTCGCCGCCTGCCTGCTCCAGAAGGTCGATAAACAGCGTGCCGAAGATGGAAAGCGAACAAAACGCGAGGTCGTCCGCCAGTTTTTGCGCGTCAACGCCCGAACCGGGGCGGAGCGTAAGCCGCGAGAACGCGCCGTAGTGCAGGTAGTCGTCCGGCAGAAGAATTTTTTTGCGCTTTGTCTTTGCGCCGGGCGGGCAAATAGGCGCGTATCCTTCGATGGATGCGACGTTCTCGGCGTCAAGCCCCAGCGAACGCTCCATCGTAAAAATCATGTTTTCGTTCATGCGCCCCGCAATCTGCGCCGCGCCCAGCAAGCGCGTCTGCGGAGCTACGAGCAGGGTGAGCTGATTCGGCTTGCAGCCAGCTTTACGGGCAAGCGAAACCATCCAGTCGTCGGACGGAACGGAGTCCGCCTGCACAAGCAGGGAAAAGCTGCCGCAGGAAGGATCGTCGTTATACGCCACGTCCAGGGACGAGTCGAGATGCAGTTTGATCGGCCCGGAGAGCATGACGCCCTCAAAGCAGTCCGCCGACTGCAGCGTCAGCGTGGCAAGACGGGCAAACGACGTTTTGGAGCGGACAAAGGGCAGCGTTTTGCCGCCGAACTCGGCCGTGTAGTCGCTCACGTCCGCTAACCCACCCTGACAGAGCGCCGCCGCCAGCGCGCCGCCGGACGATGCGCCAACGCCGTCCCGGTCTGCAAAGAACACCTCCGCGCCGCAGGCGGAACGATAGCAGGTAAGGCCAAAGACGTCCTTGCCCGACGACAGCGTTTTCAAAATAGCAGAGCAGTAGCTCCCGATTTTACTCAGAGGCGTGGTTTCCAGCATATTGCATTGCACTCCCGGCGAGTTGCCAAAATATTTAATATATTATATATCAAAATACGATTACAGCAGCGAAATCTTCTCGTCCAGCGCGGCAAGTTCCGCTTCGCGTTCGAGATCGTCATTCGACTGCGGAAGGATTTCCGCAAACAGCGCGTTTGTAGGGCAGACGTCCGCGCAAGCGCCGCAGTCCCGGCAGAGCGAGGGATCGACATGCATTTCGGGGTAGTCGAGCGAGCGCGCGCCGTATGCGCAAACGGTGACGCAGCGGCGGCAGTTCGAGCAGCCGCGTGCGCCGGTGTGTTCGTTGGCGAACGGCTCGAACGAAAATTTGAGTTTGGAAACGACGTCCCGATCCGGAATATACGGCAGAGCAGCTCCGCGAACGGCCGTGACGGACGGGTAACCGAGTTTTTGCAGCAGCGCCGAAAGGTCGCGGCACATGCGCTCGACCGAGTCGATGCCCCGCAGGATGCCGATGGAGCAGACACCCACGCAGGAACAGCCCGCCATGAAGTATTCCACCGCGTCGTGCGCGCTCATGCAGCCGCCGGAACCGTAGAGGTTGTGGAAATCCGGCGCGGCCTTGGCGATGGCGGCGTTGACATGCAGGCTCAGCGGGCGGAGCGCTTCGCCGCTCATCCAGCCGCGGCCTTCCGCGCCAGCCAGCGCGGGGCGCGCGTGCTCGACGTCGATCTTCAGCACGGGGCCGATGGAGTCGATGGCGCAGATGCCGTCCGCGCCGCGTTCGAGGCATTTTAGTCCCGTTGCCGCAGCGTCCGGCCAGTTGGCGGAGAGCTTGCAGATGACCGGAATATCGGCGAGGTTCTTGGCGGTTTCCAGCATCGGCAGGAGCGATTCCTCGGTATAGGAAACCAGCTCGATCATGTCCGCGCCCGCCTTTTGCGCGTCCTTGACGATCACGCGCGCTTCTTCCGGCGTATGCCCGATGGAGGCGATGACCACGGCGCCCGCGGCTTTCGTCTCGGGAATCTCTTTTTCATACCACTGATCTCGCTCCAGATCCGACCACTTTTCGCAGTTGACCAGCGAAGTGTTGCCAAACGCCGCGATGTGTCGCACGGGGTTGATGGCGCGGCCGATGCGGATGGTTTTAGTGACCACCGCGCCGCAGCCCGCCTGATGCGCGCGAATCAGTCCTTTTGCGCCGTACCCCAGCGGGCCGGAGCTCAGGATATACGGCGAGCGCAGTTTGACGCCGCAAAATTCGGTGGAGATATCGGCTCCTGTGAGCGTATTTGGGTCAAACATGGGTCCGCCTCCTTAATTTCCTGCCCAGAAGCGCGCCGCGCGTTCGCGCAGGGCTTGTTTTGCGGCGCTCGCATCGACGGTGAGCAAACGGTGATCCTTTTTGAGGAATGTTCCGTTGACCAGTACGTCGCATACGTTCTGGGGATTTCGAAACAGCACAAGCTGATCGTAAACATTGTGTTCGTTGATTGGGGTCGGGGTGTCGAGGTCGATGGTGATCAAGTCCGCAAGGCAGCCCGCTTCGATTCTCCCTGCGTCCGGAATGCCGATTGCGCTTGCTCCCAGCGAGGTTGCCATACGGTAGACGTCCTTTGCGGGCATGATGGACGTGCTCTGGAAATGCGCTTTGGGGATTAAAAACGCGCCGCGCATGATCTCGAAAAAGTTATTGACGTAGCCATCCGAACCGAGACCCACGGGGATGCCCCGCGCGAGCATGTCCGAAACCGGAGCGACCCCGCCGCCGACTTCGCAGTTGGAAAGCGGCATGTGTACGGCGCGAACACCGCGTTTCGCCAGCAGGTCGAGTTCGAACGGCTCCATCTGCACGCATTGGGAAGCGACCACGCGGGAGTCGAGAAAACCCCATTCGCCGTAGACTTCCGCAGGGCGCTTGCCGTAGCGTTCCCGGCACCAGTCCGGCTCGAATACGCTTTCGGAAAGGTGCATATGGATATCGCAGTCCAGTTTATCCGCCTGTGCTTTTGCTTCTTTGACGAACCGTTCGTCGCAGGTAAAGAGCGTGTGGATGCTCATCATGCCGGTAATCAGCGAACCGGGCTTGTTGTGCGCGCGGACGAACTCCGCGTTCTCGCGCAGTCCCAGCGCGCCGTTTTCCTCGCTGACGCGCTGGCAGGCTTCGAAGGTGAGGATGCCGCGCAATCCGGCTTGTTCCACGACCTCCCGCTCAGCTTCCAGCGCAAACGGGATGGCGTTCGGCGCTTCCAGCACGTCTAAAAACGTGGTTACGCCGCTGTCGATCAGTTCCGCCATGCTCATTGCGGCGGTGGCGCGGACGAGGTCGCGGTCGACGCGGTTTTCCACATACGGCCACCAGAACTCTTCCAGAAAGCTCGAAAACTCGGTGACCAGCGCTTCCGCCGTAATGCCGTGGGAGAGCATGCCGTAACAATGCGTATGCCCGTTGATAAATCCCGGCGCAAGCAGGCGGTCGGGCGCGTCGATCAGCTCATCGCCCGGTTCGGGTAGAAGATCGGCGTTCGGCGCAACGCGTTCAATGCGCCCGCCGCTGAGAACGACGCCCGCGTTCCAAAGGAGCCCTTCGGGGGAGAGCAGGCAGCCTGCGCGGATGATGGTGCGGGGCATGGGGCGTACCTCCGGCTCGACAGTTTGTTAAATAAAACCAGCTTACAGCTTCTTCTTCGGCGGAACGTGAATCGCTTCGCCCAAAAAGCGCTGCGTGCATTCCATAAGAGCTTCACTCAGGGTTGGATGCGCGCGCATGGTGTTTGCGGCTTCTTCCACCGTGAGCATGGACTTCATGGCCATTGCGGCTTCCGCGATCAAATCGCTGGCATGCGCGCCTGCGATATGCACGCCGAGAAGCTCGGATAGATCGCTCTTTGCGAGCATCTTGACGAAGCCTTCCGTCTCTCCGAGCGAGAGCGCCTTGCCGTTGCCCGCAAACTGGAAGCGCGATACGGCGTAATCGATTCCCTCGGCTTTGAGCTGCTCCTCGGTTTTGCCGATGGAAGCCATCTCCGGATACGCGAACACGCAGCTCGGCACGAGCGCGTAATCAACGCGGGAGGAAAGCCCGCAGATGCGCTCGACGCAGACGCGCCCTTCCTCGGAAGCGACGTGCGCAAGCATCATTCTGCCGGTCACATCCCCGATGGCGTAAACGCCAGGGACGTTCGTTTGATAATTCTCGTCTACCTTGATTCCCTTGCGTTCGAACACAATGCCTGCCGCTTCGAGCTTCAGCCCGTCCGTGTTCGGCACGCGTCCGGCGCAGGAGAGGACATGCGAACACTTTAGCTCCAGCGTGCCTTCCGCGCTTTCTGCAAACACGGTCAGATCACCGCGCGTTCCCGAAATCTTCGTGACCTTGGTTGCGGTCAGGATACGGATACCCTGCGCGATCAGCCGTTTTGCGGCAAACTTTGCCAGTTCGCCGTCGAGCGTGGAGAGGATGGCAGGCAGGAACTCGACAATCGTGACTTCCGCGCCAAATGCTTTGTAGATACCCGCGAGTTCCACGCCGATGACCCCGCCGCCGATGATGACGAGGCTTTTCGGGATTTCGTCGAGTCGGAGCGCGGCTGTGCTGTCCAGCACGCCGTCGAGGCCGATGCCTTCGATGGGGAGCGCGGCGGTTTTGCTTCCGGTAGCGAGCAGGATTGCGCCCGCCGTGTAGGATTCGTTACCCACGACAAGCGTTTTGGCGCTGGCAAACGACGCTTCGCCGGAGATCACGTCCACGCCGTTGGCTTTGAGCAAACTCTGCACGCCGCCCACCAGCGTATCCACGACCGACTGCTTGCGAGAGCGCGTAGCGCCAAGGTCGAGGGAAGCGTTTTCCGCGTGTACGCCGTAGCTTGCGGCGCAGGAGGCTTCTTTGAGCACTTCGGCGGTGCGGTAGAGCGTCTTGGTCGGGATGCAGCCGTGGTTGAGGCAGACGCCGCCGACGCGTTCGCGCTCGATCAGCGCGGTCTTCTTACTGAGCTGAGAAGCGCGGATTGCCGCGACGTAGCCGCCCGGCCCGCCGCCGACGACGATAAGGTCATACTGTTGCATGATTCGAGTTCACCTCCGGGAAAACGGGATGGTGGAAACGGGATGGAATTTTCTGTATAAAACGTGCATAAACGGAACTTCGAAACAATTCAGCATTACTTCCAGTCCGTTTCGTTGAGCAGGTCGGTTACCTGCTGCAGGTAGCGGCAGGCGGGCGCACCGTTGAGCACGCGGTGGTCGTAGGTGAGGCAGAGGTTCATCACGGGTTCCACGAAAACGCCGCCGTTTTTGACCACCGGCATATCGCGCAGTTTGCAGACGCCGAGGATTGTCGTTTCCGGCGGGTTCAGGATTGGCGTAAAGGACGTTGCTCCCGCCATTGCGAGGTTGGTCACTGTGGTGACCGCGCCGCCAAAGTCCGATTCCGCGAGCTTACCGCTCTTGGCGCGCGCGGCGAGGTCGGAAAGGTCGCCGCAGATAGTACGAAGCGGTTTTTGACCGGCATTCCGCACGACGGGGACGATCAGCCCTTTTTCCGTGTCGATCGCAATGCCGATGTGGACGCCGCCCGGCAGGACGAAATTCCTTTCGTCGAGGTACTGCATGCGCACATCCTCGCGGTTGATCAGCGCGCGGGATACGGCGTAAACGATCATCGCCGTATAGGAAAGTTTGATTCCTTCGGCGGCGTAAAACGGCTTGAGGCGCTGATACGCCGTAACCAGAGCGCCGAACGGGCTTTCGATGCAGACGGTGGTCTGAGCGGTATTGTCCAGGCTCTTTTTCATGGCGACGGCGGTTGCGCGTTGGATTCCGTTCATCGGGACGATCTTCGATTCGCTGGCGGGCTTTCCCCGCGCTTTAACGTCCGCAACCGTGATCATGCCTAAAAGCCCCGTGCCGCGGATATGCGCGTACGAAAGGCGGAGCTTTTCGGCGAGCGCTTTTGCGCGCGGCGTGATGGCCACCGGCCCTTGTGGCGCGGCGGGAGCGGGGGCGTTCGCGGCGGCGCGCACGTCGTCAATCGTAAGTTCGCCGTGTTTGCCCGTTGCGGGGATGGCGGTCACGTCGAGCCCGCGTGATTCGATAACCGCCTGCGCGCGCGGCGTGGCGGGTACATTCTGCTTTTCCGCGGACGCCCGCGCAATCGGGGTGGCGGAGGTCATAGCGTCCACCGTGCAGTCCGCGGCGCGCGGGGCGGAAACCGGCGCGGGAGCGGGGGCGGCGGGCGCATCGCTGTCGGTTTCCCCTTCGCTGCCGATCAGGCAGATGGGGTCGCCGCAGGGCGCGGAATCGCCGGGTTCGAGGTAATGCCTGAGCATTACGCCGTCAGCGGTGGCCAGCGCGTCGTTGGTGAGCTTTTCCGCTTCGATAACGGCAATGCGCTCGCCGCGCTTGACAGCGGCGCCAACGGGCACGAGCCACTCGCCGAGGATGCCCTCTTCCATAGATAAGCCGAATTTCGGCATTTTTTCTTTAACTGCCATGTTGGATTCCTCCAAACGTCCGCCGTTGAAACGGCGGGCATCGGTTTTGTTAGGGGTTCGGTTGGTATGCGACTAGAACGCCACGGCGGCTTTTGTCGCGCGGACGATATCGTCCGGGGTAAGCATGTAGTAGTCCTCCAGAACCGGCGCAAACGACACCGGAATATCCAGGCATGTGACGCGTCCGACGGGGGCGGAAAGATACTCGAAGTACTTTTCGCTGACCATGGCGGAAATTTCCGCCGCCCAGCCGCCCACCTTGGGGCCTTCCTGCGCAACGACCAGCCGGCTCGTCTTGGCGACGGATTCGGCAATCAGCGCTTCGTCGTAGGGCTTGATGGTGCGGAGGTTGATGACCTCGGCGGAGATGCCTTCCTTTTCGAGCGCGGCTGCTGCTTTGAGCGCCATGCCGACGGTGATCTGCAGCACGCAGATGGTAACGTCCTTGCCCTCGCGTTCGACTACGCCCTTGCCGAGCGGCAGAGCGTACGGTTCTTCCGGAACTTCGCCCTTCATGTTGAGCAGCATTTTGTGTTCCAAGAACAGCACCGGGTCGTTGCTGCGGATGGCTGAAATCAGGAGCCCCTTTGCCTCGTACGGCGTGGCAGGGGAAACGATAACCAGCCCCGGCGTGTTCAGAAACCAGCTTTCAACCGCCGCGGAATGGTGGTACGCGCAGCGGATGCCGGCGCCCTGCGGCGCGCGGATGACCACGGGGCAGTTCGCTTCGCCCTGAAACATGAAGTTGAGCTTGGCGGTGCTGTTGACGATTTGGTCGAACGCAACGCCCGCAAAGTCCGCAAACATGATCTCCGCAATGGGGCGCAGTCCCGCGATAGCCGCGCCGTTGGCAAGGCCGACAATCGCGGCTTCCGAAAGCGCGGTGTCGAAGATGCGCTCCGGCCAGCGGTGGTAGATATTCTGGGTCAGGCCGAAGTCGCCGCCCATGCGGGCAACGTCCTCGCCGAGGATGAAGACGGAATCGTCCCGCTCCATTTCCTGAATCATGGCTTCGTTGATGGCTTTTGTATACGTTAGTTGGCGGCTCATCTTGACACCTCCACGGGGAACCCTTCATAAACATGGGTCAGCGCGTCGCAAACCTCCGGAACGGGGCTTTCCACGGAGAAGCGGAGCATCTCCTGAATCTGCGCGTTGACGTCCGCTTCGATGGCGAGCAGTTCTTCCTCCGCAACGCCCTCGCGATCCTTTAATACGTTTCGCGCGAGATTGACGGGGTCGCGGCTCTTCCAGTACGCAACTTCCTCTTCGGGACGGTAGGAAGCGGGGTCGCCCGCAAAATGCCCCTGCCAACGGTAGGTGACGAATTCAATCAGCGAAGGCCCGCCGCCGCTTCTGGCGAGAGCGACCGCCTGTTCGGTGGTTTCCACGACGGCTTCAATGTCGTTGCCGTCCACGCGCCAGGAAGGCACGCCGTAGCCGTCCGCCCACTGGCGCAGTTCTTCCTGCGGGTGCGCGATGCGGCAGGGGGTCGAAATGGCATAGCCGTTGTTGATGAGGCAGTAGACGACGGGGAGCTTCCAAGTGGCAGCAAGGTTCATGCTTTCGTGGCAGGTGCCCTCGCCCAGCGTGCCGTCGCCCATGAATACGGCGGAAACGTCGTCCGTATGGCGGTATTTGGCGGCAAACGCCGTGCCGAGCGCGGTGACGACCGTGGAACCCTGAATGCCATTGAAGCCGTGGTTATGGCAGCTCCAGTCGTGGACATGCATCGATCCGCCGCGACCGCCGTTGACGCCCGTCGCCTTGCCAAAGATCTCGGCCATGACGTACTTTGGGTCGGTGCCGCAGAGCAGAATTGCGCCGTGGCCGCGGTGGTCGGGGTATTTATAGTCGGTTGTTCGGAGCGCGCGCACCACGCCCGCCTGGCAGGCTTCCTGCCCGGTGGAGAGGTGTACAAACCCCGGAATGGTGCCGTTGGCGGCGTATTCCTTGATGACGTCCTCAAAAACGCGGATCAGGAACATGTCCCGGTAGAGTCCCTTGAGCCGTTCTCTTTCCAGTGCCATATGGATCCCTCCGTAGTCAATGAAATATCATGAGATGCCTATCTCGTCTTGAATGTAAAAAACGTATCGTTACGCCGCGTCTGTGAGCGGCGGAATGGACAAAGTTGCAGCAAAACGGAAAGAATGTGCAAATACAGAATCAGTACGCGATTGGACGACGGGACTGCTAATAATTGGGACGGCTGGCGCGATAGGTTCGCGCCAGCCGTTTGTGTTGTCCCGGTCAAAGAGAATTAACCGACGTGGGGCTGGATGTAGAGCAGGTTGTAGAGCGTGTAATCGCCAATGCCCGGCACGACGCCGTCAACGCGGCCATCCACCCAGGAGACGTAGCAGTCCGCGATATCGGCCGCGGCAACATTCTGCGTGTACTCGTCCGTGCAGATGAAGTCGTAGCTCTCGGCTTCTGCCATACCCAGCGCTTCAAAGACGTCCTTGACGCTGATCTGATCCTTGTAGGAGGTCATGATCACATCGGAGCCGAAGTTGAGGTAAGCCACTTCCCAGACCGCCCAGTCGGGATCCTGCGCTTCGCCAACGACGACGGGCGCATTGTCACCAACAATGGTCAGGTACTTCTCGAGCAGTTCGCTGCCGACTTCTTCGCCGACATAGCCATCGGAACCGATAACGGAGGCTTTTTCGCCGACCGTGATGCCGCACTTGTCGCAGACATCTTTGATCGAATAAGCGGAGCGCAGGTCGCCTTCATAACGCGGCTGATCGCTGGCGGTCAGGCCTTCGATGGCGTTGTTCCAGACGATGATGCGCTGTACGCCTGCCGCAGCGGGCGCTTCGGTGGCTTCGGCGGGGGCTTCGGTTGCTTCCGCAGGAGCCTCGGTGGCTTCGGCGGGGGCTTCGGTTGCTTCCGCGGGGGCTTCGGTCGCTTCGGCCGCTTCCTTTGCGGTGCAGGCAAACAACGACAGTACCATCACCATGGCGAAGAGCAAAGCAAGAATTTTTTTCACGATGGTTTCCCTCCTTAAAAAGATGTGTCGGACGGCGTGCCGCCCTTCAAATACATTCTAAACTACACATACGCGGAATGTATACGTATAATTGCTGCACAATTGTGCAACTTTATCCATTCAGCCTGAAACAGGGCTGTTTTAGGGCAAAATATACTGTATACTCAACACGAAAAGGCGGTGAAACAACGGTGCGCAACGCAACGCAGAGACCCGACGCCGGGCTGGAACCCGGTGTGGAGCAAGAATATCGAATCACGCGGCACCCCATTCTGCCACTCGAACCGAAGGGGGAAATCCCCATTGAGGTGGACGGCAGAACGCTGTTCGCGCGCGAAGGCGAAACCGTTGCGGCGGCGCTTCTGGCAAACGGAATCCGCGTTTTTCGGCATACGGCAAAGCGGCATGAGCCGAGAGGCTTGTTCTGCGGCATCGGCCAGTGCACGGACTGCATTATGGAGATTGACGGCGTGCCGAACCAGCGCACCTGCATGACGATTGTCCGCGCGGGCATGGTGGTGCGCACGCAGGAAGGCCACGGGAAAGCGGAGGCGGAGAGCCGATGATGGAAGCATATGACGTCATCGTCGTCGGTGCGGGTCCCGCGGGGCTGGGCGCGGCGATTGAAGCAAAAAAGCACGGTGCGAGCGTTCTGCTGCTGGACGAAAACAGCCGTCCCGGCGGACAGCTCTTTAAGCAGATTCATAAATTTTTCGGTTCGGAAGCGCACTACGCGGGCACGCGCGGCTATCTCATCGGCCAGAACCTGCTTGCCGAGGCGGAAGCGCTTGGCGTGGAATTCCGGCTGGGCGTGCGCGTTTGGGGCGTATATCCCGACGGCGGCGTGACCGCGACAAACGGCGAAACGAGCGAGCGCTACTTTGGCAAGAAGATCGTGCTCGCCACGGGGGCAACGGAAAATGCGCTGAGCTTTCCCGGCTGTACGCTGCCGGGCGTGATGACGGCGGGCGCGGTGCAGACTATGATCAATGTTCAGCACGTCCTGCCGGGCAAGCGGTTTGTGGTGGTCGGTTCCGGCAACGTCGGCCTGATCGTGACTTATCAGCTGTTGCAGGCGGGCGCGGAAGTCGTCTGCATCCTCGAAGCCGCGCAGAAGATCAACGGCTACGGCGTGCACGCGGCAAAGGTTAAGCGCGCGGGTGTGCCGGTTCTCACGGGGCATACAATCGTCAGCGCCAGCGGCACCAACGGCGTTGAACGCATCGTTGTTTCAAAAGTGGACGCGTGCTTCTGCCCGGTTGCGGGTACGGAAGAGACGCTCGAATGCGATACGGTCGCGCTTGCGGTCGGGCTTTCCCCGCGCATTGAACTAGCGGGCGTCGGCGGCTGCAAAATGGCGTATTCGCCCGCGCTGGGCGGAGTACTGCCGCTGCACGGGGCGGATATGGAGACGAGTTGCCAAAACATCCTCGTTGCGGGCGATTTGACCGGCATTGAGGAAGCCAGCACCGCGCTGGACGAAGGCCGCATGGCGGGCTGCCGCGCGGCTTTTGCGCTGGGATATTTGACCAAGGAAGAGTACGAAGAGAACAAACGCATTTTGCTGGAACGGCTCAACGCACTGCGATGCGGCCCGTTCGGCGAAAAACGGCGCACCGCCAAGGAGGCTTTATGGAACGCGATGGACTGAACGCGGAGATCGTCTGCCGCTGCGAGGAAGTCACCGCAGACGAGATTATGGAAGCCATCCGTAACGGCGCGGACTCGCTGGAGGCGGTCAAAAAAGCGACGCGCGCGGGTATGGGCTTTTGTCAGGGGCGCACCTGCAAGCGTTTAGCCGCGCGGATGCTCGCCTGCTACTACGACATGCCGGTGGATCGCTTTCTGCCGGGGAGCCTGCGCCTGCCGGTCACGCCGATTCGACTCGATCTCTTGGCGGAAACCGAGGATATTCCGTTTGCGGCAAAGGAGGATACGCCATGCGAAAAATCCTGATCGACTGCCGCGAACAGATTCCCTGCGACCCCTGCCGCCATGCCTGCCCTTCCGGCGCGATTGTGATTGAGAGAGATATTACGAACCTTCCGGAAACATTCCCCGAAAAATGCACGGGTTGCGGCCTCTGCGTTGCCGCCTGCCCCGGACAGGCCTGCTTTCTGGTGGACGATGCGTTTGCCGAAGGGCGCGCGAGCGTGGATTTTCCCTATGAGTACCTGCCCCTGCCGGAAAAGGGCATGACCGTCAGCGCGCGGGATAATGAAGGCAATACCGTCTGCGACGCGGTCGTGGAGGACGTCATCCTCCGCAAGAGCGCGCAAGGAACGGCTGTTGTGCGTGTGAGCGTGCCAAAGGAGTTTGCGTATCAGGTGCGCGGCATGAAGCCGCTGAAACGATAGGGGGATATATGGGGCTCCGCCCCAAACCCCGCTCAGGGGCACGCCCCTGAGAATCCTATATTTTTGCGGGCGTCCCGGATGGGGCGTCCTTATTTTATATAATAGTTTTTCTCGACACTTTGGCTCTTCCTTATTAGAATAGAACTAACAGATAATAGAAATATCAATCCTTTCTTTTCAACGGTCAGCAGATCATGCGGCAGCGGAACACAAAGAAATCCCCGCCGCAGCAACGGAGGCACGAATCGTGGACGAACGAAATACGAATTTCACCATGGCGGACGCTTTTTACGCGGAGTTTGCCAAAAGCGCGGGCATTTCGGTCAAGCAGCTGAGAAGCTGGACTGCGCGGACGAGCTTTGATTCCAAGTTTCTGCATTTGGCTGGCGAGCGCGTCTCCTGCGCGGCGGTTGCCGACCTCTGCGCGCCCGTGATGAAGCGCCTGAGCGACCTGCCTGCGGAAGGGATTCTGCCGTTTGCTTATGAGTCGCTTTCCGCGGGCCTTTACCCGTATTCAGGCGCGCCGCGGGCGGACAAAGGCCAGAAAAGCGCGCTGAAATTCTACCTCGCCGTTCTTTCACGCCTGCTTGATCTGGAGCGGGAGAACGCGTTCGACCCCCTGCTGGACTGCCTGCCGGTGACGGAAGCGGAGATTGCGGCAAGCTCGATTGCGGATCAGTGCGCGCTGTTTAATGAAACGATTAAAAAGTGCAATTACCGCGAACTCCTGCGCATCGGCTGCGAGATCATGCCGTTTGACCCGGCGGGGCATACGTTCGGCGTGCGCCACATCGCGCTGCATACGGCGCGTCAGGCCGCGTGCGCTGGGTTGCCGGTGGACGTCGCGCTGGTGGGAGCTGCGTCGCTTGCGCACGACATCGGCAAGTTCGGCTGCCGGGGCGAGGATACGCAGAGGATACCGTATCTGCATTATTACTACACCTGGAAATGGCTCGAAGACGCGGGTATGCCGGAGATTGCGCATATCGCGGCGAACCACTCGACCTGGGATTTGGAGTTTGAAAACCTGCCGATCGAGTCGCTGATTCTCATTTACGCGGACTTCCGCGTCCGCGCCGACCGGCTGGAAAACGGAAAGGAACAGACCTGCGTCTGCACCCTTTTGGAATCGCGGGACAGAATCTTTAATAAGCTGGCGGACATGACGCCGGACAAGCGCAGAAAATACGAAACCGTCTACAAAAAGCTGGACGATTTTGAGCGCTTTTTAGAGAGCAACGGCGTCAATCCGGATCCGGACAGCACTGTTCAGCCCGAAAAGGAAACGCGGGACGCGGCGCTGCTTTCGCAGGGCGAGGTAATCCGCGCGCTGTGTAACCACGCGTTCGACAACAACATTCATTTAATGCGCACCATCACCGTGAGCGATACGTTTGAAGCGCTGCTGGAGCTGGCGCGGGATGAAAAGAATCTCAGCCGCATTCGCACCTACCTGTTGCTGTTTGAAGAATACAGCACCTATATGTCACGCACCCACAAACTGCTCACGCTGAAGTTTTTATACGAACTGCTCATGCATCACGATGGTGACGTGCGGCGGCACGCGGGGCGCATTATGGGGTATATCCTCGCCAACTCCGGCCCGCGCTACCGCAAGGAATTGCCGCGCGGAGCGGGCGCGCTGGCCATTGCCCCCGCGCTGCACGCGGTGCTCAGCGAGTCGATTACGCTCTGGGAGGAGTATATCGAGCTCTGCCTGCACCCGGACTACAAGATTTCGCAAAAACACGCCGCGCGGATTTCAAACTCGCTCAAGACCATCGCGGGGAGCCTGTTTGTCCACTGCCTGCCGGAAGAGCGTCGCGGATACTGGGAAAAACTCTACCACCGTATCCTCTCCAGCGGCAGCGAGGATTTGTTTGTGCTGATGGACACTCTGCCGCACGTCCCTTCCGATGTAATCAAGCGGACGGAAGCCCAGCGGATAGCGCCGGTTCTCTCGCTTGCCGCCTGTTCGGGTGAGGCGAGAATCCGCATCAGCGCGCTCAAGAGTCTGGAAGCGATTGCCGACGGCGATCAGGAGTTTTTACTGTGCGCGGTGGAGACGATTCATCTGCCGCAGGACGCGGAGTTTGCTTCCGTCTGGCTGCTCAACCGCCTGCGCGCACGTGCGGGCATGGAAGCCCTGCCGGTTCCGCGTTTGCCGGTGGCGGAGATCTACCTTTCCAACCTCAAGAGCAGTATCCCCTGGACGATGAAGCTGGCGCAGATCGACCGGCTTTGCGAATACGTCCGCCAGAACGCGGAAGAGGCGTTCCATATCGCCATGCACCTTTCGAACCTGCTCTCGGTGAGCGAGCATCTGCCCGTACGCGAACGCGCGGGCGAGGCGCTGGTGGAGATTTCCGCCTTCCTCTCGGTCGATCAACGCAACGAAATTATGATCGACCTTCTGCGCGAGCTCGAGACGGGGCAAAACGAGATTTCCGGCTATATTCCGCCGTATCTGGGGCGGCTTATCTGCAGCGTGCCGGAAAAGGAGATGGATGAGGGAATCGACTACCTCGAAGGGCTTTTGCGCGCAAGCAACACGCGCGCGGCGCGCGCCGCGCTTTCGACGCTCTGTGCGGTGCTTTCGGTTTATACCAGCGACGACGAAGCGCGGCTCTGGTCGCTCACCGAGCGCGTGTTCGGCCTGCTGCTTACGGGCGTTGCGCATTTTGACGACGGCATACGCCTCACCGCACTGGAAGTGATTTGCCGCAACTACTTTGGCAACAGCAATTGCCCGCTTGCTTCACGGCGGGATTGCCTTGTGCGCTTCGGCAAGAAGCTATTGACGCTCCTTGGTGAACGGCAGGACGGAATGCTGGCGTTTTTCAACGAAGCCGCCATGCTCAACCACCTCTACCGCTTTATCACGCTCTGCGAAACGGAGGGCGGGTTCGATTTCCCACCGCTCAAGCAGGTTGCGTTCTTTCCCGGCACGTTCGACCCGTTTTCCGCGGGTCACAAGCGCATTGTGGAGGAGATTCAGAGCCGCGGGTTCGAAGTTTACCTCGCCGTGGACGAATTTTCCTGGAGCAAGCGCACACTGGCAAAGCTCCTGCGGCGGCAGATTACGAGCATGTCCGCCGCTTGCTTAGCGGACGTCTACCTCTTTCCGGACGACATTCCGGTCAACCTCGCCGTGCCGGACGATCTGGCCAAGCTTAACGCGTTATTTCCGGGGCGGGAGCTCTACATCGTTGCGGGGAGCGACGTCATCCTCAACGCCAGTGCTTACCGGCAGGAAGGGCCGGGCACGGCGGCGACCTACAACCACATCCTCTTTATCCGCGTGGACACCGCGCATGTGGACGACCCCAGAAGAGCGGAGGACATCCTGAAAGGGAAGATCGTTTCGCTGTCGCTTCCGGCGTACTATGAGTCCGCGAGTTCCACGCAGATTCGCGATTATATCGATAAAGATTTAGATATCGGCATGCTGGTCGATCCGGTTGTGCAGGACTTTATCTACGCGCGCGGGCTCTACCTCAGGATGCCGCAGTACAAGCGCGAGATCACAGCGCTCGCTTCCGGCGGGTGCGAGGTGCGCGAGAGCGGAACGTATTACGAAGCGGTCTACCGTGACGGCGCGGGGAATGTGCGTGCGCGCATTCGCGCAAAGAGCGTTGGCGTAACCGATCTGTACGACGCGCTGGACGGCATGCGCGCGGCGGCGGAAATTGTGCGTAAGCTGGCGTCCGGCCGAATCTTGCTCGTCGAGCAGACCGAAGGCGGCGGGGAAGAGTTGCGTCAGCTGCTCTGCGACCTGTTGGCGCGTTCGCTCGAACGGGAACACACCTACGCGCTCTACCGCTGCGCGGGAGAAGCGGAAACGGATATCGCCGCGCAAGCCGGTTTTCTGCCTATTCCGGGAGAGGGCGATTTGCTGTATGCGGATATGCGCTCCCCGCTCGTTCTCATTGAGGACGCTCTGCAGCGCATCAAAGAACCGTTTGCCAGCGACGAAGCGGTCGTTTCCGCGGTGCTCTCCACGCGGCCGTCGCTACGGCGCGCCATTGCGAATCTATTTCCGGGCAAGCTTCTGCTTTGCTTCGATATGGAGGCCATCAACGCGGGACTGATCGAGAAGGTGCGCGCGCGAAACGGCGTTGCGGACGTGCCCCCGGCGGAAAAGCGCTACGGCAAGTTCATGTGCGTGCCGTACGGCAAAATCCTAGCGGATACCATCGTGCCAAACACCGTGACCAAGGCACTCCACGCGGACAAAGTGTTTCATGCCGACGAGAGTGGGTTCGATATTACGGAATCGCCCGGTTATTCGCCGCTTGTCAATCAGGTCAAAACGCTCAAGTCGTTCCGCCGCCCGGTGCTGTTGATCGACGATTTACTGCATAACGGCTACCGGCTCGAAAAGCTCGACCCGCTGTTCCGGCAGGAGGGCGTGGAGATTGAGCGCATCATCGTGGGCGTTCTTTCCGGGCGTGGGCTTGATTTGATGCGCGAGCAGAACCGCGAAGTGGACTGTGAATACTTTATTCCGAACATGCTCTACTGGTTCACGGAGAGTCTGCTATTCCCGTTCATCGGCGGGGACAGCGTTTCCGGCGAGATTGGGGATCGGGACTATCCACCGAGCATCAACCTGATTTTGCCGTACCAGTACCCCAAATACCTGCACGGCGCGCCGCCGCCCGCCATCCGGCAATATTCCCGCGTGGCGCTGAAAAACGCGCTCACGGTGATGACGGTTCTGGAGGAGCGATACTTAAAGCTCCAGGGAACGAGCCTGACGCTCCGTCGGCTCGGCGAAGCGCTGGTGCGCCCGCGCCTGCCGGACAAGGGCGCGAACGTGGAGTACGACCTCAACGCGCTGGCGACTTCCTGCCTCAAGGACGATATCCGCCAGATGCGGCGTATCTCCAACGCGGAGGATGTTTGAGCCTATGGAGTATTATCTTTATAAAGGATTCTGCCTGTGCCCGGCGGGGGGCTTGCTGCCGGAAGGTACGGTCAAAGTGGATGAGCCGTTTTGTCCGCTGGTGTTTCTGGTTTCGCGAAATCCGAAGCTCAGCCGCGGGATTTTTGCCATTACCGACCTTGCCGAACTGGAAGAGCCGGAAGGCGTAAATCTGCTCCTGCCGTTTCTGCCGGCCGATCAGACCGGCGATCTGGCGCGGTTTGTCGCTCGACACGGCGCGAGCGTTGCAAACACGGCGCTTGCCCGCTGGTTCGAGGTGCTGGAAGCGAACCGCACGCGAAAGAACAAAGCGCTGCGTTTTCACTTGGTGGGTTTGGGCGACGTGGGCGGAACGGTGCTCACGGGGCTGAAGCTACTGGGAACCGATCTCGGCGGCATCGGCATCTTCGACCCCGACGAAACCCGCATGGCACGGTACGAAGCCGAGCTGAACCAGATTCTGCCGCTGGAAGACGGCGCGGAACTGCCGCAAATCGATCTTGTTTCCAAGGACGCGCTGTTTGACTGCGACGCACTGCTCTTTACCGCCTCGCGAGGGGTGCCTCCTGTAGGCGAGGAGGGCGCGGACGTCCGCATGAGCCAGTACAAGGCCAACCGCGATATGCTGCGCGCTTACGCGCTTCAGGCGCGGGAGAGCGGGTTTACGGGCTTGTTTGCGCAGGTATCCGACCCCGTGGATCAGCTTTCGCGCGCGGTGTTCTTGCTGAGCAACCAAAACGAGCGCGGAGAGCTCGACTGGGCTGGGCTTTTGCCGGAACAGGTGCGCGGCTTCGGACTTGGGGTGATGCGCGCGCGTGCAAACTATATGGCCGGGCGGGAAGGGATTTACAGTTCTCAGCTCCGCGCGTTCGGCCCGCACGGGCAGGGACTCGTGATTGCCAACGCGCCAAACGAAGGCTACGACGATGAAATTTCCCGCCGCCTGACACAAAAGACGGTGGAAGCCAACCTCGAAATTCGAAAACTCGGCTATAAGCCCTATATCGCGCCGGGACTTTCCTCCGCCGCGGTTTCCATCCTGCGCGCGGCGCGCGGGGACTGGCACGACGCGGCGGTTCCGCTGGGCGGAGCCTATTTCGGCTGTCGCACGAGATGCACGGAAAACGGCA
The DNA here is from genome assembly GCA_963674535.1 of Christensenellaceae bacterium. Classification (GTDB taxonomy): domain Bacteria; phylum Bacillota; class Clostridia; order Christensenellales; family CAG-138; genus UBA7703. Next base: position 2,023,423 of record OY771363.1, on the reverse strand, counting down.
CGCAAGTTCTGCGTGAGCCGCTCGACGCGCGCCTGCTTGAACGCGTCGGCGAAAGCTATTTACTATTAAAGGAGTTTGACGCGCAATGGGCGGATTAGTCGTCGTTACGGCTGGTCAAAATGCGCGGCTGGACGCCGTGCTGGATTTCGCGCTGGAACGCATTCCGCACGAGCGCATTCCCGCGCGTTCCGCCGTTGGCAGCATAGTGGGCAGGCGGGTGCTGTTTGCGTTCGGAGTCGGCGCGTTCGGGCCGGACGAAGAGGTCTGTTCGCTCCTCAGGAGCTTGCGCGCAAACGAAACCTGCATGCACGGCAGCATCGGCGCGATGCTCATAGACGGCGCGGGCGAACTCTACACCAAGCAGACCGCGGATCAGCTCACACTCGCGGCCAACATGGCGGGGTGTCTGTTTCTTGGCAAACCCCTTGCGGAAGCGACCGGCTCGCTGGAGAACTGGCGCGTACAGGCAAAACGGCGGAACACGGAACCGCTGGAAGCGTACCGTCAGGCGGCAAGGGAACTGGCAGAACGGCTCGTTTCGTTCACGCCGCCCGCGTTTACGCGCCCGAAGATACTCATGCTGCACGCAAGCGATAAAGCGACTTCCAACACGCTGCAGATCGGCTCGGCTGTCTGCGAGCTGCTCCGCGAACACTGCGACGTAACCGAACTTTCGCTGCAAAACGGCGCGGTGTACGACTGCCGGGGATGCTCTTACGTCACCTGCGCGCACTACGCGGCGCAAAAGAGCTGTTATTACGGCGGAAGCATCGTCAACGACGTGTACCCCGCGCTGACGGAGAGCGACGCGCTTTTACTGCTCTGCCCGAACTACAACGACTCGGTCAGCGCAAACATCATGGCGTTCATCAACCGCCTGACGAGTCTTCTTGTGTTCAACTCGCTCTACGAAAAATACCTTTACGCCGTCGTGGTCTCCGGCTACAGCGGCAGCGATCTCGTCGCCCAGCAGGTGCTCGGCGCGCTCTGCCTGAATAAAACCTTTATGCTGCCGCCGCGCTTCTGCCTCACGCAGACGGCAAACGATCCCGGCGACGCCATGAAAACGCCGCAGATGCCAGAGCGAATCGAGGCCTTTGCCGCGAGCATGAAAGAGACGATGCTTGTTCGAATCGAACGGTAACAGGGTTGCGTTTTGTCGCCCGCCGTGGTACTCTATGCGTTGGACGGGGAACGCTCCGCTTCAAAATTAAACTATAAAGGAAGTGTCTTTTTGGCCGTTGTTCTGTAAAGAACACGTGATTTGCAAATAGAGGGTTTAGGCGGCGCGCAGCCTGCCTTGCTTTTGTTGCAAACTGTGCTTTGCAGAGCAATGCCGAAATGCCGCTTGGCGTTTATATTCGGCATGGGCTTCTTCCATGCCGTTTTTTTGTTCTGCAAACACCCGTGTTCGATTGTTATATCAAGTTGGCGCTGCGCGGCAAGACAGAAAGGAGAATTCAATGAAATACACAAAAGCAAACCGGTTTACCACCGCGTTTTTAAAAGAGAACATCATGGGGCCGAACCCCGCAAAGCTGCTCGAACAGGTGCTGGACAAGTTCCCGGTTGAAGAACATTCGCTCGTACTCGACCTCGGCTGCGGCAAGGGCGTTACATCGCTGCTGCTGGCGCTGGAGTACCATATGCGCGTGTTTGCCACCGATCTTTGGATCGAGCCCACGGAAAACTGGGAGCGGTTTCGCTCGTTCGGGCTGAGTGCCGAGCAGATCGTACCTATCCATGCGGAAGCGCACGATTTGCCTTATGCCGAAGGGTTCTTCGACGCGGTGTTCTGCATCGATTCCTACCAGTATTTCGGGTGCGACCCGAGCTATCTCGGCAAGCACCTGCTGCCGCTGGTCAAACGCGGCGGAAGGCTGTTGTTCGTCGTACCCGGCATGAAGAAGGACTTGCATGACAACCTGCCGCCAGAGATGCTGCTTTCATGGAGAGCGGAGGATTTGGACACGCTGCACGACTGTGCCTACTGGCAAAGGACGCTGGAGGCTACCGAGGATGCAGAAATCGAGTCCATCTACGAACTGGAGGACTTTGACGAGTGCTGGAACGAGTGGCTCGCCACCGAAAACCCGTACGCCGTGCACGACCGTCTCTCGATGAACGCGGGCGCGGGCAAGTACATGAACTTGATCGCACTTGCGCTGAAACGTAAATAAGCCGCGAATACAAACAAAAAGCGCCTCCGGTGTTGAGCCGGAAGCGCTTTTCTTTCTGGTTACGGTTTCACTCCTGCTCCGGCACAGAGTCCGGATCGACAGCGGGTTCTTCCGGCAGTTTGAGCGCAATGATCTTGCCCGCGAGCAAACGCGTAAAGCTGGAGGCGATGGCCGCGCCCACGACGAGGTCGTTGACCTCCGTGCCGGTGTCGATTTGCTCGTTATAGATCGGGTCGGCGACGCTCCGCACCTGCTGGATGAAATACAGCGCGAGGCGCTTGTGGCTCGCGATAAAGCGTTCGTAGTCCGCGCGGATGGCGCTCTCGTCGTCCGGCGGAAGCATCTGCTCGACGGCGGCCATGCTCAGCGACTGCTTGAAGGTGCAGATCATGATGAGCAGCGCAATGTGTTTTCTGCCGTACTTTTTCTTTTGCGGCGCGGGTAGGAGTTTCATCTTGACGTAGTTGTTAACCATGGAGGGCGTGAGCAGTTTTTCCTCGCTGAGATCGAACACGAAAAAGCCAAGGTACTGCGTAATCAGCCCGATGACCTGATCCATATACAGCTCAATTTTCGGCAGTTCCTCCCAGCCGGGCAGGCGAAACTCGTTCATGAAGCGTTCCCAGCGGACGAGCTTTTGCGCGATCTGGCGCTTGTCGTACTGCATGCGCGTTTCCCTCAATTCTGCGTGCTTTTGGTTATTATAGCGAGATTTCATGGAAAAAGCCAGCATTTGTATTTCAAAAAACCTCTTTACATAGCACCAAAAAGCGGTTATGATGGTTCAACATACTAGGAAAAGAGGTGAAGCGAACGATGTCCATGCAGATTTTTACCGATTCGTCGGCAAATCTGTTTGAAGAACAGGTCAAAGCGCTCAAACTGGAAATCGTCTCTCTGACGCTTTCCATCAACGAGGACGAGGTCCTCTGTTACGAACCCGGTGCTCCGTTCGACTTTGACGGATTCTATGCGCGCATGCGGCAGGACGACAAGCTGGAACTGCGCACGTCCATGATCAACACGGAAGCGTTCCTGACTGCTTTTGAGCCGTTTTTGCAGGCGGGAGAAGACATTCTCTACCTCGCGATGTCGGCGGGGCTCAGCGGAACCTGGTCCGGCGGGCAGACCGCGGCGGAAATTCTGCAAAAGAAATATCCGCTCCGCAAAATCCGCGTGGTCGATACGATTTCCGCAACCATCGGCGAAGGCATTATGGTGCGCGAAGCGGTTGCAATGCGGGACGCGGGCGTGGCGCTGGACGAGATTGCCGATCATGTGGAACGGCGCAAACGGGAGATTCGTCAGTATTTTATGGTGGACGACCTCAACTTCCTCAAACGCGGCGGCAGGCTCTCGAGCAGCGCGGCAATGGCAGGGTCGATTATGCACCTCAAGCCGATTCTCAAGGGCGACGAAGAAGGCAAGATCGTGCTCGACCGCAAGCTATTTGGCCGCAGGAAAGCGATCAATACGCTGATCGAAATCTTCACGCAGGAACATGTGGAAAAACCGGAAAACTGCAACATCGGCATTTCGCATACCGGCGTAGAGGACGAAGCGCACCTGCTTGCGGCGGAGATCATCGACCGTTACCCGAACATCAAGGCCGAAATCGTACCGTTCGAACCCTGCACATCTTCCCATGTAGGCCCCGGCGCGCTGGGACTGTTCTTCTTCTAAACAGAAGAAGCGAACCCAATTATTATTCAGCAATTATCATTTTATTTATTTTGGGATGGAGCGGCGTTGAGCCGCTCCGTTCTGTTTATAGCAAACAGTTAAAATACAATTTTCACACCGCATAGACCAACCGCGTCTCGCGGCAGTTTTACTGAAAAAAGCGTGATTCTCGCAGAAAAATGAATAAACTATAAAGGTGTAAACGAATTCTTGCAATTATGTGCACAGTGAACTATAGTGAATTTGCAGAATGTGGCAATTGAGTACAGATATCGTACCGGTCCGGCTGAAAGCGGGGGAACGGAATGGAAGAAATCTGGAAAAACACGCTGTTTCGGCTCGTGCTGGAACAGATGCGGGAGGGCATTATCCTCTCAGACGCGGACGGCGTAATCGTGTTTGTCAACGACGCCGCCGAGCAAATTCGAAACATTCGCCGCGAAGACGTGCTCGGCAGGAGCATGGTGCTTTGCCATAAAAGCGAGTCCAAGGATAAGGTCGTCCGCGCGCTGGATTACCTCAAGGCGCGCCCGGGTGGAATCTTCCGCAGGATGGTCACGGACTCCGCCAACGATAAATATTACGAAAACGTCTATGCGCCCGTGTTTGACGAGACGGAGACCTTGCAGGGGATTGCCGTCGTTTCGAGAGATATCACGGAAACGAGAAAGGCCGAGGAGGCAAAGGCGGTCAACTCCCGTGCGCAGGAAGTAGCGATGGATACGCTGCGCGAGCAGTACCACAACATCGTGATGACGTCCATGGAGATGCTCATCAATTTCCTCGAAGCGCGCGATTCGTATACCATAGGGCACTCCAAGCGCGTTGCGACGATGGCTTCCAAACTCTATGAGTATAAATGTGGCCTGAACGAACGGTACCTCGACTTGCAATGGGCAGCAAAGCTGCACGATATCGGCAAAATCAGCATTCCGGATCACATTATCAGCAAGCCCGGCAAGCTCACGCCGGAAGAGTATACGGCGGTTAAACAGCACAGCAGCATTGCCGCGGATATTATGCGCCCGCTCGATCCGGGCGCGCGCATTACACCCATTATACGCTATCACCACGAGCGCTTCGACGGCAGAGGCTATCCCGAAGGACTGGCGGGAACCGATATCCCCGTTGGTTCGCGCGTCATCGCCATTGCGGATACCTACGACGCCATGCGCTCCAGCCGGCCGTACCGCGCGGCGATGTCCTTTGAACAGTGCATCGAGGAAATACGGGTGAATTCCGGCAAGCAGTTCGACCCCGAATGGGTAGATGCGTTTCTGGAACTCGCGCGGACGGGCAGCATCGACTGATTTGAGTTGAAATCAAAAAGAACCGGTTTTCCGGTTCTTTTTATGCGCAATCCGTCTTCAGGTTCGCTTTCGGTGCGCCAACAGCGCCTGAATGCGGGGGCGGTTGTACCGCTGGGCGATGATGCAGGGAACGTTGATTGCAAGCGCGTAGGCCAGCATGATCCAAACGACCACCGGCGGCGCGAACAGGCCGAACACCCAAAACGGCAGGATGGCGAGCCAGTGCGAACACTCGCCGCGGACGGATTCGATGAGGAAGCGATTGAGGTTCTGCTCGGAAAAATCCGTGAGCGTTTTCTTTTGATAGCCCTTCTTCTTCCAAACAGCGCCGCCGTCCGGCAGAAGATGCTTCCAGCGCCGCACGAGGAACACCTTGTCGTAAAAGCGGCCGTTTTGCTCCCAACGGTAAGAACGGAAAAAGAACGCGTCCGCGCGGAACAGGCGATCCGGCAGGTTCAAACAGAGGATCGCAGAGCCCGCCTGAAACACCGGCCACAGCACAAAGCAAAGCAAAACCGTTACGACGTTGGAAAAATAGAACAGCCGCATACGTTACCGATCGGGCCGAATCGCCCGTCCTTTCCATGTTACGTTCCAGCCGAACAGGCGCTTGAGCACGGAAACGAAAAATACCGCGAGGAATACTGCCATCGGCGCGGGAAACAAGAGAATGGCCAAAGGAGAAAAACGCCCGACCCTGCGCGAGAGCAGGAACAGCACGGCGACCCAAACGCAGTACAGCGCGCCGAAGGCGAGCATGCCAAATCGCTGTGCCAATAGCGCAAACACAACAAGGTGCAGCGGCACGGACACGGCGGACATGACCCAGAGGAACACCGGCAGGAACAGCGGAAACGGCGTTTTTGCGGCGCCCGCGGCAAGGTTTTTCGTCCAGCCCTGCAAAAGGCTTTTCAGTCCCTCTGGATACATGCGGAACGAAAGCCCGCCGTCGCCAATAAACAGCCGGAAAGGCACGCTGTTTTTCCGGAGCAGTTCGCCAAACGCCATATCCTCCAGGATATTGCCCCGAATGCGCGCGTGTCCGCCGATGGAGACGTACTGCGCGCGCGGAATCAGAACCACCGGTCCGTAGAGGCCGAGCGAGATGGGAGTTCGAAGCGCGGAGCCGTTGGCCGCCACCTGAACGAGGTTGAAAAACAGCGAGAGCTGCTCGTAAGCTTTTTTCGGCAGATGATAGGGCTGCACCGAGAGCGCGGTTTGCTCTCTCTCATAGGCCGCAAGCAGACGGTATAAACCGTCCGGCGCAAGATCGACGTCCGCGTCCAGAAACAGCAGCAGTTCGCTGACAGCGTGTTCCGCGCCGAACTGGCACGCCCAGCATTTGCCAATCCAGCCTTCCGGCTTTTCCGGCGGGGTGAGCACCTTAGCGCCAAACTCGCGCGCGATTTCCGCGGTTTGATCCTGCGAAGCGTCATCCACAACCAGTATTTCAAACGGAGGTACGTTCTGGTTCTTCAGCGCGGTCAACAGGCGAGGGAGATTACCCGCTTCGTTTCGCGCGGGAATGACGACCGAAACGCGCGGGAGGGATGAAAGGCTTGTTCCATGAGGAAGCTTTGGAAAACGATAAAACAGGACAAACGTCATCAGAAGTCCCGCCGCTGCGAGGAAAAGCTCGATCAGCGCATAGGTCATGCGGGCTTCCTCCGGCGTTTTTGCCGCTTGATCACCGCGTCCGCCGCGAGTTTGCCCGTCAGGATGGCGACCGGCAGACCCGCCGGGCTGAACGTCCAGTGGCCGCACTGCAGAACATCCGGAATTGGCGTTTCCACCGAGCGGGCGATCTTTTGAAAATCGCTGACTGCCGGGCAGGGTACGTTGGTAAATGCCCAGCCGGTGATCGCGCCCTGAAAGTTGCCCGTTTCGCGCTCAATGGTCAGCGGCGTCGAGCAGAGCGAGCAGTCTATGCGCTCTGTAAGGCCTGGGAAAACGCTCTGTTCCAGCACGCGCAGAATGGTTTTCGTGCAGAGCGCTTTGAGCGTTTCATACTTTCCTTCATCAAGGTACCATTTGGACAGCGAGTAGTCGAACAGCGTGCTCACGACAAGTCCGGTTTTGCCTTCCGGCGCAAGGGCGGGATCGCGCAGGGCGGGAACCGAGAGTTCGTATGTGGTGCGCTCGAGATAGGAAACAATCCAGTTTTGAACCGCTTGTTCGCCGTCGCAGGCGAGGGTGCGCCAGTGCGGCAAGGTAGAAAGTCCAATCGTTTCCGGCGTATAGAACGCGTGCGCTCCGCAGCGGGCGGCAACTGTCTCCGGCGTGCCGTTTACACCGAGAAACAGCGTGAGCACGGAGTCCATGCCGCGACTTTCGGCGGATAGACGTTTCTGCGATTCCGCTTTTTTGGGGAGCGGCTCGTTCAGCCCTTCGTAGAGCGAGCGCTGGTTGGCAGCCCAAATGAGCGTTTCGTACTCCACGCGGGTTCCGTCCGAGAGTTCGGCCTGTTTCAACTCGGCAAAGACGCGCGTGACGGCCGTGTTGAGCCGGACGGCTCCGCCGAGCTCAATAAAACGCTCCGTGAGCTTTTCGGCGAGCTGGCCCGTACCGCCAAGCGGGTAACGGTAGTCGAGGTATAAGCCGAAATAGCTCAGCGCGAAAAACGTAGGCGTTTCGGCAAAGAAGTGCTGGCAGATCATGTCGATCAGCGGCTCGCTGGCGGTGAACTTCCTTAGGTACGCCTTGACCGGCTCGTTGAGACGGGCGGCCTTTTTAATGTTGACAGAATACTTGAGTAACCACGGCAAAAGCGTCTTGGTCAAGTATTCCATATCCTTGAAGTTATCCAGAAAGAGCGGGTTTTCAATGCCGTACAGCACGTCCATATACGCCATGACGCGCTCAATCTCCATTAAAATCCGCCCGATTTCGGCCTCCTGATCGGGAAACAGCGTTAGGAGCAGATTTCCATATTCGCGCAGGCTTTCGCGCCCGGAGAGCTTTGTCCAGCGGTCGCATATACCGATGGAGACGGGGTTTTGCACCATCGGCAGGTCGATTTCCAGCGAGCGGAGCATGGGGAAGATGATGCCGGAATCTTCAAACGCGCGGACGCCGGCGTCGAACGCAAACCCGCAATAGCGGAACGTGTTGACCAGTCCGCCCGTTTTTTCGCCTTTTTCGCAGAGCAAAGTGGACAGTCCCGCGCGCGCGCAGTAGGCCGCAGCGGTCAGACCCGCGGCTCCGCCGCCGGCAACGAGCACGTCGTATCGTTCGTTCATGATGTTTCCTCCGTCAGCCATAGGATAATGTTGCGGATTGCGACCGAATCCCCGCCCTCCGCACTGAGAATACAGTCCTGTTCAAACTGTTTGAGCGCGCGCTCATTTGCCGGGTGTTCGAGATACCGCTTCTTTGCGCCAGCGAAATTGCCGACCGCGACGCGGCGCATGACGCCGGGAATATCGGTTCCGCTGCCGGCACAGCAGGTCGGGTGTTCGCAGAAGCGGCAGCGCATCGCCTGCCTGAGGATGGTTTTCTGCGGCTCCGGCGCGGATTCGTAGAGCCGTTCGCTCGTAAACGGGTGCTCGACAACGCGCACAAAGTTCTTTTGATCTTTTTGATAGACAAACGGTTCGAGGCCGCGTTTTTTGAGCACCGCGTTTGCCGCCGAAAGGCCGGACGTGGTCACCGTTGGCGTGCCTGTACCCATGACGGTGGACTCTCCGCAGCAGAAGAGGTTGTCCCAATCCGTGCGCGTGTGCTGGCGGCGGAACATATGCTGGCCGAGCATCTGCTTGGGGCCAGCGACCGCGCCGCCGTTTTTGAGCGTGTACCGCTCGATGGTATGGGGCGTCGAAACCTCGGCATATTGAACCGCCTCGCTAAAACCGGGAAAGCGCCGCTCCAGAACGCCGAACAGGCGTTCCCGCTCCAGTTCCTTTTTATGCTGGTAATCAGCGGAGTCGGAAGCGTCCCATTTTTGGAACGTAGGCCCTATGGCAACGACGGTATGCGTGCCTTCCGGGCAGAGCGAGCGGTCGTCGATGCTCAGGATATACGCGGTGACCTCGCTTTCGTCAATCTGCTCCGGGTTTCCCACAAGCATCTCAACAGGCGCGGTATCCGGCGGAATGACGGACGCATCCACCGCGGCGTAGAGCACGACGCTGGGGTACGTCGGCTCCTGCTTTTTTGCCCAGTCGCGGCGTTTTTTGGTGGTTACGGAAGGGTCGAGCAGCTTTCCGTAGAGGTTCCAGACCGTGCCGGAATAGATAATCTCATCGGCAAAGAGCCTCGTTCCGTCGCGGAGAAGTACGCCGCAGGGCTTACCGCCTTCAAACAGAATCGAGACGACCTCGCTGTTGTAACGCATGTCCCCGCCGTGCTCCTCGATCGCTTTTTCGAGCACGCCCGGCAGGAACAGCGTAGACCCCGCGGGATAGTAACTGCCGCCGACGTGGTTATCCACAAACATCACCGCCGCGAGCACGGCGGGCGCTTCCTCGACGGTTGCGTAGCAGTAGGTCGAAGTCAGCTTGTCGAAGAAGTTGAAGATTTCCGGGTCGGTGAAATACTGCTGCAGGAGCGATTTTGCGCTGCGGTTGAGGTAGCTTAAGAATTTGAGGTAGGAACGGGGATGCTTTTTAATGCTCTCCAGCCCGGACTTCGGGTCGGTTTCGTCCGCCGTGGTGTAGCTCGGCGTATCGACCATAACGTGCTGGTAGAGCGTTTTCATGTCGCGGTAGAACCGGTGGATCTGCTCCCGCTGCAAAGGAAACACGCAGGCCAGCTCCTCGGCAAACTGATCGACGTCCGAAAAGAAGCGGATGCGCCTGCCCTGATAGTTGACCACATACAGCAGCTCGTGCTTGATCACGTCAAACGGCTGCTCCAGGCAGTTGAGCACGAAGCGGTGCGCGTTGAACCCGTTCTCGCCAAAGCCGTAGAGCATGGCGGAACCCTGATCGAAGGTGAAATCCCCGCGGCGGAAGATACCGCAGGAGCCGCCGGGCTGGTCGCTCTGCTCGGCAACGTAGACGGAAAGCCCGCGTTTGGCCAGAAGGCTCGCGGCGGTCAACCCGGAAAGACCGCCTCCGATGACGAGCGTGTCGTAGTGCTTGGTTTGTTGCTCCATAGAACCCCCGTAGTCGATACGATAGATCACTGAATCAGGTTTCGGCGTTCAGGCCTTCTGTGGGCGCTTTTTGCGGAGCAGGGCGATTGTAATCCCCATCAGGAACAGCGCCATGCAGGCGGCGGCAACAAACGCAACCTGCGGATATGCGCCGTTGTGCCCCAAGGGCGAGAGATGGTTGGCCAGTATTCCGCCGTACGCCCAAACGAGCACCAGCGCGTAGGCCGGGTCGCGGAAGCGGAGCGTTGTAAGAACGCCGATGACCGCGCCAACAAGCAGTATGGCGATTGTCCAGACCGGTTCCGAAACGCCGAATCCGTTCCAGCCGAGGCCGACGAGAAGCGCCGTGATGTTGGCAATCAGCGCCACGGTCACCCAGCCGAAATACAGGCTGAACGGCAGCTCGACAAAGAGCTTTTCGCGCGGGGTGAGCGTTTCGGCGGCGATGATATGCCTTATATCGATCAGGCAGATCAAAAGGAATGCTGTCATCAGCGCGGAGAGCGCAAGCGCGCCGTAATGGAACGCGAAAATCCAGCCCGTGTTGACCAGCGACGAAACGGAAAAGACGATCGCGGTTTTCACCAGCAGCGGCTCATTGATCGGGTTCTTTCCCCGGAACAAGCCCAACAGATACAGCACATACAGCGTCAGCGCAAGGTAGATGATCCCCCAAATGGAGAACGTAAAGCCCGCCGGAACAAAGAGGTTCGGGTACAGCGCGGAGACCTCCTGCGGGGTGACCCCGTTGAGGGGCAGCAGGGCGGAAAGCGCGTTGACGGTAAGCATCAATAGAAACGTCAGCACAGTAATGAGCTTGAGCAGCCAGTTGAGAGAGTGCTGTTTCTGCTTTTTTGGATGTTCCGGTTGATTCTGGTGTTTCATAGGCGCCTCCTTATTCAATTTATATTGTAAAAAAGTACGAGCAGGTCAGGTAGCTTATCTTGTACGCTGCCGCCAGCGAGCGGAGCGTGTTTTTTACCTGCGCAAGCGAACAGGTTCCTTCGAGATAACAAGAAAGTTTCTTTCGATAACGCGCCTGCTCGGCGGGTGAGGCAAGATTGGTGAAATACCCCCAAACGTGCTCCAGCGCGTTTTCTGCGCGCCCCTTGTCTTCACACAGCGAAAGAGCATCTTCCGCCAAACGGTAGAATGCCAGCGCAGAGTTCGCACGCTTGTTTTTGAGCAGCTCTCGAATCTCCTGATACGCCGAAGGCGACTTTTCCAGCACGCTGTACTTATACCTTGCCCATTCCGCTTCCAGAGCGGAAAAGGAGCATGGGGACGAACAGAGGATGCACTTGAGCGCGGAAAGGTTTTTATCCTTTACTTCTAACATGATATCAACGGAAAGCTCGGGCAATCTGTGACAAAATTCCAAAAACGGGTCAATGGCGATGGAATCCGAATGCGCGCCGCGCGTTTTGACCGGGTGCTGCTGGGAATAGTGCAGCTTCTGCGGACCGTCGGCGGCGCTCCAGGTCGGCGCGGCCTGCGCAATCCAATACGCGTCGTCTTTCGTTGTGTCCGCCGGGTTGAGGGCGTTATGAAGGTTGTCGTAGATCACCGGCGCGCCGAGGATGCCGGAGAGTTCGAGTACTTCTGCGATGGTATAGATGGAACCGTCGTTTTCCAGCACGAGGCGGCGGGTAACGGAAGCGTCCAGATCGCGGTACACCGAAACAAACCGACGCATGGCAGACGGCGTGTCGCCGTATTTTCCGCCGCCGTGCAGAACGATTTTGTGTTCCCGCCCGGGGGCGAGGCTGTCCAGCACGCGCGCGTGGTAGCGCAAATCCTCCACAGAACGCGCGGTAACGCCCGCGTCCGGCGAGCTGAGCACGGTATACTGCCCGGGGTGCATGGAAACACGCATGCCGGAGGCGGCAATCTTGTTACGGATGGAACAAAGGAGCGCTTCGTTTTCCGCCTCCCAGGGAAGATCCTTGGCAAGGCTGGAGCCGAACGGAACCAGATCCGAACTGACGCGGTAGAGGCGAATATTGTGTTCGATGTTGTAGTCGATCATCGCGTCCAGTGCGCGGAGGTTATGAGAAACGAGCGAAAGCAGCCGCTCCGGCGACGCATTTTTCAAGGTGCAGCTCTTTAAATCCGTTCCCTCGACGGCAAGGGCAATGCAGGCGTAGCCGATGCGCATAAACTACCTCCAGTCGCTTCAGACGGGGATGGTTTCCAGCAAATCCGCTGCGGATTCCGGCGGCAGGCAGGAGAGCGCCTGTGCGGCGACTTTGCGCGGGAAACCTCCGCCAAGAGACACCAGCGCGCCGAGCGCCTGGACATAGGCGCTCCCGACGACCCGGTAAGCGGGGTGGTAGGCAAGGCGATAGGTTTCGCTGTGGCTGACCATGGGGCAGCCGGACGCGCGGTACTGTTCGAGATACGCGGCAAAATCTTCCGGCGCAAACGAAAATGCGCCGCTGGAAACCGTTTGCGTGAGAACGTCGAGCGCTTCCGAAAAGAGCGCGGCGTCTCCGGCGGGTTCGGCGCTGGAGAGCATGAACGCGCGGCTGAGCAGTGCGTCCGGCAGAGCGGCAAGCGCCGGGGAGCCAAGCATCATGCGCGCGCGGCCAAAGCCGATGGGTTCGAACGTTTCCTGCCCGGCAAAGCCGCATTTTTCCAGCGCGTTTGCGCGCTCCGCAGAAAGGCGAGCTAGGCAGCTTACTTCGTCGCTGACCAGATGCCCACCGCCGAACACGCTCTGATAGGCGAGCTTGACCGCATCGATAGGTTCCATCATAGGGTACCGCCCGGCATGGCGAAGCAGGGTTTCGAGCCAATCCGAGCGTTCCTGTTCGTTCATTTGGCCGGCCTCCTGCAGTCATTGTATAATTCCACAGTTTATTCATACCACAGGGCATGCGCGTTGTAAACGTGTTTTCGCCGATCCGGATTGTGAAATTTGCACAAAAGTGTATAGAGCACTTCTGAAAACCGTAAAGAAAACTGCTCGAAGGCGCGTTCGAAGCGAAATGTGGTAAAATAGAGCAAAAATTACTTTAAAAGGTTGCCGACCTACCGGCGACCGGGGAGACTGAACATGAACGAACTAATCGAAGCGTTTGTCGCTTCCGAAGAGATTTACAAGGGCAAGGTAGTGCACCTGTTTCGGGACACCGTGCGGCTACCGAACGGAAAACAGGCCACGCGCGAAGTCATCCGCCACAACGGCGCGGTTTGCGTGGTTCCGATCACAGAAGACGGGGACGTGCTCATGGTGCGGCAGTATCGCTACCCGTTCGGGCGCGTGCTGCTAGAGGTACCCGCGGGCAAGATCGACCCCGGCGAAGCGCCGGAAGATTGCGCCAGGCGCGAACTCTCCGAGGAGACGGGCGCCAGCGCGGCGGTTTTGACGTATTTGGGCGATTACTACCCTTCGGTGGCGATTCTGGACGAAAACATCCGTATGTACCTTGCCAGGGGGCTGACCTTTCACGAGTCGCATACGGACGACGATGAGTTTTTGCAGCTGGTGCGCATTCCGCTGGAAACGCTGGTTTCGCAGGTGCTGAGCGGCGAAATTCTCGACGGAAAGACGCAGACGGCCATTTTGAAAATCTGGTGCATGGAGCATCCGCCGCAGAGCAAGTAAGGTGAAACTAAAAAAAACGGCCATACAGGCCGTTTTTTTGTTTGATCTGTGTTTACTTTGACGACTGCTCTTCGCTTTGCAGCAGGTATTTACCGGTGTACGGTTTTGCCTGGAGCTTGCCGCTGCGGATTTTAAACAGCATGACGATTCCGACCAGCACAAGCACCGCCGAGAGTACCTGAGAAACGCGAATATTGCCCACGAGATACAGGCTGTCCGTGCGAAGCCCTTCAATGATGGCGCGCCCGATTCCGTAACCAATGAAATACACCGCAAGCAGCGTACCGTCCTTGGGGCGCTTTCTGGCAATGAGTAGTACGACGGCAAACAGGATGGCGTTCCAGAAACTCTCGTAAAAGAACGTCGCCTGATGCCATTCCTGCAGGGCGTCGATATACACGGCGACCGGAAAGAACTGCAGTTTCGGGTTCGTAATCAGGTTGCCGAACGCTTCCTGATTGATAAAGTTGCCCCAGCGACCGATCGCTTGCCCGAGAATCAGGCTTGGCACGGCGAGGTCGATGAGCGTCAGGAACGGGAACTTCTTGGCTTTCGAGAGGATCAGCGCGGCGAGAAAACCGCCGATAACGCCGCCGTAGATGGCAAGCCCGCCTTGATTGACCGCGAAGATTTTGAGCAGGTTACCCGCGTAGTCCTGCCATTCGAACGCAACGTAGTACAGGCGCGCGCCGATGACGGCAAGCGGGATGGCGAGCAGGACGAAGTCGAGTATGACGTCCGGATGATACCCGCGGTTCTTTGCACGAAGCGAAGCAAGCAGTAAGCCAAGCACCATGCCGCTGGCAATGATGACGCCGTACCAGGCGATATTGAGCCCTTCGATGCCGAAGAGGTTTGTGACCGCAAAACGATTCATTTTTTCTCCAGTTGTTCCATCTGCCGTTTGTCAGTGTTCAGGCGAAATGCGGAACACGTTTATTTTAGCAAGGAACGCTGTTTGGCGCAAGCAAATCGTCTGCAGCTGGCGCGCAGGTTTTGAACGGAACAGGGTTGACAAATAGAGTTAGATGGTGTAAACTCCGAAACGATAAAGTTAGAACCATCTAACTGGATAAACGCTTTTCGAAGGCAAGGCGCAGAGAGGGAGGAAGGTATGACGCCGTTAACGATGGCAAGACAGGGAGAAACGAATTATATCCGGAAAATCACCGGAAAGGACGAGGTGCGCCAGCATCTTGCCGAGCTTGGATTTGTGGTTGGAGAACGGGTGATCATCGTCAGCCGGATGGGAGGAAACGTGATTTTGCAGGTTAAGGACTGCCGCGTTGCACTCGGGCGGGACATGGCAGATCGCATTCTGATCTAGAAACCGACAAAACAGGATTCAATAAAGGAAGGGAGAAAGCGAATGAAAACATTACGGGAAGTCAAAATTGGCACGACGGCGAAGGTGCTCAAACTGCATGGCGAAGGCGCGCTGAAACGGCGCATCATGGACATGGGCATTACCAGCGGCGTGGAGGTCTATGTTCGCAAGGTCGCGCCGCTGGGAGACCCGATGGAGGTCACCGTTCGCGGCTACGAACTCTCGGTTCGCAAGAGCGACGCCGAGAGTATAGAGGTCGAATAGCGCACCGCGGTTCTTCGCGGCAAAACGACGGTACACGGGCGGCGGAAGCCGCGTATTTTTCCACTATTAGTTAAACGTATCTAACCAAAGGGAGGTAATTATGGCAATTAAAATTGCGCTTGCCGGCAACCCGAACAGCGGCAAGACCACCATGTTCAACGAGCTGACCGGCAGCAGCCAATACGTTGGCAACTGGCCGGGCGTTACGGTTGAAAAAAAGGAGGGCAAGCTCAAGGAGCATGAGGAAGCGGTGATTCAGGATTTACCCGGCATCTACTCGCTCTCGCCTTACACGCTGGAGGAGATCGTTGCCCGGGATTATCTGGTCGGCGAGCGGCCGGACGCGATACTGAACATTGTGGACGGCACGAATATTGAACGAAACCTGTACCTGACCACACAGCTGCTGGAACTCGGCATACCGACCGTGATCGCGCTGAACATGATTGACGTTGTGCGAAAGAACGGCGATCGAATCGACCTGAAAAAGCTCGGCGAAGCACTGGGCTGCGAAGTGGTTGAAACCTCCGCACTGAAAGGCGAAGGGGCAAAGCACGCTGCGTTGAAAGCGCTGGAAGCGGCAAAGCGGAAGACGCCCGGCGAACACCCGCATGTGTTTTCCGGCAGCGTAGAGCACGCGATTGCGCATATTGAAGAGTCTATCGAAGAGAAAGTGACGCCTTCGATGTTACGCTGGTACGCCGTTAAACTCTTTGAACGGGATGAAAAAGTAATTGCCGAACTCAAGCTGGATGCAGAAAAGCAAAGGCACATCGAAGCGCATATTGCCGACTGTGAGCAGGAGCTGGACGACGACGCGGAGAGCATCATTACCAACCAGCGGTACGCCTACATCAGCCGCGTCGTGGACGCGTGCGTTAAAAAGCAGCGCTCGGGATGCAAGCTTACCGCGTCCGACCGGATTGACCGCGTTGCGACCAACCGCTGGCTGGCGCTGCCGATTTTTGCTGCGGTGATGTTTCTTGTGTACTACATCGCCGTGACGACGGTCGGTTCAATCGTTACGGACTTTACCAACGACACGCTCTTTGGCGAATGGATTATGGGCGGCCTTGGCGCGTGGCTCGAAAGCGTTCATGTTGCGCCCTGGCTGATCGGACTGGTCGTGGACGGCATTATAGGCGGCGTTGGAGCGGTCATCGGGTTTGTGCCTCAGATGCTGGTGCTGTTCTTCCTGCTGGCGCTGCTGGAAGACGTAGGGTACATGGCGCGGGTGGCGTTTATCATGGACCGCATCTTCCGTAAGTTCGGCCTTTCCGGCAAGTCGTTTATTCCCATGCTGATCGGTTCCGGCTGTTCGATTCCGGGAATCATGGCAAGCCGTACGATTGAAAACCAGCGCGACAGGCGCATGACCATCATGACCACCGCGTTTATTCCCTGCGGCGCGAAAATGCCGATTATCGCCCTCTTTGCGGGCGCAATCTTTGGCGGAGCGTGGTGGGTTGCCCCGGCGGCGTATTTCATTGGCGTTGCGGCGGTCATTGTCAGCGGCATTCTGCTCAAAAAGACAAAGCCGTTTGCGGGACAGCCCGCGCCGTTTGTAATGGAACTGCCGAGTTACCATACGCCTTCCATGAAGAACGTCCTCCGCAGTACCTGGGATCGAGGCTGGAGCTTTATCAAGCGCGCCGGATCGGTCATTTTGATTTCGGCGATTGTGCTCTGGTTTTTACAGGCGTTCGGCGTTACAAACGGCGCGTTCGGCATGGTGGAGGACAACAACTCGAGCCTGCTCGCCGTGATTGGTAACGGTATTGCCCCGATCTTTGCGCCGCTGGGCTTTGGCGGCTGGAAAGCGGCGGTGGCAACGTTTACCGGTTTGATTGCAAAAGAAAACGTGGTCGGCACATTCGGCGTGCTGTACGGCTTTGCCGAAGTAGCGGAAGACGGGCTGGAGATTTGGACAAACCTTGCGCTGGACTTTACCGCGCTTTCGGCCTTCAGCTTCATGCTCTTTAACCTGCTTTGCGCGCCGTGTTTTGCCGCGATGGGCGCGATCAAGACCGAGATGAACAGCGCCAAGTGGACATGGGGCGCAATTGGCTACATGACGGTGTTTGCATATGCCGTTGCGCTGGTGACTTATCAACTGGGGCGCTGGTTTGGCGGCAATGGCTTTGGCGTTGGAACCGCCGTCGCGCTGGCGGTGCTGGCGGCGCTGCTCTACCTGTTGCTGCGTAAAAACCCCTACGAAAAGAAAGCGAAGGCCTGACCGGCCAACGCAAGCAGGCGGCAGAGCATACCTGCAAACCCTCTGAAAGGAGCGAAAAAGAATGATGAACTGGCTTTTACTCAACTGGGCATCCCTTGCGGTCGGCCTGCTGGTTGCGGCACTGACAGCCGCCGTTATCTTAAAGATGATCCGGGACAAAAAACGCCATAAAAGCGCCTGCGGCTGCTCCTGCAGCGGCTGCGCCGGAGCGGCTTACTGCCATAAGGGCTGAACGCATTCAGCAACCAATTGCGCAGGAAGAGCGTGGAGAGACGGCCTCTCCGCGCTCTTTGTTTAGGCGGCAGAGCGCGCGGTCGTAATGCACTTTGCCTGGCGCAAGCGCAAAAGAACGCCGCGCTGAAAGGTTGGCGAGGGCGAAAACGCCGCCAGATAGGAGGGAGTGAGGCAGAGGATTTCGTGCTTGTATGCGCTGTTCGGTCAAGTTATAATTAAAATAAGCTCAATAGCACACATTTGTGCAAAAAAAGAGGCATGCGGTTCCTCCACTCTTCCAAAGCTATGTCTATAGCTCGACGTACCCAATGGACGAGGGGGCCATCCGGTATGGATGTTTCGCTGCTGAAAAACCTGATCGTCAACGCCGCCATTCTAACCGTGCTGAGCGCGCTGCTTACCTATGGATACAGCCAAAGCCGCGGCACGCGCTGGCTGGCGCACGTCGTTCTGGGCTTTTCCATCGGGCTGGCCGGTCTCCTGCTGACGCTGCAGGGAGCGTCGTTTGATACATTGCATCTGCTCGACGCTGGCACGGTGCTCATCGGCTCGGCCGCCATGTTTTACGGAGTTGTGCCCGCGCTGGTCGGGCTGGCGCTGCTGATTCTGATTCGTATTCTGGCGGGCGGCGCAGGTCTCGCCGCGGGAATTGCCGGGCTGGCCGCATCCGCCGCGCTGGGGCTTGTCTGGAACCGCTGGCAGGCGAGGCGGGATCTGGAGAAACAGAAGCAGCGGTATCTTGTATATTTCCTGTTTGGGCTTTGCTCGGTCGGCGTTATGCTGTCGAGCTTTTTTTTACTCCCGGAATCTCTGTCGACTGACCTGCTGCAGCGAGCGGCTGCGCCCGTTTTGCTCGTCTATCCCGCCGCGTATTTGATTGTCTGTTCCATCGGCTTTCTCGCTAAAAAGATTACCTATTATGAAGTGGAGATCCGGCAGTCGGAACGACGGTTTCAGACGTTCCTTCAAAATGCGCCCATCGGCGTTGCCATTGCGCGCGGTATGGCCGAGTTCCTGTATGTCAACGCCATGTTCGAAGAGATACTCGGCAGAAAAAAAGACCAGCTGGATCAAAGCGCCTGGCAGGACTCCGTTCATCCGAACGACCTGGAGAAAATGGCGGAAGGGATGCGGATGTTCTTTTCCGCGGAAATCAGCGAATACCGGGATACGTTCCGCACGGTGCGGCCGGACGGGTCGTATATTTGGGTATACATGGTCGTGGCGGTGATCGACCGCGACCTGCCGCGCGAACAGGCGCAGTATTACCTGCTGACGCAGGATATTACGGAGCTCTACGAATCCCAGAAAGCGCTGGAAGCCTCCGCGGAACAGTACAAAGAGATTTCCGCCAAGTTTGCCGAGCAATTTTACTTTCTGCGTTCGCTGCTCGATTCCATGGAGGACTGGGTCTTTTCAAAAGACGTAAACGGCGTATACCGCTCCTGCAACCGCGCGTTCGCGCGCTCGGTCGGCTTGCCGGAGCAGGAGATTATCGGTCAGACGACGCAGGGGATTGCAAGGCGGCTGCCGAAAGGCGCGCTGGACGAAAGCACGCTGCCCACCGTGCTGGAAACCGACCGAAAGGTGATTGAGACCTTAACGCCGCAGCATTACGAAGAGACATTCGGCGACCAAACCATAATGGAGATCATCAAAACGCCGTACTTCGACGACAGCGGGCGGCTGCTGGGCATTTCCTGCATCGGGCGCAACATTACGGAGCGCAAGCGCAAGGAAGCGGAGATTCTCTATATTAACGAGCACGACGTGATGACGGGTCTGTTCAACCGCGCGCATTTTGAACGGTTTGTGCGGGAGATCGACACGCCAGCGAACCTGCCGATTACGGTGGTGATGTGCGACCTCAACGCGCTGAACCTTGTGAACGATTCGTTCGGCCACGACAAAGGCGACGATTTGATCCGCGGGGCGGCGCATATTCTGAGCGTCTGCTCGAGGGAAAAGGATATGGTTGCGCGAATCGGCGGGGACGAGTTCATCGTGCTGATGCCTCAAACGACGGAGGAGGAAGCGAGGCAGGTGTTTCAGTGCGTGGAGAGCACATACGCTTCCGTTTCCCAGCACCCGGAAAGCATGCTGCGCTATTCCAGCCTGGCCTTTGGAACCGCGTCTAAGCGAAAATCGGACGAATCGCTTTCGGTTACGATTAAAATCGCCGAAGAGTTCATGTATCGCCGCAAACTCATCACGCAAAAGGGCGTGCACGGCGCAATTCTGAACTCCATCCGCTCGACGCTGTTTGAAAAGAGTTATGAAACGCAGGAACACGCCGACCGCATAGCAAACCTTGCGCGCCGCATCGGGGAACGGCTGAGTTTGAGCGCGGACGATTTGGACTTGCTGCAGCTCGCGGCGAGCCTGCACGATATTGGCAAGATTTCGATCGATCAGGCGATTCTTGCAAAGGAAGCGCCTTTGGAGGAAGGGGAGTGGAAACGCCTGCAGCAGCATCCGGAAATCGGCTATCGCATTACGCAGGCGATTCCGGAGCTGAGCCCGATTTCGGAAATCGTGCTGACGCACCATGAGCGCTGGGACGGCGGCGGGTATCCGCAGGGGCTGAAAGGAGAGCAGATTCCCCTGATGGCGCGGATTGTAGCGGTTGCGGACGCGTTTGACGCCATGACGGAAGGCAGAGCCTACAAGTTCGCCATGACGCCGCGCGAGGCGGCGGACGAGCTGCTGCGCGAACGCGGCAAGCAATTTGACCCGATGGTTGTCGACCTGTTTCTGGAGCAGGTCTATCCAGAGCTTGAGAACGATTGCGTCTAGCCGGACAAGCGGGGAAAAATGAAAACGGCGCCGGAATTCCTTCCGACGCTGTTTTCAAAAAAGCTGGTCAGTTCGCGTCCGCGAGCGTCCGCTCCAACAGGCCAAACCGCTCCAGACAGGAAACGTACTCCGCAACGAGATAATAATTCTTCAAATCCGTTTCGCTCAGGCCGCGAAAGGCAAAGAGCTCGTCCCAGAGGAGCGAACTGCCTTCCACGAGAAAGTAACCGGAGACAAGGTCGATGCCGACGAAGATATCGATGCCGGCGAAAGCCTCGTCCTGCGCGGTGTAAAGAGCGGCGCCCGCGCCTTGGCGCAAAACAAACGCGCAATAAGGCCCCGGCTGTCTGCCTGTCGGCAGTTCATCCGCGAGCGGTTTGTTGGCGAGGATGTTTTCGAACACGACACTGCGCGCGCTGGCGCTCGTTTCTTCCCGCACCGGGTATTTTGAGCAGAGATACTCTTTCAGCTCCGCGCCGGATTTGCGGTTAGGCTTGAGACGGCCTTTATATTGGGCGAACGTACGCTTCCAGGAGTCAATCATCCCCGGCGTTGCATGCTGAGTCTGCATGAACGGTTCCTCCTCGGACTGGTTTTTGTTTATTATAGCAGAAAAGACTCGCGCGTAACGCCGGCGGGCGAAATTTCGCCGGTGCTGCGAAAAAAACGCGGAAAACGGCAAAAGTTCGCTAAAAGGACACAATTGGTGCGGGTGGAGTTCATGTTGAGTTGATCTTTCAACCGTATGATAGCGCGGACAGAAAAGAATAGGCACGCTACGGAATAAGCAACATTTGTTGTATGATAGCAGCGTGAGACAAAACCCAATTGGAGGGCAACGATCAATGGAGACTTACGTCAAACTGGAAGGCGTAACAAAAGTATACGATACCGAGGGCGTTCGCGTCAGCGCGCTCAAGGACGTGAGCTTTGAAATAGGAAAAGGCGAAATCTGCGTCATCGTCGGCCAGTCCGGCGCGGGCAAGACGACGCTGCTGAATATTCTGGGCGGCATGGATACGCTCTCTTCCGGCAAGGTGTTTCTGGGCGGCGAGGAGATTTCCGCTTACAGCAAGCGCCAGCTGACGCGCTACCGCCGCGAGGACATCGGGTTCGTATTTCAGTTTTACAACCTGATTCCAAACCTCACTGCGCTGGAGAATGTTGAAATGGCGACCGAACTGGCCAAAGCGCCGTTCTCCGCCGAACAGGTGCTGGGCGACGTAGGGCTTGCCGAGCGCATTGGCAATTTTCCCGCGCAGCTTTCCGGCGGCGAACAGCAGCGCGTTGCCATTGCGCGTGCGCTGGCCAAAAACCCCAAGCTTCTGCTCTGCGACGAGCCGACCGGCGCGCTGGACGACAGCACCGGAAAGACGATTTTAAAACTCCTGCAGGACCTCAGCCGCGAGAAAGGCATGACGGTCGTAATCATTACGCACAACAGCGCCATCACCGAGATGGCGGACCGGGTCGTACGCGTCAAGAGCGGAACCATCGCTTCTGTCCGCGTCAACGAACACGCAAAATCCATTGAGGAGATCGAATGGTAATGCGCAGACACGCGGCCTGGCATAAAAACGAGCGGCGCGAAGTAGCGCGCACGCTGGGAAGATTTTTATCGATCCTGATGATCGTTATGATTGGCGTAGGCTTTTTTTCCGGCCTCAAGGTAACGAAGCGGGCAATGGTGGATACCGGAAACGAGTACCTCGCGAACAACGCCATGTACGACGAGCGGCTTTTGACCACCGTCGGCATTGGAAAGGACGATCCCGCGGAAGTAGCCGCCATGCCCGGCGTACAGGCGGCGGAAGGCGCTCAGAATCTGGATTTTCTGGCGCTGATGGACGACGGTACGTCGCCCGTGCTTGCGGCACGCTCCATTACAGAGAAGCTGAACCTGCTTAGCCTGACTGACGGGCGCATGCCGCAGGCGGACGATGAGTGCGTTGTCGACGCGAGGGGGTTTGATAAGAGCGACATCGGCCGCGTGATTACCGTTTCGCCGGAAAACGACGAGGACACGATTGACAGTTTTGCGTATTCTGCGTATACAATCGTAGGCCTCACCAACTCCGTGGAATACCTCAACCTTGAGCGCGGCACGACAAACCTCTCCGGCGGAAAGATTTCCGCATTCGTCTATATTCCCTTGGCTGGTTTCGATATGGACTATTACTCGGAGCTGTTCGTTAAGCTGGAAGATACCGGCGCCATTTTTACCGATGCTTACAAAGCGCAGGTGGACGCCATGGAACAGCCGCTGACGGATAAGTTGGAGACGCTCGCCAATACGCGCTACCACGACCTTGTGCAGGACGCGCTGGATCAGATCAGCGACGCGGAAAACGAATATAACGACGGGTACGCAACGTATCTGGAAGAAAAAGCGGACGCCGAGCAGGAACTTGCCGACGCCGAACAGCAGCTTTCGGACGCGCTCAAGCAGATTGAGCTCGGCTGGGGCGCGATCTACGACAACGAGGATGCGCTTGCGAGCGCAAAGAGCGATTATGAAGCGGGGCTTGCGACTTATACGCAGGGGCTGAGCGAGTACGAAAGCCAAAAAGCCGCTTCCGACGCGGCGTTTGCCGCCGCGCAGGACGAGATAGACGCCCAGCGTCTGCTGCTGGAAGGCGCGCTGGCGGCCGCGACGGATGCGGGTGACGCGGTGCAGATAGCGTATTACCAAGGTCTGCTTGCCGCGCTGGAAAGCAGCCAGACCACGCTCAACACGCAAAAAGGCATTGCCGACGCGCAGTTTGCTGCGGCGAAGGCGCAGCTGGACGACACCAAGGCGCAGTTGGATGCGGCGAGCCTGCAGATTGCGGCGGGTTCGGCGCAGCTGCAGGAAGGTAAGCATCAGCTCAACATCGCCCGGGAACAGTACGATGAAGGCTATCAAGACTATCAGGACGCAAGAGCCGAGGCGGACCAAAAATTCGCAGACGCCGAGCAGGAACTGGCCGACGGCAAGGCGGAGATTGACGACGCAAAGGAAAAGCTCGCGGATCTGAAAGCGCCGGACTGCTATGTGCTCGACCGGTCGTCGAACATCGGCTACACGTGCTTTGAAAACGATTCCGCAATCGTCGAAGGCATTGCAAAGGTATTTCCGGTGTTCTTCTTCCTCGTTGCGGCGCTCGTTTGCATGACGACGATGGCGCGGATGGTGGAAGAACAGCGCACGCAGATTGGCACGCTCAAAGCGATTGGCTACGGCGACGGCGCGATCGCCATGAAATATATATCGTACGCGACGTTGGCGGCGACCATTGGGTGCGTGCTCGGCTTCTTTGGCGGCATCAAGCTGTTTCCCTGGGTCATCTGGAAGGCATACGGCATGCTGTATGGCTTTGCGCCGATCCTTTACGTGATCGACTGGAATCTGTTCTTTATTTCGCTGGCGGTGACGCTGGCCTGTTCGGCGGGAGTCACGGCGGTGACCTGCCGCGCGGAGACGACGCTGATGCCCGCGCAGCTCATGCGCCCCAAAGCGCCCAAGGAGGGCAAGCGGGTATTTCTGGAGCGGTTTTCATTCTTCTGGAACCGGCTGAGCTTTTTGAAAAAGGTGTCGTTCCGCAACGTATTCCGCTATAAACAACGGCTGTTTATGATGGTGCTCGGCATCGGCGGATGTATGGCGCTTCTGTTGACGGGCTTTGGCGTGCGCGACTCCGTGAGCAACATTGCCAGCGAG
Source organism: Christensenellaceae bacterium (assembly GCA_963674535.1). GTDB lineage: Bacteria > Bacillota > Clostridia > Christensenellales > CAG-138 > UBA7703. The sequence continues at coordinate 1,998,988 of OY771363.1, read as the reverse complement.
CAGTTTGATACGATTATGAAATACGACCTCGGAATTGCGTTTGACACGCCGAAAAACGAGGCCGAGCGCGAGCAGTTTATCGAGGATATGTCGAGCCTGCTGGGTGAGTGCGTCTTTCTCTGTTCGGACACGCTGGACGTGCCTTCCAACGAGGGGACAAAAAACGTCAACGTGTTTGCAACGGACGATCCGGATATCACGAAGCTCTTTGACCTGCATTACGAGGGCGAGATTGTTTCTTACCCGAATGACGGCAGCGTGGTCATCAGCGAGAAACTCGCGCGCGTAACGGGCGTTTCCGTGGGCGACAGGATTACGGTGCGCGTGGACGGAACGCGCTCGGTGGAACTGCCTGTGAGCGGCATCTTTGAAAACTACGTTTACTACTATATCCTCATGACGCCTGCTACATATGAAACGACGTTCGAAACGGAGTGCGCTTACAAGACCGCTCTGGCGACTTCCACAGGCGAGGACGTCCATATTGCGGCGGCCGACCTGATCAACAACCGGGGCGCTTCCAACGTGGCCGTAACGGAGGATATTCGTGAACGCGTCGATAACATGATGACGAGCATGAACTATATCGTGCTGCTGGTCATCGTCTCGGCGGCGGCGCTGGCGATGGTGGTGCTCTTTAACCTGAGCAACATCAACGTGACCGAACGCATCCGCGAGATTGCGACCATTAAGGTGCTGGGGTTCTACGCGCCGGAGGTGGGGTCGTATGTTTTCCGCGAAAATTTGGTGCTGACGTTCCTCGGCGCGCTGGCGGGCATCCCGCTGGGCACCTGGCTGCACCGGTTCGTCATGGGGCAGCTGAGCTTCGACATGGTGACGTTCAAGGTGATGATTACGCCGCTGAGCTTTTTGCTCTCGGCTGCGATTACGTTTTCGTTTACGTTCCTCGTGGACGTGCTCATGCGCCGGAAGCTCGGCAAGATCGACATGGTGGAATCGCTCAAGGCGATTGAATAAAGGCGCATAACAAAACATCCCGCGGTGAAAACCGCGGGATGTTTGTTTTGAATCAGGGTCAGTCCAGAAAGTTTTGCTGAATCAGCGCGGCCATCTCAGATAGCCGTTTGGCGTTGAGGTGGTAGAGGAGCTTGACGCCCTGTTTTTCAATGGTGATCAGTCCCGCACCGCCGAGCTCGCTCATATGGTGCGAAATTGTCGCTGCGGAAAGCCCCGTGAGGGCGACGATTTCCTGACCGTAGAGGGAGCGGTTCTTCAGCGCGGTGAGAATCTCCAGCCGCCGCTTGTCGTCCAGCGCGTGCAGAAGCGTCAGCATGGATTCCACCGTGTCCCGCCCGGATTTGCTGGAATTGTTGATGCAGTCTACCAGCACGCCGTACGAAAGGAGCGTTTGCTCCTCTTCGCCAAAATGCGCCGCGGCGAGCACGTTGCTGTAGAGCATGATGGAGGAGAACTGCATCAGGTACGGGTACACGTCCGCTTTTGTGCAGTCCAGCCGCAGGCCGCTTTCGGAAAGATGCAAAAAGAGCTTTCCGCCGCTTGCGTCGTCCTGAAACCTGCCGAGCGCTTCCTTTACATAAGGCTCCAGCAAATTTGCCTTTTCACGGATCAGCGGTTCCACCTGATCAAGAATGCGGTCGAGGCGCGCGCGGTACTCTTCGTACCGAATACAGGAATCGACGAAAAGCCATTTTGCTTCGTCCGTAGCGGTGAGATTCTTCGCGTATGCCATCAGCGCGGCCAGATCCGCATGGTCAAAGTCCGGCTCCGCGTCGTCATCAGCAATCGCCGTTGCAATCCGGTAGTTCAGCTCGTGAACGCGTGTTTTTCCAAGCGAGTGCTCCAGCATCAGAAACTGGTCGTGCAGGTTGCTTTCAAACCCCTCGAACTGGCCGAAAAGGGCGATCAGTTCCGCTTCCTCAATTCGGACGCGCGCCTTGACGAACTCATAGATTTCCACAAGTCCGTCGAACACTTCAATGGGTACACCGTACTTGCGGCTGTAATAGTCGGCGGAGGCGCGCATATCGCCCGCGCGGAGCTCGTCGCCGCGGTATGCCAGCCGGGAAAGGGCGGCCGCTGCTTCGAGACGATAGTTGATTGGCATAAAACGAATGGAATCCATGGCAAAGCGCCTCCAGAACATCGATTACTTTCCACGAGAATGGAATTCGTTCAGGTAAGATCGGCTCCGATCGGAAATACCGGCAACTCCGAAATGCAGGCGCACCCTTTATGCATGGACTCCATGCGGTAGAGCGCGCAGATGCTGAACAGACATGTCATCATTTTACAGCGCCTCCAGTCTGAAAAACAAGCTTAGTGTAAACAGAAACATCATAATCATTTCCTCCCTTTTGAGAAACACAACGGTCGAACCATAAAAACAACGTCATTGATCACCTCCATACAGGCCAACAGGTAGGGGAAAGTCCTCCATTACAGCGCCCGCAGGCTTTTGACCCGCAGGATGCCCAGATACAGCAGAAAGCACAGCCCGCCGGAAGCGAGAATTGCAACCGAAACCGGCAGAACCGCCGCGAGTCCCGAGCACAGGAAGTTGCCAATCGGCATGGAGCAGACCAGTATGGCGTTGGAAAGCCCGCTCATGCGCGCCATGTAATCCGGCGGAACGAGCTTGAGAAACGCGGCTCCGAACACGACGCCGACCACGCCCGCGGCAAAACCGATCAAAAGGCACGAAGCAAACACCGTTCCGAACTGCAGTACTTTTTGCGGCAGATAGCCGCCGAGCGCAAACATGCACAGTCCCGCGCCGGAAACGAGGCCAAAGAAGACCAGCTGTGCGCGCCCGCTCATGCGCTTGATCTTGGGTGCGATGGCCGAACCGAGCCCCATGCCCGCCACAAAGAGAATCTGAATGATGGAGAGCGTCTCCGCGCCGCCTTTGAGCACGTCCGCAATGAACGGGACGGCAAAGGCGTTGAGCGGCACGAACGTAAAGTTCATGAGCGCGCCGATGAGCAGCAGAACCAGCAGGATTTTATTCTGTTTGACCAGACGAAGCCCTTCCATGAGATCGTCCAGCACGCCGCGCAGGTGAACATTAGCTTTGTCGAGTTCTTCGTGCAGGCGGATAAACGCAATAATCAGCGCGGAGAGGAAAAATGTTGCCGCGTCGATGAGCAGCGCGCCCTCTACGCCGATGAGCGCCACGACGCCGCCCGCAACGGCCAGCCCCGCCAATTCGGTGACCCGGCTTGCGCTCTGGTTGAGCGCGGTGCCGACCTTATATAGCTCCGGCGCGAGCAGCTTGGGCACGATTGCCGCGCCTGCCGGAGCGCGGAACGCTTCCATGGTGGAGATAACCAGCGTCATGGCGGTTAAAATCACGGGGGTGAGCATGCCCTTGATGTAAAACAGCACGCCGACGGCTACGACGACGCCGCGCCCAATATCGAAGAGCACCATGACCCGTTTTTTAGAGAGCCTCTCGACGAGCGCGCCCGTAAAGGGCTGCAGAAGTACCGTCGGCAGGTAGTTCAAGCCCAGAATCAGCGCCATCAGCGCCGCACTTTGCGTAATTTCGTACATCAGCCAGGCAAAGGCGATGGCGTCGATGGAGTCGCCAAAGCGGTTGATCACGTTGGCGGCGACCAGTTTGATATATTCACGCTCGCGGAACAGCGGGCGGTAGCTTGTAATTTCGTTGTCCATGGAACACGTTCCTTTCACGTTCATCGAACATATAATATCATAACGTTGATGCTTGTCAACCATTAAATTTAGATAATCATCGAACAATGCAGAATCAGCGCATCTGCGGCCGCAGATTGAAAAACCCCTTCCGCTGACGCTGATGAAGCACAGCGAATATCCGAGCGGAATGGTTTTGCTGGAGTACGAAATCAACTACGACGGCTGAACCGGTCGGCGGGTTAAAAGAATCGGGTAGAAGAATCAAAATAAAAGAATTAAGAAAACCGGCATTTACACACTGCCGGATTGCGCCGCCTTCGGGCGGCGCATTATAATAGAGGCGATATCACATCTGTTTTATATAAAAAGGAGCGTCGCATGAGCAAACGGCATGTCTACGACTGGGAAAATCTCTCCGTAATCGGCAGAAACAAGGAAGAAGGGCACGCGTTCGGCAGGCTTTATTCGAGCGCGGAAGACGCGCTCTCCGGCGGAGATTCGCCTTACCAGCTTTCACTCAACAGCGACTGGCGTTTCCTCTGGGTGCAAAACTGCGAAGTTCCGGCGGGCGTTACGGAAGCGAGATTTGACGATTCCGGCTGGGAGACGCTCCGTGTGCCGGGCGTTTGGCAGCGACAGGGGTACGGCACGCCGTATTATTACGCCATGAGCTACCCGCAGGCGATCGGGACAAACAAACGCAAGATTCCGCAGATCAGCCATGGGCTGCAGGAAATCGGCGTTCACCGCAGGACGTTCGTTCTGCCGGAAACGTTCGCAAATAAAGAGGTCTATCTCTGCTTCGGCGCGGCAAAAGCGGCGCTGCAGGTGTTTGTCAACGGCCGCGAAGTCGGCTATTCGCAGGGGTCGATGACGCCCCACGAATTCAAAGTGACGGACTTCCTCCAGCCGGGCGAAAACCAGTTGACCGCCGTCGTCTGGCGGTACAGCGACGGCACCTATCTGGAAGATCAGGACATGTGGTTCTTCTCCGGCATCTACCGGGACGTGATTCTCTATGCGGTGCCCAAGACCTGCATTCGGGACTATTACCTCCGCGCGGAACTGGACGATACGCTCGAACACGCGGCGTTAACGTTGGAACTCTCCTTGAAAAACAGGGGCGGAAAGCAAAGCGCTCGCGTTTCGGCGACTGTTCCCGCGCTCGGGCTGAGCATCGGCGAATCAGACGTTGCGGTGGACGGAAACACGAAGCAGACGTTCACCGTAAACGCGGATCATCCGCTGCTCTGGAGCCATGAAACGCCCAACCTGTATTCGGTTCTGCTTTCGATTACGATGGGCAGCGAGACGTTTTATCAGTCGTTCCGTTTCGGTTTTCGCAAGGTGGAAATCCGAGGCAACAGGCTCTTTTTGAACAACCAGCCGCTCAAGATTCGCGGCGTCAACCGGCACGACTACGACCCGGACACGGGTTGGACGCTGCCGGACGAACGCTACCGCGAGGATCTTGCCATCATGAAGCGGCATAACATCAACGCCATCCGCACGAGCCACTATCCCAACGATCCGCGCCTCTACGACCTCTGCGACGAGTACGGCATCCTCGTGATGGACGAAAACGACCTCGAATCGCACGGGGCGAGGAGCATCCTGCCAACGAGCGACCCGCGCTGGACGGCCGCCTGCATCGATCGCATGCGCCGGATGGTCTTGCGCGATCGCAACCACCCATGTGTAATCATCTGGAGCCTCGGCAACGAAGCGGGAACCGGTTCAAACTTTGCGGCCATGCGCAGAGCGGCAGAGGAACTGGATCAAACGCGCCCGTTCCATTATGAAGGAGAAGTCGATCCCGCCAGCAGCGATTTCATCAGCCGGATGTACCCGGATCAGAAGCTGTTTGAAAAGCTCTGCACAAAGACGCCCGCGACATTCGGCGTAAACGTTGGCGCGCCGAACACGCGGTATCTGGAGATCAAGCAAGAATACTACGACAAGATGCCCGTCATCCTCTGCGAATACGCGCACTGCATGGAGAACAGCCTCGGCAACTTCAAAGAGCATTGCGACTCGTTTGAGCAATACGACCATCTCTGCGGCGGCTACATTTGGGACTTTGTGGATCAGGCGATCCATACCGTGGGCGAACACGGCGATCAATGGCTTTACGGCACCGACTGTTCCGAGCGCTACGACCCAAAGAACGGGCATAAGAGCCCCTTTACAACGGGCAGCAACCGCTATTTCTGTGCAAACGGCATCGTCGCGGCGGACCGTACGCCGCATCCGGCGGCCGCGGAAGTGAAAAAGTGCTACCAAACGCTCCGCGTCCTCGCGGTTGATTTGGAGCGCGGCGTTTTTGATGCGTTCAACGCGCAGATGTTCCGCGATCTTTCCGATTACCGCCTGACTTGGTCGCTGGAAGCGGAAGGCCGCGCCATTGCGGGCGGCGGCGTCCCGGCGGAAGCGTATGAGCATACGCCTCCGTTTGGCAAGTCCCGCTTTACGCTGGCGCTGCCGCAGATTCCAAACGGGCTGGTGACGCTGACCTTCCGCTGGCTAAAGAAGGACGGCACGCCCTGGTCGGAAGCGGGGTTTGAGCAGGCGTTTGACCAGTTCGTGCTGAAAAACGATTCGGTCGAGCCGCCGGAAGCGCCGAAGGGCACGCTGATGCTGTCGCGCAGGAAAGGCGCGCTGGAAATCAGCGGAAACGGGTTTGCGTACCGGTTTGAAAAAGGCACGCTTGCGAGCATGAGAATACGCGGGAACGAGTACCTCGATTCTCCGCTTAAGCCGAATTATTATCGCGCGCTGACGGACAACGATCGCGAGCTTTCGAACTTTGTTCCGTTTTTACTGCCGTTCTACAACGCGGACGCCTGGCGGCGCGGCGATAAACGTCAGTTCGCCTCGATGCGCGCGGTCGATTCGCCGGAAGGCGCAGTGATCGTTGCCACATGGCATCATCCGTTCCTCAAGCGTGCGGAAACGCGGTATCTCGTCCGCCCGGACGGCACGATTGAAATCGACCACCGCGCGACGTCCCGTAGGCGGACGCTGCTGCGCGTCGGCCTACAGTGCACGCTGGAAGCAGGTTTTGCCGAAGCGGAGTGGCTCGGCAGAGGCCCCGGCGAGAACTACCCCGACCGCAAAACCGGCTCACCGATCGGGCGGTACCGCATGAAGATAGAGTCGCTGGAGCACCCCTACATGCGCCCGCAGGAGAACGGTGCGCGCTGCGATAATAAAACGCTCCTGCTCGAAGGCGCGGGAAAAGCGTTGGAAGTGACCGGTCTTGGCGGAGAGTTCCTCTTTTCCGCTTGGCGGTATACGCAGGCGGAGCTGGACAAAGCGGAGCACCAGCACGAGCTGAAGCGCGGGGAAACGACAACTTTAAGCCTCGACGGGGCGATGCGCGGCGTCGGCGGGGATATTCCCGGGGCGACTGCGCTGCACGAAGCATACATATTAAGGCCCAAGCAGGAATACCGCCTGCACGTTCTGCTGAAAGCGGGGAAATAACAGACTGCCAAATCAAGGCCGCGGATCAACGTGAATTAGTAGAGAAAAGAAGCAGACACTATCAAACAGATAGTGTCTGCTTTTACTGTACAGGCTCAAAAAGACGGGCTTTGTTCGTTCAGATACTTAATCTTGCATCAATGGAAATATGTTCAATCAGATCATTTAATCCACTTTCTTTAGTGTAATAGTAGTGTCGGTGAATTCAACGGTAATCTCAATTGTATTGCGGTTCACGGCTTTGAATTTTGCTGCTGGCGTGTAACTTTTGCCGAAGGATTTCACAGCGAAATAGCCGTACTGAAAAATATACGAACCGTTTCCCAGTCGGGGCAAAGACGTTTGTGTATAAATACCAGAGTCCCCATCACGAGAAAAATGAATGTAGTACCCGCCGCCGCTCCAATTGCCTTCGAGCATCCAAAGCGCCGTATGATAATCGCTCAGAACAAAGTCTCCCGCGGCTTCGAAGCCCGAATCAATCAAGTCAAGAACCCGCTCGACATCCTCGCTGGATACTCCCGATGTTTTTCTGAGCGGATCCGAACTCCATGGTGTATTGAGCAAGGATGATAAAGAATCGCCATTTATGTAATCATTGAATTCGTCTTCTACTCCATTCAAGAAGATATAATCGTCGGAGTTGCGATAATCACCGAGAGCACGAAAGACTACTATAGCTTTCGATGTGTCTCCCTCCGAGTAATAATCTTCAGCATATGTATAAATCTGGTCGTAGAATTCGGTTTTCAGCCGATCTGACAGTTCTGAATCGCTTCTCGCTAACTTTTCGATAATAGAAATCGACAGCACGTATTCCTGTTTTCCGATATCTGCTGTAATCTCGTTCTTATAGGATTGATAAACCAGTTCGCCGACGTCGTATTTTTTCGTATCTGTAATTTGCTTTGCCAGTTTGCGCGCGGTATTGTATTGCGCTGCATTAAACGCGTTCTGCGCTTGCTGGTAGTATATTTCATCTTCTACACTCTCAACGTCGAAATCGGCTTGTTGACTGATCGCCTGAACGACCCTTTCGGCGTCGTCCGGTTCACCTGCTTCAACAAGTACTTTCGCATAGGAGTAAAACGCTTCGTCGTACTTTCCGGATTGGTTATCTATGGCAAGAATTTTCTCCGTCGCGCTGTGATATTCCTTTATTTCCAACGATTCTGCGATCTCTTTTTTATTTGCGCGGATCGTCATGTCCGGCAGAAGGCTTGCGCCCAATACAACCGCCAGCAAACAGAACAGAACTCCGGCAGCAAGCAGAGCGATCTTCTTCTTCGATAAACGCTTTCTGCCTTTGTGTTCTTCGCTTTTTTCGGATGCGATAGTTGCTTGAGAAGAACCTGAGGTCGTCGCTTTCGCTGTTGGCGCGGATTCGGCTTCACCTGTCTCTTCGCCATAAAACTCGCCGATGAGCTCGCCGATCGACTGTACTCGTTCCGACGCGCGGACGGCTAATCCTTTAACCAGCGCGCGCTCACGGCGACCACCCAACGGCACGCCTAGCTCCGTTGGCGTTTTCAGGATATCGCCGTTCATGGCGCGGTCGAGCGCCTGCGGCGGAGTAACGCCTGTAATCAGCTTGTAGATCGTCGCGCAAAGCGCGTATACGTCTGTCCAGGGGCCTTGTTCGCCGCGCGTGCGGTACTGCTCCTCGGGAGCGTATCCGTGCTTGACGCTGATGGTGTTGGAGTGCTCGCCGGAGATGGACATTTGCCGCGCCGCGCCAAAGTCGAGCAGGATGAGCGCTCCATTCGGCTGGAGGATGATATTGTCCGGGCTGATGTCCCTGTGAAGCAGCCCCGCTTCATGTACGCGCGCAATCGAGCGCAGCAGCGGTTCGAACAGCTCAAACACGCGCTCGGCGGGCAGTTTGCCGCCGCTTTTTGCAGCCAGCGTTTTCAGCGTTTCGCCGTCCACAAAATCCATAACGATATAGGCGGTGCCGTTTTCAAAAAAGAACGTGCGTACGTTGACAACTCCGCTGTCGCCCGAAAACAGTGCGAGCGTTTTTGCTTCATCCACAAAACGCTCCCGCCCTTTTCGGAAAAACGTTGTTTTTTCGCCGTCGAAAGAAAGGACGGTAGAATGCGTTTTGATATCGCGCGTTACGCATCCTTCCGGGTAATACTCCTTGATTGCGACTTTCTTTTCAAGGTTGAGATCCATGCCGACATATGTAATGCCGAAACCGCCCTGACCAAGCGTGCGCCCGACGAAATAGGTTCCGCACAAAATGCTTCCGCACTCCAGCTGATGCGCCGCGTTCTCGGCTTTTTGATTGTCAAATCCGCAATGCGGACAAACGGAGAGAGGGGTTTCCAGCGTTTGCATGCAGTGCATGCAGAGCAGTTCTGCGTTGATCATAGAAGCCGTTAAATAGTCCTTTCTCTGATAAAACATTCACTTTGCGTAAGATTTGCTTTTGCGAAGTATTATAACACAGTTTGGGGACCTACTTTATCGACTATTTTCGACGATTTATGAAAAAAAGAACGGGCGTCGCTTGACGTCCGTTCTATTGTTCAGTTTATGTGTTGAGCGAAAAACACAGGCGTTGCAGATTATGCTTGCTTTGCCTTTTCCGCCGCTTCGCGCCGCGCCTGCAGCTCGGCAACGACCTTTGCATGGCTTTCGCGCGTGATGGGGTAGCGAATCAAAAGCGGCACGCAGATGAGCAGGAAGATTGCGGGCAGCACCGCGAACATGCCGCGGATGCCGAACAGCGCGGTAGCCGACTGCTCAGCGCCTTCCACATAGCCGGAAATCTTGAGTCCCCAGCCGCAGATTGCGCTGCCGAGCGCGCCGGTGATCTTGCCCGCCATGCCGTTCATGCCGTAATAGATGCCTTCGCGGCGTTCGCCGGTTGCCAGCTCGTCGTATTCGATCACGTCCGGCATCATGCTGTGCGGACAGACCCACTGGCTGGAGAAGCCTACGCCCGCGACAAACGCGACAATATAGATGATAAAGCTCTCTTGATGCGGCAAAAAGAAGCTCACGATCAATGCAGTGCAGGCAATCACCAGCCCCAGCGCGTAGGTCTTTGCCTTACCGAGCAAACCCGCAACCTTGGCGCAGGGGACAAGGAAGATTGCCAGCGTGCCGAGCATGAGCACCATGACGAGCGACTGCTCATCCTTCATGTTGAGCTGATAGATCAGGTAGTACGGAAGCATGGTGGTCACGAGCGTAAACGCCGTGCTCATGATCATGGAGATGGTCAGATACTTCGTAAACGGGCGATTTCTGAGTGTGCCCATGATCGCCTTGAGCGGCGGCATCTTGGTCGGTTCGTCGTTGACGGCGGGTTTGTTGCGCACAAACAGGCCGGGAATCAGCACCGTGATGGCCGCGAGCACACCGAAGATCAAACCCACGGTGGACCAGGCTTCGCGCGGCGCGCCGCCGTTTGCCTGCTGCAGAATTCCCGCAAGCGTCGTTGCGATGCCCGCGCCGAAGATATAGCCAACGATATTGAAGATCATGCGGTAGGTGGAAACCGAGGTGCGCTCGTCGTAGTCCGTGGTCAGTTCCGCGGTCATGGCATAATAAGCGGTAACGATGAGCGTGTTGAACGTGTCAAACAGGATAAACGTGCCGATGATGGCGAAGAACGCCACGACGTTGGACATGCCTTCCGGCAGCGACAGCAACAGCCAGAACGACAGCGCAAGCGGGATGGGGCAGAGGATCAGGTACGGCCTGCGCCTGCCCCAGCGGGAACGGGTTTTGTCCTCCAAATAACCAAACAGCACGTCGTTGACCATGTCCCAGGTCAGCTTGCCAACGAGGATGGCCGTGCCCGCGATGCCCGGGTCGATATGCACCACGTCCGTATAGTAAAAGAGCATGTAAAACTGCAGCAATGCCGTAATGGCGGACATGCCGAAGTCGCCCACGCCGAATTTCAGCTTTGTCCAAACGGATAGTTTGCCTGACGGTCTCATTGGAAACAACTCCCTTCAATATGCGATTTTTGAAGACTTCTGCTAGATTTTCGATAATCTGAGAAATGAAAGAATGGAATGTGTGGCCGCTCTCGTTAGAGTTTTGTCAGCGGGCGGACACACATTTTTTATATTGTAATCCAAAACACAACGCTTGTACAGCGAAACGATTTGCATTTTTTGTATCAAACAAACAGGAACCGGTTTTGCCCGGTTCCTGTTAATTCGTTTTCGGTTATATCTTTGGGAAGCGCCAGTAGAACAGCCAGCGACGGAGCTTTGGCAGGCGCGAGCGGACGCCCGCGGCAAGCGTTCGGTAGAATGCCAGCGCTTCGGTTCGCTCCAGCTTCGTGGAAACTTTGCCGGAGAAGCGCGCGCTCTGCGCGCTGTCGAGCAGGCTCCAGAGGCGGTTCTCGTCGAGCCAGTAGAGCTTGGCGTGAACTTCGGAAGCGTAATCCTCCGGCAGTTGCGTTGGCTTCATGGGCGGACAGCCCGCAAAGCGCATGAGATCCATTGACGCGCGCGCTATGGCAAGCAAAGCGGCGGTCGTATCCCGCTGGAAGAAGCGCTTACGCAGACGGTCTTCGGCAAACTTTCGCCAGCCGAACGCGGCAAGCGGCGGAATGGCAACGAGCAGAATCAAAAGCAGCGGCCAGAGGCTGGGCTTTGCGGACTCGCCGGTGCTGTTTAAAGCGCTGTCGCCTTCGCCGTCTTCGCCGGAGGACTGCGGTTCGCCCGCGCCCGGCGTCGGCGATGCATCCGGCTCTTCGGTGCTGTTTTGTGCATCGTTTTCGGGCGACACGCTGGGACTGTCGGAAGATTCCGGGGATGTTTCCGCAGATTCCGTAGTTGCCGTTGGGGTGGGTTCCGGGGTCGGGGTAGGCGTAGGAGACGGTGTTGGCGTTGGCTCGGCGGTGGGCGTTGTAAGCGTGCTGCTTTGCTCGCCGTCCTGCTCGTCTCCAACGTCCGGCGTTTCGACAGCGCTGCGCTGGGTGCTCGCGGTCATCTCCATGGGGATCCACTCGAGCTGCAAGGGGTCGAACACCTCGACCCAGGCATGGGCGTGGGTATCCTCAATGTCGATATAGCCGTTTTCGTCCGGCGTTTTTGCGTAGTCGGTATCGATGACGATATACCCTTCGGCATACCGTGTGGGGATGCCGAGCGCGCGCAGCAGAATTGTAGCCGTGGTGGCAAAATGTACACAGTAGCCGCTGCGGTTGACTTCCAGAAAATAGGTGGCAAAATCCTGATCGGTAGGAATCTGCTCCGGCTCGTAATCGTAGGAACAGCGCGACGAAAGGAGGCTGTATAAATCCTGACAGGTCTCAAACAGGCTGACGGAATCGCCGTCAACGCGCACGCTCAGGCCATACGTCTGGCAGAGTTTCTGCGCGGCGGCAAGCGTATCCTCCGGCAGGGCGGTATAGACGTTGAACACGTAATCGATATAAGCCTGCGCCGCGCTCTGCACCTGTCCGGAAGCGTCGTTTGCCGCGCCGTTGAGCCCGAACGCGCCGCCCACCGAAGCGAGATACGCGCTCTTGAGCGTTCCGTCCCCGGTCAGCGGGACGGAAGAGATGGCCGCGTTGTACGGCAGCGCTTGAATCGTATAAGCAGCGCGGTTCATCGTTTTATAGAAGCCGAGCGCTGTGTCTTCGACATACTCCGCGTGCTCGATTTCCTCCGCGCGGGTCACAAGCCCGCCCGGAATCCAGATGGATGTGTTGAGGGCGGAGACGTTTTGAATCGAGAGGGTATACGTTTCGTTCTGCGCTCCCGCCGCGGCGGTTGCCGCCGAGAGCAGGTTCTGCGGCGGGACGGACGAGAAAGTTCTGGCGTACGATGCGTATTCCGCACTGGAAAGGCTCTGCCAGCCGTTGCGCGTGTAGACCGCGCCGGAGAAGTCCCGTAAAAAGAACGCCTGCGGCTCGGATACCTTCAGCTTGATGGCGGTATCGCCTGTGAAGCGGATGTCCGAAAGGTTGCGAAGGCTCCCGTGCGTGAGTCCATCGTTGCTCTTTACGATGAGATCTCCCAAGTCCATGGAATAGACCTTCTGTTGAAGATTTTCAATCGCCTGCGGACGCTCGTAGCCTTTTTGCGGCAAAAACAGCATCGAGAGCAGCATGGCAAACAGGATGGCGGGGAGGGACAGGAGCGAAAGCACCTGCTGCGCCGAACGCTGGGCGGCAAGCTCCGCGCGCTGACGCGGCAGGTACTGCGACTGTTCCTTCTTTTTCGGGATAACGGGCAGCCTGCCGATGCTGTTGAGCACGCTAAGCATCAGATAGGCGGAAAACAGGCAGAAGAACGGGAAAACGTTCGGCACAAACGAGAAAAACGAAGCCGGAATTAAAATCGGCAAGGTTGCGAACGCAAGCCCGAACATACTGGGGCGCACGATGACGAAGTAGGAGGAGAACAGCGCGGTAAAGAACAGCAGCGCCTGAACCCCCGCCGTCATCATGGTGGCGGTTTCCTTTACGGTATGCGCAAGCAGCATATTCTGCAGAACATCCGGCAAGTCCAGATTAAAAAGCTCGACCGCGTGATCCACCAGCAGCAGGACGCCCTGCATCAGGGTATCCGTATTCTTCAAGAACAGGTAGATGGCGGGGACGAAGAAGACCAGCAGAATCCAGCCGCCGCGCTTGGTTGAAAAAGAGATGGAGAACAGCGCAATAAAGAACACCGCCGTCCATACGGCACGCACAACATAGATATCGAGCTGGTAGCTGGAGATCAGGCAGAACAGAAAGCCCAGCACCGCGAGCATCAGCACTGTGGTCTGCTGCAGAATTTCCAGCAGCCGCTGCACCGCCGAAACGCCGCCGAACACGCGCGCGCTGTATGGACGCAGGGGGCTTTTTTCCCGTTTTGTTTGCTTCATGCTTCCTCCTCCGTTTCCAGATTCGGAATGCGGCCGTCCAGCAGCTGCACTTCGCAGCCGAGAGACAGCAGATCCTTTGCTTTTTCATCCGAACAGCGGTCGGGCATCAGGGTCAGTCTGCGGCAGACGCCGAGCACGGAGAGGCTCTCGAGCACGCGGTATGCCGCGGCGTCGCCTGCGCCGTTCCAGGCCGCGCCCGCAACCAGATAGACGAGATGCGTATCGGCCTGATGCTGCGTTTGCAGCGCAAAATGCTCCAGCGTGCTCCAGGGTTTTGTGCCGGGCAGAGCGAGCAGCTCGTGCATCACCAGCGCGAGCGATTCCGGCCCGGTGATGGAAGCGGTGCTCAGCGCGCCTTCCTCGCCGAGGTAGCTGATGGAGTGCGTTACGTTTTTTGCCATGAGGTATTCCGAATATGCGAAAACAGCGCCCAGCATCTGCTCGGCGGCGGCGGGGGATGCGGTTTCGCGCAGTTCCAGCAAGAAGTGCAGGCAGGGGTTCAGCGGCAGGCCGAACTCGCGGACGATTAACCGCCCCATACGGCTGCTGAGCTTCCAGTGGACGCTGTGGCGCGCGTCGCCTTCCCGGTAGTCGCGCAGTTGGAATATTTCCGAAGGGTCGTTTCCCGGTTTTTTTGTGGAGTAGGTCGCGCTGTCCAGCCCCAAATCCGCCGCTTCCTCGGTCTGAATCGAGCGGCTCTGCAGTTCCGGCAGCACATACACGCTGCCGGAGACGGGGCCAGCGTTCCGCTTTGGAACGGACAGACGAAACAAACCCAGCATGTCGCAGACGGAAATTCGGCGAACGGAAACATCAACCCTGCCGCAGTGTTCCATCTGCAGCGGCGGCTGGACGGATTTGGTATGTTTGGGTTCAACGGAAAAGAAGATCGTATCTTCCAAATCTTCCGAATACTTGTCGCCTACGCGGCCAAGCAGGTTTCTTCTTGTGAGGCTGACGCGCACGCAGGCGCAGGGAAACGAGCTGACGTTCTGAACCGTCAGTTCCGCGGGACAGTCGCCTTTTGGCATGATGTCGTCCTCGATATCGAGGCGGTAACGGAGCTTTCGGCTGACCGGAATGGCGATCAGCAGGGAAATCACCGGTAAAACCAACAAAAACAGAAACAGCAGATGGAATAAGTACGCGTCCAAAAGGACAAACAGCGCAAACGAAATCAGCAGCGCGTAGAAGTAGAGAATCCGGTTGCCGGCCATGGGGTTATACCGCGACCGGCGCCTGCACCTGCGTCAGCGCGCGCTTGGCAAGCTGCTGCTCGCTGATTCCGCTGACCAGCGCACGGGGGCTGAGCAGAATACGATGGGCGCAGACGATTTCAAACACGGACTGCACGTCCTGCGGAATCAGATACTCCCGGCCGGAGAGGTAGGCGGAGGCTTTGGACATGCGAAGCAGCGCGATGGTGCCGCGCGGGCTCACGCCAAAGCGGATAGCAGGCTGCGCGCGCGTCCAGGCCGCAAGCTCGGTGATATACGAAAACAGCGGTTCAGAAACGTAGATGCTCTCTACCTCGCGCTGCATGAGCGCAAGATCCTGCGGGGTGATGACGCGGCTGATATCGTCCAGCGAAACGGAGTTCTGATGGCGGCGGAGCATCTCCACCTCGCTGCGGCGGTCGGGATAGCCCATGGAGAGCCGAACCATGAAGCGGTCGAGCTGGGATTCCGGCAGCGGCTGCGTGCCGGAGGAACCGGCGGGGTTCTGGGTGGCGATCACCATATACGGCTGCGGCACGGGGTGCGTTATTCCGTCCACGGTGATGCTGTTTTCTTCCATGACCTCCAGGAGCGCGGACTGCGTTTTGCTGGAGGCGCGGTTGATTTCGTCCGCTAAAAAGAGGTTGCACATAGCGGCGCCTGGCACATACGCGCCCGGAATGCCGCCCGCCTGCAGGGTGGTATACCCCGTTATGTCGGAAGGCATGACGTCCGGCGTGAACTGCATGCGCTTGTAGGAGAGGCTCATCGCCCGCGAAAACGCGAGCGCCAGCGTGGTTTTGCCGACTCCGGGGACGTCCTCCAAGAGGACGTGTCCCTGCGCGAGCATCGCCATGAGGATGCTGCCGATGACGGCGTCCTTGCCGACGACCACTTTTCGAATTTGACCGATGATTTCCTGCACTTGCTGCATCAAAGAAAGCTACCTCGATTTATGCGTAATAGCGAATTACAGTATAACTACGATAGTTTAGCCTCACAGAGAGGCAAGAATATTGCGGGAATGTTACAAACTGCGGAAAACCGCCATATTTTCGCAAATTAACAAATCTCTCATATTTTCTCTATTTTACCATACAGGCCGGAAAAACGATAGAAAACCGTTGAACCGCAGCTTCCTGCGGGCAAAACAAAAACGCCGGCGTGCAGCCGGCGTTTATACAAAGCGGGTATCAGCTAAACCGCTTTACCACTCAAGAGCGGTCCATTGTCTTACGCAAATGCCGTCCGCGCGCGCGTAAAAGGCGGAAAGCGTTTCGTCCTGCGCGTTGAAGAGTTTACGGGTGACGACTTCCTCGCCGGAAGCGTCGTGCGCGTAGGTTTCTTCCAGTATATACGCCGTGGCAGGTTCGGGCTTTAGCGTGCCGGGCAGTTCGCCGGGGTTATACTCTGCTCTGGACAGGATTGTGCTGTCCTTGTCCATTTGCAGAAGGACGATCTTTTCCGGCGGGGAAAGCGTCTCAATGGAAATCTTAATCGACGAAATCACGGTTTTGCTGACTCCGTTCTCCGTTACGGTAGATTTTTCTTCCAGCGTTTGGGACATTCCAGCGCCGCTGCACATCTCCATGCCGTCCCCGCTGACGGCGTAAACGCTGCCGTCTTCCGACTGGTAAACAGGGTTGATATAGCAGCTGTAGTTACCGGACAGATCGGCGAGGTAGATCGTTCCATCCAGCGTGATTTTGTCCTCCGTGTCGCCGTAATTCAATCCCAACTGTCCGTCGCTGATCGCTTCATCGGAGCCGGAAGTGATGTAGCTATCGCGCCCTTCCGCTGCCGGAACTCTTGCGGCAAAGTAAGAGATGCCGTCTGCGCCCGGGAATACATACTCCTGCGTTGTGCTCTTCTCTCCGGTATCGCTGGTCAGGGTGATTTCCTGCAGCACGGCATACAGCCTGCCCTGATACTTCTCGTCGTTGCCATCCACATGAAATTTTCCGCCGGAAAGATTCTGCAGATTGTCGTTCAGGTATCCATCCATGTCAAACAGATCAAGATATTCTCTTGTGACAAATACGCCAATCAGCTTATCCTTGCTCAACGAACCGCCCGCGTCTTTCAGCGCGAGCTGGCAGCCGCAAAAACTGATCACCAGCAATACGGCCAGAAACGCCGTTAAGACCCGCTTAATCTTCATCGTCATCCTCCAAATTTCCGTCAAAACAAAACAGATCGCCAACATCGCAGCCGAGATAATAACAAATCTTGTTGACCGTTGAGAAGCGCACGCCTTTCGCCTTTCCGCTGCGCAGGATGGAAAGGTTCGCTTCCGTAATGCCTATGTGTGTGCACAGCTCCTTGGAGGTCATGCCTTTTGCCTTCAGCCGCTCCTCAAGGTGGGTTAAAATCGCCATCCTGCTCCTTAAATAATGCTGTCGTTGTCTTCTTTGAGCAGCTTATTCTCCGCGATCAGCCGCGAAACGAGCAGCGCCGCCAGCACGAACGCAATGGAAAACAGCGGCACTTGCAGCGACGCGTGGAGATTGAATAAGCGCTTGGCAAAGATTACCTGCAGCAGATTGAACGATGCGATAGACAATGCCGTAACGCTCAGCGCCGTTCCGCAGAGTTTGGAAAGACGTAAAGCCGCCGAAACCGTCGCTTCCGAATGGCGGTCGTTTGCCATGCTGTCGAGCAGCTTCGTTCCGGCAAACACGATGAGAATATCGAATCCATACGGCAGAACATCCACAAAATACTGCAAAAAAGCAAACACATAACTAGCACCGAGCAGGTTTTCGTTTCCGGCGTTGCCCTGCTGCAGCGCGATGATCGAAGCTTTGAGCTCGCCAACGGAAACGCCGAAGATCAGGCAGACGAAAACCACGTTCAGAAGGCCGAGGAGAACGACGAGCCAGCGTTGCAGCCGTTCAATCCCGCTGGCGCGAAGCGCCCGCACGGTTCGCAGAATTAAAAAGGCAATCACAATGGAGTAGATCGTGCCGCCAAGGACGGCTTTTCCGACGGGAATACTCTGAAACATCGCCGCAATCAAACCGGGATTGATCATCTGATAGACTGCCGCAAACAGGGTTGCCGACAGAACGGGCAATAACCCGTCTTCGGGGGAGAGCGGACGCTTACGCCGGATGAACAGCAGCGCTCCGGTCGGGAGCAGACAGAACAGCGCGTAGATCAAAAACGTGAGCACGTTTCCCACTATGCCGGAGAGCGACAGCGCGCGTAACCAGACTCCAATCTGTTCAAACGGGAACGCCATCAAGGCCAGGAACACGTCGTCGATCGGCGCTTTGAGCAACGACAGCAGAACACAGAGCAGCGCTTCCGCCACAAGAGCGAATAGAAACAGTTTGCGTTTCACAACACGACCTCCAAATTATCGTTACGCGATAATGCTGCAACAATAATACATCGAAAATTACTGTTTTGCAATAATTATTCGTGAGAAACCGTTCTGAATAAAAAAGATAAAAAGCTGCTCTTTTCAAAATAGCTTATGAAGAGAGCTGCGGGAAAAGCCTTGCGGAACAGTCTTGGGTTACCGCCCGGCTTCCGACTGCTCCGGGTTTGGAGCGGCTAGAAAGGATTTGTTCAGACCGAACAGCAGCGCGATGAGCGCCAGCGCGCCGCCGGTCAGAATCATCAAAAGCGGCAGGGAAACTGTGTCTGCCAGCGGTCCGAAGACGGACATGCCGATAAGCAGAAACCCGCTGTACATCGCCCCGACCAGCCCGAACACGCGGCCTTGTATGAAAGTTTCTGTGCGTTCCTGCACCAAGGTCGTAACCGCGGTCTGCGCCATGGTGATGGCGACGCCGAGAAAAAGCATGATCGCGAGGTAAACAACGAAGCTGGATGTTGCGCCAAGCCCAACCGTGAGCAGTCCGCAGGCGGTGATTCCGCTCAACAGCGTTGCGGTACGGTTGCGGAAACCGCCCCATACGCCGAGCAGCAGGCCGCCCGCCGCCATGCCCGCGAAACCGATCAGTTCGACAATGGTGAGGTTGAGATAACTGCCGCCGTAGACGCGCGCAACCAGCAGTGCCGCGAGGAATCCGCCCGGTACACTGAGCAGGATGAACGCGCCGTAGAGCAACAGGAGCTTGAGTAGGAACGAGTTGGAACGGACATATCCGAAACCGTTCTTGATATCGGCAAATACCGACGGCTGCTCCTGCGGCAAAGCTCGCCCTTTCGGCAGCGCGAGGCACGAAAGCAGGCCGATTCCCACAGCGGCGGTGGCGAGATCGACCAACAGCGACATGCGCAGGCTGCCCAGAGAGAGGATCGCTCCGGCGGCGGCGGGGGAAGCAAACTGGATGACCGACTGGAGAGTTGCGTTGACGCCGTTGGCGCGCATAAGGTGTTCTTCCGGCACGAGAACGGGCGTCATTGCCCCGACCGCCGGCATCTGGATACCCGCGCCGATGGAGCGGACGACGCTTGCAATCAAGAGTGCCGAGAGAACCGCGGTATCGCTTTGAATGTGCGGCATCAGCAGAAACAGCGCGAGTGTGGAAAGGGCGATTGCCGCGTCCGAAACGATGATCAGCATCTTTTTGGAGTGCCGGTCAGCCCATGCGCCGGAGACAAAGGAAATCAGCGTCTGCGGCAGAAACGAACAGACGGTGAGCGCGGCGACCCATGCGCCGGATGTGGTTTTAAGGGTGACGTACCAGACGATGGCGAACTGAACGATGGTTGAGCCGAACAGGGTGATTGCCTGACTGATGAAGAAGAGAGCTGTTCTTCTCTTCCAGTTGGCGAATGACGGTTCCATAAGAATCCTCCGTTTTCTGATTTCAGCACTACGATACCAGAGAAACGAAGGTTGGTGGTTTAGTGGAGGGTTGCCATTTTTTCAAGAACGGGGATGCGCGCGCGCATCCCCAGCGCGTCGGCGCGAACCCCACCGAGGGAAGCAAGCAGATGGTCGCAGACGGAGACGATTTCCTCGTGGCTTGCGGGTGTGTTGAGCGTATCCACAACATCCAC
The DNA here is from genome assembly GCA_963674535.1 of Christensenellaceae bacterium. Classification (GTDB taxonomy): domain Bacteria; phylum Bacillota; class Clostridia; order Christensenellales; family CAG-138; genus UBA7703. Next base: position 1,978,814 of record OY771363.1, on the reverse strand, counting down.
GGACTCCCCGCCGGAGAGCGCGCGCGTCAGCCGCAGAATGGCCGAAAGCGAGTATTTCGCGCTTCTGAGCGTACGGATGATCGAAAGAAGTTCCATATCCCCTGCGTCGTAAACGCGGTAACCGTTCTGCAAGCGGCGAATATGGACTAGCCCGTTAAGCTCCCAGTTGCGCAACGTATCGACGGTGACGCCCAGAAGCGAGGCGGCCTGACTGCGCGTTTGCAGCGGCGTGTCCTGCGGCTGCTCACGGCGCAGAATAGACTCCACGGAGGCCACCGCGCGCCGGGCAAACGCGAGTTCGCGGTCGATCATGGCGAGGTAGACGTCTGTCTGACGCAGCGCATCAACAAAGCGGCATTCGGCGCAGAGCTTTATAATGGCGACCGCCTGCTTTCGAAGACCGTTTTGGAGCACTTCCGCCCGTAGCGCCAGCCGGATCAACCGCACCTGATGCAAGTGCAGCTCGGTATAAACGCGGTATCCGTTCTTAAGCCGGAGCGGCTTTGTGAGAAAGCCGATCTCTTCGTACAGACGAATCGTATTCGGGTGCAGACCGGTCAGGTTCGCTATTTCGCTGGTACGGTAGGTGCTCATACGCAGCCGCCTTTCGTAGACTGACACCATGATATCATGCTTTGCTGCCAGCACAACAGCCCTGAACGCGGAGACTGCGCCGCCGGTAAAAAAATCACCCAAGCGAAAGAACTTCACCGGATTTATGTTGAAAATGTGTGGCAAATGCCGTCAAACGCGTGAAAAACACGGAAAAACGGCAGAAAATCGCAAAAAATTTCTTCTGAATGCTCATAAAACTCTAACATTTCTCTGTTACGCTGAAATCAGTCGAATTGTCTGACAAGTCATATCGTAAACACACATCATTAGACAACTGAAAAGAGGGGCTGTGAAATGAGCAACAGGCAAAGCCAATGCAGCTGCCGGGAGCAAGCCGGCGCGGAACCATTCGCCGAACTCGACCAAGTCATCGACCTCTACAGGGACAAAGAAGGAAGTCTGATCCAAATCCTCCACGTCGCGCAGGAACTCTACGGTCATCTGTCGCTGGAACTGCAACAGCATATTGCAAGCGCGCTGAACAAGCCATTATCGGAAGTTTCCGGTGTGGTTACGTTCTACTCCTTTTTCTCAACCAAACCGCGCGGCGAGCATACCATTCGGGTTTGCCTTGGCACCGCGTGCTATGTGCGCGGCGGAAAGAAGATTGTAGAAGCGCTGCAAAAGACGCTGGATGTTGAGATTGGCGGCACGACTGCGGACGGAAAGTTCACCTTCGAGGTGGCGCGCTGCATCGGTGCCTGTGGACTGGCGCCCGCCATCATGATTGACAACGTCGTCTACAAGCAGGTGAACATCAACAAACTGGACGCGATCCTTTCGCGGTATTGAGGAGGTGACGACCGTGAGCGAGCAAATGATACGTTCTTTAGCGGATCTCGAGCGGATTAAAACCGCTTACAACGAAAACACGGCGGCGCATCCGTTCCAGGTGCTGGTCTGCAGCGGCGCGGGCTGCGTTTCATCCAACTGCGCGGACGTGCGCAACGCGGTGGCCGACGAGCTGGAAAAAATCGGCATGAAGGACAAGGTTCTCCTGCGTGAAACCGGCTGCATTGGCACCTGCGCGGCGGGGCCTGTGATGCTGATTCTGCCGGAGCGCACCTTTTATACCAAACTGACGCCGGAGATTGCGCGGCGGGTCATCAACAAGCATATCCTGCACGGCGAAATCCTGGCGGAACATACGTTTTACGATTATTCGCTGAAAAAGCATGTACCGAAGATCGACGATATCGACTTTTTTAAAGAGCAGGTTCGAATTGCGCTGCGCAACTGCGGCGTGATCGAATACGACAGCCTGGACGCTTACATCAGCAGGGACGGCTATTTTGCCGCGGCCAAAGCGCTCAACGAAAAAGACCCGCAGGAAGTGATAGACGAAGTCAAACGCTCCGGCATGCGCGGTCGCGGCGGCGCGGGTTTCCCGACCGGCGTCAAGTGGCAGGCGGGGCACGACGCGGCGGGCGAGCGAAAATTCATCGTCTGCAATGCGGACGAAGGCGACCCCGGCGCGTTCATGGACCGCAGCATCCTCGAAGGCGATCCGCATACGGTCATCGAGGGCATGATGCTCGGCGGTTACGCCATCGGGGCGACGAAGGGGTATGTTTACGTCCGCGCGGAATACCCGATCGCCGTGGACAGGCTCACAAAAGCAATTGAAAACGCGCGCGAACGCGGCGTGCTGGGTGAAAACGTCTTTGGCAGCGGGTTCGATTTTGACATCGAAATCCGCATCGGCGCGGGCGCGTTCGTCTGCGGCGAGGAAACGGCGCTCATGAACTCTATTGAAGGCAAGCGCGGCGAGCCGCGGCAGAAGCCGCCGTTCCCGTTCCAGAGCGGGCTGTTCAAAGCGCCTACGATCATCAACAACGTGGAAACCTACGCCAGCATTCCGCAGATTCTGCTCAAGGGCGGCGAATGGTACGCCGGGTTCGGAACCGAAAAGAGCAAGGGCACCAAGGTGTTCGCCCTTGCGGGAGACGTGGTGAACACCGGCATCATCGAGGTGCCAATCGGCAAACCGCTCGGCGAAATCCTGTTTAACATCGGCGGCGGGCTGAGGGACAGAAAGCGCTTCAAGGCGGCGCAGATCGGCGGCCCGTCCGGCGGCTGCGTCACGCGGGACAACCTGAACACGCCTACGGATTACGAATCGCTCAAGGAGCTCGGCGCAATCATGGGTTCCGGCGGGCTGATCGTGATGAACGAGGACGCCTGCATGGTGGACACCGCGCGGTTCTTTATGGACTTCATCCGCGACGAATCCTGCGGAAAGTGCGCGGCCTGCCGCATCGGCACCACGCGCATGCTGGAAATTCTCGAGCGCATCACCTCCGGCGAAGGCGAGGAAGGCGATATTGAACTTCTCGAAGAACTCGGCGAAGTCGTCAGCGACACCGCCATGTGCGGACTGGGTCAGACCGCGCCGAATCCGGTGCTTTCGACCATTCGCTACTTCCGGGACGAATACGAGGAGCACATTCGGGATAAATACTGCCGCGCGAGTGTCTGCGGGTCGATGTTCATTTCGCCTTGCGAAAACACCTGCCCTGCCAACATCAACGTGCCGGGGTACCTGCGGCTGATCGCGGCCGGACGGTTTACCGACGCTTACAACCTGATTCGTCAGGAGAACCCGTTCCCGGCGGTCTGCGGGCGCATCTGTACGCACCCCTGCGAAGCCAAATGCCGCAGAGGGACGCTGGATGAATCAATCGCCATCTGCGAACTCAAGCGGTTCGTTGCGGACTATGCCTATAAGCACGAAAAGCCGTATTCCAGCGACGTGGTATTCCCGCGCAACGGCAAACGCGTCGCCATCATCGGCGCGGGCACTTCGGGACTGACCTGCGGGTATTATCTCGTCAAGATCGGCTACGAGGTGGACGTATTCGAGTCCGAGTCCGTGGCGGGCGGCGTGCTCGCGTTCGGCATTCCCGAATACCGACTGCCAAAGAGCGTTTTGCAGCATGAAATTGAACTGATCGAGCAGGCGGGCGTAAATATCCACCTGAACACGGAAGTGGGCAAGGATATCACGATGAAAGCGCTGCAGGCGCAGTACGACGCCGTTTATGTTGCAACCGGCACGCAGTTCCCGCAGAAGGTTGAAATTCCGGGCGAAGGGCTCGGCGGCGTGATCCACGGCATCAACTTCTTAAAGGACGTCAACCTGCACCGGCCGGTGAACATTGGAAAGGTCGTAGCCATCATCGGCGGCGGCAATACGGCGATCGACTCCGCACGTACGGCGATTCGTCTGGGCGCGGAACGGGTCATGGTGCTCTACCGTAGAATGCGGGAAAGCATGCCCGCTTACGATCTGGAAGTGCAGGCCGCCATCGACGAAGGCGTGGAGCTTGTCGAGATGGTAGCGCCCACGCGCTTTATCGGCAACCGGAGCGGAAAAGTGGTCAAGGTCGAGTGCCAGCGCATGAAGCTTGGCAACTTCGATAAGAACGGCAGACGGAAATCCGTCCCGATTGAAGGCTCGGAATTCCTAATCGACGTCGATACGGTCATTCCCGCCGTCAGCCAGTATTCCGACTTGCCGTTCATCAAGAAGAGCGAAATCGGCCTGACCCCCTGGGGAACGTTTATCATTGACGACGGCACCATGATGACGACCATGCCGGGTGTGTTCGCCGGCGGCGACGTGGCGCGCGGGCCGGATACGGTCATCCGCGCCATTGCGGACGGCAAGCACGCGGCGGTCTCTATCGACAAATATCTCGGCGGCAAAGGCAAGCTCAACAAGGGCACGCCCATCGACATTCCCGATGATTTCAGCGACGACGAAGTCATGGAACACAACCGTTTTCAGGTGGAAGAACTCGATCCTGAAAAGCGCAAGGGTTCGTTCGACGAAGTGGTGCTGGGATACCACAAACTCCGGGCAATGGCCGAAGCGATGCGCTGCCTGCATTGCGACAGGAGGTAGGTGATCAAAATGAAAAACATCACGATCAACGGAAAGCAATATTCCGTCGAGGACGGCCTGACCATTTTGGAAGCCGCCAAACAGAACGGCATTTCCATACCGAGTCTGTGCTACCTCAAGGGCGTCCACCAGTTCGGTTCCTGCCGCATCTGCGTGGTCGAGGTCGAAGGCTCAAAAACGCTGGTTCCCTCCTGCATGACGGAGGTGCGCGAAGGCATGGTGATCAGCACCAACTCCGAGCGCGTGCGCCGCGCGCGAAAAGTGCTCTATGAACTGCTGCTCTCCGACCACTCCAAGGACTGCCTCAGCTGTAAGCGCAACCAAAGCTGCGAACTGCAGGAACTCGGCAGAACCCTCGGCGTGGAGGCGACGCGCTTTGAAGGCAGCCGCTCGGAATGCGTCATCGACGTTTCAACGTCCATTACGCGCGATATGTCCAAGTGCATCCTCTGCCGACGCTGCGTCACGGCCTGCGCCGAAATTCAGGGCCTCGGCATCATCAGCGCGCAGAACCGCGGCTTTAAAACCGTCATCAGCCCTGCTATGGAACTGCCGCTCGGAACGGTCAACTGCGCGTTCTGCGGCCAGTGCACCGTGGTCTGCCCGGTTGGCGCGCTCAAGGAGACGGACTCGATTCAGGCCGTTTGGGCGGCAATCAACGACAAGAGCAAACGGGTCGTCGTCCAGACCGCACCCGCGATCCGTATTGCGATTGGCGAGGAGTTTGGCTGCGAACCGGGCGCGCGGGAAACCGGCAAGCTCGCCGCGGCGCTGCGTCGGCTCGGCTTTGACGACGTGTTCGACACGAACTTTGCCGCCGACTTGACCATACTCGAAGAAGGCACAGAGCTGCTCTCCCGCGTAAAAGCCGCGCTGACCGGCGGCGAAGCCGTGCTGCCGATGATTACAAGCTGCAGCCCCGGTTGGATCAAGTTTGTGGAGCATACGTATCCGGATTCGCTTGGGCATCTTTCCACCTGCAAGTCGCCCCATACCATGCTGGGCGCGCTGATTAAGAGCTATTACGCGGGCAAGATCAAACGCGAACCCAAGGATATCTTCGTGGTTTCCATCATGCCCTGCACGGCCAAGAAGAGCGAAATCGTGCGCCCGGAAATGCAAAACGACGGTTTGCCGAACGTGGACGCCGTGCTGACCACGCGCGAACTCGCCAACATGATCAAGGAGATGGGTATCGACTTTAACGCGCTGCCCGACGAAGAGTTCGACAACCCGCTTGGCATGTCCACGGGCGCTGCGGATATCTTCGGCCTGACCGGCGGCGTTATGGAAGCGGCGCTTCGCACGGTCTACGAACTGGTGACGGGGCGCGAACTGCCGTTTGACGGCCTGCACGTGACCCCCATCGTCGGACTGGAGCAGGTTAAGGAAGCGGCCGTTACGATTGAAAAGCCGCTACCGGACTATGCGTTCCTCGACGGCGTTACCGTGCGCGTTGCGGTTACCAGCGGCCTTGCCGGCGCGGAAAAGCTCATGGAACAGGTGAAGGACGGCACTTCGCCGTATCATTTCATCGAAGTCATGGGCTGCCCGGGCGGCTGTATCATGGGCGGCGGCCAGCCGCGCTCCGACGATCCGGATGTACGCACAAAGCGGCTCCGCGGCCTTTACAGTGAGGACGAAGCGAAGGTCATGCGCAAATCGCACGAAAATCCGTTCGTCACCGCGCTCTACAGCGACTATCTCGAACACCCGAACGGGCATAAGTCGCACGAACTGCTGCATACCCACTACGTGCGCCGCGGCAAGTTCAACGAGTACACCGTTGAGCGGTTCGACCTCGGAACTCGCCCCGCGCAGAAGAAGCGGGACGTCGCAGCGCAGGAAATCCGTGCGGCGCAGGCAGCCGCGCTGGAAAGCAAGCATGCGCGCGAGGACTTGGAGTCCGTCCGCGTGCTGGCACTGGAAGCGGAAAACACGCGCCTGAAAGCGGAGCTTGCGGATGTAACGGAGACGGTCGGCTTCTTTAAAAACGTCATCGCCGACTACGCCAGCCGCGAGAAGTAACCGGCTTAGCAGACCGGGCAAAGGCAACCAACGGGGGCCGCGCGCTCGCGGCCCCCTCGCTTTGTGTAAAAAGGCGTGCACACAGGCGATTCCTGCCGGAATGTATTGTATCCTGGACGGAATCGTTATAAAATCAAAGAAATATTGTTCTTTATTCTCTTTTACCGCTCATAAGTCCGGCACGCTGTTCCGGCAAGCTGTTGTAAAAGCAAAAACAGCGCGCCGCTCTCGCATTTCGAACCATTGAACCGTCCTTTCCGCTTTGCCGATTCCGGCTCAGAACGGGCATGCCTTTTTCAGGCGATATGCCGCTCCTTTTTCGTACCGGCCACGGAGGTGCATTCCATGGGTGAAATCCGGCTTCTGATTGTGGACCCAAACAGTTCCGTTCGCGGAGAAATCAAACGGTGTGCCAGCGCCGCGGGATACGCCTTTGACGAGGCGGCCGACGGCATTGCCGCGCTCAAGTTTTTCCGGCGCAACGATTACAACATCATAATCATCGAAGCGGACCTGCCGGAACTCGACGGCAGAAACGTCTGCAGGCAGATTCGCAAGAGCTCCGACGTACCGATTTTGCTGATGAGCGAAAAAAGCGGCGAGCAGGAAAAGCTCTGCGCGTTTGAGCTGGGCGTGGACGACTATATTGTCAAGCCGTTCTACCCGAAGGAACTGCTTGCGCGCGTTAAAGTTTTTTTATACCGTTCCGGAAGCCAGGTTAAGAGCGCGCCGGAGAAAATTGCGTTCAACGGGCTGTTTATCAACACGATTTCCCGCGAGGTGATGGTGGACGACCGCCCGGTGCAGCTCACGCCCAAAGAATACGATCTGCTGTTCTTCCTCTCCCAGAATCCGAACAAGGCGTATTCAAGAGAAGCGTTGCTCAACGAGGTCTGGGGGTATTGCTTTACCGGCTCGGATCGCACCATCGACACGCATATCCGCACGCTCAGGGACAATATCCGCCCATACGACACGTATATCGTTACCGTATGGGGGTTCGGCTATAAATTCGTGATCTAGTTGCTGGAAGCATGCTAGTTTTTTATTACGCCACTTGAAGAACAGAGCCCTGACCGGGGCTTTTTTTCGTTTCGTGAGAATTGTTTGCCGGCATGGCAAATTCTGAGCAATGGAACGCTTTCCATATGAGAGAATTCCGAAAAGCGAAAAAGACGGAGGATTCATGCAGAATGAACGGAATTGCGGAAAATAATACTTGAATTTGCCGTAAAGTTTTGCGTAGCATAGTGTATAATACAGATATTGGATTTATCGCTTGATTGGCGCAGTCAGCAATTTTTTATTGACGATCTGTCCTCCAAGATATTTCTCGGAATATCGTTCGGCGGCAATCGGACGACCGGATCCAGAAGTTCTTTTTTACGAGCATTTCGAATAACGCTTTTACAGGTTATTCGTCCGGCAAGAAACGTCGGCTGCAATCTGATTGTGAAAGAGAGTGAATATGATATGCAAATCGCTCTGAATCTGTTGCTCAATACGTCGCTTCTTCTATCGATCAGTATTATTTTTAATTTGTTCTATCAAAGAATACTGCATCAAAAAGTGCTGTATAAACTGGTTGGCGGAGTCATTATAGGGCTTGTGGGCATCGTTCTCATGACCATTTCGATCAAGTTGCCCAACAACGTAATTTTCGACACGAGGTCGATTCTGCTCAGCGTTGCCGGTCTCTTCTATGGTGTTTTACCCACTTCCATTGCCGCAATGGTCGTCGTTGCATACCGAATTTTTCTCGGCGGGCCGGGGGTTTACGCGGGAGTAGCCGTCAGCGTCACTTCGGCTGCCATAGGCATCCTTTGGCGAACTGTTCGAAAGAAGCCGGAGAAGCTCTCGAAATTTGAATACTATGGTTTGGGGCTTAGCAATCACATCGTAATGCTTTTGTGCATGTTCTTACTGCCGAAAGAAATCATTGGGGAAACCTTAAAATCCATCAGTTTGCCGGTGCTGACCATCTATCCGTTGGGCAGCTTCCTTATGTGCATGATCATCACGTATGAAAGCGAAAGCCTACAGATGGAACGAAGGCTGACCGAGAGCGAAATCCGTTTTCAGGCGGTTTGCGAGCAGGCGCCGCTTGGAATCACCGTTGAGACGCCACAGCAGATATTTTACGCGAATTCCGAATATGCAAATATTGTGGGTATGCCGGCAATGGAAATCAGAACTGCTGACTGGCAGTCTCTGACGCATCCGGGAGATCTTAAAAAAGAGATGGCGCTTCGCGAACGGATGCTCTCCGGAGAAATCGACAAGTACGATTTGATAAAAAGGTACGTGCATAAAAATAAAGAAGTGACCTGGATCCATCTGTTTGCCGCCATTCTGCGTCGGGACGTGGACACCGATAAATGTGAGTATATCTGCATTGTTCAGGATATTACAAAAGAAGTTGAACGGGAAAACAGTCTCGTAGAAAGCGAGCGCAGACAAAGGGAAATGGCCGCGTTCCTTACGACTTTGCTGGATGCCATCCCGGACCACATCTTTTATAAGAACACAGAAGGCGTCTATTTGGGCTGCAACAAAGCCTTTGAAGCGGCGTCCGGCATCAGGAGAGAAGAGCTGGTGGGGAAAAGCGACCGCGAGGTTTACGACGAACGAACGGCGCAGTTTTTCATCGATGCGGATATGGAGGTCTTCGACGGCAGGGAACAAGTGCGTACGGAAGAAGCGGTAACGTATCCGAACGGGGACGAGATAATAACAGAAACGCTGAAGACCCGGTATCTGGACGCCGAGGGACATGTCGCCGGGCTGATCGGAATTAGCCGGGACATTACCGACAGAAAGAAAAAGGAAGAGCGAATCGAGTACTTAAGCGTTCACGATATCATGACCGGGCTCTACAGCCGAATGTACTTTGACACCGAGCTGTATCGTCAGGATACGATTCAGGAACTGCCGTATTCCGTCATCATGGGCGATATCAACGCGCTGAAACTGACGAACGATCTGTTTGGGCATAACGAGGGCGACCGGCTCATCATTCAAACGGCGGAACTGCTGAAAGGCTGCTGCGCAAACGGAATCGTGGCTCGCATCGGCGGCGACGAGTTTTCGGTTTTGCTGCCGGGAATCGACGAGGAAGAGCTGAAAGAGATTGTAAATCGAATCTACAGAAAGCTGGAAGAGCAGAAAAGCAGAAATAAAGAGGGCAGCGTGTTTTTGAGCATATCGCTGGGGTACTCCACAAAAACGCATGCCGGGCAATCCATGACGGAGATTCTGAAAACCGCCGAGGAACAGATGTACCGAAGAAAGCTCCTCGACCATCAGAGCATTCGCAGCACGCTGCTGACCACGATAAAGGAATTGCTGTTTTCCAAGAGCAACGAGACGATGGAACACGCAGAACGCATGACGGTTCTTGCAAAACGGCTGGGGGAGAAGATTGGCTTAAGCGAAGCGGACATGGATGCGCTTGAGCTGATGGCAACGCTGCACGACGTTGGAAAAATCGGCATCAGCAATCATATTCTGTCCAAGCCCGGCGCGCTGGATGAGCTTGAATGGACGGAAATCAGGAAACATCCCGAGGTTGGCTATCGAATCGCACTGACTATACCGGAACTGCAGAACATCGCCGGGTATATTCTCTGCCACCATGAACGCTGGGATGGCAAGGGCTACCCGCAGGGGCTGACAGGGGAGGAGATTCCCTATATTTCGCGCCTGATCTCCGTGATCGACGCTTTTGACGCAATGACGGAGGATCGTCCCTACAAAAAAGCCATTTCGTTGGAAGACGCGAAAAACGAAATCCTGCATAACGCCGGAACGCAGTTCGATCCGGCCGTGGCCAAGGTGTTTGTAGAGAGCGTTTTATCGTACGAATGCGCGTAAGAAAGGGCGAGAGCACTTTCTATAAAGCAGCGCTGGATTGCTTGCTGCTGAAAACGAGTATAAAAATGACAGGAAGCATGTGGAATTTTTAGCAATTTTAAGCTGAAGATAACAAAAACAATAAGCAATGGCAATACTTTGAAAATGCGCATTGCTTATCGTTTTTTTGGGATGTCTTGTGTTTGGAACCGCCTATTAAATTAGTTCGCGCTCAAAAAACTCCTGAAAAAATCGCTCAAGCCTAAATTGAGATAGTACGGAGAATCGGCAATAGGCGCGTAAGCGGTTTCCGGGTCGTTGTCCGGCACTTGATAGATCAGTTGTCCTTTGCCATGAAGCGCTCCATAGGCCCAACCGACGCCATCTTTATTCATACCTTGTATCATCATGCCGACGTATCCCTGCAATACCGAACTCGGCAGACCATACCTGCCGAACGGGCCGAATTCGCCAACGATGAAGCCAACGTTGTACTTATCTGCCATTGTTCTTTGGACAATGAAGAAAAGACCCAAAAAGACAAGCAAAATAAGCCGTTCAATTCTTCGCCCGATGCGATGTTGCCCAGAAGAACGCAAGATGGGGAAATCTTCTTATTGAACGAGGTTTTGCTCGGATGACGGGGGGCTAACCGGAAGAGGTCACAGTTAGAACAACGTTAGAAGCTGGGCTATGGAATGATCCTGAGGGTTGTAAAGAATTTGCACTCGATCTGATGATCGGAAATGTACGCGAAAAAAAGCGTTGCTCCGAGTAAAAACAGCGCCGGAACAATATGGACGTAGATACGAAGACGAAGGATCATTTTCGCACCTTCAGCATCACGAGATGTATCAGTAAGTTCCACAAATGGCTTGAAGCTGGCGCTGTAGAGTCGTCGGTATATATAGCAGAACTGACGCTCGACTCCGCAACAGTTAACGGCCGCATGCGGCTTTTTGAATCTGTGTTGCTGCTCAACTACAACAAGAAGAGAAAGCAAAACGGCCCGTCAAAAGACGAACCGTTTTGCTTTGGCTCCCCCTGCTGGACTCGAACTACTATAGACAGTATTTAGTAGTGAATTATTTGTTCGTAGACACGATAAAACGGCGTTGTATATAGCATTCTCACGATAAAGGTTCGCGTGCGTGAGAGCGAGATTTGCGCTCATTAACATGCAAGTGGGTTATAAAGTGGGTTACAACGTGTGGTTGAGAATATCATCGAATCGGCTCTCGATGTATGCCGATTCAGCTTCGTCATCACCATTGAAAGGTTTACCGTATACTCCTTCGGTGTCCATGTTTTTCGAATGTCCGACTCGGCGTTTTTTTAATCCGTCCGGCATCGTGTATGTGACTGATACAAACGTATGTCGCCATCCGTAGGGTGTCACTCCGGGGGTTATTCCTTCCGCCTTACAGAATGCTTCCCAACTTTCTGCGACGTTCTCCTGCACCGCGTGGAGACCATCTTTGCCAGGGAATACCCATGGCGATATTACACCTCTGCGTTTTAATGCCTCGCGTTGATCTGCCAAGACCTTTTTTTCGTGTTTTCCGAGAACGATTTTCCGTTTAGCGTTCTCGTTCTTGCCCTGAGTGAGTTTATTTTGAAAATTAATAGAGCGCCTTATAAACATGAAGTTGGCGGATATATCTTCCCACATCAACCCGATCAATTCGCCTGGCCTAAGCCCTGTGAGCGCAGCGAACTTGAATAGATTCGAATACAGCCGTTCCTCGCAAGCGAACAAACGACGCAGGTCATCCGGCTGCAGGATTTTCTTCCCGCGGGTTGGTGCATTCTTTGGAATTGAAACGTCCTCTGTCGTTAAAATCGTATATTTATTTTTTCTCGACCACTTTACGAAAGAATGCATGATTGCCCGCATCACTGCCAGTGTTTTTTTTGAAAGTCCTTTTTTCGCTGCAGTATCGATTACGGCTTGCAAATCACCCGCGTTTAGGTCGCGAATCTTCTTTTTACCAATTATGCCAATATGATTCTTCCAGAACGATTTTGCTTGACGTTCGGTCACCTCGCTTGTTAATGTAGCGAACCATTTCTCCCAAATAACCGAAACCGGCGAAGATGGATCAACTATTGAGCTCGCGAGCCACTCGTCAGCCTTTCGGTTCGCTTCAGCTTTTCCGGCGCGGCCGGGAATAGAGCTTGTGAATGCCCGGCGGACACCGTTTGCTTGTACTTTGATTTGCCAGCGCTTCTGCTCTTTCAGCCACTGTGCTTCTACGATTCTTGTTGGCATATGCTAAGCCTCCTTTATAACAATCTAACCACACAATTGATCACTCTTGTGGGCAAATAAAGCAAGATCATTGTGCAGACCTGCTGGTTTATGATATATTTAGGGCGCAGAAAAGCGACCCTCCCCTGGGTATCTATTATCTGCATCCGCCGCCTCGGTGTTCGCAGCACCGGGGTGGTTTTTTATAGAGCTTTGCTAGCTAGGATCGTACATCAACATCGGGCTATTTCTCTAGAATCAACTTCGCGATATCAATTGCTGAATTCAATATAGAATAATTGATGCTTTCGACCAAGACGATCCTGCGGCCGTCCTTGCACACCGTAACGCATTCTTTGCCGTTAAATATGGCATTGAAATACTTCTCCATATTCCTTTCGAATTCATCAAATGCAATCTCGATCATAATGAGACTCCTAACGGCATTCCGCATCAGATAGTTCAGGATGAATCTCAATAGTACAACCGTTTGAAAGCGGCATCGATCGAAAGACTTGGTTTTTTACGTAAGCGATGCATGCGGGGCAAGGGCTCATCACTGAACTATTGTTGCAGCCATCGGTATATGGGGGATACTGAGCGATTCCATCGTCCTCCGATACCGTGACATACATGGTACGGGGGAATTTCGTACCGTATTTCTTGCAGTTTACTATGGCTCGTATTTGGTATTTCGTAATCATGAACTTCAACTCCTATCAAAACAAAAGCGGGCTAGTGTTCGTGTTATTGCACATATCTGCGGAAAAGTAAGATTTTTACAGAACGTGCTTGTCCATTTATCAAGAGTCTGATACTATTAAAGGCGCAGAAAAAGGACCCGGCAAAGGTATTCTTATCTGCATCCGCCGCCTCGGTGTTAGCGCACCGGGGCGGTTTTTATTTGTTTTTTATGCTTGATCGTACATCAACGACCAAATGCCTTTCGACTGGAAATCGTCGATTGACTCCTGCAGGAACTCAACGCTGACATCGAGCGCTTCAGCTATCTCGTATATGTCGTCGGTGTTTTGTGCCGCAGTCCGTATGGCGTCCGGAGATAGCAGCCGCTTATGTGCCCAGCGTCGCGCGCGCGCCTCCGCTTTCCAATCGTCAACCGTGTTGTAGTGTAAGGCCAGATCAGAACCTGTCATATGGTGTCCGAGTTCTTCGGCTAACCAGCAAGCTCTATCAACATCTGTTCCATCATTGCTCAATACGATAAGTTCTCCGCAGTTGGTGCTGATATAAGTGGCATCCATATTCGGTATTGGGATCGTTTCTTGTGTAACTTCGATTCCGAGTCCTTGCGCTTCATCATATAACTCTTCCAACAATCTCATTCTAATAAGCCTTATCAATGTTGCGGTCTAATATCAGTCTTAAGATTTCTCCTTGGTAAATCTGTCGGCAAGATATTGAATGTATTGCTCGTACATTTGCCGACCCTCATCGGTCAATTTTTCTGGCTTAAAGTGGGCGGCTGCGGCATGCAAAATCGGTGAAGAACCGTTGACGATTAAATCAATGGAAACGCCGTACAGTTTACAAAGAATGCCGAGTGACTCCACATCAATTCGGGTTACAGCCCTTTCGTAGCTGCTGATTGCTTGAAGCGTGATGCCCAAAGCGTCGGCAGCTTCTTTTTGTGTTATTCCGGCGGCTTCCCTTGCGGCGCGGAGCCGCTCAGCTATTTGTTCCTTACTCATGCACATTCCCATCCTCTTTTTTCTAATGATATAAAGTGTTTGCCGGCTTGTCAATAATTTGTTTAGAGAACATTCGTTTGTTTATCTTGACAATAAACGAAGCGTTTAGTATCATAGCTTCAAGATAAACGAAGTGTTTAGTTGGAGGCAAATATGGAGCGTTCTTTTTTACCAAATCTCGCACTCAAGAGAATCATCGAGAAGAAGTGTGTTTCACAGACAAAACTCGCGGTAGCAGCTGGAATGCGTATGGATACCTTATCACGCGTCGTCAACTGCAAAAGACCAATGTATGCAGACGAAGTTGTACCGATCTGCGAAGCGTTGGGCATCTCGATAAATGATCTGTTTATCGATTGCACAAACGGCAACTAAACAAAACAACTGATTTCGACTAAAACGATCTGAAGAAAAAGGAGACACCATGAACGACCTGATCAAAGTAGAAGTAGGCGGTGAAAAGCCAATGGTGCTGGGACGCGATCTTCACGCCGCGCTGGAAGTCCAGACAGCATACAAAGACTGGTTTCCTCGTATGTGCGAATACGGCTTTACCGAGGGAACGGACTTCTGCTCATTTTTGAGCGAAAGTACCGGAGGGCGACCGTCAACCGATCACCAGTTGACCATCGACATGGCGAAAGAGCTATGCATGGTGCTCTACGGCATCGTCCACACCATGGCACGTGCGTACGACGAAGCGGTCACGCCGAATCTCGACGACTGGCTCGACACGTTCGACGCATTCCCGATCTTCGAGGTGTTCGGCGAGCTGAAACCGCTCCTGAACGCGAGCCTGCAAACGACAAAAAAGTAGACGGCGACGGCGGACAGATCGATGTGCCCACGTATTTGCTGGTGGCAAAACGGATGGGGTTTACCGTCGCCGAACTGGATCAGATCACCATGGGATTGTTCCTCGACGCATGCGTGTCGTCGAATGACGGAGAGGTCATAAAGAACGCCACGCAGGCGGATATCGACCGGATGTTCCCGTGGTAAAGAGGAGGGTTGCCCTGTGGGTTACAACATCGGCCCGACCATTGCGGTCAAGGGCGACAAGGAATACTCTAGCGCGCTGAAAGGCATCAAGGACAGCATGCGGCTGGTTGCGTCGGAAGCGGCGGTCATGACGGCGGAGTTCGGGAAGAACAGTTCGTCGACCGCCGCGCTCAAGGCAAAGAGCGAAACGCTGAACAAGGCCATGGCGGAACAGCAGAAAGCGGTTCTTGCTGCCGAACAGGCGCTCAAGCGCATGGACGAGGCAGGAGTGAAGCCGACCGACGCCGCGTACGTGCAGATGAAAACGAACCTCAACAACGCCAAAGCCGCGCTGGCGCAGACAAAGAACGAACTCGACGAGAACAGCCAGGCGCTCAAAAAGGGCGGCAAAGCGACCTCCGACTTCGGTGAGAAATGGGGGGAACTGGCGAAGGTTGCCGGTACGGTAGCGATCGGCGCGCTCAAGGGCATCGGCATTGCGGCAGGGGCAGTCGCGGCCGCGATCGGCGCGCTTGCCGTTCAGCTCACAAAGGCGATCAAGGAAGTCGCCGCGTTCGGCGACAACGTCGACAAGAACAGCCAGCGGCTCGGCCTTTCGCGGGAAGCGTACCAGGAGTGGGAGTTCGTCCTGTCGCAGAGCGGCGTGGATATCAACACCATGCAGGTGGGCTTGAAAACGCTCACCAATACGATCGACGACGCAAAGAACGGGGTTACCGGAGCAACGGAGAAGTTCTCTCGCCTCGGCATCTCCATGGACGACGTATCGACGCTGTCCCGCGAGGAGATATTCGCCAAGACGATCGCCGGCCTTCAGGACATGACGGATGAAACGGCAAAGGCGGCGCTTGCCAACGACCTGTTCGGCCGCAGCGGGCAGGAGATCTTGCCGCTTCTAAATCAGACGGCGGAAAGTACCGAAGCGCTCCGGAAGAAGGCGATCGACTACGGGTTCGTCATGTCGGATAAAGCGGTGACCGCGTCCGTGAACTTCACCGACAGCCTCGACTTATTGTCGCATACCGCGACGGGACTCAAGAACAACCTCATGGCCGAGTTCCTGCCGTCCGTTACGACGGCGATGGACGGATTGTCGCTGCTGCTGACGGGTGACACGAGCGGGATTGAACAGATTCAGGAAGGGATACAGGAGTTCATTTCCACGCTTTCGGAACTCCTGCCGGAGATTACCAGCGCCGGTGGAGCGATCATCCAGCGGATATCATTCGATCCGAGCGAACGGCGGGAAGGTATCCGGAGCGTCCGGCGATTTCGACTGCAGCACGCTCATCTTCAGCTGCTATATCCTCGCGGGGCTGAATCTTGCTCCGGACGGGTATACCGGAAACTTGCGTGCCAAGTTCCTCGCGACAGGCAAGTTCAAATCCTACTCCGACAGCACACACGTTGGTTCTGACAAGCTGGCCAAACGCGGCGGGATCTACCTGCGCGACGGGCACGTGCTCATGGCGCTGGAGGACGGCGGAAGCACAGAAACGGCCACGGAGCACACGGTGGTCGGCAAGATCGTTGTGGACGGCGTGAAGCAGTGGTGCAACGTGCGCAGCGGGCCGGGGCTGGAGTACACGATTCTCGGCAGGGCGAAGAAGAACGAGGTATTCGTTGTTTACGGCGTAGACGAGGGCTGGTACCGGGTCGGCTTCAATGGCACGACGGGTTTCATATTCGGCGATCTGGCTTCGGAAGTCCTGCAGGGGAACGTATAGGCGGTGAGAACAATGAAGAAAGGGCAGTATTCAAAGTGGATTATCCTGCTCGTGATCCTGCTGAACGTTGGTTTTGCCTTCGGGGTCATGTGGGCCATGCGGGGCGGAGCCTCCGAGCCGGTTACGCTGATTCGGGAGTGGTTCAAGTGGACGGGAATTGAGCTCAGCGCCACTGCGGGGATCAAGTTCGCCAAGATCGTGGCGGAGGCGATCCGGCTCTTGAAAGGCGCAAAGAACGACAAGGATTCCGGCGGGGACGTCGGATAAGGAAGGGGTATTTGATATGACGTTAACGAATCTGGTTTTGATCGCACTCTTTGTGGAGGCGATCGTACAGCAGCTCAAGCCACTCTGGGACAAGACGGCCGGCAAGATCACGGTCGCGGAGATCGTGAGCATGTGCCTGGGCGTCCTGATCGCCGTCGTGGCGAAGATAAACTTTCTCGCCGGGGTGGTGGAGATCAGCCAGCCGGTGCTGCTGTACGTGATGTACGTGCTCACCGGGGTTGCGCTGGGCCGCGGGCCGAGCTTCGTACACGATCTGTGGGTGAAAATTAGGAAGAGCATTACGAGCGCGTAAAGATAAGAAGAAGGAAGAACTCCCGCAAAGGCGGGAGCTCTCATATGTTTGAAATGATTTTACGTATTCTGGCGAGCTATTGCTCCCTGACGATTTTTGGAATATTGGATCAGAAATTAGATACTACTTCAAACAGGCCTGTTTTCCGTAGACAGAATTTTAATTAATTAGGGCTGATAGATACAAATCACCGCGTAATTACACCTGATAATTTTGAATAGTCGACTTAGCACTATCGCTGGAACAAACAGTTATTTAATTTTAAGTACCTTACTAAACACTTGATATGGATCGTTTGACGCTAGACTATAGGCAGACGTTACATCGTAGAAAACAAGAAATTCCGGGGAAATCTTAAAGCCCTGGGGGAAATCTGCTCTGGAGAACTTAAACTGATAACTGGTTTTAGGAGCAAGGGCTTGCGGTTCATATTCATCTAAATAATCAAGGAAATAACCTATATCGTCGTTCCGTAGTTCAAAGTTTCGCACATCAAAGAATACACCATCGCTATTGATGATAAAGAATCGAAAATTGCGACATGGGCTGTCATATCCGCCGTTATTGGTTATCGTACCAGTAACAATCACTTCTGTATTTGTGTATGAAACATCGAGTGATTCAACTTTTATATTGTCTTCGTAGGATATCGAATAATCTTTTACTGAGTCCCGGAACTCTTTTCTATACCTCGACATAAAATCTTCAATCACTTTGCGATTAGTACCACTCGAAAGTAACGGACTTATATCTACAGCTTTTCTATCGCTGTACTTAAATTTATACCCAGAAATGTTTGAAGGAACTTCGAACACAAGTTGAAGCTTTGTAAGTTCTGGCGAACCCGAGTAAAAATCGTGAAGATAGTCGCTAAAGCAAGAGCCAGGTGGTAAATATTGAATTGCATTTCCGTCCAAGACATCTCGAACAAATGAGCCGCCATATTCATAACCATCGGATGAAACAAGACGAAAGGCTTCTTGTTGAGCTTCTTCTGATCCTAACTCTTTAATTGGGAAATGAAGAGTTAAGTCAGTTTCGTTTTGCAAAAGGACATCAATCACGATAAAATTCCAACCTGCATTGGGCGTGGTGGATAAACCCATACTATCAACATACGATTCAACATATTTTGCCGATACTGGGATAACGTTTAAGTTGTCAAGTCCCTCATAGATGCAGGTCACATCATCATTTGAGGCGGAATCCGCTTCTGAGCCTTGATTATTGTGCTCAACATTCATATTCTGCTTGCATGAACTCATACCGAGGCTGAATAATAGAATTGCTAGAATAATGAGTGCTTTCTTCATGCAATTACAATCTCCTCTACATATATTTGTTTTTATTCTAAACCTTTCAAATGTGTAAGTAAATCCTGATAGACTTGATTCGAACAATCCACTCAAATACTTCATTATGTTACTTAAGTGTTTACTTATTACGTATTGCCTTGTTATAATTAATGAACAGTATTGATTTTTTAATATATTACAGTCTAGGAGTTGCATCTATGTATTGCACTAAATGTGGTTATTCATTACCCGATAATGCAAACTTCTGCCTAAACTGCGGGAGTCCTCAGAAAGATACAATTACAAACCAGAAAACGAACTATTTTTTTAAGATATGGGATTCCAATTTCGGAGGCTATGGGTCTCATAGCTTTTGCTCAAACAAAGAAAATGAGATTACGAAATCATATAATTATGTTAGACAAAGAATACAGGAATTATTTCCAAAAGGATTGGTTCATAAGGTCACTTGGCTCGGAGAACGCGGGTTAACTTCAATAATAAACACAGAGGGGGCTTGGCAATTTACTTATCACAGTTATGGCGAGAATGATATGGCACGCGGCAGATTGAGCGAAACTCCAAAGCAGAATTTACTTACATCTGGTTGGAAATTATCAGGAACAGTATATAGACCAAATGATTCCGGTGGCTCAACAGAGTATTTATTTACTAAGGAAGAGTAGCACAAAGCACTGAAGCGTCCCAATAAGTAATTCAATAAAACGAGAATAAACTATTTCCGAAAGCTTTGGCCCTACATTGTACAGATGAAAACCTCGGCGCGACGTGAACGTCGTGTCCGGCTCTGCCGGCATAGACCACGTCTGCAACACCGAAGCTTTCTTTATACTCATTGACAAGGATGGTGGATATCACGCTACCGAAGCTGTTGAAAGTGCTCTCTGAAGTTACGCTGGGTCGCGGCTGAGCTTCATGCACGATCTGTGGGTGAAAATCAAGAACAGTATAACTGCTAAATAACGAGAAGACGAGACAAGAGCACCCGCGATAGCGAGAGTTCTTTTCATTTTTGGGAAATCTTCCCGGTTGGAGTTTGATTAAAAGGCGCTAGAAACGTTGACGCGATTGCAAGCAAGCGATACAATTTAAAAATGTAATTACATTTCTAGTAGCGTGTTTGTTGACAATAAAAAAACAGAAACGAGTCTTCCAATTATAATAATTGGTATAATCTTTTAGCCAGTACGAAGAAGTAAACAGGAGATCATGCTAAAATGATGAAACCCGCAATAGAAATAACAGATAAAACACTTGAAAGCACGACTTCTCATCAGGGAGAAACTACAAGCCAGAGATTATTTTTGCATTTGTTTGAGGCCTGCAACATTCTACGTGGTCCTATCAATCAGGATGAGTTTAAAAGCTATGTAATTCCGATCCTATTCTTCAAACGCTTATCTGATGTTTACGATGAAGAAACTCAAGCTGCCCTTGAACATTCTGGCGGCGATTTTGAATACGCTAACTTTCCTGAAAACCACAGCTTCGATATCCCGGAAGGATGTCACTGGCAGGATGTCCGCGAGGCAAGCGAGAATGTAGGTGTTGCAATTGTTCATGCAATGAATGGAATTGAACGCGCGAACCCAGATACCTTGAGTGGTGTGTTTAGCAGCTTTGATGATGCCAATTGGACTGATAAAACGAAACTTTCAGACGAACGCCTGAAAAACCTTATTGAGCATATGTCCAAGATCAAAGTTGGCAACAAGGACTACTCTGCCGATGTGATGGGGGACAGCTATGAGTTTCTAATTAAAAAGTTTGCTGATTTGTCTAAGAAAAACGCTGGTGAATTCTACACGCCTCGCTCTATCGTTAGACTCCTCATTATGCTGATGGCCCCGCAGGCCGGAGAAACAGTTTATGATCCCGCTTGCGGTACCGGCGGCATGTTGATTGAAGCCATCCGTTATATGAAGAGTGACAAGAAGACCTACGGGCGAATCTACGGTCAGGAGAAAAACCTTGCTACATCGGCTATTGCCCGGATGAATCTCTTCTTACATGGGGCAAAGGATTTTAAAGTTACACAAGGAGACACCTTGCGCTCGCCGAACTTTCTGGAAGGCGGAAAGATTAAAACCTTCGATTGCGTTGTTGCCAATCCTCCGTTCTCATTGAAGAGCTGGGGGGCTGAGCAGTTCAGTTCAGATATCTATGGCCGCAATATCTGGGGAAGTCCGTCGGACTCAAATGCTGACTATGCGTGGCTTCAACATATGGTGATGTCCATGAATCCAAAGAACGGTCGCTGTGCAGTTGTGCTACCGCAAGGAGTGCTGTTCCGCGGTGGTAAAGAAGGCGAAATCCGTAGGAACCTTGTTGAGTCAGACAAGCTAGAATGCGTTATCTCTTTGGCGAGCGGGGTTTTTTATTCTACAGGTGTCTCGGCTTGCATCCTGCTTCTTAATAACAACAAAAAGAGCAACCATAAGGGCCGTATCTGCATGATTGATGCCTCCAGTATCTATACCGCGTTGCGTGCACAGAACATCATGACGGAAGAGGATATTAACAATGTTTTTAGTCTTTATTCTGAATATGAAGATGTTATCGAAAAGGTAAAAGTCGCGACGATCGCCAAAGTGCGAGAAAAGGATTACACCCTAGCAATTAATAACTATATTGAGAAGAGTGAACGCGAAACAGTCCCTCCAGCAGAAGTTCGAAGGCAATATCTTGAGGCGTACGATGAGATGATTGAAACGGAAGATAGAATGAGACAACTGTTGCTGGAAGGCGGGTTTGTAAATGAATAAGCGCATCTCACTTGACGAGTTACAGACCTACCTTTGGAATGCTGCTGTTCTTCTCCGAACAAGCATTGATGCTGGTTCCTATAAGCAATACATCTTTCCATTGCTGTTTTTCAAGCGGATTTGCGACGTTTATGATGAAGAATGTCAGCAGATTATTGAAGAATATGGCGACGAAGAAGCTCTGGACTGGGAAGAAAATCATAGATTCGTTGTACCCAAGGGGGCACGTTGGCGAGATGTACGCGAGGCATCTGAAAATGTTGGTGTTGCAATTGTAGAAGCATTTAGAAGAATTGAAAATGCCAATCCAGACAAGTTGCAAGGCATTTTCGGCGATGGAGCATGGACGAACAAAAATAGGCTGCCAGATCGACTGTTGAAGGAACTGATTGAACATTTTGGTACTCAGACCCTATCTATCAGGAACTGCCCGGAAGATGAGCTCGGGCAAGGGTATGAGTACTTGATTAAAAAGTTCGCGGATGACAGCGGACATACAGCACAGGAATTCTATACGAACCGAACCGTCGTTCACCTAATGACGGAGATGCTAAAACCTGAGCCGGGCGAGTCGATATATGATCCGACTTGTGGTAGCGCGGGTATGCTAATTTCTGCGATTGTGTACCTGAAACAGCAAAAAAAAGAATGGCGTAATGTTGCGATTTTCGGGCAGGAGATCAATGCGCTGACATCTGCTATTGGGAAGATGAATCTCTTTCTCCATGGGGTTAAGGATTTTGCAATTGTTAACGGCGATACGTTAGCTGCGCCGGCATTCATCAAGAACGGGCGGCTGCAACAATTCGACATGATTCTCGCAAATCCGCCGTATTCCATCAGCCAATGGAACCGCGAAGCGTTTGCAAGCGATAAATATGGGCGAAATTTTCTGGGCGTTCCCCCACAGGGAAGAGCAGATTATGCCTTTCTACAGCACATATTGATGAGCTTGAAAAAGGACACAGGCCGCTGTGCGATCCTCTTTCCCCACGGTGTGCTTTTCAGAAACGAAGAAAGCGCGATGCGTGAGAAACT
Organism: Christensenellaceae bacterium; assembly: GCA_963674535.1. Lineage (GTDB taxonomy): Bacteria > Bacillota > Clostridia > Christensenellales > CAG-138 > UBA7703. Next base: position 1,956,024 of record OY771363.1, on the reverse strand, counting down.
GGTTCGCAGCGATATGCTTGAGTGCGTAATTGGTCTTGGGCCGAATCTGTTTTATAACTCACCGATGGAAGCCTGCATAGTGATTTGTAGAATGAGTAAGAAACCGGCGCGACGTGGGCAGGTTCTGTTCATTAATGCAGTCAGTGAAGTCGAGCGAAAAAACGCACAGAGCTATCTTGATGATAAACACATTCAGAGAATTGCTGAGGCTTATGATAATTATGAGACAATCCCTGATTTCGCTAAGGTCGCTACGATTAAGGATATAGAAGATAATGGTTTCTCACTAAGTATCCCGCTATATACTAGAAATAATTCAACAGGCTCTGAAGAAGATACCAGATCGGTTCAGGAGCGATATGAAAGTTGGAGAGCATCCTCCGAGATGATGAAACTTCGCTTCGAGAAGTTGAACGAGTTGCTCGGAAAGGATGGTGGGGCGGATGAGTAAAGTCCGATTAGGAGATGTTGCTGAGGAACGAAAAGAAACCTGCAAGCAAAATACTGACGGCTATCCGATTGTTGGGCTTGAGCATCTGATACCGGAAGAAATCAACCTAACAGAGTGGGATGAGGGAATTGAAAACACGTTCACAAAACTCTTTCGAGAAGGTGATGTGCTCTTTGGTCGGCGCCGTGCATACTTAAAAAAAGCAGTAGTTGCTCCTTTTGACGGAATTTGCTCGGGAGACATCACGGTCATCAAACCAATGGCTCAAAATATAAGGCCAGAACTACTGCCTTTTATCATTCAAAACGATGCTTTTTTTGATTTCGCTGTAGGAAAATCGGCAGGTTCGCTTTCACCACGAGTGAAATGGGAACATCTTAGAAACTATGAATTCGAGCTCCCCGGCTTGGATAAACAGCGAGAGTTAGCGAAAGTGTTATGGGCGATGGATGCCACAAAGAGGTCTTATCAGAAGCTTCTGCAGAAAACGGATGAGCTGGTAAAGGCGCGATTTGTTGAGCTGTTCTATGGCGAGAAATATGATTTGGTTCCATTATCTAGAATGGTATGCAGCAGCATTAGAAAAATCAAAAGCATATGCGACGACTATGAGACTATCAGGTACATTGATATTTCTTCAATAGATAATACTCTACTTAGGGTGGCTTCATATACTGAGTTATTGATTAAAGATGCTCCGTCCAGAGCACAACAAGTTTTGGAACAAGGAGATATTCTCGTATCAACTGTTAGACCAAACTTGAGAAATATCGCAATAAATCCTTATTCAGAACCTAATGTAGTAGGATCTACAGGTTTTTGTGTTTTACGATGCAAAGATTCTGTTCCTGAATATATATTGGGTATAGTAACTTCTGAGAGTTTTACGAAAGAAATGTGTAAAAATGCCACCGGGATAAGCTATCCAGCAGTAAGAGAGAAAGACGTTCTGAGCTATAGGATACCCAAAGCCCCACAAAATCGGCAGGAGGAATTTGCCGTTTTCGTTCGCCAGAGCCATGAAGCAAAATTTGAACTTGAAAAAGCCCTTGCAGAGCTACGTGCAACCTATCAGATGATGAGTTCTGATAACCTGGGCTAAACGGAATATTGAATCGAGGTGTTCACATGAATCTGATCGATTGCAAAGTAAAACATTTATCCTTGGGCACCGGCACCGTGATCGCACAAGATGCCTCGCAATTGACGGTCGAGTTTGCTAACAAGACTAGCAAATTCGTATATCCAGATGCCTTTACTAGTTTTCTTACATGTGAAAACCCTACGTTTCATGCGGCAATTCTACAAGAGATTACCGATGCAAAAATAGCTGCTGAAGCGAAAAAACTCGCCGAGGAGGAAAGCAGAAAACGCGCTGAAGAACAGCGTGTCGCCGAGGCTGCTGCAAGAAGAGCAGCAATTACAACGATTTCTGCTCATAAAAAAGTTCCTTCTGAGCAAATACGCATACCCGGCAAGCGCATGACGTTTTTTGTATTCCAGGGGGCTACCTACGACCGCGAAAGCCGTGGTGGATATATATGGGCACCAATTTCTAACAAGGCTGGCAACACATTCCACCATTGGGACCGTTTACTGGATGTTCGTCCTGGGGATATCATCCTTCATGGGTATGATGGCTTTGTGCAAGCGGTAAGCACAGCGATCGGTGCTTGCTATGACTGTAACCAACCAACCGAGCTTAGTGCGGAAGAACTATGGGATAAAGAAGGACGACGGATCGATTGCGATTATACCAAAATAAAAAACGCAATTAGAACATCGGATTTTGTTGACGATATCATTCGTCTTTGCAATGTAAAGTATGCGCCGTTTGATCGAAATGGAAGCGGAAATATGGGATATCTCTTTGAAATCAATCGTGACCTAGCAAGAATATTCCTGCGTGCCAGCGTAAGCTATAATCCACTGCTAGGTGAAATTGACTATATTCAAGAACTCCTTACTCAGGCTGATCATGATTGAGGTTACTGCAGCCGTCATTTGTCAGGATGGGAGATTCCTCATCTGCCAAAGACCAAAAGGGAAAAATTGCGAACTCCTGTGGGAGTTTCCTGGCGGCAAAATAGAATTCGGTGAAACTGCGGAACAGTGCATCGTTCGCGAATGCCTTGAGGAACTCGGGGTCATTATTTGTGTGCACAAGAGGCTTACGGAAGTAATATACGATTATCCAGATCGTAGAGTACACTTAAGCTTTTTTACATGTGAAGTAGTCGGCGGGGAACTCACGATGAAAGAGCATAATGCTATAGCTTGGATTACGCCAGATGATATTTGCGAATATTCTTTTTGTCCGGCTGATACAAAAATGCTTCTAAACACAGATTTACGAAACTTGATAGTTGGGGGAAACGCAGATGTTCAATGAAGATAATACGATAGAACAGATGATTCTTGCAACGCTAAAAAGCAATGGGTGGAAGTACATTCCAGCCGAGGAGCTGCCGCGTCTTTATTCCGACGTTATGGTAGAGCCAATGGTCAAAGAGGCACTGATTCGTTTGAATCCAGAAATCGCTGCAGAACCATCTCGCGCAGACGAGGTCATCTATAAACTGCGTACGATTATTCTTTCGGTGCAGCCGCACAATCTAGTCACACAAAACGAGCTCTTTAAAAAAATGGTCTTTGAAGAAAACTCCTATCCGTTTGGTAAAGATGGAAGGATGATACCTATTCGTCTTTTTGGAACGATGAGTAAGAAAGATTTACTATTGAACGAGTACGTCGTTACAAACCAATGGGTCTTTCCTAAAAAGGAAGATGGGAAACGACTTGATATAGTCTTGTTAATTAACGGCTTTCCGATTGCTATTGGCGAATTAAAAACACCTGTTCGCAGTGCTATTACTTGGCTTGACGGCGCGGTTGACATTCAATCATATGAAAAAAGCATTCCGCATATGTTCGTTACCAATGTGTTTAATTTCGCTACTGAGGGGAGATACTTTCGATATGGTTCAATCAATATGCCCGTTAATCTATGGGGCCCTTGGCACACACCAGATCATAAAGCAGAGGGTAGTCTTACTGACGTAAAAATCAGTGTTGAAGATATGATTTCCCCATGGAAAGTCGTGGATATCTTTCAGTTCTTCACTATTTTTGCAACTGATAAAAAGTATCGCAAATTTAAGATAATCTGCCGTTACCAACAATATGAAGGCGCAAATTTGATCATCGAGCGCGTTATCGCAGGTTATCCCAAGAAAGGTTTAATTTGGCATTTTCAGGGATCTGGAAAGTCATTACTTATGGTTTTTGCAGCGCAGAAGCTGCGAATGATTCCTGAATTGAAGAATCCAACAGTCGTAATCATAGACGATCGCATTGACCTTGAAACGCAGATTACATCTACATTCAATGCTTCAGATATTCCTAATTTAACTAGCGCGTCAACAAAAGAAGAGCTGATGGAATTTTTCCGTGGCGATATGCGAAAAATCCTGATTACTACAATTTTTAAGTTTGGAGAAGTGAATTGCGAACTTAATTCAAGAGGCAATATCATCGTCATGGTCGACGAAGCGCATAGAACGCAGGAAGGCAATCTTGGCGAAAAGATGCGCCTAGCATTACCGAATGCATTTTTCTTTGGCTTAACGGGCACACCAATAAATCGTAACGAGAGAAACACTTTCGTAACGTTTGGGGCTACCGAAGATAGGTCAGGCTATATGAGCCGTTACTCATTCTCGGACTCAATCCGAGATAAATCAACGCTGCCACTACATTTCGAGCCAGTCCCAGTTGACTTACATGTTGATAAAGAAAAGCTGGATATGGAATTTGAAGCTCTCACTGAAAGCCTCAGCATTGAAGAACGTGCTGAACTTTCTCAAAGAGTTAACATGAAGGCTATTATGTACAATCCTCATCGGATAAGGCGTATTTGTGAGCATATTGCCAAGCACTATCGTAGCAAAATTGAGCCGAATGGCTATAAAGGTCAGGTGGTTTGCTACGATCGTGAATGTTGCCTCCGCTATAAAAAGGTGCTGGATGAATTACTTGGCTCAGATGCTACGACCATAGTGATGGATACTAATAATGATAAGGAAGATCGATACAAAGCTTATCGACGCGACCGCGATGCTGAAGGGAAACTGCTTGATTTCTTTAGAGACTCAAGCAGCCCACTTAAGCTAGTTATCGTCACTTCAAAGCTTCTGACAGGGTTTGATGCGCCAATTCTGCAAGTCATGTATCTTGATAAGCCTATGAAAGATCATACGCTTCTTCAGGCTATTTGCCGGACAAACCGCACTTATGACCAGGGAAAAACGCACGGCCTGATTGTAGATTACATTGGCATTTTCGATGATGTAGCGAGAGCGCTTGATTTCGATGAGACTAGCATGAAGAAAATCATCACAAATATCGAGGAAATCAAAAAGCAACTTCCGGTTTTGATGATGAAATGTCTGAATTATTTTATTGGAGTTGATCGTACCATTGACGGCTGGGAAGGCTTAGTGGCTGCACAGGAGTGCTTACCAACAAACAAAGAGAAGGACGCATTTGCAGCTGACTATCGAGTACTAAACCGTGCCTGGGATATTTTATCTCCGGATTCTTTCTTGGGTAAGTATAAGTTTGATTATCAATGGCTTTCTCGTGTATATGAATCTGTTAAGCCAATTGATGGGCGCGGCGGGCTAATTTGGGCCAGCCTTGGCGCGAAAACAATCGAACTTGTGCATGAGAATCTTACGGTAGGGGAAGTACATGAAGACGTCGAAATTTTAGAGCTGGATGCAGATCTGATTGACGAATTTATCGAGAAGCAGAAAAATATCACGAAAACTACAAAAAAAATCGAAATCATTCTTGTAGCAAAGATTCTCAATCACTCGAGTGAACCAAGGTTCATCAAACTTGGCGAGAAATTAGAAGCCCTTCGTGAGAAGCACGAGCAAGGACTCATTACCAGTATCGAGTTTTTAAAACTTCTACTCGTACTGGCAAAAGAGGCAGCTCAAGCCGAAAAGGAGATCGTTCCAGAAGAGGAAATCGACCGTGGGATTGCGGCACTTACTGAGTTGTTTAATGGTGTAAAAACTCACAGTACACCCGTGATAGTTGAACGAATCGTCGCAGATATTGACAATATTGTAAAAATTGTCCGCTTTGATGGATGGCAGAGCACGTCTGCAGGGAAACAAGAGATTAAAAAAGCGCTTCGTAGCATTGTTTGGATCAAATATAAAATCAAGGATGTGGATGTTTTTAATAAAGCATATAGTTACATCGAGCAATACTATTAAGCATCAAATCGATGCATTCGACAGGACGAAAATAGGAGCGTTCATAATATCTTTCTTGCCAATTTCTTGCCACTTACACGAAAACCGAGATTAAACAAGTGCAATTTGTGTATAATATTCGCCCATATTTAGCGTATAATTGCGATTTATAGTGTTGATTCTTGCAAGAAATCGTGTACGTCTCTGACAAAGAGTGTCATATCTTCGAATCGGAATGCTGTAGATCTTTCAAAAAACACTAATAACGATATTCAAGTGGGTTACAAAGTGGGTTTTTGGATAAAGAAAAGAGCCGAAAACGTTAGAGTTTATCGGCTCTTTTTGTGGCTCCCCCTGCTGGACTCGAACCAGCGACACTGCGGTTAACAGCCGCATGCTCTACCAACTGAGCTAAGGAGGAACGTTACTTAGAGGATTCTACACGAGTTCCGCGACAGTTGCAATGAACAGCGCGCGCGATTACAGACTGCTATTGCAAAATATCGCTTTCAATCTCGCTCAGGCTTGAAATTGCTCGTCTTTGATTGACCTTTTGAGAGCCGGTCACTATAATGTTTCTATGGACGAAAACGACGTGCAAAACCTGATCTGCATGGAGAACGCATCGCCAAAACCACGGGTCATCCGCTCCAAAGGAGCGCTGTATGTGGTGCTTCTTCTGCTGGCGATCGGGTCGATTGCCGCCGCCAATGCGCTGGAAGAACGTCTGCAGATTCCGCGCGAATATCCGCAGATTGCGCTGTACGCGTTGCTGCTTGGCGTAGGCTGGTATATCTATCGGTTTCGGCTCACAACGTTTCGCTACACGCTGACCGACCGTGTTTTTGCAATCGACCGACTCACCGGGCAAAGTGAACGGGCGGAGGAACGGTTTTTGCTGAGTGATATCTTTTATATTGAAGCATATGCTCAGGCGCACAGTAACGGGAGCCGTTTGGAAACGATCCGTAACCGCTCTATCCTGCCGAGGCGGATGTCCACGGTGATATGGTATCAGGATGACGCAACAGAGCGTGCGCTTTTGATCAGCCCCAGCGAATCGCTGCTTGAGCAACTGAACGAGCAATGGCAGATCGCCGTAAAAGAAAGATCGGATGCGTAATACATAATACGTAATCGCGGGATACTATGAGAGAATCGGGCAAAGACGAGATGAAGACGGAAAAACGCCGGAAACTGGACGGCGACACGCTGCAGGAAGCGCTCGGCACATACGAGCGCGAGGACTGCGCGCGCTTCCACATGCCCGGGCATAAGGGGCGGGGCTTAGCCGGGTTCTGGCGCGACGAACTGGCAAAATGGGACGTGACAGAGATTTCGGTTACGGATAACCTCCACGCGCCGCATGGAGCGATTCTCACAGCGGAACGTGAAATGGCAAAGGCTTACGGCGCAAAAGCTTCTTTTTATGTAGTCAACGGTTCGACGAACGCCGTACAGGCGATGATCTTTGCGCTCTCGCAGGACGACAAGCTCCTGCTCTCGCGGGATTGCCACCGCTCGGCGGTGTCCGGCGCGGCGCTCAGGGGAATTGAAACGGAAACCATATTGCCGCGCTTCGACGAAGAAACGAAGCTGCTCGGCATGGTTGCTCCGGAAGACCTGGAGCGCGAGCTGGAGCGCACGAAAGCAACGGCGGTACTGATTACTTCGCCCAACGCATACGGCCTCTGCGCGGACGTGGAAGGCCTTGCCAAGGCTGCACACCGCCATGGCGCGCTGCTGCTGGTGGACGCAGCGCACGGAGCGCATTTTCCGTTTTCGGACGCGCTGCCGCACGGGCTCGGCGGAGCTGCGGACTTGTTTGCGCACTCCCAGCACAAGACGATGGACGCGCTCACACAGGCGGCGAGCCTGCATCTGGGCGATTGCCGTATCAGCGAACATCAGGTGCGCCGCGCGCTGGCGATGAGTGAGACGACCAGCCCTTCGTACCTGCTGATGGCTTCGCTGGACTGGTCGGTCTATATGGCGAAACGCCGCGACTGGACGGCGCAGGTTGCAAAAATTGCGGCTTTTGAGCCGAAGATTGAAGCGATCGACGGGCTGATTGTACCCAAAACGCCGGAGCACTGCGGCGTAAGGGAGCGCGACCGGACGCGGTTGATCATCGACGTTACCGGGCGCGGGCTGAGCGGATACGAAGCGCAGGCGCATCTGGAGAAAAACGGCGTTTATATCGAAATGGCGGACGCGCGGCGGCTGGTGCTGATTACGACACCGAACGACGACCCGAACTGGTACGAGCGTCTGCTGAGCGCGCTGGAAACCCTGCCAAAGAACAAACCGCATGTTGATAAGAACCGTCATGAACCGCTCCGCTACGGGCGGCATGAAAAAGCGATGTCGTTTCGCGAGGCGGCGTTCGGCGTGTTGGAACAGGTGCGTTTGGAGGACGCCGCAGGGCGCGTCGCTTCCGAACCGATCGGCGTTTACCCGCCGGGAATCGCGCTGGTGATGCCGGGCGAAGTGATTGAGCAACAGGACGTGGAAAGCCTGCTAAGCGAGCGTGCGTTGGGCGGCGCGCTGTTCGGCGCGCGCGGCGGCATGGCGCTGGTAACAGAGAAACGATAGGAGAATTCATGCAGGAACGACTGCTTAAAGCAATTGCAAACGGGCGCGCGCCCCACGCGGTGCTCATCACCGGGCCGGAAGGCAGCGGCAGGCGCGAGCTTGCGCGCCGTGCGGCCGCGATTTATTGTTTGGATGAGGACGCGCCGGAGCGGCTGAACGGCTGCCCGAACTATTCGGAAATTGGCGATTCGGCGGTCAAGGTGGACGATATTCGAACGCTGCTGGCTTCCGCCGCCATGCAGGGGTTCAACGGCGGCAAGCGCGCGTTTGTATTCCTCAACGCGCAGAACATGAGCATACAGATTCAGAACACGCTGCTCAAAACGCTCGAAGAGCCGCATGAGGACACGCTGCTCCTCTTAACCGGAAACGAGTTCGGGCTTTTGCCGACCATTCGCTCCCGCTGCGTGATTCTGCGCCTAGGCGCGGAGAGTTTGGAAGCAACCGCCTCCGAACTGCGGGCAGAGGGCATGAACGCCGCGGACGCCCGCTTTTATGCCGCGCTTTCGGACGGGCTTTCGGGGCGCGCGCGCGCCTTTTCGGAGCCGGAGGCAGCGGAGTTCCGAGCTCGCGCACTGGAGATTCTGGATCGGGCGGCGTTTGAATACGCGCCGTACGCGGATGCGGCTGAGCTCGTGACCAGCTATTCCGCCGACGCGGAACCGGAGACGGCAGAGAACGACGAACCCAAAGCAAAGGCAAAAAAGAAGAAGCGCGGGGACGCGGCGCTGGCGGAGCGTCTCTTCGAAATTTGGCAGAGCATGTTTCGCGACGCGCTTACGCGCCAAACCGGTGGCGCAAAGTCCATCAACGCCGATCAGACCGAACGGATTGAGCGGATTGCCTCGCGCTTTACAAGTGCGCGCATTCAAGGTATCATAGAACTGTTAGCCAGGGCGCAGACGCGCCTTTCGGGCGGCGCGAGCGTGTATTTAACCGTTGACAGCGCGCTGACAGGGCTGTTTATAAAGGAGAGCTAGGTATCAAAATGAAAGTAATCGGCGTACGGTTCAAATCGAGCGGACGCATCTATTATTTCGATCCGTTGGAATTTACGTTTAACGAAGGCGACGGGGTCATTGTTGAAACAGCGCGCGGGCAGGAGTACGGCGAGGTTGCGCAGGTGGCGATGGAAGTGGAAGAGACGGTTATCGTCTCCCCGCTCAAGCCGGTTATCCGCCCCGCAACCGAGCAGGATTCCGTGATGCGCGAGCAGAACGCGGCCAAGGAAGACGACGCGTTCCACGTTTGCCAGCAGAAGATTCAGCAGCATAAGCTGGATATGCATTTGGTGAGCGCGGAGTACTCGTTTAACGGCAGCAAGCTCGTGTTTTACTTTACCGCCGACGAACGGGTCGATTTCCGCGAACTGGTCAAAGATCTCGCCTCGCAGTTCCGCACGCGCATCGAGCTAAGGCAGATCGGCGTTCGGGACGAGGCCAAGATGTTGGGCGGGCTCGGTTCCTGCGGAAGAGTTGTCTGCTGCAAGGCGTTTTTACAGGATTTCCATCCCGTTTCGATTAAAATGGCGAAGGAACAGAACCTTTCGCTGAGCCCGACCAAGATTTCGGGTTTGTGCGGAAGGCTGATGTGTTGCCTGCAGTACGAGCAGTCCTCCTACGAAGAAATGAAACGGCGCATGCCGCATATCAACCGCGAAGTGCTCACGCCCGACGGCGTCGGCACGGTTGTGGAGAACAACGCCATCACCGAAAAGACCAGAGTGCGTTTGCAGCTGCCGGACGGGTCGATCGACGTGCGCGAGTTCAACTATATGCTCCTCGGCAAACCCGGCGAACCGCTGCCCGTGCCGCCGGGCGAACCAAAGCCGGAACCGGCCAACGAAGTAGTGGAAGAGCCGAAGCCCGCTCCCGCGCAGGAAGCGACGCCGGAACGCTCGCCAGATAAGAAGCGCCGCCGCCGCGGCGGACGCGGCAAGAACGGCAACCGCCCGAACGCCCCGCAGGGCGAAGGCGCCGCGCCGGCACAGCAGCCAAGGCCGCAGCAACAGCAGCAGAGAGCGCCGCAGCAGCCGCGCTCCAGCGAGCAGCGCCCGAACGAGCAGCGCCCGCAGCAGCCCAAACCCGCGCAGAACGGCCAGCAGCCGAACGCAAGCGGGGAAGGCGCGAAGCGCCGCGATAACTTTAAGCATCGCCGCGGCGGAGCAAACCGGCCCAAACCGGCTTCTCCCGCGCCGGAAAAGAAGGAATAGAATCAACCGCGTCATCTTTGCGTACATGAAAAAAACACAAGGATTACGCGGTTTTTACACAACACGTTGTTGACGTTTTGCAGTGCTGTGCTATAATGTTAGGGAATTTATGACACGGAGGAACGTATCATGGCATATAAAATTTCCGAGGAATGCATCAGCTGCGGCGCTTGCGCTGCCGAGTGCCCCGTGGAAGCGATCAGCGAAGGCTCCAGCATTTACGTAATCGACGCCGATAAGTGCATCGACTGCGGCAACTGCGCGGACGTCTGCCCGGTTAGCGCGCCGAAAGCGGAGTAACATTACAGAGCAAAAAAAAAGGACGGCGTAAGCCGTCCTTTTTTTGTCTTTTCACAGAGAAAGCAGATAGAGGCGGCGCGTTTTACCCGATGCAGGCGTCAAACGGCAAATCCGCATAGGCGCAGAGCAGCGCCGTGTCGCTCATGCTGTCGATCGTGGAAGCATCCGCGCTGTAGAGCGAATAGGCAACGCCGTCCAGACTCCAAGTGGCAAGCGCGCCGTTTGCGCCGCCGCCGATGGTGCGAACCAGCACGGAGACGGTGAAGTCCGCCGCGTCGAGATCGAAGGTCTCCTGCGTTTCGTCGAAGGTTTCATACACGCCGGAGATATCGTCCGTCGTCTTTGCGGCACGGTACGCATACGCGCGGCTGTCGAGCGTAAAGTTGATTTGCGCTGTCAAGTCCGCAATGATGCTGTAGGTAACGTTCTCCGCACCTTCCGGCGCGGTAATGGAAACGCCCAGCGGCGAAAAGTCCTCGCTGCTCTTTACTTCCACAATGGGGTTTGGCAGCTGGCTGGCCTGCTCCTGCGGCGCGAGCTGTTTGCAGGAAGCGAACAGGAAAATCAGCACCACCGCGACCAGAATCGAAATTACTTTTTTCATGTGTGTATCCCTCCGCCAAGAACACCTGATTAACAGGCGCTTGGTTGCATACATTCGTTTTTTCTATTGTATCATTTTTCCGTTCAACTGAAAAGCAACCCCCAAACCGCCCATAACGGCGGCTTTTTTGTTTTGCCGGAAAAACGGCGGCAAAAGAACCTCCACGAAACAGAGCCGGAATTATAAGAATCCGTTTATCCAAATAAAAACTATCGGAAAATACGGTGTTTTGTGTGCGTTACGATACCTGTGACGGCGGGAAAGGACACGGCCTCGAACGCTCCGCCGTCGTCGCAATGAAAGGAGCACGAACGATGAAAGCGTCCGGTGAACCCACTCTCGAAAGCAAAATTGAAGCGTACTTTGCCGCGTGCGACGCAACGGCGGAACGGGTCGAACTGAAAAACGGTTCTGTCGAAGTCCGTCAAACACCCTATACGCTCGCGGGCTTGAGCGAACATCTCGGAATCCCTGCGGGAGAGATTCTTGCCACGGCCAGAAGAGAGGACGGCAGCGCGGAAGGCGAACTCTTCGCCAATGCCACGCGCCGCATTGGACGGTATCTCGTGGAACGCGCGCTGACGCAGGAACTGCAGTACAGCGTTGCGGCGAAACTGCTGGACGAGCTCGGCATCGGCGAAAAACTGCCGCCGGACGAGCGCGAAAAGCGCATCGTAATCGTGCTGGAGGATCCGAATGGCTGGAGCGAATGACACGGAAATCTTATTAAAGGGGTATCCAAATCCGCGTCAGGTGGAGTTCCTTTGCTCGCGAGCCCGGCACACCGCTTACGGCGGCGCGCGCGGCGGCGGCAAGAGCTGGGCAATGCGGCGAAAGTTCGTCCTGCTTGCGCTCCGGTATTCCAACCTCCAACTCCTGCTGCTCCGGCGTACGCTGCCGGAACTGAACGAAAACCACGCGCGACCGCTGCAGACGGAATTGTCCGGGTTTGTGAACTACAACCAGACGCACCGCGAATTCACGTTTCCGAACGGCAGCCGGATCAAGCTTGGCTATTGCGACAACGAAAAGGACGTCTATCAGTATCAGGGCCAGGAATACGACGTAATCGGCTTGGAGGAAGCAACCCATTTTACCGAAAGCCAGATGCAGTTCATAACGACCTGCAACCGCTCGGTGAGAAGCGACTTTTCGCCGCGCATGTACTATACATGCAATCCCGGCGGCATTGGTCACGCATGGGTCAAGCGGCTCTTCATCGACCGCAGGTACCGCGAAAGCGAACAGGCGGAAGATTACGTGTTCATTCCGGCGCGCGTCACCGACAATCCGGTGCTGATGAGAACGCCGTCCTATCTCAAGACCCTTGAAAACCTGCCGGAGCCGCTCAGAAGAGCCCACCTCAACGGAGACTGGGACGTGCTGGCGGGGCAGTACTTCGGCGAGTTTTCGAGGGAGCGGCACGTGCTGGAGCCGTTCAATGTACCCAAGTCCTGGCGGAGGTTCCGCGCGATGGACTGGGGCTACAACGATCCCTGCTGCGTGCTGTGGTTTGCCGTTTCGCCCGGCGGGCGGGTGTATGTGTATCGAGAGTATTACGAGCGCGAAGTGCTGTCCAGCGAGACGGCAAAGCGCATCCGTTCTTTAACGGGAGAAGAGAAGATAGCATACACCGCCGCCTCGCCGGACGCCTGGCAATGCCGCGGCATGAACGCCAGCGGGGAACTGCCCGGCATGAGCATTGCGGAGGTGTTCGCCCACGGGGGCGTGCCGCTGCTCCGCGCGGACAATACGCGGGTGCCGGGCTGGCAGCGCGTCCGCGAATATCTGGCGGACGGCGACGACGACCAGCCGAGACTGTGTATCTTCCGCTGCTGCCAGAACCTGATCCGCACGCTGCCGATGCTGACGTTTGACGAGAACTTCGTCGAGGACGTGAGCGGCGCCTGCGAGGATCACGCGCCGGAGGCGCTCCGCTACGGGCTGATGTCGAGGCCGGTCAGTTCGCAGGCGAAGCAGGCGCCAAAGGCGCGCGCTTACGACCCGTTTGCGTCCGCCGAATCCAGCGCGGACGGATTTACCAGACTGTAAACGGGACTTCCGATAGGAGGAACAAATGAAAGTAACCAAACAAACGGACGAAAAGCGCATCCTCTGCGAGAAGGCTTACGGGCTGTTTCGGGAATTCCGCGGCGCGTACATACCGGAGTGGCAGCGGCTGGAAAACTGCGAACGGATGTACCGCGGCGACCACTGGCACGACGTGCCCGTGACCGACCGCAACGAACCGCGCCCGGTGACGCCGATTCTGCAGAGCACGATCGAAAACATCAAGTCCGAACTCATGGACCGCGTACCGGAGGCGGTCATCCTGCCGGAGAGCCCGGCGGATGCGGACGTTGCGCGGGTCATCGAGGCAATTATTCGCCAGAACCACGACGCGGACGGCTACGTCAAGGAATATCGCAAGCTCGTGCACGACCTTTTAGTCGGCGGGTACTGCGTGCAGGAAGTCGGTTACGACAGTACGCTCAACGGCGGCCTTGGCGGCGCGTTTATCCGCAACGTGGATGCGCGCGGCATTCTCTTTGACCCGCTGGCCACGGATTTGCAGGAAAGCCGGGCGGTATTCAAGATTTCGCTCAAAACGCGGGAGTACCTGCTTTCGCACTTTCCCAAGGCCGCGCCGTTTCTCACGGCGGACGCGTTCGGCACACCCGACGCGGTGCAGGACGAGTTTCTGCGCGGCGAGCGCAGCGACGCGATGCTCTTTATTGAGTACTGGTGGCGCGAATACGACGCCGATACCGACCAAAGCTGCGTGCACATGGCGCAGATTGCGGGCAATCAGGTGCTCAGCGACAGCAGGGACGTCAATCCTGACGGCTACTACGAGCATGGGTTATACCCGTTCATCATCACGCCGCTGTTCGTGCGCAAAGGCTCCTGCCTGGGGCTTGGGCTCGTGGACATGTTTGAAACGCAGCAGCGATACGCCGACAAGCTCGACCAGATCGTGCTGAAAAACGCGCTGATGGCTTCCCACAACAAGCTGCTCGTCACCGAGGCAAGCGGGTTCGACGTGGACGACCTCAGAGACTGGTCAAAAGAAGTGCACCGCGGTGAGAGCCTTGGCGGGGTCACGTGGTTTTCCACGCCGCCGCTTCCGGCCTACATCATAGGCTACATCGGGAACATCCGCGAGGGCATTAAGCAGGAGAGCGGAGCGAACGATTTCAGCCGCGGCATGCCGGAAGGTGGCGTCACGGCGGCAACCGCGATTTCCGCGCTGCAGGAGATGAGCAACAAGCGCGCGCGGATGATTGCGCGCTCGCTGCACGAATCGTTTCGGGACGCGGTGCGGCTGGAGATCGAGGTCGAGCGCGAGTTCAACTTCTTTACCCGCAAGGTCAACGTCACCGTGGACGGAAAAGTGCAGGAGCGCTCGTTTGAAAGCGTCATGCTGATGCGAAAAGCACCGGGCAGCGTTTTCCTGCCGATCGAATTCTATATCTCCGTCAAGGCACAGCAGGAAACGCGGTACTCCGCCATGAGCCAGAACGAACTGGTATTGCGGATGCTGCAGAGCGGCATGATGCGGCCGGAGCAGGCCGTGGAGCTCATGGTATTCGAAGGCAAGGACCAGCTGCTCAAACAGCTCCGCGAACGCCGCGAACAGGAAGAAGCGGCAAGCGAACAACAGAAGTCCGGCCAGCCGGGACAACCGGCTGCCGGAATCCAGTGAGGAGGAACATATGAAACAGCAACAGTCAGCCCCGAGCGCGATTGAACGATCGCTCGGAAGCGCACCCGCGCCGCAGCCCGCACGAAACGGCGGGGACGACGAGGAGTTCAACGCGCTCGTTGAGGAAGTTTCCGCGCTGATGAGCGAAGGCAAGCTGCCCGAAGGATTCGACTTCCAAACGGCGGCTTCCGATCCCGAACTCGTTGAACTCATGCGCGAGTACGGCGCCGCGGCGGGGATTCGCATCTACGCCGCGGAACAGCGCGCCGAGCAGGCGGAAACCAGCGCCATGCAGCGCGTGAGCGCCGAGGTGCGCCAGCGCAGCGCCCTGCCCAGAAGCGTGCGCGGCGGAAACGCCGCAGCCAGCGCAACGAACTACCGCGGCATGGACGCGGACTCGTTCCGCTCGCTGATGGCGCAGATGAAAAAGACCGCCCGAGACGGCGGCAAGACCAGACTGTAACCAACGGAGGGAAACATGAGCAATATCAATACGACCGCCTCGACGGCGGGCACTACCTACAGCAACAAGACGTTCTATGACCGCGCGCTGCTCGAAATTGCCAAGACGCGGCTCGTGCACGCCAGCTACGGCCAGAAGCGCAGCATTCCCCGCAACTCCGGCAAGCGCGTGGAGTTCCGCCGCTACGAGCTCTTTTCGCCGGACGCCAACGCGCTCGTGCTGGAAGAGGGCGTAACTCCCGCAGGACAGAGCCTTGCACAGAGCAAGATCGAAGCGGAAGTCAAGCAGTACGGCGCGTACGTGGAAGTCAGCGACATGCTCGATTTGACCAGCTACGACCCCGTCCTCGGCGAGAGCACGGAACTGCTCGGAGAGCAGCTCGGCGCCGTTGTGGAATGGGTCACGCGGGACGCCATGTGCGCGGGCACGAACGTTCATTACGCAAACGGTCAAACGAGCCGCCTGCTCTTGACCGCTTCCGACAAGCTGACGGTCACCGAGATTCGCAAGGCCGTCCGTTCGCTCAAAAAGGCGAAGGCGCGCATGTTCAACGCCACCGGCGACGGCAAGACGAGAAAGCCGCACTTTGTTTGCATCTGCTCGCCGGACGCGACGTTCGACCTGCAGAGCGACTCGCTCTGGCAGGACGTTTCCAAGTATGCGGACGTGGAGCAGATCTACTCCGGCGAAATCGGCCGTCTCTTCGGCGTCGTGTTCGTTGAGAGCACCGAAGCCAAGGTCTTTTCGCAGAGCGTTCTGACCGCGGTCGCCTCCCACAGCGCCAACAGCGCGGTGGTCACGCTGGACGAAATCACGGACGCGGCTGCGCTGTATCTCGTTTCCGGCGCCAAGATCAAGATCGGCTCGACGGAATACACCGTCGCCTCCTCGAATCAGGCGGCAAAGACTGTTACCCTTTCGGCGGCGGTTGCCAGCGCCATCGACGCGGACACCATCGTTTACAGCGAGGACGCGGGCGTTCTGGACGCTTCCACCAAGAAGGGCATGGACGTCCACGCGACGCTCGTGTTCGGCGCGGACGCATACGGCGTGATCGACGTGGATGGCGAAGGCTGCCTGCAGACCATCGTCAAGCCCTGCGGCAGCGGTGGCGCGGCCGACCCGCTGGATCAGCGCGCAACGGTTGGCGCGAAAGTTGCTGCTTACACGGCGAAGATTCTCAACAACCTCTGGATCGTGCGCATTGAGCACGGCGTGAGCCTGTAACCGTATCACACAAACGGCGCGGGAGGGCGGAAACGCTCTCCCGCACAAAAAATTCTGATTTGGAGGAATCAAACATGCAGTACATTACGGAAGCCGAAATCGACAACATTGCGTCCGACACCGGAAAAGCGCTGGCCGCGGAGCCGAAGGTCACCATCGTGATTCACCCGGAAAGCGGAGAAACCTACTGGGAAGGCGGCATCAACGGCCATTTTTTCCGCATCCGCACCAACGAGAGCGTGGCAGTTCCCCAGAGCCTTGCCGCGCTGATTGCCCAGAGCGCCGCCGTCAAGGTGGAAATCGAGGCGAGAACCCGCGCCTTCCGCAAGAGCGGCGGCAAGAAGGTCTCGTAAGGGGGATGCTGTATGACGCTCAAGGAACTGCTCACCGGCGCGCTGCTCCAGCTCGACCGCGCAACCGACGCGCAGACGCTGGAAGCCTGGCGGGACAAGCTCACGCGCTATCTCAACGACGCGATGATCGACCTCACCAGCGAACTGCAGCCGCGCCGGACGGACGAACTGACGCTGACGGACGGCACGCTCGATTTGAGCGCGCTGCCGAGAGCGGTGGTCAAGGTGCTCGCACTCACGCGCGGCGGCACGCGGCTGCCCTTCTACTACGGGCTTTCGAGCGACAAGCTGCGTGTGCCCGCCGTGGCGGATGGTCTCGTGCAGGTGACCTACCGCTACATACCGGAACCGCTCCGTGTGGACACGGATATCCCAGACCTGCCGGAGTGGTGCCACGGCGCGCTGATTGGCTATGCGGTCGGCCGCGAACGCGCGGCTGGCGACGCCGCGAGCGTGAACGCCGCGCGCGCCTGCTTCGAACTCTACAACGCAGCCAAGCGCTGTATGCGCGCGCACCGCGGCGAGCTGGACGCGTTTACCATCGAAAACCGCATATAGGGAGGCAAAGCATATGTCGCTCAGGCAATACCGGATTCCAATGTTCTACGGCGTGCATCAGGGCGTAACGGAGAACCGCATCAACGAGGGCGAAAGCCCCGACGCCTGCAATATGGACACTGCCGGCGGAAGGCTCAGCGTCGCCAAAGGGTACGTACGCGAGAGCGAAATTCCGTTTCCCGACCCCGCGGCGGTGCAGCGGCTGTTTGTCTGGAGCCGCGCGGAAACAAAGCGCTTCCTCGTTTCCACGGCGGACGGGCTGTTCGTTCTGGATCAGGCGGCGGGGGAATGGAAACGGCTGTATACCTTCAGCCCCGCGAACAGCGAAAAGCGCTGCGACTTTCAGGTGCTGAAGATTGCGAGCACGGAATACTTCGTTGCCGCAAGCGGAGGAAGCCAGATGGCGAAGTGGGACGGGGTTTCCGAGTCCGCGGAACCGTTTGGCAGCGCGGAAGGGCTTTCGGATATCGCGGTGAACTTTTCGGAGCTCTATTATTCCCGCTTGTTTGCCGCGGGGGATGCGGAAAACCCCAGCCGCCTCTACTACTCGCAGGCGCCGGGAGACACGCGCACGCTGGAAAACTGGGCAAGCGCGGCGGAGAGTGAAAACGCGGGCGGCGGCCATGTGGAAATCGGCTCGGATTCCGACCCGATTACCGGGCTGGTTGCACTGAGTAACCAGCTTTTGATCTTCAAGCGGGATTCTCTCTATCGCCTCTTGGGTGACCGGCCGGGTAACTACCGGATTCTGCCGGTCAGCGGCTCGGTGCAGCTGCCGAGCCACACCGCCTGCGCGCGCAGCGGAGACGTTGTGTACTTTATGACCGAGGTAGGAATGTACTATTTCGACGGCCAAAACGTCTGCCGCAAGGCGGACGCGGAGAAAGTGACGGGGTTTCTGAGCGGCGTAGATCTCTCCGCCTGCGACGCGGCGGCCTGCCGGGACAAGCTCTACTTTGCCGTTACGGAAGACGCAAACTCCGGCGTGAACGACGCGGTGCTGGTTTACGACCTTTCGAGAGGGGCGTACATGGTGCGCAGAGGGTTTCTCTCACGCGGGATTTGCGCCTGCGGAAAAACGCTGTATCTTGTCGACGGGGGCGGTTACGTCTGCCGCTTTGAGGAAGGCGAAACCTACGGCGGAAGCCGCATCGACGCCTACTGGAAAACGCCCATGACCGACCTCGACTCCAAAGCCGTGACAAAACGCCTCGAAGAGCTGTTTTTACGCGGCACGGGCGGCATTCTATCGCTGGAGGCGGTAACGGAGGGAGGAACGGTGTATAACGAGCGGTTGATGCCGGGCTCCGGCGAAAACATACTCGAACTGCTGCTCACCGGGGACGGGCGCGCCTTCCAGCTGGTCTTTCGAAACGTCAACGGCTCGCACTTCACCATAGACGGCGGGGTGGAGCTGCTCATGGACGTCCAGCGGCGGATACTCTAGGAAAGGAGAAACGGATCATGGCATATGAAAGCACGGGCATGCAGGCGCTGTTTCCGGTCTATTTTTCCAGACTGGCGGAGAAGAGCGCTTCGCGCGAGGACTATGACCTCTCCGCGGCGCAGAACGAGGGAAATCTGAACCAGAACCTCGAAACGCTGTATCAAAAGCTGCTGGAGATTGAGGAATACCTTTCCTCGCAGACAGAATGAAAGGAGACCACATGGCAATCACCATTGGCAAAAAACAACCTTCCGCAAAAACGACGAGCCTGTACGACCTCGGCCTTGGCAAGGTGAAAGTTGGCTTTGACGACGCGGACTATTACGTCGACGCGGGAAAAATGGCGCCTGCGGCAAGCGACGAAGACGTGCTGAGCTCGTATATCGACAGCATGTACGCGCGCTACAGGCAGGAAGAGCTGGAGTTCAGTGAAAAGACACAGGGCGAACTGAGCGCCGATGTTGCGGCATGGCTGAGGCCGGGCTACGACCAGGCGATTTCCAACCGCACCGCGCAGACGCAGCGATACCGCGCGGAAATCGACGCGGACGCCATTGCGCGCGGCATGGGAGCTAGCACGTACGTAACCGACGTGAAAAACCGCCAGCGAAACGCGGAGGCAAGCGACATCACCTCTCTCGAATCGGACTATGGCGCGACGCTGGCGAAATACGTTTCCCAGGGGCTGGAAACGCAGAACGACCAGAAGCTCAAGACCGCTTCCTACAACGCCGAACAGCGGCAGAATGCCTACGACATGGCGTACGCGGCGGCGCTGCAGCTCTTTACGTACTACAAAAAGAGCGGCGGCGGATCGGGCAGAACGTCGAAAACGAAAGCGACGCCGACTACGCAGGAGAACTGCGCGGCCTTCCTCAGCCAGATGTCAAACGACGAGCGCGGGGAAGTCTACGCGGGTTCGACGGAGGCGGGCAGGAAGTACCGCGCGCAGATTTTCGCTACGGTCGGGTACTCCGGCTATCTGCAGCTGCAGAACCAGTATCCCAGCACGCCCTGACGCGGAATGGAACAGACAGCCCGGCGGAGATTTCGCCGGGTTGTTTTTTGATCAGCCGGGTTTCCCCAAAAAAGAGCGGCGTGCGTTGATGAAAAGGGGAGATCGTTCACGCGAACTTGACAAAAGCGCACAATGCGCAACCTTTCGTCAGGAACGGGTCAAGCGGGGTTGATGCAAGCGGTCAAATGCTATATACTTTCCTTGTGTCAAAATAACAAATTCATACGGAGGGTTTACACATGCTGTCCGAGCTGCATCTGGTATGGAACCCGGTAGCGGGCAATGGGGCCGCGCTCAACGCTTACGAGGTTGTCACAAGAGAACTGGCAAACCGGGGCATCCCGTTTGCCTCATCCAAAAGCGAGTATTCCGGCCACGCAATTGAGCTGACAAAGCAGGCGGTGGCGGACGGCGCGAAAAAAGTTATCGCCCTCGGCGGCGACGGCACCATCCGTGAAGTCGCAAGCGGGTTGCTACATACGGATGTACCGCTCGGCATCATCTCCTGCGGCACTGGCAACGACATCGTCCGTCCACTGAAGATACCAAAAGATCCGATTCAGGCGCTGAATCTCGCTCTGACCGGCGAGGCGCGGCATATGGACGCGGCTATGGCGAACGATCTGCTCTACTTCAACGTTGCGGGATTCGGCTTTGACGTGGACGTCCTCCACTATGTTGAAATCTATAAAAAGAAGATGAAAAACGGTTCTCTTGCGTACCTGCGCGGGCTGATTGCGGCAATTGCCAACCTCCAGAGCAGGAAGACCAAGATCACCTGGCCGGGCGGCGAGATGGAAGCGGACGTGCTGATTATTGCCGCGGGCAACGGCACGCACTTTGGCGGCGGCATGATGGTTACGCCCAAAGCCGATCCGTTCGACGGCCTGCTCGATATGTGCGTTATCCACGGCGTGAAAAAGCGCGACGCGCTGACGCTGCTGCCGAAGTTTTTGAAAGGCAAGCATCTCGACACGAAGTTCGTTACGTACTTCACCGCAAGCGAGCTCTGCGCCGAGTGCGAGCCCTCCTCTCTGCTGGACGTGGACGGCGACGTTTTGCCCGGCACGCCGGTGACGTTCCGCGTTTTGCCGCAGGCGGTTTGGGTGATTGTCCCGCCGCAGTAAAACGGCCCAACGCGGCGCGGTACACAGAAAGTTTGCTTTACAGTATCCGCATGTGCTGATAGACTGGAGCATAAAACAGAGGGAACTATTTTAATGGCAACACAACAGAGCGCCGCGAGGCAGTATGCGCAATACAATGATCCCAGACAGGGAGACACGCGGCGCAGGAAAAAGAAAAAGAAGAAGAACAATACGCTTTTTTTCTCGGTGCTGGCTCTCGCCATTCTCGGCGCGGCGGCACTGACCTATCAGTTTATCTTCAACCAGCAGGAAGCCACCGAGGAAATGGAGATTACGCCGATTTCCTCGAGCTCGACCTATATCAATACCGGCGACGGCCTGTTGTATCAGACCGACGGACAGATTCATTTTTACCACCTGACGGACAGTAAAAAGAACTATACCTACGGCACGGGCGCTTCGGACATTCGCATGTCCGGCAGCGAAAGCATGACGGTTGTGTTCAACGAAGCGCAGCTGCAGGTGGTCGGCGAAAAGACACCGCTGACGTTTACCGGGCTCATCCGCGAGGTGGAGTGCGGGGTAAAGCACCTTGCCGTTCTGCGGCAGGCCGAGGACGGCTCCGAAAGCGTGCTCATCATCACAAAAGACGGCGAGCAGATCAAGGATCTTACGTTTGAGGATCAGTACATCGTCGATTTTGGCTTCTACACGGCCAAAAACGAAATGCTCTGGATTGAAACGCTCAACATCAATACCGGAACGCCTACGACGACGATTTCCACGTACGATTTCGTGCAGCAGGAGATTACCGGTTTAATCCACGTGCAGAACCAGCTGGTCGATCAGATCTACATTACATCGGACAGCATGTTCGTCGTGGCGACGAACCAGATTATCCGCTATACACACGAAGGCAACAAGGAGATCTACCGCACGACGATTTACGGCTATAAGGCGGTTGACTTTTCCAACGCCTCCGGCACGCCTACGTTCCTTTTAACGACGCGCGGCGGCGACTTCCACACCGTTAAAATCATGACGCTGCAGGAAGGCTCCGAGGCCAACCCCGTTGAAACGACGCTGCAGCTGCCGACCGAAGGCGTAGCGGCGTTCATCATGGGCAGCAGGCTGGAGGTAGTCTCCCGCGTAAACCTCTATACCTTCACGCTGAAAGGCAAGCTCTCCAAAACGGCGGCATTTGAGCAGGCGGTAGACGAAGCGGTCAAGCTCACGGATACAAAGCTGCTGCTTGCCAGCAACGGCATGTATTACATCGGCAACGTCAGCTGACGAGCGGGTAAAGGCAAGGCAATGAACTTTATCGACATCGCAATTTTACTGGTTCTGGGCATTACGATCCTCGGCGGGCTGTACCGCGGGTTCGTCAGTACCGTATACAATGTTGGGGCGACAATTATTTCTCTGATCGTCGGCCGCATCTGCATTCCGCTGGTTTCGAGCATGGTAAAGGGCAGCGCAGACCTGTTTAACATGATGCTCTATTACACCGAAGGCTCGGAATACGTCGCCATTACGGACGTGGAGCTGACGCGCGCTTCCATTGCCAGCATCTCGTCCGACCAGCTCCATACCGTGCTGCAGAACGCGGATATGCCAATTCCGATGGATCGGTGCATCATCAAGAATATCGCTTCGGAAGCCTTCCGTGCCAGCGGAGTTACGACGCTGGGCGACTATTTTAACCAAACGATCGTATGCGTGGTCATCAACATCCTCGCAATGCTGTTGGTGTTTGTTATTGTACGCCTGCTGCTCGGATTCGTCATCCGCGGGATGGAATACGGCCGCGGGGGTTTTCCAGTGCTGACGCGCGGGGACGGGGTTATCGGCGCGGGCCTTGGGCTGATCCACGGCGTGCTGCTTCTATTCGCCATCTTTCTGCTCGTGCCTGTCATGCTCACGGTGCTGCCGAAGCTCTATGAGTTTTTGAGCGAATCGTTCTTTGGCGAATTCTTTTATCAGGCGAACTTTCTACTGTCGATTATCCCCGCGACGTAACGCGGCATACGGCGGACGATACGGCCTGACGGCGGCGTGATGCCGATTCAATGAAACTACTCAAAAAGAGCTGTCCGCTCCGCGGAAAAGCGCGGCACGGACTGCAAATACAGAACCCGGGAAAGGCGGTCGAGGCAAGGTGCGTTTTTTACGGAAGTGGCTGATACCCATTATTGCGGGGGTAATGCTCCTGTGCTTGATTGCAGCGTTTTTCCCGCTTTCCGCGCGGGAAGAAACGCGCGCAAAAGACGACCTGACGCAACTGATGAACACGGCGTTTGCGCGGATAGAAGCCGCCCAGTCCGCCGCCGATCCGGTTGTCGCCGCCGAACAGGCTTCGCTTTTGAGCAAGGCGCGCGCGGTAACGCGTTTTCTGGAGCACGATGATGCGCTCCTGGCAACGGACGCGCTCGCGGCGTTCTGCACCCAGCTCACCATTGGCCAAATCGACGTTGCCAACGCGGAAGGAATGCTGATTGCTTCCTCGGACGCCGCGCGAGTCGGGCTCAACCTCGGCGCCGAAGCGGGCTTTGACTGGGTGATGGGCGCCGTGGAAGACCCCACCGCCGAACTTCTCCAAACCGCCGAAAACGACCGCAGCATCCTCTATTGCTGCCTGCCGCGCGCCGACATTGAAGGGTTTGTGCTGCTCACGTCCGACGATACGATTGTTGACAACGCGCTTGCGCTCTCCAGCGTGGACGCACTGATTGCGGACTTGCCCTATGGCGGCGATCTGCTCTTTCAGGCAGAGCCGTGCGGCGCGGACGGGTTCTTTACCGACTCCGGCAGCCTATGCCTGAGAAAAACCGCGGATAATGTAACGCTGATTGCCGCGCGTGAAAACTCCGTTATTTACAACGCCCGCAACGTAGCCCTGGTCGCGGTTGCGGCGCTGCTGCTCTGCGTTATGATCTGCGTGGTCAGCGCATACCTGCTGCACATTGAGCTGATTACGGTTGTTACGGACAGGGAACCCGATGCGGAGCCGGAAGAGGACACTGAGCGCGCGGAAGCGTTCCTGGAAGAACGGTTGCCCGAAGAGACGGAGACTGAAGTGCCGTACGCAAGGCGTAAGAAGCGCCGCAAACGCCCTGAGACGTTTTCCGAAGAGCTTTTGGTGCAGGACGCTCCGCCGGAAGAGGAAGCGCAGGAAGAGCGTGAGAGAGCCGTTGAGAACGCGCCGCGGCAGGTTGGGCGCAAGCGCCCGAGACCGGAACGCAAAGACGCGGATCAGCCGGCAAATGACGAAGACCCGTTCGATAAAATCGTAGATTGATCCGCTCGTAAAAAGAATACATGCAAACGCCCGCTGGAACCGTCTGGAACCGGCGGGCGCTTTCTGTTTCCTGTGAACTGTCTATTCGGTTCTGGCTTATGAATCGGCCAGCAGGATCTCGACGGTATAGTCGGAAGCGACTGCCTGCACGAGCGGCAGAAAGAGTTTTTGCACCTGCGTAACCGCCGAAGCGTCCGCTTTTGAGAGCATATCCGCCGTTTCAAGCTCCGCGCGCATGGCATCCTGAATGCTCTGCTCGAGCAATCCCATCTGCTCGTTGGTCAGCTTGATATCGCCAAAGGCAAAGATGGCTTTCTGCGTTTCTTCGTATTCGGTTTTGTCCACGTCCACGGTCAGGTAGGAAAGCGCGGCGTGGGGAATAGTCACGGTGACGGTTTTTAAATCGTTGTCGAGCGCGACGTCGTCCTCCGTGAGCTTGGAGAGGTCAACGGAGTACACGCCGGTTCCATAGGAGCGAATCAGCTGACTCTTTTCAAACAGCGCGAGGTTGGCCAGCGCCTGACTGACACGGCTGGTTACGGTAACGTCCTGCTCCAGCACGACAAACTCGCTCTTTTCCCGTGATTCGCCGAGGATGGCGTTTGAAAAGTCAAAGCGGCTGTAGCCCATCGTTTTGTCCGGCAACAGTTCGGAAAGAGATTCCGGAACGGTAATCGTAAGGCCGCCGGTTAGGAAATCCCGCAGATTGGCATAGGCAATCAAAATCGCGATTACCAGAACGACAAAGAGAATCAACCGCAGAAGCCAGCGGATGGTGCGGCTTTTTACACGGCGGCGAGGCCGCTCTTTTGCGTCCGGGGAAGGGGGAAGGTGCGCCTTCTTTTTCTGCTCCGCTTCCGCCAGCACGGCTGCCGAACGGGCTTCGTCCTTCAGTGTGGCCGCGTTTGGACGGTTCTGCTGCTCCATGTTCCTGCGCCTCCTTTGTTCCGCGCGCGCGGGTCATGCTGATATGGTTTCAGTATACGTACGCGGGTAAATGCCTGTCAACCGGCGGCGGGTTTTGACACGGCATGTTTGCGCCCCGTTCACGTTTTTTAGCAGGGCAATGGTATGGTTATGCAGAAATTGCACGCTATACTTGACAGACAGGCTGAGGAAGAATAAACTACTCTGAAATTATATGCAAAATTTGCGTATAATACTTGCATTTTCCCGTTTTTAGCCTTGACACCGGTTTTGAGGTGCTGTTATAATTAACGGCATATTGATTGTATACAAGCATGCACGCATGCCGAAAGGAAGGGAACAATGAGCAAAATCGTTTTTGACGACCACACAAACTTGCTGCGCGAAAATTACTATGAGTACGAAGTACAGGATGTGCCGGAAGCGAATCTGTTCCCGGAAATTTTTACGTTCGACGAAATCCCCAAAGTCGCCTTCAACCAGCGTCTCGTGCCGATGCATATGCCCAAGGACGTTTGGATTACCGATACGACCTTTCGGGACGGCCAGCAGTCGCGCGCGCCGTTCACGAGCGCGCAGATCCTCAAACTCTACGACTCGATGCACGATCTCGGCGGCCCGCACGGCATGATTCGCCAGTGCGAGTTCTTCGTTTACAGTGCGCAGGATCGTCAGGCGCTGGAAATGTGCCGCACGCGCGGCTATCGCTTCCCGGAGATTACAACATGGATTCGGGCGACGGAGTCTGACTTTAACCTCGTAAAAGAGCTGAAGATTCGCGAGACGGGCATCCTCGTCTCCTGCTCGGACTACCATATCTTTAAAAAGATGAACCTCTCCCGCTCGCAGGCGATGGAGAAGTACCTCAGCGTCGTCAAGATGGCACTGGATCGCGGCATCACGCCCCGCTGCCACTTTGAGGATATCACCCGCGCGGACTTCTACGGCTTTGTGGTGCCGTTTGCGCATGCGCTGCAGCGCCTCTCCGAGGAGAGCGGCATTCCCATCAAGATTCGCTGCTGCGATACGCTGGGTCTTGGCGTTTCGTATCCCGGCGCGAGCTTGCCAAGGAGCGTACCGGGCATCATCTACGGCCTCAGGCACTATGCCAACGTGCCGAGTTCGCTGATTGAATGGCACGGGCATAACGACTTTTATAAGGGCGTTTCCAACGCCGCCGCGGCCTGGCTCTACGGCGCATCCGCCGTCAACTGTTCGCTGCTTGGCATTGGCGAACGCACCGGCAACTGTCCGCTGGAAGGCATGGTCATGGAGTACTGCTCGCTGCGCGGGCGTACGGACGGCATGAACCTTGCGGTGCTGACCGAGATTGCCGAGTATTTTGAAAAGGAAATCGGCTATCAGATTCCGCCGCAGACGCCGTTTATGGGGCGCGACTTCTGCTCGACCCGCGCGGGCATCCATGCGGACGGGCTTTTGAAGGACGAGCGCATCTACAGCATCTTCGACACGGGCGCAATCCTCAACCGCAAGTCGGAAGTCATGATTGACGCGCACAGCGGAACCGCCGGCATCGCCTTTTGGCTGAACAACCATATGGGCATGGACGTCGACAAAAAGAGCCCGCTGGTTGCCGCTATCAAGGATCGCGTGGATGTGCTGTACGAAGCCTGCCGCACGACCGTGATGAGCAATGAGGAGTTGGAAGCCATCGCCACCGACGAAATCGCCAAAGCGAAATAGAGAAATATAACAAAAAGAATGCCCGCGACAGCGGGCATTCTTTTTGCTTAATACTTATGCGGCTTTGACTTTTGTCCAGGCGTCGGAGAACACGGAGATGAAGTCGCCGAGGTCGTGATAGATCTGGCAGCGGTCGAGAACGTCCTGCGGCGGGTTGAAGGTGACGTCGTCGATGTAGTCCGATCTCATGAGCTGGAGCGCCGCGGCATTCGGCGTGGAATAGCCGATATAATCCGAGTTCTGCGCTGCAACCTCCGCGCCGCAGAGGAAGTTAATGAACTGCTCCGCCTCTGTTTTATGCGAGGCGGTCTTGGGAATAATCATGTTGTCAAACCAGACGTTGCTGCCTTCCTTGGGTACGACGTAGGCCAAATCGGGATTTTCGGAGATGCAGTACACCGCGTCGCCCGAGTACACAACGCCCATGGCCGCGCTGCCGTTGATGAGCTCCATCTTGATATCGTCCGTGAGATACGCGCGAACGAGGGGCTTTTGCGCAATGAGCGCTTCCTGCGCTGCGAGCACGTCCGCCGCGTCGCGGGTGTTGATGTCCTTGCCGAGCATTTTCAGCGTAATGCCGATCGTATCGCGCATGCTGTCGTACATCAGAATCTTGCCGGAATACTGCTCGTCCCAGAGCGCAGACCAGCTGTCGATGGGCGAGGAAACCATTGTGGTGTTGTAGAGGATGCCGACCGTACCCCACATATAAGGCACGCTGTAGGTGTTGTCCGGATCGAACGAGAGATCCAGAAAGCGCGGGTCGATATTTTCAATATTCGGGATGTTCTCCTTGTTGATGGCGTAGAGCAGGTCGTCCGCAATCAGCTTCTCGATGACATAATCCGAAGGGAAGCAAATGTCGTAAATGCAGTCCGGCGAGGAGAGCTTGACGAGCATCTCTTCATTGCTGGTCATGGTCGTATACTTGACCGAAATGCCGGTCTCTTTTTCAAACTGCTGGAGCAGGGCGGGGTCGATATAGTCGCCCCAGTTGAGCACGTTCAGCGTGACCTTGCTGCCGCCGCTACACGCGAAAAACGAAAGGGACAGGGCGAGCACCAGGGCAAGGCACATCAGTTTTTTGGCAATTCTCATAGTGGGTTTCCTCCTTTGGATGAATCGGGATTTTTTAGAAACTTATTTCACAGTCCGCGTCGCTACCGTTTGAGGTCGACTTTGCGGTTTTGAATCTCCGCGTTTTTCTCCTCGCGGATGCTGCGGAGGTTGACGATTAACAAAAGCGTGACCACCGGCACGAAGATGATGGTCGAAAGCGCGGGGTTTACGCCGCGGCGCGCGGAAGCGTAGATATACATGGAAAGGTTGTCCACGCCGTTGCCCGCAAAGAAGCTGATTACGAAGTCGTCTATGCTCAGCGTAAACGCGAGGATCAGGCCGGAGACGATGCCCGGCATGATATCCGGTATGACCACCTTCTGGATGGCCTGCATAGGCGTGCAGCCGAGGTCGAGCGCCGCTTCGTAGAGCATGTTCGAACTCTGCTTGAGCTTGGGCATGACCGAAAAGATCACGTACGGCAGGTTGAACGTAATATGCGCAATCAACAGCCGCGTATACCCGTCCTTGAGGCCGACAAAGAGGAACAGCAGCATCAGCGAAATACCGGTCACGAGGTCGGGGTTGACCATGGGCAACTGGGAGATATTTTCGTACACCAGGCGGTATTTGCGCTTCATGGCGTGCAGGCCGATGGCGGCGTAGGTGCCGAGCACGGTTGCCACGATGGAGGAGATGGCCGCGACCGAAAGCGTTACTACCAGCGCGTCCGTAATCTCCGGGGTGCGGAAGAGCTCCGCGTACCAGTTGAACGTAAAGCCCGTCCAGTTGCCGAGCGTCTTGCTCTGGTTGAACGAAAAGACGATCAAAATCAGAATCGGCGCGTACAGGAACACCAGCATCAGGCCGAGATAGGTGCCCGCGAAGAACTTTTTGAGACGGTTTACCATAGCCTGCCGCCTCCTTCGTCCGCCGCGCCGCGCTCGGCTTTTTTCATGAACGTCATGGAGAGCAGCACGAACACCAACAGGATGACCGAGAGCGCACTGCCCGCGTTCCAGGACTGCTCGGTGATAAACTTCATGTAGATCAAGTCGCCGTAGAGCATCGTCTTACCGCCGCCGAGCAGCTGGGAGATGGCGAACGTCGTCGTAGACGGAATAAACACCATCGTAATGCCGGAGATGACGCCTGGCATCGAGAGCGGGAGCACGACCCGTGTAAAGGTTGTTGCCGGATTCGCGCCGAGGTCGCTCGCGGCTTCGATATAGCTCTTGTCGAGCTTGATGAGCGTGGTATAGATCGGCAGAATCATAAACGGCAAAAAGTTATACACCATGCCCAGCAGCACCGCGGATTCTGTGTACAGCATATTGGTAAACGCGCCCAACAGCACTTTCCAGGCGTAGGTGCGCAGAAGGAAGTTCATCCACATCGGCACCACAAAGAACACGGAAAGCAGCGCCGCGACGGACTTGTTCATCCGCGAGAGCAGGTAGGCCACCGGATACCCCAGCAGCAGGCAGAGTACCGTGGTATACAGCGCAAAGCGAACGGAGTCCAGCAGAACGCGGAGATTATCCCAGCTCGCGGCGGAAACGATGGTGCCAAACGAAACCGCGCCGTTGCTCGTGAACGCATAGTAGAGGATGAGCAGCATGGGGGAGAGGATGAACACCGACATCCAAACGATATACGGCGTGGCAAACAGGCTCCGCTTCATCTGGAAGCCGCGCGCGCCGGAATCTTTTTTGCTTTTCTTGCGCAGAAGTTTCATTTCGTGTCCTCAAGTGTGAAACGCAGTGCGTTTCGTTATTCCGCGCCGTTTGCGCTCACGGCGATCTTGTCCGCATCTACGGAAAGCCCGATCTCTTCGCCCGGCTCCATGTATTCGCCCGAGTAGGCAATCCAGTCCTCCTCGTCGCAGGTGACGGTGACTTCGTAGTGCGTGCCAAGGAACATGCAGGCTTTCACAAAGCCCGTCACGTCGCTGTCCTGCGGGGCGATCAGGCGAACGTCTCCCGGCACGATGGCAACGAGCACGTCGTCCTTGGCTTCGAACCCTTCCAAGCCCTTGCAGGCGAAGCGGTGGCCGCAGAATTCGACTTCCTCGTCGTCCGGATAGGCCATCGCATCAAAGAGGTTGGTCTGCTTGGTCTTCTTCATAACGTGGATGGCGTCCGGCGGAATGGAGATGCCGATGGTCTCGCCGCGTTCAACATAATCCGTGGTTTGAATGACCCATTCGTAGCCGCCGCAGTCCACGTCCACTTCGTAGTGCACGCCCATGAACACGACGGAAACGACCTTTCCGCTCACGCGCGCCTTGTCCGCGGGGATGATGTCGATATCTTCGGGGCGGACGACGACGTCCACCTCGGTATTCTTGCCAAAGCCCTTGTCAACGCACTCGTACAGCACGCCGTTCATGCGGACTTTGTAGTCCTGCACCATGATGCCGGGGAGGATGTTGCTTTCGCCAATGAAGTCCGCCACAAACGGATTCTTCGGCTCGTTGTAAACGTCCGTGGGAGTGCCGATCTGCTGGATCACGCCGTCCTTGAGCACGACGATGGTATCGCTCATGGTCAGCGCTTCTTCCTGATCGTGCGTGACGTAGATAAACGTAATGCCAAGGCGCTGCTGCATGTTTTTGAGCTCGACCTGCATTTCCTTGCGGAGTTTGAGGTCGAGCGCGCCGAGCGGCTCGTCGAGAAGCAGTACCTGCGGCTCGTTGACCAGCGCGCGCGCAATGGCGACGCGCTGCTGCTGCCCGCCGGAGAGCTGTTCGACATAGCGTCCGCCGTAGCCTTTCAGGTTGACGAGCTCGAGCATGGCTTCGACCTTCTTTTTGATCGTTTCCTTATCCACGCCGCGAATCTTGAGGCCGAAAGCAATGTTGTCGAACACGTTCAAATGCGGAAACAGCGCGTACTTTTGAAACACGGTGTTAACCTTGCGCTTGTAGGGCGGAACGGTGGCAATGTCCACGCCGTCCATTTCGATTCTGCCTTCGTCCGGCATGATAAAGCCCGCGATCAGTCGGAGCATGGTGGTCTTGCCGCAGCCGGAAGGGCCGAGCAGCGTTAAAAACTCCCCGTCCTTGATATAGAGATCGATATGCGAAAGCGCGACGTCGCCGCCGTATGCTTTGGACACGTCGATGAGTTCGATTAGGTGCTGATCCTTCATAAGCCACTCCTTAAAAAAGCCGGTGCGCGGGGACCATTGCCCTGCGCGCCGTGAAACTGAACGTGTTACGATGGCAGGAAAACTAAAAGCTCGGCGGCGTGCTGACCCAGAGGACGCGCGCTTCCACCTTGCCGGGGTTGGTCAGATAATGCAGCCGCGTCGGGCGAAAATAGAAGCTTCCGCCTTTTTTGACACGGTAGCGCTTTTCACCGAGCACCAGCAGGACGCTGCCGCTGAGCACATAGCCGAATTCCTCGCCTTCATGCGGGTCGTCTTCAACTCCCTTGACGCCGGCTGGGATGGTGACGAGGATGGGCTCCAGCGCGTTTTTCTGGGCGTTGGTTACGAGCCATTGGATGGTGTAGCCGTCGGTTTCCTCCTTGACGAACATGTCGTCCGCGCCGTAAACGACGGTCTCTTCCGCCGTTTCGCGGAAAAAAGAGCCGACGTCGGTGCCCAGCGCTTCGAGGATATCCATGAGCGTTGCAATGGAGGGAGAAGTCAAATCCCGTTCGAGCTGCGAAATGAACCCCTTGGTCAGCTCGGTGCGGGAGGCGAGCTCTTCCTGCGTCAAGCCGCGCTGCTGGCGCAGCTGTTTGATCCTGACGCCGATCTCCATGAAGTCTACCACCTCTAAACTTTGAGTTTACAGTCACTAAACGAAATTAAACCAAATCGCATGAAAAATGTCAATGGAATTTTCTTCCGCATTCCTGAAAAGGAGGGTTCCGGCGCAGGGGCACAGCCGCGCAGGGACGGTAAAAGCGCCGTGCTTGCCGCTCATGGGGCTTGCGTGGTAAAATGAGCGCGTATTAAAGAAGAGAAAAAGGATTGGAATCTGTGAAAGGGGAGAAACAAATCATGAAAAAAGGCATTGTCGTTTGCTTTCCCGGAACGGGTTACACCTGCAAGGAAAAGCTGTTTACCCTCTGCGCGGAAGCTTACGAAGCGCGGGGGTACGAGTCCGTAAAGCTCGATTTTTCACATATCCCGTTTAAGGAGATCGAGTCGCTGGAAGAGGCGTTTACGTTTGCCATGCACGCGGTCAAGCGGCAGCTCGACGGCATTGCGTTCAAGGAGTACGAGGACGTCGTCTGGATTTCCAAGAGCCTCGGCACCGTCTGCGCGGCGCTGGCGGAAAAGGAGATGGGGGTCTTTCCGCGCCATCTGTTTTTGACGCCCGTACCCAATACGCTCAAGGAAATACGCCCGGGTTCCAACGTCATCGCCATGGTGCTTGGCACCGGCGACCGGTTTTTGACGGGCGAAGCGATGGCGGAGTACTGCGCGGACAGAGGGTATCGTTACTGCCTGATCAACGGCGTCGGCCACAACCTCAAGGACGACGACCCCGAACAGACAGAGCGGATCAACGAGCAGATCGTAGCTCTCTGCGATTAACCGCGAACAAACGCAATAGATAAGGAATACACAAGAGTGGAACGGCAATATCGAGAGTTTCTTATCAGTGACGAGAAAGAGCGCATCCAACTGGAACGGGTGTGCGCCATGCTGGCAAACACGTATTGGGCAAACCAGCGCAGCAGGGAGGCAATTGAGCGCTCGATTCAGAATTCCCTCTGCATCGGCGCGTATCTTAACGGCGAACAAATCGGCTTTGCCCGGTGCGTAACGGACGAAGCGACAATGTTCTGGCTGGCGGACGTTATCGTGGACGAGCGGTTTCGCGGCCGGGGAATCGGCAAGGCGATTGCCGAGTTTGCCATCCATCATGAACGGTTACGCGGCCTGACCGGCCTGCTTGCCACGCGGGATGCGCAGAGGCTCTACGAACGGTTTGGCTTTACGCCGGTCGACGGGCGGCTGTACATGCGAAAATCCGCCGAGCAGCCGCAAACCGAGCCGTCGGAACAGCGGTGATCTGCAAACAGTAAAAAGCGCTCCGACTTTGAATCGGAGCGCTTTTCTGTCGCAATATTTCAGGTGTTGATCAAAAAATTCTGCAGGCGCGGGGTTCTCGGCGTGCCGAAGATTTCCTCCGGCGTGCCCTGCTCGGCAATGCGCCCTTCGGACATGAACAGCACGCGGCTGGAGACCTGGCGGGCAAAGCTCATTTCGTGCGTGACCAGAATCATGGTTCTGCCGATGTCCGCAAGCCTGCGGATGGTGCCGAGCACCTCTGCGGAGAGTTCGGGGTCGAGCGCGCTGGTAGGTTCGTCGAAGCAGAGGATCTCCGGGTTCAGCGCAAGTGCGCGCGCGATTGCGACGCGCTGTTGCTGCCCGCCGGAGAGCTGATAGGGGTAGAAGTCCGCCTTGTCGCTCAAGCCGACTTCCGCGAGCAGGGAATCCGCGCGGCTGGCGATTTCCGATAGGATTTGTTTCCTGTTCGCGCGCCAGTCCGGCCGCTCCTTGGCCAGCAGATGCATGGCGAGAGTGATGTTGCGCTTTGCCGTGTACTGCGGAAACAGGTTGAACGACTGAAACACCAACCCGAAATGCAACCGCTTATGGCGCAGGGTTTGCTCCTGCTTGGTGGCGGGGTCGGCGGCGTCGAAGAGCGTTTCGCCGTTGACGAGGATGCGCCCGCCGTCCGGCTGCTCTAAGAAGTTCAGACAGCGCAAAAGCGTCGTTTTGCCGCTGCCGGACGAGCCGATGATGGAGACGACTTCGCCCTGCCGGAGCGAAAAGTCGATTCCGCCGAGCACCTCCGTTGAGCCGAAGCTCTTTGTTAAATTTTGCACTTCCAATATATACTGCATACGATTACACCTTTATATAACCGAGCTTCTTTTCCAGCGCGTTGAACGCAATGGTCAAAAGCCCGCAGAAGACCAAATAGAACGCGCCGGAATAAAACAGCGGCCAGAGCAGCGCCTTGGACTTGATAAACGCCGAGGCTTCCATAATCAGCTCGCGTACGGCGATGACGCGCGCAAGAGACGTATCCTTGACCAGCGTGATGACCTCGTTGCTCATGGCGGGCAGAATGCGCTTGATCACCTGCGGCAGCGTGATACGAAAGAAGATCTGGCCTTTCTTGAGTCCCAGCACCTGACCCGCTTCGCTCTGACCTTTCGGCACGCTTTCAATGCCGCCGCGGTAGATTTCCGAAAAATACGCGGCATAGTTGATGACAAACGCAATCACCACCGCGCTGAGCCGGGGAAGCGAAGAGGAAATGCCGATCAGATCCGGCCCGTAGAACACAATGATGACCTGCAGCATCAGCGGCGTGCCGCGAATGACCCAGACGAACGCGCGCGAAAGCCACCTGAGCGGCTTAAAACGGCTCATGGAGCAAAACGCAATCGGCAAGCCCAGCGGAATGGCGCAGAGCAGCGTGATGAGGAAGATCAGGAAGGTGACGCCGAACCCTTCCAGCAGTTTGAGTGATACCGAAATAAATGTCGTCATTTAGGCGGTTCCTTTGTACGTAATAACTGGCGTAAAGCGGCATGCCGCCGAAAAACGGGATTGCGGGAGAGAACCATCTCTCCCGCAATCTTGAGTATACCTTGTGTCCGGCTTTTTTCAAACCGGTATTTTCGCTGGTTTGTTTACTTGATGAGCAGATCGGCCAGTTCGTACTTCTCCGCAAGAGCGGCCAACGTACCGTCAGCGATGAGCTCGGCAAAGACTGCATTGAACTTTTCCGTGGCGGTGCTGCCAACGCGGAAGCCCACGGCGTATTCTTCGTCCAGCATATCGATGGGGGCGATCGTCAAATCGCTGTAATCGCTGCCTTCGCCGGTCATGGCGTTGGCCATGGTAAGGTCGATGACGGCGGCGACCGCTTTGCCGGTCTTCACTTCCAAAAGCGCGTCGCTCTGCGCCTGCACTTCGGTGAAGTCCGCATCGGGCAGGTTCGCGGCGATGGCGGCTGCGCCTGCGCTGCTGGCTTCCGCAACGACGACCTGTCCGCTCAGGCTCGCGGTGTCGATGTACTTTGCCGCGTCCTCGGTGCGGATAACGACGACCTGCTGGTTCTTGAGGTAAGAGGTCGTGAAGTCCATGTTGGCTTTACGCTCTTCGGTTACGGTCAGGCCGTTCCAGATGCAGTCGATCTTCTTGCCCGCGAGTTCCAGCTCCTTGCTGTCCCAGTCGATTTCAATGAACTCCGGCGTGAGTCCCAGCTTGGCGCAGGCGGCTTCCGCAAACTCGGTATCAAAGCCGATCAGTTTGCCGGTCTCATCGTAATAGTTCATGGGCGCATAGTCGGTAATGCCGATGACCAGCGTTCCTTTGGCCTGAATATAGGCAAAGTCGTCGTCCGGGGCGGCTTGGCTTGCATCCGCGGCGGTTGCTTCGGCAGCGGCTTCGCTTGCATCCGCGGCGGACGCCTGCGTCGCTTCAGCGGCGGGTTCGGTGGCCTTTGCGCAGGCAAAGGTTCCAAAGAGCATCAGGGCTGTGAGGATCAGGGCGATCCATTTTTTTGCGTTCGTCATGGGGTGGTTTCCTCCTGCAATCATTCTTTCTTGATTCTTTAGCACTATAGCACTTTAGCATACAAAAGTGCAAGTACTATTTTGAAATATATGATATATAATTATGCGGAAATTTTTGTTTAATCGACAGATGCGGGGTATTTGTGAAAAAATCGAACAAACCATGTCCATTTGGAAAAGTTTGCCCGGCATCCATCGACGTGCTTTGGACGCTGTGCTATACTGAGCGACGTTACAAGGAGGGATATCCATGAAAAAAATCATTTCGGCTGCGCTGGCTTTTGCGGTTTGCTTTTCGCTTGCGCTACCGACCGCTCTTGCCGTGGAAGAAGGCGAAGAGCGCGTTACCATGGGCGCCGACCTGACGGAACGGCAGCGAGAAGCGGTTTACGAAGACTTCGGCATCGAAGAAGGCAGCGTAACGGAACTCTCCGTTACCAACGACGAAGAGCGCGCCTATCTGGAGGGGCTTGTTCCCGATGGCAAGATCGGCAGCGTGGCACTGAGCTGCATTTACATTAAAACTTTAGCGGAAGGCTCCGGCCTTTCGATTGAAATACACAACATCAACTACTGCACGGAAGATATGTATGCAAACGCCCTGACCACGGCAGGCATTACGGATGCGGAAGTCATCGTGAGCGCGCCGTTCCCGGTTTCCGGCACGGGCGCGCTGACGGGCGCATACAAAGCGTATGAAGATATCACGGGCATGTCGCTCTCCTCGCTGGCAAAATCCGTCGGCGCGGAAGAGCTGGTGGTCACCGGCGAACTTGCGGAGTACATCGGCAGCGACGACGCGACCAAGATGATCAACGAACTCAAGGGCATGCTGGACGTGACCCAGACCATGACGGATGACGAAGTGCGCGAGGAGATTCAAAAGCTTGCCGACCTTTACAGCGTTTCGCTGACGGACTCTCAGGTCGAGCAGGTGCTCAAGCTCGTTCGCAGCCTCGAAGGGCTGGACGCGGACGAACTGCAAACCAAGCTCGTTGGCATTGCCAAAGCAGCCGAAACGGTCAACAAGACCGAACAGGTGGCCAGCAAGGTATTCGACAGCGTAAAAGGCTT
The DNA here is from genome assembly GCA_963674535.1 of Christensenellaceae bacterium. GTDB lineage: Bacteria > Bacillota > Clostridia > Christensenellales > CAG-138 > UBA7703. Next base: position 1,919,108 of record OY771363.1, on the reverse strand, counting down.
TTTTGCTTCGGTCGGCAGCTTCTTTACAGATCTATTCGGCAGCGGCGACTAGAGAAAGCGATAACCAGTGACATAACGACGAGAGTACCGCCGATGAGGCGGTATTCTCTGCTTAACGGGCGATTTTCGTGCAAAATCCGGAAAGGTTTTTGCCGCGTGCGAACTCGCCGCGACAGGCGCAACTACTACATTTTGTGGACATGCGTGAAAGTGTTTACAATATAACAACAAACTCTCGCGCGTCGGGTGTTATAATACCAAGTGGTATTTATCCGCCGCCGGACGTTAGAAACGTCACGACAGCGGCATTTCCGGCGACAGCCAGTAGATCAAACGCGATGGCAGGGAGCGGCGGCTGACGCTCCTGCGGCATGGAGGCAACGGCATGGACTCTCGATATTCCAACCAAAATTATCCCAGTTCCAACAGGGGATATTCCGGCAATTCGGGCTATCCGAAAAAGAAGAAGAAAAAAAAGAAGTACCGTCTCCGCATCCAGCCGAGGTTTTACTTTTTACTCGCAATTTTCGTGGTGGTTATTGCGCTGATGATCGTTGCGGTCAAAGCGCTGACCGCTTCCGACAGCGGAGAACCGCAGGCCGCGGAGAGCACGAAGAAGTCCGGCGGGTTCATTGCCGAGCTGTTTAAAACGCCGACGCCCTCGCCGACGCCTTCACCTTCTCCCACGCCGACGCCTTCGCCGACGCCGCCGTACGACATTCCGCACGCGGTGGACAGCACGCAGCCGAGCGTTTACGGGCTCTCGACCGCCGTGGAAGTGGACGGCAACAAGGTGGATACCTTCCAGCGCGATGAAAAGATTGAGTTTTTGCCGGATGTTCCGTACTCCAATGCGGAGGGCGTTATTACGTTCCGCGGCAACAACTACCGCGACAGCGCAAACTACGGCATCGCCAGCGTGCTCAACAGGCAGCTGACCGAAGCGTGGCAGGTGCAGACGGGCGAATTGAAATGCGGACTGAGCACAACGGACCCAGAAAAGGCCTGGACAGGCAGCGGATGGGTCGGCCAGCCCTTGATCGTCAAGTGGCCGGATAACATCAAGCAGTTCATGAACATGTACGACTGGGCCAAGCAGAAGGAAGGCCTTGTCGAAGTCATCCTCGCAACCATGGACGGCAATGTCTATTTCCTCGATTTGGAGACGGGCGAACCCACGCGCGACAAGCTCGTCATCGGCATGCCGTTCAAAGGCGCAGGGTCGCTTGACCCGCGCGGATACCCGATTCTGTATCTTGGTTCGGGGGATATGTATGCAAACGATTCGCAAATGACGCGCGCAATGGCGTATTCGCTGATCGATTTTTCCCGGCTCTACGAGTTTGGCAAGCAGTATGACGAGTTTGCATTGCGGGAGTGGCATTCTTACGACAGCGCGCCGCTTGTGGACGCGGAAACAGATACGCTGCTCTATCCCGGCGAGAACGGCATTCTCTACACGATAAAGCTCAACACGAAGTTCGACGAAACGACGGGCGAACTCTCGATGAACCCGAACTATATTGTGAAAATGCGGTATGCCGCTTCGCGCTCGACGTATCCTGCGAGTTCCAGCAACAAGTACTGGCTTGGCTATGAAACCAGTATGGCTACGCTCGGCGAGTACGGCTATCTCGGCACAAACGACGGATTTTTACAGTGCATCAACCTCAATACGATGTCGGTCGTATGGGTGCAGGATACCAAGGACGATACAAACGGTTCGCCTGTACTCGAAACGGATTTTGCCAACCGCACGGCGTATCTTTACATCGGTTCCTCGCTGCATTTTACGGCGGATGCTGATTCAAAAGGGTCGGTTTCGTTCTACAAGATCAACGCCATTACCGGCGAGATCGTTTGGGAGCACCCTGAGAACGTCAACACCAAACACGGCGTATCCGGCGGCATTCAGGCAACCGCACTGCTCGGCAAAGGCAACATCTCCGACCTCGTGATCATTCCGTTTGCGCGGACGCCCAACGAGAGCGACGGCGTGGTGATGGCGCTGGATAAGGCGACCGGCACGGTGCGCTGGACGTTCCCGATGGAAAAATACACTTGGTCGTCTCCTGTCGCGGTGTACGATGAAAATGGAAATGCCTATATCGTCGTCTGCGAAGGCAGCGATACGGGCGGAAAAGTCTTTTTGCTCGATGGCAAAACTGGCACGAAGCTGGCTACGTTTGAAGCGGAAAAGAACATTGAAGCCTCCGCCGCCGTGTACGGCAACATGATCGTCGTCGGTACGCGCGGCATGAAGATCTGGGGCATCAAGATCAGCTGAGCGGCTGGAACGAGTTATAACCCCGGCGGCGGAGCAAACGCTTTCCCGCCGGGGCGACATGCGTTTTACCGGGCGAATTTGAGTTTTACGTATAATTGTCGTACAATAACAGCATATTCAAAAAACAGCGCCGCCGTATCATGGCGGCTCATTCCATCCTCAAATGGATGATAGAACAGTAAGGAGGGAGCACGGTGGCAAAACGGCGCAAGAAGAAACGGTTTCGCATGCAGCCGCGATTCTTTCTTGTTATGGTCGCGATTCTTGGCGCGGTCATCCTTATATTGCTGCTGGTCAAAAAGGTAGGCAAGGACAGCGAGGATGCGCTCCTGGCAACGCCTGTGCCGACGGCTACGCTCGCGCCGACCGCAACGCCGAAACCCGCGTTGCCGGATGACGTTGCCGTGACCCGTTCGGACAGCGCAAACCCGGGCACCTACGGCTTTAAGGGTACGATCTCGGTCAACGGCGGCGATGTATCGAGCTATTCGCGCGACAATAAGATTTCATTCGGAAGAAACATCGAATACACGACCATACCGGGCGTGTTGACCTTTGGCGGCAATAATTACCGGGATACGTTTGCTTACGGAATTGCCTCCGTTTCGGATAAGCGCCTCCGCCAGGCATGGGCAAAGACGATCGGCGCAATCGACACATGGTCCGGTACGGGCTGGACGGGCCAGCCGCTGATTGTGCAGTGGCCCGCGGAAACCGTAGCGGTGATGAACGTTGCCCAGAGCTATAAGGACGCAAACGCGCCGCTGACGGAAGTGATCTATCCGGCAATGGACGGTACCATTTACTTTTTCGATCTGGAAACCGGCGCGGCAACGCGAGATCCGATCAGCACCGGCATCGTGCAGAAGGGCACCGCCTGCATCGATCCGCGCGGATATCCGCTGTTGTTTGTCGGCCAGGGCATTGCCGTGGAAAACGAGCAGGGCAACAACTCCGCCTATGTGCGCGTCTACTCGCTGATCTCCGGCGAGGAGATCTATAAATTCGGCGGGTTCGACTGGTTCAGCCGCAGAAAGTGGCAGGCATACGACGGCAGCCCGATGATTTCCAACGATACCATCGTCTACGCCGGCGAGAACGGCGTGCTGTATACGTCCAAGCTCAACGCAACGTTCGACGCTGCCGCGGGTACGGTCACCATTGATCCTGAACGTCTGGTCAAGATGCGATATGAAGGCACGGGTTACTCCCGCGACGATACGACGGGCAGCCGCTGGTACGGCATGGAGAGCTCGGTAGCGGCGTTCCGGAACTACGCCTACATGACCGATAACGGCGGCAGGCTGCAGTGCGTCGATCTCAACACCATGCAGATCAAGTTCGTTGCCGATTTAACCGACGAGACGGACGGCACGCCCGTGATTGAAGAGAGTTACGACGACAACACGATTTATCTCTACACCGGTTCACAGGTACGCTCCAGCAACGGCAGCCTCGGCGACGGTTACGGCTACAGCTACATGCGCAAGTTCAACGGCCTGACCGGCGCGATGGTCTGGGAGCAGAAGTGGCCTTGCTCCGTCGGGGACGCCAACGCCAGCGGCGGCATCGTATCGACCCCGCATGTCGGCAAAGGGCGCATCTCCAACCTCGTGATCTACTCCATCAGCCTCGCCGCGCAGTCCACGGGTTCGACCGCCGATACGGAGACGACCCAGCCGCCGGAAGCGACCGCGGAAAGCGAGGAAGCCTCCGGCGCGTCCGCAGCCGAAGCGATGCCCCAGCCGGACGCCAACGGCGCGTACACGCTGGGCGGGCGCATCGTGGCGCTGGACAAATCGACCGGCGCGGTTGTTTGGAGCAAGGAACAGAGCAGCGACTACTGGTCGAGCCCCGTTGTGGTATACGACGAGCAGGGCAAGGCATATCTCATCCAGTGCGACCGCGGCGGGTACGTTACCCTCTATGACGCCAGCACCGGCGATAAGCTCAACTCCATCGATCTGGGCAGCCGAATCGACTCGACTCCCGCCGTGTTCAACAACATGCTGGTGGTCGGCACGCGCGGCAAGGGCGGCGCGGGCAAGAGCGCGATGATCGTCTGCATAAAGATTAGCTAGCTACTCTTCTTTTCTTAGAAGAAAAGAAGCACAAGAACCTCTCTTTCGAGAGGTTCTTGTTTGTTCATACAAAGAAAGTTCTTTTTGTTTCTTTTTCTTTCAAGAAAAAGAAAAATGGTTTAGAAAAGTACTTTTTGTTTCTTTTTCTTTTAAGAAAAAGAAAAGCGTCATCTATTCCCCAATTGCGTTGGGGTTGAGGAACGCAACCGCCTTGCCGATAATACGCACGGCGGAACCAGTGCGCAGTACCACCGGCGCATAGGCGGGATTTTCCGCCATGAGCACGATCTGCGTGTCGTTCTTATACACGCGGCGGAGCGTCAGCGCGTTGTCGAGGTAGACCACCGCGACTTCGTGGCTGCGGACGTCCTCGGTCATGCGCGCGTAGACGATATCCCCGTCGTTGATATCGAGCTTTTCCATGCTGTTGCCGGAAAAGCGGAGCGTAAAGTCGCAGCGGATGTTCTGGGGCACCTCGTCGTAACAGGCGACGTTCTGATCGTCCAGCAGGGGAACGCCCTTGACGATGCGGTAAAGACGCGGCTTTACAACGGAGCTGGGCAGAGTGGTAATCTGGCTTGCTTTGGGCGCGGTGGAGGGGTAGGAGCGGCGGGTCTCCTCGTCGATGATGAGGTAATCGACCGTCACCTCGAAAAACTGCGCGAGCTTAATGAGCGTGGAGCGTTTGATGTTCTCCGTGCCCTTTTCGTAAAAATTGACAATAGTCATATACGGAATGCCGGAGAGCCGCGCCAGCTGTGAGCGGTTAATTCCCTTTTCAGCCATCAGGACGTCGAGTTTCTCGGTCATCGTCACGAAAATCACCCCGCAGAACGCCGTATTTTTTCGGTTCACGTTCGAAAACTGTACGCCATAGCCCCATCATAACCAACCAAAACGCAAAACGCAAGGAAAATCTACCACACAGCGTATATTTCTTTGTTTTCGCTAGTATCAGTCGCTACGGCGTGGAAAATTCGCGGCGCTGGTGCGCCAACGACGGCGGCGGTTCCCACAAGGGAAACGGGAAATGTAAATTTATATGCAAACGTTGGCGGAGCCGGTGCGCGAACTTGCTTTTTCGTGAAAAAAATGGTATGGTAACAAAAAACGGAGGCTGAACGATATGGGTAAATATGTGATCAAGACAGGCAAGCAAGGTCCTTATTTTGTACTGAAAGCAGCCAATGGCGAAGTCATCGGAACCTCGGAAACGTACTCCTCGGAAGCCGCCTGCAAAAACGGCATTGAGAGCGTAAAAAAGAACGCCCCCGAAGCCAAGCTGGAAGACCAGACCGTGGAAGGCTGGAAGAACGTTCCCAACCCCGTTTTCGAAGTATATAAGGATAAGAAAGGCGAATTCCGGTTCCGCCTGCGCGCAAAGAACGGCGAGCCGATTCTCGCTTCCGAAGGATACACGGCAAAGGCTTCCTGCCTTGGCGGCGTGGAGAGCGTTAAGAAGAACGCCGCTTCGGATACGGAAAAGGAATAAGCAAAGAAACGCTGCATTCAACGATTCAATGCCTGTAAAGAACGCCTGAAAGAGCCGGATATACGCGGCAAAAAACGGCGCATTTGGCCGCGTGCTGCGGCATACCCTATCAATTCAAACGCGATGCGGCGGCATATGAAAAGTATGCCGTCGCATTTCTAACACATCCTATTCTGATTCCGCGGGAGGAACAATATGATAACGCTGCTGTCCCGATGGCTCATACGGGATTACGAAAAGTTCACAGAGCCGCGCGTGCGGCTTTCTTACGGCGTGCTCTGCGGCGCGGTGGGGATTGGCTTCAACATTCTCCTGTTCATCGGCAAGATCATCGCCGGGACGCTTTCCGGCAGCATCGGCGTGACGGCGGACGCGTTTAACAACCTTTCCGACGCGGGCAGTTCGGTCATTACTCTGGTCGGCTTCCGCCTTTCCAACAGCAAGCCCGATAAGGAGCATCCCTTTGGCCACGGCAGGTTCGAGTATATCGCGGGGCTTGCCGTCTCCATGGCGATTCTTTTAATGGGCTTTGAGCTTGCGAAAACCTCGGTGGAGAAGATTCTCAACCCCGAGCCGGTGACGTTTTCCATCCTCACGGTCTGCGTGCTTGCCGTGTCGATTCTCGTCAAGCTCTATATGTTCTTTTACAATCGCGGCGTCGGCAAGAAGATCGATTCCGCGACCATGCGCGCAACCGCGCTGGACAGCTTTTCGGACGTTGCGGCAACCACGGTCGTTTTGATTACCACCTTCGTTTCCCGCTGGACAACCTTCCCGATCGACGGCTGGGCGGGTCTTGCGGTCGCGCTGTTCATTCTCTACACCGGCGTTATGGCAGCAAAGGAAACTATCAGCCCGCTGCTTGGCCAGCCGCCGGAAAAAGAGTTCGTCGAAAAAATCGAGCGTATCGTGCTGGGGGATAAAGACATTGTAGGCGTGCACGATCTGGTGGTGCACGATTACGGGCCGGGTCGCGTGATGATTTCGCTCCACGCGGAAGTCCCCGCGGACGGCAACATGATTGAACTGCACGACACGGTGGATAATTTGGAAAAGCGATTGCGCACGGAGTGCGGCTGCGAAGCGGTCATCCATATGGACCCCGTTGCGCTGCAGGACGAGCAGACGAACCGGCTGAAAGACGAGATTATCACCCTGGTGCACGAGCTGGACGAAAGCCTTTCGGTGCACGACTTCCGCGTCGTGCCGGGACATACGCATACCAACCTCGTGTTCGACGTCGTGGTGCCATACGGCTTTGCGCTTTCGGACGACGAAGTACGCAGCAAAATCAGCGAGCGTGTGCTTGCACTGGAAAAGAACTGCTATGCCGTCGTGCAGGTGGACAAAGCCAGCGTCACCAAAGAATGATGCATTATCTTATTTAACTATCGTCCAAAAGCGGTGCAAACCGCCGGCGATCCCGAAGCAACGCAGGAGGAAAGACATGCTGACAAAATGGGGCAAAGCGCTCGAATCAAACAATATCCTGCCGGAGTATCCGCGTCCACAGTTCCGGCGGCAGAGCTACTATTCGCTCAATGGCGCGTGGGAATACGCGTTCACCCCGCTGGGTACGCAGACGCCGCCGCCTCGCTTTGACGGCGCGATTCTGGTTCCGTTTTCGCCGGAGAGCGAGCTTTCCGGCGTCAAGCGGACGCTCCTGCCCAGCGAATGCCTCTGGTACCGCCGGTATGTGGAAACGCCCGCCGGATTCGACGCGAATCAGGAGGATTTAATTCTCCACTTCGGCGCGGTGGATCAGTTTGCGGAAGTGCGGGTCAACGGCATATCCGTTGCCAACCACGCGGGCGGCTATCTGCCGTTTTCCGCGGTCGTCACAGAGTTTTTCCCGCAGGGCGGCGTGGCCGAAGTGGTGGTTCGCGTGCGGGACGAAACGGATACCTCCTGCTGGTCGCGCGGCAAGCAAAGCAGCAAGCCCGGCGGCATCTGGTATACGCCCCAGAGCGGAATCTGGCAGACGGTCTGGATGGAACGCGTGCCGAAGCGCAGAATTGAATCGCTCCGCATTACGCCTTTGTTCGACGAACAGGCCGTTGAGCTGATTCTCTTAACGAACTGCGGCGGCGCGGGCAGTATTCACTTCGGTATGGCGGAAACGCCGTTTACGGACGGCATTCCCGTTCGGATTCCCCTTGCGGAGGTTGAACTCTGGAGCCCGGAGCACCCGAAGCTCTACGAGTTTTCCGTTTCCATGGAAAGAGACCGCGTCGAGAGCTATTTTGCCATGCGCAAGTTTTCCGTTGAAAAAGACGCCAAAGGCATACCAAGGCTGTTTTTGAACAACCAGCCGTACTTTCACAGCGGCGTGCTGGATCAGGGGTACTGGCCGGACGGCCTCTACACCGCGCCTTCGGACGAAGCGATGATCTACGATATCTCGCTGATGAAGTCCATGGGCTTCAACATGCTTCGAAAGCACATCAAGATCGAGCCGCTGCGTTGGTATTACCACTGCGACCGGCTCGGTATGCTCGTTTGGCAGGACATGGTCAACGGCGGCGGGCTCTACGGAGCGTTTGCCATCGGTTCTCCGCTCGTGCTGGGCAATTCGCATCCGGACAGCGACTATGCCTATTTTGCCCGCGAGGAAGTGCGCGGCAGAGAAGCGTACACGCGCGAGCTGAAAGAAACCGTCCATCATCTGTATAACGTTTGCAGCCTCGCCGTGTGGGTTCCGTTCAACGAAGGCTGGGGGCAGTTCGACGCTAACCGCGCCGTGGAGGAAATCCGCGCGCTGGATAACACGCGTACCATCGACCATGCGAGTGGCTGGCACGACCAGAAGGGCGGCGACCTCAAGAGCCTGCACGTGTACTATAAACCGTACCGTTTTTCGCCCGACGCGCTCGGCAGAGCCGTTGTGCTCTCGGAGTTCGGCGGCTACAGCCAGCATATTGCCGAGCATAGTTTCAGCCAAAATGAGTTTGGCTACAAGCGCTGCAAGACGGCTGAAGCGCTCATGAAGGGCTTTGAACGCCTCTATGAGCGCGAAGTGCTGACGGCAAAGGAAAAGGGCCTCGCCGCCGCCGTCTACACGCAGTTAACGGACGTGGAGCAGGAGACGAACGGCTTTGTGACCTACGATCGCGAAGTGGTCAAGTTCGACGCGGCCCGCGTACGCGCGCTGAACGCAAAGCTGACGGGCGCGGCGGAAGTGCCCACGGAGCAGGTTAAGGATTAGCCGCAACTCGAGTTTTTTGGACAGGGAAGTTTTTTAATCAAAGGCGGAGGTAGCATCTTGGAACAGAATTCGACGGACAAGCAAGAAATCGTTCCGGCGGAAAGCCTTGACAACGCGCGGTCCTCGGAAGCAGAGAAGAAAAGGGGATTCCGCAATATTCTTCTCATCGGGCTGACCAGCCTGTTTATGGACGCTTCCACGGAGATGGCCTACCCGCTGATTCCGCTGTATCTGGTCACCGCGTTTGGCGCAACGCCCGAGCTGGTCGGCATTATCGAAGGCATTGCGGAGAGCCTCGCCAGCTTGATGAAGGTGTTCTCCGGGTATCTTGGCGACCGGTACAAGCGCAAAAAAGCGCTCGCCATCGCGGGCTACAGCACGGCATTGATCTACAAAATCGCGCTGATTCTCTCCACGTCCTGGGTGGGCGTATTGACCGCGCGCGTCATCGACCGCTTTGGCAAGGGCGTGCGCGTAGCTCCCCGGGACGCGCTGGTTTCCGAAAACGCGGCAAAGACAAAGCAGGGAACTGCCTTTGGCCTGCATAAAGCACTGGATATGGCGGGCAGTGCAATTGGCGTTCTTGCAGCGTATTTCATCCTGCACGCCGGAACAACCGCGGCGGATTATCAGCGTGTCTTTCTCTATTCGCTGATTCCCGCGGTCTGCGGGCTGGTTATTCTTTCGTTCGTGCGCGAGCGGAAGCAGGCTGTCGTGAAACAGGCACAAAAGCATCAACGCGTTTCTTGGAAATCGCTGGATATTCGGCTCAGGCTGTTTTTAATTACGGCGTTCGTTTTCAACCTTGGCAATTCTTCCAACACATTTTTGCTCTTGCGTTCCTACGACGTCGGTTACAATGCGGTCAGCGTGATTCTGCTGTATTTGCTCTACAACGTCGTCAGTTCCGTGCTGTCTCTGCCAATGGGAAAACTCTCCGACAGGGTTGGTAAAAAGCGGCTGCTCGTCTTTGGCTATCTTGCGTTTTCGCTCACCTATCTCGGCTTTGCCGTGGCAAAGAGCGGGACTGCGTTTTTGCTGCTCTTCGTGCTTTACGGCGTGTACACCGCCATGACGGCGGGCGTGGAGCGCGCACTCATTGCGGTGCTCGCGCCGCCCGAACACAAGGGCGCCGTACTCGGCCTGCACGGCACGCTGACCGGAATTGCGCTTTTGCCCGCCTCGGTGGTTGCGGGCGTTCTCTGGAACAAGGTATCCGCTTCCGCGCCGTTCTTCCTCGGAGCAGCGCTGTCGTTTGTTGCAATGATCGCCATTGCGCTGATATTCCGGCGAGGCGGCGCATCATCGGCGGAAACCGTCTGAAACGCGCTTTTACTGGCGATGCCTGCGTTGCCTGATGCAAAAGCCGCATAGTATAATGAATACAGAATCGGCGTTGCCCTGAAAACGGGGGACAATCGCCGGAACGGCAGACTCAAATGCAGGATGGATAGGCAGGTGAAAAGCTTTGGAGCAAGTATTGAAACGGCACCGCAGCATATGGTTTTTTTTGAAGGCGACGCTCGGCGGCATCATTAAAAACATCTACGGATTTGAAGGTGAGCCCGTCGATCCCGGCAAGGGACCGTATCTGATATTGGCCAATCACAACACCGACCTGGATCCTGCGCTGATTGCGATGAGTTTTCCGGATCATATGTATTTTGTCGCCAGTGAGCACGTGTTCCGCAAGGGCTTCGTTTCGTGGCTGCTGAAATATTGCTTTGCGCCGATTTCACGCACAAAAGGAACGACGGACGCAACGGCGGCGCTGAACGTTATCCGCACGATTCGCCAAAAGAGCAACGTCTGCCTGTTTGCGGAAGGCAATCGCTCGTTCAACGGCGTAACCGGGCCTATTTTTCCCGCAACGGGTAAGCTCGCAAAAGCCACGGGCGCTTCGCTTGTGACCTATCGCTTTGAAGGCGGATATCTTACCTTGCCGCGCTGGGCGCACTCTCTGCGTAAGGGTCGCATGGTCGGAAAGCTTGTCCATGTCTACTCGCCGGAAGAGCTCAAAGCAATGACGCCGGAGGAAGTGAACCGCCATATCCGCGAAGATATCGCCGAGGACGCGTTTGAGCGGCAGTGCATGCAGCCGCATCCGCTGCGCTATCGCGGCAAAGGCCTTGCCGAAGGGCTGGAAAACGCCCTGTACTTCTGCCCCAAATGCGGAAAGCCAGGCATGCTGCACAGCAAAGACGACCGCTTTTTCTGCGACTGCGGCATGAGCGTGCGCTATACCGAAACAGGGTTTTTTGAAGGCGAGGACGCGCCGTTTTCCACGGTGCGGGACTGGGATATTTGGCAGAACGAGCGCCTCAAGGCGTACATCGATTCGCTTGGAGACGATGAAATCGCGTTTTCGGACGAGAACGTCAAGCTCATCGGCGTGGAACTGGGGCATAAGAGCCGCCCGCTGGAAACGGGAAAGCTCTTTATCACCAAGACCGCCATCGGTGTTGGAAGCCACAGCTTCCCGCTGGAAAAAGTGGTCAGTATGGGTCTGATGGGCACCTATAAGATGATGTTCTCCGTGGAAGGCGTTTCCTACGAGCTGCGCACGGCAAAGAACATGTACTGCGGCAGAAAGTACCTAACGTTTTTCCAGACGCTCTATCCCGACCGCCTGTAACGGCGACAGGACAACAGAGCAACACAAAAACAGCATACCAGCATCGTTTAAAGCCGCCGGCGTTCCGGCGGCATTTTGCAAGCAGAGGAAGAAAAGAAGATGTCCATTGAATCCGTAAAAGAATATTTCAATGCGCGCGGCATGGTTCAGCGCGTTTGGGAGTTTGATACCTCCTCGGCAACGGTGGAGCTCGCGGCCGAGACGCTGGACGTGCGTCCGGCAAGAATTGCCAAGACGCTGTCGTTCGCGCTGGGCGAAGGGTGCGCGCTTGTGGTCGCCGCGGGCGACGCGAGAATTGATAACCCTAAGTTCAAGGAGCAGTTCAAAACGAAAGCGCGCATGCTCGCCTTTGACGAAGTAGAGCGCTTCACCGGCAGCGCGGTGGGCGGAGTCTGCCCGTTCGCCTTGCCGGAGGGCGTGCCGGTGTATCTCGACAAGTCGCTCAAGCGCTTTACCACCGTGTTTCCCGCCTGCGGCAGCGGCAACAGCGCAATCGAACTCACCTGCGACGAGCTGTTTCGCTTCAGCGGGGCGGCGGGCTGGGTGGACGTCTGCAAGGACTGGGAACCGGGAAACGACGTTACCTTTGATACGGAACCCAAAATCGATCTTGCGCTGCCTTCCGACGGCGAGGTGACGCTGCGCATCCGCTCGGTTTCGCTTTCGGACGAAAAGACCGGGTATGTGCCGATGTACCGCTTTGATATCGTCCGCGTCATCGACGGGGTCTGCATCGGCGCTACGGATTTGCGTCTGGGGTACGTGCGCAATACCTATTACGGCGGAAACATCGGCTACGCGGTGGACGAACCGTTCCGGGGGCACGCCTACGCGCAAAAAGCGGTTCGATTGGTGTTTGAAGTTGCGCGCGCGCACCGCATGCCGTATGTGGTGATTAGCTGTTCGGCTTCGAACGAAGCCTCCCGCAAAACGCTGGAGCACCTGGGCGGAGAGCTGCTCGAAACGCGCGTTCCGCCGAGCTACAGCGCCCTGTACAAGGAAGGCGTTCACGATATGAACTGCATTTTCCGGTTTGATCTGTAATCGAAAAAACGGGTCAATATCAGCAAAAACATAGCGTTTAAATCAGCATTTATTCGCATCAAGAGACGGAGCAATCCGTCTTTTTTTATTAGAAATATTATTGTCGTAAAATTCCGAAAAAAAGCATGAGACAATACGGTTGGATACCCCATAGGAGAACAATGCCCAACCAAAACACATCCGCAGTTGCTGCGATAAACGGCGCTTTTCGCCGCTGTGCGCTCGCCTCCGGTTTCGGGAAGCCGGAGGAGCGGGAACGGAGACGCGTATGGAACTGACGCGGAACCTTCGCTACGGCATGTCGGGCGAGGCCGTTGCCTGGCTCAAAGCGCGTCTGTTCGCGCTCGGACTGTACCCGCAGCGCGTGACGGAGCTGACCAGCGACCGCTTCGGCGCGGATACCCGCAGCGCGGTTAAGACCTTTCAGGCGGAGCAAAGCCTGCAGGTGGACGGCGTCGTTGGACCAATAACGTTCGCCGCGCTGAACGGCGAAAGCGAATCGGCAACCACCGACGGGACGAAACACGGGGAGATTCCGCAGAACATCGGAAGCGTGGCGGCTGGCGCGATTGCAGTAAGCCTTGCGAATGCAAGCGAAATCCGGCGGTTGATCGTACTCGACGCGCTGTCGTTTGCCTACGACCCCAAGGTTCCGGCGGAATTCCCGCTGAGCCTGTATATCCGCGGCGGAAACCTCTACAACGCCGATCTGCGGCCGAACGTGATTACGCTGGAGCGGATCGCTTCGGGCGCGGCTCGTCAACCGGAGTATTACGACGGCGGGCGGCGGGAGATGATGGAGCGCGCGGTGCGGGCAAATCCTTCCATCACGGGGGCGGACTGCTCCGGCGGCGTGATTGGCCTTTTGCGGAACGCGCGGGTCGTTTCCAAAGGATTCGACCTCTCGGCAAACGGGTTCTACGCAAGCGTGTCCTGCAAAAAGATTGAGCAGAGCGAATTGCTGCCTGCCGACCTGCTGCACAAGAGCGGGCATATCGGCCTCTACACGGGCGGCGGATACGCCGTCGAGTGGATGGGCGGCGCGTACGGCTGCCAACTGACGCGTTTGACTTCCCGGCGCGGCTGGAACTTTGTGAAGAACAGACTGGACAAAAACGGTGACTGGACGGGATTCCTGCAGCCGGCATACTACAAATAGAAAGGGAGAACAGCGATGCAGGAATGGGACGTTGTCGGCGTAATCGCCGCACTGTTCGCGCTCTTTTCCGCGATGGTCGCCCCCATGATCAAACTCACGCGCGCGATTACGCGCCTGACGACAACCATGGAGAATATGGAAAAGAGCGTAGAGAACCTGACGACAAACAACCAGGGCGCGCATGAACGCCTCTGGCAGCACGAGCGGGAGCAGGACGACAAACTCTGCGACCATGAAACGCGCCTCCGCGTCATAGAGGACGACCGCTGAACCGGCACGGAAACGCAAACACAGAAAAACATTCAAATATAACCAAGGAGAAATATTATGGAACAGCTTTTGGATTACGGCATGCAGATTGCGGCAACGCTGCTCATCACGCTCATTGGCGTGCTGGGCGCATGGCTGACGCTCAAGCTCGGAAAGAGCGCGAACCTGCAAAACATCAATGCCGCGCAGAAGGAAGTCATCCGCGCGGCAAAGCTCACCGTGGGCGAGCTGCAGCAGACGCTGGTTGGCGAACTGAAAGCCGCCAGCGCGGACGGCAAGCTCAAGCCGGAAGAGATCGATTCTCTCAAGGACAAGCTGATTGAAAAAACGCTTGAAAAACTCTCCGCACCCGCGTATACGCTTCTTCAGAGCGCGGCGGTGGATATTCAGGCGCTCATCACCGGCGCGGGTGAAAGCTGGATCGACCAGATCAAAACCCAGTCCGCCGCATAAGCGCACCATCGCAAAGCAAAAGCCGCCCCAAACACGGGCGGCTTTTAGCTTGTTTTTTGATTAGAATTCTTTCAGGATTACTTCGGACGCGATTTCCTCTTCCCGGCAGCACACGCTGAGGCAATAACCGGGGAAGGCGGCAAACGAGCGAAAGCGGAAGCCCGCATCCCGACTCAACGATGCGCCGGAACCTTCGAGCAGCACGCTGAAACTGCTCGGCGAAACGGAGAAGCCCTGTCCCTCGGCTTTGAGGTAGCTCTCCTTGAGCGTCCAGATGGTGAAAAACGTCGTCTGCGGATCGACCGATTCCGCGAGGAACCGCTGTTCGTCCGGGTGGAAGAACCGCTCGGCCACCCTGCTCCAGTTAATGGCGCGGATACGTTCCAGATCGACGCCGACGGCTTCCTTTGAGAGCGCGAGCACCGCATAATCGCCCGCGTGTGTCAGATTGAACTGTGAGACGTCCGGCAAAAACGGTTTGCCGCGCTTACCGTGCTCGAAATGCGCGTTTCTGGCGCGGTCGCCGAACGCGTCGTAGAGCAACAACCCGGCGGCAAGACAGCGCAGCGCGTCCCGGGACGAGCCGAAGGAACGGACGCGCTTTTGCCGCTCCTCGTCGAGGAGCAGAATCAGCTCGTCCGCTTTGGGGGCGATCTGCTTGATATCGGAAGCGAACAGCTCTACCACAGCAAACTCCTTATTTGATGACGCGTTTTGTCATCCACTTTCCGCTCCGGTAGCGCGGAACAAACAGGCAAAGGCGAACGACCCAGTCGATAAACATGCTGTACCAAACGCCCGCAACGCCAAGGCCGAAGCCGAGAATCATGACATAGCTCAAACCAACACGCACGAGCCACATAGAGGCCGAGGAGGAGATCATGGTGTACTTTGCGTCGCCCGCCGCGCGCAGCGCGTTGGGGAAAGCGAACGCAAACGGCCAGACGGTAAGGTGCATCGTCGCCATGATCGGCATGACGGTCAGGCAGGTCTTTACCGCGTCCGGACTCAGCGGGAACAGAGCTACGATCCACTTTGCGCCCAGCAGCATGGGAATGTTCGTTATGAGCATGAAGGCATAAGTAAAGAACATCATCTTCTTTACGTAAGCGCGCGCCTGCTCATAGTCTCCCGCGCCGACGCACTGGCCGATCACCGTTACCATTGCAAGCCCCATGCCCATGCCGGGCACGATAACAAGGCCGGATACGCTGTTGAGCACCGCGTTTGCGGCAATCGCCGCTGTACCGAGGGTAGCAACGAGCGCCTGAACGATGATCTTTCCAAAGTTGAACATGCCGTTTTCAAACCCGTTGGGAATGCCGACGGCGAGGATGCTGCTGACGATCTTCTTTTCGAACTTCACCTTCCAAAAGTTACGCAGATGAATCACGTTGGCGGGGTTGCGGATTTGAATCAGAATCAGAATCGCGGCGACTGCGCGCGAAATCAGCGTTGCCAGTCCCGCACCGCGCACGCCCCAGTTCAGCCCGTAGATGAGCAGCGCGTTGATGCAGATGTTGATGATGTTCATAATCGCCGAGGCGACCAGCGAGACGCGCGAATTGCCCATGGAGCGGAAGAGCGCCGCGCACGTATTGTATACGGCCAGGAAAGGAAACGAGAGCGAAGTAAAGGTAAGGTACGTTATGGCACTTTGGGAAACGTCCGCGCTGACCTTGCCGAACAGGATGCGAATAAAGAAACCGGGCGCGATTAAAAGCGCCGTGCTGATGGCGAGCGCAAAGAGCAGCGCGATGTAGAAGAGCTGTTTGGCTGCTCCGCGCGCGTTCAGTGCGTCCTGCCGCCCCAGATATTGCGCGCAAACAACCGCGCCGCCCGTGCAGAGCGCCGCGAGAATGCTGATGATGAGGTTGTTGAGCGTGTCCACCAGCGAAACGCCGGAAACCGCCGCTTCGCCAACCTTGGCAATCATCACCGTGGCGGCCATACCGACGGTCATGGCGAGCAGCTGCTCCAGTATCAGCGGAATCATGAGCCGCCTTAGCGCGGCGGGGGTGAACATCGGCCGCAGAACGGCCGCGGCATTATCCATACGGTTTGGGCCTGTCGTCTGTTACAACACTTTCGGGCAGATTTTCAGGAATACGCAAACAAAAATTCAGCGGCCGTTGGTAAAAAGCGGCTTTACAGCGCAAAAACTGCATCCTAGAACTTATAAGCCTGCGCAACGTCCAGAATAAACACCGTTGCGCCGCCGACCGTGACGGTCATCGGCATTGCGACGCTGTCGATATTATGCGGAATCCCCGTTGCCGGAACGGTTACGATCTGGCGGCGGCTGGAATGCTCCTTGATGATACCGAGCGTTTCGTCCAGCCGGTCGGCTTCCACGCCGATCATGAGCGTCGAGTTTCCGCCGCGCAGGAACCCGCCCGTGCTGGCAATCCGCGTGACGCTGATGCTGCGCTCCACCAGCGCGTTTGTGAGCGCTTTCTGGTCGTCGTTTTGTACGATGGCGAACAACAGTTTCATACGTATTCCTCCGGTCTCGTTTTTTTGCGCAAGGACAAAGAGAACTTCTCTATGAATAGTATACAATATTTTGCGCGGTTCTGAAACAGCATAACGGCGGAATTTCATCGAGGTTTTCCGCGAATTTGCACGAACGCAAGACTTAGGCTTCGTCAGCCGAAGTAGATAAACTCGATATGCGTCTCCTCGTTGTCCATCCAGATAAAGCCGGAGACGCCGCCGTCCGCGCAGACGCAGACGACGGTCAGCACATAGCCGGTTTCCTGCGAAACGCCGTATAGCGTGTTTTCGGAGGTGACGTTTGCGCTGTCCACAAACGCGGAAACGAGAACCGCTTCCGGCGAAAAGAACCCCTGGTCGATTTGTATTGTGCCGTCGCCGAGGGAGTCGATTGCCAGCGTCAGCGTGCCGTCGAACGTCTCGTTGAGGATTGCTTCTCCCACCGCCTGCGTGTCCGGATTGGCGCTTTCGACTTCGGAAACATACATGCTGACCGGATAAGCACCGCTTCGGTCGGAAAACGAGCCGCTGTTTTGAGGCGCTTCCGTAGGCAAAGGAGAGGGGGAAGTCGAAGGAGCGGCGTTCGCCGTGGGCGCAGGTGTGGGCGTAGGCGTTGCGCTTGGCTGAACCGGTTCCGGCGTGGCGGTGGACTGCGGCGTAACTTCCGCAACGAGCGGGGGCGTACTGTCGCCAAACCGCGGCGTAAGCAGAACGGAGCAGAAGACCGAAACCGAAAGAAGCAGCGCCGCGCCGTAGAAAAACCGCTTCGCTCGAACAATGCCGGGCGTGCTAACCGAACTGGAAGCGCAAAAATGCTTGGCTCGTCTGCCCGCGCGGGTAAACGGCGTTCCGCAGAAGATGCAGAAGTCGGCGGAGCCGGAAACGGGGGTTTTGCAGTGGGGGCAAACCATGATTCGACTCCTTTCCGATGCGTTACGCCGTGAAAGCTCGAGCGACGGAAACGGAATTTTATCTTTATAGTATCTTACCATGAACACAAGGATTTGCCAAAAGATTTGCCCCGCATATTTTACGAAGAAAGGAGAAAAGGTCGTCCGCGGAACAGGTTCAGCGCGTGGTTGAATTGTATTTTAGGCTGTGCTCAACTGTTATTCACTTGACGCGCCGCTGGGCGGGATGGTACACTACCCCTAGCCTGATAAGGAGTTTTAAATACCGGAGCATGATCGTTTTCTGAGAGCCGCATCAACACAGCCGTTCTTCTACGACGCGTCCAGCCAAAGCAGCCGATTTCTGCATGGGCGGGCGGACTGTGTTATTGTGCAAAGACGGAACCGGGTCTGCTCACGGAACATGCAGGCAACTGCAGTGAACCATCTGTGATGCGCCGTTTCCTACGGCCTTTTTTTATGGCCGAAAAAGCGGTTTCGCATCCTCCTGCGCGGCCGTAATCCATCCGCCTTTGCGTTGTTTGGTTAACCCGTTTCTTTTTCAACCTATGGGAGAATTTCATGAAGCAAATACTGCCTTTTCTCAAACCCTATCGCAGCCGGCTGATTGCCGACGGCGCGCTGTTTTTTATTGCTACGATCTGTTCGCTTTTAATGCCGTATTTCATGAGCGACATCGTCAACACCGGCATTAAGAACGCCGATATGCCGTATATCCTCCGGCAGGGCGCTGTGATGCTCGCGCTGGCGGGCGCAATGCTCGTTACCGGCTGGGGCAGCACAAAGATCAACGCGCGCATCTCCAGCGGATTTGTCGCGGACCTGCAGAAGGGCATCTTTCAAAAGATCAACTCGCTGACGTTTGAAGAATACGAAACTATCGGCACGAGCAGCATGCTCACGCGCTCTACGGACGACGTGTTTATGCTCAACGAGGCTTCCTTTGGGCTCGTTTACGCCTTGGTAACCGTTCCGGTGCTGTTTATCGGGGGGTCAATCCTCGCGTTTATGAGCGACTGGCTGCTCGCGCTCGTTCTGGTTGTGCTGGCGCCGCTGGTGCTGTTTATCGTTTGGTTCGTCACCCGAAACTTAGGCTCGCTCTGGAAGAACGCGGATCAGTTCATCGACTTGCAGAACAAAGTCGTGCGTGAGCGCCTCGGCGGCATCCGCGTAATCCGCTCGTTCGACAAGGAAGCGTTTGAGCACGGGCGCGCGGCGCACGCCACGCGCGAGATGGCAAAGAACATTATCCGTGCCAACGTGCTTTCCAACATGATCAACCCGCTCTCCATGCTGCTTTTGAACCTTTCGACGGTCGCCATGCTGTATATCGGCGCGGTTCGCCTCCAGGTGGAACCAATGCTGACGGCGGGCGCGGTGATTGCGACCATTCAGTATGTGGCATTGATTATGAACGGGCTTTTGATCATGAGCTGGACGTTTGCGTTCTGGCCGCATCTGAAGGTCTGCATCCAGCGTATTGCGGAAGTGCTTGCGCTCAAGGGCGTGGAAGCCCGCGCTTCGGAATCGATCCGGCTGGACGGGGACGTGGAGCTTAGGAATGTCTCCTTCCGCTACGAAAACGCGGAATCGCCCGCGCTGTCGCAAGTGAATATCCGCGTGGAAAGCGGCAAGGTGGCGGCGATCATCGGCGGTACCGGCTGCGGAAAATCCACCGTGGCAAAACTCCTTTTGCGCTTCCATGCGCCAACCGAAGGCTCAATTTCGCTCGGTGGCAGGGACTACGAAACCCTCGCGCGGGAAACCGTTCGGGACAACATCGCCGTAGCGCTGCAGAAACCTTCCATATTTCAGGGCACGATCGCCGAGAACCTGCGCATGGGCAAGCCCGACGCAACCGACGAAGAACTCGAGCGCGTCTGCCGCATCTGCCAGATTTATGACTTCGTGCTCGACCATCCGGAAGGGTTCGATTACAACCTTGCACAGACCGGCGCAAACATCAGCGGCGGGCAGAAACAGAGAATCAGCATTGCGCGCGCAATCCTCAAGGACGCGGCGGTGTATGTGTTTGACGACAGCTTTTCCGCGCTGGACTACCTCACCGAGAGCAAGCTCAGGCGCGAGCTCAACGTTTACCTTCGCGGAAAGACGCAGCTCATCGTAACCCAGCGCGCGGCAACCGCCATGCGCTGCGATATCATCTACGTGCTCGACCGCGGCAGGGTCGTTGGCAGCGGCACGCACACAGCGCTCATGGAGAGCTGCCCGATCTACCGGGAAATCTATGTGTCCCAGCTTGGCGAACCCACCTCCGAGAAAGGAGGCGAACAGGATGCGTAAACAGAGCGAAACGAAAAAACCGACCCGTGAAGAGCGAAAAGAATCGCTTGAAAAGAGCAAGCGCACCCTCAAACGCATCCTCAGCGAAGCCAAGCCCATCCGTTGGTGGCTCATGCTGGCGGGGTTCATCAGCATCGTTTCGGTCGGCATGGTGCTGGCGGGGCCGGAACTGCTCGGCAAACAGGCAGACATTCTGTATCAGTTCTGGGCAAAGGGCACGTCCATCGACATGTCCGCGTTCATCAAGCAGTGCGCCGTGCTCGGCGGGGTGTACCTGATTGCGGGTGTTTGCAGCCTGGCTACGATGTTCATCATGAACAACGTGGTTTCCAAGCTCTTTACCTGCGAACTGCGCATCCGCATGAGCGATAAAATTCAGCGCCTCGCAGTCAAGTTCGTGGACGACACGCCCAAGGGCGAAGTCATCTCCCGCATGACCAACGACGTTTCCGTGCTCGGCAACACGGTGCATACCGTGCTGGATTTGACCACTTCCGGCATTATCAAGCTCGTCGGCATTACGGTAATCGTGTTTACGATTCAGCCGCTGATGGCGCTGAGCGTGGTGATTCTCGTTCCGCTGTCGCTGACCATCGCTTCGCTGATTTCGCAGCGGAGTGAAAAGCACTTTGCGGACGGGCGTGAATTTATCGGCAAGATCTACTCGCTCAACGAGGAAGACTTTGCCGGGTTTGCAACGATCAAGGCGTTCCATTTGGAGGACCGCCAGAAACGCGCGCATGAAACGCTCGTGGACACCGCAAAAGGGCATCTCGAAAACGGCTATTACCTCGCCGGCGTCGTCCAACCCATCGTTGCGCTCACCAACAACCTTGCTTATATCGCAATCTGCCTTCTCGGCGGCGCGCTTGCGATCAAGGGCACGATCAACGTTGGCGAAGTGGTTGCATTCGTGCTCTACGCAAAGCTCTTTGCAGGCCCCCTGGAGAGTATTTCCGGCGGGCTTTCCACCATGCAGCATACGCTGGCTTCCGCGGGGCGCGTCTACGACCTGCTCGACCGCGAAGAGATGGTGCGGCCCGAGGGACGCCCGCTCCCGCAGGGCGGCGGAAACATTCGCTTTGAGCATGTGAACTTTGCCTACGATCCGGCAAAGCCGCTGATTCAGGATTTGAATATCGACGTGCACCCCGGCCAGAAAGTTGCTATCGTTGGCCCGACCGGCGGGGGAAAGACGACCATCGTCAATCTTTTAATGCGGTTTTACGACGTGGATTCCGGGCGCATTACGATTGACGGCGTGGACACCAAATCCATGGACCGCGCGGACTTAAGAACCATGTTTTCCATGGTTTTACAGGATACATGGTTGTTTTCCGGCTCGATTTATGAGAACATAGCCTATGGAAAAGCGGGCGCGACCCGCGAGGAAGTGCTGGAAGCGGCAAGGCGCGCACACATCGATTTCTTTGTTGAGACCCTGCCGGAAGGCTACGAAACCGTGATCAACGAGGAATCGACCAACGTCAGCAGCGGACAGAAGCAGCTTTTGACCATTGCGCGGGCATACTTGGCCAACCGCAACATACTGATTCTCGACGAAGCGACCAGCAATGTGGACACTCGCACGGAGATTCTGATTCAGCAGACGATGGACGAACTCATGCGCGCGCGGACTAGTTTTGTCATCGCGCACCGGCTCTCGACCATCGTCAATGCGGATACGATCCTCGTTGTCAACGACGGCCAAATTGTGGAGAAGGGAACGCATAAGGAGCTTTTGGCAAAGAACGGCTTCTACGCGGAGATCTACAACAGCCAGTACGCGCTTCTGAATTAGAACGTTTGCTTTCTTTAAAAGAAAGCAACAAAGAAATAGTTCTTTCGTTTCCTTTCTTTCAAGAAAGGAAAAAGGAGAAAATATGTTACCCGGAATCGACCGTTTTTTAGATGAAGAAGGAAAACTCAAACAGCTCCCCAGCAAGAAGACCGTGCGGGATATCGCGTATGCCTATCTTGCGGAAAAGTTTGAGTTTGACCGCGACTATACCGAGCACGAAGTCAACGCAATTTTGGCAAGCTGGCATACGTTTGGCGACCACGCAAGACTGCGCCGCGACCTGATTGACGAAGGCTGGCTGCTCAGAACGCGCGACGGCAGCCGGTATTGGAAGAATCCCGAAAAGAAGCAGGAGGAAACATGACGACATTGCCCGCGGGGTATCGCGAAGTACGAAAAATCGACCTCATGCGAAACAGAAGGGAAGCGCTGATCGTAAACGCGCTTGCGCTGGGCATCTCGGCGGCAATGATCGTGCTGGGGTTTGTCATTGGGCCTTCCGTTGTGGAATTCACGTTCAGCATTGCTTCTGTGTTGCTGGTCGGCGTGCTGCTGGTCGGCATCGTGTTCTATATGATCCTTCACGAACTCGTCCACGGCGCGTTCATGCAGGCGTTTTCCGGCGAGCGGGCGAAGTATGGGTTCACGGGGTTGTATGCCTACGCGGGGAGTCCGGCGCTGTTCGGAAGGAGGCAGTATCTGGTGATTGCGTTTGCGCCCGTGGTGCTGCTGGGGTTAGCGCTGGCGGTGCTCAACATTGCGTTTTACGAAACGGCGTTCTGGGTGGTGTACCTCGTGCAGGTGATCAACATCTCCGGCGCGGCGGGGGATATCTACGTGGGTTTCGTGATCAGCCGGGCGAACAATTCGGTTTTAATTCGCGACACGGGAACGGATATGACACTGTTTTCCGCAAGATAAGTCTGGCAATAAAAAAAGGCATACCCGCGTGGGTATGCCTTTTTTGTCTGTTGTTACTCTCCTTCGGAATCGGCGGCGGTGGGGTCGCCCGCGCGGACGGTGTCGCCGGCATTTTTCCGCTTGGCTTCCTGATCGGCGGCTGCCTTCTTGCGCTCTTCGTCAAAGATGGCGCGGAGCTCCTTATCGAGCTTCTGCGCAAGCTCCGGATTGTCCTTGAGGAACTGCCGCGTGTTCTCGCGCCCCTGCGCGATGCGCATGTCGCCATAAGCGTACCAGGCGCCGCTCTTGATCACGAGCTTTTTATCGACGGCCATATCGAGGATGGAACCTTCCTTGGAGATGCCCTCACCGTAGATCATGTCGAACTCCGCGCTCTTGAACGGCGGCGCGACCTTGTTCTTAACGACCTTGACGCGCGTACGGTTGCCGACGATCTCGGTGCCGTTCTTCAGCGCGTCGATGCGGCGCACGTCCAGACGCACGGAGGCGTAAAATTTGAGTGCCTTGCCGCCGGGGGTGGTTTCGGGGTTGCCGAACATCACGCCGACTTTTTCACGCAGCTGGTTGATAAAGATAACGATCGTGTTGGACTTGTTGATCGCGCCGGTGAGCTTGCGCAGCGCCTGACTCATCAAACGCGCCTGAAGGCCGACGTGCGCGTCGCCCATGTCGCCTTCGATTTCCGCTTTGGGAACAAGCGCCGCAACGGAGTCCACAACCACAACGTCGATGGCACCGCTGCGAACCAGCGCTTCCGTAATCTCCAGCGCCTGCTCGCCGGTATCCGGCTGGGAGACATAGAGATCGTCCACCTTGACGCCCAGCGCTTCGGCATACACCGGATCGAGCGCGTGTTCTGCGTCGATAAACGCGGCGGTTCCGCCAACCTTCTGCGCCTCGGCAACGATATGCAGCGCGATGGTGGTTTTACCGGAGGATTCCGGCCCGAAGATCTCAACGACCCTGCCGCGCGGAATGCCGCCTACGCCGAGCGCGATATCCAGCGGAAGGCAGCCGGTGGAAACGGTGGCAACCGGCACGCGCGCGCCCGCGTCGCCAAGCTTCATGATCGCGCCCTTACCGAACTGCTTTTCGATTTGTCCCAGAGCGATTTCCAACGCTTTTTCTTTTTCAACCATCATGATAATCCTTCCAATCTTGAGCTGTTGTATCCAATCGGATAGCATGTTCGGGGATAGCATCCGCTTACAGACACGTTACGAATGAAAACAAATGATCGCATCCGTTCAACGTATTATAGCACGCTGAAAGTGGGTTCGTACAGTGATTTCTGGAGATAAACGCCGATCTCTTACGTTATTTGCTCAGCGTGCGGCGAAGCAGGTCAAAGGCGTTCAGCGCCGCGAGTTCGCGGATGCGCGCGCGTTCGCCATGGAGGGAAACGCGCTTGACTTCCGTGCCCAAAGCGCCTGAAAGCGCGATATAGACCGTACCGACCGGGTTCTCCGCCGTGCCGCCGTCGGGGCCGGCAAAACCTGTTGTTGCCAGCGCGAAGCTTGCGCCGGAGGAGGCACGCATGCCCTCCGCCATTTCGCGCGCGCACTGCTCGCTGACCGCGCCGAACGCGTCCAGTGTTTCCCGCTTTACGCCTAAGCGGCGCATCTTTGCTTCGTTGGAGTAAGCCACACACCCTTCCAGCAGGAAGTTCGAGCATCCGGGGATGGCGACGAGCTCGCTGGCGATCAGTCCGCCGGTGCAGCTCTCCGCAACGGCAAGGGTAAGGCAGTCGTCCGTGAGAAGGCGCGCGCAGGTTTCCGGCAGGGATTCGCCGATGGTGGAGTAGACAACGTTCCCCAGACGGGAAACGATTTCGTCGATCATCGGGCGCACGAGGGCTTCACCCTCCTCGGCGTTCTGGCAGAGCGCGGTCACGCGGAGCGAAACTTCGCCGGTCTTGACGTACGGTGCGACGGTCGGGTTGGTCTGGTTTTCAATGATGTCCCTGAGCTGATACGTTGCGCTGGACTCGCCCATGCCGAAGATATGCAGCTCTCGCGAAAAGAGCTTGGCTCCGGTCATGCGCTCAAGGTAAGGCATGACGTAGTTCTGAAACATGGGGAAGAGCTCGCGCGGCGGCCCGGGCAAGAGAACCGCGGTCTTTCCGCCCGCCGAGAGAATGCAGCCGGGCGCGGTGCCAAAGTCGTTCGGCAAAATGACGGAACCCTTTGGAAAGCTCGCCTGCTTATAGTTGTTGGGCGTCATGGGGTAGCCGCGCGCGGCAAAGTATTTGGTGAGCTTTTCCACTTCCTCCGGCACGGGTTCCACGGTCATGCCGAACGCGGCGGCAACGGTCTCCTTTGTGAGGTCGTCGTCCGTAGGCCCAAGCCCGCCGGTAAACACCACAACGTCCGAACGTTCCACGCACTGGTGCACAACGGCGGTCAGCCGCTTGGCGTTGTCCCCGACGGTGGTATGGTAAAACACCTGAAATCCGAGCGGCGCAAGCCGCTGTGCGATGAACTGCGCGTCCGTATTGACGACCTGACCCATGAGAAGCTCCGTGCCGACGGAGACGATTTCCGCTATCATAAAGTGTAGTTCCTTCCTCATAAAACCGCGCCAGGCGCGGTGATCCAATTCAAGTTTTTTACGCGTCAATCCCAGTTGACGGCGTTTTTATTGGCAACGATGTAATCGATGGCCGACCAGATGGTAAAGACCGCCGCCGTGCACATCACTCCGAAGTCGAACGCAAAATTCCAGCGCGAGAAGATCGGGTTGCCGAGCAGCGTCCATAGGATGGCGATGACCTGCAGGGTGGATTTGAGTTTGCCCAGCCAGTTGGCGGCGATGACCTTTCCGCTGTTCGCGGTGACGAGCCGGAAGCCGGAAACGATGATTTCGCGGCCCACAAAGATGATGCAGAGGATGGGGTGGAGCATGCCGTTCCAGGTCATCATGATAAACGCCGTGCAAAACAGGAGCTTATCCGCAATGGGATCCATCAG
This sequence comes from Christensenellaceae bacterium, assembly GCA_963674535.1. Classification (GTDB taxonomy): domain Bacteria; phylum Bacillota; class Clostridia; order Christensenellales; family CAG-138; genus UBA7703. Next base: position 1,893,080 of record OY771363.1, on the reverse strand, counting down.
CTTGCCGAAGTTCGTAATCAGGTTGTATTTTCGGGCGATGTAACCGTCTACAATATCCGTCATGTCCGCAATAAAGAAAATACCCGCCGCAAGGTAATTCCACCAGCTCAGCCAATGGTCAAACGAAAACGCGGCAGCCATGAGCGGCACAAGCAGCATACGAAACATCGTCAGTTGGTTGGGCAGATTGAGGCCTCTCCGCTTTGGCGCGGAAGGCTCTGCCGGATTGGCGGGAGCCGCCGGTTCCGGATTCGACTGCGGCATTTCCGCGATTGTTTGCTTTTGTTCTTCGGTTGTCATAGCGGTACTCCGATCATGTCGTATTCGAGCGCTTCCGTCAGCTTTGCCGGGAGATAGCTGCCGACCGGCGGAGGCGAATTGGTGAGCAGATAGATTCGCCCGTCCACATCCGGCGCTTCGGCATAGCTGCGGCCAAAGGCGCGCGCTCCATCGTAACCTTCGATCAAAACTTCCACCTGCCTGCCGACCCTCGCGCGGTTACGCGCGGCGGAAACGGCCTGCTGCGTCTGCATCAGCTCGCCGAGACGGCGCTGCTTGACATCCTCCGGCACCTGGCCGGGCAGGGTAGCCGCGCGGGTTCCGTCCTCGGGCGAGAACGCAAACGCGCCCACGCGGTCGAACGGGTGATCCACGATGAACTGCCGCATGCGCTGAAACTGCTCTTCCGTTTCGCCGGGAAAGCCGACCATCAGGGTTGTACGAAGCATAAACTCCGGCGCGTGCTCGGCAACATAGTCCAGCACGCGGAGAATGTGCTTTTGATCGCCGCGGCGGTTCATCCGCCGGAGCAGTTCGTCCTCAGTGTGCTGCAGCGGCATATCGAGGTAGGGAACGATCTTTTCGCTGGTGCGGAAACGGTCGATCAGTTCCGGCGTAACGGTATCGGGATAGGTATAGAGCACGCGGAGCCAGTGGATGCCGTCGATTGCTTCGAGCTTTGCGAGCAGTTCCGGCAGCATGGGTTTGCCGTAACGGTCGATGCCGTAGCCGGAAGTATCCTGCGCAATCAGCGTCAGTTCGGTGACTCCGCCGTCGGACAGGCGTTTTGCTTCGTCCACCAGCGCCTCCATTGGCTCGCTCACAAGCCCGCCGCGAATCAGCGGAATGGCGCAGTAGGTGCAGCGGTTGTCGCAGCCGTCCGCAATGCGGAGGTAAGCGCTGTAGATGGGCGTGGTGAGTACCCGCGCGGTCTGTGGGCCGCAGACGGGCGCGTCCGAAACAGCGCCGAGCAGGCGGGGGAGTTTTTCATATTCGCGGACGCCGAGAAGGACGTCGATTTCCGGCATGGCGTCCTTGAGTTCCGCGCGATAGCGTTCAGAAAGGCAGCCGGTCACGATGAGCTGGCGGCACTTGCCGCCCTGCTTATACTGCGCCATTTCGAGGATGGCGTCGATGGACTCCTGTTTGGCGGATTCGATGAACCCACAGGTGTTGACAATCAGTACGTCCGCCTGTTCGGGATTGTTCGTAATCGAATGCCCCGCGCCGACGAGCAGGCCGAGCATACGTTCGGTATCCACCTGATTTTTTGCGCATCCGAGCGAGATGACTCCGATTACCGCCATAGATCGCTCCTTGCGTTGTTGCTCGCCGTTTCTGCGGCGTATAGATTTCGGTTCAATCTGGTTTCCTGCCTGTTATTTGTCTCTATAAAAGTCACCGATAGGCGCGTGGTCGGGCGAAGGAATCTCGGCAAACGGCGTATCGTCGCCAAATACTTCGCGATACTGCGCCTGCTTGATAATCACGTCCCTCGGCTTACTGCCGTTGAAGCGCGAAACATAGCCTTTTACTTCCATGGTATCGATCAGCCGGGACGCGCGGGAATAGCCAACGCGGAGCCGTCGCTGAATCATGGAGGTGCTGGCCTGACCGTATTCGAGCACGACGCGCACGGCAGGGCCGAGCAGTTCGTCGTCCTGCTTGCCTTCGCCGAATACGCCGCCGGTTGCTCCCGTCTTTTCGGCGTGGGAGAGGTCTTCGATAACCTGTTCGCTAAATGTCGGGCGGAGCGACTTACTGCGGAAGAACGCCATCACGCGCTCCACCTCGTCGTCGGCGACATATGCGCCCTGCAGACGGACGGGCTTGTTCGCCCCGTCGGGATGGAAGAGCATGTCGCCGTGACCCAGCAGTTTTTCCGCACCGCTCATATCGAGGATGATGCGGCTGTTGACCGCGCTGCTCACCGCAAACGCGATGCGCGAGGGGATATTCGACTTGATGAGCCCCGTAATGACCGTTGCATCCGGGCGCTGGGTGGCGAGAATCAGGTGGACGCCCGCCGCGCGTCCGAGTTGGGCGATGCGGCAGATGCTGTCCTCCACTTCGTCGGGCGCTACCATCATGAGGTCGGCCAGCTCGTCGATGATGACCACGATGCGCGGCAGGCACTTGGACTTGTCTTCCATGCGCTCGTTGTAGCGCTCCAGGTTCTTTGCGCCGACTTCGGAGAACGTTTTATAGCGCTCATCCATATGCTTGACCGCCATGCGCAAAGCGTTGGCGGCTTTCTTGTTTTCGGTTACGACCGGCATCATCAGGTGCGGGAGCGAACCATAGACCGTCATTTCGACCTTCTTGGGGTCGATGAGGATAAACTGCACCTCGGCGGGCGAGCTCTTATACACCATGGAGATGATGATATCGTTGATGCAGACGCTCTTGCCGGAACCGGTCGCGCCCGCGATGAGCAGGTGGGGCATGCGCGTTAAGTCCGCAACGATGATCTTGCCGCTGGCTTCGCGTCCGAGCGCCATGGTCACGGGAGACGTGCTGGAGCGGAATTCCTTGCTCTCTACGATGTCTCTGAGCACCACGAGCGCGCTGCGCTTGTTGGGGATTTCGATGCCAATGGCGTTTTTGCCGGGAATCGGCGCTTCCATGCGCAGGCGCGGAGCCGCGAGCGCCATGGTGATATCGCCCTGCAGCGCCGTGATGCGCGAAATGCGCACACCCGGCGCGGGCTGGATTTCGATGCGCGTCAGCGCGGGGCCGACGGCGATATTCGTTACCTGTGCGCTGATGCGGAAGTTGTTGAGCGTTTCAATCAGGATGCGCGCCTTTTCCTCGGGGGAATCGTTTTCATCCTCCTTGGCGACGTCCGCCTTTTCGAGCAGGTCGAGCTTGGGGGAGGCGTAATGCGCGTTCGCAACGATCGCTTCCGGCTGCGATTTCGCGTTGGAAGCGGCGGGAATGGGCTGCTGCTTGACGCCCGGCTGGCGCGCGGGGCCTTTGACGGGCTTTTCCGCCTGCTTGGGCAGCTGTGCGCCGAAAAGCGGCGTCGGATCGGGCAGTTGAACGGGCTGAGGAGCGCCTTTTTTGCCAGAACTCCTCTGCACGGGCAGATCGCCGCTGGGCTCGAAATCGATGTCCTCCGAGTACCCGGGGCGAATGATTTCCGGCTCCTTGCGCTTGGGCGGAAGGCCGTCCTTGGTGCGGAACGTGCCGGAAAAGTCCTGCAGCTCGCGCTCGGCCTCGACGGGCTTTGCGCGTTTCTTTTTGGAGGGAACAACTTCCGCAACGGGTTCTGCCGCAGCCTTGCGCTTGCCGGTTTTTGCGGGAGGCGTTTCATCGTCCAGCGTCAACGTAAACATCGGTTTTTTACCGTCCTCGCGCGCTTCCGCCAGAGACGTGCCGGAAGCTTCCTTCGCGCTGGCAACGGACTCCTTGATCTTTTTGCCCGTTTCGAGAATGGAGAAACCGGTGATGGCGATGATGCAGACGAGGATGACCGAAATGGAGAGGACATACGCCAGCGTTTTGCCGCCCAACAGAAGAAGCGGGTAGCAGAGCACCGCGCCGATGAAACCGCCGCCCATATGCGCGGTTTGGCCGACGCTGAATGCCTCGTTGATATAATTCATGTACAAAACGCCATCGTAGACCGTCGTGCGGATGGTCTGCAAAAGCGTAACCAGCGCGAGGATGCCGAGCATCAGGTACCAGCCGGAGCCGTTGAGACGCTCGTTGGAACTGCCGCGGATATAGAGAATGCCGACGCCGATGAGGATGACCGGCAGCGCATAGGAAATCACGCCCAGCAGGCCGAACAGAGCCTTGCCAAGCATTTCGCCAAGATACCCCGCCGCGGAGAAAAAGAGATACGCCGCCGCGAGGAGCCCTCCGGCGATGAGGAGCACGCCGGATACTTCCGACGCGCGTTTATCGCGCTCGCGGTTCTTCGCGCGCGTTTCGGCGGCTTTTTTGCCGCTGGAGACAGCCGTTTCGTTCTTAGAAGCCAAAGACCTCTCAACCTTTCCGGAACCAAGTTCCAAGCTAAATGATATTGGGTTCGTTATCCGTTCGCCGGTTGTTTCAAACCTGAAAAGACGGGGGCAGCGCATTGCCCGCAGGGCGGTATCATCCTTTGCGGCGCGGGTCAGCCGCCGCAGGGGATTTGATACAATGTGTGCCAATACCCCCAATTTATTCGTATATTATACAACATATTGCGGTTTCCTGCAACGCGGGGCACGACAAAGGGGAAAATCCGGCGGAGAATGCGGATTTTTTTCTCCGCCTGAGCCAAAAGTGAAAGCGCGCGGCAGGGGCGCTTCGCTTTCATCGTTCGCTTGTCATACGACGGGGAATGCGGTATACTTTTTTTACATTCGGTTAGGTGTAAACGTCCTAATCCGCCGCGCGGATCAGCGCCCGGAAAACGGAGCGGCAGGAATTGCCGATTTTACGTTTACTTGCGCCCGACCGCTATACAACCTTTGGGAGTAACCAACATACGGCATGGAAATCGTCATTCTGGACGCGTACTCGTTTAACCCCGGCGACGTCGGCTGGGGGATGTTTGAAGAACTGGGGCACGTCACCGCGTATGATCTGACGCCGCCGGAGCAGATTGCGGAACGGATTTTGAATGCGGACGCGGTGTTTACCAACCGCTGCAGGCTGGGGGAAGCGGAGTTTTCCGCCGCGCCGAAGCTGAAGTTCCTCGGTCTGACCGCAACGGGGTTCGACAAAATCGACCTTGCAGCCGCACGAAATCACCATGTTGCCGTTTGCAACGTTCCGGGATACTCCACCATGGCGGTGGCGCAGCAGGTATTTGCGCTTCTGCTGGATTTGACCAACCGCGCGCGCTCCTTTGACACAGAGGTGCGAAAAGGCCGCTGGACGCAGGGCCCGGGCGACTGCGCCTGGGACTACCCGCTGCTTTGTCTATACGGCAAGACATTCGGCGTAATCGGCACGGGCGAAATCGGGCAGGCGGCGGCTAAGATTGCGCGCGCGTTCGGCATGCGCGTTATGGGCTACAGCCGCACCCGTCGGGAAGGATTCGAGGGCGAATACGTTTCCCTGGACGAACTGCTCGTGCAGAGCGACGTTATCTCCCTGCATTGCCCCGCGAATGCGGAGACCACCGGCATGATTAACCGTGCGGCCATTGAAAAGATGAAGCCCACTGCGATTCTCATTAACACCGCGCGCGGCGTGCTGGTCAACTCGTTTGACCTTGCCGAAGCGCTGAACAGCGGCAGGCTCTTTGCCGCGGGTCTCGACGTGGCTCAAACCGAGCCGATCTCCATGGACGACCCGCTGTTGAGTGCAAAGAACTGCCTGCTGACCCCGCATATCGGCTGGGCGCCGCTGGAGATGCGCAAAAAGCTCGCCCGTATTGCGGCGGACAATCTGAAGATATTTTTACAGGGTGGAATTCTCAACCGCGTAGATTTGGAGGCGCAAGTATGAACCAACGCAGGAATCGGCTGTTCAAAGCCGCGCTCGCACTTCTTCTGGCGGCGGTGATGCTGCCGTTTGCCGCCTGCAAGGCGGAGGACGACATCACGCCGGGGCCGACCGCGCAGCCGGAACAGCCGGATGTGATTGTGAACAACGAATTCCCGGCGGACGAGCACACGATTCAGGTGACGGGCAGCGGCGAAGTGATTGCAGCTCCCGATTTCTCCACCATCACCATCGTTGTGCAGGGGTCGGGGGCCACATCCGAAGAAGCGGCGCTCAAGTGCGAAGAACGTGTGCAGCAGGTCAGCGAAATTGCGGCTGCGCAGGGCGTTCTGCCGAAAAACCTCACAACGACGGGCGCGACGCTGAGCACGCACCAGCGCGAGAGCGACGGCGCGATTACCGGCTACGTGGCAACCGACACAATTACGATTACGCTCACCGACGTCGGCAAGGTCAACGGCGTGCTCTCGCCAATCATCGACGCGGGCATTACGGAATCCTACGAAGCGACCTACAGCCTGACGGACGCTTCCGCCGCGTACTCGGAGGCGCTCGCCGCCGCTATGGCGGACGCGTATGCAAAAGCCTCGTCTATTGCAGAAGCAGGCAACGTTACGCTCGACTCGATCGCTTCCGCCGTGGAGACGCCGGGAGAGGACCAGCTCGTCGGCATTGCGTTTGAAAGCAGCGCCATTGCGGTTTCCGCGCAGGTGACGGTAGTCTACGTCATCTCCGAAAAGCCCGTCATGCCCTAAAAAACGAATAAGAAACAAGCGGCGGGGAACCCGCCGCTTGTTTTATATGTACGAAGTAATCTATCTCTGAAACAAATTACAGCAAATCATTCCTCAGCTGATTTTTCGAAACAGCACCGTCTGCTCTTTTAACGAAATCTTCTCCACCTCGTAGCCGAAGGGGAGGAGCTCTTTTTTGTAGTTCAAGAACGAGTGATCGATAGGAAAACCCAGAATCTGCTGGAGTTCGGCGAATGTAAGCTTTATTTGCGGCTCCAATTTACCGCGAAACTGCTCCCACAGAGGGTCGTATTTGCTCATGACGCACCTCCATATATTAAGGTTCAGTCCTCGTAAGGTTCCATCACGCGCACAAGCGGAAGCGGCTGCGTCTGCGAAGCATAGCGCGACTGGAAGTCCTCCAGCGAGCGTACTTCCGTTTCAGCGCCGGAAACGCCGATGACTGCGCGCGTGGTGAAGCTGTATGCGTTGGTGCCGCCGACGATCAGGTGGTCGTAGAGCTGCACGCCGACGCTTCCCAGCGCCGCTTTGACCAGCTCGGTTGCTTCCGCGTCCTCGCGGGAGGGCGTCGGGTCGCCGGAAGGGTGGTTATGGATCAGCAGAACGCCGTGCGCGCGCTTGAGCAGGGCGACCTCCGCAATGCTGCGCGGGTAGATCTGCGCTTCCGTCAGGGTGCCGCGCTGGAGCGATTCGCAGGACTGCACGACCTTTTTTGCGTTCAGGCAAACGGCGAGCACGGTTTCGTAGGAACTCAGCGACAGCAGAGCAACGGCATACCGCGCGGCGGCGGCGGGCGTTGTCAGGCGAATGTTCCCGCGCGAATCCTCGGATCGACGCAGCAGCAGCCTGCTGAACAGATCCCCCTGCATGCGCAGAAAGACCGCCGCGCTCTCGCCAATGCCTTCCACCATGGTCAGCTGGTCGATTTCCGCGGTCACAACGCCTTCCAGCGTGCCGAAGCGATCCAGCAGCGCGTGGGAAAGCGCGTTGGTGTCCCTGCGCGGGATAGCGTACGTCAGCAGCAGTTCCAAGAACTGATGATCCAGAAAGGTTTCCGCGCCGCTCTTTTTGTATTGCTCGCGAATTCGTTCGCGATGCCCGTTATGAATGGAATCCGGCATAGTTCATGCTCCCTACATTCCACATCAGTATAGTGGATTTGACAAATCATGTCAAAAGATACCCAAGCGTGAATTGTTTGCAACACTACTCGCTAATTTCGTTGGAACACTTGTAAAATAGAGGGGATGCGGGTAGAATAGCACTATATTTCACTATGGGGTTCTATGCGTTGGCAGGCGAATTGCCTGCAGAGCGTTGTGCGGCAAACGCCGGAAACGGCACGGGGTAGTATGCATAGTTCGGAGAAACGGAACCGCCTGTTTACGGTGGAAACGCTGCAAACGCTTGGCGTCGGCCCGACCGGCCGGGTGCTCGTTGCTCTCTCCGGCGGGGCGGATTCCACGGCTTTGCTGCTGCGCCTTAGCGAACTGCTGGCGGAAGGCGAAATTGCGGGTCTGTACGCCGCGCACCTGCACCACGGCATTCGCGGCGAGAGCGCGGAATGCGATTTGGCGTTTTGTGAAGACCTCTGCCAACAGCGCGGTATTCCTATTTTAATCGAGCGCGCCGACGCGCCCGCCTATGCGCGCGAACAGAAGCAAACGCTCGAACAGGCGGCAAGGGAACTCCGGTACGCGTTTTTGGAACGCGCGAGGCTCCACTTTCAAGCGGACGTAATCGCCGTTGCCCACCACAGAGGCGACCAGGCGGAAACGGTGCTCATGCACCTGCTGCGTGGATGCGGCCTTTCCGGGCTCGCTGGCATGCGCGCGCGAACGGGATGCGTTATCCGCCCGATGCTGGACACGACGCGAAAAGAGATTCTGGCCTATCTGGCCGAACTGGGACAGCCGTTTTGCGAGGATGAAACCAACACGCAGAACGACGCGTTTCGCAACCGCGTTCGAAACGAGCTGATTCCCGCGCTGGAAGCGGTGCAGCCAAACGTTTCGGAAGCGCTCTGCAAAACCGCCGCGCTCTGCGCCGGGGACGAAGCATATTTACAGCAGCTTTCCGCAGAAGCGGAACGTGCACTTACCATTGGCGAGGGGTTGAACCGCAAACAACTTTCGCAGCTGCCGCAGCCTTTGAGCGCAAGAATACTTAAACGGCGCGTTTACGCGCTGGACGAGGACGTTTCGGAAGCGGACGTCAGGCGGGTTCTGGCGCTGGCAAAGGCGAAAACGGGCACCGTGATTGAGCTTTCCGGCGGTTACAGCGCCTGGATCGACGCAACCGCGCTGTATATCGGAAGATACTCCGCTCCGATTACGTTTGAAACGCCGTTTGTGCGGGAGGGAACGACCGAAACACCCCTTGGCAAGATTGAGTCGGAACGGGTTTCCGCCTACCGCGAACCGGTGAGCGCGAACGAAGCGTATTTGGACGCGGACGCGCTGCCCGAAGAGTTGGTTGTCCGCACAAGGCGAACCGGCGACCGGTTCTGGCCGCTCGGCGCGCCGGGAGCCAAGAAGCTCAAGGAAGTGCTGATCGATAAAAAAATTCCGCGCGAGCACCGGGATCTTCCGCTGATCTGCGCGGGAAATGAAGTGTATTTTGCGGCGGGACTTGCGCTTTCCGAACGCGCAAAGGTCAAGCCGGAAACAAGAAACATACTGCATATTACGTTTACAGGGGGTAAGGGCTCTTGAGAGGGAAAATCATGCGGGACGATATTGCAAAGGTGCTCCTTTCGGAGGAGGAAATTCGCCAGCGCATCGCGGAGTTGGGCGAGCAGCTCTCCAAAGATTACGAAAACGCCGAAGGCGACGTTGTGCTGCTTTGCATCCTCAAAGGCGCGGTCGTGTTCTTTGCCGACCTTGCGCGCGCCATGCGAATTCCCATGCAGATGGAGTTCATGGGCATCAGCAGCTACGGCACCGAGCAGAAGACCAGCGGAATCGTGCGCATCACAAAGGACTTGGACACGTCCATTGCGGGCAAGCACGTGATCATTGCCGAGGACATCATGGACAGCGGGCTTACGCTGCTGCACCTGACCAAGCTGCTCTCCAGCCGCAGCCCCGCCTCGCTCAAAGTCTGCTGCCTGCTCGATAAGCCCGAGCGCAGAGAATGCGACATTACGCCCGACTACCGCGGATTTTTGATTCCCAACGAGTTCGTCGTGGGCTACGGTCTGGACTACGAAGGGTTCTACCGCAACCTTCCGTTTGTTGGCGTTTTGAAATCTTCGGTGTATTCCGAATAGTTTATCAGCCCGCCGCAGGAAGCGGCAAACGGCAGGCGCAAAAGAGAGAAGGCGCTCTGCCGCGGATCAATGCGCGGCGCGCGGAACAACGACCGCAACCCGCAGATGGAGGACAATTGTTTGAATAAAAAAGTCATGACGGCCGTCATTTGGGTTCTGCTCTTTGCGGCAATTATCTACATGGTATCCGGGATGAACCTGACGACCAAAGAACCGGATGAATTGGATTACAACACCGACTTTCTGCAGTTGGTGACCAATACGGAAACCGCCAACACCCCTTCCGGTAAGACCATTAAAGCGATTCAGGTCAACCAACGCGAAGTCTACGGCCTCTATGGCGACAGCGCTTCGACCGCAAAGGACCTGCCCAAGAAGACCGAGTTCTATGTAGTCATCCCGTCCGAATCGACCTTCCGCGCGGACATGGCGGCCATTGTTTACGCGGCAAACCCGGACAAGTTTGCCAGCGTGGACGAGGTTTCCAGCGCGGACTATTCGTTTGCCTATGAATCGAAGATTGTGGAGGAGTCGATCTGGTCGATCATCCTGCCGTACCTTCTGATCTTTGGCGCGTTCGGCGTATTCTACTTCTTTATGATGCGCGCCCAGAGCGGCGGCAAGCAGATGACCAACTTTGGCAAGTCCCGCGCGCGCCTGCAGACTGGAGATAAGCTGCATGTAACGTTTGCGGACGTTGCCGGTGCGGACGAGGAGAAGGAAGAGCTCAAGGAGATTGTCGATTTCATGCGCAATCCCGCGCGGTTCAACGCCATCGGCGCGCGGATTCCCAAGGGCGTTCTGCTCATAGGCCCTCCGGGCACGGGCAAAACCCTCCTGGCAAAAGCCGTCGCGGGAGAAGCGAAGGTTCCGTTCTTCTCGATTTCCGGTTCTGACTTTGTGGAAATGTTCGTCGGCGTCGGCGCGTCGCGCGTGCGCGACCTGTTCCAGACCGCCAAACGGGCAACCCCTTCGGTCGTCTTTATTGACGAAATCGACGCCGTCGGACGCCATCGCGGCGCGGGCATGGGCGGCGGACACGACGAGCGCGAACAGACGCTCAACCAGCTCCTTGTGGAGATGGACGGCTTTGCGCCCAACGAAGGCATTATCGTCATCGCCGCGACGAACCGCCCGGACATCCTCGACCCGGCGCTGCTGCGTCCCGGCCGTTTTGACCGGCAGATTACCGTAAACTACCCGGACGTGAAGGGCCGCGAGGAAATTCTCAAGGTGCACGCGCGCAACAAGCCGCTCGCGCCGGAAGTGGATCTCGCCGTCCTCGCCAAGCGCACACCCGGTTTCACCGGCGCGGATTTGGAAAACGTGCTCAACGAAGCGGCAATTCTCGCCGCGCGCGCCGGCAAGAAGACCCTTTCCATGGTGGAACTGGAAGAAGCCATCACCCGCGTGCAGATGGGACCGGAAAAGCGCAGCCGCGTGATTACGGAAAGCGACAAGCGTATCACGGCCTACCACGAGGCGGGTCATGCCATCGTAGCCCTCAAACTGGAAGGATGCGACCCCGTGCACGAAGTCTCCATCGTCCCGCGTGGCATGGCGGCAGGCTACACGATGTATCTGCCCAAAGAGGACATGATGCACGTAACCAAGAACAAGCTGCTCGACCGCATCGCCATGGCGCTGGGCGGGCGCGTTGCCGAACTGCTCAAGTTTGACGACGTTTCCACCGGCGCGTACAACGACTTGCAGCGTTCGAGCGAGATAGCGCATAAAATGGTCACCGAGTACGGTATGAGCGATACCGTTGGCCCGATCTTCCTCGGCGGTCAGGAAGAAGTGTTCATCGCCAAGGACTGGGGGCACCAGCGGAACTATTCCGAATCCCTCGCGGCCAAGGTGGACGACGAAGTGCGTAAGATTCTGGACGAACAGTTCGAACGTGCCAAGGTTGCCATCAGCTCGGATATGGAAGCGCTGGACCGTCTGGCGAACGTGCTCATTGAGCACGAGCGCATCTCCGGCGAACAGTTTGCAGCGATTCTGAGCGGCGAAGATCCCGCCGCCGTGATGGGTAAACCGAAGAAGAAAGCGCCCGTAAAGCGCGCGCCCAAAGCGCCCAAGCCGGAAGCGGATCAGGGCAGCATGCCGGACGGCGCCGTTCCCAGCGGCAGCGAAGCGTAACGAATCATTAAAAGTACAGCGAACAAGCAAAAACGGGGCGGCCAAGCCGCCCCGTTTTCAGATAACGGAGATCGAATTTTCGCATGACACAAACAGAAACACAAAATACAACTAAACAGCCCTTTGACCTGCATATGCACAGCACCTGTTCCGACGGGACGGATTCACCTGCCGAGGTGATTGCCCGCGTGGCGTCGCTTGGCGTAACCCTTGCCGCGCTGACGGATCACGACTGCGTCACTGGAGTAACGGAAGCGCTGGTGGCGGGAAAACGCCTCGGCGTCCGCGTTTTGCCCGCGCTGGAGATGGATACGAAGTGGCCGCACGAACTGCACATTCTGGGGCTGGATGTGGACATTGCCGAACCGCGCCTCAGTGCGGCCTTGGAGACCGCGCGGCAACGACGCATCGAACGCAACGGCGAAATCGTCCGGCGCCTGAAACTGGCGGGCATGGAGATTGAGCCGCTACTGAACCGGGACGGCGGCGTTGCGACCCGGCTGCATTTTGCGCTTGCGCTCGTTGCGGGCGGCTTTGCGCAAACCACGCGGGAAGCGTTTACCCGGTATCTGCATAAAGGCAAGCCGGGTTACTTTGCTGTGGAGCGCTTTACGCCGGAGCAGGTGATTTCGCTCATCCTAGGCGCGGGCGGCGTGCCCGTTTGGGCGCACCCGATGCACGGCAACTCCGACCCGCATAAACTCTCGGCGCTTCTGCGGGGGTATGGGTTGATGGGGATGGAGGCGTTCCATCCGTCCATGAGCGAAGGCGAAGGCGCTTTGCTTGTGAGCATTGCGCGCCAAAGCGGGATGATTGTGACCTGCGGCAGCGATTATCACGGGTTAAACCGCGCGGAAGTGGTTCCAGGCCAGACTTGGCGCGCGTGCGCCGCGCTGGAAGAGTCGCGCGCGTTCTTTGAATCGAGGCCGGAGAGAACGTAGGGATTCTCAGGGGTTTTACCCCTGAGCGGGGATTGGGGCGGAGCCCCGAGGAAAACCATTCGAGGGCGCTGCCCTCGAGCTCCTGCCAAAGGGACGACCGCCCCTTTGGAAACCCTGATGTTTTGTGAGCATCAAGCAGCGGGGGTTGGGGCGGAGCCCCGAAGACGAACCTCTATATAGCGCTATATCAAATTGACCGGTGCCAAGCCGGGCAAACTATGCTATAATATGTTACAAACATATACCCGCACTCGCAGGCGGCGTTTTTTATGGCCCAAATCAGCCAAAACAACGCAACTTTTCCTGCCGGAACGGGTATATTGTGTTGAGAAGTACCCTTGGGTCTGCTATAATGTGGTTGCAAGGGTCACAGCCGATATTATTGGAGCGAAAAGGGGAGAGGCTATGTACACCGGATCGGGGATTATCAAGATATTTGCCGGGCAGACGGGCAGAACATTCGCCAAAAAGATGTGCGCATACCTGGGCACGCAGTTGGGCGATTCGGAAACCATTAAATTCAGCGAAGGGAATATCTTTGTTCGCGTCAACGAATCCATCCGCGATAAGGATGTGTACATCGTCCAGCCGATCGGTCGGCAGCCGAACGACGAATTCGTAGAACTGCTGTTCTGGATCGACGCATTCAAGCGCGCAAGCGCCAACTCCGTGACCGCCATCATTCCTTATTTTTCCTACGCCAAGGGCGACAAAAAGGACGAACCTCGCGTTTCCATCCGTGCGCGCGTCTGTGCGGACTGCATCGAAGCCGCGGGCGTTGACCGCCTGATTACAATGGACCTCCACGCGCCGCAGGTGCAGGGATTCTTCAAAAAGCCCGTGGATCACCTTTACGCAAAAGCGCTGCTTTGCGAGTACATCCGCCGCTCGGGCATCGTGGGGGACGATCTGGTCGTGGTTTCGCCGGACGCGGGTTCGGCAAAGCGCGCAAGAGAATATGCCACCGAACTGAACTGCCCCGTGGCCATTGGCGACAAAATGCGCGTGGGTCACGACGAAAAGGCGAAGGTTCTGGAAGTCATCGGCGACGTAAAAGACAAGACCTGTTTGGTCATTGACGACTTCTCCATCTCCGGCGGCACGCTGGTGGACGTCAGCTACGCGCTGATGGACAAGGGCGCAAAGCGCGTTTACGCCGCGCTCTCCCATAACGTGCTGGGCGAAGAGGGTATCAAAAAGATCGACGCAAGCCCCATTGAGTTCCTTGTGTCGACCGATACGCTGGAGTGCCCGTACGCGTACCTTTCGCCCAAGATCCGCTTCATCTCCGCGGCGCCGATGTTCGCCCAGGCGGTCAAGATTATCCACGACCGCGCGCCGATGAGCACCATGTTCGAACAGCGCGTGAGCAAACGCCTTCTGGATATGAGCTGTTCCGAACAGCAGACGCTGCTGTAAAAAAAGCCAGGCCGCCTGCAAGCGGGGAGGCTATCCCGCAGGGCGGATTTTACCAATTAACTTATCTGGCGGAGACCGTGAAAACGGCTTCCGCCTTTCCGTTATAAGCCCTAAAACGGCCAAAAACGGCGTATATTTGCCATTATTGCAGGAATGCTTCGCATCGTGCGGCTTCCCGCGCGCTTTTGCGCGAAACCTGCGCGGTAGACGGTGAAAATTTATGGTTGACAGCCCGTAATCATTGTGATATTATACGAGTTTTTGTTGACAGTATCTGAACTTGAATGATATACTATACTTTGTATGAAGCTGAATTAGGCGAAAGGAGCCCAACCGGTGTTTCAGATTGGCGACATGGTCTGCTATCCCATGCATGGCGTTGGGGTCGTGGAGTCTATCGAGGAGCAGAGCGTCCTTGGCGAAACGGCGAAGTATTATATGCTGCGGTTCGTCATGGGGCGTATGTCCGCAATGGTGCCGGTTGATACGGCGGAAGCGGTCGGCCTTCGAAAACTCGTCTGCGCGGGAGAATGCGAAAAAGTCGTCGCGTTTCTGGCCGAAGAAGGCTGCTCGGACGAGAGTGAAAATTGGAATCAGCGTTACCGCGACAACCTGAACAAGCTCCGCGTGGGCGATATTTTCGGTGTTGCGGACGTTGTAAAATGCCTGATCCGGCGGGACCGTGAAAAGGGTCTTTCGGCGGGCGAGCGGAAAATGTACTTAACGGCGCGGCAAGTGCTCGTTGCGGAGCTCTCCGCGTCCAGCGGGAAGGAGGAGAGCGAATTCCTGCCCCTGGTCGGGGGTTAAACTGAATAGGAAAACGCCAATCACTGCATGCGGAAGGTACTCAGAATTTTGCTTGCACTGGTCGGTATAGGCGTCGGGTGCGGAATCGTAGCATGGGTCTTGTACTCGTTTAAATATCCGGGGTACAGCTATGTGATGCGCTATACCACCATTCCCGCCGTGATCGCATCTCTCTACGTGGTCTTGGGCGCTTTATTCGGAATCATTTTTTTTATTATCTCCCCAAAGATCATCAACGGCGTTCACGGATTCTTTCAAAGGCTTGAAAAGCGTCTGACCGAGATGCCCGCGCTGGATATTTTGTTCGGCGTGATCGGCATTATGATCGGTCTGTTGTTTGCGTTCCTTTTAAGCCTGATCGTTCAAACCATCAACATTCCCGTTCTGCCAGAGATCATTACGATTCTCCTGTTCTTCATCTGCGGGTATTACGGCGGCTATATCGGCGTGACCCGCCGCACCGAGCTTATGGAAGGCGCGATCTCGCGCAAGAACCGGCTCAGCGGCACGCTTTCGCCGGACGGCGCGCGCCCGAAGGTGCTTGATACGAGCGTAATTATCGACGGGCGTATCTGCGACATCTGCCGCACGGGCGTTGTCGAGGGCAAGATCATCGTTCCCGCGTTCGTGCTTAAGGAACTGCGGCACATTGCGGACAGTTCGGACGCGATGAAGCGTGCGCGCGGGCGCAGGGGGTTGGACATCCTGCATACCATGCAGTGCGAAATGGAACGTCGTGTGGTCGTGGAAGAGCGGGACTATGACGATGTGGACGAGGTCGATCTTAAACTGCTGCGTTTGGCGGCGGATATCGGCGGCATTCTCGTGACGAACGATTACAACCTCAACAAGGTCGCCGCCGTGCAGAACATGCCGGTTCTCAATATCAACGAACTGGCAAACGCGCTGCGCTCCGTACTGCTGCCGGGCGAGGAGCTCTCGCTCGCCATCGTCAAGGAAGGCAAGGAAGCGGGGCAGGGCATCGGCTACCTGCCGGACGGGACAATGGTAATCATCGAAAACGGCAAAAAGCGCATCGGCGAAACGGCCGACCTCGTGGTCACCAGCGCGCTGCAGACGTCCGCTGGCAGGCTCGTGTTTGCCAAGATGCGCAGCTAGCGCGGCTTGACAAAGCAAAGAATCGCTCTGCCGCCGCGCCGGACGTGCGGAGCCGGACAAGAAACTCCTTGACATGGCTTTGCGCCGTCCTCTATAATACATAAGGTTCATATCATGCGGGCAAATGCCCGTATGCTGGAAAAGTTTTCCGCAGGGAGACCTGCGCGACTCAATACGAAACGAGGTGGAATCGATGTTTAGAACCTATCAGCCCAAAAAGCGTCAGCGGAGCAAGGTACATGGCTTTCGTAAACGCATGAAGACGGCGGACGGTCGCAATGTTCTCAAACGCAGACGCGCCAAAGGCCGCAAAGTTCTGAGCGCGTAACGGCCATTGCGTTGATCGAAACCGGACACGTACGCACAAGCGCTTGCGGCGGGCATTTGCTTGCCGCATGTTTGTATTTGCAAAAGAATCGAACAAAGGAAGCGAATACATGAAGCGCTCTGACTCGCTCCGAAGGAAAAAGGAGTTTCGGTATACCTACCGCGCAGGCAAATCCTCCGGCGGACGGCTGTTTTCCATGGTGTACGCAAAAAACAGCGGCGCGCCGCCGAAGATCGGCTTCTCCGTCAGCAAGAAAATCGGCAACAGCGTTGTTCGAAACCGCGTCAAGCGCAGGCTTCGGGAAGCGCTTACTCCGCTGATTCCTTCCATCCGCTCAGGCGTGAATATCATCTTCATTGCGCGGGAAGCCGTTGTGGAAGCGCCGTTTCTCACCATCCGCGAGACTATGAACTCGCAGCTGGACCGCGCGGGCTTGATCAAGCCCCGGGAAGCGCAAAAAAACGCATGAAAAAAGTATTCGTCGCAATCATCCGGTTTTATCAAAAACAGATTTCTCCCATGCTGCCGCCGAGCTGCCGCTTTCAGCCGACCTGCTCGCAGTATGCCATTGAGGCAATTCAAAAGTACGGCGCGCTCAAAGGCGGCGCACTGGCGTTCTGGCGGATTCTGCGCTGCAACCCGTTCAGCAAGGGCGGCTACGATCCGGTACCATAACGAAAACCGAAGTAACCCGCATCCGCGTTACTGTTATCTGAAAAAAACAAAATTTACGTGAAAAAACGAGAGGAGGGCACCCCTTGCAAGGCGATTTCCCCCTGACTCAATGGGCATTCCTCGGAATGCGTTGGTTGTTTGAATCCCTGACGGGTGAAAGCATCGTTCTGACCATCATCATCGCAACGCTCCTCATCCGCGCGTTGACGGTGTTTGGCGACATCCGGTCCCGCAAGTCTTCCATGAAGATGCAGGCGATTCAGCCCCAGCTGGACAAGATTCGCAAAAAGTACGAAAAAGACCCGCAGAAGCTCAACGCCGAACAGCAGAAGCTCATGCGCGAGCAAGGCGTGAGCATGTTTGGCGGATGTTTGCCAATGCTGATTACGCTGCCGATTTTCTTCATTTTTATCGCTGCGTTCCGGCAGTGGGGCAACGAGATGATGGTTCGCATGATTCTCGCGCTGGAGGACAACACCACAACGGGCCTTCAACTGTTCCAGAGCTTCAAGTTCCTCTGGGTGCACAACGTCTGGATGCCGGATAACGGCCTTTCTCCGGTCATTGCAACCGCCAAGGAATTCTTTGGCGCGGCAAACGCTAAGCTACCGCAGCTATTGTACTTTACGGAGCACCCCGACGCGCTGCAGAAGTTCGTCGACCTCGGCTTCTTTGTTAAGGACAGTGCAGGCGCTTACACCATGGCAGCGATGACGGATCAGCTCGCCGCAACCTACAACGCGCTGGTTGCTCCGTGTGCGGATCTCTACAGCGGACTGAACAACGGCTGGTTCATCTTCCCGGTTCTCGCGGGCGGTACAACGTACCTTTCCACCTGGATCATGCAGCGCCAGCAGCCGCAGAGCGCGGCCACCGGAAGCACGAATAAACTCATGCAATGGCTCATGCCGGTGATGTCGTTCGTGTTCTGTCTGCAGTACAATGCAAGCTTCGCCATTTACTGGACGTTCAGCAACATCTTCTCGCTGGGTACCTCTTTGCTGATCAACCGTTCGTTTGCCAAGCAGAAGCTGGCGCTTGAGGAGGCACAGAACAAATGAGGAGCATGGAGTTTTCGGGACACAGCGTTGACGAAGCTATTTTCGTCGGTCTCACCGAGATGGGCGTGACCATTGACGAAGTGGAGATCGAAACGATTCAATCCGAAACCAAAGGCTTGTTCGGCATTGGCGCAAAGATGGCAGTCGTTCGGCTCACCGAGCGCGATGTCCCGCTGGTGATGGAGATGGAGCAGGTCTACCGCAAGGAGACTGAATCCGCCGCCCGCCGGGACGCGCAGCCCCGCCGCGACAGCCGCCCACCGCATGGCGATAGAAACGGCCGCTATGACCGCGGAGAACGCGAAGCAAGGCCGCAGCGCGAAGGCGGATATTCGCAGCCGCGCGACCATGCCCCGGAGCCTGTTGTGGAAGAACACTACGACTACAGCGAAGAACTCGCAAAGAACACGCCTTGCGCGGTGTTCCTTGAAGAACTGCTCAAGAAGATGAACGTTCCCGCGCCGGTTCTGGCGGCGGAAACGGAAAACGGCCTTCGCCTCTGCATCAACGCCGAGACAATGGGACTCTTGATCGGTCGGCGCGGCGAAACGCTGGACGCCATGCAGTACCTTGTTTCGCTGGTTGCCAACAAGGGCCGCAAGGACGACGGGTATATGCGCGTTACGCTCGATACCGAAGGGTACCGCTCCCGCCGGGAAGAAACGCTCAAACGTTTGGCGCGAAAGAACGCGGTGCATGTTCGCCAGACAGGACGGACGGTCTCGATGGAACCCATGAATCCGTATGAGCGGCGCATTCTGCACAGCGCGCTGCAAGGGTTCACCGGAGTGACCACACACAGCGAGGGCGAAGAACCCAACCGCCACGTCGTGATTACACCTTCCAAGTAACAATTGCACGAGCCGCCGCCTTTGGGCGGCGGCATTTGCTTATTTTGGCGCAACGCCCGCGTTTTTTACAGCGCGGCAAGGAGAACCCGAATGGAAGATACGATTTACGCGCCAAGCTCGGCCATCGGCGGCGCAATTGCGGTCATCCGCGTTTCCGGCGATCAGGCGCGGCGCGTCTGCGAACTGCTGAATCGCGATATCACACGGCAGCCGCGAAAATTGATGCATGTAAAGCTCCAGCAAAACGGTGAGCTGATTGACGAGTGCATGGCGGCGTTTTTGCCCGCACCCGGGACGTATACCGGCGAGGACATGGCGGAACTCAACTGTCACGGCGGCATGCAGACCATTCAGCGCGCGCTCGCAGCGCTCGGTTCGCTGGGGTTTCGTCCGGCGGAAGCGGGGGAGTTTACCAAGCGTGCGTTTTTGAAGGGCAAGATGGATCTTTCCGCCGCGGAAGCGGTGATGGATGTGATCAACGCGGACGCCGAGCAGAGCCTGAAGGCAGCGCTTCTGCAACTGCAGGGCAGCGTTCGCCGCGAAATCGAAGGTGTGGAGTCGCTGCTTTTAGACGCGCTTTCCGGCATAGACGCGGCGATCGACTACCCCGACGAGGCGGAAGCGGATACGCTGCTCGCCTTGCCGGAGTCGCTGGAACAGGCGAAACGCCGCGTGGAAATGCTGATTGCGGAGTCCCGGCGCGGGCGCGTCCTGCGGGACGGCCTCCGCGTTGCCATCGTCGGCAGGCCGAACGTCGGCAAGTCTTCGCTGATGAACGCATTGCTTGGCATCGACCGCGCCATCGTGACCGCTGAGGCGGGAACGACGCGGGACTTGATCGACGAAAAGACGAACTTTCAAGGCGTGCCGGTGCGCCTGATTGACACGGCGGGCATCCGCGAGGCGGACAGCGAGGCGGAGCGCATCGGCGTGGACCGCGCGCGCGAGGCGATTCAAACGGCGGACGTCGTCTGCGTCGTGCTGGACGCTTCCACTCCGATTACAACCGAAGACGAAACGCTGCTGCGGGAAACCGCCGGCATGACGCGGCTGGTTCTGCTGAACAAGTCCGATTTAGCGCAAAACGATAAATCCTGCGCAATAGATGGCATCCGCATCAGCGCTAAGACAGGAGAAGGACTGGACGAACTGAAAACCGCAATTCTGCGTCTTGCCGCACCGGAACGCGGCGACGGCGCGTACATCACCAACGAGCGGCATATTCGCGCGCTGGAACGCGCGCTGGAATCGCTGAACGATGCAAAATGTGCTAACGAACTCGACTGCGCTGCAACGGACGTAAAAAACGCCCTGCATTTTCTCGGTTCCATCACGGGCACGGATGTGGATGCGAGCGTGCTTGACCGCATCTTCGAGCGGTTCTGCGTTGGAAAGTAAGCTGTGCCGCTAAAGACTGCAAACGGACTGAGGGAAAGCTGCATGAATGGAACCATTATGTTTCGAAGAGTATTGCCGGAAGAAGTCCCGGCGCTTGTCCGCCTGCGGCTCGCAACAAGGGAGGAGACGTATCGCGGCATCTATCCCGACGAGTGGATCGACGGGTTCGACTTTGCCGCTTCCGAAGAGCGCTTTCGCAAGATGGCGGCGGATCCGGAACAAAACGTGCTTTTCATCGATATGGACGGCAAAACGGCAGGCT
Organism: Christensenellaceae bacterium; assembly: GCA_963674535.1. Classification (GTDB taxonomy): domain Bacteria; phylum Bacillota; class Clostridia; order Christensenellales; family CAG-138; genus UBA7703. The sequence goes on along the minus strand of OY771363.1, from coordinate 1,872,324 downwards.
ATTTCTGCTATGGCAGAGAGCAGGAAGCGACGATGCCAAAGGACTCGATCTGCATCAACATGCTCTACCTTTTGCGCGCGTTTCAGCATCGGGGAATTGGCGCTTTGGCGCTGGAGCAGGTGCGCGCGTACTGCCGCTCCATCGGGCGCAAGCGTTTTTACAACGGCTGCAATTTATACAACGAAAATGCTGTTCGGTTTTACCAGAAGATGGGCGGTCGTGTGATCAGTTGGAGCACGGTTGCCGGAAACAAAGCGAAAGATCAGATTGTGTTCGAACACCTTGTGCCGCCGCCAGCGGAAACAATCAAACCATAAAGCAAAGAGCCGGGCGACCGGCTCTTATGCTTTCTATAACCTGGTTTGCTTAACCGAAGATCCCCCGTTTCGGGATGAACGCGGAGTCGAAATGCTCCAGAATGCCGCCGTAAGTCTCCGCAGCGTAGATCGCTTTGGTGGTGAGCTCCGTGACCGGCTCTTTTTCGAGCGGGGTGATCGCGTGCAGCACCAGATAGTACGAAGGCTCGCGCTCGGGGATATAGTCGTTTTCGCCGATGGCAAAACCCATCGTTTTGGCACCCTCCGCAAACAGCGCCCTGCCGTTGGAACTGGGGAAGTAGAAATGCAGGTTCACGCGGCGGAACGCCTTGCTGTCGTCGCCGCGGTCGCGGAGCGACTGGATATACTGCTCGTTATCGACGGACTGGCGCTTGGCGTTGTCCGGCACGAGCAGACGGTAGTACGTCTGGCGGTTGGGCTCTTCGGCCTTGAAGCACTCCAGCTTGAGCTCGTCTTCTTCCGTGCAGTACGCTATCAAAGGCACAAGCAGGCGCGCATCCGAGGTGTAAAAATAGTAACGGCGCTGTGCCGCAATGTCGATCCAGCCGACGAACGCGCACTTGACCCCGAGAATCTTGAGGCATTCTTTGCTCACGCCGTCCAGCGCGCGCTGTTCCCGCGCGGTAAAAGACTGCGCGTCGGGTTTTTTGGCGTAGCAGGAAACGTAGAGCAGCGTCGTAAAATCGCCAAGCGAATCAAACTCCTCCACGTATCTCAAATCCACATGGAAGCGTGCCGGAAGCCCCTGCAATTCCCAGTCGTAGACGTACCACTCACTCATGGATCAATACCGCTTTGATGCGCCGGACGCCTGCGCTCGACGCCTCCTCCTTTTTGATTTCGAAACGGCCAAGCTCTCCGGTATGGGTCGCGTGCGGGCCGCCGCAGATTTCGCAGCTGACGCCGTCCACGGTATATACCTTGACCTTGGAGCCGTATTTGCTTTCGAATAAGCCGATCGCGCCGCCCGCTTTCGCTTCGTCCACGGTCATCTCGGCGCAGGTGACGGGGATGTCCTTCTGAATCGCGTCGTTGACGAACGATTCTACAGCGGCAATCTCTTCCGGGGTGAGCTTGCGCGCGAAGCTGAAGTCAAAGCGCAGCCGTTCGGCGGTGATGTTGCTGCCCTTTTGGGCAACGCTGTCGTCCTGCAAAACATGCCGTAAGCCCGCCTGCAGGAGGTGGGTTGCGGTATGCAGACGCGCAGTCTCTTCCGTATGGTCGGCAAGCCCGCCCTGAAAGCGCTGCTCGGCGCCCGCGTGGGACAGCTCCTGATGCGCTTTGAACGCTTCCGCAAAGCCGTCGAGATCGACTTTCAGCCCGCGCTCCTCGGCAAGTTCCTGCGTCAGTTCGATGGGGAAGCCATAGGTGTCATAAAGATGGAATGCGGAAACGCCGTCGATGACGGTTCCTTCGAGCGTGGAAGCCAGCCGCTCAAACTCGCGGATGCCCTTTTTCAGGGCGTGCTCGAAGCGCTGTTCTTCCTTAGTCAGCTCGTCCATGATCTTATCGTGATTGTCCCGCAGTTCGCGGTAAAAATCGCCGTACTGCGCGATAACCGCTTCGGAAATGGCCGAGAGGTTGCCGTCCGGAATGCCCAACTGCGTGGAAAACCGGATCGCTCGCCGGATCAGCCTGCGGAGGATGTAGCCCTGATCCACGTTGCTCGGCGTAATGCCGCGCTGGTCGCCCAGCATGAACGTTGCGCACCGGATATGGTCGGCAACGATGCGGAACATACGGGTGACTTCTTCGCTTTCATCATACCGCTTGCCGGAGAGCTTTGCAATTTCTCCGATGATGCCGGAAAACGCGTCCGTATCGTAGACGCTTTTCACGCCCTGCAGGGTTGCAACCGTGCGGTCGAGACCCATGCCGGTATCGACGTTCTTCTGTTCGAGCGGGATGAATTTTCCTTCTGCGGTCTTCTGGTATTCCATAAAGACGTTGTTCCAAATCTCCAGATACTTGCCGCAGTCGCAGCCGGCCTTACAGTCCGGGCCGCAGGGCGCTTTGCCGGTGTCGTAAAAGATCTCCGTATCCGGTCCGCAGGGGCCGGTTTGCCCGGCGGGGCCCCACCAGTTGTTCTTTTTCGGCAGGTAAACGATATGGCTGGGGGAAACGCCGTTGGCAACCCAGCAATCGTGCGCCACGGTATCGCGCGGGGCGTTCTCGTCGCCTTCAAAACAGGTAAAATACAGAAGGTTCGGGTCGATACCGAGCCAATTCTTGCCGGTCAGAAACTCCCAGGAAAACGCAATGGATTCCTTTTTAAAGTAATCGCCCAGCGACCAGTTGCCGAGCATTTCAAAGAACGTGCAGTGGGACGAATCGCCAACCTCGTCGATATCGCCCGTGCGGACGCACTTCTGCACGTCGACCAGGCGCGTTCCTTCGGGGTGCTTTGCTCCCATTAAATAAGGAACGAGCGGATGCATGCCCGCCGTGGTAAACAGCACGGTGGGATCGTTTTCCGGTATCAGCGAGGCGGACGGAATCACAGCGTGCCCCTTGGACACGAAAAAGTCTAAATACAGCTGTCGAAGCTCTTTGCTTGTCATGGATTTCATATCAAAAAACGCTGCTCCTTGCGGTAAAATTTCCTATATAGAATACCCCATGGCAACTCGCTTTGTCAACGCGCCCGCAGACGGCGGGGGAATACCGGGTTTACAGCCGACCGCGCTTGCAGAGAGGGCCTGCGGCAAAAAGACGTCGTATAATTAACTGGCAAAAAATAGTTGCGGTTCGGTGAAAATAGCTCTTGCTTTTTCTCTCCGGCGGCAGTAGAATAATCAGGCACTCGAAAAGAGCGCTGGCAATTTGGAGAAAACGTCCGTCTGGTTTTCAAGAATCGAACATCAGGAAACGAACAAAAAGATTTCAAGAAAACATAAAAAACAGATTGACATTACGAACGCAAATTGCTATACTATACAAGCTGTCCCGCGAGCGGAAACGGAAGCGGGGAGCAAGCGGCACCTTGAAAACTATATAGTGCAGGAAACAAAAAACAAGCCAGTAATTCTGTGACGTGAAAACGAATAACAGAATGAATAACGCAACGAATTTGAGTGAGCGTACAAAGTAAGTGAGCTAACGAGTCCGAAAGGACTTGTCAGAGATTGAACTCAAGAGTTTGATCCTGGCTCAGGACGAACGCTGGCGGCGTGCCTAACACATGCAAGTCGAACGGAGATATGATTTCGGTTGTATCTTAGTGGCGAACGGGTGAGTAACGCGTGAGCAACCTGACCTTCAGAGGGGGATAACACCTGGAAACAAGTGCTAATACCGCATAAGACCACGACATGACATCATGACGAGGTCAAAGGAGCAATCCGCTGAGGGAGGGGCTCGCGTCCCATTAGATAGATGGCGGGGTAACGGCCCACCATGTCGACGATGGGTAGCCGAGCTGAGAGGCTGATCGGCCACACTGGAACTGAGACACGGTCCAGACTCCTACGGGAGGCAGCAGTGGGGAATATTGGGCAATGGGCGCAAGCCTGACCCAGCAACGCCGCGTGAGGGAAGAAGGCTTTCGGGTTGTAAACCTCTGTCCTTGGTGACGAAAAAAATGACGGTAGCCAAGGAGGAAGCCCCGGCTAACTACGTGCCAGCAGCCGCGGTAATACGTAGGGGGCGAGCGTTGTCCGGAATTACTGGGCGTAAAGGGTGCGTAGGTGGCCTTTTAAGTTGGATGTGAAATCCCCGAGCTTAACTTGGGTGGTGCATCTAATACTGGAGGGCTAGAGTGCAGGAGAGGGAAGCGGAATTCCTAGTGTAGCGGTGAAATGCGTAGATATTAGGAGGAACACCAGTGGCGAAGGCGGCTTTCTGGACTGTAACTGACACTGAGGCACGAAAGCGTGGGGAGCAAACAGGATTAGATACCCTGGTAGTCCACGCGGTAAACGATGAATACTAGGTGTAGGGGGTATCAACTCCCCCTGTGCCGGAGCTAACGCAATAAGTATTCCGCCTGGGGAGTACGGCCGCAAGGTTGAAACTCAAAGGAATTGACGGGGGCCCGCACAAGCAGCGGAGCATGTGGTTTAATTCGAAGCAACGCGAAGAACCTTACCAAGGCTTGACATCCACTTAAACTCATGGAAACATGAGGTCTCTTCGGAGGAAGTGAGACAGGTGGTGCATGGTTGTCGTCAGCTCGTGTCGTGAGATGTTGGGTTAAGTCCCGCAACGAGCGCAACCCCTATTGCCAGTTACCAGCGGGTTATGCCGGGGACTCTGGTGAGACTGCCGGGGACAACTCGGAGGAAGGTGGGGATGACGTCAAATCATCATGCCCCTTATGTCTTGGGCTACACACGTGCTACAATGGCTGAAACAAAGGGATGCAACAACGTAAGTTGAAGCGGATCTCATAAAAACAGTCCCAGTTCGGATTGTGGGCTGCAACCCGCCCACATGAAGTCGGAGTTGCTAGTAATCGCGGATCAGCATGCCGCGGTGAATACGTTCCCGGGCCTTGTACACACCGCCCGTCACACCATGGGAGTTGGGAGCGCCCGAAGCCGGTATTCTAACCGCAAGGAGGAAGCCGTCGAAGGCGAGATCAATGACTGGGGTGAAGTCGTAACAAGGTAGCCGTATCGGAAGGTGCGGCTGGATCACCTCCTTTCTAGGGAGTACAACAAAAGTGCTTAGATCAATCACGGGTTTAAGCAGCGTGAAGACAAATTCGCAGTTTTGCGTGGAATGCACTGTATAGTTTTGAAGGTACCGGAGACGGGACTTTCAAAGGGCAAAAGGACGAAGGCCGGGATCACCGTGGGGGTGTAGCTCAGCTGGGAGAGCACCTGCTTTGCAAGCAGGGGGTCATCGGTTCGAACCCGTTCATCTCCACCACTTTCTTTCGGTGAAAGAAAGTTGGACAAAGAAAGCACATGCTCAAGGGTACTGCTGCTTCTTGACGGAGAAAAACGGCCGGGGACGAAGCGAAAATGGGCTCATAGCTCAGCTGGTTAGAGCGCGCGCCTGATAAGCGCGAGGTCGGTGGTTCGAGTCCACTTGAGCCCACCAGAGTTCTTCTTGCGAAAGCGGGAGGAGCGAGCGTGAAGCAGCGGAAGAAATGAAGCAGCGGATCGCGAAGTTCTTTTTTTACTTTTCTTGTTAAGAAAAGTAAGGAGCACCTTGAAAACTGCATAGAGAAGCAAAGTTGATTGAGAGGACACTGGTCTGAATAAGACGGGAGTCCGATCAAGAGACGAAAGCTAAGTAATTCGCGGAGAAAAAAAGACATTAAGAAAAAAATAGTAGGTAATTGTGAAATTATTCTACTGCAATTTCAAATGCCGAGAAAACTCATGCAGACTCGAAAGAGTCTAAGAGAGAACTAGAGATCAAGCTAATAAGAGCACAGGGAGAATGCCTTGGCACCAAGAGCCGAAGAAGGACGTGGTTAACTGCGAAAAGCCGTGGGGAGCTGTAAGCAAGCATTGATCCACGGATGTCCGAATGGGGAAACCCGGCACGAGCAATCGTGTCACGTTCACATGAATACATAGTGTGATCGAGGGAACCCGGTGAACTGAAACATCTAAGTAGCCGGAGGAAGAGAAAGAAACATCGATTCCCAAAGTAGCGGCGAGCGAAATGGGAAGAGCCCAAACCGAGGGTCTACGGACAATCGGGGTATGGACCTGCACAATTGGAAGCACCTATAGCCGAAGACCGATGGAAAGCGGAACCAGAGACGGTAACAGTCCGGTAGGTGAAATGGGTGTGACATGGCGGGTATCCGGAGTACCACAGGACACGAGAAATCCGGTGGGAAGGCGGGGGGACCACCCCCCAAGGCTAAATACTACTTGGTGACCGATAGAGAATAGTACCGTGAGGGAAAGGTGAAAAGCACCCCGGGAGGGGAGTGAAAGAGAACCTGAAACCCTGTGTTTACAAGCAGAGGGAGCGAAAGCGACCTCGTACTTTTTGTAGAACGGGCCGGCGAGTTGCTATATGTTGCGTTAGGTTAAGGTGTAGAGCACCGAAGCCGTAGGGAAACCGAGTCTCAAATGGGCGAAATAGTAGCGTATAGCAGACCCGAAACCGGGTGACCTATCCATGGACAGGTTGAAGCGACGGTAAGACGTCGTGGAGGACCGAACCAGACGTATGTTGAAAAATGCGGGGATGAGCTGTGGATAGCGGAGAAATTCCAATCGAACTCGGAGATAGCTGGTTCTCCCCGAAATAGCTTTAGGGCTAGCCTCGATTTTAGATTACCGGGGGTAGAGCACTGAATGGGCTAGGGGGCCACAAAGCTTACCGAACCCTATCAAACTCCGAATACCGGATAATTATGATCGGGAGTCAGACGGCGGGAGATAAGTTTCGTCGTCAAAAGGGAAACAGCCCAGATCAACGACTAAGGTCCCAAAGTGGTGGTTAAGTGGGAAAGGATGTGCAATTGCACAGACAACCAGGATGTTGGCTTAGAAGCAGCCACTCATTCAAAGAGTGCGTAATAGCTCACTGGTCGAGTGAATGTGCGCCGAAAATGTACCGGGGCTAAACCACACACCGAAGTCTTGGGATTACAGCAATGTAATCGGTAGGGGAGCAACGAATACGGGCTGAAGCGGAATCGTAAGAGACCGTGGACTGTATTGGAGAGAGAATGCCGGCATGAGTAGCGAGAGCAAAGTGAGAATCTTTGCCGTCGAAAGCCTAAGGTTTCCTGAGGAAGGTTCGTCCTCTCAGGGTAAGTCGGGGCCTAAGCCGAGGACAAAAGTCGTAGGCGATGGACAACAGGTTGATATTCCTGTACCACGACAATTCGTTTGACTGACGCAGTGACACAGAAGGATAGGCAGAGCGGGGCGATGGTAGACCCCGTCCAAGCGGTGAGGCTGGAACGTAGTGAAGTACGCGTTCTAAGGCTGGGCCGTGATGGGTACCGAAAATAAGTAGGGAAGCTGTTGAATTCACGCTGGCAAGAAAAGCTGCTAGGGAGAGTTGTTGTGCCCGTACCGCAAACCGACACAGGTGGGCGAGGAGAGAATCCTAAGACGAACGGGAGAACCCTTGTTAAGGAACTCGGCAAAATGACCCCGTAACTTCGGGATAAGGGGAGCCTCGAAAGAGGCCGCAGAGAATAGGCCCAAGCGACTGTTTAGCAAAAACACAGGTCTGTGCGAAGTAGAGATACGACGTATACGGGCTGACGCCTGCCCAGTGCCGGAAGGTTAAGGGGAAGTGTTAGGGCAACCGAAGCACGGAACTTAAGCCCCGGTGAACGGCGGCCGTAACTATAACGGTCCTAAGGTAGCGAAATTCCTTGTCGGGTAAGTTCCGACCCGCACGAATGGCGTAACGACTTGGGCACTGTCTCAACAAGGGACCCGGCGAAATTGTAGTATGTGTGAAGATGCACATTACCCGCGACTGGACGGAAAGACCCCGTAGAGCTTTACTGTAGCTTGGCATTGGATTTTGGTAACATATGCACAGAATAGGTGGGAGGCTTTGAAGCAGCGACTCCGGTCGTTGTGGAGCCACCTTTGGGATACCACTCTTGTGTTACTGAGGTTCTAACGAGCGGCCGTGATCCGGCGTTCGGACAGTGCCAGGTGGGCAGTTTGACTGGGGCGGTCGCCTCCGAAAGAGTAACGGAGGCGTTCAAAGGTTTCCTCAGAATGGTTGGAAACCATTCGCAGAGTGCAAAGGCAGAAGGGAGCCTGACTGCGAGACCGACAGGTCGAGCAGATACGAAAGTAGGACTTAGTGATCCGGCGGTATGAGAGTGGAATTGCCGTCGCTCAACGGATAAAAGCTACCTCGGGGATAACAGGCTTATCTCCCCCAAGAGTCCACATCGACGGGGAGGTTTGGCACCTCGATGTCGGCTCGTCGCATCCTGGGGCTGGAGTAGGTCCCAAGGGTTTGGCTGTTCGCCAATTAAAGCGGCACGCGAGCTGGGTTCAGAACGTCGTGAGACAGTTCGGTCCCTATCCATCGTGGGCGCAGGAGATTTGAGAGGAGCTGTCCTTAGTACGAGAGGACCGGGATGGACGCACCAAGGGTGAATCAGTTGTCGTGCCAACGGCATAGCTGGGTAGCCACGTGCGGATCGGATAAACGCTGAAGGCATCTAAGCGTGAAGCCGACCTCAAGATAAGATCTCCCATTCGGTTAACGAAGTAAGACCCCTTGTAGACCACAAGGTTGATAGGTCGGAGGTGGAAGTGTGGTAACGCATGAAGCTGACCGATACTAATAGGTCGAGGGCTTGATCAAAACGAATTACACTCTATGCAGTTTTCAAGGTGTTTACAACGAACACCACACCTTTCCGGTGGTTTAGCTGAAGGGATCCACCTGTTCCCATTCCGAACACAGTAGTTAAGCCTTCATACGCCGATGGTACTTGACTGGAAACGGTCCGGGAGAGTAGGTAGCCGCCGGGATCCAACAAAACAAAAGACCATGCATTGCATGGTCTTTTGTTTGTCTGCGTCTCCTGCGTTACCCTACTCTCCCGAACCTGACGCAGGGTAGCGCGAAAACCAAGTTTGTTGTTCTGAATCATTCGCAAAGCGCTTGACTTGAAACATGACGGAGCCGAGCGCCCGCTGCGCGGGATGAAGCGAGGCGGAGGAACGGCAAGCAAGGGAGCGAAAGGAGTGGGCTTCAGCCCCGACGCACCGCGACCATTGCGCAGTCGCCGGGAGAGTAGGTAGCCGCCGGGATCCAACAAAACAAAAGACCATGCAATGCATGGTCTTTTGTTTTGTCTGCGTCTCCTGCGTTACCCTACTCTCCCGAACCTGACGCAGGGTAGCGCGAAAACCAAGTTTGTTGTTCTGAATCATTCGCAAAGCGCTTAACTGGTTGCAACATCACTGCTGTTTTGCTATTCTTGTTGACGATGGACGAAAGTGAGTTATGTGTAAGAAAGATAACCAACCAACCGAAAGGATAACAAGATGATCTTACTTGAAGATGTCAATGAGACCAATTGGACAAAAGTTGCGCGCTTATCCGTTAATCCGGAACAGCAATCATTTCTGGACTCGCCGATCGGAATCATTGCAAGTGGCTATGTCTATCGAAACTGCGGAGCGCGCGTGCTCACCATTGTTAACGATGACGAAATCGTTGGCATCGCCTTGGTGCGAAACTTGGATGAGGAGCCCGCGTGTTACGATTTGCAGCAGTTCATGATCGACCAGCGCTTCCAGAACAAAGGATATGGCACAAAAGCGCTTCGACTGATGATTGCGATGCTAAGCAGGGAAAGAAAATATCCTTGCATTGAAGTATGTGTAAACAAAAGAGCCTTTGCCGCTCTGCGCCTATACCAGAAGGCCGGGTTTGAAGATACGGGTTATACGGACGCGTCCGCGCCGGAATGTTTGAATCTCATGTATTATTTCGATCGATGAGCTTGATGTACGCATAATCAAACAGCTTGCAAATATAAAATGTAACGCGCATGTAACATACGGCTGATTTATCGAGGAATATGCAGTTAAATCAAGAAAAGTTACTTTAATAACCGGGATAATGCAACGAATATGTAATGACAAATAGATAAAATGTAACCAACGTAAAGAAAGAAGGCGTTGGATGATGAAGAAAACGTTACTGAAAATTGCAATCGGGGCGTGCAGTATACTCGTTCTGGCGGCGATCATCATGGCTGGCGTTTCTATGGTTCCGAACGACATTCATTCCAACGTGATTTATAGCGACACCGCGCAGTACGCGTCACTGGAGAAGATTTCCGCCGTTCGCCCGCCGCTTGCGGCACCGAGTACGCATATTGGTTCGACCGACGTCGATGCAACTTGCTTCGTCTGCAATCTGCAGCCTGTAGGCTGAACGAAAAACAAGGTATCAAAAAGAACGCTCCTGGCAGAGCGTTCTTTTCTGTTTGCTACGGTCGTTTCGCCCCGCAGGTGGTGCAATACTGATCGTCTTCGTCCATCTTTGCGCCGCAGACCGGGCAAATCCAACTGTCGATGACTTCCGCTTCCTCAGCGGGTTCTTCTTGGGGTTCCTCCTTCGGCTCCTCAGCCGGCTGCGCCGCGCCGCAATGCGGACAGAACGCAATGTTTGAAGGGATCGATTCGCCGCACTTTACGCACTTGCGCCGCCCGCGATGCTGAAGAACTTCTTGCTCCAGTTCTTCAATCTCTTTTGCTATGGCCAGCGCACGCTCGCATTGCTCGGCGAACTCGTTTCCGGCTTCCGCGCCATGCTTGGCGCAGTACTGTTTACCAATTTCGGCATACACCATGCGCAGTTCACGCTGTTTGCCCGCAATCTCAGTGTTCTTGCTGAGAACGTTGAAAACGTCCGTCGTTTTTTTCCAGATATCCTGGCCGAACTGTTCGACCTTCTTACCAAAATCCTCCGCCATAGGAACGCTCCTTTCAGATTTGGAAATTTGATGTTTAAATGCAGATGCATTCCAGTTTGAGTATAGCATTCGGGTGATTGCGCTACAATCGCACGTAGGTTTTTCTACAAAAACATTGCAATTGGATCATGATTTTGTGTATAATAATCCTCGCGCGAGCAGTTGACATGGAGGGTTGTCAGAGTGGTCGATCGTGCGGCACTCGAAATGCCGTGTCCTTAACAGGACCCAGGGTTCGAATCCCTGGCCCTCCGCCAAAATAAAAGAGACGCAGAATGCGTCTCTTTTATTTTGCCTTTCAGATACGATTATTGCGCAATTGTTAAACTATGCCGGAAAGAAGCAGGAAATAGAGGAATCCGAATGCGGCAATCGAATATAACTTTATCTGACAGTCTTGTTTGCTTATTAAGAGCCAATAACGGTGAAGCGAGGAGAAGACGGCATGAAAAGAACGATCGCGATTCTACTATCCATTCTGTTAGTGCTATCTGTATCCGGCTGCCGACTGCCGGGAAGTGTCGAAAGCCAAACGCCGGAAAAGGAGACAATCGAATCGGGAGCGGCTCCGGAAGCGCCGGAAGAAGCCATACCTGCGGAGCAGACGCCAACGCTGATGCCTATGGAGACCCTCATGCCAACGGAGACGCCCGCAGCAACGCCGGAAACATCCGCACCGGACGGCAAGGGCGTGATTCAATTTACAATCGTTCTGCACCTGGAAGGCTGGAATGACGGCGATAGCGAGACGAGCTTTCGCAGGCATGCCGAACAGCTGCGTGATTACGCCGACCTGTTCGAAACGTACGGCGCAACCATGACGCTCGAATCAAAGGAGATCATCGACGGCTGCATTAACTGGAACGACAACGTTCTTCTCGAGCTCCAGAAGCGCGGCCACGCGGTCGGCATCCACGCGGACGCGGGCGGTCAGGATGGCGCTACCATCCGTTCGATCGTGAGAACGCTGACGGAGATGCGCGGGAAACTCCTCCTGCTCGGCATTAACGCAACGTTCGCTTCCGGCGTGGCCTCCAAAGCAAACTGGGTGAAAGCCTGCGAGGATGCGGAAATCGATACGGTTTCCTGCATGGTCGCGTACGGCCTTTGGTCGCTCGACGAACAGTTGCGTCCAGAGGGATTTGAACCCTACCGTTCTCCTTCCGACGGACATGAACTGTACCCGTTCGAACTGGAAGACCGCCTGACGCCATGGCTTGCCGGGGACGGTTCCAACTGGATTGTCAACGACCCTGCCGGAAGCGTGCTAATTATCCCCAGCGGGCTGAGCCTGAACAACGCATACGAGGAGCTCAACGGCGTCAAGGGCGGAAAATCGGATTTTGACGCGCAGGATATCGCAACATGGCGGGAGATTTTACCTCGTATAGTCGAGGCAAGCGACAGCGGGCGCGTCAACACGTTCTACGCGGTCTGGTCGTTCGGCAAGGCAGTGGATATGGACCTGCTGGAAGAGTGGCTGCAGCTGATCGACGGGTATGTGCAGAGCGGGAATCTCCGCTGGAGCACCATCCCAGAAATGGCGGGTCTCTACCGCGCGAGCCTTGCGGATTAACGGTCTGAACCTACTTTTTCGGGTGAAACGCGCACAGAATAGAATACGTGCTATACTATTGATTCGAACAAGCAGAAAGCGGGTGTTGCAATTGAAAAAGAGCAGTCTACATGGTTTCGCTTGCAAAAAGAATGTTAGTTTCATCGCCTTGTCGCTGGTCTTAGCCGTCATGCTGACCGGATGCCAGCTGCTGATCCCGGCCGCCGAGCCGACGACCGCGCCGGAACCGACTTCAACCGAAACTGCGACGGTCGCCCCGTTGGAAGCTACGCCAACCGCAACGCTCGAACCGACCGATACGCCGCTTCCCGCCACGCCGACGCCCACGCAGGCGCCTACTTCCGTTCCAGGCGCTACGGCGAGCGTAAAGCTGAGCGAAGTGCTGAGTAACGTTGCAAAACTGCAGAACGGCACCGCTGGCATCTCGCTCAAGCAAGCCTCCGCCGCGGCGAAGGTGCTGGACTGGGCGGAGGATACCAGCCTTGCTGAGGAAGAGATTGCCGAAAAGATCGACGCATATCTGGACAGCTTCTCTGACCCGCTCAAAGCCGGGGCGTTCATCGTCAACTTTGAGCTGATCGCCGATTTACCGCAGAAGATCATCGATGGCGACGACAGCACCATCGGCACAGTTGCCGACGCGGGGTATACGTTGGAGCACGCGTCGTATACGCAGGCCAAGTGGGACGCGTTCCTCTCCGCGTTCAAAGGAACTCTGCCCAACATGTATTCCAGCTATGCGGATATGGTTTCGTTCGATCCCGAAACCGGCTGGGCGCTGTTCGACTACTGGGATATGCTCAAGGGCGACGAGGCCAAACAGTGGCTTATCGATCACGAAGGATATACCGAAGCGAACGCGAAGGAATACGTGGACAACATGAGCGACAGCGAGTTTGTCAAGAAAAACACCAATCCGCGTCTCCGCGCAGTCGATATGAGCAAGGTTTCGATTAAGATGATGTTCCAGCAGGACGGAACGCCGGTATCAGACGCAAATCCTGTTGCGCTGACGTACGCGGAGTTCATGAGTCTTTACGCCTCCCATCCCGACAGCGTGCTGGATTCGTATTTCTATTACCTCACCGTGCAGAGCGGCGCGGTCAAGAAGGTAGAGCAGCCGTACTGGCCGTAAAAATCCATTTTATTGATTCACGGGAGAACTGAATCGTGAAACAGGGATTTGTATCCTGAATAAAGCAAAAAGGCCGCATTCGCGGCCTTTTTGTTTATGCAGATTCAAAATCAAAGAATGCTTTCGGCATTGATCAACTGTTCTGAGTATGTCCAAAGTACATCAATTCCCAGATGGCGGGATCGGACACGCGCTCGACAAGTTCGCCGCCGACATAATGCTCTAGGCTCGCTGTGCCGGTAAAGCGCAGATACGCGCCGGAAAAGCCAACGAGTTTGGCGAGCAGCCGTGCGGGCAGGGGGAGCGTATCGGCAAACCGCGTGCGGAGGATGTCCTTTTCGCGACGGTAGGTGACGACATACCGCTCGTTTTTGTTTACAAAATCATACACAAGCTCATCGTGCACCGGCTTTTTCGTCAAGTCGTCCAGATGCTCCTTGCGCTGGAAAAACGCGGGCGAATCGAGTGAGCTTTCCGCAACCTTCACGCCGTCTTTTGCCAGCAAAAAGACGGGAAAGGTCTTGTAGCCGTATTTCTTTTCGGCGGTGATAAACGACGAAATCACGGTGTAGCCGCCAATCTTTGCGCGACCCCAGTACCAATGGTTCATGAGGCGCAGCATGCTGACGTCGCCCCAGTTATGGTCGTGGTAGCCGGTTCCGGCGATGCGCCTTTGCTGACCGTTGATGACGAGTTCGCCCTCTACGCTTCCTTCCGGCACGGATGGCAGCCAGGCAAAGAAGTGCTCGTCGTGCTCGCCAAAGAAGATTTGTCCCGTGCCGGGACGCCAGGCAGGCACGCGCCCGGTCAGAGTGACGTCCGCGCGAATCTGCTTGCCGCATAGATGAATCGTGTAGGAATGCAGATCGCCGGAAAAGGCGTTTTCACCCATGCGGACGTCGCAGCGCTCGCGGGAGGCGAAAAACTGCGCCGCGGGGAAGGTGAGCAGTTCCTCATAATGCGTGCCGTCCGGCGCGTCATACTGAAGCGACGCGGTCGGGGTCAGCGGGCGGTTTGGGGTGACAAAGCTCTTAGTGAGGAACACGATTACGAGTTTGCCACCGTCGTCGAGGTGGCTGTCGAAATACCACCATTCGTAGCTGCCGCGCCCTCCGTCGGTGCGCATGCCGTCCTCCCAGAGGTCGACGCGCGCGGGGTTCAGGCCAAGTGTCTGGAAATCTTCTTTTCTCAGGCGAATGCTGGATGGAATGGGCTGTTTCATTGTTGCCAACCTCCATAAAAAGAGTGGAACGACGAGACTTATTACTGATTTGATTGTACACAAGCGTGGTTATAAATACAAGCAGCGCAAGACCGTCAACATGCAAAACGCCCCGCGTTTGCAGGGCGTTTGATGTTCAGATCACTCGGTTTCAGTCTTAATTGAGCGCAGCAGTTCCTTTTCCGCCGAACAGGCGCAGAGGGCGTAAACGCGCGCGGCTCCGGCTTGCTTCAGTGCGGCGGCGCAGGCGAGCAGCGTGCTGTGGGTGGTGGTTACGTCGTCCACAAGCAGGCTGCTGCGTCCGGTGCAAGCGGGGGAAGCGGCAAAGGCGGAAGAGACGTTTTTCTTTCGCGCGTCCGCGTCCAGCGCGGTCTGCGTGCGGGTAAAGCGGGTACGCGTGAGTAGCTTTTTTTCCAGCGGAAGTCCGTACTGACGGCAGACGACCTGACAAAGCAGTTCGCTTTGATTATACGTCCTGAGCCAGAGTTTGATCGGGTGCAGCGGCACGGGTACGACCGCATCGATCTTCCAACCGTCTGGGATGCGCATGGCTTGCCCGAAAAACTCCGCAAGGCGCGTCTGTTTGGAGTATTTCAGCGCGTGGATGCCAAGCGCCGCTCCGCCGGTATACAAAAAAGCGGCGGAAAGGCCGTCGAGCGGATACGGTGCGGCCATCGGCGGGCAGGGGAGGAGCGTTGCGCGGCATTCTTCGCAGAGGCAATCCTCGCCAAGCACCGTTTCGCGGTTGCAGAGCTTGCAGGCGACGTTGGAAGGGTACAGCGCGTCAAACACGCCGTCCACAAATGCTTTCAGGCCGTAGCGCTCGTCTTCCTGCGGTTGGCTCATGCAATGCTCTCCATAAAAGAATGTCTGTTACTTAAAATCAGGATATGTGAATTTCGATTCTATTTTTTGCGCAAGTCGTACAGCTCGCCGAGCCGTTCGCGCAGCGCGGTGTAACGGCGGTCGGTGCGGTTGTTGTTGACCATGCTCATGAGCGCGTCCCTGCGGCCGACGCAGACCACCTGTCGCTTTGCGCGGGTGACCGCGGTATACAGGAGGTTTCGCGTCATCATGGGCGACGCGCTGCCGAACATCGGCAAAATCACCACGGGAAACTCGCTGCCCTGACTCTTGTGAATAGAGATGCAGTAGGCAAGATCAAGCTCGTCGAGATGCGTAAAGTCGAACACGGCGAGCCGCTCGTCGTCAAACAGGACGCTGATGGTGCGGTCGAGCTCGCTGAGGCGGTAGATTGTGCCAAGGTCGCCGTTAAACGCGCCGCAGCCGTCCTCCGAGCCGCCGCCGGGCAGTTTGCGCCGCCACTCCACGCGGTAGTTGTTCTTCATCTGCATAATGCGGTCGCCTTCGCGGAAGGTCATGTCCCCGCTGATATGCTCGTGCTTGCCTTTTTCGGGCGGGTTGAGCGCGGCCTGCAGCTGCGTGTTGATGTTCCAAACGCCGAGAACGCCCTTTTTCATGGGCGCGAGCACCTGAACGTCCATCAGCGGGTCGCTGGTTGCAAGCAAGCCGCGCGGGCGCACGCAGAGATCGATGATGCGCTCAAGGATGCGGTCCTGCGAGGGCAAGTCCTCGAACAGGAAATCGGACTCTTCCATATCCAGCACAGGCTGAAGCCCTTCGTTGATGCGGTGCGCGTTGGTTACAATCATGCTCTTCTGCGCCTGACGGAAGATTTCGTCCAGCCGAGCCACGCGGATAGCCCCGCTGGCGATCACGTCCCGCAGCACATCCCCCGCGCCGACGGAGGGGAGCTGGTCGCTGTCGCCCACCATAATCAAACGCGTGCCCACCAGCACCGCTTTGAGCAGCGCGTGCATGAGCGGCACGTCCACCATGGACATCTCGTCCACAATGACCATGTCGCAGAGCAGCGGGTCGTCGCCGTCCCGCATGAATCCCTCGCCGGGGATGTATTCGAGCAGGCGGTGAATCGTCCGCGCTTCGTGGCCGGTTGCGTCGCTCATGCGCTTTGCCGCGCGCCCGGTCGGCGCGGTGAGCTCGACACTAAGCCCCATGCTCTCCATAATAGCCGTAATAAAGCGGATAATCGTCGTTTTGCCCGTGCCGGGGCCGCCGGTGATGACCAGCGCGCCTTCGTTGAGAGCGGCAATCACCGCGTCCCTCTGCTGGGCGGAAAGCTCCAGCTTTTGGGAGGCCTGCGCCGCTTCAAAATCGAAAAACGGGTTATCGACGGGTCTTTGCGAAAGGTTTAATAACTTTTCGGCAATGTTGATCTCCATGCGCTGGAGATACGGCAGAAACACGCCCTCCGTGTCTCCCACAAACTGCAAAATCGCTTCTCCGCGTTCAATGAGAATATCCAGCGACTCCAGCACGCGTTCCGGCGGCACGCCGAGGAGTTTACTTGCATAGCTCGAAAGCGAGTCCTTGGGTAAAAACGTGTGCCCGTACTCGCCGCTTGCGCTCTGCAGCGCGTAGAGAATCCCCGCGCGGAGGCGGGATTCGGAGTCGAACGCAAAGCCGGAAACGTTCTGGGCAATCTTATCCGCGGTCACAAAGCCGATGCCGTCCACGTCCCGAATGATCTGGTACGGGTCTTCCTCAATGCGGCTCAGACACAGTTCGCCGTAAATTTTGTAGAGCTTGTAAGCTTGGCTGACGGTTACGCCGTAGGGTTCCAGCGCAAGCAGGATATCCCGCATCATGCGGTTTTCCGTGTAGCTGGCGAGAATCATATCCCGTCGTTTTGCGCCGATGCCGGGGATTTCGGCGAGGCGCGCGGGCGTTTCGTCGAGAATGGAGAGCGTGTCCATGCCGAATTTGGCGACGATGGCCTTTGCCGTCGCGGCGCCAATGCCCTTGATCAGCCCGCTGCCAAGGTAGTTTTCAATGGCGCTCAGCGTTGCGGGCGCAAGGGTTTTGTAGCTGTAAGCCTTGAACTGGCTGCCGTACTTCGGGTGAGAGGCGTAGTCGCCGGTAAATTCCACACGCTCGCCAACGGAAGCAAGCGGAAGCGTGCCGACGACCGTGAGCTTTTCGCCCTCGTCGGGCACAAGCTCCAGCACCGTCCAGCCGTTTTCGCTGTTGCGGTAGATGATGGAATTGACAACTCCGCTGATTTCCGCCATGTTCGCTCCCGCTTATCAGGCGTTCAAGCGGTGAACCCGCCTGCGCCTGCTTGATTTGTGTTATATCGCAATAAAACATGCCCCCGCGTTTGCGGCGGGGGCGGAGGGTACGGTTTTAGAAGTCGAGCCGCGCTTCGATGTAAGCGGTCAGCTCGTCGATGGGCAATCGCACCTGCTCCATCGTGTCGCGGTCGCGAACGGTAACGCAGCCGTCGGCCTCGGTGTCAAAATCGACGGTGACACAGAACGGCGTGCCGATTTCGTCCTCTCTGCGGTAGCGCTTGCCGATGGAACCCGCGTCGTCATAGTCCACCATAAAGCACTTGGCGAGCTTGGCGTAAATGGGCTGCGCCTGCTCGGCGAGCTTCTTGCTCAGCGGCAGCACGGCGCATTTATACGGCGCGAGCGCGGGGTGGAGGTGCAGCACGGTGCGGACGTCCCCGCCTTCCAACTCCTGCTCGTCGTAAGCGTTGCAGAGGAACGCAAGCGCCACGCGGTCCGCGCCCAGCGACGGCTCGACGCAGTAGGGAATGAACTTTTCGTTCGTGAACGGGTCAAGGTATTCAAAGCTCTCGCCGCTGTGCGTGGCGTGGCTTTTGAGGTCAAAGTCCGTGCGGTCGGCAACGCCCCAGAGTTCACCCCAGCCGAAGGGGAAGAGGAACTCGATATCCGTCGTGCCCTTGCTGTAGTGCGAAAGCTCTTCTTTGGCGTGTTCGCGCAGGCGAATCTTTTCGTCCTGCATGCCCAGCGCGAGTAGGAATTTGTGGCAGTAGTCTTTCCAGTAGTGGTACCATTCCAAATCAGTGCCCGGCGCGCAGAAGAACTCAAGCTCCATCTGCTCGAACTCGCGGATGCGGAAGATGAAGTTGCCCGGCGTGATCTCGTTGCGGAAGGATTTGCCGATCTGCGCAATGCCGAACGGGAGCTTGCGGCGGGTCGTGCGGAGAACGTTTTTGAAGTTCACAAAGATGCCCTGCGCGGTTTCGGGGCGGAGGTAGAGCTCGGAAGCGGTATCTTCGGTTACGCCCTGAAACGTTTTGAACATCAGGTTGAACTTGCGAATACCCGTAAACTCGGTTTTGCCGCATTCGGGGCAAACGATGCCCTGCTCGCGGATATATTCTTCCATCTGCGCGTTCGTCCAGCCATCCGGCCGAACGTCCGTAATGTTGTGTTCGGCAATATAGTCTTCAATCAGCTTGTCCGCGCGGAAACGGGCGCGGCAACTCTTGCAGTCCATCAGCGGGTCGGAAAAGCCGCCCACGTGGCCGCTGGCAACCCAGGTTTCCGGGTTCATCAGGATGGCCGCGTCCATGCCGACGTTATAGGGCGATTCCTGCACGAATTTGCGCCACCAGGCGCGCTTGATGTTGTTTTTGAATTCAACGCCCAGAGGGCCGTAATCCCAGGAGTTTGCGAGCCCGCCGTAGATCTCGCTGCCGGGGTAAACAAAACCGCGCCCCTTGCAGAGGGCGACGATCTGATCCATCGTAAATTTCTTTGCCGATTCCTTCGGTTCGGTGGCGCTGTTCTCCATGGTTGTTTTATGCTCCTTGCTTGTCAGTTAACGCTTATTATCGCAGGAAATACGCGCTTTTGTCAAGGCGCGCGGCGAGTGGAAAGAAGGCGAAAAACCCGCTTGTTCTGCATAACAGACGCGCTTTGCTCTGCTTGTTGCGATGGGGTGCAGAAAACGGTACAATAAATCTATCGAAGCAAAGTCGAGAAGTGTGACTTAGTCATCGAACGCGTCAAATCCTGTGTGTTATAGTAAAGCAAAGAAACCAAGGAGGGTTACGTTTATGACTACTTATCTGCTGACTGTTGACGGAATGGGCTGTTCCAGCTGCGCGGGGAGGGTTGATACTGCGCTTAAGGAAGCCGGGTTCACCGTGCTTTCCACCCAGGTTGGGAGCGCAAAGATTCAGTCTTCCATGAATGTTGATACGATCAAAAAGCACGTAAGCGAAATTCTCGAGGACATGGGGTACATGCTGACCGCCATCAAGGCGGAGTAACAGCTGGCTCCGTACAATATAGCCACATTTCCGATTCGCTTTCGAAATTCCAATTGGCAATTTGAGGCTTTATCAGTTTGAACAATGATCTGCATACCGGGCATGTCGTAGTCGGCATGTCCGGAGGCGTGGACAGCGCAGTCGCCGCGTCCCTGCTCAAGGAGCAGGGACACGACGTTGTTGGCGTGTTCATGAAAAACTGGGAGGAAGAGGACGAGGAAAACGGCGTCTGCACCGCCGCGAGCGATTATGAGGACGTCAAGAGCGTCTGCAACGCCATCGGCATTCCCTATTACACGGTCAACTTCGCAAAAGAATACCGCGACCGCGTTTTTTCCTACTTTCTCGACGAATACCGGCGCGGGCGAACGCCCAATCCGGACGTTCTGTGCAACTGCGAAATCAAATTCAAGGCGTTTCTGGATTTTGCCGTCTCCACCGGCGCGGGCGCGCTGGCGACGGGGCATTACGCGCGGCTCAATAAGTCGGGCGAAACGGTAAAGCTCCTCCGCGCTGTGGACGCGAACAAGGATCAGACCTATTTCCTCGCCGGGCTGACGCAGGCGCAGCTGAAAAACGCTGTCTTTCCTATCGGCGGGCTGGTCAAAAGCGAGGTACGGCGCATTGCGCGTGAGCGCGGCTTTTCCAACGCCGCAAAAAAGGATTCCACCGGAGTTTGCTTTATCGGTGAACGGAACTTCAAGCAGTTTTTGATGCAGTTTCTGCCAGCCCAGCAGGGCGACATGGTGGACGAAACCGGCCGCGTGATTGGTCGGCACGACGGGCTGATGTACTATACCCTCGGCCAGCGCAGGGGGCTTGGAATCGGCGGGCGGAACGACGGCACGGGCGAGAGCTGGTTTGTGATTGGCAAAGACCTGAACCGCAATCTGTTAATTGTGCAGCAGGGCGAACACGACGAGCTGTTTTCGCTCTCACTGGACGCGGAAACCATCCACTGGATCGCGGGAGAGCCGCCGATGAGCGAGTTTGCCTGCACGGGAAAGTTCCGCTATCGCCAGCCGGATCAGGGCGTGCGGGTCACCGCGGAAGGCGCGGGTGTGCACGTCCGCTTCGACAAGCCGCAGCGCGCGGTCACGCCGGGGCAGTGGGTGGTGCTTTACGACGGCGACGTCTGCCTGGGCGGCGGCCCGATCGACCGCGTGGAACCGAAGAAGGGTATATTGATTTGAGGGCTCCGCCCTCAAGCTCCCGACGAAGGGCAGTGCCATTTCATTCACGATATAAACTTTTCTGAAAAGACACAATGCAAACTGGTAAGCGGTTTGCATTTTGTTTTGATGTTTTTTATAATGAATTTGTATGGAAGTATCAACGCAACGAATTCATCCGCGTGAGCGGCTTGCCTGCGCAATGGAGCTGCTCGGCGGCGCAAACGTGGTTGCCGATATAGGCTGCGACCATGGGCGGCTGAGCTGCGCGCTCGTGCAAAGCGGCAGAGTCGAACGCTGCATCGCCGTCGATATCAGCGAACCCTCGCTGAAAAAAGCGGAGAAACTCGCCGCGCAGCTCGGCGTTTCCGGTTGCGTGGAAACCCGCCTCGGCGATGGGCTTACACCTTTGGCGACGGGAGAAGCGGACGCGCTGGCCATCCTCGGCATGGGCGGCACGCTCATGGCGCGTATCCTTGAAGCGACCAATACACCGCTTGCGGGAGCAAGTCTCTGCGTCCTGCAGCCTATGCGCGCGGCGGAAGATATCCGCAGGTGGCTCTATGAGCGCTGCTATCCCGTTAAAGACGACCGCGTTGTGCTGGACGCCGGGAGATTTTACCAAATCTTCTCGGTTGCGCCGCCAACGGACGCACCGCAGGCGCTGCCCGCGGGTTGGCCGGATGACTGCTTCTTACTGGGCTACAAAGCCTTTGAACGGCGCGAACCCAACCTGTTTAGGCTCGCGGAGCGGATGCTGCAAACGACCGAACGCAAACGTAAAACCCAAAAATCCGACCTGCTGGACCGGCAAGCGGAACAGCTCCGCAAAATTTTATCGTTTCGGGAGGAAGTAAAATGAAGCTCAGCGATTTTTGCGCCGCCATGGAGCGGATTGCCCCCCAGGAACTCGCAATGGAGTTCGATAACCCCGGCCTGCTCGTTGAACCCGACCATGACGAAATCAAGCACGTGCTGGTCGCGCTGGACTGTTCGAAAGCCGTTGCGGAGGAAGCCGCCGAGTTAGGCGCGGATCTGGTGCTTACGCATCATCCGCTGTTCTTCCACCCGGTCAGGCAACTCCGGTACAGCCAGCCGGAAACGGCGGCAGCCTGCGTGCTCTTGCGGCACGGAATCGGGTTGTTCAGTGCGCATACCAATCTGGACGCGGCGCAGGGCGGCGTCAACGACACGCTCTGCGAGTTGATGAACGTTGTCGATACCATTCCGTTTGACGAAGGGATTGGCCGCGCGGGGATGCTGAAAGAGCCGATGACGCTGACGGAGTTTGCCTTGCGCGTGGAACGGCTCCTGCAGACGAGCGTGCGTATCTCCGGCGACCCGGGCGCGCTTATTCGCCGCGTCGCGGTGATGGGCGGCAGCGGGGGCAGCTCCATTCAGCCCGCCGCGCAGGAACGCGCGGACGTACTTCTCACAGGTGAGATCAAGCATTCCGACGCACTCGACGCGCAGACGCTCGGCCTGAATCTGGTTGTTGCCGGGCATTACGAAACCGAGCGTGTGGTGCTGGAGCCCTTGATTCGGCGTTTACAGAACGAATGTTTTGATGTACAATATAATTTATCGCGCGCGGACGCGAATCCATTCGTGCGCCTTTAGGAGGGAAATGCCGTGAGAAAGATGGATGCCCTTTGGGCATATCAGGAGGCAGAAGTGGCCAAGGCTTCCGTAGAAGCCGAAATCCGCTCTACGCCGGCAAGATTAAAACTGAATAAACTGCATAAGCAGTTAAAAACGCAGCAGGGCGTTATCGCAAAACTGGGCGAGGACATCGAAACCTACGAGCAGCAGCTCAAGAAACTGACCGATCAGGTGGAAAAGCTTGAGGAGCGCTTGGAAGTGGAGAGCGGAGAGCTTGTTACCATCCGACAGGACGATGAGAGCACCGCCGAGGAGATGACCGAGCTTAAGCGGGATATTGAGCGCCTGAGCCGCGAGATAGCGCAGGCCGTAAGGGAAGCCAAATCGCTGGTTTCGGAAATCGAGCAGGCGACGGGAGAATACCAAAAAACGATCCGGGCGGCGAGCGTTGCCAAGAAGGAATACGATTCGCTCCGCGTAGAATGCGAAAAAGAGCGGGAGAGCCGCGCAGACGAGCTGGCAAAGCACGACGCAAAGCTGTCATCGCTCGGAAAGCAGGTTGACCAGACGCTTCTGGCCAGGTACGAGCAGGTCAAACTGCACCACGCCGTACCGATTGCGCGGGTGGTCAACAGCAAATGCGGCGGGTGCAACATGTCGCTCCCGATGGTGATGCTTAAGAAGATTGCGACGACCGACGGCATCGTTGAGTGCGAAAACTGCGGCAGAATCCTGTATTCCGGAGAACAATAAGGGAATCGTACCTTTACAATTTGAGTAAGGAAGGCGACCGCGCCCGCAGAACTGCGGGTGAGGAAAGTCCGAGCACCACAGGGCAGAGTGCCGGGTAACACCCGGCGGAGGCGACTCCAGGGAAAGTGCAACAGAAATAAACCGCCCGCGGCAACGCGGGTAAGGATGGAAAGGCGAGGTAAGAGCTCACCCGCGTCCCGGCGACGGAGACGCGCTGTAAACCCCACTTGGTGCAAGATTGGTATGAGAGCATTTAATAGCTGCCCGCTACGCTCTCGGGAATCGCATGAGCCTCTCGGCGACGATTGGCCTTAGATAGATGGTCGCACTCGACAGAACTCGGCTTATTCCTTGCTCAAAACTTTTTAAGCAACTCACAGCGGCTCAGAGGACTTGGAGAACCGAGTACCGGCTTTGATTCAGGAAGATGGTCGCACTTGACAGAACTCGGCTTACTCCTTGCTCAGAACTTTTAAGAAACTCGACGAGACAATAGAATCTCGGCAAACCGGGTACCGGCTTAGATTCAGGAGGATGGTCGCACTTGACAGAACTCGGCTTACTCCTTGCTCAGAACTTTTTACACAAACGCGCCTTGCGGCGCGTTTTGCAAAAGAATAAGAATCAACCATAAACACAATGGGAAACGGACTGGGAACGAAGATGGAAACGATTTCGACGGAACAAAAGAAAAAAGCAGTACTCTCCGGCGTTCAGCCGACGAGCGTATTAACCATAGGCAACTATCTCGGCGCGCTCAAGAATTGGGTCGCCATGCAGGACGAGTTCAACGCTTACTACATGGTTGCCAATCTCCACGCGCAGACCGTCCGTCAGGACGCTACGGAGCTGCGCCGCAGGAGCCTGGAAACCTTCGCGCTGTTTATTGCCTGCGGGCTGGATCCCGAACGTTCGACCATCTTTGTGCAGTCGCATGTGCCGGAGCACTCCATGCTCACATGGGCGCTGAGCTGCTGCACGTACATGGGCGAACTTTCCCGCATGACGCAGTTCAAGGATAAGAGCGCGCGCAACGCCGATAACATCAACGCAGGGCTGTTTACTTACCCTGTGCTCATGGCGGCGGATATCCTGCTCTACCAGTCGCACTTTATCCCCGTTGGCGCGGATCAGAAACAGCATGTCGAACTCACGCGGGACATCGCCATCCGCTTTAACAACACCTTTGGCGAAACGTTCGTCGTGCCGGAGCCGTATATCCCGAAAGTCGGCGCGCGGATTATGAGCTTGCAGGAGCCGGAAAGCAAGATGAGCAAGTCCGACCCCAACCCGAACGCGTATATCCGTATTCTGGACGATCCGGACACGATTACGCGCAAGCTCAAGCGCGCCGTAACGGACAGCGAGGGCGAGATTACCGCCAACCCCGAGCGCGCGGGCGTTTATAACCTGCTGACCATCTACGCCGCCTGCCGCAGTACTACGATTGAGGAAGCGCTTGCCGTGTTCGCGGGCAAAGGCTATGGCGATCTTAAAGCGGGTGTTGCGGAAGCGGTCATCGAGTTGCTCCGGCCGATTCAGACTGAGTATGCGCGGGTACTGGCGGACAAGGCGTATCTCAACGGTCTTATGAAACGCGGCGCGGAACGCGCGCAGATCACGGCGCGAAAGACCGTTGGCAAGGTCTATCACAAGATGGGGTTCGACGTATAACAAACAAAGCGACGGGGATGCTCCGCCGCTTTTTTATTGGAGTAAGTGAGGGAAACATGCTTAGCGAAACTGAATTTACAAGCCTTCGCGAACGCGCGCTTACGTTTGCGCATTCGTCGTTTACGTATTTGGATTACGATGCAGTGGAGCACTACGTTGTGCTGATGGACGGCGTGGAAGGCGTTCTGCTTGGCGGTGAAAAGCCGGATGCGGGCGTTTACGAACTGCATTGGGGCGCAAACGATCCAACAATTGTACTTCGCGCCGCAGAAAACGCTGGGCGGGAAACGCTGGTTACGTTCGTGCCGGAGGACTGGAAAGCGCGGTTTCTCGCGAGCGGATTCAGCGAATACGGCATTCTCCGCGAGTACTGGCTCAAGCCGCTGGACAAGGCGTATTCGCCGGGCATTGTCTGCGAAGCGCTGACGACTGCGGACGCTTTGGAAGCCGCGGTCGTTACCCAAAGCTGCCGCCTGCAGAGCCGCGAGTTCTATGGAGAGTCCAAAGAGAAGATCGAAAACTGGATCAACGCCGTGTACCCGGAGGGAAACGAAAACGCGTTCGGCGCGCGGCACGAAGCGGTGCTTGCCTGTCGCGATGAGGCGGGGAAGATTGCCGGGGTTTTGCTCACGGCGGTCTATGGTTACGGCGAAAGCTGGGGACCGGTCGCCTGGGTGCGGGAAGTTGCGGTACTGCCGGAGCGTCAGGGCAAGGGCTATGGCAGGGCGCTGGTGGAAAGCGCGCTGAACTATTGCCGCGAACGCGGAGCAGTCACGGCGTTTCTGATGGCGGACGACTGCAACGCGCACGCCATTTTGCTCTACCGCTCAATCGGCTTTGAACCCAGCGACGAAGTGCAGATTGATCTCGTGTGCCAACCCAAATAAGGGATTCCAAAGGGATATTGTCCCTTTGGCGGGAGTATGAGGGCGGAGCCCTCATTATACTTAAGTTTAAGGGCGAAGCCCTTAGATAGCTTTTCAGGGGCTCCGCCCCTATAACCCTGCCAAAGGGCACGCCCTTTGGAAACCCGCATAAAAAACCGTCTCCGAAGGGAGACGGTTTTTTGATTACGTTTGTTATGCCAGCAGTTGTTCCAGCGCGGCGATCTTGAGGGAGACGCAGAAGACTTCCATCGCCTGCTTCACTTCGGTAATCGGCGGGTACGACGGCGCGATGCGGAGGTTCGAGTCCTGCGGGTCGTTGCCGCCGGGGTAGGTCGCGCCAGCGCCCGTGAGCGCTACCCCGATCTCCTTGCAGAGCGCGACGATGCGCTTTGCCGTGCCGGGCATGGCGTTGAGGCTCACAAAGTAGCCGCCCTTCGGACGGTGCCAGCTCGCGATGCCGAGCGGGGCAATTTCCGCGTCCAGCATGTCGCAGACGAGGTCGAACTTGGGTTTCATGTAAGCCGCGTGCTTCTGCATATGCAACAGCGTCGTTTCGCGGTCCTTGAGGAAGCGGACATGCATCAGCTCGTCCACCTTGTTCGGCCCGATGGTCTGATAAGTCATCAGCGAGAGGACGTATTTGATGTTCTCAACGCTCGAGGCCATGCAGGAAACGCCCGCGCCAGCGTAGGTCACTTTGCTCGTGGAAGCAAACTCGTATACGAGGTCGGGGTGACCCGCGTCGCGGCAGAGACCGATGATGTCCGGGAAGGCTTCGTCGCCCGGCTCGAAGGCGTGGATGCAGTATGCGTTGTCCCACATGAGCGCAAAGTCCGGCGCGGCGGGGGAAAGTGCGGCGATGCGCTTGCAGGTGGAAAGCGGGTAGACGTAGCCATCGGGGTTAGAAAATTTCGGCACGCACCACATACCCTTGACGGCGGGATCCTTGACCAGTTCTTCCACCATGTCCATATCCGGGCCATTCTCGTCCATGGGTACGGGGATAAGTTTCATGCCGAACGAGAGCGAAACGTTGAAATGGCGGTCGTAACCGGGGAAGGGGCAGAGGAACTTGACCTCCGCTTCCTTGCTCCAGGGGCGAACGGAGTTCTTCAACCCGTGTGTGTAAGCCTTTGCGATGAGGTCGTACATCAAATTCAGGCTCGCGTTGCCGCCGCAGATGACTTCCTCAGGCTTGCAGAGCAGAATCTCGGAAAACAGCTTGCGGCAGGCGGGGAGCCCCGCCAGTTCGCCGTAGTTGCGCGCGTCGATGCCATCCGAAACGAAGTCGCCGTTCGCAACGGTGGCAAACATTCCGTCCGAAAGGGCGAGCTGCGCGGTCTCCGGCTTGCCGCGGGTTAGGTTGAGGCTGAGCTTGCGGCCGCGCAATACTTCGTAGTCCGCGCGGGCGTGTTCGAGTTCCTTGGCGAGGGCTTGCTTGTCCAGTTCCGTGTAATGCATGTCTAGAGGTCCTTTCCGCTTTTTTTAAAAAAAAGCCCGAAACCGGTTTGTTTGCGGCTTCGGGCGGCGAAACGAAACGATTATTCCATATGCTACGATATTTTGGAGCAGATTTCAATCACTAATTTTATATCTATTCATATAAATATGAAAGAATACCGCATAACGTGCATATTCGGAACAGGTTTTTTGCTCCTCGCAACGGGGAGCGGGGCGAGCGGTCAGGCTTTGCCGAGCCGCTTTTTCATGGTCTTTTCGACCGCGTTGAGGATGTTTTCATATCCCGTGCAGCGGCAGAGATGGCCGGAGAGGAGCTTACGCAGCTCGTCGCGCGTGTATTCCTTGCCGGTTTCGAGAATCTCCACGGCGGTCATGATGAATCCCGGCGTGCAGAAGCCGCACTGTACGGCCGCTTCGTCCACAAACGCCTGCTGGATGTCGCTGAGCTCGCCGTTGGGGCCGAGCAGGCTCTCCAGCGTGCGGATGTGCTTGCCTTCCGCCCAGACGGCGAGGTAGATGCAGGAGTTGTAGCATTCACCGTCGATAATGACGTTGCAGGCGCCGCATTCACCGACTTCGCAGCCTTTTTTCACGGAGGTCAGGCGGTAGTCGTTGCGGAGCATATCCGTCAACGACGCGCGGACGTCCACATACGTTTCCACGTCCTTGCCGTTAATATTACATTTGACTAGTTGCTTTTGCATTAAAACACACCTCCTGCGCGCTCGATGGCGGCTTTGAGGCCGCGCCGGGCTGTTTCGCTGATGATCTGCCTGCGGAAATCCGCCGAGGCGCGCCAGCTTGTACGCGGGTTGACGTCGTTTTGCACTTCTTTGCCGACAATCTCGATTGCCACTTCGCCGACGGGCTGACCCGCAAGCGCGGCTTCGGCGGTTTTGGCGCGCATGGGCACCGGCCCCGCGACGCCGTAGGCAATGCGCGCACGCTGAATCGTCTTTTTGTCCGCGCTCAGAACAACGTTGACCGAGCAGCCGATGGTTGCAATGTCCATGGCGTTGCGCATGGCGTATTTGATGTAGTAGCCAAAGCAGTTTTCGTAACTCTCTTTGGGAATGAGGATAGCCGTGAGCAGTTCGCCGGGTTCGAGGGCGACTTTGCCGGGGCCTTTGTAGAAGTCGTGAATGCTGAGTCTGCGCGTGCCGTTTACGCTGGCAATTTCCAGCACCGCGTCGTAGGCCACCTGCGTGGAAGCGGTGTCCGCGCTGGTCACGCCGTTGCAGATGTTGCCGCCGAGGGTGCCGATGTTTCTGAGCTGCGGCCCGCCGACGGTATCCGCGGATTCGCCCAGCACGGGCATATACTGCTGAAGCACGGGGCTCTTTGTCGCGTGCGAAAAGCTCGTCATGGGGCCGATGCGCAGCGCGCCGTCGGGATCGATGGTTACTTCGCGCAGTTCGTTGAGCTTATAGATGCTGATGAGCTCCGCGCCGGCGAGCTTGCCTTCGCGCATTTTGATCAAAACGTCGCTGCCGCCCGCAATCAGGACGGCCGACGGATGCGCCTGCATGAGTTCCACGGCGTTCTGCACGCTCGTGGCTTCGTATAATGCGGAAAAATCGTACATGTTCGTCAGCTCCCTTCCTTACAGCAGTCCGGCTTCTTTGAACTTTTCAAAGAGCACGTGCGGCGTCATGGGCGTTTGGTTGATGGCAATGCCGGTGGCGTTCAAAATTGCGTTGCGGATGGCGGGCGCTCCCGGACAGGTGGGGGGTTCGCCGAGCGCTTTTGTGCCGAACGGGCTGGTCGGTTCTGCGTTTTCAACAAACTCAGCGCGCAGATCGCAGTGATCCATCATCGTGCTGAGCTTGTAATCCAGCAGGTTGTTGTTGAGCGGCCGTCCGGTCTTGGGATCGAACAGCAGCTGCTCGCCCATGCCGTAACCGATGGCCATGCTCATGCCGCCGTGCACTTGTGCCTCGGCAAGCTGCGGGTTGATGAGCGTGCCACAGTCGTGGACGTTGATCATTTTAATGAGCTTTACCTTGCACATGGGAATATCCACTTCGACCTCGACAAAGCCGCATCCAAACGAGTAGGCGTTGCTCTTGATCTGGGTAGTGCCTTCTGCGCTGAACTGTTCCGCCTGCTCAGTAGAATACAGCGCGGTGGTGGCCAGTTCGTCAAGCGGCATAACCTTTTCACCGGTGGCTTTTTCAAATACGATGCCGTCCGCCATATCCAGCGAATCCGCCGGTTTTCCGGTCAGGTAGGAAGCGTAGGAGAGCACCTTGTTTTTCAACTGCGTGCCGATGTTATGGATGGCGAAGCCAGCCACATACGTCTGGCGAGACGCGTAAGCGCCTGTGCCGAACGGGGTAATATCCGTATCCTGCGTGGAGATGACGTGCACCTTTTCGAGCGGGACGCCGACCGTATCCGCAACCATCTGCGCAAACGCGGTGTCCGCGCCCTGGCCGATCTCCGTTTCGCCAATATAGAACTGCACCGATCCGTCCTGGTTCATCAACATGCGGCAGCTGGAAGCTTCCAGCGAAATCGGCCAGACGGCGGTGTTGTACCAGAAGATCGCCATGCCGACGCCGCGGCGGACGGGGCCGGTCTGCTTGGCGTACTCCGCGTGCTTGCGCTCGTAGTCGATATAAGCCTTACCCTTTTCGATGCACTGGTTCAGCGTGTCGAAATAGTTCACGTTGTGGGAGAACGCGTCGCGATAACCGACCGGCATCATGTTCATGCGCCGGAGAGCGAGCGAGTCGATACCGAGCACTCTGGCTGCGTCTTCCACGCTGCTTTCAATGGCGAACGAAACCTGTGGAATGCCGTAAGCGCGCATCGCGCCCGCGGCGGGCAGGTTGGTAAACACGGTGTAAGCGTCGCACTTGGTGGCGACGGCGTCCACATAGATCTGTTTGAACGCGCCCGCGCCTTTGGCAACGATGCCGTGGCCGTGGCTGGCGTATGCGCCCTGGTTGGAAAACGCTTCCATCCGGCGCGCCACAAAACGGCCGTCCTTGCGGGCGTAGGTTTCAATATGGTAGCGAATCGCGTGGCGGACGCGGTTGCTCACAAACGTCTCCTCGCGGCTCACGTCCAGCTTGACAAGCCGTCCGCCGACCTGCTGGCAGCAGTAGCCGCAGAGGGGTTCGTAAAGCGCGTCCTGCTTGTTGCCGAAGCCGCCGCCGATGTAAGGCTTGATCAGGCGGACGCTTCCCCAGGGGAGCCCCAGCGCCTGACCGCAGATGCGGCGCACGATATGCGGAATCTGCGTGCTCGAAACGATCACGATCTTGCCGTTCTGCTCCTCGGCGTAGCAAATGTGGTTTTCGATATGGCAATGCTGAACGACGGGCGTCTCATACCAGCCTTCGATTTTGACAAGGCCGGGTTCCTGAATCGCTTCGTCAAACTTGCCTTCCTCATAACCCGTATGGGCGAGAATGTTGTTCTTGAAGCGCTCGTGAAGCTGCGGCGCGCCGTCCTTCATGGCTTCCTGTTGGTCGAGCACAAAGGGATACTCCTCGTATTCCACTTTGAGCGCGCGGATGCCTTGCGACGCCGCAACTTCGTCCTCGGCAATGACCACAGCGACGTCGTCGCCATAGTAGCGCACGTGCTTGTTGAGCAGCAGCCGGTCGGCAACGTCCTGATGGTGCGGATCGGTGCTCCAGGGGTGCCCCGCCGTCGGGAACGGCAGATTCGGCACGTCGAAGCACGTGAGAACCTTTACAACGCCGGGAATCGCTTCCGCGGCGGACGTATCCACCTTCGTGACCATGCCGTGCGCGATGGTGGAATGATAGATTTTTACGATGAGCGCGCTTTTATCGGCAAGATCGTCCGTATACTTTGCGCGGCCCGTTACCTTGTCGATTGCGTCAACACGCTTGACGCTTTTTCCAACGACCATAGTACCCCTCCTGAACCTGTGTGAACCCGTAATGCAGCTGTTTTGGTGTAAATATCCTTGCGCGCCGCCGGGCGTGCGGTCGTCCGGCGGGCGGTGGGAGCGGCGTAAATGGGCGGATTCCCCGCGATGACGCGTGAAATGACCCATTTCTATCCTAGCACGTGAAAAGAGGAATCGGGGATTCGTTCAAAATTGTCTACCGGAATATCACAAGTTGATCAACATATACGGCGGATTCGTTAATAGAACAACAGCGCGGCAAGAAATACGTGCGCAGCCGCTATTAACAAAGCATACCACCCGCTTACTGGTTGGTTTTTTCGAAAAACTCCATCTTCGTTACGTCGAAGAGCCCCATATCCGTCAGGCGCACGTCCGGAATGACCGGCAGCGCGATGAACGAGAGCGTGATGAACGGATCGCTGTCCGTATGGATGCCGAGATTGGCCGCCGCCGCGAGCAGTTCGTGCTGATGCTTGAGGATGTTTTCCAGCGGCGCGTCGCTCATTAAGCCTGCAACGGAAAGCACGAGTTTGGCGACCACTTCGCCTTTGCTGACCACAACATAGCCACCGCCGCAATCTTCCAGCGCGGTGACCGCTTTAAACATATCGTCGTCGTTGTCGCCAACGACAACAAGGTTATGCGAGTCGTGACCAACCGTGGTGGCGATTGCGCCGTCTTTGATTTGGAACCCACGCAAGATTCCGAGGCCGACGCGCCCGGAAGCATGGTGCCGCTCCAGCACGGCGAGCTTGAGCAGGCCGTTTCTGGGCACGAAGCAGCCGTCTTCGGTGTAGACTTCCTCTTCGTCCAGCGCGGTGATGAGCTCCTTGGGAATCAGGCGGATGATGCGCGCCTTGCCGCTGACGGGCAGACGGAAGATATCCGGCTTACGCGGGGCGAGATGGACGCTGTTGTAGATCTTCGGGTCGGGCTTGATATGCGTATCCACGCTCGGCTCAAAGAGCTTGCCGTCGGTAATGACGAACTGCGGGTTGAAGTCGGTCAGGTTGTCGAACAGCACGAGATCCGCGCGGTACCCGGGCGCGACCGCGCCGTAATGGCGGATTCCGTAGGTATTGGCGGTGTTGATGGTCGCCATCTGGATGGCGTGCATGGGGGATATTCCGTTTGCCACGGCTCTGCGGACGATATAGTTGATATGGCCTTCCTCACGGATATCGGCAAGGTGCTTGTCGTCCGTGCAGAAGGACATCCGCCGCGTGGGCAGGTTATGCTCGGCAATTTGGCGCATAATCGACTCGACATTGCGGTTGGCGCTGCCAAGCCGCAGATGGATGCGCAAGCCCTTGCGGAGCTTTTCGAGCACTTCGTCGTAGGTGATGCACTCGTGGTCGGTATGCGGCCCCGCCACGCAGTAGGCGTTCAGCGCGTCGCCGGTGAGCGCGGGGGCGTGGCCGTCGATCGGGTGGTGGCGGAAGAGATGGAGTTTATCCAGCATTTCGCCGTCGCCTTCCACCGTTGCGGTGTAGTCCATCACCTCGCCGAGACCGAGTACGCGCGGGTGGCCGATAAAGGTTTCCAGATCGCGCGCGGTGAGCTTTGCCCCGCTCGTTTCAAACGCCGTGCAGGGCACGCAGGACGGAACCATAACAAAAACGGAAAGGGGAAGCCATTCCGTTTGATCGAGCATATATTGAATTCCGTCCACGCCGCAGACGTTCGCAATCTCATGGGGATCAGCAATAATGGAAGTCGTGCCTTTTTCCAAAATGACGTTCGCAAAACGGGAAGGATGCGCCATCGAGGATTCAATGTGCACGTGTCCGTCGATGAGTCCGGGGCAGAGATATCCGCCTTTTGCGTCAATTTCCGCCCGTCCGGTATAAGAACCAACGCCAATGATGATGCCGTCGCGGATGGCGACGTCGCCTTCGATGATTTCTTCGGTAAATACGTTTACAATCTTTGCGTTTTTGATGACTAGAGCAGCATTGCGGCTGGCCGCGTTGAGGATGGCGGCGCGTAGACGTGTCTTTTGCATAATGCTCACCCACCTTTTTGTTAGTATAGCATAAAGATTGTTAGATGCAAATACTTTCCAATTATTTTTTCCTGTGCTAAAATAATTACAGGCTGTCACGGAATCTTTTCTTTTTCTATTGTTTTCTTATGATAAAATAGACATGCAGAACGAAATATGGCGATCAGCTTTGAACGTTTTCTTATGATAAAATTGAGCGAGAGAACAAAATACTGATTTAAGCCGCAAAAACCGTTTCAATTTTCAGAGAAGTTCGGAGGCGGAACAACATCGTGCGAACGCTCATTCAAAACGGAATTGTCGTCAGAAGCACCGGCGCAATGCAGGCCGATCTTTTGATTGAAAACAGCCTGATTCAGAAAATCGCGCCGCAGATACGCGAATCCGCCGACGAAACGATTGACGCAAGCGGCAAATACGTTTTCGCCGGGTTTATCGATACCCATACGCACTTCGACCTCGACTTGGGCGTGACCGTTACGGCGGATAACTTCGTAACGGGCACAAAGGCGGCGGTGCTCGGCGGCACGACCACGGTGCTGGACTTTGCAACGCAGGATCGCGGCATGACTATGCAGCAAGCGCTCGACCTTTGGCATAAAAAAGCACAGGGTTCGAGCTGTAACTACGGTTTCCATATGGCGATTTCCGAATGGAACGCCGCGCGCGCCGCGGAAGTTGAGCAGATGCGCGCGCAGGGCGTGACCTCGTTTAAAATGTACATGGTGTACGACGCCATGCGCCTCAACGACGGCGAAATCTACGCCGCGCTGAAACACATGGCGGCGCTCGGCTGCATTTCTGGCGTACACTGCGAAAACTACGATTTACTGAACGAACGCATTCGCGAGCTCAGAAACGCTGGCGTATATTCGCCGCTGGGGCATCCGCTCTCGCGGCCGAACGAAGTGGAAGCGGAGGCGGTGTCCCGCCTGATGCGGATTGCCGAGCTTGCCTGCACGCCGGTTTGGGTTGTGCATCTTTCCACGCGCGAAGGGCTGGAAGAAGCGAGACGAGCCAGAGCGCGGGGGCAGGAAGTCTACCTCGAAACCTGTCCGCAATATCTGGTGCTGGACGACGCGCGCTATGGCGACGCGGACGCGGAAAAGTTCATTATGTCCCCGCCGCTCAGGCAGCAGGAAGACCAAAACGCGCTGTTCCACGCGATGGCGGAAGGGGAAATCGACGTCATCGGCACCGACCACTGCTCGTTTACTATGGCGCAGAAAGCGCTGGGCGGCGGCGAGTTCAACAAAACGCCGAACGGCGGCGCGGGCGTACAGAACCGCGCGCAGCTGATTTATACTTACGGCGTGCTGCCGAAACGCATTTCGCTGGAGCAGATGGCGAGCCTCTTGAGCGAAAACGCCGCGCGGATGTTCGGCATGCAGCCGCATAAGGGCGTGCTCGCGGAAGGCGCGGACGCGGATATTACGATTTACGACCCCGAAGGCGACAGCGTGATTTCTTATAAGACGAATGCGCACAACTGCGACAACTCGCCTTACGAAGGAATGCCGGTGCGCGGGCGGGTTACGGATGTGCTCCTCAGCGGCAAACGCGTGGTAAGCGATGGCAGAATCGTTCGCCAAGGCGAAGGGAAGTACGTCTTCCGCGTTCCCTCCGCGCGATACCGCGCGTGAACGTCGGGTGCGTGCTGCTCGCGGCGGGCGCGGGCAAGCGGTTTGGCGGCGACGGCGAAAAGCTGTTTTACGAAGTGGGCGGCGCGCCCATGATCGTTACCGCGCTGTCGCTGTTTGCAAAACTTCCGTTTACCGCGAAAGTCTGCGTGGTGCGCGCGGGCGAAGAGCGAATTTCCGCGCTGGCAAAAACCGCTGGATTTACGCCCGGCGAAAACCCGAACGCCGATCAGGGCGTGGGCACGAGCGTTTCGGTTGGCACTATGAAGCTGCTGGAGCGACGACCGGATTTGGACGGAATCCTGTACGCGGTCAGCGATCAGCCGTTTTTATCGAAAGCGAGTGTGCAGCGATTGCTCGACGCGTTTGAGCAGAACCCGAACCGGATCGTCTCGCTCTCCTTTCAGGGAACGCGCGGTAACCCCGCGATCTTTCCGAGGGAGCTGTACAGCGAGCTGATTGCGCTGGATGCGGATATCGGCGGCGGTGCTGTAATTAAAAGCCATCCTGAGCTATTGATGCTGGTGGAAGCGGACAGCGCAAAGGAACTCATGGATATTGACTGCGTTCGAACCGGCGGCATCAAGAAAAAGAACTGGGAAACGCTGGAAACCTGCGCGCGTTCTAGTGGACGCACGGAAACTGAAACCGCAAGGCTGTTTTGCGGCGCAAACGAAAACGACCCGGATATACTCGAAGAATGCCTCGATATTTTGATCGACGCTCTAACGGAGAGCGGGCTGGACGACAATTCGGAACCGACTGCCTGGGGTCTTAGAATAGAAGAAGCCGTGTCCCTGTTTTCCAGACTGCTGCAGATAGCAAACGACAACGAAAAATAGAAAAGAAACCTGGTAAACCAATATGACGGAACAAAAAAGAATCGAACTGATCAAGGGGCATATCATCGAAGCAAAGCGCTTTGGCAACCCGACGATTACGGAAAACGGATATATCGCCGTTGAAGACGGCGTGATTGCGGGCGTTTTTACCGAACTCCCGGAGCGGTATAAAAGCCTGGCGGTAACGGATTACACCGGCAGGCTGATTTTGCAGGGCTTTTGCGATATGCATCTGCACGCGCCGCAGTTTCCCATGCTCGGCATGGGCATGGATTTGCCGCTGCTGGACTGGCTTAAAACCTACACGTTCAAAACGGAAGCCCGCTTTGCGGACGCGGCGTATGCGCGGCGCGTTTACCGCAAACTCGCCGAAGAGCTGGTAAAAAACGGTACAACGCGTGTCTGCGTTTATTCTTCGACCCATGCGGATGCAACGATTGTGCTCATGGAAGAGCTGGAGCGCGCAGGCGTGAGCGGCTATGCGGGCAAAGTAAACATGGATCGCGACAGTAACGAGTGCCAGGAAACCACCGAGGAATCCAAGCGCGAAACGCTGCGCTGGCTGGAAGAGTCCGCGCGCTTTACCCGCGTTAAATCCATTCTCACGCCGCGCTTTACGCCTTCCTGCACCAATGAGATCATGGAATGGCTCGGCAAACTCTCCGAAGAACGCGGGCTGTATGTCCAGAGCCACCTTTCCGAGAACCGCGCGGAGATCGAGCTGGTTAAAAAACTGCATCCCGACTGCAAACAGTACTGGGAAACGTATGAAAAATACGGGTTATGGAAAGAAAGAACCATCATGGCGCACTGCGTGCATTCCGACGAGCGCGAGCAGGACGCAATGATAAGGCATAATGTACTTTGCGTGCACTGCCCGGACTCGAACATCAACATCTGCAGCGGCTTTACGCCCGTGCGCAAAATGGCGGAGCGCGGCGTTTGGCTCGCGCTGGGCTCGGATATCGCGGGAGGGGCGCAGCTGCCCATGCTGCAGGTGCTCACGGGAGCGCTGCGCATGTCCAAGGCCAGAGCCATCGCAACGGACGGTGCAGAGCCGTTTCTGACCGTAGGCGAAGCGTATTACCTCGCCACCAGCGCGGGCGCGAAATACTTTGGCGACGCGGAAGGCTTTGCCCCCGGCAACCGCCTGCACGCGGTCGTGATTGACGACAGGGAGTTTCCGGAGAGCACGCGCGCGCTTACGGTTAAGGAGCGCTTTGAGCGCGCGGTTTACCTTGCCGGAGCGGAAGACATCTGCGCCGTGTATGGCGACGGCGAGCGGATCCGCTGAACGGAAGCAGAGGCTTTTTCATCGCCAACTTTGCTTTGATTCCGAAGCGGGTTCGGGCATTTTGAAGAGCGTAAATATTTCCTCACGGTTTGGTCGAATTCGTTCACCTTTCCGGCAGGGAAAACACATCATTCTATCGAATAATAACAATAGGCGGACTCAATTGAGAATCCGCCGGAGAAGGAGTGGTAACATGCGTATTTCAATTACCGGGAAAAACCTAGAGATCTCCGATTACCTGAACGACCTTGTGGAAAAGAAAGTCGGCAAACTGGAACGCTATTTTTCGCAGGACACCGAAGTGCAGGTAACCCTCTCCGTTGAAAAGAACCGCCATATCGTTGAGGTAACGATTCCCTATGAGGGCGGCGTGATTCGCGGCGAGGAGATCACCGGGGACATGTACGCCTCCATCGACAACGTTCTGGATAAGCTGGAAAAGCAGATCATCCGCCACCGCACCAAGCTCGAAAAGTGTCTCCGCAGCGGCGCGTTCCGCTACAGTGAGCCGCTTTACGGCGGTTCTTTCGAGGAAGCGGAGGAGGAGGAAGGGCCCAAGATCGTCCGCGTCAAGCGCTTTGCCATCAAGCCGATGAGCGAAGAAGAAGCGATGCTGCAAATTGAGATGGTCGGGCACTCGTTCTACGTATTCATCAATTCGGAAACGAATGCGATGAACGTGCTCTACAAGCGCAAAGACGGAAATTACGGCCTGATCGAGCCGGAACTGTAAATAAAATAACAAAGTGCCCGGCTCAGCCGGGCACTTTTTATATGGATTTTTACAAAGCTTAAGCGAGGAGTTCTTTTGCTTCTTTTCTTTCAAGAAAAGAAGAGTACCCCTACTTCAGATTCTCCGGATTCAGGCACTCGAGTTCGGGCAGCACGAAGCGGCCGTCCTTGCGGATGAGTACGTCGTCAAACCAAAGCTCGCCGCCGCCGTATTCCGGCGTCTGAATCAACACGATATCCCAGTGCTGGGAGCTCTTGTTGCCGTTGTTGCAGTCGTCGTAGCAGCTGCCCGGCGTAAAGTGGATGCTGCCTGCGATTTTTTCATCAAACAGCGTGTCCTTCATAGGGAACGTGATAAAGGGGTTGACGCCGATGGCAAATTCGCCCACATAACGCGCGCCTTCGTCGATATCGAGCTGCTCGTTGATGCGCGCGGTGTCGTTGGCGCTGGCTTCCACAATCTTGCCGTCCTTGAAGGTGAACTTGATGTCCGTATAGGTAAAGCCGCCTTCCAGCGAGGGCGTGTTGTAGGCGATGGTGCCGTTGACGCTGGTCTTGACGGGAGCTGTGTAGATTTCACCGTCCGGAATGTTCATGTGCCCCGCGCACTTGATGGCGGGCAAACCCTTGATGGAGAAGCGAAGGTCAGTGCCGGGGGCGACAAGGCGAACCTTGTCCGTGCGTTCCATCAGCGCCTTGAGCGCGTCCATCGCCTTGTCCATCTTGGCGTAATCGAGGGTACAGACGTTGAAGTAATAGTCCTCAAACGCTTCGGTGCTCATATCGGCCAGCTGCGCCATACCGGGGGAGGGGTAGCGGAGGACGACCCACTTCGTCTTGGGCACGCGGATTTCGCCATGGACGGGCGTCCAGTAGTGCTTCATATAGTCGTTCAGCTTGGCGCTGGGTACATCGGACATCTCGCTGGCGTTCGGGCCGCCGCGCACGCCGATATACGCCTGCATCTGCGCCATCAGGGAAGCGTCCACTTTGGCGCGGCGCTGCAGCTGCTCGACGTTGCAGTGCATGATGATTTCACGGTCGTAGGCTTTGTCGCCAAGCCACAAAAACGGACTTCCGCCGGCGGCGTAGACCGCCTTAATCAGCGCGCGGGTCAGGTCTTCGTTGCCGCCGATGCTCTCAATGAGGACGTTTTCGCCCGGCTTTACCGAGCAGGAAAAGTTCACCAGCCCGTCGGCCAGCTTCAGGATACGCGGGTCATACATATGCATTCCTCCAAGCGATCAGATTCTTTTCAGGGTTCGAAACGGTTGAATCGACATTCGTCGCGATCAAATTCTTTGTTTTTCTCGAAACGATTGATTCGACGTACGTCTTATTATTGCACAGGCAAACAAAAAACGCCAGAGAGGCTCCGGCGTTAAAAAGCAATGTTCACAATATATTATGGGAAGCGCGCCGTCAGGCGTTGACGTTGTAGATTTTTTTCACATGCTTGGCGTTGGGCACCATGATGAGGAAGACCGAAAGCAGCGTAACCGCCATAGAAACAGCAACGATGCCGCGGATGGGGAGCTTATCGCCCAGCGCACCCGCAATCAGCTGGCCAATGATCGTGCCGAGGATGGCGAGCATCTGAAAGATGCCGTTAAAGCGGCCGCGCATCTCGTCCGGCAGGTAGTTCTGCGTGCTGGAGATGCGGATGTTATAGCTCGTAACGCCCAGCAGCCCGTCCGCGAGCATGAACAAGAGCATGGCCCAGAACGGGAAGAAGAGGTACGCGCCGTCGATGATGGAAATTGCAATATAGACAAAAAGCGCGATGATGTACTTTTTCTCCTTCGGGTAGCGGAAGAAATAATGCACGCCGCCGCCGATGAGCCGGCCAATCGTGTTGGCGCCCATGACGAACGTGTACTGCATAACGCCGTCTATTCCACCCATGCCGGAAAGCCCTTTGAAGTAGGGAAGAGCAAGGGTCATGCAGACCGAACTGGAGAGCATCATCACAAAGAAGAACCAGACGATGGTGTTCAGCCCGCGTTCGCGCTTGAGGTATTGAACGCCGTCCCGCAGATCCCCGATAAAGCGCTTTGAATCGAATTTTTCGCTCGCGCGACGTTCGGCGTGCGTCTCGACGGCACGAATCTGCGTTTCCGAGATGGCGGCAATCAGGAACGTAACCGCGTTAAAGAGAAACAGCGGCGCAAGCCCGATGGTCTTGTAGCAGAGCCCCGCAATCGGCACCATGATGGCGCTGCTGAGCGGGTAAATCAAACTGGAAATCGAGTAGGCTTTGGTATAGTTGCCCTCGCTGATGAGGGTCGGGTAGAAACTGTCGTAAGCTACGCTGTATACGCTGTCGATGGAGCCGATCAGCATGGACATCAGCAGATATGCCAGGTAGTTGAAAAACCCTTTGAACAGCAGGAAGTAGATAATCAGGTACAATCCGCAGGAGAGAAAATCCAGCGAGTAAATCACGCGTTTTCTCGGGAACCGGTCAAGATACGGCCCTGCGAACATCGGCAGAACGATGCGCGGCAGGCTGTAGCACACCATAAAAAGGGAATACAGCAGAATGGATTCCGTGTAATCCAGTACCATTAGCCCAATGGCAAAGCCCGCTACCGCGTTGCCAAACATGGAGACGACGGTGCCGAGCGTAATAATGGTGAAATCTCTTGTCCAGAGTTTTTTCTTGACCGTTTCCATGAGGTGTAATATACCATGCACGGCTGGTAGTTGTAAAGCCGAAAATATGAGTTTGATCAAGGTCGAAAGAAAAAACGTTAAAAACAAACATTTCATGCAAAAATCATGAAAGGCAATCACAATGCGCGGCAATTTCGGCACAAAGGGGAAACGACGCTCAAAATCGAAGCGAATTTTTACACTATTTTTGCGTGCGGGCCGGTTGAGTGAATACAACCGGACAGAAATTATAGTTGACGCGCCTATGAAAAAGACCATATTATAGATACATTGTAATTTAACGCACTTGAATTATGACATATTCGAGAATGATTGTCTAATTATTGACACTTTTTGTTGTATGAATTACAATAAATGAGATAATATATGCAAAGTTACCACGGAAGTGTTTTTTTACGTTTTAATACAAGATAAAACGGTTCCTGGCAACTGAAAAAGGGATGGCGTAATGAATAAAGCGAAGTTGACTCGGGTTGCAACCATTTTGTGCGCGATAGTGGCGTGTTCATCATTCGCCGCCTGCTCAAATTCAGGGCAATCCGCCGACCCGGGAGCCTGGGGTTATGACTGCAAGGTAACCTACGATGCTTTAGGCGGAATGGTCAACGCGCGCGAAGTGCGCAACACTTACTACCTGCCAAATTCCTACGTATTCGAACCCTCCGGTTCGAGCAACATGCTCGTCCAGCCGTCGCGGGACGGATACATCATGGCCGGCTGGTACAGGGCAAAAACGGATACCCCCACCGAACTGGGCGAGGAGTATACCTTCAACGCCAGCGACCGCTGGGACTTTTATCTTGACCGTGTGCAGGACGATATGACGCTTTACGCCCGCTGGCTGCCGCAGGGCAGGGTGGACTATGTCGACGCCGGCACCGGCGAAGTCATCTTCGGCAAAAACATCACCGCCGATTCCCCCGTGCAGGAACTCTCCGAAGCGGTCGTCGAATTCCGCAAACCCGCGGGAACGACGCTCTTTGGTTATTATTCCGACCCCGAATGCACGCAGGAATACGATTTTGCTTCCTATGTCCATTCCGAGCCGCGGCCGACGCAGCAGCAGCTCTACGATGCGCTGTATGAGCAGTTCCCGCAATATCTCGAAAAAGTGGAATACGTCGAACCGGACGAAGACGAAGTGGACGATATCACGGATACTTCCTGGCTCTTCCTAAACAAAATCGGCTACCAGATGAAGACCACGGACGAAGCGGCGCTTGCCGAACTCCGCGCGGCAAAGGATCAGCTCGTAGAATCCTATATTGAAAACTATCTGATCAACACCGCGGGCAAAGTCATTTATATGAAGTTCGTAGAAGGCAACTTTGTCCGCGTCAGTCAGCCAGGGGATATGAAGATCGGCGGCAAGTACGGCTTCTTTGGTACGGACACCGAAGGCAACAAGATCGACGGCTACGTCATTGAGAGCGACATCGACTTTTCCGGCGTCACTCTGACCATGGCGGACAGCTTCTCCGGCGTCATCTACGGCAACAACCATACGCTTTCCAACCTCACGCTGAGCCTGACCAGCAAGAAGGTCGATAAAGATACGGAAAAATCGATCGCGCTATTCAACGAACTCAGCGATACGACGATCGATAACCTGACGTTCGAAAACGCGGCGCTCTCCATTCAGGTTGACAGCGGCGTTACGGTAAAGGCCGCGCTTCTGGCGCTCAGCGCAAAGAACGTAACCTTGACGAACGTTCAGATTCAGGGAATGACGATCAACTCCGGCAAAGGCGATACTGCGGGTTCGCGATACACGCTGGGAGACTTGTTTATTTCCGCCAGCGGCACAAAGCTCAACAATTGCCTTGGGGAAGGGCTGATTGCCAATATCTCCGAGAGCGCGGGTCTGCGCCTGACGCTCCTGAAGCTCGAAGCGGCTGAACCCTCTCCTTCACCCGCACCATAAGGAACGAACCAGGCATCTTCCGGGCTGAAAAACGGAAGATGCCTGGTTGAATAGATTTTGATCATTGCCGGTGGAGGGTACCATCCGGCAGTGTTCAAACGGTACCGGTCTTCTGCGGGACGATAACCCGCGGTTGAGCGCGCAATCGTGTCTGGCAATCGCCGATGGGTGTACCATCCGGTGACGCTTGAACGGTACCGGCGCTTTTTCAGGGCGAAAGCCGGAAAATGCGCAATCAGATTTGATAATTGCCGGTGGAGGGTACCATCCGGCAGTTTTCAAAAAATAAAAACGGAGGTATCGAAATGAAAAAGAACAGAATTGCCCAACTCCTGGCAGTTATGCTTTGCGCGATGCTGCTGCTGACGACCGTTGGCTGCAAGACCGCAACGCCGGCACAGACGACGGAAGAAGAAACTGCCGCCACCGAAGCTCCGGTTGTTGTTCTGCCCGACGTACCGGCAGATCGCTATGACGCAACCGTCACGCCGAGAACCGGCAACAACGCCACCACGCCGCTGGTCATCAGCTCCAGCACGTTGGACGGCAAGTTCAGCCCCTTCTTTGTGACGTCTGCTTACGACACGACGGTGGAAGGCATGACGCAGCTTGGCCTGCTCTATCTGGATAAGAAGGGCGCACCGCAGGCTGGTGTTGAGTTCCCCTGCCTTGCGTATTCCTATACCCAGCAGGTCAGCGATGACAAGTCCACCTCGACTTACAAGTTCATCCTGAAAAACGGCATTACCTTCAGCGATGGCGTTCCTGTCACTGCAAAAGACGTTCTCTTCACAATCTATACTCTTTGCGATCCGCTGTATGACGGTTCGAGCACTTTCTATGCTATGGACGTTCAGGGTCTCAGCGAGTACCGCCTCCAGACCAGTGCGGAAGCCCTCTCGGTTGCCGATGCAATCGTAACCGCGGGCCTCTCGACTGCGGAAGACGGAACGATGGTCATGCCCGCAGCTGACGGCGCAACCGCCGAACAGCAGGCAGCCTTCTGGGGTTACCTGGATCAGGCCGGCGAAAAGTTCGCGCAGGAAATCGTGAATTACGTTTCGAACAGCTATTTGGCCGACAGCTATGTTAACGACTACTTCTCGCCCGACCTGACCGCCGAGCAGATCAAAGCCAGCCCGTTTTTGACCGTTGCGTACGGCATGGGCATGTGGGGTTACGGCTCCTATGCCGACGGCAAGTTCACCGATGCGCTGGGCAACGTCTATGACGAGACCACCGGCCTGACCGTCGCGGACTACTGGAAGAACATTCTGACCACTTA
Source organism: Christensenellaceae bacterium (assembly GCA_963674535.1). GTDB lineage: Bacteria > Bacillota > Clostridia > Christensenellales > CAG-138 > UBA7703. The sequence continues at coordinate 1,828,693 of OY771363.1, read as the reverse complement.
CGGCTATGATCTCTCCGACGCCGGCATCAACTATGAAAAAGCCGGTGACATGAGAATCGAAGACTATGTCCGCGACCTGTATATCGCCAATGAAGGCGCAGTTGCGGGCGGCGTTGCCAGCATCAGCGGCATCACCAGCGGCACCGAGACCTGCGAAGACGGCGTGGATCGTGAATACATCCAGGTTGTCATCAACGGCATCGACCCGACCGCCATCTTCAAGATGGGCGTCGAAGTTGCCCCGATGCACTACTACACCGAAGGCTTCACGGGCACGCTGAACGAATACGGCGTATCCATGAATGACTCGGCGTTCATCGAGCTCCTCAAGAGCAAGAACGGTGCTCCTCTTGGCGCTGGCCCCTACGTATTCAATGAATACAAGGACAACGTTGTGTATTACACCGCCAACGACAGCTTCCTGCTGGGCTCGCCGATGATCGAGAACTTCCGCATTCAGGTTATTGAGAGCGGTTCCGAACTCGATTCCGCGCTCACGGGCGTTGTGCACTTCACCGATCCGTCGGCCTCCACGACCATCATCAACGACGTCACGGCAGCCCAGGGCGATTACGCCAAACTGGCCTACACGCTGGTCGATAACGATGGCTACGGCTACATCGGCATCAACGCGCAGTTCTTCCCCGAATGGCAGGTTCGTAAAGCGATCGCTTCCACGTTCAATACCGAACTGTGCATCAGCGATTACTACGGCGAACTCGCAACGGTCAACTACCGCACGATGACGAAGATCCAGTGGGCGTATCCGGAAAATCCGGACAACCTCTTCCCGTATGATGGCACAGGCGAAACCGCCAAGGCCCTCTTCCTCGAAGCTGGTTATGTCTACGATGCAGCCACCAACATGATGACCTACCCGGCCACCAGCGACAAAGCCGGCCAGCAGGTTACCATTAAGGCGACCCTGCCGATGGATGCCGCGAACCATCCCGCCGGCAGCGTTCTGATCAACGCGCAGGCAGTCCTTGCGACAATCGGCGTCAAGCTGGATATCGAAGTAGACGATACGCTGCTCAACAAGCTCAGCACCGCCTACGATTCCGGCATTCAGGTCTGGGCAGCAGCATGGGGCAACGGCGGCCAGGATCCGGATATGTTCCAGGTCTGGTATTCCGACCCGGCAGTCAACCAGGGCACCTCGCCCGCAGCAAAGGGCCTGTACTGGCTGTTTGCGAATGGCAGCGACGATCAGAAGGCCGCTCTTGTGCAGCTCAACGAACTGATCAACGCCGGCCGCTCCACGCTGGATACCGAAGAGCGCAAGACGATCTACGCCGAAGCGCTTGAGATTTCCTCCGGCTTGGCGACTGAAATCCCGACCTATCAGAGAAAGAACATGTACGTCTACAACAAGGAAGTCATCAATCCTGACTCCCTGTTCAGCGGCGAAGACGTAACTCCGTTCCAGAGCCCGATCTCCTTCATTTGGAACGTCGAACTCAACGGCTAGTCTCGAGCTTGATTTCAATTTGAAATTCAGCTGGAACAGTTCATTTCGCGACACAAGGCTTGGCGATGAGCCAAGCCTTGTGTTGGTTGAAAATTTTTAAGGGCTTGGTGATGGATTATGTGGAAGTACATTCGCAAGAGACTCTTTTTAGCCGTGATCATACTGCTTGGCGTATCGATCTTGATCTATATGCTTTCTATGCTGATGCCGACCGACTATATCGACCGGCAGACGGCGCCTGCCGTTGCAAACGGCACCATGACGCAAGACGACGTCATGCGGTTAAAGGAACTCTACGGTTTGGCCGACAAGAGCTTTTTTGGCATTGTCAAAAGCTATTTACGTTGGCTCGGCGGTACATTTACGGGCAATCTCGGCTTTTCGTTCCTGTTTGGCAAGCCGGTTGCAGCCGTAATCAACGAGTATATGTGGACCTCGTTCATTCTCGCGCTGATTGCATTTGTCGTTGAAACGGCAATCTCCATACCAATGGGGATACGAGCGGCGGTGAACCAATACGGGGGCTACGACTATACCGTCTCGGTACTGGCGATGATAGGTACAGCACTGCCATCGTTCTTCCTCGCAGCCCTGCTGATGAATGTTTTCTGCATCCGTCTCGGGTGGTTCCCTTTGCAGGGATTGACCACCGCAACAAAGATCTTCGCGGCGGATGCGCACTTCCAGATCTTTCTGGATAAGGCATGGCATATGGTTTTGCCTTCCATTGTTCTTATCCTTCTTGGCATCGGCGGCCTCATGCGTTTTACGAGGACAAACATGCTGGAGGTTATGAATTCCGATTATATCCGTACCGCGCGGGCAAAGGGTTTGTCTGAGCATACGGTTGTGTATAAACACGCTTTCCGCAACACGCTGATTCCGCTGGTTACAACGCTCAGCGGAACGCTGCCGGGGCTGTTCGGCGGGGCAATGATCACCGAAACGGTGTTCGCCATCCCCGGCATTGGCTACACGGCGCTCAGGGCCACGATACAGGGCGATATCCCGTTTATCATGGGATACAACATGTTCCTTGCGATTCTGACGGTCGCTGGCATGCTGATTTCCGATCTGATGTACATGGTCGTCGATCCTCGCGTAAAGCTGAAGTAAGGGAGGCGCGTTAATATGATGAATAATAAAAAAGCTCAGAGCGCGAATCCCCGCGCGCAGGAGTCAAAAAAGAAATCGAAATATACCGATGTTTCCGGCATTGAGATCATTGCGGACGAGAATTTCCAGGTGATGTCGCCGGGCAGAATGGTTGCCAAGCGGTTTTTCCGCAGCAAGCTTTCGGTGATCGGACTTGCCATGATCGTGTTTGTGTTCCTGTTTTCCTTCCTCGGCCCGATCATCGTAAACGCAACATGGAAGTACAAAGAGACACAGGTTTTCAAAGTTGAGCGTATCTCGAGTATGGTGACCACCGCGGACTTCAACGCCGCGGACGGAAGAACCTATCAATATTATGACGAATCCCAGTCTCATGTGTACTTTAAGGCGCCGATCTCCGGAGAACACTGGCTGGGCACGGATACGAGCGGGTTCGATATCTTCGTTCGCCTCATGTACGGCGGCAGGATTTCGCTGACCATATCGTTCCTCGTTATTTTCCTTGAAACGGCGCTGGGCGTGTTCTTCGGCGGTATATCCGGTTATTTCGGCAAGTGGGTCGATCAGCTAATCATGCGTATCGTCGATATCTTCTTCTGCCTGCCGGGTCTGCCGATCCTTTTAATCCTTTCGGCAACGATCGCATCCATCGAAGCGATTCCGCCGGAGCACCGCATCTACTATCTGATGGGCTTCTTAACGCTCATCGGCTGGTCGGGTACGGCGCGGCTCGTCCGCGGCCAAATCCTCATGCTGCGCGAGCAGGAATACATGATGGCGGCCGAGACGACCGGCATTCCCGCGCGAAAGAAAATCTTCAAGCACCTTGTGCCAAACGTCATGCCGCAGCTGATCGTCACCATGACGCTTGGCCTCGGCGGCGTTATCCTGTATGAATCGACGCTGTCCTACCTTGGCCTCGGCGTTCCGTTCCCGCGCGCTGCGTGGGGATCGATGATCGCGCTTGCGGATCCTTCCAAGGGGCAGGAAATCCTGGCCAACTATCCGAACATGTGGGTTCCCGCCGGTATCCTCATTATCATCACCGTTCTTGGATTCAGTTTCATCGGCGATGGTCTTAGGGACGCGTTTGACCCGAGAATGAAGAGGTAACGGCAATGGCAGCAAGAAAATTGTTTCAAAAAAAGCAGATCAAGGGCGTTGACGACGTAGCATACCTTTCGCTGAAGGAAGAGCGCCGCATCAGCCATGAGAACGCAAAAATCATGCGCAATTTCGAGCACCGCATGAACCGCAAGAACGTTCCGCCTGAGGAGTATGCAGCAACGATGCGCGATCCCGACAACGTTGTGGAATTCGACGATCTGCATACGTTCTTCTATACCGATATCGGCACGGTGAAAGCCGTCAACGGCGTGAGTTTCGACGTACCGCGCGGCAAGACCGTCGGCGTCGTGGGCGAGAGCGGCTGCGGCAAGTCCGTCACCAGCCTTTCGCTTATGCAGCTTGTGCAAGCGCCGCAGGGGCAGATTGTGCAAGGGCAGATTCGCTTTGCTTCCAGCGACGGGCAGTGCTACGACATTGCGAAGATGCCGCGCTCGGAAATGCTGCATATCCGCGGGCGTGAGATCTCCATGATCTTCCAGGAGCCGATGACGAGCCTCAACCCGGTGTTCACCATCGGCGAACAGATGGACGAAGTCATCCTTCTGCACGAAGCCGACATGACACCGCAGACAGCCAAGGAGCACTCGCTGAAAATGCTGGAGCTCGTCGGCATCGCCATGGGTGACAAAGTATACGCAAGCTATCCGCATGAGCTTTCCGGCGGCATGCGGCAACGCGTGATGATTGCCATGGCGCTTAGCTGCAACCCGCGTCTGATCATTGCGGACGAACCGACCACCGCGCTGGACGTTACCATCCAGGCGCAGATTCTCGATTTGCTGCGCGATATTAAGCGCAAGATCAACGGCAGCATCATGCTCATTACCCATGACCTTGGCGTCATCGCGGAAATGGCGGACTACGTGGTCGTTATGTACGCGGGCCGTATCGTTGAAAAAGGTACGGTGTTCGAAATCTTCGATAACCCCAAACACCCGTATACGGTGGGGCTGATGCGCAGTAAACCCAGCGTCAGCAAGCAAATCGACCGGCTTTACAGCATCCCTGGTCAGGTGCCAAACCCCATCAACATGCCCAACCACTGCTATTTCAAGAATCGCTGCGAGCATTGCCTGGAGCGGTGCGAAGGCGAGTATCCGCCCATGATTCAGTTCAGCGAAACGCATTTCGCCGCCTGCTACCTCTATGAGGAAGACCCCAAGGCGGAGATTTTCGAATCGCTCAACAGCCAGTCGAAGGCGTGAGGAGGAAGCATGGAACAAGATAACATCCTGGTCGTCAAAGACCTGAAAAAATACTATCCGATCACCGATTCGATCTTCGGCAAAGCCAAAGCTTACGTCAAGGCGGTGGACGGCATTTCGTTTGAAATCGAGCGCGGCACAACGATGGGGCTTGTCGGCGAGAGCGGCTGCGGCAAAACAACGGTCGGCCGCACGATTCTGCGCCTGCACGACGTGACCGACGGAACGGTGCTCTTCGACGGCGAAGACCTTTCCAAGGTATCCCGCGAGCACCTGCGCCGGATGCGGCCAAAGATGCAGATGATCTTTCAGGATCCGTATTCGAGCCTTTCTCCGCGTATGCCGGTCGGCGAGATCATCGGCGAGGCGGTACGCGAACACAACATCGTGCCCAAGAGCCAGTACCGTTCGTACATTCTTAAGGTCATGCGCGACTGCGGACTGCAGCCGCAGTATTTCTATCGTTATCCCCACGAGTTCTCCGGCGGACAGCGGCAGAGAATCTGCATTGCCCGCGCGGTGGCGCTCAACCCGGAGCTCATCATCTGCGACGAACCGGTCAGCGCGCTGGACGTTTCGATTCAGGCGCAGATCATCAACCTCATGATGGATCTGCAGAAGGAGTTCGGGTTTACCTACCTGTTTATCTCGCACGATCTCTCGGTGGTTCAGCATATCAGCAAGACCATCGGGGTTATGTACCTTGGTTCGATGGTGGAAATGGGCGATAAGGACCGCATCTTCGACAACCCGATGCATCCTTACACCAAAGCGCTGCTCAGCGCGGTGCCCATGCCCGATCCTTCGTACAAGATGAACCGCATCATCCTTAAGGGCGATATTCCGAGCCCCGCGAATCCGCCTTCCGGCTGCAAATTCCGCACGCGCTGCCAGCAGTGCATGGAGATTTGCTCGCAAAAGGCGCCGGTGTTCAAGGAATATGAACCGGGCCATAAGGTGGCATGTCACCTCTACAGCCAGGATTGATTAAAGGAGCGCGAGAAATGCCAAAACGCAAGCGCGACGACTGGGTGGACGACGGCCGCGTCATCGCCAATATGGATGTAGACGGCATGCCGTATACGTTCCGCCGGGGAACGCGCAGAAATTACGACGCGTTTGGCAAAGTGAAGAAAAAATCCGACCCGATCGACTTAACGAGGAAGGAAAAACGAGCCATCGCCTGGGGCGCGGCTTCCGCTTACCTGCTTGTGCTGGGCGTATTCGTCGTTGGATTTGGGCTTCTTCTGCTGTTTGCAAGCAAAGTCTGGCTCAAATAATAGAGCGAAGAAAGCCGTTTCGTCGGAAACGGCTTTTCTTAACGGAATACCGATTGCATTTTGAACACAGAGAGACGAAATAAAGCGGAGGAGGGAACGTTCTTTGATCAACGAAATGACCGCGCGGGCTGTGCTGTTTGAAGCGCAGAAGAGCGGCGCGGATTATGCGGAGCTCTATTTAGAGGATAAAGAGAGCACGCAGATTGAAATGCTGAAAGGCAAAGTAGAAACTGCCAACTACACGCGCGTCTGTGGTGCGGGCGTGCGCGTGCTCAAGGGCACGCAGAGCGCTTACGCCTACTGCGCGGACTTCAGCGAAAAGGCCATGATGGAGACGGCGCGCGCGGCGGCCGCCGCGTTGGGAGAAGCGAAATACGCGCCCAAGGAAAGCGCTGTGTACGAAGTCCGCCGCTACGGCGGCAAGATGGCGCGCGCGTTTGATACCGTTGGCAACGCCGAGCGCGTTGCACTGCTGCGGGAAGCGGCGCTTGCCGCAAGAGGCGTTTCGGACGAGATTTCGCAGGTGCAGACACGGTATCTCGACGTCGTGCAGCGCGTTACGATCGTTTCTACCGACGGCGTATTCGTGTTTGACGAGCGCCCGCGCACGCGGGTATACGTTCAGGCTATCGCCATGCAAAACGGCGAAGCACAAACCGGGTTTGACAGTCCGGGCAGCGGACGCGGGTTCGAAGCCTACCGTGAAACGGTGGACGTTGCGGAGGCAGGCCGCGTGGCGGGCAACATGGCCGTTACCATGCTGCATGCGCCGGACTGCCCTGCGGGGTACCTGCCGGTAGTCATCGACGGCGGCTTTGGCGGCGTCATCTTCCACGAAGCCTGCGGGCATTCACTGGAGGCTACGGCGGTCGGACGCAACAACTCCGTGTTCTGCGGAAAGCTTGGCACAAAGATTGCCGCGGACTGCGTCAGCGCCGTGGACGACGGCACGATGCCGGGCGAATGGGGCTCCATCAGCGTGGACGACGAAGGCACGCCGGGGCAGCGGAACGTTTTGATTGAAAACGGTATCCTGAAAGGGTATTTGATCGATAAACTCGGATCGCGCCGCATGGGCGGCATGCCGGTGACCGGTTCTTCGCGGCGACAGGGGTATACCTTTGCGCCGACTTCCCGCATGACGAACACCTTCATCTGCCCGGGTACGGACGACGAGGAAGAGATGATCGCCACAATGGAAGAAGGGCTGTTCGCCAAGAAGATGGGCGGCGGCTCCGTGAACCCGCCGACGGGCGAATTCAACTTCGTCGTCGAAGAAGGCTACTGGGTCAAGCACGGCAAGATCGTTTCTCCCGTGCGCGGAGCAACGCTGATTGGCAAAGGCTCCGAAGTACTGCAGAAGATCGACCGCGTCGGCAAAACCATGTGGATGGCGCCCGGCATGTGCGGCTCGCTCTCCGGCTCGGTTCCCACCAACGTCGGCCAGCCACGCTTGCGGGTCAGCGGCATTACCATTGGCGGCAGGGGAGGTGCAATCGAATGACGAATCAGGAATTTTCTTCGCTTGCGTCGGCGTACGCAAAGAAAGCGGGCTGCGAAAATTGCGAAACCTTTTATGCCGGCGGCGAGGCTTTTGAGGTGAACGCCAACGGCGGAGAAATCGACCGTTACAGCGTCAGCCGCGAGGCGGGCGTTTCGGTTCGCGTTTCGTATCAGGGCAAACAGGGGTATGCTTATACGGAGCGACTCGAAAAGCCGGAAAAGCTCGTTGACCGTGCAATCGACAACGCCAAGTGCATTGAATCGACGGACGATCACCCGATGCAGAAAAAGTGCGACTACCAAGCGGTAACGCGGGAGCCTTCCGCACTGGCAAATCTCAGCGAGCAGGAGCGCATTGCGCTGGCAAAACGCTTGGAGCAGGCCGCGTTGGAAGCGGACAGCCGCGTTAAGCGCGTGGTGTACTGCACCGTTGTCTACGAGGCGGGCAGCGTTCGAATCGAAAACACACAAGGCCTCCTGGCGGAGAAGAACTCCGATGTTTCCATCGTGTACATCATGCCATCCATACAGCAAGGCGACGAGGTGCAGACCGGCTTTGCGTTCCGCATGGGCGCGGATGCGGCGGATGTGGAAGGCTGCGCGCGCGAAGCGGTGCAGGACGCCCTCGGCAAGCTTGGAGGCACACCCGTTGCTTCCGGTTTCTACCGCGTGCTGTTCCGGCCGTATGCGTTTTGCGACCTGTTCTCCGCGTTTGCTTCCGTATTTTCCGCGGACGAAGCGCAGAAGGGTCGTTCGCTGTTGGCGAACAAAGAAGGCGAGGCAATCGCAAGCCCGCTCGTGACCCTGACGGACGATCCGTTCGACCCGGCGGCGCCGCGCGCATTCGACAGCGAAGGGACGCCTTGCAAGGTGAAAGCCGTCGTTGAAAACGGCGTGCTCAAGACGCTGCTGCATAATCTCAAGACCGCGGCCAAAGCGGGCGTAGAGAGCACCGGCAACGCCAGTCGTGCAAGCGCCGCTTCACCCGTTGGTGTGTCTCCAACCGTATTCCGCATTGAACCCGGCAAGCTTTCGGCGGACGAACTCGTCCAAACGCTCGGAAACGGGCTGATCATCACCGAACTGGAAGGCACGCACGCAGGCGTGGACGCCATCTCCGGCGACTTTTCGCTCAAGTCCGCGGGCTTTCTCGTGGAGGGCGGCAAGATTGTGCGCCCGGTTTCCAACATCACGGTGGCGGGCAATTTCATCACGCTGCTCAAGGGCGTTTCCGCGCTGGGAAGCGATATTTTGTTCTCGCTTCCGCAAACGGGGTACTTTGCCAGCCCCAGCGTGCTCGTCGAGCGGCTGAGCGTTGCCGGAAGCTGATCAAAAACGGCCTGCGGAATGCCGATTTTCCGCAGAAAATCAAGGAATTTGAAACATTATGTTGACATCGCCCCTTCGCTATGGTATCTTTTTAAGGTGCCCCGCGAAGGGGCTCGCTTTATGATGTTTCGACCTTATTAATGGAGGGTTTTCAACCATGGCAGCAGATGCACGAGTCAAAGTTACATTGTCCTGCACCGAGTGCAAGCAGAGAAACTACAACACGTTCAAGAACAAAAAGAACGATCCCGACCGTCTCGAAATGAAGAAGTACTGCCGTTTCTGCCGCAAGCACACTGTGCACCGCGAATCCAAGTAACGGACTTACGAAAGAGGAACGATATGGCACAGGATATCAGCAAATTGAATAACGGCGGAAAGAGCGCGCCGGAGAAAAAGCAGGTCGCAAAGAGCGATGCGCACGCGCACAAGAAGCTTCTCTGGAGCAGCATTTCCAAGAAGTTCCTGCTGCCCGCGAGCATCCTGTTCCTTGCGGCAGGTTTGTTTCTCGTAGTCTTCTTCACGCTGCAGCTGCTGCAGATGATTCCGCAGACCGAAACCATGACGTTGGGCATGAAGATTTCCAACATCGTGCTCGGCGTATTCCTCGTTGTAACGGCTGTGTTCGGCTTCCTGAAGAAACATAAGAAGCTGACCATGACGTTCGACGTGATGGCTCTTGTCTACGCGATTATCCTCTTGACCGCAACGGCCAAGACGGGTGCGGTCGCGATCGCTTCCGGCGTCACCGTCATCGTGCTTTGCCTCTTCTTTGCAATCGCGCTGGACGGCATGTTCGACCTTGGACTGATTCGCTTCTTCCGCGAGATGAACGGCGAAGTGAGAAAGCTCACGTGGCTGACGCGCAAAGAGCTTGCTTCGCATACGCTGGCTGTGCTGGTATTCGTGCTGGCAATGGCGGCGCTCATCTACCTGCTGGATCTTGCTTTCTCTTCCGGGTTTGGCGCTATCAGCAGCATCAACTTAGGGTAATCGAAAATGAGCGTGCAGGAAGCAAAATGGTACGTGGTTCATACCTATTCCGGGTATGAGAACAAGGTAAAAGAAGACCTTGAAAAGTCCGTCGAGAACGCCGGGCTTCAGGATATTATCCTTGAGGTCAAGTATCCCACGGAAGAAACCATCGAGATTTTGCCCAACGGAAAACGCAAGGTTACCCAGAGAAAGGTATTTCCCGGCTACGTCATGGTCAAAATGCTCGTGGACGTGGTCGAAAAAGAACGTCTTGCCGAGCAGGGCGGCGGCAAATCCGTCGATCTGATCATGAACCCCCGCGCCTGGTACGTTGTGCGCAACACCCGTGGCGTAACCGGCTTTGTGGGCCCGGGAAGCAAACCCGTGCCGCTTTCCGACGAGGAAGTGACGGCAATGGGCGTTGAGCGGATTCCGATCGTGCTCAACATCGAAGTCGGCGAAACGGTTCGCGTCATCAACGGCCCGCTGGAGAACTTCCTTGGCCGCGTCGAATCGCTCGATGCGGAACGCCAGAAGGTCAAGCTCACAGTGTCCATGTTCGGGCGTGAAACGCCTGTCGAACTCGACTTTGTACAGGTGCAGAGGCTGTAGGCAAGCAGGCGCTCCTTTATTAGGAGCAAAAGCAATCATCGTCTATCCATCGCGGACGAAACAGACCGCGTGCAATAGAACCGTGGAAGGGGAGGCACCCCGTACCACATATTTTTAACGGAGGGAACAGCAATGGCAAAGAAAATTGAAGGCTACATCAAGCTTCAAATCCCTGCGGGCAAGGCTACGCCCGCACCGCCGGTAGGCCCTGCACTGGGTCAGCGCGGCGTAAACATCATGGCGTTCTGCAAAGAGTTCAACGAGCGCACGCAGAAGGCCGTTGGGATGATTACCCCGGTCGTCATCACCGTTTACCAGGATCACTCGTTCTCGTTCGTCACCAAGACGCCTCCCGCGGCAGTCCTGATCAAAAAGGCCTGCGGCATCGAGACCGCGTCCGGCGTACCGAACAAGACCAAGGTGGCCACCATCACCAAGGCGCAGATCCGCGAGATCGCCGAGCTGAAAATGCCCGACCTGAACGCCGCCAGCCTTGAGACGGCCATGTCCATGATCGCCGGTACCGCCCGCAGCATGGGCGTTATCGTCGCTGAGTAAGGGGGAGACGAGCGATGAAACACGGCAAAAAGTATCTCGAAAGCAAGAAGAGCATCGAAGCCCAGAAGCAGTACGATGTACACGAAGGGCTTGAGCTCGTTCTGACCACCGCGAAGGCGAAGTTTGACGAGACCATCGAAGCTTCCGTCCGTCTGGGCGTCGACCCGCGCCATGCCGACCAGCAGGTTCGCGGCGCCGTCGTTCTGCCGCACGGCACAGGCAAAAAGGTTCGCGTTCTCGTGTTCGCCAAGGCCGACAAAGCGCGCGAAGCGCAGGAAGCCGGTGCGGATTACGTTGGCGACGAAGACCTCGTCAAGAAGATTCAGACCGAGAACTGGTTTGAGTTCGACGTCTGCGTCGCGACCCCGGACATGATGGGCGTCGTTGGCCGTATCGGCCGCGTGCTCGGCCCGAAGGGCCTCATGCCGAACCCGAAGTCCGGCACGGTCACCATGGATGTTGCCAAGGCCGTTCAGGACATCAAAGCCGGTAAGGTTGAGTACCGCGTGGACAAGACCAGCATCGTGCACTGCCCGATCGGCAAGGCTTCCTTCGGCGTTGAAAAACTCGAAGAGAACCTCACCACGCTGATGGACGCGATCGTCAAGGCCAAGCCGTCTGCAGCCAAGGGCACCTACCTCAAGAGCGTTGTCATCAGCGCCACGATGGGCCCTGGCATCCGCTTCAACACCCTTAAGTTCTAAACGAAATGCCGGAACGGCTGCGAGAACGTCGCCGCCGTTTCGGAGTTTTCCTTCCGCGAAAGAAGGCCGCCGTTTTGCTTGACAAGGCAAACGGAGTATGGTACGATTCAACGCGGTAACGATCGCCCAAGACAGCCGGCTGCGGGAAACCGCATAAGTCCTGCCGAGGTGAAGCGTGCAACGATTTAGTTTGTTTGTATGCAATCCTCCTGTCTTGTTAAGGCGGGAGGATTTTGTTTTTCAGGTTTTCCAATGTGGTATTGCAAGGAGGTGAAACAACAAATATGGCAAACGTTCAGAATATCGAACGCAAAGCGGAGCAGGTCGCCATCGTCGCGGAAAAGGTGAAGAAGGCGCAAAGCGTTGTGGTGTTTGATTATCGCGGTATTTCCGTTGCCGAGGACACCGAACTGCGCGCGGAAATGCGCAAAAACGGCGTGGAATACGTGGTTATCAAGAACCATATCATGTCTCGTGCTTGCGAAGCGGGCGGCGTGCATGAGCACGTTGAAAAGATTCTCAAAGGGCCGAGCGCATTCGCGTTTGGTTACGAAGACGTTGCGGCTCCGGCGCGCATCCTCAAGGCTTTTATCAAGAAGGCTAAGAAGTGTGAGTTCAAGGGCGGTATCGTCGAAGGCAACGTGCTTGACGCACAGGGGATCGAAGCGATCGCCGACCTGCCGAGCCGCGAGGTGCTGATTGCGCGGATGCTGGGTTCCATGATGTCCCCGATTTCCAAGTTCGCAATCGTTCTCGATCAGATCGCCAAGAAACAGGGCGGTACGGACGAAAAGGCGGAGTAACCCGCAAACACAAAACAACAAAATTTGCGGGTCATCCGCAGAAAAAATTAAATGGAGGATATTATGGATAAGGAAAAATTAATCGCTGAGATTAAAGCGATGTCCGTTCTCGAACTGTTTGAGATCGTTAAGGCTCTGGAAGAAGAATTCGGCGTTTCCGCCGCCGCGACCGCCGTGGCCGTTGCTGGCCCCGCCGCCGCTGAAGAAGTCGAAGAGAAGACCGAATTCGACGTCATCCTCAAGGAAGTCGGCCCCGAGAAGATCAAGGTCATCAAGGTCGTTCGCGAGCTGACCGGTCTGGGCCTCAAAGAAGCCAAGGACGTCGTCGACGGCGCCCCGAGCAAAGTCAAAGAGGGCATCAACAAGGAAGAAGCCGAGAAGGTCGTTGCGGCGTTCAAAGAAGTTGGCGCTGTCTGCGAAGTCAAATAAGGGATTTTGCCCTTTTAAACCAGCCCAAATTGCGGGCTGGTTTTTTTGTGCACATTTCAGGTTCTTATGAAGGTGTTGGAGCAGTCTGCGAAGTCAAATAAGCGGAAGCTTGTTGAAACAAGCGGCACGGAAGCAATTCTGTGCCGCTTTGTTTTTTTGTCGATATTTCATCTGTAAATTTTGAGAAACTTCCGGCTTGGTGCGTTGTAATATGTACAGGCGTTGTGGTATCCTCAATAGAAGAATACAACTACTTGATATAGCCTGACTGAAACCGAATACTGGGGGGATTTCATTTGATTATCGTCGGCATCTGCGGCGCGAGCGGCAGCGGCAAAAGTACGTTAGCAAAGCGAATTGCGGATTCGCTTGCCTGTACCTGCACGATCATCGGGCAGGACTGCTACTATCGCAACTTTCCCGAACTGCCATTTGAAAAGCGCATCAAGCTCAACTACGACGAACCGGAAATCTTCGACTTTGACGAGATGTTTCACGACGTGGAAAAGCTCCTCCACGGCGAACCCATCACAACGAAGGGCTACGATTACACCAACTATCTGCGCGCGGACTCGCCGGACGTCCTGATTCAGCCGCCGGAAGTGCTGATTCTCGAAGGCATCCACATGTTCTACGATAAGCGTATCTGCGATCTGATGTCGCTGAAAGTCTACCTGCATGTGGATGTGGACGTCTGCCTGCTCAGGCGCATCAAGCGCGATATCAAGGTACGCGGGCGCAACATCGACAACATTGCCGAGCAGTACATGGAGACGGTGAAGCCCGTCTACGAAAAGTACATCGAAGGGTATATCAACGACGCGGATTTCGCGGTGATGCGCGGCGGCAAGAACAAGATGGCCATCGACGCCATCTCCGCCTACCTGACCACGAAGGTGCTCGCGGAACGTTTCGGTACGGAAGCGCCTGCCGTCGCCATCAAGGATAAACCGGCGACAACTGAGCCGGACGATCTGCCGGATTCGCCGAAAACACACGGAGAAGATAGGAAGACGGATTCAGCAGATGCGGCAATCGAAGGCGACGACCCTTTTGACTATTTCGCTTCCGATCAACGGGATTCCTGTGTCGATGACAAGGGAGACGACGATTCCCTTGGAGAGGACGAGGACGAGGACAGCTATGTTTCTACGCGTTATGCCAGATACCGCCGCCGCAAAGTCGGAAGGACGCTGAGATTCCTCTTCTTTTCGGCGTTTCTGAACTTTGGCCTCGCAATCTTTGCATTGTTCCTGTTCGGGCAGGTGTATAATCACGACTGGGCGATGACGCAGAGCGGAGGATTTAACGCGATCATCGATGCGGGCGTGCAGGTGTTCTTCCTGGTGCTGCCGCTCCTGCTTGCGGTGCTCTTTAACCGCCTGCTTTATAAGATGTTCAATCTCAGCTACAGCCCCGGTTGGCTCATCGCTCTGCTTGTGTTCTGGATTCTCTTTGTGTTAATCGGCACGCTCTATCTCGTGTACGCCTACAATTTAATGGGCGGGATGGCGGCGTTTGACCTCGGCAGTATATTTGGCGCCTAGCGCGCAAGAAAGGGATTGCTTTTCATGGAGTCAGAATTTCATGTTTCCCAGAAGGAACATCCGGTGCTCAAACGGCACGGCGCAGGCCGCGTCACCGTTTTTTTCCTGACACTGGTCGTGATCAACGTCCTGCTCGGCGTGTACACGCTCTACATGCTCGGTTTTGCGCTGGCCTATGACTGGACGCAGCTCAAGACCGGCAGCGTGCAGGCCATTCTGGAAGCGGCGCTTCAATTGCTGCTCCTGTTCTCGCCGGTGATATTAACGCTGATCATCAACCGCCTGCTGTTTCGGGCGTTTCGCGGACACGGGCGCTTCCCGCGCGGGGTCTGGTTCTTCGCCATCCTCGCCATTCTCGCCGTGCAGGCGGCAACCATGTACGGCATCCTCAGCTTCGGGTTTGTTGAGGGCGTCAACGGCTTTAGCGTCGATTCTCTCGCCAATCTTCGCTTTCCGGCCAACTGATAATTCGGTACCGTTCAAAAACCACTCGTTTTCTCTGAACCGGCGAAAAACCATGTGCAGGAGAAATGTATTTTTCCTGCACATTCTTGTTTTTATGGCATTCATCGTACAGGTATGATAGAATAACTTTACATTTATTTGACGGAGTTCCTGCATGAAACTACTTTTAAGCAATGACGACGGCGTTTTCGCGAGCGGAATTCGCGTTCTTGCCGAAACGCTTTCGAAAACCCACGAAATATTCGTTTCCGCGCCGGACGCAGAGCGCAGCGGGGTCAGCCGATCCATGACGCTGTTCGAACCGCTCCGCGCCAAGCCGACGAAAATAGAAGGGCTGCCCGAACTACCTGCCTATGCCGTGAGCGGCACGCCGGTGGACTGCGTCCGCCTTGCGCTGGGGAATCTGTTTTCCGCGCCGGATATCGTTGTCTCCGGCATCAACCTTGGCCCGAACCTTGGAACGGACGTGCTCTACAGCGGCACGGTCGCGGCGGCGCACGAAGCGGCGCTGCTTGGGTATCAGGCCATCGCGGTCAGCTCGCTTTCCTATAAAGGCGAGTTTCTGGAAACCGCCGCGCGCGTTGCCGAAATCGCGGTGGACTATATCAGCGAGCATCCGATGGATTTTGGCACGCTGCTCAACATCAACGTTCCGGGCATTCCCTATGAAGAACTCAAGGGAATTAAGGTCACGTCTACCTGCATTCAGCAGTATGAGCTGGAATTTATCGAGCGCGAAGACCCGCTCGGAAGGAAATATTACTGGCCACCGCACGGAAGGACGTCCTGCTCCGACGGAATGGACGTTGACGACCGCTGGGCGAGGGAAGGGTATGTTACCGTGACCCCGCTGATGTACGATTTGACGGATTATCCAAGGCTTCGGAATATGCAGCTTTCTCTGCCGGACTGGATTGCAAACCGGTAACAGGGAAATTCAGACGAGTAAATAAACGATCGAGGAGGAGAAAAGCGGAATGGACGCATTGTTTTCGCTGATGGAAAAACAGTATCCAACGTTTTCCAAGGGGCAGAGAAGGATTGCCGAGTACATCCTCAACTCCTATGACGACGCGGCGTTTATGACAGCTGCCAAGCTCGGCGAGCGCGTCGGCGTTTCGGAATCCACGGTCGTCCGCTTTGCGTACATGCTCGGCCTCGACGGTTACCCCGCGCTGCAGGAAGCGCTGCAGGACCTGATTCGCCATCGGCTCACAAGCGTTCAGCGCATTCGCCTTGCCGCCAACATTCCGCAGCAGGACGTGCTCAAAACCGTTCTGACTTCAGATATGAACAATATTCGCACCACGATCGATATGATCGACAACGAGAGCTTCGAAGGCGCAATCAGCGCAACGCTCCGCGCGCGGCGTATCTACGTGCTGGGCATTCGCAGCGCAATGTCGCTGGCGCAGTTTTTGACCTACTATCTCGACTACGTCTGCGACAACGTGATGTTCGTCAACGGCGCGGTGCAAGATATCCACGAACGCATGCTGCGGGTAGGTCCGCAGGACGTCTGCTTTGGCATCAGTTTTCCGCGGTACAGCGCGCGCACCGTGGACGCCATGAAATACGCAAAATCCAAGGGCGCGACGCTGATTGCGCTCACCGATATGCCGACTTCGCCGCTGGCAAAAATTTCGGACTATACGCTCTGCGCGCGCAGCGATATGGCCTCGTTTGCGGACTCGCTGGTGGCGCCGCTCTCGCTGATTAACGCCATCATCGTTGCCGTAGGCCATGCGCGCAAGGACGAGGCGACCCAGCACCTGACCCAGTTGGAGGATATCTGGCACGCGGAAGGCGTTTACCTTTCGGAGACGGTCAAAGAGGAGAAGCTCTCATGATCGTGTTCGTCGTTGGCGGCGGCCCGGCGGGCATGATGAGCGCGCTGTTCGCAGCCCAGAACGGGCACGAAGTGACGCTCTTTGAGCGCAATGAAAAGCTCGGTAAAAAGCTTTATATCACCGGCAAAGGTCGCTGCAACGTGACCAACGCAGCCGATCGGGACGCGTTCTTTGCGCACATTCTAAAAAACCCGCGCTTTTTCTACAGCGCGTATTCGCATTTTGACAATCAAGCTTTGATGGAGCGGCTGGAGCAAGCGGGCGTCCCGCTTAAAACGGAGCGCGGTGGCAGGGTATTTCCCGCTTCCGACAAATCCAGCGATATCCTGCGCGCAATGGAGCGTCTCGTGCGCGAAGCGGGCGTAACCGTTCGCCTCAACACGCGCGTCGAACGGGTGCTTGCAAAAGACGGCGCGGTGAACGGCGTTGTGGCAAACGGCGAACAGATCCCCTGCGACGCGGTGATTGTCGCCACCGGCGGCGTTTCCTACCCGCAGACGGGTTCAACCGGGGACGGATATGTCTTCGCGGAAGCGCTCGGCCATAAAGTCGAACCGCCGCTTGCTTCGCTGGTTCCGCTCATGACGGCGGAAAACTGGCCTTGCGAGCTCGCCGGGCTTACGCTCAAAAACGTAACGCTCTCGGCAAAACGGGAGAAAGGCGTAGTATTTTCGGAGCTCGGCGAACTGCTCTTTACGCACTTTGGCGTGAGCGGGCCGCTGGTGCTCTCGCTTTCAGGGGTCATTGCCGAACAGCCGGCGGGAACGCAGCTGTTCATCGACCTCAAGCCCGCGCTCACGCGCGAGCAGCTCGACGCAAGGATTTTGCGGGACCTGCAGGAAGGCGCGCGCCAGCAGGTGAAAACCGCGCTCCATGCGCTGCTTCCGGCAAGGCTTTTGACCATCGTTTTTGAGCAAAGCGGCGTTTCGGAAACGCTGTCCGTTGGCGAATTCACCAAAGCAATGCGGCTTAAGCTCGTGGAAACGCTCAAAGCTCTGCCGTTGACTGTTTCCGGTGCGCGCGGCGTGGAGGAAGCGGTGGTCACGCGCGGCGGCGTCAGCGTTAAGGACGTCAACGCCTCCACAATGGAATCAAAGCGCGTCAAAGGACTGTATTTTGCCGGGGAAGTGCTCGATATCGACGCGACGACCGGCGGTTATAACCTCCAGATCGCGTGGTCGACCGGCGCGCTCGCGGGGGACAGCATAGGCAAATGACGGAGGGGCGTATGAGCGAACACCTGAATATCGCAATCGACGGACCGGCTGGCGCGGGTAAATCCACGCTGGCAAAGGGTGTGGCGGCGCGCCTGAACATCCGCTATCTCGATACGGGAGCGATGTACCGCGCCATGGCGCTGTTTGCGCAGCGAAACGGCGTGGACGTCCGCGATGAAGCGGGGCTGAAGCTCATTCTCGATCAGGCGGATATCCGCGTTGTGTACGACGAGCGCGGCCAGCGCGTTTTGCTTGGCAGCGAGGATGTTACCGACCAGCTTCGCACGCCCGCGCTCTCCATGGGCGCTTCCACGGTCAGCATGCATCCCTGCGTGCGTCAGAAGCTTGCCGAACTCCAGCGGGAAGTCGGCCGGAACTATGACGTGGTGATGGACGGGCGGGATATTACGACAAACGTTCTGCCGCATACGAAGCATAAGTTTTACGTCACCGCTTCCGCCGAAGTGCGCGCCGAGCGCAGGCTCAAGGAACTACGCGCCCGTGGGAACACGGAAGAGACCTACGAGCATGTGCTCGATGAAATCCGCGCGCGCGACCATCAGGACTGCACACGCCCATATATGCCGCTGAGAAAGACCGAGGACGCTCTGCTCGTTGATACCAGCGAGCTCGGCATTGAGCAGGCGCTTGATTTGGTCCTCGACGCAATAAAAAAGAAAGAAGCGCTCTGATCCATGCTCTACATTTTCTTTAAATATCTGCTGACGCCTTTCTTCTGGCTGTTTATGATGCCGAACATCAAAAATTTCGGCAGACTTTTCTTTCGCGGGCGGGGAATTATCATTTCAAACCATTTTTCGCTGAGCGACCCCATCCGACTTGGCTTGGTCGTGCCGCGCCCGGTGCACTTTATGGCGAAGCAGGAACTCTTTAATACCCCGCTGAAGCGCTTTTTCCTTAAAGGACTGCTCGCGTTTCCCGTTTATCGGAAGCACGCGGACATGGTTTCGCTCAAGCAGGCGATGACCGTTTTGGAGCGCGGGTGCATCTTCGGCATCTTTCCAGAGGGGCGCAGGTCGATGACGGGGGAATTGGACACATTTGAAAAGGGAGCGGCATTTCTCGCGCTCCGCTGCAACGCGCCGATCATCCCGGTCTATGCCGACCCGGACTGGAAAAAGCATAAAAAAATCCGCATGATCGTAGGCGAAGCAATCGACGTCAACCAAATTGCAGGAGCGCGTGCGGGACGCGGCGTGGACGCCGTAACGGAAGCCATCCGCGACCGAATGCAGGCGCTGAAAAATGAAATGGAGCTTGAGCTGAAATAAATGAGAGTATTATTGGCAAAAAACAGCGGTTTCTGCTTTGGCGTTCGCCGCGCGGTCGATATGGCTGAAGCGCTGGCCGGCGAACGCGGGAGCGTTTACACCTACGGCAACATCATTCATAATGAAGAAGTCGTCTCCGAACTCGAGCAAAAGGGCGTGCATTCCATCAGCGATATCTCCGCTCTGAAAGCGGGGGATACGCTGGTTATCCGCGCGCACGGGGCGCCGCCGTCGGTCTACGAGCAGGCGCGCGCTCTGGGGCTGAAGCTGGAAGACGCCACCTGTCCGTTCGTCAAACGGATTCACGCAATCGTCCAAAAAGCGGCGGCGGAGGGGCATAAAGTCTTTATTGCGGGAAAACCCCAGCACCCGGAAGTCGTCGGCATCTGCGGCTGGGCGGGTGAAGGCGCGGTCGTTCTGCAGAGCGCGGAGGACGCTAAAATGGCGCCGTTTGCGCAGTTTGCGGTGCTGGTTTCACAGACCACGCTGCCGGAAGAAACGTTCTTTGCAATCCGGGACATGCTCAAAAAGCGCGTCGGCGATCTTGCAGTATACAATACCATATGCGATACGACCCGCGCGCGTCAAAGCGAGGCGGTAGAGATTGCAAAGCAGAGCAGCCGCATGTTTGTACTGGGTTCGAAATCGAGCGAAAACACGCAAAAGCTGTATGAACTCTGCATAAAACATTGTATTTTGACGCAAAACATCGAGTCTATTGATAAACTTTTTCTTGATAAATTACCATCCGATGATATAATAGGTATTGTTGCGGGCGCATCGACGCCGGACCGGATGATTAGGGAGGTACTACGAGTAATGAGCGAACAGGAAAAAACGACGATTGAAACCATTGAAGCGGCAGCTCCCGCTGAGGAAGTCGTCGTACCCCAGGAACCCCAGATGACCGAAGAAACCGCCGCGGTAGAAGCAACCGTGGAAGCAGCTCCTGAAGCCGCGCCCAAGGCCGAAGAAGAAACGGTAGAAGCCAAAACCGAAGAAAAGGCCGAAGCAGAGGTCGTCCCCGCTCAAAAGGAAAAGAAAGCGCCCAAGAAAACGACCGAACACGACGAGAGTTCCGAATTTGCGGAAGCGTTCGAAGCGACTATGACCCGCATTCATAACGGTCAGGTGCTTCAGGGAACGGTTATCTCCATTGTGGACGGGGAAGTTTTCGTCAACATCGGCTACAAGTCCGATGGCGTGATTCCCGCGGGCGAGTTCTCCAGTGATCCGGATTCGAAACCCGAAGCGTTGTTCCACGAAGGCGACCTGATCGACGTTGAAGTCACCAAGGTCAACGACGGCGAAGGCAACGTGCTCCTCTCCCGCAAGAATGTTGAAAGCAAAAAGCTGTGGGACGAGCTGCTCAGCCAGGAGAACATCGAAGAACAGATTTTCGACGCAGTCGGCAAGGAAGTCGTCAAGGGCGGCATCATTGCGGATATCAGCGGCATTCGCGCGTTTGTTCCTGCGTCCCATGTCTCCATCAAGTATATTGAGAACCTCAGCGAGTTCATCGGCAAGCCCATGAGACTCAAGGTTCTGGAAGTAGACCGTCAGCGCAAGCGCATTGTCGCTTCTCATAAGCAGGTTCTCCTCGCCGAGGCGGCCGCCGAGAAGCGCGAAAAGTGGGAAGCGCTCGTCGTAGGCAGCAAGGTGAACGGCATCGTCCGCAGAATCGCCGACTTTGGCGCGTTCGTGGACATCGGCGGCATCGACGGCCTCGTGCATGTGACCGACGCAGCCTGGGGCCGCGTTAAGCACCCGAGCGACGTGTTCACCATCGGCCAGGAAATCGAAGTGCTGATTCTCAACGTGGACGTTGAAAAAGAGCGCGTTTCCCTCGGTTACAAGCAGCTGCAGCCCAAGCCCTGGATGCTCGCGGGCGAGAAGTATCCCATCGGCTCCATTGTGGAAGGCAAAGTGGTTCGCATCGTGCCCTTCGGCGCGTTCGTCGCACTGGAAAGCACCATCGACGGCTTGATCCATATTTCGCAGGTTTCCGTCCATCGCATTGCGAAGGTCGAAGACGAACTCAAGGTTGGCGACGTGGTTCGCTGCAAGGTTCTCGAGGTCAACCCCGAAGCCAAGCGTATCAGCCTGAGCCGCAAGGAAGCCCTGCTGGAAGAAGATCCCGAACTTGCCGAAAAGCTCAGAGCGGAAAAAGCAGAGCGCGACCGTCAGTATGCCGAGCGTCAGGAGCAGAGAACGCAGCAGCGCGACGTGCAGACGCAGCAGCGCGCAACGCGCGACTCCGCGCCCCGTTCAGATCGTCCCTCCAGCGGAGATCAGGATCGCAGAGATGCGGGCCGTGGCATGGATCGCCGCCGCCGCAACAACGAGGATGGCGACTATGAACTGCCGCCGGTCGAAGAAGCGAAGACCTCGCTGGCGTCCCTGTTCGAAGGGCTCAACGTTGACAAGAAGTAAATAAATCATCGATAAGAGCCGCCCACACGGGCGGCTCTTTTGCTGCTTCAGAGTTGACTGAAAAATAGCGTTTCCCGATGGTGGACGGTTATGCTATACTACGCTTATGGAAAAAAGCAAACACAAACTCTTGTCCGTAAGGGAAGATTCGCGCCTGCTGACACAGGCGCTTCGTTATGGGGCGGCGGCCTTTCTCGGATTTGCCGCGGACTACCTGACGCTCCTGCTGCTCAAGGAAACGTTCGGGCTGCATTATCTGTTCGCCGTGCCGCTGGCGTTCGTCGTTGGCATTGCGGTCAACTACCTGGTCGGCGTGCTGTTCGTCTTTCGCCGCGGCAACTGGTCCATGCGAATGGAGCTGTCGCTGTTTCTTGGCATCTCGCTGCTTGCTCTTGGGGTGACAGAGCTTTCGATGTTTGTGCTGACCGATCTGGTGCGGCTGGATTACCGTGTGTCACGCGTGCTCTCCGGGGTTGTTACGTATCTGTTCAACTTCTTTTCCCGCAGGTGGATTCTTTATCGCCATCATCAGAAGAAGGAAGCGTAGGAAACGAAACAAAAAACGCGCGGGCGAAATGGATTCGCTCGCGTGTTTTTGTTATTTATCGAATTACGGCTCGCTGTCTGGCGGCGCGGGAGTAACGATTGGTTCCGGCGTAGCTTTGGTGCCGACTTTCTTTTTCAGCGGGTTGCCAGTGTAACGATCTGTATGAATGAAGATGGACTCCTGCAGGTCCCCGTTGAGGTAACGGTCAACGAAAACATCAACAACATAACCATCGCGCTTTGGCGCGATTACAACCTCTTCTCCAACGAACATGGAACTGGAATTTATGATGATATCCTCGCCGGCAGGGATTGTTTCGACTGTTTGCGTGCGGGTTTTAAACTCTGTGCCCGCTGGGAACGCCTCGCCGTAGATCATCACGTGCAAGTCACGCTTACGACCTGAAGCCATTTTGTTTTTTGAAACGTAGGCGAAAATATAAATCGGGCTGTCAGAGTTATTGGTAAACGCAAAATCAATATGCCCGGTATCGACAGTCGCATCTAGCCCCGGATCCACGTAGTTCGAAGGGAAAGAATGGTGCGAACGATCAAACGTGTCCGCAAAATAAGGATACGCATCTAAAAGCGCGTTAAATAGAGTTGTGCTCACCTGGCACACGCCGCCGCCATATTGCAGGCTTAACGTATCGCCGCCGAAAATACCGTTGGCTTCCATCCAGCCGTTTTTCTCGTTGCGATCACCAACGACTTTGTTAAAACTCCAGCGTTCGCCGGGTTCAACCACCTGATTATTGATAATCCCGACTGTTTTTTCAATATTGAACGCACGATTCGGTATGATGGCGCGCTGCTCCTCGGTATCCTCGGCGGTACCTTTGAAGTCGTAAGTAGTTGAAAATTCCCCGATCAGCGCGGTTTGCGCCTGAATGTCGGCAATTGTCTTCGTGGGTTGAACGGTCGTAATCGATGGCTGGATCGTCGTTTGCAGCTGACCTGCGGCAATCGCATCCTTTATTAACTGCAAGGTGGAAGCGACGTCCAGACCATATCCGGGAGCGCCGTCGATATAATTAAACTTTGGCTTTCCGCTTTCTGGAACATCGATGGTAAACGAAGGTTCCGTGGGTGCGGAGTTGAGGGAAGCATTGATATCCTGCAGCCGCTGCGTGAGCGCTTCATCTTCTATGGAGATCGTGGTGTAATACACCTGATTAGCGCCGCCATCCAAAGCAGCCTGCAGCAGTTCGTTGAGGTTGGAACTGGCATTCATATCCGCCCCGGTAATCGTCGTGTTAACGGCGTCGCTGTTCAGCGTAATGGCAATGTTATTGAGCGCATACGTTTCGTTGGACTCCAACTGCGGCCGCACCTCGTCCACGGACTTCCCAGAGAGGTTCATGCCGTTGATATAGACCTCGCTGCGGAATTTGCCTGTTGCCAAATCAACGGTACCGCCTTCGTCGCAGCTGCGAACAAGAACGACGACCGCAACGATGATCAGCGCAAGAAAGACAAACGCCATCAACGAGAGAACGAATCTGCGTTTGCGGATTTTTGCTCGCTTGCTGTTCTTTCGCTTACCGGAAGCGGAAGAGCCGCCGCGGTTGGGGGAGTAATATACATCCATGCCGCCGTGGTTTCCTTCGTTATTAGCATTGCGTGCGGCGGGGTGTTCAGATCCCCGGCCGTTGGCTTGCGATGCGGATTTTGTAGTGTCGGGCAGCCCCGAATATTTTTCGTACATGCCATCCTCAGGTAGAAAGTTACATATTTGCGCGGTTAATACACGCAATCTATATTATACAACGCTAACCGGACTCCCGCAACTCTGAACGAGTGAATGAACCGTGAACACTCGCGATTTTTCGCGTCAAAGTTAAGGAGCAATACCGCTGTTTACCGGTTTTTGTGCGTGTTTTCTTTGAAAAAAGGCAAATGAAACGCAAAGTGAACATGTTCATTTAATGATTGACAGAGAACCTTGTGGCGTGTATTGTGTAACCAGAGAACAGTGATTGCAGCGATTTTGGCGAAAGGACGGGATCAGTTTTGCGAAAACGAGACGAAACGCTTCGTGAACAACTGCTTGTGGCGGCGCGGGAGATTGTTTCCGTCAGCGGCGCGGAAGCGCTCAATATTCGTGACCTGGCCGCCCGCGCGGGCATTGCAACGGGGACGATTTACAACTACTTTGAAAACAAGGACGAAGTACTGCTGACCTTGTCGGAAGAGTATTGGAAGAAAGCGCTCTCGGAACTGAAAACACGGTTGAAACCCGGCCGATTTTCCGACCAGCTTTCATATATCTGCGCGTTTTTAAAGGAACGCATTCAGGATACACGCGGAAACCTGATGAAGAACCTCGGCGGCGCTCGCTTGGACGGAATCCTGCGCATGCGCGGCATGCAGTCTTTGGTGGTCGGCGAACTAGCCGCGCTCCTGAACGCGGATGAGGAGATTCGCGCTGATCTCTGGACGGACGACTTCACAAAGGAACAGTTCGCAAGGTTTGTGTTTGAAAACCTGTTGGCGTCCATCTCCTCGGAAGGTTGCGAGCACTCGTTTCTGGTGCTGATTGTCAGACGGGTTCTTTACGGCGATTCAGCAGCAGGCAAGCTTCCCGAATAGGGGCGGATATAGAACCTCTGGCTGAACAAAAACAAAAAATCCCGCATTGGGAAAAAACAATGATTAACAGGAGTGAAAACAAAATGGCACAGGCATTGGCGGAAACAATTTTCGACGTACTGTATTTGAGCTTCGTCATAACAGTAGGCGTCATCATGGCGGTGAAAGGCAAGAACAACCCGTTGATTTTCAAGTTCGGGCTCATGGCGGCGCTGCTGGGCGCGGGAGACGCATTCCATCTCGTTCCGCGCGCACTCGCGCTCTGGACGACCGGGATGGAAGCTAACGCCGCGGCGCTCGGCATCGGCAAACTGATTACATCGATTACGATGACGGTCTTTTACCTGATTCTCTACTATATTTGGCGCGAACGGTATCAGATTACCGGCAAGCGCGCACTGACGATCACCATGTGGGTGCTTGCGGCCGCGCGGGTTGCGCTCTGCCTGCTGCCGCAGAATCAGTGGCTCAGTTACCGTCAGCCGCTGGAGTTCGGCATCCTCAGGAACATCCCGTTTGCAGTGATGGGCATTCTGATTATCGTGATTTTTGCGCAGGAAGCGAAAAAAGCGAACGACAAGGCGTTCCGCTGGATGTGGCTTGCGGTGACGCTGTCGTTCGGGTTCTATATTCCGGTGGTTTTGTTTGCCGAGATCGTTCCTGCGATCGGCATGCTGATGATTCCAAAGACGCTTGCGTACGTTTGGGTCGTGCTGATGGGATGGTCCATCTTCCGCAAGGAACAAAAAGAAAAGAAGGATTCGCTCAGCGCGTAATCCCGCGCGTAGCCGCGGCAAAAAATCGCGCGGCGATTCCATACTCTGCTAACCATTCATTGACCAGAGCCTGCCCGCGAACGGTGCGCCAGTCGCGCTCCAAGTCTGCGTGGCAGGCTTTTCCCCTGCCAATTGAAGAATGGTGGCAAAAACGGCATTCCAGCGGCATGTAGTTCGTGCCGTGCAGTTCGCAGAGGCCGTGTTTGAGAAACGTGCATCCAAAGCCGGAAAACTCCTGCAGCGCAAAGTTTCCTTCGCAGCCCGAAAACGCAGGGGAGAGCACGCCAAAGGTGCGATCCGGCGAAACTTCCAGCATCATGCGCGCACCGAGGTTTGCGTCCATCGCTTCGCGCGCCTGGCTTACCGTCCACCAGCCGGGTCTGCGGCAAAACGCGCGGCAGACTTCGCAACTGCACGGCGGGGAGGGCGGATACTTTTGCTGGAGCGTCAGCGGCGCGGATCGTTTCTGCATACGCACTCCCAAATTGCTTTGGAAATCGAGTTACAACGCAAACAGGTTCGTTCAAGCCTGCATCAGCGAGCAGTAGAACCGGAGCGTTTTTACCATATAGCGGACGACCGTTTCCAAATCGGCCAGTCCGTTTTTTGCCATGAAGTACTCTTTTGTCAGCGCGATGGAAACATAGTTGTACTGCTCGGCAAACATCCTCGCGTCGATTGGCTTTATCATGCCGCGCGCAATCATCTTTTGAAACAGCGCTTCATAATAGTCGGAAGGTTCGCGTACGATGCATTCAAAATAGATCGCCGCCGCGAGAGAATTTTTGAACTTTTCGTTCGTAATTACCATGGCGATGCGCTCGATAAACGCATCCCCGTGGCTGCCGAAGTAGAGCAGGATATGCTTTAGCATCTCTTCCGGCGACATGTGCGGCAAAAGGCGGTCGATCTCCTCCTGCGAAGGGCGAAAGAGCGGCGCGCTGCCGCGGAAAATCTCGAACAGCGCTTCCAGAATTGCGTTCTTGCCGGAAAAATGGTTATAGAGCGAACTTTCGCCCATGCTGCTGGCTTCGGCAATCTGCGTGAGCGACACCGCGTCGAACCCGTTTGCGGCAAACAGCTCGGCGGATGCACGCAAAATGCGGTCGGTGGTCTCTAGCCCTTTTTTCCGCTTGCGCGGGGCGGGCGATTCGTTATTTTGCATGGTTTATACCTCGAAAACCATTATAAGATAGAGTTGGCGCAAAAACAATAGAAAAACGATATAACTATCGTAAAAGACAGCAGAAAAAAGCTCCTTTAAAGGAGCTTGAAAACACGATTTATTCAATTAGCAATTCCGGTCAAGACTGATTCCCCGAAAAGCAGAGGCAGAACGGATGTCCATCCGGGTCGATCATGGTGACGAAATCCTCGCCGCCGTACTGGACGGGTGCCCTTTTTGCGCCAATCGATTCTGCGTGTTCCGCGGCTTCCACCACATTTGGCACCTGAAAATCAAAGTGCATCTGCTTTTGCTGGCAACCCGGTTCTTCCGGCCAGACGGGCGGAAGATAGTCTTTTTCCAACATAAACAGAAAAACCGTGCCGTTTTCACTGGTCAACGCGGGGCAGCAAAAGAGCTCGCTTCGCTGCCAGCCGAGCAGATGCTCATAAAACGAGCAGAGCGAAAGATCGTCCTTGCAGTCAATCATCACGTTGCCGAGTTTGATTCCGGGTATCATTGCTTTGCCTCCTTGAATTGGTTATTGTCGGGACTGCGGCGGAACAGACTGCTCCGGCGCGCGCTGAAACAGCAGCAGAAAGACGATGACCAGCAGGCCCGCCGGAACCCAAACCGCGCGTTCGGCCATCCAGCCGGTCAGAAACACGCCGAGTACCGCACCGAGGATGAAAATCAGGATGATCGCATAATACTTCATGCCGTTTTGGAGCAGAACCCGGTTCTTCGTTTGCAGGTAGAGAAACAGGCTTTCCGTTCCGCTGCGGAGGTTGCCGGTGCACATGGTCGTTGCGTAAGCTAACCCGTGCATGGTGCGAAACGCTTCTACCTGCAGCGCGCAGACAAACGATACGGCAATGTTGACGGCTCCGTTCCAGTCCCCGTCCGGTACGAAGCCAATGAATAGCAGGAGCGCAATCTCCAGCATTAGTACAGCCTGCCGCCAGTGCACGTCCGTGCGGTGCTTCAGCTTATGCTGAATCCATTCGGCGAGCAGAACGCCCGCCGCAAACGCAAAAATTGGGATGAGATACCGCGCGGCTCCGCTCCAGTTCCGCTCGGCAAGGCGAATGCCAAGCAGAACCATGTTGCCCGTCTGCGCGTTGGCAAACACACCTCCGCGCGAAAGGTAGGTATAAGCGTCCAGGAATCCGCCCGCAAGCGCAAGCAATGCGCCGACAGGGAAGGATTCCGAACGTTGAATTTGCTGTTTTAGCCGCATCGGTATTGATTCCTTTGCTTAATATTAAACTGGATTTACCGTGATTAGGAAAATACAGTTCAGGCGGCTGACAAAAAATACTGCAGAACGATCAGCGCTTTGAGCGTAAGAAACCTGCTCGGCATACCGCGCTCTTCCAGCGGGAAATGCAACGCGCCCTTATGTACCAGTTCGAGATTCCAGAACCCATCGGCAGTTTGCTTGCTTTGCAGCCAACGGAGCGCCGGACGCATCGGCTCACAGAACGGTATGCGATGCAGTGCGAAATATTCCAGCGCGCGCAGCAGATCGTATCGATAACGAAACGGATACGTGAGCATTCTATACCGCTTATCGCTATGAATAAACAAATCATTCTGCAAAAGAAACGATACGGCGTTTACTTGCGCTTTTGCTATATCGTTTGCGCGGTGAGACGCACCGGACGCGCAATACTCGCTTAAGCCTTCCAGCACGCAGATGGTCGTATGCGGATCCCCGTAACAGAACACGGGTTCCAGCTGAAACCGCCGTCCGGCTTCTGTGCGTCGAGCAGATGATCGACCAGACGTTTCAGCCTTGCATCACCCGCCAAGAAATATGCGGCGTAACGCAGCGCCATGCCGTCAACGCAGATATCGCTGGCGAGTTTACTCTTTGCAAGGTTCAATCCGCCGTCCGGCAGCATACATTCGGCGAGCATCCGCTCCGTAATGATCCGGCAAGGCAGGCAATCGGCAGGGATTCCGATATTTATCAATTCGAGCAGGGTGTAGTGGGTAGACGTCCATTTCGGCTGATAGTACCAAAGCCCCCAATGGCCGTTTCCGCTTTGACGGGCGAGATAGGCCGCGCCGTAGCCTTCGGAGGGTATCCGGTTCTGCAGGCGCAATACAGTATCCGCATCCGATCCCAACAGGTAACGATGCGTTAAGTATTGCAGGGAAACATCGCCTTCCAGCAGCCATTGGAGCACAGCGTCCATTCCATTACCCCCATGCAGCCTGTTTAGCTTATTATAGCAGAAAGAGCGACCTGTGCGAACGGATGCAAACAGCGAAAGGATGGGGAATCCCCACCCTTTTGCACGAAACACGATGGATTCGATATCCTTTCGGACTATGCGCGCCAGACGGTTCCTTTCAGCGTGATGCGCTGGAGGCAGATCTCTCCGCCCGTTTTGATGCTCTTGAGCAGTTCCACTTCCACCTCACAGCCGAACGCCCGTTCAAAGAGCGCCTTGGTATAGCCTCTGGTGCACTGACACCATGCGTCGGTTTCGAGGCGCTCTACCGTTGCGAGCATAGGACAGGGGCAGTAGAAGAACTGCAGATACAGCGCGCCGTCGCTATAGTACATACCCGCCGCGCGCGCTTTTTCGTGACTGGCGAACTCTTCCAGACTGGAAGAAGCGGCAATCAGTTCGCTGAGAAGCGCAAGACGCTCCTCCATGCCGTAGCCGCATTGGCAGTGCATACGGATTTGCTCGACGGCGGTTCTTTCGAACGTCTGCTCCAGAGCCTGCATAGAAGATTGAACCCATTCCGCGTCGGTCTGAGCCGGTTCGCCGGGAGTTCCAAATACGACTTTGCGCGCCGTCTCCTCGTCGCTCGCCGCGCGGACGTTTTCGTAGAGTACCTGTTGTTGGATTGCTCGAATGTCAAACATATGAACCTCAATTCTTAATTCATTTTGTGCAAGGCTGCCGGAACAGGCGCTAGACTGCGCAACAAAAATACGCGCTTCTGCGCCGTTGTTCGAAGGTATTCTGTTTTAAACGAAACAAAACAGACTGCTAAAAGCAGCCGCAGCCGTGAAACTGCTCAGGATTAAGAATGGAATGGTTCGAGCAAGACCTGTATACCTCTTTTAAAAATCTATGGTAGTAATACCACGGTAGAACGCGATTGTCAAGCGTTAAACCTCGGCGCGGTAAGCAACGGCCGATGACTGACCGCGGGCAATGCGACTATATCAAAATGCAGCCGCGGAAGCCGCGCACGCCGTAGTACGATTCCGCGCCATTGTGATAGGTGAACACATGGTCATACCGCCGGTCGCAAAAGAGTGCGCCGCCGCGCTTGCGGATTTCCGGCGGGGTCAGCACCCAACTGGAAGTCTTCAGGTCGAACTCGCCCAACTGCTGGAGAAAACGGTACTGCTCTTCCGTCAGAAGCGTAATTCCCATGGCGGCGGCCAGTTCCATTGCGCTGGATTCCGGCTTGAAGTTCTTTCTCGAATCGAGCGCCGCGCGGTCGTAGCAAAGGTTCCGTCTGCCGGACGGGCTTTCCGCCGAGCAGTCGAAAAAAAGGACGCTTTGCGTTGCTTCGTCCAAACCTACAACGTCCGGCTCACCGCCGGTTTGCTCCATTTCAAACAGCGAAAGGAGCTTGTCGGGGTTGGCTTCCAGTCGTGCCAGCACTTGCGGCCAGCGGAGGGTGGGGTGGCGTGAGACGTTCTTCTCAAAACGGGTCTGCAGCGACTGAAGCAGTTCTTCGCGCTGCGCGGGCGTAAGCGTTTGAGCAGACATGAGCTTTTCTCCTTTTCATGTACTATTTATTTACTCTTTATCTTTTCTTCAATGTAGTCCTACGGTAACTGGCTGTCCACCTCGTTTTGCGCTATGCGGAACCCCGCGCAGTAAACAGAAGGCGAAAGTCCATACTCGCGGAGGAACGCTTTGTAAAACGTTGTGTAGTCCGAAAAGCCGGACTGATTCGCGCTCTCTACCGCGCCTATGCCGCGAGAGAGCAGTCGTCGCGCCCGCTGGAGGCGCAGCTTGAGAACATACTGATGGAGCGAAATGCCGCTCTCCGTGTGGAACCGCCGCATCAAATGCGTCTTGCCCATGTGCAGCGCGGATGCGATTGTTTCCGCGCGCAGGTCGTCTGTCAGGTGCGCGTCGATATACGCTTTTGCGGAGCGCAGGAACGCGCTGGTTCCGCCGCCGTGTTCCCGCAGGCGCAGGAGATGGATGAAAATCAGCCGGATATACTCGGCATATACCGTTTCTCGCCCTTCAAATTCGGAAAAATCGCGCTCCAAACGCGTCTGCTCCTCATCGAGCAGCGAAAGCAGGCGCGCAATGATTGCGCCGTCCGCATCCGAAAGGTGCAGCTCGAGCGGCTCGCTCCAGGCGCCATCCGCAATGTTGCCGATCAGCTCCGGCACAACCCAGAGCACCGTTCGCTGATAGTCGCTTTCGTCGTCCAGAAAGCGCAGCGAATGCAAACACCCCGGCGGCAGCAGCAAGAGAGTATGACGGCTCAGCCCGACGGTGCGGTCTTCAATAAGGAATTCCGCGTGCCCGTTGAGAAAGAAGTACAGCTCGTAGAAATCGTGATGGTGCTGGTAGACGCGGCGGATGTTGTGCTCGGTAAACGAATTCAGTTCGAATCCCCGCGGCAGGCACGCGGTGCCAATGGGGTACGTTAAATACTGTCGCATATGCAAATCGTATCAAACAATCGCTTGTTTTTCAATCAACAATCGATAATGGCACAAAATAAACGCAAAAATCGATGGTTCGAACGCACGATTTTCAATAAAAACGATACGTTTTGCTATCGCGCCGCGAAGTTGCCGACAGTATAATCAAATCATCCTGAAAAGGTGGGTTCTCTCTTTGACACAGTATCATCATGTCTTTTCCTGTATCGAAACATCCCCAAGCCACGGCCTTTACAACGCGGAAGGGACGCTTGCGCGCGTCGATTTTTTAAGCGAAACGCTCCTGCGTGTTGCCATATCAGCCGAAGACGAAAAGCTTCGCCCGACGTACGCCGTCTGCCCCGCGGGTGAAATGCCGCGCGAAGGACGCGAGAGGCTTTCGCTGGAAGGCTTTCCGCTGTTTGTTCCGAAACGGAACGGAGACTTTTCTTATGCCTGGGATGGTTATCGGCTCGATTTCGACCCGGTCAATCTTTTGCTGCAACTGACAAAAGACGGGTATACGCTCCTCTCTGAACGGACACCGATGGGCTGTAACCTTGGCGGCGAATACGGCGAGAAAATGCGGCACTATCTTGTGCGGGAACCCGGCGAACGTATCTTTGGCCTCGGCGACAAAGGCGGAAAGCTGAATAAGGCGGGGCGGCGGTTTCGGCTGGACGGCACGGACGCGATGGGCTACGATGCGGAGACGAGCGACCCGCTGTATCAGCATGTACCGTTCTATATCTGTCAAAACAGCGCAGGGTTTATCGGCATTTTCTACGATACGCACGCAAGCTGCGCTTTTGATTTCGGTAGTGAGATCAGTAACTATACCGGCGCATACCGCTATACCGAGATCGACGAGCATGCGCTTGTTTACTACCTGCTGCTCGGTACGCTGCCGGAAATTGTCGCCGGGTTTTCCGCGCTCACGGGCGGATCGGCGTTTCTGCCGCAGCGTTCGCTCCTGTACGCCGGGAGCACGATGACGTATACCGACGCGCCGGATGCGGACTCGCTACTTCGCGCGTTTGCGGATGAGTGCGGGGCGCGCGGCTTTGCCTGCGGCGGGTTTTACCTTTCGTCCGGGTATACGTCGATCGGTCAAAAGCGGTATGTGTTCCACTGGAACAACGAAAAGATTCCGGATCCCAAGGCGCTTTCGGCGTATTTTCGCGAGCGCGGCATTGAGCTGATCGCCAACATCAAACCCGTGTTTTTAACCGATCATCCGCTCTACGAACAGATTACGGCAAACGGCTGGTTTCTGCATCTGCCGGACGGAACGCCCGCGCTCACACCGTTTTGGGACGGACTTGGCAGCTGGCTGGATTTTTCGAATCCCGGCGCGTACGAGTTCTGGAAGCGGCAGGTTACGAGCGAACTGCTGGAGAATGGCATTACCAGCACTTGGAACGACAACAATGAATACGAAGTGCACGACCGTAATGTATTGGCGGACGGGTTTGGCAGTCCGTATCCGGCCTGCATGGACAAGCCCGCGTTTGCCATGCGTATGACGATGGCCTCGCTGGAAGCGCAAAAAGAATTTTCCGCGCCGGATAGGCGGCAGTTTCTCTCCTCCCGTTCCGGCACGGCCGGCATCTGCCGCATGGCAATGGTTTGGACAGGCGACAACCGCACAGAATGGAAAACGCTGCGGTTCAATCACTACATGGGGCTGACAATGTCGCTCAGCGGGCTGTATCTCTTTGGCCACGACATTGGCGGGTTTGCGGGTCCTGCGCCGACGAAAGAACTCTTTTTACGTTGGCTGCAGCACGGCGTGTTTACGCCGCGTTTCACCATACACAGCTGGAACGACGACGCGCAGGCCACGATGCCCTGGTCTTACGAAGACCAGATCCCCGCGGTCAAGGCGATTTTCGCGTTTCGCAGCCGCATTCTGCCGTATCTTTACGACGCGATGTACCGCGCGCATACGCTGCACGAACCGATTCTGCGCCCGCTGGTTTACGACGATTCAACAGCCGCCGCCGAGAGCGATCTGTTCCTCGTTGGCGAATTGCTGCTGGCTGTTTGCGTGTTCGATCCGGGCGTTACGGAGATGACGATTCCTCTGCCCAAGAGCGAGCACGGTTGGTATGACGAGAACGGCGCATGGTTTGCTGGCGGGGAAGAAGCAACGTTTGCTTGCCCAGCGGAGAGCACGCCGCGGACGTTGATCAAAGGCGGCAGCGTGTTTGTGGAAGACGCTTTGATCGAACCCGAGAAAAACGGGTCAACGCCATTCTTTACAATATACGCGCAGGATATCGGAACATTCTCGCGGGAGTATTTCTTTGATGACGGCGAAAGTTTTGCATACCGCAAGAACGACTGCGTGCGGATTGCGTTTGCCGTGGAGTGCCTGCCGGACTGCGTCCGCGTGCGCTTTGTTAACCGCGGCAACCGCAAGATGACGCCGGAGGTTCGGCTGATTGACCGGCTGCACCGCCGCATGGAACTGGTGAATGGAGGCGACGCATGAGTTATCGCGTACGAGAAGATCATAAGCTGGAAGCGGTGCTTCCGTTTCACGAGCCTGCGCCGTACGACGTGAGCAATCGGACGTTGTCCGCCTGCGTGGATGGAACGTCGCTGAAAAAACTGTCGCTCAGCGGCGCGTACGACGCCGTACTGCCGGGCGGGTGTTACGGTACATGCGGCATGACCGCGCCGGATGCGCCGGACGCGGAGAAAACGGTTACGACATATGGACGCGTTCAGCAAACACGGTTTGACATGCACGGTATTTCGTACTCGGCAAAATGGTTCTGCGGAAGCGACAAACCCGTGCTGTATCTGCGCGTTTATGCGGAAAGCAAAAAGACGTTTACCCTGCAATATCATTTCGGCGTTCAATGCGCTCCGGAAAAACTGAATGTGCTTTGCACTGCCTCTCTTTTACTGCGGGAGCGGGAAGGGGATTTTCTGCATTACTCTGCCAGCACAAAAGCCGCAGCGGCGCAGGATGTCTTTTTTGCGGAGCTCACGCTCGCGTTCGATTTGGGACGCAAGCTCACGCAGGACTTGCTTTTGTCCGCCGCGGAGGACGCCAGCGCGGACGCGGAAGCGTATTTTGCAATGCTGCTGTCTGTTGCGGCGCCCGAGGAAGACGCGGGGTTCAAGGCCTATGCGCTCAACGCGGCGTTTTCGAGCTACAAATCGTTTGCCGGGTTTTCCGGTTTCTTTGCGGGTGTGAACTACGCGGCGCCCGCGCGAACTTATTACCGCGACGGCTACTACACCGCGCTGTCTCTGCTGCCGTACCGGCCGCAGTGGGTAAGGGAACAGCTTTTGATGCTGGCGCGCGGCGTAGCTCCCGACGGAACCTGCGGCTCCGCGGTGGATGCGGGCGGCAAACCCTGGTGGAACGATCACGCGGACAGCCCGCTCTTCTTTGCGCTGCTGTTGTATGCCTACATTGCTGCAACGGGAGACACAGGATTGCTCGGCGAACAGGAAACGGCGCAAAAGCTCGCCGCCGTGCTCAACGCCGTCGCTGATTCTCTGGACGAAAACGGACTGATTCCGCGTTTTCCCGCGTCCAGGCACGACTGGGCGGACAATGTCTTTCGGGAAGGGTACGTAACCTATATTCAGTGCCTTGCTTACGGCGCGCTGAAACTGGGAGGCGCGCTTCTGCCGGATGCCGCACGGTATGCGGAGGCAGCGGAACGCATCAAGGCGGGCGTCAACCGCGTTCTTTGGGACGAGGCGCTCGGCTACTACGTGAACTTTCAAGCGCCGGGGGAGACGGAGAAGAATCTTTCCATCGACACAGTGTTTGCCGCGCTCTTTGACATCGCCTCGCCGGAGCGCGCAAGACGGATGCTCGAACAGATGGAAACCCTGCTGGAAACAAAACAGAACGGCCGCTACGGCGAATTCGGCACGCTCTGCGTCTATCCGCCGTATGCTTCGGCGGAGCGGCTTGTGGAAAAGAGCGCGGATCCGCTGCGCTATCACAACGGCGCGGACTGGCCGTACCTTTCAGCGCTTTATGCTTTTGCTAAAAAGATGCATAAAATGGACTATTTATATCCGCTCACGCGCTGGTTTGAAGTAGGCCTGAAACAAGGATTTGCAACTCCGGTGGAGTACTTTTCACCGTACTACCCGGCGGGCGGGTTTTTACAGAGCTGGAGCGCGTTTTCCGCGTTTGTGCTGGATCACGACTCGGCGGACGGCGTGTTTCGATAAATACAGTGTCATAGAGTACGTACAAATAAAGAATCGACAGGAGGATCTCGCAAGTGGAACAGCTCCCAAACACCCCTTACCGCGAACTAAAGGGCGGAAAGCAGATAGCCTATGCGGCAGGGCATCTCGGTCCTGGCATGCTAAGCCAGTTTATTACGACCTGGCTGCTGCTCTTTATGACCGGCAACGCGGACAATCCCGTTCTCTCCGGAACGCTGGTTGGAACGGCAACGCTTTTTGGCCGCATCATGGACGGCGTGGCCGACCCAATGGTTGCCAACTGGAGCGACAACATCCGCGGCAAGCGGATGGGCAGAAGGCTTCCGTTCATGTTGCTCGGCACGCTGCCGATGATTCTGTGCTTCCTCATGGTCTGGCTCACTCCCCAGGTTGCGCAGACCGAACTGGCGCGGTTCATTTGGCTGTTCATCTTCCTCAACGGGTTTTACTTTTTCTATACCGTTGTGGTCAACCCGTACTTCGCGCTGCTGCCTGAGATTGCCAAGGACGATAAACAGCGTATCTTCATACAGAGCTTTGTCTCCGTGTTCGGCATTGTCGGCATGGGAATCGCCCTCGGCGCATCCGGCTTTTTAATCAACGCGCTCGGGTATCTGGGAGCTGGCGTCGCGCTGAGCGTCATCTGCGCCCTTGTGATGGTTGTGCCTGCTCTGGTGATCAAGATCAATCCCAACTATGTGCCGGAACCTGCGCCCAATCAGACGAAAAACCTCTTTAAAAACATCGTCGGCGCGTTCCAGAACGACAAATTCGTAAAGTACATCATCGGGTTTGCAACGTTCTTTATCGGCTTCCAGCTGATACAGTACAATTTGGCTTTTGTCACAACCGTTTCTCTCGGGTTGGCAAAGGGAATGTCCAGCACGCTGTTTATCGTCTCCGTGGTTTGTGCGCTGGCGTTTATTCCGGCCTATAACGTGTTTGTCAAGAAATTCGGGACGGTCAAATCCCTGATGATCTCTATGGCGAGCTATGCACTGGTTGCACTGCTCATCATGGCGCTGCCACAGGTGCGTGGCATTTCGGGCACCGTGCTGGGCTTTGCGCTGATGGCGCTACTCGGCTTTCCTTACAGCGGGCTCATGGTCATCCCCAACGTGCTTGTTTCGGAGATCATAGACGACGACTACCGCCGTTTTGCGGTGCGCCGGGAAGCGATGTTCTTTGGCGTACAGGGGCTGGTGAACAAGCTTGCAACCGCGTTTGCGTCGTTTGCGGTCGGCGTTCTGCACGATCTGCTGGGCAGCACGGCGGATCAATCGCTCGGCATTACCGTCGTGGCTCCCATTGCGGCCGCGTTTGCGCTTGTCGGCTTCTTTGTGATGCTGCGGCTGAACCGTGAGAAAGCGGCGCAGTCGTGATCTGGATTATCATTATAGCAGCGTTTCTTCTGCTGCTGGTTTGCGGCGCACTAGCGTTTGCCAACGGGTTTGTCAATCAGCGCGGTGTGCCGCGTCTGACCAGAAAGGTGCGCTTTTCAAAGGACGACCGAATTCTCTATGTCGTTGCGCACCCGGACGACGAAGTGCTCATGAGCGGCACGCTGTCCTATATCAAGCGGTCGCTGAAGCTGCCGGTAAAAGCGCTTTACCTGACGCATGGCGAGGACGGCCCAACGTTTGACCTTGTGCCGAAAAGCGGGCTGAAAGAGCGGCGCACGCAGGAACTCGGCAGGGTAAAGGAAATTCTTTCGCTTGACGAGATGGTCGTTTGCGACTATCCCGACCGTTATCTGGCGGATCAGGATTTTGAAGACGTCTGCCAAACGGTTCGCCACGAGATGGAAGCTTTCAAGCCTACGTATGTGTTCACTTTTGACGAGAGCATTGGCATGTACGGCCACACCGACCATGTTGCCGCGGGGAAAGCGGCGGTACGGACGGCAAAGCAGGTTGAAAGCGTAAAGGGCGTGTTTCAAATGACGCTGCCGAGCGGAATGCTTGCGCTCGCGCTCAAGATGAGCAAAACCTTCCGCGAACGTTACAATTCAGAGCATGGCCTGCCAAAGCCGAACGTTGCCGTAAACATCTGTCGTTGGCGGAAATACCGCTATGCTGTCACGTGTGCGCACGAAACGCAGACGGCGGTGATGCGCGAACTGCAACCGTATTACGACAAACTGCCGCGCTGGCTGTATTACGCGGTGTTTGACCGCGAGTACTTCTTTTACCGCGCGAAAAACGAATTGTAAGCGAAAAATCTGTAGAAGAACGAACAGATTAAGGGAAAAAAGAGGTTCAGACGAACCTCTTTTTTGTTCTGCGCGGCGGAGAGGGTTACGGCGACCAGCTACCGGCAATGCCCGCCCAACTGTGATTGGCACAAATTGATGCAAAAATGCTGCCGCGGCATTGAAGAAAATCCACTGTGTGCTATAATAATTGGAATTTGTCAGGGCGCCGGACACCGCCCGAAACGACGGGAAACTCGAAAGGATTATTACTGATGAAGATTCTGGTCATTAACCCGGGCTCCACCTCCACAAAGATCAGCCTGTTTGAAGACGACACTTTGCTATTTGAGGAAAGCGAGTTTCACGATGCTCCCGTTTTGCTGCGGTACCCTTCGGTGAACGATCAGGTACCCTTCCGCAAGCAGGTGGTTCTGGATATCGTGAAGCGTCATGGATACAAGCCCAAGGACGTAGATGTGTTTGTCGGCCGCGGCGGGAGCGCCTACCCGCAGCGCGCGGGCGTCATGCCGATTGACGAGTGGCTTTACAAGGATACCTGGGACGCGGTGGGCGGCAGCGAGCACGCGGCAAAACTTGGCGTACTGCTGGCGTATGAGCTCTGCCGTGCGTACGGCGGGCAGATGTTCACGCTCAATCCTACGAATATCGACGAACTCTGCGACTATGCCCGCATGACCGGCATTTCCGGCGTGTACCGCAACGCCCAAACGCACGCGCTCAACCAAAAAGCGGTTGCGCGTTACCATGCTGAAACGATGGGCAGGCGTTATGAGGAATGCCGCTTTGTGGTGGCGCATATCGACGGTGGAGTTACGATCAACGCGCACGATCTCGGCAAAATGGTGGATGGAAACGTAGGCTCCGGCGGGGACGGCCCCTACGCGCCAACACGCATCGGCGGCGTGCCGGTGCTCTGTTTGCTGGACTATCTGGAGCAGCATTCGCTGGAAGAAGCGCGTCTTCTTTGCTCGCGCGCCGGTGGGTTTGTGAGCCATTTCGGCACTTCGGACGCGAAAAAAGTGCATTGCATGGTGGAAGAGGGGGATCGAAAGGCGACTCTGGTGTGGAACGCCATGATCTATCAGATCGCGAAAGAGATCGGGGCAATGAGCGCAGTTCTTTGCGGTAAAGTGGACGGTATTCTGCTGACCGGAGGAATGGCGCGCTTTGACGATATCGTGGAGGGCATTCGCAGCCGCTGCGGTTGGATTGCGCCGATCACAGTTTACCCCGGAGAGATGGAGCAGGAGGAAATGGCGGGAGCCGTGCTGCGGGTGTTGCGCGGGCAAGAGGAAGCGCATGCGTATACGAGAGAACCGGTGTGGAAGGGGTTTGGGTTTTAATTAAAGTGGTTTGAACTAGCAAGATGCAACGTTACAGCTAAGATTAACGTAACCATAATGGAAATATTACTAAGTTCGCTATCTGAAAATAAAAAAAGAGATGCTGCAAGCATCTCTGAATGATGTAATCATCTATACACAACTAAGTAATAACACTTAGAGAAAATCATAGATGATACATAGTTACATTAGAAACTCAATAAGTTTTTTCATGGCTGCTCACCTCCTTTCATGACACATTATAAAAGCATATTACCAAGAAAGGCGTTTCTTGTCAAAAAGCTAAACTAACCCCAAAGCTAAATAACTTGTGACACAAGCAAAAGTCATTCTTGACTTAACTTCTTCAATCAGATTCAATTTCAGTTTCGGTACTTTTGTGGGTGTGCGTTGGGTTTTTCATTTGGTGATTGTCAATGCCAGCATTACTTTGCGCATCGCATTTTTAGCCATAATGATAATTATGTTATAGCGATGTATAGATGTTTCAATAGATTATAAAAAACCCGCCAAGTTCTTTGGCGGGATGTACTAATCGTAGCGGGATTCGAACCCGCATCAACCCCTTAGTTAGAGGGGAGCTCTATCCGTTGAGCTATACGTCTTCATGGAAGATGGTCTGGGTGAAAGGATTTGAACCTTCGGCCTCTTGAACCCCATTCAAGCACGCTACCAAACTGCGCTACACCCAGAAGAAGAATTTGCGGCAAATCGCCGTCCAGACCTTGCCTATTATAGTGTCTGACACGAAAAATGTCAACACTCGAACGTGCCCACTGCCGCGCGGAACAGCAAAAATTTTTCGCTGGAGTATACTGTTCCGCAATTGGCGTAAAATCGCATATTAGCAGGTAATAAACAGCGCGGCAAGAGCCCCGTTAGTACTCGTCCGGCTCTTCCTCAACGGGATGCGCAACGACCAGCAGGCGGATCACGCGGAGCTTGCGGCGCTTTTTGATCGTGATGGTCAAGTTGCGGTAGTCGAACTGGTCACCCACGCGTGGGTAGCGCCCCAGTTGCTCAATCGCCCAGCCGCCGAGGGTCGTGTTATCGTCGTCAAAATCGCGGTCGTCGATATCCAGCTCTTCGAAGAAATCTTCAATTCGCATGTCGGCGTCCACGTCGAATCTTCCGCCGCCAAGGGAGACAATCTCCTCGTCCACTTCGTCCGATTCGTCCCAGATATCGCCGACGAGCTGCTCAAGCACGTCCTCCATGGAGAGCACGCCCATCGTACCGCCGTATTCGTCCGTAACGACCACGAGGTGGCTCTTGCGCTTCTTCATCACCTTGAGCACGTCCGGCAGCGCCATGGTCTTATAGACGAACGTGGCGGGCATCATCATCTGCGAAAGATTGATCTCCGCGCCGTCGGCCAGCGCCTTGAACACGCGGTTGAGGTGCAGTACGCCAATGACATTATCCACCGTGTCCCGATAGATCGGGATGCGCGAATAAGGCGAATCAAAGATCGTTCTGAGAATTTCGTCCTTGTCGTCGTCAATGTCGATGGCGACCATGTCGACGCGCGGGGTCAGGATTTCGTAAGCGAGCACCTCGTCGAAATCGAGCGCGCTCTGCAGAAGGTCGGCGCGGTCTTCGTCGATGACGCCTTCGTCTTCAACGGTGTCCAGAATCGTCTCTAAATCTTCTTCCGTTACGCTGGGCGTGTCGCCAACGCGCTTTTTAAGCAGCTTGTCAACGCCGCGAAGGAGCAGAGAAAGCAGCCATACCAGCGGAAAGAGCAGTGTCATGAGCGCGCGCAGGGGAATGGAAACCGCTTTGGCGAAGCCTTCCGGAACCTGGCTTGCAACGATTTTCGGCACGATCTCGCCGAACGTGATAATCAGAACCGTCATAGCCAGCGTAGCGACCCATGCGCCGTTGTCGCCAATCAGAGCGATGGCGATGATCGTTGCAACGGAAGACGCGGCAATGTTGACAAGGTTGTTGCCGATTAAAATCGTAACAAGCGCGTTGTCATACGACTGATAAATATAGTACGCAATCTTGGAAAGGACGCTGCCCTGTTCCGTTGCGGCGCGGAGCCGCATGCGGTTGGCTTTTGCAAACGCAATTTCGCTGCCGGAGAAAAACGCAGAAAGCACCAGAAGACCCGCAATGCTGAGATACTGCCAGAAGCTTACGTTCGTCATGACGCGGTACCTCCCGCGTCAACGGTATCGTCCTCGTCGTAGATTTCGCCCACGAGCTCCTCGAGGATGTCCTCAACGGAAACGATGCCAAGAATTTCTTCCTCGTCTCCGGTGACGATGGCAATCTGCGTTCGTTGCGCGCTCATCAGCGGCAGCAGGTCGTCTATGGCGGTGCTCGCGCTGACAAATCGGCAGTCGTCCATAATGGATTCCAACATGACGGAGCCTTTCAGGTAGGCTTTCAGGTACTTTCGAATCTGCAGCATGCCGACCGGCTTGTTCTGCTCGTCAACGACCGGCAGGCGGGAATGCACGTTGTTTTTGATCGCTTCGAGCACCTGCGCCTGATTCATCGCCACGGAAACTTTAACGACCCGATCCCATGGGGTTAAAATATCGAACGCGGACGTATCTGAAAACTCCAGCGCACTTTGCACGAGCTCCGTTTTCTCCTCGTCGATCACGCCTTCGGTGGCTACGGTTTCAATAATATCGTAGAGTTCGTCTTCGGAGACGGTGGGCGGCTCTACCTGCTTGCGGAACGGTTTGCCAACGAACCGCCCCAGCGCGGAAAAAACGCGCGCAACGGGCGAAAGGATCTTCATAAAAAAGATGAGACTGCCCGAAACCAGCAGCGCGTACGGCTCGGAAGCCGCCTTTGCAACGCGTTTTGGCAGCATTTCGGCAAACAAAAACACCACCAGCGTTGTAACAAACGTGGCGGCCGTTACCGCGGAAACCCCCCACAGCTTGCTGACAAACAGCGTGGCGGTGGAGGCGCAGGCAATATGCGTTATGTTGTTGCCAATGAGAATCGTGGTCAGCGCTTGATCGAAGTGATCAAGGATGTATAAAACCCGCTTGGCGCGTTTATTGCCGTTTTCACTCAGACTCATAATGCGTATGCGGTTGACGGTTGCCATTGCGGTTTCCGCCGACGAAAAATACCCGCTGATGAGAATGAGAAGGATAATCAGAACGATGAATCCTATCGGACTGCCGTCGTCCATGGACGAAATCACACTCCTAGTCAATGTAATGCTGGTTACGATTATACAGGCGCGGGGGACAAAAAGCAAGGAAAGCAGGCGATTATGTGCATTTTTACGGCGAATTGTGCAGCGTTATAGGCTCGAACGCGGCATTTTACACAGTGAGAACCGTTATGTAAAATTTTCTTAACAATACCCTAATTTATCAAGTTCGTGTAAGGTTTGCGTTTTGTTCGTGCTATAATGATAAATGGGTAAGAATTTGGCAATATTCGGGGGGATATTAAACGAAATGACAATAACGCTTTCCGACTTCATAGCGCGGATTACGACCAGCGTACCGCTGTTGATTACGGTGCTGCTGACGCTCGGCGTTATCATGGTCAACGGCTGGACGGACGCGCCGAACGCGATTGCAACCTGCGTCTCAACCCGCTCCATGCCGCCGCGCGCGGCAATCTTCATGGCGGCGGGGTTCAACTTTCTCGGCGTGTTTGTTATGACGCTGCTCAACGCAACCGTTGCGCAGACGATCTACAACATGGTCGACTTTGGCAGCAACGCCGGCGACGCGACAATCGCACTCTGCGCGGGTATGTTCGCCATTGTGCTGTGGGCGACCATTGCTTGGTGGTTCGGCATTCCAACCAGCGAGAGCCACGCGCTGATTGCGGGTATATCGGGCGCCGCGGTCGCGATTCAAAATGGCTTTTCCGGCATCAACGGTTCGGAATGGATCAAGGTTATTTACGGCTTATTGCTCTCCTCTCTGCTTGGTTTCTTCTTGGGATACGGAACGTCCAAACTGATTAAGTTCCTATTCCGAAAAATGGAACGGCGCAAGGCGGAGAGATTTTTTAAGCGCGGACAAATCGCCGGCAGCGCGGCAATGGCGTTTATGCACGGCGCGCAGGACGGTCAAAAGTTCATCGGCGTGTTCCTGCTCGGCACGTTCTTAGCGGGCGGACAGACCGATGTAACGACGTTTACCATCCCCATCTGGCTCATGATTCTCTGCTCTCTGGTTATGTCGCTTGGCACGTCCATCGGCGGACTAAGAATCATCAAAGCGGTCGGCATGGATATGGTCAAGCTCGATAAATACCAGGGCTTTTCGGCGGATATCGCGGCAGCGGCCTGCCTGCTGCTTTCGTCGCTCACCGGTATTCCGGTCAGCACGACGCACACCAAGACCACCGCCATCATGGGCGTTGGCGCAAGCAAGCGCATCAGTTCCGTCAATTGGGGCGTGGTGAAAGAAATGGTCTACGCATGGGTTCTGACGTTCCCGTGCTGCGGACTTGTTGGATATTTAATGGTCAAGCTGTTCCTTGCGATTTTTTAACGCGCAGCGGATTACAACATACGTAATATTGGAGGAGAGAAGAAATGAAAAAGCAGCATGTAAACGATTATTTTGAAGGATTTGTCACCGGCATGGAGAGCGCCTGCAGAGCGGCGGAGTATCTGCAAACCGTTTTGGAGCATTTCGATCCGGAGAAGCTGTCCAGCCAGGTGGAAGAGATGCATAAAATCGAGCACGAAGCCGATGTTGAAAAACATAAGCTCATGCAGAAGCTCGCCAAGGAGTTCATTACGCCGATTGAGCGCGAGGATATCATCCTCCTGCTGCAGCAGATCGATAATGTGACGGACTTCATCGAGGACGTTGTGCGCAAGATGTTCATGTATAACGTTACTTCCATCCGTTCCGAAGCGCTGGAGTTTGCCTCTATCGTGTGCCAGTGCTGCACGGAGTCGCGGGACGCGCTGCGCGAACTGCCGGGGTTCCAAAAGTCGAACGCCCGCCTGACGGAAGCCATTATCAAGGTCAACGAGTACGAAGAAGCGGGGGACAGGCTGTACTGCGCCGCCATCCGCAGGCTCTATACCGAGCACGCCGAACCGCTGGAACGCATCACCTGGACGAACATGTTCGACTGGCTCGAAGCCTGCTGCGACGCTTGCGAGGACGTCATGGAAAGCGTCGAGATGGTTATCATGAAAAACAGCTGAGAAGCTGATTTTTCAGAAGCGTTGAGAAGGTTATTATGA
The DNA here is from genome assembly GCA_963674535.1 of Christensenellaceae bacterium. Lineage (GTDB taxonomy): Bacteria > Bacillota > Clostridia > Christensenellales > CAG-138 > UBA7703. The sequence continues at coordinate 1,784,076 of OY771363.1, read as the reverse complement.
AGAACAGCTAAGCTGGTTCTAAAATAAAAACGCTGGCATTTGCCAGCGTTTTGTTTTTTATAGTTCCAATAAAAACTGAACCGTTTGTTCCAGATGCATGCCGCGCGAGGCTTTGACCAGTATCGTGTCCCCGTCCCGAACCAGCCCGGGGAGAATCGAAAGCAGGTTCTTCTGCGTTTCAAAATACCGCGCCCGACGCGGGGCAATGTCGATTGCGCCCAGAAACATGGATTCCGACTCCGGGCCTACGCAGATGATCAGGTCGATTCCGTGCATGGCAGCGTACATGCCCAGCACCTCATGGTGCTCACTGGATTCCCGCCCGAGCTCGAGCATGTCGCCCAGAATGCAGACCCGGCGTCCCTGCACCTTTTCCAGCACGTCGATGGCCGCCATCATGGACACGGTGTTGGCGTTGTAGGTATCGTCCAGAATCCGGAACCGCGCTGTCTGTTTGATGTTCATTCTGCCCGGCGGTGCTGCAAACGCGCCAACGCCTTCCGCGAGCTCCTCTAGGCCCATATGGAGCGTCAGGCCGACCGCGATTGCGGCGAGCGCGTTGCTCACCGAGTGCAGACCGGGGGAGGGAACATGCGCGCGCGCCTGACTGCCTTTATAGCAGGCGGTGAACGAAACGCCGTCGAGCCCTTGATCGTCAATTTCGATTGCGCGGAGGTCGCAGCCTTCCGAGAGGCCAAAGCGCATCGCGCCCGGCACCGTGGCGAGCATATCGTCGTCGCCGTTGACGATTACGGTTCCGCCCGGCTGCATGTGCGCGAGCATCTCCGTTTTACCCTTGAGAATGCCCTCGCGCGAGTTGAAGTTTTCGATATGTGCAACCCCGATGTTCGTAAACACGCAGATCTGCGGTTTCGCCATGGCGGAGAGGCGGTCGATTTCGCCAAAGTGGTTGGTGCCCATTTCGACCACGGCGACTTCGTGGCTTTCGTCCAGCGTAAAGAGCGTCTGCGGCACGCCGGTTTCGTTATTCTTGTTGCCGATTGTCTTCATGACGTTGTAGCGCGCGGACAGCACGGAGGCGATCATCTCTTTTGTGGAGGTTTTGCCAACACTGCCCGTCAGCCCGACCACGGGGATGGAGAACAAATCGCGGTACCAGGAAGCGATGCGGTGCAGCGCGCGGAGCGTGTCGTCTACGAGGATATACGGTTCGTTTTCCAGCGGCTTTGCGCTTAAAACCAACGCGGAGCCATTCTTGCGCGCGTCGATTATAAAATCGTGCCCGTCGAACCGTTCCCCGACGATAGGGATATAGAGCGAGCCGGGCGTTGCGACCCGGCTGTCGATGACGATTTCCACAGGAGAGGTTTCCAACAGCGCGGCGTCCCCGTAATAGGTTCCCTCGCAGGCAGACAAAATCTCGCGAAACTGAACAGGCTTCATCTTTTCATACCGCCGTTATATCGAATACTGGCGTAAACACGCCGGGTGCGGGCGAAACAGGATTCGTCTACTCGTATTTCTTCAGGGAATACGAAACGATCGCTTCACAGAGCGAAGCATAGTCCATTCCGTCGTGCTCCGCTTCCTGCGGCAATAGGCTGGTAGGCGTCATACCGGGCAGCGTGTTGGCTTCCAGACAGACTGCGCGGCCATCCGGCGTAAGCAGAAAGTCGATGCGCGCGTAAACGCTGAGCTTGAGCGCGCGGAAGGCTTCCACCGCGAGTTGCTGCACCTTCGCCGTCAGTTCGGGCGAGATGCGGGCGGGTACAATTTCGTCCGTCCAGCCCTTTTGATACTTATGCTGATAATCGTAAAAGCCGTGTTTGGGTACAATCTCGATCAGCGGCAGAACCACGGCGTCCTCGCCGCTGCCCAGCACGCCCGCCGAGAGCTCCATGCCGGAAACATATTCTTCTATGATCAGTTCGTTTTCGTATTCAAAGCCCGCTTCAATAGCGGAAGCAAGAGAAGCTCCGTCGCGCACGATGCTCACGCCAATGCTGGAGCCGCCGCAGTTCGGTTTGACCACGCAGGGGACGGGGAAGAAGTTTGCGTCATACGGCTGACCCCGCCGCGCCATGGCCCAGTTGGCGGTGTCGATTCCGTCGCTGCGAAACAGCGATTTGGAAACGTATTTATCCATTGCCAGCGCGCAGCCAATGGAGGGGCTGCCCGTGTATTTGATGCCGCTGAGGTCAAAAAACGCCTGTAAACTGCCGTTTTCGCCAATGCCTCCATGCAGCGCCAGAAACGTTAAATCCGCCGCCCGGCAGAGCTCTAGAACGCCGCTGCCGATCTGATCCGAAAAGCCGCCGTTGCGCATGTTGCGGACGGCTTCGAGATCGGGCGCCTGTTCGGGAACGGAGAACGGCGGCAGCATGCCGGAGACGGAAAAAACAGATTCGATCGGCTCGGGCAGCGTTTCTACGCCAAAGAACAGATCAACGAGAATGGCGCGGTGGCCTTTGCTGCGGAGCGCGTTGGTAACCATGGTGCCTGTGGAGAACGAAACGTCCCGTTCGGGCGAGAGGCCTCCGGCAAGTACGACAATGTTCATCTTCGATTTCCTTTCCGAAAGATCGAGCGGCGCATGGCGCGCAAAGCAAAAGACAGATGCAAAACGCGCAGCCATGTAAAACTTTATATCACGAATCCATGTACAATTCAACAAAACTTTTCTATGGCAAGGGGTATTCGCCTCTTTTTCCAGCATCTTGGGCGGATTGGCGCGCGTCCGTTGAAAATGCAATTTTGTGCCGTGAACGGGCAGACTCCAAGCGTTTTCACGCACAGGCTTGCATAACGAAAACAGCTGAAACATAAAACTTATGCGTGGTAATTTCTTATTGTAGATTGGTATTTCGTAGTAGTATACTGTATGCATGGGAAAACATGTAACAAAACCAATCGCCTTGTTCACCATTCTTGCGATGGTTTTTTCACTTTGCGCTTGCTCCGGCGGGTCGGATACGATACGTTCTTCTACGGTCGCAAACGAACAGAATGTTACGACAAGCGCGCCAGTCGCAACGACAGCGCAACACAAAGATGTAACAGTTGCGGATATGGTGTACCAGCGCCCGGATCTGGACGCAATCCGCGCGAAAATAGACGATTTGGAAAGCGATATCAGCCGCGGAAAATCCGCCGAGGAGCTCTTCAGCGCGTACGAAGCAATTCAGGCGGACTATGCACACGCGGATTCCATGCTTTCGCTTTCTTATCTATTATACGCGCTGGACGTCACCGAATCGTTCTATCAAAAGGAATACGCATTTCTGCAGTCCGCGCTGGGAACGCTCGATTCGGAGATGGAAACGGTGTCCGTGCACCTGTTCGACTCGTCCGATCGGGCAAAAGCGCTCTGCGAAGAGAAGCTCGGCGTATTCTACGTGGACAGCATTCTCAACGGAAAAGACCTGGGCGACGCGAATATTCAGGATCTGCTCGATCAGGAAGAGCAGCAGACGCTGCAATACGACCAGCTAAGCGCGACCTACACCTTGCTGGACAACGGGCGCAAATGGACGCTCAGCGAAATCGAGAGCGACCCTTCGCTGGACTACGACGAGTATATTCGCCTCTATAACGCGTACTGCGCGGGCTTCAACGAAAAGGCGGGCGCCATCTTTTTAGGCCAGCTTGCCGTTCGCTCCCAGATTGCGCAGAACCTCGGGTATTCGGATTACGCGGCGTACTGCTACGATTTTTACGGCAGAGACTACACCATGGACGATGCGAAAAACCTGCACGAAGCGGTCAAGCGCTATATCGTGCCGGTGTTCATTGAAGCGAATTCCAAGGGAACGTCCTACGATCTGGCGGACGCGGAATTCGACCAGAAGGCGTTTATCGAATCGCTGCGGACTGTCGCCGCGGACTTTTCGCCGCTGCTCAACGAATCCGTGTCGTACATGATCGATAACGGCCTATACGACTTTTCCGTGAGCGCAAACAAGATGGACGGCAGCTTTACGACGTATATTTCCGACTACAAAGCGCCGTTTATCTTCTCCTGGTGGACCGCAAATGCAACGGATATCACGACCGTTTTGCATGAGCTAGGCCACTTTACGAACTACTATCTCAACCCTGCGGTCGGGTATTCCGCGGCGGACAATCTCGATCTTGCGGAAATCGACTCGCAGGCGCTGGTTCTCTTGATGATCGATTACTACGACGCGTTCTACGGAAAGCTTGCCAAGGACGCGACGAGGGACGTTTTAATCGATGCTATGTATTCGCTGATTTCCGGCTGTATGGAGGACGAGTTCCAGCAGACCGTATACCGCACACCCGGCATGACTCTGGAGGAGATCAACGCTTATTATCAGCAGCTTGCCGTGGAATACGGGCTGGACGAAGTATATGGCTATACCGGCACCGAGTGGGTGCTGATTTCGCATACGTTCCAAACGCCGCTGTATTACATCAGTTACGCGGTGAGCATGGTGCCCGCGCTGGAACTGTACGAGCTCTCGCATGACGATCCAGCGGGAGCGCGCAATGCCTACTTCAACATTGTGCAGCGCGCGCCGTCCGACCAGCTTAAGGACGTTTTGGAGAAGAACGGGCTTTCCTCGGTATTTGCGGACGCGACTATGCAGCAGATTGCGGCGCTGCTGGAAAAGAACTTTTAAGCACGTATATAAAAAAGAAGAATCGGCGCGGCTGGAAACGACCGTGCCGTACTTTTTGGCAGAAAAGGCTTGAAAATTGGATTCCAGTCAAAAAATATTTTGCGAGAGCGGTTGCGCAAACGGGCATTACCCGCTATAATCGAATGCGGGTATGGCAAAAAATGCCTGTTTTGGGCGTTTTGCGGTGATTCGGAGGGCGGATAAGGCTCTTCCGGACAAGCGGAAACGCACGAACGCGCGAATTGCGCGGGGCGTTTTCGTCCGCCTTTGCAGGCGGCGCGAAATATGCTATACTTTGACCCGATGCGAAAAAAGAGAGGTTCATATTTGTGAAGATCGACAACATCATGGAGGGCATCGAATTTGCGCTCAAGCAGAGCCATCAGGTGTCCCTGATGGACGCAACGACTGCGCAGCTGCACGACGCTCTGTCCGGTGTGGTAATGGGTGCGATTGCAAACCGCTGGTACGAGAGCCGGCATTCGCATGAACGCGCCCGCGAAGCCTACTATTTCAGCGCGGAATACCTGGTCGGCAGAACCGTTTACAACAATTTATTCGTTCTCGATATTTTAACCGAGGTAAAGAACGCCTTCGAAGAGCGCGGCCTGGATATCAATGTTTTTGAGGATATTGAGGACGCGGCGCTCGGCAACGGCGGCTTGGGGCGGCTCGCGGCCTGCTTTTTGGATTCCGCGGCAACGCTCGATCTGCCGCTGGACGGCTACGGCATCCGCTATAAATACGGCCTGTTCAAGCAGAGCTTCTGCGACGGGTTCCAGGTGGAATCCGCGGACGACTGGCAGCGGCAGGGCGATCCCTGGAGCCGCCGCAGGGAGACGCACGAAGTAACGGTTCGCTTTGCGGATATGAGCGTGCGCGCCGTTGCGTACGATATGCCCGTGCTTGGTTACGGCACGGACAACATCGGCACGCTCCGGCTCTGGCAGAGCGAAGCGGTGCAGGACTTTGATTTCAGGCTGTTCAACGATCAGGAATACGCCCTTGCGGTGCTCGAAAAGAATGCCGTGGAGGATATTACGCGCGTGCTCTATCCCAACGACACAACGGAAGCGGGCAAGAAACTTCGCTTAAAGCAGCAGTATTTCCTCTCCAGTGCGTCGCTGCAGGATATCATCTACCGCTTTAAGCGTGAGAGCCGGCCGATCGATTCGTTTGCCGAGCACGTCGCCATTCAGCTCAACGACACGCACCCAACCGTGAGCATACCGGAACTCGTCCGCCTGCTCATGAAGGAGGGCATTTCGTTCAACCGCGCGTTCGAAATCGCCAGCCAGACGTTTTCCTATACGAACCATACCGTCATGGCGGAAGCGCTCGAGAAGTGGGACGTCAGCCTGTTTAGGTCCGTTTTGCCGGAAGTGTTTGAAATTATCTACCAGATCAACGCCAAGCTCTGCGGCGAGCTTATGGCGCGCAGGATGGACTGCTCCAAGATGTCCATCATTCAGGGCAAGACCATCCATATGGCAAACCTTGCGGTGTACTGCTCGCGGTATATCAACGGAGTTGCGGAACTGCACACCGAAATCCTCAAAAACGACGTCCTCAAAGACTGGTACGCCATCTATCCGGAGCGTTTCCAGAACAAGACCAACGGCATTACCCAGCGCCGCTGGTTGGGGCTCTGTAATCCGGAGCTTTGCGAATTCCTGGACGCGCGCATCGGCAAAGGGTACCTTGGCGATCTCGACCGGATTTCCGCCCTGCGGGAACACCTCTCGGACGATGACGTTGCAATTTTCAACGAAGTCAAGCGCATCAAAAAGCAACAGCTCTCCAAGCTGATTGAAGCGCGCGAAGGCGTTGTGCTGCCGCCGGACTTCATCTTTGACGTGCAGGTCAAGCGCATGCACGAGTACAAGCGTCAGTTGCTCAACGCGTTTGGCATTCTCGATACCTACTTTGGCATCAAGGACGGGCGGATTACCGACTTTACGCCCACGGCGTATATCTTCGGCGCGAAAGCCGCGCCCGGTTACATCCGCGCAAAGGCCATCATCAAGTACATCAACGAGCTTGCCAAGCTCATCAACAACGACCCCGCGGTCAACGATAAGATGCGCGTGGTGTTCGTGCAGAACTACAACTGCTCATACGCCGAGCATATCATTCCGGCGGCGACGTTTCCGAGCAGATTTCACCCGCGGGCACGGAAGCGAGCGGAACGGGCAACATGAAGCTCATGCTCAACGGCGCGGTGACGCTCGGCACCTACGACGGCGCGAATGTGGAAATCGTCGAGCAGGCGGGCGCGGAGAACAACTATATCTTCGGCGCGAGCGTGCAGGAGCTCAACGACTTAAGGCCGCATTATAACCCGAAGTCCATCTACGACTATGAACCGCGCGTGCGCAGGGTGGTGGATTCCCTTATCGACGGCACGCTGAGCGACGACAACAGCGGCGCGTTTGCGGATTTGCACCGCGCACTGCTCATCGGCAGCGACTGGCAGAAGGCGGACTATTATTTCGTGCTTTACGAGATGATGGGCTACTGCGAGCGCAGGATGGAACTCAACTGCGAGTACCGCGATCGCATCGCGTTCGGGCGCAAGTGTCTCGTCAACATCGCTTCCAGCGGCAAGTTCTCCTCAGACCGGACGATCCGCGAATACGCGCAGGATATCTGGCATATTGAGAAGCTCCCGCCGGTGGAAGTGAACACGTTGTTCTAAATTAAACAAAAAAGCGGGCTATGCCCGCTTTTTTGTTGCTTCTGTCTGTTTGCCATAGAACGCGTACTCACTCGCAGATCAAAAGGTAAAACGAAAGAATCGTGGCATTTCGAATTATTACGAACCATAGATCTCCGATTCATTATCGTATGTCCTGATATCGGAGCATACGGGCTCGGTTTGATAATGGCAAACGCTGCAAGTGTATCTGGAGCAGGACTGTTCTGTAATGATGTCGAACTGATGGTCCATTGTACCGCCGCCGGTGATGTACTCGCTGGTCCAAGTGGACTCATGCATCGAATCAAAAGAATCGCATTTGGGACAGTGATTCCTTTCGTTTCGCACTTCTCCGCAGCGAGCGCACCGCTCGGCTGTCGTATGATCGCTCGGATTATACGGCTGCCAACGATGTTCGGCGTCCCGTCTATTTCCACACTTTTTACAGACGCAACCATCCCAAGTGTGCTCCTCATCTCGCCTTTTTCCGCATTTGGTGCAGACGCATCCATCCCAAGTAAGTTCTTCATCCCGTTTTTCGCCGCATTTTGTACAGATGCAGCCATCCCAAGCATGTTCTTCATCGCGTTTTTTGCCGCATTTGGTGCAGACGCATCCGTCCCAAGCGTGCTCTTTATCCCGCTTTTTACCGCATCGCGTGCAAACGCAGCCATCCCATGCGTGCCCGAATAAACAAAACATAATTCCTCCTTGCATGCAAAAGCATGCTGCCATTCGCTCTACAAATACAATACGCGTATGGAAAAGCAAAGTGGTGTGCCGCAAGCACACTCGATAGACATAGAAAAAAGAAGCGGGCAATGCCCGCTTCTTTTTATACGCTTCAGATGCTCTGCTCGCAGGCGCGTGCGCCCGCTTCGTTGCCGAGGACGGCGCATTCCTCTGTGGAAAGGCCTTTGACGCAGCCGTCGATGATCGCGGCGCCCATCGCGTCACCCGCGCCGGCAACATCCGTGGCGCTCTGGCAGGAGGCGGGCAGTACGCCGCAGTTACTTTCATCCGCCCAGAACACGCCTTCCGCGCCGAGGGAGATGAACACGCGCTTGACGCCCTGCTCAATGAACCAGTCGCTCGCGCGGTAGATACCGCGTATCGTATCGCAGGACTTGCCGGAGAGGAAACACGCTTCGAAACGGTTTGGCTTGATGGCGAAACAGCTGCCGATATGCCCGTTGATGCGCCCCGCTTTGGCGCAGCTCACGGGGTCGTAGAACAGCGGCACGGTCACATTGCCGCAAAGATACGCCAGCGATTCCGGCGAAAGATTGCCGTCGATGACGCACATCTTGGACTCGTTGATCTGCGGCAGAAGGGGAGCAAGATAGTCCGGCGTTACGTGCTCCAGAACGGACATGTCGCTGATGCCGACCAGCATATCGCCGTCCTCGTCGAACACGCCGATATACGTTCCCGTATGCTCCTTGCAGATCAGGGTATGCTTCAGCGAAACGCCAGCTTTTTCGCAGCTTTCGCGCACCATGCTGGCGTGGTAGCCGGAGCCGAGAGCTGTGAGCAGCTCCACGTGGTAATCGTATTCGGTCAGGCGGCAGGCAATGTTATGCCCAACGCCGCCTACGCGGATGCGTACCGAGCCCAGGTTACTGTCCCGCTCGCGGCAGATGCTCTCCGGCTTGCCGGTGATGTCGATGGCGGCGCCGCCGACGATAAAAATGGTGTTCATACGCGCTCCTTCCGGCTGATCGCCGAGGGGGTGAAATCAATCTTTCGCTTATGCGAACGGGGCATTCAGGTCGATTCGTTTTCCGCCGCAGAAGACCGCGTGGATTCCTTCGCAGGGCGCGGAGCCGTTGGCGTAGGTTGCTTTGTCGCGGAACGCGTTCAGGTCGAGCAAAACGGCGTCCGCGTCGCAGCCGACGGCGATCCTACCTTTTTGCGCCAGCCCAAAGAACTCCGCCGCCTGGCCGGACATCTTGTGAATCATCTGCTCCGGCGTGAGCAGCTTTCGTTTCCGCACCAGCAGGTCGAATGCGTGCGCGGTCGAGCCGAACGCTCTTGGGTGCGGGTTTTCGCTTGCCGAGCCGATCAGCCCGTCGGTGCCGAGCACGCAGAGGGGATGCGAGAGAATTTCCGCTACGTCGTCCTCGCTCATATGGAAGTATACGGCAAGTCCCAGCCCGCCGTTTTTGATCAGGATGTCGCAGTACGCATCGAACGGATCGGTTCCAATCTTTGCGGCGTAGTCCGAAATCAGCATCCCTTCCGCACTGTGATCCACGGGACAGCTGGAGACGAACACGCCCGAAAAGCCGCCGCAGTTATAGACATAGTTTTCATAGTCGGTTTTGCGGGAAACCTCCTCGCGGATGATTTCGCGTTCCACCGGGTCTTTGAGCGCTTCCACAAGCCCTGTCAGCCCGCGCGTAAAATAGCGCGGCGGAATGGAAACGTTCAGCGCGGTGCAGCCCGCGTCGTACGGGTAACAGTCGATCAGTACCTTCAGCCCGTCTTCGAAAGCGCGCTCCAAATCGGACAGCAGAATCTTCGGCTTGCCCCAGTTATCACGCCCGGCGGCCTTGAGGTGGGAAGCGCAGAGCGGTACGCCCGCTTCCTTTGCAAGGCGAATCGACTCGCGGCGGGATTCAATCACGCCGTCGCCTTCGTTGCGCGGGTGGGTGGCGTAAACGCCGCCTTCTTCGGCAACCACGCGCAGAAGCGCCAGCAATTCTTCGTTCTTGGCGTAACAGCTCGGCGCGTAGACAAGCCCGCTTGAAAGCCCCAGCGCGCCTTCGCGGATGCAGGTTCGAAGCATGTCCTTCATGCGCTTGAGCTCGCCTTTGTCCGGCACGCGGTTTTCGTACCCCATTGCCCAGAGCCGGAGCGTGCCGTGACCGACAAACGCTTTTGTCGTCACCGGGTAGCGCATCGATTCGACCCAGTCGAAAAAGCCACCCGCGGAGGACAAGCGGGAAAGATCGGCGGGGAAGTCCGGATGTGGCGCGATGCCGGAGACAAACCGGCAAAAAAGCTCTTCGCGCCCGTTGCCCGCGGGGAACAGCGAAACGCCACATTGCCCGGCAATTTGCGTGGTGATTCCCTGCGTAAGCTTTGCGCGCGCGCCGTAGACGCTCGTCATGGTCAAATCGCCATGGGAGTGCGCGTCTATGAGCCCGGGAACCAGCGCAAGGCCTGTCCCGTCGATGACGTTGTCCGCTTTCGGCAAAGCATCGGATGACAGCAGGCGCATCCTGCCGGAATCGAAACCGACGCTGCCCGTAAACGCAGGCGCGCCGGTTCCGTCGATGATCGTGGTATTCTTAATGATGCAGTTCAACTTGTGTAACAGCTTTCCGCCGGAGTCTTTGGTCATGCAGCAGAGATTCCAGTGATTTGATTGATCGTAAGTGCCGAAGGGCAAAAAGAAGGGGCCCGGGCAGATGCGCATGGCAAAGCCCGAACCCCAAAGAGGTTACTGCTTGATGATCTGAACGCTGCCGACGATCGGCAGTTCCTTGGTTTCCTTGTTGGCAACGTTGACGATGCCGATAATGGAGAGCGCGAGGCTGCCGAGGGAAACGACCCAGCTCACGATGCCGCCGAGCACCGGAACATACGAAAGAATGCCGATGGCAACGCCCGCAATGACTTCCAACAGCAGCAGGTTCATGCCCTGCAGCGCATGGAAGCGGACGAATGAAGATTGTCCCTTGGAGAAATAGGGAATCAGCGCGAGAAGGCCGAGGTACGAAAGAACACCCATGAGCGTCTCGTTCGAACTGCTGGTGACAACCGGGCCGTCTACGGGGTTTCCGCAGCTGGGGCAGAACTTTTCGCCTTCGCCAATCTGGGCGCCGCACTTGGAACAGAATGCCATAAGAATAATCCTCCTGAAAATGAATTCGATATTGAAGCTGCTTGAGTTGCTTCCTGTAAGACAACGCGACGCTAATCCTGTCGAAAGATGTCTTACTTTATTCAGTATAGCCTATTTAGGAATCATATTCAATAAGGCGCTTACGGCATATTGGATGCAGTTTACCGTTCAGCCGCCGAAAATGGAGGTGGTCACATAGTACAGCGTCATTACCATGACAAGGCGGATTAAAAAATAGTCGAGCGCAAGATAAAGCGCAATTACGCCGTCAACAATCAGGCAGGCGCGCGCGAGCGTCCGTATCTGATCGTCCTTCTGCGCTTTGGTGGAATGAACGATTGCCAGAACGAGACTTGCAACCGGAATCATCGTATACAGCAGGATGCGTCCGGCAAGCCAGCCGAAGCCGCGTTTGCGGGGCGCGGGACTGGCAGATTCGGCTGTTGTAGGCTCCGCCGGCGCGGATGAGACCGCTGCGGCGTCCGAATCCGTTAGCGGAGTTTCGTTTAGCTGTTGATTTTCTTCCATTGATAAATCCCTCCGAAAAGAAGTGTCTTTTTGACCTTGCGATCAGTATACGCCAAATTTCATCACTTGCGCAACCAGTAAAAAACCCGACGCACTCTTTGTACGCCGGGTTTTTTAAGAGATTTTACGTTTAACTGCGTTACGCTCGCAGCGGCGCGTTTGCCTGTTTGAGCGCTTCGATGATTGCTTCCATCGCCTTTTTAATCTCGTCGTCCGAGAGCGTATGATCTTCCGCGCGGAGCAAGAACGTAAAAGCGAGGCTCTTTTTGCCCGAAGGAATGCCGATGCCCGCGTAGGTATCGAACAAACGGACGTCCTCCACGAGCACGCCACAGGGCGCGGACTCGATGACGCGCTTGAGACTGGCGGATTCCGTTGCGGAATCGACCACCACCGCAAGATCGCGTTCCGCCGCAGGGAAGCGGGGCAGCGGCACAAAGCGCTTCTGCTTGGTGCGGCACTTGGCAATGGCGGAGAAGCGCAGTTCGGCAACATACACTCTGCCGTCCGCTTTAAACGTATCCGCAACGTCCGGGTGCAGTTCGCCGAAGGTACCGAGGTACGTTCCGTCCGGCGCGAGAACATCCGCCGCGCGGCCGGGTTGGAGATACGGCGCCGCGCTCTTTTGATAGACGCAGTTATTCAGGCCGACAACGCGGAACAGCTCTTCGACAATGCCTTTGAGCGTGTAGAAGCTCTCGTTTTCGCCGCCGAGCACGATGCCAATGGTTTTGCGCTCCTCCGGCAGTTCGCCGCCGAGATCCACATGCACGTTGCCGACTTCAAAGAAGCGGCTCTGCCCGCTCTTGCGGTTGAAGTTGCGCACCAGAGAGTCCAGCATGCCGGGAATCAGCGTTGTCCGCATCAGGCTTTGATCCTCGCCAAAGGGGTTGAGGATGCGGACGGCCTTTCGCAGTTCGCTTTCCGCGGGAACCAAAAGGGAGTCGAACACGGCAGGGCTCGTGAAGTTATAGTTGTACATTTCGTACATGCCGAGCGCGACCAGCGTATCCTTGATTTCGTCGTCGAGCAGGAACAGCTCGTCGATTCGTCCGCGGAACGTATCCCCGCGCATGAGCGTCGGCTTAATGTTGTAGTAGCCGTAGATGCGGCCGATTTCCTCGGCAACATCCCAGTCCGCTTCAATGCCGTCCTCAATATCCGTGCGGAAATGCGGAATGGTCACCATCAGCCCCTCCGCGCAGGGTTCAGCGTGGATGGCGATGGTCGAAAGCATATCCGCCATTTGCTCTGCGGAAAGGTTGAGCGCGAGCAGCGCGTTGATATGGGAAACGCTGACGGCTACCTTGTGCTCCACGGGCGCTTCGCTGTAAACGTCGATCATTTTGCCGACGACCGTGCCCGCGTGGAGTTCCTGCACGAGTTCCACCGCGCGCTCCAGCGCGCGTTCCGCATTGACGGGTTCCACGCCCTTGATAAAGCGGCTCGCCGCGTCGGTGACGTGCTTGAGCTTGCGCGCCGTTGCGCGGATGTTGCTGCCCTTGAACACGGCGGACTCAAAGAGCACCGCCTTGGTCGAATCCGTGATTTCGGAGTTCAGCCCGCCCATCACGCCCGCAATGCCGACGCCGCGCTGCTCGTCCGCAATCAACAGCATTTCCGGCGTAACAGGGCGCTCTTTTTTATCCAGCGTGGTGACTACTTCGCCAGGATGCGCCGTCCGCACGACGATATGGCTGCCGCTGATGCAGGCAAGGTCGAATGCGTGCATCGGGTGACCGTACTCCACGAGCACATAGTTCGTAATATCGACGATGTTGTTGATCGGCCGCAGACCGACGCTCCTGAGCTTTTTCTGCATCCAGAGCGGGGAAGGCTCTATTTTGATATCCTTGATCACCCGCGCGGTGTAACGCGGGCAGAGGTCGTAGTTTTCCACCGTGACGCGCGCGTAATCCGCCGCGTTGCCAACACCCTTGACGGGGGCGATTTTCGGCTCGCGGAAGGACTGCCCCAGCGCCGCCGCGGCTTCGCGGCACATGCCGAGAATCGAAATGCAGTCCGGGCGGTTCGGGGTGAGGTCGAATTCGAAGATCACGTCGTCAAAGCCGAGAGCTGCATCGATGCTCTGGCCGAGGGGATGGTCTTCCTTTAATAAGAGGATGCCATGCTCGCCCGCGCCGGGATAGTCCGCTTCCGTCAGCCCCAGCTCCTCGCCGGAGCAGAGCATGCCGTAGCTCATCACCCCGCGCATGTTGACCGCCTGCATCTCGCGCTCGCCCAGCCTAGAGCCGACGACCGCCACGGGAACCAGCGCGTTTGCAACAACGTTGCTCGCTCCGGTCACGATGGTGAGCGTCTCCTTGCCAACGTCCACCTGACAGATATGCAGATGGTCGGAGTTTTCGTGCTTGGCAATCGAGAGCACGCGTCCAACGACAACGCCTTCCACGCCGGAGAGTTCTTTTTCGACGCCCGCGAGCTCGAACCCGCGCCACATCATCTTTTCAACGAATTCCTCATCGGAAACGTTGAAGTCAACATATTCACAAAGCCATTTTTTCGGCAGTTTCATACTCGTTGTCCCTCCTTAGAACTGGCGCAGGAAGCGCGCGTCGTTCTCGTACTCCAGCCGGATGTCGTTGATGCCGAACTTGAGGTTCGCCATGCGGTCCACGCCAAGACCGAACGCAAGACCCGTCCAGACCTTGGGGTCGTACCCGCAGTTGGCGATTTCATGCGGGTTGGTCACGCCGCAGCCGAGGATTTCGATCCAACCCGTGCCCTTGCAGACGCGGCAGCCTTTGCCGCCGCAGATCGAGCAGGAAACGTCCAGCTCGGCGGAAGGCTCCGTAAACGGGAAGTAACTCGGGCGCAGGCGGGTTTTGACGTTTTCGCCGAACACCGCGTGCACAAAAGTATCCAGAATGCCTTTCAAATCGCCCAGCGTCAAGCCCTTATCCACAACGAACCCTTCGATCTGATGGAACACGGGGGAGTGGCTGGCGTCCACTTCGTCCACGCGGAACACGCGGCCCGGCATTAACAGCCGGAACGGCGGCGTAAGCGTGGTGAGCGCACGGACTTCGCAGGGGGAAGTATGCGTGCGCAGAACGACGTTTTCGTTGATATAGAACGTATCCTGCATATCCCGCGCGGGGTGATCCTTCGGCAGGTTGAGCAGGGTAAAGTTGTTGTCGTCCAGCTCGATCTCAGGGCCGTCGAACATAGAGAATCCCATGCCGATGAGCACATCGCGGATTTCGCGGTAGGTCTGCGTCATCGGGTGCAGCCTGCCCAGAGGCTGGGCGAGCGTACCCGGCGCGGTAACGTCCACCGCTTCCTTTTCAAAGCGGAGGCGTTTGGCAATTACGTCCAGTTCGGCGCGTTTTTTGGCGGCGACCGCCTCTAAAGCGCTTTTGACCTGGTTGGCAAACGCGCCAACGCTCGCGCGCTCTTCGGCGGCGAGCTTGCCCATTGTGCGCAGGATCGCCGTCAGCGAGCCGCTGCGCCCGAGGATTTCCACCAGCGCCTGCTCCAGCGCTTCCGGCGTCTGGCAGGCATGCAGCCGCTCTTCGGCTTCCCGGCGAAGCGTTTGCAGAGATTCCTTCATGTCCATGATCTTTGCTCCTTCATCGTTTTGCAACATCCGCAAAACGTTTTCAATTCCTGTTGCGCCCGCGTTTGCTTTCGCTCCCGGCCGTTTAGACGACGCAAGGAGCAGAGACCGCCGGACTGCATAAAAAAGACGCGTTCTTCCGCAAGGGACGAAACGCGTCGTGGTACCACCCTCGTTCGCTCCGCGCGGTGATTCATCACGCTGCGGAACCTCGAATCCGCTGTATCGGGCGGGCCCGTCGCCAACTACTGGTTTGTTTGCCAAACGTTCACCGGCGTGGCTCCGGGGCGAACTTTCTGTTCCTTGCGTGCGCGTCGCTTTCAGCCGGTGACGACGCTCTCTTGTTGAGCACGCTGCGGGAACTTTTCCCCTTCACAGCCAAGGTTATCTTCGATTGCCGTTATTTTAACACCTTTACATTTGTTCCGTCAAGAAGCAGTGTAATCGAGCCATCCTGATCCGTGCGGTAGATGGTGATATTTCGTTTATTCAGCCGGTCGAGCAGTTCCTGATCGGGATGGCCGTACTGGTTGTCCACTCCGCAGGAGATGATGGCGATGGAGGGGTTCACCGCGTCGAGGAACTTGGTTCCCGTGGAGTCGCTCGAACCGTGGTGTCCAACCTTGAGTACGTCCGCTTTGAAATAGGAATTCGGCAAGGCTTTGAGCGCAAGCTTTTCGGCAACCTGCGTCGCGTCCCCGGCCAGCAGCAGAGACGTATTGCCGTAAGTGACGCGCAGGATATAGCTGGTGTCGTTAAAATCGTCCACCCGGCCATAGTCGATGCCGTAGGGTGAGAGAATACGGATTTCCACATCCCGATCCCAATCGATCAAGGCGTCCTTGGAAGCGAGCGGGGAGCGAACGATAACGTGATTTTCCTTGAGCGCGTCTAAAAGTTGATAATACGTTTCGCTTTCCGCGTCGAACGGCGGATAGTAGAACATGAAAACGGGATACGTATCAATCACCGAGATCAGCCCGCCGATGTGATCCGCGTGCAGGTGCGAGGCGATGACCGCGTCGAGGCCGACAACGCCCTTTTGATCCAGAAAGTCCAGCACGGTTTGCGTGGCGCTCTCCGGCCCGCCGTCAACGAGCAGCGTGTTGCCGGACGGGGATTGCAGAAAGATGCAGTCTCCCTGACCGACGTCCAGAAACGTAACCAGCAGACCCGTTTCGGCATTTTCGTCCGAATCCGGCTCGGATGAATCGCTTTGGACAGGCGCTGCGGAAAGCGCAGCCGTTGGGCTTGCCGGCGAAGCGGAAGCGCTCGCGGCAAGATCGCTTGTTTGGCGGTGCAGAAACAGCAGCAGTATGGTCAGCAGCGAAAGCAAACCGACCAATGCGGCTACAAGCGCGATTGCCGCGCGCCGTTTTCTGCGCTTCTGAGATTCGTCCTCTTCGTTGAACCAATGAATATTCCGTTCCATAAGCGCTATTGTAGCACACCGCCGTCTTTTTGGGACTGGGTAAAAACAGATGAAAAAGAGTTCTTTTTTTGTGTCTAAGCCGCAAAATCGTGCCATGAGGACAGTTGTTGCATTGAATATTGAAGAAATTAAGAGTTTTTGACTTTATGAGGAACTTTTTCTTGACAAAGCAGGGCTCTGGCGTTAATATTTAAGTGTACTATAACAGATAGTACACTATGATGGAAAGGGGGTAACGAGATGTTCCAAATTGACCGGTTTGGGCGGACGCCAATCTATGAGCAGATAATAGACCAAACGCAGCGGTTGATTTTAACGGGCGTTCTTAAAGCAGGTGACCAGCTGCCATCCGTTCGCACGCTGTCTCAGGAGTTATCAATCAACCCAAATACACTGCAAAAAGCGTACGGAGAGCTGGAACGGCGCGGCGTATGCATCAGCGCGCCCGGCAACGGAAGATTCGTTACCGGCGACGCATTAAGGATTGTGGGAGAGGGTATGGAAGAGCAACTCGAAGAAATCAAACGAATCGGACGCGAGCTTTGTGCCGCCGGCATCCCCTTCGAGCGTGCGCTCGAAGCGGTAAAAGCCGCATACGAAAAGGAAGCGAAGGTGTGAATTCATGATTAAAGCGAGAAAGCTGACCAAGCGATTCGGAGAAGTAGAAGCGCTGGTCAACCTCAACTGCAACATCCCGCAAGGCTGTATCTACGGTTTGGTTGGTGCAAACGGCGCCGGAAAATCCACCTTTTTAAGGCTCTGCAACGGTATCTACCAGCCGGACGAAGGCCAGGTAAGCATCAACGGCGGAGAAGTGTTTGATAACCCCGCCGTCAAGGCGCACTGCGTCTTTGTTCCGGACGAACTGTATTTTCTGCCGCAGAGCAACATGCTGCGCATGGCAAAGCTCTATGAGTCCATGTATCCAAGGTTCTCGAACGAACGGTTCACCGAGCTGACGGCTACGTTTAAGCTCGACCCGGCGCGCCCGCTCAATACCTTTTCAAAGGGTATGCGGCGGCAGGCGGCTACGATTCTTGCGCTTTCGGCCATGACGGACTATATCTTCTTTGACGAAACGTTCGACGGCCTCGATCCGGTCATGCGGAATCTGGTGAAGCACACGCTGTATGACGACGTGCTCGACCGCGGGTGCACGGCGGTTATCACGAGTCACAGCCTGCGCGAACTGGAGGATACATGCGATCAGCTGGCGCTGCTGTACCGCGGCGGCATCGTGTTTGAAAGCGATGTGCAAAACCTCAAGACGTCGCTGTTCAAGGTGCAGGTTGCATTTTCGGATGACTACGACAAAGCGCGCTTCGAGGGGATGGACATTCTCTCCTTCAACAAGCAGGGGAGCGTGACCAACATGATCATTCGCGGCGAGCGGAACGAAAGCAGGGAGCAGATTGCAAAACTGCACCCGCTGCTGCTGGAGATTTTGCCGCTGACGCTCGAAGAAGTGTTTTTATACGAAATGGAAGCGCTGGGTTATTCCTTTGAGGAGCCGAGCGCAAAGGGAGGCGAACAGAAATGAAGCCGTATTTGGAATCGGTTCGCAGGCTCTCCAGAACGGGGCTTGTGCTTTTTGTGCTCAGCGTTGTTGCGAGCGTTGTGATTTCGATGCAGTTCTGCATTTCTCAGAACAACAGCATGCTTTTGTCGCTGTCCAAGATGTTTCCGCCGTTGATGGTGTATACCTTTGTCGGCGGCATCGTGCTGGCGTTCGATGGATTTTCTTTTTTAACGAAGCGCGCGGACAGCGATTACTATCATAGCCTGCCCATCGCGCGAAAGAACCTCTTCTGGGCCATCACGCTTGCCGCGCTGACCTGGATTGCCGCAACCGTGCTGGCAAGCTCCTTGATTACAACGATCGTGTTTACGGTTTCGAAGACCATCTTCGTTCCGCTGTATCCGCTCGTTGCGGTACCGTTCTATATCGTGGCCACCATGCTCGTCTTTGCGGCGGCGGCCATCGCCTGCTCGCTGAGCGGGACGATTTTAACGAACCTTGCCATCACGATGGTGGTGCTGTTTCTGCCGCGGTTCATCCAGTTTTCCATTGCGCGCGGCATCATCGCAAAAGCGCTGCTGCTGAGCTGGTTCGATCTGCCGTGGTTCCTCGACCCGACGACGAATATTGCAACCGGGCAGATCGTGGTGCTCTCGCGTGTCATGCTCAAAAACGAGATGTTCCATTTTGTCAACATTGCGTATTCGCTTGTCCTCACAGTTGGCGAACTCTTCCTTGGCAGCTTCTTCTTTACCCGCCGCCATTCGGAAGTGGCCGAGCACGGCGCAAAGAACGCAAAGATTCAAACGCTCTTTGCCTGCCTGCTGACGCTGCCGGTCGTGCTGCTGCTTTCTTCGGGGGTGATGAGCGCAACCTGGCAGAACATCCTGCTCATATTCGGCGTTGCGCTGGGCGGATATATCATCTACCAGACCGTTGTTTTTCGTAACGCAAAGAAGGTGCTTCGCTCTCTGCCGTGGTATTTGGTGCCCGCACTGCTCGCTGGTTGCATCTTCTTTGGCGTGCAGGCAACTGGCATTGCCGTAAGAAACGAAGTGCCGGAAAGAAGCCAGATCGAATACGTTTCGTTTCCCGGTTCGGATCGCGCGTCCGATAATCGCGGGTACGCTTCCGTGCAGATTGCGAAAGTCAAGTTTACCGACAAAGACTTATTGGATTACGCGTATGTTGCGCTTATGGACAACATCGATTCCGTCAACCGCTACGGGTATTTCAACTACGACTTTGATCCGCTCAGCACCGGCTATATACTGAGCGAACCGGTTACATTCGGGTTGAAAAACGGTACCACAATCAGCCGGATTCTGGTTTTCACCAACGGCAACCTGTTCAACAGCATGCGTAACGCGAACAGCGAATACTTCAAAGCAATTCATTCGCTGCCGCCCAAGGACTCCATCCGCACGCGTCAGGGCGTAGACGTGTATGACGAATCCTTCATCAAGAGCGAAAACGTCCTGAATACGTTCTATCAGGAAGTGGAAGAAAAGTCGCTGATTCCGTATGACGAATATCTCCAGCATACGGTTGACAACAACAACTACTTCAACCAGAACGAGCAGCAGTCCTTCGGTTACTTTACCGTTTCGGGCTATGTCGGAATGATGCGGTATTACGATTATTTCGAAATCGACCTTGAAATGCCGGACACCTGCTCCGCCTGGATGGAGATGAAGAACGAAAACAGTTCAAGAGAGCATCTCGATCTGCTCAGCCAGATCTGCGATGCTTCCGAAGACTTTATCGATACGTCCGATTCTATCGATATGACGCTTACGCTCTACAATCTGCCGTTCAGCGACGATACAAAGCAGTGCGTGTCGTTCTACTACAACCGCTACGGCGGAGATACGAGCAACACCAACAGCCAGTATACGGAGCTTGCAAAAGAGATCAGCAAACTGCTTCTGAAGAGCAAGCCGACGACCGACCCGAATTCGCTCTGCGTCTACGTCCAGTGGAGCGGACGCGCGATGGGTAAGAATCATGAGTACATCGGCGCGGACTCAATGGTGTATCCGGTTACGACCTACAGCAATTCGATTTTCGGAACCTATGGGGACGTCGTTTACACCAGCTACGGCACCGCGATGTACGTCAACCGCAACGGGTCGATCTATTCCTACAACCCGTCCTACCGCACGTTCGCGCCGGAGGATGAAGCGCGCGTGCTGGAGATTCTGGAACAGTGGCGCATCCTCAACCGGACGTACAGCTACGCTTCCGACGGCGTTTCGGATGTCGCACCGAGCATCGGCGGCATTCTGCAGCCCGTGCCGACGCCCACGCCGACGCCCCGGACCGCCGGTTAAGACAACTTACATTCAGGCGTAATTCGAGCGCCGCCGAACGTTGCTTTCGCTCGGCGGCGCTTTGCGTTTATTCAGCGCGATATGGTATAATCGTTCCCGAATTGGCACATTGATTTAACTAAAATCCGGCGCAGGAGGAGCGGCAGAAATGGAAACGAAAAAACGCTGCTATTGGGTCAATCCGCAGAACGAACTGTACTGCAGGTATCACGACGAGGAATGGGGCACGCCCATTCGCGACGATCAAACCATGTATGAGCTCTTTTTGTTGGAGACGTTTCAGGCGGGGCTTTCCTGGATTACGATTCTCAGAAAACGCGAAGCGTTCCGCGCCGCGTTCGACGGTTTCGATGTAAAAAAGGTCGCGGCGTACGGTGAGGAGAAGATCAATCTGCTGCTGCAGGACGCGGCCATTATCCGCAGCCGGGGGAAAATCGCCGGCGCGATTGCAAATGCAAAGATCGTGCTGGAACTCCAAAATGAGTTCGGCTCGTTCTGCAACTACCTTTGGAGCTTTTCCGACGGCAGGGTCGTTGTTCAAAAGAGCGGCGGCTATCGCACGACGTCCCCGATTTCGGATCGGATGAGCGCGGACATGAAAAAGCGCGGCATGCGCTATGTCGGTTCGGTGACCATCTACTCGTTTCTGCAGGCGGCTGGCCTGGTCAACGACCACGAAAAAGGCTGTTACCGCTATGACGAGCTGATTCGACTCGCCGGCAGCGACGGACTGATCGAAGAATAACAAAAACAGCACGATAAATAACAAGAATTCAATGCTCCCGCGCACCTGCTGGATGAACCCAATATATTCACAATATTTGGATGCTCCCGCCGACCGCGGGATGATGGAAATGGAGCGAACGACTTGAGCAGCTTTCAATGGACGGACGATAACATCCGCTGGATGCAGAACGCGGCAAAGACAAGCCGCTATTATCCGGCAATCGCCGAAAGGATTTCGGCCTACCTGCCGCCTTCCGCGCGCGTGTTCGACGCAGGCGGCGGGCTGGGCGACCTCGCAATTTGGCTTTCGTACCATGTTCGTCATGTCACGGTGATTGAACAGGATCCCAAGGCGGTTGCGGCGTTTCGGACGCGCTGCCCAAAGAATGTTTCCACCATGCTGGGGGACGTGTTTACGTATATCCCCGATTCGCTTTACGACGCGCTGGTGCTTTGCTTTTTTGGTAAGCCCGCTGAAGTGCTGCCGCTTGCCAGAGAGCTTTCGCGCGGAAAGTCGTTTGTCATTCAGTCCGCGGAGGACGAGAAGGCATTTTCGCTCAACCCGGGAGAAACGCGCGGAATGACCATACACGATATCGCGGACGAACTCAAACAGCAGGGGATTCCGTATGCGCTGGAGCTGTTCGAGGTGGAGCACGGCCAGCCATTCGCTTCGTTTGCGGACGCCTGCGCGTTCTTTTCGTTCTATTCCCGCAGGGAATGCACGACCGAAGAAGTAGAACCTCTTTTGACGAAGACCAGCGATCCCGCGCTGCCGCTCTACTATGCCAAGACGCGCAAGCTGGGAATGCTGATCTTTGAAGCGGGCGTAAAGAAAGGCTGACGCTGATTCTCGCAAGAAGGTTCGGCTGTAAAGCATAGGGCGCTTTCGTTTTCACAGGGAGGAACACTCGATGAAGCAACTTTTGGAGACGATTGCAGCCGTTCTGAAAAGCGGACAAAGCGCCATGCTCTGCACCATCGTTTCCCGCAGGGGAACCACGCCGCGCGGTGTCGGCACCGCTATGGTTGTTGCCGAAGATGGCGGGCAAACGGGAACGGTCGGCGGCGGGGAAGCGGAGTACCGAGCGATACGGGATGCTCTTGCGCTGCTGCGGGAGAAAGCCCCGGCAATTCGCTCCTATGCCATCCATTCCGGCGAAGGCGAACACTGCGCGGCGTCCAACGGAGAGATCGACGTGCTGTTTCGGCTGTTTTCGGGCGAAGATGGACTTCGATTTGCCGAACGCTCGCTGGAACTTCTGGAACGCGAAGAAGGCTATCTGGTTTGCTCCGTCGATAAAGGTATGGTGGGCGAAACCGAGATTGTCCCCGCGCGTACGGCAAAGGACGACCCCGCGTTAAGGCAGTATCTTGCCAAAGCG
This sequence comes from Christensenellaceae bacterium, assembly GCA_963674535.1. Lineage (GTDB taxonomy): Bacteria > Bacillota > Clostridia > Christensenellales > CAG-138 > UBA7703. Next base: position 1,761,418 of record OY771363.1, on the reverse strand, counting down.
CCGCTGCTGACAGCGGAGGAACCAATTCGGCTGATCGAGCCGCTGTTTGCGACGCCGCGCGCCATCATCCTTGGCGGCGGGCATGTTGCAAAAGCGCTTGTACCGGTTTTGGCGCAGCTTGGATTGCGCGTCTGGGTGGTGGAGGACAGAGATACCCTCTGCGATGCTTCCCGCTTTCCGCAGGCGGAGCGGGTGCTCAGCGTTGTGCAGGATCGAATTTTTGACGAACTGGAGCTAACAGAGCGCGACGCGGTCATTTCGCTCGTGCGCGGCAGAGGGCTCGACTTTTCCATCCTCGACGGCGCGCTTCGGACGCGCGCGGGATACATCGGCGCCATCGGCAGCCATTCTCACGCAAAAAAGATGCGCGACCAGCTCCTTTCGCGTGGATTTTCCAAGGAGCAGATTGCGCGCGTTCATTCTCCCGTCGGCCTCGCTATCGGCGCGGAGTCGCCGGAGGAGATTGCCGTGAGCATCGCGGCGGAATGGATCGCCTGCCGCTCCGGCGTAAAGAGCGCGGAGTAAGCGTGGTCCGATTACGCAAGAAAAGCCTGCGCAAATAGAAATTTTACATGCATACCGGCTTTGCGGAGCGCTCGCGCTCTTGTTTGCAACCCGCGATCATGGTATATTGGTAGGGCGCAAAGCTGCATAGAACGATTGATCAAGCTTGCTTTATGCAAAGAACAGGAAACGGAGAACCCAATGCAATATTACGACCTTCATACCCATACAAGCATGTCCGACGCGGGTTATCCGCTTTCGGAGCTGGTAGAGGTCGAAAAAAAGCTGGGCAATATCCTCGGCGTTTCCGATCATCTTTTCTGCTGCGGCATCTATACGCTCAGGGACCTTTCGGACTATCTGGCGGAGCTCTCCAACTACAGCGTGTACCGCGGTGTGGAAGTCAACATGGAGCACCACATCACCCTGCCGGACGCGATGGACGACCAGATCGACTATGTCATCGCCAGCGTGCACAGCATGCCGGACGGACACGGCGGGTTTGTTCCGCTCAGCGCGTACTTTTCCAAGCGTTCCGGTCAATCGCTGGAACTTGGCAAGAATTATTCGTCCGATCTCAACCGCTACTATCTGGCTTACATCATAAAAATGATCGAAAAGACGTTTTCCAACGAGCGGGTCGATATCCTCGGCCACGCTACGGTTCTGCCGCCCTGCGACGAGCTGCACGATACAAAGTTCTTGCTGCAGTGGGAGGACGCGGTGATCGGTCTTTGCAAAAAGCACGGCATCGCGCTCGAAATCTCCGGCCTTTGGCACGCGCCGAATATGGAGATGATCCGCCGGGCCAAGGAAGCCGGGCTCAGGTTCTCCATGGGCAGCGATTGCCACAACCGCCTGCAGATCGGCGATTTGGCCTACGTGGAGCGCGCCGTCGAAGAAGTCGGCCTGACACAGGAAGACTTTTTTGTTCCGCGCCGCTCTCTGGACTAGTTTACGGCTTATTCACACTACAACTCTTACTTTCAGACGGAACGAATCAACCGAATATTGAACGGGTTACACCGGGAGGGACATAACAAGTATGCGAAATATCAGGGTTGCACTCTGGGGATTTGGCGCGATGGGCAGCGGAATTGCGCGCGTGCTGCTCAGTAAAAAAGGCATCGAGATTACGGGCGTATGCGACCTGCACCCGAACCGCGTGGGTAAAAGCATCTTTGCACTTTTAGACATGGAGCGCGGCGAGCACGACGACGTGCTGGTGCAGGAAGATATCGACGCGGTGCTGCCAAAGGGCGGAGCGGACGTATGTATTGTGGCGACGGACTCGTTTACGCGGGACGTTTACCCCAAACTTCTCCGGGTCGTCAAGAGCGGCGTCAACGTCATCTGCACAGCCGAAGAGATGAGCTTTCCCGAGGCAAAAGAGCCGAAGCTTGCTGCGGATCTCGACCGCGCGGCAAAGGAGAACGGCGTTACCGTGCTGGGCACGGGCATCAACCCCGGCTTGATGATGGATTTATTGGCCATCTGCCTTTCCGGCTGCATGACGAACATCGATAAAGTAACCTGTAAGCGCGTGAACTCGCTTTCGCCGTTCGGGCCGCTGGTCATGCGCGAGCAGGGCGTTGGGCTGAACGTAAAAGAGTTTGAAGAAGGCGTTGCGGACGGATCCCTCGCTGGGCACGTCGGCTTTGCCGAAAGCGTTGGCATGATCGCCAAAGCGCTCGGCTGGGAGATCGACTACTTTGAACAGCAGATGTCGCCAATCGTTACGGAAGTCGACCGCCGCTCTGCGTACGGGTTTGCCAAAAAAGGCAGCGTCGCGGGCGTCAACATGACGGGGCAGGGCTATCACGCGGGCGAAGTGGGAATCGACATGATCCACCCCCAGCAGATCGAGCCGGAACTCGGCGGCACGCACACGGGCGACTACATTACGCTGGAAGGCACGCCGCCGGTGAACATGGTCATCCAGCCGGAAGTCGACGGCGGCATTGGCACAATCGCCATGTGCGTCAACATGATTCCGCAGGTCATCAACGCGCGGCCCGGCCTTAAAACGATGATCGACCTGCCGGTTCCGCACGCGATCATGGGCGACTTCCGCGATCAGATCGAAGAAGGAATTCTAGAATAATCATCAATGTGGGATTTCCGCAATCAGATATGAGAAGGAATTCTCGAATAATCATCATTAAACAGATAGACGAACAGATAGATCGAGGTGTTTGCTATGCCGAAAAAAGGCGATTGGGTACGCATCCACAGTGTCGTTCTTCAGCCGGATGAACGGGCGGCGGCGGTGCCGGAAGACACCAAGCGCGTACCGCTCGAACTCTGGACAAAAGGAACCCTGCAAAACGACGCTTCCATGGGGGGCGAGGTGACGGTCGTCACCCGCACCGGAAGAACCGTTAACGGTACGCTGATTGAGGTCAATCCGCATTACGAGCACAGCTTCGGCAACTTCGTGCCGGAACTGCAGAAGGCGGGGGACGAGGCGTTTGCCTTTCTGTTTGGAGGTGACATCAAATGACGCGGGATACGAGTTACGAAGCGGTCATCGCCAGAAAGCGCGATATCATCAAAGCCGCCGTGGGCGTGGATTACTCGCAGTTCGAGAGCGGCTCCATCGCGTTCGACTACGAAGCCATGATGCGTTCAACCGGCTATTCGCTGGAGGACGTGATCGAAATTCAGCGCGGCTTTGCGATTGGTAACACGCCGCTGATCGAGTTAAAGAACATCACAGCCCTTGCGCGGAAACTCTCGCAACCGGGCTATGGCGCGCGCATCTTCGTGAAGGACGAAGCGGCAAACCCCAGCGGGAGCTTTAAGGTGCGCAGAGCCGCCACCAGCATTCATCAGGCGAAAAAGATGGGTTACCCCGGTGCGCTGACCGCCACCAGCGGCAACTACGGCGCGGCGGTGGCGAGTTGCTGCGCAAAAAGCGGGCTCAAGTGCATCATCGTGCAGGAGTGCTACGATTCGCGCGGCGTCGGCCAGCCGGAGATCATTGAAAAAGCGCGCAAGTGCGAAGCGCTCGGCGCGGAAGTCGTCCAACTCACGGTGGGGCCGGAGTTGTTTTATCAGGTTCTGCGGATGCTGGAGGACACGGGGTATTTCAACGCCTCGCTCTATACGGCGTTTGGCATCGTCGGCATTGAAACGCTCGGCTGGGAAGTCGCCCAGCAGTGCCGAAAGCAGATTGGCAAGGATCCGGACGTGGTCGTCTGCACCAACGCGGGCGGCGGCAACCTGACCGGCACGGCGCGGGGACTCATCAAGGCGGGATGCAAGGCGCAGATCGTTGCGGCCAGCGTCAACCTCAAGGGCCTGCATATGGCCAGCGACACGCAGTTCAACAAAAAATCGTTTACGACCGGTCACACCGGTTTCGGTATGCCGTTTTCCACCTGGCCGGATCGCAGCGACGTGCCCAGAAGCGCGGCGCGCCCACTGCGATACATGGATCGCTATGTCACCGTGCATCAGGGTGAAGTGTTTTATACCACCGAACTTCTGGCGCGGCTGGAAGGCATCGAGCGCGGGCCTGCGGGCAATACGAGCCTTGCCGCCGCCATTTCGATTGCGCAGGAACTGCCCGAGGACGCGGTGATCGTCGTGCAGGAAACGGAGTATACCGGCGCGGGCAAGCACGGCAACGCGCAGCTTTCGTTTGCGCGGCAGAATGGCATTCGTATCAGCTTCGGCGACCCGCAGGAGGAAGTGCCGGGCGAGAGTATCATTTTGCCTTCGCATGCGGGTTTACTCAAAGCGCGGGACGTGGATATCGACCACATGCGCCGCTCGCTGATTACCCACGCGGCCTCGACGGTCGATCACGCGCCGACAAAAGAAGATATTGCATTCCTCGCGGAGGAGACCAAATCGAGCGAGGCGTTTGTAACGGAAGCGCTCAAAGCTGAACAGCATTAATCCAATTCAGATTTTACGATACGGGAGCGATTTATGAAACGGGAAGATGATTATTCAAAGCGTCGCGAACACCTCGCGCAGCTGAGCGACGAGGAACTCAAAGCGCGCTTCTGGAGCCTGACGGAAGGACTTGTCGATCCGCTGCTCCAGCTCGGAAAGGAGAACACCTCGCCCGCAATCGAGCGCAGCGTGCTGCTGCGAATGGGGTTTAGTTCGCTGGAGGCGAAAGCCATTGTGGACGGCTGCATGGCGCGCGGCATCCTCGGCCACGGCGCGGGCAACGTCGTCTACCGCTACGCAAAAGAAAAAGGGTTGGAACTCCGCGCGGCAGGCCTCCTCCTGCAGCAGCCGGAGAAAATGGACGAAGCTTCCGCCCTGTTCGGAGGTGTCAAATGAGCGAATACAGACTGCCGCCGGACGAAAACATCGATATCAGTAAAATTCTGGAAGATTTGGAGCACTACCGTCCGCGCCGCCACGGCTGGACCTGGCGCGAACCCGCGCCGAACCTTCACATGGGGCCGTTTACCTACCGCGACTGCAGTAAGCCGCTTGTTCGAGGCGTGCCGCTGCCGCCCGCGCATAATTTTGACGACATTGACCCCCAGCCGACGCCGGTCATCACGACGGAAATCGCAAGCGGACGTTTTGAGGACGATATTCGCCGCATGCGCATGGCCGCGCACCACGGCGCGGATCACATCATGGTCATCCGCACGGCTGGCCAGAGTCATTTTGACGGCTTGATCGAAGGAACGCCGCAGGGAATCGGCGGAGTGCCGATCTCCCGTAAGCAGGTGCGCGCGCAGCGAAAAGCGCTCGATCTTATCGAGGACGAGGTCGGCCGCCCGATCAACTACCATAGCTACGTCAGCGGCGTGGCCGGGCCGGACATTGCGGTCATGTTCGCAGAAGAAGGCGTCAACGGCTGCCATCAGGACCCGCAGTACAACGTGATCTACCGCAACATCAACATGGTGCGTTCGTTCGTGGACGCCTGCGAGAGCAAGAGACTGATCGCCTGGGCGGGCATGGCGCAGATCGACGGTGCGCATAACGCCAACGCCACCGCGCGGGACGCCTGGAAGGTCATGCCGGAGCTCATGGTGCAGCACGCCATCAACGCGCTGTTCTCGGCTAAGGTCGGTGTACCGAAAGCCAATATCTGCCTTTCCACCGTGCCGCCGACGGCAACGCCCGGGCCTTGCGTCTATATGGATTTGCCGTATGCGGTTGCATTGCGGAAACTCTTTACGGGCTACCGGATGCGCGCGCAGATGAACACGAAGTACATCGAGTCCAGCACACGGGAAGCGACGGTGACGCATGTGCTCAACATGGTCGTCAGCAAGCTCACCAGTGCGGATATCCAGTCTACCATCACGCCGGACGAGGGGCGCAACGTCCCCTGGCATATGTATAATATCGAAGCCTGCGATACCGCCAAGCAGACGTTGGTCGGTCTCGACGGGCTTATGGAGATGGTCGAACTCAAAGAAGACGGCTATCTTGCGGAAAAGTCCCGCGAACTCATCGAGCGCGCGGTGCTCTTCCTCGAAGAGATGACCGAAAAGGGCGGCTACTTCGCGGCGGTCGAAAGCGGCATGTTCGTCGACAGCGGATTATTCCCCGAGCGCAATGGCGACGGCATTGTCCGTAAAGCGGACGGCGGCGTTGGGGCGGGCTCGGTCATCAAGCGCGAAGCGGACTATATGGCGCCCGTCACCGCGCATTACGGATACAACAATGTGGCTCAATACGGCGGCGACCCCGCCGCGCTGATCGGCGGCTGCACGCTCGAACAGCCGGAAAAGATTGTCTATATCGACGAGCTGGACGAAAACGACAACGTCTATCTCCGCATGGAGAGCGTCAAGGAGTTCGCTCAGCCGAATGCAAAGAAGATTCGCCCCGAAATGGAGTGGCTGGCGGACGGAACCGTCCTTTTGACGCTTTGTTTCCCGGCGGAGAAGCATATTGCCGAAGCCGCGGCCATCGAGTGCGCAAGGCGCATGGGGCTGAAAGAAGTCGCTGTGATCTCGCGAGAGGTGCTGCACGAAGCGGAAGGTACGCGCATTGAGCTCAAAGGCAAGGTTGATTTTGCCATCGACGTCGATTCGCTGGTCATCCCCGTCGAGCCGGACGTGCTGAGCGAGGAAGAACTCCGCGCGGCGGTGGAGCGGCGCCCGTTCCGGGTCGTCTGCGGCACCATCGGCGAGGACGAGCACAGCGTTGGCCTGCGGGAAATCATCGACATCAAGCACGGCGGCATCGAAAAGTACGGCATCGAAGTGCATTACCTCGGCACGTCCGTCTCGCCGGAAAAGCTCGTTGGCGCCGCCATCGAACTCAATGCGGACGCGATGCTGGCTTCCGTGATTATTTCGCACGACGATATTCACTATAAAAACATCGCCCGCATCGACCGAATCGCGCGGGAGATGGGCGTGCGCGACAAGCTCATCTTCATCGCGGGCGGCACGCAGGTGGAACCCGATAAGGCAAAAGCCGCCGGCGCGGACGCAGGCTTCGGCCGCGGTACCCACGGCAACCACGTTGCCACTTTCTTGGTCAAAGAACGCGAAAGCAGAGAGAAAGAATAATTTAATGATTCTATTTTTAAAGAAAACAGAATCGGGATTTGGCCGTGGCACGCACGGCAACCACGTGGCGACGTTCTTAGTCAAAGAACGCGCCGCGCGCGAAGAATAAGCAATTATGTACGCGGACGTACTCATTGCGGAAATCGGCTCGACCACCACGCTCGTCAGCGCGTTTGACGGGCTGGATGGCGAGCCGCGCTTTTTGGGGCAGGGACAGGCGGCGACCACCGTGCTCGAAGGGGACGTCCGAATCGGCTTATCCAACGCCATTTGCGCGCTGCAAGAGTCGCTCAAAACGGATACGCTCGGCTACGGCAGCCTGCTTGCTTCCTCCAGCGCGGCGGGCGGGCTCAAGATGTGCGTCCACGGGCTGGTGTACGACATGACGGTCAACGCGGCCAAGGCGGCTGCGCTCGGCGCGGGCGCAATCGTCCGCCAGACCACGGCGGGAAGACTCACCGAACGCGACTTGGAAGAACAGCGGCAGATCAAACCGAATCTCATCCTGCTCGCGGGCGGCACGGACTACGGCGAGCGCGAAACCGCGCTGTATAACGCGGAACTGCTGGCAAAGTCGAACTTCGGCGCGCCGGTTCTCTACGCGGGCAACGTGCAAAACCAGTCCGCCGTTCAAGAGATATTCGAATCCGCGCATATCCCCGTCTACTTGACCGAAAACGTGTATCCGCGCCTTGACGCGCTGAATATAGAACCCGTGCGCAAGGTCATTCACGCCGCGTTCGAACAGCATATCGTCACCGCTCCCGGCATGGAGCACATTCGCGACCTCGTGACGGGCACGATTTTGCCGACGCCCGGCGCGGTGATGGAAGCGGCCATGCTGCTCTACGAAGAGATTGGCGATTTGCTCGTGCTCGATATCGGCGGCGCGACAACGGACGTGCACTCCGTGACCAACGGCTCGGAGGAGATTGCGGCGCTGTTGACCGCGCCGGAACCCTTCAACAAGCGCACGGTCGAGGGCGATTTGGGATTGTTCGTCAACGCGCGGCGGCTGATTGAGCTGGTGGGTGAAGAGAAGCTTTCAAGAGAGCTCGGACTGGATCTTTCCGCCGTGATGCGGGAATACAAACCGATTCCCGAAACGAAAGAACAATTTTTGCTGACCAATCGGCTCTGCCTCGAAGCGGGGCTGACCGCCATTGCGCGGCACGCGGGAAGGCTGAGACATTTTTACACGCCGCAGGGGCGCGCAACCGCCGCCGAGGGCAAGGACTTGACGCAGGTCAAAACGCTCATCGGCACGGGCGGAGCACTGACCCGCCTGCCGGAACGCGAGCGAATCGCCCGCGCGCTGGCGGACTGCAACCCGGGCGGAACGATGCTCTATCCCAAGCCGGGAGCCATGAAGATTGCGTTCGACGAGTCGTATGTCATGGCGTCGCTGGGCGTACTCAGCAAGACCCGCCCCGAAGCGGCGAAGATACTATTAAAGCGAACACTCCGGTTTGCGTAAACCGGTTCATCAAGGGGAACTTCTATGAGCGACTACCCGCGCATTACGGCGGACCTCAATAAAATACGGCATAACCTCAACGCGCTTCTCGCGCTCTGTTCGGAGTACGGCGTTTCCATCGCGGCGGTGGGAAAAGTCGTCTGCGCGGACGAAAAAATCATCCGCGTGTTCGAGGAGAGCGGGGTAAGCATGCTCGCCGACGCGCGGCTGGAAAACCTCGAAAAAATCACAACGAAAAAACCGAAACTCCTGCTCCGCGCGCCCTCGCCGGATGAGGCGGAGGAGACGGTTCGGCTTTCGAATATCAGCCTCGTTTCGGAAATCGACACCATCCGCGCACTGGGCCGGGCGGCTGAACTTCAGAAAAAGCGCTACTCGGTCATTCTGATGATCGACCTTGGCGACCTGCGCGAGGGGCTATTATTCACTGAACGCGAAGAGATTTTACGCACGGCGAAGGCCGCGGCGGAAGAACCCTGGATCGAACTGCTGGGCATTGGCACAAACCTGACCTGCTACGGCGCAATCATTCCCGACGAATCGAACCTCGGCACACTCTGCGACATTGCGGACGAGATTCGCGCGGCAACGGGGCTTCCCGTTCCGGTCGTCTCCGGCGGCAACTCCAGCTCGCTGGGGCTTCTGCGGCGCGGGCTTGTGCCGGACTGCGTGAACCATCTGCGACTTGGCGAATCGATTCTGTTGGGCAACGACACCGCCGCCTGCCGCGTGATGAACGGGCTGGTGGGAGACGCGTTTACGCTGAGCACAGTGCTCATTGAGGTGCAGAGAAAACCCTCCGTGCCGATTGGCGTGAGCGGAGCCAACGCCTTTGGCGAGCGGCCGACGTTTACCTACGAAGGCGAGCAGATTCGCGGCATCTGCAAGATCGGCCGTCAGGACACTGTTGCCGACGGGCTGACTCCGCGGGATGCGAGCGTACGCATCATCGGCGCGAGTTCGGATCACCTGATCGTCGATCTCACAAAGGCCAAAGCGTATCAAGTTGGCGACGTGCTGGACTTTAACCCGGACTACGGCGCACTTCTTCGCGCTTACACCAGCCCTTATGTGAAACGAGCTTATATCGAATAAGCTTTGGGTTTCCAAAGGGAAACTCCCTTTGGCGGGGTTCGGGGCGGAGCCCCGAGCATAAAAACAAAACGGACTGCGTCGCAGCCCGTTTTTTGTTTGATTTCTGTTAGTTGAGTGCTTTACAAACTCGCTCCAGCCCCTCTTTGAGCACGCTCCAGGGGCAGGCGGCGTTGACGCGCATATGACAGTTCCCGTTATCGACAAAATCCTCGCCGAACTGCACGAAAACGCCCTCACGCGAAATCTTTTCCTTGAGTTGCAGCTCCGTAAGCCCGTATGCCGTGAGATCGACCCACGCCAGATACGTTCCTTCGGGAACGCGAAACACCGCCTTTGGCAGCTTTTCTGCAATCAGTGCGCTCATTTTACGGAAGTTTTCGTCCAGATAGAGTTTCAGCTCTTCCAGCCAGTCTTCCGCTTCGTCGTAAGCCGCGATGGCGGCGTCAATGCCAACAGCGGTCGGCATGCCGCAGTACACGCCGCTCGACCATTCCCTGCGGAGATGCTCGTCGTGAATGATCAGGTGCGAATGGTTGTTTCCCGCAAGGTTAAACGTCTTGCTGGGGCTTGTGCAGCTGATGATTCGCTTTTCGCCGGGGAAGAGTTTGGCAAACGGAATATGCGTTTGACCTGCCCGGGTCAAGTCCGCGTGGATTTCGTCGCTGACGACGAACACGTTGTTTGCAAAGCAGATTTCGCCAATGCGCAGGAGTTCTTCTTTCGTGAACACGCGACCCGTAGGATTCTGCGGATTGCAGAGAAAGAACAGAGTGCAGTCCGGACGGCTCGCTTTTTGCTCGAAATCGTCAAAGTCAATTTCGTATCGTCCGTCGCTCTGCTCAATCAAACGCGAATAGAGCGGCTTGCGGTGGAACCGGTGAATGGCGTCGTTAAACGGATGGTACGCGGGCGTCATCAAAAGCACGCTGTCGTCGGAGCCGGTCAGGTGCTCCACGGCGGCAAACAGCGCGGAAACGACGCCGCTGGCAAATATGATCTCTTCCGGCGGAACCTGCCAGCCAAAACGCCGTTCCATCCAACGGGAAACGGAGCGCTGATTGTCTTTTCCGAGCAAGCTGTAACCGATGACGCGCTGGTCGATTCTGCGGTGCATGGCGGAGAGAATCTGCGGCGCGCAGGCAAAGTCCATATCCGCCACCCAGAGCGGGATGTATTGCTCCGGCAGGTAGGGATTGCCCCTGCGGCCGCCTTCGTACTTCATGCTGTGCGTACCCGAGCGGTCGATCCGTTCGTCAAAATCGTATTTTATTTTTTCGGTGTTCTCCTCGATTAAAAATGCATTGCGAAATCAGTATAGTCAAAACGTGAAAGAATTGCAAAATCGCATTCAAAGTTATTAACAACGCTTGCAAAGTTTGGCAACGCGGATATAATGAAATTATGCGAAACGAAGAAAACGGTCGCTTGCGCGGCGAAGTTCGATCCGCTAAAAAGGGAGTTGAACCGAAATGACAAAAAGCGTGTATTCGCTCGTGCTGTCGGACGAGGTCGTGCAGGAAATCGACCGTCTGGCTTACGAAGCGGGCGAGAGCCGCTCGGCAATGATCAATCAGGTGCTGGCCGACTTTGTGCGCTACACCACGCCGGAAAAGCGCATGCGCGAGGTGTTTGAAGCCATTGAGCACATGCTCACGGGCAGCGTGTTCGAGCCGCAACTGCAGCCTTCGGACTCCATGTTTTCGCTCAAAAGCGCGCTGGACTATAAGTATAATCCCAGCGTGCGCTACAGCGTGGAGCTCTATAAAAACGCGCTGCCGCTGCTGGGCGAACTCAGGGTGAGCGTGCGGAGCCAAAACAGCGCGCTGGTGCTTGCCATGCTGCAGTTTTTCAAGCTCTGGACGCGCATTGAAACGGCGTATATCGGCCGGGTCGAGTGCGCCATGGAGGACGGGCGATATTTGCGCAAGCTTCGCCTGACAAACGCAGCGCAAGCGGATAACGAAGCCATCGGCGAAGGAATCGCGGGCTACATCAACCTGTTTGACCGCGCGCTGAAATCGTATTTTGAATTTTTAAACGAACCTGCCGCGGCGGTGTCCAGCGTGGAGAAACACTATGTTTCCTACCTGCATAACGGCGGAATGGTTCTCTAGAGGGGGTTGAGCGTATGAACGTCAATCAATTAACACAAAAAAGCATAGAAGCCGTGCAGGCGGCGCAGCAGAGCGCAAACGATCGGGGCAACACCGAGGTTTCGCAGCTGCACTTGTTCAGCGCTCTTTTGGAGCAGCCGGACGGGCTGATTTCGAGTTTGCTGACCGGCATGGGCATCAATCTTTCTTCGCTGGCGAGCGATCTTAGGCGCGAAACGGAAGCGCTGCCGACCTACAGCGGTGCTTCGAACCCGGAGCAGATATACGTTGCCCAGAGCCTGAACAACGCGCTCAACGAGGCGGAGAAAAAGGCAAAGGAGATGGGCGACCAGTATATCTCGGTTGAACACCTGTTCTTCGGCTTGATTAAAAAGCCCGCGGAGTCGGTCAAGAAACTGCTTGCAAAGTACAATATCACAGAAAAGGCGTTTGCCGAGCAGCTCAAAACCGTTCGCGGCAGCCGTAAGGTGAATTCGGACAGCCCGGAGAGCACCTACGACGTGCTGACCAAATACGGCCAGGACCTCGTAGAGCTTGCCAAGAATCAAAAGCTCGACCCGGTCATAGGTCGGGACGAGGAAATCCGCAGCGTCATCCGCATCCTCTCGCGCAAAACGAAGAACAACCCCGTTCTCATCGGCGAGCCGGGCGTTGGCAAAACCGCCATTGCGGAAGGGCTCGCGCTGAGAATCGTACGCGGGGACGTGCCGGACAACCTCAAAGACCGTAAGGTATTTGCGCTGGATATGGGCGCGCTGGTCGCGGGCGCGAAGTTCCGCGGCGAGTTTGAGGAGCGCCTTAAGGCCGTGCTCAACGAAATCAAGGAGAGCGACGGCAGGATTATCCTGTTTATCGACGAGCTGCATAATATCGTTGGCGCGGGTAAAACCGAAGGCGCGATGGACGCGGGTAACCTCTTAAAACCGATGCTCGCGCGCGGAGAGTTACACTGCATCGGCGCTACGACTTTGGACGAATACCGCCAGTATATCGAAAAGGACGCGGCGCTCGAACGCCGGTTCCAGCCGGTTCTAGTGGAGGAGCCGACGGTGGAGGACACGATTTCCATCCTGCGCGGCTTAAAAGAGCGTTACGAGGTGTTCCACGGCGTCAAGATTCAGGACGCGGCGCTCATTGCGGCGGCAACGCTCTCCAAGCGCTATATTTCCGACCGGTTTTTGCCGGATAAGGCCATCGACCTTGTGGACGAAGCCTGCGCTTTGATCAAGACCGAGCTGGACAGCATGCCCGCGGAACTTGACGCCATCAGCCGCAAGATCATGCAGCTGGAAATTGAGGAAGCAGCTCTCAAAAAAGAGACGGACAAGCTCAGCAAGGAGCATTTGGACGATATCCAGAAGGAGCTTGCGGAATTGCGCGGCTCGTTTAACGAGATGAAGGCCAAGTGGGAAAACGAAAAACAGGCAATCGGCAAGGTGCAGCAGCTCCGTGAGGAGTTGGAGCGCACCAACGCGGAAATCGCGCGCGCCGAGAGCGCCTACGATCTCAACAAGGCCGCCGAACTGAAATACGGCAAACTGCCGCAACTCACGGCGGAACTGGAGAAGGAAGAACGCATTGCCGAGGAGAAATCCCGCGATACGACCTACCTGCACGACCGCGTGACGGAAGAGGAGATTGCGCGTATCGTCGCCCGCTGGACGGGCATTCCCGTATCCCGTCTCATGGAAGGCGAGCGCGAGAAGCTCCTGCGCCTGCCGGAGATTCTGCATCAGCGCGTCATTGGGCAGGACGAAGCGGTGGATCGCGTCAGCGACGCCATCCTGCGCTCCCGCGCTGGTATTCAGGACCCCAACCGGCCCATCGGCTCGTTCCTGTTCCTCGGCCCGACGGGCGTTGGCAAGACCGAACTTGCCAAGGCGCTGGCACAGGCGCTGTTTGACGACGAAAAGAGCATGGTGCGCATCGATATGTCCGAGTACATGGAGAAGTTCAGCGTCAGCCGGCTCATCGGCGCGCCTCCGGGTTATGTTGGCTACGACGAGGGCGGCCAGCTCACCGAAGCCGTCCGCAGAAAGCCCTACGCCGTGGTGCTGTTCGACGAAGTTGAAAAAGCGCATCCCGACGTACTGAACGTGCTCCTGCAGGTGCTCGACGACGGGCGCATTACCGACGGGCAGGGCAGGACGGTGGACTTTAAGAACGCTATTCTGATCCTTACCAGCAACCTGGGTTCGGACGTGATTCTGGAAGGGATCGACCGGGACGGCAACATCTCCAATCAGGCGAGGGACGTCGTGATGCAGATGCTTAAAACGTCTTTCCGGCCGGAGTTCCTCAACCGTCTGGACGAGATCGTCTTCTACCGTCCGCTGACGAAAGCCGACCTGATCCGAATTGTCGATCTATTGATTGCCGATCTGGAGAAGCGTCTGGCAAACCGCCAGCTCAAGGTGAAGATCACAGACAGCGCAAAGGAGTATATTGTAGAGACCGGCAGCGACCCTGTTTACGGCGCGCGCCCGCTCAAACGGTACCTCCAGAGCAAGGTGGAAACGCTCCTTGCCCGGCGCATCATCGCCGACGACGCGGAACCCGGCAGCACGCTCGTGATCGACAAAAACGAGAACGGCCTGTTCGTCTGCTGAAAATTGGCAATACATCCGAACAAAGAAACCCGTTTGCTTGCAGAACAAACAAAAAACAGCGTTCCCTGAAAACGGGAGCGCTGTTTGCGTTTACAGAAAGTCGCTAATACGTATCCGGCAGTTCCACTTCGGAATACAAAAGGTTGATGGTTAAATCGTCGTATACTTCAAACTCGTAGTAGGCAACGCCCGCCGCAGTACTGCGAAAACCGTCCCATGAGGCGTCCACGTAATAGAGCCGCACGATGGCGATGCCCGGCGTGAGCCCCGTAAAGACGTTTTCAATGACCCCGTCGGCACCCATAGGCGCATAGGTTTCGTCCGAACGGTACGTCTGCGAAATGCCGACTTCGCCGGTGCTGCCGGAGACGAGCCTTGCAACCCAGGAGCATCCGCTTTTGGAGCTGTAAGGCAGGGTATCGGTAAACGAGACATCGTGCGGTTTGTCACAACCGCAGAGCAAAACAAGCATCACGGCTAAAACCAAGGGAATGAGCCTTTTTTTCATGCGTTTGCCCTCGCTGTCGGAGGTTGGAGTGCGAAGCGGCCGCTCGCTTCGGTAGTTTTCCTGCGTATCATCACTAAGTGTATTATCGCATATCATACACCGAAATACAATGGTTCCTCTACGAGTTTATAAAATGGTAAAACATCCTTCACAACATGGGAATCGCATTATGCGGTAAAAACGCACAAAATCGCTATTGACAGGCGAAAACGAAGAATATATAATCCAATCCATAAGCTGTGAAGCGGAGATAACGAGCGCATACGACCCTAAAGAGAGCGGGGGACTGGTGGAAGCCTCGCGGGAACACGAGCGTTCAAATGGACCGCCGAGCGTGCGGGGGAAAGCGGCTAGCCGTATCCCGCAACGGGTCGTGACCGTTATATCGCGGGGAATGTGTTGGCATTTCCAAAGAGAGCCCGAACTTGTTCGGGAAACAAGGTGGCACCGCGAGAGCATCGTCCTTGTTTCGGCTGATTATGCCGAAACAGGGATTTTTTTATTGCCGCCGGTCAGAAAAGCAAAAAACGAAAAGAAAGAAAGGACAAACCCCGCGGCCAACAGCGGGAGGGTAACAAACCATGATGACGTACAAGGATTTCACAAACTATGTCAAGCAGTATCCCGATGACAACGGCCGCTTTGGCGATTACGGCGGCGCGTTTTTGCCGCCCCAGCTCGTGCCCGTATTCAAGGAGATTGACGACGCTTATGAAACCATCTGCCACAGCGCGCAGTTCATCAACGAGCTTCGCCGCATCCGCAAGGAGTTTCAGGGCAGACCTACGCCGGTGTACCATTGCGAACGGCTCTCCCGCAAGCTTGGCAAGTGCCAAATCTACCTAAAGCGCGAGGATCTCAACCATACCGGTGCGCATAAGCTCAACCACTGCATGGGCGAGGGTCTTTTAGCCAAATTCCTCGGTAAAAAGAAGCTGATTGCCGAAACCGGCGCGGGTCAGCACGGGGTCGCGCTGGCAACTGCTGCGGCGTATTTCGGCCTGGAGTGCGATATCTACATG
Source organism: Christensenellaceae bacterium (assembly GCA_963674535.1). GTDB lineage: Bacteria > Bacillota > Clostridia > Christensenellales > CAG-138 > UBA7703. The sequence goes on along the minus strand of OY771363.1, from coordinate 1,745,580 downwards.
GGAGAAGTGGACGTGCATAAGCAGGCGCCCAACGTCACCCGCATGAAGATGCTCGGCGCGCGTGTCATCTCTGTCAAAGAAGGCCTTCGTACGCTCAAAGAAGCGGTGGACGCGGCGTTTGCGGCGTACATGAACGAGTATGAAGACGCGATCTATTGCATCGGCTCCGTGGTCGGCCCGCACCCGTTCCCCAAGATGGTGCGTGACTTCCAGATGGTTGTCGGCATTGAAGCCAAAGACCAGTTCAAAGAAATGACCGGGTTTTTGCCGGATATCGTAACCGCCTGCGTCGGTGGCGGGTCGAACGCGGCGGGTCTGTTCATTCCGTTCCTCGAAGAACCGGTGGAGATCGTCGGCGTAGAACCCATGGGACGCGGCAAGGCGGTTGGCGACAACGCGGCTTCCATCACGTTTGGCAAAAAAGGCGTGCTGCACGGCTTTGAAAGCCTGCTTCTGCAGGATGAACAAGGCGCGCCGCTGCCGGTTTACAGCATTGCAAGCGGACTGGACTATCCCTCCGTTGGGCCGGAACACGCGTTTTTGCACGACGCCGGCCGCGTAAAATACGAGTACGTGACCGACGACGAAGCCATGGAAGCGTTCTTCCTGCTCTGCCGCAACGAGGGCATCATCCCCGCCGTGGAGAGTTCGCATGCGCTGGCGTATGCCATCCGGTACGCGCGCTCCAACGCCAAAGGATCGCTGCTTGTCAACCTCTCCGGCAGGGGCGACAAGGATATCGACTATATCTTCGAGCACTACGGCACCGGCGATCAGTTCTTCGGCAAGGAATAACAAGCCTTACCGCCATATGGCAGGAAAGCGTCTGCAAGGCATTGTGAACTTATTGAGACGGAATCGTCCGGTACAATAAGCCCACAATATTGGGCAATGTCGCAGGACGAACGGTATCGCGCCATGCGGAAACGTTCGATACAAAACACAAAATAGGGAATTGTGTACTTGGAGCGGCCGTATATCTTGCGGTCGCTCCGTAAAATTTGCTTGACGCATCAAGCCGTAATTTTGTATAATGACACAGGATTTTTCGTCCGGTAATGGGTGGGCGGTTGGCGGCTTATTATCGGACGCTTCATTTTTGGCAAAGGGGGAGTAACAACTTAAATGTGCGGTATCGTTGGCTATACGGGCGAAAAAAATTGTGTTCCCGTACTGATGGACGGCCTTACGGCGCTCGCCTATCGCGGATATGATTCCGCAGGGCTGGCCGTTTGGGAAGGCAGCGAACTCTCTCTTCGAAAAGCAAAGGGAAAAATCGAGAACCTCAGTACGCTTCTGATCGATTCTCCTATCTCCGGCAAGTGCGGCATCGGCCACACGCGCTGGGCGACCCACGGTGAACCTTCGGACGTGAATTCTCACCCGCATACGGACAGCGACAAAACCCTTGCGCTCGTTCACAACGGTATTATCGAAAACTATCTCAAGCTCAAGCAGATGCTGCAGAGCCGCGGCTGCGTGTTCGTTTCCGAAACGGATACCGAAGTGGTGGCGCAGCTGCTTGGTTATCTTTACCGCGGCAACCCGCTCTCGGCGCTGAAGCAGGCGGTCGCGCTCATCGAAGGTTCGTTTGCGCTGGCGATTATCTTTTCCGACGATCCGGAAACGATCTACTGCACCTGCAAGGACAGCCCCATGGTGGTTGGGCATGGAGACGGCGAAAGCGTTGTTGCTTCCGATATCCCCGCCATCTTGGCGCATACGCGGGACGTCTGTTTTGTGCAGGATCGCCAGATCGCGGTACTGAAAAAAGAAGGCATCTGTTATTACGACGAGTTCGGCGTTGCGATTGAAAAAACGCCGACGCACGTGGACTGGGACGTGGAATCCGCCAAGAAGGGCAACCACGCGCACTTCATGATTAAGGAAATCTGCGAAGAACCTGACGCGTTTCGGCGCACGTTCGAGCAGTATGTTTCCGTAAAAGAGAATGCGCTCAAGAGCGACCGTTTCCCCTGGGAAGCCGAACGCGCAAAGAGCCTCGACCGGCTGACGATCGTGAGCTGCGGCACGGCCTATCATGCGGCCATGCTCGGCAAAAAGTTCATCGAGCACATGGCAAAGCTGCAGGTGGACGTTGATATCGCGAGCGAATTCCGCTATGGCGACACCCTGCTCAAAAAAGGCGAGCCGTTCATGGTGATCAGCCAGTCCGGCGAAACGGCGGATACCATTGCCGCCATGAGGAGAGCCAAGGAACTCGGCTGCGAAACCGTCGCGGTCTGCAACGTCACCGGCAGCACGATCTCGCGCGAAGCGGAGCATGTGCTGTATACCTACGCGGGGCCGGAAATCGCCGTTGCGGCAACAAAGACGTACTTAACGCAGATTATCGTGATGTACCTGCTTGCGCTCGACCTTGCCGAAAAGCGCGGAACCATGACGCATGCAGAAGTCTCGGCGCGGCTGGTCGAAATGGCCAAGGTGCCTGCGTCCATGCAGAAGATACTGGACGAAAAAGAGAAGATTCAGTTTTTTGCGAGCCGCTCGTTTGCGGTCAAGCACGTGTTCTTCATAGGTCGCGGGCTCGACTACGCGCTCTCCATGGAAGCGGCGCTCAAACTCAAGGAGATTTCGTATATCCATTCCGAGGCGTATGCCGCGGGGGAACTCAAGCACGGAACCATCGCACTGATCGAGGAAGGCTCGCTGGTTGTCGCTCTTGCGACGCAGCCGGAGTTGCAGGCGAAGATTGCGAGCAACATGGAGGAGGTTCGCGTCCGCGGCGCGCATGTGCTCGCCGTGACCAACGGGCACTGGGATGGTGCGGCGGGGCACTCCAACGAGCAGTGGGAGATCGACCCCATGGATGCAACTCTCGCTCCGCTCTGCGCAATCGTTCCTATGCAGCTCTTGGCGTACTATCTCGCGGTGCAGAAAGGCTGTTCGGTGGATCAGCCGCGAAATTTAGCCAAAAGCGTAACGGTGGAGTAGCCGCTTTCTTGAACGCCCCCCAAAAACGAGGGGCGTTCGTTTTGTTTATTCGAACAGGCAATCGGGAATTCTGGATATAATGATCGCGGATCATAGCGTTTCGCGGTGTTGTTTCGAGGAATCATGGACTAAATAACCGTCGGTTATTGCGTCTTTGCATGATATTTCATTGTATAATTGATTTGGGACGGAGGGGTTTTTTATGGCGAAGTATATTTTTGTAACGGGCGGCGTTGTATCGGGGTTGGGCAAAGGCATAACGGCGGCCTCGCTGGGGCGTCTGCTCAAGGCGCGCGGGCTGAAGGTTGCGGCTCAGAAGCTTGATCCTTACATCAACGTCGACCCGGGTACGATGAGCCCGTTTCAGCACGGCGAGGTGTTCGTCACCGAAGACGGCGCGGAGACCGATTTGGACCTGGGACACTACGAGCGCTTTATCGACGAGGATTTGAACCGGTTTTCCAACCTGACCACGGGTAAGGTCTACTGGAACATCCTCACCAACGAGCGCGCGGGCGAGTACCTTGGCGAAACCGTTCAGGTGATTCCGCATGTGACCAACGAGATCAAGCGCTTTATCTACAGCGTCGCCACCGCGACGAACGCGGACGTGGTTATCACGGAAATTGGCGGCACGATCGGCGATATCGAAAGCCAGCCCTTCCTCGAAGCCATCCGTCAGGTCGGCCACGAAGTCGGCCCCGGCAACTGCCTCTATATCCATGTTACGCTCGTGCCTTACCTCTCCGGCTCGGACGAACATAAATCGAAACCCACCCAGCACTCCGTCAAGGAACTCCAGTCCTCCGGTATCACGCCGAACGTGATCGTCATGCGCGTCGACCAGCCGGTGGACGAGTCCATCAAACGCAAAATCGCGCTGTTCTGCAACGTCAAGCAGGATTGCGTTGTCGAAAACCTTACCGTAGAAACCCTCTACGAAGCGCCCATCATGCTGGAACGCAACAATTTTTCGGAAGTCGTCTGCCGTGAACTGCAGCTCGACCTGCCCGCGCCGAACCTCACGGAATGGAACGAAATGCTCCAACGCGTCAAAAACAGTACGCACCATGTGAAGATCGGCCTCGTCGGCAAGTACGTCAAGCTCCACGACGCGTATCTTTCCGTTGCGGAAGCGCTGCGCCACGCGGGGTACGAAAACAGCGCGATTGTGGAAATCGACTGGATCGATTCCGAGCTGATCGACGCAAAGAACGTGGAAAGTAAGCTTGCCGGTCTCGACGGCATCGTGCTGCCCGGCGGATTCGGCGTGCGCGGCGTGGAAGGCATGATTCAAACTGCGAAATACGCCCGCGAGCACAACATTCCGTACCTCGGGCTGTGCCTTGGCATGCAGATTGCGGTCATCGAGTACGCGCGAAACATCGCGGGTCTCTTTGGCGCAAACTCCGGCGAGTTTGACGAAAACAGCCCGCACAAGGTGATTGACTTTATGCCCGACCAATACGCTTCCATTCAGAAAGGCGGAACGATGCGCCTTGGCAGCTACCCCTGCAAAGTGATGGAGGGAACGCTCTTGGAGAAGTGCTACGCGCAGCCTCTGATTCACGAACGGCATCGTCACCGTTACGAATTTAACAATGACTACCGCGAAAAGTTGAGCGACTGCGGCATGGTGCTCTCCGGCACGTCGCCTGACGGCAGGATCATAGAGACCATCGAACTCAAAGATCACCCGTTCTATATCGGCGTGCAGTACCATCCGGAATTCAAGAGCCGCCCGAACCGCGCGCATCCGCTGTTCAAGGGGTTCATCGCGGCGTCGCTGAAAACTAGATCGGCAGAATAGGAGATTCATGACAGATTCTCGCGGCAAAAAGCTCTACTCTATTACAGAAACCTACCGCATCATCGTCAACGCCATGCGTTCGATACCGGGTTTAAAGCGCGCGCGCCGGAGCGGAGAAATGACAACGCCCTTTATGGAGCGCGTCATGCTCGCGGTTACGGAAGTCAACGGCTGTGCGCTCTGCTCCTACTATCATACCCGCGTTTCGCTGGAAAACGGCATGAGCGCCGAGGAGATCAAAGGCATGCTCGGCGGGGAATTTGCGGATGTGCCGGAAGTGGAACTGCCCGCGGTTCTCTTTGCCCAGCACTATGCCGATACGCGAGGCAAGCCTTCCAAACAAGCTTGGGAGCGAATACTTGACGTATACGGCGAAACGGGCGCTTACGGCATACTCGCGGCGACGCGCATGATCATGATGGGCAACGTGTTCGGCATCGTCTGGGGGTCGTTCTTCAACCGTTTTCGCGGCAAGGCCGATCTGCGCAGCAATCTGGGTTACGAGCTGGCGCAAATACTTTGCACGGTTCCGCTCGTGCTGGCGGGTATGCTGCACGCGGGAATCCTGCGGCTGATGAAGAAACCGGTCTTGACATTCTAGTATGAACAATACAAAAAGCGGCGGGGAAACCCGCCGCTTTGCGTTGCATAGTGTTTAGTTGTGGAGCTTGCTGCAGACCGGGCAGTCTTCCCGGCGGCGGACGCGGACGCGTTCGGTGGCCAAGCGCGCGCCGTCGAGCAGGATCATCGTTCCGTCGGACGGATTGTCGAGCCCCAGCAGGACGTTGGCGGCCGCCTGCGCTTCCATGGCGGAGATCATCGAGACCACGGGCGCAAAGCTTGCTATGGGGCCTTGCGGCGGCGGAACGTCCCCGTAGAGACAGTGCAGGCAGGCGGTCGTTCCGGGACGGACGGTTAAAAGCGACCCATGCATGCCGTTGATACCACCGTCGATGAGCGGAACGCGCTTGCTGACGCAGGCTTCATTGGCAATCAGCCGCGCGGGAAGCGAGTCCACCGCGAGGACGACCACGTCGTATCGGCTGACAAGTTCCGGCGCGTTCTCCCGCGTCAGATAAAACGGGTACGGCTCCAGCGTGAGCTCCGGTGCGAACGCCGAAAGCTTTTCGTAAGCGGACTGCGCTTTCTGCCGCCCGATATCGCGCGGGGTGTGCAGAAACTGACGGTTGAGGTTGGAGCGCGATACGGTGTCCCCGTCGCAGAAACCGATTCTGCCAACTCCCATGCCGCAGAGGCCGTAAAGGAGCGTGGAACCCAGCCCGCCGCAGCCGACGACGAGCGCGGAAGATTGGGACAGCTTTTTCTGCCCCCGTTCGCCGAGTTCCGGCAAGAGGATCTGGCGTGAATAACGCTCGTTTTCCATAGTCAACAGTATACGCTATGCGCGGATTCTCGCAATCGTTTTTTCAAACTCCGGTTCGTGCCAGAGCACGGGGACGGGGTAGATGGGGTTGCCTTCCTTCATGGCCCACTGGATCATCTGTGGGATATCCTTGTCTTGAATGAAGTCGAACTTCTCCTGAATCTTCATATCCCGGTTCATGCGGCGAATTTCCGCAATGAATGCCTTGGCCTTCTCCTCGTCGTCCTTGCCCTGAATGCCGACGACTTCCGCCAGCCGCGCGAGCTTGTAATACACGGCGGGGCCGAAATCTTCCATCACGTACGGCAGAATCACCGCATTGGCCAGCCCGTGCGGCGTGCCATAGAGCCCGCCGAGCGTATGCGCAATGGCGTGCACGTAACCTACACAGGCGCGCGTAAACGCGGCTCCCGCGTAGAACGAAGCGAGCTGCATGTTATAGCGCGCTTCCACGTTCTTGCCGTCGGCATAGACCGTTTCGAGGTTGTCGAAAATAAGCTTGACCGCTTTGACGGCGAGCCTGTCCGTGCTCTTGGGCGCCATGAGGTTGGTATAGGCTTCCACCGCGTGGGTCAGCGCGTCCATGCCGGTCGTACTCGTGATGTGCGGCGGCAGGCCAACGGTGAGTTCGGGGTCGAGCACGGCGTAGCGCGGAATCAGCGCGAGGTCGTTGATGGCGTATTTATGATGCGTCGCGCGGTCGGTAATCACGGCGGCGATGGTGGTTTCGGAACCCGTTCCGGCAGTGGTCGGCACGGCGAACATCGGCGGGATGCGCTTGAGAACCTTCAGCGTGCCGCCCATCTTCGTTACGCTCTGACGGGGTTTCACCACGCGTGCGCCCGCGGCCTTTGCGCAGTCCATGGAAGAGCCGCCGCCAAAGGCGATGATGCCCTGACACTTGTTTTCCACGTAGAGTTTTCTCGCATCCTCGATGTTTTCAATCGAAGGGTTCGGCTCCGCGCCGTCAAAAAGCACATAGTCCAGATTTGCTTCCTTGCAGGCGGCAAAGAGGGAATCCAGCAGCCCGATGCGGTGCAGCACGGCGTCGGTTACGATTAAAACCTTATTGATGCCTTTTGAACGGATAAACGCGGGGAGCTTTTGAATGCTGCCCGGGCCGGAGAGCAGTTCCGGCTGCCGCCAGGGCATGATATAAAGAGCCGAAGTCAGAACAAACTGGAAAATTCGATACCAAAGCTTTTTCAGCGCCCACATTGCGATTTCCTCCAATATGAATTTTTAACAGGGGAGATCATGCGAAAGACAGGTTACATCCAAACAAATAGTAGCATGGTTTTTCGTATTTCGCAATGAACTTGCGTTGGTTTTCGCGCCGAAAAACGGAAATCCGGCAAGGAACTTGCAACCAGAATCAGCAGTTTGATACGCTTTTCCATCATCGTTCAAAAAGCTGTCAGTCTGTCATACAGGACAATACATCTGGTTCAGAAAACGACGCTTTTCTGACTTATGTTGTATATACAAAAACTCGAAAAAACGCGGATTTTGTAGGGAATCCTCGAAGAAGATCGAAGGGGTTGAATTTTCTGTTTTTGTAGATTAATGTCTGTTTTAAGGGTTAAATTGGATAGGGGAGGACAGCTTTGTGATGCCTAGAATCGAACAGGAACTCTTGCGGCTTGGCGCTCCAACCGGCAGGCTGGGGTATGTGCAGATGGCGATCACGCTCGAACTGATCATGCAGGAAGAGCAGGTGACCAGCACGACGCGGGTACTGTATCCAATGGTGGCGGAACGCTGCCACACGAAACCCGCGAGAATTGAGCGCAATGTGCGCGAGGAGATCAAAGCCATCTGGAATTTCGGCAACCAGAAACGGCTCGATCAGCTCTTTTTCAACCGCGGTAAGTACCCGCCGGGCAATAAGGAGTTTCTCTACACCATCGCGCGGTATCTGCAGCAGGGCGGCTGAGAACAAAATTGAACAACACGCGCGGTTTATACGCGTGAACGCATAAAAAAGAGAAAGCGAGTTCGCTTTCTCTTTTGCGTATAGGAGTATGATCAGAAGCATTGAATCGTGTTGAAAAGAATATTTCCTTTGTTCAAAGACTAAAAGGAACGAATCGGCTCGATTGTTTCGCCGCGCGGATAGACGTATTCCATCTTGGGCGGCATGGAGTTGTAAACGCGCTCAATCTCCAGCACGCCGCCGCGATAAACGCCTTTGACCAGCACAGATTCCATCTTGAGGTTCAGGCAAAGGATGGCGGCCTTCGCGCCGTCCGGAATCTTTTTGAGTTCCTTGCCAAACGGTGTGCCGACGAGCGCAATGCGGTCGCTTCCAGCAGAGGTCGCCTGCACGACGGGCAGAACCACCGCGCGGCCCTCCGCATCGAAATACGAAAGAAACTTGAGCGAGTCAAGCTGGGCAAACAGGTCTTCGCCGATATGCGGCAGCGCGTGCCGCTCACTCTTTTTGACGAACAGGGCTTTTACGCGCGAGAAGATTGCGCCGAGCACGATGGCGCCCATCGGCAGCGGGGCAAAGCGCGTAATCCGCTCCAGATTCAGATAGAAGATGCGATAAAACCCCATGTAGGAGTTATACCGAAAAAGCGGTTTGTTGTTATAGAGGTCGAACTCCGCGCCGGTCGTTTCGCTGTGGGTCATCACGGCGTTACCGGAACACCAGCGCTTATCCGCGCTGAGAATCAGAAAGCCGGCCTTCGGGCGCTCGCTGATGAATTGCTTGCTCAGCCCTGCGGAGAACTGGCCGAAGGTGAGCTTATCGGTTCCGAATGCCTGAATGGACGAGATAAACGAAAGATGCGGGTAGCCGCTTTCGTCCTCGGTGGCCAGTACGCCGACCTTGCTGTCGACGGCCATCATTTTGATGGAGTCTTCATCGATGCTGGTAAAATAGGCGGGTTTCATGTTACTCCTCCTCGCTCAGCGCGCCCGTGGCGCGAATGTCCTCGCAGGCGCGCGTGCTTTTCGCCGCCGCGAGCAGTTCCTGCATATGCCGCTTGGAAACCAGCGGCGTATTCTTGAACGCCCAGTCGATATCCAGGCGCTTGTACTTATCGGTGCAGAGGTTGTTGAACGCGCAGAGCTCCCAGCGCTCCGCGCCGCCGATTGCGGAGATGCGCTCGCCGATGGCGCGGATGTTCTCAACAGAATCCGTCGCCCCCGGAATGATCGGGGTGCGGATCCAGAGCCGCCCGTTGCCTTTTGCCCAGAGCGCCGCAACGCCGAGGTTACGCAGAATCATCGAGTTGCCGCGCCCCGTCCAACGCTCGTGATCGGAGTCGTTCATGATCTTGAGGTCGTAGAGTAGGATGTCCGTATACGGTAGCGCGCGCTCGAGCTGCTCGGTAAAGAGCATACCGCAGGTATCGACGGCGGTTTGAACGCCTTCCGCTTTGAGCAGCCGGAGCAGTTCGATTGCGCCTTCCTGCAGCAGCGCTTCGCCGCCGGAGAGGGTTACGCCGCCGTCGCGGCCGAAATACGCCCGGTCCTTGACGAGTTCGCGGCAGAGCTCCGCGGGTTCCGCGTCCTGACCCTTGCCTTCCATTGCGAGCGTGGGGCAGGCGGAAACGCAGCTGTAGCAGCCCGCGCAGAGACGGCGGTCGATCTGAATGCCTTCCTCGGTTTGGCTCAGCGCGCCGTTGGGGCAGGCGTTCAGGCAGGTTCCGCAGCCGATGCAGCGCGCGGCGAGCCAGTGCACCTGAAACTTCTTTTGAATGCTCTCCGGGTTATGGCACCAGGCGCAGGCCAGAGAACAGCCTTTGAAAAAGATGGTTGTGCGCAGCCCCGGGCCGTCCTCGCTGGACATGCGCTGTATGTCGAGATAGCGAATCAATGTCATGCTCAATACCGGTTATGACTTTCTCTTGCAATAATTTCGTTCTGGAGCTCGCGGCCAATGCTCGTAAAGTACGCGTTGTAGCCCGTGATTCGAACCAGCAGGTTGCGGTAATTCTCCGGGTGCAGCTGCGCGTCTTTGAGGATTTCTGCGTCAAGGATGTTGATCTGCAGCGCGGTGCCGCCGTTATGGATATAGCCCTTCAAGAACGCCTTGAGCTTTTCGCGGTGCTCCTGATCACGCATCAGCGACGGCGAAAGCGTAATGGTGTGGCTCGCGCCGTTTGGCAGCATGTTTTCCATTACGCCCAGCTCGTTTCTGCCACCCAGCGCTTTACCAACGGAATTGGCGTTGCCGGTGGGGCCGTTGGTATCCGCGCCGTTGACGGGGCAGATGGCGTTGCTCAAAAATTGTCCGTGCGCTCTGCCGTCGGGCGTCGCGGGGAGCACGAACCCGGAACCGATCCAGTAGTTCCAGCTCAGCATGCCGGGACGGAACTGGGCGTTGGTGGAGACGGTTTTATGCTTCCAGACTTCCTCCGTCCAGTCGCGCATGATGCGGAGCGCGAGCGCGTCCGCCGCGTCGTCGTCCCTGCCGTATTTCGGGGCGCGGTTCTTGGCGTGCGCCTGCAGGACTTCGTAGCCCTTCCAGTTGGCCTTCAGCGCCTTGATCAGCGTATCCATGTCGCAGAGCTTCTGGTCGAACACCAGATACTTGATGGCCAGCAGCGAATCCACCGTGGTCGCAAAGGTAACGCCCTCGACGGTCACAAACGAGAGCTCCGCGCCGCCCTGCGTGCAGTCCAGCGCTTTATCGGCGCACCCGCGCACAAGACAGCTTAAATACGGCGTCGGCGAGTACGCCGCCCGCAGCGCGGTAGAGCGCTCATACAGCGCGACCGTGCGACGGATAACGTAAGTCAGCTGTGCTGAAAACGCCTGATAGAATTCTTCAAACGTCGCAAACGAGCGCGGATCGCTGGTCTTGGGCGCTTCCGTTTCCGCTTCGTAGGGTTTACCCCAAAGCGCGTCCGTATAGGTGATTAAATCGCATCCGCCGCCCAGCGCAAGCTCGACAGCTTTCACGAGGTTCGGGTTGCAGTCCACGGTTGCCGAGCGGTCGTTGCCGCACATCGTGTTTTCAAGGCAGCCGACGGAAGCATAGTCGAACACGGTGTCCTCGTTGATATAGGCTTCCGCACCCGCGCGCTTGGCTTCTTCCAGCATGCCCGCGATGGAGCGTTCGTCAAAGTTGAGTAAAAACGGCGCGCCCTGACTGGTTGCGATCATATCGACCACTTTGTCGAGCAGCTCTTCCGGCGAATGCTCGTGCAGGCGGACGTTCGGCTTGGGTTCTAGGATGGGGCTCATCTCGTCGATGACTTCGAGGAACACCCATGTGAGCTCGTTGGTCATATCCGCGCCGTCCTTGCCAAGGCCGGAGATGTTGAACAGCTGGCCGTAACCCGCCGTAATGCCCTGGTTGCCGGTTTGAATCATGGCGTCGTAAGCAAAGTTGCAGTGCATCCAGAAGCACTTGAGAATCTCTTTGCCGAATTCTTTGTCCATGCCGCGCTTCATCGACTCCTGCCAGTAGGGCAGCAGGTATTGGTCGATGCGGCCGAACGAAACGCCCGCGCCGGGGTAGTTTTCGTCCGTAAGCACCAGCATATGCGTGAGCCACAGCGACTGCAGCGCTTCGTAAAAATCGGTCGCAGGTTCGCTGGGTACGCGGACGAGGTTTTTCTGCATGGTGAGCAGTTCGGCTTTGCGCGCGGGGTCGGCTTCGGTTGCGGCAAGTTCGCCGCAGAGATCGGCGTATTTCTTAGCCAGTTCGACCGGCATTTCGCAGCTGGCGATCATGGCGCGAAGCTGCGCGCCTTTCTTGCCCGCCTTGTCGGATTCGCCGAGCGCGTCGTATTTCTTTTGCAGATCCGCCTTGATGCCGGAAAACCCCTTTTTGAGCACGCTCGGATAGTCCGGTATCAAATGCCCGCTGGTTGCGCCGCAGTTGCCGTAGCCTTTGTCCTGAAAGCGGAACGTATCCTCGCGGATGCCGCCTTTGCCGAGCAGGATTTCGTTGCGCGCCTTTGCTTCCGCTTTCGACCAGCAGCGCGAGGCCATCACGTTAAAACGCCCGCCCGCGATAAGGTCGCCCGGCAGAATTTCCTGCGGGACGCGGTTGACGATTGCTTCCTTCATGAGCCAAGCGCGGCGTTCGGGAATGCTCAAACTGAAAAAGCCTTTCGGAGGCTCGATCGTCCGCGCGGCCATGATAAACGACTTGCGGAACGTCGGGAAAAACGAGTACACTTCGGGGACGATTAAAAAGCTCGTTTCGTCGAACACTTCGTCCCAGGGCGTACCCGTTGTAAACGCGGAAAACTCATTGTTCCAGGCGCGCTTGTCGCCCTGGAAATAGTATTCCCGCAGCCATTGAATGCGCGGCGAGAGGTTGAACGGTTCTTTTACGCCTATTTTTTTTGCAGCTTCCATGAACTTATTCGCTCCTTTCGAAGACGGGTAGAGTATGAAAAGATCAACGCGGACACGGTGAATAGAAAGGAAAGTACTCTATTGCGATTATAATACAAACGCGCAAAAAGAAACATGAATTTTCTGGAAAAGTCGGTTGCGCGACCGAATTTTTAATCGATCAGTCTTTGTATTCCCCTGTGCCAAATTTATAAAGCGATCACGCGCGCAGGAGCTTGAACTCCTCCGCGTGGCCTTCCGGTTCGTTGGGTGTTTCAAGGATCATCGGAAGTCCCCTGAACGCTTCGTGGCGCACAATTCTTCTCAGCGCGTCAAGTCCGATAAACCCTTCGCCAATGCGCGCGTGGCGATCCTTGCCGCTGCCGAGGTCGAACATGCTGTCGTTGAGGTGCAGGGCTTTGAGCCATTTCAGACCGATCACCCGGTCGAACGCCGCGAGCACGCCGTCGAGATCGTTCCTTACGTCGTACCCCGCGGCAAAGAGATGGCAGGTGTCCAGACAAACGCCAAGCTGTTCCGTTATGCGCACGCGATTCATCAGCTCCGCAACCTGTTCGAACGCGCCGCCGATTTCCGAGCCGTGGCCGGACATGGTTTCGATGAGCACCGTTGTTGTTTGGCCTGGCAGGAGCACCTCGTTGAGCAGGTTCGCCGTCTGCAAAATGCCCGTTTCAATGCCCTGACCCACGTGGCTGCCCGGATGGAAGTTGTAGATTTGGTTCGGGAAATACTCCATGCGCTCCAAATCCTCCGAAAAACATCGAAACGCAAAATCGCGTATTTTCGGGTCGCTTGAACTGGGGTTAAGGGTGTACGGCGCGTGCGCAACGAGCTTGCCGAACGCATGCTCACGGCAGAGCGAATTGAGCGCTTTCGCGTCGTCGGGGTCGATTGCCTTCATGGCTCCGCCGCGCGGGTTGCGGGTGAAAAACTGAAACGTATTCGCGCCGATGGAGAGGGCGACTTCACCCAAGGCGCGGTAGCCTTTTGCCGCCGAAAGATGGCAGCCGATATAGTAGCTCGCTTCCTGCATGGAGTTTCTCCTTTGAAGCTGGTTCGAATGCGCGCGCATTGCGCGTAAACCGGTTATTTGGTAGAATGAGCGCATGAAACATACGGTTTTGATTACGGGTTCCTCACGCGGCATCGGCGCTGCTATTGCGCGCGCGTTTGCGCAGGACGGCCACCGTGTTGCGCTCCACTATCACAAAAACGAATCCGCCGCGCGAACCTTGCTGGATGAGCTCCGCGCGCAAGGCTGTTCCGTCGCGCTGGTTCAGGGGGACATATCCGACGAGGCGCAGGCAAATGATATTGCCGCACAGGCGGAGCGCGCGTTCGGCTTTGTGGACGTGCTGGTCAATAACGCGGGTATTGCGCTCCCGAACCAGCTTGTGACCGATACGAGTTCCGCGGACTGGTCGCGCGTGTTCGGCGTCAATATGGAAGGCATGTTCTTTGTTACCCGCGCGGTTTTACCGAACATGGTGAGCAATCAGCGCGGGAGCATCGTCAACATTTCGTCCATGTGGGGCGTTACCGGCGGCTCCTGCGAAGTGGCGTATTCCGCTTCCAAAGCGGCGGTGATCGGCTTTACCAAGTCGCTTGCAAAGGAAGTGGCTCCCAGCGGAATCCGCGTCAACTGCGTGGCTCCCGGCTTTGTGTCTACGGAGATGACCGCGGGTCTCGACGCCGAAACGGTGGAAGCCATCCGAGAAGAAACGCCGCTGTTAAAGCTTGGTACGCCGGAAGATATCGCTTCTGCCGTGCTGTTTTTTGCGCTGGAAGGCGCTTCGTTCATCACGGGGCAGACGCTCAGCGTGGACGGCGGGCGCTGTATTTAGCAAATTTTCACAGCGTAAGAATATTGTAGCATACTCGCGCGCGGTTTCGAAAACGGGCGAAAAAACGTCACATTCGTCACCGCGGAATCGCTCGAAAAGGCTTGACATTCCAACGCCTTGCGGCTAGAATAAATGAGCACGCAAAAAGTGCTTTGCGCTTGTAGCTCAGTGGATAGAGTGCCCGGCTACGAACCGGTAGGTCGCAGGTTCAAATCCTGCCAGGCGCGCCAACAAACTCCATGTATCGGATTTCGATCCGTGCATGGAGTTTTGTTTTATTTTGACGAATTTTATGCTACAACTAAGTCAGACGTTCTTTGAAGGGTTCAAGCGATTGTGATAACGATTTACGATTGGTTCGGCTACGATCTCCCGATTGCGGAGCGGTACCGCCTCATCAAAGCGGCGGGGTTTGACGGCGTTTTGTTGTGGTGGAGCGAATATCTCGGTCGGGGCGACTATCGCGACGGGCCGGAGCTTGCGCGAAAAGCCGGTCTGTTTGTCGAAAACATCCACGCGCCGTTTCAGGTGCAGGACGGGCTCTGGCTGGACACGCTGGAAGGCGAAACCACGATGAACTGCTACCTCAAGTGCATTGCGGACTGCGCCGCGTTTGAGATTCCAACCGTGGTGGTGCATCTGCCGGACGACGACAAACCGCATACCGCGCTGGGGCTGGATCGAATCCGAACCCTGGCGGAACTGGCGGAGCGGCTCTCCGTCAACATTGCGCTGGAAAATCTGAGTAATTTTAACAACCTGTCGTTCGTACTGCAAACGATGGATTCGCCGCGCATCGGTTTCTGTTACGACTGCGGGCATCACTTCCGCTGCTATCCTGAGCTGGATTTGCCGGCTTTATTCGGCTCGCGCTGCATGGCGTTGCATCTGCACGATTTTGCGGGCGGTTCCATGCACCGCCTGCCCTTTGACGGCGTCATCGACTGGAATAATGCAATGGCGGGCGTTGCGAAAATGCGTTATGCGGGTGCGACGGCGATTGAGGCGATGAACTGGGACTATAGAGCGCTCTCCGTGGAAGATTTTTTACAAAAAGCGTTTCAAGCAGCGCAAAAGCTGGAACGGCTCCGGTTTCATACCTAAAGAGATACGCTTACTCTTTTCTTCTGTATGGGATTGTGTTATTGTACTGGATAATATTTTAGCAAATCGGAGGACGTAAGGCGTGGAGATTACACTTCGAAAAGCGAATAACAACGACTGCGCCGAAATCCACGCACTGCAAATCGAGGCGTTTGCCGAGCTGCTCGAAAAATATCACGATACAGCAAGCAATCCCGGCGCGGAACCGCTGGAACGGATATTCCAGCGCATGGAACAGCCGTTTACCGATTATTACTGGATTCGTTTGGACGGCAGAAACATCGGCGCAATCAGAATCGCGCGCGACAGCGCGGAGTCCTGCCGGATTGCGCCCGTCTTCGTATTGCCTGCATACCAGAATAAGGGTTACGCACAGCAGGCGATTCGTCTGGCGGAATCTCTTTACCCGAAGGCGGTTGTTTGGACACTGGATACGATTCTGCAGGAAGAAAAGCTTTGCCATCTCTACGAAAAACTGGGATACCGGCAGACGGGCGAGCGGCACGAACTTCAGCCCGGCATGACGATTGTGTTTTACGAAAAGCGGGTTTGAACGGACGAAAACATTGTAAGATGTGGATCGGTACAGGCAAATGATTTTAGAAAGGATGAGCTATGCGGTATTCTCTTGATCTGTCGCAAATCACCGTAACCGAGTATGAAGCGCTGCTGAAAAGCCAAAACCTGCTGCCCGGCCGAAGGATTCTGCTGGAAAATATCGAGCGCAACTTTTCCGCCATTCGTTTGCTGGGAATCGATACCGCCGAACGGCTGAAAAAAGAGCTTTCCACGCCGCAGAAGATCGCTTCTCTTGCCGAAAAAAGCAGAATACCGGAGGAGTATCTGGTCATCCTCAAACGCGAACTCGGCAGTCTGGAGCAAAAGCCGGTTCCGCTTGCGAACTTTCCCGCCTTGGACGCGGCGTTCCTCAAGGCGCTCGAAGAAAAGGGCGTCCGCAGTTCGAAGGACTATCTCGAGCGCGCGGCGGGAACCAGCGCGGAACTGGATTCGCTGTGCGACCTTGTGCGGATTAATGGCGTGGGCGCGGTGGCGGCGCGAGCGTTCTACGAGGCGGGGTACCGCTCGGCGGCGGATGTTGCGCGCGCAGAGGCGAGGGAGATGCTGAAACGAGTGAACGCCGTCAACGAGCAAAAGAAGTACTACAGCGCAAAACTCGGCGTAAAGGACATGCAGTTCTGCATCGATTTTGCGGTCTTGCTGGAAAAATACTGTAAATAACGGAACGCAAGGAACATACTCCTGATTGCGAAACGTTATTTGTGAAACTGGAATAGACGTTAATGATCACTGAACAAATTTGAACGATACAGGAGAACTGCATGAAAACCATTGGACTCATCGGCGGTATGAGCTGGGAAAGCACGGTTACGTACTATCAGCTGCTCAACGAAGCGGTCAAGCAGCGCCTTGGCGGGCTGCACTCGGCAAAAGTTTTGCTCTACAGCGTGGACTTTTTTGAAGTGGAAGCGCTGATGTCGCGCGGGGAGTGGGACAAGGCGGCCGACCTGCTGGGCGGCGTTGCGGAGCGGCTTGAACGGGCGGGCGCGGACTTTGTGCTCATCTGCACCAACACGCTGCATAAGGTCGCGCCGGAGGTGCAGAAGCGCATTTCCGTTCCGCTCGTGCATATTGCCGAAGCGGCGGCGGAAGAATTGCTGGCAAAAGGCATTTCCCGCGTCGGCCTGCTCGGCACAAAATACACCATGACGCAGGCGTTTTACCGCGACAAGCTGGAATCCTGCGGGCTCACGGTCATCATTCCCGAACCGGAAGATATCGAACTCGTCAACCGTGTGATTTTTGACGAACTCTGTCTGGGCGTCGTCAAGGCGGACTCAAAGGCGGAATACCTGCGCGTGATTGCGGAGATGCAGCGAAGCGGCGCGGAAGCAATCCTGCTCGGCTGCACGGAGCTCGGCTTGATCGTTTCTCAGGAGGATGTGTCTCTTCCGCTGTTCGATACCACCGTGATCCACGCAAATAAAGCCGCCGCGCTTGTACTCGACTAACAAAAAACAAGTCTTCCGTGCGCCGCACCCAGCGGCGTATTTTTTTATGATAAAATGCTTGACATGTATCGGCGACCGATATAGTATATATACCGACAGCCGATATAACGAACGGCGATACAACGAAGCGAGGAGGCAGCGGGAATGGCACAGGCGGCGGGGGCGCTGACGGAAGGCGTTTACTATATCCTCCTTTCGCTGAACACGCCCATGCACGGGTACGGCATCATGCAGAATGTAGAACTGCTCTCCGGCGGGCGGGTGCGTCTGGCGGCGGGGACGCTCTACGGGGCGATCAACACCATGCTGGAACGGGGCTGGATTCAGTCTCTGCCTGGAGAAACGGACAGCAGACGCAAGGAATACCAGCTCACGGCGAACGGACGGGAAGTTCTGCGCGAGGAAATACAGCGGCTGGATGAACTGTTAACGAATGGAAAAAGGATACTTGGGGGAGTCGGACTATGAGAAAGAAGATTTGCAAATGGTTTTTTGCCTGGAATTTTGACAAGGAAGAAATATGGCTTAACGAAATGGCGGCAACAGGGCTTGCGCTCGTTTCTGTGAGCGGCATCTGCTACACGTTTGAGCAGAGCGAGCCGGGCGAATACGGAATACGCATCGAACTGCTCAACGATTTGCCGTCGCACCCGGAAAGCGAGCAGTATATCCGCTTTTTGGAAAGCACCGGCGCGGAGCACATTGGCTCCACGCTGCGTTGGGTGTATTTCCGCAAAAAGAAAGTCAACGGAACGTTCGACCTGTTTTCGGATTACGACTGCAGGATACGGCACTTAAACCGTGTGCTGTGGCTTTTGGTTCCGGTTGGTTTTGTATTCGCATCCGGTGCGCTCAACTTTACTTTTCGATTTTTCAACAGCATGCGCGATCCGGCGGTCGCCTTTCTTACTCTGTTTGAAATCGTGTTTCTCTTGCTGGTTCTTTACGGCATCATCCGCCTGCTGATTCTCAAGCATCGGCTGAAAAGAGAACACCAACTTTACGAATAAGAGAATATTATCAAAAGAAACGCTCGGCTGATCCGGGCGTTTTGCTTTATAATGAGTGCAAAGATTCCCCATAAATCAACCGAATGTACCGAAGAAACGACCACTTATCGAAAACCCGTGGAATGCGAAAAAAGAACCCGCTAAACTGCAACTGTAACGGGGAGGTGAACGTTTGAAAATCGAAGTAAAGTTGGACGCCGCTTGCACGGAGCCGAGGATCGAAATCCATACCGACCGGATGACGGACGAGGTGAACGACCTTGTGCAGAAACTTTCGGAGAGTACGCCGCAGATACTGGTGGGCTTTCGGCAGGAAGAGGCGAAAATTCTCGATCAGAGCGAAGTGGTGCGCGCGTATGCTTCCGGCGGCAAGGTGCTTGCCGAAACGGCGGAAGGCGAATACGTCCTGCGGCTGAGGCTCTACGAGCTCGAGGAGCGGCTGGATCGCAACCGCTTTGTGCGGATTTCGAACGCGGAGATCATCAACCTTTCTCAGGTGAAGGGGTTCGATCTGAGCTTTGCGGGCACGATCTGCGTCAATCTCAAAAACGGAACCGCGGCGTTCGTCTCCAGACGGTATGTCGCAAAAATCAAACAGGTACTAGGAATTTAGGGGGAAAATGATATGTTGAAAAAAGTACTGCTCAGATGTCTGTTCGGCGCGCCAATCGGGCTGGCCATTGGAACCATCATTACGATTATCATCTCGCTGGTTCTTGGCGACGGCGCTTATTACGCGGTCGTGCCGGAACTGATTCAGGACTGCGGCAGCGAGATCAACGCCGTTGTGTTCCAGTCGGTTCTGTCGCTGATCTACGGCGCGGCGTGGGCGGGCGCTTCGCTTGTTTGGGAAGTCGAACGCTGGAGCATTCTGCGGCAGACCGTGACGCACCTGATCATCTGCTCGGCGGCGACGTTCCCGATTGCGTATTTTGCGCGCTGGATGCCGCATAACGCGCACGGCATACTGCTCTACTTCGGCATCTTCGCGGCGGTCTACATCGTCATTTGGCTGTCGCAGTATTCCGCGATGAAAAAGAAGGTTGACCAACTGAATCAAAAGCTGAATCAGAAAGCGGAATAATCAAACCGCAAAGAAACGTTTACTCCTGCCGGATCGGTACTGGCAGGAGTTTTCTTTTGCATCTAGCTTTCATCCGGCAATGCGAAAACGTTCCATTTTGCCGACGCTTTTGGCGCGTGAAAAACAATTGACCATTTCCGGCGCAGCGGATATAGTATAAATATCTTATTGAAGGGGGGAACACTTATGAATCCGTATTTTTTCATGAATCAAGTGCAGGAGTTCATGTTTCACTACCCGTGGGTTTGCGGCGCAATCGGGCTGATTCCGATGGTCGTCTTTGGCATCTTCACGGCGAAGCTCGCGCATAAGAAGGGCTATCGCGGATACTTCTTTACCGGTTTCTTCTTCACCTTCATCGGGCTGATCTATGTTGTCGGTCTGCCGCTGGCAAAGGACTGCGTAGGCCATGCGAACGTCAAGCCCGCCGTCAAGGAAGAAAAGGCAATCGAAGCGTAAGCGAAAACCGGAAACAGTCGATTTATTATCCATTGATTTAGTTCCAAAATCCGGTATTGTTTGCATACCGGATTTCTTTTATGCCGGTTTGCGAAGCGATTATTCCGGCGGGTTCGAACAGGATAGACTCGCCCGGCAAAAGATGCCCACAGGATGAATCGAGCGAAAATCGACACAAACACAGGAGGAACGAACATTGAAACAAAAAATCAACCTGCTTCTCATTGCCGCGATAACGGCAGCCGTAATGACCGCATCCGGTTGCGCACCCCTGCAAAATGCTGGCGCAACGGCAAACGGCGCGGAATCTTCTGTTAATGCAACGCAAGAAAAAGACGCTTCAGGGGAACCTTTGTTCTACGGCGCGGACACTTCCGAAGAAGGAATCAGTTTGCAAAGCAACCGAATGAACCTTTCATGCTTTGCTGTCAGCGATGGCTGGTATTACGGCCAAACTTGGGACGATACGGGGTTTTCGGAGTTTTCAAAGTTTCGTACGGATGGTTCGGAGAAGGCGCGGCTGGATATTGGAATTGCGTACAACGTGATCATCCAAGATAGCTACGTGTATTATACGATGATGCGTCATACCTCTCAGGGGATCTTCCGCGTGCGCACGGACGGCACGGACAACGAAAAACTTTCAAGTGCGTTTGGTGAATTTCAGATCGTTGGCGATCAACTGTATTATGTGGATCAGTCCTACCTGTACTCGGACGACTGCGCGCACAGCGACGATATTACACTGCCTGCCGATACTTGTCACTTGTACCGGTGCAATCTGGACGGCTCCGACCAAGTGGAGATTATCGCTAAACCAACGTGCTATTTCAGCGTGCTAGGCAACGCTATCCTCTATCAGGATGATAATGATTTGAGTTCCCTGCACGTTTGCGGTCTCGACGGTTCCGGCGATCAAAAGATTGCGGATGGATATGCCTATTACCCGATCTATGACGGCGAGTATATTTACTTTATGCACACGGATCATGACGAAGAGGATAGGAGCCAGATTTGGCGTGTGCGTCCGGACGGTACGGAGCAGACGGTTGTTGCGGATCGGAACACGAGCGGCGGAATGCTCCTGCGCGGCGATTCCATCTACTACGTCAATCAGGACGACAGCGGGCGGCTCTACCGTATCAATAAGGACGGTACGGGCAATACTCCGATTTCGCAGGAAGCATTTGTCAGCCGGATTCAATTTTTAGGCGATTATCTGGAGTACGCGGTGTATTCGAGCGGCTATAGCGAAATCATGACCTACAAACTCTGTACGCTGGATGGTGAAAATCCGACTGAGCTTAAGTAAAATCACTTGAACAAACACGCGGCTTCCAACGAGGCCGCGTTTTTATGTTTTAAAACGCAATACATGCTCATTGCTAACAGATGTAGAAAGTAATAAGATGAAGAAAACGCGGAAAGGCGATATGAGGGATGGAGTACTATTTTGACAGGGATGATCGGCTTGATCGGTTGAAGTACGCAAGGTTTTTGGAAACGCTTTTGCTCAACTGCGATAGGTATCGCCGAGAAGACAGCGATGGTGCATATGTTATCGCGCTCGATTCGCCGTGGGGGACGGGGAAAACGCGTTTTGTTAAGATGTTGAGGAATTATCTTGAAGGTAGAGAATCGAAAGATAAAGTAGATTCTCCTACGAAAAAAGAAGCAAAGTTTAATGTAATCTACTACAACGCGTGGGAAACGGACTTTTCACAAGATGCGCTTCAGCCGATCATCTACTCTGTTGTGAACTCTCCAGAGTTGAACCCAAGTAAGTTTAGAAAAGCAGTAAAAAAAGAAATCGAAGATTTTAATAAAACAGCCTCGGAAGTTGTAAAAATCCTTGCGTATTCGTTTTTTGATAGGCTTCTTGGAAGCACGTCAGCTGGCGAGATTAAGGAGATAGTAGACAGAGGTGAATATGAAAAAGATGACCCACTAATTGAATATAAAAAACGACTAGATTTACTCGAAGACTTTAAAACTAGTTTAGGTAAAGTTATTAAGGCAACGAAAAAGAAACTTGTTATAGTAATCGACGAACTTGACCGTTGCAGACCAACCTTCGCAATTGAGACTCTAGAAATTGTAAAGCACTTATTTGCGGTAAATGATATTGCTTTTATTTTTGCAATAGACATAGAGCAACTAAGTTACTCTGTAAAAACACTGTATGGAACAGGAATGAATACCTCAGGTTATTTATGTCGCTTCTTCGACTCTGTTACAAAGATGTCAGTTCCCAATATTAGACCATTTATAGGTGGGTTGCTATTAAATTTAGCATATTACAAAAAAAACCAGAGTCATTACATAATTAATAATACAGAGTACCTTGCTCAGTTAAGCGAGATATTCGACTTAAGCTTAAGAGATGTAACTACAATCATTTCAACTTACAAATGTATGTTAACTGCATTTTTAAACGAATACTCGGATTATCGTGAACATCAATCTTATCTGTTTTTTTTAGTTGTAAAATATAAGAATGTCGAACTGTATAACGGATTTTTCACAAACTCACTAAACAAAACAGATTTTGAAAGTGAAAGCACACTGCACATACGAATTAATAACATCAGGCTTTATCAAGATTGGCTTTCCTCGATTACGCAAAGAGAAAAGTTGAAGAATGCTAGATTTGCTTTATACTCTACTGGTGGGAGATTAATATTAGGAAGCGCGAAAATTTCAGCTGAGAATATTTTATCTAACGGAGGAATAATAACACACGTAACGTTTACTGAAGAAGGAACTGGACAAGGTTATGAGATTTATTTTGGTCTGGATGAGGGAGAGAGTATTATCTGGGGGACCTTGATATATAAAAATGATTTGAAAAGATGGGAGGAAATAAAAGATTTGACGATTAAGGAATACTATTTCCGCCAGCTCGAAATGTTCGACTTCGTCCTGCCTGCCGACGAAGCAAAGGCATAGGCTTAAAAAGATCACAACACGCGCGGGTTTTCGCGTTATTGCAATTCCCCATAAACGTGATACACTTTATTCCAACGGACAAATCCCATACATTTCGAATAATAATTGCTTTTTTCAGAAAGGAATTGAATGATGAAACCCGTTCGGATGATCTGCCTTGGCGCGGGTGCGCGCGGCATGGACGCTTACGCTCCGTACTCTCTGCTTGCTCCCGATCAACTCCGGTTCGTTGCCGTTGCCGACCCGCTCGAACAGCGGCGGAACGCCTTTGCCGCGCGGTACGGCGTGCCCGAAACCGCGGTGTTTGCCGACTGGAAGGACGCGCTCGACGCGGGAATAGAAGCGGACGCGGTGCTGGTCGCCACGCAGGACAATCATCACGTCGATCCCGCCTGCTACGCCATGGAGAAGGGCTACGACGTTTTGCTGGAAAAGCCGATTGCCAAAACGGAAGCGGAACTGATGCGCATTTACGATACGTCATTACGTACGAAAAAGCGCGCGGTGGTCTGCCATGTTTTGCGGTATACTCGCTTTTTCAACACGCTCAAAGCCATCATCGACAGCGGGGAAATCGGGGACGTCGTCAATATTGCCCACAGCGAAAACATTGGCTACTGGCACATGGCGCATTCCTTCGTACGCGGCAACTGGCGGCGCGAGGACGAAACGAGCCCGATGATCCTCGCCAAGAGCTGCCACGATACGGATATTATGCTCTATCTGATCGGCAAGGACTGCAAACGCGTGGCGTCGTTCGGTTCCCTCAAGCACTTCACCGCGGAGAACGCGCCGGAAGGCAGCGCGGAACGCTGTTTGGACTGCTCCGTTGCCGCAACGTGCCCCTACAGCGCGACAAGGCTCTATATGATTCCGTTTCTCACCGGCTGGCCGGTCTCGGTCATTACGGACGATATCAGCACGGCCGGGCGCATCAAAGCGCTGCGCGAAGGGCCTTACGGCAGATGCGTCTACCGCTGCGATAACGACGTGGTCGATCACCAGTCCACGATTCTCGAATTCGAAGGCGGCGTGACCGCCACCATGACGGTTTCCGCGTTTACGGACTTCCGCCATGGGCGCACGATCCACATTATGGGTTCCCACGGAGAAATCCGCGCAAAGATGAGTGAGGAAACGATCGAGGTTACGAACTTCCGCACCGGCGCCGTCCGCTCAACGGAAAATCCGCTGCCCGGCGGCATGAGCGACGGTCACGGCGGTGGGGACATGGGCTTGATCGGCGCGTTCGTGCGCATGGAACTCGGCGAGGAAGGCATTGTCAAAAGCTCCATCCACGACTCGATCCAGAGCCACCTGATCTGCCTGGCTGCGGAGCGGTCGCGCCTCGACCACACGGTTGAGGAGATCAACAGCAAGTTTTAACCACAGGGAATATCAAGAACATTAAGTACGGTGTTGCCTGAACCGCGAATAATTGAATCAGAAAGGTCGGAAACGGCATGACGGAAAACAAAACACGCACCCGCGCGGAGACGTTCTTTTTGATCGTCAGCTGCGTGTATCTCTTTATCGCGGCGGCGATGATCGGCCTTGCGCTCTACCGACTGACGGGGGAGAACGTTACGCTCTCCATCGGCGGGGTGACGGATGCGGTGTTCGCCATCATCGGCGGCGTGCTCGGCTTTATCGCGGGCGTGTTCGGCCTGGTCAGCAAGCAGATGAAACGCTGTCGCCTGATAGGGCTTGCGCTGCTGCTGATTGCCGCCGTTCCGCTTGCAATCAACCTCATTGCGGGCAAAACGTTCGCGGTTTATTGGAAGAACATCCTGATTATGGTGATGCCGCTTCTGTACCTGATCGGTTCGCTGCTCAAGCGCAGCGCGAAAAAAGCGCCGCCCGCCGCGCCTCCGGCGGAACCAGCCAAAACGGAGAAACCCGCTGAGACGACAGCAAAAAGCTAGCATCTGCAAGCTAATTTATTGACACGCAACAGAAAAAGCCCGGAAATTGAAGTTCCGGGCTTTTTTGTATGTATTTTTGCTTGCTGCAAGGGAGGAGGATTAACGCGTTTGCGTTATCTCCGCGCCATCGTGTTGCCCATGGTCAGCGCCATCAGAGCCTTGATGGTGTGCAGGCGGTTTTCTGCTTCGTCGTACAGAACGGAGTGCGGGCCGTCCATGACTTCGCTCGTGACTTCGATGTCGCGATCGGCGGGCATGCAGTGCATGTAGATCGATTCGGGGCCGGCAAGATCCATGCGGCGCTTGTCAACGATCCAGCCGGGGTTCTGGTTGATCATTTCAACGCCGGCGGCTTCGTCGTCGCCAACGGTCATGACCGGGCCCCAGCCCTTTGCGTAAACGACGTCCGCGCCGCGAACGGCTTCGTCCATATCGTCCACAACTTCGAACTTGGAGCCGTAGCGCGCCGCGTTTTCACGCGCAAGACGCATGGGTTCCGGCATGAGCTCAAAGCCCTTGGGGTGCGCTAACGTAACATCCATGCCAAAGCGCGGCATGAGGGCGACAAGCGACTGCGCCATGGAAAGCGGACGCATGTATTTGCCCGCGGACGTCCAGGAGATGACGAACTTTCGGCCTTTCAGCTCGTTATGGAACTTTTCTTTAATCGTGTAGAGATCGGCGAACGACTGGGTCGGATGCCAGATGTCGCACTGCATGTTGAAGACCGGAATCTTGGAGAACTCTGCGATGGCTTCCATCCACTTGTGGCCGTTGACGAACGTGTTGCGCACGCCGATGCCGTGACCCATGCGGGAGAGGACTTCGATGGTGTCCTTCGGGGTTTCGCCGTGGTCGATCTGGGTCATCTTGGGGGTCAGGTAGTTTGCGTGGCCGCCGAGCTGCGTAATGCCGCATTCGAAGGCGTTCCTGGTGCGGGTGGACTCTTCAAAAAACAGCATGAACAGCGACTTGTTCTTGAGCCATTCGGTGGGCAGGTCGAGCGCGTAACGCATTTTCAGCTCGGTGGTGACCGCAAAGAGGGTTTCGATCTCTTCGTTGGTCCAATCCTGTTCGCGGAGAAGGTGCTTTCCCTTGAGCAACGTCTGCATACAATTTCCTCCAGAATGATGAAATTTGGAATGGTTTCATTATAACCACAGTTTTTACCGTTAGGAACACGAGAAACCAAAATAGCGCGCGTTTTGGGCAATGATGCAATTTGGTGCAAGTCAAATGACCTGTTTTGTGTGTTAAAATGATGACCATAGATGTTGCTGATTTGGAGGGATACCGATGCCAAACATAAAAGAAGATTTGGAACGCCTGGAGGCGTATATCGAGGCGCATCAGGAGGAGATGGTTCGTTTCCTCACCGCGTTCATCGCAAAGCAGAGCGTAACGTATCACGAGCAGGACGCCGCCGCCTTTCTGAAAGGAAAGATGGAGGAGTTCGGCTTTGATGAAGTTCGCGTGGACAAAGTGGGCAACGTGCTCGGCCGTGTCGGCAGCGGAAAGACCGTTTTGCTGTACGACGCGCATATCGATACCGTCGAACCGGGCGACGAAGCCGACTGGGGTTTCGATCCGCTCTCGGCGAAAATCGAAGACGGCGTGATTCACGGCAGAGGCGCCGTGGACGACAAAGGCCCGCTCACGGCGGCGGTGTTTGCCGCGCGCGCACTCAAGGAGCTGGGGCTCGACAAAACGTTTATCATGTGGGTCTCCGGCTCGCTTTCCGAAGAGGATGTGGAAGGCTCCGCCGTGCAGGCGATGATGCAGATCAACGCGGACATTCACCCGGACTACGTGGTCATTGCCGAGTGCAGCAGCTGCCAGATCATGCGCGGGCATAAAGGCAGGGCGCTGATTCGCATTACCGTTCCGGGCAAGTGCGCGCACGGAAGCGAGGCTTGGCGCGGCGACAACGCGCTCGTCAAGGCGCTGCCGATTATCGACGGCATCGACAAACTGAAGTTTACAAAAAAAGACCCCGTACTCGGCGGCGGCACGATTGAAGTGACGGACTGCCAGTGCTTTGCGCCTTCCCACAACACGATTCCCGGCAAGGTGATCATCACCTGCGACAGGCGGATTGCCTGCGGCGAAACCGTAGACGACCTGTTGGAGGACATCAAGCCGCTCATCGAGAAGATTCCCGGCGTCACGGTGGAGATCGACACCGAACACGTTAAAACCTATCAGGGCTACGACATCACCTATCAGGACTACTTCCCGTCCTGGATTCTCGAGCAGGATCACCCGCTGGTAACCGCGAGCGTGGAAGCCTATGAATCGATGTTCGGCGGAGAAGAAGCAGAGGTGGGGGTGATGCCCTGCTGCACGAACGCAACGCACTTCTGTGGGCGGCTGGGCATTCCCAGCATCGTGTTCGGGCCGGGCGAGCTGGCCGACTGCCACTCCGTCAACGACCGCGTGGCGATTAAAGACCTGCTCAAAGCGGTCAAGTTCTACGCCGCGCTGCCGCTGTTTGCCGCGGACGCGAAGTAAACGACCCTATCATTTAACGATCTCCGCATGGAAGCGGAATGAAGACTGACGAAGAAACCCCTTTGGAACGGAGCCTGAACGGGTAACCTCCAAAGGCGCTTTTTTCACAAGAAACGGAAACAAAATTTGGCAAAAAGCCCTTGCATTTTTGAATGCCCTGTTGTATCATAATCAAGCGGCTTGGGGCATTAGCACAGTTGGTAGCGCGCAACGTTCGCAATGTTGAGGTCGGGGGTTCGAATCCCCCATGCTCCACCAAAGCAAACAAAACCCGTCTCGTTTGAGGCGGGTTTGTTGCATTTTTGCGGTGTGTGCCTTATGCGCGCGGCGTGAAGCGCCTTGTCCAGCCAGCTATTCAGCGGCCGGAAAACGATTTTTCTTCGGCAATCACTTCGAGAAGCTTTTTCCAGGTCGCCTGCGCCAGATGCAGCTGCGCGGCGTGCTTTGGAACGTTTTTGCGGTACTTCATGAACTCGTCCTCAATGGCGAGGAAGCCGTCGTCGCCCGCGTATGCGGCAAACTTTGGCAGAACATCGGAAAGCGTCGATTGCATATGCGCCATCTCTTGCTCGAACGCTTCCGGCCGGGTAAGATAGACCAGCAGCGGTTTATACCGCACCCATCCGGTGCACGCGCCTAAAAACCGCGTGACCACCGCGCGGGATTCTGCGGTAATCGGCGCTAACTTTGTTGGCAGCGCGCCGTCAAGGATGTGCTTGTAGGTTGAAAACCCGTCGTGAAACGCATAGCACGGAATTTGCCGTACCGTGCGCTCGTGCAGCATGGTGGAGAGGAAGGTGTCCTCTCCGCGCGCGCCGGGCGGATTGTAAAACGGAAACGTCCGCTCCGGACTGGTGAGGTTGATGCAAAGATTCGCGCCGGAGATGAATTTGCAGCCGTGAATCTCCGGAACATCGGTCTTTTGCTTCTTGGTCAGGACCTCTTTGGAAGCGTAGGTAACGCCGCCGGATTCCATCAGTCCCTTCATGCTCTCCCAGCTGATGATATCGTTGCTGATTGCCTCGATAAACGCCTGAAAGTCGGCTTCGGTCAGCTGCTCGTTGAACCGTATCTGCGGAATCGGCGAAACATAGCCGCAGTGATGGCCGTTTGTATAGTCCGCGTTCGGTATTTCGAGCATGTGCGAGAGGATGACGTGTTGTCCGCTCCAGAGGCAGCCTTCACTGTTGGCGGTTACAGCAAGAGGGTATTCGTCGTCGTCGAGAAACAGCAGGTAGTCGATTTGATTGTCCAGCGCGGCATACAAAATGGCGTTGCGCTTGCCGGCATAACCGGAGCTGAACACGCTGCGCAATTCCGTCTTCGAAAACGAACCCCCTTTTTCAAGCCGTTCGATGCTCCGCAAGGCGTTTTTCGCCCCTAAAAAGACGATGTTTTCGAATTGATCTACGACTTCCTGACTCAGATTCGTATAATCCGTTGACTGTGTACTCAGGTAGTCCAGGTCATATGCAACAAAAAGGGTCAGGGCGACTTCGTAATCGGGCGGTAGCCTTTTCTTTGCTTCCATCCACGTTTGAAGATAAGCGCTCAGAACCTTTTTAAAGCTCTTTCTTCCGGTCGCAAACCCTATTCCATACCGTATTTTCTTCATAATTCTCCTTCCTCGTTTCTGTTTCAGATTTTCTTTAACCTTTTTACTATACCATTTGATATACGATTTGTCGAATCCACGGCGCTTGAACGCGTATGGAAATATGGCGCTGTGCGTGGTATAATAGCAAAATATCGGAAAGAACCGGCAAGTTCTTCACAAATATTCATTGTATTGAAAAGCAGGAAGAGGTCAAAAGGATGAGCGTTCGCAGCACGGTAAAAGCAATAATTTTGGATAATGGAAAGGTGCTGCTCAATCGCTGTTATGACGAGCCGAACGGGGACTACTACTCGCTGCCCGGCGGCGGGCAGGAACAATACGAAACCCTGTACGACGCGCTTGTACGCGAGTGTCTGGAAGAAACGGGTTATACGGTCGAACCGCTCCGCTTTGCCGCGCTGATGGAGGAAATCTGCGACAGCGCGTTTATCCGTGAAACCTACCCGGAGTATGCGCACAAGATGCTGCATCTCTTCGTTTGCAGGCTTGCCTCCAGCGAGGTGAAAAAGCCTACGGAACAGGACAGCTCGCAGGTTGCCAGCGAATGGGTTGAAATTGGGGATGTAGCGCGCATCAACCTGCTGCCCAAAGCGGTAAAAACGCATTTTGCGGAGCTGGTCAACAGCAATAAGGCAATGTTTCTCGGTTCGGAGCACATTCCGGTCAATCATGGCTGATTTTCGAATCGACATTTTACTATAGGAAAGGAGCACCGTATGACGCGCGTTGTTGCGGAAGACGAATGCGTGCTGATCAAGCCGGATGAATCGCTTGCGCGCGAAATCGAGTCGTACCGCGCGGCGTTTCTGGCATGCGGCGACTCCATGGACGGCACCGGCCCGCTCCAGCGGATGGAGCGCGCGGAGGATTGGCTGCAGTTTAATAAAGATGCGGAAGACCCGATAAAAAAGCCTTCATTCTGGGTCGTGTCCGAGCAGTTCGCCTATGTAAGGGTCAGCGACGGCAGAATCGTCGGCATGATTCAATTCCGGCACGAGTTCAACGATTTTCTGCGCGATTTCGGCGGGAACATCGGCTACAGCGTGCGTCCCGACGAGCGCAGAAAAGGCTACGCCACGTGGATGCTCAAAGAGTGCCTCGGCGTTTGCAAAACGTTCGGGCTGGAACGCGTGCTCGTTACCTGTATTGAGGGCAACGAAGGTAGCAAGCGCACCATCCTCGCCAACGGCGGCGTGTATGAAAAGACCGTGTTCTGCGCGCGCGACGGCGTGACGCTGGAGCGGTATTGGATTACCTTATAAGAACCATTTGGAGGAGAGCATATGGGCGAGCTGACAAAACTGCCGAATATTGCCGAGAAGCTGGAAGGCCAGCTGAACGAGGTGGGAATCACGACGTTCGACGAACTTAAGCAGGTCGGCAGCAGGGAAGCCTGGCTCCGGATTCTGGCGCGCGATCCTTCCGCCTGCATCATGCGGCTTTCGGCGCTGGAAGGCGCGATTCAGGGCGTTCGCTGGCATCATCTGGACGAGCAGACGAAAGCGTCGCTCAAAGAGTTTTACCATCAGCACAAAGCCTGAATTACGCTTTGCGTGGCAAATGCGGCGAAACGCGAATGCCTGCGCCGCCGGGAAACAGGAGACGGTATGCGGATAACAGTTCTTGCAGAAAACACGGCGCTTTCGCCGGAATACTCCGCCGAACACGGGCTGAGCCTTTACGTGGAAAGCGGGGAAGCGAAAATCCTGTTCGATATGGGCAAAACTGACCTTTTCCTGCAAAACGCGGAAAAGCTCGGCGTTCCAATCGATCAGGTTGATATTGCGGTGATCTCGCATGGACATCACGATCACGGCGGCGGACTTAGCGCGTTTCTTGCGGCGAATAAAAAGGCGAAGGTTTATATAAACGCCCGTGCGTTCGAGCGGCATCTTTCCTTAAAACAGGGCGGCGTTATCGGCGATATCGGACTGGATACGGCGCTGCTCACTTCGGACCGAATTATTGTTGCGGGCGAGCAAATGGAGATTGCCCGCGGCATGACGCTGTTTTCCGGCGTAACAGCGCGAACGCTGTTTCCGCGCTGTAACGAGACGCTGTTTATGGAACAAAACGGGGAGCTGGTTGCGGACGACTTTGCGCATGAGCAGAATCTGATCCTTGCCGAAAACGGAGCGCTCGTGCTGTTTGCGGGCTGCGCGCACTGCGGAATCGTCAATATTCTGCGCCGCGCGGAAGAGATTTCGGGCGGGCGGATGAACGCCGTATTCGGCGGATTCCACCTGAAAAGCCCCAGCCTGAAAAAGAGCGAACCGCCGGATCGCATCCGCGCCGTCGGAGAAGCGCTCTCGGCGTCGGGCGCTGTGTTTTACACGGGGCACTGCACCGGCGAGGAAGCGTTTGACCAGCTCAAGGAAATGCTGGGCGATCGGCTGACGGCAATTTCGACCGGCAGCAGATACACAATTTAGCGGCAGACGTGCGTGCCGGCGGAGCCTCGCGCAGCGGGGCTCCGCTTTCGGCTCAGGCAACTATGCAAATCAGCGAATTTCGCTGAGGAGCGCCAGCTCGACAGAATCCGAACGAAAAACATGGTTGACATGTAAAGTCTAGAATGTTAGACTTAATTGTCTAAAACGTTAGACTAGGAGATTGTTATGGAACCGGAAGTCAAC
Source organism: Christensenellaceae bacterium (assembly GCA_963674535.1). Classification (GTDB taxonomy): domain Bacteria; phylum Bacillota; class Clostridia; order Christensenellales; family CAG-138; genus UBA7703. The sequence continues at coordinate 1,713,934 of OY771363.1, read as the reverse complement.
TTAACGAATGCGGATTGGCGGCTCATGGATATCGTTTGGGATCATGAACCAATCGAGTCTCCCGAGCTTTGCCATATCGCGGAGCAGAAGCTCGGCTGGAAGCGGACCACGACCTATACCGTGCTCAAACGCCTATGCGAAAAGGGCTATTTGGTCAGCGAAACTTCGGTTGTAACATCCCTGGTCGCGCGGGGAGAAGCGGGCCGCAAAGAAGGCAGCCAGCTTGTCAGCCGCGGCTTCAAAGGTTCGCTGCCCGCGTTTATCGCGGCGTTTTTGGAAGGCGGAGATATTTCCAGTACGGAGGCGGCGGAGATACAAAAACTCCTGCAGGAATACCGCGAGAGGTAACGCATGACAGAGGTTTTCCGCACAATTTTAAACATGAGCGTTACGGGCAGCATTGTTGCGCTGTGCGTCACGCTTTTATGGATGCCGCTGAAAAAGGTGCCGCGCTGGATTCGGTGCGCGCTTTGGGCGGTGGTGTTCATTCGTTTGTTTGTGCCGTTCAGCTTCTCGGCGCCGATTTCACTTTTAGGCAGCATCGGCGCGCCTGCTCCGGTCAACGGCGTTGTAACCTACATTCCGGCGGATACGGTTGTGGATATTCCCGATTGGATGAATGAAACAACTGTGCCGGGAACCGTTCTTGAGTCCGAACTTCTGCCCGAACGAATGCCTTCCGCCACCGTTATGCAAACGGCGAACGCCGCGCAGCAGACCAACTGGATTACCATTGGCACCGTGGTCTGGCTCACCGGGGCGGCGGGGATGCTGCTCTACGCGGGCATCCTCTACGCAAGGCTCAACCGTCGCCTGCGCGACGCGGTTCTCACCGAGCCGGGCGTTTACGAAACGGACGCCGTTTCTTCTCCGTTCGTATTTGGTTTCTTTCGGCCGCGCGTTATCCTGCCGGTCAATTTCCCAGAAGAGTCCCGTGCGCTGGTGCTGCGGCATGAGCGGGCGCATATCGCAAGGCGCGATCATATTGTAAAACCCGTCCTGTTCATCATTCTTGCTCTGCATTGGTTCAATCCATTGGCCTGGCTGGCGTTCCGGTTTTTCTGTGAGGATATGGAAGCAAGCTGTGACGAACGCGCGATTCATGCCTTACCCCGCGAGCAGATCGCGGCCTACGGAGAAACGCTTCTCAAGCTTGGAACGCGCACCGTATCGTTTGCGGGCGGCCCGCTTGCCTTTGGCGAGCGCTGCACCAAGCGCAGGATCATGAATGTGCTCAACTACAAAAAACCCGCGGCTTGGGTAATTCTGATTGCGCTGCTTGCCGCTCTTGTTACAACCGCCGTGCTGTTGGCCAATCCCGTTTCGCTGAACGTGGCGGAAGAGCCGACTGGCGACGAAGTGCAGTATGTGGCAGTCAAAGTGTCGGGCGATATCAAGACGGAGAGCGTTGCCAACCCACATTACATTCCGCAAAAAGCAGTCAAGGAAGGGCTGCCGGATCTGAACGAGTTTGAACCGCAGACGACCGCGACATTCCTTCGATTTGATCTCAACAACACTCTTTCGCTGCGCCTTGAACCAAAGGCGCTGAGCAATCAGGACCGGGTGGCGAAACAATTTGCCGATATTTTAGAGCGGCTCTCAAACGGTCAGATCTATATACAGGCGTACTTGAAAAAGAACGCAGACGGATACTACAACGCGGAGAATGCGGAAAAGCTTGCGAATTACTTGATCACCAACGCTGAGCTATACGAGTATGACGTCAACTGCGACTCTATCGACATACAGACGGGCAAAGACTACACGCGCTGCGCTCAGCAGTATGTTTTTGCGCTGATGGACGCAAAAGAACTCCATTGGCAGCAGTTCGGATATGCGCAGTACTTGGGCGGCGTGCTAAACCCGTTCGACATGACGCAGGCAATGCTTGCCGAAGAAGGAATTGACAAAACGAAGCCCTACGCGCAGGCGTATTTAGAGCAGGGCGGAAACGAAAAGAACCTTACGAAACGGGATTACCGTCTGCTTGTGGACGCAATGGCATACACGTGCATCACAAACGGCATGAACTGGGGAACGCTTTATGAGTCCGCGCCGATTCGTTCGCTGGAGGAGTTCAGCGGCGAACTGGAGGACGGGGACGATATGAGTGTGATGATGGCTTCTTCATTCTGCGCGTATCTGGCGGACCACTACGGCTTTGACAAGCTCACCGGATACTGCTGCGGGAAAGAAGACTTTAAAAATTCGTTCGGAACCTCGTTCAGCCGAGCCTTCGAACGCTGGCAGGAGGCGATGGGCAAGCAGTTTTCATAAGATACCTCCAAATCAATTGGTACCCAGCAAACGAACCGCCCTCATCAGGCGGTTCGTTTGTCTTTATCATATGAGGCGTGGTGTTCTGGGATGGCACGGATACAATGTCTTTCTTCAATCAGTCTTCGTCTCAGGCTTCGTCCGGCGAATCTCCCGCTTCGGTATCGGCTGGTTCGTCGGCGTCCGAAAAATCGCTTTCAACCGTGGCGGTTCCCAGCAGAAGCCCGCTGGCGACGTCGTCCAGCTTTTCCACAGAGCGGAGCTTTGCCGTAATGGCGCGCGAGCGCACGCCGATCAGCTTTTCCAAGTCTTCGTCGGCCTGACGCAGGTGCGTTCTCGATTTGGCGAGGACGTTGCTGAAGTTGGCAAATTCTGTTTTGACCGCGCCCAGTACGCGCCAGACCTCGCTGCTGCGCTGCTGGATGGCAAACGAGCGAAACGCCATCTGCACCGTGTTGAGCAGCGCCGCCATGTTGGAAGGCCCGGCCAGGATGACGTGACACGAGCGCTGAAGCTCTTCCACCAGCCCGCGGCTCGTAACTTCCGCGTAAAGTCCTTCGAACGGGAGAAACATAAACGCGTAGTCGGTTGTATGCGGCGGGTCGATGTATTTATCGCGAATCTTTGTCGCTTCCATGCGGATGCGCTGGATTAGGGCGTTACGCGCGGCGGTGACCGCTTCCTTGGAGCCGGACTCGTAGGCGTCCTGCAATACGGCGTACAGGTCGGCAGGGAATTTGGAGTCGATGGGCAGCAGAACAGAGACGCCGTCGGCTGCGGGAATCTTGATGGCGTACTCGACGTTTTCCTTGGAGCCGGGTTTAATCACAACGTCGCGCTCGTACTGTTCGGGAGCAAGAATCTCTTCCAGTATCGCGCCGAGCTGAATTTCGCCCAGCATGCCGCGCGTCTTGACGTTGGAGAGCACTTTTTTCAGGTCTCCCACGCCGGCGGCGAGCGTCTGCATTTCTCCAAGGCCTTTGTAGACCTGCTCGAGCCGTTCGTTGACCAGCTGGAAGGATTGGGCAACCTTGGTTTCCAGCGTTTTTTGGAGCTTTTCATCGACGATCTTGCGCATTTCGTCGAGCTTTTGCGCGTTCTCCGTCTGGAGCTGAATCAGCCTGCGCTCGACGGTGAGGCGGATGGCTTCCAGCTTTTGCTCGTTGGTGACTTCAAACGTCTTAAAACGCGTTTCACCCTGCGCGTCGCTGGTGCGCTGCTGTTCGAGGATCATGCTGCCGAGTCTGGAAACGGAGGACTGCACGCCGTCCGCCAGCTCGCGGCGCAGTTCCGAAAGCGCGCGCGTCTGTTCGCTGCGGAATTCCTTTTGAAACGTCTGCTGCGAGCGGTAGATAAACAGCAGCGCTAAAAGCGTCAGCACAAAGACGCAGAGGGAAACGACTAGAATGGTGAGTTCCATGAATTACTTCGACCTCCTTTTGCTCCGTTTGAGCGGCGACGAGCCGGTTTGGCTTGGAGAACAGTTCGATTGAACAATCAGTTCAACGCGAGCGCTGCGACAATCAGCGTCTGCGCGGCGATGTAGGTGCTCATCACGACGACGTTGCGGTACTTCACCGCGTGATGGAACGCGTCTATGGAAAGCGTTGCGTCGGAAAACACAAACAGCAGTCCGCCGGGAATCGCCAGCCAGCAGAGCGGGGAAGCGCCGGAGAACCCGAACAGCACCGCCGAGGAAGCCATGGCGCCGATGAGAAGCATATAGAGAAAGCTCGGCGGCTTGAGCTTGTTGGGCAAACCCTTCCAAATGTAGCGTATCAGCGTGCACGCGCTGGCCAGCGCAACCAATCCAAGAAGCGCAATCCAGTACCAGGCGGGCTTTTGCGGCAAGGCGGAGAGGAAACTGACAAGATAGAACACGTGACCCGCGGCAAACGCCGCGATGCCCGCCGGAAACGCCCAATGACGGGGACGGAACAGCAAAACGAGATCGCCCGCAAACCCGAAGAGGATGGCGGCGAGCACGTTTGGCGAGAATGCTTTGGCAAAGAGCGCATAGCAGAGCGCTAACAGCGGCATGAGCAGGCATTTCGTCACCCTGCGGAGCATGAGCCTGTTTTTACTGGCGCAGGTAAAGAGATGAACCGTCACGTCTGAAGCGTAGAGCGCGAGCGCGAGATACGGCAAGCGGTTGTTCCCCCGATCATTCAACTGAAAACAGTATAACATAGACGAGCCATGCGCCAAAGTAAAATCATCCGGTGTTGCTTATCTTGCGTTTGCGGAGCCGGTTTGCCTAAAAAACGTCCGAATTGTCCGAATATTCGTGTTGAAAACGCTCTATCGATAATGCTATACTGTACCCTGAAACAATTTGGCAAGTGTGAACACTAAAGGAGGAATTCCACGTATGCAATATTCTCATGAAGTGGAAGAAATGGAATGCGTCCTCAAGGGCGCCAAGCATGACCCCGCTCCGATTCCGGAAGAAGGCAAATGGGTCAAAGCAAAACAAATTACCGATATCAGCGGCTTAACGCACGGCGTAGGCTGGTGCGCTCCTCAGCAGGGTGCCTGCAAGCTCACGCTCAACGTTAAGAACGGCGTGATTGAAGAAGCGCTGGTCGAAACCCTCGGCTGCAGTGGCATGACGCACTCCGCGGCCATGGCGGCGGAAATCCTGCCCGGCAAGACCATTCTTGAAGCGCTCAACAGCGACCTCGTCTGCGACGCAATCAACACCGCCATGCGCGAGCTGTTCCTGCAGATCGTCTACGGCCGCACGCAGAGCGCGTTTTCCGACGACGGCCTGCCCATTGGCGCGGGTCTCGAAGATCTCGGCAAAGGCCTCCGCTCGCAGATCGGCACCATGTACGGCACCAAGTGCAAGGGCGCGCGCTATCTGGAAATGGCGGAAGGCTACGTGCTCGCCATCGGCCTTGACGAAGGCGGCGAGATCATCGGTTACAAGTTCGTCAGCCTCGGCAAGATGATGGACGCGATCAAGAAGGGCGTCGATCCCAAGGAAGCGTACGAAAAGAACATCGGTACCTACGGGCGTTTTGACCAGGCCGCCAAGGTAATCGACCCGCGGAAAGCGTAAGGAGGCAGCTATGGCTACTTTTGAAGGATACGAAAGAAGAATTGAAAAGATCAACGCCGAACTCAAAAAGTACGGCATTAACAGCCTCGACGACGCAAAGGCGATCGTAGACGCAAAGGGCATCGACGTGTTCGGCATCGTCCGCGGCATTCAGCCCATCGCGTTTGAAAACGCCTGCTGGGCATATACTGTAGGCGCCGCAATCGCCATCAAGACCGGGGCAAAAACCGCTGACAAAGCGGCGGAAGCCATCGGCCTCGGCCTGCAGGCGTTCTGCATTCCCGGTTCGGTTGCGGATCAGCGCGAAGTCGGCCTTGGCCACGGCAACCTGGCCGCCATGCTGCTGCGCGAAGAGACCTCCTGCTTCTGCTTCCTGGCAGGGCACGAGAGCTTTGCCGCCGCGGAAGGCGCAATCGGCATTGCCAGAACCGCCAACAAAGTGCGCACCAAGCCCCTGCAGGTCATCCTCAACGGCCTTGGCAAGGACGCGGGCTACATCATTTCCCGTGTGAACGGCTTTACGCATGTTGAAACCGAGTACGACTACAAGACAGGCGAACTCAAGATCGTCAGCACCAAGGCGTTCTCGAACGGCGACAAGGCGAAGGTTCGCTGCTATGGCGCGGACGACGTCAACGAAGGCGTAGCCATCATGCGGCATGAGAGCGTGGACGTTTCCATCACCGGCAACTCCACGAACCCCACGCGCTTCCAGCACCCCGTGGCGGGCACCTATAAGAAATGGTGCATCGAGCACGGCAAGAAGTACTTCTCCGTGGCCAGCGGCGGCGGCACGGGACGTACCCTGCATCCGGACAACATGGCGGCGGGCCCCGCTTCCTACGGCATGACCGATACGATGGGCCGTATGCACTCCGACGCGCAGTTCGCGGGCTCTTCGTCCGTTCCGGCGCACGTCGAGATGATGGGTCTCATCGGCATGGGCAACAACCCGATGGTGGGCGCCACCGTTGCAGTCGCCGTTGCGGTTTCGCAGGCGAAATAAGGAAATCAACGCAAGAGAGCACCTTTCGGAAACGAGAGGTGTTTTTTTGATCTATTTTTATAGAAAATAGATCGGTTGGTGCCACCGTTGCGGTAGCCGTTGCGATTTCGCAGGCGAAATAACAAAATCAACGCAAGAGAGCACCTTTCAAAAACGAGAGGTGTTCTTTTTTTTGATCAATTTTTTTAGAAAACAGATCGGTTGGTGCCGCCGTTGGGTAGCCGTCGCAATTTCGAAGGCGAAATAACTGAATCAACGCAAGAGGGCACCTTTCGGAAACGAGAGGTGTTCTTTTTTGATCTGTTTCTCTGCTAAAAGAAGAAAACCATATATGCAGAAATATGCAGCTTTTATACGCATATTGACAACCATCCGGAAAAAGAATATCGTAATTCGAAGCTGCAGTTAGACGAAGCAGCCTTTGCTTAAAAAATAGTAATAAGTTGTTTGGAGTATTGTTTTGAAAAACGCTTCACAGTCCGGCGTCACGAGCTATCTTAGCATCCTCGGCGCACTGATTATTTGGAGTTCCTCGTTTGTCGCCATCAAGATTGCATACGAAACCTTTCCGCCAATCACGCTCGCCGTGGTTCGTTTCGTGGTTGCAACGCTGATTCTCGGCGCACTGACGCTGCTGCCCAAAAACCGCGTGCGCCTTGAGAAAAAAGATATTCTCACGGTGGCCGTCTGCGGATTGACAGGCATCATGCTGTATGCCGTGCTGCAGAATATCGCCATGCAGTGGACGTCCGCTTCCAGCGCTACGCTGATTATCGCATCCTATCCAATCATTACGCTCTTACTGGAGTCGCTCATCTACAAAACCAAACTCAGCGCGATCAAGGTGATCGGCATTTTAATCGCCATCGGCGGCGTCGTGATCCTCTCCTATGTCAAAGCGGAAGCGCGCCAGCAAAACGAGTTGCTAGGCATCGTACTATTGATTATTGCGGGTGTTGCATGGGCTTTTTATAACTTTTTGACCAAGAAGGTCGTCAACCGCTACCCTTCGATTTCGCTTTTATTCTACCAAACGCTGTTTGGCACGCTCTTTATGCTGCCGCTCGCCCTCTTTGAGCGCGCGCAGTGGCAGGCGCCAACGCTGATGACGTTTTCCATGATGCTGTTTCTCGGCGTGTTCTGCTCGGTCATCGCGTTTTTGCTGTACAATCTCGGCTTAAAAAAGCTCTCGCCAAGCTCCGTTACGTCAATGCTGAATCTCGTGCCGATCTTCGGCGTGTTCTTCTCGTGGCTGCTACTCGGCGAGCAGGTGACGCTCCAAAAGGTGATCGGCGGCGCTATCGTCATCCTCGGCGTCATGCTGAGCCTGAGAAAGTCGAAGCTGGAACCCGCCTTGCCGGAAATCGGACTGGAACCGGTAAAGGAACCGGCAAAATAACCGGTTATACGGAGCGCGAGAACGCGCCTTTCCAGATCGAATCCGGCAAATCCGTTGCAATATGCGCCTATTACGTATAAAATAACGGTTCAAGGGTTTGGCTTGCATTCGTTCGCCAAAACCGTGGCGCGGGACAAACCGCGAACAGCCCTGCCGGAGGAAAAGCATTATGACGGATCAAAACAACACAAACACGAACCAGTCGGTAAAGAAGCTCACCATGGCGGGCGTTCTCGCCGCGGCGATCGTCCTGTTAACGTCGGTGGTGTCAATTCCCATGCCGGGCGGATTCGGGTATATTAACCTTGGCGACGCGGGCGTGCTGCTTGCCGGCGCTCTGCTCGGCGGCGGCTGGGGCGCGCTCTGCGCGGGCGCGGCTTCCGCACTTTCGGACGTGTTGGTGGGCTGGAGCATCTACGCTCCCGCGACGTTCCTCATCAAGGGCGCGGTCGCGTTGGTTGCCGGTATCCTGTTCAACCGGACAAGCAAAAAACTGCGCTATGGGTTCTTTTATCTGGCCGCGCTGATCGTTCCGCTTGGATACTTCCTGTATGAAACGATTCTCTACGGCGCCGCGACGGCGATTCCCAACATCGCGTTCAACACGATTCAGTGCCTCATCGGCGCGGGCGCGGGACACGCAATGACGGTTGTGCTTATGCGCTCCAAGTTCTTTCTGCCGCATACCGCGCTTCGGTTCAACCGCACGAAACCGGACGAACCCGAGCAGGCAGAATCTGCCGCCGCCCCCGCGGAAATCCTGCGCGAACCCAAGAATGGGCCGGACGTGGTGCTGCTGGCAAACCGCGAGCTGGTTCCGCTGATTACAAAAGCGGGGGATCTGCTCTCCGTGCAGGGCTTTACCGCGCGGCTGGTTGCATTGGACGATTCGAGCGCGTTTGACCGCCTCGAAACAAATCAGCGTGAGGCGTTCTTACCGTCGGGCAAACCCTTTGTGCGCGTGGACGACGCGCAAACAACGGCCGAAGCCGTTTCGCAGGCGGCGCTGCAGGCAATCCGCTCGTAAACGAACCGGAGCAAAAGAGCGAATTCTATCGCTGGGGAAATGTGTAGTTCTGGACACATTTCAGCATGTGCACGGTAGGCGGTTAGTACTTCAAACTACTACATATAGTGGCGACACCGCGCAATATTGAACAATGTATTACAATATTTAGATTGCTATTGCAAAACCACAGCGGATTCCGTAAAATTTGAAATCGGGAGACCGCTATGGACTATTACGATATTCGACGGTTTTACAAAAAAACGAAACACAAGTTTGTGATGTGGCTGAAACGCTTCCTGCGCTCGATTTACTTTTTGGGCAGGACGACGCGCATCTTTATTATGGTTGCTACGCTGTTTACCATAGTCTGCCTTGTCGTGATCTTTTCCGTATCCGGGACGCGGCGCAAGCAGGCGGTTGCGCTGGCGGAGATGGAAGCGCTGACAACGCCTTCGCCAACCGTTTACGCCACCCCGACGATTGAACCCACGCCCAGTCCGACGATCGAAGTGCGAATTGAAAAGGGCGCGGAAGGCGAGGATGTACTCGCCCTGCAAAAGCGGCTCATGGAGCTTGGGTACCTCGCTATCGACGAACCGACCAGCTATTTCGGCAACGCGACGAAAGCCGCGGTCAAGCTCTTTCAGCGTCAGCATAACCTCCAGCAGGACGGCATCTGCGGCGAAGAGACCATCACAATGATCTACTCGGAGGAAGCGGATCCCTACGTCATGCTCGAAGGCGCGGAAGGCGACGACATCGAGTCCTTCCAGGAGCAGCTTGTCGAGCTTGGCTATCTGGGTGACGATCAGGTGACCGGGTATTACGGAACGGACACCGTCAGCGCGGTCAAGAAATTTCAGCACCGCAACCATTTAACCGAGGACGGCAAGGCGGGCGAAAAAACGTTGGAAGCCGTCAACTCGGCGGACGCCCGCGTTTCCTACACCAAGGAGCAGGAGATCATTGCCGAAAAGAAAAAGCAGGCGGCGCTTGCGCGCGCTTCCTCGGCGGAAGGGCGAATCGACAAGCTGATTTCCATTGCGAAAAAACAGCTCGGGGACACCTATATTCTCGGAAAGTCCGGGCCGGACTCGTTTGACTGCTCGGGACTCGTGTACTACTGCCTGCGTCAGGTCAACGTTTATACGCGGCGACTCAACGCGTCGGGGCTTTCCAAGACGTCCAGCTGGACGAAGATTTCGGATATTGACGACGTGAAGCGCGGAGATCTGCTGTTCTTCAAATCGGACGACAGCAGCACCGTTGGCCACGTGGGCATCTACATCGGCGGCGGGGAAATGATTGACGCGTCGTCCGCCAACGGCAAGGTCGTGCGCCGCGGCGCAAAGACCAACTACTGGCGCAGAAATTTCGTCGTAGCCAGAAGGCCGATCGAATAGTTGCATATATTTGGCAGCAGCGTGATTCGGCGATTCAGCTTCGATGAAAGAGAAGACCCATTGAGTAGTCAACTAGATATTATGCGGCGGTGCGAAATCGGCATTGCCGCTTTTTTGTTGTCAGTATTTGTCCTTCTTGCAAACGAAGCGGCGATACAGTATGATGATACCCGGAATACGGGGTAAATGACCCGTTTGACGACGACACGGATTCGTCCCGAACTTTGACCGCTGCGAGGGATTTTTATGGCATACCCGAACGAATTGATTCGTAACTTCTCCATCATTGCGCATATCGACCACGGCAAATCGACGCTGGCCGACCGCATGATGCAGCTCACCGATACCGTTGCCGAACGCGACATGGAAGAGCAGCTGCTCGACTCCATGGATATTGAGCGCGAGCGCGGCATCACCATCAAGTCTTCCGCCGTGCGCATGTTCTATCGGCATACGGACGGTAAGCGCTATATGTTTAACCTTATCGATACGCCAGGTCACGTTGACTTTAACTACGAAGTCAGCCGCGCGCTGGCTGCTTGTGAAGGCGCTGTGCTCGTTGTGGACGCAACGCAGGGTATTGAAGCGCAGACGCTGGCAAACGTCTATCTGGCCGTGGACAACGGCCTGGAGGTCGTTCCCGTTATCAACAAGATCGATCTGCCGAGCGCCGAGCCGGAGAGAACCGCGCAGGAGATAGAGGATGTCATCGGCATCGAAGCAAAAAATGCCCCGATGGTCTCCGCCAAGAACGGCATCAACGTCGATAAAGTGCTCGCCGCCGTGGTCGATTTGGTTCCGCCGCCCGCAGGGGATGCGGAAAAGCCGCTCACCGCGCTGGTGTTCGACTGCATCTACGACAACTACAAGGGCGCGCTCTCGTATGTGCGTGTGTTCGACGGCACGGTAAAAGCGGGCATGCGCATCCGCTCCATGGCGACCGGTCACGAGTTCGAAGTAACAGAAGTGGGCGTATTTACCCCCGCGCCGAAGCCGGAAGAAGAGCTCACGGCGGGCGAGGTAGGGTATATCGCGGCCTCGATCAAGAGCGTTGCCGAAACCAAGGTGGGCGACACGATCACCTCCGCCGAAAATCCCGCCAAGAAGCCCCTGCCGGGCTATAAGCAGGTTAACCCCATGGTGTTCTGCGGCGTCTATCCCGCAGACGGTGCGCACTACGACGACCTCAGAGACGCGCTCGAAAAGCTCAAGCTCAACGACGCTTCGCTCTCCTACGAACAGGAATCCTCTCTCGCGCTCGGCTACGGCTTCCGCTGCGGTTTTCTAGGCTTGCTGCACATGGAGATCATTCAGGAACGGCTGGAGCGGGAATTCGACCTCGATTTGGTCACCACCGCGCCGAGCGTTATCTACAAGGTCATCACCACCACCGGCGAGGAGCGCATGATCGACAACCCCACGAATCTTCCGCCTGTCACCGAAATCGACTGGGTCGAAGAGCCAATGGTCAACGCGACCATTATGACCCCGTCAGAGTACGTCGGCTCCATCATGGAAATCTGTCAGGAGCGGCGCGGCGTCTTCGTGGACATGAACTACATTGAGGGAACCCGCGCGAGCATCCACTACGTGCTTCCGCTCAACGAGATTATCTACGACTTCTTTGACCAGCTCAAGTCCCGCAGCCGTGGGTACGCTTCGTTCGACTACGAACTGCGCGGTTATCAGAAAAGCGATCTGGTCAAACTCGACTTTCTGCTCAACGGCGAATGCTGCGACGCGCTCTCGACCATCGTGCATAAAGACCGCGCTTACAACAAAGCGCGCGCGGTTGCCGAGCGCCTCAGGGACGTTATCCCGCGCCAGCAGTTTGAAATCCCGATCCAAGCGGCCATCGGCGGTAAAATCATCGCGCGCGAAACCGTCAGAGCTGTCCGCAAGGATGTTCTTGCCAAGTGTTACGGCGGCGACATCACCCGCAAAAAGAAGCTGCTCGAAAAACAGAAGGAGGGCAAAAAGCGCATGCGTCAAATCGGCACCGTAGAGCTGCCGAGCGAGGCGTTCATGAGCGTTTTGCGCATCAACTAACGATGACCGGACTGTATCTGCATATCCCGTTCTGCGTCAAGAAGTGCGACTACTGCGACTTCGTTTCGTTTGCCTGCAATTCCGCGCCGGAAGAGTATACGCAGGCGCTGATTCGCGAGCTCGCCCTGACCGCCGAAACGGGGATGTTTGCAGCAGGTTTTCAAACCGTCTTCTTTGGCGGCGGCACGCCTTCACTGTTAAGCGGCGAACAGATGCAGAGAATTCTGAACGCCGCGCGCGAGCGCTTTTTCATCCATACGGACGCGGAATGCTCCATGGAGTGCAACCCCGGCACGGTGACTTCGGAAAAGTTGGCGGGCTACCGCAGGGCGGGTATCAACCGCCTCTCCATCGGGCTGCAGGCGGCGCAGGATTCACTTTTATCGGCTATCGGGCGCATTCATACCTATTCGCAGTTTACGCATACGCTGCAGCTGGCGAGGGACGCGGGCTTTACAAACATCGGCGTGGACGTGATGCACGGGCTTCCCGGGCAGACGGAACGGGACTATTTAGAGACGCTCCGCGCGGTCTGTGACCTTGGCGTACAGCACATTTCTTCCTATGCGCTGACGCTTGGCGAGGATACGCCGCTGTATGATCGTGTGCAGTCGGGTGAGACGGTGCTGCCGGACGAGGACGACGTTGCCCAGATGCAGGACGCGGGGATCGACTATCTCGAAAGCCGGGGCTATCACCGCTACGAAATCAGTAACTTCGCTCTTGAAGGGTTCGAGTGCCGCCATAACCTGAACTACTGGCTAAACGGCGAATATGCGGGTCTCGGCGTTGCCGCGCACTCGGCGGTGCGACTCAAGGAGTGGACGCGCTATTCCAACGAAGAAACGCTGAAGGACTACTACCGCCAGATCGAGCGCGGCAGGCGTCCCGTGCGGGAAGTGATTCGGCTTTACCCTGCGGACGAGATGTTCGAATGCGTCATGCTGGGGCTCCGGCTCACGCGCGGCGTAGACCGGGCGGCGTTTTACGCAAGGTTTGGCAGGGACATGGCGGACGTTTTCCCGGAAGCGATGGAGCGTCTGCGCACCCGCGGCTGGGTGGAGGAGAGCGATACGCATATCGCGCTGAACCGTAAGGGGCTCGACCTGCAGAACGAGGCGCTGGGCTACTTTTTATAAGCGGTTCGGCGGCTTTTTCGACAGGCGTACGGCTCGCTTTTTCCGGTTTCACAGGTGATGAATTCTGCGTGCAAAGCGACAAAACGCGTTTGAAATTCGGCAGAATTTCCGCCAAAAAGGCGGCATGCCTGAATTCACTGGAATGTCACATTTTTGATACAGCACTTACTTGACATAAAGTCTTGCAGGTGCTAAATTTTTGGCATGGGTTAGCACTCAACGAAATAGAGTGCTAACAGTTTATAAATCATCCCGCCGCCTCGCGTTTCGCTCCAAACGAGCCAAACGCCTTTCGAGCGGGAACTTTCTGAGAGAACGCGTAACCGGAAAGGAGGCGGCGGAGATGGATCTCGACGCAAGAAAACTCGGCATCTTAAAGGCGATTATCGACGAGTATATTCTCTCCGCGTCGCCGGTCGGTTCCCGCGCCATCAGCAAGCAGGACGGCTTTAACCTTTCCAGCGCGACCATCCGCAATGAGATGGCGGATTTGGAGGAACTGGGTTACCTCGAACAGCCGCATACCTCCGCGGGGCGCATCCCTTCCGACAAGGCGTATCGCCTGTATGTGGATCAAATGATGCAGAAAGCGGCGCTCACGGAGGACGAGATCAGGCTCATCCGCGCGCACCTGACGGCCAAGCTCGACGAAGTCGAAATGGTCATGAAGCAGACCGCGCAGGCGCTTTCGGCGGTGACGCATTACACGGCAATGATCATGCCGCCCATGCTCGCGGCAAACCGCTTGCGGCATATGCAGCTCGTACCGCTCCGCGAGGGGCGCGCGTTGATGGTTGTTGTCACATCTGCTGGTTTCACACGCGAAGCGGTCATCCGCGTACCGGAGGAGATCAACACCGTCGAGCTGGAGCGCATTTCCCGCATTCTAACCGAGCGCTTCCGCGACTGCCGCATGGATCAGCTCGGCGAGCGGATTATGCAGGATCTCGGCGGAGAGCTGTTTGAGCGCAGGGCGTTTTTGAATTCGATGGTGGAAGCCATCGAGCACAAAATGGACCCTGACGCGCCGAATGTTCAGCTCTCGGGAGCAACGAACATGCTCCATTTTCCGGAGTACAGCGACGTCAATAAGGCAAAGATGTTTCTTGCCGCCGTGGAAGGGCGAAACACCCTTTACGAACTGCTCAAACGGGCGAGCAGGCTGGAATTTTCCATCACCATCGGCGGGGAAAACGAAAACGATATGCTCAAGGATTGCAGCGTCGTCACGGCAACCTACCAGATCGGCGAAGAGCCGATGGGTTCGTTCGGCATCATAGGGCCAACGAGAATGCATTACGGAAAGGTCATCTCGGTTCTGGAATTTATGAGCCGGTGCCTCACGGAAATGCTCACCAGCGACGACGAAGAATAAGCAGCGGCCGGACAGCCAGCGAACCAACATCCGGACGAGCAGGAACAGGAGAACAGACATTGACCAAGAAGAACGAACCAATCAAACCAACCGCCTCTGAAGAGAAGGCGGCGCCCGGCGAACAGGCCGAACGCACGGAAGCGGTCACCGGAGAACCCGTCATCGCAAAGGAAGAATCCGCCGGCGAAGACGTCTATACCCTGACGGCGGAAGAATTCGCGGCGGCAAAGGCGCATATCGAATCGCTCCAAAAGGAGAAGGACGATACCGTGCAACTGCTGCAGCACATTCAGGCGGACTTCGACAACTTCCGCAAGCGCAACGCCAGCATTCGTCTGGACAGCTACGAAGATGGCAAGCGGGACACCATTAAGGAGCTCCTGCCCGCCTTGGACAGCTTTGACCGTGCGGTATCGAGCGCAGGCGAGAACTGCGACAAAGCGCTGCTGGAAGGCATTCTGCTCGTGCAGCGTCAACTGCTCGACTCGCTCAAAAAGCTCGGCCTCGAAGAGGTGGAAGCAACAGGTCAGTTCGACCCGAACATGCATGAGGCGGTGCTCCGTGAAAAGGTGAAAGGCAAAGCCAGCGGGGACGTCGTCGAAGTGCTGCAAAAAGGCTACCGCGTCGGCGAAAGAGTTCTGCGACATACCATGGTAAAAGTCGCGGAATAACCGATTCGCCGGATTTTCCGGAATTCATACGGCCGATCAGGCGGCGAAAGAGCATTAAACTCGGATTCACAAAATTGATATAGATTAAATAGAACAGTTGGAGGATTATCACTTATGGGCAAAATTATCGGCATCGACCTCGGCACGACCAATTCCTGCGTCGCTTTTCTTGAAGGCGGCGAACCGGTCGTCATCCCCAATTCCGAAGGCGCGCGCACCACGCCTTCCGTGGTCGCTTTTAAAGACGGCGAACGCATGGTAGGCAACATCGCAAAGCGTCAGGCAATCACGAACCCCGACCGTACGGTCGCTTCGATCAAGCGCGACATGGGCAGCGCCCGCAAAGTACGCATCGAAGGCAAAGACTACACGCCGCAGGAAATCTCGGCCATGATCCTGCAGAAACTCAAGCAGGACGCGGAAGCCTACCTCGGCTCCACCGTGACGCAGGCCGTCATTACCGTTCCGGCTTACTTTACAGACGCACAGCGCCAGGCAACAAAAGACGCCGGACGCATTGCGGGTCTTGAAGTGCTGCGCATCATCAACGAGCCGACGGCGGCTGCGCTGGCCTACGGCATGGATAAAGAAAACAACCAGAAGATTCTGGTGTATGACCTTGGCGGCGGCACGTTCGACGTTTCCATTCTGGAAATCGGCGACGGCGTCTTCCAGGTTCTCGCCACCGCGGGCAACAACCGTTTGGGCGGCGACGACTTTGACCAGCTGATCATCGACTACATTGCCGAAGACTTCAAGCGCAACAACGGCATCGACCTCCGTCAGGACAAGATGGCTCTGCAGCGCCTCAAGGAAGCGGCGGAAAAAGCCAAGATCGAGCTCTCGGGCGTGGCTCAGACGACGATCAACCTGCCGTTTATCACCATGGATAAATCCGGCCCCAAGCACCTGGACATCACGATTACCAGAGCCAAGTTCAACGAGCTGATTAACGACCTCGTCGAACAGACCAAGACCCTGGTGCAGAAGTGCCTAAGCGATTCGGGTCTCTCCGCCTCTCAGGTGGACAAGGTCATCCTCGTTGGCGGTTCATCCCGTATTCCGGTCGTGCAGGAAATGGTCAAAAAGATCACCGGCAAAGAGCCCTTCAAGGGCATCAACCCGGATGAGTGCGTCGCCATCGGCGCGGCCATTCAGGGCGGCGTTCTCGGCGGCGAAGTCAAGGACATCCTGCTTCTGGACGTCACCCCGCTTTCGCTGGGCATCGAGACCGTCGGCGGCGTGTTCACGCGCCTGATCGACCGCAACACGACCATCCCGACCAAGAAGAGCCAAATCTTCTCGACCGCGGCGGACGGACAGACCAGCGTAGAAGTCCACGTTCTGCAGGGCGAGCGCGAAATGGCGCAGTACAACAAAACTCTCGGCAAGTTCCAGCTCACGGGCATCGCGCCCGCGCCGCGCGGCATGCCGCAGATCGAGGTCTCGTTCGATATCGACGCCAACGGCATTGTGCACGTTTCCGCCAAGGATCTTGGCACGGGCAACGAGCAGCAGGTGACCATTACCGCTTCGAGCAACCTCAACGAAGAGGAGATCAAGCGCGCGGTTTCGGACGCCGAAAAGTTCGCAGGCGAGGATAAGAAGCGCAAGGAAGAGGTTGAAACCCGCAACCATGCGGATCAGATGATCTACACCACCGAGCGTTCCCTCAAGGAGATGGGCGACAAGATCGACGCTTCCGGTAAGGAAGAGGTCGAGAAAGCGGTTGCCGACCTCAGAAAGACACTCGAAAGCGGCGACGTCGGCCTCATCAAGACCGCCAGCGAGCACCTCACCGAGGTGAGCTACCGCGTGTTTGGCAAGGTCTACGAGCAGGCCGCGCAGCAGCAGCAGGCGGCGGGCGGCCCGCAGGGCGAACCGCAGGACGGCGCTCAGGGCGGCGCGCAGGACGAAGTTGTGGACGCGGACTACGAGGTTGTGGACGACGACAAATAATCTGTTATACTATCGGGGGAGGCGAAAGCAAAACTTTCGTTCTCCCTTGAACAGGAAAAACCAGTTTGCCGCATCAGCGGCTTGAATAGAAAACGAAGGAAATAAGGAGGCGCATCAGCTTGCGCCTCCTTATCGAGAGGTAAGGGGCATTGGCTGACAAACGCGATTATTACGAAATACTGGGCGTATCCAAAACCGCAACGGTGGAGGAGATCAAGAGCGCGTTCCGTAAACGTGCAAAGGAATGCCACCCCGACCTGCATCCGGGCGATAAAAAGGCGGAAGCGGAGTTTAAGGAACTTAACGAAGCGGCGGAAGTGCTCGTCGATCCCGAAAAGCGCGCCAAGTACGATCAGTACGGACACGCGGCGTTCGACCCCTCCATGGGCGGGCAGGATCCGTTCGCGGGCGGCGGCTTCGGCGGGTTTGGCGACCTTGGCGATATTCTGGGGCAGATGTTCGGCGGCGCGTTCTCCGGCGGCGGATTCGGCGGCTCAAGCCGCAACGGCCCCGTTCCGGGGGAAGATTTGCGTTACAGCATTACGATCTCCTTTGAGGAAGCCGCGTTCGGCGCGGAAAAGGAAATTACGATTCCGCGCGAGGAAGTCTGTGAAACCTGCGGCGGCAGCGGCGCAAAACCGGGCACGGAACCCGTCAAGTGCAAAACCTGCAACGGCACGGGACAGGTGCGTACGCAGCAGAGCACGATTCTCGGCTCGTTTACGTCAACGCGCCCCTGCGCGGCCTGCCGGGGCACGGGCAAGTTTGTCAACGACCCCTGTCCGGAGTGCCGGGGAGCGGGACGCGTCCGCAAGAACATCAAAAAGACGCTAAAGATTCCGGCGGGCATTGATAACGGTCAAACCCTGCGCCTGCCGAACATGGGCAGCGCCGGTCACCGCGGCGGTCCGAACGGCGACCTTTACGTGACCATCGGCGTGCGCTCACATAAGCAGTTTGTGCGCAAGGGCTTCGACCTGTATCTGGAAATTCCGATTTCCTACACCATGGCGGCGCTGGGCGGCAGCATCACGGTGCCTACGCTCAGAGAAAGCGTTAAATACACCATTCCCGCCGGAACGCAGCCCGGGTCGACCTTCCGCCTGCGCGAACAGGGCATTAAGCACCTCAACGCAAACGGTATGGGCGACTTGTTGGTCACCGTGAAAGTGGAAGTGCCAAAGCATTTGACGGAAGAGCAGAAGTCGCTGCTGGAGCAGTATGCTGCAACGCTCGGCGAAAACGGCGAAGGCAGAACGGGCAAAAAGAACGTGTTCAACCGTTCAAGCAACAGAAAATAAACGAAAATCAAAAAAAACGCCTCTCCAAACGGAGGGGCGTTTGCGCGTTTTGATTTTACGCATCCGGCGGAGTCGTCGGAGCGGGCTGCGTTTCCGGCAGGCTGGAATCCGCTGCTGCGGCGGCAAGCGCGCGCTTGCGCCTCTGCGTGAGGATGAGGTGCATTGTCAGCGAGATCACGCCGCTGATGAGCAGGATCACGTAAAAGCTCATGAGCCGGGAGAGCAGCATTGCGGGTACGATCAGAGAACTTTGGAACAGCACCCGGAAGATCGTTACAAACCCGGTCTCGCTTGCGCCGGCGGAGCCGGGCAGCGGTAAAAAGCAAACTGCAAGGTAGAGAATCGACTGCAGGGCGATAAAGTCCACCATGCCAAAACCGCTGAGGCCGAACGCTCGGTAGATAAAGTAGGGAATCACGAACTGCATGCCCAGTAGGATGATATAGGCAAACAACTCGCCAACCAGCAGCCACGGGTGCTTGCGGAAGACTTCCGCACCTTGCTTATAAAGCGCAATCTGTTTGTTGACGCGCGCCTGAATGGCTTCCGGGTGTTTGATGATCTTGATCTTTGTCAAAAGCCGGGTTGCCCAGTTGACGGCGCGGGTGACAAAGTTCTGCGAGAACATGGCAAACAGCAGAAACAGGATCAGGCCGATATTGACAATGGCGCCAAAGAGCAAAAACCAGAGAAACGCGCCGAGGTTATCCAAAATCAACCCCGCGCGGAACGGAAAGAGGATTGCGGGAATCAGCAGTACGACGATTTGGTGCGAGGCGTTGACCAGCAGCAGCGAAAGCGACGCATGCGAAACCTCTACGCCGTAGCCCAGCATGTAGTAGAGCTGCATCGGCTGACCCGCCGCGCCTGCGGGCGTGATGGCCGTATAGTACTGGCCGATGAAGCCGAAACCGATGCTGCGGATGAGCGAAATGCGCTTTCCGTCGAGCGCGCGCAGCGAAATATGCAGCGCAATGCCGAACATGACCGCGGCAATGAGGGAAGCGCCCAGCGCGCAGAGCAGCCAAATAGGATGCGCGGACTTGACAGCGCTCCAGACCTCCGAAATGGAAGTATCGCGCAGCGCAAAATACATGGCTCCCGCGATCAGCGCGAACAGAAAAACGGAACTCAGTATGCGCCAGCGTTTCTTCGGCTTTTTCGCTTCGGACTGCGTCGGTTCCACGACGGGAGCGGCAGGCCGCTCTTCGTGAACGGGTTCTGTTTGATTCATCTTCATGAGTTGTATCATACTAAAACTGCAGAAAAAAAGCCAGACGCACACGTCTGCGCAAACGTGAATAAATGATGAACTTGAAGAAAAGGCGCACCCGTTTCAAATGGCGCGCTGTTTTGGCGAAATTCGGATGTTGTTGCCGGTTACTCGAAAAATCGATCACTTACCTAGAATTTGCGTCTGCAGTTTTTTGGTAAGACCCGAAAACGTCGTTTGATACGCGTTATCAAGCATGGATTTTGCGGTATCGTCCGGCACATCGGTATCCAAAAAGAGCGAACTCCAGTGCGTTTTGTCGGTATAGTAACCGGGAATGATTGCGCCCGGGTACTGCGCGCGCAGAACCTCGGAAAACGCGGGGTCGAGCTTAACGGTCATCAGCGGGCGGCCGTCCTTATACTCGCCGAGCATGAGAAATATCTTGCCGCCGATGCGGCAGAGGGTGGAACCCCACTCGGCTTTATATTCCTGTTCCACGCCGGTTTTTTCCATACAGTATGGGATAATCCAATTGCGCATAGATTGCTCCAATTCAAATGAATTTCGTTGCTTATGCTTCTTCCACGGTGAAGAACGCCTGATGTCCCGCCGCGTCCGTAAACTGAACGATGGGGGAGAGAATCCCTTCCAGCGGGAAGGCGACCGGCAGTACGGGCTGACAGTCTGTAACGGCGGGGTAAAAACAGCCGTCTTTTATTTCGCCGACTGCGGCGTAGACAAGCGGATAGCCGTCTGCAAACGACGCCTGTTCCAAAACGAGCTGCGTTCTGCCGCGCTGAACAATTTTCTTAGCGGAGAATATGGCTTCCGTATCGTCCGCAGGATAGCGCAGGCGCAGCGCGTGCTCGCCTTCCAGAAGCGACACCGCGCTGGTGTTTTGCAGTTGCCGCGCGCGCAGAAGGTATAGCGTAAACGGGGAAGCGTCCACCGCGAGGAATCGCCTGCCGAGCTTGCTGGCGGCTGCTGCGGTGGTTCCGCTGCCGGAGAACAGGTCGCAGACCAGATCGCCCGGGCGGGAGGAAGCGAGAATAACGCGGCTGAGCAGCGCTTCCGGCTTTTGCGTGGCGTAGCCGACGCGCTCTTTGTCCTTTTGCTGCAGGTGCTCGATATCGTCCCAAACGTCGCTGGGAAAGACGGGAGAATCCTCAAAGTAGGTGTAGACTTTTCCGGCGGAGCGGATGGAAAAGGCGATTCTGCCTTCCTCATCGATAAAGCGGCGCATGTGGTTGCGCTTCTCCGGCCCGCGCGGGCGGCCAACCGCCTGAATATTGAAATACACGTTCGCGCTTTTGCGGTAAAACAGAATCGTATCGTGCTTGCGCGGGTAATAGCGCGTGCTCCTGCCGCCGGATTTGTAGCACCAGATGATCTCGTTCATAAAGTTCTGCGCGCCAAAGACCTCGTCCATGAGCAGACGAAGTTTGGCGCTCATGCGGTAGTCGATATGCAGGTAAATCGAACCGGTATCGCAGAGCAGTTCCCGCGCGCCGGTCAGGATGACCTTCATCCAGAGCAGGTACTCTTTTTCGCGCATCTTATCGGAATAGGCGGGCAGGCTGATGCTGCGCTTTCCTGCGGTCAGCTTGACATGAAACACGTCCCCCGTGCCGAACGGCGGGTCGAGGTAGATCACCTGCACCGTTCCGGCATACTCGGAAAGCAGGGCTTTGAGCGCGTCTTCCGCGCGCGCCAGCAGAAACTCGCCGGAGCCGCCGCGAGGATGCAGTTCTTCGGTGCAGGTGATGCGCATGAGATTGCCTCCGATCCAGTCGCTACGGTGCTTCGTTCGTGAAAAAGAAAAAAGCGGGCCCGGTGAATCATTCGTTCGGCCGGGAGCCCGCCGCGATGGCGACATGCGACTCCATATATTCCTTGGCGGCTTGCGCTTCGTGATTTTCGAGCGCGTGGTAGATTTTCTGATGCTCCGAAAGCGAGCAGACGGCGCGTTCCGGCAGGGTCAGCGAGCTTTGGCGCGCCTTGCGGATATTGTGGTGCAGCGAAGCGAGAATATGCCGTATCGTGCGGCTGCCGCTGGCTTCGTAGATGATTTCGTGAAAGCGCGTGTCCAGACGGACAAGGTGTTCAACGTCGTTTTTCTGCGTGTAGAACTCCATGAGCTCCACAACGTCCTTGAGTTCGCCCAGCAAATCGTCCGAAATGCGTTCCGCCGCCCAGTAGGCCGCCTGACCTTCAAGAAGGTGGCGAATGGTGGAAACGTCCTGATAGTCCTCAATGGAAAAGCCTTTCACAACAACGCCGCGGTTCGGGTGGGAAGCCACAAGGTCTTCCAGCTCGAGCTGCTTGAGCGCTTCACGCACGGGCGTACGGCTGACGCCGAGCTCCTCGGCGATCTTCATTTCGACGAGGCAGTCGCCCGTTTGATATTTGCCCTCGGCAATGCCGTCTCGAAGACTTCGATATACTTTTTCGGAAAGCGAAGAATAGTCTTTTGAATCGTAAAATCCGGCCATGAAGGTCACATCCTTACCGCTAGTGTATCGTGTTTCCGGGGGAAATACAAGCGTCTGTATACAAATATACAATAAACGAAATCTGTACAATATTTCCTCGAAACAAAAGCCGTGGGAATCCGAATAAAGCTGAAAAAAGACCTATATCACGCGCAGTGCCGCAAAATTGCCGCAAAGGATTCACCCCGGGGTAACACGGTGAGGGCTTTGCTTATTTACAGGAATCGATTCGACTGGTATAATTTTCCGTATACAAGAATGGAGGTGTGCATATGTCCGAAGAAAAAAAGACCGGCACCGAAGTTTCCGCCGAAACAACAGACGGAGGCCGAATCGTATTTGCTGACGACGTCGTAGCGACCATCGCGGCGCTTGCCGTTGCGGACGTGGAAGGTGTTTCCGCCCTCAGCGGAGGCGTAGTAGAAGGCATCACCGAAATGCTCGGCAAAAAGAACATGACCAAGGGCGTAAAAGTGGAAGTCGGTACGGAAGAAGCCGCCGTCGACGTTTCCGTTATCGTCAAGTTCGGTTTCAAAATCAAGGAAGTCTGCGAAAAAATTCAGGTCTCCGTTAAAAACGCCATCGAGACCATGACGGGGCTGAAGGTCGTGGAAATCAACGTGTTCGTTCAGGGTATCGCGTTCGAACCCGTAGAAACGCCCGCGCAGAAAGCCGAAAAACGCAAAGCCGCAAAAGAGGAAGCCGCGGAGGCGAAAAAAGCCGCCGAGCCTCTGCCGGAGCCGCCGCGCGTAAAGTAAACGCAAAAACAATCACCGTGGACGAAAGCGCGGGCGGAGGAAAGTCCGCCCGCTTTACAGGAAGAAACGCCGCAGCGCGTGAAAGAATCCATAGAGGGATTTCCTTACTTTGAATGGAAAGCGGCGAACAGACGGATCGATCCGCCGCGCCGATTGAAAAAGGGGTTATCGCAATGAAACTGAAATGGTTCGACCGGTTGTTGCTGGGCATTCTCTTAATCGTGGCCATCGTAGCGTCGTTTGTGCTCTTTGGCATGGCGGCAAATCTCATTCAGGAACCCGTCGTAACGGGCTTTATCGCGCAGTTCTACAATTTCAGGGAAAACGCGCTGATTCTCGCGGGCAGCGGGCTGATCCTGCTGCTCATCTCGATCAAGCTGCTCTTTGCAGGTAAAGGGAAAAAGACAGAAGTGCGCCCGGCTTCCGCGCTGATGAAGCAAACGGAGTTTGGCGGCACGTTTATTACGCTAGAAGCGCTGGACACCATGATTCAAAAGCACTGCCGCGCGCAGCAGCGCGTCAAGGACTGCCATACCACCCTGCATTCAACGGAAGCGGGCGTTACGGTAGGCATCCGCCTTGCGGTACTGCCGGATACGGACGTGGTCACGCTCTCCGCCGAACTGCAGAAGACGCTGAAAGAGTATGTGGAAGGCCTTACGGGCATCCATGTCAACGAAATCGGCATTCTGGTTGAAAGCGCGGCGGCTCCCGCGACGGCAAGCGTCGCGCGGATCGACTGAGGAGGAGCATCATGAACGGCTCGTTTTCCGAGTTTGTCAAGGAACATAAATTCACCATCCTTCTGGTGCTGATCGGACTGATTCTTTCAATCCTGTTTTTTACCATCGGGTTTTGGCGCACCATCCTCTTGATGCTGATTCTCGCGCTCTGCTTCTTTGTTGGCTTTTTGCTCGACAAGGGCGGGCTGGAAGGGCTGAAAGAGTTTTTTAACAAGCTGTTTACGAAGAATAACAAAACCGTCTGACGCGCGGCGCTGATGGAGCGCGCAGACCACAGGGTAAGGAAACGATTGCATGAGCAGAACGAGCGCGCGTGAAGTCGCGATGATGATGGAATTTTCCCGCATGCTTGGCGGCGAGGACACGCCCGAACGCGTTTGCGACAAAGCCGAGGGAATCGGCGAAGGCGCGCTGGACGCAGAGGACGTTTCTTACGTCGAGCAGATCAACGGCGGCGTTGACGCGCACCAAACGGAAATCGACGCGCTGATTTCTAAATACTCCGTGGACTGGGCAATCGAGCGCATTGCGAAGGTAGATTTAAGCATTCTCCGCGTTGCGATCTATGAAATGCTCTACCGCAAGGAAGACGTGCCCGCGGGTGCGGCCATCAACGAAGCGGTGGAACTGGCCAAACGCTATGGCGGCGAACGCTCCTACGCGTTTATCAACGGCATTCTGGGCAGCGTCGCAAAAGAACTCGCTTCCACATGAGCCGTCTATTCTTAGGCGTCGATACGAGCTGTTATACGACGTCGGTTTGCTGTGTATCCGAGGAAGGCATCGTTTTCGAACGGAGAACGATGCTTTCTGTGCCGTTGGGCGAACGCGGGCTTCGGCAGTCCGACGGCGTTTTTCAGCATGTTCGAAACCTTCCGCCGCTGATCGAAGAACTGCTCGGCGCAATCGAAAGAAGCAGCGTTACCGCCGTTGCGGTGAGCGCAAAACCGACCGCGGAGGCGGACTCCTACATGCCGGTGTTTCTGGCGGGCAAACTCGCGGCGGGTTCCATTGCAAACGCTTTGGGTGTGCCGTTGCTGGAAACGACGCATCAGGCGGGGCATATCCGCGCCGCGATGTTGGATCACGAGCAGGAGATTCCGCAAGACGAGCCGTTTCTGGCGATGCATCTTTCCGGCGGGACGACGGATTTGCTCTCCGTCCGGCTGGAAAACGGCACCGTAGGCGCAATCGAGCGCATCGGCGGCTGCGATGATTTGCACGCGGGGCAGTTTGTGGATCGCGTTGGAGTCAAGTCGGGATTGCCGTTTCCGAGCGGGAGCGGCTTGGAAACTCTCGCGCGTACGGCCAAACGGCGGGACATTCGCCTGCCTTCGAGCGTAAAGGGGCTGACCTGTTCGTTTTCCGGGCAGGAATCGCAGTCTCAGCGGCTCATCGAGCAGGGGGAAGCTCCAGAGGAAGTCGCCTACGCGGTTTACGACTGCCTGGCGCGGACGTTTTCCAAGATGTTGATCAACGCCATGGAGCAGACCGGCGGAAAAACCGCGCTGCTCTCCGGCGGCGTTTCCGGCAGCGACCTGCTGCGGGAACTGCTCGCAGAACGGTCGAAAAAGAGCTTACTGTTTGCGGGCAAAGGGCGTTCCAGCGACAACGCAATCGGAACCGCTCTGCTCGCGCGGGACAAGTTTTCCAGTGATTAACGAATGAAGTTGAAATCTAGCGGAGGGGAGGCGGACAGTATGGAGCAGACGCTCATACCGGTATTCAGCGTCAGCGAACTCAACGAGTACGTCGCCACTCTGCTCACCGCCGATCCCAACCTCTGCGATATCCGCGTCAGCGGCGAGATCAGCGGCTTTAAGCGGCATACGTCCGGGCACCTGTATTTCTCGCTCAAGGATGAAAACGCGCTGGTGCGCTGCGTCATGTTCCGCCAGCAGGCTATGCGGCTCAGCTTCAACCCTCAGGACGGTATGCGCGTGGTGCTGATGGGGCGCGCTTCCCTTTACGAAAAGGACGGAACGTTTCAGCTCTACGCCAACTACCTCAAAAAGAGCGGCGAGGGAGAGCTGTTTGCAAAGTTCTTAGCGCTCAAGGCCGAACTGGAGCAAAAAGGGTATTTTGCGCAGGAGCGCAAACGCCCGATTCCGTTTTTGCCGGGGCGCGTCGGCGTTGTCACCAGCGAAACAGGCGCCGCCGTACAGGATATTGTCAACATCATCCGCAGGCGCTTTCCGCGTATGCCCATCGTGCTCGCTCCCGTGAGGGTGCAGGGACAGGGAGCTTCGGCGGAGATTGCGCGGGCGATTGCACTGATGAACGAAGCGAACGCCGCGGATGTGCTGATCGTCGGCCGCGGCGGCGGCAGCATGGAAGACCTCTGGGCGTTCAACGAGCCGGAGGTTGCCGAGGCGATCGTTCAAAGCAGAATTCCAGTCATCAGCGCGGTCGGGCACGAAACGGACTTCACCATTGCGGATTTCGCGGCGGATTTACGCGCGCCGACGCCTTCCGCCGCGGCGGAACTCTGCGTGCCGGAGATGCAGGCCTGCTACGACGCGGTCGATTCGCTTGCCGAACGGATGCGCCGCGCGCTGAGAGCATCCCTCGAACGGATGCGTTCGAACGTCAGGCTGTTCGCTTCGTCCAGTGCGTTCCGCTTACTGGAACGCAAGGTGCAGTCGGAACGCCAGACGCTCGACTTAACGCATGAGCGCGCGCTGAGAGCCGCCAGAGAGCGATTGAGAAGCGAACGAACGAACCTTGATACGCTCAGCGCAAAGCTGAACGCACTCGGGCCAAGCGCCGTGCTGGAGCGCGGGTACGCAATCCTGACGGACAGCGCCGGAAAGACCGTGACCGGCGTAAGCACGCTGAAGCCAAAAGACAGAATTGAAATTACCATGCGCGACGGCACCGCCGAAGCGAACGTTGAGCGGGTAGAACGCAAGGCCTGACAAGCCTCCATATGGAACGGACGAGACTCTGCGGGGGAGGATAAAAACGATGGAACAGCCACTGCGCTTTGAAGATGCGATGCAGAAACTTTCCGGCATCGTGGAAAAACTGGAGAGCGGGGAAGGTTCGCTTGACGAGATGCTGCGCCTTTACGAAGAAGGCATGCGCCTCGTCAAAGCCTGCGAATCTCAGCTCGACGCCTACGAAGCGACCATCACAAAGCTAGGCCAGAGCACCGGAGGCGGCGAAGATGCTTAACAGCCGCCTGGCCGCGTATGCTCAAATAACCGATCAAAAACTCGGCGAACTGCTCGCTGATCCAACGATTCCCGCGCTTCTGCGAGAGAGCATGGCTTACAGCGTGTTTTCCGGCGGAAAACGCCTGCGCCCCGCGCTCTGCATGGCGGCCTGCGAGTTCTGCGGCGGTACGGCGGAGGATGCGCTTATGCCCGCCTGCGCGGTGGAACTCATCCATACGTATTCGCTGATTCACGACGATCTGCCCGCCATGGACAACGACGATATGCGCCGCGGCAAGCCCAGCAGCCACATTGCGTTCGGGGAAGCCAACGCGATTCTGGCAGGAGACGGGTTGCAGGCGCTAGCATTTGCCGTTCTTGCGGAGTGCCCCGCGTTTCTTGCCCAGAAGCATATTGCACGCGGCGCGTTTGAAATGGTCATGGGTCAAAGCCTCGACTGCAATACCGAAGGCAAGGCGAGCCTGCTCGATACCCTGCAGGATTACAAGACCGGCGCGCTGTTTCGCGCGGCAGTCGGCGCGGGGTCGGCCTGCGCGAACGCATGCACCGAGGAAGCTATTGCGCTGCTGGAGTTTGCCAGCGCTTACGGTATGCTGTTTCAGATTACGGACGACATCCTCGACTTTGAGGGAAGCGCGGAAACGCTCGGTAAGTCCGTCGGCAAGGACGCGGCGGCGGGCAAGGTTACATACGTTACCGTATACGGCCTCGCGGGCGCAAAAAAGAAAGCCGAAGCATATGCGGCGGCGGCAAAAAAGGCCGTGCTGAATGCGGGCGGAGACGAAACGTTCTTTCTGGAACTGATCGACTATACGCTCACGCGGCACGCGTGAACAAACAGGAATAAACAGACAACGAAGGATAATCGAAGCAACATGGATCGTTACCCGATACTCGACAACATCAACTCGCCGGAGGACGTAAAAAAACTGCCGGAAGGCCAGCTGCCCGTCCTCGCGGCGCAAATTCGGCAATACATGATTGAAAACGTCGCGCGCTGCGGGGGGCATCTCGCCTCCAGCCTTGGCGCGGTGGAGCTTACCATTGCGCTGCACCGGGCGTTTAGCAGCCCGACGGACGAAATCGTATTCGACGTGGGGCATCAGTCCTACGCGCATAAAATGCTGACCGGGCGGCGGGCAGCCTTCTGCACGCTCCGGCAGGAAAACGGCCTCAGCGGTTTTCCCAAGCGGGAGGAAAGCGAACACGACCCGTTCAACACCGGGCACGCGAGCACCTCGATTTCCGCTGCTCTCGGCCTGGCGCGCGCCAAACACCTGCTCGGGCAGGAAGGCGCGGTTGTCGCGCTGGTTGGCGACGGCGCGCTCACGGGAGGGCTTGCGTTTGAAGGGCTGAACGACGCCGGGCAGGCGGACGTTCCGCTCATCGTGATACTCAACGACAACGAAATGTCGATCTCCGAGAACGTCGGCGCGCTGCACCGCATGCTTGTGAACATGCGCGTCAGCCCCGGGTATGTGCGCTTCAAGCGGTTTTTGGTGCGCGTGCTGGACACCGGTATCCTCGGGCGCTGGCTTTCGCGCCATATGGAAAACCTCAAAAACCGCATCAAGAGCTTTTTAATGCCAAAGCGCCTCTTTGAGGACATGGGCTTTCTCTACCTCGGCCCCATCGACGGGCACGATATTCCCGCGTTGACGCGGATGTTCCGCCGGGCAAAGGAACTCAAGGTTCCGGTCATCGTCCACTGTCTGACGCAAAAGGGTAAAGGCTACGCGTTTTCAGAGCGGAATCCGGAAAAGTACCATGGCGTGGCGCCATTTTCCATCGATACGGGTGATATCGAGCCGATGCTCAAAAAGAGCAACTCCAGCGTGTTTGGACAGACGATGATTGAACTGGCGGAAAAAGACCCGCTGGTCGTGGCCGTTTCGGCGGCAATGCCCATTGGAACCGGGCTGACGGAGTTTGCTACGCGTTATCCGGAGCGCTTCTTCGACGTCGGCATTGCCGAAGAGCACGCCCTGACTATGGCGGCGGGGATGGCGAGCGGCGGGCTCAAGCCGGTGGTCGCGATTTACTCTACGTTTTTACAGCGCGGCTACGACCAGATTCTGCACGATATCTGCCTGCAGAAACTCCCCGTCGTGCTCGCGGTTGACCGCGCGGGGCTGGTCGGCGAGGACGGTGAAACGCATCAGGGCCTGTTCGACGCCTCCTTCCTCTTCGACATGCCGAATATGACGATCTACTCTCCCGCGACCCAGCAGGAGCTTGTGCATATGCTTCGCCTTGCCGTAGAGCGCGGCGAACCCGCGACGGTGCGCTATCCGCGCGGGAGCCTCATGCTGGCGGTTTCCAGCGTGCCCGTCGAAAAGGGTAAATGGGAAATCATAGAACCGATTGCGGAAAAGACCGTCATCGCCACCGGCGCAATGGTCTCCGTGGCACTCCCCGTTGCACGCAAGCTCGGCGCGGGGCTGATCAACGCCAGAACCTTCCGCCCGCTGGACGAAGAAACGCTGCAGGCGGTGAAGGAGAAGGCAAAACTCGTTGTCGTCATGGAAGAATGCGTGGACTGCCTCGGCCTTGCGGTAACGGCGGCGGTTGCGCCCGTACCGGTCGTTCGCATGAACGTTTCCTGCATGGAACCCATTACGCACGCAACGGTGAACAGCCAGCGGGAGCGCTGCGGGCTGACCGCCTGCGCACTGGAACAGGCGCTGACGGGGAAAACGGTATGAAAACGAGGCTGGACGTCGCCCTTTTTGAGCAGAACCTTGCCAAGAGCCGTGAGCACGCGCGCGCGCTGATTATGGCTGGGCAAGTCTATATCGACGAGGTCAAGGCTGAAAAGGCGGGGCAGTTCGTCACCGAAACCGCCAAACTAAGCGTACGCGGCGAAAAGTGCCCGTTTGTCAGCCGGGGCGGATACAAACTGCAAAAGGCGATGGAGGACTTTCCCATATCGCTGGAAAACGCGGTTTCGGCGGACATCGGCGCTTCCACCGGCGGATTTACGGACTGCATGCTCCAGCACGGCGCAAAAAAAGTGTATGCCATCGACGTGGGCTACGGCCAGCTTGACTGGTCGCTGCGCAGCGACGAGCGCGTTGCGGTTCTGGAGCGCACGAACGCAAGGTTTATGGAACCCGCGTGGTTTGCCGAACCGCTCGATTTTGCTTCCATCGACGTTTCGTTCATCTCGCTCGATAAAATCCTGCCGCCGCTGTTTGCGTGCCTGCGCGATGGCGGTGAAGTGGTCGCCCTTGTCAAGCCGCAGTTCGAAGCGGGGCGGAGCAAAGTGGGCAAAAACGGCGTGGTGACGGAGGAAGAAACGCATCTCGAAGTCGTCGAACGAATGATTACCGTGGCGCTTGCCGCGGGATTTTGCGTAAACGGGCTTTCGTATTCACCCATCAAGGGCCCCAAAGGGAATATTGAATTTTTACTCTTTTTGCAAAAATGTATAGATGTAACAACTCCAACCTCAAAAGTTGACCATAACAACGCCATTTCCGTTGTGCGCCTTGCACACGAAGCCTGTATATAAGGAATACATATTCATAATTACTCTTGTATTTTTATGTATTGCGCTGTATAATGCCAATATATTATTTATTTTGGGGTAGTTTCCATGATGATCGGCTTTGCCGGAAACATTGAAAAAGCTGGCATTGCCGAAGTCCGTTCCGCGCTGATGGCTCAGGCTAAGCGCCTGGGCTGCGAATGCCTTGCGTTCGACAGTGTGGATGCGGTGCGGCTGACTCGGCATGCGCCGGAATTGCTGGTTGTCATCGGCGGGGACGGTTCGCTTCTACGGTTTGCATCCGTCGCCGCGGGGCGCGATCTACCAATCCTCGGCGTGAACCTCGGCCGGATCGGTTTTTTAAGCGAGATTGCCGCTGACGAATTCGAGCAGTCTCTGGTTCGGATCCAGAAGGGCGATTACCGGCTGGAACAGCGCATGATGCTCCGCTGCCGCGTCAACGACGGAGAGTGCTGGCACTGCCTCAACGACATCCTCGTCTTCAAGCAGTCGTTTTCCGGAACCATTCAGGTAGGTCTGGCCTGCGACGGGCAGGAAGTCGGAACCGTCTTCTGCGACGGCATCATCGCTTCCACGCCGACCGGCTCCACGGCCTACAACCTCTCCGCGGGCGGCCCCGTGGTGACCCAGAATCTGGACGCCATCGTGGTCACTCCCGTTTGCTCGCATACCCTGCACGTGCGCCCCGTCGTTTCCTCAGCCGCTTCGGTTTGGTCGTTTCACGTCAACGAAACGGGCTTTGTCGCAGGCGACGGAATCCGCCTCAGCGAAGTGCATCCCGACGACCGGATCGAAGTGACCAAGTCCGACCGGATCGTCAAGTTTATCCGTTTTTCGGAGCAGAACGTTTTCGAGCTCATACAAAGAAAGCTTTCCTAAGGAAGCTGATCTAAGAAATCTACCCTAAGAAAACTGTCCTGAGAAAATTGTTTAGAGAGAGCTGCCCTGAACCACGGACAGCGTCAGCAGGATCAATCGAGTCATTCACACCAAATTACCTAAGAACAACCGTCTCATTTAAGCGTACCGAAGGAGCGCCGCTTTCCGTCCCGAATGGAGGGAATCCGGCGCGGTCAACCAGCGAAAGACACCCGCTCTCATTATTTTTTATGTATTGGGGATAGCATCATGAAGGCAAAACGTCATGACATGATTTCCAAGCTGATCGCTTCGGAAAACATCGAAACGCAGGAGGAGCTCGCGGGGAAACTGCGGGATCACGGATTCTCCGTCACCCAGGCTACCGTCTCGCGGGATATCAAGGAACTCCGGCTGATCAAGGTGCTCACGCCGGAAGGCCGGTATCGTTACGCAACGGTGGAAAAAGCCGAAGCCGACCTGCAGGAGCGGTTTATCCGTATGTTCAGCAACTGCGTGCTTTCGGTCACCAGCGCGGGGAATATGATTGTCATCAAGACCATCGCAGGCAGCGCGCCCGCCGCGGCGGAAGCGGTCGATTCGCTCAAGTGGCCGGATATTCTCGGCTCCATCGCGGGCGACAATACGATTTTTATCGCCGTGCGGGACAGCAAGAGCGTTGGCGATATCATCAAGAAGTTCCAGAAAATGCTCAAATAGCCGGACCTATCCGTTCCGCGTTTGCGACTGTCGCAAAAAGATGCTTGCGCATTGTGCGGGCGGTTTCGTTTTGGTGTTTCATTGTTTATTGGGTGCGCAAACAGGAGGGCGTCTTTTTTGCTCAAGCAACTTTCGATCAACAACGTGGCGCTGATCGACCGGCAACTCATTGAATTCTTCAACGGATTTTCCGTGATGACGGGCGAAACCGGCGCCGGAAAGTCCATTATTATTGAAGCGCTCAATTTCGTGCTGGGCGAACGCGCAAGCCGCGAGCTGGTAAAATCCGGCGAGCAGAAGGCGAGCGTGGAAGCGCTTTTTGTTTTGCGGGCGGATGACCCGGTGTATGAAGTGCTCACCGAGCAGGGAATCGACTGTGAGGAAGGCGAGCTGACTATTTACCGCGAGTTTACGCTGGCGGGTAAAAACGTCTGTCGCGCCAACGGTACGATGATCTCCGCTGGTGTACTCAAGGAGATTGGCGACGCGCTGGTGGATATCCATGGCCAGCACGCGCATCAGTCGCTGCTCAACCCGAAAAAGCATATCGGGTTGCTCGATCGTTTTGCCGGTAGGGACGCGCTGGAACTGAAAGCGCGCGTTGCCGAAGCCTATCAAAAAGCGAACGAAGCACGGCGGCAGCTCAACGCCGCGCAGTTCAACGAGCAGGAGCGCGCACGAAAATGCGACCTGCTGGAGTACCAGATCAACGAAATTGACGGCGCAAAGCTGGAAAACGGGGAAGAAGAGCGCCTGGAAGAGCAGCGGGGGCTGCTGCAGAACGCGCAGGCGGTCATGGAAGGTCTGGAAGGCGCGGGGAGCGCGCTCTCCGGCGACGGCTCCGAAAGCAGCGGGGCGCTGGACGCGCTGAGCGTTTGCCTGCGGCTAATCGACGGCATTTCGCGCTTCCGCGGCGAATACGCCCAGCTATCAGAAAAACTGCACGCGCTGTATTACGACTTGGAGGACGCGGCTTATACGCTGCGCGATTATCGCAACGACTTTTCTTTTGAACCGGGCATGCTGGACGAAATTGAATCCCGGCTCGATTTAATCTCCTCGCTCAAACGCAAATACGGCGCAAACATCGCCGAAATCCTTGCCTTCCGCGAGAAAAGTGCAAAGGAGCTGGAACTCATCAGCACGGCTGAGGAGCGCAGAGAGGAGCTCCAGCAGGAGTATGATTCTTCCAAGCGCGCTTACGAAGCCTTAGCCGAGGAGCTCTCCGAACTGCGCCAACAGGCGGCAATCCGTCTGCGGGAGCGCATTCTGCCGGAACTGAACGACCTCGGCATGCCGCACGCTGCGTTTGAAGCGGCGTTCGAGCGGCTGAACGGGGAACTGCCCGGCGCAAACGGAATCGACGGCGTGGAGTTTTTGCTCTCGACGAACCGCGGCGAACCGGTCAAGCCGCTTGCCAAGGTGGCGTCCGGCGGCGAGCTTTCGCGCATCATGCTTTCGTTCAAGTCCGTACTGGCAGATCTCGACGGCATCCCGACCATGGTGTTCGACGAAATAGACAGCGGCATCAGCGGGCAGATGGGCACCGCCGTCGCGGTCAAAATGCGCCAAATCGCGCACGACCGCCAGGTGCTCTGCATTACGCATCTGCCGCAGATAGCGGCGTTTGCCAACTGGCAGTATGTTGTTTATAAAGAAGAAACGGGCGACAAAACGCGTTCCAACGCGCGCCTGCTGAACGAAAACGAACGCGCCGCGGAGATTGCGCGCATTATGAGCGGGAACGCCTTCGATGCGGTCGCGCTGGAACATGCGCAGCGGCTCATCGACACCGCCAACGCGTCCGTTCGTCAAAACCAGTAAGGCGTTACTGCATCGCTGGCCGATCGACGGCGTTAAATCATAAGAGACAATCGGGAATTCTATTGGTTACCATTGGCAACTGCGGGAGCAAGAATGAAAAAAAGTCTGTTGATCGCGAGCAACAACATTGCCGACGCGAAGGGGATTGAAGCCGTCTTTCGGACGCTGGAAGATATCCGGCTTCTGCCAAGTGTCTTTACCGGGCGGGACGCAATCGACACGATTTTTGCGCGTGACGTGGATATTTTGATACTCGATCTGTTTTTGCACGACCTTGATGGCATCAGCGTTCTGGACTTTATCGGCAAACTCAGCGAAGACCGCCGTCCGCTCGTCTTTGTGACCACCGCGCTGGCGGACGACCGCCTGCTGCAAGTGATCAAAGACCGCGTGATCTACTGCTTCACCAAACCGCTCAAATACGAAATCGTTCAGCTTCGCGTGCTGGAGTTTTTGCGTCTGTTCGAGCGCGAAACCGAAAAAGCGGACGATATGGTGGATATTCTCGAAAGCCAGATCGCTTCCGGCATCCGCGCCATCGGCGTGCCCGCACACCTGAAAGGGTACTATTACCTGCGCGACGCCATTCGCATCTATGCCATGAGCGAATCCCCCGT
This sequence comes from Christensenellaceae bacterium, assembly GCA_963674535.1. Classification (GTDB taxonomy): domain Bacteria; phylum Bacillota; class Clostridia; order Christensenellales; family CAG-138; genus UBA7703. The sequence continues at coordinate 1,679,361 of OY771363.1, read as the reverse complement.
GGATTTAAGCATCACAAACGATATCTATCCCACCGTGGCAAAAATCTACAATACGCGCCCGCCGCTTGTGGAACACGCCATGCGCAGCGCAATTGAAATTGCCTGGACGCGCGGCAACACCGATACCATCCGCGAATATCTGGGCTATACCAGCGGAGATCACAAGGGGAAACCAAGCAATCTGGAGTTTGTTGCAATGATGGCGCAACGCGCCCTGACCTACTTAAAGAAGTAACTTTTGCGCGTTCCTGCTCCGCCGGTGAACCCCGCGCGGAGCGTTTTTATGTGACTGGATCACATACGGCTTGATTGACGCAAACTGCTTTTCAGCGTAAACTGAATTTATGTGAGGTGATTGTTATGGAACAGAAAAATGAGTTAAAAAAACGCGCGATCGTCATCGTGCTCGACAGCGTTGGCATCGGCGAACAGCCGGATGCGGCGGAATTCGGGGACGTGGGCTCGCATACGCTCGGAAATATTCAAAAGGTGCGCGGACATCTCGATTTGCCAAACATGAAGGCGCTGGGGCTTGCCGCAATTGCGGACAGCAAGCTCACGCCCTATACGGGCAAGCTCACCGGAAGCTACGGCAAGTGCGCCGAACTCACCAAAGCAAAGGACACCACCTGCGGCCATTGGGAAATGATGGGCCTTCCGCTCAAGCAGGCGTTCAAGACCTACCCGGAGGGGTTCCCGCGCAAGTTCCTCGACGAGTTTGAGCAAAAAATCGGCCGCGGGACGCTCGGCAACACCGTAGCCAGCGGCACGACCATCATCAACGAGCTGGGGGACGAGCACGTCCGCACCGGCAAACCTATCGTGTATACCTCGGCGGACAGCGTGTTCCAGATTGCGGCGCACGAAGGCGTGATTCCGCTGGAAGAGCAGTATCGCATCTGCAAAATCGCGCGCGAACTGCTCAACGACGAAAGCTACCTTGTCGGCCGCGTGATTGCGCGCCCGTTTACGGGAGCAAACGGCGTTTACACCCGCACGGAGAACCGCAAGGACTATGCGGTCGAGCCGTTTACGGATACGGTGCTCGACGCGCTGGTCAAGCGGAATCTGCCGGTGGTTGGCATCGGCAAAATCGAGGATATCTTCTGCCACCGCGGCGTAAGCATAGTGGATCACACCAAGAACAACCACACCGGCACGGAAGCGACCATCCGGTTCATCGAAGAAGGCACGGGAAGCTTTATCTTCAGTAACCTCGTTGACTTCGACATGCTCTACGGCCATCGCAACGACGTGGAAGGCTACGCTAAAGCGCTGGAAACATTCGATTCCGCGCTGCCGCGCATCCTCGCCGCCATGAAGGAAGGCGATATTCTGATGATTACCGCCGACCACGGGTGCGACCCCACCACGCCAAGCACGGATCACTCGCGGGAATACATTCCGCTTCTCGTTACCGGCGCGCATGTGAAACCCGGCGTCAACCTTGGCATTCGAAAGACGTTTGCGGATATCGGCGCCACGGTGCTGGACTATCTTACCGGCGAGCAATGGAACGTCGGCACGTCGTTTTTACCCGAGATCATCGAGGGCTGAGCGCATGCATCCTGTGATCGAAGAAGCGGTACAAAAACTGACTCCTCTCTGCGGGGACAACTGCAAAATCGGCCTGATTCTCGGTTCCGGCCTCGGCGGATACGCCGAACGCCTCGAGAACATCCGCACGCTGAGCTATTCGGAAATCGAAGGCTTTCCGCAGTCGCATGTGCCGGGGCATAAGGGGCGGTTCGTCGTAGGCGAACTGTTCGGCAAGACCGTCATCTGCATGCAGGGGCGTGTGCACTATTACGAAGGCTACCCGCAGAGCGAGCTTGCGCTGAGCGTCCGCGTGATGAAGCGCCTGGGCGTTGAAAAGCTGCTGTTGACCAACGCTTCGGGCGGCGTGAACCTTTCGTTTTCGCCGGGAGATCTGATGCTGATTTCCGACCACATCAACTTTTCCGGCTCCAACCCGCTGATCGGGCCGAACGACGACTCCTTTGGAACGCGCTTTCCCGACCAGGGGAACGTCTACGATAAGGAGCTCCGCGCCGAGGTACGAAAAGTCGCGGCGCAGGGGGGGATTGCGCTGCAGGAAGGCGTCTACATGATGTTCTCGGGGCCAACGTTCGAGTCCCCTGCGGAAATCGTGATGGCGCGCACCGTTGGCGCTTCCGCCGTCGGCATGTCCACCGTGCCGGAAGCGATTGCGGCTCGTCACTGCGGCATCAAGACCATTGGAATATCGCTGATTACGAACATGGCGGCGGGCATTCTCGACCAGACCCTGACGCATGAGGAAGTGCAGGAGGCGGCTTCTGCCGCTTCGGAAAAGTTTACGAGGCTGGTTGACCGCATTGTTCAGGACGTATTCTAACCTACAGAGTCAGAGCAGGCGCCCGGATGCAGCGTCCGGGCGCTTTTTTGCGTCAAACAGGTAATGCGCGGTTTTCTACGCGAGTTCGGTTAAAAAGCGTCAAGAATTTGTTTAGAACGCAACAAATTCTGCAAAGCGTTGATTAAGCTTGCTTGTTTTATCGCGGCTGGCTTATAATGAAAAAAAGCGACAAGGAGGACTACGATTTTGATTGGAGTCATATTCGGCGAAAAAGGCACGGGCAAAACCAAGCAGATTCTCGAAATGGCGAATAAATCCGTCCAGACTGCCAAGGGAAACATCATCTTCATCGACGACGACAACGGTTATATGTACGACCTCTCCACGAAAGCTCGCTTCATTAACGCGTCGGAATACGGCATCACGACCCCGAAGATGCTTTACGGATTCCTCTGCGGTCTTGCGGCGGGCGATTTTGATCTTGAGACGATCTATATCGACGGACTGTTAAGTATCATTCATCACTCTCTCGATACGCTGGAAGGACTGTTTACCGAACTCAAACAGTTTTCCGACAAGTATTCCGTCAACGTAATCATGAGCATCACCGGAAACAAGCAGACGACGCCCGACTTTTTAAAGGACTACGTACTGTAACAAACCGGAATCGATAAAAGAATAAAGGATACCATTGACCCATGCGTTATCTGAGCACCAGAGGCGGTGAGCCGGTGCGCGCGGCGGAAGCCATCGTGCGCGGCATCAGCCCGTCGGGCGGGCTGTATGTGCCCGAAGAGTACCCTCAAATTCAGGTGGAAACAGGCGAGCGCGGCAGCTATCAAGCCACCGCGCTTCGCGTCATGCAGGCCTATTTTCCGGAAGCGGAAGAGGGCGCGTTACGCGGCATGATCAACGCCGCCTATGCGAACTTTGACGCCCCCGAAGTCACCCCGCTTGTGCCGCTCAAGGGCACGGAAACCGTGCTGGAACTCTGGCACGGGCCGACCATGGCGTTTAAGGACGTCGCCCTCCAGATGCTGCCGCACCTGATGCTGGAGTCCCTCCGGCAAACGGGCGAGCAAAAGAAGGTGTATATCCTCGTTGCCACCTCGGGCGACACCGGAAAAGCCGCGCTGGAAGGGTTTAAGGACGTTCCCGGCACGCGCGTTCTCGTGTTCTACCCGCATGGGGGAGTATCGGAAGCGCAGCGCCTCCAGATGGTCACCCAAGAGGGCGGCAATATGGACGTCTGCGCCGTGTACGGCAACTTTGACGACGCGCAGACGGCGGTCAAGCAGATTTTCGCCTCAAAGGAGATCGCCGAAAAGTTGGATCAGCTCGGCTGGCGGCTTTCGAGCGCGAACTCCATCAACTTTGGGCGGCTCTTGCCGCAGATCGTGTATTACTACACGAGTTATCAAACGCTTCTGGAGCGCGGCGCGATTCAGCCGGATGAACGCGTTAACTTCTGCGTGCCGACCGGCAACTTTGGCGATATTCTCGCGGGCGAATACGCGCGCAGAATGGGGCTGCCGATTCACAAGCTCATCTGCGCTTCCAACCGCAACAACGTGCTAACGGACTTCTTTACACGCGGGGTATACGACGACAAGCGCCCGTTCTACAAGAGCATGAGCTGCTCGATCGATATCCTTATCTCCTCCAACCTCGAACGGCTGCTCTTTGAGCTCTCCGCTCGAGACGCCGCGATTGTGCGCGGCTGGATGAAGGACTTAAAGGACAAAGGCATGTACGCCCTGCCGCAAGAAGCGCTGGACGAGATGAGCAAAGTGTTTGCCGCGGACTGGTGCACGGAAGAGGACACGCTCGAAACCATCCGCCGTATTTACGGCGAAACCGGCTACCTGATGGATCCGCATACCGCCGTTGCGCAGTGCGTTTACGAGCGGTACGTAAAACGGACGGGGGATCACACAAAGACCGTTTTGCTCTCGACGGCGAATCCGTATAAGTTTGCAACGGACGTGCTGGGCGCGTTCGAGCCAGCGGGCAGCGACGATTTTACCAATGTTGATCGACTGTTTGCATTGACCAAGGCACCGGTGCCAAAAGGCATCAGCGGGCTGAAAGGCAAGCCGGAACGGCATCTAGACGTGCGCGCGCTGGAAGAAATGCCCGCCCGCGTGCTCGCGCCCGTAACGGACTGACAAAATAAGCACTGGCAACCATATTCCGAAGCGCGGAGCATTCCGTCCGGAACCGAAAGAAGCGACAAAACAACCATGAAACGCCCCGATTCAACAACCGTTTCCATTATCGTCTGCATTGTGATTATCGCGGTGCTCTCCCTTTCGCTGGTCTTTGTTGTCAGCGAGCGGAACGCCGACAACGGCGCGAACCTGACCGCGCTCTCGGAGCTTGCGGATACGATTCACGACCAGTATTACTTTTACGACGATAAGGAACTCGACAGCGACAAGCTCGTGGAAGGCGCGATGCGCGGCATGATTACCACGCTGGACGATCCTTACGCGCAGTACTATACCGAAGAGGAGTACAACAAGCTCCTCAAATCTAACGCCGGCAGCTATGTGGGCATTGGCATAAGCGTACAGATGCCGGACGAAACGGGCAGCAAGGTCATCGAAGTCTACGATGGCGGCCCAGCGCAGAAGGCGGGCCTTGCCGTTGGCGATATCATCACCAAGGTCAACGGAACCGAAGTGGCGAATATGACGCTGGACGCGATGCTCGCCTGCTTCAATACGGACGAAGCCGCCTCCAACGAGGTTACGTTCCTCCACGACGGAGTGGAATCCACGGTGACGATCGTCAGCGCGGAGATTCACGTCAACCGCGTGGCGTCCAAAGTATACAATGGCAACATCGGCTACATCCGCATTACCGAGTTCAACGGAAGTGTGGAACAGGACTTCTGGAGCGCGCTCAACGATCTGCGCGCGCAGGGAATTCAGAACCTCGTTATCGATTTACGGAACAACCCCGGCGGAGGATTGAGCGAAGTGCTCGCCGTAACGGATCACTTTGTGGCAAAGGGCGACGTTATCGTCACCATCAAGTCCAAAGCGGGGGACGAGGACGTTTACAACAGCAACGGCAGCGAGCAGACGGGCATGAAGCTTGTCGTACTGGTCAACAGCAATTCCGCTTCGGCCAGCGAACTCTTTACCGGCGCGCTGAAAGATTACGGCCTGGCGACCATCATCGGCACGCAGACCTACGGTAAGGGCATCGTGCAGAGCTATTTCCGCATTCCCGCCACAAATGGCTGGGCAAAGATGACCACGGACGCGTACTATACGCCGAGCGGCGTCTGCATCCAGGGCGTGGGCATTACGCCGGATATCGTGATCGACCTGCCGGAAGAACTTAAGGATAAAGCAATTGACGATCTCGACCCCTTGGAGGATACGCAGCTGCAGGCGGCGTTCTCCGTATTCGGATCGCAGACACAGCTGCCTCAAACCGCAAACGGATAAACTATATTTTTCAGGAGAAAAGCATGCACAACATTAAGGACATTCAACTGGCTCCCTCCGGCGAACAAAAAATCGAATGGGTACAGCGCAATATGCCGATTCTCAACGGCATCCGCGAATCGTTTGAGCGCGATAAGCCGTTTACCGGCTTAAAGATCGCGCTTTCCATCCATCTGGAAGCAAAGACCGCCTACCTCTGCCGCGTGCTCGCGGCGGGCGGCGCAGAAATGTATATTACCGGCAGCAATCCGCTCTCCACGCAGGACGATATTGCGGCGGCGCTCGCGGCGGGCGGCCTGAACGTGTTTGCGCATTACGCCTGCTGCCAGCAGGATTACGACGCCTGCATTGAAAGCGTTGTGGAAGCAAAGCCGGACATCGTTATCGACGACGGCGGGGATATTGTCCACGCGATTCACGCGCGCCACAAGGATCTGGAGAGCCATATCCTCGGCGGCTGCGAGGAAACGACAACGGGGATTATGCGGCTTGTCGCCATGGAAAAGGCGGGGGAACTGAAGTTCCCGATGTTTGCGGTCAATAACGCGGACTGCAAGCATCTCTTCGACAACCGCTACGGTACGGGTCAGAGCGTGTTCGACGGCATCAACCGCACCACGAATCTCGTGATTGCGGGCAAAACCGTCGTGGTCGCTGGCTACGGCTGGTGCGGCAAGGGCGTCGCCATGCGCGCCAAAGGCCTCGGTGCGCACGTCATTGTAACCGAAGTCAACCCCATCCGCGCCATCGAAGCGGTTATGGACGGCTTTGGCGTAATGCCCATGCGCGAAGCGGCCAAGCTGGGCGATCTGTTCATTACGGTCACCGGCGACTTAAAGGTCGTAGACGAAGAAGAGTTCTACCTGATGAAGGACGGCGCAATCCTCTGCAACGCCGGGCATTTCGACGTGGAAGTCAACGTCCGCCACCTTTCGGAAATCGCGGTGGAAAGCCGCGAAATGCGCAAAAACATCATGGGCTACCGGCTCAAAAACGGAAAATGGCTGCATGTGCTCGGCGAAGGCCGACTGGTCAACCTTGCCGCGGGCGACGGTCACCCGGTGGAAATTATGGATATGAGCTTCGGCATTCAGGCGCTCTGCGCGCGCTACATTGCGGAGCACCGCGGAACGCTCGCGCCGAAACTGCACGACGTCCCCGCGGAGATCGATCGCGAAGTCGCCGGGCGCAAGCTTGAAGCGCTTGGTGTGCGAATCGACGCGCTCACAAGCGAACAAAAAGCGTATCTGGAGAGCTGGGAAGCGTAACCAGAGCCGGAAATTCGTGGTTTACAAGGCTTTTTCAAACTGATACAATAACGTTTGGCACGAATCATTCGGCCTTCTTTCCGCCTTTGACCGTTTTCAACAACGGCATTTGATACTTCTAAACGAAGAATACAGATTACAAATCAGTACAGGGGGAACCGAAATGAAGGAATACACCGCGAAAGATATCCGCAATATTGGCGTCTTCGGGCACGGCGGCGAAGGTAAAACAACGCTTGTCGAGGCCATGCTGTTTAACGCCGGGCTGATTGACCGTCTTGGAAAGGTGGAAAACGGCACGACGACGACCGACTTCGATCCCGAAGAAATCTCCCGCGGCATTTCCATTAACATGGCGCTCGCTCCGTTCGAATGGAAAGATACCAAAGTCAACATCATCGACGCACCGGGCTTCTTTGATTTCTACGGCGAAGTCGCCGCCGCAATGGCGCTGGCCGACAGCGCGCTGATCGTGGTCGGCGCGGTCTCCGGGCCGGTCGTCGGCACGGAAAAAGCCATGGCCATATGCAAAAAAGAGCACAAAGCCCGCATGATCGTGATCAACCAGATCGATCGCGAAAATGCGAACTTCGATAAGGTTATGAGCGAAATCAGCGCAAAGTTCGGCCCCAGCGTGGTGCCGATTCAGCTGCCCATCATCGAAGGCGGCGTGTTCAAGGGCTATGTGGATATCGTCCATATGACCGCCAAACTCTTTGACGGCAAAGGCGAAAAAGAAACCGCCATTCCCGCGGCGCTCAACGGCAAGGCGCAGGAATATTACGAAAAGCTCTGCGAAGCCGCCGCCGAGAGCGTTGACGAGCTGATGGAGAAGTACCTCGAAACGCTCGAACTCTCCCGCGAAGAACTGCTGCAGGGGCTTTCCGTCGGCGTACGCGAAGGCATCGTAACCCCGGTCTGCTGCGTTTCTGCGGCGCAGAACATTGGCGTTATTACGCTGATGGACAACATGATCAACTACCTGCCCTCCGCCGACCTTGCAAAGGCCCCCAAGGCCACCAACGTCAAGTCCGGTGCGGAAGTCGTCGTCTCCAAGGACGGCAAATTCGCAGCGCAGGTTGTCAAAACCACCTTCGACCAGTTCGGTAAATACAGCATTGTCAAGGTATACCGCGGCTCTCTGGACGTCTCGGTTGCGCCCTACAACGCCAACGCCGAAAAGGCGGAAAAACCCACCGCGCCGGTCATGCTGCGCGGCAAGAAGAGCGTCTCGGTAGACAGGCTCAACGCTGGCGATATCGGCGCGCTGCCGAAGCTCCAGTATACCGCAACGGGCGACACGCTCTGCGACGCAGGCGATCCCATCCTGTTTGCGCCCATCGATTTCCCCAAGCCCAGCATTTCTCTTGCGGTCACCGCAAAGAAGCAGGGTGAAGACGATAAGGTCATTGCAGGCCTCAACCGCATCAAGGAAGAGGATCCGACCATTTTGATCGAAAAAAACCCGGAAACCGGCGACGTGCTGATTATGGGTCTCGGCGAAATGCATATCGACGTGGTCTGCGGCAAGCTCAAGAACAAGACCAACGTGGAAGCGGCAATCTCCGACCCGCGCATTCCGTACCGTGAAACCATTCATACCATGGCGGAAGCGGAAGGCAAACATAAAAAGCAGTCCGGCGGCAGCGGCCAGTACGGCGTGGTTCAGATGCGCTTTGAACCGGCGGCGGAAGGCGTTGAATACGAATTCGTCAACGCAATCGTCGGCGGCGTGGTTCCGAGGGAGTTCATCCCCGCCGTTGAAAAGGGCCTCAAGGAAGCGCTGGTGCACGGCGTTCTCGCCGGCTACCCGATGGTCGGCATCAAGGCTACGCTCTACGACGGAAAATATCACCCCGTCGATTCCAAGGAAGTCGCGTTCAAGAGCGCGGCGCGCCTTTCCTACAAGGCGGCCTGCGTCAAGGCGAACCCGACGCTCATCGAGCCAATCTATCACTACGAAATCTTCGTTCCGAGCGATTACGTGGGCGCCATCAGCGGCGACCTCTCGTCCCGTCGCGGCCGTATGCTCGGCATGAACCCCGTGGACGGCGGAACCGTGGTTATCGCGGAAGCGCCGCTCTCCGAAATGTTCAAGTATGCCACCGACCTTCGCAGCATGACGCAGGCGCGCGGCTCGTTTACGAGCGAATTCGTGCGCTATGAGGACGTGCCCGCCAACATCGCCAAGAAGATCATCGAGCAGGCGAAGAAGGAAGACGAAGAGGAAGAATAAGGTTAAACCTTCTGAATCCATACGGGGGCGTGTTGTTTTGCTGTCAATCAGTCAAACCGCGCCCTCCATTTTTTTGAACATCTGGAAAACAAATATAAACTGCGAACAGAGGATGCCTATGCAAAAGAACACCTACGCGGTCGACCGCCAGGCGACCAGCCTGCTGGACATTACGTTTTGGAGCAACATCGTCGTCATCGCGCTGTTAATCGCGATCAACGCCGTCAACTTCTATCGCGCGGCAACGGGCGGCGATACGCTGGTTAAAATTGCTTCGCCGGAACTCATCGCCATTCTAAGCGCTGTGCTGGCACTTTGGATGGGCGTCAGCTGTTTTACCGCCATGCGCGTTAAAGCAAGGCTCAAGAAGGTGTACCTCCGCCTGACGGAGACGGGCGTTGCCGGTATCTCCATGCCGGAACCCATGAACAACAAAAAAGGCAGGGCGTTCGAAGTTGCCTATACCGATATCACGGAGATTCGCGCCGCGGAGATGCACGTTGCCGCAAAGAGCACGATCTCCTCGCTCCGCATCGTCTGCGGCAAACAGGAATACGACGTTCCCGCGCCGGAGCACCTGCAGGAGCTGATGGAACTGCTTTCCGACCGCATCGGTTGATGAAATTTTTCTTTAGCAAAAAACGCGAACCGCAGGGTTCGCGTTTTTGTGTTAGTTAATCTTGTTGCTGTTTGGCATCGGGTGAATCCGTGTTTTCTTTATGGAAGTACCCGTAAACGGATTCCGCCGTGCGGGCGTCGATCAGCGGCACCGCCTTGAGTTCGTCCAGCGACGCGGCTTTGATCGACTCGATGGTTAAAAACGTATCGAACAGGGCGCGCTTACGCTTGTCGCCCACACCGGGGATGCTGTCCAGCACGGAATACAGCGCGTTGCGGTTGTGCACGTTGCGGTGGTAGCTGATGGCGAAGCGGTGCGCTTCGTCACGCAGGCGTTCGATCAGGTGCTGCGGGGCGGAGTTTCGCGGCAGAGCGATGGGTTCCGGTTCGCCCGGCAGGTAGATCGTTTCGCTGAGCTCGGCAAGCCCGATGGTCGGGATAAAATCGAGCGAAAACGAGTCTAGAACGTCCAGCGCAACCTGCAGCTGCGCGGGGCCGCCGTCCATGATTAACAGGTCGGGCAGGGGAAGAAAGCCCGCTTCGTTTTCCGCCGCTTTCTGGAACCGCCGTGTCAGCGCCTCCCGCATGGCGATTAAATCGTTGCCGCCCGCATCTTCGCGGATGCGGAATCTCCGGTACGCGCTTTTATCCGGTTGGCCGTCGGTGAAAACGACCATGGAAGAGACGGTATCCCGCCCCTGAATATGCGAGTTATCGAAGCATTCCAGCCTTGAAGGCACTGTTTCGAGGCCGAGGATGGCGGAAAGCTGCGTCAGTGCGCCTTCGCCGCGTTCCCAGGCACGCTTCTGGAGGGAAGCGTCCTTTTCCAGTACGTCCAGACAGTTGCGGTAAGCCATCTCGGTGAGCCGCCGCTTTTCGCCGCGCTGCGGGCGGTGCAGGGTGACTTTTCGCCCCGCAAGGCCGCCAAGCCATTCGGCGATGGACTCCATGTCCGAAGCGTCCTGATAGAGCAGCACTTCCGGCACGAACGACGCGGATTCCGCGTAGTACTGCGAAAGAAACGCCGAGAGAATATCCGCGTCGGACTCTTCCGTATCCGCGTCCATGCGGAACTTCTCGGTTCCGATCACCTTGCCGTTGCGGACAAACAGCGCAAACACCAGCGCGGTGCCTTCCAGCCGCCCAAGCGCAAACACGTCCATCATGGTGTTGGTGGTGGCGATAACCGCCTGCTTTTCGCTGAGGCTTTCAATGGCGCGGATGCGGTCGCGGAGGTTTGCCGCGTGCTCAAAGTCCATGCTTTCGGCAGCGGATTCCATCTGCGTGGTCAGTGAGCGAATAATTTCGTCCGTCTTGCCGGAGAGAAAGGACAGCACCTCGTCGAGCAAACGGTGGTACTCCTCGCGGGAGACATTCCCCGAACACGGCGCGCAGCATTTGCCGATGTGATACATCAGGCAGGGGCGCTCCCGCCGCGCGATCATGCGCGCGATATCTTTTTTGCACTGGCGGATGGGATAGTGTTCGCGTACGAGCGCAAGCCCGTCCCGCAGCAACAGGCCGGAGAGGAAGGGGCCGAGGTATTTCGCGCCGTCGTTTTTAACGCGCCGGACAATCTCCAGCCGGGGGAAATCCTGCTTGAGATCGACGCGGACATACGGAAAGTGCTTGTCGTCCTTGAGTAGGATGTTGTATTTCGGTTTGAACTGCTTGATGAGGTTCGATTCGAGCGAAAACGCTTCCGTCTCGTTGGCAACGCGGATGTACTCGAAATCCTCGATCTGCCGCACCATGGCGGCGACCTTCGGCGGATGGTTCTTGCTGGACTGGAAGTACTGGCGCACGCGGTTCTTGAGCGAAATCGCTTTTCCGACGTAAATCACCTCGCCGGAAGCGTTGAACATCTTGTACACGCCAGGCGAGGAGGGGAGCAGCCTTAATTTTTCTTCGATGATATTGTTCATTCGTGTTCTTCAAATCGCTCTTCTAATATGATTAAGGGAATCGCGTTCAGCCTTGCTTGATTTCGCCTGCGTCGATGAGCATCCGGTACAGCAGCGGCAGCGGCAGGCCGATGACGTTGAAGTAGTTGCCTTCGATGCGCTCCACAAACACGCCGCCCGGCCCCTGCACGCCGTAGGCGCCCGCCTTGTCGAGCGGTTCGCCGGTGGCGACATACGCTTCGATTTCCGTTTGCGTCATGGGCGCGAATGTTACGGTCGTTTCACAGTGGCGAACGTCCACACGGCCGTTTTTGATCGTCGCAAGCCCGGTGTAGACGACGTGCGTCTTGCCCTGCATGCGCGTTAAGTACTGCACCGCCACGTCCGGTGTATGCGGCTTTCCGAGGATATCGCCTTCGAGCAGGACGATGGTATCCGCGCCGATGACGCAGTCGCTCGGGTGCAGCTTTGCAACCGGCAGCGCTTTTTGCACTGCGAGGGTTTTTACATACTCCGCGGGCGACAAGCCGACGGGCTGAACTTCCTCTTCTCCGGATGTTTCAATTCTGTAATCCAGGCCGATCATGGTCATCAGTTCGCGGCGGCGCGGGGAAGAGGAGGCAAGAATGATCATATTAATACAAGTTCTCCTGTGTAAAAATCGGGTTGAAGTTTAGTGGTTATAGCGTTTCCGTATCGAACAGAACGGGGCAATGGTCGCCTTGAATTAGTTACAGAACTTCCGTGTCGAGCTGAACAGGGCAGTGGTCGCTCCCGAGCACGTCGGACAGGATTTTACTGTCCAGAATCTTGCACTTCAGGCGGTCGGAAACGAGAAAGTAGTCGATTCGCCAGCCAGCGTTGCGGCTCCGCGCACCGCCAATATAGCTCCACCAGCTGTAGGCCTCCGTTTTGTCGGGGTAGAAGTGGCGGAAGGTATCTACAAAACCGTTCTCCAAAAGGCGCGTCATTCTGGCGCGTTCTTCATCCGTAAATCCCGCGTTAGTGCGGTTCGTTTTCGGGTTTTTCAGGTCGATCTCCCGATGTGCGACGTTGAGGTCGCCGCAGACGATGACGGGTTTTTTCGTATCCAGCACTTTGAGGTAATCGAGGAACGCGTCTTCCCACGTCATGCGGTACTCCAGCCGGCGCAGGCCGTCCTGCGAGTTCGGCGTGTAGACAGTCACAAAGTAAAAGTTCGGGTATTCCAGCGTGATCACGCGGCCTTCCGTATCGTGCTCGGCAATGCCGATGCCATACGTAACGGAGAGCGGTTCTTTCTTGACGAACACCGCCGTGCCGGAGTAGCCTTTCTTTTCCGCGCTGTTCCAGAAAATCGTGTATCCGCCCGTATCGCCTTCAAACTGCTCGGGCTGCATCTTGGTTTCCTGCAGGGCGAGGATATCGGGCGCGGCGTCCTTTACAAAGTCAAAAAAGCCTTTCGTAATGCAGGCGCGAAGGCCGTTGACGTTCCAGGAAATCAGCTTCATACTCGTTGCTCCTTTGCGCGGAAAATTCTTACTAAAGTTTAGCATATGTTGTCTCGAATGACAAACAAACGTTTGAAACGGAAGCTGTTCTTCTGTCAGAATATGGATTTTCACGCGATGAAAAGGAAAGTCAAATGAATCGATATTATTTGATCGATTCTTATTGACAAACAATTGTCATGTGATAAAATGTACCATATGAAACAGAAAACGAGGTGAACCGCATGAGCCGTTCCACGCATCCCGCCGCATACGCCCGGCAGATTGCGGATACATTTCTGTTTTCGGGCGTTCTGGAAGAGGAAATCGCTCAGCTCCTTGCCGTCGAAGGCGTGCGGGTGGAGCACTTTGAAAAAGACGCCGTCATCTTTGACCGCAAACAAAACGAACGCGCGCTGGGGTTGATTCTATTTGGCAGCTGCGCGGTGACCAAGGAGAGCGAAACCGGCAAAATGCCAATGAGCGTTTTGCGGCAGGGCGACCTTTTCGGCGCGGCTTCGCTGTTTCACCATGAAGAACAATACGTAGCCCGTGTGGCCGCGGCGGAGAGCGCCTGGATCCTGCTGATTTCGGAAGAAGCGCTCAAGGAAATGATGCGAAGGAACGTCCGCATTGCGGAAAACTACCTTGCGTACCTGACCGCGCGGATTCGCTTTTTGAGCGAGCGGCTGGACGGGTTTTTGCCGCAGAGCGTAGAAGAGCGGGTGCTGCAGTTCATCCGCCAACGTGCGGAAAACGGCTTGTTCGAGTCCGAGTGGAGCGTTAGCGCTCTGGCCGATTTGCTCCGCGTGAGCCGGACGACGCTCTACCGCGCCATCGATAAGCTGGTACTGGAAGGCAAGCTCGTTAAGCAGGGCAGAACGTTCCGCCTGATGGGTTATGCGTCCGGAAGTGAGCCAATCGTTCACTGATTTTTTATCTATCAATGCGAATTTGCATTTAGCTATAGAACAGTTTCCATCAACACAGGCGGAGCGTCCGCCGAAGAAAAGGAGAACTAACATGAAGAAAATTATCGCAATTCTGTTGACAGCCGTTTTGCTGCTCGCCGTCGGGTGCGCAAAAGCGCCTGCCGAGCCGCTGAAAATTGCCGCGCTCAAAGGGCCGACCGGCATGGGCATTTCGTACCTGATGGACGAAAAAGCAGACCAGTATTCCGTGGAACTGCTCGACGCGCCGGATACGGTGGTTGGAAAGTTCGTCAGCGGGGAAATCGATGTTGCCGCCGTACCGATCAATTTGGCCGCGACGCTCTATAACAAGACTGAAGGCAACGTCGTCGTCATCTGCGTGGATACGCTGGGCGTTCTGTACGTAATGGAGAACGGCGATACCGTAAACGCGTTTTCCGACCTTGCGGGAAAGACCATTCAGGCAACCGGCGAAGGGAGCACGCCGCAGTTCGTGCTGGACTATCTGCTCTCGCTCAATAACATGACCGATCAGGTGACGGTAGAATACGTTGGCGAGCATACCGCACTTGCGGCGCTGCTGGCCAGCGGGGAATCGACGCTTGGCATGCTGCCGGAACCATTCGTTTCCTCCGTAATGCTGAAAAACGCGGACACACGCATTGCCATCGACCTGAATCAGGAATGGGAAGCCGCTACGGGCACAAAGCTCGTGCAGGGCGTTTACATTGTCAATCGTGAATTCTACAACCAGAATGCGGAAGTGATTCAGCAGTTCCTGACGGACTATCAGGATTCTGTCAACCGCGTGAATACGAATGTTGGCGCTTCTGAGCTGATTGCCAAGCTGGGCATCGTAGCCTCTGCGGATATTGCAAAGGTTGCCATCCCGCGCAGCAACATCGTCTGCATCACGGGTGACGACATGGTGAACTCCGCAACCGCCGTGCTGAACATCCTCTACAACGCCAACCCGGCGTCAGTCGGCGGTGCACTCCCGGGAGAAGACCTCTTCTACGCGGGCTGATATGCTCAAAAAGCATATTTGGCTGAAAAAAGCGCTGATCGCGCTCATCTATCTGGCGGTATGGGAAGCGGCAAGCCTGCTTGTGGGCAAGGAACTGCTGCTCCCCGCGCCGCTGGCAACAGTCCGGCGGCTCTTTGAGCTGCTGGCAAAAGGCGAGAGCTGGGCGTATGCCGGGCTCTCGCTTCTGCGCATCATGAGCGGGTACCTGCTTGGCGTTATCGCGGGCGTACTGCTCGCGGTGTTGACCGCCAACAGCCGCTTTGCCGAAAGCCTGCTTGCTCCGCTCCGCGGGGTGGTCAAAGCCACGCCCGTGACCTCGTTTATCCTTTTAGCGCTGCTCTGGCTGAACTCCAGCCTCGTGCCACTGTTCATTTCGTTTCTTATGGTGCTGCCCATGGTTTGGGCGGACACGGCGGACGCAATTCTGCATACCGACCCTCGCCTTTTGGAGATGGGCAAGGTGTATGGGCTTAGCAAAGCGCAAACCATTAAAAAAATCTATGCGCCTTCGGCCTTGCCGCAGTTTCTGGCGGCCTGCACCACGTCCCTCGGTTTTGCATGGAAATCCGGCGTGGCGGCGGAGATCATCGCACTGCCGCGGCGTTCTATCGGTTACCAGCTCTACGAATCGAAATTGAGAATCGAAACGCTCGACCTCTTTGCGTGGACGCTTTTGGTGATCCTGCTTTCCATGCTTCTGGAGTGGGTGCTCGTTTGGGGCATGCGGAGGATTCGTCATGATTAAACTGAGAAATATCGACCTTTCGTTCAACGGCAAAACCGTGTTTTCAAACCTTTCCGCCGACCTCCCGGTGGAAGGGACAACCGTATTCCGCGGCGTTTCCGGCGCGGGTAAAACAACGCTGTTTCGCCTGCTGCTGGGGCTGCAAAAGCCTGATAACGGAACAATCACCGGCATGGAGTTTCAAAAACCAGCCGTCGTTTTTCAGGAAGACAGGCTCTTGCCCTGGGTAAACGCGCTGGAAAACGCGGCGCTCGGCTCCGGCCAAGAGTCGGCGGAGCGCGCGCTTACCGCTCTCGGCCTGCGGAACAACCTGTATGAACTTCCGCGCGAACTCTCCGGCGGCATGCGGCGCAGGGTGGCCATTGCGCGCGCGCTGAGTTACGGCGGGGATGCGCTGTTTCTGGACGAACCGTTTACCGGGCTAGACGAGGAGAACAAAATCATCGTAGCGCGGGAAATTCGATCCACTGGTGTGCCGGTCTACGTGATTACCCATGAGGACGACGAAGCCGCGCTTTTTGGCGAGCACGCAACCGTTACGATTGGCCTAAAAAGCGAAACGGATATTGACTGAACGCGCAAACGCAAGATGCAATATTGAGTATTCCGCCGGAAGGTGGTATACTTTTTTATTATTATCGGGGAGGTTTGGAGTATGAAATTTACGCTGCGCGAAAAAAGGTTTCCCTCCGCGACCGGGCTGTGCGATATCCGTTACCGTATGTGGATACCGGAAGACCCGCACGCCGCACTGCAGATTACCCACGGCATGGCGGAACACATCGACCGTTATGATGAGTTCGCTTCGTTTTTAGCGGAAAACGGAATTCTCGTCTACGGCAACGATATTGTCAGTCACGGAAAGAGCATTCGCGACGGCGTGCCGAAGGGTTACTTCGGTGAAAAGAACGGCTGGGACAACGTTGTTCAGGATATGCGCACCATGCGCGAACTGGTCAAGGCGGACTATCCGGGCATTCCGTTCATTCTCCTCGGGCACTCCATGGGTTCGTTCCTTGCGCGCACGTACGCCGGGCGCGACGGCACGGATTTTGACGCGTTCATCTTTTCCGGCACGGCGGGGTCGAATCCCGTCCTCGGAATCGGCAAACTGATTGCCAAAAGCGAAATCAAAAAGACCGGCGGCAAGCTGCCGAGCATTACTCTGTTCAACATGAGCTTCGGCTCGTATAATAAAGCCTTCAAACCCAACCGCACCGTCAACGACTGGCTCTCGCGTGATAACGCCAAGGTGGACGCTTACGTTGCCGACGAAAACTGCGGGTTTCCGTTCACCGCGCACGCCATGTACGACGTGTTTACGGGTTTGACGGAAGTTTCCAACGAAAAATGGGCAAAGCGCGTACCCATGCGTCCCATCCTCGTGATGTCCGGCGCAAAGGATCCCGTCGGCGGCGCGGGCAAGGGCGTTAAGCAAGTCTATGGCTGGCTCAAGAAGAGCGGGCACGACGTGGAACTCAAGCTCTATGAAGACGGCCGCCACGAAATGCTCAACGAAAACAACCGCAAGGACGTTTATAACGATATCCTTCTGTTCATCAACGCCGTGGAAGCGATGGGAGAAATGGAATGAGTGTTCTGGTCTACCGGGACAGCGACACGCTCAGCCAGGCCGTGGCAACGCTGCTCACCGGCTGCATCATCGAAAAACCGGCGTCCGCGCTGGGGCTGGACTGTTCGCAGAAGCTGGCCGCCGTCTACCGTAAAATCGCGGGCATGACCAGCGACGGCCTGCTCGACTGGGCGACCATCCGCGCGTTCAACCTCTATGAGCACGTGAAGGCGGATTCGGAAACGACAGCAGCTTCCCGCATGCGCTCCATGCTGTACGACCGCGTGAACATCCCACCCGACAGCATTTTTATGCCGAGTACGGACACGCGGGACTGGAGCGTCGTCTGCAACGAGTATGAGGACGCCATCCTCGGCGTCGGCGGACTGGACACCGTTGTCTGCGTTGTGGAAAAGGACGGCAGAATCGCCTGCAACATGCCCGCCACCGAGCTTGCGCCCGTAACCCACGTGGAGCGCACGGAAAACGGCCGCGTGGTCACCGTGGGTATTTCAACCATCATGTCCGCCCGGCGCGTTATCGCCGTGCTCTCCGGCTTTGAGCTGTCGCAGACCGCGGGGCTCGTCATCAACGGTCCGATCGTGCCAACCGTACCCGCAAGCTACCTGCAGCTGCACTCCAACACCATTTTTATGCTGGATGAAGACGCGGCAGAGCAGATTTAACGAGGTTCGAAACGGAGCGGAAAATGGCGGAACTAAGCTGGGAATCCATCGAGTGTGAAATTAAGGGCTGCCGCCGCTGCAACCTCTGCAAAGAGAGAAACAGCATCGTTCTCGGCGAAGGGAACCGCTCCGCCGACATCATGCTCATCGGCGAAGGGCCCGGCGGGGACGAAGACCGTTTGGGGCGTCCATTCGTTGGAAAAGCGGGCCAATTGCTGGATCGAATGATCGCAGCCATTGACATGAAGCGCGAAGACCTGTATATTACCAACGTTGTCAAATGCCGTCCGCCGGGCAACCGAACGCCGATGGACGAGGAAGCGCAGGCCTGTTTGCCGATCCTTCGCAAGCAGTATGCGTTGATTAAGCCGAAGATCGTCGTCTGCCTTGGCGCGACTTCCGCAAAGCACGTCTACAGCCCGGAAGCGCGTATTACGCGCGACCGCGGCAAGTGGGTGGAGAAGAACGGCGTATGGTTTATGCCGACCTATCACCCCGCGGCGCTGCTCAGAGACGAGTCGAAAAAACGCGAAGTCTGGGAAGATCTCCAGTCGCTCGCGCAAAAATACCGGTCGATCCAACTCGACGGGAAGGGAAACTAGGAGGAAGCTATGTCAGGACATTCCAAGTGGGCCAACATTAAAAATAAAAAAGAAAAGACGGATTCGCAGCGCGGCCGGATCTTCACCAAGATCGGCAGAGAGCTCGCAATCGCCGTCAAAGAGGGCGGGCCCGATCCGGTTAACAACAATAAGCTGCGCGACGTCATCGCCAAGGCGAAAGCCAACAACATGCCCAACGACAACATCGCCCGCTCCATCAAGAAGGCGGCCGGCGAAGGGTCTTCCGTCAACTACGAAGAGATTACCTACGAAGGGTACGGCCCGGGCAACATGGCGGTGATCGTTTCCGTTCTGACGGATAACCGCAACCGCACCGCGGCGGAGATGCGGCATATTTTCGATAAGAGCGGCGGAAACCTTGGCAACAGCGGCTGCGTTGGCTGGATGTTCGACAAAAAAGGCCTCATCGTTATTGAGCGTACAGCTTCGATGGACGAAGACGAAGTGATGATGCAGGCGCTGGAAGCGGGCGCGGCGGATTTTATTGCGCAGGACGACGCGTTTGAAATCTACACCGACCCGATGGAATTCTCCAAAGTGCGCGAAGCGCTGGAAGCGCTCAAGTACGAGTTCATCTCGGCGGACGTGCAGATGATTCCGCAGAACACCGTGACCATCACCGATCCGGAAACGGTTGAAAAGATCGAGCGGTTTTTGGAAAAGCTCGACGAAAACGAGGATGTTCAGGAAGTGTTCCACAACGGCATCCTGCCCGAGGATGCGTAACGCAAACGATTTGGCGTTGTTGCCAAATCTTCACAGACTGGTTACAATAACGCCTTGCGATTCCCCGCT
The DNA here is from genome assembly GCA_963674535.1 of Christensenellaceae bacterium. Classification (GTDB taxonomy): domain Bacteria; phylum Bacillota; class Clostridia; order Christensenellales; family CAG-138; genus UBA7703. Next base: position 1,659,686 of record OY771363.1, on the reverse strand, counting down.
GGAGACTGGTTACGCGGTTGCGGGTCAAAATTGCATGGTATAAAATAGAACCAACGACAAAGGAGGCGTAACTTATGGCAGCGGAAATGTCTACATCTATGGGAAAGATTACGATTGCGGACGACCTGATCGCCAGCATTGCAGGCTACGCGGCCGTGGAAAACTACGGCATCGTCGGCATGAATGCTAAGAACGCGGCAGATCCGTTCATTGAACTGTTTGGAAAAGATAACATGCGCCGCGGCGTCAAGGTTACGATACTTTCACCCGAAGTGATCGATATCGATCTGTATGTAACGCTCGAATACGGCGTATCCTTGCCCGCCGTGGCGCAGAACGCCAAGAGCAACGTAAAATACCGGGTGGAGGAAATGACGGGACTGACGGTTCACGCCGTCAACGTCCACGTTGAAAACATTCGCGTATAACGCAGTTCGGCCTTGGGGTTCCGAACATACGGAGGGAAAATTGGATAAAAACGTAACGATCGGCGGCGCACAGCTGCGCGATATGATTATCGCAGGCGCAGTGCTGCTGGAGAAGAACAAAGCGGTAATCGACGCTTTGAATGTATTCCCTGTCCCGGATGGGGACACGGGTACCAATATGTCCATGACCATGCAGAGCGCGGTGCGTGAAATCCGCGCCTTGCCGGAGGACGCAAACGCAACACAAGTCGCGGATGCGCTGAGCATGGGCGCGCTCAAGGGCGCGCGCGGCAACTCCGGCGTCATCCTGTCCCAGCTCTTTCGCGGGTTCTCGCGCGCGTTCAAAGGCGCTTCCGTCGTAGACGCGGAGCTTCTCGCGCACGCGCTTGTCATGGGCAGCGAGGCGGCGTACAAGGCCGTTATGAAGCCCAAGGAGGGTACGATTCTGACCGTTTCTCGCGTGATTGCGGAAAACGTTGCGGAACGCCAGCAGCAGGGCGCGAACGTTTACCGGCTGATGGACGTCATCCTTGACGTAGGCGAAAAAGCGCTGGCGGAAACACCCAAGCAGCTGCCCGTGCTCAAGGAAGCGGGCGTTGTGGACTCCGGCGGCAAGGGGCTTTTGACCATCTACCGCGGCTTCAAGCTATCGCTGGACGGCGAAGAAGTGGAAAGCTACGAGGAACTGGTTTCCGACAAGCCGGCCGAAATCCGCAATGAGGACAGTTTTTCCGGCGAGAACATCGTTTACGGCTATTGCACGGAATTTTTTATCATTCATCTTGCGCCGGAAACGACTGAAGCCGAAATCGAGAGCTTCCGCAACCATCTGGAGCGCCTTGGCGACTCTGTCGTGGTCGCCAGCGACGCGGGCATGATTAAGGTGCATGTCCACTCAAACTCACCCGGCAAAGTGCTGCAGATGGCGCTGCGCCTCGGCGAATTGGAACACCTCAAAATTGAAAACATGCGCGAGCAGAACCGCCAGTTGATGGAGGAGCGCAAGCGCAACGAAAAGGAATTCGGCCTGCTGGCCGTCAGCAGCGGAGAGGGCATTGACGAACTCTTCCGCGCGCTGGCCGTAGACGCGCTGATTTCCGGCGGGCAGACGATGAATCCCAGCATTGATACGATCGCTTCCGCGATCAATAAGATCAATGCCAGAAAGATCTTCGTTCTGCCGAACAACTCCAACATCATCCTCGCGGCGCAGCAGGCCAGCGAACTGACCGAAAAGGGCGTCGTGCTGATTCCGACCAAGACGATTCCGCAGGGAATCGCCGCCTGCATGGCGTATTCCAAGGACGCTTCCGTCGAAGAAAACGAAACCGCCATGAAGAGCGCCATTGGAGACGTGGTCAGCGGCGCGGTGACGTACGCCGTGCGCGATACGACCATTGAAGGAACTAAGATTCAAAAGGGCGATATCATCGGCCTTATCAACAACCATATGGCCGTCTCCTGCGCAAGCGTGGAGGAATCGACCGTTGCGCTCGTTCGAAAGATGATTGCCGAAAAGGGCGACAGCGGTTCCACCGTTACGCTCTACTATGGCGAAGGGCAGGACGAAAACAACGCCGCCGCCATTTCGGAAACGCTGCAGGGCGAGTTCCCGGACGCGGAAGTCGTCGTCCTTGCGGGCGGCCAGCCGCTTTACTACTACTACATCGCCGTCCAGTAAATGGCGGGTTCTCAGGGCTGCCTAAGCCCTGAGCGGGAGTCTGAGGGCAGAGCCCTCAGAAAAACAAACACATTTCGTCCATAAAAGGACAGAAAAGGATTTGGCCGACGACGGAGGAGGCGCCGCTCGAAACAAGCGTTCGGCGGAACCGGAAATCCGCCGCCGGCCATCTTTTTAGTTGCGCAAATGATCGATATCCCCCTGACAAGCGTAAAAGGCATCGGTCCGAAACGCGCGGAGCTGTTTGAGCAGCTCGGCGTGCGTTCGGCGCGGGAACTGCTGTACCGCTTGCCGCGGGATTATCTGGACTACTCTGCGCTCACGGCGGTTGCGTCGCTGGCGGACGGCAAGTACGCGGCGGCGAGGGTACGGATTTCCTCCGCACCGCGTTACTTCCGCAAGGGCGGATTGACGGTCATCTCCGCTTCCGCACAGGATGAAACGGGCAGCGTGACGCTCAAATGGTTTAGCCAGCCGTACCGCTCCATGCAAGTCAAAGCGGGCGAAGTCGTCTGCGTTTGCGGGCGTGTGCTCCGCAAAAAAGGCGTTACGTTACTCAACCCGATGGTCACAAGCGTTCTGCCGGGAATTCTGCCCGTCTACGCCACGGTCAAGGGGCTCAACCAGCGCACCTGGCGGGACAGCCAAATGGCCGCGCTGGACGCCGTTTGGGATCGAATTGACGAAACGCTGCCGCCAAAGATCATCGAGCAATACGGGCTTGCACCGCTCGCGCTGGCGCTTCGGCACGCGCATTTTCCCTTCAGCAGGGAAGCGCTGGAACTGGCGCGGAAGCGATTGGACTTTGAAAACGCGCTGCTGTACTTCCTCGCAGTGGAAGAGCAGAAGGCGGAGCGCTCGCGCCAGAACGGCTTTGCCTTCGATACCAGCGGCGTGCTGGAAAAGTACGGCGCGAAGCTTGGCTACGAACTGACAAACGCGCAGAAGCGCGTGATCGCCGAGATTGCCGCCAATATGGAACGGCCTGTTCCGATGAACCGCCTGCTGCAGGGGGACGTCGGCTCCGGCAAAACGGCGGTGGCGCTCTACGCGCTCTGCGTGGCGAGCGCAAACGGCAAACAGGGCGCGCTGCTTGCGCCAACGGAGATCCTAGCCGAGCAGCACTACGAAACCCTGCGCTCAATCTTCGGCTCGTCGGCGGCGCTTTTGACCGGCAGCATGAAGAAGTCCGAACGTGACGCCGTTTTGCGGCGCATTGCCGACGGCACCGCGCTTTGCGTTGCCGGCACGCACGCGCTGCTCTCCGGCGACGTGAAATTCTACGACTTAGGCTGTGTGGTTACGGACGAACAGCACCGATTCGGTGTGCGCCAGCGCGCGGCCATGCAGGAAAAAGGCGCGCGCCCGGACATGCTGGTTATGAGCGCAACGCCCATTCCGCGCACGCTCGCGCTGATTCTGTATGGAGATTTGGATATCTCCGTCATCGACGAACTGCCGCCCGGGCGGAAACCGATCAAGACCAGTCTGATACCGCCCCATAAACGCGAGGATATGTACGTTTATCTAGCCAAACAGGCGGCGGAGGAAGGCTTGCAGAGCTACGTCGTTTGCCCGCTGATTGAGGAGAGCGAAAACATCGACTGTCCCAGCGTCAGCGCGCTGTTTCAGCAACTGAAAAAAGCGTTGCCGAAAACGCGCATCGGTATGCTGCACGGGCAGATGAAGGACGCCGAAAAGGAGCGCGTCATGCGCGCGTTCCGCACGGGCGAAATCGACATGCTGGTTACTACTACCGTCATCGAAGTCGGCGTACACGTAGAGAACGCCTGCTTTATGGTCGTCGAGGGCGCGGAACGCTTCGGCTTAAGCCAGCTGCATCAGCTGCGCGGGCGCGTCGGCAGAAGCGCGAAACAGGCGTACTGCTTCCTGCTCACGAGCGAAGGAAACGGGGAAGCCAACGAGCGCATTCAGGCGCTCACAAGCACCTGCGACGGCTTTGAAATTGCGCGGCAGGACTTGCTTCTGCGCGGGCCGGGGGATTTTATCGGCGTGCGTCAGCATGGGGAAGCGGGCTTGATGATGCTTGGCGGCGTGCTGGATGTGCAGACACTCGAACAGGCGGGCAGAGCCGCGCGCGAGATCGTTTCCACGCCCAACGAGGAGAGCGCAAGGCTGATCGAGCTGGCAAACGAGCGCTACGACGCCATGAGCGACATCGCTATGAACTGAGTTCGCTCCGTCGCGATCGATTTTTTGCTTGTCCGTATAGAAGTAAATAACGCCTTTCTTTTCGCGCGATTTTGCCTGAATTGAGAACGTGTGCGTATTGAAACGTATCCGGAACGCCTGCTGACAATCTATTTGACGCGTCCCAACCCGCATGTTATGATGATTCTACGGTTTTTTGCCGAACACACAAGGACGTGCGCGAATGAATTATCAGGACATTTTATCGGATTGCGTCAAACAGATACCGCCTTCCGGCATCCGTAAATATTTCGATCTTTTGGACGATCGGTATATCAGCCTTGGCGTTGGAGAGCCCGATTTTCCCACGCCGGAGCGCATCCGCGCTTACGTGACGGAAAAGCTCAAGGGCGGGCGCGTTGCGTATACGTCCAACTCCGGCGATCCGCATCTGCGCGAGCTGATTTTAAAGTATCTCGAAGACCGTTATTCGATTCCGCGTTATGATTCGATCGATAATATTCTTATCACGGTTGGCGCAAGCCAGGCCATTGACCTTGCCATGCGCGCCATCCTCAACCCCGGGGACGAGGTGATCGTCCACGAGCCGCTCTATGTTGCCTACCGTCCTTCCGTCGAACTGGCGGGCGGTAAGGCCGTCACGGTCGTGACGAAACACGAGGATCGGTTCCGCCTGCGTGCGGAAGCGGTCAAGGCCGCCATCACGCCAAAAACGAAGGCAATTCTGCTCGCGTTTCCGAACAACCCGACGGGCGCGATTATGGAGAAGGCCGATCTGGAAGCGATTGCGGACGTCGTGCGGGGCACGAATATCATCGTGGTTACGGACGAAATCTACGCGGAGCTGACGTTCAACGGCAAGCGCCATTTTTCGTTCGCCGCTCTGCCCGGTATGCGGGATCGCACCATCGTACTCAACGGCTTTTCCAAGTCGTTTTCCATGACCGGCTGGCGGTTGGGCTATGCCGCGGGTCAAAAGGACATTATTTCCGCCATGCGGAAAGTGCACCAGCTCACCATGCTCTGCGCGCCGACTCCGGCGCAGTGGGCGGGCGTTGCGGCGCTGGAAACTGGATTTGCGGACGACTTTTCGAACACTCGCGCCATGATGGAGGAATATGCCGTGCGCAGGCGCTTTATCATTGACGCGTTCAACGACATGGGGCTTTCCTGCAACGAACCGGAAGGCGCGTTCTATGTGTTCCCGTCGATTCGTTCCACGGGGCTGACCAGCGAACAGTTCTGCGACGGGCTGCTTGCCAGCAAAAAAATCGTTACGATACCCGGCAGCGCGTTTGGCGCGGCGGGCGAAGGGCATATTCGGTGCTGCTACGCGACCCCGATGAAGGACATCGAGACCGCCATGCGGATGATTGCGGAATACTTAACGGAAATCCGCTGACCGTAACCAGCCTGCGCCCCGTCCAGACGAAAACCGGACGGGGCTTTTCTATGCAGAAAGCGAGGAGCCCCGCAGAGCAAGAAAAAATACAATATTCGACCAATTTTGAGGAGAATGGCATGATAAACGAAAAAGCCTTTACCACGCTGGAATACGATAAAATCCTTTCCATCTTGAAACAGCACCTGGCAAGCGAAGTGGGAGCGGAGTTTGCGGACAAACTGCGCCCTGTTTCCGACATCAAAGAAGCGGAAATTCTGCAGGAGCAGACCGACGAAGCGGAGGGAATCTACTCCCGTACCGGAAGAACGCCCATTTCCGGCTTTCCGGACGTGCGCGATCTGGTCGGGCGCATGCGCGCGGCGCTGTTTATCAGCGCGCGTGAACTGCTTGCGGTTGCCGCGGCCATGCGCGCTTCCCGCGAAGCAAAGGAAGTGCTGCAGGCGGGGGACGCGGAGAGCCTTTTATGCAACATGGCAAACCGGCTTTCTTCCCATAGGTCGGCGGAGGAAGAGATTGCACGCTGCATCCTCTCGGAGGACGAAATTTCGGACAACGCCTCCGCTGAACTCAGCCGCATCCGCAGGCAGATGAAAATCGTTAACGAGCGCGTGCGCGAAAAGCTCAACTCCATGCTCAAAAGCCAGACCACGCAGAAATACCTGCAGGAAGCGATTATCACCGTTCGAAACGGGCGTTACGCGCTCGCCGTCAAGGCGGAACACCGCGCGCAGGTTCCGGGGCTGGTGCACGACCAGAGCAGCAGCGGGGCGACGCTATTTATTGAACCCGCGGCGGTGGTGGAACTGGGCAACGAATACAAGCGCCTTCTTGCGGAGGAGAAAAACGAAATCGAGCGCATCCTCTCGGGACTGACCGCCATGCTCTCGCCATTTGCGGACGAAATCCATATGAGCGTCAACGTCATGGGCGCGCTGGACGTCATCTTTGCGCGCGCGGTGATGGCGCGGGACTTTCGCGCCGTGCGGCCGAAGCTCAACGACGAGGGAAGAATCCGCATCCTAAAGGGCAGACATCCTCTGATTCCGAAGGACAAGGTCGTTCCGGTCGATATCTGGCTCGGCGAAACGTTCCAAACGCTGATTATCACCGGCCCCAACACGGGCGGAAAGACCGTAACGCTCAAAACCGTCGGTTTGTTTTCGCTGATGGCCATGAGCGGCATGTTTATTCCGGCCGAGTACGGAACGGAGCTCTCCACGTTTGAAAACGTATTTGCCGATATTGGGGACGAACAGTCCATCGAGCAGTCGCTTTCCACCTTCTCGTCGCATATGACCAACACCGTGCGCATTCTCGCTTCGGCGGATGCCCGTTCGCTGGTGCTGCTGGACGAGCTTGGCGCGGGAACAGACCCCATCGAGGGCGCGGCGCTGGCGCAGGCGATTTTGGAGCATCTTTACGAACAGCATACGCTCTGCGTCGCCACGACGCATTACAGCGAAATCAAGGCGTTTGCGCTGATGCACCCCGGCATGCAGAACGCTTCCATGGAGTTCGACGTGGACCGCCTCTGCCCGACCTACCGGCTCTTTATCGGCATCCCCGGCAAATCGAACGCGTTTGAAATCTCCCGCAGGCTGGGGCTTGGCGGGGACGTGATCGACCGCGCGCAGACATTTCTAAAAAAGAAGGACGTCGCGTTTGAAAACGTGCTGTCCGAAGCGGAGCAGGCGAAACGCTCCGCCGAAAACGACCGCGACGAGGCGAAAAAAGCGCTGGCGGAAGCGGAGAAGATCCGCGCCGAGCTGGCAAAGCAGAAGCAAAAGATGGAAGACGAAAAAGCGCAGATGCGTCAAAAAGCGCGCGAGGACGCGCGGCGCATGGTGCAGGAAACGCGGCAGGACATGGAGCGGTTGATTGCGCAGCTGCGCGCCATTGAAAACATCGATCAAAAGCAGCTTGAGCGCGCGGTTCAGAAGACAAGGGACGATATGCGCGCCACCGAGGAGCGGCTCTATGAACAGGCCGCTCAGCGGGAAGCAGCGGGGGATGCGCCGCGCTCCGTGCATCCGGGCGAACGCGTGCTCATGCTCACGCTGAATCAGGAAGCAACGGTGATTAAGGCGGCGGACGGTAAGGGCGAGGTGCTGGTGCAGGCGGGCGTGATCAAGATGAGCATACCGCTCAAGGATCTGCGCCCCGTGGAAGTCAAGAAAAAACCGCAGGCGTCGTCTTCCAAGATCAGCATTTCGCAGGATCGCGGAAGCGCGCTGCAGCTAGACCTTCGCGGCAAGATGGTGGACGAAGCCTGCATGGAACTAGACCGATTCATCGACAATGCAACCATGACCGGCATCAACGAGTTCTTTGTCGTGCACGGCAAAGGTACGGGAGCCCTCCGCACCGGCGTGCAGGCGTATCTGCGCAATCACCCGCGCGTGAAAACCTTCCGCATCGGCGCGTATGGCGAAGGCGACGCGGGGGTCACGGTGGTCACATTAAAGGCATAAAAAAGGCGAAACAAGAACGTCAAATGGACAAAAAACGCCGCGCTGTGCAAACGGTGCGGCGTTAGTGTGACAAATTGCACGTTGGTTGGACAAACGAAAAAAACTCTGTTATACTCTATCCAAATGTGAGATCCTGTCTATTCAACAAACAACGACGGAGGTGATCGGATGGAAAACAACACCATTCTGGTCATAGATGACGACCGAAATATTCTGGCCATCATCGAGCTGTATCTGAAAAAGGCCGGCTTCCAGGTTTATACCTGCGCCGATGGAATTTCCGCTTTGGCTGCGTTTCATGAAACAAAGCCCTCTCTTGTTGTACTGGACATCATGCTTCCCGGGCGCGACGGCTGGGCGGTTCTCCACGATATCCGTATGGAGAGCGATACGCCGGTCATCATGCTCACGGCAAAAGGCGATACCGGCGACCGCGTGCAGGGTCTTGAGCTCGGCGCGGACGACTATATTTCCAAACCCTTCGACGCAAAGGAACTCATCGCTCGCATCAAAGCGGTGCTGCGCCGCAGCACGCCCGCCGAGCCGGAGCGCACCATCAGCCTTCCGGGGCTGACCGTTTCGCTGGAAAATTACGCCGTCACGCTGGACGGTCGCCAGCTGGAAATGCCGCCAAAGGAGATTGAACTGTTATATTTTCTCGCCTCGCATACCGGCAAGGTGTTCACGCGGGAACAGCTGCTGGAACAGGTTTGGGGATTTGACTTCTTTGGCGATTCCCGGACGGTGGACGTCCACGTCAAACGAATCCGCGAAAAACTCGGGGATAATCACGAGTGGGAACTCCGCACCGTTTGGGGAGTCGGGTACAAATTCGAGCAGAAGTGACGCGATAACACATGCGCAAGGACTTTCTACGAACGCTATTTTCCCGCATGTTGGCAACCTACATGACGGTTACGCTCGGACTGCTCCTGCTTTCCGGCGTCGTCATTGGCGCGCTGATGTCCGGCTTTGTCATGCGCGAGCAAAAGCAGAACGTAGCAAATGAAATTGCCGTTGTCAACGAACTGTACTTTAACACCACCGGCGCCTCCGTTGGCGAGAACGCCGCAATCCTGGAACTCAACACCATTGCCCGCCACTATGACGCGCTGATTCAGGTCATCTCGCTCGACGGCTCAATGGCGCAATATGCCTCCGGTTCCAAGTGGGATTTCATTTCGAAAACCCGCTACACCGAGGAAGAAATTACACGCATGCTGAACGCGGTGTCCGATCTGGACTCGAGCAGCGTGCGTTTTACACAGCAAAAGGGCGACTTCCAGATGCTCGTTGGCAGCAAGGCGCTTTTGGAAGACGGCGTAGCCACCCATGTGATCCGCTTTTTCGTGGACATCACGGAAGCGCGCGGCGCGGTGGGCATGGCATACATGGAGATTATACTCGTTTCGCTGATCGCGGTGCTCATTTCGGTTATCGCCGTATACTACACCACGACGCGCCTGACAAGGCCGTTTATGGAGATCAACGAAATCGTTCAAAAGTATTCCAAGGGGGACTACAACGTCCGTATCCCGATCAGCAGCATTGAGGAAGCGACGCAGCTGGCCATCAGCTTCAACACCATGGCCGACCAGCTCAAGGATTTGGAAGCCACGAGAAGAAGCTTCGTGGCCAACGTCAGCCACGAGCTGCGCTCCCCGCTGACCAGCATGAAGGGCTTTCTGGAAGCCATGCAGGACGGCACCATCGGCCCGGACGAGTACGAAAAATACATTGGCATCGTGCTTTCGGAAACCAAGCGCATGGCGGTCATGGTCAACGACCTGCTTGACCTTGCCAGAATCGAATCCGGCAAGACCGCGCTCAAGCTCGAGATATTCGATATCAACGAGCTGATTCGCAGGACGCTGATCACCTTTGAAGCGCGCATCTACGAGCACCATATGGAGGTGGACGTCAAGTTCGCGCAGGAACAGTATTATGTGGAGGCGGATAGCGCACAGATTTCGCAGGTGCTGCGAAACATCATTGACAACGCAATCAAGTATTCGCCGGACGACAGCAAGCTCAGAATCGCAACCTATGCCATGAAGCGCGAAATCTACGTCAGCATTCAGGACAACGGCCAAGGCATTCCCGAACAGGATGTTCCGCATGTGTTCGACCGGTTCTACAAAGTGGAGAAGGCGCATACGCCTTCCAAACAGGGCGGCACCGGATTGGGTCTTTCGATCGTCAAGCGCATCATAGACCAGCATAACCAAACAATTACCCTGAAGAGCGCAAAAGGGAAAGGAAGCACGTTCACATTCACGTTAAAGCGCGCACCTGCACCAAAACGCGCGCCGACGGATGGAGGAAAGAAAAATGGAATATAACGGTTCTTATCAATCGGATAAACGTCACCCGGAAAACGGGCACGGCGAAAACGCGTTTGCCGCGATCGTCATCATCATCGTAATCGCACTGCTGGCGCTGCTCGTCGTCGGTCTGTTCTGGCCGAATGTGCTGGGCGGTTCTTCCGCCGCGGAATTGACGCAGTATACGCCGACGCCCTCGGTCAGCGCAACGCCCACGCCGGAAGCAGCGTCCGAACAGGAAGCGCAGGTGCCCGAAAGCCCCACGCCCACGCCCAATGTGGACGAGAGCGATCGTGTAATGCCGGATCTCGACGGCGCGCAGCCGAATGTACCCGGACTGGTGGAAAACCCCATTCCGGATATCTACGACGCGGTCTCGCCGGGGGTTGTTGGCGTGATCAACTATACCAAGGCGACAAGCCCGAGCGGCAAAGAGTATTTTGAAATCTACGGCAGCGGCACTGGCTTTGCCGTGTCCAGCGAAGGGTATATCCTCACCAACGCGCATGTCGTCGAAGGTGCGGACAAGATCACCGTCAAGGTAGACGGCGAGGACGAAGAGCGCGAGGCGCTTTTGATCGGCTCGGATACCGAAACGGATATCGCCGTGCTTAAGGTGGAGGGAGCGATGCTCCATCCGCTCATGCTTGGCGATTCGGACTCCGTCCGCGTTGGTGAATACGTGCTGGCAATCGGCAACCCGCTTTCGACGGACGAACTTGCAAACACGCTGACCTTCGGCATCATCAGCGCAACTTCGCGCGAGATTACGATTGACAGCTATACCAACACGTATCTCCAGACCGACGCCGCCATCAACTTTGGCAACAGCGGCGGCCCGCTGATCAACATGGAAGGCCTTGTGATTGGCATCAACAGCGCAAAGACGATTACTGCGGGGTATGACGAGCTCGGCAATGCCGTCAGCGCGGAAGGCATCGGGTTCGCTCTGCCGATCAATCAGGTTAAAAAGATCATGGAGATTCTCATCACCGAAGGCAAGGTAGAGCGTCCCGGCATCGGCATTACGGTCTCCACGATTACGGAAGAGGTCGCCGCGGAAAACAACGTCCCGGTCGGCGCGTATGTCGAGAGCGTCGTCAAGGGGCAGCCTTCCGAAAAGGCGGGCGTGCTTGCGGGCGATATCATTGTGGAAGCGAACGGCAAGACCATTCAGACGCAGGACGATCTGGTCAGCGTCATTAAGGGATGCCTGGTCGGCGACGAGCTCAACATCAAAGTCTACCGTGACGGGGACTATCTGGATCTGACGATCGTCATCGGCAACAAGACCGACATGAACTTTGACGATATCGTCGGCGGCGTCACACCGACCCCGGTGCCGTCGCTGATTCCGATTCCGTAAACTAAACAAAACACAAGAAGCGCTCCAATAACGGAGCGCTTCTCTTTATAGTAACAAAAGCTGCGGGTTCTCAGGGCGGCAGCCCTGTGCGGGAGCGGGAGGGCGGAGCCCTCCAAAACGTCCTTCCCCAAAGATAGTTGTTATTCTAAAATTACTTCTTCTTCAGCGTCTCAAAAAGATACGCGCCATAGCCGTCCAGCCCGTCGGAAAGAGTAGCACCAACGCGCGTCGTGTGCAGACGCTCCATCAGGTAGAGCAGGATTACGCCGCCGTGCAGAATAACGTCGTGTCGGTCTTTCAAGAGCGGAATCTCAGCGCGCTCGCCGCCGGTCATATTGCTCAGCGTTTGGAGCGTTGCGCAGAGGTCGAGGAACTCCACCGATTTTTCGCCGCCCCAGTAGGTGAACTCCGACTTGCCCTCGCAGAGCAGCGCAAGCGTCGTAATCGTTCCGCCAACGCCGAGCGGAGCAGCGCTCTGGTTCCTGCGGATGGCTTCGACCGACTGCGCGTCGGGGCGGTCGTCCTGCTGCGGTTCGCCAAACAGGCTCGAAAGGATGGGGCGGAGCGTATCCATAATCAGCTTCAAATCGTCGAACGGCGCGAGGTCTTTGGCGCGTACGCACCCGATGGGCCAGCTCTCGCGCGAGGATGCGCGCACCAGTTGCGTGCTGCCGCCGCCGATATCCAGTATCGTTCGCTTTCCGGTCGGGTCCGCGCCACGCTGCGCAAACGCCGCTTCCTCTTCGCCGGTGAGGATGCGGCAGCGGCCTTCTCCGAGAATCTTTTCCGCTTCGCGCGCAAAAAAAGCGCCGTTGTCCGCGTCCCGGACGGCGCTGGTGGCATAGGCGTAGCATTCGTAACCGTGTTCGGATGCTTCGGTAAAGACAGAGCGAATCACAAGAAGAGACTGCAGCATGCGCGCCTGCGAGAGCCGGCTGGTGTCGATCAGCCCTTCCGCAAGGCGCGTGGTATAAACGTGTTTGCTTTTGACTGTCGGCAGGCCGTCGTCGCCTTCCACAAACTTTGCGGTGCGCACGGTGTTGCTGCCGATATCGAATACGAGCAGTTTTTTCATCGGCTTCCTGATGCTTGCATGCTGTGCTGACGTTTGAAACAGCAGAACACTCGCTAATTGATTTTAATCGTCACAACGGGGACGTCTTCCTTCGGCGTTGCGGAGGGGGAAGGCGTGGGCGAAGGCCTGGGCGTCGGGGAAGGAGAAGGCGTTGCCGTGCCGACCGGCAAGTCGCCCGCGTTTTGCGCGGTGTTCTTTTCGGTTTCCGTCGTGGTGTCGTAGAACTTCCAGTCGTCGGGGAAGACATACCCCAGTTTTTCGCGCGCGTACTGGACGAGGTATTCGGTGGTCTGCATGTACTCCAGCATGCGCTCCAAGCGTTCCTGCTCGACCTTGTGAGAGTCGAGATCGGACTGGAGCGCTACTTTCTCTTCGGCAATACTCCTGAGCTTCGTTTGTTGTGATAGGAAAACACCGCCCAGAACGAAGAACGTCAGGATAAAGAACAATATGATATAGCGCGGACGAATTCGCATTCCGCTCTTTGGGCGATCAAACTGCTTGTTTGCCATGTGTTGTATGATAGCACACCGCATGGCAAAAAAAAAGAGAACTCCGGAAGCGTTTTCAAAAAGGTTACAGGAATGACGCGGGTTTTCGCCGCATCCGGCGCAGATAAGGGGCTCCTGAACACAAAACTGACGAATTCTTGACCGGTTCGAAATAAATATCTGGTAGAATAACGAAAATTCATCTGGCAAAATGAAACGGAAACGTTTATAATACCATGAATTGCAGCCGCAAAACTGAGAACTCATACCAGAGTTCGTCCGCGCTTGAACCGAAGCGGGGGTTTCGATTTGCGGTGCGCGGAATACCAATAAGGACAGTTTCCGCGCTGAAAACCGCAAAACAACGCCCAATAGCGGAAATGTTGTGAAAAAAAGGCGGCGCGCCTTGACAAAAAGAGTGCCCAAGGATATGATTTCTTCATCTAGAAATCACATCTTTTATTTCAATTGATGGTGCTGACAGGTAACGTTTCTTACCGTGAGAGAGGAGTTTACAGTTGAACAAAGAACAGTTGGAGGCCAAGAGCCTTGGTGATTTGCGTGAAATCGCAAAGCTGCAAGGCGTAAAATCGCTTACGAAATTCCGAAAAGGCGAGCTGGTGGAAATCATTATGGCGGGCGGCATCGTTCCGCCCGAACTCGGCGCGGCAGGCGAAGAAGCAGAGGAAGAATTTGTCCCCGAAGGAGCTGCGGAAGAACCCACAAAAGCGGGCGAACCGGAGGCGGATCTTTCGGATCATTCCTCCCCGATGCCGGATTCCGAGGGCGGTTACCGCCGCTCCGGCTATACGCCGCGACCCTATCAGCAGAAGCCTTATTACGATAATCGTCCGCAGCAGGGCGGATACCAAAGAAGACAGTACAACCCGCAGCAAGGCGGCTACCAGCAGGGTGGTTACCAGCAGCGCGGCTATCAGCAAGGCGGCGGGTACCAGCCTCAGGGCGGATATCAGCAGCAAGGCGGCGGGTATCAGCAGCAGGGCGGCTACCAGCAGGGCGGCGGGTATCAGCCCCAGGGCGGGTATCAGCAGCAGGGTGGCGCATACCAGCCGCAGGGCGGGTATCAGCCGGCGTATTCGCCGAGCGGCTACGGCGCGGATCAGGGAGCGGGGTTTGAAGACGACCGACGACTCCGTCAACGCGCGGAAGGCTATTATAACAAGGATTACGGAACGAGCAATCCCGCCGTGCCGGAGATTCTGCAGACCGGCGAATGCGGGGATGCGGAAGGCGTTTTGGAAGTTTTGCCGGACGGCTACGGCTTCTTAAGAAGCGAAAACTATCTCTCCGGCCAGCACGACGTTTATGTTTCCATTGCGCAGATTCGTCGATTTGGCCTCCGTACAGGAGACATGGTCACCGGTAAAACCCGTCCTTCCAAGGAAGGCGAGCGTTTCCTTGCGCTGTTGTACATCACCGCCGTAAACGGCGAATCGCCGGACGCGGTGGCCGAGCGCAAACCATTTGAAGAGCTGGTTCCCATTTTTCCGTTCGAACGGTATACGCTGGAACAACCCGGCACAGCGAACAGCCTCGCCATCCGGTTGATCGATCTGATCGCGCCCATTGGCAAAGGCCAGCGCGCCATGATCGTTTCCCAGCCCAAAGCGGGCAAAACGACGCTGCTCAAGAGCATTGCAAAGGGCATTTCGACCAACTATCCAGAAGCGCACCTGATCGTGCTGCTTATCGACGAGCGGCCGGAAGAAGTGACGGATATGCAGCGCTCCATCAAGGGTGAAGTGCTGTATTCCACCTTCGACGAACTGCCCGAGCATCATACCCGTGTGGCCGAAATGGTGCAGGAGCGCGCCATGCGCCTTGTTGAAATGGGCAAGGACGTGGTCATTCTGCTGGACAGCCTTACAAGGCTTTCCCGCGCATATAACCTCACGATTCCGCCTACGGGGCGGACGCTCTCCGGCGGCATGGATCCGGGCGCGCTGCATAAGCCCAAGCGGTTCTTCGGCGCCGCGCGTAAAATCGAAAACGGCGGTAGTCTGACCGTAATCGCAACCGCGTTGACCGAGACCGGCAGCCGCATGGACGACATGGTGTTTGAAGAGTTCAAGGGCACGGGCAATATGGAAATCCACCTTGACCGTAAGCTCAGCGAGCGCAGAATTTTCCCCGCGATCGATATCTACAAGTCGGGTACGCGCCGCGAAGACCTGCTGCTCTCGAACGAGGAATTGGAAGCGGTGCGCACCATCCGCCGCGTCCTCTCCGGCGGAAACCCCGCGGAAGTGACGGAACACCTCATCGGCATGCTGGAAAAGACGTCCACCAACGAAGAATTCCTCCAGCGGCTGAAAGACTGGGTGAACATTTACGAAAAGGACGGCTATACGACCATGTCCACCAGCCGTTTTGGAAAATAAGAGCGCAAGAGCATGAAAGCGCGGTTTTGCTGAGGTTTTGTCGCGATATTTTGTGAAAATCGTGAAAAATCAGTTGCAATTTCGGGCTCCAATGGTTATAATACCCGATGGTAGTCTGTTAAAGGGAGTGAACGAGCATGAAAAAGGATATCCATCCGAAGTACGGCGAAGCTACGGTTCGCTGCGCTTGCGGCGAAACCTTTACGACCGGCTCTACGAAAGATGAGCTGACCGTTGAAATCTGCAGCAAGTGCCACCCGTTTTTCACGGGCAAACAAAAGCTTGTCGACAGCGGCGGCCGTGTGGATCGCTTTAAAAAGCGTTACGGTCTGTAAGAAACGTAAAAACCTTCCCATTGCAGGGGAGGTTTTTTCTTGCCCCGGTGGCAATATGTCGATCTTTGCCACAACCAACGGTATGGTTCAACCTTGTGCGCAACCCCTAAATATGGTAAACTAACAGAAATATCAAGATGTGTCTGCTATCGCGTTTTTCATAGATGCGTCGGAAAACAAGAGGAACATTTAATGAAGAGATGCTCGGTCGGCGGCCAGGCGGTCATGGAGGGCGTCATGATGCGTACGCCCGAAGGCAGCGTTGCGCTGGCAGTAAGAAAATCCGACGGGACAATCGTTACCGAATACATGGAAAAGAAGCCCAAGAGCGATCATCCCGCCTTGAAGTGGCCGGTGGTGCGCGGAGTAGTGGCATTTGTCGATTCCCTCTCCGTCGGCATGAAGATGACGACCCGCTCGGCGGAGCTCTATGGCGAAGGCATTGAGGAAGAACCGAGCCGCTTTGAAAAATGGATTGCGGCAAAGACGGGCAAGTCCGCCATGGATATTGCAATCGTCGTTGCGGTGGTTCTGGCGGTTGCGCTCGCGGTTGGGTTGTTTGTGTTTTTACCCTCACTGACCACGCAGCTGATTCAATGGAAGGAAGCGACCCCGCGCATCTGGAAGAGCCTCACGGAAGGTTTTGTGCGGTTGGTCATTTTCCTTGCGTACATCACCGCCATTGCGCTGATGAAGGATATCCGCCGCGTGTATATGTACCACGGTGCGGAGCACAAAACCATCGCCTGCTACGAGCACGAAGCGGAACTGACGCCGGAGAACGCCATGAAATATTCGCGCCTGCACCCCCGGTGCGGAACGAACTATCTCTTTCTGGTCATGGCGGTTTCCATCCTCT
Source organism: Christensenellaceae bacterium (assembly GCA_963674535.1). Classification (GTDB taxonomy): domain Bacteria; phylum Bacillota; class Clostridia; order Christensenellales; family CAG-138; genus UBA7703. The sequence continues at coordinate 1,642,677 of OY771363.1, read as the reverse complement.
TTTTTGCGGTGCTGCCGTATACGGAAAACTTCTTTCTGCGGTTCTTAACGCGTCTCGTTTTTCTGCCGCTGGTGGCGGGGCTTGCCTACGAAGTACTCAAGCTCGCAGCCGCTTCCGACAAGCTTTGGGCGCGAATCATCCGCGCACCGGGGCTGGGGCTGCAGTACTTGACCACCCGCGAACCAGAGCAGGATATGATTGAGGTCGCCATTGCGGCGTTTTACCTCGCCATGAACAAAGGCAAGTCCGATCATGCAATGCCGGAGACCGAAGAAGAAGCGGAACCAATGCAAAGCGAATCAAAGGAGCCTGACAACACTTGACCATGACGGTTGCCGAAACCGTTCGGCTGGCAAAACTGAGGCTGGAACCCGTGGCCGGTGAAGAAAGCCTGCAGCAGGCAAAGCTGCTGGTTGCGGCGGTCATCGGCGCCAAAGCCGACGCGCTGATGGTGCATACCTGGATGGATGTGACCGAAGAGCAGCTTGTGCTGCTTGGCGATCTGCTGGAACGACGTCTGAAGGGCGAACCGCTGCAGTACATCCTCGGCGAGTGGGAGTTCATGGGTCTGCCGTTCTATGTGGACGAGCGCGCGCTCATTCCGCGGCAGGATACCGAACTGCTCTGCGAAAAAGCGCTGGAGATTATACGAGACAAACACTGCAAAAGCGTACTTGACCTCTGCACAGGAAGCGGATGTCTCGCAGTTTCGATTGCGAAACTTTCGGAAATGGAACTTGCGGTCACCGCTTCGGACGTCAGTGCGGAAGCTCTTGCGCTGGCAAAGGAAAACGCGGCGCTCAACGGCGTGGACGCAAGTATACAATGGTTCGAAAGCGACCTGTTTGAAAAGGTGCCGGGAACGTTTGATGTAATCGTTACGAACCCGCCGTATCTGACGCAAGACGATATGGAACACCTGCAAGCGGAAGTTGCATTCGAGCCGCGCCTCGCGCTCTTTGGCGGCAAAGACGGTTTGAATTTTTACCGCAGGATTGCGGAGCAGTATAAGGCGCACCTGAACCCGGGCGGAACGCTTCTGCTGGAGATTGGAAGCGCGCAGGCGGAAAGCGTTTCGGCGCTGTTTGATCAAAAAGTAAGCGTATTCAACGATCTCTGCGGAAACCCGCGTTTGATTTTAGCTGAACAAAGCGAGTAAGAGGAACTATGCTGGAAAAACTCATTGGAATTAAAGAACGTTACGACCTTCTTTCTATGAAGCTTGCCGAACCCGACGCCATGGCGGATAAGGACGCCTGGCGTGCGATGGTCAAGGAGCGCGCTTCACTGGAAGAAATCGTGCTTGCGTTTGAAGAATATCAGTCGGCGCAGTCGTCGCTCGACAACTGCCGCACCATGCTGAACGATCACCTCGACGCGGAGATGAAAGAACTCGTCCACGCGGAGATTGCGGAGTTGGAGGAGAAGACCGTTTCTCTGGAAGAGCGGTTGCGCGTCCTTCTGCTGCCGAAAGATCCGAACGACGATAAGGACGTCATTTTGGAAATCCGCGCGGGAACAGGCGGGGACGAAGCTTCGCTCTTTGGCGCAGACCTGTTGAGGATGTACTTAAGGTATGCTGAGCGGAACGCCTATAAAGTGGAATACCTTTCGAGCAACATGACCGATATGGGCGGCGTCAAGGAAGTCGTGCTCTCCATCAGCGGCAGGCGCGGCGCTTACAGTAGGCTTAAATACGAAAGCGGCGTCCACCGCGTACAGCGCGTGCCGGAAACGGAGTCGCAGGGGAGAATTCACACCAGCGCGGCGACGGTTGCCGTATTGCCGGAAGTGGACGACATCCAAATCGAGATCAAGGAGAGCGATCTTCGCATCGACACGTACCGTTCCAGCGGCGCGGGCGGCCAGCATGTCAATAAGACCGAATCCGCCATTCGCATAACGCACCTGCCGACTGGCATGGTGGTTTCCTGTCAGGACGAAAAGTCGCAGCTCAAGAACAAGGAGCAGGCCATGCGCGTGCTCAAGAGCAGATTATTCGACTATTATCAGGGTCAGCAGGACGCGGAGCGCGCGGGCGCGCGCAAGAGCCAGATTGGCTCGGGCGATCGCAGCGAACGCATCCGCACCTATAACTTCCCGCAGGGGCGCGTGACCGATCATCGCATCGGGGTTACGCTCTACCGGCTGGAAGCATTTCTCGACGGGGATATGGACGAGCTGATCGACGCGCTGATTCTGGCCGAGCGCAGCGCAAAGCTCTCCGGCGGAACGGACTGATTGCGTATGCGCGACGAACAGGAACAGCCCCGGTATATTACGCAGGTCGTCAACGTTGAACGTCAGCCGGAAGCGGGATCGCTGCAGGCGGCCAAGCTGATTCAGGCGGGGGAGCTGGTAGCGTTCCCAACGGAAACAGTATACGGCCTCGGCGCGGACGGGCTCAACGGCGAGGCGGTACAAAAGATTTTTGAAGCGAAGGGAAGACCCGCGGACAACCCTTTAATCGAGCATGTTGCCAAGCGAAGCGGCGTGCGCGAGCTCTGGATGCGGACTCCCAAACTAGCGGATGCGCTCATGGACGCGTTCTGGCCGGGCCCGCTGACGTTGGTTGCGCAAAAGAGCGACCGCGTGCCGGACGAAGTGACGGCGGGGCTCCATACGGTCGCGGTGCGAATGCCGCTCAACAAAACAGCGCGCTCGCTCATCAGCAAGTCCGGCGTACCCATTGCGGCGCCCAGCGCAAACCGCTCCGGCAGGCCGAGCCCGACCACCGCGCAGCACGTGCTGGAAGACATGGACGGCAGGATCCCGCTGATCCTGGACGGAGGCCCCTGTAAATACGGCGTGGAGTCCACGGTGCTTCTGCTGGAAGGCGAACCCACGATTCTTCGCCCCGGCGCGGTCACCAAGGAAATGCTCGAGGCGGTCATCGGCAGCGTACAGGTAGCCAAAAGCATCCTGCAGCCCATGAAGCAGGGAGAGATTGCCGCATCTCCGGGCATGAAATACAAGCACTACGCGCCAAACGCGGAAGTCGTCGTCGTCACCGGAGAGCCGGAACGCACGGCAAAAACGATCAACGCGCTCTACCGGCAGGCGGAAGCGGATGGCGTCGCCTGCGTTATTGCGGCCACGGAGCAGACGAAGAACTTCTACCGCGGCAAGAAATATGTTATACTCGGCGATAGAAAATCGCCGGAAACGCTCTGCGCAAACCTCTTTTCCGCACTGCGCGAGATGGATCAATGCGCGGACAAAATCTTTGCCGAGGGCGTTCCCGCGGAAAACGAAGGCCTTGCCTATATGAACCGTCTGCTCAGAAGCGCCGGTTTCAAGGTAATCGAGGCTGAGTAATAAACGGTTCAAGATCAAATCGGATCACGATATGAAAGGATGAACAGTATGAAAATAGCAATCGCATGCGACCACGGCGGATATCATCTTAAGGAAGAGTTGCTGCAATTCCTGCAGACCGCGGGGCACGACGTAAAGGACTTTGGCTGCTACGACGCAAACAGCATCGATTATCCCGACTTCATCTTTCCCGCTGCGGAAGCGGTCGCGCGGGGTGAATTCGAGCGCGGGGTCGTTATCTGCACAACCGGCATCGGCGCCAGCATCTGCGCAAACAAGGTTAAGGGCATTCGCTGCGCGCTCTGCACGGACGAGTATTCGGCAAAGATGACGCGCGACCATAACGATACCAACGTTATCGCGTTCGGCTCCAACGTTACAACGCCCGTCCGCGCCATGAACATGCTCGATATCTGGCTGCACACCGATTTTTCGCAAGGCGAACGGCATATGCGCCGGATTGAGAAGATAGCGGCTTACGAAAAAGCGCACGAGTAACGCAAAGGCGAAAACGGCGCAATCGCCGCCGGAAAGAAGCGTTTTAAAGGCGAACCATTGGCACGCACCAATTTGAATAATATGCACTAAGGAGGCTCGATATGTCCAAAATTATCACCATCGATCACCCGCTCGTTCAGCACAAACTTTCGCTGCTGCGCGACAAGGAAACAGGCTGCAAGGCGTTTCGCGAACTGGTTTATGAACTTGCCATGCTCATGGCGTATGAAGTGACCCGGGATTTGGAGCTCAAGGAAATCGAAATTGAAACCCCCATCTGCAAAACGAAGGTCCAGACGCTCGCCAACGAAAAAATCGCGGTTGTTCCGATTCTCCGCGCCGGCCTCGGCATGGCGGACGGAATCATGAGCCTGATTCCGAACGCGAAGATGGGACATATCGGCCTCTACCGCAACCCCGACACGCTGATGCCGACAGGCTACTACAGCAAGCTCCCGCAGGACATTTCCGAGCGCGAAACCATCATTGTCGATCCGATGCTGGCAACCGGCAACTCCGGAAACGAAGCCATCCGCATCATCAAAAACGCAGGCACCCAGAGCATTCGTTTTGTGAGCCTCATCGCAGCTCCGGAAGGGCTGGAAGCCATGCAAAAGGCGAATCCGGACGTGGACATCTACGTTGCCCATATCGACGAAAAGCTCAACAGCCACGGTTATATCGTACCCGGCTTGGGCGACGCGGGCGACAGACTGTTCGGAACCAAGTAGTTTTTTACCAAAATTAGCAGGATCAATAGCGGTCGACTGCAGAAATATTGAAAAATTACTTCTGATTTCGACCGCTATTTTGTATTTATTTTTCTGTTTTCTATGTTAATATATATGAGGCTTTCTTGAAACGCCGTTTTCGGTCGTTTTAAGCCTCGGCCAAAACAGAAGCAAGCAGGAACCGTTTCTATTTTAATTGGAAGTCGAGCGGTTCCGACCTACAGGATACGGAGGGTACTCATGCGGTCGATCATCGAAGAAATCGCCGATGCGGAACGACGCGCGGAAGAAATAGTGAAAACCGCGGCGGTTCAAAGCCGCGATCTTCTCGTGCAAACCCGCGAGCAGGCCGAGCAGGCGCTGGTTCGGGCAGATGCCGAGGAGAAGAGCTTAACGGAAGAAGCGCTGCTCCAGGCGAGCGCGCGCGGAGAAGCGCAGGCGGCGGAAACGCTCGCGCGGATGGAACAGGAAGCGGACGGCCTCTGCGGCAAAGCGAAGTCCAAACTGGACGTCGCAGTCAGTTATTTAGTCGATAAGGTGCAAAACAGAGCATGATTGTTCAGATGAAACGCGTTACGCTCGTTGCGCACAAAGCGGATGAAACAAGTCTGCTGAGCGCTCTGCAGGCGACGCAGTCGGTCGAAGTGATTGGCGAAAAAACGGAATCGCCCGACCTTGCCGCACTGGAACGAGCGGAAGAACAAGTGCAGAGCCTGAATCAGGCGCTCGTGACCCTGCGCCCGTTTGCCGAAAAGCGCGGGTTCTTCAGCGCGCCTGCGGAAGCGAGCGCTGCGGAAATCGGGCAGTCGCTGCCGGGCGGCCTCGCTATCAGTAAAAATTTGGAAACGATCTCCAGAGAACTCTCGACGGTTCGCGCGGAGATCGATAAAAACGAAACGCTCATCAGCGCGCTGCGCCCCTGGGAGCACTTTCCCGCGGACATGCAGACGTTTCAGAACGTACGCGGCGTAAAGTACTTTACGGGCGTTATCGCTTCTTCGGACGTTGAAAAGCTCAGCGCCATTGACGAAGCGGCGGAGTATCAACTCTTCAACGAAGGCAGCATGCGCACCTGTGTTGTTGCCTGCGCACAGGAAGAAGCAAAGTCCATTGCAAACTTCTTGAAGTCGCTGGCCTGGACGGATTACGCCTTCCCCAAGATGAGCGGCACCCCGGCGGAAGCGATGACCGAGCTGAATGAACGCAACCGCGCCCTTGCTGCGCGTAAATTCGAGCTGGAAGCCGCGCTTTCGGAAGAAGCAAACGGCGCTTCCGCAACGATAGAAAGCGCGCTCGACGCCGCGATTATCGTGCGCGACCGTGCGGCAGCCGCCGCGGAGCTTGCGCGCTCCAGCGCGACGTTCCAGCTGGAAGGCTGGGTTCCCGCGGACAAAACGGAAGCGGTCGAGCAGGCGGTGCGCTCGGTGACCGACGCGTACTATTTTTCCGTGCGGGACGCCGAAGAAGGCGAAGTTCCGCCGTCCTATGTTGAAAACAATAAGTTTGCAACGCCTTTCGAGCAGGTGACGAATCTGTACTCCCGGCCGGATCCGAACGGCATTGACGCAACGCCGTATATGGCGCCGTTTTACGTGCTCCTGTTCGGGCTTATGCTGAGCGACACGGGGTATGGCATTGCGCTTTCGCTTTTGACGGCGATCTATATCAAATTCAAAAAGCCGGGCGGTATGTCCGGCGGTTTTGCGCGCGTGCTGTTTTGGGGCGGCATTTCGACGGCGGTATGGGGCGTACTGGTTGGCACGTTCTTTGGCATGGATTTTGACACGCTGTTTGGCACCAGCAACATGTTCCCGCTGCTGGTAGACCCAATGTCGAACCCGATCGGCATGCTGATACTCTGCTTTGGGCTGGGAGTACTGCATATCATCTTCGGCGTTGCGCTCAAGATGAAGCTTGCGTTTTCCAGAGGAGACTGGCAGACCGCAATCTTCGACAATCTGTCCTGGATTTTAATCGTATGCGGCCTGATCGTATACGCCGTTCCTTCGGCTGTTTCCGGCATCCCCAAAGCGGTTGGCACGGCCGGACTTGCGGCGGCTGGCCTGGGCGCGGTGATGATACTGCTGTTCAAAGGCCGCGAAAAGAAGAACCCGATTACAAGAACGATCTCCGGCCTTGGCGAACTCTATCAGGTAACCGGATATCTTTCGGATATTCTGTCGTATGCGCGTTTGTTCGCGCTTGGCATTGCAACCGGCGTTATTGCGTCGGTATTCAACGAACTGTGCAAAATGCTCATGCAGTCGCCGATTCTGATTCTGAAGATTCTCGGCATCATCGTTGCCTGCGGGCTTCTCGTTGCGCTGCACGGGTTTAACATTGCAATCAATACGCTGGGCGCTTTTGTGCACTGCGCAAGGCTCCAGTATGTTGAATTTTACGGAAAATTCTATGAGACGGGTGGCAGAGCCTTCCGTCCCTTGGGATATCAAACAAAACATGTTCGAGTGAAGGATGAGCTTCGGCCATCCTTGAGCGAATAACAAAGGAGGATTTTTTCACTATGGATATTCAGTGGGGTATCATCTTTGCAGCGGCGGGCGCCGCTATGGCAGCCGTTATGGCGGGTGTTGGGAGCGCATTGGGCGTTGGCCTTGCCGGTCAGGCGGCGGCGGGCGTCGTTTCGGAAGACCCGGATCGTTTCGGTTCGTGCCTTCTTCTGCAGCTGCTTCCCGGTACGCAGGGCATTTACGGCCTGCTGATTGCGTTCGTTATCGCAACCAAAGCGGGCCTGCTCTCCGGCGGATCCGACGCGGTTACCTTGACAAACGGCCTGAATCTCTTTCTCGCCGCAATCCCGATTGCGTTCGGTGGTCTGCTCTCTGCCATTGCGCAGGGTAAAGTTGCCGTTGCCGGCATCAACATGATTGCAAAAAAACCTGAAGAACAGGGCAAAGCGATGCTCATGACCGTCATGGTTGAAACCTACGCGGTGCTTGCGCTGCTCATCTCCTTCCTGCTCGTCAACGGCGTCAAGATTGGTTAATTGAGAGCAAAGAATACCAAATTCGTACCGATGAAGGAGCAACCGATGTCTACCTTATCCATATCCGGAACGAACAAGCTCGCCGAGCGCATCATCAGCGACGCCGAGGCGGAAGCGCAGAAAACGCGTACGGAAGCAAATGCCGCCGCGGAGCAGATCCGCGCGGAAAACGAGCGCGCCATCAAAACGCTGCGCGCTTCCTACGCGCTCAAACGCGAATCCGCGGTCAAGAGCCGGACAGCCGGATTTCTGACCCGCGCCGCGCTTGACGGCAGGAAAAGCGCTCTTTCGAAGAAGCGCGCAATCATCGACGAGGCGTTTCAAAGCGCGTATCAGGCGCTGCTTCGGCTGGATGAAACACAGCGCGCGCGCATTTGCGAGCAGCTTTTGCGCGCGGAAGCGGAGGGCGGCGAAACGGTCGTTCCGGCCAAAGCCGACCGGAAGGGGATTGAACGCGTTCTTGCCGGCATGAAAGACAAAAACCTGACTCTTTCCAGCCAGGACGCGCCCATTGAAGGCGGTTTTCTACTCGTGAGCAAGAGCTACGAAAAGGACTGTTCGTTCCGCTCGTTGATGAACGAAACGCGCCAGAACGAAGAAACCAGCGTCGCAAAGATGCTGTTCGACTGACCGGAGGGGAGGTTCTATGCCACAGCCAAGTTACCCCTATGCGTGCGCGCGCATCAGCGCGCTCGAAAAGGGACTGTTGAATAGCCAGACCATCCGGCGCATGGCGGAGGGTTCGCTGGAGGACGCGATGCGCGTGCTCCTCGACGCGCGGTACGGCAACCTGCCGGATGCAACGAGCGAGGACTGCGAACGCATGATCGAAAACGTACGCCGCCAGACAGCGGAGACCGTTTTGGAGCTCTCGCCCGATCCCGCCGTGACCGATCTCTTCCTGCTGGAAACCGACGCGCTCAACCTGAAGATTCTCATCAAGGCGCGACTTCTCGGTTCAGCCGAACCACCTTTTGTGGAAGGCGGGCTGTACGCGCGCGAACGCCTCAGCGCCATGACGGAGGCGCAGGAATACGGCGAACTGCCGCCAGCCATGGCGGAAGCGCTCAGCCAACTGGAGAAAAAGCTCAAAATTCAGGCGGAACCGCAGTTGGTCAGCGTCATGGTAGATTACGGCTACCTTAAACATTGCCTGCAAACGTCACAGTCGGTAAAAGACCCGTTTGTCCGGCAGTTTTTCTCCGCACTCTGCGATTTTGACAATGTGATTACCTTCTTCCGTATGCGCGCCATGGGAGCACAGAAGGAAGACCTGAAAGAAATGCTCCTGCCTTCTGCGGGAGTGACCGCGCAGGCGCTGATTGACGCTTACGAGCTCTCCGCCGAGACGCTGAATAAGGCGCTCTCCGGCAGCGTTGCCAAAGGCGCGCTGCAGGATGGACTGAGCCTGATGCTCGTCTCCGGCAACATTGCAACGCTGGAAAAAGCGCGGGACGATTACCTGCTTTCACTCGTCAACGGCCATCGTCACGAGGTGATGACGATATTCCCGATCGTGGGTTACCTGCTTGCGCGGGACCGCGAGGCAAAGGCGGTGCGCCTGATTTTAACCGTCAAGCGCAACGGCCTGGACGACGGCGTGATTACGGAAAGGCTGAGGGAACTGTATGGCTAAAATCGGCGTTATTGGGGACAAGGATTCCGTCCTGCTGTTTCAGGCGGTCGGCCTTGACGTGTTTTTTGAAGACGACGGCGAGCGCGCAAACCGCACGCTGCACCGCCTCGCACGGGAAGGGTATGCCGCCGTGTTCGTGACCGAAAAGCTGTATCCGGCTTGCGCGGAAACGATTATGGAATATCAAGGCAGCGCGTATCCCGCGATCATTCCGATTCCGGATAACCAGGGTTCGCGCGGTGTCGGCGCGGAAGCGCTCAGAAAGAATGTCGAAAAAGCCGTCGGCATGGACATCCTCGCCAATTCTTAGCGGGGTTGGCCTGCCGGCTTAACCAAAGATAATATGCGGAACGGGTCTTAACCCACCGCGACAGATAGTATACGAAAGGGAAACCAACATGCAAGGAACGATCATCAAGGTCTCGGGGCCGCTCATCGTTGCAGGCGGCATGGCCGACGTGCAGATGTACGACGTTGTGCGCGTATCCGAAAAGCATTTGATCGGAGAAGTCATCGAGCTGCGCGGCGACAAGGCCTCCATTCAAGTCTACGAGGAAACGGGCGGCATCGGACCGGGCGAACCGGTAGAAACGACCGGCGCACCGCTCTCGGTGGAACTCGCTCCGGGGCTGATCGAGTCGATTTACGACGGCATCCAGCGTCCGCTGAACGTCATCCGCGAGCGCGCGGGCGACCGCATTACGCGCGGCATCATGGTGGACGCGCTGGATCACGAAAAATTATGGAAGTTTGTTCCGACCGCGAAGGTGGGGAGCAATCTCACCGGCGGCGATATTTTGGGCGTTGTGCAGGAAACCGAGGCGGTGGAACACCGCGTCATGGTTCCGCCGAATGCTTCCGGCAAACTCGTCTGGATTTTTGAAGGTGAGGCGAACATCGTTCAACCAATTGCGAAACTGGAAAAGAACGACGGAACGGTTATCGAACTGCCGATGATGCAGAAGTGGCCGGTTCGTAAAGGCCGTCCCTACGCCGAAAAAGTTTCGCCCAAAGAGCCTATGGTAACCGGCCAGCGCGTCATCGACACGCTGTTTCCCGTTGCAAAAGGCGGCACGGCGGCGGTTCCCGGCCCGTTCGGCAGCGGCAAGACGGTCGTTCAGCACCAGCTCGCTAAGTGGGCGGATGCGGATATCATCGTTTACGTCGGCTGTGGCGAACGCGGCAACGAGATGACAGATGTTCTGATGGAGTTTCCGGAACTGAAGGATCCGCGCACGGGTCTTTCGCTGATGAAGCGCACGGTGCTGATTGCAAACACCTCCGACATGCCGGTGGCCGCGCGCGAAGCTTCTATTTATACGGGCATTACGATTGCGGAATACTTCCGCGACATGGGCTATAAAGTCGCCATCATGGCGGACTCCACCTCCCGCTGGGCGGAAGCGCTCCGCGAAATGAGCGGCCGCTTGGAAGAAATGCCGGGCGAAGAAGGGTACCCCGCGTATCTTTCGAGCCGACTGGCCGAGTTCTACGAGCGCGCGGGTTCAGTCAAGACCCTTGGCAGCGACGACCGCGAAGGCGCGGTTTCCGCCATCGGCGCGGTTTCCCCTCCGGGCGGCGATATTTCCGAACCGGTTTCACAGGCGACGCTGCGTATCGTAAAGGTGTTCTGGGGATTGAGCAGCAAGCTGGCGTACGCGCGGCACTTCCCGGCCATCGACTGGCTGCAGAGCTATTCGCTGTATCTCGACCGGCTCGAAGGCTGGTTCAACAGCAACGTTTCTTCCGAATGGACGTCTCTGGTGCAGCAGACCATGGCGCTGCTGCAGGAAGAGAGCGAGCTCGACGAAATCGTCCGCCTCGTCGGCATCGACGCGCTGTCGTTTAAAGACAGGCTGACGCTCGAATGCACGCGCTCTATCCGCGAGGACTATCTGCATCAGAACGCGTACCACGAGGTGGATACCTACACCTCGCCGCGCAAGCAATACCTCATGCTAAAGGCGATTCTCTCGTTCCACGAAAAAAGCCTTGCTGCTCTGCAGGAAGACGCGCCGTTCAGCAAGCTCGTCAAGCTGCCGGTTCGCGAAAAGATCGGCAGGCTCAAATACGTGCCGGAGGACGAGACCGAAGCGCAGTATAACGTTATCGTCAAAGAGACCAACGAACAGATTCGCGCTCTGACGGAAGGAGGCGAGCAGCATGCGTAAAGAATACCGCACCATTCAGGAAGTCGTAGGCCCGCTGATGCTCGTTGAGCAGGTTTCGGGCGTCAAATACGACGAACTGGTTGAAATCGAGCAGGCCAACGGAAGCATCCGCAGAGGCCGCGTGCTGGAAATCGATCAGGACAGAGCGCTGCTGCAGTTGTTCGAAGGCTCGCAGGGCCTGCAGATCAGCACCTCGAAAGCGCGTTTCCTCGGCAAGTCCATTGAGCTGGATGTAGCACCCGATATGCTGGGGCGCATCTTCGACGGCATGGGCAAACCCATCGACAAGGGGCCCGCGTTGATTCCCGAAAAGCACCTCGATATCAACGGCACACCCATGAACCCGACCGCGCGCGACTACCCGAGCGAGTTCATTCAAACGGGCATCTCCGCCATCGATGGGCTCAACACGCTGGTTCGCGGCCAGAAGCTGCCGGTGTTCTCAGGCAGCGGCCTTCCGCACGCCAACCTCGCGGCGCAGATTGCGCGTCAGGCAAAGGTGCTGGGTTCGGACGAAAAGTTCGCGGTTGTGTTCGCCGCCGTCGGCATTACGTTTGAGGAAGCGGACTTCTTTATCAGCGATTTTAGAAAAACCGGCGCAATCGAAAAGACGGTAACGTTCATCAACCTTGCCAACGATCCGGCCATCGAGCGCATCGCGACCCCGCGTATGGCGATTACCGCCGCGGAGTATCTGGCCTACGAGCTGGGTATGCACGTGCTGGTCATCATTACGGATATTACGAACTATGCCGAAGCGCTGCGCGAAGTTTCCGCAGCTCGCAAGGAAGTCCCCGGCCGCCGCGGCTATCCGGGTTACCTCTATACCGACCTTGCAACCATGTACGAACGCGCGGGCAGAATTCGCGGCAACGCGGGTTCCATTACGATGATTCCGATTCTCTCCATGCCGGAAGACGACGTGACCCACCCGATTCCCGACCTGACCGGGTACATCACGGAAGGGCAGATCATCCTCTCGCGCGAACTCTACCGCAAAGGGTTAACGCCGCCCATCAACGTGCTTCCTTCGCTTTCGCGTTTGAAGGACAAGGGCATTGGAAAGGGCAAAACGCGTGAAGACCACGCGGACACCATGAATCAGCTCTTCTCGGCCTATTCGCGCGGCAAGGACGCAAAGGAACTCGCCGTCATCCTTGGCGATGCGGCGCTTTCCGAAACGGACAAGCTCTACGCAAAGTTTGCCGACGCGTTTGAAGAGCAGTATGTTTCCCAGGGGTACTACACCAACCGCACCATCGAGGAAACGCTGGATCTTGGCTGGAAACTGCTGGCAATCCTGCCCAAGAGCGAACTCAAGCGTATTCGTGACGCTTACATCGAGAAATACTTTCCCAAGGAGGCGTAGCCAATGGCCGCCATCCAAGTAAAACCGACCCGCATGGAGCTGAGCAACCTCAAAAAACGCAAAAAGGTTGCCGTCCGCGGACATAAGATGATGAAGGATAAGCGGGACGAACTCGTCCGGCGATTCATCGAATACGCTCGCGAGAATAAGCGACTCCGCGCAGAGGTGGAAGAAAAGCTTTCCCGCGCAATGAAGAGTTTTGTACTTGCGCGCGCTTCCATGAGCGGCGCGGAGATTGAGGAAGCGCTGATCTATCCCGCGCGCGCGCTGGAAGTACAAGCGGGAATTGAGCATGTGCTATCCATTCAAGTGCCGAAGCTTTCCATTTCGACGCAGGAAGGGTTTACCTACCCGTACGGGTTTGCAACCACCAGCGCGGATCTCGATATGTCCGTTCAGTTGCTCGCGGAGGTTCTGCCGCTGCTTGTTCAGCTTGCGGAAATCGAAAAAGCCTGCGGCAGGCTCGCCGACGAAATTGAAAAGACGCGCCGCAGAGTAAACGCGCTGGAGTACGTTATGATTCCGCAGTTTACGGAGACGATCCGACGCATCCAGATGAAGCTGGAAGAAAACGAGCGCGGCAACCTCACGCGCTTAATGAAAACCAAGGAGATGCTGCAGGAGCAGGGCAGATGAACCCGATCGAAACCGCAAAGGAGCTCGGGTTTGCCGAAGCCTTTGTGTTTCCAACCGAACCGTTTCCGCATTATGAGCGCCGTTTAATTAACGGCGCTTTGCATCATGCAGGAACGGACTTAACGGCGGACGTTCGCGCAAAGGAACCTTGGGCAAACGCCATTCTCGCGCTGATTCTGCCGTACCGTCCTTACCCGGATTCCGTGCCCGTTTCCGGCAACTATCCTTCCAGCAATGCGGCTTACCACGCCGCCAACAGGCTGATACGCGCGCTGAGTGAGCAGGGCGTTCGCGCAAAACGGGCTTATGTACCGATTCGGGAACTGCTGGTTCGCAGCGGCGCAGGCGTACCGCTTAAAAACGGACTGACGTATATCTCCGGCTATGGGACGCGTTACAGCGTGCAGACGCTGTTGGCCGACTTTACGGAACCTCCGTTTACGCCGGTAAAAACGCAGGACGAGCCGTTTTGCGCAAAATGCCATGCCTGCGAAAAAATTTGCCCCAGCAAAGCAATTTCAGACAACGGTTACGATTACGCAAAGTGCGCGCGCGCCTACATGGGCGGCGAGCCGATGGAAGATTGGGTCATGGACTGTATGACCAGCATCCTTGGCTGCGAACTCTGCCAGTCGATCTGCCCGTACAACCGGGAAATCGAGCCGATGCAAGAAGTGCCGGGTGCGTTCGCGCTTGAAAAGCTTTTATCCGGCGACGTCAAGCCCGCGCTGGAGATTGTAGGCACCAACCTCAACAAAGACGGGCGGCTCATTCAGCATGCCTGCGTGATGGCGGCAAAGCAGGGAAGAAAAGACCTGCTTCCGCTGATTGAAAAGCTGCTGGAAGACCGTCGCGAGGGCGTTCGCGTCGCAGCGTCATACGCAGTCAAACGACTTCGGTAGACTGCACATCGCTTAAAAATGCGCTGACTGCAAAAAGCAAACTTTTGTCAAACACGCGAGAAATCCTTTTGCATGTTCGATAAAGCATGTTACAATACTTCTGTAATTCAGTTTGCCGCGCTAAGCGGGGAACTAGCGGTGCCCTGTACCTGCAATCCGCTACAGCAGGGTGGAAATCCCGTTCCCCGGCAAGCGTCTGTGGGGTCAGATCCCGATAAGGGGCGTTGAGCGTCGGGTCCCGTGCAATCGCAGGCCGTGAACCATGTCAGGTCCTGACGGAAGCAGCATTCAGCGGATAATGCGATGTGCCGCGGAGCAGCCTGAAAGGAGCAACCTGTCGGAGCGTCGCCCGGAGACGTGTTTGTCAAAGAACGGGTGCGCGGCAAAACCTTGATCGGCGCATCGCCAAAACGATGCGCCGGTCTTTTTACTTCTTTGGTATTATCTAGCAAATGGATTTGGAGAATGAATCAGAGAAGATTTTTCTGTATTTGATAGCATTATCTTTTTTCAAAAAAGATAATAAAAAAATGAATACTAGCAATAGAAATCGGAGTACGATATGAAAGATTTTTCTGTATTCGATATCATAGGACCCAGAATGACGGGGCCTTCCAGCTCGCATACGGCGGGAGCTGCAAGGCTTTCCCGCGTTGCGCGGCATATTGCGGAAGACGACGTTGCGGAAGTAAAATTCACGCTCTACGGCTCGTTTGCCGAAACCGGGCGCGGCCACGGCACGGACAAGGCGTTGATTGCGGGCGCGCTCGGCATGGAGCCGGACGATCCGCGCATCAAGGACGCCTACCGCGTTGCGCGCGAGATGGGCGTTCTCGTTACGGTTGAGTTTTCAGAAGAGCAGCCCGTGTTTCCCAACACCGCGCGCATCGAAATTACCGGCTCGAACGGGCAGGTAACGGATGTGGTAGGCGAATCCGTCGGCGGCGGCAATATCCGCATTACGGAGATCAACGGCCTTGCGGTCGAGTTCTCCGGCGAGTATCCGACGCTGGTGATTCAGCATACGGATAAGCCCGGGGTCATCGCGGAGGTGTCTCACGTGCTGGCGCAGCTCAGCGTGAACATCGCGTTCATGCGCGTGTTCCGCCATGGCAAAGGCGAGGACGCGTATATGACCATTGAAACCGATCAGCCTGTTACGCGAGACATGCAGACCATGATACTGAAACTCTGCAGCGGCATTATCAAGCTGTTTGCCGTGTAAGGGAGGGAAAACCATGCTGTTGTCGGAAGCGTTTGAAAACGGAGAATCCCTCCGTAAATACTGTCTGGAAAACGACATTCCCATCTACGAAGCCATGATTCGCCGCGAGGAAAAGCAGTCCGAGCGTTCCCGCGAGGAGATTCTAGACGAAATGCGGTTGAATCTCAGCGTGATGAAGGAGTCCGTCTACCGCGGGCTGAATGAAAAAGTGGAGTCCGTGAGCGGGCTTTCCGGCGGCGAAGCGATGCGGCTGTTCAAGTACGGCAAGCACAACCCGTTTTCCGGGTATACCGCCTGCCGCGCGGCCGCTTCCGCCATGGCGGTGGTCGAAGTCAACGCCTCTATGGGGCGCATCGTTGCGGCGCCCACGGCGGGAGCGAGCGGCATCCTCGCGGGCGCGCTCATCGAGAGCGGACGCCAGCGCGGCTGGTCGGACGATACGCTCGTTGAAGGCCTCTTTACCGCGGGCGCGATCGGGTTTCTGTACGCCAAGAATGCGACCATCAGCGGCGCGGGCGGCGGGTGCCAGGCGGAAACGGGCGTTGCCGCGAGCATGACGGCGGCGGCGCTGGTGGAAATCAGCGGTGGGGCCCCCGTGCAGGCGCTCGACGCGGCAGCTATGGCGATGAAAAACGTAATGGGTTTGATCTGCGACCCCGTGGCGGGATTGGTCGAGTGCCCCTGCATCAAGCGCAACGCGCTCGGCGCGGTCAACGCCATGCTCTGCGCGGATATGGCGCTGGCAGGGGTTACGAGCCTGATTCCCTTCGACGAAGTGGTGAGCGCTATGTACGCCGTTGGCAAAGACATCCGCCCGGAATATCGAGAAACCGCGCGCGGCGGCCTGGCAACGACGCCGACCGGCAGGGCGGTGGCGCAGCGCATGAAGCGGATGCAGGGAGAGTAATGGGGGCTACGCCTTTTTTCTTGGAAGAAAAGAAGCAAAAGAACTACCTTGCTTATGGTAAAAGGCATATGAAGATTGGCGCATATCAGTTTCCGGTCGGGAAAGAGATTGAAGAGAACCTGAAGCAACTGAAAGAAGGCGCGCGCGCCGCCGCCAGGGAAGGCGTGCGTATTGTTGCTTTTGGCGAATGCGCGCTGACCGGGTATCCGGAAAATGATGCGGACCATATTCGTGCCATCTCTGTATGTGCGGTTGACGCGTATCTTCAAAAGGCCGGTGCGATTTCAAGAGAGCTTGGGATTTACCTGCTTTTCGGCTCCGTGCGAAAACGCTCGTACGGCTGGACAAACTGCGCTTTTCTCGCCTGTCCGGATGGAATGGTTACGCCTGTATACGAAAAACGAGCTTTATGGGGTTGGGATAAGGATTTATTTTCGGAATCGGAAGATGTCGAACTGAGTAGAGGATTGTTCGAGGTGGAAGGCTTGCGCTTTGGCGTTCGAATTTGCTTCGAAGTGCGTTTTCCCGAGTATTTCCGAGAGTTATACCGATTCAACCCGGACGCGGTATTCGTGCTGTTCAACGACAGGGACGAAGGAGGGAACCCGGGACGTTACGGATTGATCACCGCGCATCTGCGGACGCGAGCGGTGGAGAACGTATATCCTATCGTTTCGGTCAATACTTCTCTGGCGTTTCAGTGCGTGCCAACAGCATCATTTAACGAGGACGGCAGTATCATTTCTGAGCTTGCCCTTAACCAAGCGGGGCTTTTGACCTATACGCTGGAGAAGACAGAACTCTCCTTCGGCGCGGCTGGCAGGAGATACATTTCGGACAGGCTGACAAGAGAGTAATTGAGATCATATACATAGAAAAGAGAGAATCATGCCTGCAGTTGGCAGCCTCGGCAACCCCAAGCTTCTTTTCTAAAAAGAAGATTATAAAAAATGTATCTCTTAAGAACTAAAGGAAGAAACGCAATATGCCTGCGGCCGGTAGACCAGGCAACCCCAAGCTTCTTTTCTAAAAAGAAGATTATAAAAAACGTATCTCTTAAAAACTAAAGGAAGAAACGCAATATGCCTGCAGTTGGTAGACCCGGCCCCAGCATCGGCGGAGGGCCGCGGGGATTTTTAACGGAAGAAGAGAAGAAGAACCGTCCGAAGCTCAGCAAAGCGCTACTGCTTCGGATTTTGGCGTACTTAAAACCCTACCGCATTCAATTCGTTTTTGTGTTCGCGGCAATCCTCATCAGCGCGGTAATCGGGCTGTTTCCCTCCCTCATTACGGGCAAGATCGTGGACGAAGCGCTGGTCGGCAAGGATATGGCGCTGCTCATCAAGCTCCTCTTGCTGGCGCTGGTTACGCTGACCGCGTCGCAGGCCATTGGCGTTCTGCAGAGCTACATCAACTCCTGGATTTCCCAGCGCATCATCTTCGACATGCAAAACCAGATGTATGCGCACCTGCAGCAGATGCCGCATTCGTTTTACACGACCGAAAAGCAAGGCGATATCCTCACTAGAATGGACAACGACATCAGCGGAGTCGGCACGGTGATCACCAACACGCTCACCACGTCCGTGGCAAATGTTGCTGTGATGATCGCCACCCTGATTGCGCTGTTTTCGCTGAACTGGAAGATGGCGCTGATCGGCATCGCCATCATTCCGCTTACACTGATTCCCGCCCGCCGCGTCGGACAAACACGCTGGAAACTCCTTGCGGATGTGCAGGCCGAGCGGGACAACATGAACCAGATGCTCACGGAAACGCTCAGCGTATCCGGCTCCATGCTCATGAAGCTCTTTACGCGTGAAAAATCGGAGTACGACCGGTTTGTCTCCGTCAACGAGCGCGTGACCAGACTGACGCTCAAGGAACAGCGCAGCGGCAAGTGGTTCGTCATGATTCTGGGAACGCTCTCCCAGATCGGCCCGCTCTTGATCTACTTTATGGGCGGCTGGCTGATCATCTCAAAAACCGACGCGGCGCTGACCATCGGTACGATTACCGCCATGATCGCGCTGGTCAACCGCCTCTACGGGCCGGTGAACTCGCTTTTGAACCTCGGCGTGGACTTCACGCGCTCACTCGCGCTGTTTTCGCGCATTTTCGACTATTACGACAAGGAAGTCACGATCAAAAGCAAGCCGGACGCGGTGCAGCCGAATCTGGAGCAGACGGAGATCAGCTTTCGGCACGTAACGTTTACCTACGAGCAGAAGGAGCCTATCCTCAAGGACATCACGTTTACCATCCCGTCCGGCAGTATGGTCGCCATCGTCGGCCCTTCCGGCGCAGGCAAGAGCACGATCGTCAACCTGCTGCTGCGCCTTTACGACGTAAATGCGGGGGAGATCACCGTCAGCGGTACGGACATTCGGGATTTTGATTTGACATTCCTTCGCAAGAATATCGGCGTAGTGACGCAGGATGCGTACCTTTTTAACGGAACGATTCGCGACAACCTCCTCTACGCCAAGCCGGATGCGACTCAGCAGGAGATGGAGCAAGCCTGTAAGCTCGCCAACATTCATGAATTTATTGCGTCTCAGGAAGCGGGGTACGACACCATGGTCGGAAACCGCGGCCTAAAACTTTCCGGCGGGGAAAAGCAGCGCATCTCCATCGCAAGGGTCGCGCTCAAAAACCCTAAGATTCTCGTGCTGGACGAAGCAACTTCGTCTCTGGACTCCATCTCCGAAAATGCGATTCAAAACGCGTTGGAAGCGGTGATGCGCGGCAAGACCAGCGTGGTGATCGCTCACCGTCTTACGACCGTGCTCGCGGCGGACTGGATTCTCGTGGTCAAGGACGGCGTGATCTGCGAGCAGGGAACACATGACCGTTTGCTGGAGCAGAGCGGCGTTTACCGGGAACTCTACGAAACGCAGTTCAAGCGCGTGCTGGAACGAGAAGGGAACTGAACAAAAACGAACCGCCCGTTTTCACGGGCGGTTCATTTTTGTTATCTAAGCTTATTTGAACAGAATCGAGACGGATTTATAAAAGTTCCGAATTGATTCAGTTCTTACTTGAACAGGATCGAAACGGATTTATAGAAGTCCCAATCGACTTCCTTGCGCTCGGTAACGGCCTTGTCGAGGTCGGCGGTTACGATGCTCGTGCCCTGGAGCGCGACCATGTTGCCGTACTGCTCGGTAACGACCAGCTCGCCTGCTTTGAAACCCAGCCGGGTGCCGAGCACGCGGTCGAAGCAGGAGGGGGAGCCGCCACGCTGAATATGACCCAGCACGACCGAGCGGCACTCGAAGTACTTGCGCTTTTCGTCCAGAGACGTGTCCGCGCGCATGGCCTTTTCAATGCGGGTGGCAAGGGTTTTTGCAATCTCTTTTTCGAGCAGCAGCTTGTTGCCGAACGCGTCGAGGCCTACGTTCTCTTCCGTTTCGCCCTTGAGCTCAAAGCCTTCCGCCACGGCGATGATGGTGTGGCGTTCGCCTTTGATGTAGCGCGCGCGGATGACCGACATGATTTCGTCGAAGGTCTTGGGGAATTCGGGAATCAGAATCAGGTTCGCGTCCGCGGCAAGGCCTGCCTGAACGGCGATCCAGCCGGTGTGGCGACCCATGCACTCAACGACGAAGCAGCGCGCGTGGCTCGCGGCGGTCGTATGCAGACGATCGATGCATTCCATGGCGATGTTGCTCGCGGTGTCAAAGCCAAAGGTGTAGTCCGTGCAGGACAGGTCGTTATCGATGGTCTTCGGCACGCCGATCATCTTCATACCCATCTTGCGCAGCTTGTTGGCAACACCCAGCGTGTCGTCGCCGCCGATGGCGACGAGGCCTTCCAGACCGAGGCTTTCCAGGGTCTTGCGGACGCGCTCGGGGCCGTTTTCTTCCTTCATGACGTTCGTGCGCGAGCTTTCCAGAATCGTGCCGCCCTGCGTCTGCAGACCGCGCACGTCAGAAAGCGTCAGCCAGCGGCCTTCACCGGTCAGCGCGCCGCGCCAGCCGGCAGAAAAGCCGTAGACTTCGATACCGTTGGCGGCGCATTCTTCCACGACGCCGCGGATAACCGCGTTCAGGCCCGGGCAGTCTCCGCCGCCGGTCAGGATACCAATTTTCCTCATGTTGTAGTTCCTCCTATATGATCTATTGGATATCTTCCGCAGTCTGTTTCGCAGACTGAAAAAATCGATTCGTGTTCCTAGGATTTTCCGGGTCCTTAAGGATACTTGCGCTACAGCAGGATTTCGTCCACGGCTTGATCGATCAATAGCCCGATGGCTTCAATGCTCTTGAGCTTGCTGTATTCCATGCAGGGAATGATGCGAATGCCCTCCATGCGCTCTGCATACTCCAGATACTTGAGCCTTGCGCGTTCCTGCAGGCTGGGGATTTCCTCGTAGACGTCCTTGCGGTCGCCCAGATATTCGCGATAGCCTTTTTTGCCGACGTTTTCAGAGGCGTTCTCCGGGTTCATATCGAGCACGATATGCGCGTTCGCGCGCGGAATGCGGAAGTGCTCGTATTCCAGCTCCAGCACGAATTCCAGCAGGTCGGGCTTGCCGAGGTCGCGCTCTCGCACGGACTGGTAGACGGCGTTGCTGAGCAGGTAGCGGTTGATTAAAAGCACATCTGCATCCTGAAACTGGAACGTTTGAAACGCTTCGAACCGGTCGAGCGCATACCAGAGCGCCATGGACTTTCCATCTACATCGCTGGCCTTCACGCCGCCGCTGCCGGAGAGCAGCCGCCCGATTTCCGCGCCGAAAAACGACTCATAGACGGGGAAGGAGATCGTTTTTACCTTGCAACCCAGTGCGGCAAGGCGATTGGCCTGCCGTTCGAGCTGGACGGTTTTGCCCGTTCCGTCGATGCCTTCAAACGCGATGATCCTTGTCATACGCCGCCCTTTTTGATTCGTTCCATGGCCTTGACGGTGCTTTCGCGCGAAGCGAACGCCGTCATGCGGAAAAATCCTTCACCCGCCGCGCCAAAGCCTTCGCCGGGCGTGCCGATGATGTTGTAGTGGGTCAAAAGCTCGTCGTAGAACTTCCAGCTGTCGCCATGCGGCACCTTGAGCCAGATATACGGCGCGTTGACGCCGCCATACACCTTGTATCCAGCCTGTTCAAGCCCTTCGCGGATGATGCGCGCGTTTTCCATATAATAAGCAACAACACCCATGATCTCGTCGTTGCCAACCTTGCTGTAGGCGGCTTCCGCGCCGCGCTGGGTGATATACGATACTCCGTTGAACTTGGTGGAAACACGCCGCGCCCAGAGGTCGCGCAGGTGCACTTCCTTGCCGAACGAATCCTTGCAGACCAACGCCTTGGGAACAACCGTGTACGCGCAGCGCGTTCCGGTGAAGCCCGCCGTCTTGGACATGGAGCGGAACTCTATGGCGCATTCCTTTGCACCTTCCACTTCGTAAATACTGTGCGGCAGGGAAGGATCGGAGATGTACGATTCGTAAGCGGAATCGTAGAGGATCAGCGTGCCGTTCTTCCGCGCGTAATCGACATACGCTTTGAGCTGCTCTTTGGTCAACGTGACACCGGTAGGGTTGTTCGGAAAGCAGAGGTACATCACGTCCACGCGCTCACGGGGCAGGTCGGCGACAAAGCCGTTCTGCTCGCTGCCCGCCATATAGACGATCTTTTCGTATCCGCCTTTTTGCTCACTGAACGCGCCGCCGCGCCCGCTCATAACGTTGGTATCCACATACACGGGGTAAACCGGGTCGGTGACGGCGACGATTGTGTTTTCGGAAAAGAGCTCCTGAATGTTGCCAACGTCGCACTTTGCGCCATCGGAAACGAAGATTTCGTCGAGATCGAGCGTGACTCCGCGCGCGGTGTAGTCGCGGTTTAAAATTGCCTGACGGAGGAACTCATACCCGAAATCGGGGCCGTAGCCGTGAAAGGTTTCCGCGCGGGACATATCGTCCACAGCTTTGTGCAATGCTTCCACTACGGCGGGAACCAACGGGCGCGTCACGTCGCCAATGCCCATGCGGATCAGTTCCGCTTTCGGGTGCGCCGCCGCGAAAGCCGCCGCGCGCTTGCCGACCTCGTAGAAGAGATAGTTGCCATGCAGCTGAGAGTAATAGCCGTTTGCGGTAAACAAATTCACAATCCTCCCCATGATAGAAAATCAACAAATTATATCACATCGCTTTGAATACGCGCAAGATTTCCGCTGATCGGCAATACACCGAACCGATGTTTTTCTTTGCCGAAGCGACGGGTTACGGGCGCGCAGGCTGGCGAATCTTTAAGAATAGTTTACAATGCTTCGGCTGCTGGAGCATACCCGCTTTCTAGTATTTCTTTTATGGGTATGTTATAATCGCCCTAAACAGCGGTGAACGCGCCTGTTTGGGTGCTTTGCCGCTGCAGCATCCGCCGTTCATTTGATTTTACGATAGATGAAGGAGAATACCGTTTGACACAGGAAATGGAGCGGGTCAGCGTTTCCATCCCGCTGGAAAATGTGGACGAACTGCTGGGGCTGTTCGGCGTGTTCGATGAAAACATCGGCGTGCTCGAAGAGGAAACCGGCGCAAGCATCCGCGCGGAAGAAAGCGGCGTGCGCATCAGCGGAGAACGGGAAGCCGTCGGCATCGCTCAGATCGTGGTCGAAAAGATGCTGCAGATGCAGCGGCGCGGCGAAAAGTTCAACCGCAGCCGCATCCGCTATGCCATCGATCTTGCCAAGGAAGGCAATGCGGACATGATCGAAAAGATCATGGGGGACGTCATCGCCATCACCAACAAGGGCAAGCAGATCAAATGCAAAACCCTCGGCCAAAAGCGGTATGCCCAGGCGCTCAAGGAGTTTGAACTGGTCTTTGGCATCGGCCCCGCGGGTACGGGCAAAACGTATCTTGCGGTTGCCATGGCGGTGCAGGCGTTTAAAAACAAAGAAGTCGAACGGATCATCTTAACTCGTCCCGCAGTGGAAGCGGGGGAGAAACTCGGTTTTCTGCCGGGAGATTTGCAGAGCAAGGTCGATCCGTACCTGCGCCCGCTTTACGACGCACTGCAGGAGTTCCTGGGACTGGAAAGCTACAAAGCGCTGTATGAGCGCGGCGCAATCGAAGTAGCCCCTCTGGCTTATATGCGCGGGCGCACGCTCAACAACGCATATATCATCCTCGACGAAGCGCAGAACTGCTCCAGCGAGCAGATGAAGATGTTTTTAACGCGAATCGGCGAGGGTTCCCGCGTCGTGGTCACAGGAGACGTTACTCAGATCGATTTACCAAAAGAAAAGATTAGCGGCCTCGTGCAGGCCGTAAAAGTGCTTGACAATGTTGAGGGAATCAAAATCGTTTACCTGACGCATAAGGATGTGGTGCGCCACGAACTGGTGCAGCGCATCATCTGCGCATACGAGCGGTTTGAAAAACCGAAGCGCGTTTAACCTATCGCCCGATTGCCCTTTCAGGCGAAAGACTACGGAGTAAAGGACAGAAAGAATCGTGGCAGTTTCGCAAAAGAACGGCGGCAGCATAAAAAAACAAAAGAACAAGCCCAAAGCGCAGTCCCGGTTTTACGCGGTGTTTACGCTTACGCTTGCGTTTGCGCTGAGCTGTGCCGTAACGCTGACCTCGCTGACACCAAAGCGCTATGAAGTTTCCGAGGGGAGCGTTTCCAAGGTAACCATCACGGCGCCCCGCATGGTGGAAGATACCGTGATGACCGAAGCGCTCCGGGATGCGGCGCGCAGCGGCGTGAAGACCGTATATTCGGTCGATACCAAACTGGCGGACTCGCTGATTTCCGGCGCACAGAGCTTCTTTTCCGCGGTGATGAGCTATAAAAACGCCGCCGAGGAGATTAAAGCAACCACGGCGCCAACGGTCACGGGCGCGGACGGCAACATCTATCCCGCGGATGACAACCGTACCTGGAAGGAGATTATCCCGACAAACGACCTGCTTGCCATGCTTGTTAAGTTGCCGGTCTCCATTACGGATACGTCGCTTGGGTACGTGCTGCTGGAAACGAGCGACGCGGATATCGGAGCTCTTCAGGAGATGGTGCTTACCACGCTGGAAGAACAGCTCCGCGCGGGCGTAACCGAGAACAATCAGGCGACAATTCTTGAGCAGATCAAGCGCGAACTCAAGCTTTCTTCCTTCTCCGTCTGGCTGAAATCGCTGGGCGAGACGGTTTACGATGCATACCTGCAGCCCACCAACGTTGCCAACACCATTGAAACCACGCGCGCGCAGGAGAAAGCCGCTTCCGAAGTGGAAACGGTGTATATTGCGCGCGGCTCGGTCATTGTGGAAGCGGGACAGACCGTAACGTCCGAACAGATGGATCTGCTGTTGAGTCTCGACTTGGTCAAGGGCGCGGAAGCAACCAGCCACTTGGCGCCCGGCGTGATTGCGTATCTGTTTTTCGTGTATGTGCTGATGCTGGCGTACCTTGCTTCGTTTGAGCAGGAGACGTTCGCTTCCAATAAAAAAATGACCATTCTCGTGCTGATTCTGCTGTTGACCAGCCTGCTGGAATGGGTTTGCTATCTCATTGACCCGCGCGTAACGCCCGCCGTGTTCGGCGTGATGCTGGCGAGCCTGCTTCTTTCAAGGCACGTTGCGGAAATCGTAAACATTACGCTCGCTGTTTCGCTTGCGCTGCTCGCGGGCGGCAGCGGGAACACGCTGTTTGGTTCGGATTCCATCCTCGCCATGGCTTCCATGCTAGCGGCGGGGCAGGCGACCATTCTGGTTGCCCAGCGCAGCCAAAAGCGCGGCGCACTGATTGCCGCGGGCACTGTAGGCGGGGTTGTGGGCGCGGCCGTTGTTGTGGCAGGCGCGATAATACTGGAATACGCTTGGAACAGCGCGCTGATCTACGCGGGGCTTGTAATGGCTTCGTCGCTGATCCTCTCCGTGTTCTGCGTCGGCATGCTGAGCGTTTGGGAAAACATGTTCGATATCGTCACCCCTGCGCGTCTGCACGAGCTCGCCAACACGAACCACCCACTGCTCAAAAAGATGATGACCGCGGCTCCCGGCACTTATCACCACAGCATGATGACGGCGGCGCTTGCGGAAGGCGCGGCGGAAGCTATTGGCGCAAACGCACTTCTGGCGCGGACGGGAGCCATGTATCACGACGTTGGCAAACTGCGCCGCCCGCTCTACTTTAAGGAAAACCAGAACGGCCATAACATTCACGACACACTGACACCGGAAGAGAGCGCGGGCTTCATCATAGCGCATCTCAAGGACGCGCAGGCGTACCTTTCGCGCTACCGTATGCCTTCCGAAATCAAAAAGATTGTCAACGAGCACCACGGCACTACACTGGTTGCATACTTCTACTACAAGGCGAAAAAGCTGCAGGAGCAGGACGGCGAACCCGTGATTGAGCGGCTCTTCCGCTATCAGGGCGGACTGCCCAGCTCCAAGGAGAGCGCAATCGTGATGCTGGCGGACAGCTGTGAAGCGGCGGTGCGCTCCATGAGCGACCCCTCGCGCGAGGAGATTGCGGAGATGGTGCGAAAGATCGTGCAGGGCAAGATGGACGATGGCCAGCTGCGTCAGAGCCCGCTGACGCTGGAGGAAGTAGAAAAAATAGAAAAGAGCTTCCTTGTTACCTTTATCGGCCTGATGCACGAGCGGATTCGCTATCCGGGATCGGAGCTGAACCCATGATCGATCTGCAGACGGAGCTCGAGCAGGTGCCCAAAAGCGCACTGGAACTGATTCGCCGCGCGGTGGCCGCCGCTCTGGAAAGCGGCGGGGTAAAGGGCGACGTCTGCGTGCTGATTACGGACGCGGAAGAGATTCAATCCCTCAACCGCACCTACCGCAAGATCGACCGCGTGACGGACGTTTTAACGTTTCCCGCTTGGGAAGGGGAGGCGATCCTCTGCCCCAAGGACGAGTATCTTGGCGATATCGCCATCTGCTATGAGCGCGCGGTGGAACAGGCAGAGGAATACAACCATTCTCTCGAGCGTGAACTTGCGTTTCTCGCAGTGCATGGTTCGCTCCATCTGATGGGATACGACCACATGACGAGCGAGGACGAAAAAAACATGTTTGGCAGGCAGGAAGAGATTCTTGTGTCGCTCGGACTTACAAGAGAGAACGGCTGAAACAAAAGCCGAATAAAGCGAGAGATCAACGGAATAGACAGAACGGAGTGAATAAATTGCCGGAACGAATGGAACGGGCTGAGCGCGAAAAGATGCTCGACCTTGCATACGAAGCGATGAAGCAGGCCTATGTGCCGTATTCGCATTTTCAGGTGGGCGCCTGCCTCAAGGGCGCAAACGGAACCTACTACCTCGGCTGCAACATAGAAAACGCGTCCTATACGCCGACCAACTGCGCCGAGCGCACGGCGGTGTTTAAAGCCGTGTCCGAAGGCGAACGGAAGTTTACCGCAATCGCCATCGTCTGCTCCGGTAAAACCCCCGCCGCGCCTTGCGGCGTTTGCCGTCAGGTATTGCGGGAGTTTTGCAGCGACGATATGCCCGTCGTGTTTGCCAACGCCGACAGGGTGGTCATCGAAACCACGCTGGGCGACCTCTTGCCGCACTCGTTCGGGCCGGAGGATTTACTATGAAGGAATACCGCTCGGGCTTTGTTTCAATTGTCGGCTGCCCGAACGTCGGCAAATCCACGCTGCTCAACAAGATCATCGGCCAGAAGATTGCAATCGTGACCGACCGCGCGCAGACTACGCGCAACAAGATCACCGGCGTGCTGTCGCGCTCTGGATATCAAATCGTGTTTCTGGATACGCCGGGCGTCACAAACCCAAAAAACAAGCTCGGCGAATACATGCAGAAGGTCACCTGGGACGCGATGAACGAGGTGGAAGCCATCCTCTTTATGGCGGACGCCGAACAGGGCGTGCGCGAGCATGACGCGGCGCTGCTCGACCGTCTCGAAAAGGCCAAAGCGCCGGTGATTGCGTTTGTCAACAAATGCGACGTCTGCAGCAAAGGCCAAATCGACGAAGCGGTTGCCGCGCTCGAAGAGAGAAGTTTTATTAAGACTGTGCTGCATGGTTCCGCGAACACCGGCGAGGGGCTGGAACAGC
Organism: Christensenellaceae bacterium; assembly: GCA_963674535.1. Classification (GTDB taxonomy): domain Bacteria; phylum Bacillota; class Clostridia; order Christensenellales; family CAG-138; genus UBA7703. The sequence goes on along the minus strand of OY771363.1, from coordinate 1,615,227 downwards.
TCGAAACGGAACTGCTCGCCTGCATGGGCGTAGGCCCCCAGTATTTTCCGGAGGATATGGTCACCGACCAGCCGGAGCGCATCATCTGCGCGGAACTGATCCGCGAAAAGGCGCTGCTGCTGCTGCGGGAAGAAGTGCCGCACGGCGTAGGAGTTGCGGTGGAAAAGATGGAACGCCGCGAAGACCGAGACATGACGGATGTTTACGCAACCATCTACTGCGAGCGGGAATCCCATAAGGGAATCATCATCGGTAAGGGCGGATCCATGCTCAAGCGCATCGGCCAGGAGTCCCGCAAGGATATCGAGTGGATGCTGGGTACTTCCGTCAACCTCCAGATCTGGGTCAAGATTAAGGAAGACTGGCGAAACCGCCAAGGTATGCTGCACGAACTTGGTTACGAGTAAACGATAGAGAAACGTTAAGAAAATGCTGCACGAACTGGGTTACGAGTAAGCGATCGCCGCAGCGCGGCGCGCGGAAAGGACGATATGCCGGTCATCTGCGCGGATGGAATCGTAACGCGGTATGCCAACTACCGTGAGAACGACCGCATTTTAAGCATTTTCACTATTGACCACGGCCGGATGGACGTTAAAGCGCGGGGCTGCCGTAAGCCGCAGAGCCCGCTCGTCAACGTCTGCCAGCCGTTTGTATTTGGGCAGTTTGAAATTTACACCGGCAAGGAGCGCAGCACCGTCAACGCCTGCGAAATCAAGGAGACGTTTTACCCCATTCGGGAAGATTACGAGCGCTTTTCCATCGGTTCGGTCATGCTGCGGCTTACTCACGACGCGGCAATGGAAAACGAGCCGAATCAGGCGCTGTTTTCGCTTTTGTACCATGCGCTTTCGTTTCTTGCATACGGAAACTCCGCGCCTCGCGATCTGCTCTGTTGCTATCTGGTGCGCTATCTCAGCGCAACGGGCTACCGTCCCGCCATTACCACCTGCGCGCAATGCGGGCGGGATATCCGCGGGGACGCGATGGTGCGCTTTCTGCCGCGCGGGGGAGCCGCCTGCACCGTATGCTCGCAGTACGGCGAGCCGATTTCAAAGACCGCGCTGGAAGGCATGCGCCGCATGCTGGTGATGGAGGACAGCGAGATGGACCGCGTCAAACTCTCCGACCCGGTGCGCAAGGAAATACTGCATCACCTCTCGGCGTATACGTCCGCCTCGCTCGAATACGGCATGCGCGCACTCTCAATACTGGAATCCAACATCGCGCCTTCGTCGCCGGACAGCAGCCTTAACGATGCAGATGGCGGCGCATAACGCGACGAAATTGTGAACTTTTATGCGCCGTGGGTCAAACTATGGCGCCCGTATGGTACAATACACGCGGTTATGTCGGTAGCGCCGCCGGAGGAGGAAAGCCTCCTTCAAACGGACGGATTTCGATTGACCGAATAAAGACAGTGCTGAAAAAGGATGCTAGAGGAATTCAAATGACGAACTCGGAACGACATGGCACGAAAATACTTGTAACGGTATTTGCCGCAATTGCCGCTCTTTTTTTAATTGGGTGCTCGCAGTCCGAAGAACCCGCCGCTTCGCCGACGCCTTCGCCGGAGCCGGAGGTGATCAGCCTCGAAGTCGTGGACCTCAACGGTCAGGAGTTTGAGGCGGTTCCGTCTCCAACGCCGACCCCGGAGCCGACGCCTACGCCCGTGCCGTTTGAGCTGTATGCCCCGACGGTTAAAATGAGCTACGAAGAGCTCGTTGGCAGTTTGGACGACATGGACGTGAAAGCCAAAGAGATTTTAAAGGACGGGTTCCCCGACCCCAAGACGTATTATATTATCGTAGACAAGCAATGGCAGGTCGTTTTAGTCTACCTGCGCATTGACGACGGAACCAAGTTCGGCAAACCCGATTTGGAACACCCCGTCCGCTACATGCTCTGCTCAACGGGAAACCCGGATAAGGAGTATGGCCACGAAACGACCAGCGGCACATGGCAGATTGGCGTGCCTAAGGAACGGTTTTACCAGTTTGTCAATCTCGAGGCCGCGCAGTACCTGACCTTGATTCACAGCCGAACCTATTTCCATTCGGTTCTGTATGATACAAAGTATAAGCTCGATACCCTCGTGCAGGATTCTTACGACCATCTCGGCTCCAAGGCGAGCCACGCCTGCATCCGGCTTACCGTGCCGGACGCGCGCTGGCTCTGGTATAACATAGGCTACGGCACAACCTGCGAAATTCGGGATGGGGACGCAGAGGATTCCAATCTTGCGTATATCCGTTCCAATCTCGTGCTGCCGCCGTCGATTAAGGACGTGCACCTCAAAGCGGGCACCGCGCCATGGACGGATAACTGGACGATTGAGGGCGTTGAACACGTTTTGCCCTATAAATACGAGTCGCCGCCGCTGCCGGACGGCTACAATGCGGACGGCACGACGATTGCGCCGGAGATAACGCCGCCGCTTGTTACCGATCCCGGTACGACCGATCCCGGTACGACCGATCCAGGTGTAACAGACCCGGGAGTGACCGATCCCGGATCTCTCGGTTGACGAAATGACGTTTTTTCGCAAAAAGCGAATAGTAACTTTCCTGCTGTCGGCGCTGATTCTGGCGTCGACAGCTTCCGTTCGCGGTTCTCTCGCGGCGGGCAATACGCCGGATCCTTCGGATTTGCCGCAAGAGCCGACGGCGAAGACGGAACTGCAGGCCGCCGCGGAAGGCGGGGCGGAGGCAAACGCCGCGTTTGCCGCAGAGCTGATTCGGTATGAAGAGGGGGTTCTTTCCGGCACGTCGCGGGATGGAACCAAAACCAAGTATCAAATCGTGGACGATTCGTTTCTCGCGGCGGGACGCGCGGTATCAGCCGCGCTGTCGCTCGACTTTTCGGAATGGAGCGATTTGCTCAAGCCTTTCGAACCCACGGTTTACGATAGCTACGCCCAGCACGCAAAGGACTTTTCCGTGCTAGCGCAGCGCGTTGACGAGGCGATTCAGCTTGGCTCCGTCGCGGCAATGAATGTTTTAAGTCGGGACTTTCGCGGCATCAACGTTCCGCTTTTTGCAAACGGACAGCAGAACTTTCAGCTCAACTGGCGGGAGTGCGCCGCGCTGTATTACGCCTTTGGGGACGATATGACCGCCGTGGTGGCAAAAGCCGCCGCGCCCAAACGATTGGGTGATATATTCATCGGCGTAACGCTGAACTGGCCGGATCCTTCGTTCGATGAAATCGCCTCCGCCGGAACGCGCGAGCAGCTCATGGAAGCGCGGTTTGCGCTGACTTACCTCAACACGGTGTATAACGACGACGGCAGCGTTGCCGAAGTGGAGCATTTCACATATTCCGAGGACTACCTCAAGACCGTTGCGCATCCGCTGCCCGGCGGTACGATCAAGAACGGCTGGTACGACCCAAGATCGCACCACACCCGCCTGCATACGGGCACGGACATCCTCGCAAAAAAGCAGACGCCAATCCTCTCGGCAACCGACGGGGTGGTGCTCTATATTGGCTACATGCCGATTCCCGGTAACTTCGTGATCATCCGCGATCCTTCGGGATATGAGTACCATTACTACCACATGTTTGAGATTACCACCTTCGTGACCGAAGACCAGCATGTCAAGCAGGGTCAGCAGATCGGCAGAGTTGGCAGTACGGGCAACAGCGTGGCCTACCACCTGCATGTTGGCGTCGTTTCGCCGGACAACCGATACCTCAATCCATACGACCTGTTCGTGCAGGCGGGGATCGGTCCGATCCAGCCGGACAAAACGCCCTGAAGGGTCGAAAAGCGAGGTTTTTCTTGTATGATCCCCCGTGCGGTGCTATAATATACAAACGTATTATGGGTACGTATGCGTGGCCGCAGAGCCGGTTTGGCGGCGGCAGGCAGGCGTACATTCGGAGGAAGACTGTTTGAGAATCATCGCCGGGATTGCGCGCGGACGCAGGTTTGATGCGCCAAAGGGAATGGACACCCGCCCGACGCTCGAACGCGTCAAGGAGTCGCTGTTCGGCATTCTGCAGTTCGAACTGGAAGGCAGCAGCGTGCTGGACTTGTTCTCCGGTTCCGGCAACCTTGGGTTGGAAGCCGCGTCGCGCGGAGCCGCCTATGTGGTCTGCAACGACCGCTCCAGAGAGTGCGCCGAGCAGATACAAAAAAACGCGCAGCTGCTCAAACTGGACGATATTGTCAAGGTGACCTGTTTGGATTACGCCAACTGTATCGACCGGCTGAAGTACGAAAAAAAGACGTTCGATTTTGTGTTTCTGGACGCGCCATACGCGGACGGAACCGCCGCGAAAGCAGCCGAGCGCATCTTCGAAGCGGGCATTCTCAAAGACGGCGCGCGCGTCATCGTTGAGCACGCGTCAAAGCTTCCGCCGGTGGTCGATGCTTCCATCGCCAAAGCGGTGGATACAAGACGGTACGGCGCCTGCGCCATCACGATTTTCGCGCGTCCATAAAGAGCGCGTTTCGCGTCCGCCAAAGAACACCCGGTCTGTTGCAAAGGAGTTGCCTCATGCGCGTTTGCGTTTACCCCGGCAGTTTTGATCCGTTTACGGTCGGCCATCACGACGTTCTGGAGCACGCAACGCAGATGTTTGACCGCGTGGTGATCGCCGTGCTGAACAACGCGTCAAAATCCCCGGTGCTATCGGTCAGCGAACGCGTGGAGATGATCTCCCGCATGGTTGAAGCCGAGGGACTGAAAAACGTTGAAGTTTCGCATTTTAAAGGACTGTTGGTCGATTATGCGCACCAGATTGGCGCGGGCTATATTGTTCGCGGCCTGCGCGCGACCATGGACTTTGAATATGAGTTTCAGATAAACGCCCTGAACCGCCATCTGGCGGCCGATATCAGAACCGTTTATTTTATGGCTAGTCCCGAGCATTCCTTTTTGAGTTCCAGCGTCGTTCGCGAGATTGGCTCGCTCGGCGGAAACATCGAAGGGCTCGTTCCGGAAAGTATACACAATATCATTGCAGAAAGGTTAAGAAAACCATGAGCAGCGCACAAACCATGAAGATCTTCAGCATCATCAACCGCATGAAGCAGGAGCTGGAGGAGAGCCCGAAGTCTAAATTCGGCGCGGCGAGCAAACGCGTTGTGGAAGTCGACCGCCTGCTGGATCTGTTAGAAGACCTCAAGGTTGTTATCCCGGAGGATATCCGCAGGGCGACGGGAATCATCGCCGAAGCGGACAACACCATTCGCGACGCAAAGGAATCCGCATCCGAAATCGTCGAACAGGCGCATCAGGAAGCGGAGACCATTCTTTCGCAGGCGCAGGCCGAAGCGGATTCCGTCCGTTCCGAAGCGCAGGAAGAGTTTGAAAACCGCGTTTGCGAGTCCGAAGTCTATAAGGAAGCGTTTGAACGCGCCAGCAAAGTTGCCGCGGAAGCGGAAGAAAACGCAACCGCAATCTACAACGGCGCGCGCAAGTATGCCGACGATATTTTGGAAGACCTGCAGCGTTATCTTGCGGAATACCACCAGATGATCGACCAGAACCGCAAGGAACTGGGCGTCGAGGTAGAATCGCAGCCCGCGCCCGTGCCGCGTCAGCAGCAGGCGCAGTACACGCCGCAGCAGCCCTATACGACGCCGGCGGCGCAGTACGAAGAACAGCCGCGCTACAGCGAAGCGCAATATACCGAGCAGCCGCGCTATCAGGAGCCGGTAGCCCCGCAGGCGCAAAGAGGCCAGACCGCGCGCCAGCCGCGCCCGGTTTCCCGCCCCGTTGAACGCATGGCGCCTGAAGACGACCCCGCCGCGACCCGGCAGTTCGCCCGCCCCGACCGCGCACCGGTTCGGGAGGAAGTTGAGGAAGCGCCGCGCCGCCGTGAACCCGCCCGTGCGGAAGAACCGCCCAAGAAGAAAGGCGGACTCTTTAAACGCCTGCTCGAAGCGGAAGACGACGATGAGGACGATCTGGACGAAGAAGAATCCTGGAACGACGAGCCCGCCCCCGCGAAAGCGCCCAAGGAGAAGAAGCCTCGCAGACGCCTCATCGAGTTCATCGAAGCGGATGACGACGACGAGGACGAGGACGAAGATTACTGAGAACACAGCGAGCCGGAAGTTCAAACTCCGGCTCGTTTTCTCGCGAAACCGCGCGGCATAATAAAGAGTAATTCAAACTGCTCGTTTTATGGAGTATAAAGAATAGTATGGCAAAGAAAATTGGCCTGGCGCTCGGCGCGGGCAGTACGAAGGGCTTTGCGCATATCGGCGTGCTGCAGCAACTGGAAGAAGAAGGCATTCAGGTAGACATGGTCTCCGGCAGCAGCATGGGTGCGATTATTGGCTCAATTTACAGCGTTGGAACCGATTTGAACCTGCTCGAAAAGCTCATTACCACCTTGAACATCCGCGAGTATATGGATGTTTCCTTCCCGCTTACGGGCGGGCTGCTCAAAGGCGAGAAGATACAGGAGCTGGTTCGGGTTCTGACGCACAACAAGACGTTTGAGCAGACCCGGATTCCGTTCTGCTGCGTCGCCGTGGACGCCAACTACGGTAAGCTTGACGTGCTCGACCACGGAATGCTGCACGAAGCCGTCCGTGCCAGCATGTCCATTCCGGCGATTTTCGAACCGATGCTCTTTCAGGGCAAAACGTATATCGACGGCGGTGTTCTCGAGCGCGTGCCCTGCAAGTGCCTGCGCGACCGCGGCGCGGACGTGGTCATCGGTGTGGACGTCGGCTACCACGGAGACCCGGAGGACGTGGCCGGCATGAACGCATATCAGCTCATGAACCGCATGATCTCGATTATGGTGTGGGAAATGACCAAGCTACGTAGAGAAGAAGCGGATCTGATGCTCGTGCCGGAAGTACTGTTCGTCAAGGGCAGGTTCCAGAACGATCAGGCGGGGGACTGCGTGGAAGAAGGCAGGCGCGTCGTCAAAGAAAACATCGACAAGATTAAAGAGTTAATTAAGTAGCTCTTCTTTTCTTAAGAAGAAAAGAAGCAAAAGAACCTCTGTATAGAGGTTCTTTGTAGTTCAAAGGAGAAAATTCTTTTTGTTTCTTTTTCTTTTAAGAAAAAGAAAGTAACTCATAGTATCACTGGTCCGCTCAGATCCCGCTTGAGGTCGCGGTCGGTTGCAAAGCAGAGGATGTCCGTGCTGAACGAATCGGTTTCCACGTTGCGGCGCACCATCGGCGAACAGCCGTCGAGGTCGTTGTTGCGCACGAACATCGGCATCGTGCGGGAGCGCGCCATCTCGCCGAGCAGCGGACGCGCGGTCTTCTGGAAGCCGAGCACGCGCAGATACGACCCTTCGCGGCTGGTTACCGTCTGGCGCACCTGCTCGTTGGTAATGCCCAAGAGCGCGCAGGCGGTAATCCTGCGGCAGCGCGCAAGGGTGTAACGCTTGCTTTTGACCGCCTCCAGAAAACCTTCAATCGTGCGGGCGGAGCGCGCGGCGCGGAAAAGCACGTTTTCAAACCCCTCGCCGACGTCCGGCAGTTGAGCAAGTTCTTCAACGCTCATGCGCCGGAGCGCGTAGAGCATAAAACTGCCGACTGCTTCCTGTGGAATGATGAACTGGTCGTCGTAGAGCAGAGGCCCGCCGACAAACGAAGGCATGGTGTTGAGTATTTCGTTGCGCCCGTCGATAATCGCTTTTCGAATCGCCGTTGCGCTGGCAAACTCCCCGGCAATCTCTTCGGAATGATAACCCGTGCCGATGCGCGTAATGGGCAGCGGCTCCATGGATGGCGCAAAGGTTTTGATGGCGTTGAGGTACTCCACCGCGAGAATGTTGTTGGGCTGAGCGATGGCGTTGAGCATGGCGGCGGGCACGCCGTATTCGCTGAGACCGTCGAAACGCGCGCGGGGATACGACTTGCCGAGCGCGAGATTGCGCTTAATCGCCTCCTGAAGGGCGGGCGGTTCGGAAACGATGATATCGGAGATCTGGTAGAGCGTGCGAAGATCCGGCGCTTCACAGCCGAAGGCAAGATGCGTCACAACCCCGGTTCCCGCGAGGGTGCGCACGCCGCCGGCCGCAAACCGTTCCGCGGGGGCGACGGCATAAACGCTCGGCAGTTCAAGCACAACGTCCGCGCCGCCCTTGAGCGCCCAGGCCGCGCGGGTATACTTATCGGTGCAGGCGGCTTCGCCGCGCTGGACAAAGTTGCCGCTCATCACAACAACGCAATAATCCGCCCCGGAGAGCGCACGCGCGCGTTCCAGATGGTAGATATGCCCGTTATGCAGCGGATTGTACTCCGCTATGATTCCGACAACTCGCATATGCCTATGGTACTCCCAAACGGGATTGATGGAATGAAATTCCATAAAAACCGATTTTGACCGCATTTTGGACGGTTTTCTGATGATTCAAGTATACCATTTCCGATTCTGTTGTGGTATACTCTAGCGGTTGGGTACACGAAATGTAAGAATGATGATAGAAAACCACAAATTTGTATCATTCAATTCGACAATTTTTGATTCGGCTTTTGATTCAATTTCTGATTCAGCATTGGCTCAGTATTTGATTCAATATTAACGGGAGGCGCAAGTTGTCATGTCTTTAATGGATTCGATCAAACAAAAAGCAAAAGCGAATAAGAAGCGGATTCTCTTGCCGGAAGGGCCGGAGGAGCGTACGGTTCAGGCGGTTGGCATCATCATGGCCGAAGGGATTGCGGACGTTACCCTTTTAGGCAACGAAGCGGAAATTCGTGAATCTGCAAAGAAACTGGGGGTATCCCTCGACGGCGTAGAGATTGTCGATCCCATGCTGGACGCGGAGCGCGAAGCATACGTGGCCGCATACTATGAACTCAGAAAAGAAAAGGGCGTAACGCCAGAAAAAGCGGAATCCACTATGAAGGATCCGCTTTTCTATGCCGCCATGATGGTCAAAAAAGGCAGAGGCGACGGCATGGTTGCTGGCGCGTTGTGCACCACCGGCGAAACACTTCGTCCGGGACTCCAGATTATCAAAATGGCAAAGGGCATCTCGGTCGTTTCGAGCTGCTTTATTATGGAAGTGCCGAATAAAGCGTATGGCGACGACGGACTGATGCTCTTTGGCGACTGCGCGGTGAACCCCTGCCCGACGGCGGAACAGCTCGCCGCAATCGCAATTTCTTCCGCCGTGACGGCAAAGTCCCTCTGCGGCATGGAACCGCGGGTAGCCATGCTTTCGTTCTCCACCAAGGGCAGCGCCAAGCACGAGCTGGTCGATAAGGTTGTGGAAGCAACCCGCATTGCCCACGAACTCGCGCCGGAACTCAACGTGGACGGCGAACTGCAAGCAGACGCCGCGCTGGTGGAAAAAGTTGGCAAGCTCAAATCGCCCGGCAGCACGGTTGCGGGCAAGGCAAACATCCTGATCTTCCCCGACCTGCAGGCGGGCAACATCGGTTACAAACTGGTGCAGCGTCTCGCGGGGGCGGAAGCCATCGGCCCGATCTGCCAAGGGTTCCAATACCCGGTCAACGACCTTTCGCGCGGTTGCAGCGTGGAGGACATCGTTTCCGTTGTGGCAATAACCGCCGTTCAGGCGCAGAATTTATAAGGAGAACCGTTACCAATGACGTACATACTGGTGATCAACGCGGGCAGCTCGTCGCTGAAATATCAGCTGATCGATATCGACGAGGAAAAGATTATCGCAAAAGGCATTTGCGAGCGCATCGGCATTGCAAAGTCCGTCCTCTGCTACAAGCCGGAAAACGGCGAGCCGTTCGAAGCGGAAAAACCCATGAAGACGCATGAGGACGCGATCAAGCTCGTTCTCGAAGTGCTGACGGATAAGGACATCGGCGTTATCGAGGACATGAGTTGCATTTCCGCGGTCGGCCATCGCGTACTGCATGGCGGAGAAAAGTATTCCGCGCCCGTGCTGATTGACGATCAGGTGCTCGCGGCAATCGAAGAATGCATCCCGCTCGGGCCTCTGCATAATCCCGCCAACCTCATGGGCATCCGCGGCTGCATGGCCGCCATGCCGGGCGTACCCATGGTCGCCGTGTTCGACACCGCATGGGGTCAGACCATGCCGAAAAAAGCGTATATGTACGCATTGCCTTACGAAGCGTATACCGAGCATAAGGTTCGCCGCTACGGCTTCCACGGCACGTCCCACCGCTATGTTTCCGGCAGAGCGATCAAAAAGCTGGAAGCGCTGGGCATGAAAAAGGAAGACACCCGCGTGATTACCTGCCATCTGGGCAACGGTTCGAGCCTCTCCGCCGTCAAGGGCGGAAAGTGTGTGGACACCTCCATGGGTCTTACTCCGCTGGAAGGCGTGCCGATGGGCACCCGCTGCGGCAGCATCGACCCCGCGATTATGCCGTATCTGATGGGCAGAACCGGCATGAGCGCGCAGGAGATGGATACTTACATGAATAAAAAGAGCGGCATGCTGGGTATCTCCGGCATCTCCAGCGATTTTAGAGATCTCGCCGCCGCGGCGAAAGCGGGCAACGAACGCGCGGCTCTGGCGCGCGAGCTGTTCTGCTATAAAGTCAAGCAGTATATCGGCGCGTACGCCGCATCGCTGGGCGGCGTGGACGCAATCGTTCTGACCGCGGGCGTCGGCGAAAACGATCCGTATATCCGTGAGATGATTCTGGAAGGCCTGGAATACCTCGGAATGGACATGGATTACGACTACAACAAGACCTGCCCGCGCGGCAAGGAAGTTGAAGTTTCCAAGCCCACAAGCAAGGTGCATGTCTACGTTATCCCCACGGACGAAGAGATGACCATTGCGCACGATACCGCCGCGCTTGCGCTGTAACGGGGATTCGTGTATAATATTTGAGTGAATTCTATTCGGAGGAAACAGCAATGAAGCATATTTCGACGATTCAGCAGCCCTGCATCAAGTCGGGCAAACACACCGCTTGCGGCGAATGCCAGGCGAGCTGCCAGTCGGCCTGCAAAACGTCCTGCACGGTTGCCAACCAGAAGTGCGCCAACCCCAGGGTTGCCAAAGAAAGCAAACAGGATAGATAAACCTGAACAGTTCAGCCGATCCGCAAAGAAAGGCCATTCATTCGGCCTTTCTTTGTCTGTTGGCGTGATTCTTTCAGCTGCGCGTTTTTAAATTGCATTAGCAAAGAACAATTCGCGCGGAAAGGTGCGTTTTGATTCATTCCTTTCAATTTCAAGATAAATTTCTGCTGGTCGACGTCGAAAGCGGCGCAATCCACAAGCTGGATGAAGCGGCGTTTATCGTTGCGTCAGCGCTTGAGCGCGGGGAAGACCCGTATCAAACGGGAATCGCGCGCAAGGACGTAAGCGAAGTGCTGGCCGATCTGGAGGAGCTCCGCAATACCGGCTCGTTTGAGGCGCGGCAGGCGCAGGCACCGGAGATTCCCGGCGGCAGCGCAATCAAATCCATGTGCCTGCATGTGGCGCACGACTGCAACCTCAGATGCAAATACTGCTTTGCCGCAACGGGAGATTTCCACGGGGCGCGCATGCTCATGCCGCTGGACGTTGGCAAACGCGCGCTCGACTTTTTAATGGAGCACAGCGGAACCAGAAAGCATTTGGAAGTCGATCTCTTTGGCGGGGAACCGCTCATGAACTGGCCGGTCTGCGTGGGATTGGTCGAGTACGGGCGGGAACTCGAACAGAAGTTCGGCAAAGAGATTCATTTTACGATCACCACCAACTGCGTGGCGCTGGACGACGAAAAGATCGATTTTATCAACCGCGAAATGCACAACGTCGTCATCAGCCTTGACGGGCGCAAGGAGACGCACGACGCGCTCCGGCCGACCGTCAACGGCAAAGGCTCGTTTGATATTATCCTCAAGAACGCGCAAAAGCTCGTCGCTGGGCGCGGAAATAAGGAATACTATATCCGCGGAACGTTTACCCGCAACAATCTGGATTTTCTGGAGGACGTTAAAGCGCTCACCGGATACGGGTTCGACCAGATCTCGATTGAGCCAGTTGTACTTCCGCCCGAAAGCCCGTATAGCCTCCTGCCGGAGCATATGGAGCGAATTGAACAGGAATACGACGCGCTTGCGGCGTATTATATTGAAGCGCGCAAGAATCCGGAAACGTGGTTCAACTTTTTCCACTTCATGTTCGATCCTGAAGGCGGCCCCTGCCTGCGCAAGCGCATCACAGGTTGCGGCGCGGGCACGGAATACGTGGCGGTCACGCCGGACGGGGAGCTGTATCCCTGCCATCAGTTTGTTGGCATGCCGGAATGGAAGCTTGGCACGCTGGAAACAGGTATCCTCCGGGACGATTTACAGCAGTCGTTCCTTGGCTGTAACGTCTGCACAAAAGAAACCTGCCAGTCCTGCTGGGCAAAGTATTACTGCAGCGGCGGGTGCATGGCAAACGCCGTTCTCTACGGCGGCGCGCTGAATCACCCGCATGAGATCAGCTGCGGTCTCATGAGAAAGCGCTTTGAGTGCGCAATTGGCGTTTACGCCGCCGAGCACAATGAATAACCGCATGATCCCGCGCGCGCCGGAAGTTTGTCCCGAGGCGCTCGTGGAAAACATCATAGAGAGCGAGCGCGTTTCCGCAATGACCGCGCGGGCGCTCATTCGGCGCGGCGTTTCCTCTGCTGAGGAAGCGCGGCGCTTTCTGCATCCCAGCGAACTGTCGCTGCACGATCCGTACCTGCTGCCGGATATGGAGCGGGCGGTCGAGCGCATCCAGTTGGCGATTGAGCGGCAGGAGCGCATCTGCGTTTACGGCGACTACGATGCGGACGGAGTCTGCTCCACGGCGATGCTGACCGGCAGGCTTATTCAGATGGGTGCGGCGGTGGAATACACCATTCCGCTGCGGCACAGCGAGGGATACGGACTTTCCGAGCACTCTGTGCGCAGACTGAAGGAACGGAAGATCGATCTTATCATCACGGTGGACAATGGCGTTTCCGCGTTTGACGAAATCGCGCTTTGCGCCGCGCTCGGCATGGACGTAATCATTACCGACCACCACAGCATAGGCAAAACCGTTCCGGACTGCGTGGCTGTCGTAGCCGCGAGCCGAAAGGATTCAACGTACCCGAACCGTTATCTCTGCGGCGCGGGCGTGGTGCTCAAGCTCATCAGCGCGCTCAACGATGGCGCGTATTCGGACGCGGAGCTCGCCATGGCCGCCGTTGCGACCGTTGCGGACGTCGTTCCGCTCAACGAAGAAAACCGCGCGATTGCCGCAAACGGCTTAAAGTATATTGAAAGCGTCCCCGGTTTTTCCGCGCTTTTGGAAGCGGCAGGCTGGAAGCAACCGCGCGTGGACGAACAGACGGTTTCGTTTGTAATCGCGCCACGGCTGAACGCAGCGGGGAGGATGTCCACCGCGATGGTCGGCGTGGAACTGCTGCTGGGCACGGAAGAAACGCGTCTCAAGGAGATTGCGGAACAGCTCAACGGGGATAACGCCCGCCGCAAGGAAGCGGAAACGGAAATTCTGGAGGAAGCGAAGCGCCAGATCGAGCAGGAAGGCGTCAGCGGGCATGTTCTGATTCTCAAGCACGAATCGTGGAACCCCGGCGTCATCGGCATCGTTGCTTCGCGCCTTTGCGAAACGTACCATTTCCCCGTGATTCTCTTTGCCGACCAGAACGGCGTTTTAACCGGTTCCGGCAGGAGCATCGACGGCGTGGACCTGTTTGAGAATTTGAGCCTGTTTTCGCATCTGTATATTCGATACGGCGGGCACGCGCGCGCGGCTGGCGTTACGATTACGGCGGAAAAGTACGAGGAGTTCAAACAGCTCTTTACCGATCAAATTGAGCGCGCCTATCGTCCGGAGGACTTCTTTCCGACGTTTATCTATGAAGAAACCGCGCAGTTTTCGGACATGACGCTTTCGCAGGTCAAGGAAATGCGCCTGTTATCGCCTTTTGGCGAAAAGAACCCGGAGCCGGTCTACCGGTTCAACGGCGTCAAGTTTATGTCGCTTCGAACCATCGGCAAGGACGACAAGCACTTCTGCTCCAGCGTCGTGCAGGGCGAATCCGTGCTCCGCGTTGTGGCGTTCGGCAAGAGCGTTTTGATGGACGCGCTGCAGAGCGCGGCGGACTGGGATCTCATCGCGCTGCCTTCCATCAACCAGTACCGGGGGTTGGAGAGCGTGGAACTCATGTGGGTATGCGCCAACGCGTCGGAAGAAAAAAATCAACTTTTTAATGCATTTTTCGAGCAAAGACTGTATAATGGGAACTGCTCGAATGATAAACTCGCCGAATGGTATTTTTCTCTTTCAACATTGGGAGAGGCAAAGCCGGACGACGAAGCGATGCGTCGGCATTACCGCAAGCTCTCCGCGCTGACGGGCGAGGACCGCACGCCGCTGAAAAAGCTGATTCGTTCGCTCAGCGCCGAGGAACTGCTCGCGCTCTGCGTATTCACCCAACTTGCGTTCTTTATGTTCGATCCCGAAGAGTGCACGGTTACGCAAAACCCCGAGCGGACGCAGCGGCAGCTTGCCGAAAGCCCGCTCTATCGCATGATTTGTCAATAACAGGAGGCAGACAGTATGGACCTTCGCGATAAAATTCGCAATATTCCGGATTTCCCGATCAAGGGAGTTCTCTTTCGCGATATTACCACTCTGCTCAAGGATGCGGAAGGCTACCACGAGCTTGTGGATACCATTGCTAATTCGCTGCGCGATCGTCAGGTCGATCTCGTAATCGGCCCGGAAGCGCGTGGCTTTGTAATCGGCTCCGCGCTGGCTTACGCGCTTCATGCGGGCTTTGTGCTTGCCAGAAAACCCGGCAAGCTTCCCTGTGAAACGCTGAAGTACGAGTATGGTCTCGAATACGGCACGGACGTGCTGGAAATTCATAAAGACGCCATTAAGCCCGGCCAGAAGGTGGTTATTGTAGACGACCTGCTTGCCACCGGCGGCACCGCGCTTGCAACCATCAGGCTTGTTGAACAGGCTGGCGGCATTGTTGTTGGCGTTCGATTTGCCATTGAACTGAGTTCGGAATTTGACGGACGCGCCCCGCTGAAAGGCTACGACGTACAGTCCGTTATGCAGTATTAATCACAACCGCTTAAGCGAAAAATCAACGGTTCGCCGTTGATTTTTTCTACCACTCGACAGGCAGGTCGCCAGAGCATCTGAGAGGAGGTGCCGATATGACGCAGGATGAGCTGATACTGGAGTTTTCCAAAAAGTATACGCCGGAACAGACGGAGGTCTTTCAAAAGGCCGTCGCCTTTGCCTCCAGCGTGCACGCGTCCCAACTGCGCGAATCCGGTGAGCTGTATATCGTGCACCCCATCGAAGTGAGCCGCATGGTCATGGAGATGGGCATGGATGCCGCCAGCGTTACCGCAGCCATGCTCCACGACGTGGTCGAGGATGGGGATAACATCACTGTTGCCGACCTGCAGCGTGAGTTCGGGGACGATATTGCCAATCTCGTGGACGGCGTTACCAAGCTGACCAAGTCCGGCCAACAGACGTATATTACAAAAAAGCAGGAGCAGTCCGAAAATCTTCGGAAGCTCTTTTTGGCCATCGCGGCGGATGTGCGCGTGGTCATTATCAAGCTCGCCGACCGCCTGCATAACATGCGGACGCTGGCCTACTGCAACCCCTATAAACGCACACGAAAAGCAAAGGAAACCCTGGAGGTCTACGCGCCGCTGGCACACCGCTTCGGCATGGGCGCCATCAAAGGCGAAATGGAAGACCTCTGTTTTATGTACCTGATGCCGGAGGAATACGCCAGCATCAGCAGGCAGTTCAAGGAAAAACAGACCGAGCGGCAGGAAACGCTGGACGAAGCAAAGCGCATCATCGGCGAAACGCTCAAGGAAGCGGGTATCGAGGCTTCCATCAGCGGCAGGCCGAAGCATCTCTACAGCGTATATAAAAAGATGCAGCGGCTGAACTCCGGCATCAACGAAGTGTACGACCTCATCGCCATCCGCGTCATCGTGGACACCGTCAACGACTGCTACGCGGCGCTTGGCGTGATTCACGCCAGCTGGAAGCCGCTTCCGGGTAGGTTTAAGGATTATATCGCAACCCCGAAGCCCAATATGTACCGTTCGCTCCATACGACGCTGCTTGCACCGAACGGAATTCCCTTTGAAGTGCAGATTCGCACCAAGGAGATGCACCGTACGGCGGAATACGGCATTGCCGCGCACTGGATGTATAAGGAAGGGCGCACCGTGCAGAGCCTGCTGGATAAAAAAACCAGCTGGCTTAGGCAGGTCATAGAGGCCAAAGAGAACACCGAGGACAGCCGCGAATTCGTCGAGAGCATCATGAAGGACTTCCTCGGCGAGTACGTTTTCGTGCTCACGCCGCGCGGGGAGATCATCGATTTGCCGGTGGGTTCGACGCCGCTCGACTTTGCCTACCGCATCCATACGAACATCGGCCACCACTGTCAGGGCGCAAAGGTCAACGGCTCTCTGGTGCGGCTCGACTACAAGCTCAAAACGAACGACGTCGTCGAAATTGTAACGTCCAACAGCCAGCCGGGGCCGAGCCGCGACTGGCTCAAGATCGTAAAAACGCAGAGCGCGCGCAATAAGATTCGCCAGTGGTTCAAAAAAGAGAACCGCGAGGAAAACATCGCCCGCGGCAGGGACATGCTGGAGGACGCGGCAAAGCGCCAGAGCCAGACGCTTGCGGAGCTGATGAAGCCGGAGTATACCAGCGTGGTGCTCAACCGCATGCGGTTTACCACTCTGGACGACCTGTATTCCGCCATCGGCTTTGGCGGCATCTCTGCAGGCAACGTGCTCCACAAGCTCATGGAGCTCAAAAAGAAGAGCGACAAGGTCGAGGAGCTTGCGGAGAAAATCCGTTCCGGCGAAGGCGGGGAAGCGGTTAAAGCGCATGTGCCTGTCAACGGTATCGTCGTCAAGGGCGATCCGGGCATGGCGGTGCGTTTTGGTAACTGCTGCAATCCGCTGCCGGGCGATCCGATTATCGGCTATATCACGCGCGGCAGAGGCGTTTCCGTGCATCGCGCGGACTGTCCCAACGTTTCGAGCCTCAGAACGGAAGAAGACCGCATCATCGACGTTGAATGGGCAATCAATACCCGCAGCGCGTTCAACGCGTCGCTCCAGATTGAAGGCGAAAACCGTCCCGGCACGCTTTCCCAGATTTCCGCGACGCTTTCCGGCCTCAACATCAGCATTCAGTCCATCAACGGCAGGCCGGTTGCGGACGGGCGGTATATCATTGAAATGATGTTTGAAGTGTCCAACACCGAGCAGCTTAACGTGATTATCAAAAACATTAAGAAGTTAAAGTGCGTGAGTGAAGTGTATCGAATGAACCGGTAATTGCGCCTTCTCACCGTATAAAAAAGAACAGGCAGGAGCTTATGCGAGCAGTCGTGCAGCGAACAACCGCAGCGTCGGTCACCGTGGATAACGAGGTCATCGGCGAGATCGGAACCGGTCTCGTCGTGTTTTTAGGCGTGGAAGAAGGCGACACGACGCAGGATTTAACCTATATCTGCGAAAAAGTACTCGGCCTTCGCGTTTTTGACGACGCAAACGAAATTCCGAATATGTCCGTTGAGGACGTCAACGGAAGCATCCTTCTCGTTTCACAGTTTACCCTGCTTGCTGACGCGCGCAAAGGCCGCCGCCCTAGCTACATCCGCGCGGCGCGCCCCGAAACGGCGATTCCGCTCTATGAGGAAGCCATCCGGCGGCTCAGTGCAAGGGTCACCGTTGCGCACGGCGTGTTTCAGGCGTATATGCAGGTCAAGCTGGTCAACGACGGCCCGCATACCATTTTGCTGGATTCGCACAAAACGTTCTAGCGTCCGGCGGTTCCCCAAGGAGGAAGATACCATGTTATTTCGACAGATTATCAACGGTTCACTCGGCGAAAACGCGTACCTGATCGCGGCGGACGGGCAAAAGACCTGCGCCGTAATCGATCCCGGCGAGGCGGAACCCGTTCTTGCTGCGCTCAAACGGGAAGGATTGTCCTGCGAGGCGATTCTTTTAACGCACGGGCATTTCGACCATATCGGCGGCGTCAAGCAGCTCAAGGACGAAACAGGCGCGAAAATATATATTCACGAAGCGGACGCGGGCATGCTGACCAGCAGCCGCATGAGCCTTGCGGTGCTCATCGGCACCAGCATTAAGCATGCGGAGCCGGACGTTCTGCTCAAGGGCGGCGAAACGCTCGATATCGCGGGACTGAACATCCGCGTCATCCACACGCCGGGGCATACCAAGGGCGGCGTTTGCTACGCAATTGCTAGCGAGCGCGTGCTGCTTTCGGGAGATACGCTGTTTCATACCGACGCGGGACGCACGGACTTTCCCGGCGGCAGCGCAAAGGATTTGTACCATTCTATCGTAGATGGGCTTTACACGTTGGAAGGTGATTATACGGTCTATCCGGGGCACGAAGAATCCACCACGCTCGATGAAGAGCGGCAGAACAACACCTTTACCAGAGCGGGGGCAAGACGCGGATGGTAGGCCTCCGCACAAACCGCCCCGAATACAGCAACGATATCGCCGAAGAAATTCGGCTTTTTCTGGGCTTGACGGAAATCGAGCCGGCGAACGGGGAAGACGACGACCGGTTTGATTTGGTGTTTGACCTTTCGCTTTCGAACGACGGCGAACAGCGCTTTCTTTCCGCTGCAGCGGGTCCTCACGCCGTTTTTGCAACTTTTACGATTCCTACGGAAGCTTCCGCACTGCTGGTTAAAAAGGTAGAAAAGCGAAAGCTCAAACTCGCCTGCTATCATCTGCTCAAACAGCTTTACCCTGAGGTTGCAACGCCCTGGGGATCTCTCACCGGCATAAGGCCAACCAAGCTCTTTCGTGAGCTTATGCTGGAAGGCAGCGTTGAATCTGCGCGGAACGTGTTTACGGGCTTATTCGACGTTTCCGCCGAAAAGGCCGCGCTAGCCGAGTCGATCTGCGCCGTGCAGGAACCGTATATCAACTCGGTTACTTCAAACGACATTGATCTCTATATCGGCATTCCGTACTGCAAAACAAAATGCCTCTACTGCTCGTTTCCCAGCGAGGTGCTCTCCAAAAAGTCGCATCTAGAGGAGTACCTTGCCGCGCTGAAGCGGGAAATCGAGGCGGGCGCGGAACTCGTTATGCAGAGCGGCTTTCGCGTGCGCTCGCTTTATATGGGCGGCGGCACACCGACCGTGCTCAGCGCGCTTCAGCTCGAAGACCTGCTCTCTTTTACGCTGGAGAAGTTTGGCTCGTTTGGACTGGAGAGCACGGTGGAAGCGGGGCGGCCGGATACGATCGACCGCGAGAAGCTGGAAGTGTTCAAACGCTTAGGGGTCAGCCGCATTTCGATCAATCCGCAGACGATGAACGATGCAACCCTCCTGCGCGTCGGCAGGGCGCATACGGCGGCGGACGTCGTGCGCGTTTACGAACTTGCGCGGGAAGTCGGCTTCGACTCGATCAATATGGACCTCATCGCGGGGTTGCCCAGAGAAACGCCGGAGGAGATGCGCATTACCTGTGAGCGAATCGTTCAATTGAAGCCGGAGTGCCTCACGGTGCATTCACTCGCCATCAAGCGTTCCGCAAGGTTGAAAACCGAGCTGGAAGCGTATGCGCTGGCCAGCGCGGAGGACGCGCAGGCGATGACGCGCCTTGGCGCGGACGCGGCAGAGCAGCTCGGCATGCGCGCTTACTATATGTACCGTCAGAAATACATGAGCGGGAACCTCGAAAACATCGGCTACGCCATACCGGGCAAGGAGTGCGTCTATAACATCGACATGATGGAGGAGACCGCGAGCATCCTCGCCTTTGGCGCGGGGACGATGACAAAGCGCGTGTTCGGCGGGGAGAACCGCATTGAGCGCCAACCGAATCCGAAGGACGTGCCAACCTATTTGGAGAAGCTGGATCGCCTGATAGCGTCAAAACAGAAATTCTTCTACGCAAAATAACGCTCTGCCTCAATTTGTAGGAAAGCAAAGCAAAAGAAGCGCGTCTTTTACCAATTGACAGGCGCAAAAGCGCTGGATATAATGATTCAAAAGGTTGTGAACGGGAGAGTAGCCCGAGGAAATCGCGTTAAGAGAGCGGTGCGCATGGTGGAAGCGCCGCAGGCGAGCCTTGGAGGAACGGCACCCGCGAACCGCGCAGCCGAACGGCGGAGCAGTCCGCAGTAAGCCGCGACGCATTCCGGCGTTATCGGGCAATGAGCGGAACAGACGCAAAACGCGCTGTTCAAACAGGGTGGCACCGCGGGTTTCCCGTCCCTAGTGGATCGGAACCTGCTTTTTTTATACCCAAACCGGTATCATTTGCAGTATAATGGAATGCGTTATGATTCGTAATGAATCAAATAGGCAGAAGCATTCAAGTTAAGTTTTCACCATGGAGGATCGATCATGTCGGACTACAGAGCCCCGAAGGGAACCAAGGACGTTTTGCCGGAGCAGAGCTACCAGTGGCAGTATCTGGAAGCGCTGATTCGCGGCATCGTGAAGAAATACGGCTTTCTGGAAGCGCGCACGCCGGTCATTGAGCATACGGAGCTGTTTTTACGCGGCGTCGGCGAGACGACGGATATCGTGCAGAAGGAGATGTATACCTTCCTCGACAAAGGCGAACGTTCCATCACCCTCAAGCCGGAAGGCACGGCGGGCATCGTCCGCATGTTTGTGGAAAACAACCTCTTTGGCGAAACGCAGCCGACAAAGGTTTACTACCTGAACAATCCGGTTTTCCGCTATGAGCGTCCTCAGGCGGGCAGGCTCCGCGAACACCACCAGTTCGGCGTGGAGTTCTTTGGAGCAGGCAAACCCAGCGCGGACGCGGAGTGCATTTCCGTTGCGACGGAATTGTTAAGCACGCTCGGCTGCGAAGGGCTGACCGTCCGCCTCAACAGCATCGGCTGCCCCAAGTGCAGGCCGGCTTACCATGAAGCGCTCAAAACGTATCTGCGCGGGCATGTAGACGAGCTCTGCGAAACCTGCAAAGTACGTTTGGAGCAGAACCCCCTTCGCGTGCTGGACTGCAAGGTGGAATCCTGCCAGAAGGTCGCCAACGCGGCTCCGGTCATTTCGGACTATCTCTGCGACGAATGCCGCGAGCACCAGAGCAAGCTGATCGTCCTGCTCGACGGCATGGGCATTGCCTACGAACTCGACCCGCGGCTTGTGCGCGGGCTTGACTACTACACAAAGACCGTATTCGAAATCGTCTCCAACAGCATCGGCTCACAGAGCGCGGTCTGCGGCGGCGGGCGTTACGACGGCCTGGTGGAAGAAATCGGCGGGCCGCACGTCCCCGCGGTGGGCTTCGGCCTCGGCATGGAACGGCTGCTTCTGGTGCTGGAGAGCATCGGCAAGCAGATTCCAAAGCCCGTGCGGTATGACTTATACCTTGCGAGCATGGGGGACGCGGCGGCGGATGCGGCGTTTATGCTGGCGTTCCAACTCAGGAAAGCAGGCGTTTCCGTCGAGATTGACCATGTTGGCAGAAGCGTAAAAGCGCAGCTCAAGTATGCCGATAAGATCGGCGCAAAATACGTTCTCGTACTCGGCGAAAACGAGCTGAATGCAAGCAAGGGTAAACTCAAACGCATGAGCGACGGGCAGGAAACCGAGCTTGCGCTCACGGCGGAGGAGATTCAAAAGGCGCTGGGCTAAGCATTCAATAGTGTTATTCAAAATATTCATCATATGAGGAGCGAACAAATGAGTGAATTTTTAGGCGGCTGGAAGCGCACAAATTACTGCGCGAACTTCACCAAAGCCGACGCGGGCAAGGAAGTTACCCTGATGGGCTGGGCAAACGTGCGGCGCGACCTCGGCGCGCTGGTATTTGTGCAACTGCGCGACCGCACGGGGCTGATGCAGGTGGTGTTCAACTCCACGATCCTGAATAAGGAAGATTTCGACCGTGCCTGCACGATCCGTTCGGAGTTTGTTCTTGCGGTCAAGGGCAAGCTGGTTCTGCGCACCGGGGACATGGTCAACGCCAACATGGCAACCGGCGAACTGGAAGTCATCGTCAGCGAGTTCAAGATTTTAAGCAAGAGCGAAACGCCGCCGTTCGACATCAGCGACGACTGCCGCGCAAACGAACTGCTGCGGCTCAAGTACCGCTATCTCGACCTGCGCCGCCCGAGCATGCAGAAGAACCTGCTCATGCGGCATAAGATTGCCTTTATCGCGCGGGAATACTTTGACGAGCAGAACTTTGTGGAAATCGAAACGCCGATTCTCACCAAGAGCACGCCGGAAGGCGCGCGGGACTATCTCGTGCCCAGCCGCGTGCATCCCGGCAAATTCTACGCGCTGCCGCAGAGCCCGCAGCTCTTTAAGCAGCTGTTGATGCTGGCGGGTTACGACCGCTATTTTCAGATTGCGCGCTGCTTCCGTGACGAAGATCTCCGCGCCGACCGTCAGCCGGACTTTACGCAGATCGATATCGAAATGTCCTTTGTGGAAGCGGAGGACGTGCAGTCCGTAAACGAAGGCTTCCTCAAGCGTCTTTTCAAGGAAACGCTGAATGTGGACGTCGAAACGCCGCTGCCGCGCCTCAAGTATGCCGAAGCCATGGCGCGTTACGGCTCCGACAAGCCGGATACCCGCTTCGGACTGGAGCTGATCGACATTTCGGACGTCGTCAAGTCGAGCGAGTTTAGCGTGTTCCAAAACGCGCTTGCCAGCGGCGGCAGCGTCCGCGCAGTCAACGCCAAGGGCGCGAGCGCTTCGTTCTCCCGCAAGGAACTGGACGCGATGGGCGAGTTTGTCAAGACCTACCGCGCCAAGGGGCTAATCTGGATGAACGACAAGGCCGACGGTCTCGCTTCGCCGATTCTCAAGTTCCTTACCGAGGACGAAATCGCGGCCATCCGTAAAGCGACCAATCTGGAAGAAGGCGACGTGCTGTTTATCGTGGCCGACGCGAACAAGACCGTGTTCGCTTCCCTCGGCGCGCTGCGCTTAAAGCTCGCCGAAAAGCTCGATTTAATCCCCAAGGACAAGTACAACCTGCTTTGGGTTACGGAGTTTCCGCAGTTCGAATGGAGTGAGGAAGAGGGTCGCTATATGGCCATGCACCATCCGTTCACCAGCCCCATGGACGACGACCTCGACCGGCTGGAGAGCGACCCCGCGAACGTCCGCGCCAAGGCGTACGATATCGTGCTCAACGGTGTGGAGATTGGCGGCGGGTCGATTCGTATCCATTCGCAGGAACTGCAAAAACGCATGTTCCGCGCGCTCGGCTTTACGGACGAGCAGGCGGAATACCGCTTCGGCTTCCTCACGGACGCGTTCCGGTACGGGCCGCCGCCGCACGGCGGAATGGCGTACGGCCTCGATCGCCTTGCCATGATCATCACGGGCTCTACGAGCATTCGGGACGTTATCGCCTTCCCGAAGGTGCAGAACGCATCCTGCCCGATGACGGGAGCGCCGGACTTTGTGGACGACAAGCAGCTTCTTGAACTGCACATCGCCTGCACGGAAAAGGAAGAGTGAGAAAAAATTGGAAGAGCAAAGCTGCAGCATAGGACTTGTAACGGAAGTTCACGGTAAACTCGCCAAGATTCGCTTTCTGCGCAGCGCGCAGTGCGCCCACTGCGGCGCCTGCCTGACGGCAGGGGAGAGCGAAATGGAAGTCGAGCTCAATAACCCCGTCGGCGCAAAGGTAGGCGACCATGTAAGCGTCAGCCTTTCGCCCAAGCGCGTGGTGCAGGCAAGCCTGCTGGCCTACGCGCTGCCACTGGGGCTTCTGCTTGTCGGCGTCTGGATCGGCAGCAGGCTTTCGGAACTCTACGCGCTCCTGTTCGGCGTGGCCGCCTGCGGAATCGGATATCTGATTCTCCGGCTCGTCGAAAAGAAGGGCAAAAAGGAGAAGTTCCGGCCGAGCATCATCGCCGTGCTGAACCGGCAAGTCGATTTGCCGGAAGAAGAATGACCGCCGCTTTGACGGCAACCGAATAGGAAACTACAAATCGCCCGCGCCCTCTGTGATTGCGGATCGCGCGGGCGAAGCGCAATCCGGAGCGGAACTGTATATGATATAGGATTGCTGATCAACAGCGCGATGCTATTAAAATAAAGGGATAGGAAACGAGAATCATGAAATTTACGCCGACTCACAAACTTGTCGCCCAGGTTGACCCGGAAATCGCCCGCGCCATGGAACTGGAGCTTGGCCGCCAGCGCGATCATCTGGAACTCATCGCTTCGGAGAACTTCGTTTCTCCCGCGGTGCTTGCCGCTATGGGCAGCCCGCTGACCAACAAGTACGCCGAAGGGTATCCCGGCAAGCGCTACTACGGCGGCTGCGAGTATGTGGATATCGTTGAAACGCTCGCCTGCGAACGCGCAAAAGCGCTGTTCCATGCCGACCATGCCAACGTCCAGCCGCACGCGGGCGCGCAGGCAAACCTTGCCGTGTACTACGCGCTGCTCAACCCCGGAGACACGGTGCTTGCCATGAACCTTAACCACGGCGGCCATCTGACCCACGGGCATACGGCCAACGCTTCCGGCAAGCTCTATCATTTTGTGCAGTACGGCGTACGCGAAGACACTGGGTATATCGATTACGATGAGCTGGAACGCCTTGCGCGCGAGCACAAGCCCAAGCTCATCGTGGCGGGCGCGAGCGCATATTCGCGAATCATCGATTTTGAGCGTATCGGCGTGGTTGCAAAGGAAGTCGGCGCATATTTCATGGTGGATATGGCGCATATTTCCGGCTTGATCGCGGCGGGAGAGCACCCGAATATGTTTCCGTATGCGGACGTCGCCACCTCGACCACGCATAAGACCCTGCGCGGCGCGCGCGGCGGGTTGATTCTCTGCAAAGAGGAGTTTGCGGCAAAGATCGACAAAGCGGTGTTCCCCGGCATGCAGGGCGGCCCGCTGATGCACGTGATCGCCGCAAAAGCCGTCTGCTTCTATGAAGCGATGCAGCCGGAGTTCAAAGTGTATCAGCACCAGATCGTGCTCAACGCCAAAACGCTCTGCGAAACACTCCAGCACAACGGCCTGCGCATCTTCTCCGGCGGAACGGATAACCACCTGATGCTCGTCGATCTGCGCGAGCTGGGCATTACGGGCTTAAGCGTACAGAACCTGTTGGATCAGGCAAACATCACCGCCAACCGCAACGCCATTCCGTTCGATACGCGCAACAAGGCTGAAACCAGCGGCGTCCGATTCGGAACGCCCGCGGTCACAACGCGCGGCATGAAGGAAGGGGAGATGCGGCAGATCGGCAACATGATCTCCCGCATCATCAAGGAAGGCGAGCCCGCCGTGCCGCAGGTCAAGCGGGACGTGCTGGCGCTCTGCAAGCGGTTCCCGCTGTATCAGGAATAATTGAGAGAACAAGGAAGAAGCGCCCGTGAGGGCGCTTCTTGTGTATTATCGTTAGATTATGCTCACTTGCTTGCCTGTGATACCCTATTTCAAACGGAAAAGGCGTGTACCGAAAAGTTCGCAGTTCAAAACAACCGTTATTTGGTGCCGCACGTTTCTTTTTTCCACATCAGTCAGTGCGGTAAAGTTTAGAAAACGATTTTGCGTTTCATTTTCGGTAACGCAAGTACTCCCGGCGAGACGAGTATGCTGATTCTCGTTATATATAAAAATGATCAGATGATGATCTTTACTACTTTTTAGCCATTCGCCGACGCTCTTCCACCACGTGCGGTCTGTTTTCCCAATCGACATTCCAAACACGACAATAATTTGGCTTTTGGAGATTGTTTTCTTGCAGTCCATTACCAATCCGTGATTGAGAGTTTCATTAACCTCCGGCTTGATAATGCGCTGCCGGATACCGGCATTCCGAGCGAAATCTTGATTTGCGATCTGATCATCCCCATCGACGCCCATTACCATATCATGATCGAATTCACCATGAATATGGTGAACTCTGCCGATTGTGTCACCATCATCAGAAAATCGGTTATTGATTGCATCATCACAGTCGCCAAGCACCTTAAAACCATGTTCGAAAATATGCGTATAATTGAAGTTAATAATAGAAAAGTTGCGGGGTTGCCTTACCGATTCGGACAATGCTCTTTTTAAACCCGGTTGTGCGTGAGGAATAAAACGTTCAAGGTTTATAAATGCGTTTGTATAGTGATGACGGATGTCCTTAATGTTAATGGGGGATATGCAAGAGCGATCCGCACTTTCGAGAAATTCCGAGAGAGAAAGCACAAAATCGGTATAGCATTCGCAGAAAAATTCTTCCTGTCCTATATTAAAACTTTCTGTACACTGCCCCAAGGCTGCTTCGGCATCCGACCAATTCTCAACGTCCGCTGCAATCAGCTTTTTAAGGAACTGATCGCAAGCTTTCTTGGGGGGCGTTTCCAAGTAATGCATAACAAAATGCCGATAGGAAGTATGCAGCCCCATGGCGAGGTCGAACCCGTTGCCGATAAAGTATGTAATCTCCATACTACGCCCTCCTGTCATTGCTGCTACCATTATATCGTCATTATGAGTAATGGCAGTATGACTAACTATTGTAGATATTGACGAAAAAGAGCGTATAATTTGATAAATTATATTTTGATAACATGTTTGGAATGTATTTGCATCCTATCAGCAGTGTTCGGGGGATACTTGTCAGAGAAGAGCGCCTTTCGGCGCTCCTTTTTGATTTACTCAGACACGGATTTTACATTTAATGATATTCTTCATATTCATTCGAGTACTAATCTTTATCGGATGGATCATTTGCCACTGGGGCGGGATCAGAACGTTTTTCAAGCGTTTTACGAATCACTTCTTTCAGCATTCTGTCACGTTCTGTTGACGAACTGATTTGCTTAATCAAGCTTGTTGTTGACAAAATGCTCTCATATGCACGTAAATCTTGTCTATATATGTTTTGTTGATCTAGGGATCTTTTATGGATTACGAAAAGTGTTGCAGTAATAAACTGGCTAATAATGCCCCCAATTGCAACGGGATAGGTTGTCTCAAAACTCTGCTTCAAAATTACTGGCAGCAATATCGAAGCAGTGAGGATTAACAGTCCGAATATACAGACTGCAATTGCTACTTGAAAAATCGTTTCTGTAATTCGCTCACTCCAATCACAGTCTTTTTGCATTTCTTTCAGATTATTCAGCATAGCTTCCTGCAGTGCGTCGACTTTCGAATCTTTGCGAATTGGCTTTGGGACAGTGGCTTTTTTTCTTGGCGGAACTATTATCCCTGACTGAGGGGCCCGCTTGCTTTTACGCGAAATACTACCATCTGAAATGGCACTCAACTCACCTTCCATTTCGGAACGGTCAAATTTCTTTTGAAGAACTAGATTTGAATCGGTCATTACCTCGCTCTCAAAAGCAGGCGGTTCTTCAGGACAAATCGAGGTCGCATTTGCTTTTTTAATTGCGCTTCTCATGTTGCTAACATATAACTCAGAATCAGCTTTGATATCTGCTTTCCACTTTTCTTTGAATTTCTTCGTCAACAGTAGAATCGCTTGAACAATAGCAGCAAGAAAGGATAAGCTAACCGCCGCTGTCCATAACCCAACAATAGCATTACCCGCCTCGTTCTTTATTGCGCGAATGAGGAAAATAACGCAAAGACAGGTTGCCAGGGAAAAGATAATAATAAGTATGAAAAATAACAGTTTCGAATGAGTGAGGCTAATCTTTTTCTCGTGAGTTTCTTCTTTAGCTGTGGGTTTCGTTTTTTGCTCAGACATATCACGCTTCTCCTTTCACGGTTGGTTACAAGTTGCAGAACAAGGCAAACGCTTAGAAACAGTTTTATGTAATTGCAAAAAGAAAGATCGAAGGCATAAAAACTGAAATACAGATCATTCTTAAACTGTAGACAACATAGATACGCTGTAATATTATCACTTATAAACTTAAAATCAAGCAAATTATCCACATAACACAATCAAACAATCAAATTTGCGCTTTTGGGAATTCCGTATATAATAAATCCATTAACGGATTTTTCGGGGAGCGTCCAATGGCCAACGACAAAGCCTACTTCGAGTACTATGCTAAGTACCATATCGACAGCGCGCTCAAGCTCCGGCGTGGCTTTTTTCAAAAGTCCGAACGCCCGGACTTCGTTTCTGTGCATCACGAAGTTGGGCTGGAAGTCACCCGCGCGGTCATCGAAGAATGGGCGCGGCAGGAAGCCGCCGTCGGCAAACACTTCGGCAAAGACATTTCGGACGACATGGTGCGCCAAAACAGCCAAACGGGTACGAACGACGCGCTTTTGAGCCGTCTCGACCTGACCCGCGACCTCTCGAACGGGCAATACAGCGACCCGCTGGATTCGGAGATTCACATCGGTCGCGCCATCGAGCGCATCGAAGGTAAGACGAAACTCCTGCCGGAGTATCAGCCATGCGGCGAGTACTGGCTCTACCTCTACAGCGAGACGCTGCATCTCAACGCGGAAGATATTGTGAATATCGCCTTGCATGCCGATCAGATGCCGCAGGAAAAAAGGTTTACAAGAATCTTCATCAAGGTTGGCGGCAGTCTGTATGTGCTCCAACGCGGCATAGCGGTGCGGGAGATTGCGCTGAGCGGCAGAGTGCTGCGGCGCATCCACTGGCGCGCGCAATGGAAGTCCATGACGAAGCGATAATCGCGAGTGCGGAATATCTTGCAATTTCAATGACTTCTCTATTGTTAGGATGAAACGATGAACGAATCCTGGAACATCGCGCGTTATTCGGGACACAATTATACGCCTGCGCAGACGCTCGCAATCCACAGCCCGTTGGAGAACAAAGCGCTCACGCCGGAAGATGTGGATGCGGCGTTGCAGGCGCGCGCGGATCTCTCAATATTGCAGGCGACCGGGTTGGATCAAAAGAGCTTTGAACATCTGATCCTGCGTTATGGTGATCGGCTCAGAACCGTTTACTTTTTCTCCAGTCCCGACATTCGGGATTTCTCGCCGCTGTCCGGTTTGCCGCTGCTGGAGAATGTTTTATTCTATTGGAATCGCAAGACAGAAGCGCTTTGGGACATGCGGAATAATGCCGGTCTGAAAGGCATTCAAATCAGCGCGTCAAAACGTCTGCTGCTTGGATTGGATGCAATGCCGACCGCGCCGAATCTGGAAGAGATCAGGCTGAACGGCGACGTATTGACCAATCATACGATTCGTGATTTCACCATATTCGAGAGATGCGCCAGCCTCAAACGGCTTTCGCTTCTTGGCGTAAACGTTCTGGATGGAACGATGGAGCCTCTGTTCGGGCTGAAGCAGCTGGAGATTTTCGACTTTGATCCTTCGCTGTTCACGATGGATCAAATTGCGCTTCTCAAAGCAAAACTACCCTCGGCAACGGGCATATCGCTTAGCGCATATCAGCTTGACGGGGAGGAGAAAGCGCGCGTCAACGGCAAGCATATGCCAACACTGAAACTGCCGAAGCAGCAGAGCCTGCTCGAAACGTATGCGTTGAAGTTTGAAGAGATGGTTGAAAAATACCGGCAATCCTGAACATTCGGGTAGAAAAATAAAAAACTCGCGGACGATTTATCCGCGAGTTTCTTGTTTGGTGGAGCTTACCGGATTCGAACCGGTGATCTCTACACTGCCAGTGTAGCGCGATAGCCAACTTCGCTAAAGCCCCGAGCCGCATGTGCTATTATAGTGGAAAGCCGGTGTTTTGTAAAGACCAAATTTTCGAATTTCAAACGGAAAATATCACGCGGGGGTTTCCGTATTTTTGCGGCGAACGCTTTGGGAACCGACAAACAGCATCTCACTTTTCCGCTTAAAGTGCAAGCCAAAATTCGCTGAAAGTATGAACTTTTTGCGGCAAAACGCATAAAGAAACCAACCGTATGCTATAATACCTAGGATTTCCATTGAGGTGCAGACAAATGGCAAAGAGCAATCCGTTCTTTCGAGTGGACTCGGGAGACGACCCCAGATTGAAAGAGCCGGAACTGGAAAACCTACCGCTGCTGAAGGAACGGGAGAAACCGGGTTCCTTTTTTCTGGCGGTGTTGTTTACGTCGCTCAAAATGCTGATTCTGGCGTTTATCGTCGTTTGCTTCATCGGCTTTGGCCTGCTGGTGGGCGTAGTCAAGGCGTATGTTGAAACGACGCCTTCGCTGGACGTGGCGCAGCTGACCATTTCGGATCGCACGAGTTATCTTTACGATATGAACGGCGATCTGCTTACCACCATTGCGGACGTGGAATACCGCGACTGGGTGGATATTGAAAACATCCCCGACATGCTGAAAAACGCGTTTATCTCCGTGGAGGACGTGCGCTTTTATAAGCACTCCGGCGTGGATTTTAAACGCCTGTTTTCTGCCGCGCTGGAAATCCTGGGCAACAGCAACTCCACCGGCGGCAGCACGATTACCCAACAGCTCATCAAGAATAAAATCCTCGGCTCACAGCGCAACTATAAGCGCAAAATACAAGAAGCGTATATGGCGCTCGAACTGGAAACCATCATTACGAAGGATCAGATTCTGGAAGCATACCTCAACGACATTCCGCTG
Organism: Christensenellaceae bacterium; assembly: GCA_963674535.1. GTDB lineage: Bacteria > Bacillota > Clostridia > Christensenellales > CAG-138 > UBA7703. The sequence goes on along the minus strand of OY771363.1, from coordinate 1,584,769 downwards.
GGCGAATCGAATTACGGCGTGAAGTCCGCCGCAATGGATTACTTCGGCAAGGAGCTTTCCGAGCTAAGCGTACGTGAATGCGCCATGCTTGCCGGGCTTCCGCAGGCGCCGTACCGTTACGACCCGCGTAAAAACATGTATCAGCGCGACCAGATGGAAGTGACCAACCAACGCACCAATCAGGTGCTTTCGCGCATGTATCAGGCGGGCTTTATTACCAAGGATCAGTATGAGAGCGCGCTGACCGAGCAGGTCAGCATTATCGAAGTCAGCCAGCAGAAGCAGATGTATGATATGGCGTACTTCGTGGAATACTCGATCAGTGACGTCATTACGCACCTGCTCGAAAAGCGTGGACTAAGCAATACTTCCGCCAACCGCAACGCCGTGGAAAACGAACTGCGCACCAGCGGGTATCATATTTACACTACGGTCGATCCAACCATACAAAACACGGTGCAGACCACTCTGAGTACTTGGGACAGTTACCCGCCGCTGGCGGACACCTCCAAATCGCTGCTTGTTGAAACCGGTGAGGACGGAACGGTGACCGAAACCGTCGAGCCGCAGGCTGCCGCCGTGGTGCTGGACTATCACACGGGCGAACTCCGCGCGGTTATTGGCGGGCGGAATGAACCGTCAATTCGCAAGGGCATCAACCGTGCCACGAGTTATACGGAGGTCGGCTCTTCCATTAAGCCGCTTGCCGTCTATGGCCCGGCGCTGGATATTGGCTATTCGCCGGCCAGCATCGTGCAGAACATGGATGGCCCGATTCAGGGTTGGACCACGGAAAAAGGCTATCCCGCTGGTGGGCTGGATTCCCGCTACGGGCCGGTGACCTTCCGGCGCGCGCTGATGAGCTCGCTCAACGTTGCCGCGGCGCATGTGCTGATGGACGACGTGACGCCCGCCGTAGCCGCGGAATACCTCTATCAGATGGGAGCCACGGAGAGCAAGATCAACGTAGACGGCGCGGGCCTTGCGCTGGGAACATCCGGTCTGACGCCTATCCAGATGGCCGCGGCGTACGGAACGATAGCCAACGGCGGCGTGTATCTCGAGCCGCTGTCCTTTACCAAGGTTCTGGATGCGGAAGGCAACGTGATTCTGGACGCGGACGAAGTGCGGGATACGCACCGCGTGTTCCAGGAGAGCACCGCGTATCTGCTGGTGGACATGATGACGGACGCCGTCAAGTCCGGCACGGGTACCAAGGCAAAGATTACGGATATGACCGTTGCCGGCAAGACGGGCACGAACTCCGACTACGCGAGCGTATACTTTGCGGGCATTACGCCGTATTATGCTTCATCGCTCTGGGTCGGACACGATTACCCCGCCAACAAGCTGAAAAAAGGTTCTTCCGGCGGCGACGAAGCGGCGCCGCTCTGGCAGGCATATATGTCCAAAATTCACGAAGGATTGTCGAACAAGCCTATCATCGACGCGGATCCGACGTCGCTCGGGCTCGTCAAGCGCACGGTCTGCTCCGTTTCCGGTCTGCTCGCCACCGACGCCTGCAAGGACGACGAGGATCACAAACCGGTGACCGACTGGTTCCTCGCCAGCAACGCGCCAACGGAATACTGCGATATGCACGTTTCCCTGGATATTTGCTCGGCGGAAAACGCGATTGCAACCGAGCTTTGTCCGCCGGAAATGGTAACGAAGACAAGCTTTATCCTGATTCGGCCGGACTCGATGTTCTATCAGTTCGAAGATGAGTATCTGCTCAGGGCATTCCCGAACGCCGTAAGAACGGAGCTTTCGACGGACGAGTTCATCGCTTCCATGAAGACCTGCACCGTACATTCGGACGGCTCGCTTTCGATTTTCGAGCTGAAGCTCAACGCACAGGATTTGATCCAGCGGGTTTCGGACTATCTCAACACGGCAACCGGCGTTCCGCAGGAGATGAGCGACAAACTGAAAAACGACATTGCGGCATTGGAGGTCGCGCTGACGGGATATGAGTACTCGGTCATTGAGCCGCTGTACACCACGCTGCAAACAGACTTTACCGCGCTGCAGAGTTATATGGCAACGCAGACGCAGGGGGATAACGGTGGCTGACGAACAAACGCAGAAGGACGCCGCGCAGGTTTTACTGCAGTTGGAACTGCTGTACGTCTTGGAGCGGGAGCGCCTCGGCAGGCTGGCCGCGCTCGACCAGCCGCAGGGGGAGTATGCGCATCCGGTCTTCGGGCAGGGCGCGCCGAGCGCAAGGGTGCTCTTAATCGGCGAAGCACCGGGCGCGGAAGAAACGCGGCAGGGCAGGCCGTTTGTCGGCAAGGCGGGAAGGCAGCTCGACGAGCTGTTTTGCCTGTTCGGTATTACGCGGGAAAACGCGTATATTACCAACGTGGTCAAGTACCGTCCCTGCGTGAGATCGCCCAGGAGCATTCGAAACCGCACGCCGGTTCCTTCGGAAGTGGAAGCGTCGCTTCTTCTGCTGCAAAAGGAAATCGAACTCATCCGTCCGGATATTCTCTGTACGCTTGGCAACACGCCGCTCAGAGCGGTATATCGCCTTGCGGGGGAGAAGCCGGAAGTGGTTGGAAACGTCCACGGCACGCGGATTCCGCTGACTACGGCTGGCGGCGCTTCGTTTGAACTGATACCTTTGTATCATCCGGCAAGCGGCATCTACAACCGCTCGCTGATCGAAGTCATGCGCGAGGATGCGGCAAAAGTCTGCGCGGCAATTGCGAACAAAACGTGACGCTGTACGTTTCAAACGTTTGTATGGTATACTAAAGAATAATTCAGCAACAGCAAGGAGCGTATTATGGCGCAGAAAGTATTAATCGCGGACGATGATCCCGTCGTACACGAATCTCTCGGTATTTACTTGAAGGCCGAGGGCTTTGAAACGGTAGACGCCTTTGACGGCGTCCAGGCGCTGGAGAGCATCACGCCGGAAATCGTGCTCTGCGTTCTGGATATCATGATGCCCAAGATGAGCGGCATCGAGGTCTGCCGCGAAATCCGCAAGACCTCCCAGCTGCCGGTGCTCATGCTCACCGCAAAGGGAGAGGAAATCGACCGTATCGTAGGGTTGGAACTCGGCGCGGACGACTATATCGTTAAGCCCTTCAGCCCGCGGGAAGTCGTTGCACGCATCAAGGCAGTGCTTCGCCGCGCAACCGAACAGCCCAAGAGCGATTCTTCGGTGATTTCATATAACGGCCTCACCATCGACCTCAAGAGCTACACGGTAACCCTCCGCGGTCAGGCGGTCATCTGCACGCCCAAGGAAATTGAGATTCTGCATATGCTCGCTTCCAATCCCGGTCAGGTGTTTACGCGAGAGCAGCTGCTTTCCCGCGTTTGGGGATATGATTTCGCGGGCGAAACACGCACGGTGGACACGCATATTAAGAGAATCCGTGCCAAACTGGATTCCACCGGCCTCGGCTGGAGCATCAAAACCATTTACGGCGTCGGCTATAAGTTCGAAACCGAGTAAGCGTACCTCATGCGCAGCGTATTCTACTGGAGAATTTTAATCGTATCGATCATTGCATTGCTGCTGGCGAACGTTGTTTTGCTGGCGGCTTATGCGTATGTGGGCAAAAAAACGTACGTCTCGATTGAAATGGCAAACCTTGAGCCGGAGGCGGAGGTTACCCGGCAGATCTACGAAGAGTATAAAAACGGCAACATGACGGAGGAAGCGTTTCAGCGCCTGATTGAAAAGCAGACGCTCTCTACCGAGTCCGCCATTCTGATTGCCGATGCGCTCGGCAAGCTCCTGATCGTCCGCAACGACGGCAGCACGGTGGAAACGCTTGACTTTGGCGAGTACTACCGCGCGGAGATGCAAAACGTCCTTCGCGGAAAGACTGTGGAAAACAACGACCTCAAACTCCTCAACGGCGAAACGGCGGTCTCCGTCGGCATTCCGATTCGCGATTCGGACGGAAACGTCACGGGCGGAATACTGATCATCAAGCAGATCAAGCGCATTCAGTCCGCGTTCAACCAGCTCAACAACGTTTTAACATGGACAATCGTTGCCATTACGCCGATCGTGATTCTGCTCGTCGCGCTGAGCACGAATCGGGTGTCGCGCCCGATCCACGAAATGTCCAACGTTGCCATCGAAATGTCCAAAGGCAGGTTCAACGCCAGAGCAAACGAACGAGCCAGCGGCGAAATTGGCATTTTGGCGCGCGCCTTAAATACGCTCTGCGACAACCTGTCCCAAACGATTTATCAACTGCGAAGCGAAAAGCGCCAGCTCAACCAGTTGCTTTCGAGCTTTACCGACGGCGTTGCCGCCATCGACGATATCGGGTGTTTGACGCACTTTAATCCCGCGCTGATGAAGATGTTCGGTGCGGTAGAAGTCAAAACGCCCATGGACCTCGTGCCGGACGAATCCATCTGGGAGCTGTTCCACTCGGTCTATTTAACGCGCGAACCGGTCAGTCTGCATTACCAGCTGCCCAAGGACCGCGCCCTCTGGATTACGATTGTGCCGGTTATGGCGGACGACGGCGAATGCACGGGCGTTGTGGGCCTGTTTAAGGACGTTACCGATCTAGAGCGGCTGGAAAAGACACGGCGGGACTATGTTGCCAACGTCAGTCACGAACTGCGTACGCCGCTGACCGCCGTGCGCGGCCTGCTCGAACCGCTCAGCGACGGCATGATTACGGACGAGGATACGCGGCAGCGGTATTACAAGATTATGCTGCGCGAAGTGATTCGTCTCTCGCGGCTGATTACGGACATGCTGCAGCTTTCGCGCCTGCAGTCCGGCACGGAGCATATGGAAGTCACCGCCGTCGATCTGGAGGAGCTCTTACAAGACACCAAGCAGAATTACCAAAACGAGGCCGCGCAGCGCGGCATCCGGCTGGAATTGAACGCAAAAGGCGTTCCGTATGCCATGACGGATTCCGACCGCGTGGAGCAGCTGCTCGTTATCCTGCTCGACAACGCCATGCACTATACGCCGGAAGGCGGCAGCATCACCATTTCCGCCGCGGAAACGACGGGCGATCGAATTCTCGTTACCGTTGCGGACACCGGCTGCGGCATTGAGCCGGAAGACCTGCCGCATATCTTCGAGCGGTTCTTTAAAACCGACAAATCGCGCAGGGAAGGCGGAACGGGGCTTGGGCTTTCGATTGCCAAGCAGATTATCGACAAGCTCGGCGAAAACATCTTTGTCGAAAGCGAAGTGGGCAAAGGCACCAGCTTCCACTTTACGCTCAAGAAATACATCAGTAACGCCATCGCGCTGGGGCCAAGCTCGACGCCGACAATCCTCCATGAGGAGACGCCGCAGCCGAGCGAACCCAACGTCAATCGCACGCAAGATGCGCCTTACGAGGTGATCCCACCTAAACCGCAGGAAAAACACGGAAAAAAACGAACGTAACGCCCTGAAAACCGCCTCGTGATCAAACACGGGGCGGCTTTTTTCTGCCGCAAACGGGAGTAATCGTATGAATTGTGGCAGATTTTTATTCATTGGGCGAGAAAACCAGCAAAATCCGTTTGATCTTGTACGAATGGTGTACAATTTTGACAGTGTGGGTGGATGTGTTGAATTGTGGCAGAGCGCATACTATAATCAACGATAAGAAGGGGTGTGTGACATGCAAAAAACCGCGCATATTTTAATTTGCGACGATCAGCCGATTATCCATGAATCGCTTGGCGTTTATTTGGAGAGCGAAGGCTTTACCCACGCTTCCGCATTCAACGGCGTACAGGCCGTGCAGATGGCGGAGAGCGAATCTCCCGATTTGATCCTGATGGATTTGATGATGCCGGAAAAGTCCGGAATCGACGCCTGCCGTGAAATCCGGCAGAAGAGTTCGGTGCCCATCATCATGCTCACCGCAAAAGGCGAGGAAATCGACCGTGTGGTCGGCCTTGAACTCGGTGCGGACGACTATATGGTCAAGCCGTTCTCCTCGCGTGAACTGGTTGCGCGCATCAAAGCGGTGCTTCGCCGCGTTTCCATTGAACCGGAAACGGAGTCGAAGACCATCCGCATGGACGATCTGGAGATCAGCCTTTCGAACTACGAGGTGAAGATCAAGGGTAAGCCCGTCGATTTTACGCCGAAGGAAGTTGAAATTCTGTACCTGCTGGCTTCGCATCCCGGGCGCGTGTTCGACCGCGAGCAGATCCTCTCCAAGATTTGGGGATACGATTACTTTGGGGACACCCGCGCGGTAGACACGCAGATTAAGCGCATTCGCCAGAAGATCCCCGACGAGGGATTAAGCTGGGGCATCCGCACGGTGTATGGCGTGGGTTACAAATTCGGCGCGAGTGACTGATTCGTTGAATCCTTGTGCTGCGCGTGAAAGAATCGCTGGTTTTAAAGTAACGCTGTTTTTCATCACATGTTGATTATTTTGAATCGCTTGTTTTATAAATGGCTTACTTTAAAGAATTGCTGGTTTGAATGAAGAAAAGTTCGATTTTCCAGAAATTTTTATTCTATCTCATCTTCGGGTGCGTGCTGACGTCCTCGCTGGCGGTGTTTGTGTACCTTGGAACGGGCGCAAGCGTCCATGCAAGGCGCATTGCGGACGAAATGCTTCCGCGCGCGGAATCCATGGCGCGGCTTGCGGAGCGGCTGCAGTCCGGTCAGGTTTCGTACGATTCCTTTATCGACTTTGCCATTAAGAACCAGCAAGGCACGCGCGTTTTTATTTTTGACGAAAACGCCGATTTAATTGCTTTTACGTCGGATTCCATAGGGACGGAAAGCGGCTCGGCAGTGATTACCAGCGCGATTGTAAGCGACTCGATCCTCGCTTCCGGCAAAAAGGTCGTGAGTACCGGCGAAGAGCTGATTTCCACCAAATGGCTTTCGCAGGACGGCATTGTGGTCGGCGTTGCGATTCAGGATAATATGCAGCGCGTTACCGGCGCCATTATCATGACACGGCCTACGTTCGAAGTGTACAGTTCGCTGATGGGCTTTGTACGCGCGCTGATTTTAAGCTCGGTGATCGCTTCCGCCGGCATGGCGATTCCCGCGTACTTTATTTCACGGCGGATGACCTACCCGATCAGCAGCATGATTCGCGCTTCGGTCGCCATGGCAGGCGGCGACTTCTCTGTCCGCGCGGACGAAAGCCGGGAGGACGAGCTTGGCCAGCTGGGACTTGCGCTCAACCATCTTTCCGAACAGGTACGGCGCAACATCAACGATCTCATTCTGGCAAAGAACCGCCTGCATGTCATCCTCGACGGACTGCAGGAGGGCGTGATTGCGCTGGAAGCCGATCAAACGATAATCTACCATAACCAGGCCGCATGCCAGCTCTTTGGCGTATGCAGCAACGCGGAACTCATGCAGGCAATTGCGCCGGTTCTGCCACTCTGCGAACTGGCGCGACAGGGCACAGGGCCGCAGTCCATGGCTCTGGAAGTGGGCGAGCGGAAGCTGCTCATGCTGGTTTCGCTCTCGCAGGAAACCAGCGAAGAAGCGCCGGGCACGGTCATCGTGGCTCAGGATGTGACCGCTTCTGAGCGGCTGGAGCAGACGCGCAGGGACTATGTTGCCAACGTCAGCCACGAACTGCGCACGCCGATATCGTCGATTCGAAGCCTTGCGGAAACGCTCAACGACGGTCTGGTCAAAAAGGAAGAAGACCGCTCGCGCTATTACGGCTATATCTTGCGGGAGTCGCTGCGCTTAACACGGCTCATCAACGATCTGCTGGAGCTTTCGCGCCTGCAGTCCGGCGCGGTGGCACTGGAAAAGAGCGCGTTCTCGCTCGACGGCGTGGTGGAAGAAGTCACCGAGCAGATGCGGCTCGTCGCTTCCTACAGCGGGATTCGAATTAAAACCGATTGGCACTGCGCCCGCCCGCTGAATGTGCACTCCAACCGCGACCGCATCGAGCAGGTGCTCATTGCGCTGGTCGATAACGCCATCAAGTTTGCCAGCGACGAAGGAACGATTACGCTGGATGTATCCCTCAGCGGTGACGAAAAGCGCGCGATCGTTGCAATTTTGAATACCGGGCATATCGACGAAAAGCATCTGCCGCATCTGTTCGAGCGGTTCTATAAGGCCGACGCCGCGCATTCCGACGGCGGAACGGGGCTCGGGCTTGCGATTGTGCAGGAAGTGCTCATGCACCTCGGCGAGTCGATCAAAGCCAGAAACGAAGGCGAAAACGCCATTTTCCGCTTTACAATCGGGTTATAATGATTTTGTTTACACTGTAAACTTTCATAAAACTAAAGCGTTTCCAGCAGAAGAAGCAATGTAACAACATTGTTTCTTTTGCTGTTTCGTGGTATATTGTCAAAGATGTTAAGAGGTTACGGAGGGGTAACAACCATGGAACGAAACGTGTACGATGTGCTCGAAGAACGCGGGTTTTTGAAACAATGCTCGCACCCAGAGGAGCTGCGAGAGCTGCTTTCCAAAGAAAAGGTCACCTTCTATATCGGCTTTGACCCGACGGCGGACAGCCTGCACATCGGCCACTATGTTGCGCTCATGACCATGGCGCATATGCAGCGCGCGGGGCATAAGCCCATCGTCCTGCTTGGCAACGGTACGGCGTTTATCGGCGATCCGTCCGGCAAAACAGACATGCGCACCATGATGTCCAAAGAAACGCTCGCTTACAACGCTTCCTGCTTTAAAACGCAGATGGCGCGGCTGCTCGACTTTTCGGAAGGCAAGGCGCAGATTGTCTACAATGGCGACTGGCTCTACCCGCTGAATTTCCTCGACTTTATGCGCGATATCGGCGTGTATTTTTCCGTCAACCGCATGCTGACGGCGGAGTGCTACAAGCAGCGCATGGAGAAGGGTCTTACGTTCTTTGAAATGAGCTACATGCTCATGCAGAGCTACGATTTCCTCGAACTGAACCGCCGCTACGGCTGCGTGCTGCAGATGGGCGGGGACGACCAGTGGAGCAACATTCTCAACGGCGCGGACCTCATCCGCCGCAAGGAGCAAAAGCCCGCTTACGCGCTTACGACGTCTCTTTTGACCACGAGCGATGGCAAGAAGATGGGAAAAACCGAAAAGGGCGCCGTCTGGCTCGACCCCAATAAGTGCAGTGTGTTCGATTTTTACCAGTACTGGCGAAACGTTGGCGATCAGGACGTGGAGAAGTGCCTCTCGCTCTTGACGTTCATCCCCATGGACGAAGTCAAGCGCCTTGGCGCGCTGCCCGGAGAACAGATCAACGAGGCAAAGCGCACGCTAGCTTACACGATCACCGCACAGGTGCACGGCGAAGAAGAAGCCAAGAAAGCGCAGACCGCCGCGGAAGCGTTGTTTGCGGGCGGAAGCGACCAAAGCAACATTCCAACTTATGAACTCTCCGCCGAGGAGATTGCGCAGAGCGGCCTTCGCGTGACCGACCTTCTGGTGCTTGCCAAGCTCGCCGTCAGCAAGAGCGACGCGCGCCGGCTCATTGAAGGCGGCGGCGTGTACGCGGGTGAGCGCAAGGTGGAGTCCGTCAACGAATCGATCGACCCGGAAGAGATCTCCGGCGAAGGCGTGATTCTTCGAAAGGGCAAGAAGGGCTATTGCAGAATACGCAGGGCTTAACGCCTTATACAACTGTTGGGTCAGCCGGGGAAAGCGAGATTGTGATCAGCAAATCCCGCTTTCTTGGCTATTGTTTCCCCGTTTCGTCGGAAACGGAAGCGGCCGAGCGGATTACGGAAATCAAGAAACGGCACTGGGACGCTAGGCATGTCTGTTACGCGTTCCGCCTTCTGGGCGGGAGCGCGCGCTCCACGGACGACGGCGAACCTTCCGGCACGGCGGGAGCGCCAATTCTGAACGTCTTGACGCAGAGCGGGCTGGAAAATACCCTTTGCGCGGTGGTGCGATATTTCGGCGGCGTGCTGCTGGGAACGGGTGGGCTGGTGCGCGCTTACGGCAAAACCGCTTCGGAAGCGGTCGAAAGCGCGGGCACGCTGCATTACCAGATTTGCCAGAAAATGCGGGTTGCCGTCTCCTACCCGAGCTATGCCGTGCTGGAACCGCTGATCAAAGCGCTGAAGTATCCCTGCCAGGCAGAATTCGGCGAAAACGTAACGCTGCTTTGCACCATTCCCGCGGAAGAAAGCGAGCGGTTCTGCCGCACGATTACGGATAAAACGGACGGCTCCGCGCAGATTGCGCTTCTGGAACGAGCGCTGTGCGCGGTTTGAGGAAGGTTGGTATGAATCATCTGGCGTCTGCCTCGAAACAAACAAAATGGAACAGAGCGGTCAGAGCGGTCGCGGCGGCGCTCGCCGTGTTGCTCTGTCTGGTTCTTTGGATGCCCTCCGCGCGCGCGGATGAAATCAACGTAACCATTACGGCAACGCCCACCGAACTGGCGGAGACCGGCACGGTGACGTTTACGTTTGAAATTGCCAACTACAACGCGGACTATCCTCTGCTCGATTTAACGATTACGTATGAAGGTACCATTTACGACGTGACGCAGGGGCAGGAAGTGCCGCCGAGCGGAACGCTCAAGAATATCGTTCTTCCGCTGACCATCAATGAAAGCCAACTCGGAAAGCCCATTACGTTTACGCTCTCATGGACGCGAAACGGCGAACCAATGACGCAGGACGTCACCTATACCGTCCAGCGCGCCGAAAACCCGGTCATCGAGATTACGCGTACGGCGGACAAGCAAAACGCCAAGCCCGGCGAAACCGTCAAGCTGACGTACGTCGTTAAAAACAGCACGAAGTTTGACATGACGGATATCACGCTGATCGACGAAAACATCAGCGACAACGCGATTCTCCAGCTCAACACGCTCCGCGCAAGCGGCACGTACTCTATCGATTATTCCTATATCATGGGCGAAGAGAGCGTGGTCAGCGCGCCGTTTGCAACCTACACGGTCAACGGAAAGACCAAGACGTTCACTTCCGCCGATTCGCTGCCGCTGACCATGGTGCTCATCCAGCTCAATATGAACGTCGAGATGGGTACGCCAACCATCAACGGCGTAAACTTTACGTTCGATATTGAGAACACCGGCAGCCAGACCATCAGTGATATTCAGGTTGCGGACGAACGGGCCAACCTTGTCAACGAGGAGCTTTTCTCGCTGGAGCCGGGGGAGAGCCACACGCTTTCGTACCTCGTTGTGCCGCTGATGTCGGAACCGCTCAGAAACGTTTCCTTCAAGCTCACTGGTACAGACCCCTTCGGGGAAGCTTATACGCTGCAAACGCAGAATCCTTACGAAGTCTATCCGTTCATCGACGAATCGCAGATCAACGTTACCCTGGCCGCTGAAACCGTAACGCAGTGGACGGCGGAAACCGGCAAGGTGACCGCGCGCATTACGATTGTAAACCACAGCACGGTGGAACTCACCAACGTGACGGTGCTGGAAACGAGCATCGGGGTCGTTAAAACGTATGAAACGCTGGCGGCAGGGGAAACGACGTTCGATCAGGAGATTGATCTCGGCTCGCCGAAAAACCTTTCGTTCACCGTGAAAGGCTACGATCCGACGGGCACCAATCGTGTGCTTGCCAGCTGCCTGATGCCCGTTGCGTACGGAACCAGCACTGAGGAAGTTGCCGCCGTTACGCCGGTTCCCGATAACGGGAACATGGGGCTTTTCAACACGCTGAGCAGCGCGATTACCAAGATTTTAATCGTGCTCGGTTTATTGATGGTACTTTCGTTCGTCGTGCTGGTCGTTCTGACCGCCATGGAGCGGTCTCGTACCTCCATGCGGCTGGATGATGACGATGATGATGATGACGACTTTGAGGATTATTATGCGCCGCACGAGGAACGCAGGCAAAAGGCGCATGTCTATACGGACTCACCCGACCCGGAAGAGCTCAGCTACACCAAACGCATGCTTTCGGCTAGGGACGAAGGCCAGGCGGGCGTTGTGAACAACGGCGCGGAGCCCATGCGCCTGCCGCCGCCACCGCCAAAGCGGGAACCCCAAACGCCCGCGCCGGAAGAGCCGCGCCCGCAGAGCAAGCAAGCGCCGGTTATCTACGCTGAAGCGCCGAAGCCGAAGGCCGACGAAGCGGCGGAGCGATTGATTACAACCGCGCGCACACGCTACGTCGAAGAGCAAGCCGAAGCGGCTTACCGCCCCGCGGGTTTTCCAACGAAACCGCCGCAGACGAACGCCGCGCCCGCGCCACAGCCGAAACCGCAGGCAAATGCGCCCAGAATCTTTGAATACAAAAAGCAGCCGGTGCGCCAGCCAATACAAAAGCGCGTCGTAACACGCGTTGAAAAACAGCCTAGCAATTACGCGGGCGACGACGAGGAATAAGCAAACAAGCAATATAGAGGATAACACATATGTTTCAGGGCATGACGGAAGACGCGTATCAGTTTTTCTGGGATATTGCGTTTCAAAATGAGCACGCGTTCTTTGAAGCGAACCGTGAGCGGTATAGAAAGACGGTCTATCTGCCGATGAAGGAACTCGCTGTTCAGCTGACGCCGACCGCGCTGGAGATCGACCCGGAGTTCAACGTCCGCGCTTCTTCGATTGTTTCCCGCATCCGGCGGGACACGCGGTATTCCCACGATAAAACCATGTACCGCGACCATGTCTGGCTTGGCTTTCGCAAGCCCGGCACGATGATCAGCGAAGCGTTTGTGCTCTACGCCGAATTCGAGCGGGAAAGCTACGGCTATGGCATGGGCATGTGGGGCGCGAATGCGGGCATGATGCGATCTCTGCGCGAACGGATGCTGGCAAAGCCGCAGAAGTTTTTGAACCTTGTCAATAATGAGGCGTTTACGGACGTGTTTTCCGTCGTTGGAGAGTCGTTTAAGCGTCCGCGCTTTTCGCAGGCACCGGTAGAACTGCAGCCGTATCTGAACCGCAAGAATCTGGCGTTCTGTTTTTCGTCTCCGGATCTGAAGAAGACGCTTTCGCCCGCGATTGCGGACGAGATTATCTCGGGCTTTGAACTGCTCAAGCCCGTCTACCGATTTTTACTTGGATTGGACTAAAGGAAAAGGAGGGGGATTTTTATGGAACAGACCAGAATGCTGCTGGAGCAGAAAGCTACGCCGAGCAAAACGAATATCGGCGCAATCGTCGTTGTGTTCGTGCTGCTGTTCGTGCTGGGCGTTGCGCTTGTTTTAAGCTCAACTTCCATCGGGCTTTCAGCGGCGCAAACGGCAATTCACAGCAATGGCGGAGGCATGGACAGTATGCAGTACGAGTTCATCATCACCAGCACGACGCAGAACTATCAAATCGTCGGCGGAGCGCTGGCGCTTCTTTCCGGGCTTGGCGCACTATTGGGCATGAACCAGGTGCTCAAGAGCAAAATAGGATCGGAGAAATAACCGACAAGACAAAAAAAGAAATCCCGCCCTTGCGAACCGTTCGCGAAGGCGGGATTTTTATTTTGCACGGGTGTTATCGCACCTGATAGATGATTACCGAATCGTTCTGATAGAAAACGGAGAAGTTTTCGGCAAAATAGTCGTAGTCGATGTTGTAGTTGGAGCGCTCGGCGTCGCTGATGAGTACGTAATCGACATCGTACTTTTTGGCAAGCGCGTCAAAGTATTCTTCCGGCTGCTCGTACATCAGCGGGAGCGCCGCCTCGTGGTCGGCATAATTGATGCCGTGAAAATACAGGTAAGCGCCCGAGCCGCAGACGATATTGCGCCCTGTGAGCGCCGCGATGCAGTTATTATGGTTGTTGTAGGTCAAAAACGTCGCGTCGGGAGCCGCGTTTTCCTTGACGTAATCGGCGGCGAGCACTTCGTTTGCGTTGATGAGCTGGTACTCGGAAACATACTCCCGGCCAAGCGTCAGCGTGCCGGAAAGAAACAGCGTTGCGCAAACGATGACGGAGAGTACGTTGACGCTGAGGCGGTTTCGCGCCGCTCCACGGGACAGGCGATCCTTTGCGTCGATCAGCCAGCCGCCAACCAACCCGCAGGAGAGCAAAAACGTGATAAAGAGCAGTTTGTTGTTGTCGTAGGGGTTCGGCTGGAACTGGATGAACTCCGCGATGACCCAGATGAGCAATCCGCCGCCAACCATTGCGCGATCCTCTTTTTTCGCCGCGAGATACGCAACGGGGAAGAGCAGCGCAATCAAACCGAAGTTTTTGATGTAGAACCAGAAATAATTATCCGATTCGTTTGCCCAGTTGAAATGGAATTTGAGGAAACTGCCGCTCCCTCGAAACGTAAAGAGGATCAGCTGCGGCAGCGCGAGTGCGAGCACAATCAGCAGATACTTACCATAGCCCGCGTACTGCTTTTTGCCTTCGCCGAGCGCGAACGACCGGATCAGCAGAAAACCGCTCACAATACCGAGCGCGAGGAACGAATGCGTATGGATCAGCGGCAGGCCGCCTGCGAGCACCGCCAGCGGCAGAAATGCCGAGCCGTCCTTTTTGATTGCGCCGCGGTAAAGCAGAAACAGGCAGGCAAACAGAATCGACCAGCCGAACAGGAGCGCGCGTTGCGGAATCATCATATCCGCAATCGGGTTTACCCAGCGCAGACCGTTGGAAACAAAGTTGGTCGGCGTTTCGTAAAATGCGGTGAACAGTCGGCTGAGATTGTTCGGATTATCCTTGAGCAGGTCAAAAAAGTACCAAAACCCGAACCCGCCGCCAACAAAGAACAGTAGCGTGGAAAACACCGCCTTACGCTTTTCACCCAGCCATTCTTCCAAAAAGCAGTATGCGCCGAAGATCGCGAGTAAAAACGCGTACGCCGCAGTGAGCATCGTTGCAAAACGCAGGCTCGTACCGAAGAGGTAGAACGTGGCTCCCACGCTCTCGCTCAAGAATGGGTAGCTCACGGCCTTGCCCGGGCAGATGGAATACATCGGCGGGAACGTCCCCTGCGTGGCGATGCTGGAGATAAAGCCAAGGTGCATGGCAAGGTCGCCGTATGTGGACTGGCCGACATACAGCGCGCCGCCGCGTTCGACAATCGTGTGACTCGAAAGGAGAATCAGGCAAACGAGCAGCAGTCCGCCGCAGGCGATCAACGCGGGGAGTTCGCTCTTCCAGGAAGCCGCAGTCAGAGACTTTTTACGCGACAGCAGCCAGAAAACACCGCCGAGCACACAGGCCGTAACGAGCGCCAGCATTTGAGAAAGCAGTACAAACCCGAAGAGAAACGAAAACAGCGCCGGAAGCCAGATGAGCATCAGCATGCCGAACGTAAGTCCGAGCCAAACTCTAATCAGCGGCCGGTCGCGGTAAAACAGAAAACGGGAAATCCCCAAACCGGAGAACTCAAAAAGCAGGAGGTAAAGAATCGAAAACAGTTCCGCCATATGCAGTCAAGACTCCTTTTATCATGCCGCGCGGGCAAAGACGGCGGGCAGGGGAAGCATTCCCGTGCCGCGCCGCCGAATGACGTCAGTTAAATTTGTTGAAGAAGTTGGCAAACGGTTCGACCGAGTCGTTGAGGTTCTCGATCGCTTCGTTAAGCTTTGCAATATCCACCTGCGAGAACGATTCCACGGCGGTTTTGAGTTGAGCAATCGTCGCGTTCAGCGATTCAATATCCAGCTCCTCCAACACGGAAACCGCGTTGCCGACCGAGGTGAAGGTATCTCCCGCGTCCGCGGTGAATTGGTTTATGGTGGTAACGAGCGCGTCCACGTCGATCTTCTGCACAACGGCGAGGGAAGCGTTGACTTCCTTTGCGGTAATCAGCGCGGTTGGAACGAGAATTGCCGTTGCCGCAACGATGCAGAACGTGATCACGGAAAGCAAAATGACACAGGCGCGGAGCAGACGAACACGCTTTTGATCGGTCTTTTTTTGCTCCTCAGAGTTGAGAAACAGCTCACGCACATAGTCGATGGTTTCAAACTTTACTTCATTTTCTTCTGTTTGCGGCTGCGTTGGTTCGAGAGCGAGTTCGCCGCGCGATTCTTCCATTTGCTTTCAAAATCCTTTCCTTATTGTTTTGTCAGTATACCACAGATCGGTTATAATAAAAAGAAACAGCCCATTCGGCGGGAGGAACAACTCGATGAAACAGGCCAGTAAAAACGATTCCGGCGCAGCCGCAAGCGTGCGCGCGTCCTCTCCGGTGGGCGAGCTCATTATCCATTCCAACGGGCGTGCGGTCTGCGCCATTACCAACGCACAGCCGGAGGATCAGGCGGTTCCTACCGAGTCGCCAAATCATCCGGAACTGACGCAGGCGGTCAAGGAGCTGGGCGAATATTTCGCGGGCAAGCGCACCGCGTTTACCTTTCCCATGGAACCGGCGGGGACGCCCTTTCAGCAGTCCGTCTGGGAAGCGCTTTTAAAGATTCCTTATGGCAAAACCGCAACCTACGGCCAGATTGCCATGGCGGTGGGCAATCCCAAAGGCGCGCGCGCCGTAGGTATGGCCTGCAACAAAAACCCGATCTGGATTGCGGTGCCGTGCCATCGCGTAATTGGCTCAAACGGCTCGCTGACCGGCTATGCGCTGGGAACCGGCATGAAGGCGAAACTGCTGGAGCTGGAAGGCGCAGTTACAAAATAGAAGGGGGCGCGAAAGCGCCCCTTTTCGATAAAAATTACAGGCCAGGCACTTGACAATATCCTACTCAAATGCTATGCTTTGCACGTAACACAAGTAAATTACTAGGGTATGAGGCGCGAATGAAACTCTCCACGAGAAGCAAATACGGATTAAAAGCGGTTGTGGACCTCGCCATCCGGTATGGATCGGGGCCTGTTTCGCTGCCGACGCTCGCGGGAGAGCAGGGCATCTCCGAGGGATATTTAGAGCAGCTTCTGCGTGAACTGAAAAAGGGCGGCGTCGTGGATACCGTGCGCGGCGCGCAGGGTGGCTACGAACTGGTCTGCGCCCCCTCGGAACTCTCCGTTCAGCGCGTACTGAGCTTGCTGGAAGGTTCCACGGCGGTGGTAGACTGCGTGGATATCGACTCGCGCGGCTGCACCAGCGCCTGCACCTGCTCGGCAAGGCCGCTTTTTTTAAAGCTCCAGTCCCGAATCAACGACGTTCTGGAACAGACTTCGATTCAGGAACTCGCGGACGACTATCTAGAGCAAAAGAAACGGTACGAAAGAACCTGTTCCGTCTGCGGGCAAAGCGTTTCACCAATTCCCGCGAGAAATCGCGAATAACCTGAAAATTTTGAATGAGACTGATCAGCCGGAAGGCTCATCACATAGAGACAGAGAAGCAGAGAGGACGGCATCGTATGCAGAAAGTATACTTGGACAACGCGGCAACCACGATGGTTCGGCAGGAAGTTTTAGACGCGATGATTCCCGCGTTTACCACATATTACGGCAACCCTTCGAGCCTGCACGAATTCGCGCGGGACGCGGGTAAACTCGTTGACGAAGCGCGCGCCAAGGTGGCTGCCGCCATAGGCGCAAAGCCGGACGAAATCGTGTTCACCGGCGGCGGATCGGAAAGCGACAACATGGTTCTGCGCGGCGTCGCAGCCGCCAACAAGAAGAAGGGCAAGCACATCATCACCAGCGCGGTGGAGCATCACGCGGTGCTGTACACCCTCCAGGCGATGGAGCGGGAAGGCGTTGCCGAGCTGACCATTCTGCCGGTGGACGAATACGGCCTTGTTACCCCCGAACAGGTGAGAGACGCCATCCGCAACGATACGGTGCTGGTTTCCATCATGTTTGCCAACAACGAAGTCGGCACCATTATGCCAGTTGCCGAAATCGGCAAGGTCTGCCGCGAAAAAGGCGTGCTGTTCCATACGGACGCGGTGCAGGCGGTTGGCCATGTGCCGATCAACGTTTCCGAAATGAATATCGACATGCTCAGCATGTCCGCCCATAAGTTCCACGGCCCCAAGGGAATCGGTGCGCTGTACATTAAAAAAGGCGTCCGCGTCCCCGCGCTGATCATTGGCGGCGGGCAGGAAAAGAAGCGCCGCGCGGGCACCGAGAACGTGCCCGGCATCGTCGGCATGGGTCGCGCGCTGGAACTCGCCATTGAGCATATGGAAGCAAACGCTCTCCGCGTCGGCGCGCTGCGCGACAAGCTCATGAAAGGTATTCCGGAGGCGATTCCGGACGTCAAGCTCAACGGCCATCCGACAAAGCGCCTGCCGAACAACGTAAACTTCAGCATTCGCTACATCGAAGGCGAATCCATCCTTTTGATGCTGGATATCAACGGCATCGCGGCCTCCAGCGGATCGGCCTGCACGAGCGGCTCGCTCGATCCTTCGCACGTGCTGCTTGCCATGGGATTGCCGCACGAGGTTGCGCATGGTTCGCTCCGGCTCACGCTTTCGGAGTTCACCACCGAGCAGGAAATCGACTATGTGCTCGACCTGCTTCCGCAGATCGTCCAACGGCTCCGCGATATGTCCCCGCTGTACCACAAGACAAAGTAAGACAAGCAAGAAAGCAAAATTTGCCGACGGCACGAGACCCCGCCGGAAGAAGTAAGGAGAACAGATTATGTATACGGAACAAGTGATGGATCACTTCAAAAATCCGCGCAACGTCGGCGAAATCGACAACGCCAGCGGCGTAGGCACGGTCGGCAACGCCAAGTGCGGCGATATCATGCAGATCTTTCTGGATATCGACGAAAACGAGATCATCCGCGACGTAAAGTTCAAAACCTTTGGCTGCGGGGCTGCGGTTGCAACCAGCTCCATGGCGACCGAGATGATCAAGGGCAAGAGCGTCAGCGAAGCTTTGGCGTTGACCAACGCCGCCGTGGTGGAAGCGCTGGAAGGCCTGCCCCCGCAGAAGATTCACTGCTCGGTGCTCGCCGAAGAAGCGGTAAAGGCCGCGATTGAAGATTATCAGAAAAAGAAAGCGGAGCAGGCAGGCAAAGCCTGACGCAAACGGTAATGATAACATTTCAGCGGCAAAAACAACATTTTGCCGCTGTTTGTTTCTATTTTAACACATTGTGATACTTGACGCGTTTCTGGGAATCATATAAACTGATTGATATTATAGGAAGGGAATTGGTTTTATTATATGAGCGCAAGTTTCACCGAAGGTATTTCGAGCTTCTTCAGCAGCTATGGCATTTTAATCGTTCTGATGATTGCCATGTTTGCCATTATGATCATCCCGCAGCGCCGCCGCGACAAGAAGGTTAAGGACATGCTGTCCTCGCTGAAAGCGGGGGACCGTGTACGCACCATTGGCGGCGTGTATGGCACGATTTCCACGATCAAGGATGACACCGTCATTCTGTTGGTCGGGCCGGATAAAGTCAAACTGGTCTTTGCCCGCGGCGCAATCGCGCAGGTGGAGGATGCAGGCGTTGAAAACGAAATGACGCAGGAAGTCATGAAATAACGCTTTAGTCAGCCATTCTTACGCTCCGCTCGGGACAGCCGCGCGGAGCGTTTTTTATACAGCGCCAGTTTGTTTCCATATCGCTGTGCCGCGTTCGTGAATAGCGAGCAAACGGAATGTGAACGAACGGCAAATTCAGCACAGGATGGAGAAAACGCTATCCATTCGAGCGCATTTTTGGTATAATTTTCTCCAGAGAGGTGAACTCCATGCAAGACAATCTCAGAGATACCCAGCAATTCGAAATTTCGCGCGAAAAACGCAGCGCAAAGGATACGCTCGTGAGCGTTTATGAAGCCATGCGCGAAAAAGGCTACGATCCGGTCAACCAGATCGTTGGCTACCTCCTTTCGGGCGATCCGACCTATATCACAAGCTACAACAATGCCCGCTATCTGATTTCCCGCATCGAACGGGACGAACTGCTCGAAGAACTCGTCCGCGCGTACGTGGAAGGGAAATAGCGCAAGAGATGCTGAGAATACTGGCTTTCGATATTGGCGAACGCCGCATTGGCGTTGCGGTCAGCGACCCCCTGGGCATTACCGCGCAGGGAATTGAAACATACACTCGTACGGACGACCTGAATAAGGACGTTGAGCACCTGCTTAAGATTGCAAACGGATACCGGCCCGTCAAGCTTGTGTTCGGCATGCCGCGCAATATGGACGGCAGCTACGGCATGCAGGCGGAGTATACGAAGGCGTTTGCCGACGAAGTGCTCAAAGGCTGGGACGGCGACTCCGCGTTTTGGGACGAGCGCCTCACCACCGCCAGCGCGCGGCGCGTCCTCATTGAAGCGGATATGCGGCGCGACAAGCGCAAGGGCGTGATTGACAAAGTCGCGGCCGTTCTGATTCTGCAAAGCTATTTGGACGCAAAGGGCAACACTTAATTAAGGCAGTCGCGGTGATTCTGTAAAGATACGTGAACGTAAAAGTCATCTCCTGATTGGTGCAATTTGTAAACCGGGATACCCCAACGCCGCTTCAAGTGCGCGGGAAAGGAAAAAGAATGGAAGAACAAGGCAATCTCGTAGAGCTGATTGATGAGAGCGGAAAAACGGTTATGTTCGACCTTGTGATGACGTTTGACTACGAGGGCAAGCGCTACGCCGCCCTGCTTCCCGTCGACCAGGTGGAAGGCGTTGAAGACGACGAAGTGGTGCTGCTGGAAGTCGTAAAAGACAAGAGCGGCGAAAACTACGTTTCCATTGAAAATCCGATCCTGCTGGACGAAGTATTTCAGGAATTTCTCGACCTGTTTGACGAACTGATCGACGAGGACGGCGAAGCGGAAGGCGACCAAGAGAAGGAAGAATAGCGATAACGCCGGCGAGCAAGAACCCGATTTTCCGCATAAAATCTGAAAATAATGCTTGATTAAAGAAAAACCGGCGTGCTATAATACGCGAGGTATCACGCACCGGTGCGGATTCCGCGGCTCGTGCCCCGCATGTTCGGGGTTACCGGGGGAGCAGAAACACCGGGAAGATAAAAACGAGGAGGTTTAACTATCATGTCCGTGATTTCCATGAAACAACTGTTGGAGGCCGGTGTACATTTCGGCCATCAGACCCGCCGCTGGAACCCGAAGATGAAAGAATACATCTTTACGGAGCGCAACGGCATCTACATCATCGACCTGCAGAAAACCGTAAAGAAGATCGAAGAGGCTTATTACTTTGTGCGCTCGGTCGCGGAAAGCAATCAGTCTATTTTGTTCGTCGGCACGAAAAAGCAGGCGCAGGAATCCATTGAGTCCGAAGCGAAACGCTGCGACATGTTCTATGTCAACCAGCGCTGGCTCGGCGGCATGCTCACCAACTTCAAGACCATTCAGGGCCGCATCGCGCGCCTGCGTCAGATTGAGCAGATGGAAGCCAATGGCGATTTTGAGCTGCTCCCCAAAAAGGAAGTTATCCAGCTCCGCGCCGAACGCGAAAAGCTCGAAAAGAACCTCGGCGGCATCAAGGATATGAAGAAGCTGCCCGCAGCTCTGTTCATCGTTGACCCGCGCAAAGAGCACATTGCCGTTTCGGAAGCGCGCACCCTCAAGATCCCGATCGTCGCCATTATCGACACGAACTGCGATCCGGACGAAGTCGACTACCCGATCCCGGGCAATGACGACGCCATCCGTGCGGTCAAGCTCATTACCGCCAAGATCGCGGACGCCGTGATTGAAGGCCACCAGGGCGAGCAGCTGACCGACACCGCCGAAGCCGCGGAAGCGGAAGAGGAAGTAGAAGCGTAATTCGTTTTCGGAAGGAGAAAAATACTTATGTTTACCGCAAAAGACGTAATGGAGCTGCGTGAACTCACGCAGGCCGGCATGATGGACTGCAAAAAAGCCCTCACCGAGTGCGACGGGGACTTTGAGAAAGCCAAGGACTATCTGCGCGAAAAGGGCCTCGCGGCGGCTGCCAAGAAGGCCGGACGCATCGCGGCGGAAGGCATCGTCGGCGGATTTGCCGATCCGAAGACGGGCGTTGGCGTGATCGTAGAAGTCAACTGCGAAACGGACTTCGTTGCCAAGACCGACAACTTCAAGGATTTTGTCGCCATGGTTGCCGAGCAGATTGCAAAGACGAATCCCGCGGACGTGGACGTTCTGCTTGCGCAGGATTGTATTGCGAATCCGGGAACGACGATCTCCGGCATGCTCAACGAAGCGGTGCTTAAGATCGGCGAAAAGATCAGCATCCGTCGTTTCGCGCGCTTCGAAGGCGTTGTGGACTGCTATATCCACCTTGGCGGACGCATCGGCGTTCTGACGGAAATGGAAGCGCCGGCGAACCTGAAGGACAACGATACCTTCAAGACCGTTGCGCACGACATCTCCATGCAAATTGCCGCAGCCCGTCCCGCCTACCTCAAACGGGAAGACGTCCCCGCCGAGGAAGTGGAGCACGAGAAGGAAATCAACCGTGCAATGGCGCTCAACGAAGAGAAGCCCAAGCCCGCGGAAGTCATCGAAAAGATGCTGACCGGCAGAATTGAAAAGTTCTACAAGGAAGTCTGCCTGCTTGAGCAGCTGTTCGTCAAGGACACCAGCCTGACCATCACCAAGCTGCTGGAGAACACCTCCAAGGAGCTCGGCGCAAAGATCACCGTCAAGCGGTTCGCCCGCTTCGAGATGGGCGAAGGCCTGCAGAAGCGCGAGTGCAACTTTGCCGAAGAGATCGCCGCTGCGACCAAGCACTAAAACAGAATAAAAGGAACACGGAAACGTGTTCCTTTTTTTCGGCTTGCCAGCGTATAATAAAAGTGAACGAATAAATGAAATCTGCTGAGCGGAACGGATTGTGCCGCTTGGAAAGGCGAGAAACAATGTATCAACGCGTACTCATTAAAGTAAGCGGGGAGGCGCTCTCCTCGGAGCAGTCGGTCATCTGCCGCGAAACCGTGCTTAAGACCGCAGGCATGCTCAAAACAATTTGGCAAAAAGGCGTGCAGATTGGCGTTGTCGTCGGCGGCGGAAACATTATGCGCGGGCGCAGCGCGGAAGGCATGGAGCGCAACCGCGCGGACCACATGGGCATGCTTGCCACCGCAATCAACGCCCTTGCCCTTCAGGACGCGCTGGAACGTCTGGACGTGCCCTGCTCCGTTCAGTCCGCGGTGGAAATGGAGCGCTTCTGCGACTCGTTCTCTTCCCGCGCGGCAAGAAGCGCGCTGGAAGAAGGCAAGGTCGTCATCTTTGCCTGCGGCAGCGGATGCCCGTTTTTCTCCACGGATACGGCGGCTGCACTGCGGGCGGCGGAGATCGGTGCGGACGCGCTGTTGCTTGCAAAAAATGTGGACGGCGTATATTCGGCCGACCCGAAGACCGACCCCAAGGCGGTCAAGTACACAAAAATTTCATACGACCGTGTTGTTGCGGAAAGCCTGCATGCAACCGATCTGACCGCCATTACGCTCTGCAAGGAGCAGAATATCCCCATTCGCGTTTTTGCGCTCAGCCAGATTGAGGATGTCTTTGCCGACGATTCCATCGGCACGCATATTCTGGCCTGCGAATAAAGCTGCTTTTTTGCGAGTGCCCGCGCGTAATCAAACGCCGGGCACTTTGCGTTTTTTCGGCGGCCGTACATCGGGCGAACATAAATAGAGAACTTCTCTCTTGAAACAAACTTTCACTCTATATCGGCGCGACACAATTACAGATTCTCTCTTGAAGTAAACGATCACTCTATAGTAGAATAAACAGGAACAGGAGGATGGAACCATGGCAGATGCGATTATTGACAGCACGAAGGAAAGAATGAATAAAACCATCACCGTGCTCAAAGGCGAGCTGGGCGGTCTCCGCGCGGGGCGCGCAAATCCGCAGCTCCTGGAGCGAATCATGGTGGACTATTATGGAACACCCACGCCGATTCCGCAGCTCGGCAACATTTCAACGCCGGAACCGCGCATGCTGGTGATTGCGGTTTGGGACCAAAAGGCAATTCCCGCCATTGAAAAAGCAATTCAGAAGTCCGACTTGGGCATCAACCCTTCCAACGATGGAAAGGTAATCCGCCTGCTCTTCCCGGAACTCAACGAGGAGCGCAGAAAGGACTTGGTCAAGGTCGTCCATAAAAAGGGCGAAGAGGGCAAAATAGCGATTCGCTCGATCCGCCGGGACGTGATGGAACAGGTGAAAAAGGACTGCAAGAGCAGCACAATCACCGAAGACGACCAGAAGTATCTGGAAGACAAGATTCAAAAACTCACCGACGACATGATCAAGGAGATCGATACAATTCTCGCGGCCAAGGAAAAGGAGATTCTCGCGGTTTGACAAGCGTACTTGGATTTCCGCTGAAACTTGCAGAGGATATTCTGATAAGCGAAGGGTACCGCGTTGCAGCGAGCGAAACGCGCAGCAAAAAGGGCGTTGCCGACGGCACCGAACAGCGGGTCATCCGTCAGAGCACTCTAAAAGGAAACGAAGTGGTACTGGTCTACGCCTTGTTTAAAACGGAACCGAACGAAACAAAGGATTAAGTAAGGTGCAGGGTGCTTCTCTGCACCTTGCTCCTGTGAAAGAGAACGATGCGAACATACACCGACGAACAACTGCAAGCCCTCGGCCTGTCCGCCGCCGCTCTGCCAAAGCACGTTGCCATCATCATGGACGGCAACGGGCGCTGGGCAAAAAGCCGCAGGCTCCCGCGGAGCGCGGGTCATCGCGCGGGCACAGACCGGCTGCGCGGCATCATCCAGCTTTCTTCCGATCTCGGCATCGAAGCGCTGACGCTTTACGCGTTTTCCACCGAGAATTGGAAGCGCCCGGAGGACGAAGTCGGCACGCTGATGGGCCTGCTCGTGGAATACTTTACCAACGAAATCGACGAATTGGACGAAAACCACGTCCAGATTCGCATCATCGGGGATACGAGCCGCCTGCCTACGCGCGCAAAAAACGCGGTGGACCGCGCAATGGCGCGCACCAGCAAAAACGACGGGCTTAAGCTCAGCATCGCGCTCAACTACGGCAGTCGTGCGGAGATCCTGCGCGCGGCAAACGAAGCGGCAAAAGAGGCGGCAGCGCAGGGACTAAGCGAGATACCGCAGGAACTGTTTGAGTCGTATCTCTATACAAAGGATTTACCCGAAGTCGATCTCGTCATCCGCACCAGCGGCGAACAGCGAATCTCCAACTTTTTACTCTATCAGATTTCCTATGCGGAATTTCTGTTTCCCAAAGAGTACTGGCCTGACTTTTCGGATGAATGCTACTTAAACGCGCTGCGGGACTTTACCGGACGCAGCCGGCGATACGGCGGATTGGGGGAGGAAGCATGAAAACAAGGGTTATCGTAGGTATCCTGTTGGTGCTCATGCTGATTGCCGTGCTCTATTTCGGCGGATTTATGCTGTTGAGCGTGCTTTCGCTGTTTTCGCTTGCCGCAATTTACGAAATGGGGCTGACCTTCCGCAAAAAGGGCTATAACCCGATCGTCGTACCCGCATATATCTTCGCGGTGTCGTACAGCTTTGTTTATTACTATTTCGGCCTGCTCGCGATGATCATCTTCTATATGGCGACCGTGATGACGACGATGATCTATTCGCTGTTTACAAAGATTCATTCGACAAACGACATCATTCCTTCGCTGTTTATCATGAATTACCCGACGCTGTTTCTAATGTGCATGATGCTCGTGTACTTCAATTTTGACCGCACAACCGCGCTGGTTGCCGCGGGCATGGCGTACGCCGCTCCGGAGTGCGCGGATACGTTCGCCTACTTCGGCGGAACGCTGCTCGGCAAACACAAGCTCTGCCCGACCATCAGCCCCAAGAAGACCGTGGAAGGCGCGGCATTCGCCCTGCTGGGCGGCATTGCGTTCGGCTTTGGGATGTATTACCTGCAGCATGTCTGGGGTTCTGCGATCAACCCGGTGGTTCTGGTCTCTTTGGGCTTTGGCTGCGGACTGCTTTCGCAGTTTGGCGACCTGTTTGCCTCCACCATCAAGCGCTGGGCGGGGGTAAAGGACTTTTCAAGCGTTTTCCCCGGACACGGCGGCATCATCGACCGCATCGACAGCATTCTGTTCTGCGCACCGCTGGTGCTCTGCGTGTTCGTTGTGCTGCGCCAACTCGCGATTTTGTAGCGAATCGCTGACTCCGTAAACGGATTTCAAGCAAACAAGCAACGAATACTTTTTTAGGAATCATACATGAATAAGAACATTACGGTGCTCGGAAGCACCGGCTCAATCGGAAGGCAGGCGCTGGACGTCATTTCCTCGCAGAGTGGGGAGATGACGCTCTTTGGCTTATCCGCCCGAAGCGATATAGAGACTCTGATCGACCAGGCGCATCGTTTCCACCCGCACGTTGTGGCGAGCGAAACGCCGTTCGATCCCTCCCGTTTGCCCGCCGGAACGGAAACGGTCTTCGGCGAGGGCGCAAGCGCAGTTCTTGCCGCAAGAACGGAAGCGGACGTCGTCATCAACGGCGTCAGCGGGTTTGCGGCGCTGAGACCCCTGCTGGCTGCGCTCGAACAGGGCAAGCGCGTCGCTCTTGCGAACAAAGAAAGCATCGTCTGCGGCAAAGCGCTTTTGGACGAAACGAAAAAACGCTTTGGCGGGGAGATCATCCCCGTGGACAGCGAGCAGTCCGCCATCTATCAGTGCCTGCAAAACGGCCGCGCAAACGAGGTGGAACGCCTGATTCTGACCGCTTCCGGCGGCCCGTTCTGGCGGCTCGAGCGCGCGGCGCTGGAGCAGGTAACGCTCGAACAGGCGCTGGCGCATCCAACCTGGAACATGGGCAAAAAGATTACGATTGATTCGGCGACGCTCTTTAACAAAGGCCTGGAAGTTATCGAGGCGGCGTATCTGTTCGATATCCCCGGCGAGCGGATTGAAGTGCTGATTCACCCGCAGTCCATTGTGCACTCCATGGTGGCTTACCGGGACGGCACCAGCATGGCCAACATGAGTAAGCCGGATATGCGCCTGCCGATACAGTATGCCATTACGTACCCCGTGCGGAATAACTCCGTCTGTAAGCCGCTGTTGCTGCAATCCGAACAGCCGCTGGAGTTTTTTGAGCCCGATTTGGCAAGGTTTGGCGCGCTACTGCTTGCCTACCAGACGCTCGCGGGAGGGAAGTCTTACCCCGTTGCGTATAATGGCGCAAATGAGGCGGCGGTGGAAGCATTTTGCGGCGGACGCATCGGGTTTATGGACATCGAACGGGTCGTAGACTATACTTTACAGGAACACACTCCTGTTGAAGCGGCAACGCTGGAGGAGATTGTGGAAGCGGACCGCGCCGCAAGAGAGCTGGCGAACAGCCGGATCGAACGGATCGCGCGGGAAAGGTAGGGAACACGGTTTGACAACGGTACTTTCCGTCATTGGAGGATTGCTGGTTTTATCACTTCTGGTGATGATTCACGAGCTCGGCCATTTTCTTGCCGGGCGCGCTTTGGGTTTTTCCATTC
Source organism: Christensenellaceae bacterium (assembly GCA_963674535.1). Classification (GTDB taxonomy): domain Bacteria; phylum Bacillota; class Clostridia; order Christensenellales; family CAG-138; genus UBA7703. The sequence goes on along the minus strand of OY771363.1, from coordinate 1,557,550 downwards.
TGGAATTCGCCATCGGCATGGGGCCGGTGCTCTGGAAAACGACGAAGAACGGCATTCAGTATTCCGTGCGCGCGCTGCCCATCGGCGGCATGTGCCGCTTTAACGGCGAGGATGAAAAGATTACCGACGGGCGCTCGTTTTACCTCGAAAAGGTTTGGAAGCGCATCGTCGTGGTGCTCGCGGGTCCGGTGACGAACCTGCTGTTTGCGTTTCTCGCGGCAATTGTTACGCTTTCGGCGTTTGGCGATATCATGCCGCAGGTGTACGAAGTCAACGCGGATTCACCGGCATATACCGCAGGTATGCAGCAGGGCGATTTTATCGTCGCCGTCGGCGGCAAGCGCGTAATGTATTATAACCAGACCGTCGATTTAATTCAGGCGGCGAACCGCAATGGCTTTGACGTGACGGTCGTTCGCAGCGGTGAGGAAGAGACCCTTCACTTTACCAACGCTTACGATGAACAGGCGGGTAAAACCGTTCTGGGTATTACGATTACCGGAGATCACATGAAGTTTCCCTTTGGGGAGACGATTACGCGCTCCTCGGCTTATATCGTAAGCACGCTGACGGAGACATTCAAGTTTTTCGGCAACCTGTTCCAGGGGAATATTTCGAGTCAGGACGTTTCCGGCCCGGTCGGGATTGTCGCCTATATCAGCCAGGCGGTGCGCTCCAGCGGCGAAACGGTACTTCGGCTCATGGTGCTCATCAGCGCGAGCCTTGGCATTATGAATCTCTTGCCAATTCCCGCTCTGGACGGCGGAAGGCTGCTCTTTATGCTGGTTGAAGTCATCCGCGGCAAGGCCGTACCGCCGGAGAAGGAAGGTATGGTTCACTTTGTCGGCCTGATCCTGCTCTTTGGCTTAATCATCTTTTTAACCTACAACGACATTGTCAACTTGATTCGAGGGTAACGCTTTGGCAAAACTGACACGACAAATCTCCGTTGGCGGCGTGCTGTTCGGCGGAGGCACACCGGTGACGGTGCAGTCCATGACGAACACGGACACGGCGGACGTTAGCGCCACCGCGGAGCAAATCAGCGCGCTTACGGCTGCGGGTTGCGAAATCGTCCGTTCGTCGGTTTACAACATGGCCTGCGCAAAAGCGTTTCGGCAAATCAAGAGCAAAATATCCATCCCGCTGGTTGCGGATATCCACTTTGACTATCGGCTCGCTATAGCGGCAATCGAAAACGGCGCGGACAAGCTGCGCTTCAACCCCGGCAATATCGGCGGGGAAGACCGTGTCCGCTCGCTGGTTGCGTGTGCAAAAGAGCACCGTGTACCCATCCGAATCGGCGTCAACGCAGGCTCGCTGGAAGCGGAACTCAAGCAGAAGTACGCTGGCAACACGGTTGCTGCAATGGTGGAAAGCGCGCTGCGGCACGTTCGCATTTTGGAGCGCGAGGGGTTTGAAGAGATCGTTCTTTCATTGAAAGCGTCCGACGTACGCACCACGGTGGAATCCTACCGCGAGATTTCACGGCTGGTTGATTATCCGCTGCATGTGGGGGTCACGGAGACGGGGGATACGCAGAGCGGAATCATCAAATCCGCCGCCGGAATCGGCGCGCTGCTGCTCGAAGGAATCGGGGACACGATTCGCGTTTCGCTGACGGACGATCCGGTGCGCGAAGTAGAAGCAGGTCTCAGGATTCTCCGCGCGGTAGGGTTGCGAAAAGATGACATTGAACTGGTGAGCTGCCCCACCTGCGGCAGAACCCGCGTGAACGTGATGCAGATGGTAGATTTGGTCAATAGCCGCTTGCCGCATCATCAGGGTTATCTGAAAGTTGCGGTCATGGGCTGTGCGGTCAACGGCCCCGGCGAAGCGAGCGACGCGGATATCGGAGTCGCCTTCGGCAACGGAAACGGCGTGCTCTTTGTTAAGGGCGAACAGGTCTTTCACGGGCCTGCCGAGCAGGTGGTGGAAGCGCTGATTGAGCGTGCAACGCAGATGCTCAACGAACAGCAACAGAATTCAATATAAGTTCAGTTTGGCAGAACGCCTTCGTTCATCTCTTGTTGAAAGGGACTGGAACATTAGCAGAGGAACTGGTATCAACGCTTCTTTGGGAAAGGGACTGCGACTTTGGAAGAGGAACTGGTATCAACGCTGCGGAGCGTCGGCATTGACGATGTGTCCGTAACGCTTGATCATGGGACGCTGAACCGTGAGCAAAACCTGCTGACGGTCTTTTTTCGTTGCGAACGGGAGTTTTCCATTCCGATTTCGCAAAAACTCGCCTGCGCGCTGGAAGAGAAGTCCGGCGGCGCACGCGTAAGGGTCGTATGGCTCGCGGAGAAGCCCTACGAGCCGGAAACACCCACCGTTGCTGCCAGTGCTGTCGCAAGCGAAGCCGCCTCTCCTGCGGCGCAGAGCGCGCCCGCGCCCGTCAAGCCCAAACCGGTCGTTGGCAAGCGCGTGCTCATTGGCGCGTATATCGCTTCCGCGCTGAAACGGCGTATTCGGGACATTGTGGAAAGTAAGAACAAGGTCGTTATCGAAGGCACGGTTATCACGATTGCCGAGCGGAACCCGTTTAAGAACAAACGTAAAAAAGATCAAACCTGCTATCCGCTGGATGTTTCCGTTTCCGATGGAACGGACACCATCTATTGTTCGTTGCTGCTCGATACGCCCGAACAGCTTGCAAAGATCGTTTCGGAATTTGAAAAAGCGAAGGCAAAAGGCGATCATCTGCTCGTGCAGGGTGTAGCCAAGACTTCCAAGATTACAGGCGAGCTTGTGCTCTACGCAAACGACGTCTGCCTCGTTCCGTTCGAAGGACGAAAAGACGAGTGCGAACTCAAGCGCGTGGAACTGCATTTGCATACGCGTATGTCCGCGCAGGACGGCATTACGGACGTGGACAAGGCGTTCGAAACGGCAAAGCGGTTCGGCCACAGAGCGCTCGCAGTCACCGACCATGGCGTGGTGCAGGCGTTCCCGGCGGAAGCCAAGGCGGCAAAGAAGTCCGGCGTCAAGCCGATCTTCGGCGTGGAAGGCTATCTCCAGCGCGAATCGGAACTGGCGGACATGAACCAGACGTTCGTCGTGTTCGACCTGGAAACGACCGGCCTCAAACCGGAGCAGTGCGAAATTATCGAAGTCGGTGCGGTCAAAATTCAAAACGGGGAAGTGACAGGCCGCTTTCAAACGTTCGTCAACGACGGCGGCATCGTTCCGCCGCGCATCACCGAGATTACCGGCATCACGACGGAAATGCTCTACGGCGCGCCGAACGCACGTCAGGTATTAGGCGACTTTTACGAGTTCTCGAAAGGCTGCTGTCTCGTTGCGCACAACGCGGAATTCGACATGGGCTTTATCCGCCACCACGGCGAGCGGTTCGGAATTGTATTTGACCAGCAGTATAGCGATACGCTTATGCTTTCGCGCTATCTCGTGCGCGATTTGGAAAACTACAAGCTGGATACCGTATGCGAAGCGCTGAATGTCGTGCTCAAGGATCATCACCGCGCATCGGACGATGCAAATGCCACGGGAGAAGTGTTTCTGCATCTGCTGGAACGCCTGCGTTCGCTGGGGCTGACTTCGCTGCCCGTGCGCTCGGACGCAACGCGGCCGGAAGGCGGCAAAAAACGCGCGCAGACGAACCATATCGTCATCCTTGCCAAAACACAGGCGGGGCTGAAAAACCTTTACCGCATCGTGAGCTTTGCGCATTTGGAGCACTTTCATTATCATCCGGTCATTCCGTACAGCCTTTTGACCATCTTCCGCGACGGGCTGATTCTCGGCTCCGCCTGCGCGGACGGCGAGCTGTATCAGGCGATCCTGAAAGACAAAGGCGAAGAGAGAATTGAACACATTGCGCGATTTTACGATTATTTGGAAATTCAGCCGCGCTGCAACAACGCGTTCCTCGTGCGCGCGGGAGAAGCTAGCGACGAGCGGATATTGGAAATCAACCGCGAGATCGTGGCTCTGGGAGACCGGCTGGGCATTCCCGTTGCCGCAACGGGCGACGTGCACTTTTTAAACCCGGAGGACGCGATCTACCGCGAAGTCATTCTCACGAAAAACGGCTTTGATGACGCATCTTTACAGCCGCCGCTTTATTTTAAAACGACGGATGAAATGCTAAAGGAGTTCGCGTATCTGGGCGAGGAGACGGCCAAAAGGGTTGTCGTAGACGTACCGAACGAAATTGCCGACCGCTGCGAGCAGATCAAACCGTTCCCGGACGGTACGCACGCGCCAACCATTGAAAACGCCAGCGAAATCCTGCAGGAGATGGCGCAGAAACGCGCGCACGAACTCTATGGCGACCCGCTTCCGCCGGTCGTACAGGCGCGGCTCGACCGCGAGCTGAAGTCGATCATCGGCAACGGCTTTGCCTCGCTGTATCTTATGGCACAGCGGCTCGTGCATAAATCGAACTCCGACGGCTACCTCGTAGGCTCGCGTGGTTCGGTCGGTTCCTCGTTTGTTGCGACCATGGCGGGCATTACCGAAGTCAACGCGCTGCAGCCGCACTATGTCTGCCCGAACTGCAAACACAGCGATTTCGAAGTCGACCGCAAACAATATGCCTGCGGCATCGACATGCCGCAAAAGGACTGCCCTGTCTGCGGTACGCCGTACCAGAAGATGGGCTTCGATATTCCGTTTGAAGTGTTCCTTGGTTTCGACGGCGATAAAACGCCGGATATCGACCTGAACTTCTCCGGCGAATATCAGGGCAAGGCACATAAATACGTTGAAGAGATGTTCGGACGCGGGCACGCGTTCCGCGCGGGAACGATTTCCGGCGTGGCGGTGCGCACGGCGTTTGAATACGTCCGGATTTACGAAGAGAAAAACGGCGTCACACTGAAAAAGGCGGAGCGCGAACGCATCGCCAACGGCTGTCAGGACGTAAAAGTAACTACGGGACAGCATCCCGGCGGTATCGTCATCGTACCCAAAGAGGACGACATCCTCGACTATACGCCCATTCAATATCCGGCGGACAAGCGTGACAAAGCGATCATCACGACGCATTTCGACTTCCACGCCATGGACGACCGCCTCGTCAAGCTGGATATCCTCGGTCACGACGATCCGACGGCGCTCCGCATGCTGCAGGATCTCACGGGACTCGATCCTGTGACCATTCCGCTGGACGATCCGGATACGATGCGCATCTATACCTCCAGCGAACCGCTCAAGGTCGATCTTTCCGCGCTGCACTGTTCGGTTGGCACGCTCGGTACGCCTGAGTTCGGAACGAGCTTTGTGCGCGGCGTGCTGGAAGCCACCATGCCGACCACGATGGAAGAGCTCGTCCGCATTTCCGGCTTGACGCACGGCACGGACGTTTGGCTCGGCAACGCGGAAACGCTGGTTGCCAGCAAGATTGCAACGCTTTCGGAAGTCATTTGCACGCGCGACGACATCATGAACTACCTGATTCTGCGCGGGGTGGACGCTTCCAGCTCGTTCAAGATCATGGAGTCCGTCCGAAAAGGCAAAGGCCTGAAGCCGGAGATGGAGCAAAAGCTCATCGACAACAATATTCCAAGCTGGTATATCGACTCCTGCAAAAAGATTAAATACATGTTCCCGCGCGGCCACGCCGTTGCGTACACCATGATGTCCTTTCGCGTAGCGTACTATAAGGTGCACTACCCGCTGGAATTCTACAGCGTGTATTATACGGTGCGCGCGGATCTGTTCGACGTTTCCCTTGCCTATGGCGGGGCGGAACAGGTGCTCGAGCGCATCCGCGAAATCGATCGTTCAACGGCAAAGATGAGCGATTCCGAAAAGAAACGCACCGGCGATATCGTCACCATTTTGGAAGTGGTGTACGAAATGAACCTGCGCGGCATCGAACTGCTGCCGGTCGATCTCTACAAATCGCACGCGACGCGCTTTTTAATTGAAGACGGGGCGATTCGTCCGCCGTTCAACGCCATCCCCAGCGTGGGAGACAACGCGGCCATCGAAATGGCGGCAAACAGAGGAAACCACGTATTCCATACGATCGACGAGTTCCGAAAAATCACAAAGGCCAACAGCGCGGTGATCACGGCAATGGAGAGATGCGGCTGCTTTGCGGGCATGTCCCGAACCGACCAGATTTCGCTCTTCAGCTTCGACGAGGTTGCGGAAGAACCCTTGGAATCCTCCTTCTTGGCGGCGCCGGAAGGAACCGCCGAGGACGAACCGGAAGCGCAGCCGGCGGACGCCGAACCGGAAGAGGGGGACTTTTTTCCGGAAGAATACGAAGAGGATTCCGAAGAAGAAGAGCCGTAAGCGCTGATAAAGCGGATTAACCGCTCAAAAGGGCGTATTCCCGCCAAATGCTTGACGCGCGGACTTTGTTGATATATAATTTTTTGGAGTAATCCTGCACTCTTATGGTGTGTTCATAATAAATCGTTTTTTTGCTGCTATGTGAAGAGGAATGATTCATGTGAAGTGACCGTGCAGAGATGTGCGGTTACATTTTTTATAGATCGGAGCAATCATATGTGGTGGTTATACCTCTTGATAGGCGTTTTCGCAGTGCTCGCCGGCTTCCTGTTTGGATATGCTTACCGGCGCAATGTAGCGGAAGCGAAGATTGCCAAGGCCGAAGACGCAGTCAAAAAACTCTATGACGACGCGCAGCGCAAGGCCGAAGAAATTAAAAAAGAAAGAATTCTGGAAGCAAAAGAAGAAGTATTTCGAGTCCGTTCCGATGCGGAGCGCGAGAACCGGGAACGCCGCGCGGAAGTCCAGCGCAACGAACGGCGCATCTTCCAGCGGGAAGAAATTCTTGACAAAAAGTCCGACGCACTGGAAAAGCGCGAGCTGACCCTTGCGGAACGCGAAACGGAACTGGAGACGACGCAGGCAGAAATCAGAGCCCTGCACGATCAGCAGCTCAAGGAACTGGAAAAGATTTCCGGCCTTTCGATGGAAGCGGCAAAGGACATGCTGCTGGCGAACGTTGAACACGAAGCGCGGCACGACGCGGCGATCCTGCTGCGGGACATCGAAAGCAAAACCAAGGAAGAAGCGGACAAGCGCGCGCGCAACATCATCACCCTGGCGATTCAGCGCTGCGCCGCGGATCACGTGGCCGAGACTACCGTTTCGGTCGTTCCGCTGCCCAATGACGACATGAAGGGCCGCATCATCGGCCGTGAAGGCAGAAACATCCGCGCGCTGGAAACGGCGACGGGCGTTGACCTCATCATCGACGATACGCCGGAAGCGGTCATCCTCTCCGGCTTTGACCCGGTGCGCAGGGAAGTTGCGAGAATCGCGCTCGAAAAGCTCATTCTCGACGGACGCATCCATCCCGCCCGCATCGAAGAAATGGTCGAGAAGGCCAAGAAAGAAGTTGACAACACGATTCGCGAAGCGGGCGAAGCCGCGGTTCTCGAAGTCGGCGTCAACGGCCTGCATCATGAACTCGTCCGTTACCTCGGGCGCATGAAGTACCGCACGAGCTACGGCCAGAACGTGCTTCGTCACTCCATTGAAGTGGCTCACCTTGCGGGCATTATGGCGGCGGAGCTCGGCGCAAACGTCGCTCTTGCCAAGCGCGCGGGGTTACTGCACGATATCGGCAAGTCCATCGACCACGAAGTCGAAGGGCCGCATACGCAGATTGGCGCGGATCTCGCCAAAAAATTCCGCGAGAACAACGCCATCATCCACGCGATTGCCGCGCATCACGGAGACATTGAGCCGCAGACGATTGAAGCAATCCTCGTGCAGGCAGCGGACGCCATCTCGGCGGCGCGTCCCGGCGCACGGCGCGAAACGCTGGAGAGCTACATCAAGCGCCTTGAAAAGCTCGAAGAAATCGCCAACTCCTACGACGGCGTGGAAACGTCCTATGCCATCCAGGCGGGACGCGAAATCCGCATCATCGTCAAGCCGGACAAGATCAGCGACAGCGACGCGGTCGTCGTTGCGCGGGATATTGCAAAGCGCATCGAAGGCGAGCTGGAGTATCCGGGTCAGATCAAAGTCAGCGTCATCCGCGAAACCCGCACGGTCGATTTCGCGAAGTAAAAAAACAAGCATTGCGGGGCATGGGGTAACCATGCCCCGTTTGACGAGACAAACGCAAGCGCGGCGAAAGCCGCGTATTTTACGCGGAAGGCGTATTTTGGAGGCAAAAACATGTTTCCTGTTTCGGATGGCCATTGCGACTATTTATACGGCGCAATTCAGTCCGGCTATGATATCAAAAACCCCAAACGCGAGCAGTCTACAAAGCTTGGCGACATGCTCAACGGCGGAGTCGCGTTACAGTTTTTCGCGTGCTGGATCGACATCACGCTCAAAACGCCGACGCTGCATCAATGTATCTCCATGATCGACGTGTATGAGCGCATGCTGGAAGAAACCCCCGAACTCGTGCCGCTGACGCGGGACTACACGCCGGAGAGCGGTAAAATCGCAACTGTGCTGACCGTTGAAGGCGGGGAAGCGGTGGAAGGAAGCGCGGCGGTGCTGCGCGTGCTGCGCAAACTGGGCGTCTGCGCCATGACGCTGACCTGGAACGATAACAACGAACTCTGCGGAGCGGCGCTCGACAAAGGCAATAAAGGCCTTTCCGCCATCGGCAGGGAGATTATCGACGAAATGTGCCGTATCGGCATTGCCATAGACGTATCTCATATCAGCGACAAAGCCATTGAGCAGATTCTGGAGCGCGCCACGCGCCCGGTCTTTGCCTCGCATTCCAACGCCCGCAGTGTGATGAATCATCCGCGCGCGCTGACCGACGAGCAGATTCGCACAATCTCCGCGCAGGGCGGAACCGTCGGCGTAAACTTCTATTACCAGCAGCTTTCTAAAAAGCCGACGGCAAATATGGAAGACGTACTGCGGCATATCGACCGTGTTGTCGAAATCGGCGGCATCCAGTGCTGTGCCATCGGTTCGGACTTCGACGGCATGCAGAAGTACCCGCCGGAACTCCGCTCCAGCAAAGATTTCCCCAGGCTGGCGGAAGCTCTGCAGAAACGCGGCTATTCCGACGCGGATATCTACCGCATCATGTACCAGAATTTACGGGATTATATTGTACAGTTTGTTTGAGACTGCCGGATCAAAACGATTCGGATTATGGGAATAAAATATGGCTGACTTAAAAGTATTTACAAAGTCGATAGAACCGGAGGCGCTCGCACAGGTTGAGCTTCTTTTGGCGCAGCCAGCGTTTCGAGAATGCAAAGTTCGCATCATGCCGGATGTTCACGCGGGCAAAGGCTGCGTCATCGGCTTTACGGCAGATTTGGGAGACAAGGTGATTCCCAATATCGTGGGTGTGGATATCGGATGCGGAATGCTGGTTACCAAACTGGGCGAGTGGCCGCTGGATTTGCGGCAAATTGACCGGATCATTCGGCAGGAAATTCCATTTGGACGAAATGTTCACGAAAGAGCCGATGCTTATACAGCCCTGAACGATCTTGCCTGCCGTCAAGCGCTTAAAGACATGGATCGGCTTTCGTGCAGTATCGGAACGCTGGGCGGTGGCAACCACTTTATCGAAATCGATGCGGATGAATCCGGCATGCAGTATCTCGTAATCCACACGGGAAGCCGCTCGCTCGGCAAGCAGGTTGCGGACTATTATCAGGACATGGCAATCGACCTCCAGCTTGGGAAACGGAAGCTGCTGGCCGACCAGGCGGCTCTGATAGCGGAGTACACCGCTGCGGGCCGGAACGCCGAACTTCAGGAGGCTATCAGACAGCTGAAAATCGAGAATCAATCGGTAAAAGATTCTGCTTTTAAAGAGCTTTGCTATCTGGAAGGTGAGTGGAGAGAAGCATACCTGCACGACATGCGCATTTGCCAGGCGTTCGCCGTTGCGAACCGCGCCCGCATTCGGGATATCCTCTGCAGCGGTATCGGGGTGGATTTAGACAAAGCGAGGGAAGATTCGTTCGAGTCGATTCACAACTACATCGATTTGGACAGCGGAATCGTTCGCAAGGGAGCCATAGACGCTTCCGCTGGCAAGCGTCTGCTGATTCCGCTGAACATGCGGGATGGCTGCATCATCGGCATTGGCAAGGGGAACGAGGATTGGAACTGCTCAGCACCGCACGGCGCGGGCAGGCGCCTGAGCCGCTCGCAGGCGAAAGCCAAGCTCTCGATGGAAGATTACCGGCGCGAAATGTCCGGCATTTTTACGACATCCGTTTCGGAAGAAACGCTGGACGAAGCGCCCGATGCTTATAAACCCACCGAGGAGATTCTATCCCTGCTGAGCGAAACGGTGACTGTTGAACGAGTCATCAAGCCGGTTTACAACTTCAAAGCCAGCGAGTAAAGAGTGAGCACAATTAAAAAATGACGCTTTCTGCGTCATTTTTTATTTGTGATGAAAACACATGAAACGGCGGGTTCAGGTTCGAGTTTCAGCACGTTTAACCAGACGATTAAACAACCGCTCCAGCGGGTCGGATACCGCCTTAAGGAGCAGCGCAAGAAGGATTGTGCCAATTAGATTCAGTATCGCGCAAACCGCAAAAAGTGCAGGCCACGGAAGCCCCCGCAATGCGGGAATAACGAAGAACAGCAGGCTGGAAGAAACACCCTGCGCCAGGTAGAAGTACAGCGCGTTCTTGCCAACCCAGACGAAGGCGCTTTTCGGCGAGACGTTCACGAACTTCTTGATATAAAGCGATATGGAAATGCCGATCAGCGACGCAAAAAAATATTGCAGGTTCGGCGGGAACTTTGCGCTTTGCAGGTCGAATCCGCTTCTGTGGGAGAGAACCATAAAGCCAAATAATCCAATCAACAGGACGGCAATTGCTATCAACAAATGGTGTAGTTTCGGGACGACCCAGTCCTTGGTGAGATAACCCAACAGGAAAAAGAGCGCGTAAAAGAGAATCGTCTGCAGAGAGCCGTTCGAAAAGTGCTGCAGTGAAAGAAACGCAAACAGAAAGAATACGAGCGCCGCCAGCAGGCGGAGAACACGGAACGCGGTGTTCTGATTTTGCGAAAGCCGGGTAACCAGCACAATAGCGCCGGAAACGGCGATGCTGACGCAGTAATACACCGGCAGGAACCAAAACGAACTGCCGACGACGGGGAGCAGGAGATTGTCTTTCGGGAACACGAAGAAAAACGTATTTAGCGCGGAGGCAGGGGAGAATTCCGCACGGTGGAGCACGAAGATTGCGATCGTGTACAGCACGAGGAATACGGAGTACTTCAGGTGCGTTTTAAAAACGTTGAGGAGCGATTTTTCAAAGGAGTTTGAATAGGAAAACGCCCAGCCGGCGATGAAGAAGAACAGCGGTACGTCGACGAGCAGCGTCAGGCTCTGGAACCAAACCGGAACATACTGGGAGCCGGACCAGAACGCGGTATGGATGAGTACGATGTTAACCGCGGCGAGCCCGCGCAGAAAATCGATATAATAGTTTCTTCCGGCGGAAGGTTGGCTAGTCGATGCGATCATCCCAATAAGTCCCCCCCAGACAGCATGATATCTGAATTGTAAAGGAATCGAGAGTACGCGTCAAGAAACGGTATACGGCGTACGGACGATACTTGCGTGGGAAACGAAAGAAAAACTGCTTGCAATTTATCGGTGCATCCGTTAAAATACGATTTGCGGGCTAAAAAGACCGCGCTTTCCTAGGGGCATGATGTAATGGTAACATAGCGGTCTCCAAAACCGTTCTTGAGGGTTCGAGTCCTTCTGCCCCTGCCAAAACAAAAGACCATCCAACCGGATGGTCTTTTATTTTGCTATTGTTCAAACATGACTCGAAGCCGCGTTCAGAAAACGCCGCTGTGCGGCGTTTCTAGCGGCCGGGGAGCGCCGCCGACAGGCTGCGCCGCGCAAAGCGCAAGCAGACCGAGAGCGAAGCGGAGAGTCCTTCTGCCCCTGACAAAAACAAGATGAAACGATAATTTCTGCAACCACCGTTTGACAAAACCGCGAAAAACGCCACCAACGCACGGTAGAGTTGCGCGAAATATCCATTTATAATAAAGACAAAGAAAACGAGGGGGAAACAACCTGATGAGTTTCGGAACGAACCTGCAATATCTCCGCCGCCTGCATGGCTCTATGACGCAGGAAGCGCTTGCGGAAAAGCTGAACGTTACGCGGCAGACAATCTCCAAGTGGGAATCCGACGAGGCATATCCTGCAATGGAAAAGTTGTTTGAGCTATGCGACTTCTTCTCCTGTACGATGGATCAGCTGCTGCGCGGCAAGATTGGTACGGGCGGCTCCGCATATTCGCCCGTACGAATCGAACAGCTGGAGCGGTTTCGTATCGCGCGGCACGCCGTCATCAGCGCAACGCCGGAGGACGACGCTGCGCTCTCCATGAAAGCATGGGCGGAAAAGAGCGGCCTGCTCGACGTATCCGGCTATTCGCTCGACATGATCGGTTGGGATTTTCCATGCCTGTCGCAGGAACAGATCAACGTGTTCAACATGCACGGCTACGTTTCCGCATGCGTCATTCCGGAAGATTTTACACCCAAGTGCGACGGCGCGGAGCTGGTTTGGCAGGAGGGCGGTAAGTACGCCGTCATCACGATTACAGAGCCGTTCAAAGCGGCGTTTACGCTGATTCCGAACGCCTACAAGACGATTCTGGACTACCTGCGCGAGAAGAACATTCCCATGCGGGAAGAATCACAAACGCAGTCGTTCTGCTTTGAACGCGTTTACGTCAAAAACGGCATAGAGTTTATGGACGTGTTTATCGCGCTGGCATAACGATATGGTCTCTGACAAGCAAAAAAGAGCCATCCTGCTTCAAGGATGGCTCTCTGCGTTGCTAGATGATTTCTTAAATTAGAACTTTTCGCCGCACTCCGGGCAGAACTTGGGTTTTACGCCGTCAGCGGGCGCAAAGCCGCACTTGGGGCACTTGAACGCTTCCGGCTTGGCCGTTCCGCAGTTGCTGCAGAACTTGCCGGTATTGCCGGTCTGTCCGCATTTGGGGCAAGTCCAGCCGCCCGCTACGGGCTGCGGTTCGCCGCAGTTACTGCAGAACTTGCCGGTGTTGCCGGGGTGTCCGCATTTGGGGCAGACCCAACCTTGCGGTGCGCCCGCCTGCTGACCCATGCCGTAGAGCGACTGTGCGCTGGTGCCGCCTGCGTTTGCCGCGGCGTTCATGCCCGCAAAGGCCACGAAAGCGCCTGCGCCTTCGTTCTTTGCCGCGTCCTGCATGGCCTGTGCCTGCGCGCTGGCAAGCACCGCCGCCGCCATTGTGGGATCCTTGAGCGCCGCTGCCTGCTGGAGCTGTTTGATGCGCTCTTCGTCCTCTTCCGAAGCGGAAACGGAGCTGACGCCGAACGACGCAACCGCGATGCCGCGCAGTTCCTTCCACTTTTCGGTCAGAACTTCGTTGAGCGCGTCCGCAATCTCCTGCGTGTGCCCGGGCAGCGCGCTGTAACGGATGCCCATGTCGCTGATCTTGGAGAACGCGGGCTGGAGTGCGGTCATGAGCTCGCTCTTGAGCTGGGAGTCGATTTCGTCTCGGCGGTAAACGCTTTCGACGTTGCCGCAGACGTTGGCATAGAACAGGAGCGGATCGACGAACTTATAGGAGTATTCGCCGAAGCACCGAATTGCAATGTCGATATCCAGACCGATGTTGCGGTCTACCACGCGGAACGGGACGGGGTTCGCGGTTCCGTATTTATTGCCGATAATCTCCTTCTTGTTAAAGAAGTAGACGCGCTGATCCTTGGCCGTGTCTCCGCCAAAGCCGATACGCTTTCCAATCAGTTGCAGAGAAGCAAGCAGACCTTTGCCGAACCCGCCGTAAAACAGCGAAGGCTCAGTGGAGGTATCATAGAGGAATTCGCCGGGCTGGTCGGAGAACTCAACGACTTTGCCCTGCTCGACAATCATCATGAACTGCCCTTCATTGACGGCAACGATAGAACCGTTGGAAATGACGTTGTCGGAGCCCTTTGTGTTGGAACTGCGGCGTTCGTTGACGCGCTTCTGCCCCTTGCTGACCAGAATATCCGCGCCAAGAGACTCACAGTAAAAATACTCTTTCCATTGATCGGCGAGAACGCCGTTGATTGCGCCGCCGACTGCCGCGATTAAGCCCATCGGTGTTACCCCCTTCTTTAATAACGCCATTATACCAATACGCCTTTGGTTTGTCGATACAGGCGGGCTGTTTTAAGCGCGCCTCCGCGTATGGCGCGAACGTTCGCTTTGCATCGTACGCGAGGCGGAAAGACGTTCCTCTCCGCTCTTTCGGATAGCGCGCTGCGAAAAAAGATGGTATAATACCGAATGCGCATCGCTGGTTTTTCCGGCGTTTGCGTATCAACTGCTGAACCGGTGCGGCAAACTCCGCCCGGATAGTTGAAAGGGAAAAGGTACGCTATGGCGAAAAACGAAAAGAAATCGTTTGTCAAAGGCGCGTTCATCCTCGGTGCAGCCGGACTGATCTGCAAGATCATCGGCGCGTTTTTCCGTATTCCAATGTACAACATGCTCGGCGACGGCATGCAGTACTATGAGGCGGTTTATCCGTATTATTCCACGCTTCTGGTTATCAGCTCGGCGGGGCTTCCCACCGCGATTTCGCGCATGGTTGCCGAACACTCGACGTTGGGCGATATGGCGGGCGCAAAGAAAGTGTTTCAAAAGTCGCTGATCATGCTCGTCTGCATTGGCGCCGTCACGACGGCGTTGATGTACATGGGTGCGGATTTTCTGGCAAGAACCACCGTCGGCGCGGGCGCGGCCATGTCGTTTCGGATGATGTCTCCCGCGCTGTTGATCGTCTCCATCATGTGCGCCTACCGCGGGTACCTGCAAGGATTGCAGCAGATGACCGGCACGGCCATGAGCCAGCTTGCCGAACAGGCGGGAAAACTCGCTATCGGACTTTACCTTGCGCATCTTTGGATGCCGCGCGGGCTTGAATACGGCGCGATGGGCGCGGTAGCTGGCGTTACGCTCTCAGAACTGCTCGCGCTGATCGTCGTCGCTCTCTTCTACGCATTTCGCAAGCGTGATCTTGCGCCGCTGGAGCCAACCGAAACGCCGCAGGAGCCTGTGGAGAGCACTTCGCATATCATCCGCAACCTGCTCGCCATCGCAATTCCCGTGACCATCGGCGCAGCCATCATGCCGATCATGGGTATTGTGGACGCTTCACTGATCAAAAGTTCGCTCATCAACATCGGCTTTTCCGAAGCGGCGGCTTCCATGCGGTTCGTGGCGCTTCGCAGCAACGTTACCAACATCATCAACATGCCCGCCGTGCTGACCATTGCGCTTGCTATGAGCCTTGTTCCAACGGTTTCCGCCGCGCGCGCGACAAAGGATATCAAGGGCATTCACAAAGCTTCCGCTATGGGCATCAAACTTGCCATGTTCATCGGTATTCCGTGTTCGGTCGGGCTGTTTGCGCTCTCTTCGCCGGTTATCGACTTTTTATACGATATCGACCCGGAGCGACTTGCCATCGCCAGCGCTTTAATGCGCACCTCCGCCATCGGCGTAATCTTTCTTTCGCTGGTGCAGACGCTCACCGGCATTCTGCAAGGCGTAGGCAAGCAGCATATTCCGGTCATCAACCTGTTTATCGGCGGCGTCGTCAAAGTCGTTCTGATGGTGACGCTTATGAAAAACCCGAATATCGAAATTCAAGGTGCGGCCATCTCCACCACGGCCTGCTATATCGTTGCCGGTGTGCTGGACGCCATCTATCTCATCCGCTACACAAAGCTCCGTCTCAAAGTGATGGATACGTTTATCAAACCCATCGTCGCGTCGCTTGTGATGGGTTCGGCGGCGTATTTTACCTACGGATTTGTCATGGACCTTCTCTCTTCCAATACCATTGCTACCGCGGCGGGTATCGCCGTCGGCTTTGGGCTCTATATGGTGCTGACGCTTTGGATGCGGATGTTCACCAAGAATGATTTTTCGCTGATTCCGGGTGGCAGACTGCTTGCGCGCCTGCAGTACGGAAAAAACGCGCAGAAGAAAGCGTAAGTGTGAAAGGACTCATATGCCGGGTATTGTGATTGTTCCGCTGTTCTCGCCGAATACGCTGACCGCCAGCGCGAGCAAAGCCATTCAAAGCGCAGACAGGCTGTTTTTACAGACGGCGCTTCATCCGAGCGCGGAGACTGTCCGCGCGCTGAACCCTGTATTCCGTTCTATGGACGACCTGTTTGAAACCAGCGAGGACTTCGACCGGCTCAACGAAGCGATCGCCGAGCGCATTGTCTCTGCGGGAGACTGCGTATACGTCGCTACCGGCAGCATCTTTTCCAGCCAGCTTCCGGTCATTCAGCGGAAGGCGGAAGAGCATGGAATCGGCGTTTCCGTTTTGCCGTATGTGTCCGTTTCCGCCGCTGCGTTTCCCGCGCTGCCGCAAGCAAGGGAATTCTCCGCGCACGATCTGCCGAAGGCATTCGACCCGGAGCAAAGTTGTGTGGTTTGCGAAATCGATTCGCGCTTGATCGCCGGAGAAGCCAAACTGGCGCTTATGGAATACTTTGACGATGAGCTTGATGTTTTGATAGCTTCGATTGGCAAGAACGGAGATTACGAAACGCGTTCGATTCCGCTTTGCGAGCTCGACCGTCAGGACGCTTACGACGCTTCAACCTGCGTGTATTTGCGGGGTCTGCCGTATGAGCAGAGAAAGCGGCACACACTGGAGGACGTCATGCGCATTGTGCGCCGCCTCCGCGCGCCGAACGGCTGCCCGTGGGATCGCGAGCAAACGCACGCGTCGCTGAAAAACGCGCTGCTGGAAGAATGCTATGAACTCATCGACGCTATCGACGAAGGCGACGATAATCATATCTGCGAAGAACTGGGCGATGTGCTGCTCCAGTTTGCACTGCACGCTGTCATCGCGGAGGAGCAGGGGGCGTTCACCGCGCAGGACGCGGCGACCGACCTCGTTGAGAAACTGATCTACCGCCATCCGCACGTATTCGGCGAAGTGCGCGTCAGCGGTTCGGGCGACGTGCTCAAAAACTGGGACGCGCTCAAAATGCAGCAGCGCAAACAAGATACGCAGGCGGAAGTGCTCAAAAGCGTTCCCAGAAGTTTTCCGGCGCTGCTACGGAGCCGGAAGGTGCAAAAGAAAGCGGCGGACGTCGGCTTCGACTGGGCGAACGCAGAAGAAGCGTTCTTCAAAATTGGAGAAGAGACCGCCGAACTCGACGAGGCGATGCGTTCCGGCGAGCATATAGCCGAAGAGATGGGCGATCTTTTGTTTGCGGTGGTCAATGTTGCGCGCCTTTTGAAACTGGAGCCGGAGTTTCTGCTAATGGAAGCGACGGACAAGTTTATCGGGCGCTTCGAAACCATGGAGCAGCTTGCCATCCTGCGCGGAATGGTCTTGAAGGAAATGACGCTCAAGCAGATGGACTTGTTATGGGATGAAGCAAAAAAGCGCGGAAACAGGGAATAATTCACAAATTAAGGCTTGATAAATACCACGAACATTGATACAATGTTTCAGCAACCAAAAAACTATGGAGGTTTACACAATGAATAAAACCGATTTAATCGCGGCTGTCGCGGAGAAGAGCGAACTGTCGAAAAAGGATGCGGAAAAAGCCGTTGGCGCTCTGCTGAGCGCGATCGAAGATTCCCTGAAGGCCGGTGAAAAGGTCTCCATCGTCGGTTTCGGCACGTTCGAGGCGAAGGTTCGCCCCGCTCGCAAAGGCCACAATCCGCAGACCCGCAAAGAAATCGATATTCCGGCGTCTAAGCTGCCCACCTTCAAGGCCGGCAAAGCCCTCAAAGATTCGCTCAACTAAAATCGAGTCGCTTTCTTACGCCGTGCGGTTTTCCGTACGGCGTTTCTCTTGTTCATTTAAACGCGCGCAGCAAAATAGATAACATCCCCCGAAAACAGATAAAATTGCAAATGTGCAAACAGATTTTTCGATCTTTCCGTTAAGGCTTGATTCATGGCGCGATTTGCGAGATAATGTTTGCATTATTTTACTTTGACGGGAGATGATGCGGCATGCGGCAGTTTCAGGATCGAATCCGTGCCGAGGGGCGGGTGCTCCCTGGCAATATCATCAAGGTAGACGGCTTTTTGAATCACCGCGTGGATACTGCGCTGATGCGCGACATGGCGAAAGAATTCAAGAGCCGTTTTGATTTGTCGGGGCTGACGGCGGTGCTCACGGTGGAGGCTTCCGGCATTGCGCTGGCAACCATCTGCGCGGAGGAATTCGGCGTGCCGATGATCTTTGCCAAGAAGGCGAAATCGGATAACATCGAAGGCGGGCTCTACCACAGCGAAATCTATTCCTATACTTATAAAAAGAAGTTTACGCTGATTCTCGCCAGCCAATGGCTCAAGGCGCACGACAAGGTGCTGATCATCGACGACTTTCTTGCCAACGGTGAAGCGCTGCGCGGGTTGATTGAAATCGTCCACGAGGCAGAAGCGGAACTGATCGGCATCGGAGTAGCGATTGAAAAAGGGTTCCAGCCCGGCGGGCAGAGAATTCGCGAGGCAGGGATTCATCTCGAGTCGCTTGCTATTATTGAGAGCGCCGACGAAACCGGCATTCGTTTCAGGGAGGAATAACAACATGCGCGAACGCGTCGTCGTTCTCGACTTTGGCGGGCAGTATAACCAGCTGATCGCGCGGCGCGTGCGGGAAGCGGGCGTATTCAGCGAGCTGATTCCGCATACCGCTTCGCTGGAGCGCATCAAGGGGGATTCTCTTTCGGCAATCATCCTTACCGGCGGACCGGACAGCGTGTACGCGCCGGATGCGAAAGCCTGCGACAACGATATCTTCTCCCTCGGCGTGCCCATTTTGGGCATCTGCTACGGCATGCAGTACATTGCCAAGGTATTCGGCGGTGAGATCGCCTCCGCAAATATCCGTGAATACGGGCATACGAACATCCAACTGAATACGCATCCGCTCTTTTCCGGGCTCGGCGGCGTGGTCTGGATGAACCATAACGACTCCGTCACCCGCGCGCCGGAAGGGTTTGCAGCCATCGCAAAAACGGACGCTTGCCCGGTTGCGGCGTTTGCCGATGACCAGCGTAAGCTCTACGGCATCCAGTTCCATGCCGAAGTGACGCACACGGTCAACGGACAACTCCTGTTTCGCAACTTCCTGCGTGACGTTTGCGGGTTGGCTTGCGATTACAGCGCGGCAAACCTCCGCGAGGAGCTGATTGCACAGGTGCGCGCGCAGGTGGGCAACGCCCGCGTGATCGGCGCGCTTTCCGGCGGGGTGGACTCTTCGGTTGCGTCCGTGCTCGTGCACGAAGCGGTTGGCGAGCAGCTCACCTGCATCTTTGTGGATCACGGCTTGCTGCGTGAAAACGAAGCGGAAGAGGTCATGCGCGTCTATCACGACACGCTCTCGCTCAACATCATCAAAGTGGACGCGCGGGAACGCTTTTTGGAAAAGCTCAAGGGCGTAACCGAGCCGGAACGAAAGCGCAAGATCATTGGCGAAGAGTTTATCCGCGTATTCGAAGAGGAGTCCAAGAAACTCGGCGGCGGGGAATACCTGCTGCAGGGGACGATCTACCCGGACGTGATCGAAAGCGGAACCGGCAGCGCGGACACGATCAAGAGCCACCATAACGTAGGCGGCCTGCCGAAGGACATCGGGTTTATCGGCCTAGTCGAGCCGCTCAGGATGCTGTTTAAAGACGAAGTGCGGGCGTTGGGCGAATCGCTCGGCATCCCGCGCGAACTCGTCTGGCGGCAGCCGTTCCCGGGGCCGGGGCTTGCCATCCGCATCCTCGGCGACGTAACCGAAGAAAAGCTGCAGATTCTGCGCCGAAGCGACGCCATCTTCCGCGAGGAAGTCAAAGCGGCGGGTCTTGATCGTGCGATCTGGCAGTATTTTACGGTGTTTACAGGCATGCGCACCGTCGGCGTGATGGGAGACTTGCGGACGTACGATTACATTATCGGCGTTCGCGCGGTCACCAGTACGGACGCGATGACCGTCGAGTGGGCGGAAATTCCGTTTCCGGTGCTCCGGCGCATCAGCGACCGAATTATCGGCGAGGTGCCGCATGTCAACCGCGTGGTCTACGATATCACCAGTAAACCCCCGGGCACGATTGAGTGGGAGTGATAACATATATATTTTTACTTGGTAATAGAGTTGATTCGCTGAACTATCGAGTTAGCTCTATTTTTTTCTGCAACAAATATAACCTAGATAATCATTCATCTTTGGTTATATTTGCTTCTAGTACAAAACAAGTGGCGTTGTGCGAACAGAATACACTAGAATCTCCAGAACTACCAAATGCTAGTAGTTGAACGTATTGTAATTGCACTTTTCTTTGACGAATTGCTCTTTCAATTTCCATTTTCTTTTCACAAATGAGTCGGTCAATATTCTTAATTATGACATAATTGGCGCTGATTACTTTATTCAATGCAGCTTTAGCTGAGAAGTCAAAGAATCGAAGCTCTTTCTTTTTCTCTCGTGCATTAGAACAATCAGCTAATAACTTTTCCTTAAGAGATATCTCGGGCAAAGATTCCTTCTCACAGGATAATAGATTGATTTCAGAATGAAGAACCGAAGCTACTTCTATCGCTTTTCTTATTTCATCAATATTTTTCCGAAGGTTTTCAACTTCAACGATTTTTACCATGAGATAAGCTTGCTTCCATTTAATTGCTAAATTAATGTCGAGAAAAACTATTGGGTAACTATAAGTGTCAGATATAGAATCTCGCTTTTCCAAATTTGACTTTGTTTGCCATTTTTCTAAATACTCGCAATTTGGGCATGGCGTACTTACATCAATTATACTGGAAGTGCTAAATAATCCAGCTTCTAACATTTGAGTTTTTTCAAAGGAGTCATCGGCAAGACTTATACATGTTTCTTTACATAAAGTTATCCGTCTGATATTATCTTGTATGACTTGATCTGCAGTATCTATAGCAATTTTCTCTGCTCTAGAATGCGAAAACATTACTACCTTTTCAACTTTAACTTGTATTGTAAAGGTCGCGATAATTGGATTTTTACAGTTTGAACATATGTGTCCAACTATGATAGGTTGACGCTTAGTAACTAATATCCTAGGATTTGACATAATAAATCTCCTTGCTTAATTAATGTAATAATACTATATTTATCTGTAAAGTAAAATGTGTGGCTATAAGAATAATATTGAAACAGCTAAATTAGTAATTATTTGATAAAGGAGGTACAACTAATGTCTTACTATTATTTCATCGGCGTACGAATGGACAACCGCACCAGCAACGCAACCAGCTTTCAACAGGTGCTCACCCAAAATGGCTGCAAGATCAAGGCGCGCCTCGGACTGCATGAAGTGAACGCGGATTCCTGCGCGACCGACGGCATGATTATTCTCCAGCCGTTCGGCGAAAAAGAAGAGATTGAGCAACTGGTCAAAGACCTGAACAAACTGGACGGCGTCAAAGCAAAACTGATCGACTTGAATTGAGGCCAGATTGTATGAAAATCGGCATAATCGTTTATTCGCAAACGAACAATACGCTCGGTGTTGCGGAGCGGCTGAAAGACGCGCTTGTCAGCGTCGGCGCGGAAGTGGAGATTGCCCGCGTAGCCGTGGAAGGCGGAGACCCCAAGTCGGGAACGCCGCTGAAACTCATTGGCGCGCCCGATCCGAACGGATACGACGCGCTGGTGTTCGCGTCTCCTGTGCAGGCGTTTTCGCTGGCACAGGCGATGGTGCTGTATCTCAAACAGCTGCCAAAGTTCGAAGCGAAAAAGGTGCTCTTTTTTACGACGCAGCACTTTAAAAAGCCCTGGCTCGGCGCGAATCACGCTATCAGGCAGGCGAAAGCTCTGATCGCCGCAAAGGGAACCGCGGTTACCGGAACGGGCGTCGTCCACTGGACGAGCGAGCAGAGGGAAGAGCAGATAGAAACGCTTGTTCAGACATTTACTGAATTGCTCCTGAAGAAATAGAAACATACAAGCCTCGGTTCTTATGGAATCAGAGGCTTTTCTTTTCTATTTGGCAGATTGAAGGAATATCCCGATTCAGCTGTTTGAAAACGATTTGTAATTTTGTATTCATCTAGCGAAATCATTCTATCAACGCACGAATTGAACAAAGTAAAATCCTGTTCCGGCTTATCAAGGCGCGTTCACCGGAGAATGGTTTCTATGCTATAATATCCCCATGGTATTTTCGAGCCTGACATTCTTATTGCTGTTTCTGCCCGCCATTCTAGCGGCCTATTTTGCTTGCCGCAAGATATGGTGGAGAAACGCGGTTCTGCTCACCGGCTCGTTGATCTTCTATGCATGGGGTGAGCCAGTGTACGTGCTCGCCATGCTGTTTGTCGCCCTTACGGTATATGGCGGGACGCTGCTGGTGACCAGCGCAAAGCGCCCGGGAACGCGAAAACTGCTCTTTGTGCTTACTATTGCCGTTTCGCTTTTAGCGCTGCTGTACTTTAAGTACGCCGCCTTTTTTGTCAACCAAATCCTGCCCGTCTTTGGCAGTACCAAGGTTCTTACTACGCCGCGGCTGCCCATCGGGATTTCATTCTTCACATTCCAGGCTCTGACGTATGCCGTGGACGCCTACCGTGGCGAAGTGCGCGTACAGAAGAATTTCGCGCTGCTTCTGTTGTATGTCGCTTGTTTTCCGCAGCTCATCGCGGGTCCGATCGTGCAGTATTCGGATATCGAGTACGAACTGCGTGAACGCCAGACCACGCTGGACGATTTTACATCCGGCATGCGCCGCTTTGCAATCGGGCTTGGCAAGAAGGTGCTCATTGCCAACATTCTTGGCGAAATGCTCGCCTCTCTGCCGAGTGCGGACGCCTCGTTTACGGCGGCGTGGCTGACGTCCATCCTGTTTGCGCTCCAGATTTACTTCGACTTTTCCGCGTATTCCGATATGGCCATCGGCCTTGGCCAGGTGCTGGGATTTCGGTATCAGGAGAATTTCAACTATCCGTATATCGCGCGTTCCGTTTCGGAATTCTGGCGCAGGTGGCATATTTCGCTTGGCCGTTTCTTTAAGGAATACGTCTACATCCCGCTGGGCGGAAACCGCAAAGGCGAAGCGCGTACTACACTGAATTTGCTATTCGTCTGGGCGCTGACAGGGCTCTGGCACGGCGCAAGCTGGAACTTTGTACTCTGGGGGCTGTATTACGGCGTGTTCATCGCGCTGGAACACGGCGTGTTCCGCGGTGCGGTAAAGCGGATTCCGCGCGCGCTGGGAACGGCGCTCACGCTGTTGATCGTGCTGTTTGGATGGGCACTGTTCTACCAGACCGATCTTGCGCTCTGTTCGCGGCAAATGCTCGCCATGCTGGGACTCAGCAACGCTTCCGGCAGTCTGACGTTTACGGCACTAACGGACGCGGCGAGCCTGCAGGCGGTAAAAACCTACACGATTCTGCCGCTGGTTGCCTGCGTGCTCTGCGTGCCGGTTCTGCCAAAGCTCAAGCAGGCGTTCGACCACCGCCTCCGCGCCAGAAGGACGGCGCAGCTCGTGGAAACGATCCTGCTGACGCTGGTCGTTTTGCTGAGCATATTGAATCTAGTAGCGGACAGCTATAATCCGTTTTTGTATTTCCGTTTTTAATTTTTCGCAGAAAGGAGACGCCGTATGAGACGGAAAATCGCGTTTTTGCTCACGCTTTGGTGGATGATTCTCTGCGGCGCCGCCGGGCTCTGCCTGCTGCTGTTGGCCAATAAGGAGGCGGTCGTCTCCGAGGACGAAAACCGAACGCTCGCCGCTATGCCGAAGCTCTCGGTCAGCCAGATTGTGAGCGGCTCGTTCGACGAAGCGTTTGAAGATTTTTTGTGCGACAAGTTCTTCTTGCGTACGGAGATTGTGGACGCGACAAACGGATTAAAACACCTCTTTTCGGCGCTGACGGTGGACGAGTTGATCGACCAGACCGAAACCGACGAAGAAGCGGTGATGGCACTTCTGCCGCAGGAAGATGAAGAAACGGAGCAGAGCGTTTCAGAGGCGGAAACGCAGACGCAAACACAGGAATCCGACACGGAAGCAACCGAATCATCCGAACAGCCGCAATCCGCACAATCCACGACCGAATCTGGCGTGCTGACGCCCGAACAGGCGAGCGTTTGGCTTATTCATGCGGACGGAACAAAATCCGCGCTGTTGACGTACTCCAAGGCGGATATCGAGCGCGCGGCGAATGTGTTTAACAGTTACGCGGCTTTGCTTCCTGCGGACGGCAAACTGCACGTACTGCTCGTGCCGCGTTCGCAGACGGCAAACAAGCTGGCGCTCCATCTGGATACGGAGAGCGGCTGGTCGAGCGAACTCGAAAACGCGCTGGAGCCTCTGGTGAGCGAAAATGTAGTCGTCCATTCGGCGGTGGATATTCTTGGCAGCCATATGACGCAGGGTGAGTATATCTTCTTCCGCACCGACCACCACTGGACGGCGCTGGGCGCATACTACGCGGCAAACGCGATGATCCAAAGCGAAGGGTACCAGACGGTGCCGCTTTCGGATTACGCTTCTCAAACAATAGAAGGCTTTCTCGGTTCCATCTATCTGCATAACCGCAGCGCAAAACTCAAAGACCTCGCCGACACGTTGACTTACTATGAGCCTCTCGCACCGGCGGAATCCTTCTGGGTTTCCAACACGTACCGCAAAAGTGAGCTGAAAGTGCTGGATACGGAGCAGAAGGATTACAAAATCTTCCTTGGCGGAACGCACGGGCCGTACCGCGTGCTGGACGGCGGCTATCATACCGGGCGAAATATGCTGATGGTGTGCGATTCCTTTGGCAACGCGATTGCGCCGTTTTTAATGCCATATTACGACAGCGTATATATGGTGGACTTTCGGGACGAATACTACTCCAAGGAGGCCGCGCAGGGCGGCGTTGCCGAGTATATCCGCCGATGCGGAATTCAGGATATCTATGTGGTTCTCTCGGAATCGGAAGGGGTCGGCACAGCTTTTGTCAACCAGCTTATGCCGGCGAATTTAAAATGAGCGAACACGAACAGCGGCCGCATTCGGTCATCCATCCGCCCGTAGAGGGCGAACAGAAGAATGGCACATTGATCTGGCGCAAGCGCTCCGCGCCTGTCGGGGGGTCACCCCGTGCGGGAGACCGGGCGTTTCTTCGCCGCGCGCTGATCGGCTCACTGATAGCGGTGCTGGTTCTTGCTTTGCTTGGTTTTTTGGCATACCGCAACATTTCTTCACTGAAGCAGGCTTACGCGGAGATATTAATTTCGCGCGGGGATTACTCAAAAGCCCAGCGGTTTATTGAAACGCTGGAAAACGAAACGGCGAAAGCGGAACTGCAAAAGAAAAATTACTATGCCTATGCGCGGCAGCTCGACGACGTGGGCAAGCTTACCGAAGCGTGCGCGCTGTACCGTTCTGCAGGAGACTATTCGGACGCTTTTTCGCGCTGGCAGGACGCGACCTATCGCCTCGCCGCGCTGTATGAAGCGGATGGGGACTATCAGGAAGCGGGAGAGGCGTTCGACAGCCTGGAGGATTACCTGGACGCACCCGAACGCGGCGACGCCTGCGATTACGCTTACGCGCAGGAGCGTCTGGAATACGGTTACTATGAGGAAGCGATGCGTCTGTTTTACGCGCTGGGCGACTACGAACAGGCGGCAGAGTACGCCAAACAATCCGCCGCCGCGCTTTCGGAAAGCGAAGGAGCGGGGGATCTCGTTTCACTGTTGGTTGGCCTGACGGATGAGCAGCTTGCCGCGCGCGCGGCACTCAAGGCGGAGCGGGAAGCGCTGCCAAAGGGCATAATCGCTACGGGATACCTGCATACGGTGGCAAGAACGGAGCAGGGAACGGTTCTTGCAACCGGCTCAAACCTTTCCGGGCAGTGCAATGTTTATGACTGGGCAAACGTCGTTTCCGTTGCTGCGGGTGCATACCACACGGCGGCGCTGCTTGGGGACGGAACGGTGGTCGCCTGCGGCTCGAATAAATACGACCAATGCAATGTTTCCAAATGGCAGAATGTCGTTGCTCTTTACGCGGGCGCATACAATACCGTTGGGGTTACTGTGGACGGGACGATCCTCAACACTGGTTTTGAAGCGTATTCGACCATCAAGTGGCATACCGTCGCATCGCTTTGCGTTGGCGATTTCGCCCTATGTGGCGTCATGGAAAACGGAAACGCGCTTTCTACGAGCGATTCGCTGATAACGAATGCTTATTACGATCTTGTAGCAATCGACGCGGCCAGCGCAAACAGCGTCGGCCTCAAAGCGGACGGAACGCTTGTTTCCAACGGCTTGGACGTTGCTGGACTCAGCGACATTCTGGCCATCGACTGCACGGAAAACGGTGTGTTCGCGCTCAAGAGAGACGGCAAGGTGGAAGCGCGGTTTTACAACGCTTCGGATGCAATCGACGTTTCCGGCTGGCAAACCGTCGTCGCCATCTCCGCGAGCGCTACACATGTTGTTGGCGTAACGGCGGATGGGCGCGTGCTCGCCAAAGGATGGAACGCAAAAGGACAGGGCGAAGTGGGCGACTGGGTGCTGTTTACGCCCGCGCCAACTCCAGCGCCAACTTTAGAGCCGACGCCGGAACCATAACAAAAAACGATCCCTTGCGGGATCGCTTTTTAATATAGCTGACTAACGGTTACGAGCATTCGAAAACAATCGATAGAACCCACGTACGATTGCATACATTATGAAGTTAATGAGCAGTATGAAAATAAAAAACGCGACGCCCCAGAAAATAAGATCCATCAGATTGGTGTAGCCTTCGCCGATGAGTGCGCCTGCCCACTCGCTGATGGTGATTGTAAACACAAAAGTTAAACCGACCGAGCGAAAAAGTTCGTCGCTGTCGGAGCCGTCGCATCTGTTGGAACGCACACTTAGGCCAAGTATGATAGCATAGAGCAGCAACGGCGCCCAGCCGATCGTAAAGCCAAACAGCGAATCCAGCCAGATATTACTGGTTAAGCCGTCGATTTTGTACGCATAATTGACCATGAAAAGAAATACACACTGCAGAAGCAAAAAACAAAGCGTGGTTAAAAGCGTTGCCGGGAGTTTTTCTCTTCGTGACTTGAAGTACAGTTTCAGGGATGCGATGGGGCAGATCAGAATGCCGGCGATGTTCATAATGGACTGGAAAACCTGTACATAATTGGCGCTGAATTCGACAGTACTCACAATGCCGACCGCCGCGAGAATCATCAAAAAAACAGGGATAAAACCAATCGCCGCCGCCGGAGCCAACAGAATAACGATCATGAAAAGAGTTCCTCCGAAATTCTCTATGGTCAATCAATAAAAGGCCGCTTTTGTAAATTTACAATGATTTCTTTGGAAAGTCAACAAACAATTCCTAAAAATTACTGCAGTTAAAAAGATTGAATTGTTTTATTAATATTGTGCTGGCTCGTAAAAAAACGATCCCTTGCGGGATCGCTTTTTCAGTTTGTAGAGAGCATCAGCCGCCGCCGCAGAGCGGCAGAAACCCGATGACGTCTCCATCCTTCAGGAGCGTTTTCTTTCCGTCAAAGAGTCCGATGCTGACGTCGTTGACCACGATCAAAGCGCTCTCCGCGGCTTTGAGCGCTTCCTTGCCGTACCGCGTTTTAATATATGCCAGCACCTCGCGGACGTTGTTGGCGTCGGTTTCCTCGGTTTCTTTCTGCAGCATGGCGCGAAGCGGCGCGTAATATCGTATCGTCTTCATTCTGTAATGCCAAGCCTCCTAAGCGTACGCTTCTTCGGAACGCCATTTTGATCCCACCCGCGTACGCGGTAGTACACCGGAAGCATCTTGTCGAGTCGCACAACGGTCTTGGGATTGTTCGGATCCTGCGGCACCTTGGTGAGCCGGTCGGGCAGGGAATCGTCCTTGCCGGTCAATCCTTCCCGCTGGCTGTACATGCGCTCCAGATTGAATCCGCGTTCACCCAGCTTTACAAACGATCCCGTATAAAACGGCAGCCCGGTTGCGAGCCGAAGCGCCTCCGCATGCGGGAAGAGATAAACGGAGTTGAACCGCAGTATCGGCATCATCCAAAGCAACAACCGCACACCGAGGCCGAGATGCGTGGCAATCTTGCCGACCGCGCGGGTCAAAGGGTGGTGCGGGCCGAGCTTGAAGAAGATGCCAGGCACGAACGACTGCGCGGTAAAGAGGCAGAAGCCGCTGGCGGAGATGGCTTCCAGCGCGTTTTGCAGAAACACCGTCAGCGCGGGCTTTGCGCTTGTGGAGAGCGGGTCGGTCAAGAGAACGCCGACGGATTCCAAAAGCGCCAGATACCCGCCGTTGAGGTGGCAGCCGCCGCGGTTGCTGGTTGCGTAGCCAAGCCCCATGCCAACGGAGCGGCGCGGCTCGTAACTCGCCATCTCCAGCCCTTTGGAGTGCATAGCGTACTCCTTGCCGCCGTACTTTTCGCTCATCCACTTGGAGCCGTTGGCAAGGTCACTGTAAATTCCCTCTCGGCGGGCGATCTTTTCAACCACTTCGAAGAGATTGCCTGAGTCGCCGAACGTCACCCCGAAGTCGGCAATACCGTTTTCCTTGAGCTCCATGGCAAACGCGATGGTGGACGCAAGCGAAATCGTGTCCATGCCGAGAATATCGCAAAGGTAGTTGAGCCGCAGCATGTTTTCCATGCTGATGGCGTCGATATTCGGCCCGAAGAAACCACAGGTCTCATATTCCGGCCCCTTGACGTCCCGCCCGTCAACGGAAACGCGCCGTTCACAGCGGATGGGGCAGGAGATGCAGGAACTGTTGCGGAGCAGGTACTGATCCGTCAGCGTTTCGCCGCTGACAAAATGCGCGTCCGCGCTATGGCCGTATTTGAAGTTATGGGTAGGCAGTGCGTTTGTCGAGTTCGCCTTACTGACCAGCCCCGCGCTGCCGTAATTAGGCAGAGCCTCGCCGGTCATGGGATGGTTGCGCAGAAACGAAACCCATTTCTTAACGTACTTGCTGAACCCTTTCGGGTTGTAGATTTCTGGCCTCTGCGTGCCGTAGGCCACGAGCGCCTTAACCTTCTTTGCGCCGAGAACCGCGCCCGCGCCGCAGCGCCCGGCAACGCGTTCGCCGGAGACGGCGGAAGCGTAGCGTACGAGGTTTTCGCCCGCGGGACCGATGACCAGTTTGCCGTAAATCTTGGGAAACGCTTCCTGCGTTTGTTCTGCGTCCTTGCCCCAAAGCTCGCCTGCGTCTTTGATTGCAACCTTGCCGTCGATAATCTCGATTGTCACCGGCGTTTCGCTCCGGCCTTTGAGAATCACGCCGTCGAATCCCGCGCGCTTCATCATAACGCCGAACTGGCCGCCGCAGTTGCTGCTGGCGATGCCGCCGGTGAGGACGTTTTTAAACGTCATGTTAAAACGGCTGGAACTCGGCGCGCCCGTGCCGTTCATGGGGCTGGTGTTGACAATGACGATTGCTTCTTCGCCGAGCGGATCGATGCCCGCGGGGGTCAGGTCGAGCAGCAGACGCGCGCCAAGCGTCTTTCCGCCGATGTATTTTGTGTAGTATTTCTTGCTGATCTCGTAAGGGGCGGATGTGCGTTTACTCAGATCAATGAGCGCGTAAACCGGCAGTTTCATGCTTGCACCTCCGCCATCGTGATCGCGCCAAGCGGGCAATTCTCCTCGCAGAGCGCGCAGCCAACGCACTTGGCCGGCTCATGCAGTTGGGCGAATACGTGAATATCGCCGTGAAACGCGGGAGGGGAGATGCGCAGCGCTTCCGCACGGCACCAGGTCACGCAAATGCCGCAGGCGCTGCAAAGCTCCGTATTGATCGAAGGTTTTTTCCAGTTCTTGCGCGGTACGCTTTTGCAAAGGTTGCCGTGCCCGTCCAGCACCGCGCTCTTGGGGCAGACGCGTCCGCAGACGCCGCAGGAAACGCATCGCCGTATATTGATCTTGTGCTGCTGTTTGGGTTCGCCAGAGATCGCGAGAACAGGACAAATCTTTGCGCAGGCCGTGCAGCCGATACAATCATCCGTGATAAAAAACGGCATGTCAGCTCTCCTTGATCGGTTTATTCGATGTGCTTTAATTAGATAACTGTAGCATAAGAGTGGTCTTTTCGCAATGTTCGCTGAGCAGAACAACGCTAAACAAAAACCGCGTTCCAACCAATATCCAATCAGCCGGAACGCGGAAAAAACGGTCTTGCGTCAGTTCGGGAAATGCTTTTCGCTTTCCTTTAAGTCGAATCCGAGCGTACCGCCGGGATTCATGATGTTGTCGGGATCAAAATGATTTTTGAGCGTACGAAGCACGTCGTATTCCTGCCTGCCGAGCGAGCCTTCCAGCCATGGAGCAAACATCTTGCCGATGCCGTGGTGATGGCTCATGGCGGCGCCGGACTTCTGAATGGCGGAGAGGATGCCCGCGTGGTAGGCGCGGAACGCCTCAGGATCGCTCTCTTTGATGATAAAGATGAAGTAGAGGTTTGCGCCCTGCGGGTAAACGTGCGACATATGCGTCATGCAGATCGTGTTCGGGCGGGACTTGCAGAAAGCGCGCACTTCCGCATGAACCTTGCTCATGTTGCTCCAGTTGACGGAGCACTCCATGGTGTCGGTCACGATGCCGAAATCCTGCATGGTGTCCCGCATGTAGGGATCGTTGAAGCGGCCCTTCTCCCAGCCCTTCGTGACATAGCCTGTCAGGCTCATGCCGCCGAATTTACGGCAGACACGGTGGACGTTCTTGGCGCAGTTGCGGGAAAAGCCAATTTCGCCGTTTGTAAAACCAAGATAGAGGCACATTTCGTTCTCTTTGAAACCGCGCATTTTAAAGAGGTGCTTCAGCGGCGAATCCATCACGCCGTAAAGATGCAGCATTACGCTGGTCTCCTCCGGATCGGAAAGCCGGAATACGGAAGGGTAACCCGCTTCGCTCTGCATAATTTCGCGCGCGGCGGCCTGCGCGGTTTCCCAGTCCTTGAACATGTAGGAAAACCGCTTGATCGTCTCCGGCATATAACGGAAGACTTTGAGGGTAACATGCGTCAGCACGCCGTAAGTGCCTTCGCCGCCCATGAGAATCTGCCCCAGGTCGCTGCCGGTGGCCTTGCGCGGGTAGCGGTCGGTCTTGAGCACGCCGATGGGGGTTGCATACTCCTGCGCAAGTACGATATCCGAAATGCAGCCGTAGTAGGTGGAGTTCTGCCCGGCGCCGCGGGTCACGACCCAGCCGCCGACGGAGGAATATTCAAAACTCTGCGGGAAATGCCCGCAGGTATAGGCGCGCTTTGCGCCAAAAAGCTTGACGGCGTTGTTGAGTGTTTCTTCCAGCTTCGGGCCGCTCATGCCGGCCTCGACCGTGATGGTCTGGTCGATTTCGTTGAACTCGATCACCTTGTTGAATCTGAGCCGCATATCGAGCGAAATGCCGCCTTTGACGCACTCCACGCCGCGCGTTACGGAAGAGCCGCCGCCGTAGACATAGACGGGGATCTTGTGCTTGGCGCAGTAGGCCACGACCTGCTCAATCTGCTCCTTCGTATCGGGGTAGAGCACCGCATCCGGCACGTTTTCGACAATCTTGTTGCGAAGGCGGAGGATATCGTACATCGTTTTTCCGTAGGCAACGGAAAGGCGCGCGTAGTCGTCCGTGCGAACGAACTCGCTGCCAACGATGGCGCGAAACGCTTCCAAATCCCGCTCTTTTAGCTGAATCGGCAGATCAAATTCGACTTTGTCAAAGCCGGTATCTTCCGTATACGCCTTGAAATCATCGTCGGTTAAGCCAAACTTCGCCTTCATCATGCGATAGAGCGATTCGCGCGGAGGCTTAATCTCCAGCATATCGCCCCATTTGAAAATCGAGCGGTAGCTGTCCTTGGGTACTTCGCCGCGAACCCAGTTCGGTTCAAATCCTTTATAAACGTGAGACATAGAATGATTTCGCTCCTTTCAGAGTTGCCAATTGCGATTGTTTATAGACGGTGCGCCAGACGGTTGCTGGTGCAGATCAAGTTGACGCCGGTGTTGCAGACGTTGGGAAGGATGACGTCTCCCATTTTCACCGTGTGATCGAGCGTTACCTTGCCAAGGGCGGTCAACACTTCAGGAATGCGTGTTTTTTCAATTTCACCGTCAGTGCGCACACTGACTACCGGAGCGTCGGCAAAAATCGTCTTTACGCTGGAAGTCAGAGACCGCATGGGGCGGGTGAGTTCCGCCTGCGCGTAAGCGATGCCGCGCTTGCACTTGTTTCCGCTAAAGGCATATTCGCTTCCATTCGGCGTGCAGCGGATGCGGCAGCCGTTCGGGCAGACGATGCAGACAATTTCCTTTTCCGCTGACTGCATTGTATCACGCATTGGTGTTTGCCTCCAAATGGAAGAGTACCGGTTCTTCGCCGGAAAGCTGGCTGTTTTCGATGGTTAGCGTTAAGCGTTCCATCTCAGGCGGGCGAAGGTGGGCATACTTTTTCGTAAGCAGAACCGCTTCGCCTTTGGTTACGGTCAAAACGGCGTTGTCCATGTCCCGCGCGGATCGGAAAAAGAACGTGCGCTCAGGCTTTTCGGCAATACGGTCGAGTCTTTGCGGCACGACGTACAGGAGCGTTTCATCGGATGCAGCTGGGCAGAGATCGCGCGCTTGCTCGATAGTCCTTTTTGCATAAGCTGCCGCAGCGCGGCCAGCCGTTTCGCCGCTTTCGGAAACGTAATCCACAAGGTCGTTGACGTGCAGCGCGTTGCCGCAGGCAAACACGCCGTTTACGAGCGTCTGATTCCGTTCGTCCACAACCGCGCCTTTCGTCTTCATATCGAGCGGCACGCCGAGCGACTCCGCCAGCTCGTTTTCCGGTATCAAGCCGACGGAGAGAATCAGCGCGTCGCAGGCAATGATCTCTTCCGTTCCCGCAATCGGGCGCATGCGCTCGTCCACGCTTGAAATCTCGACCGCCTCGAGCCGCTGATTGCCAAAAAGTCTTGTCACGGTTTTGCTCGTATAAAGCGGAATGTCGAAATCCGTCAGACATTGGCTGATATTGCGCGTCAGCCCGCTCGGCGTGGGTTTTGCTTCGTAAACGCCTACGACTATTGCGCCTTCCAGCGTGAGCCGCCGCGCCATGATGAGGCCGATATCCCCGCTGCCGAGGACGACGCAGCGTTTGGTTGGCAGTTTGCCGAGTATATTCGTGTAGTACTGCGCGCAGCCCGCGGTAAAGACGCCCGCGCAGTGGCGGCCGTGGATGCCGATCTGGCGGGACGTCCGCTCCCGACAGCCGGTGGCCAGAACGAGCGAGCGGCTCCGCACGCGGCGCATACCGCCTCGCGTGATCAGCGTCAGGTACATATTTTCGCCGACGCGCTCAATATCGCTCACAAACGAGAGGGTGCTGACGGTGACCCCGCTTTTGGGAAGTCGCGCGATAAACCGCTCGGCATACTCCGGACCGGAGAGCTTTTCGCCAAAACGAACGAGGCCGAAACCGTCGTGAATGCACTGCTTGAGGATTCCGCCGAGCTGCGCTTCCCGTTCGACCAGCAGCACGCTTGCGCCGGAGCGATCCGCTTCCAGCGCGGCGGCGAGACCCGCGGGGCCCGCGCCGATGACCGTTACGTCAAAGGTTAACGTGTCAGTCATTGCGCGTCACCTCCTTGATGACGCCAAAGAGAAGCTCGCTGCCGATGCCGCTTTTTTCTACTTCCTCGACGGGCAAACCTTTGTCCTCGGCGATGATGCGCAGTACCAGCGGCCCGCAGAATCCTCCCTGACAGCGCCCCATGCCGGGGCGAACGCGGCGCTTAACGCCGTCCACAGTATCGCAAGGTACGCTGCGATGGAGCGCATCCAGCACTTCGCCGCGGCTGATCTGTTCGCAGCGGCAGACGATTTCACCGTAGTCGGGGTTTTGGCGGATCAGTTCGTTGCGCTCTTCAAAAAGGAGTTCGTTTGCGCGGACAATTCCTTTTCGAACCGGGTTGAAGTTCGAATTTTTGCCGACGGGGCGAGCGCAACCCAGCACTTCGGAGGCCATTTTTGCAACGTCCACCGCGATGGCCGGAGCCGCCGTGATGCCTGGGGACTGAATCCCCGCCGCGTGTACGATGTTTCTTGTTCTGCGGCCCTTGCGAATGACAAAATCTTCTTCATAGGTCGCCGCGCGAACGCCGGTAAAGTACGTAATCGCTTCGCCAAAGCGCAGCGCGGGATCGGTTCTGCGCTGTTTGTCGAACACGTCCGTTACGCTCTTTTCGGTCGTCGCGAAATTCTCTTTTTCAAAGGTTTCCACCGCATCGGGACCGACGAGGACATTGCCGTCGATGGTGCGGATCAGCCCGCCGCCTTTTGTGTGCTTCTTTTTCGTGCTGGACGTGCCCAGCGAGGAAACGATGGTGTTAAGGCGGAAGGCGGCCTTGCTGTCCAGAATCGTGTTCGTGCCTCTGCGCGGATGAATCGAGAAAAAGCGATCGCAGGCCATTTTGGCGACTTCCTCGGAAAAAACGCCCGCCGCGTTGATTACGACTTTGGGGTAAACCGTTCCACGGTTTGTTTGAACGCTCTTGATTTCGCCGTTTTCCACGCGCATACCGAGCACTGCGGTATCGAGCGAAAGGCGAACGCCGTTATCCGCCGCGTTTTCCGCGTAAGCAATGGTCAGCCCGTAAGGCGAAACGACTCCGGCGGAAGGGAAGAAGAGAGCGCCGTGGATTTCTGGATTCATATGCGGTTCGCGTTTACGGAACGCCTTTTTGCCGATATACCTGCCCGTTGGGCCGAATAACAGGAAGTACAGCTGAGAAACAAACCCACCCGCCACATAGAGTTTTTTAAGGAAGCAGAGGTACTGGCCGGAACGGCGGAAGGGGACGTCGAGTTCCTTGCAGACCTGATCGTACATGCGGTTGCCGCGCATGTTGTATCTGCGCTTGACCTGCCCGGGCATCAGATCGATGCCGGGGTGGACCATGCCGTCGTTTCGGGAAGACGCATGAAGCGCTACGTCATGCTCCTTTTCGCAGAGCAGGATGCTCATATCGTATCGCGCACATTCGCGCGCAATCGCACAACCGACGATGCCGCCGCCAATAATTAGAACGTCCGGTGTTGCGCCTTCCAGAGTGGAATCCGTAAGCGGGGGAACGCGCATAGGCGGAATCTCTCCGCCTGTAAAGCGAATATCGTTCACAAGCCCGTCCGAACGGCTGCACTTTGCCGCGAGCATGCCAGCTTGTACAAGATCGTCCCATTGATCCAACTCGCCTTCGAGAACCACGCAGCCGTCGAGCTTGCGCGCCAAAACACGACCGCCGTAACGGTCAGCCAATAGTTGATTGATGCGTTTAATCGAAGCCATACCGAATTTCTCCCAGGCGGAAGGTTCTGCCAGTTCAAAACTTCGTGTCGGTCGTGCGACCGACTTACGAAATCATCCTAGCATTTTATCGCTTTTCTGTCAAGAGAGCGGTTGCGTCATGCGCGATGAAATTAAAAAAAAGACCGCTTTTTCGGTCTTTTTGTATAAGAAACGGTTTATCCCAACTCTGGAAAGCGCTTTGCCATGAACTCGATAAACGCGTTGAGATCCATGCTTTCGTTCTGCATGGTGTTCTGCACCATCAGCCCGTCAACGAGCGTAAGCAGCAGCCAGGCGAGCTGTTCGCCGTCCGCGCCGGGCATACGCTCACAGATGCGCTCCTTGAGGATGTTTTTAAAATGCGCGTACTGCTCGTTAAGGCGTTTCTTGATTTCGCTGCCTTCTTCGCCGGAGACGGCTTCCACAAACAGACGTAAACGCAAAAGCCCGCTTTCGTCAAACACGCCGCGGATGAAGGTATATCGCACAAGGCGGGGAATAGAGGTGTCTTTCTCCTTATTGTCCACCCAGATGAGCAGATCGTTGGAGAGCTTGCTCCAGTACCGTTCGCCGATATCGAGGTAGATTTCCGCCTTGCTGCGGTAGTGATAAAACAGCGTGCCTTTGCTGACATGCGCGGCTTTGGCGATTTCCGCAAGAGAAACGTCGTGCTGCTCCTGAAAAAGTGTTATTGCCGCGTCGAGAATCTGCTGTTTGACGTTATCGTTTTTGGGAGCCGCCATAAAGCATTACCCCTTTCCGGTTGTGAAAAAACATGTTCAGCGCAAATTGAGAAGGTATTGGGCAAATTCTCTTGCGCCGGACTGTGCCTGCTTGGTTTGAAACGAAGCGAGGTCGTCCGCGTCCCGCACGGAGTACATACCATTATAGCGCATTCCGTAGTGTTCGCACATGCGCTGGATACCGATCACAAACGGATCGGCGGCGTAGGAAGCGTCGTAGCCGTGGGTCGCGAGAATACAGACGCGCTTTCCCTCAACGAGATTTCTACGCGCGGAACGGTACATAGCGGCCAGCCCGTAAAACCTGTCGAGCGCCGCTTTCAGTTCCGCCGTACAGTACCAGGTGTAAATAGGGGTGGCGAGCACGATCAAATCGCTTTGAATGATCGCCTCCGCGATGCGCGGCATATCGTCCTGCTGAAAGCAGCCGTAGCCTTCCTGCACATCCTGACAATGATAACAGCCTTTGCAGGGACGGACATCCATCTCCATCAAAGCAAAATATGAAATCTCCGCGCCGTTCTTCTCGAGTTCATCACGGAAGGGCTTCATCAGTTCCGCCGTGTTGCCGTTTTTGCGGGCGCTGCCCATGAGGATGCAGACGTTCATACGTGTTTCCTCTCGTTCTATATTCGATTAAATCGGGAATGCAGGTGAAAAGATCGGTTGTTCAACCGCAAATCGTACGTTCTGCCGCATCGACGACGTGGCCAGCGAGTATCACGGTGGTCACCGAGCCGACGCCGCCGCGCGCGGGCGATATAGCGGAGACGATTGGTTCCACCGATTCAAAATCAACATCGCCGTAAGGGCCGCCGAACGCGTCAAAGTGCATGCCGACGTCGAGCACCGTCTGTCCCGCGTGGGCAAAGTCACCATTGACCAGCGCGCGCTTTCCCGCCGCTACGATGACGATATCCGCTTGACGCGTAATCTCCGCAAGGCCGTTCGAACGTGAATGCGCAATCGTGACGGTCGCGTTCTTTTGCAGCAAAAGCATGGCCACAGGCTTGCCTATCACGAGGCTGCGGCCGATCACGACCGCTCTTTTTCCTTCAAGCGGTATCTGCTCGAATTCGAGCAAAGCCATGCAGGCTTCCGCCGTGCACGGCGCGTATCCCGTCTTCGTGCCGGTGAACAGCCCTGCCAGCGAACGGTCGCAAACGCCGTCGGAATCTTTTTCCGGCGGGATGGCGTTTCGCGCCGACTCGTCGTCAATCTGTTTTGGAAACGGCCGCATGGGCAGAATTCCGTGGACGGATGGGTCTTTTGCCAGTTCATCGAATACGCCGATCAGCTCGCTTTGCGGCGCGCCCTCGGCAAGCCTTCGCGTTTCAACGAGAATACCGATGGGGGCGAAAGTGCGTACTATACCGCGCTCGTAAGCGAGGTCGCCCGCCTGATCGCTAAAGCGGACGATTATAAGCTTCGGGTTCACGCCGGTCTTTTTTAGCGCGTCCACTCTGATTTTTAATGCTTCCGAACGCGTTTTGGCAAGCGTCGCGCCGAGAATCTGTTTTGCCATATCGTTCCCCTTAACGGCGCGGAATCATGCGCCGAGTTTTGCGTTCACTTTCCGGTAGAGTTCTGCCGCACGCTCGCCATATTCCGTAAGCATGTGCTTTGCGCGGAAGTTCAGCCGCTCTGCGTACTCGCGGTTCTTCATTGGTTGGGTGTTGATAAAAACGTTCAGGCTCGCGCCTTCCAGCGCGGCACGGCAAAGCGTTGCGGCAACGCCAGCGTCGCTGACGGCCATGACGGAGCCTTTTTCCGCGCAGACCGCGATGAGTTCCAGCGCTTCGCCGCAAACCTGCATAATAGTCAGCGGTGGTTCAACGGCGGTTCGCAGGGCGGCTTCCATCGTTTTTTCGCGATCCGCAAGCTGTTCGGGCGTTTCCTTTGGCAGGCGGTAGGCTTCCGCAAGTGGGGCAAAGGCTGCGGCGTCTTCGTCCATGAGCGACAGGAAACGCTTCGTAATCCGTTCGGATTCCGTCAAGATTTCCTGCATTTCGCCTTCCACATCGGCATATTTCGCCTTGCCGACGGTCAGTGCCGCGACCATATGCGAAAGCGAAGCGGCAACCGCGCCGACCAGCGCGCTCGCGCCGCCGCCGCCGGGAACCGCGGCTTTACTGGAGAGCAGTTCGAGGAAGGAGTCGATCGTCAGTTCGTGAAATTCCATATGTTGCTCCTTTGCTGCTGTTCGGCGTGCACGATATCGGTATTTCTGCGATTTAAAACAGCCCGGAAATGCGCCCCTGTTCGTCCACGTC
This sequence comes from Christensenellaceae bacterium, assembly GCA_963674535.1. Classification (GTDB taxonomy): domain Bacteria; phylum Bacillota; class Clostridia; order Christensenellales; family CAG-138; genus UBA7703. The sequence continues at coordinate 1,519,233 of OY771363.1, read as the reverse complement.
GATTCGTTCGGCGGCGGGGGACTTGGGAAGCCCCGGCATGGTCATGATGTCACCGGTGAGAGCGACGATAAATCCCGCTCCGGCGGAAACGCGGAGGTTGCGAACGGTAACGGTGAATCCATCCGGCGCGCCAAGTAAACTTGGATCGTCGGAAAAGCTGTATTGCGTCTTCGCCATGCAGATGGGCAGGCCGCCGTAACCCAGCGCGGTTAACTGCTCGGCCTGCTTCTTTGCGGCGGGCGTCAAGAGAACGCCGCCGCCGTGATACACGCGCTTGACAATTGCTTCGACCTTTTGCTCAATCGTCTGATCCAGTTCATAGCTGAACGCAAACGAGTTCGGCTGTTCGCAGAGACGCACTACTTCGTTTGCCAGCGCAACGCCGCCCAATCCGCCTTTTGCCCAAACTTCGGAGAGAGCAACGTTCACGCCGAGCGCGCTGCATTGCTCCTCGACCAGTCGCAACTCTGCTTCCGTATCGCCCGGGAAGCGGTTGATGGCGACGACGCAGGGGAGGCGATACACGCCAACAATATTCTCCACATGCCGCAGCAGGTTCGGCAACCCGCGTTCCAACGCTTCCAAATTCTCCTTCGCGAGATCCGGTTTCGGAACGCCGCCGTGCATCTTGAGCGCGCGCACGGTGGCGACGACAACTACCGCGTCTGGCTTGAGGCTGCTGACGCGGCACTTGATATCGAGGAACTTTTCCGCGCCGAGATCCGCGCCGAAACCGGCTTCGGTGACGCAGTATTCGCCAAGCTGGAGCGCAAGTTTTGTCGCGGTAACGGAGTTGCAGCCGTGCGCAATGTTGGCGAACGGCCCGCCATGCACGAGCGCGGGCGTATGCTCCAGCGTCTGCACGAGATTCGGTTTCAGCGCGTCCTTCAAGAGCGCCGCCATCGCGCCAACCGCTTTGAGATCGCCCGCAGTCATGGGTTTTTCCTCATACGTATAGGCAACAACAACGCGGGACAGCCGCTCCTTAAGGTCGAGGATACCGTTTGCCAGGCAGAGAACCGCCATAATTTCGCTGGCGACGGTGATATCGTAGCCATCCTCGCGGGGAACGCCGTTGACCCGGCCGCCAAGCCCGTCCACGATGAAACGGAGCTGGCGATCGTTCATATCCACGCACCTGCGCCAAACGATCCTGCGCGGGTCGATGTTGAGAGCGTTGCCCTGATAAATATGGTTATCCAGCATCGCGGCCAAGAGGTTATTGGCGGCTCCGATGGCGTGAAAATCTCCGGTAAAGTGCAGGTTGATATCCTCCATCGGCACAACCTGTGCGTATCCGCCACCCGCCGCGCCGCCCTTGACGCCGAAGACGGGGCCAAGCGAAGGCTCCCGCAGAGCGACCACGGAACGCTTGCCGATCTTTCTCAGCGCGTCGGCGAGGCCGACTGTGGTGGTCGTTTTGCCTTCTCCAGCAGGAGTGGGGGTCATGGCGGTGACAAGAATCAGTTTTCCGTCCTTTTGTGGGGAACGGTTCATCTTGTTTGTGTCGATTTTCGCTTTATAGCGTCCGTAAGGTTCCAGCACATCTTCAGGAATGCCGAGAGAAGACGCGATTTCACCGATCGGGAGCGGGGCGTTTGCCTGCGCGATTTCGATATCGCTCAACATTGGCATGAATCAGTCCTCCTATGAAACGCAATTACTGTGAATTGGCAGGTTCGTTATTTAACGCCGAGAGCGGCGCGCACATCGCCCAAAAGATACAGGGAACCCAGCGCGCAGACGATTCCGTCGGAACCGGCCAGCTCCAGCGCTTTTGAAACGCCTTCCTGTACGCTTTGGCAGGAAACCGCGGTCTGCCCGTGGCTTCGCAACAGTTCCGCAAGCTCTTCCGCCTGCATGGCGCGGGGATTGTTGGGCGTTACCGTTACAAAGCTCTGCGCAAGCGGCCCGAGCTGCTCGATCATATGCGGAATATCTTTATCCGCCATAATGCCGAGTAAAAACGTAATCTTCCGCCCGGGGAAATGCGCGCTGAGGCTCTCCGCCGCTGCCGTAATGCCCTGCGGATTATGCCCGCCGTCCGCAATAAAGACCGGTTCGCGCAGCAACACTTCAAACCTTGCCGGCCAAAGCACGCTGGCAAGCCCTGTTTTCAGCGCGTCGGTGGAAATCTGCCAGCCCTTTTTCCGGAGCAGTTCGACAGCAGTTATTACGACCGCGGCGTTTCGCGTCTGATAACTGCCGACCAGCCCACAGGTGAGCCTGCCGTACGGCGCGCAGTCGAAGGTGAGCGCATCGAGCGAGTGCGAAACGTTCGTAATCCTCTCGTGATCGGTAACGATGAGCCTTGCGCCCATCTGATGGCAGGTTTCTTCGAAGACTGCGTCCGCTTCCGCGTTTTGGTCGTAAATTAAAACGTCTCCGCCGGGCTTGATGATGCCCGCTTTGGCGCGCGCAATATCCGGTATCGTCGACCCCAGCTCGCGCGTGTGGTCGAGGCCGATGTTCGTGATAATCGCGAGTTCCGGCGTGTCGATCACGTTCGTGGAATCAAGCAGTCCACCCATGCCGACTTCTAGGACGACGATATCGACGTTTCTTCTAAGGAAAAACTCGAACCCAATCACCGTGATCAGCTCAAACTCGGTCGGTTGATCCGCCATAGCATCCGCAAACGGGCGGACATATGAGGTGATTCCCGCGAGCTCTTCGTCCCCGATAGGTTCGCCGTCCACCTGCATGCGCTCGTTAAAACGGTTGATAAACGGCGAAATGTAAAGCCCTGTGCGATAGCCTGCCGCAGTGAGAATCCGCGCAAGCATTGCCGCTGTGGAGCCTTTGCCGTTTGTGCCCGCAATATGGACAAACTTCAGCGCGCGGTGCGGGTTTCCGATGCGCTCCAGCAGTTCATTGGTGCGCTCCAGTCCCAGACGGCTGCCGCGCCACGCAACCTGATGGATATACGTTAGCGCCTGGTCGTAGTTCATCGTGCCTTCCGGCAGAACTGCTTCCGCAACGGTTGTCGCTTCCTTTTTGAAATCGTTGCTCTTAACCTGTCCGCCGATCAAACGGTCGAGCAGAGCGACAATCAGCGTGTTGGCGACGGCAACCGCGGAAACGGGCAACGCGCGCGCTGTAAGCATGCCGAAAAACGGAATGCCATAGAGCGTTGAAAGCGCAAAGCTCTTAAACAGAAACGAGCCGATCAGCTCGGCGGGGATGACGCAGACGATGGCGCGAAACCATGCGGGGCGATTTCGCACAGTCAGTGAAAGCAGGCCGGAGACCGCGCCGATGAGAAAGAACGCAACCGTCAGCAGCGGAAAGTACGCGCCCGCGGTGGGGAAGAGCACGGTGCCGAGCAAGTCCGCCAGCGCGCCGACGATTCCGCCCGCAACCGGCCCGAACCAGAGCCCCGCCAGCAGTATCGGCACGCTGTCGATGCTCAGCCGGATGGAATCGGTCAGCTGAAGCATCAGGAATTTGGACAACACGATCTGAAGGGCGATCAGCATCGCCATCAGAGACAATCGTTTGGGGGTAAAAAATGTTTTGTGTTTCGGTTTGTCGATGGTCTTTTTCATGGAACAGCCCTCCTTACTAGAGCGTGCTGCACAAAAGACGCAACCTCGCTTTAAGAGGACGTTTTTTGATTTCGTGCAGTAGCGGACGCGATATTGCACCGCAAGCGCGGGGCGCTTTTCGTGCAGCGGCGACTTCCCATCCAACTGCCACTTGACGCGCAATATCTACTCTACCTATATATTTTTGATATTCTATCAAAATAGAATATCGGGAAAGCGAAATATCTACTCTGTTTTTGATATTCAACTAATATAGAATATCAAACAACTCATTATATCTTAATAATGTCAAATCGAAAAGGACTGCAAGTGAACGCGCATTATTGCGCGTCACTGAGCCCTGTATCCCTTACCAGCGCGGCGACGTCCTCGAAATGGTTCAGTGTATAGAGATGGATCCCGGCGACATCCGCTTCCATGAATTTCTGCACGAGTTCCACAATGTATGCGTGCCCTGCGGCACGAAACGCCTTTTCATCCTCGCCATACCGCCCAACCAGCGCCGCCACTTCCTTCGGGATGGAACAGCCGTTACTCAGCGTCATGCGCACCAACCCATCGGGCTTAAGAATCGGCAGAATCCCCGCGATGATCGGCAAGGTGACCCCGCGCTTCCGCGCGGCTTCCAAGAACCGCAGGTAATTTTCCACGCTATAACAAAGCTGCGTCATTAAAAACGAAGCGCCCGCGTCCTGCTTTTTAAGCAACATGTCGATATCCCGCTCCAGCGAGTCGGCAAGGAGATGCTTTTCCGGATAGCAGGCCGCGGCGATGCAGAGCGAAGGATCGTTTTGCAGAATAAACTCAATCAGCTCGTTGGCGTGCTGAAAATCTCCTGTTACTTTCTTTGCTCCCTTTGGAATATCCCCGCGCAGAGCCAGCAGGTTTTCAACGCCAACCGAGCGGTATTCGGCAAGCGCTGTTAAAACATCCTCGCGCGTATTGCCAACGCAGGTAAAATGCGAAAGTGCGTCGCAAACGCCGCGTTTCTGAATGCTCTCGACTACTTCAAGATTGCGGCCCTTGTTGGAACCAAGCGCTCCGTAGGTACAGCTGATAAAGCTCGGCTTGAATTTGTAAAGTTTTTCCAGCGTTTCCAGCAAAGGCTCCAGCGGTTTGTCCGTCTTGGGCGGGAAAACTTCAAACGAAAGTATTTCGTGATTTTTAATCCTATCCGTAATGCGCATTATCAATCCCGTCTTTCTACTAAAATAAACAGACTATTGTTCGTCCCGTGGAAACGACATGGCGTCCACGTAGCGGTCGGTAAAGCCTTTATCGAGCGTGAGTTCGATATATGAGGTTTGCTTCGCCAGCGCCTCCGTCTGCAAAAACAACTCGTAGTTACGCAGGTAGAGCTTTGCGCCTTCGCCCGCGGCGTTGCCGATGCTCGATGCTCCTGCTTCCAGTTCCTTTGGCAAGAGCCCGATGCCGCAGAGTGCGGCGGGGGAAAGGTGACTGCCAAACGCACCCGCAAGCAGCGTGTGCTCAATCTGATCAGCCGAAAGCGAGAGCGTGTCGAGCAAGGTTTCCACGCCAGCGCGCATGGCGGCTTTGCCAAGCTGCAGTTCGCGGACGTCCTTTTGCGTCAGAAGAATCGGCTTTTCATCAGCACAGCGTTCGGCAACCAGAAATGCGGGTTTGCCACTTTCATCCGGAACAACTCGCTCGCCAAGCGCGCCGTTGCTTGCGAGCCTGCCGCCTTCTTCAATGACGTCCTCGTTGGAAAGCAGTGCGGCCAGTTCGATCAGCCCGCTGCCGCAAATGCCGACAGGCGGCAAGTTACCGATTGTTTTAAACTTGAATTCGCCGTGTTCCAGCCAAACATGTTCGATTGCACCGGAAAACGCGCGCATCCCGCGCGAAATATTCGCTCCTTCAAACGCGGGACCCGCTGCGGTGGAACAGCTTACCATGCGCGTTCCATCCGTCAGCGCCAGTTCACCGTTGGTGCCGATATCGATCATCAGCGTTGGCGTTTTTCGCTCGCCAAACGCCGTCGCGCTCAGACAGCCCACCGTGTCCGCTCCGACAAAACCGCCGATTACGGGTGGCAGAAGAACGGCACAGGAATCGTGCGCGTCCAAGCCCAGTTCCGATGCGGGAATCACCCGAAGATCGCTCCGAAACGGCACATACGGCGCGCGGACAAGCGACTCAACGGGGTACCCCAACAGCAGATGCTGCATGACCGTGTTACCGACGATGCTGGCGAGGACGACTTGCTCCGCTGTTCGGCCAGCCGCCGAGCAAGCGGAGCGCAAAAGATTGTTCAGTGCGGAAAGCGCGCTTTTTTGCAGCGCTTCTCCGCCATGATCCAGCGCATAGGAAGCGCGGGCGATTACATCCGCGCCAAACGATGCCTGTGGGTTCTGCGCGCTCTGTACCGCAAGTTCCTCGCCGGATTTTGCGTCGAGCAGGTAGCAGACGATCGTCGTAGTTCCAAGGTCGAATGCGGCAAAGCACGCGCCGACCAAATCCGTTCTTGCGTTAGGATAAGGGTTCCAATCTACCGCGCGGCTTGCGCCCTGTTCAAGCGCGGAAAGGGAAGCGGATTTGGGCAGAATCACCGTGCAGTCCGAAGTAACAGCAGTCTGGCAGGCGAGCACGGTTTTCGTTTCATTTGGCGTTTTCAAGGTCACGGCACATTTTTTACAGGTTCCGTTTCCGCCGCAGGGCGCATCCAGAAATACACCCGCGCGTTTTGCGGCGTCGGCAATGCTCGTTCCCGCCGGAACGGAAACGCTGACTTGATCCGGCTCAAAATGAACGCTAAACGTATCCTTCATACCATCACGCTACGAAAGCTTTTGCTTTGGCCGCCGCGCTCGCCGCATCTGCACTGTAGGAATCCGCGCCAATCGATTTGGCAAACTCCTCCGTTATCGGCGCACCGCCAACCATTACGTGGAACGACGCACGGTTTTCCAGCGCGTTGAGGGAAGCGACAATGTTCTTCATGGACGGCATGGTCGTGGTGAGCAGCGTGGAAAGAGCGACGACCTTGACGTTCGGCTGCTCGGCTACGGCTTTGACGAAGCGCTCGCCGGAGACGTCCGTTCCCAGGTCGATCACCTCGAAGCCCGCGCTTTCAATCATCAGCGCGACAAGGTTTTTGCCGATATCGTGCATGTCTCCCGCAACGGTACCGATGACAACTTTGCCGTTCGCGCCGGTTGCTCCACTGCTGAGGTAGGGCTTGAGCGTTTCTACGCCTTTTTTCATGGTGCGCGCGGAAATCAGCATTTCCGGTACAAACGCTTCTCCACGACTGAACCGTTCGCCGACGACGCTCATGGCGTCGATCATGCCGCGATTGAGAATCTCCATGGGTTCCGCGCCTGAAGCGACTGCTTTCTGCACCAGATCGGAAATCGTTTTAACGCTGCCGGAAGAGATCGCACCCGCAATCTCTTCGATAATCGTATTCTGCTCGTGTTTCGTGTTGACCTGTTCCAAGGGAAACCTCCTGAACGTTTCGCTGCTATGAAACTGATGAATTCGCTGTTAATGCCTACTCTTTTTTAGGGCCGATGCGGTTTTCGCGATAGGCCGTGATATAACCCATGCAGTATTCGTCCCGACCAAGGAGCATTTCGGCGGCGGAAACCAACCCGATCATCTCGCGATCCAGCGGGTCGAGAATGGCGCTGTCCATGCCCGCCTGCATGGCGAGCACGAGAAACGCATGGTTGATTAAGGATCGCGCGGGCAGACCGAAGGAGATGTTGGAAAGCCCGCTGACGATTTTTACATCGGTGGAACGCTTGCGGATTTCCCGCGCGCATTCGCCAAAGGTCGCAAACGCGTCGTCGTCGGTGGAAAGTGTGCGCACGATGGGGTCGATGAGCAGGCGGTCTTCCGAAATGCCATATTCCATGGCCTTGATGACGAGTTGCTCAAAGATACTTATACGCTCTTCAACGCCGTTGGGGATTCCCTCGCTGGAGCAAAGTAAAGCGACGCACTTCCAGTTCGTATTTGCAATCAGAGGGAATATGGTTTCCACCTTGCCCGTTTCCAGCGAAACGGAGTTGACAACACCTTCGCGCTTGCAGGAACCAATCACGGCGGCAATCGCCTGCGGATTGGGCGAGTCGATGCAGACGGGCAGGCTGGTTTTATCCTCGGCAAGGCGAATCAGCCATTGGAGCGTTTCGATTTCCACGTCGTTATCGACCGCCGCGCAGACGTCCAGATAATCCGCGCCCGCTTCTTCCTGCGCTTTGGCGAGTGAAATTAAAAAGGCTTCGTCGCGTGCTTTGATGGCGCGGCCGACGGCGGGTATAAATCCGTTGAGTTTTTCACCGATGATGAGCATATCCTATATTCCTTATTGTATTTCGCATAGCATACCAAATTTTCAGGAGAATGGAAATACTTCATTGCATTGACAATTGCGTTTTCAGATCATACAATGTGTAGCATGAATGAGAGGGAACGATGATTCAGAAAGAATTTATCACCAGCGAGCTGAAATACCGCTATCCGCAGATGACGGAGCAGATCCGTCATCCGCGTCAGCCTGTGAAGCGCCCGCTCTTTTTTGAGCCAGGGATGCAGAAACCCGGCTCGCGCATCTATCTCTGCAGGCCGGAGCAGCTAGAACCGATCATCGCGCAGAACGGTGAAAACGCACTGTTTCTCTGCGCGGGGCAGCCGAGCGGCAACGCGCTGGATTACTGTGCTTTTCCGGCGGATACCGACCTGACGGCCCTGTTTAACTTTGTTCAAAGGCTGTTCGACCGCCTCGACGAATGGAGCCAGCGGTTAAAAGAGATTGCCGAAAGCGACAGCGACTGCGCAGAATTGCTGGAATCCGCGGCGGGCATGCTGCAGAACCCCGTTTGGCTTTGCGACGAACGGTGGCATGTCATTGCCCGCGCGGAACGCTTCTTTCCGGAAGAAGGACTGGAGGCGTTTCTGCCATCCTACAATTTGCTGGAAGAAAAAGTAAGTCGCGCTGTCGAAGGCGTGCCGTTTCGGATTGTCCAGCCGGAGGGAACCGAGCTGCTCGGTGTTTCTCTGCTGGCAGGCGGCGCGCGTTTTACGCTTCTCTGCGCTGCAAGGGAGCGTCCATTTTACGCAAGCGACGAAACTGTGTTCGCTTACCTGACGGGGTATGTCAAGCTGATGCTCTCCGAGCGGAAAACGTCCGTCCGCGCGCTGCGTCCCAACCGCGAGTTCGACGTGCTGGAGCGAAATCTGCGCGGCTTATTCGAAGAAACGCTTCCTCGGGAAGCGGCGGCGGAAGCAATGCAGCGCCTGAACTGGACGGAGGAAGCGGACTATCTGGTGCTCACGGCAGAACCGCAAAACGGGGACATGCGTGAAAATCTTGCCTATGGCATTTGCGACCGCTTGGAGTATGCGCTTCCGGACTGCTGCGCGTTTCCGCTTTTACCGGTCGTTGCCGCCGTGGTTCGGCTGAACGACGGAAACAGGGAGGAGCCTCTCTGCAAAATCGAGTCGTTTGCCGTTCAAAACGGGCTGCGCTTTGGCGTGAGCGAACCCTTAGCGGGATTTGCGCTCTTTCCGCAGCGGCTCAGGCAAGCGCGGTTTTGCCTGGATCAAGGTAAAAGAAAAGAAGCGGGCGTTACACGCTTCTGTGATGCGGCGGACGACTTTTTTCTGCAAGGCGCAACCGCTGTTCTTCCGCATGAGCTCGTATGCATGCGCGCGGTGCAGGAAATGGCCAAAAGCGACCGCGAGCACGATACGAATTATCTCGAAACTGCGGAGCGCTACATCCATAACAAGTTCAACGCGGTCAAAACGGCGGGGGAGCTGTTTATTCACCGCAGCACGTTCTTATATCGGTTAGAACGTATGAAAACGCAGTTCGGGCTTGATTTGGACGCCGAACAGCCTTCGCTGCTATGGCTTTTACTCTCCATTCAGCTCATGTCGCATTCTTAGAATACGAGCTGGATTAACAGCATATAGCAGGCGGTTCCGCCGAAAATGCTCAAAAGCGTGTTTCGCCGCCAGAGATGCAGACCAACCGTGACCGCTACCGCGATCACCTGCGGCAGAAAGTGTTCTGCTGCTGTGAATGTGATATTGCGGAGGCAGTAAATCACCAGCGTCGTCATGACCGCCATGGGGAGTATGCCGCCAAGGTAATGAATGATGCGCGGAACAGGTCGCCCGCCAAAGATTAAGAACGGCAGCGCGCGCTCAATTTGCGTGCATACGGCGCATATGAGAATAATCAAAATGGATTGACTTGTGGATAGTGTCATGCTACTTTTCCTCCTTCGGCGGCCGGGTATAACCCATCTGCGTGCGGAAAATCAGCAGCGCGGCAACGGTTATGGCAAGCGACGGCAGAATGAAGTTGGACGTACCGAACACGAAAATGCAGATGATAGAGGAGACGGCGGCAATTCCCACCGGGAGCAGGCTTTTAGCTCCCCGCATCTGATCGAGCAGGATAACGACGAACAGCGCCGTCAGCGCAAAGTCGATTCCTGTTGTGTCGAAAGTGATCCAGCTGCCGATCAGCCCGCCGAGCATGGAAAACGTTGTCCAGTAAAACACGACGAAGCAGGATGATAAAATATTCACCGTTTTTTCATTCGTACCCTCCTGCGGCTTGCAGGAACAGAGCAGCGAATAGTTCTCGTCTGTCAGCGAATAGATCATGAAATATTTCCAAGGGCCGTACGCCTTAAACTTTTCTATAAACGACAACCCGTAAAAAATATGCCTGCTGTTGAGCAGCAACGCCATAACGATGATCGTGCCAATCGGCGCGCCGCTGATGAAAAAATCCAACATGAGGAATTGCAGCGACCCGGCCAGAACGGTTATGCTGGTCATACCCGTCCAGAGAAAATTATACCCGGCTTTCATCATCAGTATGCCGTAGGCCAGACCAAGCGGAAAGAAGCCCGCCATAATCGGAATCGTTCGTTTAAACGCGTAGAGAAAGTTCTTGTTCACTCGATACCCCCCAGAGTTTCCGGCAACGTTGACGGGCAGTTTGATCGATGCTAAGATTGAAAAAAGAAATAACACCTACTGCCAAAGCGCGTTTCGTTCGATTATATTAACTACGGGTATGCCTGTCAATATAATTGCGCAGTTCGGTTTACGGCAATAGAAAAAAGCGCCGATGCAACCGACGCTTTTCTGATTGGCAGGTACTGCTGGATTATTTCCCGTTGCGGAGCTGCTTGCGGACGGCGCGCTCCAGATAGCCGCCGCGCTGGGTCTTGATGTCGCTCACCGTGACGACTGCGCCGGGGCAGCTGTGCTCAACGAGCGTCAGCGCTTCCGAAAGACGCTTGCGCTGCATGGTCATCAAAAGCATCGCGCGGTCGTCGTCCCGACCGTGGACGTCCAGAGAAGTCAGCCCGAAGCCTTTTGCGCGCAAGCATTCTTCCGCGGCTTTCGCGGTTTTCATATTGGGCAGAACCACCTGCACGGAGCTCAACCCGAACGCGAGCAGCTCGTCCAGCCAGGAACCGATATAATTGCCGCAGGCAAACGCCACCGCATAGACAATGCCCTTGAGGAAGTCTTGCCGAAAGCCGGCTAAAACGCTGCTTGCAACGACAAGCCAGAGCGTGATTTCGATGATGGCGATCATGGATCCAACAGTGCGCTCGCCGCGGTTGATCAGCACGATACGAAGCGTGCCAAAGGAGACCTCCAGTATTTTTCCGAAGAAGATAAACAGGTAAACCCAGATCGTCGTCCCTTGGGCGAACCGCTCGATTGCCTGCAATAATTCATTCATAGTATGCGCTCCTTTCAGCCTGCCGATTATACTGTACCCTTGTCGGCATTGTCAACGAAACGAATTGTGACGAATTGAGGGCGGAAAACGCCGAAACAAAAGCTTATGGAACAGAATCCACTGAATCGAAAGCCTGTAACTTACAGCGGCGGCGTCAACTGGAACCCCTGGCACGGGTGTCATAAATACTCCGCCGGGTGTTTGAATTGCTATGTCTACCGCATGGACGGCCGTCACGGCAAGGACGCGGGAATCGTGAAAAAAACCAACGATTTCTATCTGCCGATTGCGCATGCGCGGGACGGTTCTTATAAAGTCCCTTCAGGATCGCTGATTTGGACGTGCTTTACGTCGGATTTCTTGCTGGAGGATGCGGATATCTGGAGAGCTGAAGCCTGGCGGATGATGAAAGAGCGCGCGGACTGCGAGTTCCTGTTTATTACGAAGCGAATTACAAGATTTGGCGAATGTGTTCCGGAAGATTGGGGAGAGGGCTATCCGAACGTTTCCATCTGCTGCACAATGGAGAATCAGGCAAAAGCGGACGAACGCCTTCCGGTGTTTCGGGAGGCAAAGATTATGCACAAGGCCATTGTCTGCGAGCCGCTGTTGGAGCGGATCGACTTTGGAGCGGGACTGAGCGATTGGGTGGACAGCGTAACCGTTGGCGGGGAGTCCGGTGAACACGCGCGCACCTGCGATTACGATTGGGTGCTGGACCTTCGCGCGCAGTGCATTGGCGCGGGCGTTCCGTTTCACTTTAAGCAGACAGGAGCTAACTTTGTAAAAGACGGAAAGCGATACGCCATCCGTCGCGCGCTGCAGCATTCGCAGGCGAAGAAAGCGGGCATCGACACTTGAGCGTTACGGCGTGTATTCCGAAACGTAGACGTTGACGATTTTATCGTTCGACTTGCAGGTTGCGTTTTCGCTGAAGCCTTCGCCAACGGCAACTTCGGTATTGAACGTAACGTCGAGCACGTCGCTGTCGATCGTGTTGCCTTCCGCGTCCACAAACTCGACCAGCGCCTGCAGACTCTTGAGCGTCTCGCTGCCGAGGTTGAGGAAGTGAATCCGCGCGGTGGTTGTTCCGCCGTCCACGGTGAGTTCGCGAGCGGTCGCTTCGATTTGTGATCCGCCGTAGAAGATTTTGTATTCGGAATTCAGCGTGGTGGTGGACGTCTCCTTGCAGCCGGCCGAAACCAGAAGCAAAAGAGCAAGCGCGGCGATGAGCAGTCTTTTTTTAATCATATTCATTGAATTACCCCCTGGTAGACGAGGAATCCTTTCTTTGCATGACTCTAGCATTATTATAGGAAATGCCGAGAGCGCATGCAATCACAACCGGTCATTTCTTTATGAACGGACGGCAAACACTGCTTAACAATCGTGCCAAAATTGTCTTTTTGTGATCATTTGGCGGTAAACGGCGGAAAAACAAGTCTTTCGGGGTAAGATTCAATCGTTGACAATTGAGAGGGGAATTTGCTATACTGCTAACGGTGCGTTTAAGGAGAGATGTCCGAGTGGTTTATGGAGCCAGTCTTGAAAACTGGTGATGCCCCAAAGGCACCGGGGGTTCAAATCCCTCTCTCTCCGCCAATACTGAAAACCGCATACGGAGAAGTACCCAAGTGGCTGTAAGGGGCTCCCCTGCTAAGGGAGTAGACTGGGGTAACCGGTGCGTGGGTTCAAATCCCACCTTCTCCGCCAAACCGTCCGAATCAACCGTTCGGGCGGTTTTCTTTTATATCCGCCGCTTGTATACGGTTTGTGCACTCATTATAATAGAGAAAACAAGAAGGCAACGTACTGCTAGATCAGATTAATCATTGGAGAACGTTTCATGGAACTGCAGGGCTTGTACCGCATTCAAAAGAAAGACCTCGCCAAGTGCGCGGAAGTTTCCACGCGCGCGTTTTTGGATGATCCCGCGCTGAAATATCAAATGGGTGGGAAAACACCAAGCTATCGGCAGTTGAAAAACTACTTTGACGTTATCTTTCAGACCGGTTTTGCGTATTACGGCTTTTTTGCGCCCAGTGAGAAAATTGAAGGCGTGATCGGGCTTCTGCCGCCGAATACCGACAGCGTTCCGCCGATGGAGTTTCTTTTGCGCGGCGGCTGGAAAATGCCGCTTACCGTTTGCCGCGGTCTTCTCGGCAGGCTGGAAAAGTATGAAGCCCATAGTCTTGCGATACGAAAAAATGCAAACGCAATGGACGCCTGGTACGTGATGATGCTGGCAGTCGATCCCGAACAGCAGGGAAAGGGCTTTGGCGCAAAGATGCTGCGGGCGTTCCTTGCGGAAATGGACAAGCAGGGGACGGGCTGCTACCTGGAGACGCATAAGATCGTCAATACCGAAATCTATCAGCATTTCGGGTTCGAGATTGTCAATATCGACACCGTGCCGGACGGAACGGATACGCAGTACGCCATGCTGCGTAAGCCTGTAGGTACGTTATAAGAAAGAAACACAGCACAGTACTTGGAGGGCAATATATTGGGATTTTCTACTTTTGGTTCGTTCGGCGACTCGATGTTTACCATCGTTCCCATTTTTGTCGCAATCGGCTTTATCGTAGTCATCAGCTTGATTATTTACCGCCTCGCTCAGAGCGCGAATCGGTGGAGAAGAAACAACGCGTCTCCCATTCTTACGGTGGATGCAACGGTTGTCACAAAGCGGGCGGACGTCCATAGCTACCATCACGCGGCAACGGCGAATGCTAGCGCAATGTCCGACTATACGAATACGCAATACTATGTTACGTTTCAAGTACCCAGCGGTGATCGAATGGAGCTGAACGTCAGCGACGCGGAATTTGGCATGCTCGCCGAACAGGATCAGGGGAGGCTGACGTTTCAGGGAACAAGGTATCTGGGGTTTGAGAGGACGATATCATGAAGTAATTTGGTATTCCACCTTGGCTCCCAAGTTTAAGGGAGCCTTTATGCTTTTTGAATTGAGGAATGCAAGTGAAAACCGATATTTTCTATTTTTCTCCAACCGGAACAACGAGAAAGATCGCAATGGCGATTGCGTCTGGAATGAACTGCGAGCACGACTTTTTTGATTTAACTCTTCCCGGAGCAAGAACAGAAAAACCGATTTCGGACGGCGATGCTGTTGTAATCGTTTTACCCGTATATGGTGAACGCTTGCCTAAACTTATCGTACATTATCTGAAAAATCTTTCGGGCAGAGGCCGCCCGCTGATAGGCATATCGGTTTATGGGAATATGGGGTTCGGCATCAGTCTGGAACAATACGCATCGTTTGCAGCGGAGAATGATTTCATCTTAATCGCGGCAGGCGCGTTTGTCGCACGGCATACGTATGCCGATAAATCCGCTCCAGTTGGGTTGGGCAGACCGAACGAACAGGATTTAGCCGAAGCTAAAGCTTTTGGCGCACGTGTTCGTGATAAAATTGACGCATCGAAACTCACGCAAATTATTCCGCCAAAATCGAATCTGCCGAAGTTTCTGGCAAATACGCCGGATGGAACCGTGCGTGTTGTAATCCGCGCGCCAAAGGTCGATCGAACACTCTGCAACTCCTGTGGAGCCTGCGCAAAGCGCTGCCCGCTCGGCGCAATTGACGCAACCTCACTCTCTGTCGATAACGATAAATGCATTCGCTGTTTTGTCTGCGTTCAAATTTGCCCTAAGAACGCTAGAGCAGGGGAATTTCGTTTACGAGTTTTCAAATCCGTCTTTCGAAAGCTTGGCAGCAAACCGAACCCGAACTCTGTATTCCTTGACTAAGCAGGCCTATACTGCGTCATGGCTTCGAATATGAAATAAATATGAAATTAAAATCCCCCTCTTGACAAGCGGGGGACTATTATTTATTATGTAGTAGTACTAGTTAATGTATAGTAGTACACAAAGCGTTCTACCGGTGGACGCGAACGGAGGCGAGCCATGAACATTCAATACAAAAAGGGCGTGCTGGAGCTCTGCGTGCTGTCCCTTCTGCACGGAAAAGACCGATACGGCTATGAGATTTCGGAATTTCTGGCAGAAAAAATAGACATTGCGGATGGAACGGTATACCCGATTCTGAGGAAGCTAAAAAGCGACGGACTGGTCACAACGTACCTTTCCGAGGAGAGCGGCGGGCCGCCGCGCAAGTACTACTCATTAACGCAACTCGGCAGGGAAACCTATCAGGCGGATCGCGCGGACTATTTGGGGTTTGCAAAGACGGTTGAAGAGATTCTGGCCGAAGAAAAGTAAGTTTCCAACGACTGAAACAGAATCCAACAGGGAGGAACAGGATTATGACAAAACAGGAGTATTTAACTCTACTGAAAAACGAACTTGTCCGGCAGGACGTTGCGGACGCCGAAGAAGTCGTTACCGAATACAAACAGCATTTTGCCTTTAAGCTCGCGGACGGGTTTAGCGAGGAGGAGATTGCAAAGAAACTAGGCGACCCCGCCGCGCTTGCGACGCAGTTTGCGGGTTTGCCCGGGGAGAAAAAACGCAAAGGCGGTAAGAAAGCGTTTCTCGTGCTCTGGCTTACGTTCATCGGCATTTTTGAACTGATCCTCTACGCGGCGTTCTTCTGCTTCAGCATAGCTCTCGTTTGCGGCGCAGTGGTTCCCGCGGTGCTTGGCGTGGAGTTGATCGCAGGGCTGAACTATTTGAACATTCTGCCGCCAATGCCGTACAGCGGCGCGATTCTGTTCGGCATAACGCTTATTTCACTCAGTGTAATGCTCGTGCTGTTCGCAATTTACTGCTTTGCGTACCTACGCCAGATGATTCGCGCCAGCCTCCGCTGGAGACGAAATTTGATGAAGAACGAAGCTCTGCCAATGTTGCCGATGAACCCGCAGTTTGCGCCGAAGACGCGCAGAGCTATGCGTAGTGTGCTGCTCTGGTCGGTGCTGATCTTCGCGCTTGCGTTTATCGCGGGCTATGCCGTACTGAGTATCTACACAAACTCCCTCGGGTTCTGGCATGCGCTCGGCTGGTTTGGATACCCCGCAACCGTCTATTAAGTCGACGGCGAACAACAGGTTTGCACATACAGAGAGCTGGTTTTTGTTGAGCATCTTGCACTGTGCAAACGTCGAGTAAACAAAGATAGAAACGCCTCCGAACAATGCGGAGGCTGACGATGAAGTCGTCATAGAATAAGGAGCAAAAAAATGAATACCGTATTGATTACCGGAGCCACTTCTGGCATCGGCTTGGCAAGTGCGCTCGAATTGGCGAAAAACGGATTCCGGATTCTCGGCATCGGGCGGGATGCATCTCGCTGTGAACAGGCAAAGCAGCGAATTCTTAACGAAGTGCCAACGGGAGAAGTTGAGTTCTTTTGCGCGGACTTGCTGCAGCAGCGCGAGGTGCACCGTGCAGCGGACGAAATCTCAGCTTATCTCAACGAGTACTGCGGCAGCGAGCTGTTTGCGCTCGTCAACAACGCGGGCTGCGTGCGCAGCTGGCATACCACAACCGAGGAAGGCTATGAGCAGCAGTTTGCGCTCAACCACCTTGCCGGATTTCTACTGACGTACCGCATGATGCCGTATCTGTTGAAAGCAAAAGGGCGCGTGCTGATGACGTCCAGCGGTTCGCATAAGCATATGAAGATGCGCTGGAACGACCTGATGTTCCGCAGGGGCTACCATCCGCTTTTGGCGTACAAGCAGTCGAAACTCTGCAACGTGCTGTTCGCCAAAGGGCTGAACGACCGCTTTGCCTGGCAGGGTCTGCATGCGTACGCGGTCGACCCCGGGCTTGTCTGCACAGAGATCGGCTGCAAAAACACCGGCGGGCTGGTGGACTTCGTTTGGAAACACCGCAGTAAACATGGCGTAAGTCCGGACGTTCCCGCAAAGACCTATGCGTATCTCTGCAAAACGAATCCCGCGCCGGAAGGACTGTATTACTACCTCTGCAAGGAAGCGCCTTACAGTAAAGAAGTCAATTGGGAAAATGCGGGCAGACTGTTTCGCGTCAGCGAACGGCTTTGCGGAATTCAATACGACGAAAGGACGGAGAGCAAATGAACGTACTCATTACGGGCGCAAGCGGCGGACTGGGCCGCGCGCTGGCAAACGAATGCGGCAAAAGGGGATACAATCTCTTTCTTGTGGATATCAACGAGCAGGGGCTTCGCGCAATCCAGCAGGGGCTGGAGCGGCAATTCGGCGTATGCGTTGCAAGTAAGGCCTGCGACTTGACCAGCGATACGAGCGTTGATGCGCTGATGGAGACGATCGACGCGCGAAACATCCGTTTCGACATGCTGCTCAATGTGGCCGGTGTGGATTACGAAGGCGGCTTTTTGGAGCGGTCGCGCAGGGACGTTATCAAGATCGTTTCGCTGAACAACGAGGCGACGCTTCGCATCACCCACGCGGTGCTGAACCGCAGGCGCGAGAACAAGCCGTTTTCGTTGGTGTTCGTTTCCAGCCTCGCTTCCATGTATCCCATGCCGCTCAAAGCGACCTATGCCGCATCCAAGAGATTCCTGCTGGACTTTGCCATGGCGCTGCGGCAGGAACTGAAAAGTCAGAACGTCAACGTGCTCGCGCTCTGCCCGGGCGGGCTGGTCACCACCAAGGAAGCCATGAGCGGAATCGCGGCGCAGGGCTTCTGGGGTGGCGCTACGACAAACCCGCTGGAAACTGTAGCACGGCGCACCATTGACGGCGTACTCAACGGCAAAGGGGTTTATATCCCCGGCGCACTGAACCGAACGCTGACGTTCTTTGGGAACCTGCTCCCGCGCGAATGGGTTGCAGCGGCGATCTACCATCGCTGGAACAAGGCACAGAAAAGTTGGCTTAAAGGCGAGTTGAATGAACACGGACAAGCCGCCTGAACCGTTCGGATTCTCTTGCGTATTCCATGTTCGCGCGCTATGCTTATAGAGGCGGTGCGCGAACTTTTTTACTTGCGTCCGCTCAAAGCGAGGAGAAGCAGTTATGCGTCAGGATATTGAGTTACGACTGGAAACGCCACAGGATTACGTGGAAGTTGAGCATGTTACGCGGGAAGCCTTTTGGAACAAGCATGTGCCCGGCTGCGACGAGCATTATCTGGCGCACGTTCTGCGTTCCAGCGCCGCGTTTTTACCGGAACTGGACTTTGTTGCGCTGCACGATGGCAAAGTCGTTGGCAATATCATGTATACCAAAGCGGTGATCCGTTGCGACGACGGCATGGAACGGAGCGTTCTCAGCTTTGGCCCGGTCTCCGTTTTGCCGCTGATGCAGGGGCAGGGCATCGGCTCGATGCTGATTCAGCATTCGCTGGAGAAGGCCAAGGAACTGGGGCACGGCGCGGTGTTCATCTACGGCGATCCGGGCTATTATTCCAGATTCGGGTTCGTTCTTGCGGAGCAGTACGGTATCGGCACGCCCGACGACTTTTATGCCGACGCGCTGCAGGCGCTGGAGCTTGTACCCGGCGCGTTAGCCAACAGCGCGGGCAGATTCTTTGAGGACGCCGCCTACGAAGTGGATGAAGCGGCAGCAGCCGCATTCGACAAGCAGTTCCTGCCGAAGGCTCTGCGGGACGATCTGCCTTCTCAAAGGCATTTTAAGGAAATGCTAAAAGCGCGCAAACCGCGCAAAGGCTAAGAAGCAGGATGTTCGAAATGCTTTAGGCGCGCAAACCGCGAAATAGCATTTGCGCCTCGATTTTCTCAGGAGAAATCTGTATTTGTATACCTGCCCGCGCCGAAAACGCGGGTTTTTCTTTTTCCGGTTTCGGTTGCAATTCGGTTTTTCTTCCGATAGAATACCTTTTATGAAATTACAGTACGAATGCCTAACCTGCATCATCGCGCAGGTGCTCAATGTTGCAAAAATGCTCAACTTCGACGAAGCGCATAAGGAAGCCGCCATGCGGGAGTCCCTTGCGTATTTAAGCGGCGCAAATTATGAAGGCTGTACGCCGGAATCCATGGGTGAGCTCTGGGAGCTGCTGCTCAAGCACGCAGAAACCGGCGATCCTTACGCCGCGGTAAAGTCCCTCTGCAATCGGGAAGCCATGAAGATGGAATCTCATGTCCGGCAGGCGATTCTCGATTCTGCCGATCCACTCGGGCGCGCTTTGAAGTTCGCAGTTGCAGGGAATCTTGTGGACTACGGCCTGGAACATCCCGTCTCGCTGGAGGAACAGAACCGTCAGGTGGACGAAATCGCCGCAACGCCTTTTGCGGTGGACGAAAGTCAAGCACTGAAGGAAGCGCTTCGAAACGCAAAAACGCTGCTGTATCTCTGCGACAACGCTGGCGAAATCCTGTTTGACAAACTCTTGATCGAGGAGATTCGCCGCGAGTTTCCGCAGATTGAAGCAACTTGCGTCGTCAAGGGAATGCCGGTGCTCAACGACGTTACTATGGCGGACGCGCTGGAAGTCGGGCTGGACAAGGTTGCCCGCGTGATCGACAATGGCGACGGCTGCCCCGGCACGGTACTGCACCGCACGAGCGAAACCTTCCTGAAGGAGTATGCGGCGGCGGACGTGATTATTTCGAAAGGGCAGGGGAATTTTGAAAGTCTGACCGGTCAGCCAAAGGAGAACCTCTTCTTTCTGTTTATGGCAAAATGCGACGCAATCTGCCAGATTGTAGGCGCGAGCAAGCTCAGCATGCTCTGCAAGAAGAACGAGCCGCATTCAAACAAAGCTTTCTGATAACAGCAATGTCAACTTTCGGAACCGTGCGTGGGAATCTGCGCGGTTCCGTTTCTTTTTTCTTGACAGGCTGATATAAATGTTATAAAATAACATTGTAAAGAAACAAATTTTCATCAAATCGATCAATGAGGAGGCAAACTATGGCAACACCCGTCATGATGCCGCGCCAGGGGCAGTCCGTTGAAAGCTGTATTATTACCGAGTGGAAAAAGAAAGTTGGCGACGAAGTTCACGTTGGCGACGTCCTGTTTTCCTATGAAACCGATAAATCTACATTCGAGGAAGCTGCAAAGGTCGATGGAACGCTGCTTGCTATCTTCTTTCAAGCAGAAGACGACGTACCGGTTCTATTGAACGTTGCCGTCATCGGCAAACCCGGCGAATCGTTTGCGGAGTTTGCGCCTGACGGCTCCGCTCCCGCAAAAGCGGAATCGGCCACAGCTCCCGTTTCGGCGGAAGCGGCAAAACCCGCAGCTCAGGCAACTGCCGAGCGGGTGGAAGGCGTTTCCCCGCGCGCAAAAGCGGCTGCCAATCAGCTGGGCGTCGATCCCGCGGCGGCGGTACCGACAGGGCCGCAGGGCAGAGTGATTGAGCGGGACGTTCTTGCGCTTGCGCAGGAGAGCCGCACGGGTTCCGGCCTTGGCGGAAGGCAGACGGCAGCCGACGCAAAAGCGCAGACCGCATCTGATGTGCCCGCGACGACCGCGCCGACGGGAATCGATTACGACGAAATCAAAATGCCGAACCTGCGCCGCGTGATTGCCAAGACCATGCACGAAAGCCTCAGCGAAATGGCGCAGCTGACCCATAACACTTCCTTTGATGCAACCCGCATCCTCGCGTTCCGCGAGCGGATTAAATCCGCGCCGGAAGGCATGGAACTGCCTAAGATTACGATCAACGACATCATTCTCTTTGCCGCCTCCCGCGTGTTGATGAAGCATGAAGCGCTCAACGCGCACTGTCTTGGCGACAAGATGCGCTTCTTCCACCACACGCATCTCGGCATAGCCGTAGATACGCCGCGGGGATTGCTGGTGCCGACGCTGTTCAACGCGGACACAAAGTCGCTTGGGCAGATCGCTTCGGAATCCAAACAGCTCAGCAAAGCCGCGCAGGACGGCAGCATCAACCCCGACCTGCTGCAAGGCGGAACCTTCACCGTCAGCAACGTCGGCATTTACGGAGTCGAAAGCTTTACGCCGGTGATCAATCCGCCGCAGGTGGCGCTGCTGGGCGCCTGCTGCATCACCGAGCGTGTTCGCACGGTCAACGGGCAAATCACGACCTATCCCGCAATGGGGCTGTCGCTGACTTACGATCACCGCGCGGTGGACGGTGCGCCCGCGAGCAGATTCCTCAAGGATTTGGTTACGGCGCTGGAGCAGTTTGATCTGCTTTTGATCGGCTGAGGAGGAAACAAGCATGGTTTACGATTTAATTGTTCTCGGCGGAGGCCCCGCCGGATATCTCGCCAGCGAACGCGCGGGTCACGCGGGACTCTCCGTCTGCTGCATCGAAGAGCGCAGCGTTGGCGGCGTATGCCTCAACGAAGGCTGCATCCCGACCAAGACACTGCTCTATTCGGCAAAGATTTTTGACGGCGCGGCGCACGGCGAAAAGTACGGCGTGACTGCCGAAGGCCTGCGCATCGACCACGCGAAAGTCGTCGCCCGCAAGGACAAGGTCGTCAAGACGCTGGTTTCCGGCGTGCAGGCGGCGCTCAAGGCAAACGGCGTCGTGCTCGTGAACGCGCGCGGCGTCATTACCGGCCGCAGTGCGGAAGGGTATACCGTGGACGCGGGCGGGGAAACGTACGTTGGCAAACGGCTGTTGATCGCTACGGGTTCGTCTCCGGCTGTACCGCCGATTCCGGGGCTCAAGGAAGGCCTTGCCAGCGGGTTTGTCTGCACCAACCGTGAGATTCTGCAGCTGACGCAAAAGCCGGAGCACCTTTGCGTGATCGGCGGCGGCGTCATCGGACTGGAGCTTGCGAGCTACTTTGCTTCCGTCGGCTCGAAGGTGACCGTGATCGAAATGCTCGACCATATCGCGGGGGAAAACGATCCGGAACTGGTCGCCATCCTCAAAAAGTCTTACGAAAAGCGCGGAGTCACATTCCAGCTTTCGGCAAAAGTAACCGAAGTGACCGCTTCCGCCGTCAAATACGAAAAGGACGGCGTTGTCAGCGAAGTTGCCTGCGATAAAGTTCTGCTTTCGATTGGCCGCAGAGCCAATACGAAGGATATCGGTCTGGAGAGCATTCACGTTTTGCTCGAGCGCGGCGCAATCGTGACAGACGCGCAGATGAAGACCAACCAGCCGGAAGTCTATGCCGCGGGCGACGTCAACGGTAAATCGATGCTTGCGCACACGGCCTACCGCGAAGCGGAAGTCGCCGTCAACACCATGCTCGGTAAGCACGATACCATGCGCTACGAGGCGATTCCCGGCGTGCTGTACACAAACCCCGAACTCTCCGCCGTCGGCGAAACGGAAGCTTCCGCAAAAGCCAAGGGGCTGGACGTCAAGATTGTCAAGCTGCCGATGCGCTTTTCCGGTCGTTACCTCGCGGAAAACGAGGGCGGTGACGGCATCATGAAGCTCGTTGTGGAGCAGTCTTCCCGAAAGGTGCTAGGCGCGCAGGTGCTCGCCAACTACTCGAGCGAGTTCATCGTTACGGTCGGAACCTTCATTGAGCTGGGTCTGACCGTGGACGAAGTGAAAGAAATCGTATTTCCGCATCCGACGGTCTGCGAAATCGTCCGCGAAGCGGCGTTCCAATTTTAACGGCTATTCTGCGTTCTAACGCGTCTAAATTTTAAGGAGAAACGTATGTCGAAGCAATTATTTGTCGATCCCAATCAAGTTCGTAAACCGGACACGCTGACGTTCCCGCCGATTCCGGTCAACGAGTACCAAAAGACCGTCAAGGAAGAAAAGAAGAATTTTACCAAGGATGAGTTTTTGCATATCTACCGCGATATGTGCTATATCCGCGAGTTTGAGACCATGCTCAACCTCATCAAGACCACCAACGAATATAACGGCGTGCAATACAATCACCCCGGCCCCGCGCATCTCGGCATCGGTCAGGAAGCGGCGTATGTCGGCGCGGCGTACGAGCTTACGCTGGACGATTACACGTTCGGCTCCCACCGCAGCCACGGCGAAATCCTCGCAAAGGGTCTGCGCTCCATCCAGATTCTGGACGATGAGAAACTCACCGCCATCATGGAGGGCTTCTTCGACGGGCGCACACTTTCGGTCATCAAAAACAGCGGCAAGACCGTCAAGGAAGTCGGCATCAACTTTTTGCTGTACGGCATGATGTGCGAAACCTTTGCCAGAAAGAACGGTTTCAATCAGGGTTTGGGCGGATCCATGCACGCGTTCTTTACGCCGTTTGGCATCTACCCGAACAACGCAATCGTCGGCGGCAGCGGCAGCATCGCGCCGGGCGCCGCGCTCTACAAGCTCATCAATAAAAAGCCCGGTGTGGTCGTCTGCAACATCGGCGACGGCGCTATGGCCTGTGGCCCCGTTTGGGAAGGGCTCATGATCTCCGCCATGGATCAGGTGCGCAAGCTCTGGGGCGAGGACGGCGGCGCGGTGCCGATTCTCTTCAACATCAACGACAATTTTTACGGCATGGGCGGTCAGACCCGCGGCGAAACGATGGGCTACGATATGGTGGCGCGCATCGCCTCCGGCGTTATGCCTTCCGCCATGCACGCCGAGCGCGTGGACGGCTTCAACCCGCTCGCCGTCATCGACGCTTACAAGCGTAAGCTCCCTCTGGCCAAGAGTGAAGGCCCCGTGTTACTGGACGTTGTTACCTACCGTTTCAGCGGGCACAGCCCGTCGGACTCCAGCACCTACCGCACCAAGGAAGAGATCGAAGCCTGGGAGGCGCAGGATTCCATCGTCAGCTTCGGCAAACAGCTGCTGGAAGCAAAGGCCTGCTCGCAGGCGGAGCTGGACGAAATCTGGGCGGTTGTCAAAGCGAATATGTTTGCCAACTTCCAACTCGCCATCGACGAAAAAGTTTCTCCGCGCATCGATATCTTTGGTACGGAGAGCGACTATATCGGAGACCTTATGTTTTCCAATCAGACCGTGCGTTCGTTTGATACGGCGCGCGAGCCGGATATGTGCCTGCCGAAGGAAGAGTGCCCGCGCGTCCAGCAGATTGCCAAAAAGGCGCGCTTCGGGCTGGAAGCGGACGGCAAACCGGTCAGTAAAAACCGCGTCTATCAGCTGCGCGACGGCTTGGCGGAACCCATCATCAACAAATTCTACGAGGATCCGACCCTTGCGGCGTTCGGCGAAGACGTGCGCGACTGGGGCGGCGCGTTCGCGGTCTACCGCGGCATGACGGAAGCGATTCCCTATAACCGCCTGTTCAACACACCTATCGCGGAAGCGGGCATCGTTGGCGCGGCGATTGGCTACGCCATGAGCGGCGGGCGCGCGGTTGCGGAACTCATGTACTGCGACTTCTTAGGCAGGGCAGGGGATGAAATCTTTAACCAGCTCTGCAAATGGCAGTCCATGAGCGCTGGCATGCTCAAAATGCCGGTCGTTCTGCGCATGAGCGTCGGCTCTAAGTACGGCGCGCAGCATTCGCAGGACTGGAGCGCGCTGGTGGCGCATATTCCCGGCTTGAAGGTCGTGTTCCCTGCGACGCCTTACGACGCGAAGGGACTCATGCAGTCCGCGCTCAACGGCACCGACCCGGTCATCTTCCTCGAAAGCCAGCGCATCTATGACGTATCGGAGCTCTTCCATACGGAAGGCGTGCCGGAAGCGGAATACGAAATTCCCTTTGGCGAGCCGGACGTCAAGCGCGCGGGCAAGGACGTGACCATCCTCTCGATTGGCGCAACTCTCTACCGCGTGACAAAGGCCGCCGACATGCTGCAGGAACAGTACGGCCTTTCTGCGGAGATTATCGACGCTCGCTCGCTCGTTCCGTTCAACTACGAGCCGGTCATTGCGTCCATCAAGAAAACAGGCCGCATCGTCATCACCGGCGACGCCTGCGAGCGCAACAGCTTTATGCGCAACCTCGCCAGCAACATTGCCGAACTCGCCTTCGATTACCTCGACGCGCCCCCGGTCGTGGTCGGCGCAAAGAACTGGATTACGCCTGCGCACGAGCTGGAAGACGCGTTCTTCCCGCAGCCGGAATGGATTGTGGACGCGATTCACGAGCGGATTCTGCCGCTGCCGGGTCACGTCTGCAAGCATAACTTCACAACATTGGAGCAGATTCGCGAAAACAAACGCGGCATCTGATCCGGGTTAGGTCATACGGCGGCAAGTATGATATAATACTTGTCGCCATCTTTATACAGTTTCGGATTTTTTGTTGCTTAAGATGAGAATTGTGTAAACGAAGGAGAGGAAAACAAATCATGAAACCGATCGAGCAAAAAGCAATAACGAATATTCGTTTTCTCGCGGCGGAAGCCGTACAAAAAGCCAATAGTGGGCATCCCGGCCTTCCAATCGGATCTGCTCCCATGGCGTTTACGCTCTGGAAGCAGATGAAGCACGATCCCACCGACCCCAAATGGATCGGGCGTGACCGGTTTGTGCTCTCGGCAGGGCACGCTTCCATGCTGGAGTATTCTCTTTTGCACCTGTTCGGTTACGGACTGCCCATGGAAGAACTCAAGCGGTTCCGTCAATGGGGCAGCCTGACCCCCGGCCATCCGGAGTACGGCCATACGGTCGGCGTTGAAACGACGACCGGACCGCTGGGGCAGGGGATTGCAACGGCGGTCGGTATGGCGATGGCGGAGGCGAGACTTTCCGCCGAGTTCAACCGTGAAGGGTTCCCGGTTGTGGATCACTATACCTACGTGCTCTCCGGCGACGGCTGTCTGATGGAAGGCGTCGCTTCGGAAGCGGCGTCGCTGGCGGGGCATCTCGGCCTCGGCAAGCTGATTCTGCTCTACGACCGCAACCAGATCACCATTGAAGGCAGCACGAGCATTGCGTTTACCGAAGACGTCGGCAAGCGCTTCGAAGCCTACGGCTGGACGGTGCAGGAACTGCCGGACGGCGAGGATACCACGGCAATCGACAAGGCGATTCAGGCGGCAAAGGCGGATCAAGCGCATCCGTCGCTCATTATCGTTCACACGGAGATTGCGCACGGCACGCCGAAAGCGAATTCCGCGAGTGCGCACGGCGAGCCGCTGGGCGAGGACGCAATTCAAGCCATGCGCGAATTCTACCATTGGAACGAGGAACCGTTTACCGTTCCGGCGGACGTGCAGGCGTATTTTGCCGAATTGAAAGCGGGCTACGCAAAGGAGCATGCGGCGTACGATAACATGTTCGCCGAATACAAAAAAGCCTACCCCGATCTCTACGAAAAATGGCTTGCGTGGCACGATAAAAAACTGCCGGACGCGCTGAAAGCCGACTCGCGTCTTTGGAGTATTTCCGGCGCAAAGGCAACCCGCGCGGTCGGCGGGGAAGTGCTTAACATCTTTGCCGAGTATCTGCCGAACCTCTTTGGCGGCAGCGCGGATCTTGCGCCGTCCAACAAAACGGAGCTCAAAGGCAAAGGTTTCTTCAATGCGGAAAATCGAACCGGCGCGAACGTGCATTTCGGCATTCGCGAGTTCGCAATGGCGTGCATCAGCAATGGCATTCAGCTCTACGGCGGGTTCCATGCGTTCTGCGCAACGTTTTTAGTGTTCACGGACTATCTCAAACCCGCGCTGCGTCTTTCGGCCATCATGCATCAGCCTGTTGTCTACGTTATGACGCACGACAGCATCGGCGTTGGCGAGGACGGCCCCACGCATCAGCCCATCGAGCACCTTGCAGCTCTCCGTGCAACTCCCGATACGCTGGTGTTCCGTCCGGCGGATGCAAAGGAGACCGCTGCTTGCTATATTATGGCGTTCGAAGGCGACAAACCCGCCATACTTGCGCTGACCAGACAGAACCTGCCGCAGTATGCGGAAACAGGCGAAGGCGCTTATAAAGGCGGCTATATTCTCAAAGACGCTCCAAACGGCAAGCCGGATGTGATCCTCATGGCCAGCGGTAGCGAAGTCGAGCTGATCTACAAAGCGGCTGAAACGCTTTCGGCGGAGGGAGTCTCCGTTCGTCTGGTCTCTATGCCGTGCCTCGACCTCTTCGATGCGCAGTACGCAGCCTACCGCGAATCCGTTTTGCCGAGTGCCGTCCGCGCGCGCGTTGCGGTGGAAGCGGGCTCCGCGTACAGTTGGGATCGCTACGTCGGCCTGGATGGCAAGACCGTCTGCATTGACCATTATGGTTCTTCCGCTCCCGCCGGTATCCTCTTCAAGGAATTTGGCTTTACGGCGGAAAACGTGGTAGAATGCGCAAAAGAGAGCATCAGGAAAACTAGGAGATAAACGATAACAAAATCTGGCGAAACGAGGTGCTTCCCCGTGAACCGAATCATCGTAACAAACAGTATCGATCCCTACCATAACCTTGCGCTCGAAGAAGTGCTCTTCGATTCGCAGCAGAGCGGATGCACGCTGTATCTCTGGCAAAACCAGCATACTGTAGTCATTGGCCGAAACCAGAACGCCTGGCGCGAATGCCGCGTGGAACTTCTGGAAAGCGAGGGAGGATTCCTCGCGCGTCGATCATCCGGCGGGGGAGCGGTGTTTCACGATCTGGGCAACCTAAACTTTACGTTTCTCTTGCCCAAGGACGATTACGATCTTGTGCGCCAGCTTTCGGTGATTCAAAAGGCGGCGGCGAAGTTCGGCATCGACGCGTCGTTTACCGGCAGAAACGATCTCGTTCTGACGGCGACGGGGGAGAAATTCTCCGGCAACGCTTTCCGTTTTTCGCAGGGGACGGCGCTGCATCACGGCACGATTCTGATTTCGGCGGATATGGAGAAGCTCTCGCGGTATCTTGCCCCTTCCAAGATGAAGCTGGAGGCAAAAGGCGTAAAGAGCGTTGTCAGCAGGGTTACGAACCTCGGACTGCAGAATCCGGAACTGAACGTGGAAACCATGAAGTACGCGCTTGTCGAAGCGTTTTGCGATGAATACGGCGCAGCCGAGCCGCACGCGGAAGAATCCGTGGACGCCCAAAAGCTGGAGCATGTTCGCGCGCGGTATGCTTCCTGGGACTGGCGGTTCGGCTGCACGCCCGCGTTCAACGTTTCGTTTGAGAATCGCTTTTCGTTTGGTTGTTTGGAACTGCTGTTCAACGTGCAGGGCGGAACTGTGACGAACGTGGTTTGCTATACGGACGCTATGGACGACACTCTCGCTTCGCGCCTGCAGGATCTCCTGGCCGGCTGCACTTACGGAAAGCAGCCGCTCATTGAACGGCTCGGTTCTCAGTCGGGCGCGGAAAAACAGGAAATTGCCACGTGGCTGAACGAGCAATCGATTTAAATTCAACATTAAAAAGACAGGCGGTTTGATCCGCCTGTCTTTTTTTCGTTCAGTGATTACTCGCCAAGGCCAACGTCAATCAGCGTATCGGCGCCGCCGGATACTTTGGGCAGCGCGCCATCCCATTTCTGGATGGTTTCGTACTTGATCAGCATGTCGTTGAGCGATGCGGTGATAATGTTGTTGCTTTCGGCATTCGCTTCTGCAAGCAGCTTAATCTTATCCGCTTCCGCCTGCGCGGCAATGACCTGTTTTTGCGCCTCGGTATTGGCAATGACCAACGCCTGTTCCTGCTCGGTGCGGGTTTTAATCAGATTCTGTTCCGCAACCTGTTTGGCTTCGATGGCGGTGATGTACTCTTCCGAGAAGTCCCAGTTGATGATGTTGAGATCGTCAACAAAGATGCCATACTCGTTGAGCTTTGCGTTCAGGCTTTCGTCCAGTTGAATGCTAACGTCGCCACGGCTGCCAACGAGCTGCTGCGCGGTGTACTGCGCAGTGACCGCTTTGAGAACCTCGTTGATTGCGGGTGTGATTAGGACATCTTCGTAGCCAAGGCCAACTTCTGTGTAGATGGCGGCACTTGAACTCTTGTTGATGTGATAATTCACCGCAATGACGGTGGAAACCGTCTGCAGATCCTTGCTGAACGCTTCGGTGGTAACTTCTGTTTTCACGATTCGGTTGTTAATCGTAACGATCTTTTGAACGAACGGAATTTTCAGGTGAATACCCTGATCCAAAACGACTTCGCTCGCTTTGCCGAACGTGAGAACAACGCCGGATTCGCCGGTCTGGACAACAACAATGCTGCCTCCAAGAACGATGAGTGCCAGCAGCACTACGACAACTGCGCCGACGACTCTGCCGACGGAAAGGTTGCCTGCCTTATCTCGAAACATACAATTTCTCCTTTTCCCTTCTCTCTGGGTTGATTTTGTATTCAGTATACCATAGCAAAGCGGTATCGAACAGGCGGGCGGGTTCGATTCTGAAGCCGCATTCCTACAGTCTCGCCGTGCATTTTACGAATAGAAACAACTCAATCAAAAAAGGAACGGTCTATAACCATTCCTTTTATTGATGTTGATTGCCTCAAAAACATTGACTAATGCGTTACTTTTTGCTGTAGGGCGTGTTTTCGAGCGGGAGTTTTCTGCGGAAAATACCGTCATAGTTGTAATATGCCAACTGGACGGCAGGCGCGGTGGGGATGGAGCAGATTTCGCCAACGCCTTTTGCGCCGCAGGCAAGGCCGTCCTTGCTTGACTTTCCTACGATAACAGGGTCAACGTCGGGTGTGTTGCTGGACTTGAACAGCCCCAAAGTACCAAACTTCTTCGTCGGCCTGCCGTTTTCCAGCGGGAAATCCTCCGTGAGCGCATAGCCGAGGCTCATCACAACGCCGCCTTCAATCTGTCCTTCCAGCGCGATGGGGTTGACCGCGGTGCCAACGTCGTGCGCGGCGGTTACGCGGCAAACCTTGCCTTCGTCGTTCAGTTCGACTACATGCGTGGCGTAACCGTATGCAATGTGCGAAACGGGGTTGGGCTTGTCGGAACCCATTGCGTCCGTTTTGCCTTCGTACTCGCCGTAAAAGCTCTGGCCTTCCAGCGCTTCAAGCCCGCCGGACGCAGCCATCGCCGCTTTGAGCAGTTTTGCCGCGCGGACGGTCGCTTCCCCGGTAAAGAGCGTCTGGCGGGAAGCGGTGGTGTTGCCGGCGTTTGGCGCGAGCGCGGTGTCCGGCGCGTGATAAACGATCTGTCCGAGCGGCAGCCCGGTAATCTCCTTGACAAACTGCGTCTGCACGGTGCCCATGCCCTGACCGATGCAGGCGGCGGAAGAATGCAGGTGTACCTTGCCGCCGCTGACTTCGATGCGGCAGCGTCCAAAGTCCGGAACGCCGACGCCGAGGCCGCTGTTCTTCATTGCGCAGGCGATACCCGCCTTGGGGTTACGCTCCAGAATGGGGCGCACCGCCTCCAGCGTTTCCACAAGCGCGGTGGTCTCGTCCGCAATCTGGCCGTTGGGCAGCACTTCGCCGGGACGGATGGCGTTAAGCATACGGAATTCAAACGGCGTGAGGCCGACGAGTTCGGCAAGCTGATTGAGGTTGCATTCCGTAGCAAAACAGCTCTGCGGAACGCCGAAACCGCGGAATGCGCCGCCCGGCGGGTTATTTGTGTAGTAGGCGTAGCCTTCGATATCGATGTTCTGGTAGTTGTAAGGCCCCGCCGCATGCGTGCAGGCGCGCTGGAGAACCGGCCCGCCGAGGGACGCATATGCGCCGGAATCGGCAATCAGTCGCGCGCGCATGGCAGTCAGTCGTCCGGTCTCGTCGCAGGCAGTGGTAAACTCCATCTCCATGGCGTGACGCTTTGGATGAATCAGGATGCTTTCTGCACGGGAAAACTTGACTTTAACGGGGCGCTTTAAGAGAAATGCGGCAAGGGAAGCATGGTGCTGCACGCTCATGTCCTCTTTTCCGCCAAAGCCGCCGCCGATCATCATTGCGGACACGCGCACCTTTTCCAGCGGTAGCCCAAGCATGTGCGCGCATTCCTTCTGCGTCTGATACACGCCCTGATCACCGGAAAAGATTCTAACGCCGTCGCCTTCCGGCTGCGCCACTGCGCATTCCGGTTCCAGAAAAGCATGATCCGTAAACGGCACGCTGTAGTGGTTCGTGACCACATGCGCACTATGCCGGATGACGTTCTCCGCGTCGCCACGCTTGACAAACTGATAGCTTAAAAGGTTATCGCGCTCAACGTGGACGCGCTCCGCGCCTTCTCTTCTCGCGTCGTCCGCCGAAAGGATGGGGGTGAGCGGCTCGTATTCCACTTGAACCGCTGCTTTACCCGCTTCCAGCGCTTCCGCGTTTTCCGCAACGACAAGCGCGATAGCGTCGCCTAAAAAGTGTGTCACCGCACCGACGGGGATCATCACGTCGTAGTCCTGAACGAGGTGACCGATCTTTTTATCGCCCGGTACGTCGTTTGAAGTGAATACGGCAACCACGCCCGGAACCCTCTTTGCTGCGCTCGTATCAATGGAGAGAACGCGCGCGCGCGGGTAAGCGCTGCGCACGGCGGAACCGAGCAGCATGCCGTCGAGGTAGAGATCGTCGGCATACAAGGCGGTGCCGAGCGTTTTTTCCGCCGCTTCGATGCGTTTTAAACTCTCGCCCAGCAGGCCGGGCAGTTCGCCGTTGGGTACGGGAAGGTTCTCCCGCAAAAGTTCGGCGGCAAGGAGCACCGCTTCTTCAATCTTCTTATAACCGGTGCAGCGGCAGATATTGTTTTTGAGCGCTTCCTTAACTTCCGCGCGGGTGGGAGAACCGTTTACGTCCAACAGCCCTTTTGCGCTGATGACCATGCCCGGCGTGCAAAAGCCGCACTGCACCGCGCCGCATGCGGAAAACGCGTACGCGTAAACGTCCCGTTCACGCGGGGTGAGACCTTCCACGGTGACGATCGATTTTCCCTCCAGCTTATCCGTCTGCTGGACGCAGGCCTTCGTCGCTTTGCCGTCGATGAGCACCATGCAGGTGCCGCAGGCTCCTTCCGAACATCCGTTTTTTACGCTGGTGAGCCGGAGCGTATCCCGCAGATACACGATGAGCTTTTGATTCTTTTCAGCGGTGACGAGCCGTCCGTTGACGGTAAAAGTGGACATGGGTGTTCCCCCTTAGACTTGTATTTCGGTAAGAACCCGGCCTTGACAGAGCGGTTATCCGTCAAGACCGGAGCGTCAGTACTAGAGCAGGTAGCTGTAGTCCCAAATGACGGCGTTGATGAACTGCTCGAACTTGGGGTCGATTTCGTTGGCGCCGAGGCGAATGGTGGAAACGCCGTCCAGCCGCAGCTTGATCTTGCCGCCGCCGAGCACGAAGAAACCCTTGTTCTCGCTCTCGTCGAATTCCTTTTCGGTCGAGAACAGCGTGAACTTTTCCTTATAAGGCGAGCTGTCATAAGGGCAGAACGCTGTGCAGTTGCCGCACTCGTTGCACATGCGGTCCACATGCAGAATCTGCGGCATGCTGTCCGCCTGAACGGTAATGGCAATGTTCGCGCGATTCGGGCAGACCTGAACGCAGCATTCACAAACGGTAGAGCACGCAAGGCACCGCTCGGTTTCCTTGCCCGCGCTGTCATAAACGGCAAGGGACCCCTGTTTGAGCAGGCAGTTGCCTTCGCAGGCCTTCGACTCTTCCGGTACGGTAACGGAGTACGTGCCGACAATTGCGTCCGCTACTTTCCGCGCGTCGGCAATGGCTTCCACAACGGTTGCAGGGCCGCGGTTCGCGTCGCCAATAACGAACACGTTCGGTTCGCTGGTCTCCAGCGTTTTTGCGTTGGTCACGACACTGCCGCGCTCGCTCAGCGCGATGCCGTTTTCGGTAAAGTCTTTTGCGTCAATCTTTTCACCGATGGCGGAGATGAGCAGCGAGCAGGGGAGGGCGACCATTTCGTCCGTTTCCACGCTGGAAGGCCGACCGCTGGAGTCCGGCGCGCCGAGCTTGCAGACGCGGCAGATCAGCCGGCCGTTTTCCAGACGTACGGGGGTGAGCAGCTCGCGGAAGGCAACGCCGTCGTCCTCGGCAAGCTGCAGCTCTTCTTCGTCTGCGGGCATATAGCGTTTATTACGGCGGTAGACGATGGTACTGGAAATAACGCCTTTGATGCGCTTTGCCGCGCGCGCTGCGTCCATTGCGGTGTTGCCGCCGCCAACGACGATTACGTGCTCGCCGACTTCGCCGAGTGTTTCGCACTTGTATTGCTCAAGGAAGTCGAGAACGTTCATACTCTCGCCGGACTCCAGTTTGAGATGACCATGCGCCCATGCACCGGTTGCGAAGATAACATGCGTAAAGCCTTGCTGTTTGAGTTTCTTGACGCTCGGCGCAAGGGTGTTGACCTTGATTTCCGCGTCCATAGCTTTGACGAGTTCCACATCGCGGTCGATGCCGAAATCGCCGATGCGGAAACCGGGAATGACGTAGCGCACGATGCCGCCGAGGAGCGCGCGCTTTTCGAAGATCGTAGTTTTTGCGCCCTGACGGCCGAGGAAGTAAGCCGCCGCCATACCGGCGGGCCCGCCGCCGATGATGGCGACCTTGGCGTCCGATTTGACGGAGGGTTTTATGGATTCAATCAGCGATTCGAAGCCGTTGCGCGCGGCAAGCAGTTTCGCGTCACGAATATGCACACTCTCCTCATAGAACCCGCGCGTGCATTTATCCATGCAGTGGTGCGTGCAGATGCGACCCGTCATAAAAGGCAGGGGGTTCCGCTCCAGAATGAGCCGCAGCGCTTCGGCATACTTGCCGTCGCCGACAAGGCGGACGTATTCCGGAATATCCTGATTGATCGGGCAGCCGTGTTCGCAGGGCGCGATAAAGCAATCCGTAAGCGGTACCTTATCCTTGATTTTGCGGACGGGCAGCGCTTTGATGGGCTTGGTATGCCGCTCGTCGGAACGCGCGGCTTTGGCAAGATACGCCACTTTGCCGACGGAGACGCCATCAAACGGAACGTAATCCTGACGGACGAGCGTTTCGGCAATCTGCTTGGCGCGCTGATAGCCGCCGGGTTTGAGCAGGGTCGTCGCCAGCGTTATAGGCCAGATGCCCGCGTCGAAGAGATCGCCAATATTGTTGTAGTCCGCGCCGCCGGAGAACGAAAGGCGCATTCTACCATCGAATTCGCGGCTGATGCGGTGCGCCAGCTCGATTGTGAGCGGAAACAGCGAACGCCCGCTCATATACATTTCGCTGCCGGGCAGTTCGTTCTGCGCGATGCCGACGGGGAAAGTGTTGGTGAGTTTAAGCCCGAACTGCACGCCTTTGCTTTCGGCAAGCGTGATGAGGCGTTTGAACATCGGAATTGCGTCGCGGTACTGAAGATCGTCGTTGAAGTGGAAATCGTCGAACACCAGATAGTCGTAGCCCATTTCGTCCATGGTCTTGCGCGCAAACTGGTAACCCAAGAGAGTGGGATTGCACTTAACAAACGTGTTGAGACCTTTGACGTTGATAAGGTAACTCGCGATGCGCTCAATCTCCTGCGGCGGGCAGCCGTGGAGCGTGGAAAGCGTAATCGAGGAGCAGACGCGCGGCGAGATGGCCTCGATGTATTTTGCGTCCACCTTGTTGAAGCGCGAAAGATTTTCCTTTGCCCAGGCTCTGCATTCCTGCCAGACGGGCGTTGCGGAGGCGTTCTTCAAGCCTTCGATAAAAGCGTCGATCTTCGGGCTGGTGATGCCTTCAAAATTATAACCGACGCTCATGTTAAACATGAACCCGTCGGGTCTGCCAAGGTCGAACTCCCAGCTGATGAGCTTGAGCGCAAACCAGGCCTTCACATACTCGTCGAAGGCTTCGGGTACGCGCAGTTCGGTCGACCATTCCACGTTATAGCATTCGTCGGTAGCGAGAATGCAGGGCTTGGAAACGGGCAGGTCTTCGCCGTCGAGCGTCTGCACTGTTTTGAGTTCAAAAAAGCGGCAGCCGGCATAATATGCGGCAATGATGTTCTGCGCAAGCTGGGTATGCGGACCCGCGGCGGGGCCGAACGGCGTTTCGAGATGCTCGCCGAAGAGATCGAGAAGCTTGCCTTTCGGCGCGGAGAACGGACGGCGGATGCCGAACACGCTGCCTTGCTTACGCTCTTCCAGTATCCAGTTCATCAGTTCCTGAAATGGGATCGGCGTCATACGGTCGGACATGCTGAAACCTCCTGTTACCTATAATATAGAGTATCGCAGCAACATTCGGCTGCGCGGGTTGACTGTAAATGCGGGGGGAGATGATTCGGCGTCAGCCGTTGATCGACTTCCAAAGCTTGGCGGCGCTTTTACGGCATTCGCACATAACGGACGCTTCGTCGGCAACGAGCACCTTGCGGTCGCGCATGAGCACTTTGCCGTTGCAGATGGTGGTGACAACGCTTCTGCCGTTCATGCCAAAGAGAATGTGGCCGTTGACGTTCGTGCCATCCATCGGGGTCAGCGGGTCGTAGTCGGTTACGATCACGTCCGCATACGCGCCTTTTTTGAGAACGCCGAGCGGACGGCTGAAGAAACGCCCAGCGATGAGCGGATTGTTCTCAAAGAGCATGGTGGGAATTTCGCCCCACGCGACGGTCGGATCGCAGAGGTTGTGTTTATGGATGATGTTGCCGACCTTGTAGCTCTCCAGCATGTCGTTCGTGTAGCCGTCCGTGCCGAGCCCGAGCAGAATGCCTTCTTCAAACAGGCGGATGACCGGGCCGCAGCCGACAGCGTTACCCATGTTGGACTCCGGGTTGTGCACAACCATGGTATCCGTTCCCTTGAGGATGCGCATCTCCGCGGGGCTGACATGGACGCAGTGAATCGCCAGCGTTTTTTCGCCGAGGATGCCCTGTTCCCAGAGACGCTCCACAATGCGCTTGCCGTACTTTTTAAGGGAATCAACTTGGTCGCCGGGGCCTTCCGCAACGTGAACATGGAAACCAGTGGTTTCCGGCGTGTGCGCCTTGCAGAGCGCGAGCGTTTCGTCCGAAAGCGTAAACGCCGCGTGCAGCCCCATCATGCCCTTAAGCATGTCGCTCTGGTCTGCTTCCGCCCGGCGGATCATGCGCGCGTTTTCCAGCACCGCTTCCTTCATCTTTGCTTCGCCGTCGCGGTCGGAAACTTCATAGCAGAGGCTCGTGCGAACACCGAGCTCTTTTGCCGCATCCGCGAGCGTATCGAGGCTGCCGGGGATATCAAAGTAGCTTGCGTGATGGTCAAAAACAGTGGTCACGCCGTTTTTGATGCAGTCGATATAGACCGCGTAAGCCGAAAGGCTGTCGTTTTCCTTTGTCAACAGGCGATCGATCTTCCACCACATGCCTTCGAGGATATCGTTAAAATCGCGGGGGCTGTATCCGTTGATTGATAGCCCGCGCGCAAACGCGCTGTAGATATGGTTATGCGTGTTGATCAACCCCGGCATGATCAGCCCGCCGTTTGCGTCGATAAACTCTGCCTGCGGGTAACGCTCCTTCAGAGCCGCGGTCTCTCCGACGTCGAGAATCAGGTTGTCCTCCAGGGCAACCGCGCCGTTTTCAATATAGTACCCGTTGTCTCTGGTAACGAGTCTTCCGTTTCCAATCAAAAGCATATGGTATTCGTCTCCCTTCACGATCTGGTGTTCCATAAGATGAGAAAAGATGATAGACAGGCTGTAATAATCTGTAAAAATAGAATACAGCTATATTCGTATTATACTATACGCTTTCTTGAGCACGCAATACGAGCGGGCGCTTCGGGCACAAAATATTTTTGGGCATAATAATTTTGTATAGTGCTATTTTTTACTGTACATTTTATTTTCAGTGCGGTATAGTGTTATATATCTTCACGTCTAAATAGGAAGATATCCTATAGTCCTTGCAAATAACAGATCTTTCATTTAGGAGTTGCACATGAAGCGTATTGCTGGTTATCGTTGTACGATTTGCGGCAGGGAATACCCATATGGACCGGAATTG
Organism: Christensenellaceae bacterium; assembly: GCA_963674535.1. Taxonomy (GTDB): domain Bacteria; phylum Bacillota; class Clostridia; order Christensenellales; family CAG-138; genus UBA7703. The sequence continues at coordinate 1,482,332 of OY771363.1, read as the reverse complement.
ATGACTTGCCCTGCCTGCGGCGAAAAGGGCATTCTGGATATCGTTTTCGACTACAGTGAAATCAAACATGTCTTTTCAAAAGAAACGCTGAAAAAAGATTCCAATAACAGCATGTGGCGCTATCGCGCGCTCATGCCGCTGGTCGGCGAGGGCCTTTCCGATTTTCTTCGTATCGGTTGGACGCCGCTTTACCGATCGCTCCGGCTGGGCAAACAGATCGGACTCGACACACTCTATATCAAGGACGACGGCCTCAATCCGACCGGATCGCTCAAGGATCGCGCCAGCGGAGTTGCGGTTGCAAAAGCCATGGAACTGGGTTACGACACGATAGCATGTTCTTCCACGGGAAACGCCGCGAGTTCCTGCGCGGGCAACGCCGCGCGCATGGGGCTGAAAACCGTGATCTTCGTTCCCGAGCGCGCGCCCATGGGAAAAGTAGCGCAGCTTTTGATCTTTGGTGCAAACGTCATCTCGGTCAAAGGGGATTACCGTCAGACGTTCGAATTGAGCAAGGCTGCGATTGAAAAGTGGGGATTTTACAACCGCAACGCAGGTATAAATCCGATTTTAACAGAAGGCAAAAAGACCGTCGCGCTGGAAATTGCGGAACAGCTCGACTGGAACCCCACCGACTGGGTCGCCGTTTCGGTTGGAGACGGCTGCACTATCGGCGGCGTCTACAACGGTTTCTACGATTTATACCAGCTCGGCATGATCGAGCGGATTCCGAAGATCCTCGGCGTGCAGTCCACGGGCTGCTGCCCGTTTGTGGATGCAGACGAGCGCGGGGGAGAGCTTGTGCCAACGCCGGAGAATACGCTGGCGGACAGCATCGCCGTCGGCGTGCCGCGTAACCCCGTCAAGGCGCAGCGCGCGGTAAAGAACAGCGGCGGCAAATGGATTGCCGTTTCGGATGATGAAATTCTGGAAGCCATGCGTCTGCTCGGTCGCAGCGAAGGCGTGTTCGGTGAACCGGCGGGCGTTACCGCAACGGCGGGTGTTGTCAAGGCGGTTGCAAGCGGACTGATTCGCTCCAACGAAAGCGTAACGGTCATTTCGACCGGCAGCGGGCTGAAGGACGTGAAAAACGCCATGCTCGCGGCGGGCGAACCGTTCAAATGCGAGCCGGACATCAAAGCGCTGGAAGCAAGCGGAAGGATTCGCTAGATTCAAGCGAAAATCCAATATTGCATAATTATAAGCTAATCGTGCAATAATATCCTGCAATCACTTGCGGAAAACCGGACAATGAGCTGCCATGTTGCTGTAGTACAGTGAAAAAGACTAGATTCTATTCCGCATGCAGCGGAAAGTACCTTGGGAAGCAAATATGATGTAATAATGCGCTGCATAAATATGTAATTTTCATGCGGAATTTTACAAAGCCGCTTGTTTTGAGCTGGTTTTCGTGTTACAATAGGGACGTTTTTACAGGATATATTATACGGAAGATTCTATGGAGACAATGGTTCGCGCGTTTTCTGTAAACAAGGTTGTTTCACCAAATATGGTGCTGCAATAAATCAAAAAATAAGCAGGAGGAAAACCATGAAAAAGTTCATTGCTCTGTTGGCAGTCGTCATGATGGTGTTCTCTCTGGCTGCTTGCCAGACCACCACTGAGCCCGCTGCTGAGGCCACTGCAACGCCGGAGGCCACGGAAGCCGAAGCCCCCGCCGAAGCGCCCGCCGAAGAACCTGCCCTGAAAATTGGCGTAATCCTCGTCCACGACGACAACACGGGCTATGATGCCGCTCACATCGAAGGCATCAAGACCGCTGCTGCGAACGTTGGCATTCCGGAAACCAGCATCATCATGAAGTACAACATCGGTGAAGATGCTACCTGCTACGACACCGCGATCGACCTCGTTGAGCAGGGCTGCACGCTGATCATTTCCGACAGCTATGGCCATCAGTCTCACATGCAGCAGGCCGCTTCCGAGAATCCGGACGTGACCTTCGTCTCCATGACGGGCGACACGGCCGCCGCGAGCGGACTGCCCAACTTCAAGAACGCGTTCACCCACACCTTTGAGAGCCGCTATGTCTCCGGCGTCGTCGCCGGCATGAAGCTCAAGGAAATGCTGGATGCAGGCGTTGTGACCGATCCGTATGTCGGTTACGTCGGCGCATATCCGTATGCCGAAGTGGTCAGCGGTTTCACCGGTTTCTACCTTGGCATCAAGAGCATCGTTCCCGATGCGCACATGGACGTGACCTATACCAACTCTTGGTATGATCCGACCGCCGAAGCAGAAGCCGCGAACTCCCTGATTTCGAAGGGCTGCTGCATCATCAGCCAGCACGCTGACTCCACCGGTGCGCCGTCCGCCGTCCAGGCTGCTCTGGATGCCGGCACGCCCGTGTACTGCGTTGGCTACAACATCGACATGCTGGCCGTCGCGCCGACCGCCGCTCTGACCTCTGCGCAGAACAATTGGAGCGCTTATTACACCTATGCGTTCAACTGCGCTCTGACGGGCGAAGACATCGCGACTGACTGGTCCGAAGGCTATGCCACCGGCGCCAACATGATCTCCACACTCGGGCCGAGCTGCGCAGCCGGCACGCAGGAGAAGGTTGACGAAGTCATCGCCGGCATCATCGACGGAACCGTCAACGTGTTCGACACCTCCACGTTCACCGTGGGCGGCGCCGTGCTCGATCCCGGCACGTTCTTCATTGATACCGACGGCGATTGGGTACCGGATGCCGGCACGGCAATCGAGAACGGCATCTTCTACGAGAGCAAGCTCCGCAGCGCGCCGTACTTTGGCATCATCATTGACGGCATCACGACGCTGAACTAGTAGAGACGAATCACATACGACTCAAAACCGGGTACGGGAAACCGTTCCCGGTTTTCTTTTTAACAGCGGTATGGTAGAAGAACAGAACCGTTCTCAACGCAGGCAGTTCACAAATACTCCTCCGTCCTGTACGATTCTTTTCGATTGCTCCATGTTTTTGTTTACACCATGAGAACATCTATGCTAAAATATTTTAAGCAAGTCTGAATCTAAGATAGAGGGGTCAAGCGTGTGGAGAATTCAGTAGCGATCCGAATGGTCAACGTTACGAAGACCTTCGGCGAAGTGGTGGCCAACGATAAAGTCTGCCTCGATATCAAGCGGGGCGAGATATTATCCCTGCTCGGCGAGAACGGCAGCGGCAAGACCACGCTTATGAACATGCTGGCGGGTATCTATTTCCCGGACAGCGGCGAGATCTATATCAACGGCAAGGCAGTGACCATCGCCTCACCAAAGGACGCGTTCGATCTGCATATCGGAATGATTCATCAGCACTTCAAACTCGTAGACGTCTTAACAGCGGCAGAAAACATCATACTCGGCCTCAATGAATCGACCGTAGTCGATTTAAAAAAGGTGCGCGCCGCCGTCAAAGAAATCTGCGACCGGTATGGGTTTGTGGTCAACCCCGACAAAAAAGTTTACGACATGTCCGTTTCCGAAAAGCAGACGCTGGAAATCGTCAAGGTGCTGTATCGCGGCGCGGACATTTTAATTCTGGACGAACCGACCGCCGTGTTGACGCCGCAGGAGACGCGCAAACTCTTCTGCGTCATGCGCAACATGAAGGACGACGGCAAGGCGATCATCATTATTACGCATAAACTGCACGAGGTTATGGAAGTTTCCGACCGTGTTGCCGTTCTCCGTAAAGGCCACTACATCGGCGATGTGCCGACCAGCGAAACCAACGCCATGAAGCTGACCGAAATGATGGTCGGCCGCGCGGTTTCGCTCGATATCGCGCGCTCCACGCCGGTCAACCCGCAGCCGCGTCTCGTCGTTAAGAACCTGACCGTCTGCGATTCCGACGGGATTACACGGCTCAGCGGCGTTGACTTTACCGCATACAGCGGAGAAATCCTTGGCGTAGCCGGAATCTCCGGCAGCGGACAGAAGGAGCTGCTGGAAGCAATCGCAGGCCTGCAGTACTGCCAAACTTGCAGCAGCATGCAGTTTTACCCCGCGGACGGAAGAAAACCGAAAGAACTCTCCGGCATGCATCCAATCGATATTAAGCGCCTTGGAGTCGCTCTAGCGTTCGTACCGGAAGACCGCCTCGGCATGGGGCTTGTCGGCAGCATGAACCTCACCGACAACATGATGCTCAGGAGTTATTCGGACGGTGCGGGACCGTTTGCAGACCGCAAGAAGCCGCGCAGACTCGCGGAAACCGTCGTTCGCGATCTCGAAGTCGTTACCCCGAACCTCAATACGCCCGTTCGCAGGCTTTCCGGCGGCAACGTGCAGAAGGTGCTGGTCGGCAGAGAAATCGCAATGCAGCCGCAGCTGCTCATGTCCGCATACGCGGTGCGCGGGCTGGATATCAACACTTCCTATAATATTTATCACCTGCTCAGCGAGCAGAAGGAGAGGGGAGCGGCCGTCATCTTCGTTGGCGAGGATTTGGACGTGCTGCTGGAACTCTGCGACCGGATCATGGTGCTCTGCTCGGGACGCGTTAACGACATTGTCGACGCGCGTACGACCACCAAAGACGAAGTCGGGTATTTGATGACTTACTTAAAGGAAGGGGGGGTGAACCGTGAGTAAAAATGCAGTACTGAAAACTCGCGAACCGTTCATCCGCATGTCCAAAAGGGATCATATGCCCCTCTGGAAGTCTTTTGGGGTTCGTCTGATCGGTTTAACGCTGTCGCTGGTGATCTGCGCTATCATCATCTACTCCCTGACAAAGCTCAACCCGCTGAAGGTGTACGGAGCGATGTTCCAGGGCGCGTTCGGTACGGAAAAGCGCATCTGGGTCACGATTCGCGATCTCATGATGCTGCTCTGCATCGCCGTAGGCCTTGCGCCCGCATTCAAAATGCGATTTTGGAACATCGGCGCGGAAGGCCAGGTTTTAATCGGCGGCATTGCGGCCGCGGCCTGCATGATCTACCTCGGCAAATCGCTGCCCTCGATGGCGCTGCTCGTTGTAATGTTCTTTGGCAGCGTCGTAGCAGGCGGTGTTTGGGGAACCATCCCGGCAATCTTTAAAGCCCGCTGGAACGCAAACGAGACGCTCTTTACGCTGATGATGAACTACATCGCCATTCAGCTGACGTCTTATTTCGTGGCAAAATGGGAGCATCCATTCGGCTCCAACACGGTCGGCATCATCAATCAACAGACGAGAGCCGGTTGGTTCCCGACGGTGTTCGGGCAGATGTATATGCTCAACATCCTCATTGTTTTGACGATAACCGTGCTGATGTATTTATACCTTCGCTATTCCAAGCAGGGGTATGAAATCGCCGTCGTCGGCGAGAGTGAAAATACGGCGCGTTATGCCGCAATCAATGTTAAAAAGGTCATCGTTCGTACCATGGCGCTTTCCGGCGCGGTCTGCGGAGTCGCAGGATTCGTTGCCGTAGCGGGCGCAAGCCATACGATTTCAACCAACACAGCCGGCGGCAGAGGTTTTACCGCGATCATCGTTGCCTGGCTTTCCAAGTTCAACACGTTCGTAATGATCGGCGTTGCCCTGCTTCTCGTTTTCCTCGAGAAGGGCGCGATTGAAATTGCCAGTAAGTTCGACTTGAACGACTTCGTGGCCGAAATGATTACGGGCATCATACTGTTCTTCGTGCTTGGCAGCGAATTCTTCATCAATTACAAAATCCGTTTCCGCGGTGGAAGAAAGGAGGCCGTCAAATGACGCAGCTTATCTCTTTGATTCAGGCGGCGGTCGTGTTCGGTACGGTGATTCTGTTCGGAGCTGTCGGCGAGATCCTTGCGGAGAAATCCGGAAATCTCAACCTCGGCGTTCCGGGTATTATGTACCTTGGCGGCATCGCGGGGCTTGCCACCGCGTTCTTCTATGAAAACCTTGCGCCGAACCCCACAGCCGGTGTAGCGGTCATTCTTACGCTTATCGCTTCGTTTCTCGCGGCTTTGCTGGGCGGTTTAATCTATGCGGTGCTAACAATTACGCTTCGCGCCAATCAAAACGTCACAGGATTAACGCTGACCATCTTTGGCGGCGGCATTGCAAACCTCTTCGGCGGCTCGCTCAACAAGATGCAGGGCGGCGCGGGGCAAATCTCCGTAGCTCTTGCCAGCGGCGCGTTCCGTACGAACATCCCATTCCTCTCGGATCATACCGGTGCGGTAGGAAGAATCTTCTTCTCGTACGGCTTTCTGGTGTATCTGGCAATTGCGCTGGCGTTCTTTGTCAGCTGGGTGCTGAACAAAACGAGCGTGGGCTTAAACCTCCGTGCGGTCGGCGAAAACCCCGCGACTGCGGACGCGGCGGGCATCAGCGTTACCAAGTATAAGTACCTGGCAACCTGCATCGGCGCGGGCATCTCCGGCCTTGGCGGACTGTATTACACGATCGACTACATCAAGGGTACCTGGTCGACGGACGGCAGCATTGAAAAGCTCGGCTGGCTGGCGGTTGCGCTGGTAATCTTTGCAACGTGGAAGCCCAGACGCAGCATCTGGGGCGCTTACCTCTTTGGAGCGCTGTTCTGGTTATTCTTCTACATTCCGGGACTGACCAGAAGCTCACAGGAGATATTCAAAATGCTCCCGTACCTTGTTACCGTTCTTGTGCTGGTCATGTCCGCGCTCAGGAAAAAACGCGAAGATCAGCCTCCGGCCAGTCTCGGTTTGGCCTATTTCCGCGAAGAGCGGTAAAGGTCACGCAACATATTTATTTATCGGCTTGCGCAATAAAATGCGCAAGCCGATTTCTTTAGTATTACTGCAAAACCAGCAATAAAATATTTTAGCAAAACAGAAATATATTATGAAATTTCGTGTTTTTTCAGCGATTGCAGGTTGTATTGCTTGGCGTTCAACGATATAATGGATGCGAAAGTTCTGAAATAATAGTTCGCTTGAAAAAATTCATCAGGAGCGTGTGGTATGAAGTACGATCGAATCTACAATTTTTCGGCAGGCCCCGCAACGATGCCCGTTGAGGTGCTGGAGGAAGTCGCCGCGGAAATGCTGAACTATCGGGGCAGCGGCATGTGCGTCATGGAGATGTCGCATCGTTCAAAGGTTTTTGAAACCATCATCGAAGAAGCGGAAGCGGATCTTCGTGAACTGATGCACATTCCGGATAACTACAAAGTGCTCTTTATTCAGGGCGGCGCAACGCTGCAGTTTGCCATGATTCCGATGAACCTCATGAAAAACGGAGTCGCGGACTACATCGTCACCGGTTCCTGGTCGCAGAAGGCTGCGGAAGAAGCCGCCAAGTACGGCAAGGTGAATGTGATCGCCTCCAGCAAGGATAAGAACTACACCTACGTTCCGGACGGAAGCGATCTACCGATCGACGACGATGCGGACTATGTCTATATCTGCGAAAACGAAACGATCCACGGCACGACGTACCCCAAGCTGCCGAACACCAAGGGTAAGATTCTGGTCTCCGATCAGTCTTCCATGTTCCTCTCTAAGCCCTGCAACGTAAGCGATTACGGTATGATCTACGCGGGCGTGCAGAAGAACGTCGGCCCCGCCGGTATGGTTGTTGTCATCATCCGCGAGGATTTGATCCGCTCGGATCTGCCTGCCAACACGCCGATCTACATGCGTTACAGCACGCACGCGGAGAACGGCTCCATGTATAACACGCCGAACTGCTGGGCAATCTATGTCTGCGGCAAGGTCTTTAAGCACCTCAAAAAAATCGGCGGATTGTCCGCCATGCAGAAGATCAACGAGGAAAAGGCGAAAGTGCTGTACGACTACCTCGATTCGAGCAAGATGTTCCACGGCACGGTCGCTAAGGAATGCCGCTCGCTGATGAACGTCCCGTTCGTCACCGCCACCAAGGAACTGGACGCGGAAGTCGTCGCCTCAACGAAAGCGGCCGGATACGACAACCTCAAGGGGCATAAGAGCGTCGGTGGACTGCGCGCTTCCATTTACAACGCAATGCCCAAGGAAGGCGTAGAAGCGCTGGTTGCGTTCCTCAAGAAGTTCGAAGCGGAGCACGCGTAAGCGCGGCGGAAAAGGAGTACTGCTATGATTAAGATTCTCGCCAGCGACGGCATGGAAAAGGGCGCGATTGCCGCGCTGGAAGCCAAGGGCTGTCAGGTAGACGTTCAGTTTTACGATCCGGACGCGCTTTGCGAAGCGGTCAAGGATTACGACGCGCTCATCGTCCGCAGCGCAACCAAGGTGCGCGAGCCGCAGATCGACGCCGCCTGTATGACGGGTAAACTCAAGATCGTCATCCGCGCGGGCGTCGGCATCGACAACATTGACAAAGTCTGCGCAGAAGGCCACGGCATCTCCGTTTGCAACACGCCGCGCGCAAGCTCCAATGCCGTTGCCGAACTTGCGCTGGCGCACATGCTTTCCGTTGCGCGCTTCATCTCCGCGGCGGGGCACACCATGCGTGAAGGCAAATGGGAAAAGAAAGCCTACGAAGGCATTGAGCTTTCCGGTAAGACCGTCGGCATCGTTGGCTACGGCCGCATTGGCCAAACGCTCGGCAAGAGCTGCCAGGCGCTGGGCATGAACGTGCTGGCGTACGATATCTACAAGGTTCCGGAACTGGAATGCGAAACCATGCGCTATGTCGAAATGGACGAGTTGCTTGCCAAGTCGGACTTCGTCTCCCTGCATGTTCCGTCGCTGCCCGGTCAGCCCCTGATCAACGCCGAAACGCTCGCCAAGATGAAGGACGGGGTCATCATCATCAACACGTCCCGCGGCACCAACGTGGACGAAGCGGCTCTGCTGGAAGCGCTCAACAGCGGTAAGGTGTACGGCGCAGGCCTCGACGTCTTCGCCGAAGAACCCGCCAAGAACGCGGCGCTCTATTCGCATCCGCGCGTAAGCAGCACGCCGCATATAGGCGCTTCCACCAAAGAAGCGCAGAAGCGCATCGGCGCAGAGATCGTCGATATCCTCGTAAAGTATTTCAACCTGTAAAAAGCTCAGATCGTTTTTAAGAATCAGCACCGTGGAGCGTTATTCTCCGCGGTGCTTTTTTATTACGCATCATACAAGATATAGTCGGAAAACAGTTTGTATCATACAAAATATTGTGTCTGATTTTAATTTTAAATATGAAATCTTTATAAACAAAATACATGAAAATGCACGTCATGCAGAAGGTATGCATTATGCGTTACATTGACACTCGTGCAAAAGAACCGGAAAAGCGCAAATTTTACCCGGATTTGATCTTTTTGCGGCATGACTGCTGAATTATCCACAGACTGTCCACCGAATATATCAATATCTGGTATGCAGTGCGCACTCTTGACACTAGATATACGCGTAGCTAAACTGAATGTACGACACAACAAAGCGGGGGGCGAGCATATGTTTACAGAGATCATCAAGCGCGACGGACACCGGGAGCCGTTTAATAAAAACAAGATCAAAAGCGCGATCTGGAAAGCGGCACAGGCTGTCAACGGAACGGATGAACAGCTCTCCGAACGGCTGACGGACGAAGTTGTCCGTCTTGCCGAACTACGCTATGCCGGAACGACGCCGGACGTCGAGGGCATACAGGACCTTGTAGAAAAGGTCTTAATCGAAGCCGGACACGCCAAGACCGCCAAGGCGTACATCCTCTACCGTGAAAAGCGGCGCGGCACGCGCGAGATCAACGCGCTCATCGGCGCCACCATCGATATGTTCGGGGACTACCTGGACGACCGCGACTGGGGCGTAAAGGAAAACGCCAACATGCAGCGCAGCGTTAACGGCCTCAATAACTATGTCCGTGAAGCGTTTACCAAGAAATATTGGCTCTATGAAATCTATCCCATCGACATCTGCAAGGTGCACGAAAGCGGGGACGCGCATATTCACGATCTCGGCTTCTTCGGCCCGTACTGCGCGGGGTGGGATCTTCGCCAGCTGCTGACGGATGGATTCGGCGGCGTGGAAGGGAAAGTAGAAAGCAAGCCCGCAAAGCATCTGCGTTCGTTTTTGGGGCAAATCGTCAACTCCACGTTCACGACGCAGGGCGAAACCGCGGGTGCGCAGGCCTGGAGTTCGTTCGATACTTATTGCGCGCCGTTCCTCTTTTACGATGAAATGACCTTTAAGCAGGTCTGCCAGTGTCTGCAGGAGTTCGTGTTCAATATCAACGTGCCGACGCGCGTTGGCTTCCAGTGCCCGTTTTCGAACCTGACGTTCGATATCCGCGTGCCGTCCACCCTCAAGGACGAACCGGTCATCATTGGCGGGCAGATGACGGACCACACATACGGCGAGTTCCAGGAACAGATGGACATGTTTAACCGCGCGTTTTGCACCGTCATGTTGGAAGGCGACGCCAAGGGCAGGGTGTTTACCTTCCCGATTCCCACCATCAACATTACGAAGGATTTCGACTGGTCGAGCCCGGTTGTGGACGACTTTATGCGGATTACCTGCAAATACGGCATTCCGTATTTTGCGAACTATATCAACTCCGACCTGTCGCCGGAGGATGCGGTTTCCATGTGCTGCAGACTGCGGCTGGACAAGCGCGAGCTCAGAAAGCGCGGCGGCGGCCTCTTTGGCAGCAACCCAATGACCGGAAGCATTGGCGTTTACAGCATCAACCTGCCGCGCATCGGCTATCTGGCTACCTCCAAGGAAGATTTCTTTGAGCGCCTGAGAAATATTGCCGTGCTCGGCAAGGCGAGTCTGGAAATCAAGCGCAAGATTATTGAGCAGCAGACCGAGCAGGGGTTGTATCCCTATTCCATGCACTACCTCAGAAATGTCAAAGCGCGCAGCGGCGAATATTGGTCGAACCACTTCAACACCATCGGGTTGGTCGGCATGAACGAGTGCTGCCTCAACTTTGTCGGCAAGGATATCGGCAGTCCCGAAGGGCTGGCATTCTCGCTGGAAGTCATGCACTTTTTGCGGGCGCTCATGATTGAATTCCAAGAGGAAACCGGGCACAGCTACAATCTGGAAGCGACGCCCGCGGAAGGCACGAGTTACCGCCTCGCCAAGCTCGATCGTGAGCGGTATCCCGGCATCATTCAATCCGGCGAGGAAGAGCCGATGTATACCAACTCGACGCAGCTGCCCGTTGGCTACACGGACGATATCTTCGAGTGCTGCGACCTGCAGGACGAGCTCCAGTCGCTCTATACCGGCGGCACGGTGCAGCACCTCTACATTGGCGAGCGCATTGAGGATATCGAGACCTGCAAAACCGTGATCCGCACGCTGTTTGAAAAGTATAAAATGCCGTACATTTCGATTACGCCGACGTTCTCCATCTGCAAGGAACACGGCTATATCGCGGGCGAGCACTTTACCTGCCCGACCTGCGGAAAGAGCGCGGAAGTCTGGAGCCGCGTGGTCGGCTACCTGCGTCCGGTTCAAAACTACAATCCGGGTAAGAAGGAAGAGTACATGATGCGCAAGAAGTTCGTCATCTGAGCCTTCCGGCGCTGATAGTATGAATTGAACGATCAACTGCTGCTGGAGACGTGCGCAAAACACATGTCTCCAGCGTTTCACATCAAACAAACGGTTCGCCGACGAAACGGCGGGGAAAGGAAGTGCAATGCTGATTGCAGGCTTTCAAAAAAACTCGTTTGTCGATTATCCTGGAGAAATCTGCGCGGTCGTCTTTGCGCCGTTCTGCAATTTCAACTGCTCCTACTGCCATAATGCGCATATTTTAGGAAACGACGCGCCGCTTCTGGACGAAGAAGCCATCTTTGAATTTTTAGAAAAACGAAAAGGGCTTCTTCGCGCCGTCGTCGTCTCCGGTGGGGAACCCACGCTGCAGCAGAATCTGGAGCCGTTCATTGAGCGCGTCCGCTCGTTGGGGTATCTTGTCAAGCTGGATACCAATGGATCCAAGCCGCAGGTATTGCAGTCGCTGCTGTCCAAGAGCCTGCTCGACTATGTGGCAATGGATATCAAAGCGCCGCTGGATCAGTACGCACTGATTGCGCGCTCACCCGTGGACGGCGCGGCCATTTTGAGGAGCATTACGCTTCTGCAAAACGGCGGCGTGAACCACGAATTTCGCCTGACGTTTGCGCCGCAGCTGTCGCCGGACGACGCCGTGGAAGCTTCAAGGCTCGTCAAAGGCTGCGAACGCTTCTATCTACAGCAATACCGCCCAAGAAACGAATTTAACCCGCCCGCGCATTCTCCCGATGTTGTCCGCGAAACAGCGGAACGGATTAAAAACGATATCGGCGTGTGTCTGGTTCGAGGAATCGGCCCGAGCTGAGAGACAGATTAATCTGAATGCCGGAACCTTATTAGGAGGCGGATTGGTGTCCGCCTCTATTTTTATGCAATAATATATGATATTATTATAATATATGTATTGACATGTGCATAAACATACATTATACTAGCGAATGTTATATTACGGAGGATCAGCGATGACTTATACGTTCAGCTTCCAATTCTTAGGCACCTACGGGCGGTTCTTTTTGAACGGCCTGTTGATGACGTTGGAGCTGTCGGTCTTTGCCGTCCTGCTGGGAACGCTGTTTGGCACCCTCATGGGATTGCTCCGCGTCTCGACCAATAAGCTGATCAAGTTTCTCTCCGGCTGCTATGTGGAGTTTGTCCGCGGCACGCCGCTGCTGGTTCAGCTGTATTTATTCCGCTACGGGCTGATTATTCTGTTTCCGGCGCTCAGCAAGATCAGCGTGTTTGTGCCCTGCGTCATCGCGCTGGCGTTCAATTCGACCGCCTACGTTTCGGAGATCATGCGCGCTGGCATTAACGCCGTGGACGTCGGACAAACGGAAGCGGGGCGCAGCCTGGGGCTGACGCGCGGCCAGACCATGCGCAGAATCATTCTGCCGCAAGCTTACCGCAATATTTTACCCGCGCTTGGCAACGAGTTCGTAGCTATCATTAAGGAAAGTTCCATCTGCTCGGTCGTCGGCGTGTTCGATCTGATGTATATGTCCGACCTCGTCCGCGCGGGTACGGCAAGACCGTTTGAACCGCTGATGGTTGCGGCGCTCTTGTATATGTGCCTGACATTCCCGCTCAGCAAGCTCATGGGCATGCTGGAAAAGCGCATGAAACGGGGGAATGCCGTATGAGCCTGCCGATGATTCAAACCCAGTCTCTGGTTAAAAAGTTTGGCCATCTGACGGCCCTGAACGGCATCGATCTTACGATTCAGCAGGGCGAAGTCGTCGGCATTATCGGCCCTTCCGGCAGCGGCAAGAGCACACTTTTGCGGTGCTTGAACCTGTTGGAAACGCCTACGAGCGGAAAAGTGATCTTTGAAGGCGTGGATATCACCGACAAGCACGTGGATATCAACCGGCACCGTCAGCGCATGGGCATGGTGTTTCAGCAGTTCAACCTGTTCAATCATTTGAACGTGCTGGAGAATCTCATCATCGCCCCAATGCTTACCAAGCACGAAAGCAAGCATGCCGCTACTGACCGCGCAATGGCGCTGCTGGAGCGCGTCGGACTTTCGGATCGCGCAAAAGCGATGCCGCGTCAGCTCTCCGGCGGGCAGAAACAGCGTATCGCCATCGTGCGGGCGCTCAACATGGAGCCGGACGTGATGCTCTTTGACGAGCCGACCAGTGCGCTCGATCCGGAGATGGTAGGGGAAGTGCTGGACGTCATGCGCGTTCTCGCCAAGCAGGGAATGACTATGGCCGTTGTGACGCACGAGATGAACTTTGCCAAGGAAGCATGTTCGCGCGTGCTCTTTATGGACGAAGGATTGGTATTGGAGGATCAAGCGCCCGCGGCTCTGTTTGACAGTCCGCGGAACGAGCGAACCAGATCGTTCCTTTCCAAAGTACTGTAGACAAAATGATTTAAATAATAAATGGAGGAAATATCAAATGAAGAAAGTTATCGCCATCGTATTGTGCGCCCTTCTCGTGCTCGGCATGTTTGCCGGCTGCGCGAAAAAGGCCGAACAGGCCACCAAGCTGGAACAGATCAAAGCCGCGGGCGTCCTCGTGGTTGGCACGTCTCCCGACTATCCGCCGTATGAATTCGTCGTAGCAGGCGAAAACGGCGAAATGGAGTATAAGGGAATCGACATCAGCATCGCCGAAGAAATCGCCAAAGACCTCGGCGTGGAACTGAAAATCGAAGCCGTCGATTTTGACGGTCTCGACAGCGCGCTGCAGATGGGCACCATTGATATGATTCTCGCGGCCTACAACCCGGACGACAAGCGCGCGGAAGTCATGGATTTCAGCGACACGTACTATATTGACGAAGTCGTCGCCCTCGTGATGGGTGACACGGCGGATTCCTACACCGATCTTGCAACCAGCTTCGAAGGCAAGAAGGTCGGCGTACAGCTCGGCACCACGCTGGAAACGGATTATTTCCCGCAGGCCACCGGAGCGGAAAAAGTCGCCCTCAAGAAGGTGACGCAGCTTGTTTCCGAACTGAAGGCGGGCGCGCTGGATGCAATCTTTGTTGAAAAGCCCATTGCGGAATCCTACATTGCCAACAATCCGGAACTCGCGATTGCCACAGGCATCAGCTTCGCAACCGAAGCGACCGGCTACGTCGTAGGCCTGCCGAAGAACAGCCCCGAACTTGCGGCCGCCGTGAACGCGACCATTCAGCGGCTGGTGGAAACCAACGCCATTGCAGGCTTTGCGGAAACCGCGCAGGATACCCAGGATCTGGCGATCCTCGACTAGCAGAATCCATTCCGCATCAAAAACGGCGTCCGGTAACGGACGCCGTTTTACTTGCTTCTTTCGCTTATTTGCCGTTGCGGCGGTTTTCTCTTCGCTGCTCAAAGTACGTATGAATCCGTTCCGTTAATGCAAACAGGCGATTCCGGAACAGGTATAACAGCAGAACGCCAACGACTAACAGCGCGCCAAGCAGCGCCACGATTCCGTAGTCCGCCATCAGGATTTTGTTGCCGATGGCGTTGAGCAGCAGGAGCGTCGGCATACAGCCGATCAGAATGGACGTAAAGAACTGCAGCGTGGTAATCTTTGTCCGCGCGGCGATATACGGCACAAGCCCGTTTGGCAACAGCGGAATCAGGCACGAAAGCGCAACCACATAGCCGGGGTGCTTGGCGTCCGTAATAAACTTGAGTTTTTTGGTGTTGTTTCCGCTGGAAAAGAGCTGGTCGAACCGGTTACCAAGCTTCCTTGCTGAGAAGAATACAAACAGATTCGCCAGTACATATCCCGCAAGGCAGATGAGAAACCCGTCCAGCGTGCCAAACACGATGCCGATGGCAATTTGAATCGGGCCGCCGGGAAAGAACACGCTGATGATCTGAAAAAACTGCAGAAAGAACGCCAGCAGTACGCTCTGAATGCTGTCGAAACTGCGGATATAGCGTTCAATAGCCGCCTGATCGCCCTGTTCCAACGTATCGATGAATCCTGGCAGAATCGCGTTGAGCGCAAAAACGATGATCGCGGTGATGACCGCGATCAACAGAAGCAAGCTCAAAACACGGAGGAAGGTTTGCCGGCGAGGTGAGACGGGTGATTTTTCCTGCTTCATACGAGCCTGAAATCCGCCTTTATGTATTTTTTTTGCCAGTTTTCCGTGTAACATACGTCGTTATTTTCTGTTCCGGCGAGCGCGAACAGATCCTCGCTGATAATCTTGATGGCTTCGAAGAGTTCCAGGTGTTCCAGAAAACTTGTCGGTATCCTGTCGTAACCAAGGTACGCGCCTAGGATATTGCCCGCAATGGAGCCCGTGGAATCCGAGTCGCCGCTGTGGTTGACCGCAGCGATCAATGCCGCGCGAAAATCGTTTTGGTACTTCAGGCAGCAATAGAGCGCTATGGCAACCGCTTCTTCCGCAACCCAGCCTTCGCCCAGTTCGGCAATGGCGGAAATGGAGGAGAGGTCGGTCTTGGCAAGCGTAATTGCCTTTTCCATCAGCTCGGTCATCTGCGTCACTTTTTCAAACGAGCAGAACTCCTTGTTCATGGCGGCAATGCAATCCGCCGCTATGTCAAACAGCGCGTTCTCACCGGAAAAGTCGCCGTAGACACATTGATTCACAATGTGAACCAGCGCGGCCGCGGACAAAAAGCCGAGCTGATGCCCGTGTGTGAGAGCGGCGGAACGGGCGCCGAAGAGATCAACGGCCTCGATGGGGTAGTGCGCGCGGTCGTAGAACAAGCCGATGGGCGCACAGCGCATCACGCCGCCGCAACCCTTGCTGGAGTTGATGGGCATTTCCATCGTGCCGAGTATCCCGGTGGAAAGCGAGCGCAGGCAGGTGCCGCCCGGCGCGCGAACGGAGTGCATTTCCGGCACATGATAAATCCAGCTCGTGACGCCCTTTGCTTTGTTGGGGCCAACGCGCTGCGTGCGGTGCCAATCCAGATATGCGTTGTGCAGATGTCGTTCGAGGTTCTTTTCGTCGCCAAGGAGCCTGCGTTCCGTTTCCGCAACGAGAATACCGTTGGCGGTAAAGAGCGTCATCTGCGTATCGTCCGAAACCCAGGCGCTGCCATCGCAGAGCTGCATTTCCGTAATGCCGTCATTGCCGTATTGCTCGCGGATCTGTTCAACATTCTGGAACTCAACCGCATAACCCAGCGCGTCTCCAACCGCTCCGCCAAACAAGCAACCTTTAAACTTATCAAGATTCTTCGTCTTCATCGTGCGCCTCCTATTTCATTGCGAGATCGGGTGGGAGAAAAGACGGTCTTCTTTTTCCGAGTTTCATCGTTGATGCTTTTGGGATGGAATCTTCTTTCAGCTTGCTTTCTGAGAGGTCTTTTTGCGCTTTCTCTTTTTTTTCTTTTTCTTTGTCTTGTATTCGAGGTAACCAACAACGCCAATCAATATCACAGCGGCGCAGGTAAGTGCAATCAGCGCCATTTCCCAAGTCGGCATACCGCTCTGCTCGTTATCAGCCGCGGTGGGTTCCGGCGTTGGCAGAGCGGCAGGCGCGGCGGTTACAACCGGCGCCTCGCTCGGCGCTGCAATGCCGCTTTGCGCGGTCAGTTCGGCGGTGAACAGCGTTTGATCGCGGTAAGTATAAACCACGCTGCCGCAGATATCACCTTCGGAAACCGGCACGGTGAGCGCGCAGATGTCCGAGCTGACCGTGACGAGCGAAGGATCGGCTTTGATCTTTTCAATCAGCAAATCCGGCAGGCGGACGGTAGCTTCGGCAAACGAAGCGTTCGCCTGTACGCTGCTTTCCGTTCCGCCTTCCACTTCCGCGGTAAAAGCAACGGGGAGACCCAGTTCTTCTGCGGTGACGGAGACATACCGCTCGGTAAGCGCAAGATCCATAACCTTTTTTGCGTCCTGATACACCTTGGACATGCGTGCCAGCTTGCTTCCGCCTTCGGTTACGCCAAGCATCACAGCAACCACGCTCGCGCCGTCCTCGCTTGCGGAAGCGACAAGGCATTTTCCGCCGAGCTCTGTCGATCCGGTCTTAACGCCGGTTGCATATTCGTAAAACAACGAGCTGTCCGCGGGGTCGGAGATGAGCTTGTTGGAGTTTGTCATCTCCATGGCGCGGGTGCGCACGTCGTTTGGCTCAATAGTGTAGTGCACGGTGGAAACGAGCGTGCGGAAGAGTTCGTTCTGCATGGCATAGCAGGTCAAAACCGCCATGTCGCGCGCGGTGGAATACTGTCCGCTTTTATAAGCGCCGCTGGAGTTGATAAAGTGCGTATTCGTCATGCCGAGCTCCGCGGCCTTTTGGTTCATGAGCTCCGCAAAGCCTTCCACGCTGCCGCCGAAGGTGAGCGCCAGCATGAGCGCCGCGTCGTTGCCGGACTCTAGCATCAGCCCGTAGAGCAGTTCCCGCACGGTGAGCGATTCGCCGCGGATAACGCCCATCAGAGAGTTTGTTTCCTTCAGGCTCGCCGCCTGTCCCGTAATCGTTACCTTTTGCTCCAGATCGGTGCAGAGTTCAATGCTCAAAATGCAGGTCATGATTTTCATCGTGCTGCCGGGGATGCTCTTTTCATCCGCATTTCGTTCGTAGAGAACGATCGAAGGATCGTTTTGATCCACAACGATGCAGTTGGGCACCTCAAGATCGTCCATCGGGTCGGTCTCTTCCGCAAGCGCGCTGTTTGGGCGCAGCAGGGTAAGCGGCAGGAGAGCGATGGCGAGCAAAGCACAAAAAAATCGTCTCATTTGGTCGGTTCCGTTCTTTTCATTATCCATATTTTAGCATGACGCGCACTATCTGTAAACGCGGGATTCGTCCGAAAACGGATCGCTTTCCAGCTGATAATCAGTATTTGTGCTGGCTTTCGTCTCGCATTTTGAGAATCCGTTGCAAAAATGGCCGTTTTGCAGGGAATAGTTGTATTCTTAAGAATCTTTCGCTATAATTATGCCCATGAATATGAAATCGAACTGGAAAAAAGCGGCATTTATGCTGCTCGCGATTACTTTGATCGCAGCGTTTGCGGGATGCTCCTCGGCAGCGGAAGCAATCCCCGAAGCAACCGCAGCACCGGAAATCGCCATTATTACGGCAGCTCCGGTCATTACCAACAGCGATCCTTACACGCTGCCCATTCCCGCTTCGGAAGCGATTCCCGCGGGCTATACGGCGGTTCCGCTTGAAAACGCCTCTGTTTCTTTGTTTGCGTTTACGGATACGGAAGGCACGGTTCAATACCGTGTGTTCGGCGGTTACAGCGAATTGACGGATGGCGTTGAAACACAAACCTTTACCGGATTCTATCCTTCGGACGAAACAGGCGCTCTGCTTAACGCTTCCGACGGGTTTATTGACCCCGCGGCGGAAGCATTCGGCGTTTGCACGCCTTCTGCCATGCCGGAGAGCCTCCGGCTGAGAACCGGCTATCAGGCGCTGGAAACGGTCGGCGTGTATGCCGACGCGAACGGCACTAAGTATGTATACGGCTCTTTTGGCGAAGGAGAAGGCGCGTTCTATCCCGCTAATGCCGACGGCACGATGATACCCGGCGCGCTCAAATCCACGGCGGATATCGCGGTTCCCGCATACTTGCCGGAAACACCGCCGGAAACCGAAGGCGAACGCATGCTGATTGTCTATATCGGCACGCAGTCCGTCGTCTGCTTCAAAGCGGAAAACGGGGAATGGACGGAAGAGCGCGTGATGATCTGCTCGACAGGGCGCAGTAAATTGCTGACGCCGCGCGGCGAATTTGCGCTCATGCGCCAATACCTCTATAAAAAAATGGGTCAGGTTCACGGTGAGAATGTCTATTCTCAGTACGCAAGCCGCATTACGGGCAGCTACTTGTTCCATTCCGTGCCGATTGGCGGTGAGGACCGCTATTCGCCTGAGAACGGCAAGCGCCAGATGATCATTGAATATTACGAGCGTCTTGGCACGCCCGCTTCCGGCGGATGTGTACGTCTTCGCTGCGCGGACGCGTACTGGGTCTATATGACCTGCCCGATCGGCACAAAGGTCATCATTACGGACGACAGCGGCCCGCAGCCGCCGGAAATCCCCGCGCTGATCTACGAAGAGCCGTATATGGATAAAAAGCATGATCTCGGTTGGGATCCCAGCGACCCCGATCCGGAGAATCCTTACCACGCGATCTACCCGCCGGAATTTGTAATTACAACGCCGGTTGAGGATAAATCCGTAGACGATAAAATTGAAGACACCGGCAACTGACGAAGGCGCAGAAAGCACGAAAGTCACGCGAAAAAACAAAAAAGCCGCATTGAAACAAGTGTGCAATATGCATACATATTTATGCAATGTTTCGACAAATTTCTGCTGTTTTTTAACCGCCAAACTTTGACATGCAGAAATTTTCGTGTTATTCTATAAGAAAAATTGTCGGAGGAGTTATGATATGAAGGCACCGGCGAAGAATTTTATTCGTGAACTGCAGTCAAAGGACATTAAGTTTGATTCCAAGGAAATCGACGGCGGCAAAGATTGGGTCATGGTGCGTTTCACCGGTAAAAATTGCCCCTCAATCACGACGCAGTTCTTCTTTGATGCGGACGGCGAAAGCGTAAGCGCAAAATGCTTTACCATTTGCCAAGTTCCCAAGGACAAAAGAAATGCAATGCTTGATACGGTCAACACGCTGAACGTGAAATACCGCTGGCTTTCCTTCTACATTGACAGCGACGAGGAAGTCACCTGCAATGCGGACTCCGTGCTCAACGCAGAAACCTCTGCAGAAGTTTGCTTTAACCTTCTCGTCCGTTTCATCACCATCGTGGACGAAGCGTATCCCGAACTTATGAAAGCGCTCTGGAAGTAACATTTTCAGCAATCAAAACGCCCGCCGATTTCCTCGGCGGGCGTTTTTTTACGGATGGAATAAACGAACTAGCGAACTAAACGAGTTTGCGCGCAACGCTCAGTTCGCCAATAGCGACTGGATCGCATACTCCGGTTGCCGCGTTGATGGGGGAGTGGATGTTGAGCGGGAAGCCGTTTTTACCGTACTTATCATCGATTCCACTCGCAAACCCTTCCTGAATGGTAACGTGCGTCGTTTTGCCGATCAAGAGTTTGAGTGCGCCTCCGGCGGTATCGGCAATATCGCAAAGCTCGCATTCCAGCGTTAAGAAGCTCTCGCAGATCCGCGGGGCGTGGATGGTTTTGCATTCCGCTTTCGTAAATCCGCAAACGGCGAATTCGTCCGTTTCTTCTTCGTTCTGGGAAATCGCGCGCATCATGCTGTCGAAGTAAGCGCTTGACAGAAAGTTGATGCAGAAGCACCGCTCGCGCAAAATGTTGCGGTAGGTATGCGTGCGCTCCATCAGCCCACCGAGAACGGCATAATAGCCGCATCCGTCTTTTCCGCTGACAAACGAGCTCCAGGTTTGGGGGCAGACGTTGGAGAGCTCGTTCTCCTTGTAAGTCGTTACAACGAACAAGAGCTGAGGGATACCGCAGGCAAACTCCAAAAACGAAAACAGCTCGAACTGCTCCGGCCATTCCGGCTTGAAGTGGGAGGGGATTTGACTTCCGATTTCAATATCCATTTTGCTCTCCTATGCGTTCCAGACAGATTTTTAGTTTACAGAGATTATAGCATTACCGGCTGTTGAAGTGCTGAAGAATTAATCAAAAACCGTTTAAGAAAGCGAAATTCATGGAATTTACGCTGTTTCTTTCGCAGTTCTTCGGCACGAGAAATCGCTTCGTGCGCGAAAAACATTCTATTGACACCGGCCTGATTTTTCGGTATCATGTTGTCTGCAACCGCGCCCAGTTCGTCTAGTGGCCTAGGACGCTGCCCTCTCACGGCGGTAACAGGGGTTCGACTCCCCTACTGGGTACCAAACAAAACGCCATCCAACCGGGTGGCGTTTTTGCATGCCTTTCACACTGATTTTACAGCAATGTTCGAGAAACCGCCCTTTCCCGCAGACTTGCTGCGTGGTAAACTATTGCGTGAACGTAGCAACGCAGGAGGATGAAATGCTTCAGGAACGAATTCGGTTGGCAAAAGCCGACGATGATCCCATTGAAGAAGAGGAGTTTATCGACGAAACGCTTTCCGAGGAAGATTTTACGAAAGTTGACCTGAAAGCGGTTCGGCTGGTCAACTGCAAGTTTGAGCGCTGCAACTTCAAAAGAGCGGGTTTCTACAACTGCGTTTTCTCGCACTGCGATTTTTCTAATTGTGCCTTTACCGAGAGCTATTGGAAGCAGTCAAGAATTGAAAACAGCAGGGGAGACGGCGCCGACTTCAGTGCTTCTCACCTTAAGGAAACGGTCTTTACCGAGTGCTCGCTCTGCTATGCGAATTTCACGAGGGCTTCCTTTGAGTATTTTACGCTGGAACACTGCCTTTGTAAGGAAGCATTCTTTACCGAAGCACGTTTTAAAAAGATGACTTTCGACACGATTGACCTCAGCCGGGCGGACTTTTTTAAAACGCCGCTGAAGGGAATCGATCTTTCGAGCTGTGTCATCTCTGGAATCATGGTTTCAGACTCGTTTCGAGAACTTGCCGGTGCAAAGATCGATTTCTCGCAGGCGGTGGATATTGCCGTGATGCTCGGGGTCAAGATCGTATAACAAGTCCCATCCGCTCGTATAAAAAGAACCGCTCGAAGCGGTTCTTTTTTACTGACTCAGTCTATTTACAGGTCTTTTGCTTTTCAAACCGGTAGAGTTCTTCGGTAGCGAGCGCCATTTTCGTTACGGCAAAATCGCAGTCGTGCGGGTAGCAGTACCAAGTGTCCTCCAAGGTGTTCAAATCCACACAGTCACCGTATTTACCGAGATAGTCGTACTCGATATGGCAGGAGTAAAGCGAAAGCGCGGGTTTGACCATTTCGAATTCGCCGTGTTGTCCGCTGACGCGGACACGGAACCCTTCGGCGTTATGCGTCAACGTGCCTTCGCCAAGGTGAATGTATCCCGCGGCGTTCGGCAGGGATTCTACGCGTACCGGGCAGGTGATAGCATACGCGCCTGCTTCGACGTCGCGCCGGACGTTCCCGCGTTCCCATTCGTACCAGTCCGGAATATGCGAAAACTCCGTTTCGCCGCTGTCAGCGGAAAGCTCGCCAAGTTCGCTCATTGTCCAGCTCTTGCCGCAGGCCGAGCAGATCAGTTTCGCTCCCTCCGTACGCATGCGGTACTCCGCCTTGCAATGCGGGCATTGGTAGAGCACCTTATGCAGGCCTTCGGCGCGCCATGGCTGCGGGGTGCGGATTCCTTTTTCCTTTTGCCATGCAAAATCGTCGTATGTGAATGCTTCGCGAATGCGATCATTGATCTTCTCAACGCTGGCTTCGGCGAGCTCTTTTGCGGTGAAGAGCTGCGTCATCACGGCTTCGGTGGGGCGGACGCCGCGCTCGCGCAAGTTCCAGTACGGCGAGTTGACGTGGTGGCCGTGCATAATCAGCGAAACGACGGGGACTTTCAAAAGCTGGCAGAGCTTGCCGAGCGATTCCGGCAGCACCGCGCTGGTGCCGCAGAGGGAATACCGCGCTTCCGGATACAGCACCGCGATATCGCCTTTTTTTACAACGCGGTTGAGCTGGCGAACCAGAATCGCGTCGTTGGTGAACTTACGTTTGCAGACGCATCCAACGGTTCGCATCAGCCATTCGCGGCTCTCGAACCCTTTTTTCGTCGGCGTGGTAAACCCGTCGATCGCGACAACGTAATTCGCGCGGTGCGGGAAGATGGCTGCGGTTGTTACTTTAAAATCTTGAAAGGCGTTGTGGTTGCAAAGCAGCAGATAGGGAGGTTTCAGTTCATCCATGCGTACCTTTTTGATGATCGCCCGGTGTTTCCAAACAGCGGGGAAGCTGATGAGCCATGCCAGAAACCTGAGCCTCTGGCGTTTCGGGAACGCAAGCATGTCGAAACGGGCAAACGTGTCTTCCACTGATGCTCCTTTCCTGCGGTCAACACTTTTTCCGCAGGTTGTATATTATGTGCGTATTATATGGGTTCGGGCGCGGCAATGTCAATGAAATCAAACTGACGAAAAAACCACTTAGTCAAAAATCGGCTTGTGAACGCGCTTGCGCACGATAAAAAGAAAAACCCCGCTCAAGAGAACGGGGGCGGTGCTTTGAAACAGAAAAGCAGCGCTACATCACTTTGTTCAGGCGGTTATAGAACACAATGAAACTGACAATCATCACGACGTACGCTGCAACCAGTATCAAGATGGCCGCGGCGGGAACGCGCATCAAGGTAAACGCAATCAGCACGGCTGCGTAAAGATAGATGGCAACGTTGAACGACTTGGCTTTTGCCGCATTGTACACGATGATGTTTCGCTCGTCGTTCTGCTCAATGCGCTGGCGGGTCTGAAAATCCGGGTTCTTCATGGCGGCATTGTTCTTGACGATCAAGCTGATACTCGCTCCAATCAGACCGCTTCCAAAGCCAATGAGAACAAACGGCAGCGTGATCATAATTCCGCTGGGCTCCTGGCCAACCGCGCTCAGCGCAAAATACAAGCCCGCGCCCAACATTGCAAAGCTGAGCATCAGCAGCAGTATGCCTTTGGTTTGATTGTTCATAGTCGATTCCTCCTAAGCAATAATATAGATTCAGTATTGTTTGTTTCAGAGAATGTTAAGTGGCTTTTTCATCTTCTTCGTAGATAAAAATCTCTTCGATGGAGCATTGAAAATATCGCGCCAGTTTAAACGCCAGCATGATGGACGGGTTGTAACGTCCGTTTTCAATTGAGCCGATGGTCTGGCGGGAGACTTCCAGCTCGTTGGCCAGCGTTTCCTGCAAAACGCCGCGCTGCTTGCGCAATTCTTCCAAACGGTTTTTCACGCGGGACTCCTTTCTTTTCTTTTTGGTCTGCGTAGTTATGGAAAGCATGCTTTCCATCATAATAGCACAATCGCTTGAAATGTCAAGTGCGCTTTCCGTTTTAATAAAAAAAACTCCTCCCGTATGAAAGGAGGAGCGAATCAAGTTTGCTTATTTCATGCTTTTGAGCAGTTCGAGCACTTCTTCCATCGGCTTTACGCTGGCAAGCGGTTCGTTCCAGATCAGGCGCTCGTAATACACAACGAGCTTTTCGCCGGAAAGCAGGGGATTGGTATACGTTGTCGTTCCGCCGGAGGGAATCACGACGTCGTAGCCGTATTCAAACGCAACCTTGCAAGTGGTGTCAATGCAGTATTCGGTCTGCATGCCGCAGAGAATGATCCGTTTGACGCCTTTGCCTTCGAGGTATTCGCGCAGGTCGGTCCTGCGGAACGAACTGGAAAATCGCTTGTCGACGATTTTTTCGTCCACGCGCGGAACAAGCGAGCAGTGCAGTTGCCAGCCCGCGGTATCCATTGCAAGGACGCCGCCTTCTCCGCCGTCGTGGCGAACGTATACGACCTCCACGCCGTGATCATGCGCGGCTGAGATCAAGAGGTTCAAGTTGAGCAGAAATTCATCCTTATGCGCCGGTTCTTCATCCACCAGCGCCTGCTGCACGTCTACGACAAGCAAAATGGTCTTCATAAATGCTCCTCCTGATAATCAAATTTTAAACGGATCCGTCTTTATAAACCGCGACGATATGCGCCGCGTCGCAGAACGGCTTATTCTTGGATTCTCCGCAGCGGCAGAGCACAACGCGGTTTCGAATTTCATAGGTTGTGCCGTCCGAAGATTCAATTGGGATTCCGCCCTTGACGAAGATGCCCGCGCTGACTTCCTCTTCGGGATCCTGCAAGATTTCGATGGAAGGTTCGTAGACCGGTTCGTGCTTGCGTCCGTCCTTTTCCAACGCGGTCAGACGGCCTGCGGGGCATTCGTTTGCGGCAATAATCGCTTCCGAGCGATTTTCGGCGGAGGCGGAATCTTCCGAGAGCTCCCAGGCGTCGCCGCCTTCCCGATGGCAGAACCGCGCAAAGGCGCATCTGCCGTCGTCCAGCAGGTCGATGCCGCTGCCGGGCAGGAGCGTTGCGCGCGCATCGTAACCGTCCCTGCAGGCTGTCTCCGTGCCGTCAAAGCCGCAGGCAACGTGCGCGCCGTCGCAGAATGGCGGAGTAGACGTTTTTCCGCAGCGGCAGAGCGAATAGACTTCCCTTTGCGGCAGTTCGCGACCGTCGCGGTACTCGTAGCCTTCGCCCTTTGGCGTAATGATGCGCTCCCGCAACGGAACGCTGCCAGAGACGAGATATGGGCCGTTTTTGATGATTTTTATCTTCATTCGTTCGGTTCTTTCATTTTTACTTCGCTGCATTGAACGCTTGATTTTACGCGAGAAACTTCAAAAAAGCGTCCGCCTGTTTCTGCAGATACGGCGCGCTGGCGACAAGCTCCAGCTTGCCTTCCGCATTCGTCTGCAAAGAAGCGTTGGGGATGGTCAAGCGGGGAATATTCATCACGCGCATGTTGAGCAGGCTGATGAGCGCTACCAGCGCGTCTTGCGCAATTCCCGTACCGCTCATGCCGGTCGTAATACCACTGATTGCGGCGGGCTTTCCAAAGAGCACCTGCCGCTCCTCCTTGCTTACAGGGCGGGAGAGCCAGTCGATCAGGTTTTTGAGCACGCCCGGAACGGCATGATTATATTCCGGCATAAAGAACCAAATTCCGTCGGCAGCCTTTACCTGTTCGCGAACGCGCTTGACCGCTTCCGGCGCGGGGTATTCAAAATCCTGATTCAGCAGCGGCACGTCTTTATAGTCCAGAAGCTCAAACGAGGCTCGGTCGCCAATCGCTGCTTTGGCCAGCAGCGCAAGCTGACGGTTGTAGGATTGCTGCCGGAGGGAGCCAACAATAGCGAGGATATTTCTTTGTTCCATACGATTCTTCCTTTGAATATGTTATTAACGATTGTAAATGTGTTATTCGTGTTTGATAAACGTTCCACGGTTGAGTTCATCAAACGCCAGTTCCAGCTCTTCGCGCGTGTTCATGACGATCGGTCCGCCCCAGGCGACCGGCTCACGCAGGGGCTTTGCGGAGAAGAAGATGAAGCGCAAACATTTCTCCGGGGTCGGCGAAACGCGGATTGCGTCGCCGCCGCCAAAGAGAACCGCTGTCTTGGACTCAATCAAATGACCGTTGATCATGCCGTCTCCTTCAATGAGGAACACAAACACGGTTTCATCCGTTTTGGTCGGCAGTGTCAGCTCTTCGCCGTAGGTTGCGTGGATGTCCAGAATCGTCGCGGGAATATGCCGGGGCGTTACGCCAGACGCGTCCTGAAATTTTCCCGAAAGCACGCGGATTTCCGCGCCGCCTTGCCGCACTATGGGAATCATTTCCTTGGTGATGCTTAAATACGCCGGTTCCGCCATCTTTTCCGCTTTTGGTAGGTTCAGCCAGAGCTGAAAACCCAGCATGCGTTCGGCGGCTTTCGGCATCTCCTGATGCAGAATCCCGCTGCCGGCGGTCATCCACTGGCTTTCGCCCGCGCGGATAACGCCTTTGTTGCCTAGGCTGTCCTCATGCTCAATCTTGCCGGAGAGCAGGTACGTAATCGTTTCAATGCCGCGATGCGGGTGGGTGGGGAAGCCCGCCAGATAGTCCGAAGGGTCAGTCGAGTCAAACGAGTCCAGCATTAAAAACGGGTCAAAGTCGTACACATCCCGGTGCCCCAGTACGCGCACAAGGCTGACGCCCGCGCCGTCGACGGCACGCTGCCCGCGAACGGTTCTTTCAATTTCACGCAGCCGCATTAAAATTCCTCCTTACAGAAAGGTTCGTTGTTCGTTCTGTTCAAACTGTTTTTTCTAATACAAACGTCAGTCTGCCGCTCAGCCGAAGCGATAGCTCGTCATTGAAAGAGACCCCAGCACGCACTCGTCGTTGAAAACGTCGACGGAATCTTCCTGCGTTCTCGCGCCCAGCGCGTAAAGCAGCGGGGCAAAGTGATCCGGCGTGGGAAACGCATAATAGGCGGAGACGCCTGCTCGTTCATAATGAACGACGTCGTCATCCTGATGGTTCACAACGCGCGATTTGATGTACCGGTCGAAGTTTTCCGCCCAGGAATATCCATCCGTCATGTTCCAGTTCACCTTGGCTAGGTTATGGACGACGTTTCCGCTGCCAAGGATTAAAACGCCGCGCTCCCGCAGGGGCGCAAGCAGCTTGCCAACCGCGTAATGCTGTTCCAGCGGGGATGAAGCGTCCACGCTGAGCTGAAAAACGGGAATATCCGCCGCTGGGAACATTCTCCTTAACACAGACCAGGCTCCGTGATCAATACCCCAGCCGTTATCGGTTTTTACAAGATCGCCGAGCAGTTCTTTTGTTTGGCGTGCAAACTTTGGAGAACCGGGGGCGGGGTATTGTACACGGTAAAGCTCGTCCGGAAAGCCGTACATATCGTAAATCATATTAGGAACCGCCGTGTTGTTCAGGCGGTATCCGCGCGTATACCAATGTGCGGAGATACAGAAGATGGCTTCCGGACGCGGAAGCTCGCTGCCAAGCGAAATCCAGCGGTCGGAAAACCGGTTCTGTTCAATTGCGTTCATCGGCGAACCGTGGCCGACAAACAAAACGGGCATTCGATCCATTTTTTGTCACCTCGCCTTAAACGTAGTCGAAACAGGAGCGTTCGCTCCATTTGCTTATCATAATACTATGCAAAATGGCAGCGTTTGTAAAGCCATCGGAGAAAAACGTGACCCAGTGTGCTGCCTGCGTATAAATCTTCTGTTGACAAGCTGTCGACGCAGATATATCATGTTGAATGATGATTCAATGAATAAACATTCAATCCGTATTGCAGCGCAAAGGAAGGTGAATCCGGTTGACAGCAAGGGACGATCAAAAGGAGAAGCGCAGGGAAGAAATTCTGCGCGCAGGCCTCGACCTGTTTATTAAAAAAGGCTATACGGCAACAAAAATTCAGGATATCGCTACACAGGTCGGCATGAGCACGGGACTGCTGTTTCACTATTTCCCTTCGAAGGAAGAGCTCTACTGCACGCTCGTGGAATACGGTATTTCGGGGCCTACGAACCTGATTTCCAACGGTTCTGCAGATCCCATCGTGTTCTTCGAGTCGGCGGCGGAGCAGGTGCTCGCCTACATCCGGCAGGATTCGTTTACGGCAAAGATGTTCCTGCTCATGAATCAGGCAATGATGCACGAGGATATCCCGCAGAAAGCAAGGGAACTGCTGCGTTCGTTCGATATTTACACGCCGACTTCCGCGCTGATCCGTCTTGGCCAGAAAGACGGCACTATCCGCCCAGGCGATCCGATCGCCCTTGCCGCAACGTTCTGGGCAGCCATTTCGGGCGTTGCGGAACTCTGCGCAGGCTATCCGGACCTGCCCGCGCCGAAGAGCGAATGGATTGTCGATATTATTCGCACCCGCCCGGAATCAAATACGTAAAAATCGAAATCAACAGAAGATGGAGAACTGAAATGAAAAAAGTCATTATCGTCGGCGCCGGAATTTCCGGGCTCGCGGCAGGCATCTACGCAAGGCAGAGCGGGTTTGAAACAACGATTTACGAAAGTCACAGCATCCCCGGCGGCGCTTCCACCAGTTGGCGGCGTAATGGCTATCTATTTGAAGGCGGCATGCACTGGCTGACCGGCTCCTCGGAAGAAACGCAGCTGAACAGCCTTTGGCGCGAAGTCGGCGCGCTGGACGACAGCGTACGCATCACGCGGCGCGACCCGTTCTTTAACCTGACGGATCAAACGGGAACAACGGCCAGTTTATTCCGCGATTTATCTGCCTTGCGGGAGCACTTTCTTTCGATTGCGCCCGAGGATAAAAAGCAAATTGAAAAGCTCATCAAGGACGTTCGCATCCTCTCGAAAGTTCAGATGCCCGCCATGGATATCAAAGGCGTTCGCGTAAAATTCAAAGCGTCGGTTCCGTCTTCCATGATGCTGGCCATGCTGCCCGCGCTGCCGAAGATGGCTTACTATTCCAAGTATTCCTGCAAGGAATATGCCGCGCGGTTTCGCAATCCCACGCTGCGAAAACTGCTGGAAAACATCATTGGCGAGGAGTACAATGCTTCCGGCATGATGTTTACCATTGCAACGCTGACCAGCGGTGACGGCGGATATCCCGATGGCGGTTCGCTTGCGATGGCGGCCAGAATGGCAAAGAAGTTACTCTCGCTCGGCGGAACGATTCAATATAAAACCGCAGTGGAACGGGTTTCGGTCATAGACGGCGCGGCGAACGGCGTGCTCATCGGCGGCGAACTCGTCCCGGCGGACGCCGTCATTATTACACGGGACACGCGCTCCGCCATCGATACCATGTTTGATCAACCGCTTCACGAACCCTGGGCGGAACGAATGCGCAGCGACACTGTGCCGATGCTCGATACGTTCCTTTGCCTCGGCGTTTCAGCCGATCTTTCGCGCCTGCCGGAAAGTATGATGTTCTGCTTGGATCAGCCGCTTTGCTGCGCCGGGTTGACGTTGAACATAATCGGCTATAACAACTATGCCGGATACGCCGGATATGCGCCGGTGGGATGCTCCGCGCTGACGGCCGCAATCATCGGTGACAGCTACGACTTCTGGAAGAAAGCGCGAGCAAACGGAACATACGAAGAGGAAAAGCGTATCTTTGCGGAAACCATCATCGAAGCGCTTTCCGTCAAAGTGCCGGAAATTCGCGGAAAGGTGGTCGTTTGGGACGTTGCAACGCCGCTGACATATGAGCGCTACCTTGGCTCGTATAAAGGATCTTGGATGAGTTATATGAAGAAGGGAGAGAGCAACATAACCTATCCTTGTAAACCCGGCTCCATTAAAAACGTCTATTTTGCGGGTCAGAGGCTTCGTTCGCCGGGCGGGCTCCCAGTGGCCTTGACTTCCGGCAGGACAGCCGTGCAGTATCTCTGTTTGGATACGGAATCGGTGTTTCAGGGGGAAATGGAAGATAAATGAAGCGAACGGTTGCGATCAACGTAAAAAGAGTATAGGATGTGCTGAGAAAAACAGCCGTTCGCGGCTGGAAGTGGAGCAAACGCAAATGTTTGAGGACGTTAGAAGCAAAAAAGTCGTATTTGTTGCGCATTGTATCCTGAACCAGAATGCAATCTCAGACGGAACGGCAAGTTTTGCAGGCACGAACGAAACCATTGTGCGGCTGCTGCTGGAGTCAAAGGTCGGCATTGTACAGATGCCTTGCCCGGAGATGAACTGCCTCGGCCTCGATCGCGGCGATCCGGATGGCGCGAAACGGCCACTGCTGGAAGAGAATTCGCGCATCCGCCGCAGTCTGTTAACGCAAACAGGCGCACAGCGTGTGCTGGAAGCCCTCGTGCATCAAGTGGCTTATCTGGCGGAAGAGTATCTCAAGCACGGGTTTACGATTCTCGGTATAATCGGCGTCAACCGTTCGCCAAGCTGCGGAGTAGAAACGACCTCGGTTGACGGCGCGGAGGTTGCGGCAGAAGGCGTTTTTCTGCACGCGCTGAAACAGGAGTTCTCTCGGCGCGGCATTGAGACGCCGTTTGCGGGAATCAAGGACAGCGAGCCTGCCGCTGCTGCGGAAACCCTCCGTCACATGCTGCGGTTATAACAAATAAACCGGCTTTCCGCTGAAAATTACGCCAATTGAAAGCCGGTTCGTTCGACAAAAGAAAGAATGATCGAATGAAGCACGTATACATGATTGGCGGAACGATGGGAATCGGCAAAACGTCCGCCTGCCTGGCGCTGAAAAACAAGCTCGACAGGAGCGTCTTTCTGGATGGCGACTGGTGCTGGAGCATGAACCCGTTTGTCGTAACGGAAGAAACGAAGCGTATGGTCATGGAGAACATCTGCTTTTTGCTGAATAACTTTATTCAATGTTCCGCTTATGACCATATCATCTTCGGCTGGGTCATGCACGAGCAGGCGATTGTAGAAGATATGCTCTCGCGGCTGCAGCTTGACGGCTGCAACGTACATGCTGTTTCGCTGATTTGCGACGCTAAAACGCTCGAAAAGCGGATTTCCGGCGATATTGCCGCGGGATTACGCACGCAAAGCGACTTGGCGAGGAGTCTTGCGCGATTGCCGCTTTACGAGCAACTTTCCACGCTTAAGCTGGACGTCTCCCGGTTAACGCCGGAAGAAACGGCGGCGCAGATACTTGCCTTGTGTAAAAACAGCTGATCGTCCGGCTGTTTTTTATTCGCCTTCGTAATACTCCACTTGATCGCCGGTTTTGTACATCTGATGCAGCCCTTCTCCATAGACGCCGATTTTACCGGAGTCGGGGTAGAAGCACGCTTCCAAGTCGTTATCCGTATCAAAATCCAGATATTCGAGCAGTTCCGTTTCCGAAGCGTTGACGAGCTGATGCGCGCCGGTTTCGCCAGCGGGGAAGAACACGAAATCACCCGCCGTAACCTTTCGTTCTCCTTCCGGCGTGCGCAGAATCCCTTCGCCGCTGAGGATATAGAATGATTCTTCATTTTTTACGTGATAGTGATAGGGAAAGTTCGCTTTCTTCGGCGGCAGACGGAAAATTGCGCACATGCACTGTTTCGCCTCGCCCGATGGGATCAGCTTCTGACGATAATATTCAAACTTGGGATGCGCGTTGCGGTGCGTCCAGTTTGCGTCTTCCGCATTTGTATGAATGATTCTGTCCATAGATTTGCTCCTTTCAGATTTAACCTTATCCAACCAGATCAATCGAACTTGACCGGTAATACTGAAAACCGTTCTGTCTGCAGTAGGCTTGTATATCCGTTTCTACTGCATCGCCGTCTTTTGCGTACTCCAATAAGTAAACCGAGAGACCTTTTTCTTTGCAGGCGGCAAGATAGTCTTGATAGTATTGACTTGTTTCCGTATCCTGCCTAACAAGAGCGTTGTTTGTAAAATCGATGTTGGTAAACACGCATTCCTGATTCACGCCGGTGATTTCGATCTGTGGGGAATCCGATTCGAGAATCGCTTTCGACACAAAAACGTCCCCGCCGTTGATCAGGATATCCTTGTGAAATGTGTTCAGCATTGAAAAAATCGAAACTAGTCCGTCATAAATTTCCGAAGTGGGGTAGAGGTAGTAGACGTCCGCGTTGTCGAGAAAGAATCCGTCAACGCCCTTCTCAGCAAGAGCCGTTGCGGATTGCTCAATGTACCGCTGCCACTCGGGACGAGAAACGTCGACCCAAAACTCACCCGGCCAGTTGTCGTAAGGCGCAAGGATGCAGTCGCTGAGCGTATCGTACCCTTCGCGAAAATCTTCGATAGAGCCGATGTTTAGGTAGGAGTAGATTTTTTTCGCTCCATTCAGGCGGATCGTTTCGAGTTCTCCCTTTGTAAAATACGCAGCGTCGATCACGACGGTATCGTAACCCTTTAGCAGGTTGAGCTGATCCGAATTGACGCCGAGAAATACGCCATAGTTTGTATTCTTTTCAGTTGTGCTTTTTTCACAGGCAAGGCAGCAAACAAGAAGAATCAAACTGACGACAACCGCCGTTAGCCGCTTAAAAACCGCGACCGTGTTGGGCTTTTGAGTTGCGTGCATACGCGCTGCCTTTCCTGAATTTAAACATCGATTGCCGGTGATTCTCATTGTACGCGATAAATGGAGCCTTCTTTTTCATATCCCAGCTTGTCGTAGTAGCCGTCCACACCGCTCATAACGTAAACATCGTCGCAGGGAAAATCGCGGCAGACCTGCTTCATGAGCAGCCTGCCGTACTCCTTGCCTCGATGGGGGCGATCAACCAGCAAGTCGTAAACGTAAACTCCGTATCCGTTGTCGTCCCGCGCGCGGAGGTAACCGCAGAGCTTGTCGCCGGAGAAAAGTAAATAGACGATGGAACTGCGCAGCGCCGCAGTGTATTTGGGTCTGTTCGGAATCGACCAATAGTCGATCCAGTCCTCGCCTTCACGTTCGATCAGCGAAAAAAGCTCCTGCGTGTCATTTTCGGTATACCGTCGTATAAATACGAAATCTTCCATCATTTTACCTATTCCAAATCGTTTGCCATACATGCTATGCATAACATACAACAAAAGTTCCTGTTTGTAAAACCTATAGCATAACAAAAAAACGCCCTCCGTTTAAGGAGAGCGTTTGTAAGAATAGTGCCTGAATCTACGTTACGGTTTGACCAGAAACAGTACGCCCAGCGTATTGGGGCCGCAGTGCGAACTGATAGTGCAGCTGGCGTCGGTTTCAAAAATCTCACCAAACGGTTGGAACTCCTTGATCTTCTGCGCAACGCGCTCGGTCAGCGAGGGATCGTCCAGCAGAGAATGCGTAATGAACACGCGGTCGAGTACGATATCTGTTCTGCCCTTGAGTTGATCTTCGACATACTTCATGATGGCGGATTCCAGCTTGCCGAAGTACTTCTTACCTACGATCATGCTGCCCTGTCGGTCGTTTTTCACAAGAATGGTAGGCTTGATGTTGAGCATTGCCGCGCTGAACTGCGTCATGCTCGAGCAGCGTCCGCCCGCGCGCATGAATTCCAGCGTGTCGAGGATGAAGCTGGCGCGCGTGTTGGGGGACAGCGCCGTTACTTCTTCAACGATCTGTTCGACGGGAAGCCCCTTCTTGATTCGTTCGCCCGCTTCGCATACCAACAAGCCAAAGCCGGAAGAAAGCGAGCAGGAGTCTATTACGAATACGCGCCCTTTTTCCGCGAGTAACTCCGCGGCGATCTTCGCGTTCTGGTTGCAGCTGGAAAGTCCGGAGCCGAGCGAAATATGGATGATGTCGAACCCCTGTTCCAGAAACGGCGTGAAATACGCAACATACTCCTCCGGGTTGATGGCGGCGGTTCGAGGCAGTAATTTATGATCCCACCAGGCGCGGTAGATCTCCGCGGCGGTAATATCCAGACCATCCGTATACTGCTTTTCATCGAGAATAATATGCAGCGGAAAAAGAGAAACCTGGTAGCGTTCTTTTAATTCCGGGCCGATGTCGCAAGGCGTATCCGCGCTTAAAAAAATCTTCTTGTCCGGCATAACGAATGCAACCTCCTACGAATAAAGCTTCCCTATTCTAGCAAACGATGTTTCTTCCGTCAATTCAAATCAGGCACAGGATTGCTGAAAGTTTTTCCAAACATAGCCACCGTGACGTTTTTCAATCGATAAAAAACAGCGGTCTTGTTCATTAAACAACGAATCCAAGGGATTTGCAAGCGATATTTGGACGATGAGTTCAGACTTTGTGAATCACATACAAGCTGGAACCAAAATCGCCCAGCATGCGAATCTGCTTATGGTAGCCTGTGCCGATAAATTGGTTGGTCAGATGTACGCCTTTCATCAAGGTTTTGCCGCTTGCCTGATAGGTTTCCACGCAGTCGGTCAGCGCATAGAGCCGGTCGATCCAACGAAGCAGCGGTCCGTTGGGGTTGACGTCGAACGGCAAAATGTGCTTGATCAGCGAGCCGAAGCGGCGCACAAAGATGCGCTGTGGCTTGGTTTCCACGCGATATTCCGCCAGAGGGTCGAGCGCGGAAAGGGGAAGAACATCGTTGCTTTCCGCCGCCGTTACCTGCGTTTGGAAGAGCCCCGCAATGGAATCTTCGGCGTTAACGCCAACACACTGCCAGTAAACTTTGTTGCCCTTGGCCGCATCGTGTCGCAGCATACGCCCGTATTGCAGAAGCCTGCGATGCGCTTTGTAAAACGCAATCTGGTTGCGCACTTCTTTCCGTTCCAAACGCGTCAGATGCTTTAAATCCAGCTCGTAACCGAGACAGCCGAAACTTGCAACGTTGAATCGCGTGGAAAGAGCGGTTTCCCGCAGCGTCTGCTGATTGGGAGAGGCGGAAACATGCGCCCCCATCGTGGAAAGCGGATAGAAGTAGCTCAAACCTTTTTGAATCTCCAGCCGTTCGACGGGGTCGGTATCATCGCTCGACCAGACCTGTGGCGAATAGCACAACATTCCGAGGTCAAAGCGGTTCCCGCCGCTTGAGCAGGATTCCAGCAAAATCTTCGGACGCGGCAAGAAGATGCGCGAAAGGATATCGTACAGCCCCATGATATAGCGGTGGTAGAATTCTCCCTGGCAGGAAAGCAGGGGAGAGTATGCGTCGCTGATATGCCGGTTCATATCCCATTTGACATAGTCGATTCCGGCTTCGTCGAGGATACGGGAAACGTTTTCAACAATATAGTCCCGCACGTCTGGATTGCACAGATCGAGCACAAGCTGGTTTCTGCCCTGCAGCGCGCGGCGGTTCGGCGTTGTGACCGCGTATTCCGGGTGCGCGCGAAACAGTTCACTGTCCGGATTGACCATCTCCGGCTCAAACCAGAGGCCAAACTTCATGCCGAGCGAGTGAATTTCTCCGGCAAAGGAACGCATTCCCCGGGGCAGCTTCTTTTTGTTCACGCTGTAGTCGCCAAGGCCTGCCTTGTCGTTGTCGCGTTTTCCAAACCATCCGTCGTCGAGCACAAACAGCTCGACGCCGAGGCGCTTTGCCTGCCGAGCAAGGCGCAGAAGCTTACTCCGGGTAAACCGAAAAAAACAGGCTTCCCAGTTGTTGATCAGAACCGGGCGCTCCGCGTTTTGCCACTCTCCGCGCACGATATGGCGGTTGACAAAATCGTGAAAATGCGCACTCATGCCGTTGAATCCCTGATCGGAAAACGTCATGACCGCTTCCGGCGTTTCAAAGGATTCTCCCGCGGCAAGCGGCCATTCGAAACAATGTGGATTGACGCCAATCTGTACGCGCACCAAGTCCGTCGGGCTCAGTTCCACCGCGCCAAGGTGATTGCCGCTGTAGATCAGGTTAAAACCGTAAACATTGCCGTAAGTCTCATTTGCGTCGCGTTCATACAGCAGGAATCCCGGATTATGGCGGTTGCTGGAAGCGCCGGTCGTCGAGGAGTTGACGAATTGACCGTACTGCAGCTTGCGGTCGTGACGATGCGTTTCTTTGATCCAAGCGCCGTCCAGCGTGACCAGTGAAAAACCGTTGTTCTCCAAATCGAGCTGCAGGCTCATCAGCCGCCGGATGACGACCTGCTCCGTGCCGCTGTTGATGAGCACGGTTCGGCGGGTGATCACGTCCGTTTCCGCAAATACGGTGTAGATCAGCAGAAGGGTCAGGTTTGCCGCGGCATCCTTGAGCGTAAGCTCCAGTGTATCCGCCGAGGAAGCGTCGGCATACGCGCCGGGCAGCGTCTGTGGGGAAACGCAACCGGGCAGAATCCGGTAAGAGTCGTATACAAAATCCGTGCGGAACGACCCATCGCCAAGCTTAATTTCCGCCGGGGTCTGTCGGTAGTCCCCGCAACCCACGCCGGACCATTCGAGCCGCACCGTATCGAGACAATACGCGGGGTCCGCTTCCGCGTCGTACAGCACGGCGCTGCCGGTTTGAATCGCCTGTTTGGTTAACAGCGAATCGATGTTGCCGGGATCGATTTTTGCGCCGAAATACACGCCTTCCGGATGACCGAATTTGCCGATGCGGAGCAGATAACTGGTATTGTGCGTATCGAGCTGGAATATGGGGTAACGGTCTAGAATCATGCGGTTTCGCCCCCTCAATAAGAAATCTGTTGCATAAAAAATAAGAATAGAACAAATGTCGTCTTGATCAGTATTCTATCGTTTCGCAATAGGCACGTCAATGCGATGAAAGGCGTGAAAAGAGGCTTTCTTTCATACAAATAAACTTGCTAAACAACCAAAGATATTCTGTTGACAAAAAGATATATCATATTGTTAAATAAGAGCACTAGCGGAAAGGGATTTGGGGTATGGAAACACAATTAAAGAAGAAGTATGGCCTTCTCACCGCAATTTCGATGGTCGTGGGCATTGTCATCGGAAGCGGCGTTTTCTTCAAGGCCGAAAAGATTCTAACCAAGACCGGCGGGGATCTGCCACTCGGTATTCTCGCGTGGGTCATCGGCGGCGTGATCATGATGATCTGCTCATACGTATTCGCCGTTATGGCAACCAAGTATGAGTATGTCAACGGCGTTGTCGACTATTCCGAAGTGACCGTAGGCAAAAGTTACGGCTACATGATGGGTTGGTTCTTTGCAACCATCTATTACCCGACGCTGACCAGCGTGCTGGCATGGGTTTCCGCGCGTTACACGGCGGTTCTGTTTGGCTGGTCCATCGTTGGCCCGGAGTGCATGGTCATCGCGGCGTTCTATCTCATCGCCAGCTACGCCGTCAACGCGCTTTCGCCCAAGCTTGCGGGCAAGTTCCAGGTCAGCACGACGGTTATCAAGCTCGTCCCCTTGCTCTTGATGGGAATCGTCGGCTGCATCGTCGGCTTTACCAACGGCATGACCGTGCAGAACTTTACGCACGTCGTAACGGAAGTCACCTCCAAGAGCGGCGCGCTGCTCACGGCGGTCTGCGCCACGGCGTTTGCCTATGAAGGCTGGGTCATTGCAACGAGCATCAACGCCGAACTGCGCGACTCGAAAAAGAACCTGCCAATCGCGCTCGTTCTTGGCGCGCTGATCGTCATTGTCGTCTACATCCTGTACTATATCGGCCTTGCGGGCGTCGTCACCAACGAAACGCTGATGGCTGGCGGTCAGGAAGGCGCAAAGCAGGCGTTTACGAACCTCTTTACAAACGTTGGCGGAACGCTCCTGTTCGTATTCGTCATCATCTCGTGCCTTGGCACGCTCAACGGTCTCATGATGGGTTGCACACGCGGTTTCTACTCGCTGGCGGCGCGCAAGGTCGGCCCGAGCCCCTCGACTTACATCGAGGTCAGCCCGAAGACCAATATGGCAACGAACTCTTCCGCGCTTGGCCTGCTGCTCTCCGCGGCTTGGCTTGTCTACTTTTATGGAGCGATCTGCACGCAGATTGCCGAGACGCCCACATGGTTCGGCATCTTCTCGTTTGACTC
The DNA here is from genome assembly GCA_963674535.1 of Christensenellaceae bacterium. Classification (GTDB taxonomy): domain Bacteria; phylum Bacillota; class Clostridia; order Christensenellales; family CAG-138; genus UBA7703. The sequence goes on along the minus strand of OY771363.1, from coordinate 1,444,140 downwards.
TTCCGAACTGCCGATCATCACGGTGTACGCCATGTACATCCCGATGTTCATCGCGTTCATGATCAAGCAAAAGGACACAAACTGGTTCAACCGTTTCGCAATGCCGATCCTCGGTGTGCTGGGCTGCCTGTTCATGGTGTACGCGGCGATCGTTTCCCATCAGATGGCGGTCGTGTGGTACCTTGTTATCTTTGCGGCAATTATGCTCGTCGGCGTGTTCTTCGGCAAAAAGAAGGATATCGAAATCAACCAGTAACCGTATTTCAAACGAACAGCCCGCCGTTTCCGGCGGGCTGTTTTTGATCTTGTTTCGTTATGAGCGATACGGTTTATTCTTCAGATCGCGTGGTTTCAGGCCGTTTTGTTTTGCCTGCATCTTCCAGCCCAGATTGCCCATCATGAAGTAGAGCTTGCGCGGGAACTTCACAAAAGCGCGCATGGTCTTGTGCCCGGCGTCCGACTGGGCGATGATATCGCTTTGAACATCCGATAAGAAGACGTCGATCGTCTTCATGAATTCCTTCATAAATGGCGCGTCCTTTGCGCCAAGAATCATTCCGCCGCCGCCAATCATCAGTCCGAATCGGTATTGCGCGCCGATCGAGCGGCAGAAGCTCTCCACGACGCGGAGCGCGTCGCTGTTGATTTCATCCTCCGGAAAGCCGCAGTTGACGATTGCGTAAACGCGGGAAACCTTGCCGCTTTGGGACTGGGCCTTTACAAACGCCGCATAGTCCTGTAGAAAGCGAGTCAGAATCCCCGGCAGGCAGAAAAAGTAGAGCGGAAAGACCAGCAGGATTGCGTCGGATTCCGCCATAGCGGAAAACGCTTCCGTTGAGTCGCCAAGCACGGCTTTTCTCGCGCTGAAACGTTCGATTCTGATTTCGTCGTTTGATACGCGTGATTCAGCCAGCGCGGAAAGATACTCCGATACGGAAGGATTGCTGTCCACTTTCGGGCTGCCGTTGATGATCGTAAGCTTGTTCAATTGACTCATAACATACCTCCGATCCGCTCCATGCGGATACCGTCGAGCTGTCGCGTCAGTCTCTCCGTGTCACCGCGGAAGATCAGCACCTCTACGTTGGAACGGTGCTTTTTGTTGATGTCCGTAAAGAGCGCCGCGTCGCTTTCATCCAGGGATTCGTCATAGCCAACCATAATCTGCTTGGGATAATCCTCGTAACGCGGCGGATGCATCGTAGAGCCGTCCGGACGCGTCATGAAGAACGGCTGCATGTTCGGCAGCCAGCGGTCGATGACATTTTTCATGTTGGCGGAGAACTGGCCGAACACGACGGGGCAGAGGTAGATCGTTATATCGCTGTTCATGGATCTGCGGTTGATCTCGCCGATTCCGTCGTTCATGACGCATTCGCCGGGCTTTTTGATCCAGCATCCGAAGCACCCGACGCACGAGGCGAGTTCGCCTCTTTGGACGGTCGTTTGTAAAACGGTAAAACCCTTCTTTTTCAGATATGTCTCCAGCGTGCTGATCAGAGAGCGGAAGAGCGGCGTATCGAACTCCCCGTCGGAAACCAGATAAGCAATCATTCGGGCTCCTTTCCATTTGCAATCTTACTTGTTTTTTCAAGTATACCGTAGTCAACAAATCGATGCGAGTCAAGTAAAATATACAAAACGAGCCGGCGTGGACAGGTTTCCTGCATTTATTGACTGCGCCGCGCTTGTGCGTAAGGGTAGTTTACGGTATAATACCTTGAAAATATATTCTGAACTTGGTGAATCAAATGGACGTTCGCACTCTGGCAAAGCAGGCAAAAGCCGCCTCCATTCAACTCGCGGCAACTTCCGCAAAAACGCGAAACAGCGCGCTCAACACCATGGCGGAAGCGCTGCTGGCGCATGCCGGTGAGATCCTCGCTGCCAACGCGCTGGACGTACAGGCGGCAAAGGAAGCGGGCATTCGCGCTTCCTATATCGACCGTCTGACGCTGGATCAAAAACGGTTGGAAGGCATGGCAAACGGCCTCAGGAAAGTGGCTCTTTTACCCGACCCGATCGGCAAGAGCGACTGCGCGTTTACGCGCCCGAACGGACTGCATATTGAAAAGCGCCGCGTGCCGCTGGGCGTGATCGGCATCATTTACGAAGCGCGCCCCAACGTTACGGCGGACGCCATTGCACTCTGCATCAAGTCCGGCAACGCCTGCGTTCTGCGCGGCGGGTCGGAAGCGATCCGCTCCAACAGCGCGGTCTGCGACTGCCTGACCGCGGCTGCGGAACAGGCGGGCATTCCGAAAGGTTCCATCCAGCTGCTGCGAAACACCAGCCGCGAAGAAGCGGGGGAGATGATGCGCCTCAACGGCCTGATCGACGTGCTGATTCCGCGCGGCGGCGCCGGGCTGATTAAGAGCGTTGTCGAGCAGGCGAGCGTCCCGGTCATTGAAACGGGTTCCGGCGTCTGCCACGTGTATATCGATGAAAGCGCTGACCTCAAGATGGCGGCTTCCATCATAGAAAACGCAAAGTGTTCGCGCCCTTCTGTCTGCAACGCAGCGGAGACGCTTCTGGTGCACGCTTCCGTTACAAAGGAGTATCTGCCGGAGATCGGCAAAAGGCTTCTTGCGCGCGGCGTAGAACTGCGGTGTGACGCGCGCGCAAAAGCGCTGATTCCCGGCGCACTGGACGCAACCGAAGAGGATTGGTCAACCGAGTATGGGGATTTGATTCTTTCTATCAAAGTGGTTGATTCTATAGAGGAAGCGATGGCGCATATTCAAACCTACGGCACGCACCACAGCGACGCGATCGTAACCGAGAGCTATGCCCGCGCGGAACGGTTTTTAAACGAAGTCGATTCCGCCGCAGTCTACGTCAACGCTTCTACACGGTTTACCGACGGCGAGGAGTTCGGCTTTGGCGCGGAAATTGGAATCTCCACGCAAAAACTGCACGCGCGCGGCCCCATGGGGCTGGACGAACTGACTACGATTAAGTATGTCATCCGCGGAAACGGGCAGATACGATAACTTTAAACAGAAATAAATAATGAAAGATCGTGACAATGGCAATTAAACTTATCGCACTGGATATTGACGGAACTCTCACCAGCAAAGCGCAGGAAGTCAGCCAAAGAAACCGCGACGCGGTCAAGGCGGCTATGGACGCGGGCGTATTCGTAACTCTTGCTACCGGCAGAGGATGCATCGCAACGCGGCCGATCTGGCGGCTATTGGAAATCCACGGCCCTTCGATTCAATACGGCGGCGCGCTTACGGTAGACGCGGATACGGAAAAGCCGCTGAGCATGCACGCGCTCGACCCGGCGCTGATACAGGAGATTCTGGAGTTTGCCGTCGAAGTCGGCGTTCACGCGCAGATCTACGTCAACGACGTGGTGATTTTTGAAAAAACCAGCCCCGCGGCGGAGCATTATGTCGCGCGGCATAAGCTGCCGTTTGAAATCGATTTGGATATCCGAAAAAAGCGCTACGAAAATGTGCCGAAAATCCTCGCGTTTTCCGCTCTGGACGTTCAGGACGAAATGCTGGAGGCCTTCCGTACGCGGTTTCGCGGCAAGGCGCAGGTTTCGCGCTCGCTGCCGGGGTTTATCGAAATCAACTGCCTCAACATGACCAAAGGCACGGCGCTGGAGGAACTGGCGCGCATGCTGAACATCCCGCGCGAACAGGTTGCCGCCATCGGGGACAACTACCTTGATCAGGAGATGATCGAGTGGGCCGGCACAGGCGCTTGCGTGGCGGATGGCGCGGAGTCTGTCAAGGAAGTTGCGGATGTGGTCATTCCCACTTGCGACGAGGACGGCGTTGCGTACTTCATCGAGCATTACGTTTTGTAAGATTCACATAGCGCATTACTGCCAAACAAGCCTTAGTCAATACTTCAGGAGGAACAAGATATGTTTTCCATTGGCGTAGATATTGGGGGAAGCAAAATTGCGGCGGGCATCGTAGACAGCGAAATGAAGCTGGTTGCCAAGAAGGCGCTGCCGTTTCCGCATACGGGGAAACCCATGGATTCCATCGACGTCATCAAAACACTGATCGACACGCTGGTGCAGGAAAGCGGACTCTCCATTGCCGACGCGGTCTGTATCGGTCTTGCCGTTCCCGGTAGCATCGATTACGCCAAGCAGGCCGTCATCGACGCGCATAACCTGGACTACCATGGTTTCCCGCTGGGCGATCATGTCCGCGCACTGTATCCCGGCTGCGCGGTGCTCGTGGAAAACGACGCGAACGCCGCGGCGCTTGCCGAGTATTTCTGCGGCGCATTTCGCGGCTGTTCCTCCGGGCTGTTGATTACAATCGGCACGGGCATTGGTGGCGGGCTGGTGCAGGACGGTAAAATCTTTATCGGCGGCATGAAAAATGGCTTTGAGTTCGGGCATGCAACGCTTGTCTTCGGCGGAGAAAAGTGCACCTGCGGAAATCCCGGCTGCATTGAATCGTACTGCTCGGCGGCGGCGCTGGTGCGCGAAGGGCGCAAGTTGGCTTCGGCGCATCACGAAAGCGCGCTATACACCCGCGCACAGGGCGATTTGATGAAGATTAACGCAAAGCTCGTTATGGACTGCGCGAGGGAAGGCGACGAGCAGGCCGTTCAGCTCTATCATTTGTACACGGAATATCTGGGTGCCACGGTCTGCACGGCGGTAGCGCTGTTTGACCCCGAAATCATCGCGTTTGGCGGCGGCGTCAGCAATGACGGGGAATTCCTGCTTGCGCCGATCCGCGCGTACGCGCAGAAGTACGCGTTCTTCAAGCACCACGCAAAGATCGTGTCGGCCGAACTGCATAACGACGCGGGCATCGTCGGCGCGGCGGTGCTGTATCTGCAGAAGTAACGGCGATGATTCGAATAATAGATACCGCCGAGGAGAAAAAGCGAATTTCGCGGGAAGTGCTTGCCGACTTGCCGGAATGGTTCGGCATTCCCGAAAGCACGGAGGAATATATCCGCGAGAGTGCGGATATGCCGTTCTGGGCTAGTTTTTCCGATCATGAAGCGACAGGGTTCATCGCGCTCAAGCAAACGAGCCCGTTTGCGGCAGAACTCTATGTGACTGGCGTGAAAAAGCGTTTCCACAGACAAGGGATCGGGCGAGAACTCTTTCAGGTATTCTATGAATATGCCAGGCAAAACGGGTTTGAGTTTTTGCAGGTCAAAACGGTGGACGAAGGTCGGTACGACGAATACGATCAAACGCGGATGTTCTATGAGAGTCTTGGCTTTCGAAAGTTGGAAGTGTTCCCAACATTATGGGACGAATGGAATCCCTGTTTGATTATGGTAATGGCGGTAAAATAAGAGGTGCGAGAGCACCTCTTTTTTTGTGTTTCTGGCGTGTAGTGTGGGGTAAGGTTTTCACTCCCTCTGGCACTTCGTGCCACCTCCCTCATCTGAGGGAGGCAAGTGCGTAATACGTGTTACAAACAAGGAGCCAATTCTGAATCATCTAAAATGTGGAGGAAGTCTCTAGAGAAAGTTACGCCAAAAATAGACAAGGAGCCAATTTCTGAATTACCTAAAATGTGGAAATCGCTTCTCGCGTAAGTTATGCCAAAAAATAGACAAGGAGCCAATTTCTTGGCTCCTTTGTATTTTCCGTCCGTCAAGCCTTTCTGATGGTGCCCTATCCACCGGAAAGTATTTATGAAGTTACGTAGTAGTTCGGTTACGCGGTTTAAGGAGGAAATCGGTAATGAAAAAACGAACATAACGGACGGAAACCTGTATTTCATCTTTTCGCCATCAGTATACCATCACAAAAATGGAAAAGCAAGCACCAAAGCGTAACGATTTGTGTCAAATTTATTGCTTATCTGTGAATGTTGGCGTATACGCCGCGCTGGCCGAGTTCAGCTGCTGAATCAAAATGTTGTATAGGCCCTTCGACAGCGCATACGATATAACGCGGTCGTACTCGCGCGAGGTGATTCTGCGGTTGAGCGGAAATGCCGTTACATGCTCCTGCGGCGTAAACTGGCTCATGATGGAAACCTGCGTTGAAAGCGGAAAGCGCGTAACAATGTAATCCAGCACTTTTCGCGAGTCATCCACGCAGTTCGGCAGCACAAGATGGCGAATCACCAACCCGCGCCGCGCGATTCCGTCTTCGCTAAGAACGAAATCTCCGACCTGGCGGTACATTTCCTCGATAGCAGCGGATGCTGCTGTAAAATAGTCCGGCGCGCCGGAAAACCGCTCCGACAGTTCGCTGGAAACATATTTCAAATCGGGCAGGTAAATATCCACCAGTCCGTCGAGCAGACGGAGCGTTTCCGCCAGTTCGTATCCGCCGGAGTTATATACGACCGGAATGGAAAGGCCCCTCGCTTTTGCCATACGAAGGCTTTCCGCAACGAGAGGAACATGATGCGCCGCGGTGACGAGGTTGATATTATGCGCGCCCTGCACCTGTAACGAAAGATACGCAGCACAGAGCTGTTCCGCATTGTAATATTCACCGACGCCGCCGTCGCGAATTTCGTGGTTCTGGCAAAAGACGCAGCCAAGGTTGCAACCGGAGAAAAACACCGTGCCGGAGCCGTTGGCGCCGCTGAGAAACGGTTCTTCCCAATGATGCAGCATGATCTTGGCAACGCGGGGTGTTTCCATTGCGCCGCAGAAGCCGGGCTGAACCGCGCGGTCGATGCCGCAGCGCCGTGGACAGAGAAAGCACTGCATCAGAACACGCGCCTGCCGTTGACAAAGTTGCGCGTCCAATAGGAAGTTGACATATAGCTTTTGATTACTTTTCCGCTGCTGGAAGAAGCGTGAATAAACGCGCCGCCACCGCAGTAGATGCCCGTATGGCTCACGCGGTCGGATGTGTCATTTTTAAAGAAGACCAAATCGCCCTTCTGCAGGTCGCTGATCGACGTAACATTGCCCCAGGAACTCACGGAAGAGAAGCCGGAAGCGCTGTAACGGCTCGTGCTGACGCCGCAGGTACGAAGGCAGAAATAGACGAGCCCCGAGCAGTCGAAGCCCTTGGATGGGCTTTCTTCACTCCAAACGTACGGATAACCGAGCATTGCGGTTGCAACGGAGACCAGCCCGTCCGCGCTGTAGGAAGCGGTATAGGAAGGTGCGCTGTCCGGGAAGGAAACATCCGGCTGAGAATTATCCGTTGGAGCCGATGTCTCAGTGCTGGAAGAGCCGCTCGACGGCTTCGGCGTTGCGGTTGAACCCGGCTTTTTTGTTGTCGAAGGCTTCTTTGTCGCTTTAGGCGTTGGTGAAGGGGTAGGGGTGGGGTCGATCTTTGGCCGTGCGTCCGGCGAATACAGTAAATCGCGGTCGGAAACGTTGAACACGCCGTCCACGTCGATTTTGTTCTTTGTCTGGAACGCTCTGAGCGCGTCTTCGGTTGCGACGCCGAAATAGCCGTTGATCTTGCCATTGTAGTAGCCAAGTTCGTTGAGGCGGGACTGCATGCTTTCTACGTCCGAACCGCTGTCGTTGAGTTTGATTTCATACGGCATCGCGTCCGTGCTGAAGAGGGATTCCTGCAGCTCGCTGGTGGCAACGCCGTCCATGGAGACGTTGAGCGTCCGCTGAAACAGCGAAACAGCAGCCGTCGTGGCAGCGTTGTACACGGTGGAAGGCTCGTCCGAGTCGAGATAGCCGAGCTCCACGAGTCGCACCTGCAACTGCTGAACCGTCGGGTAATTATCATTTTCTTTTAAAAGCGTATAGTTGGAAATCTCCATGCCATGGGTGGGTTCCGCCGTCGGCTCCGGCGTAAACACATCGCAAGCGGGCGCGAGTACTTCCGCTTCGAATGGAATCGGCGTTGGCGTAATCAGGTAATCGGCGCGCGCGGCTTCCACATAGACTGCATTTGCGCCGGGATTTGTGCTCATTACGAGCGGAATAATCAAAAACGCAACCGCGCAGACACCAACCAGTATCAAAATCCAGGTTCGCGCGGCGTTCGGGAACAGGCGGCCGGTACGTCCGCTGGAGCGTTTGCTTCCTTTTGTCAGGCGCGGTGTTTTCAAAGCGGGCACCTCATAGATCGATTCAATAATGTTTCTCAATACCCTAAACGGGCGTTGCAGCGACCATCTGGTTCCATTCTATCAGTGAAAAGCGGATGTGAATTTGAACATTTTGCGAATTCCCCTGTCTATATCGAAATAAGTCCGAAAAAAACGCCCGTTTTTGCGGGTTTCTCCTGTTTCGCGTTCCGGGTGGAACGGCGTGTTCTTTTGCAATTCATCGCCCGCTATGGTATGATAATTTGTCAAATTACTGGAGAAAATACAATGGCATTGATACACGCGCAGGAGCTCGTCAAGAGCTTTGGAGAACGAATCTTATTTTCCGGCGTCACGTTCGACGTCTTTGAGCAGGACCATATCGGCCTGGTCGGCGTGAACGGCTCCGGCAAAAGTACATTGATGCGGATGATCGAAGGGTTGGAATCGCGAGACGGCGGCCAGCTTTCGGTCGGCAAAAGCGTACGCCTTGCAACCCTCGATCAATCTCCCGTTTGGACGCAGGGCGCAACGCTCTTTGATGCGGTTCTGGAAGCCAGCGGCAGATGGATCGAGATCGAGCGCGAACTGCACGAGATTGCGGAACGCATTGAACAGGGCGGGCAGGCGACCGACGCGCTGATCAAGCGGCAGGCCGATCTGCAGGATCGCTACACGACCGGCGGTGGGCTGACCTACCGCGCGCGCACCCGTTCGACGCTGCTTGGCCTTGGCTTTACGGAAGAGGAACTCGCGCGCGAAGTCAGCGTTATGAGCGGCGGCCAAATGCGCAAAGCGGCACTGGCGCGGATATTGATGTCCGACGCGGATTTACTGCTGCTGGACGAACCGACCAACCACCTCGACATCGCGTCGCTGGAGTGGCTGGAAACATACCTTTCGGCTTTTCGCGGCGCGTACATCGTCATTTCGCATGATCGTTATTTTCTCGACCATGTATGCAACAAGATTTTCGAAATGGAAAACGGTGGGCTCACCGTCTACAGCGGGAACTACACGCAATCCATGGAAAAGAAGATGGACGAACGCGAGTTCGCCATGCGAAAATACAAGAACTCCCTCCGCGAAATCAAGCGCATCGAGGGAATTATCGAGCAGCAGCGCAGATGGAATCAGGCGCGAAACTTCGTGACCATCGCTTCCAAGCAAAAGCAGATCGAGCGCATTAAAAGCACGCTCGTCAAGCCGGAAGAAGAGCCGCAAGGCATTCATTTCAAGCTCCGCGCGGACGCACTGACGGCAAACGAGGTGATCGTCTGCCGCGGGCTTTCAAAGAGCTATGGCGGGCAGACGCTGTTTCGCAATCTGGATCTGTTGGTGCGGCGGGACGAGCGGGTTTGCCTGCTCGGTGCGAACGGCTGCGGAAAGACCACGCTGCTGAAGATACTGACGAATCAAATCGAACCGGACGCGGGCAGTTACAAACTCGGCTCCAACGTGCATGTCGGCTACTATGAGCAGAGCACGGTGCATACGTCCGATACAAGGACCGTTCTGGAAGCGCTGCACGCATCGTTTCCCCGGTATGATTTGCAGGTGTTCCGGAATCTGCTTGGCTCGTTCCTGTTTCGAGGAGACGACGTCTATAAGCACATCTGCGACCTTTCCGGCGGTGAGTTTGCACGTATCCAACTGCTCAAGCTCATGCTCTCGGGCAGCAACGTACTGTTTCTTGACGAACCGACCAACCACTTGGACATTCCGTCCTGCGAAGCGCTGGAAGAAGCGCTCAACGAGTACGGCGGCACGATGCTGATCGTAACCCACGACCGCTACCTCGCCAACCGCATTGCAGACCGCATCATCCTCATGGACGGCGAAGGCGTACGCGCGTTTGAAGGTGATTGGGACGCGTATAAAGAGTTCCTTGCCGAAAACGCGTCTCCCGCGGAAAAAGAAGAACCCGCGGTCAAGAACGCGTATGTGCTGGCAAAGGAACACAAAGCTGCCGCCAACCGCTGCAAAGGAGCGCTCGACCGCGCGGAAGCAAAGGTGAAGGCGGAGGAAGCAAAGCTTGGCGAACTGGAAGCGCGCGTCTCTGCGCCGGAGATCGCGAGCGACTATGAGGCGGCAAAATCGCTCTACGAAGAGCTGGAAACGCAGCGTCGTTCTGTAGAAGCCTGTTATGCCGAGTGGGAACGCGCGGAGTCGGAACTGCAGACGCTGCTGACGGAAGAAGAGGAGTAAGTATGGACTATTCAAAGTTTACGCTAGGGCTTCGGTTTGCCATGACCAGTGATTCTGCGCTCACGCCGGAAGGTTGCTGGAACATCGTCTTCTCCGAAGTGCCAATCACATACACGCTGGAAACGCATCTCTTCGGTGCTTGGGACGACGTTGCGCGCGCAGAATCGGAGTCGGCTTATATCTGCATGTTCTCCAACCTGCCGCTCAACACCGGCAAGGAATTCTACACGCAGCTCAGAAAAAAGCCGAACCTGCTTTCGTACCTGACGATTTACCGCCCGTTTATTCAAAACAACCTTGTTGAAAAATGCGGAAAAGTGGAATACCTTGGCGAAGTGCAGCAGGACGGTTCCGTCACCGGCGGAGACGTTTCATACGGGACGATGAAGTTTACCGGCAGTATCCCGCAGGAGTGCAAAAAGAACACGAAGTGTCCGAGCGTGCTGATTGCGCCGGACAGCTGGGAAGGCAAGTTTACTTCCGCCGACGCCGCGCGGCATATGATGCGCGCCGCCGCAAGAAAAATGCCAATGGCGCGAATCAAAGCACATCTGATCGCCGAAGGCGGACGCGGCACGCTGGACGCGCTGGTTTGTTCCGTCAACGGACGCTATGTCAAAGCCGAATTGGAAGAAGAAAACGGCCAGAAGACCCCGCTTCGTTATGGTGTGCTGCCGGACGAAACGGTGGTTTTTGAGTCCGAGTCGCTCACCAAAGCGCAAATCGAGCTGGCGTTGACGCTTCCGCAGAACCGCGGCTATCATTACTATATTGTCGCCGCCGGAGCGGGCGTATTGCCGGAGACGGTTCCTATTGACGTAAGCGCGACGGTGCTGGGACGCAAGATCCCCGCGGGCCAGCGCAACAGTTCGAAGATTGAATACCGTTCCGGAGCGGAAACGGTGCTGGAAGAAAGCCGGTTCGATTTCCGGCTCAACAAGGCGGACTGGCTGATCATCCTTTCGCGCATGCAGGATGAAAGCGTGCTGCTTCAGAACGCGACAACGGATACGCTGCTGTTCCACTCCAGAAGCCTCAATAAACATGTAGCGGTGCTCGCCTTTACCGACGACGGCCAGTTCTTTGCCAAGTTTGACGATGATCCGCCCGAACCGCTCGCCAGCCGTTCGTTCGACGAGGCGGCGGACGAACTCTTCCTTCGCATCCGCAAGCTCCTGCCGCAGAAGAAATCGCGCAAAGCGGCTCTGCCGGATACACTCATCAGCGACCAGTAATCGTCGCCCTAAATACATTCATCAATGGAAACCGGAGGATATGTTTTATGCGAATGGTAGATATTATTGAAAAGAAAGCGGCGTTTGAAGAACTGACCACCGAGGAAATTCGCTTTGCGGTGGAAGGGTACGCGGAAGGGTCGATTCCAGATTATCAGATGTCCGCGCTCATGATGGCGATTGTGCTCAACGATATGAACGAGCGTGAAGCGGCCGATTTAACGCTGGCCATGATGCGTTCCGGAGACACGGTTGATTTAAGCGACCTGCCGGGCGTAAAGGTGGACAAGCATTCTTCCGGCGGCGTAGGGGACACCACCACGCTGGTGATCGCCCCGCTGGTTGCGGCCTGCGGCGGCACGGTCGCCAAGATGTCCGGCAGAGGACTTGCGTTTTCCGGCGGAACGATCGACAAGCTCGAATCGATTCCGGGCGTGAATATTTATCAGACGATTCCGCATTTCAAAGAAATCGTCAAGAAAACCGGCGTCTGCGTCATCGGACAGACTGGCAACCTCGTGCCCGCCGATCAAAAGATGTATGCGCTGCGGGACGTGACCGGCACGGTCAAGAGCGTTCCGCTGATTGCCGCGAGCATCATGAGCAAAAAGCTTGCCGCCGGCGCGGACGCAATCGTTCTGGACGTCAAGGTTGGCAGCGGCGCGTTTATGAAGACGGTTGAGGAAGCGACGCGTCTTGCTTCGCTGATGGTCAAGATGGGTAAAGTGCTGCGGCGCGAAGTCGTAGCGGTGGTAACGGATATGAACCAGCCGCTGGGACTCGCCGTCGGAAACGCGCTGGAAGTACGCGAGGCGGTGCAGCTGCTCAGCGGGCTCGTGCCGGAAGGCGACGCGCTCTACGAAGTCTGTATGCTGCTCGGCACACAGATGCTGCGGCTTTCGAAGCTCGCCAGTTCGGACGACGAAGCGCGCGAAAAGCTCAAAAAAGCGCTCGTCAGTGGAAAAGGGCTGGAGAAGCTCCGCGCCATGATTCATGAGCTCGGCGGCGATGAAACCCTGCTGACCCCGGAAGGAATGGACTCTCTCTGCAAAGTGAATCGGCATGTAGAAGTGACCGCCGAGCAGGACGGCTACGTTGTCGGCATGCAGGCGGAGCTGATTGGCAGAGCGGCGCAGGTGCTGGGCGCGGGTCGCGCCACCAAAGCGGATAAGATCGACCCCGCTGTGGGACTCGTGATGCACAAGCGCGTCGGCGACCCGATCAAGCAGGGTGAATCAATCTGCACGCTGTACGTCAACGACGAAACGTTCCTGGAAGACGCAATTTCGGCCATGCACGAAGCGGTCTGTATCGGCCCGAAGCCGGACAAGGTTTCACCGATGGTCTACGACGTCATTCGCTGATTCAGAAATTAAGCAACCGAACCAATCGCGCGGCGGAAACGGGGAGTGAACGATGGAACAAAAGCTGACAAAACAACTCATCGCCATCGACGGCAACAGCCTGATGCACCGCGCGTATTACGCGTTGCCGAGCATGACCACGCGGGAAGGTTTTCCCACCGGCGCGCTGCACGGCTTTTTAGGCATGCTCCTCAAGCTTTTGGAGCGCAAGCCGGACTATCTGGTCGTGGCGTTCGATATGCACGGGCCGACCTTCCGGCACGAGCAGTTCGAAGCGTATAAAGCGGGGCGCAGAGAAACGCCGGATGATTTAAGGGCGCAGTTTCCCGTGCTCAAGGATTTGCTGCGCGATATGGGAATTACGGTCTGTGAAACGCCGAAGTACGAGGCGGACGACATTCTAGGCACGTTTTCACGGCTTTGCGAAGCGGAAGGCGTGGATGCGCTGCTGATCACGGGCGATCGGGACGCACTGCAGCTCATCGGCAATCATACGCATGTGCTCATGACCAAAAAGGGCATCAGCGAAACCATCGAATTCGACGAAGCGGTGCTCAAGGAGCAGTACGGTTTAGAGCCCGGCCGCATGCGCGATTTAAAAGGCTTGATGGGCGATAATTCGGATAACATCCCCGGCATACCGGGTGTCGGCGAAAAGACGGCGCTCAAACTGCTGGAAGAGTATCAAACGCTGGAAAATGTTCTTGCCCACGCCGATGAAATTAAAGGCAAACTCGGCGAGAAAGTAAAAGAGTTCGCACCTTCCGCAAGGATGAGTTACGAACTCGGCACCATCTGCACAAACGCACCGATTCCGATTGGCATTGCGGACTGCAGCTGCCGCGAGGACGCATTTGCGGGCGGCAGAAGCAGGCTCATTTCGCTCGAAATGCGCGGTATCGCTTCCCGTCTGCCGGGCGGCGGAACAGCCGCGCCGGAAGAACCGGAATCCAGGAACACAGCGGAAAGGATTCCGCTCGATTCGGTGGAGCAGATCAAACGCGCGCTGGGCGATGTTGCTCGAATCGCCCGCTTTGCCATAGACGCGGGGGAGACCATCACCTTTGCGTTGGATGAAACCAGGTACTACGAAATCGTTCAGGGTGCGGACTTGTTTTCCGCGCCGATTGAAGAAAAGGAACTCTGGAACACGTTCCGCCCGATCTTTGAAAACGGCAACTGCTTTGTGCTCGCGTTCGATACCAAGCGCCTGCGGCACCTTCTGGATTCATTCGGCATTTCGCTGAACGCTCCGGTTTTCGACGCGATGATTGCGGACTACCTGCTGGACGCAACGCGCCCGGCAACGACCTTTGCGGCGCTCTCTGAACGCTTTGACGCAAAAGCAAAACCCAACGCTTCCATGCTCTTTTCCATGCAGAAGCGCATGACAAACGAGCTGGAACAGGCGGGCATGACGAAGCTCTATACCGAAATGGAACTGCCGCTTTCGAGCGTGCTGTTCGATATGGAGCGCATCGGCTTCCGCGTGGACGAGGATATTTTAAAGGAACTGCAGGCGCGTTTTACCGAGCAGAGCGAAGCGCTGGCCAAACAGATTTACTCGCTCACGGGAGAAACATTCAATATCCTTTCGCCCAAGCAACTCGGCGAAGTGCTGTTTGTCAAGCTCGGCCTGCCGACGGGGCGCAAGAACAAGTCCGGCTATTCAACGGATGCGGACACGCTCGAAAGCCTGCGCGAACGCCATCCCACAATCCCCATGATTCTCGAATACCGCTTCATCACGAAGCTCAAGAGCACGTTTGTGGACGGGCTTCTCGCCGTGCGGAGCGAGAAAGACGGGCGCGTACGCACGCAGTTCAACCAGTGCGTCACCGCAACGGGCCGAATCTCCAGCACTGAGCCGAACATGCAGAATATCCCCGTGCGTACGGTGCAGGGGCGCGAAATCCGCAAGGCGTTCGTGGCTTCCAAAGGCAATGTGCTCGTGGACGCGGACTATTCCCAAATTGAACTTCGGCTGCTGGCGCATATCAGCGGGGATGAAGGCATGATTGCCGCGTTCAACGGCGGTAAGGACATTCACCGCACGACCGCGAGCGAAGTGTTCGGCGTGCCGTTCGACGAAGTGACAAGCGACCTCCGTAACGCGGCAAAGGCCGTCAACTTCGGCATCGTTTACGGCATCAGCGACTTCGGCCTTGCGCGAAACCTCGATATCCCGGTCAAGCGCGCATCGGAGTACATCAAGCTCTACTTTGAACGTTATCCGCGCGTCAAAGCGTATTTGGACGAGAGTGTGGAGTCCGCAAAACGCACCGGCTACGCCGTAACGATATTCGACCGCAGGCGCGCCATGTTGGAGCTCAAAAGTTCCAACTACAACACGCGCTCGTTTGGCGAACGGGTTGCCATGAACATGCCTATTCAAGGTACGGCGGCGGATATCATCAAACTCGCTATGGTCAAGGTGCATCGAATCCTCAACGAGCGCGGGCTGAAAACCAAGTTGATTTTGCAGGTTCACGACGAACTGATCTTCGATACGCCGCCGGACGAGCGGGACGAAGTCGTACTGCTCGTTCACGACTGCATGGAGCAGGTGGCTCAGCTGAGCGTGCCGCTCGACGCGGACGTTAAGGTTGGAAAGAGCTGGTACGAAACCAAATGAGCGAACGCGCTTATAAACGCATCGGCCTGACCGGCGGCATTGGCGCAGGCAAGTCAACCGCCGCGGAGCGGTTCCGCGCGCTGGGCGCGCTGGTGCTGGACGCGGACGCAATTTCACGCGCGTGCCTGAAAAAAGGCGGCGCGTGCTATGGCGACGTCGTTGCGCTGTTCGGCGCCGGAATTCTCTCGGAACACGGCGAAATCGACCGCAAAAAGCTAGCCGGAATCGTTTTTGCCGACGAAGATAAGCGAAATAGACTCAACGCAATCGTCCACCCGTACGTGATCGAAACCATGTTTCGCCTAGCCGAGGAATCGCTTGGTCAAAACGGCGGAATCGCGGTGTTTGAAGCGCCGCTGCTGTTTGAAAGCGGAATGCACGAACGGATGGATCGCAACATCCTCGTGACCTGCGGCGAGGAACAGCGGTTGGAACGAATTCTTAAAAGGGACAATACGACACGCCAAGCCGCGCTCGCCCGCATCCGCGCACAGATACCGGAAGAGGAAAAGCGTCTCCTAGCGGATACTATTCTGGAAAACAACGGCACAATCGAGCAGCTAAACGCGCAAATCGACGCGCTTTGGCAGAAATTGTCCGGCAGTATCGTTAACGATGCAAAAGACGCATAAACCCGTAAAAAAACGAATCAGGCGCAAACTCGGCGGCATGCAGATAGCGGCGATTGTCGTCGCTTCTTTGATTGCGCTGTGCTGCCTTGCTTTTGGTGGGTATTTACTCAATGAACACATGGAGTACGAACGTGCGTTGAGAAACTATCCGGTTGCCTACACGGAACTGATTAAAGCCAGCGCGGCGGAGTTCATTCTCGATCCGTATCTTGTGCAGTCCATCATGCGCTGCGAAAGCAGCAACGACCCTCTCGCCGTCAGCGACGCGGGGGCGATCGGCTTGATGCAGATTATGCCGGATACGGGAACCTGGATTGCGCATAAGCTCGATCTGGACGATGTGTATACCGAGGACATGCTCTACGAGCCAGAGACGAACATTCGCTTTGCGTGCTGGTATCTCCGCTTTCTGACCGGGCGATTCGACGGAAACGTGATGGAGATAGTCGCAGCCTACAACGCCGGTCACGGCAGCGTCGAGGACTGGCTGAAGGATTCCCGTTTTTCACAGGATGGAACGCTCGCGAGCATTCCATTTGAGCAGACCGCGCGGTATTACGACAAGGTGATGGCCGCGTATGAAAACTATACGACGCTGTACCCGGAACTGTTCTCAACGGATGCTTCCGCGGTTGAAGCGGGATAAAAAGCGTGCTATACTGAATCATCTTGTACGGAGGAAAAACCTTTGCTCGAACTGATTATCATTATTGTCATACTGGCGCTCGATCAGGTATCAAAATATCTGATTCAAGTATACCTTTCTCCGGTGGGAACTTCGCTGCCGCTCATCGACGGCGTGTTTCATTTGACCAACGCACATAACACCGGCGCTGCCTGGGGAATGATGCAGGGATTCCGCTGGGTGTTCATTCCGGTGACGCTGATTGTCGGCGGTTTTATTCTTTACATCCTGTTCAAAAACCGCAAGAACTTAACCATCTTTTCGCGCATCACGCTGGCGCTCCTGTTTGCCGGAGCAATCGGAAACTTGATCGACCGCGCCATCCTCGGCTATGTGCGCGACTTCTTCGATTTTTGTCTGATTAACTTTCCGGTGTTCAACGTTGCGGACAGTTCGCTGAGCGTAGGCTGCGTGCTGCTGGTGATCGACGCGCTGTTTTTAAAGGATCGTTCTCTGTTTGAGCGCATTTCGTTTAAAAAGAGCGGTACGCCGGATAAGCCCGTAAAAGAAGACAATGCTTGAGCGGGAGGATTTCGTCTGCGGCCGCGCGCTCCGGTTGGACGCGCTGGTTGCGGCGGAAACCGAACTTTCGCGCACGCAGGCACAGCGGCTGATCCGCGAGGGAGCGATTACGCTCAACGGAGAACCCGTCAAGCCAAACGCTGTTACGAGCGTTGGCGACCGCGTGGAGATTGTCTATCCCGAGCCGGAGGAAGTAGACGTCCTGCCGGAAGATATCCCGCTGGATATCCTGTTTGAGGACGAAGATCTGCTCGTAGTCAATAAGCCGCAGGGCATGGTTGTCCACCCCGCGCCGGGGCATGCCGGAGGCACGCTGGTCAACGCGCTGCTTTTTCACATTAAAGACCTTTCGGGCATTGGCGGGGAACTTCGCCCCGGCATCGTCCATCGCATCGACCGAATGACGAGCGGGCTGCTCGTGGTTGCCAAAAACGATTTTTCGCACCGCGCGCTTTCGGATCAGTTCCGCGAACGCAAGGCACACAGAAGCTATATCGCGCTTGTGGACGGCAACCTGCGGCAGGACGAAGGAACGATTTCTTCTCCCATTGCGCGGCACCCGGTCGACCGCAAAAAGATGGCGATCGTGCCCGGCGGGCGGGATGCGACAACGCACTGGCGTGTGTTGGAGCGATACGGGCAATACACGTTGCTTCAGCTCGAACTCGAAACCGGACGGACACACCAAATCCGCGTGCATTTAGCGTCCATTCAGCATCCGGTAACGGGGGACGACGTGTACGGCAAAGAGCGCCAGCCGTTCGGTTTGACGGGGCAGGCGCTGCATGGCTACCGCCTTGCATTCATCCATCCCAGAGACGGACGCGCGATGCGGTTTTACGCGCCGATCCCGGACTATTTTTCAACGGCTCTGCACAAGGCGGGGGAGACGAAGTCCGCCCATGAACTGATGGAGCAGTTGATGAAACTTGAAATTAGATGAAACTGGAAATCAAAGGAGAATGACATGAAGCGAACCACAAAACTGCTTGCGCTGATGCTTGCTCTCGTAATGCTGCTGAGCACATTTGCCGGCTGCAAACAGGCGAGTCCAACCGAAACGCAGACCGTAACCATGAGCGACGCCGCCGCCGAAGTTACCGCAACGCCGGAACAGACCGCCGAACCGACGCCGGATCTCGCCATCAGCCAGGCCGCAGCCGACGCGCTGGATGCGCTGGATTTAAAGGTGTTTAAATGGTATGTAACGACCGACGGCTATTCTTACCATATGTTCGTCAACGACCCCGCGAACTTTGGGATCGACCCGACAACGGTACCGATGACGCTGGGCGAGTTCACGGAAGAAGACTCCAAGCGCCTCGGTCTCGAAGCGGGCGTTTTTCTGGAAGAACTCAAACATATCGACCGCGAGCTGCTGCCGGAAGAACAGCAATTCTCCTACGATGTGCTCGAGCAGATACTTGTCGATTATTCCGAAGAGACGAACTTTGAATACTATTACGAGCCTTTAACCGAATACAGCGGCATTCACGCCAACCTGCCGCTCTCGTTTGCGCTCTTTGAGCTCAAGGACACGCAGGACGTGGAAGACTATTTAACGCTTCTTGCCGATGTTCCGCGCTATATGGGGCAGGTTCTTGCCTACGAGCAGAAGCGAGCCGAACAGGATATGTTCATGACCGAGGACGCGCTCAACGCAATTCTGGAAGACTGCCAGACGCTGATCGACTCTCGCGACACGTCGTTTTTATACGCAACATTCAACGACGCAATTGATGCCCTGAACTTGCCCGCCGATCAGGCGCAGGGGTATAAAGACCGCAACGCGAGCCTGATTAAAAACGAGTTCATCGGCGCTTACGAAACGCTTTATAACGGCCTTGTCGCCCTCAAAGGCAGCTGCCGCACGTATGAGCAAGCCGCAACGCTCAACGAAAATCAGAAGCGTTACTTTGAGTACAGCTTACAGAGCGACGCAAATAACTTTATGAGCGTTGACGAAACGCTGGATATGCTCAAGGACGAGTTCACTTACCTGCTCAACGACTACATTACGATTTACAGCGACAACCCCAATCTGGACGATCTGGACAGCCAGACGGTGAAAGCGGCGACTGCCGATGAGAATCTTGAGACCCTCAAGAGCATCATGGCCAAGCTGCTTCCGGCTCTGCCCGAACATAACCTGACGCTGACGGACGTCCCTGAGGAACTGCAGGATATGTTCTCGCCCGCGGCATACGTCATTCCCGCGCTGGACGACTGGAAGGATAACATCGTCTATATCAATACCGCAGAAACCGACGACGGAACCGACGTTCCGGAAGGACGCGAAACCTATCTGAGTGCGTCAAATATGCTCTCCACGCTCGCGCACGAGTGCTATCCGGGGCATCTGTATCAGTATGTGTATCAGCGCAGCATCCCGACCATCAGCCGCATGCAGAAGGTTACCAACTTTGGCGGCTATGCCGAAGGCTGGGCGCAGTTTGCTGAGTTCTTAATTGCGCAGAATCAGACGAAGTACGACAAGAACTATTATATGCTGCAGTTTGACTATAATATGCTCTTCAACGCGCTTCTGCCCGCGATTCTAAGCATCCTTGTGAATTACTATGGCTATTCTCAGGAAGCGATTTCGGCCTACCTGACCGGTATCGGTCTGCAAGGGGATTATGTTGCGGGTATCTATTATCCCATCGTCGTGGATCAGCCGTATTACTTCTTTGAGTATGCGGTCGGTTACGCGCAGCTTGCGCAGATGTACCGCGACATCAGCGACGATCTTGGCGATCAATTCGACCAGGAATCGTTCCTCAAGACGTATATGGATCTTGGCCCCGGTTATTTTGAAATGATCAAGGAAAAGATGGACGTCTGGGCTGACAACATGATGATGGACGAAGCCGCGTAACGCATTAAAAACACAACCGCCCGGGGAGCAATTCTCCGGGCGGTTTTTTATACGAGAACAGAGCGGTTCCACCGCTTGACAAACGCACTTAATTCCGCTAGACTGACGACATCTGGTTATATCGAACAAATGCTTGGAAGATGAGGAGTACGCGAACCCGTTTCGCATCAGAGAGACCGCCAAATTGCTGAGAGGCGGCTTGCGGACAGCGCGGAAGGTCGCATCGGAGCAGGAGGCGTAAGGGAGCATTCGCCCAATCAGCGCTTTCCGTTTTCCGCGTTAAGGAATTGAGAGGAATGATTCGCCAAATAACGCGAATTGTTCAACAAAGGTGGTACCGCGAACGTCCGCTTCGTCCTTTGGCGAGGCGGGCGTTTTTATTTTGACTAGCAGAAGAAGGCAGGGGGAGACCAATATGCGTCCCGAAATGGAAAAGACTTATGATCACGCGAAAGTGGAAGCCGCGCTCTATGAAAAATGGGAACGGAACGGCTATTTCCACGCGCGCCCCAACACCGGCAAACCGCCGTATACCATCGTAATTCCGCCGCCCAACATCACAGGCAAGCTGCATATGGGTCACGCCATCGACGAAACGCTGCAGGACGTTTTAATTCGCTATAAGCGCATGAGCGGCTATGAAGCGCTCTGGATGCCGGGCACGGATCACGCGTCCATCGCCACCGAAGTCAAAATCGTGGAGCAGATGGCAAAGGAAGGCATCACGAAAAAAGACATCGGCCGCGAGAGCTTTTTAAAGCGCGCCTGGGAGTGGAAAGCCGAGTACGGCTCTACCATCGTCAAGCAGCTTCGCTACCTCGGCTCTTCCTGCGACTGGGAACGCGAGCGCTTTACCATGGACGAAGGCTGCAGCAAGGCCGTGACAAAGGTGTTCGTGAGCCTTTACAAAAAGGGATTGATTTACCGCGGCGACCGCATCATCAACTGGTGCCCGGACTGCAAAACCGCGCTTTCCGACGCCGAAGTGGAATACGAGGAGCAGAACAGCAGCCTCTGGCACGTGCGTTACGACGCGCCGGACAAGAGCTATTCCATCACCGTTGCCACCACGCGTCCCGAAACAATGTTGGGCGATACGGCGGTTGCCGTGCATCCGGAGGATCCGCGCTATCAGGCGATTATCGGCAAAACCGTCGTGATTCCCGCCGTGGGGCGCGAAATCCCGATCGTTGCGGACGAATACTGCGAAATGGGCTTCGGCACCGGCGCGGTCAAGATTACGCCCGCGCACGACCCGAACGACTTTGAAGTCGCCATGCGGCAGAACCTGCCCGTGCTTTGCGTGTTTACCGAGAGCGGCATTATCAACGAGCACGGCGGCAAGTTCGAAGGCCTCGACCGTTTCGCCTGCCGCAAAGCGATTGTCAAGGAGTTGGAAGCGAGCGGAAACCTCGTGAAGGTGGAGCCGTATTCGCATAACGTCGGCACCTGCTACCGCTGTCATACAACCATCGAACCCATCGTGTCCAAGCAGTGGTTCGTGGATATGAAGCCGCTGGCAAAACCCGCCATAGAAGCCGTGCGCAGCGGCGAAGTCAAGTTTGTGCCAGAACGGTTCGAAAAAACGTATTTCAACTGGATGGAAAATATCCGCGACTGGTGCATCTCCCGTCAGCTCTGGTGGGGACACCGCATTCCGGCGTATTACTGCGACGCATGCGGCGAAATGACGGTTTCCGAAGAACCCATCACGACTTGCCCGATCTGCGGCGCGCCCGTACGGCAGGACGAGGACGTGCTGGATACCTGGTTCTCCAGCGGCATGTGGCCGTTCTCCACGCTGGGTTACCCGGAGCAGACGGAAGAACTCAAGTACTTTTACCCGACGAGTACACTCGTGACCGGCTACGATATCATCTTCTTCTGGGTCGCGCGCATGATCGTGTTCGGCTACGAAGTGATGAATGAGCGCCCGTTCGACACGGTGTTTGTCCACGGCATCATGCGGGACAGCCAGGGCCGGAAGATGAGCAAGTCCCTCGGCAACGGCATCGATCCGCTGGAAGTGATTGAAAAACACGGCGCGGATTCCCTGCGGTTCTCGCTGCTTGCGGGCAACTCCGCGGGCAACGACATGCGTTTCTACTGGGAGAAAGTTGAGTCTGCACGGAACTTCTGCAATAAAATCTACAACGCCGCGCGCTTTGTGCTCATGGGCGCGGACGAAACCAGCAGAGAACTGCCGCCGCTGGATCAGCTCGAAATTGCCGACCGCTGGATGTTACAGCGGCTCGACGAGATCATTGGCGAAGTGACGCGTAATCTGGACGGTTTTGAGCTGGGTCTCGCCGCGCAGAAGATCTACGATTTCATCTGGTCGGAATACTGCGACTGGTATATCGAAATTGCCAAGTCCCGTCTCTATGGCGAAGACGCCGGGCAGAAAGCGGCCGTGTCCGCCGTGCTGATTCACGTGCTGAAAGCGGCGCTCAAACTGCTGCATCCGTTTATGCCGTTCATCACGGAGGAGATCTACACCAAGCTCTCCGACGAACCGACCATCATGCTCTCCGACTGGCCAAAACAGGATGACCGCTTCCATTTCGAAGCGGACTGCCTGCACATGACGCAGTTGATGGAGCTGGTGCGCTCTATTCGCAATATCCGCGCAGAAATGAAAGTTCCGCCCGCGCAGAAGATTGCCGCTCGTCTCATAGTGCCCAAAGATGCGGTCAGGGCGTTTGAAGAGATGTCCGGCTATCTTGGCAAGCTCGCGGGTGTGGATCAGGTTACGGTCACAGCGGAAGCGGGGGAAATTCCCAAGAACGATGTGCATATCGTCTGCGAGGGCGTGGAAGCCGTCATTCCGCTCTCCTCGCTGATCGATCCCGAAAAGGAAAAAGCGCGCCTGCAAAAGGAGATCGATCGCGCCTCCTCGGATATCGCCCGCGCAAAAGGAAAACTCGGCAACGAGGGCTTTATTGCCAAAGCGCCGCAGGCTGTTGTGGACGAAGAAAAAGCAAAACTGGCTCTGGCCGAAGAGATGCTGACCAAGCTCAGCGAACGGTTAGATTCGCTTTGCTGAACGAGCTAAACATGATAAGATAGTTCGAAAGAGTGCTGGAGGAATGCATGATGTTCGTTAATCGTATTGAAAGGCTCCGCTTCGGCGTCATCGGCGCCGGCAACATGGGCGAAGCGATCATTCGCGGCTTTAAAAAGAGCAATAGTGCGGAGAGCGTCGAGCTTTTCGTTTATGACGCCTGCAAAGAAAAGGCCGAAGCGCTGGCGTCGGAACTGAAGCTGACCTGTGCCAGCAGTCTGGAAGAGCTGATCGACCGGAGCGAAATTTTGCTCGTCGCGATTAAGCCGAACGTATGTATGCATGTCTTTTCCGAGCACTTCGATCGGTTTTCCGGCAAAGCCGTGATTTCCATCGCGGCGGGGTGGGGAGGGGAGAAACTGAAAAAAGCGCTCCCCGAAAGCGCTCGCGTTCTGCGCGTCATGCCGAACACGCCCGCGATGATCGGCGAGGGAATGATCGTATTCGAAGCTGGAGACACGCTGACAGAAGACGAAAAATCTTTTGCCGAAATTCTGTTTTCATCCGTTGGCGAAGTCGTTACCGTGGAACCGAAATTAATGGACGCGGTAACGGCCGTCAGCGGCAGCGGGCCCGCTTATGTGTATCTCTTCATTGAGGCGATGGCGGACGGCGGTGTGAAAGCGGGGCTTCCGCGAGAGCTTGCGCTCAAGCTCGCCGCGCAGACCGTCAAGGGTTCCGCCATGATGGTGCGCCAAACGGGCGTGCATCCGGGGGAGCTCAAAGACCGCGTTTGTTCGCCTGGAGGCACGACGATAGAAGCCGTAGCGGTACTCGAGCAAAAAGGCCTGCGCGGAGCGGTCATTGCCGCCGTGGACGCCTGCCGCGAAAAGTCCGAAAAGATGAGCAAACAGTAGAATCTTCATATTGTATATAATATATAATCGGTAGGGAAGCATGAAAAAAAAGGTGACAATCTATACGGACGGCGCGTGCTCCGGCAATCCAGGTCCTGGCGGCTGGGGTGCGATTTTGCTGTACAAAGATCAAACCCGAGAGCTTTCCGGATTTGAGCCGGATACGACGAATAACCGCATGGAACTCAAAGCGGTTATCGAAGCAATCCGCGCGCTGAAGATGCCTTGCGAAATTTCGATCCATACGGACAGCGCTTACGTCTGTAACGCATTTCATAACGGCTGGCTGGAGAACTGGTCGGCTAACGGCTGGAGAACGGTTTCCAAGCGGCCTGTTGAGAATCAGGATCTCTGGCGCGCATTGATCGATATTCTAAAAGAACATACGTATTCGTTCGTAAAAGTCAAAGGTCATTCCGACAACGAATTCAACAACCGCTGTGACGCGCTTGCCAGACAAGCCATCAAGCAGAATACCGCGCCGCGGGAACAAAGCGGCCAAGCCGATCAAAATCCATCCTAATTGTTAATTTTTTGCTCTATCTATTCGTTAAACTTGTCTTTAACGAATAGTTGTGATAGAGTAAAAGAAGGGAAAACCATAGAAAAAGGCGTCAAAAATAGCATCGATTCCCCCGCCGCGCGTTGGTTTATGAAAGGAGCGATTCCATGGCAAATACGTTTCAAGCGGAAAAGTTCAAGGACTATACGCTCAAGATTCGTGCGCTCCTTCCGGAGCTTCCAATGGTCTGCGGTTCGTTCTTTCGCTCAATAGAGAGTCAAACATCCGTTTTAACAAGATACGCTTACGCAATCGATTTGCGGGGGTTCTTTCAATTCGCTTCAACGCAGGAGGATTTGTTCCCCGGAAAACCCATCCCCTCCCTCACCGCGGGCGATCTGCAAAAGATCAAGGCGTATCATATCGAACTGTTTCTCAACGAAGTGTCGTTTTATCAAAAAGGCGACCGCGAACTGGTCAACCAGGAGCAGGCAAAAGCGAGAAAGCTCAGTTCCATCCGCTCGTTTTTCAAGTATCTGCATAAGCAGGAAATGCTGCCCAATAACGTAGCGGCTTTGGTGGATATACCCAAACTGCACGAAAAAGCGATTATCCGGCTGGAACCAAACGAGGTTGCGAACCTGCTGGACTTGACGGAGAATGGCGAAGGCTTAAGCGACCGTCAAAAGCAATATCACAATGGGACAAAGATTCGTGATCTTGCGATTCTGACGTTGTTTCTCGGCACAGGCATTCGCATCAGCGAACTCGTGGGGATTGATTTAGGCGACGTCGATTTGGAGAACGACGCGTTCGTGGTAACCCGCAAGGGCGGCAGCGAGGACATCCTATCGTTTGGCGAGGAGGTGCACAAGGCGCTCTCCGATTATCTCGACTGGCGTACAGGGCAAACTTCCCTGCCCGGGCACGAACAAGCCATGTTTCTTTCCATTCAGATGCGCCGCATCACCGCGCGCGCCGTGGAGAACCTTGTAAAGAAATACGCTCGCCTTGCCGCGCCGCTTAAAAAGATTACGCCGCATAAGCTCAGAAGCACCTACGGAACCATGCTTTACCACGAAACGGAGGATATCTACCTCGTTGCGGACGTGCTGGGTCATAAGGACGTAAACACCACCCGTAAGCACTATGCCGCAACGTCCGAGGAGCATAAGCGAATCGCCGCAAAGAAGATCAAACTGCGGGACGATTGACCAAAACGCGTTTAATTGAAGTACCGGCGGATGTGCCTGCGCTTTACGCGGGAGGCGGTTGCGCCGTTAAGCGTAGAGACGCCAAGATGAAACTCTTCCCGCCAGGAATCGTCCGAGTCCAGAACGGGCTCCTCGTTTTCGTCGAGCGCAAGCTCCACGGGTAAAACTGGTTCCGGCGTAAAATCGTCCTCTAAGTAAACGCCGGAAATCGGAATCTCCAGAAACGGCTTTTGGTCGGTTTCGAGGCACCGAAAGCAATTATCGCAGATCTTCTGCGGATCAAGCTCGCAGCGGTCGTCGCATTCACCGCAGTTTGTACAGGTTTTTTCCGGGTGCAGAACACATTGTTTCACAAAACGTCACCAATCTTTCGAACATATGTTTGCAATCGTTGAGAGTATATGGTATAATTTCAAAAAAGTCAAGCAGCTGGCAGTCGAATTGGATACGGCATTTTCGTTGAAACACGAAACGGAGGCAAGCTACCGATATGAAAAAACTTTCCGATCCGCAGCAGGTCATTCTGGATTACATGATTTCCTACGCCGAGGAGCACACCTATCCCCCGTCGGTTCGTGAAATCTGCGCGGCCGTCGGGCTCAAATCCACGGCAACCGTCCACGCGCACCTGCAGAATCTTGAGAAAAAGGGCATCATCACGCGCGATTCTTCCAAGCAGCGCGCCATCTTCATTCACTCGGAAAATATGCCCGACCGCGCCGAACGCGAAGAGAAAAAGTTCGCCGTTCCGCTCGTTGGCCACGTAGCCGCCGGTATGCCCATGCTCGCCACTGAGAATATTGAGGACGCGTTCCCCCTGCCGGACGTTCTCATGCACGGCAAGGAACCGGAGGAAGTCTACATGCTCCGCGTTGAAGGCGAGAGCATGCGCGACGCGGGCATTCGCGACGGCGACATTCTGGTCGTGAACCACAACTGCTCCTGCAGCAACGGCGATATCGTTGTTGCGCGCGTTGCCGGAGAAAGCGCAACCGTCAAACGCTTTTTCCGCGAAAAAGACCGTGTTCGTCTCCAGCCGGAAAACGAGCTGTTCGAGCCGATCTATGTCGCGTTCAACGAAGTGGAGATTTCCGGCAAAGTCATTGGCCTTCTGCGGACGATTTAGTCGTCGAAAAAAGAAAGTCTCAACTCCTGTGTACGATTGTGCGCAGGAGTTCTTTTATTGCAGCGCGTCGCAGGCGAGCATTGCCGCAATCCGCGCGTGCGCGTAGGTCAGCGCGCCCTGCAGATACGCCGTGTAGGGACTGCGAATCGGGCCGTCCGCGGAGAGTTCCGTGGTCGCGCCCTGCACGAACGCTCCCGCCGCCATCACGACCGGATCGTCGTAGCCCGGCATGTCCCAGGGTTCCGGGGTTACGAAGCTGTCCACCGGCGCCGCTTTCTGAATCGCCCCGCAGAAGCGCACCAGAGCGTCGGCGTCGTTAAACTGCACCGCCTGAATGATATCCGAACGTTCCGCGTCGCTGGAAGGCATTGTCGAAAGTCCCAGCGCTTCGAACACGCGCGCAAACAACGCCGCGCTCTTGACGCATTGGGCGGTCACATGAGGAGCAAGAAACAGTCCCTGATAAAACAGTCTGTAGTCGCCAGCATAGGAGCCTACTTCCCCGCCCATGCCGGGCACGGTCAGCCGTTCGGCGGCGCGATCGACCAGTTCTTTCCTTCCTGCAATATACCCGCCTGTCGGCGCAAGTCCTCCGCCGGGGTTTTTAATCAGCGACCCCGCGATCAAGTCCGAACCGCAAGCTGTCGGCTCCGTGGCCTCCACAAATTCGCCGTAGCAGTTGTCAACGAGGATTGCCGCGTCCGGGAATCGTTCTTTACAGAGCGTGAACGCTTCCGAAAGTTTTCTCATGCTCAGCGCTTCGCGCCAGGCATACCCGCGCGAGCGCTGTGCAAAGACGACCTTGATGGAACCAGGCTCAAACGCATGAATCGACTCCAGATCGATCTCTCCATTTGGCAAAAGGTCGATCGAGCGGAAGCTGACGCCCATCTTTTTAAGCGAGTTCGAAGCGTCCCCGCTAAGACCAATGGCCGTCTGCAGCGTATCGTAAGGCTGCCCCGTAATGGAGAGAATCGTGTCCCCCGGCTCAACCAGCGACGCAAGGGCGGTAAAAATTGCGTGCGTGCCGTTGGCAAACTGCGGGCGAACCAGTGCCGCTTCCGCAAAGAGAGCGCGCGCAAAAACGCGATCCAGCGTGTCCCGCCCGATATCGTCATAGCCATAGCCCGTGGTCGGCGCAAAGTGCCGCGCGCTGACGCGCTCACTCCAAAAGGCTTCCAGAACGCGCTGCTGGTTTGCCATTTCAATGGCGTCTGCGCGCCGAAAAACACCCGTCAGAGCGCTCTCCGCGCTCCAGACAAGTTCTCGCGCGCGGTCTGAAATCTCGATCATTCGAATAACTCCTTTTCGTCCATCCAGCGTTTTATCAGTTCGGACGATTCCAGTAAATAGTCGTTTTGAATTGCTTCATAGTCGCCGACGTCCTGCCAGCGGATGCGTTGATCCCGCCGAAACCAGGTCAGCTGCCGCTTGGCAAAATGGCGCGTGTCGAGCTTGATCTGTTCTGTCGCCTGCTCCAGCGTGGTTTCGCCGTCGAAGACGCTAAAGAGCTGCCGGTAGCCGATCGACTGCATGGCGGGCAAATTCCGGCTGTAACCTCGGTCGTAAATTCCTCGTGCTTCCGCAACAAGCCCGCGCGCAAGCATCTGGTCGACTCGCAGGTCGATTCTCTTGTACAGCAGCGTTCTATCCATATCCAGCCCGAATAAAAGCGGTTCGAACGGCGCGTCTCCCCCGCCGGTGTTCTGAAAATCGTTGCCGTAGCTCGAAAGCGGTTTTCCGGAGCACTCATACACTTCCAACGCGCGAACAATTCTTTTTCTGTCGTTTTGATGCAGCCGCGAAGCCGTTTCCGGATCGATCATGGCAAGTCTTGCGTATGCCGCGTTTGCGTCTTGATCGTACAGCGCTTCCATACGCTCCCGCGCTTTTTCATCCTTTGGCACGGCAAACCCAAGCGGATAGGTCAGGGCGTTGACATATAACCCGCTTCCGCCGACAATGATTGGCGTTTTGCCGCGTCTGAAAATATCCTCTATTGCTTCTGAAGCCATCTTGCGGTATTGCGAAACGGAGAACTCCGGCGTGTCGATTGGCACACAGTCGATCATATGATGCGGAATCCCCCGCCGCTCTTCAAGCGTTGGTTTTGCCGAGCCGATATCCATGCCAAAATACACCTGTACGGAGTCGGCGGAGATAATCTCTCCGTTTACCCGTTCGGCAAGCGAAATGGAAAATTCGGTTTTGTGGCAGGCTGTCGGTCCGACAACGCAGACAATTCGATTGCGGCGCATCTGTTTACAGCACCCGCTTGAAGAGTTTTTCAATTTCCAGTTTGGTCAGCCGCACGGCGACCGGTCTGCCATGCGGGCATGTGAGCAGTGAATCGCCCGCGCGGAAGGCTTCGATCAACCGGTTGAGTTCTTCGCGGCTCAGCCGTTCCCCCGCCTTGACCGCGCTCTTGCAGGCGGCCTGGGCGATTGCGTCCCGGAACCATTCGTTCCGGTGCGACTCGTTTTCGTTTGAAAGGTGCTCCAGCACGTCGTGTAAAAACGTGCCTTTCAGCGGCGTACCCTTTACCTGCGGTACGGCAAGGAGCGTGACCGACGTTTCCGTAACGTCCGAAAAGATAAATCCGAATGCCTCCAGCTCCGCGCGATGCTCGCCAAAATGTTCTGTTTCGGAAGGCAAAAGGCGCACATCCTCCGGCAAAAACAGCGTTTGGGAAACGACAGCCGCTTCCCGCTTCATCAGCGCGTCGTAGAGCAGCCGTTCGTGCGCGGCGTGTTGATCGATTAAAAATACGCTTTCGCCCTGCTGGACAAACCAATACGCGTCAAACGCGCACCCAATCACCGTAAACGGCTCATCCAACGCGTCCGACTCCTCGTGCTTTAAAAAGATGGACGGCTGTGTTGGCCGAGCGGCGGGCTGCTCTTCCTTGGGAAAGCGGTAGAGCGGAACGCGCGGCGGCGGCGAGTAGCTGCCGGTTTCTTCACGCAGCGTCGCTTCCGGTTTTGGAGCGGGCGTACGCAGATCAATCTGCGGCAGCCGATCCAGACCCGAAAACTGCGGAGTCCGCTCGAATTTTTGAAATCCAGACGAGCTCTCCGCTTCCGGCGAGTTGTCTTCGGGAGCCGAAAATGAAGGGATATAGCTTCGCGTAACCGCTTCCGAACAGGAAACGACAATAGAGCGCGCAATCCTCTGCTCGTCGGCAAAGCGCACTTCCAGCTTGGCCGGATGGACGTTGACGTCCACTTCCTGAAAAGAGAGGCTCAGCGCAAGCACTGCAAACGGGAACTTGCCACCCATCACGCGCGTATCAAACGCACGGGAAAGGGCGTTACTCAGCGCGTTGGAGCGGATGATGCGCCCGTTGAGCGTGATGGTCTGACCAGACCGATTGGAGCGCGCGAGTTCGGGCGTGCCGACAAAGCCCTCAATCTTGAGATATCCATCGTCGAAGAGAACCGGACAAAGCATGGAATCCGCGCTGATGCCGTAAACGGAGAGCAGAGCGTCCCGCAGAACGCCGTTTCCGCCGGAACGGTAAACGGTTCTTCCGCCGTTTACAAAATGCACGGCAATCTGCGGCGCGGAGAGGATGAGCCGCGCGATATAGTCGCCAATGCTGGCGCTTTCGGCGCGGCCGCTCTTCATAAACTTTAACCGCGCGGGAACATTGTAGAATAAATCCCGCACCTCAACGCTCGTGCCACGTGTTCCGCCGACGCGGCGGTGCTCAACCAGCGCGCCGCCCTCATAACGAATCAGCGTGCCAAGTTCGTCCTCCTGGGTCTGCGTTTGCAGACGCACGCGCGAAACCGCCGCGATAGAAGCGAGCGCCTCCCCGCGGAAACCCAGCGAGCGGATGGAAAACAGGTCCCCCGCCGAAGCAATTTTGCTTGTTGCATGCCGCAAAAACGCGGTTTCGCAGTCCTCGTCTGGAATGCCGGAACCGTTGTCGAGAATGCGGATGAGATCGACGCCGCCGCTCTCAATTTCAATTGTAACCGCCGTTGCGCCCGCATCGATGGAGTTTTCGACAAGCTCCTTTACCACGGACGACGGCCGGTCTACGACCTCGCCCGCGGCAATCTGGTTTGCGATATGCGACGGAAGTACATGAATTTTTGGCATTCGTTGCTCCAATAATCTTTACAAAACTAGTTCGACTTCAGCATGGCGTGCAGCGCATACAGCTGATTGAGCGCTTCCAGAGGGGTCAGGTGATCCACGTCTATTTCGCGCATAATTCTGAGCGCGCTTTCTTCTTTGCTCTCATCCAGCAGCGAAGGCTGAACGCTGGCCAGCACTTTCGTTGCGGGAACGGCTTTCTTGGCCGCGATATCCGCGGATTCCAGCTCGGCAAGAATCTCCTTTGCACGCGAGAGCACTTCCTCGGGAAGCCCGGCAAGCCGCGCCACCTGAATGCCGAAGCTCTTGTCCGCTCCCCCGCGCACAATCTTACGCAGAAAAACGATGTCCTCGCCGATTTCGCGGACGGTGACACGGAAGTTCTTGACCCCCGCGATATCGCCTTCCAGTTCGGTGAGCTCGTGGTAATGCGTTGCAAACAGCGCTTTTGCACCGCAGCGTTTCGCATCCGAGATATACTCCAGCACCGACCAGGCGATGCTGAGGCCGTCGAACGTGCTGGTGCCGCGGCCGATTTCGTCGAGGATGAGCAGGCTGCCCCGCGTCGCGTTATGAAGGATATTCGCAACCTCACTCATCTCCACCATGAACGTGCTCTGGCCGGAGGAGAGGTCGTCGCTTGCGCCGATGCGGGTAAAGATGCGATCGACAATCGAAATATCCGCCGATTGCGCGGGCACGAACGAACCAACATGCGCCATGAGCGTAATCAGCGCGATCTGCCGCATATAGGTGCTCTTACCCGCCATGTTGGGGCCTGTGATAATCAACAGCCGGTTCTCGGTTCGGTCGAGCAGCACGTCGTTCGGCACGAAAGGCTCCTTGAGCGCTCGCTCGATGACCGGATGCCTGCCGTTGATAATCTGCATTCTCCCCTGCTGGTTGAGCTTGGGGCGGCAGTAACCATTGTTGGACGCAACTTCCGAAAGCGAAACGTAAGCGTCCAGCTCTGCCAGCAAAGCGCCGTTTTGCTGGAGGCGATCCGTGCCGGAGAGCAATACTGTACGAATCTCCAAAAACAGTTCGTTCTCCAGCGCGATAAGCCGGTCCCTTGCGCCGAGAATCTTCTGTTCCATCTCCTTGAGTTCCGGGGTAACAAAGCGCTCCGCGTTGGCGAGCGTTTGCTTCCGTTCGTAATGATACGGAACGAGCGAAAGATACGACTTCGTGACCTCGATATAGTACCCGAACACGCGGTTATATCCCACGCGAAGGGACTTGATCTTGGTCTGCTCGCGCTCCTGCGCCTCAAAACGTTCCAGCCAACTTTCCGAGCCGTTTGCAATGCTCCTGAGCTCGTCCACTTCCGCGTTGTATCCTTCGCGGATAAATCCGCCGTCCTTGAGGCTGACGGGCGGTTCGTCGCAGATGGCGCGGGCAAGCAGAGCAAAGATATCCTCCATGGAATCGAGCTGATCGCAGACACGTTTTAATGCGTCGCTTGCATTCTGCCGCAGCGTATCTTTGACAAACGGAATGCGCTCCAGCGTCTGCTGGAGGGCGATGCAGTCCCGTGCGTGCAGCGTGCCGTAAACGATTTTGCTGCAGAGCCGCTCGATATCGTAAACACCGTGGAGCAGTTCCTGCAGCTGTTTGCGCTCCGTAAGGTTCTGGTTCAGCTCTTCCACCGCGTCCAGACGACGCTCAATCGCCTCTACGGACTGCAGCGGCCGGTCTACCCAGTCCCGCAGCATACGACCGCCCATGCCGGTTTTTGCCGTGTCGAGCAGGCTGATGAGCGTGTTCTTTTTGCTCCCGCCATAGCGGAGCGGCTGCGTTAACTCCAGGTTACGGCGCGTGGTCGCGTCCAGCACCATATAGCTCTTGCGGTTGAGGAGCCGCATGCCATGGATATGCGACAGCGCGT
The DNA here is from genome assembly GCA_963674535.1 of Christensenellaceae bacterium. Lineage (GTDB taxonomy): Bacteria > Bacillota > Clostridia > Christensenellales > CAG-138 > UBA7703. Next base: position 1,411,256 of record OY771363.1, on the reverse strand, counting down.
TTTTCTGCGTTTCGTCGAGATAGCGCATCAGCGCGCCCGCGGCCGAAACGGCGTACGGCGCGTCGTCCACGCCAAAACCGCTGAGCGAGGCCACGGAAAAGTGACGCTTAAGAATATCCTTCGCGCTCTCAGGTAAAAAAGCGCTCGCGCTGTACTGCTCGAGATAATACGCGCTGGAGAGCTTTCTGGCTAAAAACTGCTGTAAAAACAGCGAAGGGTCGGCAATGATCTCGCGCGGTCGGATACGCTCCATCTCGTCCAGCAAGGCGACCGCCGCCTGTTCGCCTTCCAGCTGCAGCAGGTAGAATTCCCCGGTCGAAACGTCCGCATACGCAAGACCAATCGCTTGATCACCCAGCGAAATGGAGGCGATATAGCTGTTCTGGTTCTCCTCCAGCATGCGCTCTTCAATGACCGTGCCGGGCGTAATCACGCGAATTACGTCCCGCTCAACCAGTCCCTTGGCGAGCGCGGGATCTTCCATCTGTTCGCAGACGGCTACCTTGAACCCTTTGTCGATGAGCTTGGCGATATAGTTATCGACCGCGTGGTAAGGAACGCCGCACATTGGCGCGCGTTCGCTCAGCCCGCAGTCTCGCCCCGTTAAAACGAGATCAAGCTCTTTGCTGGCGGTTTTCGCGTCCTCAAAGAACATCTCATAAAAATCACCCAGCCGGAAAAACAGCAGGCAATCGGAGTATTTTTCTTTCAGCTCGATATACTGACGCATCATCGGCGTCATCGAAGATGGCATGCGTTCCCTCCGGTTAGTGTTTGCAGCCGCCGCAGCTGCCGCAGTCGCCTTCGCAGCTGGCGCTCTCGCTGGTTTCGCCGCCGATGCAGGCGTTGATTTCGTCGTTGATCGCGCGCAGTACGGTGGAAAACGCCGCCTGCGCTTCTAAAAGTTCTAAAAACAGCGGGCTGTCCTGAAGCTGCCCTTCCAGACGGTCGATATCGTTGGTCAGGCGGAGCGCTTCCAGATTATCCGTTTCTTCCTCGGCGAGAATGTTTACAAGGCGCTCGCGCTTTTCGCGCAGCTCGCTGAGCGCCGCGTTGATACCTTCGTTTTGCTCAACGGCGTTTTGCGCGTTCTTCATGCGGATAAATTCGGCTGAGTTTGCCAGCGCGAGTCCAAGTTCTCTTGCTAATTCGATCACAGGTACATTTCCTCCATCTCTCCCGAAAGAGAGTTCTTTCTTACTTGTTTGACGCGGACGCGCACATAACGTCCGATGAGTTCCGGCCCGCCCGGAAAATAGACCATTTTAAAATTCGAAAACTTTCCGTAACAAACCGGTTCGTTTCGCTCGTCGCAGTCTTCAACGTGCACGACGCCGGTTGCGTTAAGGTACTTTTCGTTGTTTTCGCGGGACTTTCGCTCCTGCAGTTCGTTTAGAACGCGCAGGCGTTCGCGCTTGACCGCTTCCGGCACCTGATCGGGATACTCCGCCGCGCGTGTCCCCTTCCTTGGCGAGTACTTGAAGGTGAAAGCCGACGCAAACCCCACTTCCTCGATTAAAGCGAGCGTATCGGAAAAGTCCTGCTCCGTTTCGTCCGGAAAACCGACGATAATATCGGTCGTAATCTCCACGTCGTCCATTGCGTTGCGCAGTTTTTTTACGATGTCGAGATACTGCTCACGCGTATACTTGCGGTTCATGCGGCGCAGAATCTCGTTTGATCCGCTCTGGAGCGGCAGATGCACGTGATGGCATACGTTCGGCAGGCTCGCCATAGCGGCGATAACCCGCTCGCTCAGGTCTTTCGGATGCGAGGTCATAAACCGAATCCGCTCAATCCCTTTGACCTGAGAGACCTGCTTCAACAGATTGGCAAAATCCGTTCCCTCAAGGTCGTTCCCGTAGGAGTTGACGTTTTGGCCGAGCAGCGTAATCTCGCTGTAGCCTTCGAGCACGAGTTTCTCCACTTCTGCAACGATAGATCCAGGCGTACGGGAGCGTTCCCTCCCGCGCACATACGGCACGATGCAATAGGTGCAGAAGTTGTCGCAGCCGTAGTTGATGTTGACGAACGCGTTGATTTTTCCAGTCCGCGCGCTGGGCAGTTCGTCCTCGATGACGATGTTGCCTTCCTCCACGGCGAGCGTACGCTCCCCCGCCTCCGCATGTTCGATAAACGAAGGCAGTTTTGAAAGCAGGTTCGTTCCAAATACGAGATTCACAAACGGAAACCGCCGGAAGAGCTTAAGAGCTACGTCCTTCTGCTGCGTCATGCACCCAAATACGCCGAGGATAAGGCCGGGTTTTTCGTCCTTAAGATCCTTGAGCGCGCCGATGTTGCCAAACACCCGTTTTTCCGCATGGTCGCGGATACAGCAGGTGTTAAAGAGGATCACGTCCGCTTCCGCTTTGGCTGAGCACGGCGTATAACCGATCGATTCCAGCAGACCCGCCGCGGTTTCGCTGTCCCGAACGTTCATCTGGCAACCGAAGGTTTCGATATAGTAACCGCCCTTTTGCGGAGGGAAATTATTTTTGTTATCCGTAGTCTGGTTCATGCTGTACGCTCCATATAGATTCACACTATTATAGCATACCAGCCGTCTGGAAAGCCAAATTTAGATTCGTAAACTGCTCCTTTATGCAAAATCGAAAAAGCCTTGATTTAAGCACGTTTTTTCAAACTTGCCGGTTGGGGGAATTAAAAGCGTGAAAATTCCGTTCAGAATTTTTGAATTTTCCGTGTTGACATTTTTTTTGCCCTGTTGTATATTATGAGGGTCGCGATAAGCGGTGCGTGCCATCTTCGGGGTGTAGCGCAGTCCGGTAGCGCACGTGCTTTGGGAGCATGGGGCCGGGGGTTCAAATCCCTTCACCCCGACCAAGAATGGCCCCGTGGTCAAGCGGTTAAGACACCGCCCTTTCACGGCGGTAACAGGAGTTCGAGTCTCCTCGGGGTCACCATTTTTGTTTCATGGACTTGGGCCTTTAGCTCAGCTGGTTAGAGCGGTCGGCTCATAACCGATTGGTCCGGGGTTCGAGTCCCTGAAGGCCCACCACTTCCGTTTGGCAATCAGCATGGCCCGGTAGTACAGTTGGTTAGTACGCCAGCCTGTCACGCTGGAGGTCAGGGGTTCGAGCCCCCTCCGGGTCGCCATTTTTGCCTCGGTAGCTCAGTTGGTAGAGCAAGGGACTGAAAATCCCTGTGTCGGTGGTTCGACTCCACTCTGAGGCACCAGAATTCCGCTGGTGTAGCTCAATTGGCAGAGCAGCTGATTTGTAATCAGCAGGTTGCGGGTTCGAGTCCCATCACCAGCTCCATTGATAACTACATATACCACTTCCCCACACGTGGATGGGTTCCCGAGCGGCCAAAGGGAGCGGACTGTAAATCCGTTGTCGCAGACTACGATGGTTCGAATCCATCCCCATCCACCACTAATTTTGCAGGAATGGCGGAATTGGCAGACGCGCACGGTTCAGGTCCGTGTGAGGTCACACTCATGCAGGTTCAAGTCCTGTTTCCTGCACCAAAAGAGCTCTCCAGAAATGGAGAGTTTCTTTTATTATCAGCTCTTCATGCGTTTAGTACAAAGAACCTCCTGTGCCATTAATCGCGCAGGAGGTTCTTTGTTTTTATCTCGAATTAGTCTTTCAGTATTTCCTCAATCTCTTCCTTAGTAAGTTTATTCTTCTCCATGAGCCGCTCAACGAGCTTGTCGATCTTCTTTCTGCCGGATTGAATCAGTTCGATGGTGCGCGCCATTTCGTCCCGCAGAACGGCGTTGATGCGCTCGTTCACAACCGCCGCCATGGGGCCTTTCTGCGCTTCTTCCGGTGTCAGCGTCATCAGCCCGATCGTTTCATCCATGCCGTAGCTGCAGATCATTGCGCGTGCAATCTGGGTAGCGTTCTGCAGATCGCCCGAAGCGCCCGTGGAAACGCCGTCTGCCGCGCCGTAATACACAATCTCCGCCGCGCGCCCGCCGAGAGAAGTGCGAATCCTGCCGATCAATTCCTCTTTTTTCAGCAGCGGCTGATCTTCCGCATTCGCGTGCTCCATATAACCGCCGTGGCCGCCGCGCGCTTCAATCGTCAGGTAAGCGGGCGTCGATCCGGCACGGAAGCAAAGATATGCGTGACCGGATTCGTGGCGCGCAACGCGTTCAATGTACTCTTTGCCCCAGTCCTTCTTTTCGCCGTGACGCGTCAGCTCAAACGCCTCGTCCAGGATTGCGTCGCTGATTGCGCAATTCTGCTTTGCCGCCATGCGCCCCGCAAGGTCGAGCACGGAAGCGAGGTTGGCCAGGCTCAGCCCGGCGCTGCGCCCGGCGAGGGTTTCAATCATGTCCCCGCTGACGGTAGCGTCTTTTTTCTTTTTGAGCATGCGAGTAAGGTACTGCTTTCGGTTTTCCTTGTTCGGCAAGTCCACGCGAATCCTGCGGTCGAAGCGACGAGCAAGCGCCGCGTCCAGTACGCCGATTCCCCCCTGTCCTTCCTCCGCGTCGAAGTTCGTCGCCGCGAGCACGAAGACCGGCCGTTTGGGATCGACGGAAAACCCGTCCATCTCCGCCAGCAACGCGTTGAGCGCCATCTCTTCCTCGTGACCGGACATCCCTGCGGGCGTGTTCCCGCGCGAGCGTCCTACCGCGTCCAGTTCGTCAATAAAGATAATCGCGGGGGCATACCGTCTCGCGCGGCGGAAAAGCGTGCGCACCGCCTCCGGGCCGCTGCCCTGGAACTTTGTAACAAACGCGCTGCCAACCGCCGAAATGAACGCAACGTTGGACTCTCCCGCCATCGCTTTTGCCAGCATGGTTTTGCCGGTGCCTGGAGGGCCGTACAGCAGCACGCCCTTGGGCGGTTTCAGACCACGCGCGGCAAACGATTTCGGATTCTTGAGAAAATCGACAAAGAACTTCAGTTCGTCCTTTGCATCGTCCGCGCCGATCACGTCGTCAAAGCCGATATCGGGCTTCTCCACATCTTCCAGCACTTCACCCGTGTCCTCGGCGGAGACGGCGCGCTTAAGCGATAGATCGCGGATGCGGATGCTCGCACTCTTCTTATCGCCGGAGAGCAGCGGCGCCGTTTCAAAATAGAGGATTTTATGTTCGGCATAGAGCTTTGCCGCGGAAGATTGCATATACAGCTGCGCGCAAATTCGCAGCAGTTCCTCGCCGAACACGCTGATATCGCCGGAGGGAATCGTCATCTTTCCCCTTGCTCCCGCGCGGGCAAAGGACGTCATCAGTTCGCTGTCGATGATCAGATGCTCCGTTTCCAGCAGATAGATCGGCATTTCGGGGAACCGCTCCCGCATGTTTGTGAAAAACTTTCGGGAGTTTCGCAGCGCGCTCGCGCCGATGGGAACATTGTCAAACGCGATCGTCGTCTTGTTCTGCAGGCGCGGATCGCCCCCCGGAACTGTTTCGTCGTTCTCCCCGCCGGCAAGAGCGGCGCGGGTTACAACGTCCATCAATACCAGCGTAATCTCTTCCGACCCCGCAATTTGAAACGCCTGTTCCGCCGTGTCCGCCCCAAAGAACTTTACGCTCTTCATCGCGTTTTTACACCGTTCCGCAAACCCGGGGTTTCCAAACACCAGAACGCACGGCGATTCGCTTGCCGTAAAGAGCGACTGCACTTCCTTCGGTATCGTCTTCTCCTCAACAGAGTACCGGATATCCGAAATGGCTTTGATCGCGTCTTCAAAGCTCTCCTGACTCCAAAGACGACAGAGCTTGAAGATTTCGTTTTTAAAGAACAGCTCCGCCTGCGCGCGTACGGTGCGTGCGTCCGCCTGGCCGCCTTCGGCAAAGAGGAGCGTGGTTGCCACCAGCGGCTCCGTCTGCACGTGAATGCCGTACTGCTTGAAAAAGAGTTTGCTCAGCCGGTCGAGTTCGTTGGCGATAATCCGTTCAAGGTCGTGCGCCATTAAATGGCTGAACATGATTGGATAGCCGGTCGCAAGGCGCGAGCAGATCGCCGGCGGGAAAAACGGCTGATCGGTTTTGGGGTCTTTGTCCGTCTCCAGCGCGTTGACGATGGTCTGACGCGGAATGCCCGCAGCGTTCGCCTTGTGGTCGCCTTCGTAGAGCTGCTTTCCGGCGTTGGTGGTAAAGATGATAATCGTATCGCGAAACGAAACGTCGCTGTCCGTAAAAGCGTCGTGCAAATTCCCCGCGTCGAGAATCTGCAAAAACAGCTGGATGATCTTGATGTTCGCTTTTTCAATTTCGTCGAACAAGAGGATGCAATGCGGGTTTTCGTTGACAAACCCCGTCAGCGTGCCTTCCTTTGCGTCCTTGAAGCTCGGCGGAAAACCAATGAGGACGTTCAGCCCCAGTTCGTCGGCAAACGCCGTCATCTCGAACTTTTTAAACGGCAGTTTGAGCGTTTCCGCAGCCTGTTCCGCCAAAAAGGTTTTGCCAACGCCCGGAGGTCCCGCGAACACGAAAATCGCGCGCGGACGCTTCCTCTTTTCGTCCGATGCCGCGATTACTTCCGCGTTGAAGATCCCCTCGGCAAAGGCGTGCACCGCATGATCCTGCCCCAGTACGGTATTGAGCAGCGCGTAACGCATGCTGCGCACCCGGTCGGTCAGCTTTGGCAGAAACGAAATGCTCATCTCGTCCGATTTGGCAATTTCGCCTTCACCGGAAAGAGAGGGAGTCCCCGTTTCCTCGCCTGTCTGGCCGCCTTTTGCCGCCTGATCGAGTAGAGATTTAATAATCGGTGTCGGGCGCGTGAACAGCTCTGCGGTGACCGCTTCTGCGGTAATGACGTCCTTTCCGCGGCTGGCGTTCATCATCAAAACGGCAATCATGCCTTCCGCGTCGCCTTCCGGCTGTGACGTGCTCATGATTCTGCGGAGCTGCGCGCGCACCTTCTGGGAATCGATCTTCTTTGCGCGCAAGAGATCGCGCACCTTCTTGATGTCCTTATCGGACTCTTCGGCGTGCGTGGAGTTTGGCGCAAAGTCGGTCGTTTTAAGTTCGGCGAGCTTCAATATCCCTAAGAAGACGTGTTCGGGATACATCTTCGTTGCGCTGGAAGCGTTGACTTCCGCGGTAGCGCGAACCATGACAAATCGCATTGGCGTATTGTATTCCATCGTATACCTCCCGGTTGCTCTTTATAACTTACTTGCAGGTGAGGGGCGCTACCGCGCGGCCATTTTCATCAGGCGCGACCGCACGGCGGAGTATTTCAGGTAGCCTAGTCCGTTGTTCTGCAGCGTGTTCATCAGCAGATCAATCTTTTCAACGCTTTCGCTGCCGTAGATCTGGTAAAACTGTTCAAAGTAAGGCTGTGCCTGATCGTCCCAATCCGACCAGCCGGGGAACTCATACGCCCAGTCGATTTCCCAAACCTTAAGCGTTCCCGATTTTCCGCCGGAAACGACCGCCCTTCCATTTTGGCTGATTGCCGAGCAGATTCCGTCGGTATGCCCGGTAAACATCCGCAGGCTTTTCTTGTTTTCTGCGTCGAACAGTTCCATCTGTCCGGATTGATATCCGGCAAAGAGATACCGTCCGGAAGCGCTCATTTCAACGTTTGTCACTGCGGTTGGCGATTTAACCGTCTGCGTTGCAGACTCACGGAATGAGCAGATCATGCGCTCCTGCTCCAAATCCCAGAGAATCATCTTTTTATCGAAGCTTCCGCTGAGCGCGCGTCTGCCGTCCGCGCTCATGCGCACGCTAAGGACGTCGCCAGTGTGGCCTTCAAGCGTTTTGATCAGACGTTTCGTTTCAAGGTTCCACAGCTTGAGCGTATAGTCCCAGCCCGCGCTGAGCAGCGTTTTCCCGTCCCGACTGATGCAGAGCGCGTCCACTGAGTCGGCATGCCCGGAAAGCTCGGCGAGCTGTTCGCCGTCGTCTACACGGTAAACGTAGATTTTTTTATCGTCCCCCGCCGCGGCTGCAATCGAACCGTTTTCGCTCAATGCTATGGCAAGCACCTCGTTATTTGCCGTATACGGCTTGACCGAAGCGATCTCCGCTCCATTTGCGGCATCCCAAAAGCGCAGCGTCCTGTCCTTAGCGTAGGAAGCTATGCGGCTTTCATCCCCGCTGAAAAGCGAAAACAGAACTTTCTCGGTATGCCCTTTAAACGAGCGCAGACAGGAAAGATCACGCAAATCCAGCAGTTTTAGTGTCGCGTCGTCCGCGCCCACCAAGATACGCGAACCGTCCCCGCTCAGCGAAACCGAGCGGATGGCTCGTTCGTGCGTTTCGCTTGCGGCGCGTTCCTTGACCGAACGAATGGCGGATGTTCTGCAGAATCTGCCCGCCGTACTATTTAATAGCAGGCATTTCTCGTCGTCTTCATGGCCGGGAATGGACCGCGCCTGGTCCAACAGAAGCAGGGATTCCTGCACTTCTTTGTTCTTCAGCGCTCTCTCGGCCTGTTCATAAAAGCTTTGGAAACGCTCTTCCTGTTCAAACCGCACCGCAGAGGAAACAATCCGGTTCATCACCCATCCCGCGCGGTAACCGTAAATAGGCCTTCTGTAATGCAAAATCTCCTTGCCGCTGAGCGTAAAGATTTCCGTGAGCGTTTCGTTGGTCTCCATCAGCCGCAGCATGCGCTCTTGCTGCGGATAGGTGCGAACACAGCACCCGCTTTGCACGTCGAACACGCGGAGCCTGCGGTCTTTGCAGGCGCATACGATCGTAGAGCCATCATTGGAAAAGCGAATGACGTCGATATCACCCGCGTGCGTACGCATCATGCGAACGCACTCGCCGCCGGCAACATCCCAAATCTGAATCGTGCCTTCGTTGTCTCCGGCGGCAATCAATGTTCCATCTTTCGATACGTCCGCGGAGAGGAACAGTCCACCCGCGCTTTGAAAGGTTGCGAGGCTTTCCGGCCGGTCTACGCTCCAAATTTTGAGGACTCCGTCCGTGCAGCCGGAAGCAAAGCGTACATTGTCGCTGAAAAAGCGCAGTTCCGCGCAGTTTTTCTTGTGCTCGTGATACACGCGCAGGCATTCGCCGTTGGCGTTGTTCCAGAGCCGGATTTCTCCGTCCGAGCTGTTCGATATCGTGTATCTGCCATTCGGGGAAACGGCCAAAGAACGCAGTTCGTCCGAATGCCCGGTGAACGTTCGCTCGTAGGTTCTCTCTTCCAAATTCCAGTATCGCACACTGCAATCGCTGCCTTCGCTGTAAGAAACGGCGTGTTTGCCGTCGGGCAGAAACCGCACGCCGCGCACCGCGCCGGAATGTCCGATCAAAGAGGCGATCTGCTCGCCGGTTTCCGCGTTCCAGAGGATTACGCCGTGATCATCGCAACCGGTTAGGATGCGCGTTCTATCGGGCGAAAGGTCGATTGAAGTCAGTGAGCCGGAACGTTCCGTAAACGTTTGAACAATTCCGTCCTGCTCCAAAAGCTCCGTTTCGTCGATCAGGTTTCTTGCCTTACTCTGCGTTTCCGGGTCGTTCAACGCAAGCTGTAAGCTCTCAAGAGCTGCGGATCTATCCCCGCGCTCCAAATGCACCTGCCCGATCAGGAGCCACACCCTGCCGTCGCCCGGATGATTCTGCGCACAGGCGCTGAGCCTTCGCAGCAGTTCAATATCGTCAATCGAACCGGTGCGCCATAGGTACATAGCGTAGTTATAAATCGATTCCAGATGGTTGTGGTCGATGCGCACCGCTCTGCGCCAGAAGTCTTCCGCGCCGGTCAGCTGACCGATGTCGATGTTGGAAAGCGCGTGGTTATTGAGCGAGTCCGCCGTTTCGTCCACAGCGTGCAGATAGTTGCGGGAGTATTCCCTGCCAGTCGTCATTTCGTAGATCACGAGAAGTTCCATCTCGATATCTGAAAAATCATGCGGCCTATCCGCTTCGTTGTTTTGGAAGCACCGTTTGAGCAGGTCGTCCAATCCCGGCGGAATCTCATATACAGCGAGCTCACGGTACCGTTCGTAACCATAGCCGCCCACCGTACCGTCGCTCCAAAGGCGCTCCTGTAAAAACATTTCCAGAACGACCAGCGCCCAGCTCCAGACGTCCGTACGCTTGGTGACCCAGCGTTTCTCCATCTGTTCCGGCGAGCAGTACTCTTTTGTAGAACCGACGCCTTCAATCATCACCGTGTTGTTTTTACGCGTTGCGCTGACGCTCACACTGGATGTTGCAGAGTGCCGCGCCCGCGAAATGCCAAAATCTGCAACCTTTGCCGTTCCGTCCTCGGTGAGCAGAATATTATCCGGCTTGACGTCCTGATGAATGATATCATGGCGCTGCGCGTAAAACAGCCCGCGCGCGGTTTGAATGGCAATGTCGAGAATCTGCTCGACAACTTCGCTTTTCTGTTTTCCGACATACAGCCTTCCGGGAATGAACTTGCTCTTTCCCGTTGCCGGGTCCTCCTCGCGCTTGCCAAGCCAGTTTCGGAGGCTGCCGGCGGTCATCCATTCGGAAAAGATGGAGGGAATTCCTTCAATCTCGCGCACATAGTAGCAAACGACGATGTTTGGATGCACCCCAAGGTTGATCCAAGCATTGCATTCCGAAATGAAGAGCTCGCGCTCGCGTACTTTCTCGGAAGCAAACAGCCGCTCATACGGACGCTTCATGGCAAGATCGACATTCCAATCGTTGTGATGCACGCGGTAAACCATGCTCATGCCGCCAATAATGGGTACGCATTCCACGCGGTAAAGTCCCGCGAGTATTTGACCCACGGAATAACCGTCCTCCGGTTTGCAGTTTGCAAAGTCATGCCTTAATTCGCTGGTCTGCATGAAAAACCTCTTTCATAGTACGTAGAATCATCGAAGAACACATTGCGCACTTTTTAGCAGCGCTTCACTTTTTTAGGTTGGAGAGCGTGGACAGCGTTCCAACGAGATAGATTAAGCCAAAGAAGCCGTAAACGATAATTGCCCAAACTGGTACCGGAAACCAATGAAACAGCAGCGAAAGGAAGAAGAGGAACGCCGGAATGCTTAAAAACAAGACTTGCGCAAACAGGAACTCAAACCAGTTTTTGCGTTTCCTCTCTTTGGCGTTCAGCTTTTTGCTCTCTTCGGAATACCATCTGGAATGAGCGTTTGTGACAACCATCAACAGATACCAGAAAACGACGTACAGGTAGATTATTGTTAACGCGTTCAACGGACGTCTTAAAATCCAGAATATGGTTCCTGCGATCACTGGCCCGATGCAGGTCACCATAAACGCTTCGTTGGAAATCTTGTCAGGAGAGCCGGAGAGCGTATTAAACCAGAACCTCAGGTCAATTTCCACGTCCCGTGTATTCGGCAGCATTCGAATCTGGCCGAATCCGTACATCAACACAAACACGCAAGTGATTCCGAAAATGATCTTGGTTGCAATCACCCAGCCGTTTGAAATATAAACCAGTTCAAAATACAGTTCCGCAACGCACGCCAGCATCGCTACAGCAAGTATCGATTTTATGCTCTGTGCAAAGGCCGGAGCCTTCAACTCAATCAAACCCGGAATAGCGCGGAGTAGATAATATACGGCAATGATCAGCATTGCGCCGAGAACCCATGTCATATAGGCTTCCCGTTCCGCGGGATACGGAACGAACGCCTTAACAAGCAGTCCCGCGCCGATTGTTGCTGAAAAGATCAGCAGGATGCGCAGCAGGTACTTGAGCATGGCGCTGAATGCTCCGCCCTTATAGGTCGTGCCGAGAAAGTCCGTCGTGCGAAACTTGCTCGCGCGGGGAGTCGCGGGGGTTTTTTGTGTGCTCGCAATTGGTGTAGTGGGAGTTTTTCCCGCGCCTGCTGCGGAGGCTTGCGGTTTGACGGTTGCTTTTACAGGCGGTTCAGGCTTTGAAGGAGAATCGCCGCCGCCCTGCTCACCGCGGATACGCCGTTCTCGAAGATCCTTCATGATCGCGCCGAGATCGACGCCTTCGTCCGATTTTTTGGGTGAAGCGTCGGCCGGTTTGGGCGGTTCGGATATGGGCTTTTTCGCGGGCTCGGGTTTTGTTTCCTCCGGTTCGCCGCTTTCCCCGCGCAGTCTCTTTTGGCGCAGTTCTTCCATTATCGCGCCGAGATCGACGCCCTCGCGTTTCCGCTTTGCTTCTTCGGCGGCAGGCTTTTCGGGTTCGCGCTTCACCGGTGCCGCAAGTTCTTCGTCTTCTTCACCCGGCGTTTCGCCGTTTTCCCTGCGTTTGCGAAGATCTTCCATAATCGCGACAAGGTCAACGCCTTCGCTCTTTGGCTTTGTGCCCGAATCTGGCGCGGGTTTCTTCTCTCGCGGCGCGGGTTTGCTTGCAGCTGGCTTCGGTTCCGGCTGATCGTCCGGATCGTCCGGCTTTCGCCCGCTATCGGGTTTTTTCTCAGGCTCGATATCAAAAATGCCGGAGATCGGGCCGTCCCCGTCGCCAAGGTTATGGATCGTGAGCGCGGGGCCGCTGAACTCGTTTGGATCGAACGAAGGAAGTTCAATTCTCTTTTTTGCGTCCGAGTTGCTTTGGCTCGAGCCGCCGTTCTGGTCGGGATTTGCGCGCTCGGAACCGCCGCCGCTCTGGCTGTTTGCACCGGGGATTGCGTAGAGCTCGCCGCGCTCCTGGTCGGAACTTGGTGCGGAAGGTTTCTGCGGTGCTTTCTTTTCTGCTTTCGGCAGCTCACCCGGAGCCGTCTCCGCGTCGAACAGATCGTCGTCAAGCGGAACAATCTCCACTTCCGGCACATCCGGCTTTTTTCCTTCATTCGCCGAAAGGATCATCTCCTTCGGTTCGGATAGAATAGCGAGCAGCAGGTCGGAAGACTTCAGCCGGTCTTTGGCTTTTTCTCCGGCGCGTGCCAGTAATGACTCAACTTCCGCTTCCGCTTCCGCTTTTTTCAAAAACGGTTTTGTTTTCAGCCAGCTTCTGAGTAAACTGCTGACTTCGGAAGCGCTGATCTGTTCGCGCTCAAAGATTCGCTTCAGTTCTTTAATCTCATCGTCAATCGCGGCGTGCTCCGAAGAGGTCGGCGCAATCTTTTCGGACGTCAACGTTGAAACCTTCAAGATAGCAAGATAGATGTGCTCGGTCTGCGCGCTCTGCGCGCGCATAGCGAGGGCTTCGTTTCTTGCGCGGACGATGATATTCTGCACCAGTTTGCTTTGTTCCATTATGGTACCCCCGGTTAAAATTCCTCGTTCGAATGGATGCGTCGTTTTGGCCGTTTAGTTGGATTTCGAATTGCGGTTCAGCAGTCGCAACAGTGAAAAGCGTTTCTTTGCGGACTGTATTTCCTCTTTTATCGGTTCGTCGCCGGCAATGCGAATGCACACGGCGGAGATGTTGTCCTTTCCCCCCGCTTCGTTTGCCGTGTCAATCAGCGCACGGCAGGCCGCCTGGGGGTCTTCTTCCCGATTCAGAATCGCAAAAATCTGCTCGTCTTCCAGCATGCCGTGCAATCCGTCGCTGCAAAATAACAGCGTGTCCCCTGGTTCAACTGCAATCAGGAACGTATCCACATCTGCGGGATGCGGCATCCCCATAAACCTTGTAATGCGCGAACTGGTATGATGGTGTTTCGCCTGTTCTTTGGTGAGATCGCCGCTTTCCACCAATAGCGCCGCGATATTATGATCCTTGGTCACCTGGGTAATAGTATGTTCGCCGCGCTTGAGCACATATCCCCTGCTGTCGCCAATGTTGGCAAAGATTGCGTACCGCTGCATCAGCCAAACGCCCGAGAGGGTTGCCCCGTATTCAATGGCATGTCCTTCGTTGCCGGATTCGAAAATACTGTCGCTCAGCACTAAGACGCTGTTGGTCAGCAGCTTTTGAGCGGCTTCCAAAAACTCCTCGTCCGTCAGCGTCATTGCGTCCTCTTCAAGCGGAGCCGGCGAAGGGTTTGATTGTTTGATGAGTTGTTCTTCCAGCTGTCGTTTTGCCTGCTCGATCATGCCCGGCAGTACTTCCCGTATCATATAGGAAGTCTTTCCGCCATCCTTTAATCCGCCCATGCCGTCCGAAACCGCGAAAAAGCCGAGTTCCGGGCATACGATTACCTCGTCCTGATTGGATGTGCGGGTCTTGCCGATATCGACGAGACTTCCATAAGTGACTTCAAACTCGCTCAATCCGCTTTTCAAGAGAGTGCCTCCTTGATCTGCATTTTTAGCTCTTCCGCGGTCAGCCCGCCCTGACAGTCCTCGTCGTACTTCATCAGCACCGTATCAATCACTTCTGCCAGCCGCTTCGGGATGTTCGGGTCGCGCTCCCGTATCGGCACGGGATTTCGGTTCAAAACGGTCAGCGCATAGTCCTCTTTTACGCTGAACTCGCGGACGGGGCGGCCGACCATCATTTCATAATACGTCGCCATTGCTGCCCAGAGATCAACCGTTGGTTTGCAGTTCCGGCAGTCCAAAATTTGTATGCGCGGCATATACAGCATCGTGCCGCAATATCGTCCAGTCATTGTGTGCCCGGTCAGCCCCGCGCTTTCAAATGCTTTTGCAAGGCCGAAATCGGCAATTTTATAAACCGCTTTTCCGCCCGTCTCCTGAATGAGAATATTGTCCGGCTTCAAGTCGCGGTGCACAATCCCGTGGACGGAGAGCAAATCACCCGTGGAGGCGCGCACCGTGATAGCAGCCGAATGCGCGTATGCCAGCGCGTCGAGGATCTGGTTTATAACCTGCGTTGCCTTTGCAACCGGCATGCGTCGGTTATATCGTTTCAGCTGTTGGCTGAGCGTTCCGCCGTTGCAGTATTCCATGAGAATAAAGAAGGTTTCCCCCAACCCGCCGCTGGAATACTGACTTACGATATTGGGGTGATTGAGCTGGCCAAGCAAATCCGTTTCACGCGTAAAGAGGTTTCTCTGGCGCTGCTCGCTCGCCGCTTTTGGCAGCATGAGTTTCAGCGCCTGCCGCATACCGGTAGCGGTCTCCTCCACCAGCCAAACCTGCGCCATACCCCCGGCTCCGAGCGATTCAATCAGCTCGTAGCCTTGCAGTTCCACCGCATCCGGCTCGCCCTCTCTTGCGCGGTTCATCAGGCATTCGAGCAGCTGGAGCGGATCCTTCTTGCATTCGTCGCAAATATCGGGAGACGCGGGATCGTCCGGTATCGGCGCGCCGCAAACGCTGCATTTTCTGCCAGCTACGGCGGCATACGCGGGAGCCGCTTCAATTTTTATCTGCACCAGTTCGGATTGTTCACGCTGTGCCTGCTGCTGAAGCTGTTCTTCCGCCTTTTTAGCCAGTTCCGCTTCCTTTTGTGCAAGCAGACAGCTGGCGCAGATGCGCTTTCCATCCGCTGTGAGTTCGTTCTCCCCTTGTTTTAGTTCCGCGCCGCAGGTTTCGCAGACAATTGGGATTTCAATTTGAAACGCAAGTTCGCAGTCCGGCCCAAGCTGCAAAGTATCCCCGTCATGAATCTCATGCTCGTTGAACCGGTTCTTCTGCGCTTCTTCCGGGCTCATGTCCGCAGGGCGCTGGCCGATCATGCGGCCGTTGAGCCATGTTCCGTTTTTACTGCCGAAATCGCGCACCATCACCGTTGGCGGGGCAATGTCGATCAGGCAATGATAGCGCGAAACCGTCTGCGCCGGAACGCAGATTGCGCAGTTCTTCTTTCGGCCAAGAACAAGAGATTCCTTTTGCGTGTACACAAAGGACTTCCCTTCGCCCAGACCTTTTACGATTTGAATTGTGATTTTACCGGCCATTTTGCTTCTCTCCCATTCCGCATCTGACGACTGCTTGCCAGCGGCAGGTTCGTTCGATTTATATGGCGTGCTTCCCTTCGGTGCAACAAACGCAAACGACGCCATTTCAATGGATCGTGTTCATTGTAGCACGGGGAAAACGGCCTGCGGTGAGCAAACTGCACACAAAACTCAAATCGTTCTTTCCTCAAAAGCAAAGTTTTCATGCGTATGACGCGTTTGAATCACTCTGCTTTTCTCAATAAAAACATCCTGTTCTTCTGCTCGTGTTCCGGATAGTAAATCTCCTCATACCGTTCTACGGTAAAGAAACGTTCCAGCAGAGCACGCCACTGCTCGTCCGTATTGTTCCAGAGCAGCAGTCCGTCGTCGAGCAGGCGGCCTTCGATCACCTTGATCTTCCAGTCTGCAATCTGCTGTTCGGTTACATAATCGTTCAGCTTGATCAGCACTTTGCCGCCGGTTTTTAGGATGCGCGCGCATTCGAGCAGCGCTTTTTCTGCGTCATGCGGGTATAGATTGTCCAGTATGTTCGAAAGTATAACCGCGTCCAGCGTACCGGGCGCTAGCGTTTCTAGCTGTTCTGCTCCCCCCAGGCGGAAATCGAATACGCCTTCTTGCATGCGCTCGCTTCGCTTATGCGCGGCGCCAATCGCCGCTTGCGACAGGTCGATTCCAATGTGTGTTTTGGTGCCGTACAGCGCGCAGAAAAACAGAACCGAACCATTGCCGCAGCCAAAGTCGAGCACGCTTTGGCTTTGTTTGCAAAGCCATCGGATGCCCTCGTCAAAAGCCGCGTTCCCGGAGTCGGGTGAACGCGGCACGCAGTCGTTTCCTTCCGCGGCATAGATTTCGTCCCATTGCCGGATGCAGCACTGATAAGATGAATTCAAAAAAACATCCTCGCCAATTCATACTGTATATACAAGATTTTAACTTATTGTACCATGGTTTGAACAGAAAAAAGTGGATGAATTATAGATAAAAAACAGCCTTCGCTTTTTTGCGAAGGCTGTTGATGCGTTATTCTCTTGTTCGTTTTCCCATTTCGTGAATAAATACCTCTACCACTTTGGGGTCGAACTGCGTACCGGAACAGCACAGTATCTCCGCCATCGCGTCCTCATGCGGAATCGCCTTGTGGTATACGCGATCCTGCGTCATGGCGTCGTAGGAGTCCGCCACAGCAAGGATGCGCGAGAGAACCGGAATATCCTTGCCGGCAATTCCTCTGGGATACCCCTTGCCGTCCCATCGCTCGTGGTGCGTGAGAATATAGTCCGCAACATTTGCAAAGTCCGGCGAAGACATGGCGATGCGGTATCCGATTTCCGGATGCTTGCGCATCTCCACCCACTCTTCCTCGGTCAGTTCGCCGGCCTTCTTGAGGATATAATCGCTGATTCCGATTTTGCCGATGTCGTGCAGCATGCTGAAAAGATGCAGTTTATCAATTTCCTCATGCGTGAGCCCCATGCTTGCCCCGATCATGGTGCAAAGCTGAGCAATGCGTTCGGCGTGCGCTTCCGTTTCGTAGCTTCTTTCATACATTGTAGCCGTAATGGAAGAGAGCACGGCGTTGTGGTGGCTCCTTTGATCAAAGAGCTTGCGGCGGGACATGTTGACGTCCGCGTCTTTTTCTATCTCCTTGATGCTGACGATGTCCGAGCACTTCGTGCTGCTGCCAATGGAGAGATTGATCACCTTCGTCTTATCTTCAAGCGCTTCGTTATACCGCTCAAACGCCTCATGAATCGCAAGCATAACCGCGTACGCCTCGGTTGCGTCGGCGCTGGGCAGCAGCAAAGCAAATTCATCGCCGCCGATCCGGGCTACTATATCGTCCTTGCGGCAGCAGCTCTTCAGGATTTCTGCAGTCTTACGGATCATCCCGTCCCCAGCATCGTATCCAAACGCGTCGTTGATCAGCCTCAGCCCGTTGATATCCGCCAGCAGAATCGTCAGCGGAAAACGGCGTTCCCTGTCGAGTGCGTTCTTGGCCGTTTCGTAGTACATGCGGTTGAACAGCCCCGTGAGCCGGTCGTGATCGCTGAGATATTGAATCTGCAGAAACTGGCGCTTGGATTCCGTAATATCGATGATAATGCCTTCCAGCGCTTCAACGTTTCCCTCGCTGTCGTAAACGCCCTGGTTGATCTCCAGCACCCACTTGCGTTCGCCGCCCGCGGTCATAATTTCGTATTCGTACCGACCGGACCGATGCTCGTTCAATGCGCGCTTGCTTTCCTGCCAAATGAATTCGCGGTATTCCGGGCAGATGATCTCATCGAATGAAACTCTATAGTTGTCCAGCAGATCTTCCGGCTGATATCCCGTGAGCGCATAACATCCTTGAGAAACGAATTTCATCGTCCATTTCATATCAAACAGACAACGATAGGCAACGCCTTGGAGATTGGCAAGAAGAACGCTTTTGCTCCGCTCGCTCTCACGCAGTGCGCTCATGGTGCGTTTCAGTTCGGTAATGTCAACCCCCGCGCCGAGAAGGCCCGTCACGTTGCCGTGCGCGTCTCTCGTGAGAACATTTTTCCATTCAATATCCCGTCGTTCGCCACGAGCAGTCAGAATTGCGTTTTCGTGGGTCATGTAGCCAGCGGCGCCGCTTCGGTAGAACAGTTCCAGAATGGAAGTCGTTTCCTCGCGGTGCTCCTCGGGCACGAAACGCTCCACCCAATTCTGCCCCATAATGTCCTTTTTCGCCGCGCCGAGCACATTGCATCCCTCGCGGTTGATCATGGTTACATGCCCGTCCAGATCCAGCGCAACAAACACGATGGGCGAAAGATTTAAGTACATCTCCGCTCGGTCGCGCTCCTGCTCTACGGCTTTTTCCGCCAAGTAACGCTGGGTAATTACGCGGGAGATTCCACCGACGCCCCTTTTGTCGTTTGCGAGCGTAACGGGGAAAATAATGGTTTCGTATGTTTCGCTGCCTACGGTTTCTTCAACAGTCATCACAACGCCGCTGGACATTACCTGCCGGTCCCGCTCTTCCCACTGCAGCGCGTTTTCATCCGCGAAAATCTCTACGCTGCGCTTTCCAATTGCAACCTGCTCCGAAGCAATGCCGTAATAATTCACCATCTTCTGATTGAGCGCGATGTACCTGAGTTGGTCGTCCTTAACGTATACAAGATCGCTGCCGGAACTGATCAGCGCCTGATAGATTCCCTGCGTTTTTTGAACAGCTTCTTCCGCCTGTTTTTGCTCGGTGATGTCCTGAACCGTTCCAACGACGCGTTCAGGGTTTCCCTCGTCATCGTAAAGCGCTTTCAACCGTGCGTGCACAATGCGGACTTCGTCTTTTTCTCCGTAAATGGTGCCGGTATACTCGGTTTCGGTATGTTCCAGAACCGCCAGCTTTCCCTGTTCTAAAAAAGCGGCTTCGTCGTCCGCGCAAATGCGCGAAGCAACTTCACGCACCGTGCCTTGGAACGTTTTTTTCTGCAGCCCAATGATCTGAAGTCCCTCTTCCGAGCACTCCAGCGTTTGTGTTTTGATATCGTAGGAAAAATTGCCGACATGCGCGAGACGCTGCGCTTCGCGAAGCGCCGTCTCGCTGGCTGTTCTGCCAGCGGCTTCCAGAAGTAATTTGTAAAACCATGTGTAAATCAAAATGAAAATCAGAGCGGATGTAAGAAAAACGAACAGTACGCCTTTTATAATGTTCGCAATATATATCTCTGAGTTCTCGTTATAACGATTGGCAACAAGAAGATCGGTCACAATAATCCATGCTATTCCAAAAAACGCATAGATCGATGTGATCATAGTCGATTTCATCCGCGCATCCTTCACGGGAGAACGGCGCTTTGCATGTTTCACACTCATAATGCTCCACCTAACGACGCAGGATGTTCGTTGCAATTTGGAAACAAGCGTTACAGCAAATCTTCTATCAATTAATCATACAAGTATTTTGCGTGTATCGCAATGAAAGATTTGGATAGCTCGTACAATTTGAAGAAAAAATAAATTTTTTATACCCGTTGCGAATACTCATATACCGCTATGCAAAACTATACCACAACTTATGGCGCTATTACAATGTAACATAGAAAAATACACATTTTTCACAATTCTGAAAATACATGCTGTTTCGCCAGTTTCCCGTAGTAAAAGGCGCATCCAAATGTTACTCTGTTGTATTTTATGCCAAAAACCCCGCTTCTGCGGAGTTTTTCAGCATAGTGCTATTCGATTTTATCATTGAATCAGCAGTTTTTCTGCGCTTCCAGAAACGGCAATATAAATGTATAAGCGTTTTGAATCATATGCCCCGTATGCTCCAAAAGATGAACTTCCGCCTGCGGCGCATGCAGTTTTAAAAATGCCGCCGCGGCCGGTTGGTCGATCAAGTCGTCTTCCGTTCCTGCAACCATCAGCAGCGGCATAGTCAGCTTTTCGACTTCTTTATCGGAGTACCCCGGCAGTTCCTCGGAGATCGGGTTAAATCCCGAGAGAATCAGGTTGATAAAATCAACGATCATCTGCGGCATGCCTTCGCCATCTTCCATCTCAAGCGGCTCGTCGTCCTGCTCCGCCTCCCCGGCTTTCGCGCGGTATACGTCGTTCATTTTGGAAAGCCCAGCGGGCGCAAACAGTAACAGCTCCTTTACGTCTTGCGGCCGGCGCACGGCATAGTTCAGGGCAAGCCAACTGCCCAGCGAGTTTCCGCAGAGAATGACGCGTTCAATGCGAAGCTGTTCCAGCGTTTCTCGCAGCCATTGCGTGAACTCCTCGCTCCGTAAGTCGGGGCGGTATTCCGCGCTGTTGCCCGCTTCACCTATAATATCGACTGCGAACACATGGTATTTTGGCAGCAGCGCCATGATTTCGTTGAACCAGAACGCGCTGTTGGTGCAGGAACCATGCAGCAAAACTACCGGCTGCGCCGCGAGATCGCCCGCTTCCAGAACGAACGTTTCCCCAAAGCTGGTCGTTACGTACCGCTTGATAAACGGCATTCCGGCGAGGAACTCGTTGTAGCGCGCGCGTATTTCGTCCCGCTTTGCAGTGCTTTTGAAAATTTTGGTCGTACCCATATGCCTTTCCCTTTCCTTTTTAGTCCTCGCGCACCGTCAGCTCGGCAACGGATGCCAGCAGCAACGCTACAACCGCAGGCTCGCCCCAAAGAGTAACGCGAATTTTACGCTCCTGTTCAATAAACTGTCCCTGCATCGACGAGTTGCCGAATTCGGGCGGTTTTACGTTCAGCGCCGCCGTCAGTGCATTGAGAATTCGAATTGCCTCTTCCCTGCCAAACACGTCAATATCCACCACGGCGGAAGCAACGGCTCTTGGCCTGCCGGACTCCTGCTGCGCCTTTGCGCTCTGCAGTTCCGCATAGAGCGTGCTCTCGGTAAATAAACTCAGATCGTGCCCTGAAACGCGCCAGGCTTTGCCGTATTTCAACGCGCGCAGTTTACCTTCGCGAATATATCGCTGAATCGTTTTGGGATGCAGTTTCAGAAGTTCGCCGATCTCTTCTACAGTAAAAAAACGTTCTTCCATATAATTACCTTTTATTTCCTTATCGTTGCCCTTTTCTGTTTATCTCACAGGCTTTTTGTATCTAATTCCTTATTGTTTCTTATTGCTCCCTATATAACCATATTCAATTGTTCTTGTCAAGATATTTTTCAAAGCATTCGAGAACAGCTCTTGCTTTCTTATTTTACAGCAGGCGTTATTGTTATTTCGTAACGCAATTATTGTGAAATATTTCTCAGTTCTTATTGCGCGCTGTCGCTCTATTGTGATAAAGTAGTAAAAATTGTGAACAAATCTCGCTGTGTTCATCATGAACGGTCGCCTGTTTGTTCAACTCAACCGCTTCTTTTTTCGGGCAGTACATCCGCCCCTTCGGCTTTTTCCCGCCGCCTGATTGGAAGATAAAGAAAAAATAAGGAGGATGCTGCACAGTGGAAAACAACGCAGCAACGCAGCGCCAGTACGGCGTTAAGATCAGCCCCAAGATGGTTATTGGTATGTTCGCTTTGTTTTTTGTACTTCTCATAGGAGTCGGTATCCTCACGAAGGTACTGCCGCAGGGCGCGTACGAGAGAACGATCGTAGACGGACAGGAAACCATCGTCAACGGTACTTATAAGCTCGTTGAAAATCCGACGACGCTGCCGGTCTGGAAGTGGTTTACGGCTCCCGTCGAAGTGCTGTTTTCCAGCGACGGGCCGCTCGTGATCTTCGTCATCTTCCTCTCCGTCATGGTCGGCGGCATCTACTACGTGCTCGACAAGGCGGATGTGCTCAAACGGATGATCGCCTGGATCTACCGAAAATTCGGCAAGCAAAAGTACTTTATTCTCTTCTTCATGACGTCGCTGTTCCTCATCGTCGGCTCCACGGTCGGCTTTGGCGAAACCATCATAGGCATCATACCGCTGGTGATTCTCATGTCCATCTCTTTTGGGTGGGACTCGCTTGTCGGCGTTGCGCTCTGCTATCTTGCCACGACGCGCGGTTATGCCGCCTCCACGTTCAACCCCTATGGAACGGCAATGGTGCAGAGCATCGCAGGCGTTCCGATCTATTCCGGCCTGTGGCTCAGGTTTCTATATTTCGCGGTGACCGCCGCGGCGCTGGTGATTTTTGTGTATCTTTACGCAAAGCGCATCGAAAAGGACCCTATGAAGTCGTATACCTACGAAACGGATCAGAAGTGGCGCGATCAATACACCGGGCAGGCGCTTTTCAGCTACGAAAAGCATAAGTACCCCTTTAAGGAGTTCATCAAGGATTTCTTCAAGGGCGCGCTCAACATACTGCCCACCGGCCTGATCGCCTGCCTGATTCTCGGCATGCAGTATTTAATTAAGGAAGGCAACATCCTTGATACGATCATCCACGGCCTCGCCCAGCTGACGGCGAACGCTTCTCCGTTCGGCGCGGCGCTGATCATGTGCGCGTTCGTGCTCATTGTGGAAGTCGCCCTGCCTGGCACGATGGTCAAGGCGCTCACGATTCTGCCGATTCTCGTCCCGATCGGCGAGTTTTCCGGCATTTCTCGCCAGAGCACGAGCTTCATCTTTGCCATTGGCGACGCGTTCCCGAACATGATCTATCCGACAGACAGCCTGCTGATCTTTACGCTTGCCATCCTCGGCTGCCGTTACAAGGCCTGGATTAAGTGGCTCTGGAAGTATGTGCTCGTTTGCGCAGCTCTCAGCGTTGCACTGATCGGCCTCGCTATCGCGGTCGGTTTCTAAGCCATCATGAAACAGAAATGCTATTTTGAGGAGTTTGTTTCGACGAACGGAATCGAGACGTACCTGCTGCATTATCCCAACGCGGACACTGAAAAACCGGTTCTGCTGTTTGTTCACGGCGGGCCCGGCGAAAGCACGGTTCCGTTCATGCATTTCTTTCATCGGGCGTTTGGTTCGCTCTGTTCCCTCGTAACCTACGACCAACGCGGAACGGGCAGAACGCTCATGAAGAATCCTTCTGCTAAGCCAGAGATGCGGTTTTTGCTGGAGGATCTGCATGCGGTAATCGAGCACTTGAAGCAGTATTACCATGTGCAAAAAATCGCTCTCATCGGCCAGTCCTGGGGCTCCGGGTTGGGCTCGGTTTACGCGCTGGAGCATCCGGAAGACTTGCTCTGCTACATCGGCGTCGGTCAACTGATCGACGGCCGGAAAAACGAACGCGTCGGCTGGGAAACGCTGCGGCAGAGAATCCTGGAAGCTAACAGTGAAAAGGATCTTGCCGCGCTGGACGCCATTGGCGAATATCCATTTGGAGAGAGCAGCCCCTTCTCCTTCGACAAGCTCATACGGGTGCGAAAACTCCAGCGAAAGTACGGCCTTGCGGTACGATTTGGCGCGAGCTTCTTTCAAGCGGTGCTGTGTTCACCGCATAACGGTCTTTCCAGCCTCAAGGCGGCGAAAGCTTCGTTTGCCGCAAACCGCGAAATGATCGAGTGGGTCATGACAAAGTTCAGCCTGTATGAGCGTAGCGCACAATACGGCACCCCTGTTTTCTACCTGCTTGGGGATCGTGATTATCAAACGCCGTTTTCCATCGCCTATTCGTACTTTGAAACGATCGAAGCGCCATATAAGAAGCTGATCTCGATTCATAACGCCGGGCATTTCCCCCAGCTCGATAACCTTCCGGACTTTGTTTCAGCGCTCAGGGAAGCGTTGGAGATGGCGGTAAAGTTGGAGGCATAATTCTGATTCAATGTAAGAATAAAAAACAAGGAGCGCCAGACGGTGCTCCTTGTTTTTGGCGGAGAGAGTGGGATTCGAACCCATGTTGTAAAAACATAGTAAAAAGGCAAAAAATTCCTTATGCAAAATGTAAAATTCTAACTGCTAGGTTATTTTATCGGAGGAAGAAATCTCTTTCTTGTTTTCTTCTTTTCAATTCTTGTTAAATAGTCTTTTGCTAAAACTGAAAGATATTCAAATCCATATTGAAATTTGTAATTTCTTGTTTTCCAGTATTTTTCTCTCTCAATATATATTAATGGACTTAACTTATACCAAGTTTCAAGTAATGATCTTGCCATAAAGGTCAGAATAAATCTTTTACCAATCATTTTTTCGAGAACTAATGTCCCAAGGTGGTCAAAAAAATAGCTGACAGGTAAGACATGCTCTCTTTCTTCTTCACTTAAGTCTCTATAACCTTTCCCTTGTAAACAATCTAAATCACATAAAATATAGCGCTGATTTTTTTTAAACTCCTTGCTCCTAAACTCATTAATCATTTCGATAATTATCGGTAACATATTTGACTTCTTTGAGATTCTGACTTGAATAAGAGAGATGGCTAATGATATTGTTGCCAGAATAATAGCTACAAAACTTGCCAAATCATTAATATCCATGTGCCCTCCTTTATTTGTTGGCTAGATAAAACTTCCCAAATCGTGCATAGCCTTTGTTATTGTCTCCATCACATCTTTGTGTTCTAAATATTTCTTGTAATTTGCAGCTTGGTTTCTAAACGAATCGCGACTAGTTGAATCAATTGCCCAAATGTATGTGATTGGTAAAATTGTAAGTGGAAATGAAATTGGAAAACTAAAACCTCCACTTATCTGATGTAGTTCAGTAAGTGCAACATTATGTTTTAATTGGTTGTTTGCATACTTAAAAGCGTTTAAATATGCAACTGTATCCGCAGGTAAGTTCCCATATGTTCTCTCAATTCTTTCCCAGTAATTTATTATCCAATGAAGTACTGAACCAAGTTTGAAATCTAGATCCTTTCGCAACTCAGTATTATTGTGATCTTCTATTACTAGTTCATATGCGCTAACGAATTCTCTGTAGCTGCTGCGAAGCGCTCTTTCAAACAAGGTACATACCTCCAATATCATATTCATATTTATAAAACTATCTACTCAAGAATAACGAAAGACTTGATTTCAAAATTGATAAAAGTAAGAACATTTGATAGTGGAATTTATTTGTTTCAGATATTATCTATTACAAACTTATATTACATATCAGGAAAAAAACAAGGAGCACTTTTTAGTGCTCCTTGTTTTTGGCGGAGAAAGTAGGATTCGAACCCACGTTACCTTTAAGGGGTAAACACGATTACGAGCAACGGAGATTTTTTAGTATTAGTCCTTTGCGTTTTGAATATGTAAAAACATTGCCGAAGACAAGGCAACTTGACTTTCCCCTAGAACCATAGTACTATTCGTGTGTATTAGTACGGATAGTACGGTCATGGCCGGAAGCGATGCTTCATTGGCTTGCAATCCGTATCTGGCTGGAGAAATATTGGCACGTATTCAGCAATCCAGGTTGGTGGTTGCTGGATTGCGACAACAATCAGTCTAATGCTTCTGCGAATGAATGGCTCAAGGAGGATTCCTAAGTATGAAACGAATGCTAGGCTTAATGATTATTCTTATTATTTTTATGACTGGATGCGTTGCCGCGCCAGAGAAAATCACGGTGGATGGCGTCGATAAGGCGATCAATCAAAGCGAAGAAGCTGTTCAGGATTTGAAAAATGAAAAAAATGTTGCCGCCGTACTGTCAGCTCTTCCGGATGAAATCAACACCACAATACAAGGCGAGAATACGTCGCTGTTGATCGCAGCAAACGTGACGCCGCCCGAAGTCGACACGATTTATTCGGCAATTTTGCAACCCATAACCTATGACGAGAAAAAGCTGGTCGGTTTCTGTTTTGGTAAGCAAGCCAAGGATGCGGTTCGTGATGGCAGTCAGGAAGCGTATGGAAGCGTTCAATACTATATTCCTGATGCTGAGACTGAAATTCACAATATCTCGCTGGATTTGTACAACAACGGAGAGATTTTTTATTATAACGGCGCTCTGAATGACCAGTACTCAAAAGAAGTGATGGCGCAACAGGAGAATGCCCCGAATTGCACACTTTCCGCGGCAGACGCCATCCAAATCGCAAAAGACTATTTACTGGGGTTGGAAATCCCAGCAATCGACATCACGCAGGTACTTCCCGAAGTCAGCAACTCGGGTACCGGAAAAGGCTTTTATTCCATCACCTTTACCGTCAACTATTTCGACATCCCTTTTTACTATCGAGGGGTAACGGTCGGAATGAACCCACCGGGTGGAAGTATTGTCGTCGCCGAAGAAGGTATCATCACCCTCAGCGGAGATTTTATGTTTGAAGCATTTAATGCCACGCCGGTGGATCAAATTCTGTCTTTAGAGGATATCCTGTCGCTGATCCCTGAGATGATGGATACAAGGATCAAAACGCAGAGCGATACGCCCGTCGAGAGTATATCGCTGCGCTATATCATCAAAGCGGATGAGAACAACAACCCGATGCTTGTTCCCATCTGGTTGTTTGATATCGATCAGGAAGCAGCGAAGGCCGTACTTGGTAATCAAGATGAGTACGTCTATCGAGGCAGTCAGGATCTGATCTTTAATGCGCTGACCGGGCAGTTGGAGAGGTGAACATGACCATTTATGAGTTGGAAAACGATAACAAGCGTGCTCTGCTTTCCTATCGATTCTTGATCGCTTGTGGGTTGGCGTTGTTCCTGTTGGTTCGAGCCATGGTCTCCTATAATGCGTTTGATTTGGTCGATAGGCAGGATCGGCTTATGCTTCTGACTGCGCCTATGAGTCTCAGCGGGTTTACGCCCTTTGCCGTCTTGTTCCCGCTGATCCCATATGCCACAAGTTTTTGTGACGAATTCAACTCCGGCTATACGAAATACATCATTACCAGAATTGGCGTAAAGCAGTATACAAAAAAGAAAATAATCTCTGTCGGGCTGTCCGGTGCTCTCGCCATCGGCATCCCATTTTTGATCATCTTCGTGATGATTGCTTTCCTCGGCGTACCTACCACAGCGGCAAACATGAGCGATTACTATTGGGGGACGAAATGGGTGCCATATGTTGCCATTTGGGGCGGTAATTTCGTCATGGCGGCAAAACTCTTGCTTGGATTGCTGTTTGGATGCGTGTGGGCATTGGTTGGACTCGCTATTTCCACCGTCGTAACAAACCGCTATGTGGTCATTATTGGGCCGTTCATCCTCTATCAAGCATTGTGGCGATTGTTGGCAAATACACGCATAAACCCACTATATATGCTGAGGGGTGACTTTGGTACGCCCGGGCAGTTCACGGGTTCCTATGTGTACATTCTGCTCTACCAAGCAATCTGGATTCTCCTCGCATGTGTTTCGATTGTGTTTGGTATTCGGCGGAGGTTGAAAAATGTTTAGCATTCGAGAAGCGTTTGGAATCTGCAAAGGTCAGTTTCGGGAGTGGCCGAGCAACTTACGGGTGTATATGGCGTTCTTGTTTGGTATGGCGGTATCCTCTGTACCTGTTCTCAACTATCTGGATTTTGCCAAGGCATTGCTGGAACCGATGAATGCGGTTGAGCCGTTCCTTGTTATCCAAACGTTGCGAGAGCATATGACAACTCTGCTGTTAGGGCTAATGCTTCTGCTCTCGGATGCGCCATTCATCAATCAGCGATCGACCTATTCCATCATTCGTGTGTCGCGAAAAAGCTGGGCAGTGGGCATGATACTGTATATCGTTGTGGCATCCTTCCTTTATTATCTGGTTATGCTTGCCTTTTCGGCTGGGTTGGTGTTTACGCATGCTTACTTTGGCAACTTCTGGAGCGATGCAATTTACTCATTGGCCAATATGCCATCCGTCAACTCCAGTATCGAGTTTGGTATTTACTTTCCCTTTATCGTAATCATAAAATCGCTTAGTCCCCTGCAGGCAGTGTTTCATACGGTATGCCTTGCCAGTATTTACGGCGCGATTCTGGCACTCGTCGTGTTCGCCTTGAGTATGCGAAACAACAGAATTGTCGGCTTGATCGCTGCGCTGATCGTTCACGCTGCTGGATATATCATGATTTCGGAAGCCTATATCAACATCTCCAAAGCATCCTTGCTCGCAAATGCGCTACTTGGGTACCACACGTTCTCTTCCGGCGCTGCATCCGGAATGACACTCACTTATTCCTATGTTCTCTTCGGCGTGGTAGCGATATTGCTCGCTGCTCTTGCGATCGTACTATCCCGTAAGCTGGATTGCAGCGTATCGTTGGGGGAAAAGAAATGAGCATGCAAAGGCGAAAGAGCCCTCTCCGTTATCGGTTTAACATGAACCCCCTTCTTCTTGGTGTGTTCGTTATCGCCTTTCTCGCCTTAAATTTCTCTCAGCCAGGAGCAAGTCAATCTGATCTGTTCTGGTATGGCATTGTGTTCCCCGTCGATCTGGAATCGCTCGATCTGATCAACCTTGGAAGATGGATGTTGTTCGTCTCTCCATTTATTCTATTTGCGTGTATCCAAAGTGAACAGGAGCTTAATCGAATGGCGCCATACGTGATCCCGCGTTATCGTTCCTACACCAGGTGGTGGTATTCAAAGGTTCTATCTCTTCTGATAGGAAGTTTTGTTTACCTTGCGATTGGGATTGCTGTGACAATTCTCTTCGCGATTTCCTCCGGTCAAGCCGCGCAGCCTATCGATTTTATGAGCCTTGGAATTTCCCTGTATCTAATATTCATACATCTATACTTGATCTCGCTACTGATATTGGCCAGCCACACACTGTTCTCAAATCAGCATGCCATCGCGTTAGGTGCTTTGGGTCTAGAAGGGCTGACCCTGTTTTTTGCAATGCTGAGCGCAAGCGCCAGCCGGTTTCTATTTGGTACTTGGGGAATGTTAAATAGAAGCAGCTTGTCCAACGCAAGCTTTGGGTTCGATGTTGGAACAATCTTGCTGGTTCAAGCGATCGTATGCGCGATCATCATCGTCAGTATGCCTTATGTACTGAAAAAGCGTGGCGTTTTCTCCGCCACCCGGTTATAGAAAGGATTGAAACCATGTTTGTTTTTCAGAATGTGTCTAAAAAGTTTGGTCCAGAACAGGTTCTAAACCACATTACTGCCGAATTCGGGAGTGGTCAGATACACGGTATTATCGGAAAAAATGGCTCAGGGAAAACCGTATTCCTTAAGCTTGCTTGTGGGCTGCTCCATCCGGATGAAGGCCAGGTGTTCGTCAATGGCGAGCAGTTGGGAAAGGATGTTGATTTCCCCAACAATATCGGGATCATCATCGAATCCCCCGGCTTTCTATCCTACCATTCCGGCTATAAGAATCTGTTGTATTTGGCTTCGTTGAGAAATCGAATTGGTAAGAAAGAGATTGAAACGGCAATTCGCAAAGTCGGTCTCAACCCAGCGGATAGGAAACCTGTCGGCAAGTACTCTCTTGGCATGCGGCAACGATTAGGCATTGCGCAGGCGATCATGGAAAACCCGCCGCTTCTGATTCTGGATGAACCCCTGAACGGGCTCGATAAGCATGGCATTGAAGAGATGCGCGCGCTCCTGTTGCAACTCAAAGCCGAGGGGAAAACGATCCTGCTGGCCAGCCATGTGAAGGATGATGTTGAGATTCTCTGCGACACAGTCAGCGAGGTATCGGACGGCGCATTGACGCGTATAAAATAGATTATACTTCTATAAACAAACAAGGAGCACCAGACGGTGCTCCTTGTTTTTGGCGGAGAGAGTGGGATTCGAACCCACGTTACCTTTAAGGGGTAAACACGATTTCCAGTCGTGCGCCTTCGACCAGCTCAGCCATCTCTCCACGGCTCGGTAAACTCGACGCAATGAGTATCATACACGAACATGAACCGTTTTGCAATACCTTTTCAGCTATTTCAGTGAAGCGAAATTTCTCGTTAAGCCACCCGCTTTTCGCGCTGGGCGGCGACGAAAGCCGCAGGCTTCAGCGCAGCATCCAGTCGATCAAGCGGAACCCTTCGTCCAAATAAACGTTTGTACTGCTCGCGTCTTTTTCGCAGTAGCGAACGGTTTTTGCTTCATTTTCGCCCTTTTTATAGAGTGCAAACGGCACGGCTTCGGCGCTGTGCGTGCGTATTTTCAGCGGCGTCGGATGATCCGGCAGCAGCAGGATACGGTAGTCTTCCCCGCTTTGCTCCAGATAGTTCCAAACGGGAAAAAGCACCTTATCGTCGATCTGCTCAATTGAAAAAATCTTCTCTTTCAACTGCCCGTGGTGGCCGCATTCGTCCGGCGCTTCGAGGTGGATATAAACGTAATCGATCCCGCTAGACAGCGCGTTGATAGCGGCCTGTGCCTTGCCTGAAAAGTTTGTTTCGTAGGTTCCGGTTGCGCCTTCCACTTTGATGACTTCCATGCCCGCGCATTTGCCAATGCCTTGAATCAAGTCCACGGCGGAGATGACCGCGCCGTGCAAGCCAGTCTTTTCAATGAACGGCGACAGCTTGGGACGTCTTCCCTCACCCCAGAACCAGATGGCATTTGCCGGATTCTTGCCCGCCTGAATGCGCGCGCGGTTGACGGGATGATCGCCAAGCAGCGCAAACGCCCGCTCCATCCAACGCAAAAGGAGTTCCGAGTTTGTCCCCTGCGGAAGTTTTCCCGCGACGCTCTGACCGGAAAAATCGTGCGGAGGGATCAGTTCCGCGCCGGTCTCGGCGTTCATTAATACGAAACAATGCCGGTACGAAAACCCCGGATAGAGCAGCACGCCTTCGTCCTGAATGTTTTCATTAAGGTACGAAACCAGCTCAGCGGCTTCTTCCGTTGAGATTTCGCCTGCGCTGTAGTCGGTCATCACGGATTCGGCCAGCGTCGTTCCGCCGGAGAGCGTAACAAGGTTGCAGCGGTACGCAACATCGCTCTGCTCCAGATCGATGCCAAGGCTCATCGCTTCCAGGGGCGAACGGCCGGAATAGCAGACGCGCGGATCGTAGCCGAATACCGCGAGGTTTGCCGTGTCACTGCCGGGCTTCATGCCGTCTGGCACCGTCTTGACAAGCCCAAACATGCCCTCCTGCGCGAGCCTGTCCATAGCGGGATGCTTCGCCGCTTCCAGTGGCGTTTTGCCGCCCCGTTCGTCCAGCGGCCAGTCCGCCATGCCGTCGCCCAGAATTACCGCGTATTTCATAGATCCTTTACTCCAAAGTATTGATACAACGTGCAGGGCATGCCGCCGTTGGTGAGTTTTCTGCGCTTATCGGCGCGTTTGCCGTAAACGGTTTCAAACTCGCGCATGCCGGAAAAGATATTGACGCTCCAGCTGGGGTAAGGCGCAAACACACGCCGCATCTGCCGGTAAAGCTCTTTTACGTCCTTCTCCGCCATCATCCGCTCGCCGTAGGGCGGGTTGCATACGAGAACGCCGGACTGCTCGCTTGCGGAAAAGTCCCTTATGTCGCGAACACCCCAATCGCAGAATACGCCCGCCTTTTTTGCGTGCATCTTGCAAAGATCGATACTCCTCGGGTCGATATCGAATCCCGAAATGCTGATCTTTTGGTTCGTTCTCTGCTCAAGCGCGCGTCTTCGTTCCTCCGTCCAGATAGCCTTATCGAAAAACCACCAGTTTTCCGCGGCAAACGAACGGTTCAGTCCCGGGGCGATATTCTGCGCAATCATCGCGGCCTCAATGGGCATGGTACCGGAGCCGCACATGGGGTCGATCAGCGGCAGATCCGCGCGGTAACGCGAAAGCATCACGATGGCCGCGCCCAGCGTTTCCGCAAGCGGCGCCGCAACATTGAAAGTGCGGTAACCCCTGCGCGAAAGCCCCGCGCCGCAGCAGTCCAAACAGAGCGAAACCTTGTTGCGCAGGATGCCGACTTCAACGATAATCTCTTCCCCGCCTTCGGGAATCGTTGTGCGCTTATACCCCGCCTTCAGGCTTTCTATGATCGCTTTTTTCACAATGCTCTGGCAGTCGCTCACCGAAAACAGCGTGCTCTTGGCGGACTTGCCGTTGACATGAATATTCGTTTCAGGTTTTAAGAACTTCTTCCAGTTCAGTGCCTTGGTCTGCTCGAACAGGGAATCGAACGTTTCCGCTTCGAATTCGCCGACCACGAGAAGCACCCGCTCCGCCGTGCGGAGCCAAAGCAGAGCCCGTGCCATATCCGCCGCGCCGCCGGAAAAGCTCACGCGCGCGTCCTCGGTTTCCAGTACTTCGATTTCCAGATCGCGCAGCTGCCGTGTCACCAGCGACTCCAACCCCAGCTTGCAGGTTGCGTAAAATTTCATAGTTCCTCCTTCGGGGTCTTTGCAAACGGTGCAAGCTTGAGAATCGCGTTTCTGAGGCGGGAGTTTGAAACGCGGTAGATTTCGCCAATCTCCTCCTGGGTCACTTCCTCGCCGCAGTTTTTGCGCCCGAGGAATTCCAGCGCGGCGGCATAGCTGACCTCCTGCAAAGCGGAGATGCGCGGGAATTTACGGTTCAGGCTTTCGATATAACGGCGGAAGATACGCGCGGCTTCGTTTGCGCATTCCTCGCGGCAGTTGCCCAGCATGAACTGTAGAAGCACCTGCATGACCCCTTCATAAGAGGCGGGCATCTTGTAGTCCAGCTCCAGCATATTCACGCGCCCGCTGATCCAGCGCCCGTTCAGGTACGCACGGTACGGTTCCTTGGCTTCCATATGCCGGAGCATGCCGAACACCGCGCGCTTGAGGTCGTCCGGCTGGTCGGTGCGGAGCAGAAAGTCCCGCAAAACGCGTTCGGCATTCGCGTCCCCAAACGTAAACACCAGAGAAAGCATGCTCTTTTTAACCCGCACGTCGGAAAGCGAAATCGCCCAGACGATTAAATCGCGGTAATATGCGTCGGTCGTCCAGGTATGGTACAGTTCTTCCTGCGACAACGTGAGCGCGCGGTTAATATGATTGAGCCTGCGGAACGCTTCTCCGAACGGCACCTGATACGGAATCATCCAGCGGGCGGAAACGTTCTTTGCCGAACCGTCCGTGTGGCGGCAGAGGCTCAGGTAATAGCGCGCAACCGTGTCGTGCGGGTCGATGCGCAAGAGCTTTTGGTAACAGAGGCGCGCGCCTTCCGCGTCCCCGCGCATAAACTTGACGTAGCCGGTTTTATGGAGCACGTTTTCATCGTACGGCATCAGAATAATCAGCTGGCTCAGCGTCTTTTCCGCGTCCTCATACCGCTGCAAGTCCATCTGCAGAACGGCGATGCTGTGGAGTTCCTCCGGATCGCTTGTCTTGATTTGCGAAAGCCGTTCCAGCTTTTCGAGCGCGGCGGGATGGTTGTTTGCGTCAAGATCGCCCAGCGCGAGCGTGCAGATGGCCAGCACGTCGCTCGGGTTTTCTTCCAGCAGTTGATTGGCAACGCGCTCCGCATCGGCGCGGCGGTTATCGCAGAAATATGCAATGGCAAGCTGCTCGCGCACTTTTGCAGAATCCGCCTTTTGACCGACGCGGTGCTCCAGCTCCTCTACCGCGTAACCGACGTCCCCGCTGGCAAGCAGGGAGCGCGCGTACCGGCAGACGGCGTTGTCCTCGTAGTCGTCGTCCGTCTTGAGACCCGTTGTTTCAAACATCGCGTCGTCGTCGTCGATAAGGTCGAGAAAATCCTCCGCATCCGCGGCAAACGGGCCGTCCGGCTCCTCGTCAAGATAGTCTTCCAGACTGTCCGCCGCGCAGTCGTAATCCTGTAAACCAAAATAGTTGCAGGCAAGCCCAAAGTGAACCTCCGGCGGAAGTTCCTGCTCGCTCGCCATCAGGCGCAGTAAAACTCGGTTGCTCTCCTCAAAGCGCTGCATCTGGCTGAGAATTTCCGCCAGCGCAATCGAGATTTCCGGGTCTTCCGGCGCGCGTTCGTACGCCTCGCGGTATTTATGAATCGCCGCGATCAAATCGTTTTTTTCCAGTTCCTTCTCGCCGCGTTTCCGATAAAACGTAGCGGTCTGGCTGAACGGTATTACTTTTCCTTTTTTAGTTGTCTTCATCTTCATTCCCGGAAGCGGCTCTGAGCAGCTCCCTTAAGTCTTCCTCGGTAAAGGTATAAATCTTATCGCAGAACCGGCAGGTTACTCCCGCCCCGTGATCCTGCTCTATCATATCACGTACTTCATCCGCCCCGGTGGACAAAAGCGCACGCTCGATCCGCTCCCGCGAGCAGTCGCAGCAGTAGACGGGCTCCCGCCTGGAGACGATCTCCAATCCGAACTCCCCAAATACGCGCTCCAAGAACTCATCCGCCGTTTCGCCCGCGTCCAGCTGTTTGGAAAGCGTCGCAATTTCACCGCTCTTTTTCTGTATCCGATCGAGCAGTTCCTCCGGGCAGCCCGGCATCGGCTCGGCAAAGACGCCGCCCGCGCCGAGGAGTTCCCCGCTTTCGGCATTGACGCGTACGCCAAGGTAGATCAACGCGGGTCGCTGCAGGCTCACGGCGTAATACTGCGCAAAGTCGATGGCAATTTCGCCGGAAACGAGATCGCATACTCCCACATACGGTTCCTTAAGCCCCATGTCGCTGACGACCGTGAGCTGTCCCGCGTGGCCGACAAACCCGCCAACATCCAGCTTACCCTCCGGCGTCGGCGGCAGTTCGGAGATTCCGCCCGATACCGAGCCTTTCACTTCCAGCGCGGCGTTGCCGGTGCAGATCATGCTCCCGGCGGGGCCGTCGCCTTTCAGGATGGTGGAAACCTTATCGTTCTCGTGCTTGAGGTCGGCGGCCATCATTGCGGTCATCATGAGCTGCCTGCCCAGCGCCGCCGTTGCAACGCGCGAAAGGCTGTGGATTCTGCGCGCTTCGCGAACCAGTTCCGTACCTGTAATCAGCGTTACGCGGAACATTCCCTCCGCCGCGACGCACTGTATCAATTGATCGTTTTTACCCGATTGATTCTTCTTCATTCTGCCTCGTCATACGAAAAACCGTATGGATTGTTTCTTATTAAATTTACTCGAATAATTCCTGTTTTACGGCCGCAAACTGAACTCGTTCGCTCGCGGCGCCGACTTCGTTTGTTGTAAACGCTTCGTAAGCGCGGCAATTTGTAAAACCCGCTTTTCCGAGCGCTTCGAGCAGTTCTTCCGCCGCGTGAGCCCGCTGCACATGACGTTCGTTAAAACGCGTGTACTTGCCTGCTCCATCCGGCAGAAAAAAAGAAAGATTCATTTCGACCAGGCGGCTCTCGGGATCATAAGCGTTCTGCCAGAGGTAGGCGCACTCATTCGTATCTTCGCCGTATGTTTGGTTACCCAGCACGCATTCGAGCTTATATGCCGAGGAAACGTCAAAGAGTAGCGTGCCTCCCGGCTTCAGTGCCTGATACGCGCTGGTTAAAAACGCATTGACGTCCTTTTTTGTCAGCAGGTAGTTCACGCCGTCGCAGGCGCAGACGATCGCACTGACGGGTTTATGCAGCGAAAGAGAGCGCATATCCTGACATACGAACGGAATTTTTTGCCCCGCAAGCCGCGCTTTCTTTTGCGCAACGGCGAGCATCTCTTCTGAACGGTCGACGCCGGTCATCACAAATCCGCGTTTATTCAGCCGTATCGTGAGCTCTCCCGTTCCACAGGCGCAGTCCAGAACCGCGTCTCCGGGGCGAACGTTTTGTTCTGTCAGCAGAGAAACGAGATAGTCCGCCCACGCGTCGTAATCCACGCCGCGCATCAGCGTATCGTATACGGCGGCAAACCGCCCGTATTCAGCTTCCATCCCGTCTGCACCCCTCTTTAAACCAAATTTATACGTTCGGTTTTTTATTGTACAACATATCTGGATTGCTGGCAAACATTCCGCAAAACAAACCTCGTTTTCCCACAAAGAATCACGATTCGTCCATAATTCTGGCTGTTTTTTGCGCGCCTCAGCGTCCGAATATTCGGTTTACAGAAATTGAATCAAACAAATATATCCTATATTATAGCGGTTATGATTTGACAAACCAGTGAATATTTATTAGAATCAGTCTAACCAAAACGTATGAATTTAAATGGGTGTCTATAACCAATTGCGGCGCACCTGCACTTTTTCAAAAGATAGATACGGTCAAAATAAAGCCGTTCAGGGATTAAATAAGAAAGGCGAAGTTCTCGAATTCGAGAAAACTGGTAACAAACCATGAAACAGTACAAAATTGCAGTCGTCGGCGCCACCGGAATGGTTGGCAGAATGTTTCTCCGCGTACTCGAAGAGCGCAAACTTCCCGTTTCGGAATACTTCCTCTTTGCTTCCGAACGCAGCGCGGGTACCGAAATCAACTTCATGGGTAAGACCCACATTGTTCGCGAACTGACGCCCGACGCGTTCAAAGGCCTCGGTGTTGATATAGCGCTGTTCTCCGCAGGCGCGGGCACTTCCAAGACGTTTGCCCCCATCGTCGCCGAGTCCGGCGCGGTGGTGATCGACAATTCCAGCTGCTGGCGCATGGATCCGGAAATCCCGCTCGTCGTGCCGGAAGTCAACCCGCATGCCATCCCGATGTATAAAAAGCACGGCATCATCGCAAACCCGAACTGCTCCACCATCCAGGCGATGGTGGCGTTAAAGCCCCTCGCGGTCAAATACGGCCTCAAGCGCGTGATCTATTCAACCTATCAGGCGGTATCCGGCGCGGGCATGAAGGGCTACAGCGACCTCGAAAACGGCCTCAAGGGCATTGCGCCGCAGAAGTTCCCGCACCCCATCGCGGGTAACTGCCTGCCGCATATCGATGTATTCCTTGAAAACGGCTACACCAAGGAAGAACAGAAGATGGTTGAGGAGTCGAGAAAGATTCTCGATCTCCCGAATCTCCGCGTAACGGCGACGACCGTCCGCGTGCCGGTATTCCATGGCCACAGCGAAAGCATCAATGTTGAGTTCGAAAAGCCCTTTGAGCTGGCCGACATCCGCGCGCTCTGGGAAGCGACGGAAGGTATTGTCGTACAGGACGACCCGGCCAACAACATCTACCCCATGGCCATCACCGCGGCCGATACGGATCCCGTCTATGTGGGCAGGCTCCGCCGCGATTTCTCCGTTGAAAACGGAATTAACTTCTGGTGCGTTGCGGACAATATCCGCAAAGGTGCGGCAACCAACGCCGTGCAGATTGCTCAGGAACTGATTCGTCAATGGGAGGCGTAAGGTATTATGTCTATCTTTCGGGGTTCCGCCGTTGCTATGGTCACGCCGTTTCAGAACGGCTCGATCGATTTTACGGCATACACAAGGCTGATTGAACTACAAATTGCAAACCGCACGGACGCCATCGTCTGCTGCGCTACGACGGGTGAAAGCGCTACGCTCTCATTGGACGAACGCCTCAGCATCATCCAGTTCGTCGTAGAGCGCGTCAACGGGCGCGTCCCCGTTATTGCCAGCACCGGCGGCAACAACACCGAAGAAGTCATTGAAAACAGCAAATCCGCCGAGGCAATCGGCGTGGACGGGCTGCTTATCGTTACCCCGTATTACAACAAAACCACGCAGCAGGGG
The DNA here is from genome assembly GCA_963674535.1 of Christensenellaceae bacterium. Taxonomy (GTDB): domain Bacteria; phylum Bacillota; class Clostridia; order Christensenellales; family CAG-138; genus UBA7703. Next base: position 1,373,806 of record OY771363.1, on the reverse strand, counting down.
CTTCTCCGCCACTACTTTACCGTGGCGGACAGCGTTGATACGCCGATTATCGTGTACAACGTTCCCAGCCGCACAGGGCTGAACATTCTGCCCCAGACCATGGCGGAGCTCTGCACGCATAAGAACATCGTAGGTACCAAGGAAGCCAGCGGCAACATTGAACAGATTGTCAACCTCGCGGCGCTCTGCCCGCAGTGCGACATCTACTCCGGCAACGACGACCATGTTGTTCCCGTACTCAGCATCGGCGGCAAGGGCGTCATCTCCACGATTGCCAACGTCGTTCCGGGTGAAATGCACGCAATGTGCGAAGCGTTCTTCAAGGGCGATATCACGCTTGCCCGTCAGTTGCAGCTGCAGATGATTCCGCTTTGGAAAGCGGCGTTCTGCGAAGTCAACCCCATCCCGCTCAAGGCCATGATGGGGCTCATGCAGCTCTGCGAACCGGACGTTCGCCTGCCGCTCGTTCCCCCGACGCCCGCCGATATGCGTTTGATCGAAGAAACGCTGAAGGGTTACGAACTGATCTAAACTGCCGAATTTTTCTCAGGAGGACGTATGATTTCTGTTTTAATCAACGGAATCTGCGGTCAGATGGGACGCGCCGTGTATGCTGCTTGTCAAGCGCAGAGCGGCGCTTTTTCCACCGCTGCCGGTGTGGACCTTTACGACTGCAGCGCGCAGGTTTCCTGCCCCGTTTACCGTAATATCGACGACGTAAAGGAAACGGTTGACGTCGTAATCGACTTTTCCGTTCCCGCAAGCGTTCCCACCGTGCTGCGGTTTGCGCAGGCGCGCGGCATTCCCGCCATCATCGGCACGACCGGCCTTGGCGAGCGGGAGCTCAAGCTCATCCGCGCCGCGAGCGAGCGGATACCCGTGTTCCAAACGGGTAATATGTCGCTTGGGGTCAATCTCCAGCTTGAGCTGGTGCGGCAGGCGGCCGTCACGCTCGGCGGCAACTTCGACGTGGAAATTGTAGAAACCCATCACCGCAAAAAAGTGGACGCGCCCAGCGGAACCGCGCTCATGCTGGCGGACGCCGTTTCCTCGTCCTCTCCGGACGAAATGGAACTCGAGTTCGGCAGACATGAAAAAAACAAGCGCCGCACGCAGAACGAAATCGGCATCCACTCCCTGCGCGGCGGTACGGTGGTTGGCGAACACGAAGTCAAGTTCATCGGCAACGACGAGATCGTGGAGATTACGCACCGCGCATTCAGCAAGCAGATTTTTGCGCAGGGTGCGCTCCGTGCGGCGCAGTACATCGTTGGCAAATCCAACGGCTTGTACAACATGCGTAACGTCGTCAGCGAGCACGACGCGGCTTTCAGCCTGCTCTCGCTGGAAGATCAGGCGGTGGTCAGCGTGCTTGCCGGGATCGATGACGATTCGTTTTTGTCCAGCCTGTTCGAGGCTGTTGCCGCGCGCGATGTGTTCGTGGATATGATCGCCAGCGGCGAGCCGGGCGAACACCTCAGCATCGGCTTTTCGCTGGCCGGCGGCGAACTCTGTCAGGCGCTGGAAGCGCTCAACGAACTCAAGAACACCGGTGCGGATTTCTCGTTCCGCACGCGTTCCGACCTGACCAAACTCACGCTGGAGAATTCCGGTATGGCGCTCCGGCACGGCGTCGCCGCCCAGTTGCTCTCCGCGCTGAGCAAGGCGAACATCCACGTCTGGCTGATCACCACCAGCGAAACGCGCATTGAATTCTGCGTGGACGCGGTGGACGCGCATAAAGCCGTGGAGGAAATCAAGCAGAAATTCGGCATTCGCTGAACGGTAACTTAAAACGCTTCCCGTTTTTTAAGCGGGAAGCGTTTTTGCTTTATTCAGCGTTTCATGTGGTGTTCGGCGTGCCCTTCGTTCCAGAGCCTGTCTGCAACCGGCGCCCAGCACTTTGCGGCACATTTACACTTTGCGGTCAAATCGTGTACGTCTTCCCTGCTCTGCATATCGGTCGACGCCGCGCCGGAAGAGTCCACCATCCGCGCGAGAAACTCCGGATTGTCGAGCAGCGGGCAGGGCCGCAGGTGGTTTTTGTTGAACGGCTGGCTGTCGTGATACTGCATGAACAGCGGCGAGCGGTACGCTTCCAGCAGGGTCTTGTTGTAGATGCTTGAGTCCGAGTAGTGGATGAACGCGCAGGGCTCGATATCTCCGTTGGCGTTGATATGCAGGTAGGAACGCCCGCCCGCTATGCACCCGCCAACAAACTCGCCGTCGTTCCAAAAGTCCATCGTAAAGATCGGTTTGGTCTTTCGAAAGGCGCGCACCTGATGATACATAAACTCGCGCTGTTCGGGCGTGACCATTAGGTCGGTAACCGCGTCCTTGCCAACGGGCATATAGGTAAACAGCCACATGAACTTTGCGCCGAGGCGGATCATCTCGTCAAAGTACGCTTCGCTACCGATCACGTCCGTATTGGTGCGCGTGTAGCAGCAGGAAATGCCGAACGGCAACTTTTTGCGTTTGAGAATCTCCATGGCGCGCACGACGGCGGAGTAGGTACCTTTGCCTCGCCGGGAGTCGGTCGCTTCCTCAAAGCCTTCCACGCTGATGGCAGGCACAAAGTTCTGCACGCGCAGCATTTCGTCGGCAAACGCTTCGTCAATCAGCGTCCCGTTCGTAAAGGAGAGAAACGCGCAGTCCGGGTGCGCTTCGCAGAGCGCGATCACGTCCTTCTTGCGCACCAGCGGCTCACCGCCGGAGAAGATATAGAAGTACGTCCCCATCGCTTTGCCTTGTCGGACAATTTCGTCCATCTGCGCAAAGGACATGTTCATCTTGCTGCCGTAATCCGCCGCCCAGCAGCCGATGCAGTGCAGGTTGCAGGCCGAAGTCGGATCCATCAAGATTGCCCACGGAACATTGCAGTTTTCCGTTTCGCGAATCTTTATCTGACGCGGCGATCCGATCATGCTGGCGTTGATAACAAAGTTTTCAAACAACCTGCGGCGAACGCCGTCGTCGACATCCGACCACAGGCTCAAAATGAGCCGGTGCCAGTTGTTGTCGGGGTCTGCAAACGCCTTCTGTATCGCCTCGGCCTGATGGCTCACTACGTTGTTTTTATCCGTTTTGATCAGCCAGTCCAGTATTTTTGGTACGTTCTTTTCCGGGTTTTTGTCGATGTAGGAAATCACCTGCTTGACGCCGAACGTCTTCAGGCTCTCGCTCCAAGTCAAATCGTTTTTCATTTTCTAAGCCTCCTCGCTGCGTTTTGTTGAGCGGGAGCTTACCAGCTAAAAAGAACCTTCCCTTCGCAAACTCCCGTTTCCTGATTGCTCGGGTACAGCTTGCGTCGGGAAGGTTAAGCAAAGGTTAAAACGCCGTATTCGACACGATTCTTTCACGATTGCGGCGTTTTGTGCAGGAGGATGCGGATAATCGTGCCGCTCCCCGGCGCGGACTCCACCGCTATGTCTCCGCCGCAGACGTCCAGAATCCGCTTTGTCAGCGCAAGCCCCAGTCCGGAGCCTTTTTTACCGGGCTGCGCGGAGCCTTGATAGAACTTTTCAAACAAGTGCGCTTTCGTTTCCTCGTCCATGCCAATGCCGCTGTCCCGAAAACAGATGGAAATCTGCTCGGGAGATTCCTCCATACTCACGGCAATCGTTCCGCCCGCCGGGGTGAATTTAATGGCGTTATCGAGCAGAATCTGCCAGATTTCGCCGATCAGCTCCGGGCTGCCGTAGTAGTCGAGAGGCAAAAGTTCCGGTATCAGATCGATTTGCTTTCCGCTCCACGCGGGCTCGAAAAAGAGAATCGTCTTTCGAATTTGCTCGTCGAGCGAAAAGACCGAACGCGGAATCTTGACGTCGTCACTTTCCAGTTTGGAGAGTTCCAGAATGTTGGTAACGAGGGCGGTGAGCGCGTCCACTTTCTTTACGATGATATCCGCGTATTTCTCGCGCTTCTCAATCGGTGTGTCCTCGCTGAGCAGCTGTGTATAGCCGCGAATCGTCGCAAGCGGCGTTTTAAACTCGTGCGCAATACCGACTAAAAAGTCAGAGTTCAGCGCTTGCTGGCGGCCGAGCTGCTCAACCATCTGGTTAAAACTCTTGACCAGCTCTCCGATCTCCCGCTCTTTCGGGATTTCCAGCTTCGGGGTGAAGTCGCCCTTTGCAACGCGCTTGCTTGCGTTGGTAAGTTCATGGATGCTTTTGAACACGATTCGATCGCCCAAGAACAGCACGAACAACGTTGACAGCACGATGCTGAACATCAGCGACCAGAGCAGCAGTTGGTCAAGTCCAAGCGTTTCTACAAATTTTACCTCGAAATGAAGGAGTACTTCCCAAACAAGATACAGAAACGCCGAGGAAATGATCATTGCGCCGAGCGAGAAGATCGTCAGGTAAAAAATCAGCGGATGCGCCGGTTTTACGTTGATTCGTCCGCGTTTTTTCATACTCCCGCCTCCCTTACAACCGCTTTGTAGCCTAACCCGCGCACGGTTTGTATTTCGAATTCCGGCCAGCCTTCAAACCGCGAGCGGAGTTTGCTGATATGGACGTTGATGGTCTTTTCGTCGCTTTCGGAATCATACCCCCAGATTTCGCTCATGATTTCGAAGCGCGTGAACACGCGCCCCGGATAGGAGCACAGCTTGAATAGGAGGAAGAACTCCTTTGGCGTGAGCGTCTGCGACTCCTGCCCGCGCGTAACGGTAAGCGTTTCCGCATCCAGCGTTACGCCGGAAATAGAGAGTTGCTGCTCATGCGCAATCTTTGCGCGGCGCAGCAGCGCGTTGACGCGCAGCACCAGCTCCTTGATGTCGATCGGTTTGACCATGTAGTCGTCCACGCCGATGGAGAACCCGCGCTTTTTATCTTCGTAGCTGCCTTTGACCGTAATAAAGAGCACGGGGGTCAGCATGTTCGCCTGCCGTATCTGAGAAAGTAGCGAAAAGCCGTCCATACCGGGCATCATCACGTCCGACACGATGAGGTCGATATAATGCCGGTCGAGCGCGTCCAGCGCCGCTTCCCCGCTGCCGACGGCAAGCACATCGAAGCCGTTGTTGTCCAGCACCGTGCGTATCATTTCGTTCAGGTCCGCATCGTCTTCCACCAGCAGTATCTTAACCATAATAACATCCTGTTCTTCGTTTTTTTACGCCAAAAGCGCCGCCCGCTTGTGGTAAGCGGACGGGCTAATGGAAAAAATCTTACTTGAATGTCAGTTTATCGAATCAAGGTTAATCGAGCGTTAAGTCACTGCGCTGAAAGCGCAGCCGAATGATGCTGCGCTCAGCGCCCTTCCTTGCGCAGACGCTGCTCTTCGCCATGCAAAAGGCGCTTGATGTTTTCGATGTGGCGCACATACACAATGATTGCGAGCAGCCCAGCCAGAACAACAAGCGGCAGATCGTTAAGCCGGAAGATCAGCGTGCAGAGGAAGAACAAGAGGATGCTCGCCATGGAGACGATGGAAACGCGCTTGTTGACGGCGAGGATAATCGCCCCGATTGCGAGCGCGATGCCCGCACCGAGCGGAAACGTAAAGATCATCAGGCTTGCGGAAGACGCAACGCCCTTTCCCCCGCGGAATCCCGCGAAGATAGGCCAGCAGTGTCCGACTACGACGAACAACCCCGCGATATACCCGCCAACCGTGCCGCAGATCAGCTGACCCGCTAAAACGCTAAGGAGCGCCTTGGTAAAATCCCCCGCGAATGTAATCGCGCCCGGCCCGAAGCCAAACACGCGCACCATGTTGGTGCTGCCCGCGTTGCCGGAACCGTGGTTGCGAACGTCGTCATGATAATACCATTTACTTACGATAATCGCCGTTTGAATATTGCCAAGCAGATAACCCGCGAAGATGCATGCCAGAACCGTCCAGAGATCAAGCGCCCAAATGCCAGTGAAAAACGTCATTGTTCGGAATCCTTCTTTCTGTTTCGGAAAATAAGCCGTATCGGCGTCCCCTCAAAACCGAACGACTTACGAAAGAAGTTTTCCATATAGCGCTCGTAAGAAAAGTGCACGATTTCGGTATCGTTGACAAAAATAATGAACGTAGGCGGCTGCACGCTCGCCTGCGTGGCAAAATAAATCTTGAGGATGCGGCCTTTATCGGATGGCGGGTTGTTCATCATGACCGCTTCGCTGACGGTGTCGTTGAGCTGGCCGGTCGTGATGCGACGGCGGCTCTGCTCAAACGCGGAGACGACGGCTTCCAGCACCTTGCCGACACGCTGACCGTTTTTGGCCGAGATGAACAGCATCGGCACATAGTCCATAAACGCCAGATCGACGCCCAGGTCTTTTTTAAACCGGTTCATCGTATTGGTGTCTTTTTCGATCAAGTCCCACTTGTTAACAACGAGCACGCTTGCCTTGCCTTCTTCGTGCGCATAGCCTGCAATGCGGACGTCCTGCTCGCTCAAGCCCTGGCTTGCGTCGCAGACAATCAGCACCACGTCCGCGCGGCGGATGGCGGCAAGCGAACGAATCACGCTGTAGCGCTCGATGGTTTCGTCCTCGACGCTGCGCTTTCTGCGGATACCCGCGGTATCGACAATTACAAACTCACGCCCGTCCCGGGTAAACGGCGTGTCGATGGAATCCCGGGTCGTACCCGGAATGTCGCTGACGATGCTGCGCTCCTCGCCGAGCAGCGCATTGACGAGGCTGGATTTTCCAACGTTGGGTTTGCCGACCACGGCGATGTTGATGCGGTCGCTCTCCTCCGTTTCCAAATCCTTTGGAAAATCGCGCACGACTTCATCCAGCAGATCGCCCAAATTCAGCCCTTGCGCAGAAGAGATCGGAATAGGATCGCCCAAGCCAAGAGAATAGAACTCATAGGCGGACTCTTCAAACTTCTTAGCGTCCACCTTGTTCACGCCAAGCACGATGGGCTTTTTGGAACGGCGGAGCAGTTCGGCCACTTCCATATCCGCGCTGGTCATGCCTTCCCGACCATCCACGAGGAAGATGATTACATCCGCCGTTTCAATGGCAAGCTCCGCCTGACGGCGCATCTGGGCAGCAATAATATCGTCGTTGGCGGGTTCAATGCCGCCGGTATCGATCAGCGTAAAGGAATAGTTCAGCCACTGCGCATCCTGATAGATCCGGTCGCGGGTGACGCCCGGCGTATCTTCCACAATCGCAACACGGTGCCCGATCAGGCGGTTGAACAGCGTCGATTTTCCAACGTTCGGGCGGCCGACAATCGCCACCAGGGGTTTTTTCATCGTGATTCTCCTTATTGATTGGCCAAAACCAGTTTTCGGTCACCGGCTGCGACGCGAGTTCATTTTACAGTAAGTTTCTCAACTCAAAATCTCGTTATGATTCTTCGTCATGTTCGAATACGATCTCTATGAGATCGTCACCTGACGAAACGGGAATAATCTTCGTGCCCAGTCTGAGTTCCGTTTCGAAAAGCGTCATGCCGTCGAGAAACACCGATTCGTCCGCTTTGAGCATGGCGCGCGGAATCAAGAGCGCCCGTCCAAAATCGCTCCCGGCAAGCTGACTTGTCAAGTCCCCGCCCGTGACCAGTCCGCCAACGGTAACGCTTTCGCCGAAATAGCGGTTGACGATGGCGCGGGTTTCGATGAACACGCCGTAGGGTTCCAGGGTACGGTATACTTCACGGAAAAACGGCTCTGCGGAAACACCGCCCGCCATGAGAAATCTTCGCGATTCCTTCAGCGGTTCGCGTTCTTCCAGCGCTTCTTGAAGTTCCCCTTCGAACAGGCGCAGAAGCCCCACGCCGTTTTCGATTTGGGGAAAATCCTCATACGCCTCGTACGGCGGAAGTTCGCGCCGGCAGCAAGTATACCATTCATCCGCCAGAAATACGAATCTTGTGCCATATTGTTTCAGAAAAGTTTTCTGCAGCGGCTCAATTTCGTCGATCATGCGGCTTGCTTCCTCCGGCGTGAACCGCCGAAGCTCCGTAAGCCCCTCGCGATATTTGGTCAGCCCGACAGGCACAATGGCGAGCGACTGCGCATAGGGTATCAGCGCGGTCACGTCCCGAATCGTCTTATTGAGCACTTCCCCGTCGTTCAGTCCCGGGCAGAGCACCGCCTGCAGATGAAACTTCAGTCCCGCTTCGGCTAGGCGTTTGAGCTGACTCATCGCTTCACCCGCGCGCGGGTTTTTCATCATCTGGACGCGGACGTCTGGATCGCTCGCGTGGAGGGAAACATACAGCGGGCTGACGCGCCGGTGGATGATGCGTTCCAATTCGCGCTCGTCCAGATTCGTCAGGGTGACGTAGTTGCCCATTATAAACGACATGCGCCAGTCGTCGTCCTTGACGTGCAGACTCGTGCGGACGCCTTTCGGCATTTGATCGATAAAGCAGAACACGCAGTGGTTTCTGCAGGTGCGCATATCGTCCATGAGGCTCGTGGCAAACGAAAGCCCCAGCGGCTCGTATTCGTCTTTTTGAACGCTCACCGTCCGCTCACGCCCCGCCTTATCAAGCAGGGTCAGTTTCAGCTTCTCGTTTGCGGTCAAATGCTCGTAATCCACCAGATCGACAACCGGTTCGCCGTCGATGCTCAATAGCGTTTCTCCGGCCAAAACGCCGGAAAGTTCCGCCGGTGAGCCCGGCAGAACATCGCTGATGATCTGGCTGTTACTGCGCAAATTTTCCATAATGGCATTATAACACCGACAGCGCAAAATGCCAAATTTGTCTGTGGTTCTTCCGCCTGCAAAATCCATGTTAAATCGATATTATATTCTCGAAATAACGTCTACTCGCCTTGACGGTATCTTCCGTGTTTGATAGAGTATATGTTAGATTCTAACGTTTCACATCATAAATTATCATATCGAAAGCGAGGAAAATCCAATTGAAAAAAGACGCCTTTGTTCAGCAACTGGTCGACAGTTACGGCAACTGGGTCTGCGCGGCGGATAACGACAACCGTGCGGGCGGCTCGGCGCGATTTACGAGCGAGCTGTATCCTTACGACCACATGTTCTCCCCCGTCCGTGTCAACTCCGTGACGCTGAAAAACCGCCTTGTCATGGCGCCTATGGGCAACATCGACATGTGCGAAGAGACGGGACGCCCCAACGCCAAGATGCAGCAGTACTTCTTTGCGCGCGCAAAAGGCGGCGTAGGTCTGATCACAACCGGCCTCATCCCGATCAGCCACGGAATCGATAACTCCATTACCGAACTTGGCGGACTTTCGTATTTTCCCCGCATCGATCGCAGCCGCACGGTGCTTTCCGGTTGGCGCGACCTCGCGCAGGGCTGCCATAACTACGGCGCGCGCTTGTTCATTCAGCTCACCCCCGGACTTGGTCGCGTTGGAAATCCGCAGTGCCTGATTACGCAGCTCAAGTTCCCCGTTTCCGCCTCGCTGAACCCGAACTTTTATATCTCCGAAATCCCCTGTATGCCGCTCTCCGGTGCGAAGCTCAAAAAGATCATTAAAAATGGCGGTCAGGCTACGGCGGACGCGAAAGCTTGCGGCATCGACGGCGTGTATCTGCACGGCCACGAAGGCTACCTGCTCGAACAGCTTACAAACCCCGCCTTCAACCGCCGCAAACTCGGCCGTTATGCCGACTGGCAGCGGTTCGGCATCGACCTTGTCAAGGAACTGCGCAAGCGCGGCGGCCCGAAATATCCCATTATGTACCGCATCGACCTCTCCCTCGCCCTCAACGAAACCTACGGTGAGGAAGGCATGCAGGTCAAGGCGCTGCGCAAATTCAAAAACGGCAGAAGCATTGAAGAAACGCTCGACTACATGGAAAACCTCGTCAAGGCCGGCGTGGACATGTTCGACGTTGATCTCGGTTGTTACGACAACTGGTGGCTGCCGCATCCGCCGGCAGGCATGCCTGCGGGGTGCTTCCTGGAAGTAGCGCAGCTGGTCAAACAGCGCTTCGAAGAGCGTAAAGTGCTCAGTAACGCAGGTCTTCCCGTGCCGGTAGTCGCCGTTGGTAAGCTCGGCTACCCCGACCTTGCGGAAAAAGCGCTGCGCGACGGCATGTGCGACATGATCATGCTCGGCCGTCCCCTGCTGGCCGATCCGGAATGGCCGAACAAGGCCTATGCGGGCAAGGTCGGCGAAATCCGCCCCTGCATCGGCTGTCAGGAAGGCTGTATCAACGAGTTCGTAGACGGCGGGCATCCGCAGTGCGCGGTCAACCCCCGTACCGGCTTTGAGGAGATCATGCCGGAAGCCATCGCGCCAGCAGAAGTCAAAAAGCACATCGCGGTGGTCGGTGGCGGCCCGGCGGGCGTGCTGTTTGCCATTCAGGCGGCGCGGCGCGGCCACAAGGTTGATCTCTACGAAAATACCGACCGCATCGGCGGCAAGATCGTGCCCGGCAGCGTGCCGAGAATTAAGTACGATATCCAGAACTACCTGTTCTATCTCGAACGCGAACTCAAGGCAGCCGAAAAGGCCTTCGACCTCAAGGCGCACTTTAACACGGAAGTCACAAGCGAAATGCTCAAGACGAAGAAGTTCGACGCGGTGGTCTATGCCATCGGCACCCGCAGCGGAACGCCCAAACTCAAAGGGTTGGAGAAGATTCCGCATGTGGAAGCGACCGACCTGCTTGGCAACGAGGCGCTGCTGGGCGATGCTCAAAAAATCGTTGTCGTCGGCGGCGGCGTAGTCGGCTGCGAAACGGCCTACTGGCTCACTTACGAAAAGGACCGCAAGGTCAAGGTCGTCGAGATGCTGCCTTACTTCATGAAGGGCGCCTGCACCGCCAACCGCGGACATTTGATCCATTACCTCAAGAATCAGGGTGTGGAACTGCTCAACTGCGCTACCGTGCAGGAATTCGATGAAAAACACGTCGTCGTCGAGCAAAACACGCATAAGAATGTTCCGAATCCTTACAACACCTGGGCGCCGATTCTGCCGGAAAACATCGAAAATCCGCTCGCACCCAAAATCGGCAACGTACCCAAGCGCGTCGAGCTGGAAGCCGACCTCGTCGTGCTCGCCATGGGCGGCAGACCCGACGATGCGGCGTACCTGGAGGGTCAAAAGCTGAACGTCGCCCCCGAACTCTATAACATTGGCGACAGCTTTACGGCCGGACGCGTGCTCGAAGCCTGCCGCGCTGCGTACGCGCTGGCTACCCGCATATAAGGAGGCGAAACAGACAATGGCAAAGATGGTTCTCACGCCCGAACAGCAGTCCATTTTAGACGGCGTAAAGGGTGAAACGATGGCAAAGGTGATGAAGACGCTTGTCGTTTACGGCGAAACGTTCGGGGCAACCAAGATGGTTCCGGTCACCGGCGAATACGGGCATCTGGTCACGAGCTTCGGACTTTCGGTGATGAAGCCGGTTTACGCGCTCATGGATCAGCTGATCCAGGGCGGCGCGCTCTCCGGTCAGAAGTTCTCGGTCGATCCCCGTCCGCTTGATAAGAATGTGCCCGCTAACTTCCTGCAGAACCTCGTGTTTGGCTTTATGTACGGCAAGCAGGCGGATTACGAAGCGCAGCTAGAAACACTCGGCCTGCTCAACAAGGACGCGTTCACCTGCACCTGCTATCTCGAGCAGGTCGGCAATACGCCGAATAAGGGCGACGTGCTGAGTTGGGCTGAAAGCAGCGCCGTGGTCTACGCCAACAGCGTGCTCGGCGCGCGCTGCAACCGCAACAGCGGCATTCTGGAGCTCTTCGGCAGCATCGTAGGCTATGCGCCGTACTTCGGTTTGCTCACGGACGAAGGCCGAAAGGCGACCTGGATTGTCGAAGTGAAGACGACCAAAAAGCCGGAAGCGCAGATCCTCGGAAGCGCCATCGGCATGAAGGTCATGGAGGACGTGCCGTACGTGCGCGGGCTGGACAAGTTCCTTGGCCACGAGCTGGACGCGGGCGCAACCGCCTATCTTAAGGACTTTGGCGCGGCAACCGCCAGCAACGGCGCAGTCGGCCTCTACCACATCGAAGGCCTCACGCCGGAAGCGGTCGAGCTCGGTGAAAAGCTGATCGTCGACGGTGCAAAAACGTACGTCATCGACGACGCGGAACTGGAGCGCGTGCGCAAGAGCTACCCCTGCATCTGGAAGGATGCTTCCGCTAAGCCGAAACTCTGCTTTGTGGGATGTCCGCATCTCTCGATAAAGCAACTGCACGACTGGACGAACGCCCTCGCCGCCGCTCTCGAAAAAGAGGGTCGCAAGAAGGTCGCCATCCCGACGGTCTTCACCTCCGCGCTCGCCGTGCAGGCGGAGTTCAAGCAAACGCCGGACTATCAAAAGCTCTTGGATATGGGTGTGGTGCTCTCCTACATCTGCCCGCTCATGTACATGAACAATCCCCTCTGCGGCAAGCAACCGGTCGTGACGAACTCCAACAAACTGCGCACCTATACCTCCGCGCGGTACCACACGGACGAGGAGATTCTTGCTCTTCTCTCGAAAGGGGGCAACTGATTATGTCAAAGACGTTCAAGGGCCGTCCTGTCGTCCCCGGCACGGTCAGCGCCGCGGCGCTGGTCTCCCGTCAGGGATTCAACACGCTGGCGAGCTTTCAAAAGGCGCTCATGTTAAAGGATAAGGACGCCAAGTGCTCCGACCAGAATAACCCGGATCTCTACGAAAAGCCGATGCACGGCGTGGCTCTCTGCCTGCCGCAGACGATCGGTTCAACGACCGGCGGCATGGTGCTCTACTGTGCGGCGGCGCTCGGTCAGCAGCCCGCATGCCTGTTGTTTAGTAAACCCATCGACTCCCTCGCGGCGGCTGGTGCCATCCTCGCGGACGTCTGGACGGACGTTAGCATGCCCGTTGTGGACGGGCTTGGCGACGAATTCCTCGCCTATGTCAAGACCGGCGCGAAGGTAGAAGTCAAAGAAGACGGAACGGTCGTCGTAGACTGACAAACACAACGCAAAAAGAGGAACGGTAACCCCGTTCCTCTTTTCTTATGGGTTCGCCCTCTCCCCTGCGGGTTTGTATTCTGCTATAATCGAACTATGATTTTTCTGAAAGCAATCAAACGAACCGAATACGAAGCAAACCCGAATCAATACCCGCTCAGTCTTCCGCAGATCGCGGCTATTGACCGGCTGGAATTCTCCACGCCGGTAACGCTATTGGCGGGCGATAACGGCAGCGGCAAAACCACGCTCGTGGAACTCATCGCTTTGCTGACGAACGCCATCCGCATTGGCGACGAGCGCGCCAGCCGGAGAGCGAACGAGCAGTTCTCGCAGGCGGCAAGAGCGTTTCGGCCGGAGTTTACGCAAAAGCCAAAGCGCAGTTTCTTCTTTCTTGCGGAAGACTTTACGCGGTATATCGACGAGCGCGAGGATAGAATGCGCGAGGAAGCCGAGGAGCTGCGGCGCATTGAGCGAGAGTACAGCGGGCGTTCCGGCTACGCAAAAGACCTCGCCCGCTTGCCGCACGCTTCCGGCCTTTCCGCCATGAAGGGCATGTATTCCGGCGAGCTCGGCGAACAGTCCCACGGCGAAGGATACATCGACTTTTTTGGTTCCCGCCTCCAGCCACATGGGCTGTATCTAATGGACGAACCGGAAGGCGCGCTTTCCTACTATAACCAATTTGTGCTCATGAACATGATTGCGGACGCGGTCAAACGCGACTGCCAGTTCATCCTCTCTACGCATTCCCCCGTTCTGCTGGCGTATCCGGGAGCCACGCTCTACGCGTTCGAAAACGGTTCGCTCACGGAAACAAGCTTTGCCGAACTGGAGAACGTTTCGTTCCTGCGGGATTTTCTCGCCGACCCGCAGCGATATCTTCGCAGGCTCGGCACGGACGAAGAAGACTGATCGCCAAAAATTGAAGCGTACAGGAGGCAATCAATGAAAGGCGCTCTGCATCATGTTGAACTCTACGTAAAAGACCTTGCCGTCAGCAAGGAATTCTGGGGTTGGCTTTTGGAAAAGCTCGGTTACGAAGTGTTTCAGGAATGGAATGCCGGAATCAGCTATCTTCTCGGAGATACTTATCTTGTGTTTGTTCAGGCGAAAGAAAAGCACCTCGACATCCCCTACCACCGCTGCCGCGCGGGACTGAACCATCTGGCGTTCCATGGCGAAAGCCGCGCGTTTGTGGACGAGATGACGCAGGCCTTACGGGAGCGCGGCGTGACCATCCTCTACGAAGACCGTCATCCTTACGCGGGCGGCGACGATTACTACGCGGTGTTTTTCGAGGATCCCGACCGTATGAAGGTGGAGATCACGGCGGAATAAGCAAAAGAAAAGAGCGGTTTTGCCGCTCCTTTTTTGCGCCTCAGCCTTGATTCTCCAAGGGGAATGTGACGCTCCACTTGCCGTCGATCCGCGTTTTGTAAGAGTAGAACTCGCCATACAGCTTATAGTGCGCAAGTTCGCTCTGCGGCACGTCGAACGCATACTCAACGTAGTCCGCGCTCCGCTCGACCGCTGCGTCGCCAACATTGTATGCGCCCCGGTAAAGCATATCCGCTTCCATTCGGTTCCCCTGTTCGTCCAACAGATATAAAAACGCGTAATTGCTGAACTTGTATCTCCACGGCGTGTAGAGCTGGATATGCAGCTTTCCGTCGACATACCCGATGCCCGTTACGCTGAATCCGTCCAGAACATCGAGTATGCTCTCCCCTTGTACCAGCACGTCAGTATTGTCCTGATCCGTGTACTCCGTCTTCACCGTTTCCGGTATCGCGCTCCAGTCCAGCGGAATCGGTAGCCCCAGCGTTTCTGTTTTTCCGGTGAGCAACGTCTGGAACGTCATCGTAATCTTTGTGCCGACAATCACATCCCGTTCGTCCATGCTGCTCGTTTGAATCAGAAACGTCGCGGTTTTCGTCGCTTCGTCGTAGCCGATCTGCGAGCAGGTGCCAAAGCTGTCGAAGCCCGTTAGAAAATCGTAACTGTCGTCAAAGTCGATGGACTCGTCCAGCCGGTTCCCGGTTACATCCCGCACGCTCACCACGGCCTCCGCTTCCGCGCCGTGGATATACGCGCTTTCCACTTTGACTTCAATCCCCTGATCAAGCGAACTTTTTTGCACGGGTTTAAAGAACTGCGCCGCTTCCGGCAGAACGTAATATAGAAGCGCGTTGACCTCCGGAACGCCCATGGCGAGCGCGGACGTTCCAAACAGCACGCAAGCGGCAAGCACCGCAAAAGCGATGCCCGCGCGGGCTGCGGCGCTGCGCGGCGCGCGCCTGTTGAGTGCCGCCCCTGTTCCCTGCTCTACTTTTTTCCGAATATTTTTCATATGTTTTCGGTTGAACATGTCTCCTGAATGATTCATGCCAACCCTCCTTCCAATTGTTCCCTGAGTTTCTGTTTTGCGCGGAAAATACGGTTTTCCACCTGTTTTGCCGAAAGATCGAGCGCGACGGCAATATCCTTTGGCTTTTGGCGATAGTAAAATCGCCGCAGTACGATTTCGCGGTCGGGTTCACCCAACGCCTGAATGGCGGCGAGCAGTTCGCGCTGCAGGACGGCGTCCAGCGTCTGGTCAAAGATGCCGGTCCCGATTTCCGCGAGCTGTTCGTCGAGTCCGACTGTGCTCTTTTGTACTGTTTTGCGGTATCGGTCGATCGCGCGGCTCTTGACCGCGACGCAGAGGTAAGTTTTTACGCTGCCTCGCGTTTCACTGAGGCTTTTACTGTTGTTCCAAAGCTGGATGAATGCGTCCGCAACGCACTCCTCCATGTCCTCAGCGGTGCCGATATGGTGCAGAACCGCGCGTGCGATGCTCCACAGCAGTCGGGAATAGGCTTGTATGGCCGCGTCGAGCGCGCGTTCATCGCCTGCCTGCAAAGTCGTCAGCAGTTGTTTCTCCGTCAAACGTTTGTACCTCCGCCGGTTTCATTGACTAGTCACTTTATAATACGTAGAAATTCATTAAATTACTCATTTGAAAAGATGTTTCTATCAGTATACGCGAAAAGAAAATAGTAACGCAAAAGAACGCTGCTTAGGCCACGCTCTTTGCAAAGAATTTCTAAATGCATGCCGCCCTGACTATGATACTTTTTCAAAAAAAGCATCGCTAAAAAAGCAAGAGCGCGGCTTAAAGACACGCTCTTTGCGAAAAATTCTAAATACATGCCGCCCTGATTCAGATGCTTTTTTTTTAAAAAAGTATCACAAAAATATAGAAAAAGCGCGGCGTAAACCGCGCTCACTTGCGTTGTTTCGATTAATACATGCCGCCCATGTCAGGCGCTGGAGCCGCCGGAGGAGCCGGAGGCAGCGGGATATCGGTCACGAGGCTCTCGGTGGTGAGCACCATGGCCGCAACGGAAGCCGCGTTCTGCAATGCACTGCGAGTGACCTTGGTCGGGTCGATGATGCCTTCGTCCGCGAGGACGCCGTAGGTATCTTTGGCGGCGTTGTAGCCGTAGCCGACCTTGTTCTCGCGGCGGATGTTTTCTACGACGACCGCGCCATCCGTGCCCGCGTTGATGGCGATCTGGCGGAGCGGTTCTTCCAGTGCGCGGAGGATGATGACCACGCCGGTCTTAAAGTCGCCGGTGGATTCGTCCGCAAGCTTCTTGACCTTGGGGATGACGTTGAGCAGAGCCACGCCGCCGCCGGGAACGATGCCCTCTTCCACAGCCGCGCGGGTTGCGGAGAGCGCGTCTTCAATGCGGAGCTTGAACTCCTTCATCTCGATTTCGGTGGCAGCGCCAACCGCGATGACCGCGACGCCGCCCGCGAGCTTAGCAAGGCGCTCCTGGAGCTTTTCCTTGTCGTAATCGCTGGTCGTTTCGCCGATTTGCACCTTAAGGGCGGCAACGCGCGCTTTGATTTCTTCGGCATTGCCTGCGCCTTCTACGATGATGGTCTTGTCCTTATCGACCTTGACCTGACGCGCGGTGCCGAGCTGGTCGAGACGCGTATCCTTGAGTTCGAGGCCGACTTCCGCGGAGATGACTTCGCCGCCGGTGAGGATTGC
This sequence comes from Christensenellaceae bacterium, assembly GCA_963674535.1. Classification (GTDB taxonomy): domain Bacteria; phylum Bacillota; class Clostridia; order Christensenellales; family CAG-138; genus UBA7703. Next base: position 1,356,905 of record OY771363.1, on the reverse strand, counting down.
GATATCCTGCAGCATGGCCTTACGGCGATCGCCGAAGCCAGGGGCCTTGACGGCGATGCAGTTGAACGTGCCGCGGAGCTTGTTGAGAACGAGCGTGGTGAGCGCTTCGCCTTCGACATCCTCGGCGATGATCAGAAGCGAACGGCTCTGCTGCGCAATCTGCTGGAGCAGCGGCAGAATCTCCTGAATGTTGCCGATCTTCTTATCTGTAATGAGGATGTAAGGCGTATCCAGAATGCCTTCCATCTTCTCGGTGTCGGTTACCATGTAGGCGGAAGCATAGCCGCGGTCAAACTGCATGCCTTCCACAATGGTCAGCTCGGTGCGCATGGTCTTGCTCTCTTCAACGGTGATAACGCCGTCGTTGCCGACCTTTTCCATCGCGTCCGAAATCAGCTGGCCTACGGTTTCGTCACCCGCAGAAATCGCGGCGACCTGTGCAATAGCCTGTTTGCTGCCGACGGGCTTGCTGAGTTCCTGCAGCCCTTCCACGGCGGCCTTGACGGCAGCTTCGATGCCGCGGCGGACGACCATGGGGTTTGCGCCGGCTGCAACGTTCTTCATGCCTTCACGGACGATCGCCTGCGCAAGCAGGGTCGCGGTGGTAGTGCCGTCGCCCGCTACATCGTTGGTCTTGGTGGCGACTTCCTTGACGAGCTGCGCGCCCATGTTTTCGAATGGGTCTTTCAGCTCGATTTCCTTGGCGATGGTCACGCCGTCGTTGGTGATCAGCGGCGCGCCGTATTTCTTATCGAGCACCACGTTGCGGCCTTTGGGCCCCAGCGTAATTTTTACGGTATCGGCCAGTTGATCCAGGCCGGCTTTGAGTGCAACGCGGGCTTCTTCGCCGTATTTAATCTGCTTTGCCATAGTATTTTCTGCCTCCTTTAGTTATTCAACAATCGCGAGAATATCGCCCTGGCGGACGATCAGGTATTCCTTGTCGTCAAGCTTGACTTCGGTTCCCGAATACTTCGAGCAGATGACCTTGTCGCCTTCCTTGACGTACATTTTGATTTCCTTGCCGTCCACAACGCCGCCGGGGCCGACGGAAATGACTTCCGCCATCTGCGGTTTTTCTTTCGCGGCTGTCGGCAGAACGATGCCGCCCTTGACCACTTCTTCGTTCTCAATGCTGACGACGACAACGCGGTCCGCCAAAGGTTTCAGTTTCATACGATTTACGCCTCCTAGTTATGAGTGATTTGTTTGATTTCTGTTTGTTAGCACTCTTTTGAATCGAGTGCTAATCACGGTTTTCATTATACCACGACTGCTTTTCAAGTCAACTTGAAAAATGCAACGAAAATGTGAAATGTACCTTCTAAAACCGCGCGAACGTCTTGTTTTTTCGTCTCCATTAGGGTATTGTTGGTACACAAACAGGCGCAGATTTTTCCGCGTAAAAAAGGCGTGGTTTCATATTCTTATTGCAAACGAAATTCAAGATTCCGCTTGCATTCGCTGTAAGTGTATGTTAAACTGTCTTCTGTTCGAGTGAATTCGAGACTGATACAGGGGGTGAATGATATTGGCAAACATCAAGTCCGCCATCAAGCGTGTCAAGGTCACGGAAAAGCAGACCCTTCGCAACCGCGCGGCCAAGTCTGAAATGAAGACGACGATCCGCCGTTTTGATGAAGCGATGCAGTCCGGCGACGCCGCCGCTGCAGATAAAGCGTATTTGACGGCCGTCAGCACGGTCGACCATGCCGCCGCAAAAGGCATGATCCACAAGAATGCCGCCGCTCGCAAAAAAGCGCAGCTGGCAAAAAAGCGCGCTGCCGCGCAGTAACCCCGATCGATCGGCCCTTGACAGGCGCACCGGAAACGGAGCGCCTGTTTTTCTTGCTTTCCAGTGTGAAAGCGGCTAAAATTGAGTTGTCCCTTTACCGGCAGGTGTTTCTTTAATCGTTATCGTAAACAGCCCCAGCTGAACATACATCATAATTTTTACTGAAAGGTGCGATTCTATGGAGCCATATGTTTCCCGGTTGAAAAGCGAGGAATTGGACGACGTGTTTGCCGCCATCCTCTCGCTGAACGACGTTTCGGAATGCTATCGTTTTTTCGAGGATATGTGCACCATCAACGAACTGCAGGCGATGGCGCAGCGCTGGCAGGTTGCGCGCCAGCTTGACGCGGGAGTGACGTATCAGGAGATTTCGCATCTCTACAACGCCTCCACCGCGACCATCAGCCGCGTCAACCGCTGTTTGGAATACGGCGCGGGCGGCTACCGGCTCGTGCTCGACCGTATGAAACAGCCGGAAAAATAAACTTACCTTTTATATTGGAGCGAAAACCAGCATGTCCATGGACGGAATCGCGCTCGGCGCGGTGATTGCGGAACTACAAACGCTCATCGGCGGAAAGATCGATAAAGTGCAGCAGCCGGAGAAAGACCTGCTGCTCTTTGTTGTGCGCGCAAGTTCCGGCACGCACCGTCTGCTCGTTTCCACGCATTCCGAAAACGGACGCGTTCAGCTGACCTGCCAAAGCTACGACAACCCCGCGCAGGCAATCGCTTTTTGCATGCTGCTTCGGCGCAGGCTCACCGGCGGACGAATCTGCTCCATTTCGCAAGTCAGCACGGACCGTGTCTGCGAAATCGTTGTTTCCGCCCGAAACGAACTGTTCGACGAAGTCTCCCTCAAGCTCGTCATCGAGCTCACCGGCAAGCACGGCAACCTGATCCTGCTCGATCAGAGCGGCTGCATCGTGGACTGTGTGCGCCGCGTTTCCGCCGGGGAAACTTCCTCGCGCATCCTGCTGCCGGGTTTTCCGTATAACCCCATTCCCGTTCAGGAAAAGTTCGACCCGTTTACGGCGGAGCCGGAGCAGTTCGAAGCGGTTTATTCTTCCGCCGATCCCGTCCGCGCGCTGATGAATACCTTTGGCGGCGTATCCAAGCAGACCGCAGGCGTACTTTTTTCCACCTGCCCCACCCCCGCCGCGCTGGCCGGGTTATTCCGGCAAATGAAGGAAGGTCGCTACCGCAACTGTCTTGCTTACAACGCGGAAGGTGAACCCGTTGCGGCGCTGCCGTTCGAGCCTGTCGGCATGTTCGCGCGCGTAGAACCATTTGAGCGGATGAGCGACGCGCTGGATCGCTACTATGCCGACCGGGACGCGATTGTCCGCATCCGCAGGCACGGCTCCGACCTGCGCAAAGTCGTTTCCAACGCGCTGAGTCGCGCGCAGAATAAATACGCTGCCTTTCAGGAGGCCATCGCGCAGACCGGGCAGTATGAAGAAGCGCGCATCAACGGCGAACTGACGTTGGCGAACCTGCACCTCTGCCGTCCCGGCGCGAGCGAGCTGATCGTAGACGACTATTTCGCCGACCCGCCGGCTAAACGCGTGATCTCGCTCGACAGCGCGCTCTCCGCGCAGGAAAATGCCAAAAAGTTCTTTAAGCAGTACCGCAAGGGCAAGCTCGGTAAAGCCTATGCCGAATCGCAGGTGGAAGGGCTTGCTCAGGAGATTGCCTACCTCGAAGGGCAGCTCGAAAATATTGAAAAGTGCGACACGCTCTACGAGCTGTATGAGATTAAGGACGAACTGATCCGCGAAAAATACCTGCGCCCGGAAAAGGCGCGCGCGCAAAAGCCCGGCAACAAATCTTCCGCGCCGATGCGGTTCGTTTCCAGCGACGGAATTCTTATTCTGATTGGAAAGAACAACCGCCAGAACGATGCGCTGACCCTGCAGACCGCAAAGTCGGACAATCTCTGGCTCCACGCAAAAAACATCCCGGGTTCACATGTGATTATCGATTTTGAAGGCGAACCGCCGGAGCAAACGCTCAAGGAAGCGGCCGCGCTCGCGGCTTATTATTCGCAGGCACGCTTGTCAAGCGGCGTTCCGGTGGATTACACGCCGCGAAAGTTCGTGAAAAAGCCGTCCGGCGCGCGCCCCGGCATGGTGGTGTATTCCACCAACCGCACACTGTACGTGACGCCCGACCCCGCGCTGATTCAAAAGCTGAAAGCGCAGAGCGAGTAATGCCACGTTTTCATCGCGCTTTTTCGCGTTGCCGCACCTTGAAGGCGATATTAAGCTTGCGTGAACATTCTGTGGCAAACATCCGGCATATACGCGCATGAGTTGCGCGCAAACACCGTTTCCCGTATAATGAAACCGGCATAAGGCTGGAAACGATATTTTTTGTTTTCGCCGCCAATGATTGCAAACTAGATTTTCAATAAGGAGACTGAGCGATTTGTCACGCTTTTTTTCATTGTTTCAAAACCCGCTGCAACTTTTATACATCCTGCCCGCCATCATCATCGGCATGACGGTGCATGAGTGGGCGCACGCGTTCGCCGCCTATAAGCTGGGCGACCCGACCGCCAAGAACCTCGGGCGCATGACGCTCAACCCCATTGCGCATTTCGACCTCTTCGGGTTTCTCTGCCTGTTGCTGGTCGGCTTCGGCTGGGCAAAACCCGTGCCGGTCAACAGCCGGAACTTCAAGCATTTTAAACGGGACGATATTATCGTTTCGCTGGCCGGCATCACGATGAACCTGATTGTTGCGTTCTTGTTTTCGTTTGTCTACGTACTGGGTTTTACCAAGTGGGGACTCGGCACGAACGAAGCATTCGTGAGCATTTTCGGCTCGATTCTCTCCATCAACTTAGCATTGGCCATGTTTAACCTGATTCCGATCTACCCGCTGGACGGCTCCCATGTACTCGAAAGCCTGCTGGTACGCAGATTCCCGCGGTTCTTTATGTTCATGCGGCAGTACGGCCAAATCATTTTGATCATCCTGCTCATTACCGGGGGCGCAACAAGCGTGCTTTCGTTTCTTGTTTCCAACGTGGCAAACGGCTTTATCTCCGCGGCAAACTGGTTTATCAACCTGTTTTAAGCCTGCGTAATACTATTTTCATAAGGCGGAACGATGGCATACCTCGTACAGCTCAAGCAATTTGAAGGCCCGCTGGATCTGCTGCTGCATTTGATCGAGGAAGCGGAAGTGGACGTTAAGGACATTTTCGTTTCCGAGATTACGGCGCAGTATCTTTCGTATATGGCGCAGGTGGACGAGCTCGATATGGATACCGCAAGTGAGTTCCTTACCATGGCGGCGACGCTGCTCTACATCAAGTCCCGCCAGCTTCTGCCCCGTCCGCCCAAGGAGGATGAAGCGGAGGAAGACCCCGAGGAACTGCTCATCCGCCAACTGCGCGAGTATAAAGCGTTCAAGGAAGCGACCGAACAGCTACGGCAGTTGTTCGAATCCGCCAAGGACGGTAAAACGCGTTTGCCGGAGGACGTTCCCCTGCCGCCTAAGGAAGTGACGCTCGACGGCGCCAGCATGGACGGCCTCTTCTCGGCGTTTCTTTTAATGCTGGAACGCAAAAAGGACGAACCGGAGCATATAGGCCCGCAGCAGGTGCGACCCGACCGCTACACCGTCCGCACGCAGACGGGTAAAATCCGGAATATTCTCCAGCAAAAGTCGGCTGTGTTCTTTGAGGAACTATTCGAGAGCAACACCACCCGCATGGAGATGATCGTCACCTTTATGGCGCTGCTCGAAATGATTGCGCGCGGCGAAATCCTGCTCAAGCAAAGCGCACCATTTGCGCCCATCCGCATCAGCGCAGACAAGCTCCTTCTGGACGACGAAACCTACGAATACATGGACGAGTCGGAAGACTAAGCTCCCGTATCGTAAATAATCCGCCATTTGAATTTGGGATAGTTTTGGGGAAAAGCATGGAAGACAGAACCTTGCTCAACACCATCGAGTGCATGCTGTTTGTCGCGGGCGACCCCGTGCCCGTCAGCGAAATTGCACGCGTGCTGGACTGCTCGCTTGCGGTTGCAAAAAGCGCGCTCAGCGAGATGGAACAGCTCTATAAAAGCGAAGGACGCGGCATCCAGCTGCTGGTTACGACGGACACTGCGCAGTTGGTCAGCAACCGCGACTATATCGATGCGGTAAAACAGCTCCTCAACCCTGACGAAATCAAGGGCGTTTCACAGTCCCTGCTGGAAACGCTCGCGGTGATCGCCTACCGCCAGCCGGTTACGCGCGCGGACGTGGAAAAAGTGCGCGGCGTACGTTGCGACTATGCGGTAACCCAGCTGCAAAAGCTCAACCTGATCGTGGAAGTCGGTCGCAAGGATACCGTCGGCCACCCTTCCCTCTTTGGCACGACCGATCAGTTTTTGCGTCAGTTCGGCATCCATTCGCTGGACGAAATGCCGGAATACCTGCGCTTTTCGCAGGAGATACCGGAATCGCCCGGCGAAGAAATTCCCATTGTTTGAAGATTCCCGTTGTTTGAAGATTCCCGTTGTTTTATAAAGTATTAGAAAAAAGCCGCTCGGTTGAGCGGCTTTTACTTTACAGCGTGATGATGTTTGCGTTGATGTCTTTACCTTCCACTTCCAGCACCGCAAACGACGGCGCATAGCCGCGCCTTGGCAGCGACAGGCTGCCCGGGTTGAGCGCGAGTACCTTCCCGCTCGCCGAAAGCAACGGTTCATGCGTATGCCCAAAGAGCACGGCAAGGCAGTTGTGTTTCTCCGCTTCGTCAAAGAGCTGGCCTATCGTATAATACGCGTCGCCATGCACGAGCAGGATCCAGGCGTCCTCCACAAGCTCCACGCGGAGCCGCGGCAGAACAGAAGCGTAATCGTTATTGCCGCGCACGGCAAAGGCCGGAACGTCGAGCTGGTCAGCAATGATCTCCGCATCCGAACCAAAATCGCCAAGGTGGAAGAGCATGTCCACTTTGCCCATTTTTGCAATTGCTTCCGGGAGGCGGGCGAATTTGTTGTGGGTATCGGCAAAAACTGCAACGCGTTTCATGCTTCTTTTTCCAGCTCGCGCTTCAGCGCTTCCAACGCGCGCTTCCTGTGGCTCACGGAATTTTTCTCTTCCGCCGTGAGTTCCGCAAAGGCGTGGTTCAGCGGCGGGTAAAAGAAGTACGGATCGTACCCGAAGCCGTTCTCACCATGCGCTTCGGTCAGCAGAACGCCGTCTACGGTACCTCGCACGCAGATGGTCTCTTTGCCTTTTCTCGCCAGCGCGACGGCGGAAACGAAATGGCAGGCGCGCTGTTCGGTCGGTACGCCTTCCATGTCCGCCATAAGCTTAAAGTTATTGTCCGCGTCGTTATGCCCTTCCCCCGCGTACCGCGCGCTGTAAACGCCGGGCGCACCGCCGAGATAGTCCACCATCAGCCCGCTGTCGTCGGCAAGTGCCGCGTCGTAACCGGATTTATGCAGCACTTCTTCCGCCTTCTTGATGGCGTTTGCTTCAAAGGTTTCTCCGTCCTCCACCACGTCGATGGAGAGTCCCGCCTGCGAAAGCGTGAGCATATCGGGGAAGTCGTTCCCCAGTATTTCGAATATTTCCCGCATTTTGTGCGCGTTGTTGGTCGCTAAAAGTAATTTCATGCTTCGTTTCCCTTACATAAATGAATCAATAACTGCTGCAAAATCCTGTGGCTATTCTAGCAGAGAACGGCCGCCGCGTAAAGAAAATTGAGCGGACAAGGCTTTTTCTTCCCTTTCTAAACGTTAAAAACACCACCGAATCGTAATTATTTATCAGAACGTAAGTTCGTATTTTAGGTTCAAGCCAAAGGGATAGTATGGTATAATGCATTGATGTCTTTAAGGGGGATTTCATGGACCTTTCAATACTCAACGACCGTCAACGCGAAGCCGTGGAAACGACCGAAGGGCCGCTTCTTGTTTTAGCGGGCGCAGGCAGCGGCAAAACGCGCGTGCTGACGCACCGCATCGCGTATTTAATTCAGGAAAAGCGCGTCGCGCCCTGGAATATTCTCGCGCTGACGTTTACCAACAAGGCCGCAGGCGAAATGCGCGAGCGCGTGGAAAAGCTCGTTGGTGCCAGTGCGGCAGATATGTGGGTTACCACGTTCCACGCTGCCTGCGCGCGCATTCTGCGCATGGAAATACAAGCGCTGGGTTACGAGCGTACATTTGTGATCTATGACGACGCGGATCAGCAGTCGCTGCTCAAAAAGGTCATTCGCGACCTCAACATTAACGAAAAAGTCTTTACGCCGCGCGAGCTTTCCAGCCGGATTTCGGACGCAAAGAACCATTCGCTCGACGCGCTTGCGTATTTTCGCGAGTCGTACGCGGCAAAGGAAGTCGTCAACGCGTACGTGCATTACCAGAAGTGCCTCAAGCAGTGCAACGCGGTCGATTTTGACGACCTGCTGATTCTTGTCATGCGGCTCTTTCTTCAGTTTCCGGAGATTCTGGAAAAGTACCGCAGAAAGTTTGGCTATATCCTCGTGGACGAGTATCAGGACACGAACCTTGTACAGTACAACATCGTCCATATGCTGGCCGAACAGCACCGCAACATCTGCGTGGTCGGCGACGACGACCAGAGCATCTACGGCTGGCGCGGCGCGGATATCCGCAACATTCTAGAATTCGAAAAGGATTTTCCCGGCGCGGTGGTCATCCGTTTGGAGCAAAACTACCGCTCCAGCGAAGTGATTCTCAACGCGGCGAATATCGTAATCTCCAACAACCGCTCCCGCAAAAAGAAACACCTCTGGACGGAGCAGCACGGCGGCGAACCGATTGACGTGTACGAAGCCATGGACGAGCGCGACGAGGCGAACCGCATCTGCAACCGCATCCTCGAAGGCGCGCGCTACGGGAGCCGCCGGTACGACGACTACGCGATTCTCTACCGCACACACGCGCAGAGCCGTATCCTTGAAATGTACCTGAAGAGCTACGATATTCCCTACCGCGTTTACGGCGGCATGTCGTTCTTTCAGCGCGCGGAAGTCAAGGATATCGTGGCTTACCTGCGGCTGTTGCAGAATTCGGCGGACGATATTGCGCTCCTGCGCATCATCAACGTTCCCCGGCGCGGCATTGGGGATACGTCCATAGAAGCGCTGCAATCTTTTGCAACCGAACGCTCACTGCCGCTGCTGCACGCTATTTTGCAGCTCGGAAGCGACGACCTTCCGCGCGTACGCGAAAAGCTCGTTGCGTTTGCTGAGCTGCTCTCGGACGTGTACGCCCAGTTCGGCAACAAGTCGTTTCCGGACGTGGTGGAATATTTATTGGAAGTCATCGGCTACGACGCGTACTTGATGTCCGACCGCAAGGAAAATTACGAAGCTCGCGCAGACATCGTAAAAGAGTTTGTTGGCTACATCCGCGAGTTCACCAACGCGCTTGATGAAACGAAGGTGGATGTGCTCACGGCGTTTTTGGAGACGGTCGCTCTGTTTTCCGCCACCGACGACGTGGAGGAACTCAACGGCAGAGTTTCTATGATGACGCTGCACAGCGCAAAGGGGCTGGAGTTTCCGTTTGTGTTTCTCACTGGTCTTGAGGACGGCCTTTTCCCCTCCACACAGTCGATCTACGATCCGGAAAAGCTGGAAGAAGAGCGGCGTCTCTGCTACGTTGGCATTACGCGCGCAAAGGAAAAGCTCTACCTCTCCACCGCCAAGCAGCGCATGCTCTACGGCAAGATTACGCCCTCCATGCCTTCCCGCTTTTTAGTGGAGCTGCAGGACGCGCTTCCCGAAAGCGCAAAACCTGCGCCGAAACCCGTGCCAAAGAGCGCGCCGCCTCAGCAGGCGTTCGGCATCTCCGTCCACGCGCTCAAGGGCGGCTCTCATCAGCCGAAACCGCAGCCTGCCAACAGGGATATGACGCGCACGGAACCGAGGATTGAGGAAAAAGACGTGGTCTACAGCGGCGGCCAGCGCGTAAAGCACAAATCTTTCGGTGAAGGAACGGTGCTCAGCGTAAACGGCAGCGGCAGTTCCGCCATTGTGGAGATTGCGTTCGACTCCGGCGCGAATAAAAAGTTCGCGGCGGCGTTCGCGCCGATCGAAACCATCGAGTAAAATTTTCTGGAGGAAATTGTTATGTCGCGCCAGGAAGAATTGACCGAACAACTGATTCGTTATAACGAAGCGTATTATAACCACAGCGCTCCCTTGATTTCCGACGCGGAATACGACGAACTGCTCGACGAGCTGAAGCGGCTCGAAGATGAAAGCGGCTTTACCCCACCGTATTCGCCGACGCTCCGCGTGGGGTCGGAAGTCGTGAGCTTTCAGCCGCATACGCATATCCGGCGGCTGTACAGCCTCGATAAGGTGCGCACAGAAGACGCGTTAGGCGACTGGGTCAACAAAGTGATTGCGGCTTCCGAGGGCGCTGCCCCGCTGTTTGCGCTGGAATACAAGTTCGACGGCCTTACCGTTTGCCTGACCTATGAAAACGGCCTGTTTACGCAGGGCGCAACGCGCGGCAACGGCGTCACCGGCGAGGGCGTGTACGACCAGCTCTTGACCATCCGTTCCATCCCCAAGACGATTCCGTTCAAGGGTAGAATGGAAGTGCAGGGCGAGTGCATCATGCGTTTATCGGTTCTGGAGGAGCTCAATAAAACGAGCGACGAGCCGCTCAAAAACGCAAGAAACGCCGCAGCCGGCGCACTGCGCAACACCGACCCAAAGGTGACCGCATCGCGAAAGCTCGATATCTTCTGCTACAACGTTGGCTATATCGAGGGAAAAGAGCTCACTGATCAGAAGATGATGCTCGCGTTTCTGAAAGAAAACGGATTCCCCGTCAGCCCGTATATCCGTTATTGCGACAACGCGCAGTCGTTAAAAAACGAAATCGACCTCGCCGAGCAGACGCGCGGCAAGCTGGACTTTTTAATCGACGGTATGGTGGTCAAAGTTACGGATTTTGCCCTGCGGGAAGCCCTCGGTGAAACGGAGAAGTTCCCGCGCTGGGCAATGGCTTATAAGTTCGCCGCCGAGGAGACGACCTCCACGGTGGAAGAAGTCACTTGGGAAGTCGGGCGCACCGGCAAGCTCACTCCGCTTGCGCACCTTACCCCCGTAGAGCTCGCGGGTGCGACCATTCAGCGCGCCACGCTGAACAATTACGACGATATCCAGCGCAAGCGCGTCAAGCGCGGCTCGAGGGTATTCATCCGCCGCAGTAACGACGTTATCCCCGAAATTCTCGGCGCTGTGCCGGACGATACGGCCACCGAGGAGATACAAAAACCCACACGCTGCCCCGAATGCGGAGCGCATGTTGAGGAACGTGGTGCGTACCTCTTCTGCACGAACTCGCTTTCCTGCAAGGCGCAGATTACGCTCCGCATCGCCCACTACGCGTCAAGGGACGCGATGGATATTGAAACGCTCAGCGATAAGACCGCAGCTCAGTTTATTGAAGAGCTGAGTATTACCTCGATTCCTGAACTCTATGCGCTGACGCATGAACAGCTCGTTTCGCTGAACCGCTTTGGCGCAAAGAAAGCGCAGAACCTTCTCGACGCGCTCGAAAAGAGCAAGACCCGACCACTCGGCGCGTTCCTCTTTGCACTCGGCATCCCGAACGTCGGCTTTAAGACCGCTAAAGATTTGGCCAAGCGCTTCGGCACGCTGGAAGCGGTTCGGAAAGCAACGCGCGAAGAACTGCTTGCCATCCCGGACGTTGGCGAAATCGTAGCGGACAGCATCCTCAAATTCTTTGCGGACGCTTCCATTGCCGCTCAAATCGATACCCTGCTTTCCTACGGCGTTTCTCCACAGAGCGAGCAGGCGGCAAATACAAGTTCGCCCATCTCCGGCAAGACCATCGTGGTTACCGGCACACTCCCGACCCTTGGGCGGAGGGAAGCCGAAACGCTCATTGAGCAAAACGGCGGCAAGGCGGCGGGCAGCGTCAGTAAAAAGACGGACTATGTGCTCTACGGCGAAAACGCGGGCAGCAAGCTCGATAAGGCCAAAGAGTTGAATATCCCCTTATTGACCGAAGAAGAATTTTTAAAACTGATTGGCTGAATACAGCCGCAACGACGATAAAAATGATTGGAGAAATTACACTGCATGCTCCGGCTCGGTAAACTCGATAACGACGATCTCGAACGATTGGTGCTTCATAAATTCCGCCGCGTACGCCCGGAATCCCTTTCCGCGCCCGCCATCGGGCAGGACTGCGCGACGCTCGACGTTCAAAACGATTTAATCGTTTTAAGCTGCGACCCCATCACCTCCGCCAGCAGTGCACATCTCGGCCGGCTCACGGTGCACGTTTGCTGCAACGACGCGGCGGCCGCCGGCGCAGAGCCGGTTGGGCTGCTGGTGACGCTTCTTTTACCGCCTTCGAGCTGTCTGGAAGAGATCGGCCGGATTGCGGACGACCTTTCCGCGGCGGCGCAGCTCGCCAATGTGGATATCCTCGGCGGGCATACGGAAGTGACGGACTCCGTCACACGGCCCGTGACCAGCGCGACGGTCGTTGCGCGGCAAGCGCGCGGCAAAGCGCTCGCCGGCATGAAGCCCGGCGACGAAATCGTCATGACAAAGTCCGCCGCAATCGAGGGAACGACGATTCTTGCGGAAGATTTCCCGCATCTGCTCACCGCCGTCCCGGCGGAAACGCTCGAAAACGCGCGTGCGTTCTCCGGCAAGCTCAGCATCGTGCCGGAAAGCGCAATCGCCATGCAGTTTGGAGCCGTCGCCATGCACGATGTGACCGAAGGCGGCGTGCTCGGCGCGGTCTGGGAACTGGCTTATGCCAACGGTTGCGGCGCGGAAGTTTTTTCCGACCGGATACCCATTCGCCCGGAAACACGCGCGCTCTGTGCCGAAGCAGGGCTCGATCCTCTCCGGCTCATCGGCAGCGGAAGCCTCTTAATCGCCTGCAAAGACGGCGAAGCTTTGGTTCGCGCGCTGAAGTCCCACGGAATCGAAGCCGCCGTCATTGGAAGCGCAATTGCGGGAGCCGCCTGCCTGTTCGACGGCGACGCAATGGAAGAACCGCATGCGGACGAAATTTATAAACTGTACGAAAACGCGTGACGCGCGCGGGAATAACAAGGCTGTGCGTAAGCGTTTTCTGCACGTATGAATGGGGCGAATAAAATCTATCGCTTGTGTGATCGCGCCGGGCATGATATACTTTGTAATTGCGACTTGGGGGTGAATTTTTAATGTACAGCATGACCGGTTACGGCAAGGGCAGCGCTTCCGGCGACGGGCGCGAAATCACGGTGGAACTCAAGAGTGTGAACCATCGTTACCTGGACGTCGGCATGCGTCTCCCCCGCCATCTTTCGTTTCTGGAGGACGGCATTCGCTCCCTTTTGACAAGCCGCCTTTCGCGCGGGCATATCGACGTTTTCGTCAACTACCGCAATTTGCGCAGCGACGCACGGACGGTGGAAATAGACGTCCCTCTCTTGTATGCATTTGTTTCCGCGGCAAAACAAGCCAACGAAACACTGCAGCTTGCGGACGATCTGACGCTTTCCACCGCGCTCCGTCTGCCGGATGTTTCCAACGTTCGGGAAGCGGACGAGGATTCCGAAGCGGTTCTTGCGCTGACGCAGGCCGCGCTCAACAGCGCCATCGACGCGCTGCTCGGCATGCGCCTTTCGGAAGGCGAACGGCTTAGAGTGTACCTCTCCAACTGCGTGGATACGGTGCTTGCGCTCACGGAAAAAATCTCCAAGCGCGCGCCGCTCGTGGTCGGCGAGTATAAAGCAAAGCTCGACGAGCGCATCCAAACCCTGCTGGGGCAGGTGGAAGTGGACCGCACGCGGCTGGCAACGGAAGTTGCGCTGTTTGCCGACAAGGCAAGCATCGATGAAGAGATCACCCGCCTGCACAGCCATATTACGGAGTTTTGCTCCCTGCTGAACGCAAGCGAACCTTCCGGCAGAAAACTCGACTTTGTGGTGCAGGAGATGAACAGGGAGTTCAACACCATCGGTTCCAAAGCCAACGACGGCGAGCTCACCAACCTCGTGCTCTCCGGCAAGGCGGAAATCGAGAAGATCCGCGAACAGGTGCAAAATATCGAATAGACGGAGCAACTCCGTTCATTCGAATCCCCGGCACAGAAACAACGTTTTAGAAGGAGCAGCTTTTATGATGAACCTGCGACTTGTGAATATCGGCTTTGGCAACATCGTTTCGGCGGATCGCCTGATTGCGATTGTCAGCCCGGAAAGCGCGCCAATTAAGCGCATCGTTCAGGAAGCGCGCGAAAGCGGCCGCCTGATCGACGCCACCTGCGGGCGTCGTACCCGCGCGGTTGTGATTACGGACAGCGATCATGTGATCCTCTCCGCCATCCAGCCGGAAACCATCGCCAACCGTCTGGACACCAAGGCGGAAGAGGCGGACGATTAACCGCGAGAGGAAAGTTCGAATTATGAAGCAGACAAGAGAAGGTCTCCTGCTGGTCGTTTCCGGCCCCGCGGGCGTAGGCAAAGGCTCGATCAATCAGGCGCTGATTCAGCGTAACAGCGATATTCGCATGTCCGTTTCCGCCACGACGCGCGCACCGCGTCCGGGTGAAATCAACGGCGTGCATTACTTCTTCAAAACGGAAGAAGAGTTTAAAAAGATGATCGACGAAGGCGCTTTTCTCGAATACATGCGCGTGTTTAACACCCATTATTACGGAACGCCAAAGAGCTTCGTCGAGCAGGAACTCAAGGAAGGCCGCAGCGTCGTATTGGAAATCGACGTTCAGGGCGCCATGCGCGTCAAGGCCGCCTATCCCGACGCGGTTCTCATCTTCATCGCTCCCCCGTCCATGAGCGAACTCAAAACCCGCCTGATCGGTCGCGGCACGGAAAGTGCGGAAGCGGTCGAACGCCGGTTTGAAACCGCTTATCAAGAATTGGACTATGTCAATCAATACGATTATGTCGTCGTAAACGATATCCTCGACCTTGCGATTGCAAGAGTTGAGCACATTCTCTCCGCGGAACGCTGCAGAAGCGTCCGCAACGGCGAACTGATCGAGAAATTAATGGGAGGCAGGAGCGAATTATGATGAATTTACCGTTGAACGAACTGATCGAGAAAGCAGGTTGCCGCTATATGCTGGTGACCGCCGTGTCTCAGAGAGCGCGCCAATTGCAATCGGAACCAGATAAGCTCGACGGGCGCAAGCCTGTTTCCGTCGCCGTAGATGAACTCTATCGAGATAAGTTGAATCTGGAGTATCCGAAGGAATTCTATCAGGACTGACACCCCGCTTCTTTACGGGATTCGTCATTCCCGTGTTTATACGAACGATATGAATTCTTGCCGAACCCGATCCGGTTAAATTCCGTGCGTCGGTTACGGCTTGCCACGGCCCGCTTGCGGGCTATTTGTGGTTTTGGCAAAAATGAGACCGGATTTTCAAGGGGATCACCCCCTTGAGCAGGAGTTTTAGGGCAGCGCCCTCAAAAACAGGATACCAAAGGGAAGTTTCCCTTTGGCGGGTTTCAGGGCAGAGCCCTGAGCTCGAAATTATAAGGTTTCAGGGCAGAGCCCTGAGAAGAAACATTGAGGAGGTGAACGGTATGCAGCAAGCCTGTGAAGTCATTGTCGACATTGCGCACGCAAATGTCGACCGGCTCTTTACGTATCTTCTGCCGGAAGGACTCACGCTTCCGGCGGGCAGTCATGTGCTCGTGCCGTTCGGCTCCGGCAACAAACCGCGCGAAGGATTCGCCATCCGCGTGTTCGAATACGAAGCGGCGAGCGCCGAAAGCACACCCGAGCAAACCGCAGTGACACTCAAAACCATTCTCCGCGCGCTCGAGCCCTACCCCATTCTCACGCAGGAGCAGATCGAGCTTGCCTACTGGATGCAAAAGAGCTACCACTGCCTGCTCGTTGACGCGTTGCGGCTTATGATTCCCTCGCAGATGCGCGGCGGCAAAGTCAAGGAAAAGATCGAGCGCACCGTGCAGTTGCGCGATATCGATCAAGCCGAAGCAATGCTCGCTTCCCTGCTGGATAAGAGCGGCAAACCGCGCTCGCCCAAGCAGTATGAAGTACTGGAACTGTTGGCAAAAGCTAAAACCGAGTTTTCGGTTTCTGACATTGCGGCGTATATCCCCGGTGCGTCTGGCGCCATCAGCGCGCTGATTAAGCGCGGGTATCTCGTGGAAGGCGGATACGTCACCTTCCGCAGACCGGATCTCACCGCGCTCTCGCCGGATAAGCACGTTTTGCTCTCGCCGTCTCAACAGCAGGCGGTTGAAGCAATCGCCAACGCGCAGGCCGCGCGGGAAGGCACGCTTCTTTTGCACGGCGTGACCGGCAGCGGAAAGACGGAAGTCTACATGCACGCCATCGAGCGCTGTCTCGCGCTGGGCAGGCAGGCGATTATGCTCGTGCCGGAGATTTCGCTTACCCCGCAGACCGTTGGTCTCTTTCGGGAGCGGTTCGGGGACGAAATTGCGGTTCTCCACAGCAGGCTCTCGGCGGGAGAACGGTTCGACGAATGGCGCAGAATCCGGCTCGGCAAAGCGCGCGTCGCGGTCGGCGCACGAAGCGCAGTGTTCGCGCCAATGGAAAACGTAGGCCTCATCCTTGTGGACGAAGAGCACGAACCCAGCTACTTCAGCGAGGTAACCCCGCGCTATCACGCGCTTGAGGTTGCCGCGCACCGTGCAAGAGCATTTGGCGCGCCGCTCGTGCTGGGCAGCGCAACGCCGTCGCTTCTGACCTACTACCGCGCGCAGTCCGGGCGCTATCAGCTGCTCGAACTGCCGGAGCGCGTCCAGAACCGCCCGCTGCCGCAAGTGGAAATTGTCGATATGCGCGCGGAGTTTCAGGCGGGCAACAACGGCATCTTCAGCGGAAGGCTCGTGCAGTTGCTTGGCGAATGCGTGGAGCAAAACCGTCAGGCAATGCTCTTTCTCAACCGGCGCGGCTACTCCACGTTCGTTTCCTGCCGCTCCTGCGGGTATGTTGTGCAGTGCGACAACTGCGACATCTCCATGACGTACCACAAGGGCGAAAACCGACTCCGCTGCCATTTCTGCGGCGCGGTAAAACCCTTGCCGACGAAGTGCCCGCAGTGCGGCAAAGCGTTTATCAAATACTTCGGCATCGGCACCGAGCAGGTTGAAGAGCAGCTCCACGCGCTGTTTCCGAACACGGTAAAGCTGCGGATGGATACGGATACCGTTCGCACCAAGGACTCCATGCAGCAGATGCTCGGAGCGTTCGCGCGCGGTGAAGCGCAATTTCTCGTTGGCACGCAGATGATCGCAAAAGGCCACGACTTTCCAAACGTTACTCTGGTCGGCGTCGTCGCCGCGGACGCAACCCTGATGATTCCCGACTACCGCAGCACGGAGCGCACGTTCCAGCTGCTTACGCAGGTAGCGGGTCGGGCAGGACGGGACGAAAACCCCGGGCGGGTGGTTATTCAGACCTACTCTCCCGCGCACCCCGCCATCCGCTTTGCAAAGACGCACGACTATAAGAACTTTTACCACTACGAACTCGAACAGCGCAAGAAAGCCATCTTTCCGCCGTTTTCGCTGTTCATCCGCATCCTGTTTTCCGGTGAGGACGAAGCCGCCTTGCAGCAATCGGTCACACAATATTCCGAACAACTGCAAAAAGCGCTCTCCGAACGTCTGGGAGAACACGCCGAGAAGGATATCCTCCTCTACAGCGCTTCCCCCGCGCCCATCAAACGGAAACAGGGCGAGTACCGTTACCAAATACTGATCAAGCTGCTGCGCACGGCGCGCTTAAGCGACGCGATC
The DNA here is from genome assembly GCA_963674535.1 of Christensenellaceae bacterium. Classification (GTDB taxonomy): domain Bacteria; phylum Bacillota; class Clostridia; order Christensenellales; family CAG-138; genus UBA7703. Next base: position 1,339,315 of record OY771363.1, on the reverse strand, counting down.
CAAACGATTTATACGTTTGCCGGAGACCATAGAAGCGAACTCTTCGCCATGGTTGAGGTGAACCCACAGGATATGTTATGAAGAAGATAGTGAATCAGGAAAATCAGAAAAAGAAAAAGCGAACGTTAATCAACAACGCCCCCGAACAGAAGGAACAGCCTAAGAAGACGAACTGGAAGCTCGTCGGCCAGATTCTGAAGGGCTACAACCACTATATCGTACTTGCCACGCTCTGCGTGCTGCTCTCAACGGCGTTTGCCTATGCCGTGCCGTACGTAACGAGCTTTACGCTCGACTACGTCATCCAAGGGATCGACAAATCGACCCCCGCTTTCCTCTTGCCGCTTTTAGACAGTCTCGGCGGACGAGATTTCTTCTTAAGCCGGCTGTATCTCTGCGGCATAACGCTGTTTCTCTTTACCGCGCTGAACGGCTTGTTTACCTACCTTCGCAGGCACAACATTGCATATGCTTCCGAAGGCGTATCCAAAGGTCTGCGCGACCGTCTCTACCGCCATCTGGAGGACGTGCCGTACGACTACCACAAGCACGCGGCAACGGGCGATCTCGTCCAAAGATGCACGTCGGACGTGGACACCGTTCGCAAATTCATCCAGTTGCAGTTGATGGAAATTGTGCGCACGCTCGTGATGTTCGTATTCGCGGCGGCGGTCATGTTTACCATCAACGTCAAGATGACGCTGATCTCGCTGGCATTCCTGCCGGTACTCACGGTGAGCTCGTTTGTGTACTTCAAGCTCGTAACCAAGTACTTTACCGCCTCGGACGAAGCGGAAGGCGCGCTCTCGACCATGCTGCAGGAAAACCTGACCGGCATGCGCGTGGTGCGTGCGTTCGGCCAGCAGAAGACCGAAATCGAGAAGTTCACAACCCTCAACGCGACCTTCCGCGACAAGACGCTCAAGCTCATCCGGCTTCTCGCGTTCTATTGGGGCATGTCGGACAGCATCGGTTACCTGCAGATAGCGCTCTCGCTCTGCATGGGCGTCGTTGCAGTTACAAAAGGCACGTTCACGCTCGGCAGCGTCGCGCTGTTTACCACCTATGTGGCAATGCTCACCTGGCCTGTCCGCCAACTCGGCCGAATCCTCGCCGACCTAGGCAAGGCGAAGGTTTCTCTCGGTCGTCTGGACGAAATCCTCGCTTCTCCTTTGGAGCAGGAGCCGGGCAAAGCGCTCACGCCCGATTTGACCGGAGATATCGTGTTCGACAGCGTCTGTTTCGGTTACGACCGGTACAACGACGTGCTCGACGGCGTTACCTTTACGGCCAAACGCGGCCAGACCATCGCCATCCTCGGCGCGACCGGCTCCGGCAAGACGAGCCTCGTGCACCTGCTCCAGCGGCTGTATGAGCGCACGGGCGGCAGCATCACCATCGGCGGCGTGGACGTCAACAACATTGAGCACGGGCACTTGCGAAAGAACATCGGCATCGTGCTGCAGGAGCCGTTCCTCTACTCGCGCACGATTCTGGACAACATCCGCATCTGCGAGCCCTGCGCTTCCGAAGAGGACGTATACGCCGCCGCGCGTACCGCGAGCGTGCACGACGTAATTCTCGGCTTTGAAAAGGGCTATGAGACGATCGTTGGCGAACGCGGAGTCACGCTCTCCGGCGGCCAGCAGCAACGCGTGGCCATTGCAAGAACCCTGATGCAGAAAGCGCCGATTCTGATCTTCGACGACTCCATGAGCGCCGTCGATTCGGAAACCGACGCCGCCATCCGCAAATCGCTTCTCGCGCTCTGCAGGGACGGGATCACATTCTTGATCTCGCATCGCATCACGACGCTGCGCGAAGCGGACAACATCCTCGTCCTCGAGGGCGGGCGCGTAACCCAGCAGGGTTCGCATGAACAACTGATTCATCAGGACGGCCTGTACCGGCGCATTGCCGAAATACAGGACGCCTTAAACTAAAGGAGGCGAAACGCTATGTATATGCCTGAAGAACAAGATTTCGCCGCGAAGAAGATCGACTGGAACGTTTGGAAACGTCTGTACACATACGCGCTCAAACACCGCAAGAACTTTTTTGTGGTCATCGTTGCGCTGTTTCTTGTAGCCGGGTTTGATATTGCTTACCCGCTGTTTACCAAGTATGCCATCGACAACTTCGTGGTGCCCAAAACGGTCAGCGGCCTTGCTCCGTTTGCAATCCTCTACGCCGCGATCATCCTGCTGCAAGGGTTCAGCGTGATTACGTTTATTCGTAACGCCGGCAATCTGGAAATGTCCATCTCCTACGATATCCGGCAGGACGCGTTTACGCGCCTGCAGGAACTGTCGTTTTCCTTCTACGACCGCACCGCCGTTGGCTACATCATGGCGCGTATGGTTTCGGATATCGCGCGGCTTTCGGAAATGATCGCCTGGAGCCTTGTGGATATCCTCTGGTCTCTGCTCTTTGCGCTGGGGTGCATTGGTACGATGTTTGTGCTCTCCTGGAAGCTCGCGCTCATAGCTCTCGCCGTTCTGGCGCCGCTGGCATACGTGAGCATGAAGCTGCAAAAGCTCATGCTCAAGCATCAGCGTGAAGCGAGAAAGCAGAACTCCCGCATCACCGGCGCGTTCAACGAAGGCATTATGGGCGCGGTCACGACAAAAACGCTCGTGCGCGAACAACAGAACGCCGACGAGTTCAGCGGACTCACCGAAAAACTGCGCCACGCTTCCATTAAAAGCGCGCTGATTTCGGCTTCGTTCTTCCCCATCGTGATGTCGCTCGGCGCCATCGGCACGGGGCTTGCGCTGTCGTTTGGCGGCGCGGGCGTGCTTTCCCCTGAAAAAGCGTTCATCGGCGCTATGACGGCGGGCACGCTGGTGGCGTTTGTCACCTACTGCACACAGCTCTTCGACCCGATTCAGCAGCTGGCGAACATCATAGCCGAAATGCTCGGTTCACAGGCTTCCGCCGAGCGCGTGATCACGCTCATGAACACCGAGCCGGACGTTGTGGATTCCGCCGAGATCATCGAAAAGTACGGCACCATCATGCAGCCGAAGACGGAACACTGGGAACCGATTGTGGGCGACGTGAAGTTCGACCATGTCTCCTTCCAGTACAAGAACGGTGAAAAGGTGTTGGACGACTTTTCGCTGGATGTCCGCGCGGGCCAGACCATCGCGCTCGTCGGCGAAACCGGCGCGGGCAAGAGCACCATCGTCAACCTCCTCTGCCGCTTCTATGAACCGACGGAGGGCGCTATCCTCGTGGACGGCGTGGACTACCGCAAGCGCTCCCAGCTCTGGCTGCAGTCGAGCCTTGGCTACGTCCTGCAGACGCCGCACCTGTTCTCCGGCACGATCAAGGACAACATCCGCTTTGGCAAGCCCGACGCTACGGACGAAGAAGTGCATGCCGCGGCAAAGCTCGTCAGCGCGGAACCGTTCATCCTTGCGCAGGAGAAAGGCTACGACACCGAGATTGGCGAAAGCGGCGCGCGACTTTCCACCGGGCAGAAACAGCTGCTTTCGTTTGCGCGCGTTGTGCTCAAAAACCCGCGCATCTTCGTTCTCGACGAGGCGACAAGCTCCATCGATACGGAGACCGAACAGCTCATTCAAAACGCGATTACGCACATCCTCAGCAACAGGACGAGCTTTATCGTTGCCCACCGCCTCTCCACCATCCGCACGGCCGACCGAATCTTAGTCATCCGTAACGGAAAGATTGAAGAGAACGGCACGCACGAGGAACTGCTCAACCTGCACGGGTACTATTACGACCTCTACACGCAGCAGTTCTGCGAAGACCGCACGGTGGAGTCACTCGGCGGCGCAAGTTCGGAGGAAAAGTAACGCATGGCTTGGTCGTACTGGTCGCTTTTGATCATCTGCCCGCTGGTGTTTCTGGCAAGCCTCTTGGACGCGGTTGCGGGTGGCGGCGGGTTGATCTCGCTGCCCGCCTACCTGCTGGCGGGGCTTCCGCCGCATAACGCGATTGCCACCAATAAGCTCTCGAGCTGTATCGGCACCGTCGCATCCACCGGCAGGTTCATCAAGAACAAGTGCGTGGACTGGCCGACGGCGATTCCGTCCGCGGCGCTGGCGGTGCTCGGTTCCATTGCGGGAGCGAATCTCGTGCTCGGCATCAGCGACAACGCCATCCGGTACGTCATGCTCGTGCTCATCCCCGTTCTCGCGTTTGTGGTGCTCAAAAAGCGAAACCTCTCCGGCGCGGAGCTTGAACCCGCGAGCAGGAAGCGCCAATTTGTGGTCATCCTCACGGCGGCGCTGATCGTTGGCATGTACGACGGCTTTTACGGCCCCGGAACGGGCACGTTCCTACTGCTGGCCTACACGCAGCTGGCACGCCTGCCGCTGAACCTCGCCGCGGGCAACGTGAAAATTGCCAATCTTTCAAGCAACGTCGGCAGCCTGATCGTGTTCCTCATCAACGGTCAGACCATCCTGCCGCTCGGACTGATTGCGGCGGTATTCGCGCTCAGTGGACACTTTCTTGGCGCGGGTCTTCTGCTCAAAAACGGCTCAAAGATCGTTAAGCCGTTCATCCTTGTGGTGTTGGGACTGCTGTTTATCCGGCTGATCTACGACCTGTTTTTAGCGTAACGCTTACAAACAATGCAACGCTTCTCAGTAAACAAAAACCGCACGGCGTTTGCCGTGCGGTTTTGTGTTGCTGTCGGTTAACGGTAGCGGATGTTCATCGAGCCGAACGAAACGTCAGCGTTTACGGTAAGAACTTCCTGCGCGTCGAGGCTGGGTTCGCCGAACGTCTGGATAGAGCCAAACGATTTATCGGACTTGACGCTCAGCCGCACGGCCTTCGGCACGATGAGTTCGAACGATCCAAAAGAAACATCCGCGCTCAGGTTTGCGCCGCCGAGAAAGCGCTTGACGCTCGTAAGGTCGAGTTCGCCCTTGCCAAAGGAGATGTCAACATCCCCACCCGCGAAGGATTCCGAAACGACTCTGCGGTTCTCTTCGGCAAACGCACATTCCATATGCACTTTGCCGCCGTCTTCATTGAACTCGTTGATCGGCTGCTTGTTGCCATGTAAGCAACTGTGCCAGCTCTTTTTATGCGGAATCAGCGCTTCGTAGAGGATCGTCAGCCCCAGCAGAACCAACAGACTCGGCCAGATGACGCTCCAGGTTAATACGAACGTTGTTGCGCCGAGGTTAAAGAGCAAAAAGTACAGTCCAATTCCCGCAACCGCGAGGCTGAAAAACGAAAACCGCTTGATCATCCAAGCAACGCCAAGACCCATGATGACCGCCGGCCACACGATGCCCCAGATGCCGATTGAGATCACGTTGAGCCGCTGCAGCAGAAACGCCATGCCCAGCGCGATGACGAGCAATGCAAACCATACGCCGTCTTTTTTAAAACCGACGCCGGCATCCCAAGTGAACGAGTACTTCCCGTCCTTGCCTTTCTTTGTGTTACCGGAGTCTACGACGACCACTTTCGGTTCAATCGGTTTTGCGCCCAGCAGTTCGTCCGTCGAGACACCGAGAACGGTTGAAAGCTGCGGTAGAATTGAGATATCCGGACAGGATACATCGTTTTCCCACTTGCTGACCGCCTGTGCGGAAACGCCTACGAGTTCGGCCAGCTGTTCCTGCGTGTAGCCTTTTTCCTTTCTCAGCTGCGAGATGCGCTTACCCATTGTTTGCTGTTCCATATTGTGTTTCTCCCTTTCAAATTCGTTTTCACTTGATGGCATGATTATGTCATGGCGAGAAACCCTTTACCATAGCGCATTTTTCTAGTTTCTATTTTTATATCAACCAAGAGTAGAATATCATACAACCAGCGTTTTCGCTACGTTTTCATTTTTGGTTGAATGGAGAGTTTCTCTCAACCATCAGTTGAATCGCCCGGTTCGTATGCTTGCCTTTACACAAAGCGTGATTTCAGTTAAAATACCTATGGTAAACAAAGGAGGTTTTTTCGCATGGCGCTGAGAACGATTCGAACGGATGATGATCCCAGTTTATATAAAGTCTGCAGGCCTGTGGAGCGCTTTGACGCAAGGCTCGGCGAACTGATTGACGACCTGTTTGAAACCATGGACACTGCCGAAGGCGCGGGGTTAGCCGCACCGCAGGTCGGCGTGCTCCGCCGCGTGGTGGTGATCGACGCGGGCGAAGGCCGCGTGGAACTCGTCAACCCGCGTATATTAGTTAAGGAAGGTTTGCAGCGCGGCTTCGAAGGCTGTCTGTCCTTCCCCGGCAAATCCGGGTATGTCGAGCGCGCAGATCACGTGATTGTGGAAGGCTATGACCGCAGCGGCAAACTGCGCACCTACGACACGCAGGGTTTCTTTGCGCGTGCGGTTCAGCACGAGTTGGACCATCTCGACGGGGTTGTGTATCTGACATTAGTGACCGACCCGCCGGAAGACTTTGTTCAGGAACAGGAAGAGCCGCAGGCGGAGTAAACGCGCGCCGTTTCCCGCTGTTCGGTATTGAGGATGATATAAATGAAAATTGCCTTTCTCGGCACGCCGGAATTTGCGCTCCCTTCGCTTGACATGCTGGCAAAAAGCGGTCACGAGTTGGGCGTGTTTACCCAGCCGGATCGTCCGGTCGGACGGCATGCAATTCTGACCCCGCCGCCGACAAAGGTCTACGCGCTCGAGCACGGCATCCCCGTTTTCCAGTTTGAGAAGATTCGCCTGCCGGAAGGTTTGGAAGCGCTCAAATCGTTTGCGCCCAACTTAATGGTTACGGCAGCGTTCGGTCAGATACTTTCGGCGGAAAATCTCGCCGTTCCGAAATACGGCTGCATCAACGTCCATGGCTCGCTTCTGCCAAAGTATCGTGGAGCTGCTCCCATTCAGTGGGCGGTGATCAACGGCGAAACGGAAACGGGCATTACGACCATGATGACGGACGTCGGCATGGACACGGGCGATATTCTGCTCGTTGACCGCGTTGCCATTGGCGAGAACGAAACGGCGGGCGAGCTGTTCGAGCGGCTCTCCGTACTCGGCGCGGAAACGCTCAAACGCACAATTGCCGCGCTGGAAGCGGGCACGCTCGTTCGCACTCCGCAGGACGAATCGCAGGCGACAAAGTGCCCTATGCTCAAAAAGGAGCACGGCAAAATAGATTTTGGTAAAACCGCGCGGGATGTCCATAACCTTGTGCGCGGCACGAACCCCTGGCCAGGCGCTTTTGCGTTGCTGGACGGCGAACCGCTTAAGATTCACGCGACGCGCATATGCGAATGCGATTTGGGTTCCGCTCAATTGGGTACACTCAAAGGCGACGCAAAGACGGGTTTATTCGTGCGCTGTGCGGACGGCTGGCTGGAGATTCTTGAACTGCAAGCCAGCGGTTCCAAGCGTATGAGCGCAAAGGATTTTGTAAAAGGTCATCCGCTAGATGGCAAGGTTCTGGCATAAGTTGAGCAGTAACCCAGAACTGTAGGATAGAAAGGCGACTATTTGAACTTTCGAAAGCAATCCCTCGACGCGCTCTGCGATATCACCGAACGCGGCACTTACGCAAACCTGCGCGTCAAACAACTGACTCGGGACCTGCCGCAGCGCGAGGCGAAGCAAGCCGCCGCGCTTGTTTATACTGCGCTGGATCACCTCTTAACCATCGACTACTACCTCTCGCACTTCGTTCAGGGCACGCAAAAGCCGGTTATTCGCGGCATTCTCCGCCTTGGCGTATGCGAACTGCTCTATTTTGACACCCCCGCGCACGCCGCCGTTTCCGAAAGCGTGCAGCTTGTGCGCGAAGCGGGAAAACCTGCGCTTGCGGGATTTGTCAACGCCGTTTTGCGCAATATCGACCGCGATCGCGAACACTTGCCCGCGCTGCCGAAAGAACCGGTCAAGCGCCTTTCGATTCAGTACAGCTACCCTGAATGGATCGTTGCGGAGTGGCTGAAAAGTTACGGAGAACCGGAAACAGAAGCGCTGTTGTCGCACCCCTCGGCTAAGGTGGAAGTCCGCGCGCAGTACCCCTTCTCCACTGCCGAACTCGTTTCCGCGCTTCCGGTGGAAAGCACGGTCAACTCGCTGGACAGTAATTCCGTTTCGCTGGAAAAGGGATTTGACTTTGCCGGCGACCCGCTCTTTCTGGAGGGCAAGTACACCGTGATGGGTCAGGGCGCGATGCTCGTCTGCCGCGCGCTGGGAAACGTCCGCACAAAACGCGTGCTGGACGCCTGCGCCGCTCCCGGCGGAAAGAGCGCGTATCTTTCGAGCCTGTTTGAAAACGATCTTCACTTGACCTGCTTTGAACTGCACCCGCACCGCGTGGAGTTGCTGGAAAAGACGCTTTCGCGGCTGCATGTTTCCGCCGAGATTGCGCAAAAGGACGCCTCCGTATTCGACCCCGCGTACGAAAACGCGTTCGACGCGGTTCTGGTGGATGCGCCCTGCAGCGGGCTGGGATTATTGGGCGACAAGCCGGACATCCGCTACAGCAAGTCCGACGCGGATATCGTTTCGCTTTCCGCGCTGCAAAAGCGCATTCTGGAAGCCTGCTGCCGGTATGTCGCTCCCGGCGGCGTGCTCGTTTACGCAACCTGCACTATTTCCGTTCGAGAGAACGAAGAGATGATCGAATGGTTTTTAAGCGCGCATCCGGAGTTTTCTAACGAGCAAATACCGCTCCCGCTTGAAAACGATGGCATGCTCCAGCTCCTGCCGCAGCGGCACGGCACCGACGGATTTTTTATTGCGAGGATGCGGAAATGTATTTAGCGGATTTATCGAAGGACGAGCTCACCACGCTGTTCGCCGAATGGGGCGAGCCGAAATATCGCGCCGCGCAGGCCTTCGAATGGCTCAAAAAAGGCGCGCGCGCCGAAGAGATGACAAACCTTCCGCAGGTGCTTCGCGAAAAGCTCGCCGCAATCCCCTATGGCGGTGTGACCATTGAGCAAAAGTTCCTTTCGCAGAAGGACGGAACGGTGAAGTACCTCTTCCGTCTGGAGGATGAAAACCTTGTGGAAGGCGTACTGATGCGCTATCATTATGGTAATACCCTCTGCCTGTCTACGCAGGTTGGCTGCAGCATGGGCTGCAAGTTTTGCGCTTCCACGCTGGAAGGGTGCGTCCGCAACCTCCGCGTCGGCGAACTGCTGGGGCAAATCCACGCCGTCGAGCGGGACGAACCCACCCCCGAACCCGGCCACCGGAACGTGACGAACCTTGTTTTAATGGGCAGCGGAGAGCCGCTGGATAACTACGAAAACGTCGTTGCGTTTTTTAAGTTTGTAACCGCGCAGAACGGGCTCCGCATCAGCGCAAGAAACATCTCCGTTTCTACCTGCGGCCTCGTGCCGAAGATCGATTCGTTCATCGACGACGCGCCGCATGTAACGCTCTCCATTTCGCTGCACGCGCACGACGACGAAACAAGATCATCGCTCATGCCGATCAACCGCGCGTACCCGATTGGCGAACTGCTTGCGGCTTCCCGCCGGTACGCGGAAAAGACCGGGCGCAGGGTCGTGTTTGAATACGCGCTCATCGACGGTGTGAACGCCTCCCTATCGGACGCGGAAGCGCTGGCAAAGAAGCTTCGCGGCATGCTCTGCCATGTCAACCTGATTCCGCTCAACCCCGTCCCCGAGCGCGGGCTCGCGGGTGTCAGCCGGGCGGACGCGCAGAAGTTCTGCGATAGATTAACTGAATTAAAGATTTCCGCAACCGTACGCCGGGAAATGGGCACCGATATCGACGGCGCTTGCGGACAGCTCCGCAGGAGGATTTTGCATGAAATACGCGGTAATCACTGACATTGGCAAACGCTCTCACAACGAGGACAGCTATCTTTTGCCGCCCGAAGGCTGCGAACTGTGCCTGTTTGCCGTTGCGGACGGCATGGGCGGGCACGCCGCGGGCGCCGTTGCCAGTAAGCTCTTGGTGGACGGCCTTTCCGGCAACATGCTTTCGTTTGGCGAAGGCCATGAAGTAGAAGAGTTAAAAAACGCCATTGAACGCGTCAACCTGAGCGTTTACGAAACTGCCGAAGAGGACGTCTCTCTGCGCGGCATGGGTTCCACGCTGGTTTGCGCGCTGATTCTGGGCGATAAATACATTGCCGCTAACGTTGGCGACAGCAGACTCTACCATTTTAACGGCGAAACGATTAGCCGCATCACAACGGATCACTCGCTGGTGGAACAGCTTGTGATGATCGGTTCGATCACGAAAAAACAGGCGCGCATCCATCCGCAGCGCAACATCATTACCCGCGCCATGGGCATTTCGCCCGTCGTGGACGTCGATCTCTTTGAGTGCGACTGGGAGCCGGGCGACGTGCTGCTGCTTTGCTCGGACGGTTTGCATGGTTCCGTGGAGGACGAAGACATCGCCGAAGCGTTGCAGTCCGACCTGAATCTGGAAACCAAGTGCGAACTGCTGGTTCGGCGCGCGCTCAACAACGGGGGTACGGACAACATCACCATCATCCTGATTCAAAACGATGAGGAGGATGCGGTATGATTGCTCCGGGAACGATTGTTGGACATCGCTATCGAATTCTCGACCTGATCGGTTCCGGCGGCATGGCGCAGGTTTACCGCGCCGTGAATCTTGGCAGCCGCAAAGTCGTCGCCATCAAAGTGCTCAAGGACGAGTTCCGCAACGACGCGGAGTTTCTGCGCCGTTTCGAGCGCGAGGCGCGCGCGGTTCTCCACCTTTCGCATGAAAATATCGTCCGCGCGTTCGACGTTGGAGAAACCGACGACCTGCCCTATATCGTGCTCGAGTACATCGACGGGCGCACGCTCAAGGAAATTCTGGATGAAAACGGCCCCATGCCGCCGCGTATCGCGGTAGCTCTTGTGGTGCAGGTGCTCGACGCGCTGAACGCGGCGCACTGCGCAGGCATCATCCATCGTGACGTCAAACCGCAGAACGTCATCGTCATGCAGAGCGGCAAGGTCAAGCTCATGGACTTTGGCATTGCGCGCGAAGTGGACGCCAACACCGTTACCTTTACCGGTTCGACCGTGCTGGGTTCGGTGCATTATCTCTCTCCCGAACAGGCGAAGGGGCAACCCGTCACCGAAGGGAGCGATTTGTATTCCGCGGGCATCATGCTCTACGAAATGCTGACCGGGCATGTGCCGTTTGAAGGCGACAACTCCGTTGCCATTGCGCTCAAGCATATCAGCGATATGCCCAAGTCCCCCGCCGACCTCAACCCCAAAATCCCACCCGCGCTCAACGACGTTGTCATGCGCGCGCTGAATAAGGACCTCAACCGGCGATACCAGAGCGCAAATGAAATGAGCGCGCATCTGCGCCGTTCGCTCAAGGATCCCACGGGCGAATTCGCGCGTTTTTCGCCCACCCCCAAGCCCACGACCGACCGTAAACCGCCGGTCAAGAAAAAGACGCACGGCGCGCTGAAGATCGGCCTTGCGGTCGCGGCGGTGCTGGTTGTGCTCATTGGCGCGTTTATCGTGATTCGGAGCGCATTTACTTCCGGCGAAGACTCCATGGAGTACGTGCCGACGCTGATTGATCGCCCCATCGACGAGGCACGGCAGAGAGCCGAAAACTTTGGCTTTGTGTTCGACATTCAGGACTACGAAAACAACGACACGGTCGCCAGCGGAAGCGTCATTTTGCAAACACCGGAATCGGGCATCAAGGCCATGCGCGGAACAACCATCTACTGCGTCATCAGCCTGGGGCCCGCCGCGCCGATTGTGCCGGATTTAATCGGCATGTCGCCGGACGAAGCAAAGCGCGCGCTCGAAGACCTCGGGCTTAAGCTCGGCAGCATCAGTTACCGCATCTCGGAAACCGCGATCGGCTACGTTTGCGAGCAATCCGTCCCGGCGGAAACGGAAGCGACGAGCGGCCAGGTGATCGATATTGTCATCAGCGCTTCCTCCGAAACGACGTTTGCCATGCCGTATGCAATGGACGAGCCGCTCAACATCATCCTCGACCAGCTGCGGCTTGCTTCGTTCAATAATATCTTTGTGCGCTATTCCGCTTCGGATACCATTGAGGACGGCGTTGTGTTTTTGCAGGATCCCCTGCCCGATACGCAGGTTTTGCCGGAAACACCGGTTACCCTTACCGTCTGCGGCAACCCGGTGTACGATTTTGAGGCTGATATTGCCTTTAACATTGATGTTGAAAGCAGCGGAACCAAAGTGCTTGTCGTGATTCAGGAAACCTACAACGGCCTTGCTTACGACCGCGTGCTCTTTGAAGATACGCTCGAAAAAGGCACCAAAATACCAATTTCGTTTACCGCATATTCCGATGTGGAGGGCACGCGCGAAGTGGTTCTGCTGCAGGACGGCAAGGAAATTAAGCGTCAGGACTTTACGTTTACGGCGAAAGCGCCGCAGTGAGCGAACAAACAGTGTGCAAACCGGCTATAAAAAGGAGCCTGATCGATTTGAGAATGCTGTCGAATACGGAAAACGTGAATTGTTAATGGAGCAGGGCCGCATCATCAAAGGCATAGGCGGGTTCTATAGCGTTCTGCTGCAAAACGGAAACGTCGTTACCTGCAAAGCGCGCGGAAGGTTCCGCAACGAGCATATAGCGCCCATGGTAGGCGACCTTGCCGCGGTTTCGTTTCCCGAAACGGGCTTTGCCTCCATCGACGAACTGCTCCCGCGAAAAAACGCCCTTGTGCGCCCCAGCGTTGCCAATATCGACCAACTCATCATCGTTGCGGCGGCGAGCGCGCCAAAGCCGGATTGGCTGCTGGTGGATAAGCTGCTGTTGCAATGCCGCGCGCTGGGGATTGAACCGTTGCTGTTGCTCAACAAGATCGACATTGGCGACGAAGCGGTGCTTGGCGAATTCCGGCGCGACTATGCGGCGTTTGATTCGCTTCTCGTTTCCTCAAAAACGGGCGAAGGGATGGAGTCGCTTAAAGAGCGGCTCTCCAACAGAATTTCCTGCTTTGCGGGACAGTCCGCGGTTGGTAAGTCCTCGCTTCTCAATGCGCTCTTCCCCGTTCTCAAGCTGGAAACCGGCGGGCTTGCCAAAAAGACCGACCGCGGCAAACATACGACCCGACAGGCGGAACTCTGGCCGCTGCTCGGCGGTGCGGTGCTCGATACGCCGGGGTTCTCGCTGCTGGAAATAGAAGAATTTACGCAGGATCAGCTCAACGAAAGCTGGCCGGAGTTTCAAAAGGCATATGAGCGCTGCCGCTTTGCGGGGTGTTCGCACGTTTCGGAGCCGGACTGCGCGGTCAAGGAGCTGCTGTCGCAGGGCGCGATTTCTCCCGGGCGATACGAGCGGTATCTTGCGATTCGATTGGAAATTGAACAAAGGAGAAAACACCGTTATGATTAAGATTGCGCCTTCCATCCTGTCCGCCGATTTTGCCAACCTGGGGCTGGATATTGAACGCCTTTCGGACTGGAAAGCCGACTGGATTCATTTTGACGTGATGGACGGGCATTTCGTTCCCAACATGTCCTTTGGGCCCGTGCTTTGCGCCGCTATCCGCCCGCTGACTAAACTGCCCATCGACGTGCACCTCATGGTGAACGAACCTTCCCGCTTTTTCGACTGGTTTGTCAAGGCGGGTGCGGACATCATCACCTTCCACGCGGAAGCGGAACCGCATATTCATCGCTCGCTCCAGCGCCTGCATGAATGCGGCGTCAAGGCCGGCGTGGTGCTGAACCCCGGCACGCCGGCGGTTGCGGTTAAGGAAGTGCTGCCGTACTGCGACCTCGTGCTGGTCATGTCCGTAAACCCCGGTTTCGGCGGGCAGAAGTTCATTCCCGAATCGCTGAACAAGATTGCCGAGCTCAGAAGCATGATCGACGAGCGCGAACTTTCTACGGAAATCGAAGTGGACGGCGGCGTCAACCCCGAAACGGCGCGCCTCTGCGTAAAAGCAGGTGCCACGGTGCTTGTTGCCGGGAGCGCGGTGTTCAGCGCCCCCGATCAAAAAGAAATGATCCGCCAGCTGCGCGGAGAGTAAGAAATTCTTGCATAAAAAAAGCCGCTTTCGCGGCTTTTTTGTTATTCGCTTATTCGTTCTTCAGCAGTTTTTCCAAGAGCAGCGTATAAACTTCTTCGGACTCGGTTTCCCAGTTGGCGCGGAGTCTCTGCGCCATATCCCGTGTTGCCACACGCAGCGAAAGTTCCAATATCGCCGTATTATTCTCCAGCGCGCGCAGACGCACAAGATAGCCGCCGCCGGAAAGTTCCTCCATGTCCGAAACAATCTGCGTCTGCTGGCGCATTTTTTCCATGTGCTCACGCGCATAGCGATCCAGCTTCTCGCGCAGCGAAACCGGCAGGCTTTCTTCAAACTGCTCCAGAACATCCGTGCCGCGAACGGTAACGCGATACCCCTGCCCGAATGCATGCGGCACAGCGGCAATAAACGCATCCTCCTCCAGCTCATGGGCGCAGCTTTCGAAATCAAAGTAGTTCATGGCGTCGTTTTCCGCTATAGCGCGATACAGCTGCTCGCGCGTGATGTCGAGCTTGCTGGCGCGAATATAGTACAGAATCGTCAGTTTGTTCTTTGTTACGCCCTGCGCAAAAATCGGCATTGCCTACCGCCCCTTTCGAAAAAGTTGCTTCCGGTATCTATTCTTCCCTGTTGAGCGCGCCTGCCAGAATGCGCGCCGCTTCCTCTACATAGCAGCCGCAGGGGCGGCGCTGATAGTAAGCTTCCGTCCTCTGCTCTGGTTCGAACCCCGGCGTTGTTTCTGTTTCCAGCAGCAGATCGCGGCAGATAATGGAGCCGTTCTGCTCTTTAAACGCGTCTGCCAGTGTCCGGATGCGCGCGTACAGCGCCGCTTTTTCTTCCTTGGCTGCCGGGTCGCTGTATCCATACAGATAGCCTTCCACAAGGAACATGGCGCTCACCGCGCCGCAGACTTCCCGCATACGCCCCATGCCGCCGCCAAGGCCAGAGGCGAGCTTTGCCGCCTGCTCCTCGGTAAAACCTGTCTCTTCGCAGAACGCAAGCAGTACGGCCTGCGCGCAGTTATACCCTTGTTCAAAATACGATTTTGCCAGCTTGCCTTTTTCCAGTTCGTTCATAGAGTTGCTTATGTGTCCTTCCAACGGTTTTGCATTCTCGTAGGATGATACCATATCCTCGGCGGTCTTGTCTATTTTCGAGACGCTTTCGCAGTGCCCTTTCTGTGAAAACCTTACCCTTTGCTGAAAAGCCTGAAAAAAGCCGGGCTGCCGTGAACCCGCGGCATGCCCGGTGAATGAAACTACTGATCTCGGAACGCTATAGAATCTCTAACGTAGACATCATGTAGATTGCATAGGGGAGCAGCATTTCGTAATCTGCTTCTGTCGAAGTTAATGTTACGAGGAAAAAGTCAGTGCCAATTACTATGATGTAATCAAACGTATGGAGATCATAGCCGTCGCCTGACCAAGTGAATTCGAAAAAAGCAACGTCATGCCCATCAAATGTGTCGGTTGCAACTTTGAGCATGACATAATCATCATAGTGACAGTCTTCGACTGTCCCAACCCACATTCCAAGAGCTCCATCAATCGTACCACTTGCGTTCGAAATTTTTGCAACCATTACGCGATTGATGTCGTTTACCCTTGATGAAGCACTGATCATCGGGTAGAAACTAGTGATAGAAGAATCCGGTTCGCTATAAGCGATCCAGTCGGTCGGATAATCAATCGAGTATCCGTTTTCTGTCTTTGTAAACAGCGTATAATCCGCGTTTTGCGCGGCAAGGTCATAAGGGCTCTCTTCTTTCACTACAAAGGAGACCGTCATTTCGGGTTCCGTTTTGTCGTCGAGATAGATTTCAACCTGATAGTCCCCGTCGGGCATTGTCCGGCTCAGTGGGAGCGATCCGCTGACGATAATATTTGACTGACCTTGCGGATCTACCGTGGATTCTCCAATGCTTTTACCGTTCGTATCCAGCCAGACAAAGCGAACCGTGGTATCTGGATTCGTATCCTGCAAAACTGCGCATACATACCAAGTTCCCGTCGTATTCATTATAGAAATATTGTCCTGTGGTTGGCCGTTTTCGTCAATTTTCGACGTCATGCACGCGTCTTCAATAAGGGCCGGAGGGAGTTGTTTAACCTTGAAAGCAGTTGTCACATCTGGTTCTTTTCTGTTGCCGACAAATAGTTCCAGCTTGTAGTCACCCGCGGGAAAAGAATCATTTGTAGTCAACGTGGCAGGAATCATTTCAGAGCTTTGTCTTGCCGAGTACTCTAATTGATCAATAATCTGGTTCTCAGTTGTATAGATCCAGACAAACCTGATCTTTGTGCCTTCTCTCGCGTTGCTGATCTTTCCTTGTGCGTAAAACGTTTGATCGGCAGTTGTATACTCGCGTACGCTTACCCCGCCGATATCCGTCATCACAACGCTGTCCGCTTTTGCAGCCGTATCACTGCAGCTTGCCGCTGAAAGTACAAAGATGAAAGCTGCCAGCAGGCAGAGTGCCTTTTTTATATGTTTCAAAACGACTCCCTTCAACGATGTACTGCTGTCTGCAGCATTTACTCGCATCGTCCTTTTATTTCTGGCTTTAAACTTCGAAAAAGCGGTATCGTCGCCGCCCGTTTATGAATGCTGATACATTTGATTTTTGTCTTTCAGCGCGCAACTTCGCGCACAGCGCTTGTAAAAGCCCTGTTATTTACGTTTATGTGTTTTTTGTTTTCACGTTGGATGATACCATATACTCGTTATGCTTGTCTATTCATTTACGTTCTTTACGTGTTGTTTTTTATGTAAAACTCTTTATAAAGCACAAGCATTTCTTGATCAGCGAATCCGCATACAAAAAACGCCGGGCTGTCGAACGATCTCGACATACCCGGCGAATGCTTCATGTGCTATCGTTTGTTACAGAATCTGGAACGAGAGCACCATCTGCTCAATGTACGGATACAGCGTGTTGAGCGCTTCTTGCGTCGCCGTAAAGGTAATTACGTAGAGGTCTACGCCGTTTACCACGAGGAAGTCAAACGTAACGAGGTCGTAGCCGCTGCGCGACCAGGTGTAGGCGAACATCGCCATATCGCGGCCATTCACCTGCTCAATCGTGTTGTCGAGAGCTACATAGTTTTCGTTGTTCTCGTCTTCCGTTTCCGAAATCCATTCATCCAGTGCTTGCTGCGTTGAATATCCGACATTCAGCACCTTGACAACGACAACCGTGTTGACTTCATCCTCGCCGTCAATAACGTACTCTGCCGGATAGAAGCCTGCGGCAAGATTTTTCGGAATGCTGATGTTTTCCCATTCTGTTGGATACAGAATTGAGAATCCGCCTTCCGCCTGCGAAAACAGGGTGTAGTCGGCATTAGCCGCCGCGGTGGATTCCGAGCTGAGAGCGTTGACTTCAAAGGAGACCGTGGTTTCCGGCGTCGCGTTGTCGTCAAGATAGATTTCGACCTGATAGGTTCCGTTTGGCGCGACCTGGCTCAGCGTAAGCGTCCCGCCAATGTAGATATCGGACTTGCCTTCGGGGTCGAAGGTGTATTCGTCGATCACCGCGCCGGTGGTATCCAGCCAGACAAAGCGAACGGTGGTATCCGGCTGCGTGTCTCTCAGAATGGCGCTGACATACCACGTACCAGTAGGCTCCACCGTGGTAATCGTGTCCGTCGGTACGCCGCCAACGTCCATAAAGGACGTCATATGCGCGTCTTCTATGCTGGTGTTCGATTGTATTACTTCGAACGGAACGGATACATCAGCTTCTTTTCTGTCCTCCACAAAGAATTCGACTCTATAGTCGCCGGCAGGAAATTTGCTTGTTGTTTCCAACGTAGCCGGTATGACTTCCGAGCTCTCCTTGGTATAATACTCCGTCTGGTCAATGACTTGATTTTCCGTGACATACGACCAAACAACCGTAATCTTGGTTTTTTCAGGTGCGTTGGCAACGGCAGCTTGTGCATAGAACATTTTATCACTGGTCGTATAGGAATCAACTTGGTTTCCGTTCACATCAGTCACGACGGCATTTTTCACGTTTGCGGTCGTGAAGCTGCAGCTTGCCGCCGAAAGCGCAAAAATCATTGCGGCCAGCAGGCAGAGTACTTTTTTTGTATGTTTCATAACGGCTCCCTTCAACTACTGATCTTTTTGTAGCAGCCCTCTCGCTGTTGGCGAAGTCGAGTCCCCCATCCGTTTGGGTTCGTCCGACGCGTCACCGCCTGCGTTGGCCGTTTGCGCAGACACTGTAAATGTTATTACCACACTCTTATATTAACATATCAACTTATTGTTGAACATTGATTTTTTATCAACCGCTTCAAATTCCGTGTTACATTTCAATCGAGATATTCTGCGTTATGTTATTTCTCTCAGAATCAGAGACTTTGCAATTTCGAAAGCTTTGATCCGTCGAACGGCAAGCGTATGCTGCGGCGTGCCTGCGGTAAGTTTTGGCAACACCCTTTCCACCCTGCCTATTGTGCTTTCAAAGAATAGAATCGCGTCTTCCAGCTCGTGTTTTGCTCGTTTCGGCGCAGGCTTAGCAGCACCCGCATTTAGTTCGTCCATCGCTTGCAGCAGCTCCAGCGCGATTTGGTACGCCGCGATACCGCGCGAGGTCAGCGTATATGAAGTAGAGCCTTGCCTGAGCTTAAGCAATGCTTTTTCGCTTTTGTGCAGCGCGGATTCTATCGCCCGCCGCGCTTCGGAACGTTCGAAATCGGAAAGTTGCCCCATACGTATCCTCTTCACAAGATAATGTGTTCGATAAATCGACAGCTAATTATTGTATTTTCATTAATCAATATGTTATCTTGATTTCGTCGGTAAAATCAGTTTAAGGAGGTATTTATGTACATTTTAGTCTTGATTGCATCAATTGCAGCATCTATACTTCAAACTATCATCTGGAGAAAGTATCTTTATATTCCACTTAATGTAATATTATGTCTTCTATTTAGAAAAGTCGAGATAATAAGAGTACTGATTATTCTATTATTTGTATTGTTGGGTGACTATTTATTTCTTTCGTTTGTTTCTTTTCTTGCTCAGCAGCTAAATGGTTTTGGTTATATTTCATTTTATATATTAAGTGCTGTTTTTTGGTTCTTTATATACGGAAAATCCACATATAATCGAAGGAATTACATAAATAATATTGATCCGATAAATGATTCCGTATATGTCACATCAGTGAAGCAAAGCACAACTTCACTTGAGAGATCTATGCTTTCTATAGAATTTTATCTTGTTTATATTGCATTGCTTTTGTTTCCGATAATAGCAATTTGGCCAAATCTTGGGTTGTGGAGTTAGTGGTTATATTTCATTCCTATTCAAACTGAACTTGACAATTTAATATAGTTATCATTTTTCGTTGCCTATAATACTAGCCACAGAAAAAGGGCTATCCAATGATAGCCCTTTTTTGGTGCGGCAGATGGGACTTGAACCCATACGCTCGCGCACACGCCCCTCAAACGTGCCTGTCTGCCAATTCCAGCACTGCCGCGCACCATGTCATTATAGCCGCCGCTCGTTTTCTTGTCAATTCTTTTTCATGAAAAATCGATCGCAAAAAGCACGTCGTACAAACCACTTTTTCTCGCTTCTGTCCACGTAATAGAATGTTTCATAATCCAACCATGCCGCAACCTTTTCTCTGCCGTAAAAAAGAGCTATAATAGAGAAAATCATCTCAGAACGTCTATGGAGGATATCATGTATCTGCATCTTCTCCAGCCCTTTGCTTCGGCTATGAAACTCCCAAGCCGCGTTGCGTTCTCCGTCTCCGGCTTCGATATCTACTGGTCCGGCCTGCTGCTCGCTGTCGGCATCATCCTTGCCATCCTGTTGGCGCAGGTGGAATCCAAGCGTAAAAAGCTCCCAGCGGACACAGCAGTCGATCTCTGCCTGATCGGCATTCCCATGGGCGTGGTGTTCGCTCGCTTAGCGTATGTTCTATTGCACTTTTCGTATTACAAGGCCAGCCCGCTTTCTATGCTCTACTTCTGGGATGGCGGACTCTCCGTTTACGGCGCGATTGCCGGTGTTCTAATCGGCATCGTCATCTATGCGCTTTCCAAAAAGCTCAAGTTCTTTTCACTGACCGACCTGCTAGCTCCTGGACTTCTGCTGGCGCAGGCGTTTTCGCTCTGGGGCAACTTTTTCGACCAGGTGGGCTACGGGCCGGAAGTAAAATCCGCTTCTCTCGAATGGTTCCCGTTCTCGGTGCTGATTGAAAAAACGGATACGATTCACTACGCCGTCTTCTTCTACGGCTTTATCTGGTGCGCTCTTGTCTTTGCAGCGCTCTGGCTGATTGTCCGCAAACGCGCAAAGCGCGAAGGTGCGGTGACGCTCTGGTACATTCTGCTGTTCTCCATCGGCCAGTTTGCGCTGGAATTCCTGCTCCAGAGCACTGAAACCGTGTTCTGGGTCATTCGCATTTCACAGCTGGTCTACGGCGTCCTCGCAATTGCGGCGCTTCTGCTTCTGATTCTCCGTTCCGGTCAAGAACCCGCTCCGGAGGTTGCCGAAGCCAGTTCCGGCAAGCAAGCCGATCAGCCTGAACAAGCCGCGCTGTCCGAACAGGCGGCTGAACCTGAACCGCAGGCAAAGGCAGAACCGGCCGCAGAAGAACCCGCCAAAGCGGACGAACCGCCCGCACAAAACAACGAAACCCCCAAGGAGGCATAAAGTATCATGCGCAATTTAACCATGCTGACCGATCTATACCAGTTCACTATGATGTATGGCTATTTTAAGGAAGGCATGCAGGACAACCAAGGCATTTTCGACCTCTTTTTCCGCCCCAAGGAAGATATCGTTTACGCGATTATGGCGGGCACGGAGAGCGTGGTCAACTACATCAACAACATCAACTTTACGGAGGAGGACGTGGACTACCTGCGTTCCCTCCACTTGTTCGACGAGGATTTTCTCGCGTACCTGCGTACCTTCCGCTTTACCGGCGAGCTCTACGCCATGCCGGAAGGCACGGTGGTGTTCCCCTACGAGCCGCTCGTGCGCGTCCGCGCGCCGATTATGGAAGCGCAGCTCGTTGAAACGGCAATCCTCACGTTCGTCAACCATCAAACGCTGATTGCAACCAAGGCCAGCCGCATCTGTTACGCGGCCAACGGCGACTCCGTGCTGGAGTTTGGCTTGCGGCGCGCGCAGGGCGCGGACGCTGCCATCTACGGCGCTAGAGCTGCCATCATTGGCGGCTGCAATGCAACGAGCAACGTCCTCACCGGGCAGATGTTCGATATCCCCGTTTCCGGCACGCACGCACACAGCTGGGTCATGAGCTTTCCGGACGAGGTCAGCGCGTTTCGCGCCTACGCCAAGGTATTTCCGGATACCTGCCTGCTATTGGTGGATACCTACGATACGCTCCGCAGCGGCGTTCCCAACGCCATCAAAGTGTTCGACGAGCTCCGCGCCGCGGGACACGAGCCAAAGGGTATCCGCCTCGACAGCGGAGACCTCGCGTACCTGAGCAAAAAGGCGCGCGTCATGCTGGACAAAGCGGGCTACCCGAACGCCGTCATCGCCGCCTCCAGCGACCTGGATGAGTTCTTGATTCGCGACCTCAAAACACAGGGCGCCTGCATCAGTGTTTGGGGCGTCGGCACACGGCTGATCACGAGCGAGGGCAACTCCGCACTCGGCGGCGTTTACAAGATGAGCGCCGAAGTGGTGGAAGGTAAGCTCGTACCCAAGATCAAGATTTCCGACAACCCCGCCAAGGTGACCAACCCCGGCTACAAAAAGGTGTTCCGCCTTTACGACAAGGACGGCATGGCGATTGCGGATTTGATTTCGCTGGAACACGAAACGATCGACCCCAAAAAGCCGCTGCGTATCTTTGACCCCATACAGACCTACAAGAGCATGACGCTGACGGAATTTACCGTCCGCGAGCTGCTCGTGCCGGTTTTTATTGGCGGCAAGCAGGTGTACACTTGCCCGGATATTCACGAAATCGCCGCCTACGCCAAAAAGGAATTCGCCTCCATGTGGGACGAGTACAAGCGCCTCTTAATGCCGCATACCTACAAGGTTGACCTTTCGGACAGCCTGTACGACCTCAAGCAGAAGCTCCTGCGCGAGTCGGTTGGTTCGCAAGTATGATTCTGACGGTGCGACGAGCGCTCCTGTTGCTGTTTGCGCTTGCGGCGCTGTTTCTGCTCGGTTGTGAAAACGCCGAGCCGGTTCTTGCCGCAACGCCGACGCCCGCCGCAACCCCCACCCCGCTGCCCGATCCGTTTTCGGCGGAGATTACCGCAGAGCCGATTCCAACAGACCTGCTCGGCAACCAGATTCTGCTGGACGATCACTATTACCAGTATCTTTCATTCGGCGAACTGCGCGTTTATGAATATGACGACGGAACGTTTTTGGACGGTCTCTGCGTCAACGCGTTTCCACAGCCGCTCGACGGCGAAGTGGATATCGTTTACTACACGGACGACGGCAAGATCTGCGGCATCGGTAAAATCCACAACGCGCTCGGCACAACCGTTCTGGATACGGGAACCAACGCCATCTACGCCGAAATCAACACGGATATCAGCGTGGTTTCCATGGAATTCAAATTGGTCGTTAAAACAAACTTTCAGCCGGTTCTCGTAACCCCGGCACCCTGACACGCAAACGGTTCACGACAGCCCGCTGGAAAGCGGGCTGTTTTGCGCTTGTGGAACCATCCGAAATCGGCTATACTGGCAGTAACGGACACAGCGTCCGTAAATTGATTGGGAGGGTAACTGCATGAGCGCTAAGAAAAAGTTCCATGTTAACGCACCCAAGAGAATCACATTCTGGATTTCGTTGGTTCTCGGCCTGTTGGGCATTATCGGTACAGTCGTCACCATTCCCTTTGTCTCGGCATACGCTTTGTGGATTCTTGCGGCGGGCTGGCTGCTGCTGACGCTCGGCTGCTTCGTAAAAGGGTTATAAACGCGTACAAACAAAAAAATCGCCGCTGAATGCGGCGATTTTTTGATATTCGTTTACAGTTTCTTAAGCAGTCCGGTTTCGGCGTTGAACTCGTCGATGAGCGCGTCGATTTCGTTTGCCTGCGCGTGCATATCGGTCCAGTAATGCTCGTCGTACCACTGCTGGTTGATCTCTTCGTAGGTCTTACCCTGCTGTTCGACCCAAGTGTAGTACTTGAGGTTGTGGATGCGTTTTCTCGCCGTGTAAGTGAGCTCTTCCATAACGTCCGTACGGATGCCGTGCAGATGCTCGGCAAAGTCCGCGGCGGCCATGGCGGTGGTGTAAGCGCCGTCCGCTTCTTCCAGTTCCTTGATACGGCTCGTGTACATTTCCGAGGAGTCCGTGCCAACGGTGGCCAGCACGTCGTGCTCAGTCAGCTCGTAGTACTTGGCCATCTTGATGCAGCAAAGCAGGTTCGCAATACCGGAAATGCCCAAGAGCGGGAGCTTCTTGACGAAGTCCGCCGGAACGCCCATCACTTCAACGAGGTACTTCTGTCCCACCGGATCGTTGAAGAGGCGCAGGAGCTTCTGGCTGTCCTCGTCGTCGATGTCGATCACCATGTCGGTGTTCTTGACGTTGTGGATCCACGGCACGTGCTTATCGCCAATGCCTTCAATGCGGTGGCCGCCGAAGCCGTTGTTGAGCAGCGTCGGGCACTGCAGCGCTTCGCCGACGGCGAGCTTGGAGGTCGGGAACTTCTCTTTGAGGTAGTCGCCCGCGGACATGGTGCCCGCGCTGCCGGAGGTGAACGCCGCGCCCGCAAAGCGGTCGCCTTCGCGGCGGATGGTCTCAAACGCTTCCTCGATGGCCTGGCCGGTCACCTGGTAGTGCCAGATGCAGTTGCCCATTTCATCGAACTGGTTGAAGATTACAACGTCCTTGCGGGTCTCTTTCAGTTCCCAGGTTTTATCGAAAATCTCTTTGACGTTGGATTCGCAGCCGGGGGTTGCGATAATTTCGCCGGCCACGGTCTTGAGCCATTCAAAGCGCTCTTTGCTCATTTCGGCAGGCAGAATAGCAACAGATTCGCAGGCAAGCAGAGCGGAGTTATACGCGCCGCCGCGGCAGTAGTTGCCGGTGCTCGGCCAGACGGCCTTGTGATAGGTCGGGTCGAACTGACCGGTGACCAAACGCGGAACGAGGCAGCCAAACGAAGCGCCAACCTTGTGGCAGCCGGTCGGGAACCACTTTCCGGTGAGCATGATGATGCGCGCCTTAACGCCCGTGAGCTCGGACGGGAACTCGATAAAGTTCACGCCGCCAAACTTGCCGCCAAAGTCCTTGGGCTCGTTGTGCCAGCTGACGCGGAAAAGGTTCAGGGGGTTCACGTCCCAAAGGCCGACGCCGGTGAGCTTTTCCTTGATCTTTTCCGGAATCAGCGCGGGATTTCGCATCTGTGCAAACGTCGGGATGATAATGCCCTTTTCACGCGCGCGCTCAACGCTGCGTTTGAGACAATCACGATTCATGGTCAAGTCAATCATGTTCTTCGCTCCTGTTAATTATTATAGATAAAGTACGCTTTTTACGGTATCAGCATACAACATCACAACTTGTTTGTAAACCCAAAACGGCCATTATTTTGAAATTATTTTATGTATTCTAATTTTTTGTTAGGTATTTCGTTTTTCGGCGCAAACAGCGTCAGTTTTGCGTGAAATGACCGTCGGAACCGTACTTGTCTGCGTACGCAAGCAACAGATCAACGGATTCGCCGTAGCTGAGTATGCCGCTCTGCTGGGAGTTGTGCTTGAGGTAAGCGTCGTTTCGTTTATCCGCGCTCTCCTGCACTTGCCCGTCGAACGAGTCCCAATACGCGTCGTAATCGCTCAAATCGCGCCAGATCGCGTCCCCGTAGGTCTTGGTTGCTTCCAGATAACGTTCGGGGTCGGCCTTGTAGAGCGCGTTGCCGCTGATAATGAGCGCAAAGATCAGTCCTGAGTAGCGGACGTTCGGATCGCTGGAATGCTCACAGGCAAGATACGCCGTAAACTCCGCTTCGTTTTCGGAAGCGATGCCCATCTGGTGCGCCATTTCATGCGCGGCCGCCTGATACACGAGCAGCGGCGGTTGGAAGACGTTGACGTTCGGCTCTGCGGTCAGCCCGATATAGACGCCGGAAATACCCTGCGCGGAAAGCCCGTTTGACCAGAGCACGGACTTGGCGCGCGTTACGTCGCCATAGAACACCGGAAACTCCTGCGAAAGCGCCCGATACGCCTGCGGCAGCCGATCAAAGATTGAGCGAAGCGGCTCCTCCGGCGTGAACACGCCGTTTGCGTTTTCGTGCAGTGTGCTTCGCAACTCGCTTGCGCGCGAAGCGGTATCCAGAACGAAGGCTTCCAGCTCATCTGTGCCACGCTGGGTAATCTCCAGCCCCATGCGCTGTGCGAGCGGCTGGCGGAAATAGTTGAACCCCCAGGTTGCGTAAAATAGATTCAGAATGATCCCTGCTGTTAGCGCCAGTGAAGCAACGCTTTTGAGCAGCCGCAGCATGCCGACTTTGCGGAACAGCATCTGCAGAAATCGCGTAACGAGAAGCCCCGCCGAAAAGAGAACCAGCGCGTAGAGAATCAGTTCCGCAAGCGAAAACGAAACGAGCGAAGTAACGGACGAAATCACCCGCCGGATCCACTGGTACACAGTTTCGCTGTAGTTTGCTTCGATCCAGGCGGACTTCCCAGCGAGAATCTTCGGCCAGGAAAGCCCCAGCCAGATCAAGCCGGCGGAAATAACAGCTTTTATGAAGAATCCGCTCAGCGGGCGCATGGAATCGTTTGTTTGACGCATGGGCAGATTATACCACGCGGAAACCGATTTTGTAACCGCAATCATGCAAGATGCACAAGTGTAAATTCCGCGCCGGTTTACTGGCGCAATCCCCCGCGCCGTGCTACAATACCCGCAGGGGTTTTTCTCTTTCGGCGCAGTCTTTTCTTACGAGTCAGCGCGCGCCTGAAGCGCAAAACCCGAGCGAGGTACATATGGAAATCGGTCTTTCTACTGCGAGTTATTTCAACAAGCTGCAAATTGAGGACGCGGCGCTGGACATCGCCCAGCATCACGTTCCGATCTGCGAAGTGTTTTTGAACACCTATTCCGAATATGAACCGGAGTTTGTAACGCTTCTCGACGAGCGGCTGAGAAGCGGCGGTGTTTCAGTTTTCAGCATCCACCCCATGAGCATGCAGTTTGAGCCGCAGCTCTTTTCTGTGCATCCCCGTCAACGGGCGGACGCCTGGCGCGTTTACGAGCAGGTGCTGGCAGACGGGCAAACGCTTGGCGCAAGCCACTATGTCATGCATGGCCCCGCGCGGCTGTTCGGCGGGGTCAAGAACATCCATCTGGCGCGGATTGCACCGATTTTTACCGATCTTGTTCAGCTTGCGCGCTCCTACGGCATCCAGTTGACGCTGGAAAACGTGAGCTGGTGCGTGTTCAACGAACCAGAATACGGTCTTCGCCTGCTCGATGCGATCGGCTCGGAGGACTTGAAGTTTACCTTGGACGTCAAGCAGGCCGTGCGCAGCGGCTACGATCCCGTAGACTTCATCAACGCCGTGGGTGAACGAATCGTCAACGTCCACCTCTGCGACGCAACAACAATGGAAAACGGCGCCGTCCGCTACGACATGCCGGGATTCGGCAAATACGACTTTGGCAAAATGTTTCTTTCTCTCGATCAGTCGGGCTACCGGGGTCCGGCGTTTATCGAAGTGTACAGCGACATGTACCAAGAGATTCCTACGCTCTACGAAAGCCGCGCGCGCATGATGCGTATTGTTGAACAGGCTTTGCCGCGCTAAGCGATATCAGAGCAGATATACGGGTAAAACAGGGGCTCTTGCAGCAACGATTTGTTCACAGATACCCGCTTTTTTATGAAAACGGTCTATGGTATGATGAAATGAGATCAAATGGAGGCAAAAGATAATGGAACGCTATCAAGATGAATCCTGGCGGCGGAGCATGCGCGTGCGGGTGGACTACAACAACATGATGTCCGACCAGCTGGGCAAGCGCGGCCTGTATCGCCGTGAAATCGAAACCATGCAGCAGCAAATCGATACGTCGATCGCAAACATGCGCTTAAAACGCCCGATCATGCGCTGGCGCGAGCTGCCTTATAATCAGGACGACGTGGTCAAGTCCATTCTGGAGACGGCCGCGGGCATTCGCGAACAGTTCGACGATTTTGTCGTGCTCGGCATCGGCGGCAGCGCGCTCGGCCCCATCGCCGTGCAGCAGGCGCTCAACCACCTGCACTATAACGACCTCCCCCGCGAGAAGCGCAACGGCCCGAGGTTGTTTGTGGAGGACAACATCGACCCCGAGCGCATGGCGGCGCTTTTGGACGTCATCGACGTGGAAAAGACCGCGTTCAACGTTGTCAGTAAGTCCGGCGGAACGTCCGAAACCATGAGCCAGCTACTCATCATCTCCTCGCTGCTGCACGAAAAGCTCGGCAAGGATATCAGTACGCACCTGTTCGCAACGACCGACGAAAGCAAGGGTAACCTTATCAAGATTGCGCGCACGGAAAACCTAAAGACGTTCTTCATTCCGGAAGGCGTCGGCGGGCGTTTCTCCGAGCTCTGCCCGGTCGGGCTTCTTGCGGCTGCTGTCTGCGGTATCGATATCCGCGAACTGCTCGCGGGCGCAGCGTACATGGACGAAATCTGCGATTCCCAGCGGGACGTCTGGAAAAACCCCGCCTACATGCTCGCAACCCTGCAGGTGGCCAGCATCCAGCGCGGGTGCAACATCAGCGTGATGATGCCGTATGCGGATTCCCTGCGCTACATGGCGGATTGGTACGCTCAGCTTTGGGCGGAGTCCCTCGGCAAGCGTGTGGACTGGGACGGAAACGTCGTCAACGCGGGACAAACGCCCGTCAAGAGTCTTGGCGTCACCGACCAGCATTCACAGGTGCAGCTCTATACGGAAGGCCCGTTCGACAAGGTGATCACCTTCCTCGCCGTCGATCGCTACCGCTGCGAAACCATGATCAGCGACGGGTATTTCGACGTACCGGACGTCTCCTTCCTCTGCGGGCACACACAAAACGAACTCATCGCCGCCGAACTCAAGGCGACAGAATACGCCGTGAGCAAGAGCGGGCACCTCAACCATACGATTCTCATGCCGGAAGTCAACGCCTTTACGGTGGGTCAGCTCCTCTATCTCTTCGAACTGGCAACCGCGTTTGCCGGGGAATTGCTCAACATCAACGCCTTCGATCAACCCGGCGTGGAGGAAGGCAAAAAAGCGACCTACGCGCTGCTCGGCAAGCCCGGCTACGACGAAAAACGCGCGGAGCTCGCGGCCATTGCCGAAAAGAACGAACGCTACATCATTTAAATATGATCTCGTATCGCGCGCTGAATCCAGCGGATCAACAGCAGGCAAAGGAAATTTGGGAGTTGCGGTTTCACGACTCCCTTTCCTTTATCGACTGGTATTTTCGCGCGCGCTTTTCGCCGGAAACTTCGTTTTGCGCGGAGGAGGACGGTCGTATCGTAAGCATTGCGCACGGCTCGCCTATGCTGCTTCGCGTTCGCGGACAAGTCTTTCCCGCGATGATGGTTTCTGGGGTTGCGACCTTGCCGGGCTACGAAGGCAAGGGAATCATGAAGCGGGTCATGTTTGAGCTGTTCGACAACTGCCGCAAGATGCAGATTCCGCTGGCGTTCCATACGCCTTCGCACTTTTCCATCTACCGCCAACTCGGCGAATTTCCCTGCGCCGACGCGCTGCTCTTTACGCAAACCCTTACGCCTGCCCAGCCGCCGGTTTGGGACAAGGTTCCCTCCGCCAGCGAACTGCTCTCCGTTTACGAGCGCGCAACTTCCCGTTACAGCGGAAATGTAGTACGAAGCAAAACGCAGATGCAGAGCCGCGTCGACGACTTGCTTTGCGACGGCGGACGCTGCATGACCATCCGCGAACACGGCGAACTTGCCGGGTACCTCTTCGCTTCTTTGGAGGACGAAGGCTATCACTGCGAGGAAGCGCTCGCCGTTTCAAAAGAAGCGTATCAGGCTCTTCTTTCGCGGCTTCCGCAGGGTACGACCGTCAAGCTCCCGCCGGACGTTAACATCCCCGGCAATCTCTACCCGCAGGGCGTGGTAATTCCGATCAACGTGCCATACCTAATCAATGCGCTTTGCGGCAGGTCGGAAGCGCTCCTGCTGGAAGTTTTCGACGAAACACTCCCCTGGAACAACGGCGTGTTCGACGGCGCGGGCAACAGAGTTTCCGGCGCGGCTGTCGATTTTCTTTCGGCGGGCAGGCTCATGCAGTTCCTCTGCGGCTATCTGCCGTACAGGGACGTTTTCCCCCTGGAAATCTGCTACTGCGCGGACGAATACTGATCGTTTTATCTCTATTCAAAACACTTTTTTCGGAGGCATTTTCGATGTTCGATATCGTTTCGCTGGGTGAATTGCTGATCGATTTTACCGAGAGCGGTGTTTCCCCCGCAGGCCAGCGGCTCTTTGAGCAGAACGCGGGCGGCGCGGTGGCAAACCTTGTTGCGGCGGCTGCACAGTGCGGAAGCAAAACCGCGCTACTTGCCAAGGTCGGCGCGGATATGCACGGGCGTTTCCTCAAGCAGGCGCTGGTTGGCGCGGGCGTGGATGCCAGTCATGTAATCGAATCGGAAGCTGTGTTTACGACCCTTGCGTTTGTTGCTCTCGCTGCAAACGGCGAGCGGACGTTTTCCTTTGCCCGCAAACCCGGCGCGGACACCTGCTATCGAGCGGACGAACTGCCGCGCGACGTGCTGGAGCACACCAAAGTTTTCCACACCGGCTCGCTCTCTCTGACGGCGGAACCCGTCCGTTCGGCAACCTATGAAGCGATCGATCTTGCCCGCCGTGCGGGCGCGGTGATCACTTACGACCCCAACTACCGTGCGTCGCTCTGGAACGGCAAGGACGAGGCGGTTCGCTATATGCGCTCGCTGATCGCTACGGCGGATATTATGAAGGTTTCGGACGAAGAACTGCCGCTGTTAACCGGGGAAACGGAGCCGGAAGCGGCCGCGGACGTGCTGGCCGATCAAGGCGTGCGCATCGTCGCCGTAACGCTGGGTAAGGACGGCGCATACGTCCGCGTTGGCAAAGACGGCAGGTACGTACCCGGATTTCGTGTGAAAGCCGTCGATACCACCGGTGCGGGCGACGCGTTCTTCGGCGGATTTCTCAGTCGGTTTATCGCCTCCGGCAAGTCGCTCAAGGAAGTTTCTCTCGACGACGGCGCGGACTTTGCGCGCTTTGGCAACGCGACCGCCTCGCTCTGCGTCGAGCGGCGCGGCGGCATTCCCGCCATGCCCGAGCTCGCGGACGTGCTCGCGCGTTTTAGTGAATAACATAAGGGTTTCCAAAGGGCGTGCCCTTTGGCGGGGTCAGGGGCAGAGCCCCTGCCGCATCCACCACCCCCTTTTTAAGAGCAAAAAGTCTGCCTTACGGCAGACTTTTTTAGTCTCTCTCGTTTACAGCAGTTTTGCCGCTTCAGGGTCGAGGAATAGTTCGACAAACGGATGCAGCTGCAGAATGGACGCGGGAACTTCCTCCGTCACCGGCCCGTAGACAGCCTTTTGAATGACCTCCGCCTTCTCTTCACCCTGCGCAAAGAGCAAGATCGAACGCGCGTTCATCACGGTCTTGATGCCCATGCTTACCGCTTCTGTCGGCACTTCGTCGAGGGAATGGAAGAATCTTGCGTTTGCTTCCCGCGTGGAGCGCGAAAGCTGTACGCGGTGCGTCAGGGAGTCGAAGCTCGTACCCGGTTCGTTGAAACCGATATGCCCGTTGCGACCAACGCCCAGCAACTGCAGGTCGATACCGCCGAGCACGCGAATCTGCTCGTCATATGCCGAAACGCTCTCCTGCGAACAGTTGGTGCCGTCCGGCACAAACGTATGCTCCAACGGAATGTCGATTTGCTCGAAGAGGTTTTTATTCATAAAATAACGGTAAGACTGCGGGTTGGAACCGTCCAGCCCGACATACTCATCCAGATTAAACGAAGTCGCCTGCCGAAACGAGAGTTCACCTTTTTGATACCGCTTGATCAACTCGCGGTAGAGCGCCAGCGGCGTCGAGCCGGTTGCAAAGCCTAAAACGGCATTTGGCTTGTTTTTGAGCAGCTCCGTATAGCGGTCAGCCGCCAGTTCGGCCGCTTGTTCTCTGGAGCAAACATGAATTTTCACGACGCATTGCCTCCATTATGTACCATACATTTCGCATTTCTATTATGCCCTTTCAATATCGTTTTGTCAACCAATTGTCCGTACATTTCAGCATGAAAATGTGTGTGCTCCAGCGGGGTTGTTGTTTTTTAACATGCGTGTTATAATGTTTGTTATAAGGAAGGCGGTGATGGAAGCCATGATGAACGAGCGCATGAACAAAGTTCGGGATTACATTCAGTCGCGCGGCGAAGTCAGCGTTTCGGATCTGCAAAGCCTCTACGAAGGTTACTCCTCCATGACCATTTGGCGCGATTTAAAACAACTGGAAGAACAGGGCTGCATCCGCCGCGTACACGGCGGCGTCATCTCCGTTCAGTCCGCTTCGTTTCAGGTGGAAGGCGTTTACAGCAAGCGCGCGCGGGAAAACACGCGCGAAAAAATCGCAATCGCAAAAGCCGCCGTTTCGCTGATTCAGCCCGGGCACTCCGTGTATCTTGACGCAGGCAGCACGCTCATGGCCGTTGCCAACCACATGGGCAGCGAGCGGTATACAATCGTCACCAGCGGCGCGAACATTGCCATTGAGCTTTCCCAGCGACATACGTGCGACGTGCTGCTCACCGGCGGACAGATCAGCGAAAACACGCTCTCCTGCTCCGGCGCGCAGGCGGAACAGTTTATTTCCACGATCAATATCGATCTTGCGCTCATGGCGCCCTCCGGTTTTTCGCTGCAAAACGGCTTTACGAGCGGCGCGCAGAACGAGAGCCTGCTCAAGCGTGCAGTCATGAAAAAGGCCGCGAAGGTCGTTATGCTCATGGACTCCTCCAAGATTGGGCGTTCGCTGCCGTTTACGTTTGCTACGCTTTCAGATATCGACATGCTGATTACGGAGTCTCCCCTCCCGCCGGACGTCGCCGCGGAAGCAGCAGCCTGCGGCGTGGAAGTCATCGTTTCGCAGGAATAGTCTGTTTTTAGTCTCCCTCTGATGAGGGAGACGGCACGAAGTGCCAGAAGGAGAGATTTAATCTTTCCTCTCTCCCCTGGTCACCTACCGGTGACAGCCCCGCGTCAGAAGGGACGAAAATTCCTTTCAATAACAAAATCCCCGGAGCGATCCGGGGATTTATTAGTGACTTCAGTTCGTTTCGAGCGCGAAGCGGGAGAAACAAAAAACCACCCGCTATGCGGGTGCGCGACAGAGGTTATACCAAAGAAACCGCCTTTCTTTTACAATGGGAGAGTTCAAGCTACCATGTAAGAAAGGCGGTTTCATGGCTAAACAAGCAAACAGTTTAGCGCGCACGAAATGGTTGTGCAAGTATCATCTCGTGTTTACTCCGAAGTATAGACGAAAGATCATCTACAATCAATACAGAGAAAGCCTCGGGAAAATACTCAGGCAGCTTTGCGAGTACAAAGGCGTCGAAATACACGAAGGCCACCTGATGCCGGATCATGTGCACATGCTGGTTAGTATTCCCCCGAAAATGAGTGTATCCAGTTTTATGGGATACTTAAAGGGGAAAAGTGCGCTGATGATGTTTGATGCACATGCGAATTTGAAATACAAGTTTGGCAACAGGCATTTCTGGTCGGAGGGCTACTATGTCAGTACGGTTGGATTAAACGATGCAACGATTGCGAAGTATATCCGCGAACAGGAACAGCACGACCAAGCAATTGACAAACTTAGTGTGAAAGAGTACGCAGACCCGTTTAAAAACAAAGAGCCCCTTTAGGGGCATAAAGTAAGATGCTACATGGTAGCTTGAACACAGTGAAAGCAGCGTCTTGAGACGCTTGTAGGCACCAAGGGCTTTTAGCCAAAAGCAAGCCACCCGTTTTACGGGTGGTCTTGACTTATGTCTGCCGTTTATGCGTGAAGCGCCGTTCTCAATAGGAGTGCCGCATCCTCGGCATCAGCCTGCTGGGCAAGATCGGCAAGCTCGCCGCCGATGAACCGCTGACCTTCCTCGGTCAGGTGCAGGCCGTCTTCACAGACCAACTCCTGCAAAAAGCCTTTTCTAGCCAAGCACCGTTGGCGCAGATCCAGCACGCGGATCTGGCATTCGCGCGCAACCTTCTCTACCAACAGCGAATACATCTCCTGAAAACGGTAAATCTGGTGCACGTCGCCCAGCCAGCGCAGAATATTTTCCGCGCTGAGCTTATCGCCAACGAGAAAGCGGAAATACCGCTCGGAATCGATGGGCGGCAGCGTCATCAGTACCGGGCGAACGCCTTTTTTGAGCAGCCATTCGACCATATTTCGCATGGACTCCACGAACTGATCCGGCGAAGTCGCCGGGTCGTGCTTTTCTTCCGGATGCTCGGAAATTGCCGCCCAGTCGAAATTGCAGTCGTTGCCACCAAACTCCAGCAGCGCCGTGTCGCAGGTGACGCCGCTTTCAAAATCGTGCTCCATCATCTCAAGCCCCTGCGGCGCGGTGTAGCCGAACTTTGCGTGGTTGACGATTTCCACGCCGAGTTTTTCAGCAACGATATCCGCCGCCGTCGTTCTGGAATAGCCGTGCCGTCTGCGCTCGTTGTTCCAGATGACGCCTTTTGCCAGGGAGTCTCCCCAGATGATAACCTTTTCCGAATTCTTCTGTGCCATGGTGTTGATACCTCGTTGATTACTTGCCTTATTATAGGCGCGTGCGGTTCAAGTTTTTGTTAAATCCGCAAGGCAAATCATGGCATTTGAAGCGTATAAAAACAAACTTTTTGTGTAACAAAACTGTGGGTACAATTTTGTTTACCATTGATAAGAGCGGACAAAAAAGCGCCGCGCGATTTTTGTTCGCGCGGCGCTTTGTGGCTCGTGGAGCTTATTCCATGCTGTTGAGCTTTTTGTAGTACTCGATCTTCTCTTTGGCTTCCTTCTCCGCGCGTTCGAACAGCTCATCCGCAACGTCCGGGAATGCCTTTTTGAGAGAAGCATAGCGGACTTCGCCGAGAATGAAGTCCTGGAAGCTTCCGGTCGGGTCCTTGCTGTCCAGCGTGAAGGGGTTCTTGCCTTCCTTGGCGAGATCGGGGTTGTACCGATACAGCGGCCAGTAGCCCGCTTCGACGGCCTTCTTCTCCTCCATCTGCGAATGGCCCATGTTGATGCCGTGGTTGATGCAGGGCGCGTAGGCAATGATCAGGCTCGGACCCTTGTAAGCTTCCGCTTCCGTAATGGCCTTCATGAGCTGGTTGGGGTTTGCGCCCATCGCAACTTTGGCAACGTACACGTAGCCGTAGCTCATGGCCATCAGGCCGATGTCCTTCTTTTTGGTGCGCTTGCCGGCCGCCGCGAATTTCACGACCGAGCCGGTCGGGGTCGCCTTGCTGGACTGTCCGCCGGTGTTGGAGTATAGCTCGGTATCCATAACCAGAACGTTGATGTCCTCGTCCATGGCCAGCACATGATCCAATCCGCCGTAGCCGATGTCGTAAGCCCAGCCGTCGCCGCCAAACACCCAGATGGACTGCTTGGTGAGCAGGTCTTTATTTTCGAGCACTTCGGTGGCCAGCTTGCAGGCGTCGCAGGAGCAGACCTTGCCGTTCTTGAGCCACTCGGCTTCCCACTCCGTGCCGGAGAGGTCAACGCCTTCTTCACAGGCCGCAATCAGCTTGTCCGCCGCCGCGCGGGAACCCTGCGCGTCGTCCATCTGCTCGAGCCATTCTTTGCCCGCTTCGCGGATGGCGTCGGTGGCGTATTCCGCGGCAATCAGCTTTTTGACCAGTTCGGCCAGATTCGCGCGGCGATGCGCGTTGGCAAGGTTCATGCCAAAGCCGAATTCCGCGTTGTCTTCAAACAGCGAGTTCGCCCATGCGGGGCCGCGTCCCTTATCGTTGACGGTATAGGGGCAGGTCGGCGCGCTGCCGCCGTAGATGGACGAGCAACCCGTTGCGTTGGCAACGACCATGCGGTCGCCGAAGAGCTGCGTTACCAGCTTGACATACGGCGTTTCGCCGCAGCCTGCGCAGGCGCCGCTGAACTCAAACAGCGGTTTGAGGAACTGGCTGCCTTTGACGGTTCCGCGGTTGAGCGTGAGCGCTTTTTCCGGCAGTTTGGCGGCAAAGTTCCAGTTGTCTTCTTCCTTTTCGATGGCGTCGGCCAGCGGACGGAACTCCAGCGCCTTGACCTTTGCCGGGCAGACGTCGATGCAGTTGCCGCAGCCGGTGCAGTCGAAGGGGCTGATCTGGATGCGGAATTCGAGGCCTTCAAACTCCTTGCCGGCGGCTTTCTTGGTGACGAATCCGGCGGGAGCGGCGGCTTTTTCTTCCGCTGTCACAAGGAACGGACGGATGACCGCATGCGGGCAGGCCAGCGAGCACTGGTTGCACTGGATGCAGTTTTCCGGAATCCACTTGGGTACGTCAACGGCGATGCCGCGCTTCTCGTACTGGGTCGTGCCGGTCGGAACCGTGCCGTCCGGGCTCATCTTGGAGACGGGCAGCTTGTCGCCTTCCTGCGCGAGGATGGGCTGAATGTATTCGGCAAAGTACGTGTCGTCCGTGGTCTTGACCGGAACCGCGCCGTCGGTGGCGTCCGCCCACGAAGCGGGGTACTTGATCTCTTCGATGGCGGTTGCGCCAGCGTCGATTGCGTCCCAGTTCTTCTTGACGACTTCGTCGCCCTTCTTGCCGTAGCTCTTCTTGGCGGCGGCTTTCATGTACTCAATCGCTTCTTCGGCGGGAATGACGTTCGCCAGCTTAAAGAACGCGCTCTGCATGATGGTGTTGATGTGCGCACCCATGCCGACTTCGCGGGCGAGCTTGACCGCGTCGATATTGTAGAAGCGAAGCTTCTGTTTTGCGATGGCACGCTTCATGACGGCGGGCAGTTCGCACTCCATTTCGGCCAGCGTCCACGGGCTGTTGAGCAGGAACACGCCGCCTTCGCGGATGCCTTCGGCCACGGCGTAACGCGTGACGTAAGACGGGTTATGGCAGGCAACGAAATCCGCATTGTCGATGAGATACGGGCTCTGGATCGGCTTTTTGCCAAAGCGCAGATGGGAAACCGTCAAGCCGCCGGACTTTTTGGAGTCGTAGGCGAAGTAGCCCTGCGCGTAGAGCGGCGTATGGTCGCCGATGATCTTGATGGAGTTCTTGTTGGCGCCGACCGTACCGTCCGAACCGAGGCCGTAGAACTTGCAGGCGATGGTGCCCGAGGGCGCGGCATTGACCTGACGGCGAATCTTGAGCGACGTGAAGGTCACATCGTCCACAATGCCGACGGTGAAGTGGTTCTTGGGCTGCTTTTCTTCGAGGTTGGCGTAGACAGCGTCCACCATGGACGGGGTGAATTCCTTGCTGCCGAGGCCGTAGCGGCCGCCGACGACGTCGATATCCTTGTGGCCGGTTTCCACCAGCGCGTTGACAACGTCCTGATAGAGCGGTTCGCCAAGCGAGCCGGGTTCCTTGGTGCGGTCGAGCACGGCGATGCGCTTTGTGGTCTTGGGGAGCGCTTCAAAGAACTTTTCCGCAACGAACGGGCGGTACAGGCGAACCTTGACGAGGCCAAGCTTTGCGCCTTTTGCGTTGAGGTAGTCAATGGTCTCTTCCGCGACATCCGCGCCGCTGCCCATGATGACGAGGATGTTTTCCGCATCCGGTGCGCCGTAGTAGTCAAAGAGGTGATAGCTGCGGCCCGTGATCTTGGCCACTTCGTCCATGTACCCCTGCACGATGCCGGGAACCGCGTCGTAATACTTGTTGGCCGCTTCGCGTCCCTGGAAGTAGATATCCGGGTTCTGCGCGGTGCCGCCCTGATGCGGATGCTCAGGGTTGAGCGCGCGGGCGCGGAACGCCTTGACCGCGTCGTAATCCAGAAGTTTGCCCATATCCTCGTAATCGATCATTTCGATCTTCTGCACTTCGTGAGAGGTGCGGAAACCGTCGAAGAAATGGACAAACGGCACGCTGCTCTTAATGGAGGCAAGGTGCGTTACGAGGCCGAGATCCATGACTTCCTGCACGGAGGAGGATGCCAGCATGGCAAAACCGGTCTGGCGGCAGCTCATGACGTCCGAATGGTCGCCAAAGATGGAGAGAGCGTGCGCAGCCAGCGCGCGGGCGCTGACATGGAACACGCCGGGGAGCAGTTCGCCGGAGATCTTGTACATGTTCGGGATCATCAGCAGCAGACCCTGAGAAGCGGTGAACGTAGTCGTCAGCGCGCCGCCCTTGAGAGAGCCGTGCACGGCGCCGGCCGCGCCACCTTCGCTCTGCATTTCGGCGATGCGGACCGTCTGTCCAAACAAGTTCTTTCTGCCGTTGGCAGCCCAATCATCCGCAACTTCCGCCATAGGCGAGGAAGGCGTGATCGGGTAAATTGCCGCTACGTCCGAAAACGCATACGCAACGTGCGACGCGGCGGTATTCCCGTCGATGGTCATGGTTTTTGCCATTGTGTGGATGCCTCCTAAGTGATATGTATGGAATCGAGCTTTCGATTAAGAAAAACCCTATGATTACCGCAAATATTATATCTTTAAGCAAGTCAACTGTCAATCGATGACGACGTGTATTTGCAGGAATTCCGCCGGATATTTATGAAAAAACTCCGAATAGCTCTACTTTCTGCAAGAATCCTTGCAGGCATAGAAAATTCACTTTTCTATTATCGATAAACAAAAAGCGGAGTCTCCCCCGCTTTTTTTGCTTATTTAAGTCGTTCAGTCAAACAGCCTGCCGCGGAAACGTTCGAGCACCACCATGAGCGGCAAACCCAGCGCAAAGCAGGCAACGATCTGCCCCGCCGCAACATACGCTGCCGCAACGGGATACGAAACCGGCACCGCGTAAACATACACCAGCAGCGCGCCAACGATGAACGCATTGAACACCACCGAAGGCAAGGGAGCAAGGTATTTACTCACGCGGTTTCGCATCAGATAGGTGGTATACGCCGCCGCCAGTGTGGCAAGGCTGCCGAAGATCACGTCCCAAACCGGCGCGCCGGTGAGCAGGTTTGCAGCCAGGCATCCAATGAACAAACCCGGTACGGCGGAAAACGTAAAGTATGGCAGCACGCAGAGCGCCTCCGCCACGCGGCACTGGATGAGTCCGCTGGAGATAGGCGCTAAAAAGATGGTCAAGAGCGCGTAGATGGCGGCGATGATCGCCCCGCGCACGAGTTCCCGAATGGTCAAATTCTTCATAACTGCAGCGAGCGTTTGCCCGCCCTTTCGATTGATTTTTTCGCGCAGTTCAAGCGCGTTCCAGCAGGCGCTTGACTTCTGCGCGCGCTTCCGCGGATAGTTTGTCCTCGTCCAGCGTCAATACAGAGCCGTCCCTGACGGTCATTCTGCCGTTGATCCAAACATAGTCTGCCGGACGGTGGTAGCCCACCGTACCGAAGAGGTTTGCTTCGTCCCGCTCCGCGCAGACGAGCTCCGCGCGGTCATAGCGAATGGCGAATGCGTCCGCGCCGCAGCCAACCGCGATTTGGCCGAGCTTTTCTCGCCCCAGCAGTTTTGCGCTGCCGCGCGTGGCGATCTTGAGCAGGTCGTAGCCGCTCGGTGCGGCCTTACCCCATTGCAGCCGGTGCATGAGGTAGGCTGAACGGATTTCGTCCATCAGGTTGGAAGCATCGTTGCTCGCGCTGCCATCCACGGCAAGGCCGACCGGAACACCAAGGGTGAGCATCTCAGGAATGCGCGCAACTCCCGAGCTGAGTTTCATATTCGAGCAGGGGCAGTGCGCAACGCCCGTCTGCGTATCCGCCAGGAAGCGCAGCTCCTCGTCGTTAAAATAGATGCCGTGCGCGTAGAACACGTCGGAACCCACGAAATCGACGCTCTCCATATACGCCAGCGGGCGCATACCGAACGTTTCTACGGTAAAGCGCTCCTCGTCCTTTGTTTCGCAGAGGTGCGTATGTAGCCGCACGCCGTAAGCTCTCGCCAGCTTGGCGCTCTGCTTCATGAGTGCTCCCGTAACGGAAAACGGCGAGCAGGGAGCGAGCACCACCTGCCGCATGGAAAACGGGCTAGCGTCGTGATAGGTTTCGATTGCGGTTTGACTGTCTTTGAGGATTTCGTCCGTGGTTTGCACAACGGAATCCGGCGGCAGTCCCCCGTCCTTGCGGGAAAGGCTCATGCTCCCGCGGGAAGAAACCATGCGGATGCCGAGCGTTTCCGCCGCGCCGAACTGCGCTTGGAGCAAATCCCCCGCGTTGCGCGGAAAGACATAGTGGTGGTCAAAGCAGGTCGTACAGCCGTATTTCATGAGTTCCGCCATGCCGCAAAGCGAGCTCAGACGAACGGTATTTTCGTTGAGGTTCGCCCAAATATCGTAGAGCGCGGTCAGCCAGTCGAACAGCTCCAGCCCCTGCACCTGCGGAAGATTCCGGGTAAAGTATTGGTAGAGGTGATGATGCGTATTGATCAACCCCGGGTAGACGATGAGGCTGGAAGCGTCAACTGTTTCTTCCGTTGCGCCTGCTTCAAACGAGCCGACGCCTGCAATCACGCCGCCGTCGAACAGCACGTCCACGCCGTGCAGAACGCGGTCGTCATCATCGCAGGTAACGAGCGTATGGATATTCTTTAAGAGTGTTTTCATGTAAAACCTCCAATGTCTCGCGTACAGTCAGCCTCCGGTTGGCTGTTTCATTTAAAAAGCGAACTTACTTTGCTGGCAAAACGCGTCTGGTTGGCTGTTCCATTATAGAATAAGAACTTGCCAGTTGTACAGGTTTTTGCTATACTGAGATGCTTTGTAAAGCCCGAATCGACGCGGTTTTTCGCGCGACTCCGGCACAAAATAAGCGAAGTTTCAGAGCAGAAACCAACATTTTGGCAAAACATAAACCGTTTGGAAACGAGGGCGCGCATGGCGCAGGAAACAAAAATTCAGCTTTTGAATATCGGCTTTCAGTACGCGGGTTCGGAACGCCCCGCGCTCAGCGGCGTGAGCCTTTCGATTAAAAAAGGCGAAGTTGTCGCTATCGTGGGTCATAACGGTTCCGGCAAGAGCACGCTCTGTAAAATGCTCAACGCCCTGCTTCTCCCCGCCGAGGGCAAGGTTACCGTGGACGGCATGGACACTTGCGACGAAGCGAACACCCTTGAAATCCGCCGCCGCGTCGGCATGGTGTTTCAAAACCCGGATAACCAGCTCGTCACCACGATTGTGGAAGAGGACGTTGGCTTTGGGCCGGAAAACCTTGGCGTGCCGCCCGCGGAAATTCGGCAGCGCGTTTACGAAGCGCTGGGTGAAGTGGAGATGCGCGCCTACGCAGAAAAAGCGAGCCACGCGCTTTCCGGTGGGCAGAAACAGCGCGTCGCCATTGCCGGCCTTCTCGCCATGCAGCCGGAAGTGCTCGTGCTCGACGAAGCGACCGCCATGCTCGACCCCAGAGGGCGTGAGGAAGTGCTCTCCACCGTGATGCGCCTCAACCGCGAGCGCGGCATGACGGTTGTTATGATTACGCAGTTTATGGAGGAAACGCTCGGTTGCGACCGCGTCTTCGTCCTTTCGGAAGGAAGGCTCGTAATGGAAGGCACACCGCAGGAAGTGTTTAACCAGCGCGAGCTGCTCGAACAAAGCCGTCTGGAAGCGCCTGCGTTCGTTCAGCTGCGGGACGATCTTCTCGCCAATGGTCTGCCCGTTTCGCAGAACGCCATGGCCTGCGAAGAGCTGGCCGACTCCCTCGCCCCGATACTGTTGAAGCATTAAGGAAGCAACCAATGCCGATTGTCATTACCCAACTCAGCCATACGTACCTGCCGGGGAGCGCGCTTGCGTACCCCGCTCTTTCGAATATCGATTTGACCGTTCAAGACGGGGAGTTTCTCGGCGTGATCGGCCACACCGGCTCCGGCAAGAGCACAATGATTCAGCACCTCAACGGGCTGCTGCTGCCGACGAGCGGCACGGTCACCGTGGACGGTCTCGACACAAAGGAAAAGAAGCTCCGCAAGAAGATTCGCTCTCTGGTCGGCATGGTGTTTCAATACCCCGAATACCAGCTCTTTGAAGAAACCGTTGAAAAGGACGTCTCCTTCGGGCCCAAGAACATGGGACTGCCCGAAGGCGAAATTCGTGAGCGGGCGCTCGAAGCGCTGACGCTCGTCGGCCTTCCACCTGAGCAGTTCTGCGAAAAATCGCCCTTTGAGCTCTCCGGCGGTGAAAAACGCCGCGCAGCTCTCGCGGGTATTCTCGCTATGCGCCCGAAATACCTCGTACTCGACGAACCCATGGCAGGTCTAGACCCGCGCGGGCGCGCGGAGATCCTTTCTCTCAT
The DNA here is from genome assembly GCA_963674535.1 of Christensenellaceae bacterium. Classification (GTDB taxonomy): domain Bacteria; phylum Bacillota; class Clostridia; order Christensenellales; family CAG-138; genus UBA7703. The sequence goes on along the minus strand of OY771363.1, from coordinate 1,297,932 downwards.
CGAATCGCTCCGAAATCGCAACCATACGGGCATCGTGATGGTCAGCCACTCGATGGACGACGTTGCCATGTACGCCGACCGCATCGCCGTGCTCAACAACGGCACACTCGCCATGATCGATACGCCGGAAGCGGTCTTTTCCCGTAGCGAAGAACTGCTGGGTATGGGGTTGAATCTGCCGCAGGCGACGCGGCTTGTTCGCGCGCTGCGGGAGCGCGGTGTTGCCATTGAACACGATTATTACCGTATGGACGAGTTGAAAGAAGAACTGATCGGGAGGTGGAAGCATGTCCGCTGACATTACGCTCGGCCAATTCCTGCCGGGCAACAGCGCCGTCCACCGGCTCGACCCGCGCACGAAGATCTTTTTGATGATCGTGTATATCGTGGTCATCTTCCTCGTGAAAACGCTCTGGGTGTTTCTGCTGCCGACGCTGTTATTAGTATTCATGTTTGCGCTGGCGCGCGTTCCTGCTTCGTACTTCTTTTCCTCGCTCAAACCCATGCGCTGGCTGTTGGTCTTTATGTTCGTGATCAACCTCTTTGCTACCCCCGGCGAGGACGTTTTACTCGAATGGTGGATTTTCCGGTTTACGAGCGAAGCCGTCTGGCAAGCGGTGTTCATGACGTTCCGGCTCATTTTGCTGGTTGCAGGGACTTCCATTTTAACGCTGACCACCTCCCCCATCGCGCTGACCGACGGGCTGGAGAAGCTGCTTTCCCCGTTGCGAAAACTGCATTTTCCCGCGCACGAGCTCGCCATGATGATGACCATCGCGCTCCGCTTTATCCCGACGCTGCTTGAGGAAACCGACCGCATCCAGAAAGCGCAGATGGCGCGCGGCGCGGACTTTGAAAGCGGAAATTTAATTCAGCGCGCAAAGAGCATGATTCCGATTCTCGTGCCTCTGTTCGTTTCAGCGTTTCGCCGCGCGGACGAGCTGGCAATGGCAATGGAGTCCCGCTGCTATCACGGCGGCGAAGGCAGAACCCGTATGCGCGAGCTGAAGATGCACTGGGGCGATCTGGTTGCTGCGCTGATATTTGCGCTGGTCACCGCCGCCATCGTCGTCTGCGAGAGGCTGCCGCTGTGAGCCGCCGCATCCGCCTGATCGTTGCCTACGACGGCACGAATTATGTTGGCTGGCAGCTGCAGGAAAACGGCGTTTCCGTCCAGCAAAAGCTCAACGAAGCGCTGCTGGCGGTTACGGGCGAACAAATTCGCGTCCACGGTTCAGGGCGAACGGACAGCGGCGTCCACGCACGCGCGCAGGTTGCGCACTTCGATACGACCGCCCGCATGCCCGCCGATAAGTTCGCCATCGCCATGAATATGCGCCTTCCGCGCGATATTCGCGTTCTGTTTTCCGAAGAAGTGCCTGAGGAGTTTCATGCCCGCTTTTCCGCCAAGAACAAAACCTATCGCTATACCGTACAGATGGGGCTTCACGCGGATGTGTTTTCGCGTTTTACCGCCCTGCATCTGCATACGCCAATCAATTTTGAAAAGATGGCGCTCGCGGCAAGAGACGCGCTCGGCGAGCACGATTTTTGCGCGTTTATGACCACGGGGTCAAAGATTGAATCCACCGTCCGGACGGTGACGCGCTCGGAATGGACGCGCGATGGCGCGTTTTTGTTTTACGACGTGAGCGCGAACGGCTTTTTGTACAACATGGTTCGCATCCTCGTTGGAACCATGCTGGAAATCGGCGCGGGAAACCTCCCCGTAAACGCAATTTCACACGCGCTGGAAACGAACAACCGCCTGGACGCAGGGCCCACCGCGCCCGCGCACGGGCTCATGCTGATACGCGTGGTATACGATGGGTTCGATACCGAGGAGGTGCTTTCCCGGTGAACGAATCGTTTGAGCGCTTCATGCGTGAAGCTATAGTAGAAGCAAAACTTGCCGCAAGCGAGGGCGAAGTACCCGTTGGCGCGGTGCTGGTCAAGGATGGCGAAGTCGTCGCCCGCGCGCATAACAAGGTTGAACAAACGCGCGACGCAACCGCGCACGCGGAACTGCTCTGCCTTCGTCAAGGTATGGAGCTGCTCGGATCGCGGCTGACCGACTGCACGCTGTTTGTGACGCTCGAACCCTGCGCCATGTGCGCTGGCGCCTGCGTCAATGCAAAGCTATGCAGGCTCGTTTACGGTGCGTTCGACGATGCGGCGGGTTGCTGCGGCACAAAAATGGATTTGACGGATCACTGTTTTCTACATTCCGTGGAAACCTGGGGCGGCGTTCTGGAAGAGGAGTGCAAAAAACTGCTTTCGTCATTCTTTAGAGAACTTCGCTAAACTATTCTCTCCCTCCGGCGCTCCGCGCCACCTCCCTCATCAGAGAGAGGCTATAGACACCGTCGCCGCTTTTCTTTTACGATTGATCCATGATATACTGAACAAAATCAGTTCTTGTTCTCTTATTCAAAAAATGAAATTTGGGAGGGGTATTCTGCATGGAGTTTTTACGACTGCTGGAGGAAATCCGCACGCCGCTGTTCAACGCAATCTTCCAGTTTTTTACGCTGTTCGGCGAGGAAACGCTCTTTATGGTGTTCGCCATGGTGTTTTTCTGGTGCGTCGATAAAAAGAGCGGTTATTTTCTGCTCTACGTGAGCTTTCTTGGCGGAACGATCAACCAGTTCCTCAAACTGATCTTCTGTATTCCCCGCCCCTGGGTGCTGGACAAGAAATTTACCATTGTCGAGAGCGCGCGGGACGCCGCAACCGGTTACTCCTTCCCCAGCGGGCATACGCAGAGCGCGGCGGGGCTGTTCCTCGGCATAGCGCGAATCCGAAAGGAAGTCTGGATCCGTATCGTGGGTGTGGTCATCGCACTTTTGGTTGCGTTTTCGCGGATGTATCTTGGCGTGCATACGCCCGCGGACGTACTGGTTTCACTGGGCGTGGCACTGGTGCTGGTGTTCGGCGCGTACCCGCTCTTTCAGCTCGCGTGGAAAAATGGCAAGTGGTTCATCCTGTTGCGCGGCGTTCTGCTGCTGTCCGGCATCGCGCTGTTGCTGTACGTGGAGTTCGTACCGCTGCCCGCCAACGCCATTACCGAGTTTTCTACCGACGGCGCAAAGACCGCTTATACGATGTTCGGTACATCGTTGGGTCTGATGTTCGTGCTTTGGATCGAACAAAAGTATATCAAGTTCAGCGAAAAAGCCGTCTGGTGGGCGCAGATTCTCAAAGCCGCCATAGGCCTCGGCCTTGTGATTGCAATTCGCCTGCTGCTCAAAGAGCCGCTCCTCGCGCTCTGCGGCGGGCATAACGCGGCGAATGGCATCCGCTATTTTCTGATGGTCGCGTTCGGCGGCGCAGTCTGGCCGATGACGTTCAAATTCTGGGGCAAGCTCGGTAAAAAGAAGGAAGCCGCTCAGGTATAATTCAATCCAACAACAAACCGCCCCGCAAAAGCGGGGCGGTTTGTTGTTGGCAAAATATCGAACTGTTTTTCGTTTCTATAGCATTACCAGACTTTGATCTTGAAGTTATGCTGATACACTTCGTCGCCAGCCTTGCGGTTGCCGTCGCTGAAGATATAGATCGGCAACGTCACCTGCTCGACAGCGGCGTCCTTTGCCAACCCGGCTTTTTCAAACGCGTCTGTGTTCCACTTGTAGACCACATTGCTGCGCATCCCGGCGGGCAGCTCAGCAATCGTGCTGTTGCTCATGCAAGATTCGCCGTTGACTTCGGCGTTCTGCACTTCAATGCTGACAGTCTTGTCCGTTTTGTTCTCCACATAAAACCCAATGCCGTAGCGGCTTGAACCGGGATGATCCAGACATGCCGTCGCAATGATGGTAAAGTCCTTGTTGTCCACCAGAACGACTTCGCCTTCAACGGGCGTACGTTCCACTCTGGGCGTTTCCACGCCGGAAGGATAAATCGGCACGGAATCGCTTGTCATTTCGCTGAAGTTTTCACCATTCAGCAAAGCGAATCCAACATCAACTCGCGTAGCTTCGCCTGTTCCTGCTGTTGCAAGCCTGTCGGCATCTATCGACTGGAAAACCAAAACTCGTGTTCCCGGTATGATTTGGGGTGAAAGGTAGCCAAAAGGAAACGCATACTCGTTTACCCCGAAGTCATAGAGTTTCAGAATCAGCTCTTTGTCGCTCGTGTTCTCAAAATAGAACATCATCGAAACCCCGTTTCCGTCGTTGACGGTAAGGCTGGTAACAGAAAGAATTGCGTCTTCGCTTGTAATAAGCGAGACATCGCTTTCCTTGGGGACGTACTGGTAGACCGGCGCGTTCTTTGCCGCTTCCTCTCCCGCCGGATAGATCGTTGTTGTATCTTTGATTGAATCTGCATAATCCTCTCTGTAGACACCATATTGAATTATAATCTCATTTACCGCATCAATTCCACAAGGAGCGAAAAACTCGGTGGGTATATTGAATTGCTCTGTAGCTTCAGCATCTGCATCTGCACTTATTTTGATATTAATTCCCGTCACAAGCCAGCCATTTATGAATAAATCAACATATGCACTGGTTCCAACGTCGAGTTTGCTCTTCAGTGTGAATGTAAAATCATATCCGCCTTGACCATCCTGCGTGATGCTGGTCGCTTTTAGGCTTACCCAGTCTGAATCAGCTAAGGTAGTTTCGGGTATCGGTTCCGGCGTAGCAGCAACCGCGACCGGTTCTGCAGTCGGTTCTACGGTGACAACCGCCACTTCAGCAGGCTGACTCTCTTCGCTCTCTGCGGGAACAGCTGCCCCGCCACAGGCAAATAAGGAAAATACAAGCGCGATAATAATTAACCAAGATACGACGCGTTTCATGTGGCCCCCCGTTATTATGTTTTTTATGGATAATTTTATCTATTATACTTTTATCACTTGTCGTTTTCAATCATGTATTATTCAAATTGGCCGGTTTCCATCAAATTTTTATTTACTTCAAACGCAAAAAAAGCCATCTCACCGGACATTGCGAAACGCCGGTGAAAAGGCTTTTTATTTAAGAAATTCTGATGTCGCCTTACCAAATAAGCTGTTTCATCCGTAAACCGCAATGAAATCCGGCAGGCACGGCAGTTATTTTATTAGGCTCTTGATCAACAGCGCCGCAATCAACGTGACCACCGCGATAACGGAGTAAATGATGATGACCCGCCGCGTCAGGTGCTTGCGCTTTTGCTCCACTTCGGGCGTGACGTCCTCGGGCGAAAACTCCACCGCTTCCTGCAAAGTATCCAGCGCACGGTCGAGAATCGTCCGCTTCTGGGGCGCTTCCGCCTGCTGCGGCTGGGGCTGCGGTTCCGCGCGCCTGCTCTCCGCCTTTTTAAGCGGCGGCAGCTGCATACCCGCTTCTTCGCTGGTCACCGCAGGGCACGCCGCGTCGATTTCCAGGCACGCCAGCGCATGCCGGTATTCAAACACGGAGCCGAACCGCCGCGCGCCGTCCAGATGCAGCATGCGCAGAATCAAATCGTAGAACGGCGCGGGAATATTCGCACTAGGTGCGATCTGCGCACCGTATAGCGTTTGCCCGCTCATCGCCTCATACAGCGTTTTACCCAGCGCGCCGAGATCGAGCCAGGGCTCGGTATCATCCACTTCCCGACGCGCGCGCAGACCCGCTTTCGCCGCGCCGAAGTCGATCAGCTTGACGCTGCCGTCGGTGCAGAGAAAAATGGACTTTGCGTTGATATCGTAGTGCAGCGAGTTTAGACTGTGCACAACTAAAAGCGCGTCTGCCATGGAAGCGGCGATAAACATCGCTTCCTCGGGTGTAAGCCTGCGTTTCTTTAAACGAAGGTACGCTTCCAGCGTCACGCCTTCGAGCCGTTCCATCACCGCGTAGGAGGTGCCGTTTTCGAAAAATGCGTTGTACACCGTGACCACGTTGCTGCTGCCGCGCGCATCCGTCAGCGCGAGGTGCTGGCGGTAGAACATCTCCGACCCAAGAAAGAACAGCGCCCCGCAGGCCTTGTTCTTTGGCGAAATCGCCGTGCTGCCGGGCGCTCTGGAAGAAAGCGCACCGGGAAAATATTCCTTGAGCGCAATGCGCGCGTTCGAGCGCTCGTCGTGCGCTTCATACGTAATTCCGTAGCCGCCCCGCGCGATCACACCGTCTATGATGTATCGCCGGAACAGCCTTGTTCCAACCGGCAGCAGTTCCGCCGGTTCCATTCCATCCGCCATAGTTCCTATCATCCTGTTAAAAGGCTTTTTGCCCAAATGTTCGGCGGAGCGCATCAAACGACGCCCGCCGGAGTGGTTCTTTTTCTTAGTATCTAATTGCGTTGGCAAACAGCAGCAGCGCGCTGGTCAGTGCGAGAATGGAAAGCTGAATCTTTGCGCTCCACTTGAACCATTTGCCGTAGCTGATGCCCACGATGCCGAGTGAGATCAAGAGCACCGGGTTCGTCGGGTAAAACACGTTGGAAAACCCGTCGCCAAAGGCGTACGCCAGAACGGAGATCTGTCGCGAAATCCCGTTGAGATCGGCGATTGGTGAAATCAACGGCATGAGCAGAAACGCTTTGGCCGAACCGCTGGAGATGAACAGCTCCATAATCAGCGCAAGCGCGTAGATTAAGAGAACCACCACGCCGCTGTGCGCGTTCTGCGTCAGTGTTACGACTTTGTAGAGAATCGTATCAAGAATTCTGGACTCCAGCATCGTGTAGCGAATCGAGTTCGCCATCAAAATCAGCAGCACGGCGGGCAGGATATTGAGCATGCCCCTGGCGAACGATTTGAGATACTTTTTCAGCCCCATACCTGAAACGAGCGAGGAGATCGTGCCCGCAAGCAGGAACACGAGCCCGATGGCCGGCATGATGATATCCTGCAGCAGCGGCACAAAGCTGGAGCTGAGAATCATGAGAATGCCCGCGCCAAGGATGACGGCAAACCAGACCAGCGCACGGTCTTTCTTTTTATCCGCAACGAATTCGCACCTAAGCGACACCCAGCGCTCGATGAGCGCGGGGTCGTAGATCGGCGAACGTTTGGGGTTGCGCTCAATGCGCTTGGCGTACGGAATCAAAAACGCCATCAAGAGCCCGTAGATGAGTACGAACGTCAAGAGCCGCATCCAGATGCCGGAAAACATCGGCAGCCCTGCAAGCTCCTGCGCTACCCCGACCGTAAACGGGTTGCAGACGCCCGTGCTGAAGCCGAAGCCCACCGCGAGCAGGCTCATGCCGAGGCCGGTGAGCGCATCCCATCCCAGAGAGTACGCCAGCGCCACGGCGATCGGCACGAGCGGCACACATTCTTCAAACGAGCCCACAAACGCGCCAAGGCTCATGAAAAACAGAGAAACAAGCGGCAGCAGAAGATACTTCCTGTTCTCCGCCAGCCGGTACACGCGGTTGAACATATAGGAAAGTACGCCGCAATCGTCCATGCCGTTGAACGCGCCGCCGATGATAAGCAGGAACACAATGATCGCAATCACTGTAAACGCACCGCTCGACCCCAGCGCGAGGAACGGGCTAAGCAACCATTTCCAGAACGACATTCCGCCCTCGACCGCGTGATACGTTCCGTTGACAATGCTTTCCGTACCGTCCGTCACCACGCGCTCGTATTCGCCCGCGGGCAGCAGAAACGTCAGCGCGTACGTAAAGATCATCAGCGCAAACAGGACGATGAGAGCCGTCACAAACGAACGCGTACCGATGTTGAAGACTTTCTTGTTTTCTTCCATATCCATCCCCCGCTGCCATTCCGGCGTTTTTTCGAATTCTGTTTTATACGCGCAAGGCCGTTTCCGTTCCCTGACGACGCAAACTTTTCACAAGTATATCACAACCTTTCGTGAGCGAATAGAATCAAACAAGATAGAAGTTATTTTTTTGTTGCGTTTTTTGCGTCGCCTCTACTATAAAACCCGTTTGCAAACGCCATTCCATTTGTTATAATTAAATTAGCGTGAGGGAGTAGTTGGCGCGGCGTCTGCCGCGTTCCAAGTCAACATCGTTGCACGACGCGGGGCGTCTGGCTTGGATGAAATAACCAGACTCATGTACGACAGTTTTGTTTGCCGTACATGGGTTTTTTCTTTTTCCAAAAAACTCGCGCGTACTCTTCGGTTTTTAAGGAAGGTAGATTGTACATGCAGCATTATTTATCGCAGCCCGAAGCCGTATTTGAGTCTCTCGGCAGTTCTCCCGACGGGTTGAGCGCCGATCAGGCGCAGCAGCGCCTCTGCGACAACGGCCCGAATAAACTCGCCGAGGGGAAAAAGACCCCCGTCATCTTGCGCTTTTTGCAGCAGATGAAGGATCCCATGATCTTGATACTGCTCGCCGCGGCGTTGATTTCCGGCGTCACCGCCGTCATCGAAGGCGAAAGCTTTGCGGACGTGATCATCATCCTCACGGTGGTGATTATCAACGCGGTTCTGGGCGTCGTGCAGGAGAGCAAGGCTGAAAAAGCCATAGAAGCGCTGCAGAAGATGTCCGCCGCGACCTGCAAGGTTCTGCGCGGCGGACAGCCCGTCCGCATCAAGACGGAAGAGCTCGTTGTTGGTGACGTCATCCTGCTGGAAGCGGGCGACGCGGTGCCCGCCGACGGACGTGTGCTCGAAAGCGCGAGCATACAGATTGAGGAAGCGGCGCTCACCGGCGAAAGCGTCCCCGTAAGCAAGTCGGCTGAAACGCTGACGCTTGGCGACGCAAAGGACGTTCCCCTCGGCGACCGCAAAAACATGGTCTACATGGGCAGCGTCGTGGTCTACGGGCGCGGCAAAGCCGTCGTTACCGCAACAGGCATGCAGACCGAAATGGGCAAGATTGCAGGAGCCCTGGCGCAGGCGGAGGAAGGCCTCACGCCGCTGCAGATCAAGCTCACCCAGCTTTCCAAAATTCTCACATGGCTCGTGCTCGGCATCTGCGCGGTGATCTTTGCGGTCAATATTTTGCGCTTCCGCGGCACAGGCGAGCGTTATATCCTCGACTCGTTCCTCATTGCGGTCAGCCTCGCGGTCGCCGCAATTCCGGAAGGGTTGGTAGCGGTTGTTACAATTGTGCTCTCCATCGGCGTGACCAACATGAGCAAAAAGAACGCCATCATCCGCAAACTCACCGCCGTGGAAACCCTCGGCTGCGCGCAGATTATCTGCTCGGATAAGACCGGCACGCTCACCCAGAACCGCATGACCGTTGTAGAAGAATATACCGACGACGTGCCGCTGCTCGCCAAAGCGCTCGCGCTCTGCAGCGATTCCGAACCGGACGACAAGGGCACGGTCATTGGCGAGCCGACCGAAAACGCGCTGGTGAACTACGCGTTTGAAAAGGGTCTGCCGAAATCCGAACTCAAAACAGTGGAACCGCGCATCAGTGAAGCGCCGTTCGACAGCATGCGCAAAATGATGACCACCGTCCACCGCACGGAATACGGAGTCGTGCAGTACACAAAGGGCGCGCCGGACGAGGTGCTCAAAAAGTGCGCAACCTACTGGAAAAACGGCAAGGCTCTGGAGCTTACGGACGACGTCCGCGCGGAAATCCTCGCCGCCAACAAAGCCATGGCGGACAAAGCCCTCCGCGTTCTCTGCGGCGCGCTTCGCACGCATAAAGAGCCGCCGGAGAACGTCTCCCCCGCTTCGCTGGAACATGACCTGACGTTTATCGGCCTTGTCGGCATGATCGACCCTGTGCGTCCGGAAGTGGTCGGCGCAATTGAAACCTGCCGTCAGGCGGGCATCCGCCCAATCATGATTACGGGTGACCATAAGGACACCGCCGTTGCCATCGCAATCCAGCTCGGTATGATTACGGACGCTTCCGAAGCGATTACCGGCGCGCAGCTCAGCGAGATTTCGGACGAAGAGTACGCGCGTACCGTTGGCGAATACAGCGTTTACGCGCGCGTCCAGCCGGAGCACAAGGTGCGTATCGTCAACGCCTGGCGCAAGAACGGTTTTGTGACCGCCATGACGGGCGACGGCGTGAACGACGCACCCAGCATCAAGAGCGCGGATATCGGCGTGGGCATGGGCATTACCGGCACGGACGTAACCAAAAACGTGGCCGACATGGTGCTGGCGGACGACAACTTTGCAACCATTGTCACCGCCGTGGAGGAAGGCCGCAGAATTTACGACAACATCCGCAAGGCGATCCAGTTCCTGCTCAGTTCCAATATGAGCGAGGTGCTGTCGATCTTCTTTGCAACGCTGTTGGGGTTCATCATTCTTAAGCCGGTGCACCTCCTCTGGATCAACCTGATTACGGACTCTCTGCCCGCCCTCGCGCTCGGCACAGAGCCCGCGGAGAGCAATTTGATGCAGCGCCAGCCGCGTTCCACCAAGGACGGCATCTTCTCCGGCGGCGTCGGATTCGACGTTGCGTATCAGGGACTGCTCGTGACGATTCTGACCATGGCGGCGTACTTTATCGGCGAGCGCATCCAAAACGGCGCGTGGCTGATTACCAACAGCACGGACGGTACGACCATGGCGTTTTTGACCATGAGCATGGCGGAAATTTTCCACAGCTTCAACATGCGCTCCCAGCGCGGCAGCCTGTTTGGCATGAAGCATCAGAACATGTTCCTCTGGGGTGCGGCGGGGCTTTCGCTTCTGCTCACCACGGCGGTGCTGTATGTGCCGTTCCTCCAGACCGCATTTAGCTTTGAGCACATCAGCATTCTGGAATACGCTTTGGCAATGGCGCTGGCCATCCTCGTCATCCCGGTGGTGGAAATCGTCAAAGCGATTCAACGTGGCATTTCGAAGAAGAAGTAGCACATAAACATAAAGAGCGCACCCGCAAGGGTGCGCTCTTATTCTATGCCGTATTGTGAGAAAAGCTTAGTTGACCAAATCGGTCAGACCGAACTTTTCGATGATGTAGTTGACGCCGTCCAGAATTTCCTGCCGTGGGAAATTCGCCTGTTCCAGTTCCTCGTCGCTGAGGCGGTTAATCTTTTGGTAAAAGTCCATCGCCAGTTCGAGATGCTTCTTGTTTCCGGCCTCAATGTGATCCAGCAAATAGTCCTCCGCCTCCCCGATTCGCTTTTGCGAAATCAGCATATCAAGCTTCAAATAGAGCTGGTCGGTCTCCGTTGGAGCGACTTCGCTTTCACTCATATATGCTATGGCGCTCGTGCCGAATACGGCGTGCGCAATCATATCGCCAATCATCTGAATCTGGCGCAGAATCCAGTCTCGCTTGTAGAACATGGCGAACTCCTTTTTTTGCAAGCTTTTCTGGATACAATATAGCACATTGAACTGTTTTTTACCAAAGTCACAACCGTTCCATCAAAAAAGAGGCAGGTTATCCGCCTGCCTCTCTCTGGTTGTGCGTCGTTTTTACCGGTAATCGTCCAGTGTTAGCGTGAACGCGCAGTCGTTCATTTTATCGAACACCAGTGTATCCATGTCCGAAAACTGCGTAATGTTCGACCTGCCGGTGATCACCGCGCCCGGAATCATATCCACCTCGCGCAGTGTAGAGGCGTCCTCGTTATCGATTGCGGACATCCTGTCCGGCGAAGCGATAAACGGAATGATCGTAAGCGTCTTTGCCGCAGCCCACGCGGAAGGCGGAATGGTGGAGCTTTCGTACCGCCTCGTAATCGTCATGCAATCTTCGTCGCTGTCCCTGCCCATGCCGGAAAACAGCGTTTCCACGGGTTCGCCGTCCAGCAGGAACAGGAGCTGCAGTTCATCGTCTCCAACATTCTCCCGCTCGGCAAGCGACCAGCTCTTTGGAAGGACGCAGCTGACAGTCAGCACCGTATCGTCCGCACGGAAGGAAATGGAGTCTATCGTCAGCGTCACGCCCGCGAAATCGAGCATATGGTTGGAACGCTTCACGGAGTAGTCGCTTTCCGTGTCCCCCGGTTCCGTCATCCACTCGCGAATCAGCACGCGATGCACGCCGGAGAGCGATACGCTCTTTCCCACCGCGCTTTCCTGAAGACTCGCTTTGTAGGCGTCCGCGTCGAATGTTACGGTGCCAAGATCAGCGCTGAAAATTAAAACGCTCTGCTCGCTGGGTTCGTCGTAATACGTTTCCTCCATAATGAGATTTGCGGTTACTTCGCCAGAGAGCGGCTGCGTTTCCACCGCGCCGGGGTTGGCTTCCAAGGTAAAGCGGATGCCGTTTTTCGCCATATACTCCTGCCATTTTTCGTCGGCATAGGCGTTGCTGGTTGCGTCCCCTTCCGCATTCCGCGTAGCGTACGGCGCGCATTCCTTCATCAGCGCGCGTATTTCATCCGTCATGACGAGTTCCAAACTGCCGTACCAGTGCGATCCGTCCGGTAGAATGAAATCCATGCTTGGGTATAGTTCCGAGCCGACTTCGTTCCAGACATAAGCGCCCGTATACATATCCAGCAGGAACTTGCCGGACTGGCCGGTGAACCAGCCGGTCATAAAGATGCTTTTGCCGTTGAACGCAACTTCGTCGATAACCATGCCGAATTCGTCCGCCATGGACTGCGCAAACGCGTCGGTTCCGACCGCCGTAATCGTTTTGGGCGCTTCTTTGCCGAGTTTTTCCGTAATGGCTTCGACCGTCGGCTCCTTGGTTCGTTCTTCACTTTCCTGCCCCAGGTAGCTGCCCGTGCTGAACCACCCGCTGATCCATTCCTCAACCGCCGCCCGCGCGCTGGGGATAGCGAAGGTCGTGATGGCCGCCGCCGCCAATAGGCAGGCCGCCGTCGTGAGGATGCGCCTTGCGACAGGTCGTTTTTCGCGGAACTTGCTCCAGTAGCGCACGCGCTCGTCATCCACAAGATATCGCTTTGCCGCTTCGCTAAACAGCGCCTGTTCCTCCGCAAGACGGGTTTGTGTATCCTGCTTGCCGCTATCAAAAGTCGGTTTGCGTTCCGCAGTGGAACGTTTGCCTTGATTCAGTTTGTTCATCGCTCGTCTTCTCCTTTCCATTCCGACCGGATTCGCTCTCTCGTTCGGTAGAGCCGCGCCTTGACCGCGTCCTCGCTGATGCGCAGCACTAAGGCAATCTGTTTGACCGACTGGTCGAAGCCGTAGTATAGCGCAAACGACTGGTAGCTTAACAGCGGCTAGGTTTTGACGATGCGCCAGACCTCCTGCGCGTCCATCCGCTCGAGCAGCGCGTGTTCAAACGGCGGCAGGCGATCCGGCAGTTCCTCGCTGAGTTCTTCCTCGCGCTCGTTTCTGCCTTGATGCACGCGGTAACGTTTCGCCAGTTCGCCTTTTGCAATCGTAACGAGGTAGCGAATCGGCTCGTTTGGCCGAAGCACCGCCGTGCGCTCGTAGAACCGTTTCCAGACTTCCTGATACACGTCCTCCATGTCCGAAACGGAGCGGATGCGCACAACGATATACCGCTTCAGCCTTGCGGCGTTTTCACCGTATATCCTGTCAAAGTAAGCGTCTCTGGATTCCATAGTGTCCCTCTTTCATCAACCGGTTTGCCCTGTATGCGTCGAATGGAAGGCGTTTGGTGTCAAACTTTTTTCCGTTCTTTCAGCCTTTCACACTTACAGCATCGTCTGCAGAAGTCTACAAAAAAGGCACGGCCTTTTTCAGGTCGCGCACATTCAATTTGCAGCGGCTTGTCATTCCGCGTTATTTTTGCATAATCATTTCGGTCAGCGAGTCGATCTTGCCGTATACGATCAGCCGGTCGCCCGCCAGCAGACGCGTATCCGCCTGCGGAAAATCGATCATCTCGGAACCGCGGTCGATCTTGAGAATCTGGATGAAATGCTCCTTCAGTTTCAGCTCGCTGAGCTTCTTTTCGCAGACAAAGCTATCCGTATCCACAATCAACTCATAAATGCTGAATTCCGGGCTGAGGTTTAGTACCTGCTCAATCCTGCTGCTGCTGTTTGTCGCTTTCATCCGCTTTTTCAACAGCTTTTCCGTCATCCGGTCAATGCGTTCGGAAAGAAATTTGCTCTGCGTTACTACGATGATAAAAACCGTCGTTGCGCCCAGCGCGATCACGGTTCCCAGCATGTTCTTTGCAGCCTGATTGAGCACGTTGAACAGCAACGTGATCAACGTAATCTGCGCCGCATAGCTCACAATCATCAGCGCGCTGGCAATCTTGCGCCGCGTCGGGTGCTGCGCAATCAGCTCCGACTCGCGCGTCGTAAACCCCGTGTGCGTCAAAATCGAAATCACCTGAAATCGCGCCTTGCTCAGCTCCAGCCCGGTGAGCTTTAGTACGATAGAAAGGATTTCGACCAAGAGCCAAAGCAGAACGAATAAAATTAAGAAGATTACAAGATTCATATTCCCTCACGATGCGGTTGCAGATTGGAAGCACAGGCGGTTTGTTTAGATAACTACTTTTTATTATACCATACTGATGTTGATTGTCGGGAAAATGCGCTTATAAATCGAATACACTTAAGGAAGTTAAACACGATGATGATTAGTTTTGCAATTCGTAGACATTTTAAAACGTTTGTTCACAACTAGATGTTGAAAATATCTCTGAATTCATTTGTTTCCAATAGATTCCTTATTTTCTCTTCGCATTTTGAAATATAGTGTGTAGTCAGCATATAATACGTACTTTTACTGCTCTCTGTAGTGTCCCCTCTATTATCAAAGAATACCATGTCATAAGCAAGTGACCATACATTATTAATAAACTGCAAAGCTATTGTTGATATTTTTTCACAGTTCGTATCCCCAAAAGGCACATCTTGAGCTAAATGTTCTATTGCATCAATCTCTTTTTGAAATCTCGTTATTTGCTCCATGACTTTTGGCAAGCAGGTCAAGCTGTCGGTAATGCTTTGTTTAATTTCGTTGTATATTGGAAAAATTCTTGTAAGTAATTCTCGAAATCTAGTTATAACTTCACTTCTAGATACTTGCTCGTTTAAATAGATCATTCGTCTATGCAAGTAACCTTTATTCCAAACTATACGATAGATTGTTTCTTCATCCCATACAGTTCTGCACGCCCAATTTCCGTGCGTCAAATCAATATCATCATAATAGAAAGTCAACCATACCTTTGCGTTCCGTCCATATAATATTAAAAGTTTTCTATATATCACTGCTATATTTAGCATGAACTCATCTCGATCGTAGTACAGATTGCTATATCTAAATTTAATTATCACTTTTTTGAAATCTATTCTATCTTCAATCTTTTCTTCTTCTACGAAAAATTCAACCCCTTTCCCATTGCCAATATTATCGAGTGAATTGTATAAGATGTTTTCTGAATATCCTAATTCTATAAGCCTTGCTAATATTTTTCTTTTTATATCTGCAGGAATAATTATTTTTTCCGTGATATAATGCCCTACTCCAAGATTTGTTCTCTTAGAAAGCGCTCCGTTTTCATAGTAGAACCCAAATAATAATCCGGTTCCACCTTGAAGCATTGCTCTTGGATTTGTATAGGAAAATCTATAGTCATACTTTATTATATAATTTTTGTTAAGTACTTCGACTTTTTTCTGATCAAGTCCTCTTATATCTCCACCCGCAAGAACATCCGAAAATAGAGAGAATTCATAACGTGTTAATTCAATCTCGTCAGTTTTGCTGAAAATATAAACTGATCCGTCTGCATCGAAAAGATTCTGGTCTGATACAGCGAAAAACAGCGCTGCGTAAATACTTATAGTCAAATCGCATATTCTAGTTGGAGTTCCGAAATGCTGCAGTTTAAGCAACGCAGGTAATGCTTCCAATCCAGACTGATTCATTTCAGTATTTACTTGTTGCTGTTCATCTTGAATGGAGGCATTGGCTGTTCTAAATAAAGATGGGACTATTGGCCATCGCGAATCTGCTTGCCCACGGAAATATGCACCGTTTTTAAATTTCTCAGTATATTCACAGTATTCTTCATATGAACGAATAGTCACTTCTTTCATAGTTACCTCCAAAAATATAAAAAAGTAAACTTGATCGATAACAAAAATGCCCCTTGCGGGGCATATTGTTTGATCTTATTCGTTACAGGCTCGCTTTTCCGTCGCAGCCGAGCACGGTCGTAATCTTGTGGGCGACCATGCCTTTGATGGCTTCCCGCGCGGGCTTGAGGTACTGCCGCGGGTCGAAGTGCGAGGGATTGTCGTGGAAGTACTTGCGGATCGTGGCGGTCATGGCAAGGCGAAGATCGCTGTCGATGTTGATCTTGCAGACGGCCATGCGCGCGGCTTCGCGGAGCATATCTTCCGGCACGCCGATTGCGTCCGGCATGTTGCCACCGTTTTCGTTGATCATCTTGACGAATTCCGGAATGACGCTGCTTGCCCCGTGCAGCACGATCGGGAACCCGGGCAGGCGCTTTTCGACTTCTTCGAGGATGTCGAAGCGGAGCTGCGGCTTGGTGCCGGGCTTGAACTTATACGCGCCGTGGCTCGTGCCGATGGCGATTGCCAGCGAGTCCACGCCCGTGCGGGTCACAAAGTCCTGCACCTGGTCGGGATCGGTGTAGCTGCCTTCGCCCGCCGCGACCTTAACGTCGTCTTCAACGCCTTCCAGCCGGCCGAGTTCGCCTTCAACGACCACGCCGTGATCATGGGCATATTCGACGACCTGACGGGTGAGCTTGACGTTCTCTTCGTAACCGTGGTGCGAGCCGTCGATCATGACGGAGGAGAACCCGCCGTCGATGCAGCTCTTGCAGAGCTCGAACGTGTCGCCATGGTCGAGGTGGACGCAGATGGGCAGGTCCGTTTCGATGCAGGCGGCTTCGATGAGCTTCATGAGGTAGGTGTGGTTGGCGTACTTGCGCGCGCCGGAGCTGACCTGCAGGATCAGCGGGGCGTTGAGTTCCTTGGCCGCCTCGGTGATGCCCTGGATGATCTCCATGTTGTTGACGTTGAACGCGCCGATGGCGTAGCCGCCGGCATAAGCGTCCGCAAACATTTTCTTGCTGGTTACGATAGGCATATGTTCTGTCTCCTTTTCAATGAGAGTGTATGATCTTTCGTACCGTATTCTATCACATGACCGTAAAAAAGCAATGAAAAATTGCCTTATCGGCCTCATTGAACTATAATAGAGCGTGAAAAGAGTCGCCGCTTCACCCTCCCAACGCAAAGAGAGCGGCGCGGCGCATTGTACAGGAGCGAACAACATGGATTCGAAGAAAACGCCTCTTCTTTCCCTCGTCGTGCCGGTTTACAACGAGCAGGAAGTGCTCGCGGATTCCTTTGCCCGCATGGACGCGGCCATGAAGAGCACAGGCTACGACTACGAGATCATTTACGTTAACGACGGCAGTCGCGACGGAACCATGAAGATTCTGCGCGACATCGCAAAGGCCAACAAACAGGTCAAAGTGCGCTCGTTTTCCCGCAACTTCGGCCACCAGCTCGCCGTCACCTGCGGCATGGACGCGGCAAAGGGCGATGCTCTGATCATCATTGACGTGGATTTGCAGGATCCGCCGGAATTGATCCCGCAGATGGTCAAACTTTGGGAAGAAGGCGCGGACATCGTCTATGGCAAGCGCGTCAAGCGCAAGGGTGAGACGTTCCTTAAAAAACTCTCCGCCGCCATGTATTACCGCCTGCTCTCGGCCATGAGCGCCTACCCCATCCCGCTGGACACGGGCGACTTCCGCCTCATCGGGCGGAACGTTGCGGATGTATTCTTACGTATGCGTGAGCATAACCGCTTCCTGCGCGGTATGTCCGCCTGGATGGGTTACAACGCCGTACCCATTGAATACGAGCGTCAGGAACGCTTTGCGGGCAAGACGAAATACTCGCTCAAAAAGATGCTCCGGCTTGCCAGCGACGGCATCACCGGCTTTTCCGATAAGCCGCTCACGATGCCCATGGGGCTCGGTATATGCGTCTGCGCCATTGCAGGTCTTGGCTTGATTGCGCTGCTGGTCTGTGCGCTGACGGTCGGTACAGCTCCGTGGCTTTGGGCGGCGGCAGGCATCGTTCTATTGCAGGGAGTCGGCTTTTTCTTCATGGGCGTGCAGGGCATGTACTTTGGGCGCATGTACGACGAGCTCAAAGCAAGGCCGCTTTATATCGTTGCCGAACAGCTCAATCTGGACTAGAGCGGTTCGTATTGTTTGGCATTTTTTCGTACAATTCCCGCCTTCTATGAGCGCCGCTGACAAAGTTTTTTCTTGCGATTGCGGGCGGAATATTGTACAATACCTTGGGCATTAAGAGCGATGCGGCACATTTTTGCAAGTTGCAATTGCCGCCGCTGCAAGCCCCGAACACGTATATTATATAAAGGAGAACATAGATATGGGTATCAAAGTAGGCATCAATGGCTTTGGCCGTATCGGCCGCCTGGTCTTCCGCGCGGCAGCAGCCAATCCGAACATCGAAGTGGTCGGCGTGAACGATCCGTTCATCGACCTCGAGTACATGGTTTACATGCTCCGTTACGACACCGTGCACGGCCAGTTCAAGGGAGATATCTCCATCAAGGACGGCAAGCTCGTCGTCAACGGCGAAGAAACCGCCGTCTACGCCTGCATGAACGCAAACGAAATCCCGTGGAAAGAATGCGGCGCGGAATACGTCGTTGAATCCACCGGTATCTTCACCACGATCGATAAGGCCAGCGCGCACTTCGTCGGCGGCGCAAAGAAGGTCGTCATCTCCGCTCCGTCCGCGGACGCGCCGATGTTCGTCATGGGCGTCAACCAGGACACCTACACCAAGGACATGAACGTTGTTTCCAACGCTTCCTGCACCACGAACTGCTTAGCTCCTCTGGCGAAGGTCATCCATGACAACTTCGGCATCGTCGAAGGCCTCATGACGACCGTTCACTCCATCACCGCGACGCAGAAGACCGTTGACGGCCCGTCCAAGAAGGACTGGCGCGGCGGCCGTGCGGCAGCGCACAACATCATCCCCAGCTCGACCGGCGCGGCCAAGGCCGTCGGCAAGGTCATCCCGTCCCTCAACGGCAAGCTCACCGGCATGTCGCTGCGCGTTCCGACGCCGGACGTCTCCGTTGTTGACCTCACCTGCCGCCTCGAAAAGAGCGCGACCTACGAGCAGATCAAGGCCGTCATGAAGGCCGCTTCCGAAGCGCCCGAGTGGAAGGGTATCATCGGCTACACGGAAGACAAGGTCGTCTCTTCGGACTTCTACACCGATCCGCGTACCTCCATCTTCGACGCCGACGCCGGCATCAGCCTGAACGATCATTTCGTCAAGCTCGTCGCCTGGTACGACAACGAATGGGGTTATTCCAACAAGATCCTCGACCTGATCACGCACATGGCGAAGGTCGACGCGAAATAACGAATGATTCGTAAAAAAGAGCGCTTCGGCGCTCTTTTTTTTACGGGAAATAATTCTCTCCCTCAGCCGCCTTCGGCGACAGCTCCCTCGTCAGGGGGAGCAGAACGTGCGTTCCCAAGCCAAACTCGTCAGAGGGAACAGAACGCGAACGAATTTTCTAATTCGTTCAATTGACGCATAATTAACGCCGTGTTACAGTTGAGTTGCAAATACAGTACTTATCATGTAATATATAATTTATTTCATCCATTGATGAAAAGGAACGTTTTATGAGGACGAAACGCCGCGCGCCAATCATTCTGATACTGCTCTCCGCACTGCTCCTTTTGAGCGGCTGCGGTCTCGCTTCCCTCCACGAAAAGGCAATTGAAAGTGCCGTTATCGCTTACTCGGACTACTATATTGAGGTGCGCGACCTCGGTTCGCAAGTCGAGACGCAGGCAAAAAAGATCGACCCCGACGCCGTATCGTTTGAATACACGATTACCGCGCTCATCCCCGATTATACGAGCCTTACGTCGGAAACACTCCCCTTTACCCCGCCAACAGTCGATTTTAACGAGCCGAACGCAGCGGCATACCGTCAGAACGCGCTCAACGCGCTACGGCGGGCCGCGGAATCGTACGCGCTGGAGCATGAATTCACTTCCTATGCGGAAGTACCGCTCACCGTCGTCGTGGAACAAAACGGCAGCAACTGGACGGCAACTATATCCAGCACGAGTAAAAAAAGCGTCCAAACCACAGTAGAGTACCTGCTGAGCGAACTGCTGGACTCCTACGACTCGTTTCAGCAGAACAGCCGTCTTGCCTTTATAGCGGAGTCGAAAACGAACCTCCTGCAGGACGTTTTCGGCGGCAGCGGATACGCCGAAGCGGCGACAATAGATACCGTCACCCCGCTCGGTGACGGCAAGTATGAAGTGTCGCTCTCCTTCCCCGACCCCAAGCTCGTTTACAGCGAACTCGCGGAGGACTATTACGCCTCCTTCAATCAGCCGTTCTTCGGCGACGAAGCGACTGTTTCCCTCTCGGCGGACGACCTTTCCGGCGTGAACACGCCCGCGATGGAAACCGTTTCCGCCGATGTTACGATTGCCTGCGACGACGGCACGGGTGCCTGCTCGCTCACCGATGCAAGCGCGCTGTCAGCAATCATTGACCCGGCAATACAGCAGGCCGAACAGACGGTCTCTGCTCGCGTCAACGCGGACTGGCGGGTGCCCGCGGCGGAACCGCCAACCTCCGGCAGTGTGCTGGAGGGCGAGAGCCACGGCAACGAAATCAAGTTCGTTACGAGCGCGGATCTCGGCGCGTACTACTATGTGCGCTTCTACCTGCTCACCGGCGAGGACGTCAATGAGGAAGGCACACTTGCGGCGGGGATGTTCATCGTTGGCGGCAAAAAAGCGAGTATCCGCTTGCCCAGCGGCTACTACCGCATCACCTGCATGGTCGGCAACGCATGGTACGGGCTGGACTACCTCTTTGGTACGGACAGGAAAACCTATAACGGTTCCAACGCCGTGCAGTCGCGCACGGGCTACATCAACACCGTATCGTTCGGCTAAGCTGACCGATGAATCGTGGACTCAACAGCAAACGTTATCAGCGGCGGTTCCCCCGCCGTTGATTTTTTTTGCGCTTTTCGATACACTGAACCTGTAAAGATTTCTTATCGCAACACCGAAAGGAGCGAACCGAATGAAACGAACCGCGCTGTATCTTGCGTTTCTGCTTCTGCTGCTCGTTTTCTCCGGCTGCCAGCAGCAGCAATCCGCCCCCGTCATGGTGACGGAGATTACCCCGACCCCGTCGCAGCAGGAACTTGCCGCTTTACCGGATATCCCCATCCAGACCGCGACGGAAACGCCCGCCGCAACGGAAGCGCCAAGCGACGCGTTTACGCTGACCAGCACCGGCATCGTGGACGGCGCAATCGCGGACGATTTCGGCGCTCGCGCATCCCAGACGAAAGCGGGCATCCCCAACCGCTCGTTTGAGCTGGCATTTGCCAACGTGCCGGAAGGAACCGTCTGCATCGCGCTTACCATGATCGACCCCGACGGTGGAGACTGGGTGCACTGGCTGGTAGCCAACGCGCCGGTGGAAGGCTTGCCGGAGAACGCTTCCGTCGATCTGGCGGACTCGCTCGTGCAGGGCAAGAACGGCTTCCGCTTTACCGGCTACGGCGGTCCCACCCCGCCAACGGGCACGCACACGTACGTCATTACGGCCTACGCGCTCTCGGAAGCTCCCGCTTTGGAAAACGGCTTTTCGCTCAAAGAACTGACGCAGGCAATCGAAGGCAAGGTGCTCGCCACCGCAGTGCTGAACGGAACGTATGCGCATTGAGCGAAACGAAATCAAGTAACGCAAAGCGCCGCCCTGCAGGACGGCGCTTTGAATTTCTGTATGAACTTTCGGCTGGAGCGATTGCCGTCTGTTCTGATACTTTTTCAACAATTCCGGCATCGGCAGTTCCATGTCTCACGGGTTCATCGCGGACTGAATCTGATCGAACTGATCTGTTGGGATAATATATCGCAAGCCGCTGATCAGGCATGCTCTGGAGAATCCGGAGGAAAAACCGCTGTGATTTCGAATTTGAAATGTGCATAGTTTATTTTTATTCCGGTGCCGCTCTCTGCACGGAAATAATATGTCAGCATCACGACTCCCGATAGGCTGCGAACGGTTATTACGTTGTCACCGAAGCGCGTATCTTGTGTATAGTAAAATGAACCGTACGCTTTGCCCTTTGTCATTTCGTTGATACAAAGATATGTTCCCGGCTCGTTGGCTTCCGAAGCTTCGGCATGGTGTACAACTGTAATGGAACACGGTTTTTCGAGCAGATCAAATTCTTCCTGCGGCGAATTTCCGCAGAACACGATATCCAGCTCGCTCAGCATGGGATGTTTTCTGTTGTATTTCTCCGCGCTGAAAGAAAACAGCCTCTGCACCGGAAACCAGGACTGCTGATGGCCGCATTTCGGGCATTTGCGCGCACGCGCCAACGTATCATAGACCAGAGAGTCGGTTCGTCTATCCGCACGCCTGCCTTCGAGTATAGCCTGAAGCAGGAGATCGAGCCGCTTAAAATGATATGGCACCGGAGAGCCCGGCTCCGAGCCGGGACCAAATCCCACTTCCGCGCTGCTGGGCAGATCTCTGAAATACTGCATCATCCAATGGCTGTGAAACCCGCATTGTTCGCAGGTATACCGATAGTAAAGCCTGTTTGCGTACCGTTCCGGCGATTGGTAACGAATCATATTCTGCACGCTCCAAACAAATTTTATCCTATTTATGCGTTCATTCTAGCAAATAAAAAGAACCGCATGGTGTGCACTCAGCACACTATGCGGTTTGTTTTTTCGTTTATATTCGCGGATTATTTGAGTGCCAGAAACGCGAACAGCGGGTAGTGATCGGAGTACGAGTTCGGGATAGCACGCGCGTTGAGCACGGTGATGTTGTTGGAAACAACGATGTTGTCGATCTGGGACATGGAGATTCGCTTGTACGAATAGTCGTAAAACTTCGTTGCGGATGTGTTGACCACGTGATAGTTCTTGCCAAACACCGCAAACTCGGTTTCGTCGGCGTTGAAATCCCCGGTCAGAATCTTGTACTGGTTCGTATCCGCATCCATAGCAGCCAGCACTTCGGCGAACTGCTTTTTGCGAATGGAAGCGGACTCGAACGAAAAATGCGTGTTATAAACGGAGACAACCTTGCCGTCGATTTCGTACTCCACGCGCTGGAGACATCGAACTTCCTTATCCGCGCTGTAGAGCGGGGTAATCTCCTGCTCAATCGGCTTATATTTGGAAATCTGCCCAATGCCGTACTGCCCGCCGGAAGGGTACGCAATGGTCTCGGCAAAGGACGTATACGAAGCGTCCCGCGTGCGCACGGAGAGCAGGTTATCCGTCTTATCTTTGGTGTTGACGTATACTTCCTGCACGCCAAGGATATCCGGCTTTTCGGCGGCGAGCAGCCAACCCTGCATTACGATGTTGTCGTTGCCGCGCTTGATGTTCCAGGTGCCGACGGTGAGTACGTCCCGCACGAGATAAATCGTGTATTTCACCTTACCGCCTACGGAGATGCGGATGGTTTTACTGTTGCCGGAGTTGATGGTGTATTTGGCGCTGGCAATGCCCGTTGAACCGATGCTGATCTTGACGCCTTTGTTGGCGGTGGCTTTAAGCTGCACCGCGCTGTCGGAAGCGGTCAGCACATAACCGTATTCGGTTGGTGAAAACTTGGGCGAGAGCGTGCCGCCGGTAATCTCCAGCCCGCTGATGAGGTCGTCTCCAACTGTTGCTACCAGCAGCAGATACTCCGCCGAAACATAGCCCGTTTTTCCGTTATAGTCGATTTGGTGCCACGCGCCGGAAGCGTACGCCTGCGTAACCTTGAACGTTTCGTCCTTATTCGCTTTGCCGAGCTTTTTGCCCTTCAACGACGGCGTGGCGCGAACGTTGACGAACTCCGCGCAGTTGAACACCGTACCCGTGCAGTCCAGCTGGTAGGAAGGCAGGCTGGGGTCGATATTGACGTACATGCGGTTGACGTAACCCGTACGCGTATCCGTTTCCACACGGTACCACTCGGAAAACACATTCGTTTCCAGAATTTTGACGACCGTGCCTTCATCCAGCCGCGCAACGAGCTTTCCGTTGGCGGCGGCGGTTTTCCGCAGCGCGATATCGTCGCCAACGATCACACCGGTGGTCAGGTTGAGCGCGCGCGCGTCCTTGAGCGGCAGCGCGATGCTGGAAAACGCAAGCAGTATTAACACTAGGCAGGCAAGGCGTTTCTTCATAAGCTAACTGGTACTCCTTTTTGCAAGTCGCGCACGGCGACCGCATCCAAGATGAGTGTAGTGAAAAAACGGCGGGATGACAAGCCGCATCCCGCCCAATTCACGAAAACGTTACATTAGAGTTCGTCCGCGCGCCGTGTTTATCGAATCGCGTTTACCCGGACAGGCGAAACGCGTTTTACACACGGTCTACGCAGTATACGTTCGCCTCGTACGGCTGCATCCCGTCCGAAGAAGCCATGTAATTGGAGAAAATGAGCTGCATCGTGCCGCGCTGCTTCGGGCGCGCGATCTGGCGCGAACAAAGGTTGATTTCAATATAGAAGCGCTCCTGCCCGTCGTCACGGAAATAGCAGAAGACGTCCTCCTTCTTCTCCTCCACAACCTCAAACTTACCGTAGACCAGCGCCGGATGTTCGCGCCGCAGCGCGATAAGCGACTGATACGCGCTCCATGCGGAGGTTTCGTCCTGCATCTGCGCGCTCGCGTTGCACTCGTCCTTGTCGCCAACGCAGATCCAGGGCTCGTGCTCTGAAAAGCCGCCGTACGTGCCGCTCGACCACTGCATGGGCGTTCTGGCATGGTCGCGCGTGCCGGTGAGCACCGTTTGGAACGCGGCCTGCGGGGTTGCTCCTGCGGCAATCAGTTCCTGATACTTATTCAGGCTCTCGATGTCCCGAAGCTGGCCGATTCCCGTAAACGGGACGTTCACGGCGCCTAGCTCCTGCCCTTGATAGAGAAACACCGTTCCGCGCGCCGTAAGCAGCAAAACCGCAAGCAGTTTGGCAATCGCAAGCCGGTATTCCTCGCGCGGGTCGATCTTTGAAACCATGCGGGGATTATCGTGGTTTTCCACAAAGATGCTCGGCCAGGCGACGTCCGCATACGCCCCCTCATAGCCGATGAAGCAGCGTTTGAGGTGGTTGAGGTTGTAGCGGTAAACGTCGTAACGGTTTTTACCCTGATTTTCCAGATGGTCGAAGCTGAACACGGTGTTGAGTTCGCCGCGCTCGTCCGCCGTGAGCAGCTGGTTCATGGCGGGGCCGGTGCCCGGCGTTTCGCCAACGGTGAACGCGTCGCCAAAAGCGCGTGAACGGAGCTCATGTAAAAACTCGTGCAGTCGTTTGCCATAGAAATAATGCTCAATGCCTTCAAAGCCCAGTAGGCCGCCGAGCGTTTCGTTGCCGTCCTCCAACGAAGTCTTGCTGATGTAGTTGATCACGTCCAGACGGAAGCCATCCACGCCTTTTTCACGCCAGAAATCGATAATGGCGCAGACGTCGTCCCGCACGGCGGGATTCTCCCAGTTCAAATCGGGCTGCTTCTTGGAAAACAGGTGGAGATACATCTCCTCGCGGCCTTCCACGGGCTCCCATGCGCCGCCGGAGAAGAACGACTTCCAGTTGTTCGGCGGCTGACCATCCGCTTTTGGCTTGCGCCAGATATAGTAGTCCCCGTGCTTGCCTTCCGGGTGCTTGACGGAGTCAATGAACCACTCGTGCTCGTCGCTCGTGTGGTTGACGACCAAATCGAGTATCAGGCGCATGTCGCGTTTATGAAGCTCTTTGATGAGCTTCTCCACATCGTGCATGGTGCCGAATTCCTTCATGATGGCGCGGTAGTCGCTCACGTCATAGCCATTGTCGTCGTTGGGCGATTCAAAGATGGGCGAAAGCCAGAGCGCGGTAACACCGAGTTCATGCAGATAGTCGAGCTTTTCAATGATACCCGGAATGTCGCCTACCCCGTCGCCGTTGCCGTCCATGAACGAACGCGGGTAGATCTGGTAGACCACCGCTTCCTTCCACCAGACCCTGCTGTCGCTCGGCGCGGGCATTTTTGTTCCCTCTTCCTGATTGAACAGGTCGATCATGGTGTCAATCACCTTGTCCGCGCCCTGAATGGATTTGCCCGCGAACTTCGGAATGGCGGAGAGCTTGAGCGAACGGATAATGGGGTTGAGTAGCAACTTTTCGCTGACCCCGGCATATTGGCTCAAACGGCCAAAAACATCCTGCGCGATCGGGTTTTTCAAAAGGTCTCCCACTCGGCTGTCACGCGTGATCATGTATGTTTCTTCCTCCAAAATTCATTCTCTTATCAATTGAACGATCGGCTCGTTGCTTTCTTATTCTCTCAGCTATTGATCCATTGTACTCCCGCGCCGCCGAAGTTGTCCACGGCTTTGCGTTCGATTATCTTTTTATCCTTTACAGTGATTTTGCCGAATGGCCTGATCTCCAAAACTTTTCCGCTTCGCTTCCAAGTTGCCGTAACACGCCCGTGCAGCAGCACCGTCGGAAACACGATGCCGGTGTTGTTGTAGACGCGCTTGATGTGCTCCATTGGCAGAAACGGGTTCTCCGTTTTGCGGTAGCCGAGCATCAGTTGATCGAACCCCGCGAGAAAGATCACATCCGGCGTCTCCGCCCCTTCGGGCAGAATGTCCGACTGATAATTATAAGTATCCTTTCCGATGGTTGCGGTTCCCCCCGCCGTCTGTTCCAAAAGCGCTTTGAGCTCCCGCTGCGGCATGCCGAAGAACGTCTGCGCATCCCGCAGCGTCACCGGGCCGTAGTGCAGAATGTAACGCCGCATGAGCTCCGGCATGGCATCGCCCTTATCTATCGGCACCATCGGTTCCAGGCGGGTAAATACGCGGTTGCCATCGGAAGTGTAGGCAATCTCGCCGTTTTCCGCCAGAGCGCGGAACACGCCGCCCCAGGGATGGAACAGTATCTCCTCCTCCGCGGAAGTCAGCCCTTCCGTCGAGCAGAGCGCTTTGAGCTGGTCGCGCGATAAATCCCGCTCCGCCAACGCGTCGAGAATTAACCGCCGGAAGCGCTCCGCGCGCCCCAGCTGCATCGTTTCGCTATTGAACGCCATCTGTCCGAACGCGGTCTGGCTGCCACGATACAGCACGAGCGGCAGATCGCTCTTATGGTGCAGGTGAAGCGTCCCGCGAAACGACCATGTCTTGACGCAGGTTCCAGGATCGAACCCTCCGGAGGAGCGGATGGCGAGCGCATGAAGCGCCTGCGCGCCGTACTGCGCCTGCAGCCCAATCAGACCCGAAACGACGTCTTTTGCGTCGGCGGGTTTCAGCAGAAACTGATTTTTAAAGCGCAGGATTTTAAGTTCATTTACATCCATGATTCATTTTCTCTTATGTAAGTTGACTTTTCTTATTATCATTGTAATTGAATTTATATAACTAGAAAAGGATAACTACCTCATTATTAACTACCGGTTTGATTTTTGACATAATCTTGTTTATAGTATTCAAATCTGTTTATAATAAGCTATCTATTAAATAGCCAGTGAAAACGAGTAAAGGCAGATAAAAAATCTTGAAAGAAGCTATCATCGGACTTATTGGTGTTGTTATTGGTGCCTTAATTGGACTTTTTACTACACACTTGCAGAACAAACATAATGTTAACATGTTTATCATGCAAAAAAGAATAGATGCTTATTTGCCAATTATTAAATTATATTTCAATTCATCACTGAATTCTGAAGAAATAACATTTTTAAATGTAGTTGATGAGTTTCAGCAATTATCTCCCGACGTACTCTTATTCGGTAGCAATCAAGTAAAGAATCAACTTGAGAAGGTGAAAGATGCAGTCCTAAAGATACGTATAAATGAAGCCAAAACGGAATTGAATGCTGTTGACAGAATTCATGAAATGTTCGAGTTTGTTGAATTAATTGAATTAATGAGAAGCGAACTGTGTATTCAATAGTAGCTTAAGTCAAACATGCAAAAAAGCAGACGGAAAACCGTCTGCTTTTAATTAAAATACTGTTACTCGCCCGCGGCTTCTGCGTAAACGCTGACCGTCGTCTTACCAAAATGCTTGGTTTCGAAACGGACCACGCTGTCGATCGTTGCAAAGAGCGTACCGCCCTTGCCGATGCCGACGTTTGCACAAGATTCGCGCGCGGTGTTAATACGTCAACCCGTACCCGACCGGGAACAAGTACCCGCCGTTATCGATCTGCTGTATGGAATCATACCAAGGCATCGCCAGCTTGCCGGAAAAGCCGACTTCACCCGTCAGCACATTGGCGATTGCCTTTGCTTCCGTTCCGGGCAGATAACACATGACGATGGCGTCCCAGTCTTCCATATAGTCGCCGATCAGCACATTCCTGCCCGCTACGATGCACGCAACAACCGGCTTGCCGCTCTGTTTTGCAAGCTCAATGCTCTCCTGCGCGCCGGGCAGGCCAAGCGCGCCGGTGACGTTCATATCCTCCGCGTCTCCTAACCATTCGGCATAGCTCGTCTCGCCGATGCACAGAACTATCACATCCGCTTCGGACGCTTTTGCCGGATCGGTCAGAATCTTGAGTCCGTACGCCTGTTTCAGCTCGTTGAATCCGTCCAGAATGGTAGAGCCCCCCTGCACCCGTGAAACCCCCAGCCATTCCTTCGTCCAGCCGCCGCAGTATACGCCCGTCTGATCGGCGGCCGGGCCGATCACGAGTATGCTCGAATCTTCCTTCAGCGGCAGTACACCGCCTTCGTTTTTCAGCAAAACAAGGCTCTTCTCGACCAGTTTAGCGGCAAGCGCGCGGTATTCGTCCCCGCCAACGACGCTTTCACTCGTCTTAAGCTCCGTCTGCATCGGATCGTCGAACAGCCCCGCTTCCAGCTTGACGCGAATAATCCGCAGAACCGCGTCGTTAACGCGATCAAGCGAAATACTCCCCTCTCCAACCGCCTCTATGATGTAGCCCGCGCATTCAAGCGCCTTTTCCGGTTCCATGAGCATGTCGATGCCCGCGTTTACGGCTTTAATCACCTGCTTTTTCAGCGTGCTGCCCGATATGTTGTGAATCGACTCCCAGTCGCTCACGACAAACCCGGTAAATCCCATCTGTTCTTTCAGCACGCCGTTGATGAGCGCGTCGTTTTCGTGCATCTTAACGCCGTTCAGGCTGCTGTGGCTGATCATCACCGTCTGCACGCCTTCGTCAATCAGCGCCTGATAGATTGCGAGTTGCAATTGCAGCTGCTCGTCGGTCAAATTTGCGTTGCCGCGGTCGATAATATTATCGCCCTCGCCCGTACCGAACTGAACGCTGCCGTCGCCTATAAAGTGCTTGGCGCAAACGACGATTCCCGCGTCGAGCAGTCCTTTTGCATAGGAAACCATAAGCGACTGCACGATGGAAGGATCCGATGAGCAGCTTTCGTACGTTCTGCCCCAGCGCGGATCAGAATCGACCGCCACACAGGGCGCATAGTTCCAGAGCATGCCGGTTAGTTTCAACTCGTCACCGACGGCAAGCCCCATCTGATAAGTTGCTTCCGCGTCGTTTGCAGCGCCAATGCCAATGTTATGCGGAAATAGTACTGCATTATCGCAGTATCCAATGCCGTGCACGGCGTCCGTGCCGTAAAGGTACGGAATAGACGCCTCGGATTCCAGCGCGAGCGTTTGTAGCGATAAAACGCGTGTTTTCCAGCCCCTCTCGCTGTTGTCCATATCGCTGGAGGAAGAAAGGATTGCGCCGTAGTCGTATTGCCGCATTTCCTGCGTGTTGATTGCATAGATTGCAGGGCAGACCATCTGGTAAGCCTTTTGCTCCAGCGTGAGCGCCGCCGTAATCTCCTCCGCCGTCATGCCGTCGTACTTGGAGTCGGAATTTTGAACCGTTCTCGCCGCTTCCGGCACTGCCGTTGGCGTCGCCGTCGGGCTTGGCGCGGCCGTCACCACCGTGGTTGGACTTGGCGAAGCCGTTTCAATTGGCTCGTTCGTACTCTGCACCGCGGATTTTTCATTGCATCCACAGGCGGCAAAAAAGCAGACCGCCGCCAGAATGAACGCGGTGTATTTCTTCCATCTTTGCATGAGCGTCCCTCCATTATTATTCTGTCGGTACGTGTTCGAATGCGCAGCCAAGAAACTGCCGGACAGCCCTCTTCGTACAAAACGATCAAAGCGCGTAAATTACCTGCTTATGCTTTATTTTTACAGACATGCAATGGAATTGTCAACCCGCTTTTTAGTATAAACAAAAACAGACGGTTTCCCGTCTGTTTTTGTTTGATAATAACTTTACTCGCCCGCGGCTTCCGCGTAAACGCTGACCGTCTTTTTGCCGAGATGCTTGGTCTCGAAACGGACCACGCCGTCGATCGTTGCAAAGAGCGTATCGTCCTTGCCGATGCCGACGTTGACGCCGGGATGGAAGTGCGTTCCGCGCTGACGAACAAGAATATTGCCCGCGAGCACAAACTGACCGTCCGCGCGCTTCGGCCCAAGACGCTTGGCTTCGCTGTCACGTCCGTTACGGGACGAACCGACGCCCTTTTTATGCGCAAACAGCTGCAGATTCATTTTGAACATATCGTTACACCTCCCTGTGTCTTATTTTGAGAGCACTGCGATACGACGCTTGAATGGAGTGCAGGCCGGCTTCCATCGTTAAAAACAGAAGCTCCGCTTTTCCGAACTGCTCCTCGTCCGTATCGCCAGAGAGGATGCAGGTAATTCCTTTGACGTCGTCGATCTCGTAGGCAACTTGTTTGCCCAGCTTGAGGCCGATAACATCCGTCAGTCCCAGAAGACAAGTCTGCTCGATTGCGGAAACCGCAGAACAAACCAAATCCTCGCCCGCTTCGCCATAGCCCGCGTGACCCGTGGACGTAAAGCCGACCGTTCGGCTCTTTTGGCGGAGCATCGTAACCGTCACCATAGCGCCTTACCCGATCGAGAGAATCTCGACTTTGGTAAACGGCTGACGATGGCCATTCTTTGTGCGGGAATTCTTCTTGGGCTTGTATTTGAAAATAATGACCTTTTTGCCCTTGCCGTGATCCAGCACTTTGCCGCGCACTACAACGCCTTCCAAAATGGGCTTGCCCACCTTGACGCCGCTGTCATCCGCAACAAGCAACGTTTCAAATGCGACTTCGGCGTTTACTTCGGCTTCGAGCTTTTCAACCAGAATCTGGCTGCCAACCTCTACCTTGTACTGCTTACCACCGGTTTGAATGATTGCATACACGATAACTGCACCTCCTCATACCAGACTCGCCCGATCGCGGTGTCGCGCAAAGAAAATTGCTTCCAATTTCAAGCGCGCGCTTACCGACCGCCCCGGAGCGGCTCACCGCAAAATGATAACACAAATGATGTTCGTGTGTCAATGCGAGATTTTCTGCGGGTTTTTCGCAAATCCCGCGTATAAAATCGTTTAATGTACGCCCTGCAAGAAACGTCAGAATTAATGAATGACTTTGCAGTCGCGTTTCGCTTCCGGTACGCGTTTTTCGGCGAGCGGGCGCACGGTGAATTTTTCAATATGCATTGACGCAACCGGGCGCACATAATAGGTTCCGCCCTCTTCCGGCGGGAAGATCGCCCCGTGCTTCTTTTCGGCTCGCTCCATGGCGTCCACGACATCCGGGTGCGCCTCGATGAGCATGCGCTTGTTGTTGCTGCCCTTGATGACCTGCACGGTCTGCTTGCGGATGCGGGAAATCATCGTTTCCGGCGCGAGCACCTTTGCGTCTCCGTTGCAATACGGGCAGATCTGCTGGAGCGTATCCGAAATGCTCCTGCCGGTCTTTTTGCGCGTCATCTCGACCAGGCCAAGATGCGTAAAGCCGAAAACGTGGCTGCGCGTATGGTCGTCCCGGAGGGCGGTTTTGAGCGTGTTGAGCACGAGCGCGCGGTTGGCTTCCTTCTCCATATCGATAAAGTCGATAATGATGATGCCGCCGATATCCCGCAATCTGAGCTGCTTGGCAATCTCTTTTGCCGCCTCGCAGTTGACCGCCGTAATGGTCTTTTCGAGGTTGTCCTTGCCGACGAACTTGCCGGAGTTGACGTCTATGGAGGTCAGCGCTTCCGTACGGTCGATTATCACATACCCGCCGCTCTTGAGCCAGACTTTCCGCGCCAACGCTTTTTCAATCTTTGTTTCCGTTTCGTAGCGGTCAAAGAGCGCCTCGCTCTCTTTGAGCAGGATGCGCGCCTTAAGCTTTGGCGCCATCACGTCCGCAATCTCCCTCAGCTGATCATAGCAGCAGGTGTCGTTTACAAACACGCGGTCGATATCCCGCATTAAAAGGTCGCGCACGGTGCGGAACAAAAGCGACTGCTCAGCATGCAAAAGCGCGGGCGCTTTTTTGCTCGCGGCCTTCTTTTCAATTTCACGGTAGAGCTTGACCATGCTCTCCATGTCCTCGGCAAATGCTTCCCTGGGTTTGCCCGCGGACGCGGTGCGAACGATGACGCCCATACCCTTCGGCTTGATTTCGGTTAGGATTTTGCGAAGGCGCTGACGCTCCTCGTCCTTGTCGATGCGGCGGGATACGCCAACGTAGTCCATGGTCGGCATGAGCACAAGCGTGCGGCCTGCCAGCGTGATATGCGTGGTCACGCGCGCGCCCTTGGTGCCAACAGGGTCTTTTGCAACCTGCACCATGATGGTCTGCCCGGGTTTGAGCAGATCGCGGATGTTCCGTGAATCCACCACCTGTTCAATTTCGTCGTCCGGGTCGTCCGAAAGCACGATGTCGCCCGCGTAGAGGAACGCGTTTCGTTCCAGCCCGATGTCGATAAACGCCGCCTGCATGCCGGGCAGAACGTTTTGCACCTTGCCGTTGTAGATGTTGCCTACCAGCCGCTCGGTGCCCTCCTGCTCAACGTAGAGTTCAACGGGAGCCCCGTCCTCGACAACCGCCACGCGCGTGGCAAAGCCGGTTGCGTCAACTAAGATTTCCTTATTCATTTTTACCTTCTCTTTCTTATTCGGAAGGCAAGCGCGGCAAAAAGCCATCATCGGCAAAGTACATGCACATACGGTGAAGCGCGTATGTCGCCTGTGCATCCAAACGTTCGAGCAACGCGTCGACAAAGGCGTCGACCCGCAGCCCGCCATCGGCTTGCAGTTTGCCGAGAACCCGGAGGACGGCAGTGCCATCCCCGACTTCCTCCACGGAGACCTCCAGAATATACGGACGCATGTCTACGGGGCGAACCCCGCTCTTTGTCCGTTTGTTTACTACGATTTCGCCCGCAAGCATGGCTTCGAGCGTTTGGTTTAGCTTTTCCCCGTCCACGGGAGAATCAAACTTGAGTTCCACGCGGTAGAGCGCCGCGCGGAGTTTGGCCGAGAGCGAGCCGAAGCCTTCCGGCAGCTCATGCGCGTCCGAAACGGACATACCCTCCGGCATGGCCGCGTTTGCCCGGCGAACGAACTCCTCCGGCGCAATCGGCTCAAACAACTGGACTTCGAACCACTCGCAGTCGCTGGACATGCCGGTAGCGGCGGCGGTTGCAAACGAAAACTGGGGATGCGGGTTAAAGCCGTTGGAATACAGCAGCGGAAGCCCAGCACGGCGAAACGCCCGCTGTAGCGTCCGCTGGACGTCGAGGTGGCTGATCATGCCGAGCGCGCGGCCTTTATGGTAAATAGCAACTAGTTTCATGGTTTGCTCCAAACTTTGCTTCTAAAATCCAGCATACTACCCGCGTTTATCGCTTTGGCGAGCGGCGGTTTTTTGCGGTGCTTGTATTATTTCCTATTTCGCTTCTTTCAGCGAGAGGCAATCCGCATCCGTTCGAGTACCGAAGCACGCGTGGCAGTGCTCACGGCAGTCCGGGGTGGTCTGCTCTTGCTGAGAACGGAGGAATTCCTTTTTGAGGTAGTCCTTTGTCACGAGCATATCCACATAGTCCCAGGGAAGCGACTCTTCCAGATCATACGCGCGCTCGGCATAGTCCGAAGCGCTGAGCCCGCAGTCACCGAACGCCTGCGCCCACGCCTTGGGCTGAAAATGCTCCGTCCAGGCGTCGAACCGGCAGCCGAGTTCGTAAGCGCGCTTGAGCACGCCCGCGAGTTTTTCATCCCCGCGCGAAAACGCCGCTTCCAGCACGGAAAGCTCGGAAAAATGGCAGTGCAGTTCCGCACCGCGAATGCCTCGAATCGCTGTTTTAAGCAGCTCCTGACGGCGGCGGATCTCTTCGGCAGGCACCTGTCCGCACCACTGAAACGCCGTAAACGGCTTTGGCACAAACGTAGAAACGCTCACAGTAAGCCGCAGTCCCTTGCCACGCTGTTCCTTAGGCAGGCTGTAGAACTGCTGGGAAACCTTGCGCGAGAGCGCCGCGATGCCGAGGATATCCTCATCGGTCTCGGTGGGCAGACCCAGCATAAAGTAGAGCTTTACGCTGCTCCAGCCCGCGGAAAACGCGTCCTGCGTAGCACGGAGGATATCTTCCTCCGTTACGTTTTTGTTGATCACATCCCGCAGCCGCTGCGTTCCCGCTTCCGGCGCGAACGTAAGCCCCGCTTTACGGACGCTCTGCATGACGGAAAGATCGTTTGCAAGTTCCGAATCGACCCGCAGAGACGGCAGTGACACGGAGACCTTACCCTGCTCCATTTCGCGGATGATCTGCGGCACGAGCGTATGCACTTCGGAATAATCCCCCGTGCTGAGGCTCAAAAGCGAAACTTCGTCGTAACCCGTACAGCCGATCTGCTGGCGCGCCTGCTGCATGAGCGTTTCGCTCTTGCGCTCGCGCACCGGCCGGTAGATATACCCAGCCTGGCAGAAACGGCAGCCACGCGTGCAGCCGCGCATGACTTCTAGCGCCACGCGGTCATGGACAATATTCATATACGGCACGATCGGCTCGCCCGTAAAGACCGTCGTGTCAAGGTTTCGTACAATCTGGCGGGAAACGCGCGTTTCCTTCGTTTTGAGCGAGGGAACGTAGAAACCCCGGATGCCGGAGAGCGTTTTGAGCAGTTCCGCCTTGCTTTGGTGCGCCGCTTTTGCCGCGCGGTAAGCGTTCACAAGCTCGAGCACCATCTCTTCACCGTCGCCAATAAGCACCGCGTCCATAAACGGAGCGATGGGTTCCGGATTGCAGGCGCAGGGGCCGCCGCAGATGACGAGCGGGTCGTCTTCCCCGCGCTGACTTGCCAGCAGCGGAACGTACGAAAGCGCCAGCATCTGCAAAATGTTGGTATAGCACATTTCGTATAACAGCGAAAAGCCGAGGATATCGAACTGCCCGAGAGGCCGTTTCGTCTCCAGCGAAAAGAGCGGCTCCCGTTCGTCGATCAGCGCCTGCTCCATATCCGGCCAGGGCGCAAACGCCCGCTCGCAGGCAACGCCATCCTGCGCGTTGAGCGCATGGTAGAGGATGCGCGAGCCAAGGTGCGACATCCCGATTTCGTATACATCAGGAAACAGCAGAGCAAAGCGCGTTTCCGCGTTCTCTTTGACCACGCTGTTCCATTCTCCGCCAATATACCGCGCGGGTTTCTCCACGCGGGAGAGCATGCGGTCAAGTACCGTTTGATTCAAGTGTTTGTTCCGTTCCGTCCTTTTGTGTTTACGGGCAAACTTCACCCATACAAATAGTGTATCATATTCCCGCTCACCCGGTCAATTTTGTACTTGCCGGATCGGCGACGGTAAAATTCACGCAAAATACGCATTGCTCGTTTGAAAAACGCGCTCAAAGCGCGTATGATAATGAATGTGCCCGGTTTTTCCAGCGCGTAAAACGCGGATTTATTTCTTGCAAAAAGTGTTTTTGCGTGCAGAACAGCCTCGCTTTTTACTTCCGCTCCATGGGGCTTATTTTGAGCCGGACAAACCAGTAATGCTGCGGCATTCGGAGGGACAGTTTCGTCATGCATCGTTCAACTTACGCGGAAATTTCGCTGCAAAACATTCAGCATAATATCCGGTTCATGCGCTCGCGCCTCAAACCGGAAACGAAATACCTCGCCGTCGTGAAGGCGAACGCTTATGGCCACGGTATGGAGCAGGTCGCCAAAGCCGCTCTGGACTGTGGCGCGGAGTTCCTCGGCGTTGCGTTTGCCGAAGAAGGCATCCGCCTGCGGGACGCGGGGTTTACCGCGCCCATATTGCTGCTTGGCGCGACGGACGAAGCGCATTTGGACTGCGTGATCGAGCACGACTTAACCCCCGCCGTGTTTTCGCTGGAGACGATTCAGAGTCTGCAGAACCACGCCAGCGCCCTGCACCAGACCTGCCGCGTCCACATCAAGGTGGATACCGGCATGAACCGTCTCGGCTTTTCGAACGAAACCAAGTTTGTAAAAGCGCTGGAGTTGTTAAAATCCTGTCCGAACGTCGTGCTCGACGGTCTGTTTACGCATTTTGCCGTCTCCGAACGAACCGACCCTTCGTTTACGCTGGTTCAGGCGGAGCGCTTCCGGAAGTATGCCGAACTCACGCACGAACTCGGCTTTTTTCCCATTCTGCACGCAAGCAACAGCGCGGCGGCGATTCATCTGCCGGAAACGCAGTTCGATATGGTGCGTGGCGGCATCGCCATGTACGGCTGTCACCCAGCGGGGCACGCGGTGGCGGGCGTCGAATTAAAGCCCACAATGCGGTTTCACACCGCGATTACGCATATCAAGACCATCGGCGCAAACGAAGGCGTCAGCTACGGGCTCAAGTTCGTTTCCCCCTGCGATATGCGCGTTGGCACCCTCGCCGTGGGTTATGGTGACGGCTACAAGCGGTGTCTTTCCGGCAAGGCGGACGTGCTAGTGCGCGGCAAGCGCGCGCGTCAGATTGGCACCATCTGCATGGATCAGATGATGATCGACCTCAGCGGCGTCCCCGAAGCCGAGGTGGGCGACGACGTAATTTTGATAGGCACTCAGGGCAACGAGGAGATCACGGCGGACGAGCTTGCGGACAAAGCGGGCACGATCAGCTACGAAATTCTCTTGAGCGTCTCCGACCGCGTGCCAAGAATATATTAAAAAATAAGCTGCCGATGGCAGCTTGTTTTTTTAGAAATAGTCTTTTGATTCTTTTCTTTAAGAAAAGAAGAATCAGAACCCCTCTATCGTTCGTTCCACAACCTCAATAACGTCCCGCGCGAGCAGCGCGCGCTCACGGAGCAGCTCCAGCGCGACGTCGGCGGACGCGCCCAGCAAGTATGCCCCGACGCTCGCCGCGTCGAACGCTTTCAGCCCCTGCGCGAGCAGCGCCGTGATGATGCCGGAGAGCACGTCCCCGCTGCCGCCCTTGGCAAGCCCCGGATTGCCGGAAACGTTCAAGCGCACCTGTATTCCATCTGAAATGCAGGTTGTCGCCCCCTTGAGCAGCACGACGCAGTTCCAGAGTCCGGCGTACTTTCGCGCGGTTTCCATGGGGTCCCACAAAATATCTTCAACCGCTTCTCCTGTGAGCCGCGCCATCTCCGCCGGGTGCGGGGTCAGAACGACGTTCGGGTGCAGAAGTGATAGAATCTCTTTTTGGTTCAAAATCTGATTCAGCGCGTCCGCGTCCAGCAGGAGCGGAAGGCCGCTCTCCAGCGCGCTTCTCACGAGCGGAAGGACGTTCCCCTCCCCCACGCCGCAGCCGATGCCAACCGCGTTTTTGCCTTCCAGCAATTCAGCCGCGCGATCGCAGGCGGCTTCGTCCCAATTATCGCCTTCACATACGGAAACTGCCATCGCTTCCGGCAGCTGCGCGAAGGCCGGTTTGACCACGCCCGGCACGGCGGCGGTCACCAGTCCCGCGCCCGCGCGGAGCGCCGCACCGGAGGAGAGCAAAGCCGCTCCCGTGTACCGCCCGCTGCCAACGCAGAGGAGCGCGCGCCCGTTTTTGCCTTTGTGGGAATCCAGCGGGCGTTTTGGCAGCAGCTTTGCCGCGTCGGCCTGCTCAAACAAAGCGACGCTGCAATCCGCTTCCGGGTTGGCTAAAAACGCGTCCAGCTCCCGTTCCAAATCGCCGGTTCCGCGGGAATGAAACAATATTTCGATTTTCTTTGCGCTGTAAAGAATGTACGGGTCGGTTTCCAGCGGGTGAACGATCACCTCGCCGCAGAGCTCGCGGCCGGGAAAGAGCAAGTTGCCTCGTTTATAAAATTGAAACGTCACGGTTACATCCGCTCGAACCGCAAAACCCGCAATGATTCTGGACTGTGAAACCTTGCCGGTGGTCGCAAATACGCCGGAAGGAATATCCACCGCGACGACGGGTTTGCCGCTATTGTTGATCTGTTCCGCCGCGTCGCGGTACACGCCCGTGAGCGGGTATTTCAACCCCGTGCCGAACATGGCGTCCACAATTACTCCGGCGGAATACAGCGCGTCCTCCGTGAGCGAGGGTTCAAACACGATCCCGCAGTCGAGGGCGCGGAGATAGTTCGTCTTTGCGTCGCCTTTGAGGCGCTCCGGGTCAGCCAGCAGGACGCCTTTGCAGGCAATGCCGCGCCCTTTGAGCAGCCGCAGGAGTGCGAAGCCGTCCCCGCCGTTGTTACCCCCGCCGCAAACGGCGAGCACCGGCGAACCGGCGTACCGCTCGGCAAGCACGCGGTCAACGCCTTCTGCCGCGCGTTCCATCCAATCGAGGCTATTTGCCGTCCCGGATTTGAACAGTTCCTGTTCAAACGAGCGCATCTCTTCGGCGGAAACCACGCGCTTCATGCTTCGTCCTCCCCCAAGAGCGCCTGCTCCAGTGCATTTCGCGCCGCGTCATAGCCGTAGCCCCGCGCCATCAGACGCTTGAGCACAAACTCTCTTTTCTCGTCCTCTGGCAAACGCGCGCCCTGACGGGCGTATTTTGCCGCAACCGCGACGGCGGAACTCGCCTCCGTCTCCTCGTCCACGAGCAGCAGCGCCTGCTCCAGAGCGTCTCGATCCACCTCATGTTGCATGAGCTGTTCGCGCAGGTGCGCGCGGCTCACGGGCTTTGTGGAAAGCCGCGTTTGCACAAACAGTTCGGCATAGGTAAAGTCGTTGAGCAGACCCAGGTCTTTGAGCCGCTCCACCGTTTCGTAAACTTCCACCTCGCCAAACTCGCAGGCGTCCAGCCGCCGCTCGACTTCCCGCACGGTGCGCGCACGCGCGCCTAAGAAGCGCAGCGCTTCGTCCATTGGCGTGCGCCCGCTTTCTGCGGAGGACTTCGGTTTTGTCATGCTTCGTTTCATATCAATCGATTCGCCCTTCGGGTGCGCTTCATCCGGCCGCGCCGGACTGTTGAAACGCAAATTCCTTACTACAGGCATTTTACCACAACAGGGTGATTTTTCAACGCCGCGGCTTTTTTGTCATCGCAAATGCAGTCTTTCCTATGCGTAGATCAAGGCAAATAAGCAGCCCGCCGTTTGGTTGCATATAAAACTGAAACTTTATGATGAACAATCTGTAACAATTCTGTCGAACCGCTCCGCCGTGTGTGCAAACTCGCTCGGAATCGGCTAGAATAGGGGGTGATCATACGCGGAGGAAAAAAATTCATGGAGCAAAACCGGCAACAGCCGAGTCAGCCGCCCGCTCAGCCGGAGCAGGAATACCCCGAGGTCGTCCTCGAACCCATTGAGGATCTCGGACTCAGAAAAATGAAAAGCGCAAAGCGGCGCGCCGCTATGAAGAAGAAGCGGCAGCGCAGGCGCATTATGATTATCGTTTTAAGCGTCGTAGTCGGATTGCTGGTCATTGCGCTTACCTTCTTTATTATCAACTACCAGCGGGAAGTCGCTGCAAAGGCCGCCGCCGAAGAAGCGCTGCGCGTCCAGATGGAGCAGGAGCGCAAGGAGTTTGACGAGCTCGCCAACTCCACCGTGTTCTGTAACGGCATCACCGTAAACAACATTTCGATCGGCGGCATGACCATGGACGAGGCGAAAGCCGCTCTGGCGCCCACCGAGCAGAACCTTACCGCGCAGAAGTCCATTCCGCTGACCTACAACGGCCAGCTCTATTCGCTCGACCTTTCTGGCATGTCCTACACCACAAACCTCAACAGCATTCTCAAGGAAGCGTACCGCCTCGGCAAAATCGGCGACTACGCGGGCATGAAGGCTGAAAAGTCCGACGTAGAGATCAACGGCCGCAAGTATACGCTGACCGTGAGCTACGATATGAGCTCGCTTTTATCGGGAATTGCGCAGATTGCGGCGCAGATCGACGCCGTGCCGCAGGACGCGGGCATCTCCTCTGTGGACGAGGAGAACCGCCAGATTATCTTTACGGACGAAGTCGT
Organism: Christensenellaceae bacterium; assembly: GCA_963674535.1. Taxonomy (GTDB): domain Bacteria; phylum Bacillota; class Clostridia; order Christensenellales; family CAG-138; genus UBA7703. Next base: position 1,257,876 of record OY771363.1, on the reverse strand, counting down.
AGGTCTCACGGTGGATCAAAACCTGCTCGCCCAGCGCATTACGGACGCGCTGCTCAATGGCGTGACCTCGCCCGTCGAGATTCCCGTTACCGAAGTGCAGCCCACCGTGACGAGGGCTTCGCTCGAAGGGAAATACGTCCTCCGCGCGAGCGCAACCACAAACTTTTCCTCCAGCCCCAGCGCGCGTAAATACAACGTCAGAAAAGGCGCGGGGCTCATCAACGGCACGGTGCTCAAACCCGGCGAAACCTTCTCCACCAACGATACGCTCGGCACGCGCACCAAATCCAACGGCTGGAAGGAAGCGAACGCCTACGAAAGCGGCACGGTCGTGCCGCAATACGGCGGTGGCGTATGCCAGCTTTCCACCACGCTCTACAACGCCGTTGTCAAGGCGGATTTGGAGGTCGTCTACCGCCGCAACCACTCCATGCCCGTTACTTATATCGATAAGGGGCTGGACGCGACGATCAACTCCGTGGGCAACGAGATCGACTTCCAGTTCAAGAACAATACGTCGAGCGACATCGTAATCTTTGGCTACACGACGGATAAGAACTGGGTTGTGTTTGAGATTTGGGGATTGCCGTTTGCCACGACGGAGTATGACGAAATCAAACTCACGAGCTCACGCGTTTCCACCAACTCGCCAGCCGGCGACGAAATCACCGTGGAAGTCCCCGTAGGCACCGAAAAAGCGGATGGCTCGCTCATGGTTGAGGGCGAAACCTATCAGGCCATCGCCCGGCGCGACGGATACGTGTATCAGTCCTACAAGAACTACTACCTCAACGGCGAATTCGTGCGCAAGGAAAAGCTCGCGCTTTCGACCTACAAGTCGTTCGCGGGTGAAATCTGGACTTGCTTAGTGACAACGCCCGAAACCGACCCGACGCCCGATCCGTACGGCTCCGAACCGCTGCCGGGCGGTTCGGATGGAACAGAAGGCTGATTGATACAAGAACAAGAGCTTGCTCCTGCTAATACAGAGTAAGCTCTTTTTTGTTCCAATATAATGCTAATATCAGTTGTCGAGTATCCTATTTTGCTCTATTTTGACCAACATCTGTTATTAACGTTTTTTCCGCGCCAATTACCGAGGGCTCTTATTCTCCAGATTTTTCTCCTGCGTTTTTACGTACGGGCAATCGGGTTCTTCCGGTTCTGCAAGTTGAGCTATCGCGTCTTTCAAGTCGCAATAAATCGGTTCGGGTGTGTATTCAAGCTCCTGTACCTCCGTTTTTCGGCCGCGCTTCTTCGGATCATCCACTATGACCCTTCTCGAATGAAAATAAACCGTAACACCTTGCTGAATCATGTTAACCAAATCTTCTATCGTTATGTCTTGCATGTTCTCTCTCACACTTTCGCGAAACACTGTTGATAACTGGAATTCACTTGTTTCTTTGATTGTACTATTTATCCAGCATTGCGTCAATGCGCACGAATCCGGCGCAGTGAACCATTCACGCAACGCAAAACCATCGATAGGCCCAAAGGGCTTCATCGATGGTTTGCAGGGGTTCTTACTTTTGGTTTAAATTATTCCTCAGTCGTCCTGTTCGTGTTCGGCGTCGTACTTTTCGCGCTCCAGAAGCGCCCTGAGAAACTCGTCCCGCTCCACAGGTACCTGCGGGGTACCCATGCAGGCGCTGCAGGTGAAGAGGCACTCCGGGCAGACGCACCGACTGCCAAGGCCTTTTTCGTCCTGCACCATATATGTGCCGCAGTTCTGGCAGGAACAACGCATTGACCATCGCCTCCTTACGCTTTTCTTACCCTTATCGTATCACGCACCATCGGGAAACGCAACGCGCGCCAGAGCGCGTGAACCCGCCAAAATTCGCCTGAGCGGGCGGCAGGTTGAATAATGGAAGAAATCTATGCTATAATCGTTTCCGATATGGAGTATTCAGCCAAAAAACACAGCCTGCGCCCACTTCTTCGCCACGCGTTTGCGCTGGCGCTTGTGTTTGTGCTTGCGTTTCTGTTTGCGTCCGTTTCACGCGCGGACGAAACCACCCCCGCGCCGGATGCGACAGCAGCAGAACCTTCCCCCACGCCCGCTGCGTCAGCTATACCCGTGGAGGGAGCTTCCCCCGCGCTTGGCGAATGTTCGGACGACGTGCTCCGCGTGGAAACGCGCCTCAGCGACCTTGGCTTTCTGCCCGGCGTGGTGGACGGCGTCTGGCGCGAAAACGACGTTCAGGCACTCGCGCGCTTTGCCGCCGCGCTGGGCAAGGACGAAACGGCCGCATTTTCCTCGCTCTTTTCCAAAGAACCGCTCTCCTTTGCCGCCGCCGCAACAAGTACGGTGTTTGCCACGGGCAACAGCGGCTTTTTGATGGTGCGCGGTTCTCTTATGCCCTGGGACGAGGTGAAAACCCGTCTTCAGGTGGGACAGACATATACCGTTACCAGCTGCTACAGCGGAATTTCGCTGCACATGGTCTGCGTTTCCGTTGGCACGTTCGCGCAGTTCCAGCCCTCGTTGGACTGGGATAACGCGACTCTTCGCGGATTCTTCCCGCAGGACAGCAGTTCGCAAAAGCAACCCGTTGCGATCACGATTGACGGAATCTACGTTGCCGCTTCCATCCTCTGCGCGCCCGCGCAGCTCGGCGAGGAACTGCCCGTTTATAACGTGTATTTCCATGGCTCGGTCTCCGAGATCAACGGCATTCCGGACGCGGAGCACGAAGCGGTCGTTTTGATCGCCAGCGGAGGCTGATCTGTTTATAAACAAAAGAATCGCCCGCGTCAGCGGGCGATTCTTTTATTTACTATTCTTATGCCGTTCTCTGGGAGATGCCCTTGATCAGCGAGAGCGCCCAGTCGTGATCCTTTAAGGTGACGACCGTTCCGCAATACGGGCATTGTCCGCTGTGGTTGATCTCCAAGGGTGCGCCGCAGTTGGAGCAGTTGATATGCGTCATGCCCTCCTGCTCCGGCGTAATCTGATCCTTCTGGCGAATCAGCTTCCAGTCGTAGGTCATGAACAGCTCGCGCGTCTGACTGCCGCTGACGACCTGGCCGGTTCTGTCGTCGGTGGTATAGTCGCAGATGCGCGTCGAAATCCTGACCACCAGCACGTCGTTGTCGCCTTCCACGGCGTAGCGCACGATGCGGGAATCGAGCACCGCGATGCGTTCCACATGGTTGGTGCGCCCCGCCTGCACGAGCGACTGGAGCTGACGCTCCATTTGCGTGTAGAGCGCGTCGGTCATGATGGCGCGCATGGGTTCCCACTTTTTGGCTTCCCAAGCGTTCTGCATCTGTATATACCAGTTACCGATCTTTTCGAGGAATGCCTGCTCGTTAAAGTTCGGGTCCTTCTGCTTGAGCGTCTCAATCGGCAGACCCGGCGCTTCCTGCGCGGCCTGATAGACCTGTGCTCCGCCGCCGGTCTTGCCGGACTTGCGGTAGCGCAGAATAACGATGACTACGATAGCGATAATCGCAAGCGTAAAGAGATTTCCGCCCAGGCATCCGCCCAGTCCGCCGGAAGAACTGCTCGTTCCGTCATCATAATAGGTTGAGCCGCTTCCCCAAGAGGAAGAGGAGTCCGAGCTGCTCCAATCCGAACTGCCCCAATCCGAGCTGGAACTGCCCCAGTCCGAACCGCCGCCGCCCCAATCGGTATCGCCGGAAAAGTTGCCCGCGTCGGCGAGCGAATACGCGCCCAGCACCAGGCAGCAAATCACGACCATCAGCGCCGCTAGCAGCCGCTTAGTTCGTTTTTTCATACGCCTTCAACCCCCCATACTTTTTACGGAATTATCATACCGTATTTTTTGCCTGCGGACAATACAGAACCACTGCCGGAAATGATGCGCGTAATATAGGCGCGCATAAAATATCGGCCTCTGCAATGACGCAAAGGCCGAATTTCGATTCATTTACGGTTCATTCGTTTTCAAACACCGGCTCATACCGCTCGTCTTCCGGATGAAAAAGCACTACGCGCTCCAAATCGTGATCCAGCGCAGAAACGCAGGGATCGTCCGCTTCGTAGCGCACGCAGGTGCCGCAGCTTGCGCTGAGCGCGCGCGGCACGGGCGACAGGCGGGACGGGATTCCGTTTCGTTCGAGCGTCCGCTGGGAACGCATTGCCGAAAGGTGCGTATGAAACGTTGCAATGTACGCGCTCATTTCTTCGTGAGCGTCAGGGTAAACTCGCCTTTTTGTTCGGAAACGGAGACGTCGTATCCGCGCGAAACGGCAAAGCGGGAAACGTTTTCCTTGGCCGCGACGGCGTCCACGAGTACCGTGACTTCCTTGGGGTCGGCCTTAACCGCCCTTTGCGCCAGTACGACGGGTTCCGGGCAGAGCAGCCCTCTTGCGTCTATGATATCCATATCGTTTTCCTTTCCGGTTTCTCAGTTTTTCGTTCCGTCGTTACGCCTTTTCGCGGTTGAGAAGGCCGATGACCGTGAGCAGCACAAAGCCCGCGATAACCGCGATCATGCCGTTGACGGTCGGCCCTTTTGCCGAGGAAGCGAGGCCAAAGTTATGGCAAATCGCCGCGCCCACAAAGAAGCCCGTCACCGTGATTGCCGCGTCGGAGTTGCCTTCACCGGCGAGGATGACCTGCCGCAGCGGGCACCCGCCGAGCAGCACGCTGCCCCAGCCAACCAGTGCCATGCCGAGAAAGTTCCAAATCCCGTCCGTATGTGCAACCGGCTGATCGGCAAAGGAGAGGTTGAATTTGCCCAGGATGAGATTGCCGATAATAGTGGTCACGATGACTGCGAGGAAGCCCCAGAGCATGGAAAAATCTTTAAACATCATCGCGTCCCGGCTGCCGGCAACGGTGCAGAAGCGCGAACGCTGGCTCAGCCCGCCAACGAGAAGCCCCGCCGCCAGAGCAATCAGCACCGGCGCATGCGCGGCGCCCGGGCCGGATTCGCTGAAGGCAAACAGCGCGGGAATTGCAACGCTGAGCACCAGCAGCGCAATGGTAATAAACGGCAGTATGCCGCCTTCCGTCAGGCTCTGCGGGTATGCGCGCTTGAGGGAGAAGCCGCTCTTAAGCCAAAGCGTGCCAACAAAGATGCCGCCCACAAAGCCAACCAAGCCGACCAGCGCGTTGAGATCGCCGCCGCCGATGCGCAGCATCATGCGCAGCGGGCAGCCGAGGAACACCAGCGCGCCGACCATTACGATCACCGCCAGCACAAAGCGCGTCATAGGCGAAGAACCGCCACGCGGCTTAAACTCCTTAAAGAGCATGGCCGCGATCATGGAACCCACGATCATGCCGACGATTTCCGGGCGCACATACTGCACAACAGCCGCGGAATGCAGCTTGGCCGCGCCCGCCGTGTCCCGAATGAAGCAGGCGATGCAGAAGCCCATGTTGCCGGGGTTGCCGAGCGCGGTAAGCAAGATTGCCGTCAGCCCGATTACAACGCCGGTGAGAATCACCCACAGGTTACGTTTTTTCATGTTGTTGCCCAATCCTTCCCTGTCTGTAAAAAATAAATGTTTGACGGCGGAAAAAACCGTTCCGCCCGCTGGATGCGCGGCTAAAGGGTATGCTAGTATGGTGCAGTGCGAAAAAAAAGCCGCGTAAACTTGAATGATCTGCAGATTTCGGATATACTGTACCATATCAAATCGTTATACGCAAGCGAGGATAACGCTAATGCCTGAAAAAATTTTTGCTACCCCGCTGATTTATCTCGACCAGGCCGCGACGTCCCGCCCGAAGGCAAGCGGCGTCGGCGAAGCGATGCGCTCGTATATTGAGGACGTGTGCGTCAACATCAGCCGCTCTGCCTACGCACCTTCCACGGAGGCGGCCGTCAACGCACTGGAAACGCGGGAACTGCTCTGCGCGCTGTTTGGCTTTGGCGACCCCACGCACGTGATTTTTACCCCCGGTCACACCGTTTCGCTCAACATGGTGCTTAAGGGCATCCTGCGCCCCGGCGACCATGCGCTGGTGAGCGCGCTGGAACACAACGCCGTCATGCGCCCGCTCACGCAACTGGCGGAAGCGGGTGTTACGTTTGATCGCATTCCAATGCGCGGCGACGACGAACTCGACCTCGACGCTGCGGAGCGGCTGATGCGCCCCAACACGAAGCTCTGCCTTGTGAGCCACGCCAGCAACGTCAGCGGCACGGTTTTGCCAATCGGTGCTCTTGCCGCGCTCTGTGAACGCAAAGGCGTCTTCTTTGCCGTGGACGCGGCGCAGACGGCGGGTCACCTGCCCATCGACTTGAGCGGGATGCCGATTGACGCGTTCTGCGTGCCGAGTCACAAGGGTCTGCGCGGACCGGGCGGCGTTGCGGCAATGCTGCTCAGCGCGCGTTTTGCCGCCGCGCTGGAGCCGCTGATTACCGGCGGCACGGGGAGCGACTCCAACAGCGAAATTCAGCCCAAATACATGCCCGACCGGTTCGAGTCCGGCACGCTGAACCTTGCGGGGGTCTACGGCCTGCATGCGGCGCTCAGCGAACTGCTTACTCAGGGTGTTGCCGACTACCGCACCAAGGAACTGCATCTGCTGGAACGTTTCACAAGCGGGCTGAGCCGGTTGAACGGGTTCCGCACCATTGGCGCAAGCGACCTCAGCCGCCGCGTGGGAGTCGTTTCCTGCGACTTTGCGCGGTTGGATAACGCGGTTGTTGCCGACCGGCTTTCGAGCGACTACGGCGTTCTCACGCGCTGCGGGCTGCACTGCGCACCGAACGCGCACAAGACGTATGGAACGTTCCCGCAGGGCACGGTGCGCTTTTCGATGAACCATACGAACACCGAGCAGGAAATCGACGCCGCGCTCGCGGCACTCGCCGAAATCCTGAACGACTAAAACAAGCCGCATCAAAAAATCCGCCTTCCGGCGGATTTTTGTTTACTCGCAAATTCTATCAATGTTACCCAACCAAGGGGTTCCAAGGGGCGTGCCCCTTGGCGGGTGCTCGAGGGTGGAACCCTCGAAAAGCCTTTTATACTAAATAGATCGCTTTCTCTTTTTTCGGCAGCACGACCCCAATGCGCTGGGCGCTGGGAACGCTGGCACGCAGATCCCGCTCCAGCGCGTCCGCATCCAATGGATCGACCGCAATGAGCAGGCCGCCGGAGGTCTGAGGGTCGTACAGCGCGTCCCGCAGTTTGAGCGGGAGCGTCCCCTCATCCACGGAACTCTCGGCAAAGGCGCGGTTGCGGTAAACGCCCGCGGGTAAAAGCCCCATGTTGGCAAAATCAAGCACGCCGGGCAAAAAGTCGATGGCGCCCGTTTCCACGCGGGCGGAAGCGTCCGAACCCTGCATCATTTCGAGCATATGCCCCATCAGGGAAAAGCCTGTCACGTCCGTGCAGGCGTGGACGCGGTAGTTCACAACGCAGTCCCGCGCGCTCTTGTTGAGCGTGGTCATGAGTTTGACCACAATATCCAGCGCGCTTTGATCGATCATCTCCGCCTTATGCGCCGTGGTCAGAATACCGACGCCGAGGGGCTTGGTCAAAAACAGCACGTCGCCGGGTTTCGCGCCAAGGTTTTTGAGCACCTTGTCCGGGTGCACAAACCCCGTTACGGAGAGACCGTACTTCGGCTCCTCGTCGAAGATGCTGTGGCCGCCGGTGATGATCGCGCCCGCTTCGTAAACCTTGTCGTAGCCGCCCGCGAGGATGGCGTGCACCGCTTCGGAAGGCATGCTCTCCGGCACGCAGAGCAGGTTGAGCGCAAGCTTGGGTTCGCCGCCCATGGCGTATACGTCCGAAAGCGCGTTGGTGGCCGCAACCTGCCCGAAGGTGAACGGGTCGTCCACGATGGGCGGAAAAAAGTCTACCGTCTGCACAAGCGCGAGCGTGTCGCTCACGCGGTAGACGGAAGCGTCGTCCGAGCGGTCAAAGCCCACCAGCAGGTTGGGATCGGTGCGCGTCGGTAAGTCGCCCAGCAGTTTTGCCAGCACGCCCGCGCCGACCTTTGCGCCGCATCCCGCGCACTTGGATAGTTTGGTCAGTTTTACATCGTTTTCGAATTGGTTTTCCATTCAGTGCTCCGTGTATAAGATTTTTTGTCCGACTATGCCTTGCTGCATTCGTACCCGTGCTCCGATGCGAGGTGCAGAATCGCTTCCAGCACGCCGCCGCCGACGGCAAGCGCCTTGTCGGACACCGTATAACAGTGCGAGAGTTCGCATCTGGGATCCACATCCCCGCTCTTCATGCCCGCATAGACATGCAGTCCGTCCGGCAGAATGCCGCGCAAAACGCCGGAAATGCGGCTTGCAATCGGTTCGCCGTCCACATACGCGCAGATTTCGCCCGCCTTGACCGTGTCCCCAATGTGCTTTGCGCCCTGGAACACGCCCGCGCGCGGCGCGCGGAGGATACGCTCCAGCGTAAAGCCGCCGATATTACCCGGTACGCCCGTGTTCGGCAGCGCGGAACCTTCGTAATACGCCCGCCCGAGTGTATGCCCGCGCATGGTTTCCACCACCGCGTGGCAGTCCTTACCCACAGAAAAGCCAGGGCCTACGCCAACGACGATTTCCGCGTCCTTGATCGACGTGCCGAGGTTGCGCTTGGCGAGGATGGCGTCCACGAGCGCATCCGGCGCAAGCTTTTTAGCTTCCGTGCCGTCGGGATCGGCTAGTACCGCGATTTCGCCCGCGCGGAGAATTTCCCGCGCATCGGCGGCGTTTTTAGCATGTCTGCCTGTGATATCTTCCACCTTTGCCGTGCCGTTGATAATCGCTTCCGAAAAGCAGATCGTCCGGCGGATGGATGTCGGCTGCGGTAAGTCGGTCATCATGACCGAAAACCCGCTTTTGAAGAGCCGGTAGGCAACGCCTGAGGCGATATCCCCCGCCCCGCGAATCCAAATCAACATTTGTGTTTCCTCGCTTTCCCCCGCGAAAGAAATTTCTATTGTACGCTGCGGTTCAGTCCGTTGAGACGAACTGTTATTTTATCTTTCTTTGCCCAGCGCGGCGATCACCGTTCGCTCGACCAGCCCGGTATCGTTGAGTTCCCGCGCAATCTCCAACGCGGCTGCGTTTTGTGCCGCATCGTCCGCCTTGTTGAGCAGTACGCAAAAGCGCATCTGCTCACCTACGCCTTTTCGCTGTCCGTTCGGATGCGTCAGTACGCGCGCAGCGTCGGTTGGCGTCACCGTGGCCAGAATCGTTTTACCGTTCAGCGCGGCGTACCGTTCTGCGCGAAACGCGCTTTCCGATGCGGGTTTGCCAATTCCGTCCAGCCCCAACACGGCGATGACGAGCTTCGTTTCCGGCGGAATCACCGGCTCGTGCTCGGCGGGTGCTTTCAGCGGCTGCCGCTTTGCGCCGTCGGCTTCCAGCAGAACATACTCCGCAAGGCGTTCCATCGCCGCAACCGACAGCTTTGGCGCGGAGAGCTTGCCGTTTTCTGCAGGCGAGCCAAGGCAGATCAGTCGGTGTTCGGCAAGGGCGGCTTTCAGTTCATCCTCCGTTGCGTTTGTGAGCGTCGTCATGCCGTCCGGCGGGAAGATATGCGTCGTGGTGGAAACGATGACCGTATGCCCGGCTTCGGCCAGTTCGCCGGCAAGCGCAAGCATCAGCGTGGTTTTGCCGCCGCCGCCGACCAGGCTGGTTACGCCGTTCGGTACGTCGAACGCGTGCGCCAAATCATCATATTTGCTGTAAAAAATGGTTTGCATAACCGTTCGTTCTCCCCGTCTGAGAATAGCACTCTTTCAAGGCGTGTGTCAAACCTTACCGAGAAAGCTTCGATGAATAATATCAAAAATAGCAGGCGAGCAATTCAGCTATTCCGTTGGTTTGAGAATTCAGCAGAAAATCGTGAACAGGTATTCTGATTATCGAGCGCTTTGCGCAAGGTTTATGACAGCGACTCAAATCCGTTCTTCATGATAAGCAGAATTTCTGCAAACAGCCCCGGCAACTCTTTCGTTTTGTCCGCATCGTTTGTCAGATACGCTACGATAACATCCTTTATTCTCGAGATGATTGATGCGCCACAGCCAAAGATGTCCGCAGCCTCAATCATTTTATCGTCGCCATACTCCAACCCGAGCCGGGAAAGTACAACACTTGCTTTATCAAAGCCGCCGCCATAAGCAACGTCATCCGGTTCATCGATGCCAAGAAGCGCGTTCGGTACGGTCGGAACCGTGCCGAAAAACTGCACCATGTTGAACAGAACCCGGTCATACTCCTCTTTGGAGAGTTCCTTTCTCCAATTCGGCAACTCCGCAATAAACTTTTCAAAACCGCGATACCCGACGAACCCGACCTGTGGGTTTAAAAACAGTTCCCGCTTTTTTGCAAATGCTTCTTTTGCTATATCGTATTTGCTTTTGTCGCTGTGCATGCGAACGATACAGACGGTATTCGGCTTTGAAAGCCCGGCATAAGAACAGTCCCATGCATGTTTCAGTTCGTCGTAAGAGAGTGTGAGCGTATCCCGCCTACCGCAGTCGTTGATATAAACACATTCGTTTTCATCGTCATATCCGACCATCAGCACATAATGAAACGGGATATGCACCTTATGATAGAGTTTTTCAAAGTATGGCAGATAGTACATATCCAACGCGCCAAGAACGCAAGGATAGCCTGCATCAATTTCCGCTTTTGCTTTGGCAAGCGCTCTTTCGAACGATTTATACTCATAGTGTTTATACTCGAATCCCACGATCGGCGCGAGGAACGAGTACATCTGCTTTGTTCGTCCATCGCCTAACGCTACCATACGCCTCAAGTCGCATTGGTTGAATTTCATGTAGCAAAAGGAGCCAAAACTTGCGAGTACAAAAAAGAGATTGGACGGCAGTTCTTCTCCCGTATCACGCGTGTAGAGGTCTTCTATTCCATTCCACATGCACTCATAGTCGTCCAAATGATGCGCCGACTCGATTAGCTTTCTCATGCGTCTGTTCTCCAAATTCGCATACGATTTTGCAGCTCCAATACGATTCGTTTTAGTATACCATGTCGCCGCGAAAGCTGCCGTTTTTGTTCCAGCGAAAACATTCCGTATAACGAAAAAAATCACTCTTCCCCATATAGGCAACAGTGATTTAATCCATTAACGGACATTTGAACGATGTTGTAACAGGCAGCAAAACGTACTCTGGTGTATAAATCTGTCTGTCTGGATAATTGATGTTACGGTTAAATGCTACTTGCATTTCGCGCTTAGCAAGCATTTTATATCATAAAGATTATCATCGCTAATAACCCGGTAATGTATCCAGCCGCCGCTTCCGCAGGGATAGCGATTATCAATATACTTTTGCGTATACTCTTTCAGTTCCGAATAGATAGCCATAAACTGTGCATCAGTAAGGCGAAGCATTACAGTATATGCTCCTGCCTCGGCAAAAATATCACATATAAGTTTTTTATCCCTTCTATGTGTAACGCACCAACCATAGCTTTTCCCATACGGAAAGCGAATTTCCTGTGATGTGAAAAACTGTTCGGATAAATATTTGTTTAATTCTAGAAACCGTTCTTTGTTCTCACCGCAATAGCACTCTAATTCAGAAAAAGACGGTTCCGTATTCTTATCAAGCAGTCTTTCAAACATAAATGTGTCTCCTCTTAAATCCATTTTTCAGCAAGCAACGAAATGTTGAGTCCATCCTATTGCATAATCCGAAATAAAGGAAAACCACTCTTGTCGGCTGGAAACAAAAGTGGTTCCTTATGTGGTGCGCCCTCAGGGATTCGAACCCTGGACACCCTGATTAAGAGTCAGGTGCTCTAGCCAGCTGAGCTAAGGGCGCAAATTATCATATTGAAACGGGGCTTCGAGCCCCTCTGAACTACTGTCCATTTATAAGGAGACATTCATGTCTCCTTATAAATGGAGCGGGAGACGGGGCTCGAACCCGCCACCTCAGCCTTGGCAAGGCTGCGCTCTACCAAATGAGCTACTCCCGCAAAAAATGCCGCAACCCGACTGCGGCGAGGTCATTGGTGCGCCCTCAGGGATTCGAACCCTGGACACCCTGATTAAGAGTCAGGTGCTCTAGCCAGCTGAGCTAAGGGCGCAAGGTTTGGGCGGGGTTCCGCCCTCCGCCGCTGCATCGCCTAGGTGGGATATTCGCCCACCGGCGCAAACCGCGGCAAAAAGTATTATAGCATTTTTAAGAAGGATGTCAACCGAGAAAATCACGTATACATCAATTTTTATCGTGCGTTCGCCGCGCAAATCGGGTAGATTATCGCAAATCAAATTCATTTCACAATCGATTGCTTGAAAACGCGCTTAAAACATACTAATATTGTATTGACCGTCGGCTTTGGCAGGTGCCGTCCAGCTTGACGGTCGTTGCGCGGCACAATCGCCGCGCGGGCAAACGAAATTACGATTCCTCCCGAATCGAAAAAAGGAGTTTTACTTATGGAAACCAGATATTGCACTACCTGCGGCAAACCGATTGCCCCGGGCGAATTTGTAGGCGTCGGCGGACGCTGCATCGACTGCGCGCAGAAAGCGCAAGCGCAGGGCGCGGGCGCCTACTCGGACAAAGACTGGCTCACGACGCTGCTCTTCTCCATCTTTCTCGGCGGGCTTGGCATCCACCGCTTCTATGTCGGTAAAATCGGCACGGGCATCCTCTGGCTCTTCACGGCGGGCGTGTTCGGCATCGGCGCGCTGGTGGACATCATCCTGATTGCGACCGAATCGTTTACGGACGACGCGGGCCGCGTCATCGTTCAGGACTCCAGGAAAATCCCCGTCCACGCCGCAGCAAGCGCGCAAAACGCGAATAGCGACGTGCTCGAACAGCTTTCCCGCCTTTCCAGCCTGCGCGACTCCGGCGCGATCTCTCAGGAAGAGTACGACGCGAAAAAGGCCGTTCTGCTCGGGAAGATTAAGTAACAGCTTTCGCGGAAAACTTCGTTTTCAGCAATAGTTCGTTCCACACCATGATTCAATAAACCCTCCACGTGCGGATGCGGCGTTTACGCCGTCCGAACTGAGGAGGGTCTTTATTTTATGCGCAATTTTCGCCGCTTACGGTAATGTATGGCATGAGCGGGATGGAAATTTCTTACAATTTTATTTTGGAGAATTGGAGGTATGGAAACGCCCCCGGAGGGGGCAAGAATCTTGTAAAACGCTTTCAGCTTTCCAATTTTTTCGTTCGTAATTCCATAGCTTCATAATGTTTTGGGTATCCTGCAATACGAAAAAATTCTTTGAAAACTCTCTTCAGATCATCAACTTTACCATCCCAATCACCAAAGTTAAAATCATCTGGTATACTATGTGATCCAGCATTTACATTTGATAATAATGCCCTACATAAAGGTTTATCCTTCTCTGACATATTATCATATACACTCCATTTATCAGTCCCCAAAAACGTATCAAAAAAATCGTCTAGTATACGCCTCATAGTATTTAACAATATCTGAGCATGTATCGGATCAGCAGACAGAACATAACTCCAAAGAAGTTCATATGATGACTCAATCATATTCTCATTACTTTGCCTAATAATAGTCTTTATATCAGCTCTTTTCAGATGAATAAAATTTACATTCCCTTTGACATTTTTATTTCTTCTGCCTTCTTTATATGGCTCAATCAAATTCAAGTAAAAGAATAAGTTGTGTGTTAATAAAACTACTTGCTTTATCATACCTTTAGCAAGACATTTGGGACTTCAACTATTTTATAGACAATTTGCTAAGCTACCTTCGCCAGCCGGTCTGTTTGCAATGATCTGAGATATTCCCTCGGCGACATGTAGCCGAGCCGTTTCTGGATTCTCATCACATTGTAGAAACAATAGATGTATTCAAACACTGCCGCCCGGACGGCTTCTTTCGTCTCGTAGTGCGTCCAGTGTATCATCTCTTTTTTCATTGTCGCAAAGAAGCTTTCCGACCATGAATTGTCTCCCGGCATCCCGACTCGCGAGAAACTCTGACGCAGTCCATACTGCTGCAGCAAGCCCATCACAGCTTTTGAAGTATACTGGCTGCCTCTGTCACTGTGAAAGATGCATCCCTTGGCCAGTTCATGCCGCGCCAGCATAGCCATGATCGCATTGAGTACGAGTTTCTTCGTCATCCGGTCCGACATGTGATCTCCCAGCACATCGCCTGTTACGATATCCCGGATGACACAGTGATACATGAATCCCTCGGCTGTCCTCAGGTAGGTGATATCGCTTGTCAGTCCCATTCGTGCTGCGATCGGGAACTCCTGTTCCCTGAGAATATTTGGATATCCATCGCCTCGCGCTTTTTTGCTGTTCGTCAGACTCTTGGTTTTGTGCCTGTTGTGACATGAAGTCAGGGACATCTCTTGCATCAGATCCCTGCATTTCACCCGCCCAAGCCGTTCGCCTCTTTTCCGAAGTTCAGCAATGATTCTGTCTGGTCCGTAGGTGCCTCTGCTTCCTGTGAATGCTTCTTTGATTCGCTTCTTTAAATGCTCTTTTCGTTTTTCAGAAACTTCCCGGTTCCGGAGCCAGGCATAATAACTCGTTCGTCCTACCTGCAATATCCCGGCCCACTTCGCAACAGGGTGCTCAGGATGTCCCTGTATAAATCGATATCTTATTTTTGGTGACTCGCGAAGTAGGCCGCTGCTTTTTTTAGCATGTCACGTTCCATTCGGGTCTCCGCCAGCTCCCTTCGCAACGCTCGGTTCTCTTCCTCCAGCGTCGCGTACTTCGTCTTGTCGCCATCCGACGTGTATTTCCGTCGCCAGTTGTAAAGCAGATTTTCATGGATCCCTAAATCTTCTGCTATTTCTCTCACAGCCTTTGGGCTTGCATGCGATAATTTAACCGCATTCTTCTTGAAGTCCTCGTCGTATTTCTGCCTGATCTCTCCCATTTCCTGCCTCCGATTTCTGGATCTGTTTTCTGTTCCTTCCATCTTAGCAGATTGTCTTTTATTTTAGCATGCTCCCTTTTTCAATTATATGATGTATTAATCCTAGAGCTAGAAAGAGGGCTTGATTGTCCATACTGCAAATCGGGTCATCAATCACAACTATCTTCTTTTTATCACCAATAGTTGGATTTGCGCTTCCAAATACTAAGAAATAAAAATAAAGAAAAGATACGAAACGAAGTTCGCCTTCACTTAATAAATCTTCAACTTTATCTCCATTTGGCCGTAGCAATCTGAAACTTTTATTATCTTCTGTCGTTGCTATTTTAAATGAGTTGTAACCAAAACTAGTTAATATTCCTTGCATTTGATTGGCAGTCAATTCAACGCTTGTTAATTTTGATTCAATTTCTCCAATTCTCATTTTCAAATCAGATATATGATCTTGAAGTGACCTAACTTTTTTTTCAAGTCCAGTCGTTGCCCTCTCCAGTTTCTTTCTTGATTCAAAATAAGTAGACAATGCTGCGTGTAGAAAATCGTTTGCAATATAGTTGAAAAGCAATTCCAGTGACTTATCAATGTGTGTCTTTCTATCTTGTACTATTAGATTATTCTCGCGTATAACAATATTTAGCTTTTCGATTTCGCTATTTATTATTACTATTTTGTCAACTAAATAAATCAAGTCAACTGAAAGCGAAGGTTCTGTTCTCTTACTATTAATTCTCTCAAAATTCATTTCAAATAAGTGCGCTATTTCAGCTAATAAATGATCTAAGTTTTCGCAACTAAACCCATTAATATTTTCTGCTATTATTGAATAAATATAGTTTGTAATTTCATTAGCAATTGTTCTATATTCAGTTTCGAATCTAGCTAAATATTCAACATCCCGTTCGTATTGCTGACTGAAATAATCACGTAGTTGTGAGGATATTTCTTCGGGTACTTCTTGTTGGCAAAATGGGCATTGGGGGTTCGTTCCATTGAAGTGTATTAATCCATGTTTCACCCAATCGCTCAAGTTGAATTTGTCGATAATCTTACTTACTTCAAGTTCATTATCACCGACAATAGGTTTTTTCAGTATTTGAGTTCGTTCGAGTTTTGTTACTGTTGTTAAATCGATCGGTTCTATTTCCCTGTGAAATTCAATGTCACTGTCAAAAGCTCTTGAAACATCGCTATATAAAGTGTCAAACGGAATAGAGCATCGTTCAGTACGATAGCTCTCAATGCATCTTTGTGAAAAAGTTGCTTTTCTTTTTAACCCTGATAACGCAAAATCTAAGCGACTTCTAATATCTTTTGTTTCATCCCAACAGAGAGTCTCAATATACACCGTTATTTTACTTATTTCTTCAAGAGTCTCTGTCAATTTTCTGCTATCTTTTAAATGCTCAGCCTTACATTCTTCGAGTTCTACACGAAGCTCCTTTATTATATCTTCATTTTTTTTGCGATCTTCACCTAAAGTAAAAACACCTGGTATTGTGTCGCTATAACGAAAGATGCTTTTTGTAAAATCGCTGTTGAATACTTCAATGACTTCATCTCGATCAGTAAATATAACATGTGAGTTGTCTTGTTGGTCAGCTTTTTTTATCAGTCTTGCAATCGTTGTCTTGCCCGTAGCATTATTACCAAATATAAAATTTAGAAGTTTGAAGTCAATTGCTTGATTTTTTTCAAATGGAATAATATCAGCATTAAAAGTTATCCTGCTAAGCATATTAACCTCCAAATGCAACAACTGTTATTAATAGTATACGATGTATATCTTGATATCAATACATTTTTGAGTTGCTTTACACCGTTTTTCGATAGCATTTTTAACCATGAAACATCTAGAATAATAAAAAAATGTCCAGACTACTAGTTTTATTGTCGTAATAAGCCGCTCTTCAAATACTATTCGATATGAGATAAATAAATGATAAAAAGCGCATAAGTTCTCATCTTACCTCGACGCGCAAAAATACCATCCCTCCCGTATGGGAATAATCTGGACCCAATCGGTATAGTGCTCCATCTCCTCGTACGCGCCAGCCGTCGGGGCATAAGCGTACACGCTGAAATTGTCGAGAATACCCCTAAACGTATAGAACATCACCGTCTTGCTCTCCCCTTCCCCAACGATGTGCACTTCTCCGCCGCCGCGCGAAAGCCCCGCGTACTTTGCTGGCAGCTTCACCCAGCCCTCGTCGTACCCCTCCGCGAGCATTTCTTCGGCAGCCGCGTCGAAGCGCTTGCTCAGCAGGGCGAACCGCGCGTCTTCGTATAATTCATCCATATAAACAAAATTCGTCATCACAAACGCGCCGATGGTCAGGAGCAAAAGCAGGCTGTAAAGCAGCCGCCGCTTTGCACCGCGTTTGCACAGCCGCACGATGAACACGATAACGCAGACAAGGAGCGTAACCGCCGCGCCAACGAGGGAGAAAATCAGCAGGGGTGCGAATAGGAACGGCGTAAGAAAATCAACAATGTCCCACTGGAAAGTATCAACAATCAGCCATACGCCAACGGCGACAGCGGCAACGATTACGGGTCCGCTAAGACTTTTTACGGGTTTTGCAGTTTCCATGTTTTCTCCTGTTGAAAGAGACTTGTTTACACGATGATACCACATTGAGCAGTTGTTTGCCAGCACGAAAAACCCCGCCCTTTGCAGAGCGGGGTATCATATTCTAAGCTTCAGCGGCTATCCGCCTCACCCTTCCAGCAGGATGACGATATCCGGCTGCTCGGTGGCCATATACGTGCGCAGGCTCCCGCCGAACGTGTCCGGTCGCAGGCGCATGGTGTCGCTGACTCCGAGCGCGAAGAACGGCACGAGCGACCGCCCGTAGGAGTCCCGGAGGAACAGCACTTTTTCGCCGTTATCTACCAGATTGTTGTGAATGTACACGAGGTCGCTTACGTTGTCCGAATACGTCGTGTAGGTGTCCGTATTGTAATAATCGCCGCTTCTGAGCATGCTGTAGTCGAAGAACATCTCGAAACTGCCGTTGAGCTCATGCATCTTTTCATCCAGCGTCTGCAGTTCCTGCTGCTGCTCTTCCGTAAGCCCCGCTTCCTGTACGGCGTTTAGCAGCGGGAAGGAAAACGATGTTTCAAACTTAGGATACACAAGCGTAAAGTCCTCGGGGTTAGCGAGCGTAAGCGTCGCCTGCCTGCCGTAGGAGCCGAGGAACAGGTCTTCGTAAACGTCGTACTGGTAACGATCCAGCTCGAATATGGAAAGATCGATTTCTCCTGAGAAGTTTTCGTTCACGTACCGCGCGATCGTCCCCGCCGCCCATAAGCCTGTCTCTGCGCGCCAGTGATGGTCGGTAATGTAAAACGCGCTGCGGTGATACGCCGCGGAATCGTCGTTTCCGTCCTCCGCCCAGGCTTTGCGCAGATCCAGCACCTGCGCGCCACCCGCTATAAGCAGATCGAGTTTTGCATCCGCATTCTGGTTGGAAAAGTCGAGCGTGCCGCTTTCGGGGTCCGCCTCGCAGATTTTGAACGGGTACTGTACGTATAAAAATTGAATCCCCAACTCGTCGGCATATGCTTTCAGCTGCAGAATAGAGTTCGCTTTTTCGGTCATGTCCTGCTTGCCTACAAAAGTGGTCAGCGAGCCGTCCGCGAGAAAAACAACGCTGTTGTAGCCGTCGCGCGGAGTTACGCTCCAGCGCAGGATTTTGTTGTATCCCGTCGCTGCGCCGACCCACGTTTTGTAGGCGGCAATATTCTCCGTCGCCCAGTTTGTGATGCCCTTTTCAAAATAGGCGACTGCGTTTTTGAACCTGTCAGCGAGCCGCGAAACAGTGTTCCCGCCCGTCTTTTCTGTTTCATTCGCACTCAAGGCTTCTTCCGAGACAGTATCCGTCTTACTGATCTCTTCCGCGGACGCGGGGTAATACGAAGCCAGCGTGTCGTTCTGGTTATCCTCCAGAGCCGCCGTATTGACGACCGTCTCCTTCTGCTGGTCAAACAGAACCGCCTTCGTAAAGCCGTTCTGCATGTCCAGTTTATCCACCAGTACTTTTTGTGTCAGGAAACGAACGGTAATGGAAATTCCTGCGATCAAAATGATTGCAAGAAAAATCCCAATAAACGCTTTTTCCAGCCGGTTTTTTATCATGCTTCTGCCTTCCGCCAAACGTTGAACTGTATGATCGTACTGGAGCGGTCCGGCAGACACGCCGGCGTCCAGTAGCGCTAAAATATTCTCTTGTTACTTTCTGCCGGTTGATAAAACCTTCGCCGTCATCATCCTAAGAAATACACTATGACGTCCGGTTTCTCCACTTCAAAATACGTACGCCAGCTGCCACCGAACGCATCTGGACGGATCCGCTTGGTATCCGTCACTCCCAGCGCAAAGAACGGCGCCGTAGTGCGAGCGTAAGAATCCGTCAGGAACAGCACGCTTGTTCCGTTTTGACAGCGATTGTTGTGCGTATACACCAGGTCGTGGGCATTGTCTACATAGGTGAAGTAAGCGACTTTCTGATAATAATCCCCTGTCTCTAGCATACTGTAGTCGAAGAACATTTCAAAGCTGCCGTTCAACTGGCGCTCTCGCTCCCAAACTACCGAAAGCTGTCTCATCTGTTCGGGAGATAAGTCAGCTTCGTTAATGCCATGGAGTAAAGGAAAATCGAACGACGTTTCAAAATTCGGATAGACCAGCGTAAAATCCTCCGGATCGGCAAGCGCCAGCGTGACTTGGCGGCCGTACGAGCCGAGTAGCCGATTCTTGTATACGTCGTAGCGGTAGCGATCCGTTTCGAAAACGGAAAGATCGACAGGAATCCCAAAGTTGATGTTGATGTATCTTCCAATTGTGCCTGCCGCCCACAATCCGGTCTCCGCACGCCAGTGCTGATCGGTTCTATAAAACACGTCGCGACGGAAAGAATTGGAATCCTCGGGCCTGTACGCATCCCAGGCATCCCGTAAATCCAGAACCGGAACGCCGCTGTTTTTGAGCAAGGCGATTGTTTGATCCGCATTCTGGTTCGAAAAATCAAGTCTCCCGCTCTCCGGATCCGTCTCCCGTATTTTGTAGGGATACTGCACATATAGAAAGCGAATGCCATACTCGTCCGCCAGCGATTTCAGCTCCAGAACGGCCTCCGCCTTGTAGGTCATATCCATCTTGCCGATAAAAGTGGTAAGCTGTCCGTCCCGCAAGAAGATTACGCCGTTGTATGCGTTGCGCGGAGTCACGCGCCAATTCAAGATTTTATTATAGCTCGACGCGGCGCTAACCCAGGTGCGGTATCCTGCGAGGTTGCCGGTTGCCCAGTTCGTTATGCCTTTCTCGACATAAGCTACAACGCCGCGAAATTTTGTTGCGGCCGCTTCCAGCGCGCCCGGTTTATTATCCGTCTGCGCACTTGAAACCGGCGCATTCTCCCCCATATTTCCGTTTGCGGCTACTTCGTCGGGGATCGCCTCAGCCTGCGGCTGCACGCCCGTATGATCGGGATAAAACGGCGCCAGCATATCGATCTGGTCGTTTTCCAGAACGGAATCTTCGGGCGTTTCTTCCGCCTGCAAATCACTCAGGATTGCGTATGTTAAGGCGTTGTCAACGCCAAGAATATTGACGCAGATTTCCTGCGCGAAAGCACGAACGAGTATTGAACCGCAAGCGGTTAGCACAATCGCAAGAAAAATTCCGATAAATGCTTTTTCCAGCTGGTTTTTCTTCATACTGCCTCCCCGTTATTTCATCTAAAAGTTAAAATAGATGAACGGGTTGTAGGTGTCCAGTATGCAGGCCAGTGCCGAAAGGATGAAAACGATCGTAGTATATCCGTATGTCAGCACCTTACCGGGGGTTTCGCCTATGACATTTTTGAGCTTTGAAAACAGGTTCTTCGGCAGCGGAGTGCAGCCGATGAGCGCAATGGCAAACACGACGACGCTCCCGCCGAACTGGTTGAGGAACACGATATCCGAAAAACCGAGGCTGCCCACGCCGAATAGATATCCGTAATACTGCCCCGCCGCGGAAAGCGACGTGCTGCGGAACAGTACCCAGGCAAGCAGCACAATCAAGAGCGTTGGAATACGGTATGCCCACTTGAGCTTCTGCTCAATGCCTGTCAGCCGTTCGATTAGCAGGAATGCGAAGTAGACGAGCCCCCAGAGCACAAACGTAACGTTCGCGCCGTGCCAAATGCCCGTAAGCAGCCAAACGATAAACAGGTTCAGTATCCAGCGCGATTTTTTCACGCGGCTGCCACCGAGCGGGATGTACACGTAGTCCCGAAACCAAGTACTCAGTGAAATATGCCAGCGCCGCCAGAAGTTTGTAATGGAGCTTGCGATGTAAGGATAGTTGAAGTTCTCCTCAAAGTGGAACCCGAACAGCCGGCCTAGTCCGATGGCCATATCGGAATAGCCCGAAAAGTCGAAATAGATCTGCAGCGCGTAGCAAAGCACGCCATACCATGCGGAAAGCACGGAAAGCCCGCCGCTCGTCATGCCAAAGATGTTGTCCGCAACTACGCCCATGTAGTTTGCCAGCAAAACCTTCTTGCCAAGGCCAATCATGAAGCGCCGCAACCCGTAGGCAAAGTCCTCAGTCGTGACCGAGCGAGCGGAAATCTCCGCGTCCACCGTGTTGTAGCGCACGATCGGGCCCGCGATGAGCTGCGGGAACATCGTAATATAGAGCGCCAGATTGAAGATGCTCTTCTGCGGCGGCGTGGTCTTGCGGTACACGTCGATGGTATAGGACATGATTTGGAATGTGAAAAACGAAATGCCAATCGGCAGCGCCATCCCGCCAAACTGAATCAGCGTCCGCCCCGCAGCGGCATTAACCGCGTTCGTGATGGCGGTCATGTACTTACATACGAACAGTACGCCTACGTTATAAACGACCGAAATGATGAGAAAGAGCTTGCCGTGCTTCGGCATCATGAGCCCCGACACCCAGTTGACGAGAATCGAGAACAGCAGCACGAACACAAACACCGGCTCGCCCCATGCGTAAAAAAGGAGGCTGGCAAGCAAGAGGATGATGTTTTTTGTCTGAATGGATTTTACGAACGGCAGATGGTAAAAAACGAGAACCGCGGGAAGGAACAAAAATAAAAATACCGTCGAAGAAAAGACCATGCTTTCGTCCTCGTTTTTCATTGTATTGCGAAAGTCGGCTATGGACACATAAATACGCGCAACCGCATAAGTGCGGCTCGTGCGTTTGATTGCAACTCATGTATTATAGTATTTTTCGTTTTGCCGCGTCAATGGTCCGGCGGTATGCGGGCAATAGGCATTCAATAGAAACCCCGCCCTTCTCAGAGCGGGGGTGCCAATTCGCTGTAGAACTCGTGTTACGATTCATTCCGTTTTGAGACGAGGCGGTTATCAAACAAAAGTTCGTTTAACTGCGAATCGCATCAAAATATAAAAAATTCGCGATTGATAAAAATTAATTTTATAAATATAGAATCTCGGAAGTATCCGGAGCCAAGTAGCTCGTCTGTTTCAATAGCTCCGTAAATATCGATTGTTCCATCAACGCATAATCCGGCAATACACCGTCCAGTTGAGTTAGAGAACACATCTATATATTTTCCATCGCGCAAAACGCTGTCGTTACTCTTAATAAAGGATGCGGTGCTTTCAGCCCCAAAATCCCTGTAATATATAGACGTGTCTCCTGTTCCATATAATGAAAATTCGCCATTTGGAGACAAATCGTAGTGGTTGTCTTGATAAGGCCAGCATATCCCTTCCCCTGCAAGCGAACCATCGCTGCAAATCCCAAGTATCGGATGTTCAAATGCTTTAATAAATTCAATATCGCTCCAACTCCATAAGCGAACCTCACGATAATCTGCTTTACCGCTCAAATCGAGCGTTTTGCCAACCGAAATCAGTGAACCGTCGTTTTTTATGCCTATGATATATGTATCAGAGACAGAAATTGATTTTATATCAGTCCAGTCCGTTAGGTCGACCGGGTACACGTCGTATTGCAACGCTACATTTAATACGATATTGCCGCTCGATACAATTGTTCCATCCGAACGAAGCCCGATGACAGTATTGTAGTTTGTAAAACCGATGTCTACTATGTCAGTCCAGTTGCTTATATCTATTGGCTGACCGTCAGCGCCGCAGCCTGCTGCCAGCACGGTTCCACTCGTTTGCAATCCAACCAGTATATCTTTGTTTAGATATATTCTTTGAACATCGGACCACATTGTTGTATCGATCGGTTTAAATTTGCTCCCGCAATAAATCGCTCCGGCAGACAGCACCGTGCCGTCGCTTCGTAATCCGGCGACGATGATAGGTGACGCTTGAACGGCAGAGATGTTCGTCCACTCCGATAAATCCGGCCGCATCAGAATCTTCTTTCCGGAGTTATCACACCCGAAAATGGCGCCTTCGAATGTTACAGTGCCATCGCTGCGCAATCCAACAATGCATTTGTCGGACGACCGAATTTCGACCATATCCGTCCATCCGCTTAAATCCGGAACGTACGCATAGTTATTAGCGCCTTTTTCGTACAGATTCGTTTCTGATACGTCCAGTACGCCTTCGAAAATAATGGTTCCGTCTGTGCTTAATATGGCAACGTTTCTTGTGTTTACCTGCAAAGATTTATCCCAGTCGTAAACAGTTCTCGCTTTTTGAAATTCTCCGCCCTGGCCATAGGCAAGTGAAGCGGCTTGGAATTCGCCAACCTTTTCAAGTTGTGCACCGATTGCGGCATAGAACTCATCAATGGTGGAAATCGCTTGCTGGAGCGATTGGTCATCGATAATAAAATCCCCATTCCCTTCAGCCGCTTGAAGCTGTAATTCCACATTCATTGTATCGATCGAAAGATCTGTACAATAAGTTGCAATCCCCGCCGGGTACGGCACCTTCAAATGAAGGCTGAATATGTTGTCCCCATTTGTGTCGATATCTATAACTTCCAAGGCATATGTCAAATACTCATTTTTACCAAATGCCATCTGCAGCAGCTCGGTGCGGCTAATACAAATAGCACATTGCACTGATAGGGGTGATTGCTCAAAATAAGCATGCGTCAATTTAGCCAGTTCAATTTCTTGAGCTTTTTGAATCTCCGAAAGTGCCGTCGAGTCACAAACTGCGTGTTTTTCATCGGCGTCATCCAGCACATGAATGACCACATTTTGACTGGTCTGCTGGCTGGAGTCCGCTTGTATCTGCTCGTACACCGTTTCTCGGATAGATGGTTGCAGCTTTGAAATATAATCTGCTTTTGTTTTTGACATATCATAGGTAGGTTCCTGAATCATTCCACGCAGTTTTTCCGCGTCGAATTTTTTATAATCAGGAA
This sequence comes from Christensenellaceae bacterium, assembly GCA_963674535.1. Taxonomy (GTDB): domain Bacteria; phylum Bacillota; class Clostridia; order Christensenellales; family CAG-138; genus UBA7703. The sequence continues at coordinate 1,233,711 of OY771363.1, read as the reverse complement.
TCGCAATTTCAATGTTGTAGACTGCATCTTTATCGTTCCAATTGCTGAAGTAACTATTTCGTACTTGCCCGTCTAAATCTTGTACAACAAAATCGAAGCCGATTTCATTTTCGATTGCAGCATGAATCGCCTCAATTGTTGCCATATACGGTCGTACAACAACAAAGTAGCCAGCTGCAGCAATCACGATAAGCAGAATGCCAAAGACGACAAGAACCCAGCGTAATTTATGTTTGCGCCTTTTGTTTTTAACCGACTTGGACTCCGGGCAACTTTCCGCTATGCTCGGGATCGGAGCCTCGCTCTTTTCTGCGATGTCCCCTTTACTCTCCTGGAAATTGTTTGCTGCGCGGTCAACATTTTCATTCGGCAAGTCTCTCATGCAATATTCTCCTTACGCAACGAATTACGATACAACTCTTAAAACTGAATAATTTATTTTAATAAATTATATTGAATTGCACGGGGAAAAATCAAACATTCTTGAGAGACATGTATCCCTCACATTTTGTTTACACGTTTCTCCCGCCTCAAAACGCGCCCGGTATCGTCGGTGTCGGCGTAGGCGCAGGCGTGGTGTACGGTGTCTGCCCGGGAGCGAGAATACCTCTGGTTCTAGTGGTGGCATTCACAAAAGCCGCGTTGATTCGATTCTCCTTTTTCAGGCATGAAATATAGAAGTTGGCGAAATCACCCATTTTTATTTTTTTATTATTTAAGTTTCCTTCACCACCTTCTTTTATATAATCCATCATCTTTACATATTCTTTACTCTCAATAAAATCAATCCCGTGCTGTTTGCAAAATTTCGGAAAACCATGCAACGTAAATAATCCTTCAATTACTGCTCCGTCCAGATTGGCAATTGAGTATGTATGGGTCGTTTTTTCAAGCATTTCCTCCAAATAAATCTGATTCTCAAAAATGTTCGGGTAGAAAGTTATTATGATTTTATCATTAAACAAATAGCGAAAATCAGTTGCTTCTTTTGAAGGATATGTAAAGCAAGTAGGAATTACAACTTTTTCGCCGTTCAGTAAGTCACAACATATAAAGACATAATGCCCAGCATTATAAACTTGATTTTCATCATACTCAAGTCCCAGAAACGCGATTTCCTCTTCCCGAGATAGCACGGGCGTCGGCTTAGGCGTCGGTGTCGGGTTGGGTGTTGTCGTTGGCGTCGGGCTCGGCGTGGTCGTCGGCGTTGCGGCAACCGTCGCCGACGGTTCCGGCGTAATAACGGACGCAACACTCTGGTTTGGTGCGCAGGCGGCGGAAAAAAGAACCGCAAACGAGGCTGCAAGTGCAAGAATAGTAGATAAAATCCTGCTAGAGTGTTTCATGATTCCCCGTGAAATTTATGTTTTGTATTCGCTGTATGTTATCCGAAATTAAGCGCAATCCCGACACCCCCGTTTAGTCAGCAGGTGCTATATTTTTTATTGATTCATCTTAATCTTCTGGAATAGTAACCGCATTTGGATAAAACTCCTTTAATTCTTCAGGTATTTTTGCATCTGGTACGCAAAACCAAAATGGAAGCATGTCTTCTTGAGGAGTGGAATTGATATACAAATCTATTATTTGATCCTTTGAATAAAATGTGTCCCATAGAGCTGATTTTTCTTCATTTGAGCCTTCTTTCATAATTCGTGAAAACTCGTTAAGTGTTTCATTATCCTTATAGTCTATTTTTTCACGTTTACATGTAGCAGCAAGCCACAGCAAATCCCCAGATTTAACAACCATCGCATTTAATTTTGATAAACTCGAACTTAATCTTTTTATGTGTTCATAGTATTTAATATTTGAAATTTTGTTGCCTTCTGAAAGGTCAATAGTAAATAGGTATTCCTCACACATTAAATTATATACATCTAATTCGCTAGAGCTTTCGTCCCAGAAGAGAAGTCCAAATATCCTGTAATTATGTCTATTTATACGTATAATAAAATAATATACACTTGTTGATTGTACCTCCGGAAATTTTGATGCCAAATCAGTTCCCAACAACATTTTCTTTTGCTCAAACGTTAACTCCGGCATTGGCGTCGGTTCAGCCGCAGCAACGGAAGAATCCAATGCATAAAAGTCAGGTGGCATAACAGTATCGGGAATAAACTCCCAATAGGGCAAGATGTAATCAGATGGAGTGACTGCTGAAAATGCTTCAATCGCCTTTTCCATATTCCATGGCCCTATTGCACCTCTATCCTGATAAATGTAACTGTAACTCAGTAAATATACATTTCCGATTTCATCATAATTGATATTGTTGTCCTTATATAAATCCGATAGTTTTAGAATGCCCTGCGACGCGCGAAAGGAAGCGTTCTTTAACGATGGGGAAATGTCCTTAATGTATTTATAGAATTCTTTCACCTGCGGGTTCGTAAGCAGATCCTGAGGAACGTTCAGAGCGAACAGGTATTTATGGTTGAAAAGATCATATGCGTAGAGCTCGCTGGCGTATTCAGAATCAATGAGAGAATAATTTTCTTTCGTTTCTGGGTTTTCAAGGGATGTCCAAATCAGACGATCGGTTCCGTCGATGTTTCCGTAAAAAACGAACACATCCGTCGGATAATATGTTCGGTAATGATCCCCTACCCAAATCATAGCAGCTTTTTGCTCCATTGAAAGAGACAGCGTCGGCTGAGCAGTCGGCGTCGCGGTCGGTACTGCCGTCGCTGTCGGTTCCGGCGTAGCGGCGGGCGCGACGCTCTGGTTTGGCGCGCAGGCGGAACAAAGAACAGCAAACATAACTGCAAGTGCAAGAATAGCGGATATAATCCTGCTGAAGTGCTTCATGATTCCCCCCGTGAAATCTATGTTTTGTATTCGCTGTATGTTATCCGAAATTAGCGCAATCCCGGCAAGCAAGTTTAGTCAATTGGAACTAAATTAGCCGCTCTTTCACGGTGTAGGTGTTCTAGGCGTGTACGGAATTGGGTTAGTATAGTCAGCAGCCGACATTCTGTTTCCTTCTGCAAATGTTCTTACGTAAAAATCAGCATATTCATTATACGTGAAGGGAAGCTGACTTGAGTAAGAGTTTTGAGATGCCCATATTTCTTTTCCAATTGGTGTATATATTTTTTTGGTCTTTATACCATACTCCCTGCACTCGTATTCTATCCCAAATAGTCCAGTAATCATCTCTACTTCAGTACCGAATAGACTTTCGTACCTTGGAGAAACTAGAACCCCATTTAGGGCGTCTACAGGGTTATCACTACCATTATCAGGAAACTCATATATTTCTTCGCCATTCCATATCTTAGCCAGCACAGTGGTTTTTGTACTTTGTTTTATACCCAAATAAGCAAATTCTATAAAGTAATCCTTATTCCCTTGCTCTTCTTTCTGAGAACATAAAACAAAAAATACATTTGACATTGGGACTTCTTCATTCGGATCTACCGTAATCCCTAACAGTTCTATTTCCTTTTGCACTTCCTCATCTGTCAAATCATGAATTAGCTCAATGGTCGGAGTCGACGTTGCCGACGGCGTCGGGCTCGGCGTGGGCGTCGGAGTTGCGGCGACCGTCGCCGTCGGTTCCGGCGTAATGGCGGACACGACGCTCTGGTTCGGCGCGCAGGCGGAAGAAAGCAGAGCGATTGCAATTATTAGCGTAAGTGCCGCGGAAATCATTTTGCTGAAGTGTTTCATGTTCCCCCCAAGATTTATATGATCAATTTCTCTTGTTGTACTATCCGAAATTATAACGCGTTTTACTTTTCCGGTGTCGGGCTTGGATATCCCGGAACGTACTCCCATGCAGGAGCTCTGCGTTCCTTTGGTACTTCCAGTAAATACAGTTCCATCAGAACATCTGGATGCACATATACATAAGCTTCATTCTCATCGGGAACAAGTTTATATTTGATCATGTCGAGTAAAGCAGATTCCGTATAATCGAACCCCAGTTCTTTGTAGCTTTTTTGCAGCCCGCATAAAGATACGGCGCTGGTAATTTTTGCGCCTTTCAGCAAATCGTTCCCCGGTACCATTCCCATTGACGGTAAGTCTGACACCATGAATTCTCTATATTGTTCGGCGCTCCTGAAAACAACTTCGCCGTTTTGAACCGTGGTCAGCAAAATAAGGCCGTCCGCATCGAACTCGACCGTCACCCATACTTCTCTGGTGTGATAGTTGCGTATATATTCGTCAGAAACGTTCTCCGTATCGATTTCGTAAATAATCGAGGAGACTCCTTTCAGCAAATACTCATCAAGTTCATAATCCACTCCCAGCTCTGCCTTTTCTTCCTCGAACGACAATTCCGGCCTTACGGTGGGCGTAGGTATCGGTGTCGGGCTAGGCGTGGCCGTCGGCGTTGCTGTCGCCGTCGGTTCCGGTGTAACGGCGGACGCGACGCTCTGGTTTGGCGCGCAGGCACATGCGAAAAAAACGCATATCACAATGACGAATGAAGTCAACTTAATGAATAGAGGCCTCATTTGCTTTCTGTTCCTCCGTAAGTTATTGCAGTCAAATATCTGAATTTTATTCTATTATGACGAATACTTATATAATTTTATAGTCGAAAGCGTTTGAAGTCAAACGAAACACTTGCCTTAAAGATTGGTTTATACAAAACAAACTTTTCTTTCATGTCGTTATCCCAGATGGTTCATAAGCCCTGAACCGACTGGCATAATGACCGTGTTCGTGCGATGCTGTTTCACTGAATGCGAATCACTTACAGCATTATGCCTGACTGCATAAAAAACCCGCCCTGCTTGAGGGCGGGTTTGAGCTTTCGCTGTGGAGCAGGTAACGGGACTCGAACCCGTGAACTATGGCCTATTCATGCGGGGAATCAGGCTGTCGTGTGATATTTCGTGTGATACAAATTGCTGTGATTCATGTGAATCAGCCGCATGTTCCGTTGCAGTTTACCATAAGTCCCAATCAGCGTAATCTGAGCTCCAAGTTAATATCGTTCCATCTTCACGCAACCCGAAAGCAGCGAATTCATCACAGTATACAGACACCACCTTCTCCCAGTCCGCTGTATTTGTTTCACCTGCACTCAGTACGGTACCATCTCTGCATAAGCCAAGTATTTTATCGTAGCTTGCCGCTATTCCCACAATTTCCTTCCATCCGCTTACATCCGGCAATACCTCATCATCGGATACGTACAGTTTTCCCGTAAATAATACTGTTCCATCAGTACATAGGCCAAAGATATTGCCAGAGTTTGTCTCGATATGAGCCACGTTTTCCCATGTCGAAACGTCTGACGAGAATCTTCCCGCACTTAATATGGTTCCGTCATTCTTTACACCTATAATTGTATAGTCGTTTACATATATTGAAGCGATATCTTGCCAATCACTCAGATCAAAATCAAAAAACTCAACGTTTGATCCATCGACAGAAAGCTTCCCTTTCCAAATAACTGTTCCATCATTCTTCAGACCAACAATGCAGCATCTGCTTGCTGCAATACCTTTTATATTCGTCCATTTATTCAGATTCACTTCTTCATATGTTTTCCAGCCGATATTGAGTGAACCAATCGCCTTTGCAGTGTTGTCCGATTTTATAGCTGCAATATTCCAAGTGTTAGCTGATGTCGTTTCAATGCTGTCCCACGTAACAGAATTAACATCGGAGTACCACATGATAGAAAGATCAACAATATATCCTGCAAATTTTGCTACTCGATTATTGTCAATCCCGATTAAGTTATCATCTCCGGAATCAAGATAAACAATGTTATGCCATTCTTTCACTATAAATTCATTGGATAAAACATCTCCATCTCTACGAATGGCCGAAAGTTTCCCATCAGAAATGCAAGCAAGGTTTTTACCTAGCGTCATAGTTTTTTCTCTATTCTCACAACTTACATAAACGAGGAACGCATCATAAACCTCACCGTTATCTAGTAATTGCTGCGCATATACCTCGTATACATCCTGCAGCATTTTTACGTAAGCGGAATAATCCGCGTCCTGCGTGTAAGTTTCGGCCAGTTCCTCCACGGAGCTATCCGCAAGGCGTGTTTCCCAGTCCTCAACGCTGACGATTGGGACTGGAACGATTCCATCCTCATAATAAACGAGCAGATTGCCGTCGTTGTGCTGAACATCTTCATTTGCGAAAATAGCGTTGTCTGCCGCATACTGCGGCGCTGGAAAATGCAAGGAAACCTCATAGTACCCCTGCCCGAGGTCGTTTACGGACAAGAAGCCCGTTTCACTGGCCAAGTATTCGTCCTGATAGATCGTCTGCAATATTGATTGTTTTTGCTCCGCAATCCGCATCTGGGCGTTTACGGGGAGCGACTGATATATGGATTCGACGACAAGACTGACGGCATTTTCGCGTTCTTTTTGCAGTGCGCTCAGATCGTCCTCCGCCATTGTCGCAATCCAGCCATTCGTCGATTGCTGCAGATGAAAGACAATCTTCTTTTGCGCAATGGGATAGTTTGTGTTCGATGCGGTAAGATTCTGCACGTACGCCGAAACGTATTCACGCAGTTTCTCCCGATAGGTTGTTTCCGTATCAACGGAAAATTCAAACGATGGAAGATCGCTAGAGTTATCGCTCAACAGCGTCCCGAAAGAAGCATAGTCCGGACTGTTAGCCGTAATCTCATAACAGCGTACGCCGTCGCTTCTCTCCGCTTCCAGCTGTCGCATCCTTCTTGGCATGCCGGATATTGTAAGCGGTAGCTCCTGCTCGGTGATTGCCGCTTGAATTGCCTCTGTGATCGGTTTGATTCTCACAAACGAGACAATTGCTATGACGGCCGTGATCATGACAGCTGAAATAATCGCAACAAAAAGCATCGCTTTGCGTAAGTTTTGATTGTTGCGTTTTCTTTCTTTCTTTCTCTTGACAGGCTTTGTGACAAAGGGCTGCGTATCGTTGCCTTGTTCCGAATCCGACTCCCGTTCGCCGTTAGGTTTCACCGTTGGCGAATAGACCGGCCGTTTGCCCGTTTCTTTACCGCGGCGCTTTAGATCAAGCGTAGGTCCAACCCCTGCTTCCTCGTATAGCTCTGCCTTCAATTCGGAAACGGTCTGCTGCCGCTGGTCGCCGCGGACGGAAAGGCCTTTCAGAATTGCTTTCTCCTGCTTTCGCGTAAAGCTGGCGCCCAGTTGACTTGGCGGAACAAGTTGGGCATGATCCGCCATTCGTTCCAGCGCCTGCTGGGGAATAACCCCGGTCGTGAGATAATAGATCGTTGCGCAAAGCGAGTAAATATCCGTCCATGGCCCTTGTCCGCCATGCGTGCGGTACTGTTCTTCCGGAGCAAAACCATGTTTCACATTAATCGTGTTGGAATGCTCTCCGTACATGGAAATCTGCCGTGCTGCGCCAAAATCAAGCAGCACCAACCGCCCGTCGCTTTGCAGCATGATGTTGTCCGGGCTGATATCCCTGTGTAACAGATCCTTTTTATGTATGTTTTCCAGCGATTGAAAGAGCGGCCAAAAGAGCGTCAACGTTTCTTGAACGGATAGTTTTCCGCCGCGCTTCTTTGCGTAATCTTTCAGCGTTTCCCCTTCGATAAAGTCCATTATGATATACGACGTCCCGTTTTCGTTGACGAATCCGCGTACGCCGACAATTCCGTCGTCTTTTGCGAACTTTGCCAACGCCCGCGCTTCGTTAATAAACCGCTCACGGCCTTTTTTGAACGCAACCTCCCGTTCTCCGGGGTATGGCAGCACTAAGCTATGCGTGCGCGCATCGCGCATGACGCATTCTCCCGGAAAAAACTCTTTAATCGCAATTGTTTGCTCGAGATTCAAATCCCAGCCAATATACGTTATGCCAAATCCGCCCTGTCCCATCGCGCATCCTACAAGATACGCACCGCCTAGAATGCTGCCGCATTCAAGCTGAAACGCCGCATTGCACGCAGAAGCGTTATCGAAACCGCATTCCGGGCAAACTTCGTTTTCTTGTTTCAGAAGCGCCATGCACCGCATGCAGTGCGAGCTTGTTTCAAGCATATTTGGATACCCTTTCGACAAATAATACAGTCTGATAACATTCTGGCTTTTGCAAGGTATCGTTCGGGCCTTCTCTCCTCAGGTCTCAAAACGAGCCCTGTATCGTCGGCGTAGGCGTAGGCGCCGGCGTGGTATACGGCGTCTGCCCGGGAGCCAGAATACCTCTGGTCCTCGTTGTGGCGTTGACGAAAGCCGCGTTGATTCGGTTTTCACTTTTTAAGCTTGAAACATAGAAGTTGGCGAAATCAATAATACCTATTTTTTTGTTGCTAAATTTCTCGGGGAAACCTTCTTTAATAAAATCCATCATTTCAGAATATTCGTCGCTCTCGATAATCTCAATCCCGAATTTTCTACAATTTTTCTGAAAATTGAATAAACCAGATACTCCTTCAATAACAGCGCCATCCAGATTGACTATTGAGTACGAATGGGTCGTTTCTTCCAGTATGCGTTCTAGGTAGATCTGATTCTCGACAATACCTGGATAGAAAGTAATAATGATTTTATCATTAAAAAAATAATGAAAATCAGTATATTCCCCCAAATGCTCTGTCATACATGTAGGAATTACAATCTTCTCGCCGTTTTGTAAAACACAATACACGAAAATATAGTACCCTGCAGAAAAACCCTGATTTAGACTATACTCAATTCCTAAAAACGCTAGTTCCTCTTCCCGAGACAACACGGGCGTCGGCTTTGGCGTCGGTGTTGGGCTGGGCGTTGCTGTCGGCGTCGGGCTCGGCGTGGGCGTCGGCGTTGCGGCGACCGTCACCGTCGGTTCCGGCGTAGCGGCAGACGCGACGCTCTGGTTTGGTGCGCAGGCGGAACAAAGCAGAGCGATTGCAATTGTGAGCGTAAGTGCCGCGGAAACCATTTTGTTGAAGTGTTTCATGTTCCCCCCGTGAAATTTATGTTTTGTATTCGCTGTATGTTGTCCGAAATCAAGCGCAATCCCGACAAGCAAGTAAGTCAATTAGAGCAAAATCAGCCGCTCTTTCACGGTGCAGGTGTTCTAGGCGTGTACGGAATTGGGTTAGTATAGTCAGCAGCCGACATTCTGTTTTCCTTTGCAAAGGCTCTTACGTAATAATCAGCATATTCTTCATAAGTAAATGCAAGACCCTCTTCCCAACCTATCGCTTGAAATGCCGCTATCTCTTTTCCGATCTGCGTGTTCACTGTTTTCACGCTAATCCCATATTGTTTGCAGAGGCGTTCAAGGTTGGGGAGTGTTGAAAGTTGTTCCAATTCAACACCATATAGGCTTTCATATAGGGGTGCAACAAGAACTCCATCTAGCATAGGGTTAATAGTATCCGCACCATTATCGGGAAATTCAAATATATAGTTTTGATTCCACAATGTCGAAATAATTCCTGTGTTTGAACTCCGCTTTGTTCCTAAATAGACAAATTCAATGTAATTGTTTACCTCCCCTTTTTCATTCAACCCTGAACAAATAATTATAAACATATACGCCACAGGAATTTCCGTATCGGGATTCAATGTCATACCAAGAAGCTCAATTTCCCTTTTCGCCTCTTCATCGGTCAAATCAGGAATAGGCGCAGTTGTCGCATAAGGAAAACGCGCTGGTGACATTAAGTCGATTGCCGGTAGCATAAACTTCGTAAGTTCTTTTCCGAATTTATCGCAGATGTAGAACTCTGATGTAAATTCTGCCGTCTTTGCATTGTCGTCAATCGGTTGTGCCAAACCGGCATTCCCACTAGTTTCGTTTATTGTCCACATTTGAAAGTACTCGATTCCACCCGCTACCACAGTATTATATCGTGTCTCCGCCGTGTACGGTTCTCCATCGATCAGCAACCACCCATCAGCGTCTTTCTGTTCGTTAGATCGAACATATATAGCTTTCTTGCTATTCGTCAGATTTTCAACGCGAAACATGATTAGACCTTCTTTTGCTCCAAACCATGTAAAATAAATCCGAACGTATTCATTCTCGAAAATAGCTGTCGGTTCCGGCGTGGGCGTTGGTTCCGGCGTCGGGCTCGGCGTGGGAGTTGGCGTTGCGGTAGCCGTCGGCGTTGGTTCGGGCGTAATGGCGGACGCGACGCTCTGGTTTGGCGCACAGGCGGCGGAAAAAGAACCGCAAACGAGGCTGCAAGTGCAAGAATAGCGGATAAAATCCTGCTGAAGTGCTTCATGATTCCCCCCATGAAATTTGTGTTTTGTATTCGCTGTATGTTATCCGAAATTAAGCGCAATCCCGACACCCCCGTTTAGTCAGCAGGTGCTATATTTTTTATTGATTCATCTTAATCTTCTGGAATAGTAACCGCATTCGGATAAAACTCCTTTAATTCTTCAGGTATTTTTGCATCTGGTACGCAAAACCAAAATGGAAGCATGTCTTCTTGAGGAGTGGAATTGATATACAAATCTATTATTTGATCCTTTGAATAAAATGTGTCCCATAGAGCTGATTTTTCTTCATTTGAGCCTTCTTTCATAATTCGTGAAAACTCGTTAAGTGTTTCATTATCCTTATAATCTATTTTTTCACGTTTACATGTAGCAGCAAGCCACAGCAAATCCCCAGATTTAACAACCATCGCATTTAATTTTGATAAACTCGAACTTAATCTTTTTATGTGTTCATAGTATTTAATATTTGAAATTTTGTTGCCTTCTGAAAGGTCAATAGTAAATAGGTATTCCTCACACATTAAATTATATACATCTAATTCGCTAGAGCTTTCGTCCCAGAAGAGAAGTCCAAATATCCTGTAATTATGTCTATTTATACGTATAATAAAATAATATACACTTGTTGATTGTACCTCCGGAAATTTTGATGCCAAATCAGTTCCCAACAACATTTTCTTTTGCTCAAACGTTAACTCCGGCATTGGCGTCGGTTCAGCCGCAGCAACGGAAGAATCCAATGCATAAAAGTCAGGCGGCATAACAGTATCGGGAATAAACTCCCAATAGGGCAAGATGTAATCAGATGGAGTGACTGCTGAAAATGCTTCAATCGCCTTTTCCATATTCCATGGCCCTATCGCACCTCTATCCTGATAAATGTAACTGTAACTCAGTAAATAGACATTTCCGATTTCATCATAATTGATATTGTTGTCCTTATATAAATCCGATAGTTTTAGAATGCCCTGCGACGCGCGAAAGGAAGCGTTCTTTAACGATGGGGAAATGTCCTTAATGTATTTATAGAATTCTTTCACCTGCGGGTTCGTAAGCAGATCCTGAGGAACGTTCAGAGCGAACAGGTATTTATGGTTGAAAAGATCATATGCGTAGAGCTCGCTGGTGTATTCAGAATCAATGAGAGAATAATTTTCTTTCGTTTCTGGGTTTTCAAGGGATGTCCAAATCAGACGATCGGTTCCGTCGATGTTTCCGTAAAAAACGAACACATCCGTCGGATAATATGTTCGGTAATGATCCCCTACCCAAATCATAGCAGCTTTTTGCTCCATTGAAAGAGACAGCGTCGGTTGAGCAGTCGGCGTCGCGGTCGGTACTGCCGTCGGTGTCAGTTCCGGCGTAACTGCGGACGCAACACTCTGGTTTGGCGCGCAGGCGGCGGAAAAAAGAATTGCAGACATAGCTGCAAGTGCAAGAATAGCGGCAATAATTCTGTTAAATTTTCTCATGGTTCCCCCGATAGATTTTTATATTCTTTGCATTTTATCCGAAATTAAGCGCAATCCCGGCAAGCAAGTTTAGTCAATTGGAACTAAATTAGCCGCTTTTTCACGGTGCAGGTGTTCTAGGCGTGTACGGAATTGGGTTAGTATAGTCACCAGCCGACATTCTGTTTTCTTTTGCAAACGTTCTTACGTAAAAATCAGCATATTCTTCATAAGTAAATGCAAGACCCTCTTCCTCACCAATCCCTTGAAATGCCGCTATCTCTTTTCCGATCTGCGTGTTGACTTTATTCATGCTAATACCATATTGTTTGCAGAAGTATTTAAGGTTACACAATACTGTAACTTGTTCCAATTCAACACCATACAGACTTTCATACCTTGGTGCAGCCAAGACTCCATCCAGCATGTATTCAATACTATCCGTACTATTTTTTGGAAATTCAAATATATGGTTTTGGTTCCAAAATCTCGCAATAATCATTGTATTTGAACTCTGTTTTTCTCCTAAATAGGTGAATTCAATGTAATGGTTTACCCCCCCTTTTCCATTCAATCCTGAACAAAAAATTATAGTTACATTCGCAATAGGGATTTCCGTATCAGGATTAAAAGTCATGCCAAGAAGCTCAATTTCCCTTTGCGCTTCTTCATCAGTCAAATTAGGTATAGGCTCCGTCGGCGCTGACGTAGAAGCCGGAAAATACACAGGCGATGTTAAGTCGAATGCCGGTAGCATAAACGACGTTAACTCTTGCCCTGATTTGTCACAGACGCAGAACTCTGCTGTAAATTCTGCCGACTTTGCATTCTCGTCGATTGGTTTAGCAACCGAAATATTACCCTTTGTTACGGTTATTGTCCATATTTGAAGGTTAGTGATTCCATCCGCTGGTGCAGTATTGTATTCTATACTCGCCGTATATGATTCCCCATCGATCAGAAACCTTCTATCGTCATCGCGATAATCTATATCGATCGTGCTATCCGTCAAATTTTCAACGCGTAACATGATCAGGCCTTGTTTTGCTGCAAACTTTATAAAATAAATCCGAACGTATTCATTCTCAAAAATAGCTTCCGGCTCCGGCGTGGGCGTTGGTTCCGGCGTCGGGCTCGGGCTGGCCGTAGGCGTCGCTGTCGCCGTTGGTGTCGGTTCCGGCGTAACGTTGGGCGCGACCGTATTGCCCGGCGCGCAAGCGTAGCCGAAAAAAACGCACAACGCTATTAATAATGAAGTCAACTTAATTACTAGGGGCTTCATTTCTTCGCATCCTCCGCAAATTTAACATCATTGATCTATGCCAGATAAGTGCATTCTTTATTGTATGCTTTTATTATTTTATTATTGCTATATTTATATGTCAAACGATAACCCGTCTCATTTTTTTCAAAACATAAAGGTTCCATGTTTAGTTGTTTGCGGATGCATTTTTATTATACACTAAAATGAAACGTCGATATTGTATCACTTTTTCCCATGCTGTATAATCATCATAATCACTTCAATTCTTGCAGAGAGTATCAACTAAGAATTTCTTTACGAAATAGTAAATACGAGGTGTGAAATGATTAAAAGACTAAAGTCCCTTGTTGCTATGGTAGTCTTCGTTTTATTCCTAGCACCATTCTTTGTTCATTCTGCTTATGCTGCGTCAAGTACAAGTATTAAAATTGACTCTTGTAGCGTTCTTTATAAGTATGTTAATGCCACAGTAAAAGCAACTATAAGTAATCCAAGTAAAAAAGAAATAAAAGATGTTGGGATTACAGTGACACCTACTCCAAGTGGAAAACAAGCAAGCTTAAGCAAAACATATACGCTTAATTACTGTCCTGCTCCGAAATCATCTGTTAGCATTTCCTTCGACTTTAAAAAGGACCTTAAGCTAGCGCTTGAGCCTTCAAAGCAGTATAGCGTTTCAGTGTTTGCCACAATAAATGGCAAGAAATATACAGCTAGGGCTAATTTTACCACACCTGCTTTTTCAATCCCTTATTATACTGGACTGGTTGATGCAAAATATCCCAGCGGAATAGATTTGCCAAACAATGGAGCAAGTTGTTATATATGTTGTATAGCTATGGCTATAAAGGCTCTCGGTAGGAATGTAACCCCATATGATATTTGGATTCAGAATAACAAACAAATGTGGATAACTAAATCTGGATGGGAATCAATCAGTAAGAAATACGAGGTTTCATTCATTGGCAAATGGACAGAGCTTTCCGGAAATAAAACGGCAAAAAAGGATGTACTTATTAAAGCGTTAAAATCCGCAAACGCAAATGAACGAGTATTGTTAGTTCAAGTTACTCCTTATCCTGGCAATATCAATTGCTGAATTCAAAATGGAATAATCAATGCTTTCGACTAAGACAATCTTATGACCGTCCTTGCATACCGAAACACACTCTCGGCCATTTAGGATGGCGTTGAAGTATTTCTCCATGTTCCTTTCAAATTCATCAAAAGAAATTTCGATCATATTACGAATCCTAACGGCATTCTGCATCGGTAAGTTCAGGATGAACCTCGATTGTACTACCGTTTGATAACGGCATTGACTTGAACACTTTATTCTTCACATAAGCGATGCAAGCAGGGCAGGGGCTCATCATTGAGCTGCTGTTGCAGCCGTCGGTATATGGGGGATATAAAGCCATACCATCATCTTCTGACACCGTGACGTACATGGTGCGCGGGAACTTCGTGCCGTATTTCTTGCAGCTTACAACGGCTCGTATTTGGTATTTCGTTATCATCATCCTCAACTCCTATCAAAACGAAAAGCGAACGTGTGTTCGTATTATTGCACATATCTGCGAAAAAGTAAAGATATTTGCAGAACGTGCTTGTTCATTTTTCGTAAGTCTGATAGTATTAAAGGCGCAGAAAAAGGACCCTGTACAGGTTTTCTTATCTGCATCCGCCGCCTCGGTGTTCGCATCACCGGGGCGGTTTTTTATTATTTTACGTTCCAGCGATTACCGCAGTTCTGGCAAACAGCAACAGATCTTGTTTTTGAAACGATCTTTGTTTTCTTACCGAAGAGCACAACGAGCAGCTTCCAAACACCGAATACAAGCCAAGCGATGATTTCCCACCACCAGCCGATGAAGAGCCAATATAAAAGACCTTTTTTCCGTTTTTCTTTGACTTCTGTGACGGCTTGGATATTGATGTTTTCGCTTCCGCATTTCGGACATTTCATACTTCAGAAAATCCTCCCAGCTAGATAATTATGCTAGTGAATCCAACTGCTTTACCGATAATGCGAGCGGTATGCTCGCCATTGACAATAATTGGAGGGAACGTTGGGTTTTCCGCCATCAATACTAAACGTTCTCCGTCATGATAGACACGCTTCAACGTAACTTCTTCTTCGTCAATTATGACAGCAGCGATTTCGTTGTTTTCGACATCCGGTTGCGAAGTTGATTTTAGAGAAGTAAATCTATATGGTTACACACGGGAGGCGATATAGTGACGAAAGCAAAGCAACTTCCATCCGGTGCCTGGCGCGTTCAGGTATTCAATAAAGGTGGTAATCCACGATACATCTCTTTTACTGCAGATACCGAGGACGAGGCAACATATCTGGCGCTTGAATGGAAAAGAGGCCGAGAGCGCAAAGCTCAAGTGGGTTTGACTGTCGGAGAAGCAATCGATCAATACATAGACCTGAAGGATGGCGTTCTTTCCCCGACAACGATAGCAAACTACCGCGGTATCCGAAGGAATAACCTCAAGAACCTCATGGATATCCCAGTGAAGAAACTAACACCCTTCATGGTGCAGCAGGCGATCAACGAGGAGGCAAAACTAATCTCACCGCGCACACACAAGCGCCACACACCGAAAACGATCGCAAATGTACATGGCCTCTTGTCCGCATCGCTCCGTATGGTCGATCCGGACTTTATTTTACGTACGACTCTGCCGGCAAAGCAGAAGAACATCGTCGAGCTTTCGCCAGCAAAAGACGTTCTCGATGCGGTAAAAGGAACGAACGTAGAATTACCGGTGCTGCTCGCCGTATGGCTCTCTCTTTCTATGTCGGAAATCCGCGGCATTCAAGTTAGCGCAATTCGCAACGGTTTTTTGACAATCAAGGAATCGGTTGTCCAAGTCGAAGGTCGTGCGGTATCAAAGAAAGCTACTAAAGCGTACGAGCGAACCCGCGTACATGCGATACCGCCGTATATCATGGGTTTGATCGAGCAGACGAAGGCTTGGAAAACTGGTAAAGGATATATCGAACTTCGTTCCGGCAAGGCGGTTACCAACCGGTTCCAGCGCGTCATAGAGAAGGCCGGGTTACCCCACATGCGCTTCCATGACCTGCGCCACCTAAACGCTTCCGTCATGGTCGCGCTCGGCGTCCCGGACCTGTACGCTATGGAAAGAGGCGGCTGGAAAACGAAGAGCACGCTCAATCGTGTCTACCAACATACCCTTTCCGCAGAGCGTCAAGCGGTTGATAAAAAGATCGATCAATACTTTGAAAGTCTGCTTGTTTAGAATTTCGTGTGATATTTCGTGTGATATCCGGTTGCATTATGCTGCATTTTACCGCTTATTTGGAGCACTAATTGCTAAATAATACGCCAAAGTGGGGCGAAATACGCCTGATTTTACAAGAAAAGCCCGCCAAGTGGCGGGTTTTTGCTGTTGTGGAGCAGGTAACGGGACTCGAACCCGTGATCTCAGCTTGGAAGGCTAATGTGTTACCGCTACACTATACCTGCTTATTCGTTATAAAGTTGTGAACGGGGCTTCGAACCCCGATAAATCAATCTTACAGGAGACGGGGCTCTCCGCTCAAGCCGCTTGCCGCTTACGCTCCGCGCTGGCGCGGCTTCGGGCCTTCGCTCCCCGGCCCCTAAAAACAATCCGCAGGATTGCGGGGCTTCGAGCCCCTTTGAATGCCTTGTCCATTTATTAACAGGCGTACACGCCTGCTAATAAATGGAGCGGGAGACGGGGCTCGAACCCGCCACCTCAGCCTTGGCAAGGCTGCGCTCTACCAAATGAGCTACTCCCGCAAATAAACCAGTCTTTCATCAGAAAGGCTATTCTCAACTAAATGAGCTGCTTTTGCAAAACACACGCGCCGTGGCAAAAAGGGATTTGGTGCGGGCGAAGAGACTTGAACTCATACGCCTTTTGGGCACCAGAACCTAAATCTGGCGCGTCTGCCAATTCCGCCACACCCGCACACATTCAGGCCTTGAGCAAAAAAAATAAGTGGTGACCCGTCGGAGATTCGAACTCCGGACACCTTGATTAAAAGTCAAGTGCTCTACCAACTGAGCTAACGGGTCATATAATGGCTGGGGTGGCAGGATTTGAACCTACGAGTGCCAGAGTCAAAGTCTGGTGCCTTACCGCTTGGCTACACCCCATAGTACGCGGAGACGGTAAAATGGGGTGAGTAGTGGGATTTGAACCCACGACCTCCTGGGCCACAACCAGGCACTCTAACCAACTGAGCTATACCCACCATACTCGAAAAGTCAGCTCCTGCCGCTGCTTTTCCCTCGCCAACTTGCCCGGCACCCTCAGCCCGCATCTGAACCGGGGTGCCTTGCAGCTTGGCGCGCCTGCAGGGATTCGAACCCGGGACCTACGGCTTAGAAGGCCGTTGCTCTATCCAACTGAGCTACAGGCGCAAAGAAGCGAGTTCCGAAACATAATTATAGCGGCGAGGGACGTTTGTGTCAACCTAAATCACCTAAATAAATTGATCTTTCTTTGACGTTTCTCCGTTCGGAGTGAACCGCCAAAAACGCTCCCGTCTTCCGCTTAAAAATGTCGTTCGTCGCCGGGAAGGAACGCGTCAGGCGTTCTTTCCGCAGCAGTTTTTATACTTTTTACCGCTCCCGCAGGGACAGGGATCGTTGCGTCCGACGCGCGCGCCTTCGTGGACGAAAATGCCACTGACGCGGTACGCTTTGGCGATTTCGCGACGCTTTTCCTCGGTAAGGATGCCGCCCCATTCGGGCAGATCATACAACCAGCTCGCCTTGGCTTTGTGCATGTTGTAATAGAGCTTTTCAAAGTCGATTTCGAGTGAAACGTCGCTTTCCGCTTCCAGCGGTTCAAGCGCGACTTCGCTTTTTAAGCTCGTGTTGATGCCGTCGAGAAAGCCGCAGAACTCCGCGAGCGTCATGCCATAGCGCGCCGCGAGTTCGCCGTGCTTGCCGCTGACTTTGCCAGTCTTTTCGGTCAAAATGGCGCGGTAGGCTTCCGTTTCCTTTTCAAAATACGCGTTCCAGAAGGCTTCATGCGCGGCCTGATCGCGCTCGGTTTCTACGAGTTGTTTCCATTCTTCATACGGTTTCATGTGTCCGGTATCTCCCTGTATCAGTTTGTTGGTGTTCCTATTTGGTATCGTTTTGCCGCTCCAGCCGGAGCGTTTTTTGAATGTCGTTGTTCCAAAGAATCAGTGCGCCCTCGCCGGTATCGGAATAGTAGTGTGCACGGAAGCCGTTCTGGTGAAAGCCGAGCTTCTCGTAAAGGTGCTGGGCAACGAGGTTGCTTTCGCGCACTTCCAGTGTCATCTTTTCCGCGCCGTATTTTGCCGCGCGCTCCATCATAGCGAGCATGAGGGTTCTTCCCCGCCCCTGCTTGCGGTAGTCCGGCATGATGGCAACGTTCGTTACGTGCGCCTCTTCAAACAGCACCCACATGCCGCCGTAGCCGATCAAAACGCCGTCCTGCTCCATGACCAGATAATGCGCAACTTCGTTTCTGAGCTCCCCCAGCAGCGCGTTTTTCGACCACGGCGAACGGAAGCACGTACACTCGATTTCGTGCACACGGGGAACGTCCTCCCGCTTCATTGGGCGTATGATTGGCGTGATATCTTCGCCGCTCATAACGGGTTCTCCTTCTTGCGCGCGGCGTGCAGTCGTTCTGCCTGCGAACTGCGCAGATACAGCGGTTCAACGGAATCCCGCGCCGTTTGCACAAGCGAAAGCGCCGCAAACCCGACGGACTTTGCGCGCGGAAACGTCTTCTGCTCCAGCGCGTCGCCAACGACGACCGCACCCTGTGGAAGCGAAGCAAGAAACGGCTCAATCTCCACGGCGGAAGGCGCAATAAGCGTATCTCCAGCCCGGTAGAGCGCCGCGTAGCCGTTGCCGTTTCGCGCGTCGAGAATGCATGCAACGGGCAGTTCCCGCTCGCCTTCGGCTTCGTATAGGGCAAGGAGCGAATCTACGGGGATGACCGGCTTTTTCAGCGCGAACGCCATGGCGTTGACAAGGCTCACGCCAATGCGCACGCCCGTAAACGAGCCGGGGCCGATATCCACGGCAAAGCAGTCGATCTCTCGGATGGAGACCTTCGCTTCTTCCAGCAGACTGTCGATCAGTGGCAGAACCGTTTCGGCGTGCTTCTTTGACGAATCCGCTTCCCGCTCCAGCAGACAGACGCCGTCAGCAAACACCGCGGCGGTTGCCACGGCGGAGGTTGTGTCCAGCGCGAGCAGTTTCATAACCCCTCCACCACGCTTTCGTAGTCGCTCCCATGCGGTTCCAGGCGAATAGTGCGCGCTTCTTCCCCGCTGCCTTCTAAAAAGAGATCCAGGCGCTCCTGGGGCAGCGCTTCCGGCACGCGTTCCGCCCATTCGAGCACGAGAATCGCACGTTCCGCAAGATAGTCCTCAAAGCCGATGGCGAACAGTTCTTCCGCGTCCGCGAGGCGGTACGCGTCAAAGTGAATCAGGCGCGGACTTGTTTGATATTCGTGGACGATCGTAAACGTAGGCGAGCGGACTTCGCTCGTGCCGAGCACGGCGCCCATGCCGCGCACCAACGCGGTTTTGCCCGCGCCGAGGTCGCCGTAGAGCGCGATAAACGCGGGCGGGGTCAGGCGTTTTGCCAGCGTCGCGCCCAGCGCTTCGGTTTCGGATTCGGTTTTACAAACCAGTGTCTTCAATTTGGAATCATGCTCCTGTTTACAGAATCGAATTGAAATACGATTCCGTTTTGCAAACCAGCGTCTTAATCGTAATTCTTGTACCTGAAGTTACTTAGTTGTAGATGCCCTGCTCCAGCAGTTCGCGCGCAAAGTCGCCAAAACGGTCTTCGGCAATATACGTGCGCACGTCCTCCATGAGCTTGAGCGAGAAATACAAGTTGTGCATGGTCACGAGCTGCGCGCCAAGGATTTCCTTTTCCTTGACGAGATGGCGCAGGTACGCGCGGGTAAAGTTCTGGCAGCAGTAGCAGCCGCAGCCTTCCTCCAGCGGGGTAAAGTCGCGCTCGTACTTGGCGTTTTTCAGCGTCATCCGCCCGTGCCGGGTCAGCGCCATGCCGTTTCGAGCGGCGCGGGTCTGCAGCACGCAGTCGAACATGTCGATTCCGCGCAGAACCCCTTCCAGCAAACAGTCCGGACTGCCGACGCCCATGAGATAGCGCGGCTTATTTTCCGGCATATAGGGCATCATGGTTTCGAGCATTTCGTACATCACACTCTTGGGTTCGCCGACGCTCAGTCCCCCGATGCCGTAGCCGGGAAAATCCATGCCGGTAATCGTCTTTGCGCTTTCGATGCGAAGGTCGCCGAACATGCCGCCCTGCACAATGCCGAACAACGCCTGATCGTCGCGCGTGTGCGCGTTTTTACAGCGTTCCGCCCAGCGGTGCGTACGCTGCATGGCGGCGATGGTGTACGCCCGGTCGGAAGGGTACGGCGCGCACTCGTCGAAGCACATGGCAATATCCGCGCCCAGCGACTGCTCGATCTCCATAACGCTCTCCGGCGTAAAGAAGTGCTTGCTGCCGTCGATATGGGAGTGAAAGAGAACGCCGTCCTCTTTGATATCGTTGATCTTGGCAAGCGAAAATACCTGGAACCCGCCGCTGTCGGTCAGAATTGGACGATCCCAGCGCATGAACTTGTGCAGGCCGCCCGCTTCCTCCACCAGCTTGTGGCCGGGGCGCAGGTATAAATGGTAGGTATTCGCGAGGATGATATTGGCGTTGACGTCTATTAGATCGCGCGGGGTCATGGCCTTGACGGTCGCCTGCGTGCCGACGGGCATGTAGCAGGGCGTCTGGATATCCCCGTGCGGCGTATGCAGCACGCCAAGCCGCGCGCCGCTCTGCGCGCAGGTATGGAGCAATTCAAATTGAAATGGTTGTTCCATTTTTAAATTTCCCTTCGCCGTTTCCCGAACGGTGAAAAACTTGCTTTTTTGTTTCCGCGCAAAGCGCGAAAAAGCCGGTGTCTTTGTTAAGTCTAATAATTTCCGCGCGACGCGCGAAAATCATTAAATTATCAGCATCGCATCGCCAAAGCTAAAAAACCGATAGCGTTCCTGTATCGCGTGCTCGTAGCAGCGCAGCGCTTCTTGGCGACCCATCAGAGCGGAAACGAGCATCAAAAGCGTCGATTCCGGCAGGTGGAAGTTCGTTATCAGCGCGTCCACCGCTTTGAATTCGTAGCCGGGCGTAATGTAGATGCCCGTCCAGTCCGTCTTGGCGCGCACGGTTCCGGATTCGTCCGCAACACTTTCCAGCGTGCGTGCAGAAGTCGTCCCGACGGCGATGATCCGCCCGCCGTTTTCCCTCGCTTGATTGATGCGCACAGCCGCGCTTTCGCTCACTTCGTAATACTCTCTGTGCATCACGTGGTCTTCGATATTCGCTTCCGAAACCGGGCGGAACGTGCCGAGCCCGACATGCAGAAGGATATCCACGATGTCCGTGCCCCCAGCTTGGATACGCCCGAGCAGTTCCTTTGTAAAGTGCAGCCCCGCGGTCGGCGCGGCGGCGGAACCGTTCGTCTGCGCGTAGACGGTCTGATATCTGGTTTGATCCTGCAGATGTTCCGTGATGTACGGCGGCAGAGGCATCTGTCCCGCGCGATCGAGCACTTCCTCGAAGATGCCGTCGTAAAGCAGCTCCACGCGCTTACCGCCTTCCGCGCCGGTATCGCCCAAAACACGGATGGAAAGCTCCTCATTCACCTTGTAACAGCGTCCTGCGACGGCTCTCCGCGCCGGTTTGCAGAGGCACTCCCACTCATGATCGCTTACCCGCTTGAGCAGCAAAAATTCCATCGTGCCGCCCGTGTCCTCGCGCTTGCCAAACAGCCTTGCGGGCAGAACCCGCGTGTTGTTTCGAACCAGCACGTCCTTTGGCGTTAAAAACTCCGTAATATCGGAAAAGACGCGATCCTGAATGGAGCCGTCGGTTCGATTGTAAACCAGCAGGCGAGAACTCGCGCGATCCGCTATCGGCGTCTGCGCAATGAGTTCCTTGGGCAGGTCGTAATAAAAATCGCTCGTGTGCATCTTGTTTGTTTTCTCGCTCCCATACGCGTCATAACGGCGGATTTTCCAGCCGGATACGGCGACCAACGTATTATAACGAAAAGAGAGCCATATTGCAAGTTGCGGCGCTCCCGCGGCGCATTTTTCGCAGATGACCAGCTCCTGTAAAACAGAACTGCGGCTCGGCGGCGCAGCCTTCGTCCGACAGGCCGGACTTTACCCGGCAAAATCGCTCTTTACATTCTCAAAACACACGATTTTTCGATTTTACAAAGATTTGACGTTTCCGATATTTTGATCAAACATACCTCGATTATGCTGAGCGCATGAATGAAAGAGAAAAAAGGAGAATTTCTGAAATGAAGAAAGTATTAGCAATCGCACTCACGCTGCTCATGGTAGCAAGCCTTGCCGCCTGCGCTTCCACCCCCGCCCCGGAAGCCACCGAAGCCCCCGCCTCCGCTGGTGAAGCCGTCGTCGCAACCGAAGCCCCCGCGGCAGCCAACCTGGACTCGGACATCGTGGTCGTCTCCCGTGAGGACGGCAGCGGCACCCGCGGCGCGTTCATCGAACTGATGGGCGTTGAGCAGAAGGACGCCAGCGGCACGAAGGTCGACTACACCACGCTGGATGCGGAAATCGTCAACAGCACCTCGGTCGTACTCACGACCGTTGCCAGCAACATGGACGCCATCGGCTACATCTCCCTCGGTTCTCTGAACGACACCGTCAAGGCGCTGGAAATCGACGGAGCGGCCGCCACGGTTGAAAACATCAAAAACGGCACCTACAAAGTAGCCCGTCCGTTCAACATCGTGCTCGGCGCCAACGTTTCGGAAGCCGCTCAGGCGTTCATCGACTTCATCATGAGCGCGGAAGGCCAGCAGGTCGTTGCGGATAACCACTACATCCCGATGGACAACGCCCCGGCATTTGCGGGCAGCTCCGTTGCAGGCAAGGTCGTCGTAGCCGGCAGCTCCTCCGTGACCCCGGTTATGGAAAAGCTCAAGGAAGCCTACCTGCTCGTGAACCCCAATGCGGAAATCGAGGTCCAGATGAGCGACTCCAGCACCGGCGTCAACATGGCCATTGAAGGCAGCTGCGACATCGGCATGGCGTCCCGCGAACTCAAGGACAGCGAAACCGCACAGGGCGTTACCGCCACGGTCATCGCCACCGACGGCATCGCGATCATCGTCAATCTCGACAACCCGATCACCGGACTTACCACGGATCTGGTTCGCTCGATCTACGTTGGCGAAATCACCAACTGGGCGGATGCGAAATAACCCGGACCGGATCGAAAAGAGATTTGGATGAGTAAGCAAAAAGCCTCCTCTGCCCTTACGGGCGCGGGCAAAAAAAATCAAGCACGCGAAGGCGCGGCGAGAATACTTTTTCTCGCCGCTGCCTGCGTGAGTATTCTGGCGGTTTTGCTGATTACCGTGTTCCTTCTGGTAAACGGCTTTCCCGCCATGGCCAAGATCGGCATCTTTAAATTCCTGCTCGGAACGACCTGGAGACCGGGAAACGATATCTATGGCATTCTCCCCATGATACTCGGCAGTCTCTATGTCACCGCAGGCGCGCTGGTGCTTGGCGTACCGATTGGACTATTAACGGCGGTGTTCCTTTCGCGCTTTGCCTCTCCCCGCATGGTGAAGCTCCTCAAACCCGCCGTCCAGCTCCTCGCTGGGATTCCTTCCGTGGTGTACGGCTTTTTCGGGCTCGTGGTGGTCGTGCCGTTAACCACCGGGCGCGGCAGCATGCTCGCCGCGTGCATTATCCTTGGCATTATGATTCTGCCTACCATCATCTCCGTTTCCGAGACCTCGCTTAACGCGGTGGAATCTTCCTATTACGAAGGCGCGCTGGCGCTGGGAGCCACGCATGAGCACGCGGTGTTTTCCGTCGTGCTGCCCGCAGCCAAATCCGGCGTGCTGGCAAGCGTCATCCTCGGCGTCGGCAGAGCCATTGGCGAAGCGATGGCGGTGATCATGGTTGCCGGCAACCAGCCGCGCATGCCGCAGGGTTTGCTGAAAGGCTTACGAACACTAACGACCAACATCGTCATGGAGATGGGCTATTCCGCCGACCTCCACCGGGAAGCGCTCATCGCCACCGCCGTTGTGCTGTTTGTGTTTATCCTTTTGATTAACCTCCTCTTCTCGCTGACGAAACGGAGGAAAAAATCATGAGGAATTCCAATTCGCTCTTTACGCGCATCCGCTTTCTCAAAACGGCGCGGAAACGGCTGGAGACAAGGCATTTCAAGCGCGCTAAGGTGCAAGCTTACCTGCTTCGCTCGGCCGTTTACCTCGCGGCGGCCATTACGGCGGGCGTGCTCTTGTTTGTGGTTGGTTACATCCTCGTCAAAGGCGTTCCCAACCTCACATGGAGCCTGTTTGAGTGGAAGTACAATTCCGTTAACGTTTCCTTAATGCCCGCTCTTCTCAACACGCTGCTTATGACGCTTTTGGCGCTTTGCATTTCGGTTCCGCTCGGCGTTTCCGCCGCGATTTACCTTGTTGAATACGCGCGGCGCGGCAGCAAGCTCGTGAGCGTTATCCGCATGAACGCCGAAACGCTCAGCGGCATTCCGTCCATTGTATACGGCCTGTTCGGCATGCTGTTTTTCGTCAATACCCTTAAACTGGGGCTTTCCATGCTCTCCGGCGCGCTGACGCTCTCGATTATGATTCTGCCGCTCATTCTCCGCACGGCGGAGGAAGCGCTTTTAAGCGTGCCGGACAGTTTCCGCGAAGGCAGTTTCGGCCTTGGCGCGGGCAGGCTCAGAACCGTGTTTCGCGTTGTTCTGCCGGACGCGGTGCCGGGCATCCTCGCGGGCGTTATCCTCGGGGTAGGCCGCATCGTCGGCGAAACCGCGGCGCTCATCTACACGGCGGGCACGGCTTCGGACACGGTCTCCGGTCTGTTCGACTCCGCGCGAACGCTCTCTGTGCATATGTACGCGCTCTCGCAGGAAGGCCTGTATATCGACCAGACCTACGCCACGGCGGTGGTGCTGCTGATTATCGTCATCGGTATCAACGCCTTATCATCGCTTCTGGCAAAGCGCGTTAGCCGCAGGCTGTAACGGCTGAAACCGGATATTGGAACGACAACGAAAAGAGAACGATATGAATAAGTTTGAAATTACGAACCTCGATTTGTACTACGGGCAGCTGCACGCGCTCAAAAATGTGCGCCTGGAGATTCCCGCCCAGCAGATCACCGCGTTCATCGGCCCTTCCGGCTGCGGCAAGAGCACGCTTCTGCGCACGCTCAACCGCATGAACGATCTGGTGGAAGGCTGCGTGATCACCGGCAGCGTGCTGCTCGACGGCAAAGATATCTACCACGGCATGGACACCACGTGGCTTCGCAAAAACGTAGGCATGGTGTTTCAAAAGCCAAACCCCTTCCCCATGAGCGTGTACGACAACGTGGCCTATGGCCCCCGCACCCACGGCGTGCGCGGCAAAGCCAAGCTCGACGACATCGTGGAGCAGTCCTTGCGGGACGCCGCCATCTGGGAGGAGCTCAAGGATCGCCTCAAAAAAGACGCGCTCGGCCTCTCCGGCGGGCAGCAGCAGCGGCTCTGCATTGCGCGCGCGCTGGCCGTCGAGCCGGAAGTACTGCTCATGGACGAACCCACCAGCGCGCTAGACCCCATCAGCACCAGCCGGATTGAAGACCTCTGCGTGACGCTGAAAGAAAAATATACTATAATCATTGTGACGCACAACATGCAGCAGGCCGCGCGTATTTCGGACAACACCGCCTTTTTCCTTCTCGGCGAAATCGTCGAGTACGGAGCCACGGAACGGATCTTCAGCATCCCGCGGGACAAGCGGACAGAGGATTACATCACCGGGAGGTTCGGTTGATGCGAACCCGCGAAAACTGTGTTCTTTTCCCAATTACAAGATAGAATCGCACGGGAGGATTTCTGAATGCGTATTACATTTGAAGAACAGCTGCGCCTGCTGAATACGGAACTGCTCGAGATGGGCGCGCTCATTGAGCACGCCATCCAGAGCGCCAGCGAAGCGCTCATCAAGCAAGATGTGGAAGCCGCCAATACGGCTATCGCCTTCGACCGCGAGGTCGATCAAAAAGAGCGCGATATCGAAGCGCTCTGCCTCAAGCTGCTCCTGCAGCAGCAGCCCGTAGCAAGAGATCTGCGGCTGATTTCCGCAGCGCTCAAGATGATTACGGATATGGAGCGCATCGGCGATCAGGCTTCGGACATCTCCGGCATCGTCATCTACCTTGCGGGTAAACCGTATATCAAATCGCTCGAGCACCTGCCGCAGATGGCGGAGGCCGCCATCCGCATGGTGAGCGGCAGCATTGACGCGTTTATCAACAAGGATCTGGCGCTTGCGCGAAACGTCATCGACATGGATGACATCATAGACGACCTCTTCGACGTGATCAAGGGCGAGCTGATCGATTTGATCCAGCGCGACGTGACCAACGGCGAGCAGGCCATCGACCTGCTCATGATTGCAAAGTACTTTGAGCGCATCGGCGACCACGCGCAGAACATTGCCGAGTGGGCGGAGTTCTCGATTACCGGCGTGCACAAAGGCGCGGAACTGTAACGCGGCGAAACGATTGCGAATAAAGGAGCCTGACCATGATTTATTACGTTGAGGATGACGCAAACATCCGCGAACTGGTTGTTTATACGCTCAGCCAAACGGGGCTGGAAGCGCGCGGCTTTGCCGACGCCGCTTCGTTCTTTGCCGCCATGCAAGAGCAAAAGCCTTCGCTGGCGCTGCTGGATATCATGCTGCCCGGAGACGACGGGCTTACGATTTTAAAGAAAATTCGCTCCTCCTCCGCTACCGCCGACCTGCCGGTGATCATGTTGACGGCGAAAAGCGCGGAGTACGACAAGGTTTCCGGCCTTGACCTCGGCGCGGACGACTATATTGCCAAGCCTTTCGGCATGGCGGAGCTGGTCGCGCGGGTCAAAGCCCTCTTGCGCAGAAGCGGCGCAAAGTCCGGCTCCGACCGGCTGACAAGCGGCGAGCTCGTCGTGGACACCAAGCGGCATACCGTGACGGCGGGCAAAAACGACATCGCGCTTACGTTTAAAGAATTCTCTCTGCTCGCCTGCTTAATGGAAAACGCGGGCCGCGCCTTTACCAGAGAACAGCTGCTCGAAACCGTTTGGGGATACGATTACGAAGGCGGCACGCGCACCGTTGACGTCCATGTTCAAACGCTCCGCACAAAGCTCGGCGAATGCGGCAAGCAAATCGAAACCGTCCGCGGCGTGGGCTATCGTTTTCACGATTAGTCTGACCGAACCCGAACTGTTCAGCGCTTGATCTGCGAACTGAAAATCAGCGCTATTGTTGTTATGTGCAAATAATTCTTTGATACGAGGAGTAAATGAGACAGCGCATTTTCTGGAACATCTTTCTCGCGTCCGTCATCGCCGCCGTCCTGCTGGGCGGTGCTGTGCTTGTGACGCAATACGACGTGTTTGAGGAGCGCATCTTCTCCGAACTCGAATCGGAATGCGGGTATGTTTCCGCAGGCCTTCTGCAGGCGGCGGACGAAAACGCGTACTTTGCCAGCCTTTCTTCCAAAAACCGCATCACGCTGATTCACCCCGACGGCTCCGTTGCCTACGATTCGGAAGAGGACGAAACCACGCTGGATAACCACGCGAGCCGCCCGGAAGTGGCGCAGGCGCTGCATTCCGGCACGGGCAAGAGCTCCCGCTATTCGGAAACGCAGCTTACGCGGAACTTCTATTATGCTCTGCGCCTGGACGACGGGCGCATCCTGCGCGTTTCCACCGCGCAAAAGAGCCTGCTCGGTATGCTTGGTTCACTTCTGCCCACCATGCTGCTGGGGTTCTTGGCAATCCTCGTTGTCTCGCTGTTCTTTTCGAGCTACGCGGCTAAGCGCATCGTCGCCCCCATAAACGCATTGGATTTGGAAAACCCGCTCGGCAACGCCGCCTACGACGAGCTCGCGCCGCTTTTAACCAATATGGAGCACCAGCGTCGTGAGATTGCCACCCGCATTGCCGCGCTCTGCGAAAAACAGCGGGAGTTCACCGCCGTAACCGAGCACATGCGCGAAGGGCTGATTCTGCTGGATTCCGGAGAGCGGATGCTCGCCATTAACTCCAGCGCGGCGCAGACCTTCGGCGCGGACGCGGGCGCGGTCATCGGCGCGCACGTGCTCATGCTCAACCGCAGCTACGCCCTCCAGCAGGCGCTGGAACGCGCCAAATCCGGCGGCGCAGGAGAAAGTACACTGATCAAGGGCGCAAAGACCTATCAGGTGCTTGCCAGCACCGTTCAGGACGAAGGCGTTTCGGCGGGCACGGTGATTCTGATTCTCGACGTAAGCGACAAGGTAGCCGCCGAGCAGATGCGCCGGGAGTTTTCGGCCAACGTGTCCCACGAGTTGAAAACGCCGCTGACTTCGATTCTCGGCTACGCGGAGATCATGCGCGACGGCGTCGCCCGCGCGGAGGACACAAAGCGTTTCGCCGCCAAGATCTACGACGAAGCTTCTCAGCTCATGTCGCTCATCGAAGACATCATCCGCCTGTCGCAGCTGGATGAAAAATCGTCGCTTCCGGAAAAGACGCGCGTGGATTTGAAGGCCGTCGTCGAGGAAGTCTGCCAGCGGCTCCAGCCGCAGGCGCAGCGCGCGGAAGTAACGCTCACATGCGAGTGCGAGAGCGCAGAGATTCTCGGCATACCGAAGATACTCGAAGAAATTGCGCAGAACCTTGTGGACAACGCCATTAAATACAATCGCCATCCCGGCAGCGTGCAGATCTCGCTCAAAAAGCAGGGCGATACTGCGTCCCTTCGTGTTACGGATACCGGCATCGGCATTTCAGAGGAAGACCGCCCGCGCGTGTTCGAGCGCTTCTATCGCGCCGACCGCAGCCGCAGCAAGCAGATCGGCGGCACGGGGCTCGGCCTCTCCATCGTCAAACACTCGGCGGAAACGCACGGCGCCAGCGTCCATCTGGAGAGCCAGCTCGGCGTTGGAACAACCGTTACCGTCACCTTCCCACTTGCAGAATAAAAGAAACGTAACCGCAATTAACCGCCGTCCGAAGAAACAGGTTTCGGGCGGCGTTTTCTTTTTGCGTTCGGCAGCTTTTCCACCGCTCGTTTCACCGTTCCACCGCAGCCGATTCTGACGGACATTTTTGTAAAAACAATAGTATATAAGTAGAAAATACCCTTGTTTTTTCCCTTCTATTGTGGTGCAAAAAACGTCACAATTCCATATATTGACATTTGGTTCAATTTGCGTTACAACATGCCTGCAAGCTATCGTATTTTTTTACGAAAGCGATTTTTACAAGAGAAAGCGAAGTGATCGTTATGGAGAATCAGTCCGATGACGTGCCCCTCGGGCCTGTTAAAGTCGGCGTGGTTTTTAACCTCAAGCACGCCGAAGCAACCGCCTCCTCAGCGCCGGATGCGCAGGCCGAGTACGACAATATTGAAACCGTGCAGGCCATTGAAAAAGCCATCCGCGGCAACGGAATTCAAACCGTACTGATGGAAGCCGACGAGCACCTTCTTGCAAAGCTGACCAGCGAGCGCCCCGACATTGTGTTCAACATTGCCGAAGGCCGCGGTGGCCGCGCGCGGGAAGCGCAGGTGCCCGCTCTGCTCAACCTTCTCGATATTCCCTTCACCGGGTCGGACGAAACAACGCTCTGTATCGCGCTCGACAAAGCGCTTACCAAGCGTCTTCTTTCCACCTATAAAGTGCCAACGCCGCGTTACCGGGTCTTTGAAACCGGCGACGCTGTCAGCGCGTCCTCTCTCCGTTTCCCCGTCATTGTAAAACCGAACGCCGAAGGCTCCAGCAAAGGCATTGCAGACGTCTGCATTGCCAAAAACGCGCGGGAGCTGAAGGCGCTTGTGCAAAAAAACCTCGCGCTTTACGGCGGGAGCGTGCTTGCCGAGGAGTTCGTCTCCGGCCGTGAGTTCACGGTTGGCCTTCTGGGTAACGGCGAAAGCGTAAAGGTGTTTCCGCCCATGGAAGTCATCTACCACCGCTCGCCCATTGAGGGTTACAACGTGTATAACTACACGGTCAAACAGCACTATCAGGAGTATGTGGAATACAAGTGCCCCGCTGAAATTCCCAAGGAGATGGAAGAAACCATGATCCAGCTCTCCAAGCGAATTTTCCGCGCGCTGAACTGCCGGGACTTTGCCCGTGTGGATTTTCGCGCGGACGAAACGGGCAAGCTTTTCTTTATCGAAATCAACCCCCTGCCGGGGCTCGCGCCGCATTACAGCGACTTTCCAATGTTGGCGGAATTCTGCGGCGTGGAACACGAAGACCTGGTTTACGGCATCCTATCCGCAGGCGCGGAGCGCAACGGCGTCAAGCTGAACAAACAGCAATCCAAAGAAAAGCGATAGGGTAAGAACATGGAAGCGAAAGAACAATTGATGCAGGCGGAGGAACCTCCGCAGCCTGACCCGCAATGGAACGACTGGAAATGGCAGTATGCCCACCGGATTACAACGGTTGACCAGCTCAAAAAGGTTCTCCCGCTCTCGAACAAAGAGCAGGGCGAAATTGAAACGTGCCTCGGCGCGTTCCGCATGGCGATTACGCCGTATTATGCCAGCCTGATCGATCCCGACGACCCCAACGACCCCATCCGCAAACAGGCGGTGCCGTCCATCCTCGAAACCCGGCCGGATCAAAACGATATGGCCGACCCGCTGGGCGAAATGGAGGACAGCCCCGTAGAGCATGTTGTGCATCGCTATCCCGACCGCGTGCTGCTGCTCGTGACTCTGCAGTGCTCCATGTACTGCCGCCACTGTACGCGCCGCCGCGTCGTGGGCGAGGAAGATTTACCAATCTCCGAAACCGCGCTGCAGAAAGCCGTGGATTATATCCGCTCGCACAAGGAAATTCGGGACGTGCTGATCTCTGGCGGCGACCCGCTGACCATGAGCACGGCAAAGCTTGAGCATATCGTTTCGTCGTTGCGCGCCATCGAGCACGTAGAGATTATCCGTATCGGCACGCGCGTCCCGGTAGTGATGCCCATGCGCATTACGAGCGAGCTTACCGACATGCTCAAAAAGTACCACCCGATCTGGATCAACACGCACTTTAACCACCCCAACGAGCTAACTCCCGAAGCCGCGCGCGCCTGCGCCGCCATTGTGGACGCGGGCATTCCGCTGGGCAACCAGACCGTGCTGCTCAAGGGTATTAACGACGACGCGGAGACCATGAAGCGACTGCTACTGGGGCTGGTCAAAATGCGCGTTCGCCCTTATTACCTCTACCAGTGCGATTTGAGCTGCGGCATCGGGCATTTCCGCACCAAGGTTGAGACGGGCATTGAAATCATGCACGCTCTCACCGGGAATATCTCCGGCTATGCGCTGCCGAAATACGTCATCGACGCGCCGGGCGGCGGCGGAAAGATTCCGGTGGCGTACGACTACGTGGTCAAAAAGGACGACAAGGAAGTCATTTTGGAAAACTATCTTGGCAAGCGTTACCGCTATCCTCAGCCGGAACCCGGCGAGTGACTATTTATAATAAAAGACGGCGAACGCCGTCTTTTTTATTTATTTCGTATCCTGTGCGCGTTTGCGCTGCGCGCGATCCTGCGCGTCGAGCATTGAACCAATCGCAAGGCCAATCGACATGCCCAGCACCATGCCCATGGAGTAATTGTCGCTCGCGCTTCCAATCGCCCCGCCGCTACCCATGCCGATGCACATAAAGATCATCATCCACATCGTTCCGGGTCTTTCCAGCTCCCAGAGCGTCTGTCCCTCCTCCAGATCGGCGGCGGCGGGCGCAAGCGGGAGCTTTTTGAACTTGAGCTTCTCCAAAATGTGTTCGGACGCCTCGTTGCCCGCGTCCGTAATGGCGCGCACAAAGTAGACGTTCGTCTGCGTGAACGCCCAGTCGGCCAGCGCGCGCACAGCTTCCGTTGCATATCCTTTGCCGCGGTGCTGCTCCAGCACGCCGTAGCCGATTTCAACGGTTTTATCGACCGGTACGCCGTGGAAGCACAGATCACCCAGCATTTCGCCGGTGTCTTTCAGCGTCATACGCCACGCGGTATACCAGAGCGCTTGATCGGGATTCTGAATGACTCCGTCGCGCATTTCGGTATACGCCTGCTTCATATGCGCGTCGGTTTCGCGCTGGATGAGCTCATTGAGTTCGTCCACGCTCATTGGCGTCAGCATCATGCGCTTGGTAGGAATGGGTCTTTGGTTGTAAAGCCAGGTTTGTTTCTGTTTCATGCGTCTCCTCTTGCTTCTCCTCTGTTGTTCCTCTTGTTTGCGCTTTCTTAATCAACGCCTTTGCGGCGCAAGTACGCGTTCAGTTGGCGGTCGTTGCGAATGACCACCGTCTTCTCTGGGTACTGCGCAATAACCGCTCGATACCCGCGCACCCGCGCATGCGTTCTTCCTTGGTAAAGAATCCACCAAACGAACTCCGCGTTCATGCGCTCGATGCAGCCGTCCGCCGCGCTCTCGCGCGTACCGCCGCGAAAGTCGCGGTACCGCTTCAGCGCGCGGAGCAGGCAAAGCAGACGTGGATAATTCATAAAAACGATTTCATCGGCGTCCTTCAGGCGTTCTTCGCGCAGGAGCGACTGGTAGTTGCCGTCGATGACCCAATCATCCTGTTCCATCGTCCTGCGGACGATTTCTCGCGCGCTTTCGCGGTCGCGCTCCACCCAGTTTGGTAAAAAGTTAACTGTGTCGAGGTAGAGCGGTTCGCAGCCGATCCAGTCCGCAAGCCGCTTTGCCAGCGTGGACTTGCCCGACCCGCTGTAGCCAATGACCGCGATTTTCATTCTTCCCTCCCCTGTCCGGTTTGTGTGACCTTCTCCATAAAAAGCCCGCCTTTTCAGGGCGGGCACTGTTCGGTTGTAATTTGGCTCCCTTTGACGAGGGAGGCTCTCGTTTCGGCTCCCTCTGACGAGGGAGCTGTCGCCCGCAGGCGACTGAGGGAGAGAAAAATGATGTGGCTCTCCCTCCGGCACTTCGTGCCACCTCCCTCAACAGAGGGAGGCAAGAACGATTCTTTCGTTAGGCTCCCTCTGACGAGGGAGCTGTCGCCGTCAGGCGACTGAGGGAGAGAAAAATGATGCGGCTCTCCCTCCGGCACTTCGTGCCACCTCCCTCAACGGAGGGAGGCATAAGAGAATCCTATTCCAGAAAATCCTTCAGCCGTTTGCTGCGGCTCGGATGGCGGAGTTTGCGCAGCGCCTTTGCCTCGATCTGGCGGATGCGCTCGCGGGTGACGTTAAACTCCTTGCCCACTTCCTCCAGCGTCCTCGCCTTGCCGTCGTCCAGACCGTACCGGAGGCGCAGAACCTTGGCTTCGCGCGGAGTTAACGAGTTGAGCACGTCCATGAGCTGCTCTTTGAGGAGCGTTACCGCCACCGCTTCGGCGGGCGCGGGCGCGTCGTCGTCCGGAATGAAGTCGCCGAGGTGGGAATCGTCCTCCTCGCCGATCGGCGTTTCCAGCGAAACCGGCTCCTGCGCAATCTTGATGATTTCGCGCACCTTTTCTTCGGAGATGCCCATCTCCTTGGCAATCTCGTCCGGACGCGGGTCGCGGCCATACTCCTGCACAAGCTGACGGTTGACGCGGATCAATTTGTTGATCGTTTCCACCATGTGCACAGGGATGCGGATGGTTCTCGCCTGATCCGCTATTGCGCGCGTAATCGCCTGACGAATCCACCAGGTTGCGTACGTGGAGAACTTATAGCCCTTGCGGTAGTCGAACTTTTCCACCGCTTTGATAAGGCCAAGGTTGCCTTCCTGAATTAAATCGAGAAACAGCATGCCGCGCCCGACATACCGCTTGGCAATGGAAACGACGAGACGAAGGTTCGCTTCCGCAAGCTGATGTTTAGCGTCTGGGTCGCCGTCCGCCATGCGCTGGGCGATTTCAACTTCCTCGTTCGCGGTTAACAGCGGCACTTTGCCGATTTCCTTGAGATACATGCGCACAGGGTCGTCGATGTTGATGCCTTCGACCGCGGCGAGCGTGGATTCGATTTCCGCGATCTCCTCGTTAATATCCTCTGCCATGTCAACGTCTTCTACGACGTCGATGTTGAGCTCCTCCAGATGGTCGTATACCTTTTCCACCTGCTCCTGATCCAGGTCGAGCTCCTCCAGCGCGTCCATGATCTCCTTGTAGGTGAGCATACCCTTTGTTTTGCCCGCTTCAAACAGATCGTTGAGTTTTTGCATTCGTGCTTCTTTTGCTTCCAAATTCCCCACAGCTCCTTTCGTCTCCGCCGCCCCATGGCGGCTTGCCTGAATTCTGAATCTATTCCCGGCGGTTCTTCGCCGCTTGGTTTGCGTTTATTCCGTGTGTGTGCTAGAGGCCGCGCATCCGCTGGTTCAGCTTTTGCATGTCCCGCAGTTTCTTTGCCCGTTCGTCAACGGAAAGCGAGGTTTCCGCGAGTTGGGCTTTCAGTTCCTCCATCTCGGACAGCAAATCGCATTTTTCAATGCGGCGGATGCAGTCCCGCGCCGCTTTTTCCGCTTCGGTACACTCCGTTTCCTCGCGGAGCGCGGCGGTGATGCGCTCGGCCTGCTCTTTTTCCATGTTCGCAATAAGGAGCGGTATGTTCGGCGTTTCGCCGCGTTCGTACGCGGACGTCAGCGCTCTGGCAAAAGCGCGGGTGGCTTCGTCGGCAAAGGGTTTGTCGCAACCGCAGTCGCTCACCAGCATTGCCGCTTCCTTGGAGTGCATCATCATGCACAGCAGCGCGCTCTCCGCGCGTGTTCGCTCGTTATCCACCGGATCGGTTCTGACGCGTGGTTCCGGCCGTTTGAGCGGGACGCTCGCGCCCTGCTGCGGCGCGTGATCGTATCTCGTCGTCGCCCCTTGCGCCTTTAGCGTTTCTATGGAGTACCCCGTCTTTTTGGATAGCTGCTGGTAATACCGTTCGCGTTCCACCGGGGTGAGGGTTGCAATAAACTTACAGGCGGAAATGGCGTACTGCTCGCGTTCGTTCTCCTTGGAGAGGTCGAAGGCGCGCGCCATGCTCTCGAGCTTGAAAGCATTGAGCGACAGCGCGTTTTCCTTGAGCACGTCGAAGGCTTCCTTGCCGTGCTCGCGGACGAACTCGTCCGGATCCTGCTCGTCGGGAAACACGATCACCCGCACGCTCAAGCCTTCCGCCGTGAGGATATCCAGTCCGCGGATGGTTGCGTTCTGACCCGCCGCGTCGCCGTCGTAGGCGATGTACACGGTGCTGACATAGCGTTTGAGCAATCTTGCCTGCTGCGTGGTCAGCGCGGTTCCAAGGCTCGCTACGGCGTTTGTGACGCCCGCTTCGTAAAGACCGATCACGTCCGTATAGCCTTCAACGATCACGAGATCGCTGAGTTTCCCGCTCTTTTGCTGGTTCAGGCCGTAAAGGTTGTTGCGCTTGTTATAGAGCAGCGTGTCGCCGGTGTTGATATACTTGGGCTTCTCCTCGTTGTTGAGTACCCGCGCTCCAAAGCCGATGACTCTGCCGCTTGCCGAAAGAATCGGGAAGATCAGTCTGCCGCGGTACGCGTCGTAGGTTCTGCCCGTCTGATCGTTTTTCACCAGCAGACCCGCTTCCACCAGCTCTTCGGGCGAGTAACCTTTTTCGCCGAGGAAATTCTTGAGCGCTTCCCATTCCGGGGGCGCAAAGCCGAGACCGAATCTGCGGACGGAATCGCTCGTGATGCCGCGTCGCTTTAAATACGCGCGCCCCGGGCCGCCGATTTCCCCCAAGAGCGTTTCCATATAGAACCGCGCGGCGAGCTTGCAGGCTTCCGAGAGGCGCTCGCGCTTGGCGCGCACGCGCAGCATTTCCGCGTCGTTGACTTCTTCAGGCATGGCCATGCCAACGCGGTTGGCGAGAAACTCCACGGCCTCCGGAAACGTCAGCCGTTCGACGTCCATGATAAACTGAATCACCGAGCCGCCGATATGGCAGCCAAAACAGTAGTAGAGCTGGCGGTCGGGCGAAACCGAAAACGAAGCGGTCTTTTCGCCATGCACGGGACAAAGCCCCCAGAGCCTTCGCCCTTTCGGCTTTAGTTCGATATAGCTGGAGACGACGGAGACGATGTCGTTTTTACCGATCAGCTCGTTGAGCCAGCTTTCCGGATATGCCATTGCTTCGTCCTTTCCCGCTCAGAATCGTTTTTTTGCTTCCTCCGCGCGCTTTTTTTGCCGGTTGGCGACTGCCGGGCGCGCAATTTTTGACTGCGCGGTTCGGTTCGCCAGTTTTTACGGCTTATATGTATTCGACTTTTTTTGCCGGTTCCCTGCCGGAGAAATGATATTTCTTCTGATCAATCAACGTTATTCAAACTCGCTCGGAACGCCCGTGCCAATCTCCATCCATGATTTCGGCACAAACAGACGAACATAATCCCGTATGGCGTAGTTATCCGTCATGCCCGCAATGTAGTCCGCAACCGCGCGCTCGGTGCCGTCCACGGGAATATACTTGCGGTACTCATGCGCCAGCTCTTCCGTATGGAAGAGGTAGTATTCAAACAGTTCTTCGATGACGCGCTTTGCCTTGAGCTCCTCGCTCTTTGCAACGGGGTTTTTATAAACGTTTGCGAACATGAACTCCCGCAGCGCGTCGAACTGCTCGTAAACCGCGTCCGACATGCCGATTTCCGGGCGATCAAAGCTCTTATTCACCACGTCCAGAATCATAGTGTTGATGCGCTTGCCGTGGCTGTTGCCCAGCACGCGTACGCAGGGTCTCGGCAGATCGCTCTCCTTGAGCACGCCCGCGCGGATGGCGTCGTCGATATCGTGGTTGATGTATGCAATCCGGTCGGCGAGGGAAACCACCTTGCCCTCCAGCGTGGCGGGCGTGCCGTCGCGCTTGTGGTGGAGGATTCCGTCCCGCACTTCAAATGTTAAATTCAGCCCTTCGCCGTCGTTTTCCAGCTTTTCCACTACGCGGAGACTCTGCACGTTGTGTTCAAAACCGCCGGGCAGGAGCTTATCCAACACGTCCTCGCCGCTGTGGCCAAAGGGCGTATGCCCCAAATCGTGCCCCATGGCGATGGCTTCGGTTAAATCTTCGTTGAGCCGCAACGCGCGGGAAATCGTCCGCGCAATCTGCGAAACTTCGAGCGTGTGCGTGAGTCTCGTACGGTAGTGGTCGCCCTGCGGAGAAAGGAACACCTGTGTTTTATGCTTGAGCCGCCGGAAGGATTTGCAGTGCAAAATCCTGTCGCGGTCGCGGATAAAGTCCGTTCGAATCTGGCAGGGCTCAATCGCTACTTCGCGCCCGCGCGAGTTCTGCGAAAGCGTTGCGTATGGCGAGAGCGTTTCCGCCTGGATCCGCTCGTAATACATGCGCGGGTTTTCCGTTTCCATAGACGCCTCCTTCACGAGATACCTCTTTTCTGGCGCTCCCTTTTCGAATTCAAACGCATTCGGCCGCGTCTTTTTTCTACAAAGTACGTTCCGCGTTCTGAAAAGCCAGTCGTTCGGCGACTTATTGCTCTACGGATAAATATTCGCCGTATGTAAGAAACAGTAATCACCGAAACTATGTTCTAAGGGTACTTATTCGCCATTTCGGGACGAACTCCTTGTTTTCAAGACGGAAAAGACAAAATCTTACGCGCAGTTTCCTTTTTTGACGCAATTGACCGGTAAAAGAGAGTGCGGAATAAGCAAGCACGAAAAAACCCCGCCCGCAGTTGCCTGCGGACGGGGTATACGGTTAACCCCGCTTACTCTTTTTCTTCGTCTTCGCAGCCGCATCCACAGCCGCATTCGCATTCGCAGCCGGGAAGCTCGAACTCGATGGTCTCGTTGCAGTTCGGGCAGATCAGGCCGTCCTCGCTGTCGATCATGTCTTCGTCAAAGTAGACCGTTTCACCGCAATGCGGGCAGGTCACTTCGATAAAGTCGTCCTCGTCGAGGCCGCCGTCGATCTCGTCCAGCTCGTCGTAAATGCCGTCGATGCAGTCCGAGAGATCGTCGATGCTCTCGTCCTGTTCTTCCAGCGTTTCGGCAACCGCGCCCAGCACGTCGATAATGCCGCGCAGGAGCTTGTCGGTTCCTTCTTCCTTCAGCGAAAGGCCGTCGGCCAGACCGTCGAGATAGGCAACTTTTTCAGAAATATAACTCATGGGATGTTTCCCCTCCTGCCGACCCCAAACGAGCGGCTGTTGTTTGATAGTACTGGTTTTGGCTCAGACGCGCTCCATGTACTCGCCCGTGCGGGTGTCCACGCGGATGCGGTCGCCTTCGTTGACGAACAGCGGAACGTTGATGACGTAGCCGGTTTCGAGCGTCGCAGGCTTTGTCGTGCCGGTCGCGGTATCGCCGCGCACGCCGGGCTCGGAATGCGTAATGGTCAGTTCAACGAAGTTCGGCGCTTCCACCGAGAACGGCGCGCCCTTGAAGAAACGAACTTTAACGTTCTGGTTTTCCACGATGAAGTTGATCGAATCCTCAACCTGCTCGTGGTTGAGCGGAAGCTGTTCGTAGGTTTCCACATCCATGAAGTAATACAGTCCGCCGTCTTCGTAAAGGTACTGCATTTCCTTGGTTTCAATGTGGGCCGGCGGGTATTTGTCCGTCGGGTTAAACGTGCGCTCGAGCACCGCGCCGGTCATCACGTTCTTGAGGCGAGTACGCACGAAAGCCGCGCCCTTGCCGGGTTTTACATGCTGGAAGTCCGAGATCGACCAGACCGCCCCGTCAATTTCCACGGTCATGCCTTTTCTGAATTCGCCTGCACTGATCATAAATTTGATTCCTCCGTAACATTCGATATCAATCGAAGTTTGATAGTATGGGCTTTTTTATGACGCATCGCCCTTTATAAAAGCGGCGAGTTGTTCCATGATAATCTGTTAAATGAGAATAAGCTCCTTGGGCGAGGAAACAAGGTTGAGATGTCCCGTTTCGGTGACCACGCAGCAGTCCTCGATGCGTACGCCGCAGAGGCCTTCCACATAGATGCCCGGCTCAACCGTAATGGTCATGCCCGCAATCAGCGTGTCCACGCTGCTCATGGCGGCGCGGGGCGGCTCGTGAATCTCCAGCCCGAAGCCGTGGCCAAGGCCGTGGCCGAATGCCGCGCCGTAGCCGCAGCTCGCAATGTAATCCCGTGCAACCGCGTCCAGCGCTTTGCCGCTGACGCCGTTAACCAACGCATCCAGCGCCATCTGCTGGGCTGTTTTTACGATTTCGTAAATCTTCTTTTCTTCCGCGCCGATCGAACCGATGCCGAACGTCCGCGTCATATCCGAACGGTAGCCGTCGCTCACGCAGCCAAAGTCAACAACCACGAGGTCGCCCTTTTGGAGCTTGCGCGCGCCGGGCACCGCGTGGCACATAGCGCCGTTTGCGCCGCCCGCTACGATGGGATCGAACGCGGGAGCTTCACTGCCGTTTTTGGAGCAAACATAGATGAGCTCCGCCGTCGCTTCCAGCTCGGTCATGCCGGGGCGGACGCGGCCGAGGAACTCGGCGTAAGACTTGTCGGCAATCCTCTGGGCGGCCTGCAGGCTCGCCACTTCTTCCGCCGACTTATGCAGGCGCGGGCGCGTGATTTCGTCGTGAAACTCGACCCATTCCAGCGGGAAGGTCTTGTACTCGGCAAACGCGCCAACGCTGAGGTGATTCTCTTCGAACCCTGCTCTCTTTGCGCCGTCCTGCTCAAAAAAGCCTTTGATGCGCCCGAGCTGTTCGGCATAGGTCGTTTCCACAACCTCCGCGCAGCCTTTGGTCTGCGCCTTGGCCTGAATCGTATACCGAAAATCGGTCACAAGGTACGCGCTCTTTTGCGTAACCACGAGTACGGCGTCCGGACTGGTAAAGCCGGAATAATAGCGGATATTCACGCCGCTGGTGATCAGCGCCGCGTCAAGCCCGTTTTTGCGCAGATTTTCGCGCAGTCCTTCTAATCTCTTTTTCATACGGAGTTATTTTACCACAGTTGTTCCCGCCGCACAACAGAATTGATTGAGTGATATTTATAATTAAATGTGATATATTATTGACTTAGAATTTTTGTGTTTTATCAATTACCCACGTAAAAATCTTGAAAGGACTTACTTTACATGAAACCTGGTCAAGTGAAAGGTTATTTGTTTGAAATAATTATATCCAAGTTACTTGAGCATCAAGGTTTCACAAGAATCAATCCAGCGGAACATGATTCTCGCAGAATCAAAACGACCAGAAAGAATTTCGTCGAATTCAAGGGCCGCGGAGGATGGCATCAGATTGACTGTCCGCTGGATTATAATGCTACTATACCTTTTATATACCCGATTCGATTGCTTGGCGAAGTAAAGTTTCTTTCAAAACCGGTTGATAAAGAGCCGATTCGCTCATATATCGGAATAATAAAAGATATTCAAGAAAACTATTTCATCAAAAATCAAAAACTGAACGTTTATTTTCCTCCTCGCAAGTTGGAGATAGGTGTGTTCTTTTCTGCATCTGGTTTTTCAGCGAGTGCTGAGCAACTAGCTTATGTTCATGGTATAAAAACAATTTCATATGCTAACAACTCGCAGATTGGATTAATGACCCAATTAATTAATCTATTGGTGGACACAACCATAAATGTTAATCGTATCAATGAAACTACTTGGATAGTCCTAAAAGATGAGTTTACTAGATTATTACGTAACGATTATGATCCGGTCAATAGTAAAATTGATATTTCGGATTTGCTTATTGACAGGAATGAGTTTAGTGAAATCATGCACAAAATATTTACCGCTTTAGCATGTTTCAAATCTAATTTCATTGGAATGATCAGTAATGGTGAGTTCGTCCACTTCATCGGCGACGGCCCTTTCCCTGAGTATCTCTTCCAAAAAAATGATGTCTGTTTTTGTCGTGTGCATTATGAAAAACACATGAAGAACAGAGACGACATGTTTTATGATTTCTACCTTGAGCTTATTGATAATGACAATGCAAATTCAATCAAGTCCAAAACTCTATTTCATTTTTCACCCCCAAGTTCACTAATTAGTGCTTTATCACTAGGAAGAAAAAATCTCAGAAATGTGAAACGAGAGCTTTTTGATGAAATTGTTTTTAGTTATCCTATAGCAAATGTTAGTCGTAATCTGACTTTACGCATTGAAATGCCCAGAGAAGTAGAAGAAGCGGAAGAAGAAGAAGAATAGTTCACAAGAAAACTCCGGCTTTATTCGGCCGGAGTTTGAAACACGTTTGTCATCCCCAGTACTGCTGGTACTTCTCGACGTTCGCCTGATGCTCTTCGTAGGTCTTGGCAAACACGAGTTCGCTGGTTTCAGCGGGGTTCTGGTTGCAGAAGTAGAGGTAACCGCCCGCAAGGTATTCCTCGTTGGGGTACAGCGCCGCCTCGATGGCCGCCTTGCCGGGATTACAGACGGGGCCGACGGGCAGGCCTTTGTATTTATAGGTATTGTAGAGCGAGTCGGTTGCGCGCTCGGTTTCGTTGAACACGTACTTGGTTACGCCCAGCACGTAGGAAAGGCTCGCGCAGCTCTGCAGCGGCATATCCTGGCTCAGGCGGTTATGGAACACGGCAGAGACCTTTGCAAAATCGTCCGGCGCCTGCGCTTCGCGCTCGATGAGCGAAGCAAGCGTCACCACCTGATCCATCGTCATGCCCAGTTGCTGGGCGCGGGTCAGGTACTCGTCCGTAAACACTACGTTAAAACGGTTGAGCATCTTGATGATGATCGTCTCCACGCTCGCATCGGCATACACTTCGTACGTATCCGGGAAGAGGTATCCTTCCAGTACATACGCCCTGCTTGATACGTTACTCGTTGCCGCAACGTCGTTGATAAACGCAAAGTTCGTAAACGCGCTGCCGCTCTTGGCAGCGCTCAGCAGGTCGGCTTCGCTCGAAATCAGGCCCTTCTCCATGAGCACCTTGCCGATGCCCACGATGGTATAGCCTTCCGGCACGGTAAAGGTGACCGTCGCCTTTGGCGCGTTGCCCTCGCAAAGCTCTTCTACGATCTGCTTGATGCTCATGTTCTTGCTGAATACGTATGTACCCGCCTTGAGGCTGTTTGCCTTGCCGACGAAGTCCACATACACCTTGAATGCCGCGGTGCTGGAAATCAACCCTTCTTTGTCGTAGCCGCACGCGCCGTAGAGGATGCGAGCTATGCTGCTTGCGGAAGACGAAGCGGGAATCGTCACCTCAATGGGCGTTGCGTCGTTCACATCAACGGGGTTGATATAGTTTGAGAGCACGTAGTTGACCGTAAAGCGCGCAATAAAGAACACGATTACAAGGCTGATGCCCAGCACAATCGCCGGACGAACCGCCAGCCAAAGCCTGCGCATTCTCTTTTGTTTCTTCAGTTTTTCCCGTTCCGCTCTCGTTGCCATAGGCAGGTCAGACGCTTCCTTAAAACTATTTTCGATGGATTACGGGGTACCATGCGGTTCCCGTCCGCATCAGTATAGCAATCCCGTTGGGAATGTTCAAGTTTATGAACGTGCTGTGAACTCAGTCTTCCAACGCGCCGAGATCGACATCCACCGCATCCGCGAGAATCTTATAAACGTCCCCCAGCATGCGCTTGAGGCGGAACTCCGCCATCAGGTACGCGGAAGCCGTCTGGTCGAACTGCAGCAGTTCGCCGATCTTCTGGAGCTTCTTGACCGATTCGTTCTCGCCATCGCCGTTGATCAGAGCCGCCTGCGCGCGGATTTGGAGCTTGCTGTACTCGCTAATCAGCGCGCGGGTGGTTTCGTTTTCCGTTGCCAGCTCTCGCGCCTTGGCATAGGTGCCGTATTCCTCGCTCGCTTTGAGTTCCGCGGCGAGCCTGTGCGCCGTATCGTAAACCATATGGAAGATTCTCCTATATCTCAATGATGATCGGCATGATCATCGGCGTGCGTTTGGTTTTATTCTTGAGAAACGACTTGAGCGAAGCACGGATGTTGCTCTTGATGTTCGCAAAGTCGCTCCGATCCGCGCCTTCAAACTTACGCGCCTCTTTTGCAAGCAGCGCTTTGGTTTCGGCTATCAACTCCTCGGAATCGCGCATGTACACGAACCCGCGGGATACGATTTCCGGAGCGGCCAGCATGCGACCCGTTTCGCAGTCCAGCGTCAGCACCGCAACAACGAGGCCGTCCTGCGAGAGCGTCTTGCGGTCCTTGAGCACCACGTCGT
Source organism: Christensenellaceae bacterium (assembly GCA_963674535.1). Lineage (GTDB taxonomy): Bacteria > Bacillota > Clostridia > Christensenellales > CAG-138 > UBA7703. Next base: position 1,190,567 of record OY771363.1, on the reverse strand, counting down.
CAATATCCCCTATGCCGTCCACCATGACCGCGCCCGCGGTAACCGCGCCGGCTTTGCGCCCGCCGCGCTGGGTGAGTTCAATGACGTCCCCGCAGTCCGCAATAAAGGTGTTTTCGGCGGGAACGCCCATCTCCTCGGCGAGCTTACCGTGCATCACAAGGTGCCGGTATTCGCCGTGGACGGGGATGAAGAATTTCGGTTTCGTCAGCTCCATCATGAGTCGCAGCTCTTCGCGGCAGGCGTGGCCGGAAACGTGCACGTCCGCCATGCGGTTGTAAATAACCTGCGCGCCTTTCTGGTAGAGCTGGTTGATCACGCGAGACACGCCAACTTCGTTGCCCGGTATGGCCGAAGCGGAGATAATCACCGTATCGCCCTTACCGATGTTGAGCCGGTGCGTCGCGGTTGCCATGCGGAATAATCCGCTCATAGGCTCGCCCTGGCTGCCGGTGGTGATCACGCAAATCTGGTCGTCGCGGTAGCGCTTGAGCTGATCCACTTTGACGATGCTCTCCGGCGGGATTTTGAGGTAGCCCAGCCGCATGGCAATGAGCACCACCTGCTCCATGCTGCGTCCCTGAAAGCAGACCACCCGGCCGTGACTGACAGCCACATCCGCAACCTGCTGGATGCGGTAGACGTTACTGGCAAAGGAAGCAACGATGATGCGCCCTTCCGCCACGTCGAAATAATACTCAAACGTCTTGCCGATGTCCCGTTCGCTCTGGGTATGGCCGGGACTTTCGATGTTGGTGCTGTCGCTCATCAGCGCGAGCACGCCGCGCGCGCCGTAATGCGCAAAGCGAATGATGTCGATGGGCTCGCCGTCGATGGGCGTAAAGTCCACCTTGAAGTCGCCGGTGTGAATTACCGTGCCGATAGGCGTGTTCACCGCCAGCGCGACCGCCCCCGCGATGGAGTGCCCGGTTTTGATGAACTCCACCTTGAAACAGCCGAGTTCCACGGTATCGCCGGGTTTGACGACGGTGAGTTTTTTGCTCGAAACGCGCGCTTCCTCCAGCTTGTGTTCGATCAGCGCAATGGTAAACGCCGTGCCGTAAACGGGCACGTCGAATTCCTTGAGCGCATACGGCAGCGCGCCGATATGGTCCTCATGTCCGTGGGTGATTAAAAAGCCTTTCAGCTTTGCGCGGTTTTCGCGCAGATACGACATATCCGGTATCACAATGTCGATGCCGGGCATATCGTCGTCCGGAAAGCTGAGCCCGCAGTCGATGACCACGATATCGTTGCCGTACTCGAGAACGGTCATGTTTTTGCCGATCTCGCCCAGTCCGCCCAGCGGTATAATCTTTAGTTTGTTTGCCATTTGTTCTTCTTCTCCAATACTATTTTCATCCTATCCCCAAAGCGCGAGCACGCGTGCTCCGCACAAGTTCAATGCGATGTTTTTTCCGCCTTTCATGCGGAGTCTGCTTTGTTTGTCATTCCCAAAATCAACAGCAAGGCTTGCGTTGCGCAAGCTGCCAACGATCTTTGGTTTTGCCCGCCCGGCGGGTTCGTTTTTACACAAGCGGAACTCTGTTCCGCAAACGTTCATCGTTAACTGGTGTTTCTGCCACTTTGCCGCGAAAAGCGCCGGAGGAAGAGAGAGCTTCTTTTTCTCTCCCTCAGTCGCCTGCGGGCGACAGCTCCCTCGTCAGAGGGAGCCTGAATTAACTGTAAAAGTCGTTTCCGCCGTAGGTGCCGTAAAACGTTCTGGTTCCCCAGGTTTTATCCGTGTTTTCGCTGCGAAACGACATTACGTTGCTCGGCAGCAGCCTGTTGCCGAGGTTGAATACATCGTCCGCATAGGAAATCACGCTGTCCGGAATGGTCTTTGTTAAAAAGTCGCTTCGGCCAACCACCGTAAACTGGCTCTTTTGATACACCACGTCATTCACCGAGTTCGGCCATTTGGAGGATTCCACGCGGTTGACGATGACGCAGAGCACCGCGCGGTAGCCTTCCTCGGTTCTGCCCGCCTCAAAGTACGCAACCCGTGCGGCAAGCAGGATATCCTCCGCGTCGTAAGCGCCGTTGGAAACGTCCGGCAGTTCCTGCGAGGACGTCTGCTGCGGCGTTGGCGTGTCGGTCGGGATCGGTTCCGGCGTCGGGTCGGGTTTTGGCGTTGCCGTAGGTTTCGGCGTTGCAGTCGATTTTGGCTTTGCCGTCGCCTTTTCGGTCGCTTTCGGAGTTGCGGTCGCTTTTGGCGTTGGCGTAGGCTCCGGCGAAGGGGTCGGTGTTGGCGAGGGCGTAGGCGTCGGCGGGACGGTCGGCACCGCGGTCGGGGTGATCACCGGCGTTGCCGTCGGCTCCTTGGTGGCGAGCAATATCGCCTCGGAATCCATCTCCACGCTCTGGTCGGACGCGCTTTTGCCCGCTTCCGCAGGCGAGATTACGGTTATTGAATAGCTCTTCCCGTCCGGCGCGTCGCCAATTGCGACCACTTCCGGCGAAGGCGACGGCGTTGCCAGATCAATAGCAAACACCTGCGCTTCCCCTTCGCAGCCGAAAAGGAAGCAGCAGAGTGAAGCTGTAATCAGAATTCTCGCAAGTTTTTTGATGAACCTGTCTTTCTTTGGCAATCAATCGCATCCTTTGTTTAGAGGATGTATTTATGGATGTCGTCCTCGTGGTACTCCACGCCAATGTGCTCTTCCACATATGCCGCGTCGATGACCAGTTCGATTTCCGGGTGCTGGCCGTTGGCGTTGAAGGAGATGTCGTCGAGCAGGTTTTCCATCACCGTGTGGAGGCGGCGCGCGCCGATGTTCTCCGTGTTTTCGTTGGCGATGAAAGCATACTTGGCAATCTCGTGCAGCGCGTCCGGCGTAAAGGTCAGCTTGACCTTGTCCGCCGAAAGCAGCGCCGCGTACTGTTTGGTCACGGCGTTTTCCGGCTGCGTCAGAATCTTTTCAAAGTCTTCCTGCGTCAAATCTTCCAGCTTGACGCGGATGGGGAAACGCCCCTGCAGTTCGGGGATTAAATCGCTCACCTTTGCCGTATGGAACGCGCCAGCCGCGATAAAGAGCATGTAGTCCGTTTTGACCGGGCCGTACTTGGTGGTCACAACGCACCCTTCCACGATGGGCAGAATGTCCCTCTGGACGCCCTCGCGGGAAACGTCCGGCCCGCCCATGCGTTCCGCGCCGGCGATCTTGTCGATTTCGTCGATAAAGATGATGCCGTCCTGCTCGGCCTTCTCCAGCGCTTCGCGGTGCACGTCGTCCATGTCGATGCGCTTTTCGCTCTCCTGCTGGATGATCACGCGGCGCGCTTCCCGCACGGGGAGCTTGCGGCGCTTGGTCTTTTTGGGGAGTAGATCGCCAAACATCTCGCCGATGTTCAAATCGATGCCCGCGGCGAACATTGCGTCGTTCGGGCCGTTCTGCTCCTCCACCTCGACTTCGACCAGCTCATGTTCGAGCTTGCCCGCGCGCAGTTCCGCGAGCACGCGTTCGCGCTCGGTATAGCTCTTTGCTTTCTCTTCCTCGCTGGGTTCCGGCTCGTTCGCCTGGGGCTGACCCGCGCCAAGCAGCATCTGCAGCGCGTTGGGTTGCTTGTGCTCGCGCTTTTTCGCGCCCGGAAGAAGCAGATCAACCAGCGTCTGCTCGGCGGCGGCTTCCGCAATCAGCTTTACGCCTTCCATCTTGCGGTTGAGGCAAATGCGGATGGCGGCGTCTACCAGATCGCGCACCATGCTCTCCACGTCGCGGCCAACATAGCCGACTTCCGTATACTTGGTGGCTTCCACCTTGACAAACGGCGCGTCAACGAGCTTGGCAAGCCGTCTTGCGATTTCGGTTTTGCCGACGCCCGTCGGCCCGATCATGATGATGTTCTTCGGGGTGATCTCCTCGCGGAGCTCTTCGCTCAGCTGGCTCCTGCGGTAGCGGTTACGAAGGGCGACCGCCACGGCGCGCTTGGCTTTGTCCTGCCCGATAATGTATTTATCCAGCGCTTCAACAATTTCTCTTGGCGTCAGTATCATAGCGCTCAGACCTCCTCAACGGTGATGTTGCCGTTGGTAAACACGCAGATGTCGCTGGCAATGCGCAACGCCTTTTCCGCAATCTGTTCGGCGGAAAGCTCGGTGTTCGCCTTGAGTGCTTTAGCCGCCGCCAGCGCGTACATGCCGCCGGAACCGATGGCAGCAATGCCGTCGTCCGGGTCAATGACTTCGCCCGTGCCGGAGATGATTAAAAGCTCGTCCTTGTTGGCCGCAATGAGCAGCGCTTCGAGCTTATGCATAATCTTGTCGCTCCGCCAGTCCTGCGCCAGCGAAACCGCGGCGCGGGTCAGGTTTCCGCTGTACTGTTCCAGCTTCTTTTCAAACCGCTCGCAAAGCGAAAACGCGTCCGCAACCGAGCCCGCAAAGCCGACCACGACCTGATCGTGATACAGCCGTTTGACTTTTTTTGCCGTCGCTTTCATCACGACGGATTCGCTCATCGTTACCTGCCCGTCGCCCGCGACGGCGCACTTGCCGTCTTTTTGTACGGCGATAATCGTTGTTCCCCTGAGTTCCACGAAGGGTTCCTCCTGTATGCAATGCTCCGGTAACTTTTTCGCTTTGATGAATAACGATCTGCAAAGAAAAAAGGCCTTTGAGCCGGTAATTTTCTACCTGTTTACCATACTAACACAAAACGGGCCCGTCCGCCCGTGCTGCGCAATTCGTTTTCAATTCTTTCACGATTTTTCAGCGGTCTGCTGTTATTTCGCCGCAGTACAAGGCTTCTTCGGGATTCCATACCGTTTTGCACCGTAGAGCGAACCGTATGAGAATTCTTCCTCAGCAAAGCTGGCTAAGATCCTTCATGATTGCGAGCGCCTGCTCGGCCAGCACCGCGTAGCGCTCGCGTTTGCTGCGAATACGCTTTTTCAGCGGATCCATAATGCCGAAGGTCACGTTCATGGGCTGGAAGTCGTCGCCCCGGTATTCGGCAACATAGTGGCCGAGCGAGCCGATTGCGGTCTTTGCCGTAAAGTCGAGCGGATTTAGCCCGCGCAGATAGCGATCCATTCCGATTGCGGCGGCAAGCCCGCTGGAAGCGGACTCAACGTACCCTTCCACGCCGGTCATCTGCCCCGCAAAGAACAGCCCGGGCACGCTCTTTGCCTGATAGTCGAAATTCAACAGCTTTGGCGACTGCAAAAACGTGTTTCGGTGCATCACCCCGTAGCGCACGAACTCCGCGTGCTCCAGCCCCGGTATCATGCCGAACACACGCTTCTGCTCGCCGAACTTGAGGTTCGTTTGAAAGCCCACGATGTTGAACAGCCTGCCCGCTTTGTCGTCCTGCCGAAGCTGGACGACCGCGAACGGTGCGTTGTCTTCCGTTTCCAGACCCACAGGCTTCATCGGCCCGTAGCAGAGCGTGAGTTCCCCGCGCTTTGCCATCACCTCGACCGGCATGCAGCCTTCGAATACGCGCGGTGTTTCAAACGAATGCAGTTCCGCCGTTTCCGCCGTAATTAGCGCGCGATAGAACGCAAAGTACTCCTCGCGCGTCATCGGGCAATTGAGGTAATCGTCCCCTCTGCCGTAGCGCGAGGCGCGAAACACCTTGGTCATATCGATGGAGTCCAACGAAACAATCGGCGCCGCCGCGTCGTAAAAATGCAGCGGTTCGCCGAATGTGCGGTTCAGCTCCTCCGCGAGCGCGTCACTCGTGAGCGGGCCGGTCGCGATGATCGCGGGCGGCTCCGGCAGGCGTACGACTTCCTCGCTGAACAGAGCGATATTCGGATGGTTTTTGATTTCTTTGGTAACCCTGTTGGCAAACCCTTCGCGATCGACCGCCAGCGCGCCGCCCGCGGGAACGCGTGTTTCGTCGGCAATGCGCAGTACCAGCGAATCGAGCAGCCGCATCTCCGCCTTGAGCAGGCCGACGGCGTTTTCCACGCGGTCGGAGCGCAGGGAGTTGCTGCAGACGAGTTCGCAAAGAGCGTCGCTCGTATGCGCGGGCGATTTTTTGCCGGGCTTCATTTCGTAGAGGTCGACGCCGTAGCCGCGCTTTGCGAGCTGATACGCCGCTTCGCACCCCGCGAGCCCCGCGCCTATGACGCTGACCCGCCGTTCGCTCATTCGGCTTCGCCTTCCTGTTCTTCCTTGCCCTTTTTCACCGCGCGGTGAATATAGCCGCATTCTTTGTTCATGCAGGCGATGTAGCTGCCATTCTGGCCGATCTTCTGCACCATCATGCCGCCGCACTTAGGGCAGGCCATCTTGGTGGGCTTGTCCCAGGAGACAAAGTCGCATTCCGGGTACTTTTCGCAGCCGTAGAACGCCTTGCCTTTTTTGCTCTTGCGCTTGATGAGCGCCGCTCCGCACTTGGGGCACGGCACGTCGATTTTGTCCACAATCGCCTTGGTGTTCCGGCAGGTGGGAAAGTTCGGGCAGGCAAGAAACTTGCCGAAGCGGCCCATCTTATACACCATCATCGCGCCGCATTTTTCGCACACGATGTCCGAAACCTCGTCCGGAATCTTTTCCGGCGGCGCTTTTTCCAAAGCGATCTCCACCTTTTCGTGGAAGGGGGTGTAGAATTTACTGAGTACGTCCACCCAACCGACTTTATCTTCTTCCACCTCGTCGAGCTGCGTTTCCATCATGGCCGTAAACTGAACGTCCACGATTTCGTCGAAGTTTTCGAGCATGAAGCGGTTGACCACAAATCCAAGCTCGGTGGGAATGAGCTGTTTCTTTTCGCGCGCAATGTAGCCGCGCTCCACGATGGTGGAAATCGTCGGCGAATATGTGCTGGGGCGTCCAATGCCCTTTTCTTCCAGTGCCTTGACCAGCGTCGCTTCCGTGTAGTGCGCCGGGGGCTGTGTAAACTTCTGCTCGTTGGAAATCTTTTCGGCTTTGTAGTGTTCGTCCACCTTGATTTCCGGCAGCGTGCCTTCCTTTTCCTGCTCGTCGTCGCGGCCTTCGGTGTAGACGACGGTGAAGCCGTCGAACATCGTGCGCGTGCCGTTTGCGCGGAAGGTTTCGCCTTCGCAGTCCAGCGTTACCTGAGTCGTAGCATAGACCGCGTCGCTCATCTGACTGGCGAGAAAGCGTTCGTAAATCAGCTTGTACAGCCGGTACTGCTCGCTCGTTAAGGAATCCTTGATGCTAGCGGGCTCCAGATCGACGCCCGTCGGGCGGATGGCTTCGTGCGCGTCCTGCGCGCCGGCGCGGCCTTTGTAAAAGTTCGGTTTTTCGGGGATGTAGTCCTTGCCGAAGCGTTTTTCAACGAACGAACGAGCGGCTGCCTGCGCTTCGCTTGCAACGCGGACAGAGTCCGTGCGGATGTAACTGATCAAGCCGACCGCGCCTTTGGTCCCCAGTTCGATGCCCTCATAGAGCTGCTGGGCAATCATCATGGTGCGCTTGGTGGTAAAGCCGAGCTTGCGGGAAGCTTCCTGCTGGAGGCTACTGGTGGTAAACGGCGGCGCGGGATGGCGCGTCTTGACGCCGTCCTTGACGTCGGTAATCACGAACAAGCCGCTCTTAATGCGCTCCAAAACGGCATTGGTTTCCGCTTCCGTATGCAGGTCGTGCTTTTTTCCGTCCTCGCCATAGTACTTGGCTTCGAAGCTCTTTTTGCCAGCGACGTCCCGCAGTTTGACGGAAAGGTTCCAGTACTCTTCGGGCACGAAATCCCTTATCTCCATTTCGCGGTCGCAGATGATGCGGGTGGCAACGGACTGCACGCGCCCGGCGGAGAGGCCTTTTCGCACTTTTCGCCAGAGGATGGGGCTGATTTCGTAACCCACGAGACGATCGAGGATGCGCCGCGCCTGCTGGGCGTTGACCAGGCGCATGTCGATGGAACGCGCGCCCTTAATGGAGTTCTTCACCGCCGTGGATGTGATTTCGTTGAACTCGATACGGCACTTGCTTTTTTCGTCCAAATTGAGCACCTGCGCCAGATGCCAGCTGATGGCTTCCCCCTCGCGGTCAGGGTCGGTCGCGAGAAAAACTTTGTCCGCGGCCTTGGCTTCCTTGCGAATGCGTTCGAGAACATCGCCCCGCCCGCGGAGCGTGATATATTTCGGTTCGAAGCCCTGGTCGATTTTAACGCCGATCTGGCTCTTGGGCAGATCGCGCACATGGCCGTTCGAGGCCACGACCTTGAACTTGCTTCCTAAAAATTTTCCGATCGTTTTTGCCTTTGCAGGCGACTCCACGATCACCAGAGTATCCGACATAGCGGTTCCTCCCGTCGGTTAGTTGTCCTTTAGCCGCACTCTGCACGCGTCCAAAGCGTACATTCTGCCCGGCAACTGCTTCATTATTCCCAAAAACTGCAGTTCTGTCAAGCATGAATTCAAAACGCCGATGGGAAGCGACAGGATTTCACAGAGTTCGTCAAAGGAAAATTCGCCGTTTTTGAGCGCGCGGCAGATGCTCTGCTGCTCCGGGCTTAGGGTCAAAACGGACACGGTTTCGGCCTCCGGAAGCGTCTCGGCGGGCGTATGCAGACAGCTGTATTCACTGAGAATATCCTCCGGCGTGAGAACGGCTTTCGCTTCCCCGTGCGAGATCATGCCGTTGGGGCCGAGGCTCATCTCGTCGCCGATGCGTCCGGGAACGGCGAATACGTCCCGCCCCTGATCGTGCGCAAAGCCCGCCGTAATGGAAGTGCCGCTGCGTTCCGCCGCCTCCACAACGAGCGTTCCGTGCGCCATACCGCTCATCACGCGGTTGCGGATGGGAAAATGGAAGCGTTCCGCGCGCGCGCCGGGTAAAAATTCCGAAACCACCGCGCCGCGCTCGATGATCTCCTCGTAGAGCTGTTTGTTGGCGTTGGGGTAAATTACGTCCACCCCGCATCCGAGCACCGCAACGGTAGGATACGAGCTCGACTTACTCTCCAGCGCGCCCCGCGCGGCGCAGGCGTCGATGCCCTCCGCCATGCCGGAGACGATCTGCGTGCCAGACTCCGCGAGCGAAAACGCAAACCGCTTGGCGGTCTCTATGCCGTAGGGTGAAGGGTGCCTAGAACCGACGATTGCAATGGCAAGGCCGGGCTCCGCTTCCAGCGTGCCTTTGTAGTACAGCACGCTCGGCGGATCGCCGATCTCCGCCAAGAGTTTGGGGTAATGTTCTTCTCCGGGATAGGTAAACGAAATATGCTTCTTTTCGAGCTTTTCGATATAGCGTTCGATAAATCCGGGCGCAGCAGCTTCCGTAAGGCGCTGCCGCACCTTGTCGCTCAAAGAATCGAACAGCGGGTGCTTCGCTTCAAACGCTTCCCGCAATTCTGTAAGCGAGGAAAAGCGTTCTTGGATGCGCAAAAACAGCCGCGCGTTGAACTCCACCGCATAATGTAGCCAGAGCCTGTTCTGTTCTTCCGCGCTCAACTGATGCATGGCGCGTTACGCGTCCCTTCCGGTCGTGGCGTCGAGGCTACGGTACTGAATCGCCTCGGCATAGTGCGCAAGCTGAACCTGCTCCAGGCCCTCCACGTCCGCAATCGTTCGAGCAACTTTGAGGATGCGCTGATATGCGCGCGCGGAGAGCTTGAGCTCGGCATATGCGCGGGCAAGGAGCTGCTCGGAAGCTTTGTCCGGCGAGCAGTACTGCTTGATGAGCCGCGCGTTCATCTGCGCGTTAACGAGGATGCCGTCGGCTTTGAAACGCTCACGCTGGCGCTCCCTTGCGCGTTCCACCCTTGCGCGAACTTCGGTGGAAGGCTCTCCCCCGGATTTGTCCGAAAGTTCGCCAAAGCCGACTTCCGGCATCTCGATTTGGATGTCGATGCGGTCAAGCAGCGGGCCGGAAATGCGCCCGCGGTATTTCTCAATCTGCGTTCTGGAACAGCGGCAAGGATGGATGCGCGAGCCGTAGTTGCCGCAGGGGCAGGGATTCATGGCCGCGACCAGCACGAATTCCGCGGGGTAGGTCGCAGTTGCCGCCGCACGGCTGACGGTTATAAACCCGTCCTCCAGCGGCTGACGGAGCGCTTCCAATACGTCGTGCCGAAACTCCGGCAGCTCGTCCAGAAAGAGCACGCCGTAGTGCGCCAAGCTGATTTCGCCCGGCATGGCATGGTTGCCGCCGCCGACAAGCGCCGCGCTGGACGCACCGTGATGCGGCGCGCGAAACGGGCGTTCGCGAACCATACCGAGGCCTTTCGTCGCGCCCGTGATGGAGTGAATCTTTGTAATTTCGAGGGATTCTTCGTAGGTAAGCCTTGGCAGAATGGAAGGCAGCGCGCGGGCGAGCATCGTTTTGCCCGCGCCGGGCGTGCCGATGAGCAGCAGGTTGTGTCCGCCCGCGACGGCGATCTCCGCCGCGCGTTTGGCGCCCTGCTGGCCTTTGATCTCCGAAAAGTCGGTGGAATAGCGCGTTTCGCTGCCCTGCCAGCGCTCGGTTGGGTGCGGGGCGATCGTCGCTTCCCCGCGCACATGCGCGCAGAGCGCGGCAAGCGACGCAACGGGCAGAACGGAAATGCCCTCCACATACGCCGCTTCTTCGGCGTTTCCTTCCGGCACGGCGAATACCGTTTCGCCCTTGCCGAACGCGTCTATCACCATGGGCAGCACGCCCGCAATGGCGCGGACGCCGCCGTCCAGCCCCAGTTCGCCGAACGCCACAAACTCCAGTTTGGGGTTTGCGCCCAGCTGGCCGGAAGCGCCGAGGATGGAGAGCGCAACGGGCAGGTCGTAGACCGCGCCTTCCTTACGCATATCCGCAGGGGCGAGATTTACCGTAATGCGCGCCGCGGGAAAGATATAACCCGCGTTCTTGATGGCAGCGCGCACCCGCTCGCGCGATTCCTTGACCGCCGCGTCCGGGAGTCCTACGATTTCAAAAGCGGGCAGACCGTTTGCAATATCGGTCTCCACCTGCACGCAGAACCCGCCGATTCCGCTGAGTCCATGGCTTTTTACGCGCGAAAGCATGTCGAGTACAAATCCCCCCGTTATGTTTTTCAAACCCCGTCTAGAAGGGCGCGATGTTTTTTTGTTATTCCCCTGCTCTTGGTTCTTTCTGCTTGCTCTTGCCGTTGAACACAAACAGACGGTTGCCGACGTAGTTGACGACAATCGAAAAGCACGTCGCAATCAGCTTGGCAATCGTATCTCCCTTGACAAAGCCCGAAAGCGACGCTGGCATCCAGCCCGCCGCCCAGGCGTTGGTTACTCCGAAGACTTCCCGGCAGAGCCACATCACCCCGAGTGAAACGCATAGACTGATGAGGTTGACGAGCAGAAACAGCGCCATTTCGCGGAAGCTCTTTGTGCGCTCTTTTCGGAATGTCCAGTTGCTGTTCCAGAGGTAGCTGTTGATCACCCCGCAGGTAAAGCCTGCCACCTGTGCGGCATAGACCCAGCCGAGCAGCAGGTTGAGCGCCTGAAACACCGCAAAATCGACCAGCGTGTTGAGTACGCCAACGACGGCAAACTTGAGAAACTGTCCTGCCGTCTGTTTAACCGCCAGCTTACGCTCCATACATCAGTTTTCCTCCCGGCAGTTTGGCAATGAACGAAGCCCACTCCGGCGAAACCGCAAGCCCGGACAGGCCGGGGTACAGAATCACGAAAAACAGCACCGCAAAGCCGATCCAGGCCCACTTGAGAAACGAAGCGTCCGGAAACTTCTTTTCCAGCTTCTGCAGAGCGTAAACCGTCGCCATCAGGATAAACGGCACGGTTGCAAAGAAGTGGTAAATAAACGTACACCGCGTCACCAGCACCCATGGCAGGTAGTTTGCCAGCACGCCCACAAAGAAAATCTGCAGCGCGCGGTCGGGTTTGATGCGCTTTGTGAGCCGCAGCGCCAGTAAGGCCACTGCTCCGATGGAGGAGACCCACCAAACCGCGGGGTTGCCGGATGCGGTCAGGGTGGAGATTGCGTCGCCATTGAGATAGGTATTATAGAAGTACCACATCGGCTTAATTGTAAACGGCCAGCTGTACCAACTTGACTGATAGGGGTGCGTTGCGTGCAAATTGGCATGGTAGTTGTACATAAACGACTGATAGTTCGTAAATGTGTTCAGCATGCCCTTCAGCCCGTACGTCCCACCGCTCTGACCTGCTTCGTAAATGAAATACGGCGTGTAGGAAGCAAAGTAGATGGCAAACGGAATCACGAGGAAGAACAGACAGCACCAGAGCAGCGTCACAATTGTATAGTACCAGTAGTCAAGTGTCTTTGCCTGCTCTTGTTCCGTCCCGCGCACTTTCGCGCGCTTGTACTCGATATACCGCGCAATCAGCGAGCCGAACAGCAGTACGGCAAGCCCCGCCCCCGCATAGATGCTCGTCCATTTGCAGGCGGCGCCAATGCCGAAGAACAGGCCGGAAAGGAACAGCGGCTTGAGCGTCTTTTTCACTCCGTCGGTAAAGAAGTTCATCGAAATGTAGACGTACATATAATAGTACATCAAGAGGATGAAGAACACGGAATAGACGTCGATTGTGGCGATGCGCGTTTGGGTAAAGTGCATAAAGTCAAACGCAAACAGCACCGTCAGCGTCAGCGCATAGTCGGAGTTTTTGAACAGCCGCTTGCCAAACGCATAGAGAACCGGCAGCATGCCGATGCCGAACAACGTCCCCACCACGCGCCAGCCGAACGGCACCATGCCAAACACCCAGACGCCCAGCATGATAAAGAGCTTGCCGAGCGGCGGATGCGAGTTTTCGTAGGGAGTCAGGTTATGCAGGTTTTCGTAAGCAGTTCTGCCGTGGTACAGCTCGTCGAAATACATGCCGTTGTAATATGTGGGCGTAAAGTCCACGTATTTCTGCTCGTCAAAGAGCTTTTGCTGCGATTCGCTCGCGCCGACAAGCGTTACCGGAAGCAGGTTCCCGTCGTCGTCGAAAAACGCCATCTCGTTGAGCTTGAGCGAACCGGAATAGACCGAGAGCGTCACGCTGCTGGCTGTAAATTCCGTTGGAACCCGCTTCCAGCGGAACATGTCGTCATAGGTCTGGGCAAAAGTTTCTTCGTAGCCTTCGTTGGTTTTTAACAGCAGCGTACCATCCTGTTCGATGTTTCCATAGAGGCTGTAATACGCAACATGCTCGGTCTTGGGGAATTGCACCGTAAAGCTCTCCCCCGCAACATCGCTCTGCCAAAACGTTTGCGGCACATGGAGCGAGCCGAGGTTCGTAAGCGCAACAATGCCGTAGACCAGCGTAATGGCCAGCACATAGAAGATATCCCTGCGGGTATAGCGCAGTTTGGTATCCGTGTTCTGCAGCGGCAGAATCGGTTCGGGCGGTTTTGGCGCTTTGGGCGGTTTGGGCGGCCTTGGCTCGCCTTCCTCACCCGGTTCTTCCATTTCTTCCATTGCTTCTGCTTGCTCCGCTGCCTCCCGCTCGGTAAGCAGCGGTTCGGGCGAACGCCCGCAGAGCAGAATGGAAACGGCCACATAGCAAAGATACGCCGCCGAGATCAGCATCAGCGCGGAACCGGCGTAGGTAATCCCGTCGTAAAATGGGCCGCGCGCCGCTTGATGATTGACTACATACATGGCGCAGGTGACGTTTAAAAACGCGGTAAGCGAAATGCCGCCAAAGGCGATTAATAGCCTCCGGTCACGGAAGAAGGCATACGCCGCGAGCAGCAGCATCAGCGCGGGCAGCATGTAGCGCTCGTGCATATAATGCCCCAGGCAGAAGATCAGAATTGCGCCGACCGCGCCGCTGAGAAACAGCGCGCCCGCGCCGCGCTTCCTGCCAAGCACATACAGCACCGCAGAAAAAACCGTAGAGAGCGCAATGCCCAGCATGCCGATCACCTTAAACGGAATGAAGCCCAGTACGAGCATATCCGCCGATTTCCAGTTGCCGCCAAGCAGCGCGCCAAGGTTGAACGCCTCGATGGAAGCGTAGTTATAGGAGGACGCGGTGGTTGCGTACTTGACCGCGAGCCAGTACCAGTTCTGCGTACCTTTGAACGGCAGCGACAGCGCAATGAGCACCGTAAACGCGGCGAGAACGGCAATCAGCGTTTCGAGCATCCGCTTCGGCCAATCCTGTTTTGCATCCAGAATATCAACAATATACGCAACCGCAAGCAGCGGCCCGAGCATGAGCGCCTGGGGCTTGATGAGAATCGCAAGCCCGTAAACCGCGCCCGCAAGGATGCGCTTGTCCTTTTGCAGCAGCAGGATAACGACCACCAACAGGAGTGCGAGGATGGAATCGATCTGCCCCCATGCGCCGGAAACGAACGCCAGCACCGGGCAGAACGCAAACAGCCCCGCGACGATCAGCGATACGGTCTCGTTTGCGCCGTACTGTTTTGCCATCTTGTAGAGCAGCCAGGTGCCGACCAGATCCGCCGCCGTGGACGGCAGCTTAAAGAGCAGCGCCATGCCGTTGGAACCGTAGGAAATGCCGAGAACGCGGCAGATCCAGCTCAGCGCGCCGCAAACATACATATATCCCGGCGGGTAATCCGTAAACGCGCCGGAAGTATAGAAGTTTCTGGTTCCGTCCAGTACCATGTTGCCCCAAGCCATGAAGCAATTGATGTCCGTGGGGTGGCCGTAAAAGATGAGCGAGAGCATCATCCTCAGCACGAACGCGCCGAGCAGCAGCATCGTCAGCGCAAACCCCGGCCGGTTCGTTTGGTTCAGCGTGCGCCCGTCGTAGCGGACGTGCGTAAGGTAAAACCAGAGGTAACACAGCGCGAGAATCGCCGTAACCGCGAGAGCCAGCACGAGCTTGCCTGTCGCGGTTTGGCCTTCCTGACTGGCCGCCCGCTCTGCGTTGCCGCTCGTGCCGGAAACGATGCCGTTCTCCGTGAGCAGGTCAACAACGTCCGCGCCGGTAGAAGTGCATTCCATCAAAGAAACGCTCTTATACTCCGCCTGTCCGGTTGCGGTGGTGCCGTAGCCGCCGAGGCGGAGGGCAACGTTCACGCTGGTCTGTTCCGGCCCGGTTTTAAAATAAAGCGACACCGTCCGCCAGACGTCCGTACCAAAAAGGTTTTCGGAGTAGCAGTAGGTGCCGTCGATTGCGTAGTTGTCAATGGAAAGCGAAGCGCCGGTGCCGTACTGCACGTCGGTTGTTCGAATTTTGGCGGTGAGCTTGTAGGTGGTGTTCGCCTTGACGGATACGATTTGGCTGACACGCGCGTCGTTTGCCGTCAGGTTTTCAATGCTGACCACCA
This sequence comes from Christensenellaceae bacterium, assembly GCA_963674535.1. Taxonomy (GTDB): domain Bacteria; phylum Bacillota; class Clostridia; order Christensenellales; family CAG-138; genus UBA7703. The sequence continues at coordinate 1,175,434 of OY771363.1, read as the reverse complement.
AATCGCCAATGTCGTCGGTCTGGGCGGCGGCGAGCACGCTGCTCGAGTCGCTGTAGTAGGCCGAGAGTTCCCAACCCGCAGGCAGCTGCGCGCTGTCCGAATAGACCGAAAAATCGCCATTGTAGAGGAGTTCATCGCCAACGAGCGTATCCTCCCCCTCCGCCAGCGCGGCAACGGGGAAGGTCAGCAGCAGAAGAAGCAGCAGGATTGTCAGGAGTTTGCGCACAAAAGGTTCCTTTCTCCAACCCTAATGGGGTTCCAATCACTGGTATGATTGCGGATGAATCGAATGAAGCAGAAGCGGCTTTGCACGCGCTCCGCCCGGCAAGCGCAATGCAAAAACCGGGCAGTAGAGGCGGGTATTTGGCCGCAGTGCAGCGGGACGGCCGGTTGCCATCCGCTGTATTATAGCACGCCAAAACGGCGGGAACAATTCCACCGCCATACGCTCACAAACGTTTACCGTTTTGTCACAGTTGTGTTTTAAGAAGAAAGAGTGCCTGTTTTCTCTGCGCAGAACGCGCCAAACCGGCGGCCGCGCGCCATCAGGTGACCGCGTCGAACGCGTTTTTGATATGGTTGACCCTGCCGTTGGAAAGGTAGATTTCCACAACGTCGAACCGCGCGGGCGCGTCCAAGAGGTTGTGCTTCATTAAATACGTCTGCGCGGCGCGGGTTAGTTGCCGCTGTTTCTCTCTGCCTACGAACTCCGCAGGCGTACCGAAGCCGATTCCGCTTCTGGCCTTAACTTCGGCAAACACGATGGTATCCCCGTCGCCCAGCACAAGGTCGATTTCACGCGAACCGTCGCGGTAGTTCCGTGCCAGCAGGATATAGCCCAGCTTTTCGAGATGGTGCAGGGCGAGCTCTTCGCCGCGCCTGCCAATTGAGGTAGTGGTCATCTTACCCCTCGTTTTCTTCCGTTGGTCAAGTTTTGTTCGTCGTTGAGAGATTGAAAATCAGATGATCTGAAAGAGTTTGCCTGTTTTAGTTTGATATAAACTTTTCGATAAACGATTTGCGGTGGATGGGACACGGGCCGAACTGTTTGAGCGCAGCGATATGCTCCGCGGTACCGTAGCCCTTGTTGCGCGCAAACCCGTATTCGGGGTAGAGCGCGTCCTGCTCCAGCATGTAGCGGTCTCTCGTTACCTTTGCCAGAATAGAAGCGCAGGCAATCGAATAGCTCAGCGCGTCGCCATGGATCAGCGGGTGCTGGCGCGCGGGGATTTCGAGATTCCGCATGGCGTCAACCAGCACGTCCGTTACGGCAACCGGCATAGCGAGAAACGCTTCCCGAAACGCTTTACGCGTCGCCTGCAGAATGTTGATTTCGTCTATGGTTTCCGGCCAGACCCAGCCAAATGAAAAACCAATGGCGGTTTCGGCCAGTTCGGGGTACAGCGCTTCCCTTCTCGCTTCGGAGACTTTTTTGGAGTCGTTGACATGCCGTATCAGCGGTTCGCTCGGCATGGCCGCGCAGCAGACGACCACCGGCCCCGCCAGCGGCCCGCGTCCCACTTCGTCCATGCCCGCGAGCAGCACCCCTTCCCGTCCCCAGAACGCGCGGTCGGGTTCCGCGAGGCGGCTGAGACGCTCCTCTTCCGGCAAGCGCGTCATGAACGCTTCTCCGGCAGTTCGAGGGTCACTCGGCCGATCTTACCCGCGCGGAACTCGTCCAGCGCGACATGCGCCGCGCGTTCGGTATCCAGCGCACCGCCTTTGAGCAGGAATCCCCGGCTCAGGCAGACCGCGTCGAGCAGTTCGTCCTCCGGCGTTTCCCGCGTGAGCTTACTAAAGCGTTCCCCCAATGCGGCGGGCGCGCTGACTTGCAGCAACTTGAGCAGATCCACGGCGAGCGCCTCGGAGTCCATGATCTCATCCTTGATGGAACCCAAAAACGCCAGGTGCGCCGCGAGTTCCTGATTTTCCAGCTTTGGCCAGAGCATGCCCGGCGTATCCATAAGCTCCAGATACGGCGTAATCCGCACCCACTGTTTACCACGCGTAACGCCCGGCTTGTCGCCCACTTCCGCACGGGTTACGCCCGCCATGCGGTTGATGAACGTCGATTTGCCGACGTTCGGAATGCCGACCACCATACAGCGGACGGTCTTGTTGATGCCTTTGAGACGCATGGCGTCCACCTTGGGTTTTGCCGCACGCTCAATGAGCGTGACCGCGGTCTTCTTTGCCCCGCCGCAGGTTGCGCTGATGCCCGCCGCCGCGACCCCGCGGGAGGCATAGTAGGAAATCCAGCGCTTGGTTGCCTGCGGGTCGGCAAGGTCGCTTTTGTTGAGCAGAACAACCCGCGCCCGGCCGGCAAACAGGTCGTCAAAGTCCGGGTTGCGGGAAGCCAGCGGCGCTCTGGCGTCGATGAGTTCCACCACAACGTCGATCATGCGCAGGCTCTCAACGAGCATGCGGCGTGTTTTTGCCATGTGTCCGGGGTACCAGTTGATTGCGGGCATAGGGAGTTTCCTTTCCAGTCTGGCGCGCGGCGTGTGTTCTCAGGCCGTGATAAATACGGAAAAACCCCTTTGCCGGTTCCGGCAGGGGGTTTTTATCAGCATAAAAACGGTGACTATTTGCTGCTCTTTTCCGTGATTCTCTCGCGGATCTTGGCGGCTTTGCCGGTACGCTCACGCAGATAAAAGAGCTTTGCGCGGCGGACGACGCCATGGTGCACCACTTCGATGCGGCCGATGCGCGGGCTGTTGTAGGGGAAGGTTCTCTCCACGCCTACGCCGTAAGAGATGCGGCGGACGGTGAAGGACTTGCGGATGCCGCCGCCCTGAATCTTGATCACGACGCCTTCGAAGTTCTGGAGACGTTCGCGGTTGCCTTCAATAACCTTGACGAAAACGCGAACCGCGTCGCCAACCTGAAGTTCCGGAAGGTCCGTCCGGATTTGTTCCTTATCGAGTTCTCTAATGATGTCTGACATTGAAAATTCTCCTTTCAGTTTGCAAGCGTTCATATCCGATGCCGAACAGAGGACCGCCCGATGTCACGAACGCGATTATAACATAGCCAAGTGCCGAATGCAAGCCGTTTTTCGGCGATTAAGCGGAAACCTCTTCGCTGCTGCGGGATGCGTTTTTGGTGCCTTTGACGTACCAGAGCGTAATTACGCCCACAACGATCACCCCGCCGACGAGCGACCACACACCGGGATTCTCGCCGTTGAAGAGGTAAACCCACACGGGGTTGAGCAGCGGCTCGATTACCGCCAGCAGCGAGCAGGTTAAAAGCGGCGCGCTCCTGAGCGCAACGCCATAAAGCACATACGCAAGCCCGATCTGGAAAATGCCGAGAACGAGTATGCCGACGACCGCTTGTGTGCTGAACACCGGATGCGTAGCAAACAGCACCGGAAGTCCGATCAGCGCGGTCAGAAGCTGCCCCTGCATAATTCCGTTAAACCGAGTTTCATCGCTTACGCCCTCGCTGAAGATGAACATGGCCGCAAAGAATATGCCGGAGACCACCGCAACCAGATCGCCAATCAGTGTGCCTTTGCCGATTTGGCTGATAAAGCAGAGCGCGACGCCAAGAATGGTGATTGGCACCACCGCGATATCGAGCGGTTTGAGCTTCTTTTTTTGCACGAATGCAACGTAGAGCAGCACGTATACCGGCGCACAGTATTGAATCACGATGGCGTTTGCCGCCGTGGTGAGCTTGTTTGCGGTAACGAACGTTGCGCAGACGCAGGCGAGCGCCACGGCAATTTTAATCGTATCCTTATTGACCGTAAGCTTGATCTTTTTGATGCGTAGGTAGGCAAACACGATCAGCCCGCCGAGCAGGCCGCGCGCGCCCGTGATGGCGAGCGCGTTCCATGGCACGAGCTTGATAAAGATGCCGCCCATGCTCCAGAGCAGCGCCGCCGCCAGCATGGCGAGAGACCCTTTTGTGGATTCCTTCATAAAACATATTCGAGGGCTCCGCCCTCGACCTCCTGCCAAAGGGATGTCGTCCCTTTGGAATCCCATAAAATAATGAGGGCTAAGCCCTCAAACTGAACATACGCTATGAGGGCTCTGCCCTCAAACTTTTTCCAAAGGGACAGCCATCCCTTTGGAAACCCTATTTACTTTGTGATGTGCTCAGAGCCAGGCGTCATCCGGTGCTTCGATGGATTCGCCAACGGTGTTTTCCGTTAAGAGGTCGGGGCGGTTCAGAGCGGTTTTCAGCCGCGCCTGCTCCAGCCGCCAGGCCTGAATCTTGGCGTGGTGGCCATTGAGCAACACTTCCGGCACTTCCATGCCGCGAAACTCCGCCGGGCGCGTATACTGCGGGTATTCCAGCAAACCTTCGCTAAACGACTCGTCCGCCGCGCTCTCCTCGCTGCCCAGAACGCCGGGGATAAACCGGCTGAGGCAGTCGGTGAGCACCATGGCGGGCAGTTCGCCGCCGGTGAGCACATAGTCGCCAATGGAGAGCTCTTCGTCCATAATGGTCATCACGCGCTCGTCCACGCCTTCGTAGTGCCCGCAGAGCAGTAAAAGCCGCTCTTCTGCTGCGAGTTCCTTGGCAATCTTTTGATTCAGCGTCCTGCCGCGCGGGGAAAGCAGGATCCGACGCGCTTTTTCACCGTCCAGCACCGCGTCCACGCAGTCGAAGATGGGTTGCACCATCATCACCATGCCTGCGCCGCCGCCGAAGGGATAGTCGTCGGTTTTTTTGTGCTTGTTGTCCGTATAGTCGCGAATGTTGTGCACGCGGATATCGACAAGTCCGTTCTGGCGCGCGCGCCCCAGCATGCTGGAACCCAGCACGCCTTCGAACATCTCCGGAAAGATCGTGAGAATGTCAATCCGCAAAGCAGCCGACCTCCTCGAGAACGTCCGCGTTGAACACGATGCGGCCGCTGGCAATATCCACGCTGGCCAGCACGCGCTTAAGCGCCGGAACCAGCAGTTTGCCGTGCTCGATTTCGTAAACGTCGTTCGCGCCGGTTTCCAGCACGTCGGTAATTTTGCCGTAGGCTTTGCCCGCCGTATCGAACGTTTCGCAGCCGATCAAATCGGCGATGAAATACGTGTACTCGTCCAGCGTGACGGCGTTTTCGCGGTCAACGCAGAGATACAAGCTCTTGAGCGTTTCAGCCTTCTCCGGTGTGTCGTACCCCGAAACATGCAAAAGAACCGCGTCCGGCTGAAGCCGGACGTCTTCCATCGCGACGGGCAAATATTCGCCCCCGCGTTCCAGATATGCGCTTTTCAGTTTGCGGTAGCGGGCCGGATCGTCCGTCAGCGGGAGAACTTTAACGTCCCCGTGCACGCCGTGTGCGCGGACGATCTGGCCGATGCGCAGGTACTTACTTTTCAACGATATCGACCATGTACTTCTTGTCTTCGCGGACGCTGGCGGCCTTGACGACCGTACGGATCGCCTTGGCGATGCGTCCCTGCCTGCCGATGACCTTGCCCATGTCGGAGGGAGCGACGGAAAGGGAAATGATGACCGTATCCCCTTCCTCGCGCGATTCCACCGTCACGGCTTCGGGCTCGTCGACGAGGTTTTTCGCGATGTAGCGGACCAGCTCCTCCATCGGTTCCGTCCTCACTCGATGGCGCCGCTCTTTTTGAGCAGAGCGCGTACCGTTTCGGTCGGCTGCGCACCTTTCTTAACCCACTGAACTGCTTTTTCGTTGTTCACGTTCAGCTCAACCGGGTTCGAAAGGGGATTGTAGTAGCCGAGTTCTTCGACGCAGGCGCCGTCGCGGGGCGCGCGGGAGTCCGCAACCACGATGCGGTAGAAAGGTGCTTTTTTGGCGCCCATGCGGCGCAGTCTGATCTTAAGCATTGTGTGATTCCTCCGTATATGAATGTTTTTTATATCGAATACGTTAAAACGTGATTCGCCGTGCTAATTTCGCGCTTTTGGGGCTAGAACCCGAACGGGAAGCCGCCGCGCTTGCCTTTTTTCATGCGCCCGCTCATCTGCTTCATCATCTGCCGAGAAGCGTTGAACTGGTTGATCAGGCGGTTGACTTCCTGCACGCTCGTGCCGCTGCCGCGCGCGACGCGCTTTCTGCGGCTGGCATTGAGGATATCGGGGTTCGCCCGCTCCGCCTTGGTCATAGACTGAATAATCGCCTTGGTGCGCCCCATCTGCTTTTCGTCGATCTGCGCGCCGCCGAGCTTGCCGGCGTCCATGCCGGGGATCATCTTGAGAATGTCCTCCATCGACCCCATGGAGCGAACCTGCTCCATCTGCTCCAGAAAATCGTCCAGCGTGAACGAGTTAGTCTTCATCTTTTCGGCCATCTCGGCCGCTTTCTGCTCGTCAAAGTTGGCCTGCGCCTTTTCGATGAGCGTCAGCATGTCTCCCATGCCGAGGATACGGCTGGCCATGCGGTCGGGGTAAAACGGTTCGATATCCGTGAGCTTTTCGCCGATGCCCGCAAACTTGATGGGCTTGCCCGTCACCTGACGGACGGAGAGCGCGGCTCCTCCGCGCGTGTCGCCGTCGAGCTTTGTTAAAATGACGCCCGTAAGCGCAACGGTTTCGTGGAAGGTCTTGGCAACGTTCACCGCGTCCTGACCGGTCATGGCGTCCACGACGAGCAGGATTTCCGCTGGTTTCACCGCGTCGCGGATGCGTTTGAGCTCCTCCATCATGTCCCCGTCGATATGCAGACGGCCCGCGGTATCGACGATGACAACATCGAGGAACAACCGCTTGGCTTCCTCCACCGCTTGTTTAGCAGTAAGGACGGGATCCTGCGTGCCGCGCTCGAACACCGGCAAATCGAGCTTTTCGCCAACGATCTGCAACTGCTGGATGGCGGCGGGACGGTAGATATCGCACGCGGCGAGCAAAGGCTGCTTGCCGTATTGCTTCTTTATCAGCGCGCCGAGCTTGCCGCACATGGTGGTCTTGCCGGCGCCCTGCAGGCCTGCCATCAGGATGACGGCGGGTTTCTGCGTGCCGAAGTCCAGCTTGGCGTTTTCGCCGCCCATAAGGCGCGTGAGCTCCTCGTTGACGATCTTGATTACCTGCTGGCCGGGAGTGAGGCTTTCGAGCACCTCGCTGCCGACGGCGCGCGCGGAGACGATCTTGATAAAGTCCTTGACCACGAGGAAGTTGACGTCCGCTTCCAACAGCGCGAGTTTGATCTCGCGCATGGCTTCGTTCACGTCCGCTTCGGTAAGCTTTCCGCGCCCGTTCAGCCGCTTGAATATTGCCTGAAGTTTGGAAGAGACTCCTTCAAACGCCATGATCTATCTCCACAATAAGTTATGATCTTTTAAAATGCTTACGCTTCTTCCTCGTTTGAGGACAGCTCCAGCAGCTCTTCCGCCAGTTCCCGCTGGCGTTCGCTGAGCGGAGTCGCCATCAGTTCTGCTAACAACGCGCGGGAGCGCTCGTTCTTTTCGATAAGGCCGAGCTTTTGCTCCATTCCCTTGAGTTCCGTTTCCGCCGTGGTGATTGCGTCCCGCACGGCCTGACGCGAAATTCCTTCGCGCTCGGCAATTTCACCCAGCGAGCAGTCCTCAAACGCGTATTGGCGCACGAGCGACCGCTGGCGCTGTGTCAGAAACGCGCCGTACCAGTCTAATAATTGTCCAAGTTCCACTAAACGATTCATTCGGCATTCCTGTAAAGTGAAATAGCTTTACACTCTGTCCATTATAAGGAGGAACGCCGTTTTGTCAAGAAAAATCTAGGAAATATCCGCAAAAAGCGGCTGTTTTTCTGTTTTACTCGCCTTCCTGCGATAAAAGCGCTTCGGCAAAGAGCTCCGGTTCAAAGGGCTGCAAATCGTCTATGCCTTCGCCGACGCCTACAAAACGCACCGGCACATGCAGCGTTTCGCAGATGGAAATCACAACGCCGCCCTTGGCCGTGCCGTCGAGCTTGGTTAAAATGACGCCATCGAGCTGGCAGACTTCGGCAAACGCTTTGGCCTGCGCCACGGCGTTCTGCCCCGTCACCGCGTCCAGCACGAGCAGGGTTTCGCAGGGCGTTTCCGGCAGTTCGCGCGTAATCACGCGCTTGATCTTGCCGAGTTCGTTCATGAGGTTTGTCTTGTTGTGCAGCCGTCCCGCCGTATCGCAGAGCAGCAGGTCGCAGCCTTTGGCCTTGTAGGAAGCGATTGCGTCAAACACCACCGCCGCGGGATCCGCGCCCTCGTTATGCCTGACCATTGGTACGTCCGCGCGTTTTGCCCATTCGCCCAGTTGCTCTGCCGCCGCCGCGCGGAAGGTATCCGCCGCCGCCAGCATGACTTTTCTGCCGTTCTGATGATAGAGCGAGGCGAGCTTGCCGATGCTGGTCGTTTTACCGACGCCATTGACGCCTACGATCAGGAGCACCGCGCTGCCCAGTTCCGGTGAAAAAGGCTGGTTGGTCGTCACCGCGTTTGCAATGAGCCGTTCTAGTTCACGCCGCGCGAGCTCGCGGGATGTAATCTTTTGTTCCTTAACGGCGCTCTGCAGGCCGTCGAGCAGACGCTCCGTGGCTTCCGCGCCGACGTCGGCAAGGATCAGCGCTTCCTCGAGTTCCTCGTAAAAGGCTTCGTTAATGCCGTCCTTCGCGCCAAAAAGTCGGGCGAGCAGGCTCGTCCGCGTTTTGCCGAGACCGGTTTTCCATTTTTGAAAGAGGGGTTTCTTTTCCATATTAAATCCCTAACTGTAAAAAGGTGGTTTTTGTTTTCAGTCCGCCTGCATGACGTTTGACGAGTCGCCGCTTTCGCCGAAGCGCGCGGAAACGACCTTGCTCACGCCCTTTTCCTCCATGGAAACGCCGTAGAGCGTGTCGCAGACTTCCATACTGCCCTTGCGGTGCGTAATCAGAATAAACTGCGTGCCGTCGCTGTAGCGCTTGACGTAGTCCGCAAAGCGGGTCACGTTTGCTTCATCCAGCGCGGACTCGATTTCGTCGAGCATGCAGAACGCGGGCGGCTTGAGCATGAGCATGGCAAACAACAGCGCAATGGCGGTCAGCGCGCGTTCCCCGCCGGAAAGCAGGGTTAAAAGCTGGAGTTTCTTGCCCGGCGGCTGGGCGATGATGTCGATATCGCAGCCGAGCACGTCCTGCTTGTCCGTCAGCCGGAGTTCGGCAAATCCGCCGCCAAAGAGCTCCGCAAACACGCCGGAGAAGTTCTGCTGAATCAGCTCGAACTGCCGCAGGAACACGGTCTCCATGGTCGAAGTGAGTTCCACAATCAGCTGCTGGAGGTCGGCCTTCGCCTTCTGCAAATCGTCAAACTGCGTCTTGAGCGCGGTGTGCCGCTCGGCAACGATCTTGTATTCCTCGATCGAGCCAAGGTTGATATCGCCCAGTTCGCGGACTTCCGCCTTGATTTCGTTGATGCGCGTGTTGGTCGCGCCAACCGCGATGTCGCGCCGGAGCGCCGCCGCGTTTTCGTACGTCAGCTCATACTCTTCCCAAATATGATCCTGCATAGCGGCAAGCTCCATTTCGAGCTTGGCCTGCTGCATCTCCTGCTTATGGATGCGCTCGGAGAGGTCGCGCGCGCCGGTAAGAAGTTCCTCTCGGCGTTTGCGCAGTTCGCTCAGCGAGTTGGAAACGCTCAGGCGCTCTTCCTCCAGCTTTTTCTGCGCTTCCTTTTCCGTGCCGTTGACCTTTTGGTCGGCTTCGATTTCGGCAAGCATCGTCTTGAGTTCCGTCTCTATTTGGGCGATGGCGGCTTCGTTCTCCGCCGCTTCCCGTTCGAGGTTTTGGAGCTTGATCGAAAGCTCGCGGTGCTCGTTGACCAGCCGCTTCTGCTCGGCGTAGACCGCATCTCGCTCCTTGGAGAGCGCCATGCGGCGCACCTTCTGCTCGGAGAGTTCGTTGGCGGCGCGTTCGCGCTCCTTGCGCAGTTCGGCGAGTTCGCCCTGCGCTTTGGTTACATCCTCACGGGTGGAGGCGTTGTCCTGCTCGATGGTGGTCTGGCTTTCGTCCGCGCTCTTGCGCTCGCGTTCCACATCCGTAAGGTTTTCGCTAAGCTGCAAGCGTTCCGCTTCCAGTTCGGCTTCAGACTCGCGGCTCTTTTCCACGTCCCTGCGGATGATGTCGAGCTGCTCGGCCTGCTTGGCCGCCTCGATTTCGCAGGCGTGCACCGCGTCCCGAAACGAATCCACCTGAATATCGCACTGGAGCAGTTCCTGCTCGTTCTTGCGAAGCGCGCGCTTCTTTTCTTCCAGCGCCGCTTCCGCCTTTTTGAGTGTTTCGCGCAGTTCCTTAATTTCGCGCTCTCTGCCCAGCAGTGAATGGCTCTGTTTTTGCAGACTGCCGCCGCTCATGGAGCCGCCGGTGCTGATGATGTCGCCTTCGAGAGTGGCAATATGGAACGCGCCGCGCGTACGCTTTTTGAGCGCAATGCCTGCGTCCAAGTCCTTTACGATGATCGTGCGGCAGAGCAGATAGTCGATGACGTCCCGCACGTTCTCGTCGCAGCCGACCAGCTCGCTTGCAAACCCGATGCAACCGGGCAAATCGAGCATGGCGCGCTCCTCCCGCGTCGGGCGGGTGGGATTCAACAGCGCCATGGGCAGGAGCGTCGCTCTGCCGTAGTCGCGCGCGCGGAGGTATTCGATGACGTATTTTGCGTCCTCGGCGGTCGGGGTAACGATGTTCTGCAGTGTCGAACCCATGGCCATCGTGACGGCGATTTCGTATTCTTTCGGCACGCGGATGAGCTCCGCCACCACACCGACAATCGCGCGGGAAAGACGGGTGTCGTTCGGCGCGTCGCGGAGGATGTTCTTTACGCTCGCAAAGTACCCTTCGCGGGAGCGCTGCATCTCTTCGAGCAGCCGTAAGCGCGAAACGAGGGACGAAATGTTCTGCTCGTCCTTTTGCAGTTCTTCACGCAGGGTCGAAAAGCGATCCAGCGTCTTTCTGCGGTTTTCTACGGAAGCGTCGAGGTCGCGCTTTGCCGTTTCCAGCTTTTCGGCTTCTTCGGCGTGCGTCCGCGCGGCGGTTTTCTGCTCCTCTTCCAAACGCGCGGTTTCGCCGCTTCTGCGTTTGCCTTCGAGTTCAATTGCGGAGAGGCGCTCCTCAATAGAAGCGCGCATCGTGTCGAACCGGGAAACGCTGGAGCGGTAGTCCGACATGCGGTTCATGCGCTCGATGATGCTGTTCTTCATCGCTTCCAGCGCTTCTTCGCGCCGGAGCGTTTCCTCGTCCAGCGCGGAAACATGCGCCTGCGCCGCTTCGATTTCGCGGTCGAGCATCGAAAGCGCGGCTTGACCGGATTCGTCCGTCTGCATGGCGCCAATGGCTTCGGCAAGCTCGTTCAGCCGCACACCGCCCGCTTCGCGTTCCGACTGGATGCGTTTTTTTTGCGCATACGCGTTCTCGCGCCGCTCGGAGAGCACACGGCTGGCGCCGACGCGGGTTTCGCTTTCGGAAACCAGCCCCATGAGCTTGTTCTGCTGCGCGCTTAAAGACGCGTCCAGCACGCGGAGCTGTTCTTCCAGCGCTCCGCAGGTTTCAACGAGTTCGCCTTCGCTCGCTTCGGAAACATCCCGCTCGGCAAGCATCTGCTTGGCCGTGGCTTCGATGGCCGCGAGCTTTTCCTTGGCACGTTCGTATTGATATAAAAAGAGATTGACCTCAAGATCGCGCAGTTCGTCGCGCAGGCGTAAGTACGCCCTGGCGGACGCGCTCTGCTCCTCCAGCGGGCCGAGGCGGTCGCCGAGTTCCTTGAGGATATCTTCAATTCGTTCGAGATTCTTTTCGGTATGATCGAGCTTGCGCTCTGCTTCTTCCTTGCGAACGCGATAGCGCATGACCCCCGCCGCTTCTTCAAACGCGGCACGGCGGTCGCCGGACTTGTTGGAGAGAATCTCCTCCACCTTGCCCTGGCTGATGATGGAATAGCCGTCCTTACCGATGCCGGTATCGCAGAATAAGTCCTGAATATCGCGCAGACGGCAGGTGTTGCGGTTGATGGAATACTCGCTTTCGCCCGAGCGGTAAACGCGGCGGGTAATCGCCACTTCCGTAAAAGGCACTTTGAGCATTCCGTCGGAATTGTCAAAGGTAAGGGTAACTTCGCTGTAGGCAAGCGCTTTTCTGAGCTGCGTGCCGTTAAAGATAACGTCCTCCATCTTGCTGCCGCGCAGGGCTTTTGCGCTCTGCTCGCCCAGCACCCAACGAACGGCGTCCGAAATGTTGCTTTTTCCGCTGCCGTTCGGGCCGATGATGGCGGTGACCCCTCCGCCGAAGCGGATTTCCGTTTTGCGCGCGAACGATTTAAAGCCGTTGAGCTCGAGCTTGGTTAAACGCATGATTCGTCCTCCAACACTCCGAGCTTGATCAGGGCGTCCCTTGCCGCTTCCTGTCCCGCGCTCTGTTTATTCGCGCCTTCGCCAGCGCCAATCTCCTCGCCGGAGAGCAGCGCGCAGATGGTAAACCGCTTCTGGTGCTCCGGGCCGGAAACGCTGCGGCACTCGTATTCGAGTTTGCCGATATGCCCTTTTTGGACGTATTCCTGCAGACGCGTTTTGTAGTCCTTGTCCTGTTCATCCACGCGCGCTTCTTCCAGAAGGCGAATCACGACGTTGATAATGACGTTTCTCGCGCTCTCCAGCCCGCCGTCGAGGTAGATCGCCCCGATGACCGCTTCCAGCGCGTCCGAAACGATAGAAGGCTTCTCCCGCCCGCCGGTGAGCTCCTCGCCGTTGCCGAGCCGCAGGCTCTGCGGCAGCCCCAGCGAAACCGCCGCCGAATACAGCGCCTTTTCGCAGACCAAACGCGCGCGGTGCCGCGTCATTGCGCCTTCCTGCATCTCCGGGTGGTCGCGGTAGAGGTGATCGCTCACGCAGAGTTCCAGCACCGCGTCGCCCAAAAACTCCAGTCGTTCGTTATGCGTCTGGTGCTTGCCGTCTCCTTTGACAAACGAGGTATGCGTCAGCGCCGTTTCCAGCAGGGAACGGTTGAGAAACGTATACCGCAGGTTTTCTTCCAAAACGGAAAGCGTGTTTTCAAGCACCGGCATGCAATCTTCCTTTGAAGCGGCAGTAATGGTAAGTCTGTTTCTTTGGTTGTGGGTTATTATGAGTCGAGGAATGCTTTACAAAAAAGCCCGCACCCTGGTTCACCGTCGGATGCGGGCATTCGGATGCTGAGTTCTTTTTCTTACTTCTTGTCCAGATAGCCAACGATGTCGGCAACGGTCTGAACCTTGGGCAGTTCCTCATCGGGGATTTCAATATTGAACTCTTGTTCGAGGTCCATGATCAGCTCAACGATGTCGAGCGAATCCGCTTTCAGGTCGTCGATCAGGCGGCTGGTCATCGTAATCGTGCCGGGTTCAATATCCAACTGCTTTGCGATAATATCTCGAACTTTCTCAAAATACATATTGATAACTCCTTTTCAATGCGAATATCCGCATCCCGTTCGGGTAGTATTCTATAGTACGCGGGTCGATCTGTCAATCCTCACCAAAACTGTACAACGCAGGTTCTTTTCCCAAGTGTTTCCGCTGCAGCGCTGTGAAAAGCGGTTTTCTCGCAGGCTTACTCTTCCACGCCCATTGCGGCAATCTCCCTGCCGAGCAGCGCTGTTACGTTGGAATTGACCAGCTTGACGCCTTGCAGGATGGCCGAGCGAAACGCCTTGCCGTTGGAGCTGCCGTGCGCCTTGATGACGCCGCCGTTGACGCCCAAGAGCGGCGCACCGCCGTATTCGGTATAGTCGAGCTTCTTTTTGAGGATTCGGAACGCCGGCTTGCAGAGCAGCGCGCCGATCTTGGAGACCCAGCTCGACATGAGAGCTTTTTTGAGCATGTCGAGAATCAGCGCCGCCGCACCTTCCGTGCCCTTGAGCACGACGTTGCCGTCGAATCCGTCGCAGACCACCACGTCGAATTCGCCGCCCAGCACGTCCCGCGCTTCGCAGTTGCCAACAAAATTGACCGGAGCCGTCTTGAGCAGCTGATGCGTTTCCTTGGTCAGCTCGTTACCCTTTTCCTCTTCCGCGCCGTTGTTGAGAAGGCCTACGCGCGGATTCTCCACGCCCATGACGCACTTCATATACGCCGAACCCATGAGCGCAAACTGCACGAGGTATTCGCTCTTGCAGTCCGTGTTTGCCCCGCAGTCCAGCAGCAGCACGCAGCTTTCCGGTGTGGGCATAATCGTTGCCAGCGCCGGGCGCTTCACGCCCTTTAAGCGCTTGATAATCAGCGTGCCGCCGGTGAGCAGCGCGCCGGTGCTGCCCGCCGAGAGCACGCAGTCCGCTTCGCCGTTTGCCACCGCCTCGATAGCGCGCACCATGGAGGAGTCCCGCTTTTTGCGGATGGCGAGCGTCGGCTGCTCGTCGCAGCTGACCACCTGCGTGGTGTGGATGATTTTGACGCGCGGATCGTTGATATGCGCGTCCGCAATGTCGCTGCCCAGCACGTTTTCATCGCCAAAGAGCAGCAGCTCCGCGTCCGCCGGAAGCTCCGGCAAGACGAGTTGCACCCCCGCGATGACCGCCTGCGGCGCGTTGTCGCCGCCCATGGCGTCGATTGCAATCTTCATTCGTTCGTTCTCCTGTTCGCGCGGCTTTGTGCCGCTGTCTTCACCCCATCCCCATGAGGCGTTAAAAGGATTGTATGATTCCGTCCGCAAAACACGATTTTTTGCGGATGATTCATTATACGAAAATTACACTTTCGATGCAACGCTAAAAGCGTTCGGCTTAGTTAACGCCAAGCGCCCTTCCATAAAAAGCACATGAAAAAGCCTTTCCGTTCGGAAAGGCTTTTTCATAAACCGGTATTCATATCGCCGAGGGATGGATGATCAGGCGTTCTTCTTTTCCTTTTTCTCCATGTCGACAACCTGTTTGCCGTCGTAATACCCGCACGTTTTGCAAACCGTATGGGACGGTACGAACGCGTGGCACTGCGGGCACTCGTTGAGCTGCGGCGCGGTCAGGTTAGCGTTTCCCGCTCTGCGCGAATCACGCCTTGCCTTTGACGTTTTCCTCTTGGGTACTGCCATGATAATCCCTCCTCTTCTTCTTCAGATAGCGCGTTGGAAAAACTAGTTCTCCCGGGCTTCGTTTTTTGTGCATTGGCATTCGGTTACATTCCAGTCCGCACCGCAAACGGGGCAAAGGCCCTTGCAGTCCTCCCGGCAGACGCTCGCAATCGGAAGCTCCAAAAGGAGGTTATCCATCACGGCTTTGCCGAGGTCGAGCTCGTCTCCGGTGTAAGGATACGTCTCGTCGTCCTCCGAGTCCGGCTGGTCTTTGACAAACCGCTCGGAAAACGAAACCGAAATGCGTTCTGTAAACGCTTTTAAGCAGCGGGCGCATTCCGAAGTCAGCGCCGCTTCGGCTTTCGCCGATACGGTAAACGCTTTCCCGTCGAATACATACGTTCCTTCCACCGTTACCGGCTCGCAGAACGTCAGCAGTCGCTCCCCGTAGGAAACCGGTTCCCATTGTTCGAAACACGTAAAGGGGAATTCGTCGCCCGTTTGCTTGATCGCGTTCGCAACACGAATTCGCATAGTTCTCACCGCCTGTCCGCCGTGGTTACCGGCGTCGTTTCAAATCAACCAGCGCGCATGAAAACCATCGCGCGTTTCCACGCAACATTGCTTATTTTATCGGCTTGCTGGTTGTTTGTCAAGAACAAGCATGCACAGCTCCGCTTGTTTCTCACTATTTTTCTGCGCCGCGCCGTGCCTTAGTCTCACACGCGGCGGTATCTGCCGCGGCTACCCGCGTTTACCGCCCCTGCCGGAGCTTCCGCCGGGCTTATTCGGCCTGCCGTAGACGTTGTTCCTGGAAGGCTTTCGATCCGTCCCGCGCTTGCCGCCACCGCTTCTTTGAGCCGGTTTTGCGCCGCTCTGCTTTGGGCGGTAACCGTCGGTCTGCATGCTCTGGTAGTCCGGCGGCACGAGGCAGCCACCGCCGTTGCCGATCAAATCATCCCGTTCCGCCTGCCGCAGCGCCTTGCGGATCAGCGGCCAGTTCTTGCGGATATGGCACTGCATGAGCGCGCGCTGCATGGCCTTTTCCTCACGACTCTTGGCAACGTACACCGGCTCCATGGTAAACGGGTCAAGCCCGGTATAGTACATGCAGGTGCTCGCGGTGCCAGGCGTCGGGTAAAAGTCCTGCACCTGTTCGGGGCGGTGTCCGCTTTTTTTGAGGTATTGCGCCAGTTCGATGGCGTCATTGAGCGTAGCGCCCGGATGCGAACTAATCAGGTACGGCACGAGGAACTGCTTCATGCCGAGGCTTTTGTTGATCGCCTCGTACTTCTGCACAAACCGCTCGTAAACGCTGTGCGGCGGCTTATTCATATATTGCAGCACCCGGTCGGAAACATGTTCCGGCGCAACCTTGAGCTGGCCGCTGATATGGTGCTCGATCAGCTCGCGCAAAAACGAGTCGTCCCTATCCAGCAGGGCGTAGTCGTATCGCACGCCGCTGCGGACGAATACCTTCTTGATACCCGGCAGTTGCCGCAACTCCTTGAGCAGGCTCGTGTAGTCGTATTCGGAAACGTCTATGTGTTTGCAGGCGGAAAAGCCCAGGCATTCCCGATCCGCGCAGACGCCGCTTTTGAGCTGTTTTGCGCACGCCGGATGACGAAAGTTCGCTGTAGGGCCGCCAACGTCGTGAATATACCCCTTAAAGTTCGGCTCACGGGTCAGGCGCTCCGCTTCGTCCAGAATGGATTCGTGCGAGCGCGAGGTCACCACACGCCCCTGATGGAACGTCAGCGCGCAGAAGTTGCAGTTGCCAAAACAGCCGCGCGCGGAGGTGATGGAAAAAGAAACTTCCTCGATGGCCGGAACATGTCCCCTTATGGAAGGATGCGGCCGCCGTGTAAACGGCAGCGCGTAGACTTCGTCCAACTCCCTGCTACCCAGCGGCATGGCGGGCGGATTGCAGAGTAAAAATCCTTTTTCATGCGGCTGGAGCAAGCGCTTTCCGCGGACGGCGTCCTGCTCGCGCGTTTGCAGCACGAACGCCTCGCAGTATTTTTTCTTGTCGGTTGAGACTTCCGTAAAGCTCGGAAGCAGCACATACTCCCCTTCCGGTTGCGCGGAGACGCGCGCGCACGTGCCGGGGATATCGGTGAGTTCACTAACGGGTTTGCCTGCGCTAAGCGCGTCCGCAATCTGCACGATGGCGCGCTCGCCCATGCCGTAGACCAGCAGGTCGGCGCACGCGTCGTAGAGGATGGAATGCCGCACGCGGTAATCCCAAAAATCGAAGTGCGCAAACCGCCGCAAACTCGCTTCAATGCCGCCGAGGATCAGCGGAACGTTTGGGAATGCTTCCCGGCAGCGGTTGGCGTAAACGACCGTCGCGTGGTCGGGGCGCTTGCCCGCAACGCCATCCTCGGTATACGCATCCGTATCCCGCCGTGCGCCGGAGACGGAGTAATGGTTCACCATGGAGTCGAGGTTGCCGGAGGAAACCAAAAACGCAAGCTTGGGTTTGCCCAGAGCGGCGAATGCCTCCGCGCTGTGCCAGTCCGGCTGGACGATCAGCGCCACACTGTAGCCCTTGCTCTCGAGCAGACGCGTAATGATGGCCGCGCCGAAGCTGGGATGGTCGATATACGCATCCCCGGTGACAAAGATAAAATCGGGCTGCCCGATGTTTCTCGCGTTGAGTTCCTCGCGCGAGACGGGCGGGAAAAGCTGTTTTTGTTTGGGCATCAATCTAATTCGCTTTCGCCGGAAGGCTGTTCCGGTTCCGATACTTCTGCTTGTTCCGGTTCGCCGGGTTGATTCGTTTGTTCGGGCGTTGCTGAGCTTGTTTTATGCAGCTCTTCGGCAGTTTCTTCCGGTTCCTGTGCGGCAGCTTCCGCAGGTTCTGTTTCTTCTTTATCGTGTTCCTGCAAAGTGGGTTCATCCGCCGCCGGTTCAAATTCGGTCTGCTCCACAGGCTGCGCGGGTTGCTGCGGCTGTTCCGCCTGCGGACGGAACACGGGTTCTCGCGCGGTTTGTGCTTCCTCGGCGGGCGCGGCCGTCGGCTTATTAACAGATGCTTCCGGAGTCGCTTCCGGCTTGACGGGCGTGTAGCCCTGCCGTTCGCGCTCGCAGAGGTTGACGAGCAACTCGTCAAACCAGTCCTCGCCGTTTGCTGCCACGGGCTTTGCCGGCGTCTTGGGTTCTTCCTTCTCCACGCCGTTCTTGACGACACGCTGCACCTTTGGCGCGCGCGCCTGCTTGGGCGCCGATGCGCTCGCCTGCCGCGCAATTGCGCGGGCGCGCTTTTCTGGTTCGGCGGCGGGTGGAGCGGTTTTTTCCGTCTTCGCCTGCGGCGCAGGTTCCGGCTTTGCGCAGTCCGGCAGGAGCACGCGCTTTTTGGCGGGCTTTCCGGAGTCGATGGCCTTGCGCATTTCCGCAAGCGGCAGCTTCTGCCCTTTTTCGAGTTTGCCGAGCAGGTACTCCATCGCGGTGAGCATTTCCTTCTTCTCCGCTTCGTACCGCTCCAGGCTCTCGATCACTTCGTCGAGAAAGCGATCCACCTGTTCGATATCGTAACCCATAAACGAGCGGGCGAATACCTTGTTTACAATATCCTCCGTACGCAATGTCGATCCTCCTTACAAAACAGGCACACCAAGTTACTGATGTGCCGTCATGAACCCGTATTTTTACTGGACGGAACGCTTACACGAGGTCGCCGTAATCGTCCTCGCCGTTGCCGACGACGTCGTAATTATTGGGGGCGACCACGAAGATTCCGCGCGAAATTTTGCACATGGTTCCGTTGAGCGCGTACACCGCTCCCGAGAGGAAGTCCAAAATGCGTTGCGCCGTGTCGAGTTCCAGCTCTTCCATGTTCACGATCACAGGCTTGCGGTTCTTGAGGTTGTCGATGATGCTCTGCGTATCCTCGTAGCTCACGGGGTGATACACGATCATCTTCATGCCGCCGGAAATCGGCAGGTTCGAACCGGTCGAGCTTGCGGCGCGCTCGTTCCTGCGGTGCGAAGCCGCAGGCGCCCTGCCGCCGCCGTTGTTAAAATTGACTACATTGCCGCCGCGGTCGTCCGCGTCGTCCCGATAATAGCCGTCGTCTTTGCGTTCCTCATCCGCCTCGTCGTTTTCCTCGATGCCGATAAAGTCCAAAAACTTTGTATACAGACTTGCCATCCGTCTTCCTCCGAAAAAACCACCCGCCGCAAAACTTGCGGCGATTCAACCGAATCTGGTTTTTATTTTTGATTCCGCGCGCCGAAAATGCCGGTGCCAACGCGGATTTCGGTCGCGCCCTCTTCAATTGCGACCGGGTAATCATGACTCATGCCCATCGACAGCGTGTCGAAGGCGGTAAATTCTTGTTTTTGTCGCATGCGCTCGAACAGCGCGCGCATCCGCCGGAAATACCCTCTGGCCTGCTCGGCTTCCACCGCGGGCGGCACGCACATCAGTCCGCGCACGCGAAGGTTACTATAACCCGCGATTGATTCCGCAAAACAATCCAAGTCTCCATCTGTGACGCCGCCTTTTTGCTCTTCTTCACCGATGTTGACCTGGATGAGGATATCCTGTACTACCCCGCGCGCCTCCGCTTTTTGCTGCATCGCCTGCGCGAGCGTTAACCGATCGATGGACTCGACCAGCCCGGCAAAACCGCAGACATATTTTATCTTATTCGTTTGCAGTTGTCCAATAAAATGCACTGCGCAGCCGTGCTGTTCAAAAAAAGTTTTCTTTTCGTTCAATTCTTGCGCATGGTTTTCGCCAAACGCGGTCTGCCCTGCTTCGATTGCTTCCGCGATTTTCTCAATTCCCATGTACTTGGAAACAGCGACTAAATGCACCTCGTCCGGTTTTCTGCCGGATCGGGCGCAGGCAAGCGCCATTTGGTCGCGTACGTTTGCTAGATTTTCCGCTATCATGCTCATGGCTTTACGTACTTCTGGCCTGCGGTCAGCGTGTCGGACGCGTTATGCGCGCGGATGACCGCTTTCTTGCCGTCCTGAGAGAGAATATCGACCTCCACGCGCAGAACCGAATCGCCATAGGCAATGTTGATGCCCGCAACACCGTTGACCATCTCAATGGCCTTGAGCGGGACGACCAGCCCCTGCGCGGACTTGGAAATCTTTGCCGCGACGGTGCGCGCGCCGATGAGCTTGCCGATATCGACGTTGAACTCCAAAATGTTGACCACCGCGTTTTCCGAAACCGTGCCCGCGCGCGCGGTCGCCGTATATGCTTCCTCTGAATAGTCGGTAAACACGACGCTGTACTGCTCGCCTTCGGCAAGTCGCATCGGGTCGCTGGAATCCGTTACGAACGCGACGAACCAGTGCGTATTGTTGACGATGCGGTAGAGCGGCAGTTCGCTCGTGGACTCCGCGGTGCTGGCCGTGTTGCCGCCTTTAACGACATTTTTAATCAGCGCGGAGTTGATGGTGGAAAGCTTGTTGACGTTGAGCACCTGCTCGTAGCCATCAAAATAGAAGCTCACAATGCCCGTGCCGGACGTGTTTTTGATCTCTTTTCTCCAGCCGGACATGGTCGACTGCTGCGAGGCGAGGTCGGTGTAAAGCTGGTTTAGGGTCGTATCGGGCGTCACGATGGTCTTCATGAGCGTTTCACGCTGCGTCTGCAGGTCCTTGAGCGTCTGCTCCAGATCCAGCATGTCCAAATCGCTCTCCCCGCGGGAAACCGAGCGAATCTGCGCTTCTACCGTGGCGATGTTGGTGTTGAGGTCGGCCAGTTCCGCGGGCTGCTGCCCGCCGAGGAGCTGCAGTTGGTAGGTGTAGATCTGCTTTTGCAGGTTGAGGAGCGTTACCATGGTTTCGTCCTGATACCCGCGCTTATAGACCTGCGCAATCACTTGATCGTTGGAAACGGTCGCCCCTTCCACAACGTTGTAGGTGATCTTTTCGTAAGGTTCGGTCATGATGGTCGTTTCGTCGCGAATCACCGCGGCGCTGACGTCCAGCTCCGCGCCAAGCGAGCCGAGCTGTATTTCGCCGGTCTTCTTCGTGAGGTTGACCACGACCACGATCAGCGCAATGAACCCGACGACGCCGAGGAGCATTAAAAAGAATCTGCCTTTGAGCCTTACTCTGGATCTAGCCATTATTTCACCGCCAAATAGTTTGGTTCTGTCGATTATGCGTGACCGTCAAACCGATCGCGAACTCGTAGTTTACTTCTGTTCCGGACAAACGGTTAACCGTTTTGTCCGCCGTCGACTTCGTAACCCTGCTTTTCGCTTCTGCCGTACTGGCGGTCGAAGTTTTCCTTGTTCTTTTCGCGGTAGAGCGAAAACAGCTCTTCCGCACTCATGCCGCTTTTGAGGCACATGCTTACAAAGAAGTGCAGAACGTCTACAAGCTCACCCTTGAGCGCCGCGTCGTCCACGGGACGCGGATTCTTCCACCACTTGAAGTTGACCTCGTCGAGCACCTCGGAAAGTTCCGAGAGCATGGCGAGCACTTCTTTCTGCATCCACTCTTCCTTGGAGTAGGAAAGCCCGCGCCGCTTGGCGATATCCTCGTCCAGCGACTGCTGCAGCTGAAAAATCATGTCCAGCTTATCCATCGAATTCCTCCGAACAGGTTGATTACATCGTGAAAGCAGCGGGTTGTGCCGCGTTACACGAGCTTGGATTCCAGCGCGCTTCTGTGCTTCTTGACCCGGCCGACCAGCGCCGTGCAGGCGTTCTGCCAGTCGAGGCAAACGGGCAGGATGCGCTCAATATCTTCCATTGTAACACATTCGATCCTGCGGATGGTTTCCGCTTCGTCATATTCGCGCTTCTGCAGCAGCAGCACCTTGCCCAGCGCGTTCATGCGCGAGCTGACGGACTCCATACCCAAGAGGTAACTGCCTTTAAGCTGGTCGCGGCAGCGAATGAGTTCTTCCTTCGTCACGCCATTTTTGCGCACATTCTCGATTTCGTCGATCATGCGCCCAAGCACTTCCGCCGCCTGCTTATCGCCCGTACCCGCATAGAGGGTAAACGTGCCGGTGGTCGTAAAGCTCGTGGGGTACGAATAGACGGAGTACGCAAGACCCAGCTTTTCGCGGATGGTCTGAAACAGCCGCGAACTCATGCTGCCGCCAATGATGTTGGAGAGCACCGCCAGCGGAAACTGCCCTTCGGTATCCCGCGCAAACCCCGGCAGGGTTACGCAAAGGTGCACCTGTTCGACGTCCTTTTCGATAAAGCGGACGCGTTTGCCGCCCGGGTAACGCTCCACCAGTGGCCCGGTAGAGCCGGGCTTAACAAACCCGCCGAAGTAGCGGGAAACGGTCTCCACAAGCTGGGCTTCGTCAAAATGGCCCGCGCAGGCAACGACGATGTTGCCCGGCAGGTAGTGTTCGTTTTTATAGGCAAAGAGCGACTCCCGCGTAAACGCGCGGACGCTGTCCTTTGTGCCCAGAATCGCGCTCTCCAGCGACTCGCCTTCGAAGAACGACATGTTCGACTCTTCGGAAGCGACGTCCTCGGGCGTATCCTCGTTCATGAGGATCTCTTCGAGCACCACGCCCTGCTCCTTTTTGAGCTCGTCGGGGTCGAACACGCTGTTGAGAACGATATCCGAAAGGATGTCTGCCGCGAGCTCGAGGTGCTCGTCGAGCACCTTGGCATAAAAGCAGGTGCATTCCTTGCTCGTAAACGCATTGAGATTGCCGCCGACGGCGTCCATTTCAATGGCAATCTGCTCTGCGCTCCTCTTTTCGGTTCCCTTGAACACCATGTGCTCAATCAGGTGCGAGGCGCCTGCCGTCTCCGGCGTTTCCCGCACGGAGCCGGTATCCACCCAAACGCCCATGGCCAGCGAGCGGACATAGTCCATGCGTTCGTAGATCAGCCGTACGCCGTTTGGCAGTGTTTTTTGTTTGATCATTTCTCGTTTCCTTTTCGGCATAAGCCGGGGTGGCCTGTTTTGTATTTGCGGGTCGGCCTGCCCGCTTCCCGCGCGGCGGGGATGGTTCCGCTCCGGCAGTCACGCCGGAACAGGGGCATGAACCGGTATGGTTGGAGCATGCCGCGCGCGAATCACGCGCGCTTCGTACTAAGTATGTATTCTACCATAGATCGTGTTGATAAAGCGATTACAAAAATGTAATACATCTTGATGGAATCATGGCAGAGCGGGTTTTTGAGTCGGCAAAGAGCCGCTTTTTCGCCACGCTTTTTGTGTCTGTCAGGCGCGAGAAAGGGCGCAGCGTTGCCGCTGCGCCCGAACGCTGCCCTGCGGGATTAGTCCTTGTCCGGCGGCAGCATGTCCTTGCGGGTCAGGCTGATCTTGCCGGATTTGGGGTCGATGTCGATGACGCGGACGAGCACTTGTTCGCCCATGGAGAGAACGTCTTCCACCTTCTCGACGCGCTTGTTGGCGATGCGGGAAATGTGGAGCAGGCCGTCTGTGCCGGGTTTGAGGTTGATGAACGCGCCGAATTCCTTGATGCCGACGACGGTGCCAAGGTACACGTCCCCAACTTCGATTTCTTTGACGATACCGTCGATTATGCGCTTGGCTTCCGCCGCCGCAGCCGAGTCGGGCGAGGCGATGAAGACCGTGCCGTCGTCTTCGATATCGATCTTCACGCCGGTATCGGCGATGATCTTGTTGATGACCTTGCCGCCGCTGCCGATGACTTCGCGGATCTTGTCCGGGTTGATCTTGAAGGTGATGATGCGCGGCGCGTAGGGCGAGAGCTCGGCGCGCGGTTCGCGTAGCGTTTCGTCCATTTTGTCGAGGATGAACATGCGGCCTTTGCGCGCCTGTTCGAGGGCGCGGGTCAGGATTTCGCGGTCGATGCCCTTGATCTTCATATCCATCTGGATGGCGGTGATGCCGTCGCGCGTGCCGGCGACCTTAAAGTCCATATCGCCAAGGAAGTCTTCGAGGCCCTGAATATCCGTGAGGATTGCAATGTTGCCGGTCGAATCATCCTTGATAAGACCCATCGCGACGCCCGCAACGGACTTTTTAATCGGTACGCCCGCATCCAGCAGCGCCAGCGTGCTTGCGCAGATGGAAGCCTGCGAAGTTGAGCCGTTGGAGCTGATGACTTCGCTGACCAAACGCATGCAGTACGGGAACTCCGCTTCGCTCGGCAGAACCGGTTCCAGCGCGCGCTCGGCAAGAGCGCCGTGGCCGACTTCGCGGCGGCCTACGCCGCGCATAGGCTTTGCTTCGCCGGTGCTGAACGGCGGCATGTTGTACTGGTGCATATAGCGTTTGCTCTCTTCGAGCGTGAGCCCGTCGAGCGTCTGCGCTTCGGAGATCGTGCCGAGGGTGGCAATGGTCAGAACCTGCGTCTGGCCGCGGGTGAACACGCCGCTGCCATGCGTACGCGGGAGAACGCCGACCTCGCTCCAGATGGGGCGAATCTCGTCCTGCGCGCGTCCGTCGGGACGGATCTTCTTGTTGATGATCTTGTCGCGAACGATTTCCTTGGTGATGGTATACAGAATCGCGCCGATATCCTTTGCGCCTTCCGGATATTCCTCTTTGAACGCTTCGATGGTTTCCTTTTTCACCAGGTCGGAGCGCGTTTCGCGTTCTTTGCGGTCAAAGGTGTCCAGCGACCAAACAACCCGGTCGAAGGCATTGGCGCGAACTTTCTCGGCCAGCGTATCGTCGGGATGGTACACAACCGGTTCCATCTTCTCTTTGCCGATCTGATCGGCGATATCGGAGATGAAGGAGACGATCTTTTTAATCTGCTCGTGGGCAAAGAGGATGCCGCCCAGCATTTCTTCTTCAGAAACTTCGCTGGCGCCCGCTTCTACCATCATGACCGCGTCCTTGGTGCCAGCAACGATCAGAGCCATGCGGCTCTTGTCGCGCTGCGCGCAGTCGGGGTTGAGCACGTATTCGCCGTCCACGAGGCCGACTGCGACAGAGCCCGTGGGCTGCGCAAACGGCGCTTCGCTGATGGAGAGCGCAACGGAGGAACCGACCATGGCGAGCACGTCCGGCTGAACGTCCTGCTCAACGGAGAGAACGGTGGCAACCACCTGAATGTCGTTATAAAACCCCTTGGGAAACAGCGGACGAAGCGGACGGTCGATCAGGCGGGAAGCGAGGATGGCGCGGTCGGTCGGCCGGCCTTCGCGCTTGATGAACCCGCCGGGGATTTTGCCCACTGCGTAAAGCTTCTCCTGATATTCCACGGAGAGCGGCAGAAAGTCAACGCCGTCGCGCGCGGTCTTTGCGACCGTTGCGCAGACGAGCACCACCGTGTCGCCCATGCGAACGAGGCAGCTTCCGCCAGCCTGTTCGGCGTACTTGCCGGTCTCGACGATGAGTTCGCGCCCGCCAAGCTGCATTTGGAAAATTCTTTCCATGTTGTTTTGATTGCTCCTTTTTTTTCTTTTTATCTTCTTTTATTACTACCGTGTTTATGTGTCCCGCTTTTGCAGCGCAATCGGTGCTGCGCATGCGATTGCCGGCGCGCGGAATTCCGGCGCTCAGGCTGTTTTTAAGCATAGCGGAAGCAGGACAAGCCTGTGATCGAATAAAAAAGAAAGGCGGGAACAGCCCGCCTCTCCCGTTATTTGATACGAATGTTCAGGCTTGCAGCAATCGTTCTGTAACGCTCGATATCCTTCTCCTTGAGGTAGTTGAGCAGACCTCTGCGCTGACCGACCATCTTGAGCAGCCCGCGGCGGGAGTGATGATCCTTCGGGTGGAGCTTGAGGTGCTCGTTGAGGTGGTTGATGCGCTCAGTCAACAGAGCGATCTGAACCTCGGGGGATCCGGTATCGCCTTCGTGGAGTGCGTATTTTACGATGATATCCTGTTTTTCCATTGTCTTTCTCCTTTTTTCTATTCGCCGTGAACTGAGTCGGAGCGTCGGAGCGTCGCCCTGCCCGGTAAACGGCCATAAAATTACTTATGTACTATAGCATATCCCTTACCGCTTGTAAACAGAAGCCGGCAAAACTTTTCGCTCCGTTCACAGCGCGGCACGGCGTTACAGCGAAATCTGTCGTATCGCAGAAGCCTTTTGCACGTCCTGCCGGATCTGCTCTTTCATCTCTTCTACGCTGTCAAACTTAATCTCGCCGCGTAAAAAGCTATGGAACGCAACCGTCAGCACTTCGCCGTAGATATCCGCGTCAAAGTCCAGAATATGCGTTTCTATGCTCAGCTTCGAGCCGTCTACGGTCGGGTTTGTGCCAATGTTGGTCACCGCGCGGTAGGCTGCGCCGCCTACGAAAGCGATGGTTGCGTAAACGCCGTCGGGCGGAAGAACGCGCCGCTCCTCCGGCTCGATATTCGCGGTGGGAAAACCGATCCTTCTGCCGATGCGCTTGTTGCGAATCACCCTGCCGGAGAGTGCGTACCGCCTGCCGAGCAATGCTCTGGCAAGCTCCATATCCCCGTGTTCGACCGCTTCGCGCACGCGCGTGCTGGAGACGGGCTCGTTTTCATACAGCACCGGCGGCACGACGATTGTTTGAAACCCGCGCGCAGCGCCAATCCGTTCAAGCGTTTTCGGTGTGCCGAGGCCTCTGCTGCCAAACGTGTAGTTATACCCCGCTACCAGCGCTTTTACGTCCCAACGCGTCTGCAGCAGATCCACAAACCCCTCCGGCGAGAGCGCGGCAAGCTGGCAGGTAAAGGGTTCGCTTGCGAGTTCTTCTATGCCAAGCGCGCGAATCATGGCGTTGCGCTCCTTCATGCTCGAGAGCAACCGAACGCTGCCACCCAGCACGTCCATTGGGTGGTTGGAAAACGTAAACACCGCGGGCTCGGCGCGAAGAAGCTTTGCCTCCTCCACCGCGCGCCCGATCAGCGCCTTGTGGCCAATATGCACGCCGTCGAACATGCCGAGCGCCACGACGGCGGGAGTCAGTTTTTCCATACGATCGGTACCTTCCAGCATAACCCGTTCAACAGGCGGACGCGTTTTTTTTCGCGCCGCCGGTCTATCAATACAAATGAATCCAGAGTTTGACGCATCCTTTTTCCGCTTGTCCCACGCCGAGGAATTCTTCCCCCGCGTACAGACGGCAGTATCCGGCAGGCAGACTCTTCCGGTTCGTTTCCAACCCGTTCTTTGCGGGAATCTTCCGGTCTTCCGGCAGACGCACCTCCGGCAGAAACGAAACCGCCTGCTCGCAGGAAATCAGCGTGCCCTCCAAAGACCCTTCCGCTTTTCTTCCTTCCAGTTCGGCAACGCTTAGCGCCTGCTCAATGGAAAATGGCCCGCTCCGCGTTCGTAAAAGAAAGGGCATGTACGCCACCGTACCCAAACGTTCTGCAATGCTCTCGCAGAGCGAGCGGATATACGTTCCGCGCGAGCAGACCGCCCGCAGCAGAAAGCGGTTTTCGCTCGTCTGCAGCAGCAGTTCCAGTTCTCTTATCTCAACCGTGCGCGTCTTGGGTTCCAGTGTTTCCCCCGCGCGCGCGAGTTCGTACATCTTTTTTCCGTCGATCTTCAGCGCGGAATAGATGGATGCCGCCTGCTCCTGAATCCCTGTCAGCAACGGCAGAACGGCACGAACTTCTTCTATCGTAATCGTCCGTATGTCCCTTGCCTGCACTTTTCCAAACGCGTCTTGCGTATCGGTTTTAACGCCGAACGCGATTTCAAAAACGTATTCCTTGTCCTTGTCGACCAGCAGGTCAAACAGCCGCGTCGCCCGTCCGAGACAGATGGGCAGAACGCCCGCTGCCGCGGGGTCGAGCGTGCCGAGGTGCCCCGCGCGCTTTTCGCCAAAGAGCTTTCTTGCGTCGAACACCGCGTTGCTGGAGGTCATGCCGGGCGGTTTGAGCAGGATGACAACGCCGTCCATATCAGACGCATTCCCCGTGCAGCAGTTCTATGGCGCTTTCCAGAATCAGCGCCGCCGCTTCTTCCAGCGGGGGCTTTAAGGTGCAGCCCGCGGCGAGTTTGTGCCCGCCGCCGCCAAACTTGGTTGCAATCTGGCTGACGTCCGCGCAGCTCTTGCCGCGCAGGCTCACGCGAACCTGTCCGTCCTCGCTCTCGCGAAGGAGCGCCGCAACTTCCACCGTGTCGATATCCCGAATGGAGTCGATAATGCCTTCCGTATCCTCGCCGCTCGCGCCGCAGGAAACAATTTCCTCCAGCGTCAGCGTGGAAACGCCGATGCGCCCGTATTCGTAAAGCTGCGCCTTCGTCACCGCCAGCGCATGCAGGCGTAGCTTATGGAAGGGCACCGTCCGAAACAGCTTTTGGTTGAGATACGGCAGGTTGATGCCAACGTCCAGCAGTTCCGCTGCTATTCTGAGCGTATCCGGCGTGGTGTTGGAGTACGAAAAATTGCCCGTATCGGTCGTTATGGCCGCATACAGGCAGCTTGCGATATCTTTGTTGAGGGTGACTTTAAGGCTTGCAAGAACGTTGAACACCAGTTCTCCGGTTGCGCCCGCTTTCTGGACGAAGTTTTCGTCCGCGTAGCGGTCGTTCGTGCCGTGGTGGTCAATGTTGAGCGTGGCTTTCGCCGCGCGAAACAGCGGCTCGCAGCGACCCGCGCGCGCAACGTCCGCGCAGTCCACGCAGACCACCGCTTCGGCGGGCTTTGCCTGTTCTGGCGTGAGCAATTGATCGGAATACGGCAGAAAGCGGTAAATCGCGGGCACGGGATCTTCGCAGACCACCTGCACGCGCTTACCCAAATCCTGCAGCGCGCCAAAGAGCGCAAAGCTGCTGCCCAGCGTGTCGCCATCCGGAGAAACATGCGAAATTAACAGAATATCATCATTGGCCCGCAAAAAACGGACGGCGTCGAGCAGCATGCGCTTCACTCCTTCCCTTCGTCCTTATGCAGTCCGTTGAGAATTTCGGAGATGCGAACGCTGTAGGCAATCGAATGGTCGAGCGTGAACTTGATGCTTGGTATGCAGCGGATGCGCATACGCGCGCCGAGTTCGTGCCCGATAAACCCCGCCGCGTGGTTGAGTGCGTCCACACTTGACTTGCGGACGGACTCATCCTCGTCGTAGACGGATACCTTGATCTTTGCATATTTAAGGTCTTTTGTGACCTCAACAACGGTCAGCGTAGTCATTGGCGAAATTCTGGGGTCTTTCATTTCGCGGATGACTTCGCTGATCGTCTTTTTGACCTCTTCGTTCATTCGGTCGGAACGAAACGCTGTCACGGTGATTCCTTCCCCGCCACGGCGCGCGCCGTTTGCGGCGGCTCAGCCCGGCGATGCTCTGAGATTATGTACGCTTGACTTCTTCAACGACGAACGCCTCGATGACGTCGCCTTCGTTGAGGTCGTTGTAACCATCAATGCCAATGCCGCACTCAAAGCCCGTGAGGACTTCCTTTGCGTCGTCCTTAAAGCGCTTGAGAGAAGCGATTTTGCCTTCGTGGACAACCACGCCGTCGCGCACGATGCGAACCTGCGCGCTGCGGGTGATCTTGCCTTCGTTGACATACGCGCCCGCGATGGAACCGACGCCGGAGACCTTGAAGACTTCGCGCACGGTTGCGCGGCCAAGCTCGACTTCCTTGAAGACCGGCTTGAACATGCCCTTCATGGCGTTGGTCACGTCGTCGATGGCGTTGTAGATGACGCGGTAGGTGCGAACGTCCACATTCTCTTTTTCCGCCATGGCGCGCGCTCCTCCGTCCGGACGGACGTTGAAGCCGATGACGATGGCGTTGGAAGCGGAAGCGAACATGATGTCCGTTCCCGTTATCGCGCCGACGCCGCCGTGGATGCAGCGGACGCGGACTTCGCTGTTGCTGAGCTTTTCGAGCGCCTGCTTGACGGCCTCGACAGAACCCTGCACATCCGCCTTGACGATGATGTTGAGCTCCTTGAGATCGTCCGCGGCCATCTGCGTAAAGAGTTCGTCCAGCGAAACGCGGCTCTTGCTCTTGAGCTGGGCAGCCTTGATCTTATCGCGCCGCTCTTCGGCAACCTGCCGCGAGAGACGATCGACTTCGGCCACGTTGAGGATATCGCCGGCATCCGGCACTTCCGAAAAACCAAGCACCTCGACGGGCATGGAAGGA
This sequence comes from Christensenellaceae bacterium, assembly GCA_963674535.1. Classification (GTDB taxonomy): domain Bacteria; phylum Bacillota; class Clostridia; order Christensenellales; family CAG-138; genus UBA7703. Next base: position 1,145,510 of record OY771363.1, on the reverse strand, counting down.
CCCGCTTCGTTGACGGGGCGGCCTTTGTCGTCCGCCATGGCGCGCACCTTGCCGTACGCCGTGCCGGCGACGATGGTATCCCCGCGGCGCAGCGTGCCGTTCTGCACAAGCACCGTGGCCAGCGGGCCGCGTCCCTTGTCGAGCTTTGCTTCGATGATCGTGCCCTTGGCGAGGCGGTTCGGGTTGGCCTTGAGCTCCAGAACATCCGCCTGCAGCAGCACCATTTCGAGCAGCGTATCCAGACCCATCTGCGTCTTTGCCGAAACGGGGACAATAATCGTCTGCCCGCCCCACTCTTCCGAAACGAGTTCGTACTCGGTGAGCTGCTGCTTGACGCGTTCGGGGTTAGCTTCCGGACGGTCCATCTTGTTGATGGCAACGACAATCGGAACCCCCGCCGCCTTGGCGTGGTTGATCGCTTCGATGGTCTGCGGCATAATGCCGTCGTCCGCCGCAACGACCAGGATGACAATATCCGTCACCTGTGCGCCGCGCGCACGCATGGAGGTAAACGCTTCGTGACCCGGGGTATCGATAAACGTTATCTGGCGGTTCTTGCAGAACACGGTATAAGCGCCGATGTGCTGCGTAATGCCGCCCGCTTCGCCTTCGGTGACGCTGCTGTTGCGAATCGCGTCCAGAAGCGAGGTCTTGCCGTGGTCGACGTGGCCCATAATGGTGACCACCGGCGGACGGGGCTGCAGCAGCTCCGGCGCGTCGGTTTCGGAGGCCGCGCTGTCGGACAGCACTTCCTCAAACGTCTTTGCAATGCGCAGTTCGAGTTCAATTCCAAAGTCCGCCGCAATCAGCTCACAGGTGTCAAAATCGATCTCCTGATTGATCGTGGTAGGCATGCCGAGCAGGAAGAGCTTTTTAATAATCTCCGCCGCCGGTTTGCCAATGCGTTCCGAAAGGTCTTTTACTGTTATGGTTTCCGTTGTGATCACCGCTTTCTCGATCACGACGGGTTCGGGCCTGCGGACAGGCTGCTTGCTCCCGCGCTTGGGACGGCGGCTGCCCGTCGGGGCGTCCTCATCCCAATTTTTTGCGCTGGGCGCCGTTTCACGCGCAATCGCTTTTTTGCTTTTCGCTCTCTTATCATTTTCGCGCGGCTTGACATACGCGCTCCTGTTGGGGTCGTAATTGCTCACGCGCTCTTTGGTTCCCGCTGCGGGAAGCCCTGCTCCCGCTGTTGCCGGACGGGGCCCCGGGCCGCCGGGACGCGGCGTATAACCGCCCTGACCCTGCGGACGCGGCGCGTAGCCACCCTGACCCTGCGGGCGCGGTGTGTAGCCGCCCTGACCCTGGGGACGCGGCGTATAACCGCCCTGGCCCTGGGGACGCGGCGTATAACCGCCCTGACCCTGCGGACGCGGCGTGTAACCGCCCTGCCCCTGCTGCGGACGCGGTGTGTAACCACCCTGTCCACCCTGCTGGGGACGCGGCGTGTAACCGCCCTGTCCACCCTGCTGGGGACGCGGCGTGTAGCCGCCCTGACCCTGTTGGGGACGCGGCGCGTAACCGCCCTGCGTGCCCTGCTGCGGGCGCGGCGTGTAGCCGCCCTGCGTACCCTGTTGGGGACGCGGCGTATAACCGCCCTGTTGGGCGATGGGATGCGCTTCGTATCCACCGGATGTGGGTTTTTTCGCCGGTTCCGCCGCGGGCGCCTGCTCAGGCGCTTCCGTTTTTGCTTCCGGCTCGCTCTTTTCAGCGGGCACGGCTTTTGCCGCCGTTTCAACTGCGACGGGCTTGGCGGCCGGTTCCTTTGCCGTGGGCTTTTTCTGCTCCGCGGCGGGTTGATCGGAAACAGGCTCGGCCTGCTTCGGCTCAGCCTTGCCGGATTCGGCCGACTGTGCTTCCGGCTGTTCCGCTTCCGCCTTGCGCTTGCTGGCGGCGGGCTTCTTTACGGGGGTTTCCGCCTCGTCGTCATCCCTTCCGCCGGCGTGAACGGCCAAATCCTGGTCGGAATCCAGCATTTCACGCAGACGCTCCATGCGCTCGCGCTCTTCGCGCGCTTTGCGCGACTGCTCTTCCTTTTCCAGCAATTCACTTTCGGAATGCCGCACCGAAACCAACAGCTCGCCCACGGCGGACTGCGTCAGTGTAAGACGCTCCAGAATTTCCGAAGCACCCTTTTGCATTCCGTTTGCCGATTCCAGAAAACTTGTTTTTGCCATATTCTGTCGTTACCCCCGCGTTATTCGCCTGCCGCGGATTTGGCTTCCGCATTGGCGCGTTTGATCATTGTTGTAAAATTCTCGTCGGTCACCGCCGCAACCATGCGTCCGGGTTTTCCGATCCAGCTGCCCAACTCGCTAATTTCGATGAGTTCAACGTTTTTTGAGACGCTGAGCGCGTTGTACTTTTCCTTTGTGTTGCCTGAGGCGGCTTCGTCCAGCAGCAGCAGACGCGCCTTGCCCGAGCGGGCGAGCTTCTCCACTGAGAAATCGCCGGAAACGAGCTTTCCCGCCTTCATCGCAAAGCCGATTGCACTAGTCAGTTTGTTCGGCTGCGGCATTCAGACAGTCCTTTCTAAGCGTTTCGTACACCTCGGGCTCAATCTTCGTCTCCAGCGCGCGTTCCAGCGCGCGGGACTTGACGGCCTTGTCGAGGCATGCGGTCTTGAGGCAGAGATAGGCGCCGCGCCCGTTTGCGCGCCCGGTGGGATCGATAACCACCGCTCCCTCGGGCGTCCGCACGACGCGCGTGAGCTCCTTCTTCGGCCGCATTTCCCGGCAGGAAACGCACATGCGCATGGGAATCTTCTTTGCCAAGGCTTACTCCTCGCTTTCGGCCTCGTCGGCGGGATAGTCCTCTTCGTAAATCGAGTCCATCACCTGCTCGGCCTGCGTCTGGCTCTTGATGTCGATCTTCCAGCCGGTCAGCTTGGCGGCGAGCCGCGCGTTCTGGCCTTCCTTGCCGATGGCAAGAGAGAGCTGCGAGTCCGGCACGACGACCTTTGCCGCTTTTTCTTCTTCGTTAATGTACACCATGAGCACCTTGGCCGGGCTCAGGGCTTTTGCAATATATACCGCCGAGTCGGAATCCCACTCGATGATATCGATCTTTTCGTTGTGCAGTTCGCCGACGATGCGCTCCACGCGCGCGCCGCGCTGACCGACGCATGCGCCGACCGCGTCCACCTGCATGTCGTTGGAATGCACGGCAACCTTGGTGCGGAAACCCGCTTCGCGTGCGATGGACTTGATCTGCACAACCCCCGTCTGAATCTCCGGAACTTCCAGCTCGAAGAGGCGCTTGACCAGGCCGGGGTGCGTGCGGGAAACCAGAACCTGAGGACCTTTGCTGTCCTTGCGCACTTCGAGAACGTAGACCTTGAGGCGGTCGTTGTTTTCGTAGGTCTCGCCGGGAATCATCTCGTTGGGCGTGAGGATGCCGTCGGTCTTGCCGAGTTCGACATAGACGTTGCCTTTTTCCACGCGCTGGACAATGGCGGTGAGCACTTCGTTTTCCTTTTCCACGTACTCTTCGTAGATTACGCCGCGTTCCGCCTCGCGGATGCGCTGAACAACGACCTGCTTGGCCGTCTGCGCGGCAATGCGCGAAAATTCCTTGGCTTTGACTTCCTCTTCGAGCACGTCGCCCACTTCGTAGAGCATGTTGACGCGCTTTGCGTCGGCAAGCAAAATCTCGTTGAGCGGGTTTTCCACCGTCTCCACAACCGTTTTGGAAGCGTAGATGCGGAATTCGCCGGTCTCAGGATCAACCTCCGCGCGCACGTTCGCCGTAGAACCATAGTTGCGCTTATAGGCGGACGTAAGCGCCGCCTCGATTGCCATAATCAAGATTTCCTTGCTGATGCCGCGCTCCTTTTCAAGGGCGTTCAGTGCTTCGACAAACTCTGTGTTCATCTTTTCTACTCCTTCAAAAGATTCCCGTTTTCAAATCAAACGTTAACCGTTCTTGCGCGCCGGAATCGAGCGATGGCGGCGGCGCAGTAATCCTGTTTTCTTCGCGCTAAAAAACCAGTTCCGGACGCGCCAGCGCGATGCTCTTGCGCTCGAGAACCAGTTCCTTGTTCTCAAAAAGTACGGTCACAAGCTCGTCCGTAAACGAAACCAGTTCGCCGACGAACTCTTTTTTGCCGTTCAGTGGCGCAAAGAGCTTAATCTCAATTCGCTTGCCGAGGTTGCGGGTGTAGTCCGCGTCCTTTTTGAGCGGGTGATCCAGACCAAGCGATGAAACGGAGAGGTAATACGCCTGCTCAATCGGATCCGCCTCATCGAGGACGGGATCGACGGCCTTGCTCACCCGCTCGCAGTCGTCAATGGTAACGCCTTCCGCGCGGTCGATATACAGCGTCAGCACCCAGCTGCCGTATTCCTTTTGGTACTCCACGTCGCAAAGCTCAAAGCCAAGTTCCTCGATGGTGCCTTTGACCAGCTCTTCGACGCGCTGTGTCGTCTTCAAATAAAAACGCCTCCGGTAAAAAATCGTATCCTCGCGCCGCAAAAAAGCGGCAGAGGAGCGCCCTTCCGCCTGGAAAGAGCGCTAAAAAAGGACCCTTCAAAACGAAAGAGTGGGTTTTGCCCACTCTCCGCTTCCAGTTCAAACATCCAACATTGGCAGTATAGCATTCATAAACCGCGAATGCAAGAACATTTTCGTTCCGCCCGGCGCGCTATACGCCGCAGGACGTTATTGGCCGTCCTGCTTGTCCGCCGCTCCGGCCGAAGCCTCTTTCTTTCTGCCAAGCGCTTTTGGCAGCTGCGTCGAAGCATAGAAGATCAGCGCAAAGTACGAAACCGCCACCGCGGCTCCCAGCACATAGAGGTTCACAGGTTCGACTTCCAGCGAAAGGAACGACAGCAGCGAGAGCATGACCCCTACCGCAAACAGCCCAGTGGAAATCTTTCCCGGCCAGTCCGCCATGGCGACGACGTTCCGCCGCGCCATAAAGACGCCGCCCGCTACCATGAGCGCTTCCTTTGCGGCCATGAGTATGAACAGAATCAGGTAAACCGGCTTGTGCTTCCCCATGTAAATGCAAACCAGCGCCGCCAGCGTCATGAGTTTATCCGCCAGCGGGTCGAGGAGCTTGCCAAGGTTAGTCACCCAGCCGTTTGCGCGCGCGAGCTGGCCATCCAGCACATCCGTGAAAAACGCGAACACGAATACGGAAAGGGCAGGCAAAAACCTGCCTGCCCGGAAGAGCCAGACGAACACGCCGACCAATATGATCCGTAAACCGGAAAGTATGTTCGGCAAATGTCGCATTTACGCCCCCAAATCCTCAACGTAGAGGGTACGTACGCCGGAATCCTGCGCCGCTTCCTGCTTGGGTGCGGGCGCAGGTTCGGCTGCTTTGCGCTCCGCCGCTTCGCGCGCTTCAAAGAACTTGAGCGCAACCTGCGGGAACAGCGCGTAGCTCAGAACGTCCTCATCCTGACGGATATGATCTTTGATCTCTTCGCGGTAGCTTTCCAGTTCCGGTTTGAGCAGGTCCGCCGGGCGGCAGGTGATGACCGTTTCGTCGCCGATTGCCTTTTTGCGGACTTCCTCGTTAACGGGGCCGGGCAGCATGCCGTATTCGCCGCGCAGCAACGCCTTGGATTCCTTGGTGAATACCTTATAGCGCTCGCCGTTGATGATGTTCAGAACAGCCTGCGTGCCGACGATCTGGCTGGTCGGCGTGACCAGCGGCGGGTAGCCAAAGTCCTTGCGCACGCGCGGGACTTCTTCCAGCACGTCGTAGTACCGGTCGCTCTTGCCCGCTTCCTTGAGCTGGGAGATCAGGTTACTGAGCATGCCGCCGGGAACCTGATACAAAAGCGTGTTGGTATCCACGCCAAGCGCCTTGACGGAAACCGTGCCGTCCGCGAGCATACGGTCCTTGATGGGGCGGAAGAACGCCGCCGCATCCGAGAGTTTGCGAAGGTCGAGTCCGGTATCCCGCTCGGTTCCGGCAAGGGTTGCAACCAGCGGTTCGGTCGCGGGCTGCGCGGTGCCGTTGCCAAAGGGAGAAAGCGCGGTGTCTACGATATCCACGCCCGCCTGCGCGGCCATGAGGTAAACCATGTCGCCCGTGCCGGTGGTGTTGTGGGTATGCAGGTGAATCGGAACGCTGATTTCCTTCTTTAAGCGCGTAACGAGCTGGAACGCGTCGTAAGGCAACAGGAGGTTCGCCATGTCCTTGATGCAGATCGTATCCGCGCCCATCTGGACGAGTTCCTTGGCCAATGCCACGAAATAGTCCTCGTTGTGGACGGGAGAGACCGTATAGCTGATGGCCGGCTCGCAGATTCCGCCGTATTTCTTGGTAAAGCGGATCGCGGCTTCGAGGTTGCGGACGTCGTTGAGCGCGTCGAAGATGCGGATAACGTCGATGCCGTTTTCAATCGCTTTTCTGCAGAACTGTTCGACCACGTCGTCGGCATAGTGCTTGTAGCCCAAAATGTTCTGGCCACGGAAGAGCATCTGCAGCTTGGTGTTGGGCAGGGCTTTGCGCAGCTTTCTCAGGCGGTCCCATGGATCCTCGTTGAGGAAACGAAGGCACGCGTCAAACGTAGCGCCGCCCCAGACTTCCAGCGACCAGTACCCGATGGAATCGAGCACTTCGGAAGCCGGAAGCATGTCCTCAATGCGCATGCGCGTCGCAGCCTGAGACTGATGCGCATCGCGGAGGATGGTATCGGTAATAAAGAGTTTACTCATGCTTTTTCTCCTTTTCGCGGCGCGTCGCAAAACACAGCGGCGCGTGCGTCGTCACGGTAGATATCGTCAAACTATCCCGGCTGGCGAAGGCTTTGCGCGCATACGCGCGGCAGAGCCGTCAGCGGCCGGATGTTGCAATTGCTTTGACGTTCCGCCTTACTCGATGGAGCAAAGCAGGCCGCCGGCTTCGGTGGTGTCGCCTTTGCGGACGGCAAGGTTGCGAACAACGCCGTCGACGGGGGCCGTGATATCGCTCTCCATCTTCATGGCTTCCAGCGAGAAGATCGGCTGGCCAGCTTTGACCGTGTCGCCTTCCTGAACGTTGACGGCAACGATGGTGCCGGGCATCGGGCAGAGAACCTTGGTTCCGTTTACGGACGCGGCGGGCTTGGGCGCTGCGGGTGCGGCTGCGGCTTTGGGCGCTGCTACGGGTGCGGCGGCAGGCTTGGGCGCTGCTACGGGTGCGGTTTTTCCGTCGATTTCTTCGACGCTGACTTCATAGCTGGTTCCATTGATGTTCACTAAGAAATTACGCATAAATACCTCCGATATTTTCCTATATGTGAAATTTTTTGTTCTTGTTAAGCGCTTTATTGAATATGTCTTAGCCGACGCGCTTGACGGAGACGATTCTGAGACCGGAAACATCCTTTCCCATCACTTCTGCAATGCAGGGCGCAGCGATGGCAAGAATCTCGCTGCGGTTGGGGATTGGCGCGTCAAGCGCCGGGGCGGGATCGTACTGCTGTTCGGCTGAAGCGTGAACCGGGGAAAAACCCTTGCCCGCGCGAAGCTCGGCAAGAATGTCCTTTTGAATCGCGTTGGAGCCGATGATGGAAGCCACGAGCGCAACGCCGATTACCCCGCCGACCAGCAAGGCCAGATGTAAGAAGTCCATATTTTTACCTCCAGAGAATTAATGCATCAACAGGGACGGATGTAATCTCATCCTATCCCATGTTCTATATATTCGGCAATATGCCTGCCGTTCCTGCCTGGAATTGACAAAATTTTTTACAATTTTTTACGAGCGATCATTCGCGCGGCAAAAGGCCAAGATCCCTTTTCAGCGCGGCCACTTCCCGCTCGGTGAGCCGGCGCACGTCGCCCGGTTTCATCTGCCCAATCGTAATCGGCCCGAACCGTTCGCGCTTGAGGCGCAGGGTGCGGTGGCCGACCGCTTCCAGCATCCGCCGGATCTGGCGGTTTCTGCCTTCGTGAATCGTAATCGAAAAGGACGTGTCCCCCGTTTTTGTGGGGCGGACATGTTCCACCTTCGAAGGAGCCGTTTTGCCGTCGTCAAGCTGCACGCCGTTGACCAGCAGGGCGATTTCGGAAGCGGTGAGCTTTCCGTCGCAGATGGCGTAATACGTCTTTTCCACCGCGAACTTGGGGTGCGTCATGCGGTAGGCCAGTTCGCCGTCGTTGGTCATCAGCAGCAGGCCTTCCGAGTTAAGGTCGAGCCTGCCTACGTTATAGAGCCGCGCGGGGATATTGCGCACGAACTCCTGCACGGTCTTTCGGCCTTCCGGGTCTTCCGAAGTGCTCACAACGCCCTTGGGCTTGTAGAGCGCAACCGTGATGATCTCTTCCTTTTTGCCGACGGGCTTGCCGTCCAGCGTAACCGTGTCGCGCTCGGGATCGACGCTCATGCCGATCTGCGCCACTGTGCCGTTGACGCTCACACGCCCCGCGGCAATGAGTTCTTCGCCTCCGCGTCTGGAAGCGACGCCCGCCTCCGCAAGGTATTTCTGCAGCCGCAGCATATTGGTTTTCCTCGTTTCGAAAGATGCCGCCTCCCGGCGGGACTGTGATTCCGGATTTCGTCCGGGCTTGCCGCCTCACGGCGGGTATTAAACGGCATAGCTCACGTAAAAGGGTTTATCTTCATTCGTATGAAAGCATGCCAATCTTCACCAAATATAGTATACAGGAAGATGCCCTTCTTGCCAAATGGTTTTTATAATATATTTCTTCGTTCTTCGCTTTTCTTCACTGTTTACCCTGCTTTGTCTAGCGCGCGTAAAAAACGCCGGAGCGTATGCCCGGCGTATGCTTTCTCGATTCTGTTTTAACGTGTGCAGTGTACTATGCGGCGGTTACCGGAAATATTTCTGATGGATGACCAGCGAAAGGTTCGTATTCTCCCCCGTCATAGCAGAGAGAACGGAAACGAGCTTTCCGCCGTAGTCGCCGAGGGACTGCTTCATCGCCCGCGCGTTCCGCAGCAGAATCACCGTTGGAACGTTGATCTCCCCAAGGCAGTCGCAGAGCGCATCCAGGTTCCTGCCGTACCAAGTTCGCAGGCGGAGACGGCGCGCAAGGTGGCTGTGCGCGTGTTCGCGCGTATCCATGCGCTTTCCGTTGAGCACGATCAGTCGCTTATTCTTCGAGCGCATCTCTCTTCCCTTCCGTTACGGCGCCGGGTGCAACTGCGTAAACGATTCGTAGTGATCTTCCGTATAATAGATCAGCCCGTCGCTGGAGTAGACGATTCTCTTTGCGCCGCGGTCATCCTGATGCAGGGTATCCACGTCGCATTCATAATACGTTCGCCCGGCTTTGTCCGGCAGAAGTCCTTCGTTGTTGCCAAATTCGTCCCCGCCGATGCATTTGCCGTAATCGTAGTCATCCAGCCCGCCGCCGCTCCAGCCGAGGGCGCGCGCTTCGGACTTGGTCATAAAGTTCTGCGGCAGCTTCCCGTAGACAATCAAATACGCGGCGATGTCGTCCTTTGTCGTGTATTCGCCGTATTCGTCCGGTGCGGTTTCGTCCGCATTTGTGGTTTGTTCCGGAAGCGTCTCGGCTTGCTGCGCCGGAGAAGCGGCGTTGTCTTCGTCGTCAAGCTCGACCAGCGAGCTCGTCGCCTGCGGGGAGAGCGGTGACGGCTCGTCCGTAGCCTGCCCGCGTAAAAACCACAGCGCAGCGAGCACGAGCAGGATGATTACGAGGATGGCTAACGTGCGTTTTTTAATCTTCATTCCTCTAATCCCCCTCTCTGTGCTCCCGTCAGATTCCGATCCGCCAAAGTTCTTAAGAGCTAAGCTTTTTTATCTATTCAATCATCGTCGCGTGATACAGCTGCGCGTAAAGCCCGTTTTTCGTAAGCAGTTCTTCATGCGTTCCGCGCTCACGGATGCCTTTTTCGTCCAGAACCACGATCTCGTCCGCGTTCTTTACCGTGGAAAGCCGGTGCGCAATCACCAGCGTGGTGCGCCCTTCGGAGAGCTCCTCAAACGCGTGCTGAATCACATGCTCGGTCATCGTGTCCAGCGCGCTGGTTGCTTCATCCAGAATCAGAACACGCGGGTTCTTCAAGAACAGCCGGGCAATAGAGACGCGCTGTTTCTGCCCGCCGGAGAGCATGATGCCGCGCTCGCCCACCTCGGTTTCGTAGCCGTTGGGGAACAGCATGATCTCGTCGTGGATATGCGCGCGCTTTGCCGCTTCCACCACCTCCGCATCGGTCGCGTCGATGCGCCCGTAACGGATATTTTCGAGTACGCTGCTGGCAAAGAGAAACACGTCCTGCTGTACAATGCCAACGTTCTGGCGAAGCGACTGTAATGTCACGTCCCGAATGTCCGTTCCGTCGATGGTAATCGACCCGCTGCGGAGTTCATAGAAACGCGGGATCAGATGACAGAGCGTCGTTTTGCCGCCGCCGGAAGGGCCGACCAGCGCGAGGGTTTTGCCCGCCGGAATATCCAGATTGATATGCGAAAGCACGCTCCTGCCGCTTTCGTAAGCAAACGAAACGTCCGTAAAGCAGATATCGCCTTTCACATTGGCCAGCTTCTTTGCGTTCGGGCGATCCTTGATATCCGGCTCGATATCCATAATCTCGGAAAAGCGCGAAAAGCCCGCCATGCCGAGGATATACAGCTCCGTGAAGCTCGCCAATCGCTTGAGGGGCTGAACGAACGTTGCAACATAGAGCGTAAAGGTAACCAGCAGAATGGGATCGAGACTGCTCTTGTAGATTAAATACCCGCCCACGCCGAGCACGATCAGGTTGAACAGACCGATGAAGAACTCCATGCCGCTGTTGAAGAACGCCATATACATATAGAAGCGATCTTTTGCGTGCACAAAGCTCTTGTTGCCTTTGTCGAACTTTTTCAGCTCGTGTTCTTCGTTGGTAAAGGCTTTAGCAACGCGCGCGCCGGAGATGGAGGATTCGATATCGGCGTTGATTTCGGCGACGCGCTCCTTGACCGTCAGCGAGGCTTTGCGCATTTTGAGGCGAATCCGCATTACGTAAAACACGCCGACGGGCACGATGCAAAGAAGCGCAAGCGCAAGCCGCCAGTCGAGCATCGCCATGGCGATGAACGCGCCGATGAGCGTTGTAATGGAAATCAAAACATCCTCGGGGCCGTGGTGCGCCAGTTCGGTGATGTCGAACAGGTCCGTCGTGACTCTGCTCATGAGCTTGCCGGTTCGCACCTTATCGAAAAAGCTGAACGAAAGCTGCTGAATATGCGAAAAGATGTCCTTTCGGATATCCGCTTCCATCAAAATGCCCAGACGGTGTCCCCAGTAGTTGATCACATACAGCAGCAGCGCCCGCACGACGTAGGCAAAAAGCGCGCCCAGCAGCAACACCACAAACACCTTGACCATTGCGGAGTCGATCGCCATTTGCGGCAAAAGCGTGCGCAGGATATACTGCGTGAGCATCGGGTATGCAACGTCGATTGCAGCAACGGTGAACGCACAGCTCAGATCGAGCACCAACAGTCCGATATGCGGTTTATAATAGGCGAGAAAACGCTTGATATTACTCATGCGATCATCTTAACAGAACAGGTTCGATGAATCAATTGCGTACGCCGGATTTGAATTTTATATATTATCTTTTTCGTCAGCACGGCAGCTTTGTCTAGATTTGATTGACCCTTATCGGAAAACGGAGTAGGCTTTTACTATAGAAACAGTAGTTCACAATATCCCTCTTTGGAAAATGGAGTCGTCATTTACTATGGATACGGTGTTTCACAATATCCCTCCGGTGTTCTCGCCGGAGAGCGAAATTCTCATTCTCGGTACCATGCCTTCGCCCAAATCGCGCGAGGCCGCCTTTTATTACGCGCATCCGCAGAACCGTTTCTGGCCGGCGCTCGCGCTGGTTTACGGCGCGGAACCACCAAAAACAACCGAACAGAAGATCGCGCTCCTGCTTGAACACAACCTCGCGCTCTGGGACGTGCTCCAGAGCTGCGACATTGTAGGCGCGAGCGACGCCAGTATTAAGAACCCCATTGCCAACGATATTCCCACTCTAATTCGAAAAACCCAAATCACCCGCGTTCTCTGCACGGGTTCCACCAGCGCGCGGCTCTATCGCGCGCTCGTCGAGCCGATAACAAAACTCCCCTGCACGGCGCTTCCCTCGCCCAGCGCCGCGAACGCAAAGACGTCGCTGGAAGCGCTTGTTTGCGCCTACAAGTCCGCTTTGCTGGGATGAATGCAGAATCGAAATTTGTTCACATTTGCATAAACGGTCAAATAAATTTATAAATTTTCGTTCCAAACCCGATTTTTTACATTCGAATCCGTTGTTAAAATATGTCTAATTTGTTATGATAGCGAATATGGAGAATATGCTCGACCGCGTTTATGCCGTCATCAAGGGGCTGAACGTAAAATGCAATATTCCGCTTTCCACCCTCACGAGCTTCCGCATCGGCGGGCCCGCGGCCATGGTGCTGCGCCCGCGGAGTACGGAAGATATTCGGCGCACCATTCAGGCCTGCAGCCAGTTCGGCTGTCCGTACTGCGTGCTGGGCAACGGCACCAACGTACTCGCGCCGGACGCGGGCTATCCCGGCGTGATTATTCGCATCGACACGCCCATGACCACCCCGCTGTTTGTGGATACCACCGTGACCAGCCCGGCGGGAACCGCGCTCTCGGTTGTTGCGCGGGACTCTGTAGCCAACGGGCTCATGGGTATGGAAACCCTCTCCGGCATACCGGGGACGGTCGGCGGCGCGGTCGCCATGAACGCGGGCGCATACGGCTCCGAAATTCGGCATATCATCAAAAGCGTACGCATCCTCAAAAACGGACACGTACTGGACGTTGATACAAAGAAGTCTGACTTTAGCTATCGCAAAAGCAAGTTTGCCGCGCCGGGAGTCATCGTCCTTTCGGCAACGTTTCAGCTGGAGCACGACGACGGGCAGGCCAAACAGCGTATGCTGGAAACCACGCGCCAGCGCAAGGAAAAGCAGCCGCTCAGCTACCCCAGCGCGGGCAGCGTATTCAAACGCCCGAACGGGCGATTTGCGGGCGCACTCATCGAAGGCTGCGGGCTCAAGGGGTTCTCCGTAGGCGGCGCTCAGGTCAGCCCGCTGCACGCGGGGTTTATCGTCAACACAGGCAACGCTACCGAACGGGACGTGCTGGAGCTGATTGCGATCATCCAGCAGCGCGTGTTCGACGATTCCGGCGTTCGGCTGGAACGCGAAGTCAAACTGCTCTCCGAGCTGTAATCTCTCGCTTCCAATAATATTGTATTTCTTTGTTCAGGCAAGATAGAAGGGTTTTCACATGTACTTACTGATCGTTACCGGCCTTTCCGGCGCGGGAAAGTCCCTCGCTCTCCGTTGTTTGGAGGAGCAGGGCTATTTTTGTGTAGACAATCTCCCCTCTTCCATGCTCAAGGAGTTCGTAACGCTCTGCAGCAAGGCCGACCCGCCCATTCAAAAGGCGGCGGTCACGATAGACAGCCGCGAGAGCCTGCTATCCCGCAGTTCCAGTTCCATTTCCGACGCGTTCGACTCCCTCGGCGCGCCGTTCGAAATTCTGTTTCTCGACGCGCGGGACGATGTGCTCAAAAAGCGCTATAACGAAGTCCGCCGCCGCCACCCCCTCGGCGAATCGGGTGACGCGAACACCGGCGTCAAGCGCGAGCGCGTGTTTTTACAGCCGCTGCGCAACCGCGCCAACTATATTTTAGACACCAGCGATATAAAGCCCAAAGATTTCTCCACAATGATCGCAAAGGTGCTGCCGGAATTCGAAAGTAAAATCTTCACGCTTCTGTTCTGCAGTTTCGGCTACAAGCGCGGCGTGCCCGTGGACGCGGATTTCGTGCTCGACATGCGTTTTATGCCGAACCCGTTTTATGTTGAGGAGCTTCGCGCGCTTTCCGGCATGGACGTGCCGGTGCAGGAATATGTGTTTTCGCAAAAGCTCGTGCCGGAGTTCTTCGACGGTGTGGAAAGCATGCTCGCGGAGATGATACCACTCTTTATCGAGCAGGATAAGCACATTTTGCGCGTCTGCTTTGGCTGCACGGGCGGGCGCCACCGTTCGGTTGCCGCGGCGGAGGAGATGGCAAAGCGTTTTACCAAACGAGGCATGAACGTTCGGGTGTATCACCGGGATTTGGGAAGTGAAGCCGCGGATATCAAGGAGCGGTTCGAAAACTCCTGACAAACAGGAGTTTTTCTTTTTTTATGCCAATTATTCTGACATTAATATATTGAACGTTGTTCTCTTATGCTCTGTTGATCTTTCGAACGAATTTCAGTAAAAAGCTGTTTTTTGATTTTTTGCTATCTTTCGTTCGAGCTTTCTTATTATAATAGTAGAAGTAATCTTATACCTAGACAATGGAGTGTTGATTGATGTCCTTTTCCAGCCGGGCCAAGGAAGACCTTGCCAAGATTAAAATCCGCACGCGCGGCGCGCGCCTTTCTCAGCTCTCCGGGCTGACGCTGACCTGCGGCGCGCTTTACGTTGGCCGTGGCCGGGGCGTGACGTACGCCACGGAGTCGCTGCCGGTCGGCAAGCAGATTCTTGCTCTTGCAAGCTCGCTTTACGAGCTGGAATCCACCATTGAACTCAGCGAGCGTAAACAGCGCCGCCCGCTCACCGTGGTGACCCTGCTGGGCGATCAGGCGCAGCGCCTGCTCTTTGATACCGGCCTTCTCGTGAGCGAAGCGGACGGCTTTCGCCTCGGCGCTACCGCGCCGGAAGCGCTGCTTACCAGTCAGGAGCAGCAGCGCGCGTTCCTCAGGGGCGCGTTTCTCGGCAGCGGTTCCTGCGCAAACCCCTACCGCGGGTATCATCTGGAAATCATCGCCCGCAGCGAAGAGCTTGCAAGGCAAATTGCCTCGCTCATCCGCTCCGGCGGGCCGGAAGCCCGCATCATGCAGCGCAAGGACCGCACCGTCGTCTACCTCAAGGGCGATGACGTCGCCGGGTTTTTAGCGCTTGTCGGCGCAAACGCCCCCGCACTCGCGTTTGAAAACGTCCGTGCCGAGCGGGATTTTCGCAACTACGTCAACCGCACGAACAACTGCGACACGGCCAACATCGGCAAAACCGTCAACGCCTCCGCGCTCCAGCGTCAGGCGATTGAAATTATCGAAGAGCGCATTGGGCTCGACCGTCTGCCCGCGCCTTTATTCGAAGCAGCAACGCTCCGGATGAACCACCCGGAAGCGACGCTTCAGGAACTCGCCGAGATGGCGGAAATCGGCAAAAGCGGCATGAACCACCGTCTTGAACGGCTCATCCGCATCGCAAGGGAGATACAGCATGGCTGAATTTACGCATCTGCACGTTCACACACAATACAGTCTGCTCGACGGAGCGGCGCGCATCCCCGACCTGATCCGCCGCGCAAAGTCCAACGGGCAAAACGCGCTGGCGATTACCGATCACGGCGTGATGTACGGCGTGGTCGATTTTTATAAGGCTTGCAAGAAGGAAGGCGTAAAACCCCTCATCGGTATGGAGACGTATGTCGCCCCGCGCTCGATGACAGACCGCGAAGGCACGCAGGACCGCGAATACGCGCACCTGATTCTGCTCTGTAAAAACGAAACGGGCTATCAAAACCTGATGTTCCTTTCGAGCGAGGCTTTCTTACGCGGGTTCTACTATAAGCCGCGCATCGATTACGACCTGCTGAGTCAGCACGCGGAAGGCTTGGTCTGCCTTTCGGCGTGCCTTGCGGGCGATATTCCGCAGGCGCTGCTGGCCGGGCGCTACGACGACGCGCTCGCCTTTGCCAAACGCCTGCAGGGCATGTTCGGCGAAGATTTTTACATCGAGCTGCAGAACCACGGCATACCCGAACAGCTGCAGATTCTGCCGGGATTACGGCAGATTGCGCGCGACATCGGCGCAAAGTGCGTCGCCACCAACGACGTGCACTATGTTTCCCCGGACGACGCGGAAGCGCAGGACGTGCTGCTCTGCATTCAGACCCAGCGGTTCGTGGACGAACACGACCGCATGCGCATGGAAGGTGAGCAGTTCTACCTGAAATCCGCCGAAGAGATGCTCCGCGCTCTGCCGGACGATGCGGAAGCGCTGGAAACCACGGCGGAGATCGTTGAAAAATGCAATCTGGAAATCGAGTTCGGCAAGCGCAGGCTCCCCGAGTTCACCGCGCCGGACGAAATGCCGAACGCAGCGTATCTCCGTAAATTGACCGACGAGGGGCTGAAAAAGAAACTTCCGCAGGCGAACGATTCCGTCCGTGAACGGCTCGAGTACGAGCTGGGCGTCATCGAGCAGATGGGGTTTGTGGACTACTTCCTCATCGTTTGGGACTTCATCCATTTTGCCAAGATGCGCGGCATCATGGTCGGCCCCGGCCGCGGCAGCGGCGCGGGCAGCCTTGTTGCGTACTGCCTCGATATTACAGACGTTGACCCGCTCCAGTACAACCTGCTGTTCGAGCGCTTTCTTAATCCCGAGCGCATCAGCATGCCGGACTTCGATGTCGACTTCTGCTACGAGCGCAGGCAGGAAGTTATCGACTATGTTGCCGCAAAGTACGGCGACGGCCACGTCAGCCAAATCATCACCTTTGGCACCATGGCCGCGCGCGCGGTCATACGCGACGTTGGCCGCGTGCTCCGCGTGCCTTATGCGGATGTGGACCGCCTCTCAAAGATGGTTCCCGCCGAGCTGAACATGACGCTGGAACGCGCGCTCTCCATTTCACCTGAACTCAAAGCGAATTACGAGAGCGACGAGGCGACTAAGAAGATTATCGACCTTTCGCTCAAGCTGGAAGGCCTTCCCCGCCACAGTTCGACCCACGCGGCCGGCGTCGTGATCTCCAGCGTGCCGATTACGGAAGTCGTGCCGCTGCAGCTCAACGACTCCGTGGTCACCACGCAGTTTACGATGACCACGCTGGAAGAGCTTGGCCTGCTCAAGATGGATTTTCTGGGCTTACGAACGCTCACCGTGATTCGCGACACACTGAGCTTTATCGGCGAGGGCGGAAAGCCGGTGCCCGATCTCGAGCGCCTACCGTTTAACGATCCCGCCGTTTACCGCATGATCGCTTCCGGAGATACGGACGGGGTGTTCCAGTTGGAATCCGGCGGCATGC
The DNA here is from genome assembly GCA_963674535.1 of Christensenellaceae bacterium. Taxonomy (GTDB): domain Bacteria; phylum Bacillota; class Clostridia; order Christensenellales; family CAG-138; genus UBA7703. Next base: position 1,128,463 of record OY771363.1, on the reverse strand, counting down.
GGCAGTTCCTTGGCCAGCTCAAACCCGACTGTTTTGAAGATTTGATCGCGGGCATCTCCCTCTACCGCCCCGGCCCCATGGAGCAGATTCCGCGCTATGTCAAGGGCAAACACGACCCCGCGAGCGTGGTCTACGCCCACCCGCTGCTCGAACCCATTCTAGGCACGACCTACGGCTGCATGGTGTATCAGGAGCAGGTCATGGAAATCGTCCGCGCGCTGGCGGGCTACTCCTACGGCAGGAGCGACCTTGTGCGCCGCGCCATGTCCAAAAAGAAGCACGACGTCATGGCCAAAGAGCGTGAGTACTTTGTTCACGGCACGGACGGCGTTGTCGGCGCGGTCAAAAACGGCGTGCCGGAGCAGGTTGCCAACCGCATCTTCGACGAAATGATGGACTTTGCTTCCTACGCGTTCAACAAATCCCACGCGGCGGCGTACGCGGTTCTCGCCTACCGCACGGCTTACCTCAAATACCATTATCCCGTGGAGTTTCTCACGGCCTTGATCAACAGCTTTCTGGGTTCGTTCGACACGGTCGCTTCGTATGTTTATTCCGCCCGGCGGCACGGCATACAGGTGCTCCCGCCGGACGTCAATAACTCCCGCGCACGCTTCTCGGTGGAAAACGGCGCCATCCGCTTTGGCCTTTCCGCGGTGAAAAACGTCGGCGGCGCGGTCATGGAAGCCATGGTTGCCGAGCGCACGCAAAACGGCAAGTTTACGAGCTTTTTTGACTTCTGCGACCGTGTGGAAGGTCTCAACAAGCGGCTGCTCGAAGGGTTGATCTCGGCGGGTTGCTTCGACTCCATGGGCGGCAGGCGCGCACAGTATCTAGCCGTTTACGAGCGAGCGCTGGATGCTTCCATGGCGGCCAGAAAGGCGCGCGGCACGGGCCAGATTTCGCTTTTCGACCTCGATTCGGCGGCGGAAGCGCGATCCAGCGTACAGACCCCTCTGCCGGATTTGCCGGAGCTGAGCCACCAGATCATCCTCGCCAAAGAGCGCGAATCGACCGGGCTCTACCTTTCCGGCCACCCGCTGGATAACTTCGAAGCCCAGCTTAAAAAGCTGCCGTATACGGTTGCCGACCTCATGGAAGCGGACGGCACCAGCGGGGTGACGGACAACGCCGTTGTCACCGTTGGCGGCATGCTCACGCAATGCAAGCAAAAGCCAACGCGCTCCGGCACCGGGCTGATGGGCTACGCGGTGCTCGAAGGCGTCACCGGCAGTGTGGAAGCGGTGCTGTTTCCCCGTACGCTCCAGCAGGTTGGAAGTTTGTTTGTTGACGACGCGCCCGTACTGGTCAAAGGCAAACTCAACATCCGCGAGGATCGCGCAAATTCGCTGCTCGTGGACGAGATTCAGCCGCTGAACGAAGCCGGGCGGAGCTTGTATATCAAGTTCCCCACGCTCGGCGACGACGCGATGCGTCAGGCCTGTTCGTTACTCAAAAAGTATCCCGGCAAAATGCCCGTCATCCTCTACGACTCCTCGAAGAAGATCGCCAAAGGCGTGCCGGAATCGTATTACGTGGACGCCAGCGCCGTCTTTCTCGCGGAAGCGGGAAAGCTGTTCGGCGAGGACAGCGTAAAGATCAAATAAGCCTGTTCCAATCAGGCAACAAAGCCAAAATATTCGCCGCGCGCGGAACCGTTCCGCACGGAAAGGAACCCATATGACCGCAACCTCCCGCCCCCCGGTTAAAAAGAACGACGACCTGACGCTAACAATCTCCGCGCTGACCAACGAAGGCCAGGGCGTTGCCCGCGTGGAAGGATTCGCCGTGTTCGTTGTAGGCGCACTGCCGGGTGAAACCGTCCGCGCGCACGTGATTAAAGTGGCTCCCGCCTACGCCATCGCCAAGACGCTGGAAATTCTTACGTCCTCGCGCGACCGCGTTTCCCCCAAGTGCGCCGTGTTCGATCAGTGCGGCGGGTGCGGGCTATGGCATCTTTCCTACCCCGCGCAGCTCGTGCAAAAGCAGCAGTGGGTTCATGACGCACTCACTCGCCTCGGCGGCTTTGCTTCCGTTCCCATGCGCACCATCGTCGGCATGGACGAACCGGTTCGCTACCGCAACAAGGGGAGCTTCCCGTTTGGCACGATGAACGGCGCCGCGGTGTTCGGTTTCTATGCCGAGCGCAGCCACCGTCTGATTGCGTTTGCCGACTGCCCGATTCAGGACGAGCAGATTGTGGAAGCCGCGCGGAAAGTCGCCGCCTGGGCAAACGACTGCGGCGTGCCCGTTTACGACGAAACAACCGGCAAAGGCCAGCTTCGAAATATCGTTGCCCGCACCACGGCGGAAGGTGAGCTGATGGTTGTCGTGGTCACGCGCGGCCCGCTCAAACGCACCGACGAGCTGCTTTCGTATCTGGAAGGGTGCGACAGCGTTTGGCTCAACGAAAACCCTAAGGATACCAACGTCGTGTTCGGCGAGCGCTTTACGCTGCTCTCCGGCAAGCCGGCGCTGACGGAAACCATCGGCGACAAGCACTTTTCCGTCAGCCCGCAGAGTTTTCTGCAGGTCAACCGCGTGCAGACGGCCGTGCTGTACGAAACGGCCGCCGCGTTTCTCGACCCCAAGCCGGAGGAAACGGTTGTGGACGCGTACTGCGGCGTCGGCACAATTTCGCTGTTCCTCGCGGACCATTGCCGTCAGGTGATCGGCATTGAGCAGGTTGAACCCGCCATTACGGACGCAAAACAGAACGCACTGGCAAACGGCATTTCGAATGCAACGTTCCTCTGCGGCAATGTGGAGGACGTTCTCCCCCGCCTCGTGAGCGAGCAAACGAAGATAGACGCCATCGTGCTCGACCCCCCGCGCAAAGGCTGCGAACCCGCCGCGCTGGAAGCGCTCGCCGAAAGCGGCGCAAATCGCGTGGTCTACGTTTCCTGCAACCCCGCCACCCTCGCGCGGGACTGCAAGATTCTCGCGGCAAAAGGCTTTGCGCTCACCGCCGTCCAGCCGGTGGACATGTTCCCGCAGACTTGCCATGTGGAGTGCGTGGTACTGATGACGCGCGGAAACGAATAAGCGGCTGAAGCATCTTTTCAAACAGGAAAGGAGAATGTCCGTGGATAGTTTAGCTAAAAATCTGGATTTGCTTGGCGCGATTACCGCGGTGTTGTTCTATGTTTCAGCGATTCTTGTTTTTGCTTTTCGGCTTGGCGGCAAACCGCAAGCCGGGTACTGGCTTGGCATATTTGAGCTTTGCCTATCAGTGCCGCTGGTCTTTCTGCTCTTGAAAGCGCCATCGCTTCATCGCCCCGCATTGTACTATATCCAAATCGGGTTGCTGCTTCTTTGGCTCCTTGTTGAGCTGCTGCTAGACTACATACTGAAATTCGACTTCCGGCAGATACGCTGGATTGTCATCGGCTATGTCACCCTGTTCTTTGCCGGTTCGGGCGGTATGCTAGGCGTCGCGGCGCGCGCGGGTCGTGGATGGACCATTTCTTCGATCATCCTGTTCATCATTATGGCCGTATTGACATTCGTTCAGCGAAAATCGACCGGAATGTAAACCGCTGGAAGCGGAGTTACGCCAAACGCCTTCAAGTAAATCCGCTTTGAAACAGGTTGCGCTCAACTATCAAGGTCTTTGCGCACGTCGCAGTCCAGCCGATGGATATATTTCCGCAAACATGTCATGCAGAGTGCGTGGTTAGGATGACGCGGATATGAGCCGCCTGCAATCTCTTTACTGTCAATCAATTCTTGTAAGGAGGAGATATAAATGAAACGATTTTTGTCGGTACTATTACTCATAACGCTCCTTGTCTCGTTGACAGCGTGTTCAAACAAACAAGCGGACACAATCAACGCATCCACTCCTCAGCAGCAGGAAGCGCCAATAACTGCCGCGCCAACCGCAACAGCGGCGCCAACGCCTACGCCTGAGCCAGAACCATATACGCCGATAGATCTTTTCAGCGACGAGTTCAATCCATTTGGAATGGATAACCCGGATAACTTTACTGTTTTTGAGGCGGCCTTCGATAGAGGCTCAGATCTATATAACGGTCAGAGCGCTTTCACCATTTCCATGACGGGCGAAGGTGACATATATTCCTGTTTAGCCTATCAAGCGGATGCCGCGGGTCTTGGGCTTGACGAAGCTGGTAAACTTGCCCTCTTGCAAGAGTACCTTGGTAACGGTTGTTTTTGCAGGTTTGAAGGGAAAGATGGGCGAATAGTTGGCATCAGGCAAGCCACCCGTGACGATGCGCGCTATGCATATGTGGAAGCAGACGGCAGCAACGGAGCGTCCGGAGGCGGTTGCCTTATCGATATTATTTTCTTCATCGACGAGGCGGATGTTGAGAAATATGTTCAGCTTGTACGCGATAACTACAATCTGGATGCCTTGTCTCCATTTGCCGATTATTTCAATATCGAAACGGATTTCAGCGTATGCAGTATCAATGTGAACCTGTATAAAAACATCGTTCGCACCAATGTTGCTTTTAGTGTTTCCGACATCGAGATGGTACGTAAAAACATTGCCGCTAATTTTGAAAGTGATTGGTGGGAGTTCTATGGCAACATCGAGACCTCCATTTCGTATAACGGTACTGTTGAGAACAAACTCATCTTCAATACCGAAGCCAGTACGATAACGGTCGTACAGGAATGCAAAGCATTTGATGCCGCTTCCAGCAAGTGATACTATTCCGAAGGATTTTTAGTGGTGCACGGCTTCGGTTTCCGCGGCAGGTTGCTTTCGGTGTGCTTGAGGAGCGCGAACCGAACTGCAGCTCCATTGCATTCAGTGACCCGAGAGGGACTAAACCCCAACGATGGGAATGCGCAATTCTTCGTTTTTGGCACGGTTGGGTTCTTCGTATCGCCTGTTTTTAAATAACGCGAATTGTTCGAACCTCATTCAAGCCATTCATCCTACCGGCTCGCTCTGGGGAATCGTACGTAGTGAGTAAATAATGATTCTGGTCAAGCTTCACCGCTCATCAACTCTATCATCTCAGGAGGCATTCAAAATGGAAAATGTTGCCGTACTATATGCGACCAAAACACAACACTCAAAGAAACTTGCGGAAGCCGTCGGTTCGGCTTTGAACGTGAAAGCGCAAAACATAACGGATAACCCGAACCTTAAGGATACCGAACTGCTGTTCATCGTTGGCGGGATTTACGGCGGGGTCAGCCTGCCGGAGCTGTTGACGTTTGTCAGCGGCATGGAAGCGCCCGCGCTCAAACGCGCCGCGCTGATCACCAACTGCGCTTCCGGCAAACAGCGGCAAGCCGCCTTGCGGAAAATCCTTGAAGAGAAAGGCGTTCAGGTAATAGACGAGTTCGTCTGCAAGGGCGCAATTCTGTTTGTGTCATTACCTCATCCGAATGCAAAGGATTTGAAGAACGCGGTTGATTTTGCGCTTGGGATCGCCAGCCCGAATTCCTGATGTTATCCGAATAAACTGAAAAATAACTGACACCGAACAGCGTCACGGAACGCGCGTTAAGGCCGAACCAGTAGGCGTGTCAGAGTGAGAGAATATGAAGATTATCATCGGCGCAGGCAAAACCGAACTCGACGGCTGGATCAGCACGCAGGAACGCGAGCTGAACGTTTTATGCCGCCCGGATTTTGAAAAGTTCGCTCAAAAAGGCAGCATTTCCGCGCTGCTTGCCGAACACGTCTGGGAGCACTTAACTGAGGAAGAAGGTTTTCTCGCGGCGAAGAACTGCTTCGATTTTCTCGAAGCCGGCGGCTATCTCCGCGTCGCGGTGCCCGATCGAAATTTTCGGAACGCGTGGTATCAAACCCTCGTTCAAGTCGGTGGTAACGGCGATCCATCGCATCCTGCCTACACGCATAAAATCGTTTACGATTTCATCTCGTTTCGCGAAATCTTCGAGCGCGCCGGATTTGTTGTCGACCTGCTCGAATACTGCGACGAAGAGGGGCTCTTCCACTATCATTACTGGAACGAATCAGACGGCAGAATTGGGCGTTCCTACCGCTTCGACACAAGAAACAGCGCGGAGCGTTTGGGCATGGTGTCCATAATTCTGGACGCGAAAAAGCCCCTCGTGATTCAGCGCGAAGCATGAGAAACTGCGCTTGCATTGTGATTCCGCAGAATACCGATTTGGGATACGGAGGCATCCATGGCAAAAAATGACAACATGCTGGCGATTCTTTGGATGCTGAATTCGGGCGCGAAGATCACCGCAAAACAGATTGCGGAAAAACTGGAAATCAACATTCGAACCGTTTACCGCTATATCGATTCCCTCTGCGCCAGCGGCGTGCCGATTGTTTCCGACGCGGGACAAAACGGCGGATACAGCCTGTTGAACAACTTCATCCACGCGCCTCTGGTGTTTGATCTGGAAGAGCAAAAATCGCTTCTGCACGCCGCCATCTTCGCAAGGGAAGCCGGATACCCGTTCAGCGAATCGCTTGACAGCGCGACCAGAAAGCTGAAACTGTTTTCCAACCACGAGCAGGAGAGCGCGCTCAACCGTCATCTTGCGGGCTTTGACGTCATCAGCCGGGAGATCGACCCTTCCGTTCAAAAGACGCTCGAAGAGCTGGAACAAGCCGCGGCAAGCGGAACTTCCGTGGAGATTGACTACCGCACCGGCCGCGAAGAACAGCCCCGAACGCGCATCATCGATCCTTACGGAATCCTCTACTGGAATAACAAATGGTACACCATCGGGTACTGCCACTCCCGCAAGGAAATACGAAGCTTCCGCGCGGAACGGATTTTGCGCATCACGCCCACACAAGCGCCCTTCCTGCGGCCAAATGGTTTTTCCGCCAGAACGTTCTTTTTGCAGAATCTTCTGCCCGACCCAGACAGCACGGAAGCGATGATTCCGCTGGTCATACAGGGCAGGCCGGAAGCGCTGGACGATTTGTGCATCCACTGGTTCTTGGGCCATCACCTAAAGGAACGAACGGAAAATCAAGCCGTCTTTCTGCTGAACGAGCAGGCGCTCCTTGCGTATGTGCCGGGTTTTCTAATGGCGTACGGTACGGCAATTCAAGTAATCGAGCCGCAGAGTTTGAAAAAGAGGCTCGTTACCGTCGTTTCGGAGTTAATGGAATATTATCGAGTATGAACGGTTCACTGACAGGTTTTGTCAGTGAATCTTTTTTATAATGAAGGTACACAAAACATGTTGGGGAAACCTAGCCCGGCATGAAAATTCGGCGGAGGTTTTTTACATGAAAAACAATATTGTGTACCTTTATGTGTTCGACACGATGGCGGACTGGGAAGTTGGCTACCTGACCGCGGAACTCAATACCGGCAGATACTTCAAAAAAGGTCTTGCGCCGGTAAAGATCGTCACGGTTGCGCAGGATGCCTCGCCTGTCGTTACAAAAGGCGGATTGCGGATTTTACCCGATACCACACTGAGCGACTGCCGCGCTGAGAGCGCCGGCGCGCTGATTTTGCCCGGCGGGGACACTTGGGCAGATGCAATGCACGACCCGATCCTGTCGCTTGCGAAAGAATTTCTGCAAAAAGGCGTTTTGGTCGCGGCAATCTGCGACGCAACGGTTGGGCTTGCAAAAAAAGGTCTGCTGGATGCAAGGCGGCACACGAGCAGCGACTTGGAGTATCTCAAAATGGTTTGTCCCGGGTATGCGGGCGCGGCATATTACGCTTACGAGCCTGCCGTGACCGACGGGAATCTGATCACCGCCGCGGGCGTCGCCCCGCTCGAATTCACCGTACAGGTGCTCAAGGCGCTGGACGTTTTTTCAGCCGAAACGCTGGACGCGTGGTATCATCTTTTCAAAACGCACGAGCCCGAACATTACTTTGCGCTGATGCGCGCCGTTCAATCGTAAGTCTGCCTTTGTTTTTTTCTACCCGTCGGAGTGCCGGATGCCGTCTGAGCGGCGCTTAAACTTCTCGGCGGAAGCGGTTCACAGCTATTTGAGTTGCTCCAGCATTTTGCGTGCCAAAACGCGGAATTGATTGTCCATCGGGGCGGTTGCAAGGAGCGTTTCAAAGTCCTTCCGCCCCCGCTGCGCGTCGTTTGCGGCGCAGTAGAGCGCTCCTCTGAAAAACAGCGTCGTCGGGTCGGCTGGGCTGATTTCGAGCGCAAGCGTATAGTCCTCAATCGCTTTTGCCGTATCTCCCATTGCTTCATAAACGCGCCCTCTATGGGTATAGGAGCACGCAAACCCCGTTCGAACCGTAACCGCCTGCGAAAAATCCCTTAGTGCGGCCTGGTATTCGCCCGTCCTGTAGTACGCAAGCCCGCGGTTGTTGAATGCGCCGCCATGGGATGGATCGAGTTGGATGGCGCTGGTGAAATCCTGAATCGACCGCTCAGTCTGACCCGCGTTTGCATATGCAAGCCCGCGATTGTAATACGAATCTACGTCGTATTGGTCAAACGCAATCACCGCGGAGAAATCAACGATTGCATCTTCATATCGTTTGAGCGACGAATACACATCTCCCCTGATCCCCAGCGCAAAGAGATTCCCGACGTCGATCTTCAGGGCAAGGTTCAGCGGCTCTAAAGCGAGTTCGTATTCGCCCAGTTCGTTGAGCAGCGCGGCTTTCCTGATGAGCGGCTCGGCGGTTTTCGGCTCCTCCTGCGCGGCAAGGCTGTACTCCGCAATCGCTTCTTGATAGCGTTCTTCCGCTTCGAACCGAATGCCCTGTTCCAGATGTGTCGTCATGATACTCCTCGTTCTTTCAAAAAAATACTGATGCTCCGCAATTGGAGACTGTCTCAACGGTGCGCTTTGCTTGCGCTGTGCTATACCAAAAACTCCGCAGCGCCGGAGAGTTCCATACCCACCCGAATGCTGGTTCCTTCAAAAATCGCGTTCCCTTTTCGATTGCTCAGGGCGACCTTAATTTCCGCCGTGATGCTCTCTTCAATCTCCCGATGCATCATTCCGTTTTTCGGCGCTTTCAAAATTCCTCCCTGCGCGTAGGTCGCGGTAAAATCCAGCGTGTGCGCTGCGTTTCGAATGCGCGCCGTAATCGTGTTTCCCGCAATGCGCAGGCGCTGAATCGTTCCGCCGTTATAGGTTGCGAAACGGTAGAATCCGGAAGGCGTTTTTAAAAACGAAATCAGCCCGGTAAAGCTCCTGCCGAGCCATGGAATCCGCGCAACCGAAAACAGAAAGGATGCGCCGCGCGTTTCGAAATGATTGGCCTGCATCCAAATCCAAGACTGCGGGAACGACCTCCCCCAGTCTTTTTCAATATACCCTTCCCCGCCCGTCATGTCGATTTGCGCGCCGTTCAGGCTGAGACCGCCCGAAATGGTATGGCTGATGTTCACGATGCCGTGGTAGCATTCCATCCCCGGCAAAAACGAAAACGGCCCCATGATTCCGGGGCTGAAAAACGACCAGGGGTACTTTTCAATATGGTCAAACCGCAGGCGGCAGGAAATACGTGTTGTCTCGTTTGCAAGATCGATTTCGATCCCCTGATCGGAAAAGTGGTTTGCCCCAATCGACACATCAAACCGTTTCGGGTCCGCGGAAAAATCCTCAAACGGAAAGCGAAAATATTCCGTTTTCCCGGTGACTGCGTTAATCAGTTGAATAAAGGCGTGCGCGTCCTGCTCGTGTTTGCCAATCGCAATGCCGGGTATCACGGCCAGCACCGTTTTGCGGGACTGATCGATGAGCTTGAAATACCACCCCTCGAAATAGTCCTGCTTCTGACGCGCTCCCTGAAATGTCTCCGGCCTCCAAATTCTGCCAATCATATCGCCTACACCCCCCATGCTTGTCCGGTCATGTTAAATGGTTGTTTCCTGCAATCGCGGTACGGAATCTCAGTCCATCGTACCATATTTATATACACATGTAATTAGAAATGTATAGTTTCAGTACGAGCCTCGCTCCGAGATTTGCTTGCGCGCGCGGGCTTATTTCCAAACAGGTATTTTTACGGTATGATGGTAGTCAAGCCGAACAGCGCTCGACCTTTCTATTTTCAAATGAATGGAACGTGCTGTTCCGTACGAAGATTGAAAAGGTCCTGATGACGAGAAAGAACGGAGAGTCAAAGATGTTCCGAAAAGCAGCAATTGAAGATTTGGACACTCTCGCACGGCTTGCGCTTCTTCTTTGGCCGAATCACACGTTCAAAGAGCTACATGGTGACATCGAATCGCTGCTTACGAATCCGAACGCCGCGTTCTTTCTGTATTTCGATCAGGATATTCCCGTCGGGTTTGCGCAGTGTCAGCTTAGGCATGACTATGTGGAGGGAACGGAAAGCAGCCCGGTCGGCTATCTGGAGGGCGTATTCGTGCTCGAAAGTCACCGAAAGCGCGGGATTGCCGCGCAGTTGCTCACGCAATGCGAACGTTGGGCGGCCGAACAAGGCTGCGCCGAATTCGCCAGCGACTGCGAACTGGACAATACGGAGAGCTATGCGTTTCATCTCAAATGCGGGTTTCAGGAAGCAAACCGCGTAATCTGCTTTTGTAAAAAGATAACGCCATCGAACGATTGAACCTTTCAGTTTCAACGCCAAAAAAAGGAGCAAGCCATGGAGAATCTCAGAGTTGCGCTGCTGCAGCTTCTGCCAGAAGGCACGCTGGAAGCAAACCTCGAAAAGGGGCTGGAAGCCTGCCGGAACGCAAAGGAGCTGGGCGCGGGCATCGCGCTTTTTCCTGAACTTTGGAACATCGGCTATGACCTGCCGAACAATCTGGATGAGCTGAAAAAATGCGCTATAGCCGCCGACGGCGAGTTCGTCTGCGCCTTTGCTGCGCTTGCCAAAGAGCTGGAGATGGCCATCGGTATAACATTTCTTGAGGAATATTCGCCCGCGCCGAGAAACGCCCTTTGCCTGTTCGACCGGTTCGGCAAAAAGGCGCTGACCTACGCAAAAGTGCATACCTGCGATTCCTGCGATGAACGCCTGCTGACGGCGGGCGACGATTTCTCCGTTGCCGAGTTGGACACAGCTTCGGGAACCGTCAAGGTTGGAGCCATGATCTGTTACGACCGGGAGTTTCCCGAAAGCGCGAGGATACTGATGCTCAAAGGTGCGGAGATTATCTTGGTTCCGAACGCCTGCCCCATGGAGATCAACCGCATTTCGCAGCTCCGCGCAAGGGCGTTTGAGAACATGCTCGGCATTGCGACCGTGAACTACCCCAAAGGCCAGCCGGACTGCAACGGGCACTCCACCGCGTTCGACGGAATCGCCTACAAGCCTTCCCTGCCCGAATCGAGGGATACACTTTTGATCGATGCGGGCGAAGAAGAAGGAATCTTTCTTGCTGACTTCCCCATCGACGAAATTCGCGACTACCGTCAAAGAGAGGTGCACGGCAACGCCTACCGGCATCCGTAAAAGTACCATCTGCTCGTTTCGGAAGCGATTGAGGAACCGTTCATTCGGCCGGACTACCGAAAGTAGAAACGAACGCTCGAAACGGGAAAAATCTGCTATTGAATATCTGCTCCTCTTTATGCCATAATTCTAAAAGTGGCATAGCGTTTCACATCATCGTCTCGGGGGGACCATGCAACTGAACACTCGTTTTTTCGCCGTCATAGCATTGGCAGTTTTTCTTTTTACGTCCGTTTTTTCAATGGGGTGCGCAACCAGCGTCAGTGCCGCGCCAACCGCGGCGGTGGAAGTCACCGCCGGAGCGACGCCAACCGTCGAACCTGCCGCAACTCCCGCGCCTACCCCGTTGCCAACGCCTTCTCCTACGCATCTTCCCGAGCTGTCGCTGGAGGAAGAACGCACGCTGTTAGGCGTTCAAAACAGCAAGGAAACGGCCTCTCTGTACGGGGTCGTCCCGTTTTTATGCCGGTTCATCAACGAACGCGGGGAAAGCGTTCAGCGGGTTGTCTGGGCATTCTTTGGCACGGACGGCGAAAGCGACGGAATATTCGATTTCTGGAGTAAGAGTAAGATGTACTCCGTTCCCTGCAGCGATACCCTCACAATGGAAGAGTTGTGGCGGCAGAGCCAGCCGGTTAACAGACGGTTTGAAACCGCGGAATTCATAACGTTCTTCGGCATCAGCGAACTGCAGAAGACCTATCAAAAATACGGAATCGCATGGGATTTCCCCGAAGAGTATTTGGTATTGGCCTCCAAAGGAGAGAGCTTCATCGAGGGTTATTCCGCGCCAATGACGGAGCTTATGGATCTTTATATTAGATGTACGCCAAAAGAACTTCGTACATCCCTGATCGACTTTGATGAATCCTATTCTGCGGCTCCATAAATACCGCAGTTTTCTCAAACATACGAAAATAGCAACCATTATTCTTTGATTTCGGGGGAAACTATGCATCACAAGAACCGCTTAATCGCCGCCATATTGCTGGCAGTCTTCCTATCCACGTCTCTTTTTTCTTTTGGTTGTGCCGTAAGCAGCCCTGCCGCGCCAACCGTCGCGCCGGAATCAACTGCCGAAGCGACGCCAACCAGCGAACCGACCCCAACGCCTTCGCCTTCCCCGGTGCCGACGCCGGTGCTCTCAGTCGACCAGAAAAAGATAATGGTTTGGATGGGCGAGGATTACAGCAGATATGTTCCGGCATCTCTTACTTTGTTCTATGCCGAACGCAACGGCGAAGGCCGCCTGATCTGGGCAACGAAAGAACCGAGCGCAACGCAGGGCGTATTCAGCTTTTACGAAGTGTTCAACCGCCAACTGCTGCTTCAGATCACTGTTCCGATGGATGATCAGCTGAAAGCGAATCCAAATACCTACACAAAGTATATCTCTCAACTAGGCGAATCATTCAGCGATTACACGTTCATCGCTTCCGGGAAGCTCTTTGAAATCGACGAGTTGTTTACAAAAAACAAACTCAGCACGGGAGGAGTCGTTGATCCTTACGCGGCGATCAGTTCGTATATTGAGGAAGAAACTTTTGGGTTGTATCCCTGGTCAAAAGAAAAGCTGCTCAGCGCATACGTAGACTCAACACCCACGCAGTACCTGCTGCCGTTCTGGGAGTATGTCCCGAACGCGGTAACGCCGGCTGATTTCGACAATCCTCCAACTCCCGCCCCCGCCGCAACGCCGATGCCAACGCTCTCCCGCGAGCAGGCAGTCCTTCTGTTGGGAATCGACGATGATTTCAAAGAGGGCTATCTATTCGGCCAAATCAGCGTTTATTACTATCTGCTGAACGGTTCGAAACGCATCATCTGGGCAGTTGACTACTACGGTACGCCAGAAGGCACGACCGACGCGCGCAGCCTGTTCAACGGCGAGTACCTGTTTTCCTATTGCATTGATTGGGAAACAGCTCCCACCAATCTTTCGTACACGGAGGTTTATAAATATTACAGTGCTTGCAGTCCGACGCTGGAGGGCGTGCACCTTCTCGGTTCCGGCACACTTGCGGACCTGATCGTCAATTACCGCGATTGGGAGATTCCGTACAACGGAAACGAACTGCTGGACAAAGTACAGAACGATTCCTGGTACGACTGGGACGCTTATTACGCCGATATGGAAGTCCCGCTCCTCAAGGACGAGCTGATCGACCTCTACCTCGAGTTGACCCCGCCGGAATACATCCCTCCGTTCTGGGAGTATGTTCCCAACTCGACAGCGCTGGATGTTTTTGCCACGCCCGCGCCGTAATAAGACGGTTTTCCCGTTTTATAGCTGGTGAATCGTACAAAACTGGCATATAATCGAATTGTACAAATGTATGAAAATACAGCTTTGTGACGTATCAAAAAACGGCGGGCAGTTCTTTTACTCCGGAGCGCATGGTTCAAACCGAGGTGTTCTGCATGCAGATTCAAATCGTTGAAGCCTATGACCGCATAGAAGACGTCAAAACCCTTTTTGGCGAATACGCCGCATCGCTGCCCGTCGATTTAAGCTATCAGAACTACGCCGAGGAGCTTGCTTTTCTCCCCGGTAAGTATGCGCGCCCGGACGGCAGGCTGTATCTCGCGCTGGTCGGTGGCGATCTCGCCGGATGCGTCGCCCTGCGCAAGCTCGACGCCACACGCGCCGAGATGAAGCGGCTGTATGTGCGCGAATCGTTTCGCGGGCATCAAATCGGCAGGCTGCTTGTTGAGCAACTGATCGCAGATGCAAGGGAGCTCGGCTGTCAAGCTCTCGTTCTCGACACGCTTTCAAGCATGACGCGCGCCCAGCAGCTCTATCGCGAGCTGGGTTTTGTAGAAATTCCGCCCTACTACGACTGCCCTGTCCCCGGAACCGTCTATTTAAGCCTCGCACTCGAGAGTGAGACGGCAGCGGATTCCCCGCTTGATTCCGGCCCGTTTTACCACGGCACAAAGGCCGAGCTGCACGCGGGCGACCTGCTGGAGCCCCGGCATTCTTCCAACTACGGCGAACGGAAAACGGCAAACTTCGTCTATTTAACCGCGACGCTCGACGCGGCGGTCTGGGGCGCGGAACTTGCCAAGGGTGATTCTAAAGGGCGCATCTATCAGGTAGAGCCAACCGGCGCGTTTGAAAACGACCCAAACCTTACGGACAAAAAGTTCCCCGGCAACCCCACCCGCTCCTATCGCAGCCGGTACCCGCTCAAAATCGTTTGCGAAGTGGAAGGCTGGGCGGGGCATCCGCCGGACGTTCTGCAGGCCATGCTGGCTCATCTGGCGGAGCTGGAGCGCATGGGCATTGAAGCCATCAACGACTGAATAGTCAAGCGCATCTTAGGAAAGCGCGCACGAACCAACTGTTTTCTCCTGTCTTGCGGAAACGCGGAACAAACGAAAAGAGGTTGATAACAGATGCTGCGAACTGTATTTGTTGAGATGCGGAAAACGTTTTTGAAAACGTTTTTACTCGTGCTTTCCGCCCTGTTCCTCGTGATCTTCAGCTTGTCCGCCTATGTCAACTACAATCTGGACAAAGCAACGCAAAACAAGATTAAAAGCAACGAGCAGATGCTGCTGAATGCGGAGCGCACCATCCTCTCCGCTCGTCTCAGCAAAATCACGGGCGATTTAATCTTTATTCGAGAAAGCCTTCTTCTCAACCAGCAAAGCGAACTGGGCTATGACGAAATTGCGCAGGAGTGGATCGCCTTTTCCAACAGCCGCCAAATCTACGATCAGATTCGGTATCTGGATGCCGACGGCAACGAAGTAATCCGCGTGAATTACACCAAAGACGGCGCGGTTTTGGTTGCCCCGGAGAACCTGCAAAATAAAAAAGACCGCTACTATTTTACTGAAACGATATCGCTGGACAAAAACCAGATTTACATTTCCAAACCGGATCTAAACATTGAAAACAACCAGATTGAACAGCCGATCAAGCCCGTTCTGAGGATATCGATGCCGTACTATAACAACGCCCATCAGCTCAGCGGCATTGTGATACTGAATTACCTTGCAGAGGATATGTTCAGTCAAATACGGTCGGTTTCCTCCGCCAGCAGCGGAAGCATGTCCATGCTAAACTGCGAAGGCTATTGGATGTATAATAGCTCCAATCCCGAAAAGGAATGGTCGTTTATGTATGACGACCGTAAAGACATCAGCTTTTCCGCCGAGTTCCCGTCCGAATGGGAAGCAATCCAAACCGGCGTCGATGGATTTTTGGCCGATGCGGACGGCGTTTTTCTCTACTCGAAAATTTTAACGAGCAAAGAGTTTGCTCAGACACACAAAGAATATGAATACATGCTCGGTTCCGGCGACTGGACGCTGGTAACGAATCTGCCTTCCAGTTCGGAAAGCGGAAAGGTGTTCACGCAGAACTTCTGGCAGTTCCTGATTGGTATTCTGGCAGAAAACTATCTGTATTTCCTGCTGCTGCTTCCCGTTTCGTTCGTCTTTGCCATGCTGTTTGCACTCAATGAAAGCAAGAAGCGGCAGGTCAAGTACTTTTCGGAATTTGACGTGATGACCGGCGTGTACAATCGCCGCGCCGGACTGGAGAAAATCGAGAAGATGCTCACCTCCGCCAAGAGCGATTGTATTAACAGCATTTGCTTTATCGACATCAACGGCCTGAAGGAAGTCAACGACACGCTCGGACATGACGCGGGCGACGCGTTGATCAAGAGCGTTGTGGAAGGCATCAAGCGCAATACGCGCGCGGGCGACTTTATTGCGCGGTTGGGCGGCGACGAGTTCCTGATTATCTTCGAAGGAATCGGCGTTGATCAGGCGGAAGAAGTCTGGAGCCGCATAACGCAGTATTTCGAGCAGATTAACGAAACCAAGCATCAGCGCTATCTGGTCAGCGTAAGCCACGGCATTGAATCGTTCGACTGCGGCATGCAGCGCCAGATTGACCGCGTGATCAATATTGCCGATGAAAAGATGTACCGCGAAAAAGTGCAGATGAAAAAGACGCTCCAGCTGATTCGTCCCGAGCCTTCCAATTGAACCGTTTCGCGCAGAAATACCCTTGCGCACCGATTGAGTTTGCTTCGATTCAAAATAGGATTCCAAGTAACTCTATCTTCAGTAGATACCTATGCTACAGTGCTCCAAAGGCAAGTTCTTCCGTTGGTTTGTATTTTTTGCGCTCTTATTCTAATTACGTCTGCGTTTGGCACGGCCTGCGTGCCCGCCGAACATGGCGCCTCCAAAGATCCGCTCGTCCTGCGCAATTTGAACTACGGCGACACGGTCATTACGCCGAACACAACTGCAACCGCCGACTGTCGCTTCGTCGGCTGGGACGCTGAAATCCCCGACGCGGTCGAAGGCAACGCAACATTTACCGCTCTGTACGACGTCTTCCGGCCGAAGAAAGGCGCGCGTTCTTCTTTCGACCGCCGGATGCGAAAAATAACCAGCGACGCTTCCCAGCCATTCGGGTAGCGTCGTTTTTTTTGCTTGCGTCGTTTTACGGCGGCTGCAGGCTCCGTTTGTTCGGGTTTCTGGACAAAAAGCATTGCCGGTGTTGCGTATATGTATTACTATTAGTTTATTGAGCTGCACATCATGCTTTCAGGAACAAACGTTAAGGAGAACACCGCTTCGTGGAACTTGCTTTCATCTTCATTGTTGGCGCATCGCTTGCGTTTTTTTTCGTCATTGTGGTCTACGCACTGAAAAACCACAGCGTCGCCGGTTCGAAGCCGTTTGTTCTACAGATCATTTTCGTTACGATCTGGTCGCTCGGTTCCCTGTTTGAAATGCTTTCTTCCACCGAACAGGAAATGCTGTTCTGGCGGAATTTCGAGCAGATCGGCGTGTTCCTCCTGCCGGTTGCCTGCGTCTATTTTGCGGTGGATTACGCGCGTTACGATCGCCTTAAGCGATATCTGCCGCTGTTGTTGATCATCCCGATTGCCGCCATTCTCCTCATCTTTACAGATTCAACAACCCATATCATGCGCACCGGTTATACAATCAGCCACAGCCCACTGTTCGGCAAGGCGCTTTCCGTCCATCAGACAAGCATAGGCGTTGCGTTTGTTGCGTATAATTATCTTCTGGCGTTCCTTTCGTTGGTAATCCTGTTCGTATTTTCCCGTCAGGTGGCAAAGAAACTGCGGCGACAGGTCCTGCTCGTGCTGTTTGCAACAGGGCTGGTCTTTGTTCTCGGATTTTTCAAAACCGCGTTTCTGGAAGGAACGCGCGTCAACTTTCCCATCGTTACAATCTATCTGCCTGGAGCCTTGATCCTCTTTTACAATCTCTATAAAAACGCGTTTTTCCGCGTCTCCCCCATCGCGCGGGATAAGGTGTTCGACGTCATCGAGATGGGCATTATCGTAACGGATGCTTCCGGCGTCATTGTGGATATCAATCCGTATGCCGTGCAGATTTGCGCAAACAGCTTTGGCGTGAGCGAACCTCTGCCCGGTAAAAAACTGGAGAGCGTGTTTGGCGGCTACGGCGGCTGGGTGGAGTTAATCCGCACCAAGACCGCCGGCGAGCAGGAACTGCATTTGACCCGTCTTGAAGACAAGTACATCGCCGTTCGCGTGTATCCGCTGCAGGCGCAGAACAAATCGACCATCGGCAGCGTTACGATTTTAAGGGACATTACAGTTTTGCGCATGCAGGAGTTTGCCTTAAAGGCAAAAGCTGAAACGGATTGCCTGACAGGGCTGATGAACCGGGAATGTCTGATGGAAGAGTTTGCGCGGGTTCTGCGGGAATCCGCAAAGGTGAACGGCGCGGTGTCCGTGCTGATGATGGACCTGGATAAGTTCAAGATCGTCAACGATACCTACGGTCACGACGCGGGCGACCGGGTAATACAGGCGTTTGCCGAGCTGCTCAAGGATGTGCTCCGCGCCGAGGACGCGGTTGCGCGCATCGGCGGGGACGAGTTTGCCGCCGTGCTGCCGGGCGTAAGCCGCCGGGAAGCCGCGGCGATTGCCAGCCGAATTCTTTCTGCGGCGGGGAGCCGGTTTGTAACCATCGGTGCGGGAGAGAGCATTTCACTGTGCCTCAGCATTGGCATTTGCGATAATGCTTCCACTGCCGGCGAAGAAGAGATGCTCAAGCTTGCGGACCGCGCGATGTACATGGCAAAAAACGATCTCGGCAACCGCTGCGCGGTTTGGGAATAAGTTTTCGCGTTCTTGGGAGGCACTTTTTATGGAGCAAAACGAAGCGTTCTGGACGGCGCTCGACACGCTGATTGAGCAATCGTCTATCGCAATTGACCGTCCCAAAGGAACGGCGCACCCCCGCTACCCGGACTTTGTCTATCCGATTGATTACGGGTATCTGGAAAACACCTCCTCCATGGACGGCGGTGGCATCGACGTCTGGCTGGGCAGCGAAAAAGAGCGGCTGCTCGACGCGGTGATGTGCATTGTCGATCTTACCAAGCGCGATTCGGAGATCAAACTCCTGATCGGCTGCACGGAACAGGAGAAGGAACTTGTTTTTCAGGTTCATAACCAAACACAGTATATGAAAGGTATCCTGATTCGCAGGAAGTAAACCATGAGAACGGAACGAATTTCTATCCAAGGCATTCCCGCCGTCGTCTGCGGCGAGCCTTCCGAACGCGTTTTTCTCTTTGTACACGGTCAGAACGGCAGCAAAGAGGAAGCAATCGACTTTGCCACGCACGTTTGCCACAAAGGCTGGCAGGTCGTCGGCTTTGACCTACCGGAGCACGGCGAACGCAAACACGAAACCGGGCGTTTCTATCCCTGGATCGCCGTGCCGGAACTGCAATCGGTTTGGGCGTTTCTGGAGCAATCCGGCTGGAACGATATTTCGCTCCGAGCAAACAGCATTGGCGTATGGTTTTGTATGCTTGCGCTGCGTGAAAAGCCTGTTCGGCAGAGCCTGTTTGTTTCCCCGATTCTGAACATGGCGCATTTGATCGAAAAGATGATGGACTGGGCGGGTGTAACGAAGGAAGAGCTTGAAGCAAGGCGGACAATCGAGACCAATTTTGGTCAGCCGCTCAGCTGGGAGTATTACCTCTACGCCAAACAACACCCCATCGACGTTTGGAACAGCCCCACCAGCCTGCTGTACGGCGGCAATGAAAACCTGACCGACAGAAGCGATATCGACGCGTTTGCCGGACGCTTCCGCTGCGATCTTTCCATTATGGAACACGGCGAGCACTGGTTCCATACGGAAGAACAGCTGGCTGTGCTGAACGACTGGATCGAGCGGCGCGTTTAACGGACAAAAAACACTCGCCCACCCTCCAAAAGCTAAGGGAGCGCGGGCGTCGAGGAGTGCACCATGTGGTTCGTATTGATACCGGCGAGCTTTCTTGCCGCGCTGGTCTCCGGGGCGGCAGGCTTTGGCGGCGCACTGCTTCTTTTGCCGGTCATTACGTATTATATCGGTGCGGAAGCGGCGGTTCCCGTCATCACGCTCGCGCAGCTCATCGGCAACATCTCCCGCATGGCATCGGGGGTTCGGCAGATCAAATGGAGCGCGGTCGGCTGGTTTTGCCTGACCGCCCTACCGCTGAGCGCACTCGGTGCGTTTGGCTTTACCGTGCTGCCAAAGGATATCGTCACCCGCTGCATCGGCGGTGCTCTGGTGCTGCTTGTTGTTTTCAAGGCGTTCAAGCTCTTTGAGCTCAAAGGCAATCGCGCAACGCTTCTCATCGGCGGCGCGGTCACGGGCGGGCTTTCCGGGCTCGCGGGCAGCGGCGGCCCGATTGGCGCGTCGGTGTTCCTTTCGCTGGGGCTGCCGCCGGTTGCCTATATCGCAAGCGAAGCCGCTACCGCAACCGCAATGCATCTGCTCAAAACAGCCATCTACTCCAAGCTTTCGTTTCTCACAGCGGAAACGCTCCTGCTGGGGCTTTCCATGGGCGCCGCCATGGTTGCGGGGACGTTTGCTGCGAACCGTTTCATCCGCCGTATGGAAAAAGGCAAGTTTCAGACCTTTGTCGCAATTCTGCTCTGCGTGGTCGGCCTTTACATGCTGATCTTCGGGGCTTAACAACCAACGCTGCTTTCAAGCAAGATGCTAAGAAAGCCCGCCGTTTTCAGCGGGCTTTCTTCAGTTTCGGTTCCGTTATTGCGTGGTTTTCTCAAAAAACGCCAGCAAGGCGCGGTTTGCCTGCTCAGGCTGTTCCAGCGGCAGCATATGCCCCGCATTCGGATAGGTCGAGAGCGACGCTTCGCTTCCGCCCTGCCGCGCCAGCGCAACCGCGCGCTCCATCTCGCTCTGCTTGACGAGCACGCTGTTTTCGCCCCTGAGCCAGAGCGTCGGGCACTGGATTTGCGGGATGATATCGAGCAGGTTCCATTTGAGGCGGAACGCGCCGATTCCGCTGAGCTGCCAATCGTCCATGTCGTTTTCGCCAGACTCGAACTTGCCGCGAATCTCGTCCTGCAGAATCGTAATCAGCCGCTCCGGGTCGGTCGGCGCGGAAGAACCCGTGTAGAGCGAGCGAAGCGTCTTTTCGAGTTGCGGTCGGCTCTGCTTGACATAACGCTTGCTCAGCAGGCGCAGCATCCCCGGCGTATGAATATAGCAGTAGGTAAACAGCTGCCCCGTTACGGTTTCGCCCAGTCCGCCCGGTTCGAACAGCGCCATCGAAACCACCTGTTCGGGGTGCTTCGCCGCGTACTCAATCGCCAGCCCGCCACCCATGGAAAGGCCGACTATGCTGAACTTTGCAAGTTCCAGCTGACGGAATGTTTCTTCCAGAATTTCAAGCAGTTTCGCTCGGTCGAGCTCGCCGCTCCAGGGACGCGATCGCCCGTGCCGCGGCGTATCGATTGCAAGCACATGATAACGCTCCGCCAACGCGGGAAACAGCTGATCCCAGCTGAAGCGCGCCTCGTCGTACATCGCCCCGTGCAGCAGCACGACGGCGGGCTTCTGCTTGCTCCCCGCTTCATACACCGAGACCGGCCCGCCGCAGACGCTGAGCACCCGATGCGTCATCCCTTCGGTTCCCTCCACGCCGCTGTGGAACAGTGCGTTTCCTTGTTCGCTCATTCGATTTTTCCTCCTCCGGCTGTCACTCCGGCTGATCGGAACGCAACAGGCGTTCCAGTATGTCGATCCAGTGAAAATATTCCTGCCGCAACGCGTTCGGCTCCGTTTCACCCAACTGAAGCTTTTCTTCCAAAAATCCCTGCGACGCCCAAAGAATCAGCTTCCTCGCCGCTTCCGGCGAAATATCCTTCCGCAGTGTGCGGTACTCCGGCAGGGCGTCCGCACCGAGCTGCTTTTGCCTTTCGTCGAACGACGCGTAGGATTTTTTCAACTCGCTTTGCACCAGCTCCTGCACAAACGGGTCGGGATCGAACGCGGCGGAATACGAAAAGCGGAACACCCAGGGGTATTGCTCAAACAATTTAAGCCGTTCTTTGACCGAGCACCGCATCCGTTCAAACACATCCGCATCCGGCACGGAGGCTTTGCGCGCGTTTTCATCCGCCGCGAGGATGCCACTCGTCGCCAGCCGGAAGATACGGATATACAGGTTTTCCTTGGTTTCAAAGTACTTGAACAGCACGCTTTTTGAAACACCCGCGGTTTGCGCAATATCCTTCATAGATGCCTTGCGGTAGCCGTGCTTGGCGAATACCTCGCAGGCCGCGTTGAGAATTTGCGACTGCTTTGCTGACTCCAGCGCATCAAAACTCATCTTTATCCCTCGTTTTTTCGCTCGTGACCGTTTCGGTCACGTTCAATATATCACTTTGCTTCATGGCTGTAAAGAGACTCCGGCAAAAAAACCGTGATCGTGTTTTAAGCGCGCCGATGATATAATACAAAAAACGCGTTGCCAATTGAATAACCCCGTTTCCCAATCATAAACGGAAAAGGAGTTTGCCATGCCGCTCGAAATCAAGCCCCTTACCCCTGAACTGGCGGAAACATTCGCCACCTTTCTTGGTGGAGTCGATTTTTCACAAACGCCGCACTGGAGTTCCTGCTACTGCCGTTCGTACTATCTGGACTGCCCGCTGGAAGAATGGATGGCGCGTTCGGCAGAGCAGAACCGCGCCGAGTCCATTCAGGCAATCCAGTCCGGCAAAATGACCGGGTATCTTGCGTTTGAAAACGGAGACTGCGTCGGTTGGTGCAGCGCAAACGACGCAAAGGAGTTCCGCCGCATCTACGGCGATATACAACCTTTCTGCGGCGATAAGAAGGTCGGCTGCACGATTTGCTATGTCATCCGCCCGGACATGCGCCAAAAAGGCGTTGCCCGCGCGCTGCTACAGTACGCGGTGGACGATTTTACCGCCATGGGGTACGACGCGATGATCGCCCTGCCGTTTGAGAGCAAGGAAACTCCGCAAAAGCGCTACCGCGGTACGCTGAATATGTATCTGGACGCGGGATATCGCGAAATCGCTTCAGAGGGCGCGGTTCACGTCCTCTGGCTGGACTTGCGCTAGAAAAAACCCGTCAGTTTGCTTGCCCGTTGAGCAGAAAGAGAACACAGAATGACTCGCTATGTCCATACCAACCTGATTGCGGAGGACCCGCAGAAACTGATTGCGTTCTATAAAACCGCCTTTGGCTGCAAATGCATTGGCGAAACGCGCGACCTGCGCGGCGAATGGCTCGACCAAATGACCGGGATATCGAACGCGCACCTCGTTGGCGAACATCTGCTTTTGCCCGGCTACGGCGCGGATCACCCGACGCTGGAGATCTTTTCCTACGACCAAGTTCTTCCGCAGGAGCCGCGCCCCGTCAATACGAAGGGAATTACGCATTTGGCGTTCGAAGTGGAGGATGTTTCCGAAACGCTGGAGCGCGTTCTTGCCGGCGGCGGAAGCGTAGTTGGCGAGCTTGTGCACGCCAGCTACGAGGACGGGCGCAAAGCGACGTTTGTCTACGCACGCGACCCCGAAGGCAACATTCTGGAACTGCAAAGTTGGGCTTAAGATGATGGAACAAGATATTTTTCTGCTGCAAACGCCCCGCCTGACCCTCCGCCCGCTGACCCCAGCGGACGTGGAAGCATTTTTTGCGTATCGCTCCCTGCCGGAAGTCGCACTTTTTCAGGGTTGGGAGCCGCAGAACTTGGAAGAGGCGACAGGCTTTTTAGTCAAGAACGCGTCCGTGTTGCCGTTTGAAAACGACGCCTGGATGCAGCTTGGCGTGTATCTTGCTTCCGGAGAGCTGATCGGGGACGTCGGCGTCCATTTTTACTTCGACGGAAAGCAGATTGAACTCGGCTATACCCTTTCCCCCGCTTTTCAGGGCTTTGGCTACGGTCGGGAAGCGGTTAAGGGTTTGTTGGACTACTTTCTCGTGTCCCGCGGAATGCACCGCGCGTTTGCTTCCGTCGATCCAGAAAACGTGCGCTCTATCCATTTGCTCGAATCACTCGGCTTCCGAAAGGAAGCGCATCACATTTCAAGCTATCTGGCGAAAGACGGCTGGCATGACGACGCGATGTACGCCATTTTGGCGGGCGAATGGCGGGAACGTTCCCAAGACGCAGAACAATATACAACCTGACGATGGGAGTTCAAACATTGAGAAGGCATTTTGTCGACAATCTCCGCTGGATTTGCATCCTGCTGTTGTTTCCTTATCACGCGGCGATGATCTATAACTGCTGGGGCGAGAACTTCTATATTCGCTGTGCGCCAAGCGAACCCATCTCCGCCGTCATCATCGCGAGCTACACATGGTTCATGCCGCTGCTGTTCGCGCTTGCTGGCGCGAGTTCCCGCTTTGCCATGGAAACGCGCTCTCCAAAGCAGTATGTCCTCGAACGAGTGAAAAAACTGCTCGTACCTTTTGCGGCCGGGGTTCTGTTGCTTGTGCCGGTGCAAACGTATTTTGCCGAGCGGTTTCATAATGGCTATACGGGCGGATATCTTGCGCAGTACCGGCTCTTCTTTACCAAATTTGGCGATCTTTCCGGCTACGCGGGCGGCTTTACGGTCGGCCATCTTTGGTTCTTGTTGTATTTGTTTGTCATCTCGCTGCTGGCACTGCCGGTGATGCGCCACTTTTTGAGCGGAAAGCTGTTCAAGCGCCGCAGAACGCCTTCCTTGCTGTTGATGCTGAGTTTGTTTCTGGTGCCGTTGGTGTGTTCCGCTGTGCTGGAGATCGGCGGTAAGAGCCTTGGCGAATACTTTTCGCTGTTTCTGCTTGGCTTCTTTCTCTTTGGCAGCGACGAAACGGTCGGTCGTCTCGAGCGCTTTCGCCTCCCGCTGGGTATTGCCGCCATACTGCTGACGGCAGCTAAATTGGTGCTCTATTTTGTGCTGAATTTGCGAACGGGTTTGTTGTTCGATCTGTTCGACGCGCTGCTTGGCTGGGTCTGCATTCTCGCGCTGATCGGCTTTGGTAAGCGTTGGCTTAACAGCAGCGGCACCGCATCGGCATATCTCTCCAAAGCCTGCTTCCCCGTCTACCTGCTGCATCAGTCGGTTCTGGTCGCCGCAGCGTATTTCATCACGCAGTTGATTGTTTCTCCCGGCGTGCAGTTTGCCTTGATAACGGTTTTCAGCGCGGCGCTGACGTTCACTTTGTATGAGCTGATCCGGCGGATTCCATATATTCGGTTCCTGTTCGGCTTAAAAGCCAAGCGCTTGCAGTTTTCACCGTTTGGTTGCAACCACACAACAGAACAGTTAAAATAAAGTTAGAATACATCGGCCTTTGCCGGAACAGGACGCGCTATGGATACGGAGAACCTTGAACTCATCCATATCAACGCCATTCGTCTGGAGTATCAGCGGATCGAACGAAACTGGCTGACGCTGCACTTCAAAATCTGCCTAGCACTGGCATTTTTTGGTTTGCTCGCGGAATGCCTGCTGGGTCTGCTTGTGATGCGCTCGGATATCCTGACGACCACAGTCGGCCGCTATATTCTCAAGTTTATCCTTGCGCCCAGCGCAGTAAACTTTCTTCTCGTCGGCGTCGGCGCGCTCGTTGTCCGTTCCAAAAAGATCAGGCAAAACGTAAAAATCTATGCCGTTTCCACCCTCTTTGTACTGCTTTGCTTCTCCCTTTTTACGGCGCACAGCGCGTTTATTTCAATGTATTATCTCTTTGCCATTGCCATCCTGCTTACGACAATTTACGCAAGCTATGTGTTGACCGGCGTGACCACCGTGCTCTCGCTGATTGGCCTTATCGTATCCGAACTCTTTTTGCAATGGGATCTCGATAAAATCAGCATCTTCCAAAGTTCGCAGCGCCTGTTTAATTTTTTGATTGCGCTGGTCATTCTCGTTGGATGCGGCGCCGTCTGCATTGTGATTATCCACTACGAAAAGAAAAAGAACGAAGCGGGCATTCAAAAAGAAATCGAACGGGAATCACTCAAACATAAAGTGCTGATCGACGAGCTAACCGGCGTGTTCAGCCGAAAGGCGCTGCACGACGCGCTGCGCGATATGACTACGGGGCTCGATCCCTCCGGCTATGTGTTTGCAATTGCGGATATCGACCACTTTAAGGAAGTCAACGATCAGTTCGGCCACCATGTTGGCGACTTATGCCTAATTGCGTTTGCCGAGGCGCTCAACACGCGTTTTCGAAAAGAATCCGTCTTCCGCTACGGCGGGGACGAATTCTGCATCCTCACGCGCGGCGTGTCGAAAGCCGCGTTCGTTTCGCGCTGCGAGCAGGTGCAGTCGGATCTGAAGGAACTCCGCTTCGAAGAAGCTCCTTCGCTTCAGTTTACGGCATGCTTTGGCATTTCGCTCTACAACCCGGATTCGGACAACGCGGCAACGCTCTTTATCCATGCGGATCAGGCGCTGTACGAAGCAAAGCGTGTTCGAAACGCTATCCGTTTGTTTACGCCGGAAACGGAACCCGCTGACCTGCTGTAGAACTTCACAATTTCGGAGGACGCTTTCTTGAGCGGTTTGTTTGCGCAATTTCCATTGATTTCATCAGGTGCTGTTCTGCTCCGCCGGATCGCAGAGAACGATTTGGACGCGCTGTATGAACTCTACAAAAACCCCAATGTGTTTACGTTCATTCCCGGCAGCGCCAAAAAGAGCAAAGAAACCGTTCTGCATATGATCGGTCACTTCGAGCGCGATTTTCACAAAAAGAAGATGATTTTTCTGGGCGTCTGCCGCGCGGAACAGCCGGACGAGCTTGTTGGAACAGCGGAAATCTTTCAGTATGATCCCAAGGTGAACAAAGTTGTCATCGGCTACCGCTTTTGCGAGCCCTGCTGGGGGCAGGGTCTGGCAACCGAAACCGTCCGCGCGCTGACGGGATATATATTCGAAACGGTCGGGCTCAACCGCATCGAGGCCTACGTCATGCCGCAGAACGCTGCCTCCCAGCGCGTGCTCGAAAAGAACGGCTTCGTGCGGGAAGGGTTGCTCCGTCAAGCAAACATCTGGACGGATAAAGGCGTTGTGGACTTAATCGTTTTTTCCCTGCTCCGCTCGGACGCTCGCTGAACACAACGTGAAAAAAACCAACCGCAAAACAAATCACTTATAAAGGTGAAGGTATATGAAAGAATTCCTCGTTCCCGGTCGTACCGACCGCATCCGCTATCACGACCTGCCGGGAGAAGGCGTGCCGATCGTGTTCATCCACGGCCTCGGCTGCGCCAGTTCCATGGATTACCCAAACGTTGCCACCCAGACGCCGCTCGCCAGCCACCGCAGAATCCTTGTGGATTTACTCGGGGCGGGATTCAGCGACAAACCGGATGATTTCGGGTATGCCGCGGAAGATCACGCGGCGTATCTGCTGCAGTTTGTCGAATCGCTGAAACTTAATGCATTCGTGCTCTTTGGTCACAGCATGGGCGGCGCGGTTGCCATCTCGTTTGCGCGGCTTTGCCCGGAGCGCATCCGGCATTTGGTGCTCACCGAGTCCAACCTCGACCCCAGCCCGGAAACCGCCGTCAGCAACCAGATTGCAAGCCAGTCCATGGAAGAGTTTGTGCAAACAGGATTTGATTCCATGATTGCCCGCGCCGTTCATGCGGAAAACACTCTCTGGGCGGCCTCGCTTTCGCTCTGGTCACCCATTGCGGCGTACCGTTTTTCGCAGTCCGGCAAAAACGGCGGGCGCATTGACTGGCGGCAAACGCTCTACACTCTGCCCTGCGCCAAGACGTTTCTCTTTGGCGCGCAGACGCTGCCGGACGAGGACGAAACCGAACTGCCAAAGCACGGCGTGCGGGTGGAGATCGTCCCCAACGCGGGGCACGGCATGGCCTGGGAGAATCCCTCCGGGCTGGCGGAAGCCGTCGAGCGCGCCATTCTGTCTAGCAAGTAAACACGAAAGGGATCGTATGCAAACCTGGCTTGCGCTGCTGCGTGGCGTCAACGTTGGCGCGGCTAACCGCATCAAAATGGAAGAGCTTCGCCGCGTTTTGGAGGCGGACGGCTTTTCGAACGCGGAAACCTATATTCAAAGCGGCAACATTCTCTTCGAGTCCGATGAGAGCGAACAAGCGCTGACCAAGCGTTTGGAAGCGCTGTTGGAAACTTCGTTCGGCTATCGCGACGCGGTCGTGCTCCGCACAAAAAGCGAACTTGACAGTATCATGC
This sequence comes from Christensenellaceae bacterium, assembly GCA_963674535.1. Taxonomy (GTDB): domain Bacteria; phylum Bacillota; class Clostridia; order Christensenellales; family CAG-138; genus UBA7703. The sequence continues at coordinate 1,100,577 of OY771363.1, read as the reverse complement.
AAGCGCTGCCGTTTTCGAGCGACGAGATTGCTGAGGCCGAAGCCGCAAACACGGAAGCGGAAAGCCTGTATGTCTGCCTGTACCCAGCTCTGCCGCGCGACTTGACAAACCGGCTGGAGAAAATAGAACCTTCGAGTGATCGATATGTACTCATCGGGCGGGAAACATACCTGCTGCTTCGACAAAGCATCCGCCTTTCCAAGCTCGCAGGTGTTCTGCAAAAGCCAAGCGACCGCGGCACTGCCCGCAACTGGAACACGATGCTGGAGCTGTACAAGTTGGCACAGAGGCGCGGATAAGAGCCCCGCGGCAATCATTTCGGCAAAGGAGAACCCTCATGGCTTCGCTTCAGCAGTCTTTTTATCGCTACACCGCTTCCCTTTCGGATGGCGAACTCCAGCGCGCATACAAGGGAATTCTCTCCTACATGTCGTCTCTGCAGACGCAGCTTTCGGAGCGGTTCCCCGCCTGCGCGGGTGGTGCGCTGTATCAAGGGTATTTGGATATGACCTATTTTGCGCTGACGCCGCCGGAACTGCGCGAAAAGAAGCTCAAAATCGCGCTCGTCTACCTGCATTCCGAGGCTCGCTTCGAGCTCTGGCTCGCCGCCAACAACCGCGCGCTGCAGGCGGAAACGGCAAAACGACTTTCCGCGCTTCCGCTGGGCGGCTACCGTATAACCACACCCGCGCCGGGCGTTGACGCGATCATTGAGACCATCGCTCTTGAACAACCTGACTTTGACCATCAGGATCAAATGACCGCAGCGCTTTCGAGCGCATTTGCGGCGTTTTCGACGGACATGCTCAAGCTGACCAGCAAGCTCGGCTAAAGAAACCGGAGCAAGGAGGGCGCTATGGAAATTCGGGAGTGTTCCCCAAAGGAGCGACCGCGCGCGCTGGCGCTGGCGCTGGACGTGTTTATGCAGTATGTCGCGCCGGATTACTCCAGCGAAGGCGTGGAGACTTTCCGCACGTTCGTCGGCGGAACGGAGGCCATGGAGTCCCTCGCCATCTACGGCGCATTTGATGGCGAAATGCTGGCGGGTATGATTGCCACGCGCAACAACGGCGGACATATCACGCTCTTTTTTGTGGATAGCCGATATCATCGCCGGGGCGTCGGACGCGCGCTGATGCAGAAGGTGATCGACCTCTGCCCGGACGACGTGATCACCGTCCATTCCTCGCCCTACGCCGTGCCGGTATACGAAAAGCTGGGATTTTGCGCAATCTGCGAAGAACGGCTCAACGACGGCATCCGCTATACGCCAATGAAGTATCTCCGCAAGGCGGATTAACCATGTACTTTTCGCCCTTTCGGACGAATGATCATAAGGAGAGAACTCAGCCATGCTGTACTCGTGGGATCAACTCATGAACTTGCCGAAAGAAGCGCTCGCAGAAGCGGCAAAAACGCTTTCGGCGGAGGATATCGCAGCGCTGGTTACGCTGCTTGCCACAAAGGAAGACGACGTTCGCTATCAGGCGTTTCTGCTGCTCAAGGAACGCTCGGGTATTGAAGCCGATGTGTTCCCCTATTGGCAAACGTTTCTGGATAAACTCAACAGCGGCAACTCCTACCAGCGCAGCATCGGGTTGATGATGGTTTCGGAAAACGCGCGCTGGGATAACGAAGGCAAAACCGCCGCCGCGCTGGAAGCATACTGTAAGTGCCTTGCCGATGAAAAGCCGATCACCGTGCGCCAGTGCGTACAAGGGCTCAAGCCCATCGTCACCGCGCACCCGGAACTTGGCAGCGCGGTAAGCGCACGCCTGCTTGCGCTCGATTTGACCGCCATTAAGGAAACCATGCGCAAACTCGTTCTGCTGGATATCCTCGACGTTCTTCTGCTCATTCGCACACAAAACAAGGAGAAGGATGAAGCGCTGGAAGCGTATCTTCTGAATGCGCTCTCCGGCGGTCTGCTCGACGTAAAAGCAAAAAAGCTCTTGCAGGCAAAATTGCTGTAACTCTATCATGCAAAAGACCGCCCCTCTCGGGGCGGTCTTTTTACACAAGCGCGTTATTTCTTTTTTGTCGTCGTTTTCTTTGCAGCAGGTTTCTTTGCAGTTGTTTTCTTAGCAGTAGTCTTCTTCGCGGTGGAAGGTTTCTTTGCCGTCGAAGTGCTCTTTTTCTTCGTGCCGGAGGTAGATTTCTTCTTTGTCCCGCCGGACTTCTGCGAATCGTCGCCAAACAGCGAGCCGAGCAGGCTGCCCGCGAGGCTGGAGTCCGAACCGCCGCCGCCCAGCAGGCTGCCGAGCAGACTGCCACCGCCGCTGGAACCGGAATCGCCGTCGTCGTCGTCCGTGAGCAGCGCCGAAAGCAGACTGCCGCCGAGGCTCCCGCCGGAGGAAGAAGACGAGCCGGAGCTTTCCGTGCCCAGGAGCGCGGAAAGCAGCGTTCCGCCAAGCCCGCCGCTTGACGAGGAAGTCGAACCGCCGCCCAGCAGAGACCCCACCAGCGAACCCGCCGCGTCGCTCGTTTCGTTGCCGAGCAGCGCGCTCAAAATCGACCCACCGACGCCGGAACCGGAGTTGCCGCCGAGCAGCGAACCCAGTATGGAGCCAATCCCACCGGATGAATTCTGCGACTGCTGACCGAGCAGCGCCAAAAGCAGCGGCGCAAGCTTGAGCAGGATGGACGCCGTCTGCGACTTTGTAGTGCCCGCTTTTTTCGACAGCGCGGTGACGGTTTTGTTGGCGTCGTCGCCAAAGAGGTGACCGAGGATCTTTGCGCTATCCTCGTCGTCCGCTCCCGAAAGAATGGAAGCCGCATCCACTCTGCCCGAACCGGCGTGATCGCTGAGCGCCTGCGTCAGCGCCGCTTCGCCCTTCTTCGTCGAGGCGTTCTTCTGCATGCTTTCGAGCATGAGCGGCAACGCCGCGCCAATCAGGGATTCCACCTGGGATTGCTTTGCGCCGCTGGCCTTGCTCAGCGTGCCGACCGTGTCGCCGCCAAGCAGAGTGCCAATCAATTCCTGTGAGTAGTTCATGACTGCCTCCTCGATAAACTTTCTACCATCATAACACAACAGAGCGGTTTTTTATCCGCCCAATTTCAGCGGTTATTGATGCGCCGGGTTTTCAAATAAAATCAGCATGATTATCTCAAGGTCTTCCGGCCCCGGGTTCTTGAGTGCGTGGCTCTGCCCGCTCGGGCAAAGGTGTGTATCCCCCGCTTTCAGGTGGATGGTCGTGCCGTTATCGTCTATTTCCGCCTCGCCGGAAAGCACATAATATACTTCGTATTCCCCTTCGTGCACATGCGCGCCAATCGACGAGCCGGCGGGTAAAACGGAGCGCGAAAACAGCCGCCCCGCGCCGTAGGAATCGTCCTTACTCAAAAATTCGTGGAATGTTACGGTACCCTCGCCGCCGCGCAGCTTCTCCGCAACACGCACAATCTGCTGTCCTGCCGTCTTTAACATGTCCTGTTCTCCTTTAATGCGGCCGTTCGGCCGTTGTTAATAATTCTCCGGCAAAGCCGGAAATGAAACGCTTTTTGATAGTTTCTCAGCAGTTTCCGCGGTACACGTTCGGCACATACTGCCGCGCAATCTCCGTGAGTTTGTCGATGGTGCCGAGCGGCGTCGGCGCGCCTTCGCGCTGGCGATACATTGGAAAATAGCGCGAAATATGCAGCGCAACCCCGCCCGGAAGCGCTTTAAGCCACTTGGCTTCCGCGCGCATTTCGCTTTCGTCGTCGTTGAGCCCCGGAACGATCAGGGACGTTACTTCCACATGGATGCGCTCCGCCGCGAGCGCGATGGCGGTTTTGACCGTTTCCAAATCGCCGCCGAGGGAGCGGTAGCCTTCCTCCGTGAACGCTTTGAGGTCGATATTCGCCGCGTCGATAACAGGTAAAAGCTCCAGCCATGGTTCCGGCAGAATGTAGCCGTTCGTCACCAGCACCGTTTTGAGCCCGCGTGCCTTGGCGAGGCTCGCGCATTCAAACACATACTCGTAGCCAATCAGCGGCTCATTGTAGGTAAACGCAATTCCAATGTTGCCCGCCCCTTTGAGCTGCTCCGCCTGAGCAACAAGCTCTTCGGGCGTAACGATTCGCCAATCGACCGTTTTTTCGTTCGCCATGGAGATATCGCTGTTCTGGCAGAACGGGCAGTTGAGGTTGCAGCCGTAACTGCCGACCGAGAGAATTCTGGTGCCCGGGTGGAAGCGCTTGAGCGGCTTTTTTTCGATTGGGTCAAGTGAAAGCGCGGTTACGCGCGCGTAGTTCCCGCAAACCACTTTACCGCCGCGGTTTTCCCTTGCGCGGCAAAAGCCGGTTTGCCCCTCCTCCAGAACGCACCTTCGCGGGCAGATCGTACACGTTTGTTTCATATGCGCCGAACCACCTTACTGCAAAATTACTGCGCCGACGATTGTCTTATGTATGCCGGACGACTTCGAAGCGCTCCATACGGCAGCGTTCGCTTTCCGGAATGCCCGCTTTCTGCTTGGCAATTTTGAGCTGCTCCTCCACGGTGTCCACACCTTCGAGATTGGGCAGTAAAAGCCCCTTATGATAGCCGGAGGTCACGATAACGCCGTAGCGCTTTGCGTCGAGCTGGCTTACGCTCTCGACGCGCTCGGCTTTACCAAGTACGTCCACGCTGTAATGAATCCGCTCCAGCTCGTCCGCCGTCACGGGTTCGAATCGCGGATCCTGACTGCAGGCGGAAACCGCGTTTCGTTGAATCTCTTCGGCAATGCTGTCCGCCACCGCGCTGATGGTGCCGATGCACCCGCGAAGCTTACTCTGAATCTTGAGCGAAACGAAAACGCCCGCGCGCTCATTTTTCATCTCTTCCGGCAGATCGTCCGGCAGCGGCATCACCTGCCCCGTTTTAACGAACGCTTCCACCGTCCGGCGCGCAAGGCGCGTATACGCGTCCTCCTGCTCGCGGATAGCGCCAATCCGCTCCCGCTCCACCTGCTGACAGCGCACGTCGAACGCGCGCGCTTCGTCCGCTTCTCCGGGCTCGAACGCGGCAATCGCGTAGCCAACGCCAAACGGGCCTTCGTAGGAGAGCAGCTCGCTTTTCACGCGCACGCGGTCGAACACCCCCGCCATGATTTCAAACGAGCCGAGCCCGCATTCCGCGGCGGCATCGCAAAGATGGGGGTCGAACGTCATCATTGTGAAAAAGTCGCCTTCCGCCATGGCCTTGGTAACGGCTTTATCGAACACGGGGCCTTCTTCGGCATAGCCGTACGGCCCGCTTTCGAGCAGTTTATGCGAAAGATCGCCGCTGGCGATGATCACGATATCCCGGTTGAGGTCGTCGGACACTTTTTTGATGCACTTGCCGAGCCGGTAGTGCGCCACCGCGTCCATGCCGGAAAGCCCGATGCGTACGATCGCGCAGGGCAGTTCCTTTTCGGCCAGAAACGTCAGCGGAATCATCGTGCCGTGGTCGAGCGTCTTTTCGCGCTCACCCTGCGTACCCGCCGAAATGCCCGCGCGCTTTGATGCGACTTCCAGCGCTTTACTGAACTCCTCATCGTAAAAAGCAGTGACTTCCACCTGCTTTGCGCCGAAGCGGGAAAAATCACCGCGCGCTTTCGTTCCTGGAGATATGTGGAAGTAATCCGCATAGCTGGTCGCGTGCGGGGAAAGGACGATGATGGTTTCGGGCTTTTTTTCGCGGACGCGTTTGGCAATTTCTTTATATGCGGCGGTCGTGCTGCGAATTTCCCACTCCTGCCCTTTTCCGATTTCCGGCAGTATAATCGGCGGGTGCGGCACAATTGCAGCCATCAGTACGGGCATAAAAATCCCTCTCTTGCGTGTTATTTCTCTGTTTTGTATCCAATGCTTATTTTTGCTTAAGCCGCGCAGGAATATGCGGCGGATTGGTTTTTGACGGTACTTATTGTACCATTCGCCGAAACGCGTGTCAAAACCCGTCGATGCTGCCAATTCGATGCCTCGCATACGGCGAAGCAGACGTCTTTGAAGCGCATTTTCTTGAACCGTGCAAGATTCGTTCACAGATATTCTACCTGCACTTTTCAAAAAATACGGTGGTTCTGTGTTAAAATAGAGTAAGATTTTTCTTTGCGACTCGTCCGGTTCCACGATTTTGGACATTTCGGCTCATGCAGCAGGAACCCGCGAGCGCTCCGGAGCCAAACAAACGCAATGACAGAATTTACAAAAAAAAGAAAACGAAAACCCGATATGCGCACGGCGGCCATCCTTGGTCTGGGGAGCGTATGCGTGCTCTGCGCGCTGTTTCTCGCCATCGTTTTGCCGCTGCGAAAGCGCGTTCTCAACACGCCCGCGCCAACGGCTGTGATTACCCCCGCGCCAACGGTGGAGCCCACGCCTACCCCCGTTCCGCCGCCCGCCTCCGTATTGACCTTTGACGAAAACGCGGAAGACCCTATGCCGCAAATTACCGACCGGCTCAAGCTTGGTCATTCCTATAAACTGCGCGGGACGGTGCAGTCCAACTACCCGCTGCTCTCGGTGACGGTCTCCATCAACTGCGCGTTCAGCGAGGATTTGTTTTACCCGTACACCCAAACGGTCACGTTTGACCCGAACAAGGACGTGTATTCCTACGCGCTGGACGACGCGCTGACGCAGGAGGGCACTTCACTCGATTCGCTGATTCAATTCTCCGAACTGCATACGGGCATCCATACGCTTACCATTACGGCAAGCAGCACGGGGCAAATGGACGCAATTGAACTCTATAAAACGAAGTTCTACGTGCTCTCCGATCAATGGAATCAGATTAAAAAATCTGATTTCAGCAACAACAGCTACGCCACCGCTTTGGGCTTTTTTCACGATAAGGAAGCCTTCCTCTACCGCTACCAGTGGGTGGACGCGCGGTATACCGTTGCCGACCCGGACTGGGAAAATGAATATATCGTGAGTTTCGACTGCGTGCCGAACACCGAACCCTGGCGCATCCACCGCTACGCACTGCCTTACTACGAGCAGGCAAAGTTCTACCTCAACAGCGTGCATGTCCGCATTTCCGGCACCAGCGGGGACAGCGGAGTCGTGCTGCTGCGCGATCTGATTGAAACCTACAACGGAAGTTACTGCTCGCGCTTTACCTCCAGCGAGCAGCACATCAGCCACCACGCGTTCGGCACGGCGACGGATATCAACGGCGGCATGAACGCCAACGACAACACAAAAGAGAACATCGCTATCATCAACGACGAGGTGCGAAACAAGCTCGTCTACAACGGCGTCAAGCAGGAAAACGGCGTTTCGTACTACGACTACACCTACTCCGGCGACGCGCTGCTCTGGGCTTATCAGAGCGTGCCGGACACGGTGATCAACTACATCATCTACGAGCTGGCGTTTTACCGCGCGGGGTTCCAGTGGGGGCACTACTACGTTTCCACCAGCGACGGCATGCACTTTACGCTGACGGACAACATCCGCATTTCGCACGATGGTAACGACGGCCTCCGGAAAGTGTTTGAGTATTCGGAGACATATATCCCGGAAACCACGCCCGCTCCCGCAAACTGATCATCAATCTAAAGGAGAACAATCATGCTCGTTGCGCTCATCGGCGAAAGCTGCGTCGGAAAATCCACCATAGCTGCGGAACTGCAAAAGTCTCTCGGCGGAGAAGTCTACAGCGGAAAAGACTACCTGCGCTTGGCCAAATCGGAAGCGGAAGCAAAATCGGCGTTCGCCGCGCGCCTTGCCGAGCGCGCCGCAAGTAAAAGCGAGCACGCCGTTTACATCATCTCCGAGCCGGAACAACTCACGCTGCTGCCGGAAACGTGCATCCGCGTCGTTGTCTCCGCCGGGCTGGAAATGATAAAGAGCCGCTTTGCTTCTCGAATGGGCGGCAAGCTGGCGCCGCCGGTTGAAGCGATGCTGGTGAAAAAGCACGGCATGTTCGATTCCGTCCCCCGCGACCTTTCGGTTTGTTCCGACGAAACAACGCCCTCCGCAGCCGCAGAACAGATCCTGCTGTTACTGAACCAGTAACTAACTATATAACCCAAAACTCTCTTCCTTTCGAAAAAGTCTTTTTGTTTCTTTTTCTTCAGATAAAGAAAGCCGTGCTTCTCCCCATCCAAAAACAAACATCCGCCCTTTGCAGGGCGGATGTTTTGCTTTATTGCGTTATTTCTTCTCGTTGATCTTGGCCTGCGCAGCGGCAAGGCGGGCGATCGGTACGCGGAACGGCGAGCAGGAAACGTAGTTCAGGCCAACGCGATGGCAGAACTCGATGCTCGACGGGTCGCCGCCGTGTTCGCCGCAGATACCCAGCTTGATATGCGGGCGTGTCTGGCGGCCCAGCTCGACAGCCATCTTGACCAGCTTGCCAACGCCTTCCTGATCGAGACGCGCGAACGGGTCGGACTCGAAGATCTTCTTCTTGTAGTAATCGTCGAGGAACTTGCCCGCGTCGTCACGGCTGAAGCCGAAGGTCATCTGGCTAAGATCGTTGGTGCCGAAGCTGAAGAACTCCGCGCACTCGGCAATCTTGTCCGCCGTGAGTGCCGCACGGGGCACTTCGATCATGGTGCCGACCAAGTACGGAATCTCCATCTTGCGCTCGGCCATGACTTCCTTGGCGGTCTTGTCGACAACGGCTTTGACGTATTCGAGTTCCTTGACGTCGCCAACCAGCGGAATCATGATCTCGGGCACGACTTCGATGCCGCACTCCTGACGGGTTTCAATGGCCGCTTCGATGACCGCGCGGGTCTGCATTTCCGCAATCTCCGGATAGGTGACCGCAAGGCGGCAGCCGCGATGACCCAGCATCGGGTTGAACTCATGGAGCGTCTCAATCGTGTGCTTGAGCGCGTCGTAGGTCAGGTTCATTTCCTTGGCGAGGGCGCGGATATCCGCTTCCTCGGTGGGCAGGAATTCGTGGAGCGGCGGATCCAGGAAACGGATGGTCACGGGACGTCCGCCCATGGCCTTGTAGATGCCCTTAAAGTCGCCGCGCTGCATCGGCAGCAACTTGGCCAGCGCACGGCGACGGCTGTCCACATCGTTGCTGACGATCATCTCGCGCATGGCGGGAATTCTCGCTTCGTCGAAGAACATATGCTCCGTGCGGCAGAGGCCAATGCCTTCCGCGCCGAACTTGACGGCGACTTCCGCGTCGTGCGGCGTATCGGCGTTGGTGCGCACTTTCAGGGTGCGGACTTCGTCGGCCCACTTCATGATAGTCTGGAAGTTGCCGGAAACCTGCGCTTCAATGGTCGGCAGCGCTTCGCCGTAGACCTTGCCGGTGGTGCCGTCAAGGGACATCCAGTCGCCTTCACGGAACACGCGACCGGACTTGTCGGTCAGCGTATGCGTCTTTTCGGAGATGGCCACTTCCGAGCAGCCCGCTACGCAGCAGGTGCCCATGCCGCGCGCAACGACCGCCGCATGGGAGGTCATGCCGCCGCGGGCGGTCAGGATACCCTGGGAAGCATACATGCCTTCGATATCCTCCGGGGAGGTTTCGAGACGGACGAGAACGACCTTTTCGCCGCGCTTGGCCGCTTCGGCCGCTTCGAGAGCGGTAAAGTAAATGCGTCCGCAGGCCGCACCCGGCGAAGCGGGCAGGCCGGAAGCGATCGGTTTTGCGTTTTTGAGCGCTTTGGGTTCAAAGGTGGGATGCAGCAACGCGTCGAGCGACTTGGGGTCGATCTTGGCGAGCGCTTCTTCCTTGGTAAGCATGCCTTCGCTCACGAGATCGACGGCAATCTGCAGCGCCGCGGCGGCGGTGCGCTTGCCGTTTCTGGTCTGGAGCATGAACAGGCGGCCGCGTTCAATGGTGAATTCCATATCCTGCATGTCGCGGTAGTGCCGTTCCAGCTTCTCGGCAATGGTGACGAACTGCTGGTAGACTTCCGGCTGGGAATCCTTGAGCTCGTCGATGGGGCATGGCGTACGAATGCCAGCAACGACGTCCTCGCCCTGCGCGTTCATGAGGAACTCGCCGTAGAGCTTCTTTTCGCCGGTGGAAGGATTGCGCGTAAACGCAACGCCCGTGCCGCAGTCGTTGCCCATGTTGCCGAACACCATGCTCTGCACGTTGACGGCGGTGCCCCAGTCCGAGGGGATGTCGTTCATGCGGCGGTAGATGATGGCGCGCTCGTTATCCCAGCTGCGAAAAACCGCCTTGACGGCTTCCATGAGCTGTACACGCGGATCCTGCGGAAAGTCTGTGCCTTTTTCTTCGAGATAGAGTTTTTTATAGCGAACGACGATTTCTTTGAGGTTTTCTGCGGTGAGTTCGGTATCGGACGTAAAGCCGTTTTTGTGTTTGACGTCTTCGAAGATCTCGTCGAACTTCGACTTTTTCACTTCCATCACGACGTCCGAGAACATCTGGATAAAGCGGCGGTAGCTGTCGAACGCGAACCGTTCGTTGCTGGTCAGTTTGGCAAGACCAACCACCGTTTCATCGTTCAGGCCGAGGTTGAGGATGGTGTCCATCATGCCCGGCATGGAAGCGCGCGCACCGCTGCGAACGGAAACAAGAAAAGGATTGGACGGGTCGCCGAACTTTTTTCCGGCTTCTTTTTCAACAATCGCCAGTGCGGCTTCGATCTGATCGACGATTTCCTGCGCAATCGTCTTGCCATCCGCGTAATAGCGTGTGCAGGCTTCCGTGGATACGGTAAAGCCGTACGGAACCGGCAGTCCGAGATTGGACATTTCTGCAAGATTCGCTCCTTTGCCGCCCAAAAGCGCGCGCATTTCGGCGCTGCCTTCCTTGAAAAGATAAACATACTTATGAGACACTTTGTCTTCCTCCTTCATCATTCTAACAAAGTAATATTATACCTTTCGAGCCAAATGTATGCAAGAAAAATCGCAAACAAGACGGCTTCGCACTGGATTATGCAGTTCAAAATGCCTTGTTGTTCATTAATTATAGAAAAAACGCCCGAAAACACGCCGAAATGACAGTTTAAAGCAATTCGTTATGCAATCCGTTAAAACGCAGGATTTCCTGCATGAATGCAATAATTGCGCGTCAGAATGCACGCAAACTTTTCGTGATTCCATGCGAACTGCCGCCGGACAGCCAAATCATGCATGAAGAGAAGGTGTTTTGCTGCCGGATCGGCAGTTTTTGAACATTGAAAATGCAAAACCCGAAAATAAAGCGAGGCCGGAAAAACCGGCCCCGCCAATCAATGCGCAGGGAGTTTTTTTACAGCACGGCAACAAAGATCGAAATGACCGTGCCGAGCAGCATCATCGCCGCAATCACCAGGCAGAGGATTCTAACGCCTTTGCTCATTGCTTATGCCCTCCCGTTTTAGCGGCCGACCGTCGCGTAGTTCTCCGGATATCGGGTCACCAGCGTCTCGTCCGCAACCCAGCCGTCCAGGATATCCTGATATTTCTGCGCCTGATAGGCAGCCTGGAAATACGCGTCAGCAGCTTCCTTCACATCTTCATAAGGAATCTCGTGCGCGGCTTCCGTGGAAACGCGCTTGATGATATGCCAGCCGTAGTCGGACTGCACAGGTGCGGAAACGTCCCCGTCGTTCTCCAGCGCGAGCGACGCTGTGAGGAAGGACTCCACAAAGTTCGCGCCCGTGCCAACGAGGTAGCCTGCGGCATACGCTTCGTTGCTCATACCCGGGTCGGTATTGTACTGCTTGAGCAGCGTTTCAAAGTCTTCGCCGGCGTCAAGCTTCTCTTTGATTAAGAGCGCGGTCGCTTCGTCCGCAACCAGGATCTGACGTACGCGGAAGAATCCATCCGGCACGTAGAGCGGCGGCGCATAGTAGCCGTAGGAAGAGTACGACTCGTAGGTGAAGTACTGCGTCGGGTCGGAGTCGAAGAGCGTTTTCTGCGCGGCAAGCTCGTCGGTATACTTCTGCTGGAGCTCATCGTCGGTGAGCGTGACGCCCTCGAGCAGCGCCGTCTTGTGCTTGGCAACGAGCGTTTCGTTTTCCGCATCTTCCAGCATGGAGGCCTTGAGTTTATTGACCGTGGTGCCGTTCTTGACCAGCGCGTTGGTAAAGAGCGTCTTTGCGTACGCGTTCGGGTTGGAGGAACCCGCTTTGGTCGCCTGATCGACGAACGACTGCCATGTGTCATCATAATTCGAGTTCGCGGTTTCTTTTGCTGCGGCAATTTCTTCGTCCGTTAGCGTAATGCCCGAAAGCTTCGCCTGATAGATCTTCATGTTGCTGACAATCAGGTTGTCGAGCAGGTAATCTACATACTTGGCAATGCCTTCGTCCGTATCCAGCGAGTAGCCGGAATAGGAAGCGTAGGCGGAGCTGTTGGTATAAGAGTTTTCGAGCTGGGTCAGCGTAATTTCGCGGTCGCCAACCTTTGCCGCGAGTGTTTCCTGCTTTGCGCAGCCCATAAAGCCCGTCGTGAGCAGCAGCGCGCAGACCAGAAGGATCGAAATGATCTTTTTCTTCTTCATGAGAACGAGTCTCCCTTGCTTTGGTGTTATCCATTTCACCGGCCGAAACAACAGCCGGAAACGAGTGAATTATACTCTGGGGCGCGGTGCTTGTCAATCAAGTGAAATGCGCGCGCCCGCTTGCGCCTATAAGCGCAGATTGAGCCCGATTCGGCTATTCCAGAATTCTCAGGTACGCAGCCATGCCGCCGGTATCGCCCCTGTCGCGCCGATGGGAATACAAGAGCGGCGTTTCCATGGTGCATACGTCAAAGAGCGAAAAATGATCCGCCTGAATACCCGCGTCGAAGAACTGCTTTGCCGCGACCATCCAGAGATCGACATGCGCTTTTTCACCTGCGCGCGAAACCACGCAGGGAATATCGCCAAACTCGCGTTCAAACGATTCCGCAACATTTCTGCCCACTTCAAAGCAGGTTGGGCAGATGGAAGGGCCAACCGAGACGAATACGTCCGCAGGGTTGGTGCCGAAACGCTCCGCCATCTGCCGGATGACATTTGCGCCAATTCTGCCCAGCGCGCCGCGCCAGCCCGCGTGTGCAAGCCCGATCGCCTTTTTGACCGGATCGACGCAGTAAAAGGCCATGCAGTCCGCGTGCCCCGTAATCAGCGTAATGGAAGGATCGTTGGTCACGAGCCCGTCGCAGCTCGGAAGCGGTTCGCGAAGGTACCCGCGCCCCGCGTCCTCCGAAGAGACGCAGAGCACCGTGGTTTCGTGGGCGTAGTTATCCATCACCATGCGCTCGAAGGGGATGCCCATCGCGCGGCAGAACAGGCGGTAGTTCTCCGTTACGTTTGCCGGCTCTTCCGGACGGGTGAAGCTTAAGTTGAGAGACGAAAAAAAGCCCTTGCTCACGCCGCCGGTTCGTGCCGAAAAGCCGTGGTCGAACCCTTCCAGCGCGCCGAGCGCGGGGCTTGTGTAACTGCCGATTTCACCAACAAAGCGAAGGTTTGCCCCTCGCTCCGCCGTTTGATAAAATGATTCGAATTCCTGTTTCTGTGTCATCTTCCCCACGGCTCATGCCGCTATCCTTGTATTTCTATTATTTCTCATCCAGCAGGCGCTGCAGTTCCTCTTGTTATTTTTACGTCCGGCTTACTTCTCGTCCAGCAGGCGCAGCAGTTCCTCTTGTTGTTCTCACGACCGGCTTACTTTTCGTCCAGCAAGCGCTGCAGCTCTTTCATAAACGTCTGCGTGTCCTTGAACTCGCGGTAAACGGAGGCAAAGCGCACATAGGCAACTTCGTCCACGTCCTTGAGCTTGCGCATGACGATTTCGCCGATGTCCCGCGTGGTCACTTCGGAAGCGAGGGTGTTGAACACTTCCCTTGTAACGTCCTCAACCACCTTATCCTGCACGTCCGCCGCGATGGGGCGCTTTTCGCAAGCCTTGCGAATGCCGTTGCGAATCTTTTCGGAATCGAACGGTTCGCGCCGGCCGTCGCGTTTGACCACCATGACGGGAATATCTTCTATTTTTTCATACGTGGTAAAGCGTTTCCCGCAGTTGATGCATTCGCGCCTGCGGCGGATGGCGCTGCCATCCTCGGTTGGCCGCGAATCGATAACCTTGCTTTCGATGCTGGCGCAATATCTGCATTTCATAATGAGACGCTCCTTATATGGTGCTGTCGTTTGTACTATACTACCATATATATAGTACGAATTCCACAAGATTCTCATTTTCCGGCTCCGCGCGGCGCAGGTAAGCGGTATTCGCAGTGAGCGGCGAAACATACAAAAGACGAACCGTTTTGCGGTTCGTCCTTGCAATCATCATAATAACGATTAATATTTGCGCTTCCGAGCGGCCTCGGCCTTCTTTTTACGCTTCACACTGGGCTTTTCATAGTGCTCGCGACGACGGACCTCTGCCAGGACGCCGCTGCGCGCGCATTTGCGTTTGAATCGTTTCAGAGCGCTCTCCAGGGACTCGTTTTCACCTACGCGAATTTCCATTTTTCTCCCCTCCCCTCTTATACGACTCTTCCTTCAAGATCTTCTTTCTAGAAGACGCTAGATGACATTATACGCGAGGGGTAAGATGAAGTCAACCTTTTTTGTACGCACTTTTGGCGAGAAAATGATCGTTCGCGCGCATACTTGTATTCTCGTTCCGCGCGTCCGGCACGCGCATCTTTGTTCCGCCTTCCGCCTTGCCGCCGCAGGAAATTCGGCAAATCCGGCAGCGCAAACATTTGCGCCGCGCGTTCTGCCGACCGAAACGCTTTGCCGGGATTATTCATAAAAATATTTTTGAGCGCAGCCCGTTTGCCAATGAGAACTTATTTCGGCATACCTGCGGGAAAAACGCCGTACCAAGCCGTATTTTCAATATATCATATACCATACTATATAACAGGAACCCAAAAAATATTCTTTTAAACTGACCGTATTTCATTGTATCACTTTTGGAGTTGTGGTATACTCTAAACAGACTATGCGTCGTAAAAAACGCAAATACACGAGGAGGAAAATACATGAAAAAAGTCTTAGCTATCCTCTTGGCGCTGGCCATGGTTCTTTCATTTGCAGCGTGCAAAACTACGGAACCTGCCGCCGAAGCGACGGAAGCCCCTGCCGCCGAAGCGACCGAAGCCCCCGCAGCGGAAGCACCCGAAGCCCCTGCTGCTGAAGGCACCTATGAAATCGCGCTGGTTACGGACGTCGGCAACATCGACGACCAGTCCTTCAACCAGAGCACCTGGGAAGGCGTCAAAATGTATGCGGAAGCGAACGGTAAGACCTACAACTATTACCGTCCGACCGAAGACTCCGACGCTGCCCGCGTTGAAGCCATGAAGAACGCAGTCGAAAAGGGCGCGAAAGTCATCGTTTGCCCCGGCTACATGTTCGGGCCCTCCATCACCGAAGCACAGGCGCTCTATCCTGACGTCATGTTCCTCGGCATCGACCTGACCACCGGCGACATTACCCCGACCGCCAACACCACGATCTGCTCCTATCAGGAAGAGATCGCCGGTTACTGCGCGGGCTACGCGGTTGTCATGGATGGCTACACGAAGCTCGGTTTCTGCGGCGGCATGGCCGTTCCGGCAGTTATCCGTTATGGCTACGGCTTCGTACAGGGCGCCAACGCTGCTGCTGTCGAACTCGGCAAAGTTGCTGATGTCTCCGTAAAGTTCTGGTATGCGCAGGCATTCTGGGCAACCGATGAAATCAAGATCAAGATGGACGGTTGGTATTCCGATGGCGTCGAAGTCGTATTTGCATGCGGCGGCGGCCTCTTCTCCTCTGTCGTGGCGGCTGCGGACGAAGCCAACCCCAAGGGCTGGGTTGTCGGCGTTGACGTCGATCAGTCCTACATCTCCGATCGTTTCATCACCTCCGCTTACAAGGAACTGCCGAACACCACGGCGGGCTACCTGACCAAGCTGTATGACAACGGCGGAACCTGGCCCGCAGATCTGGCCGGCCAGCACACCTCCCTCGGCGCTGCAACGAAGTCCGTTGGTATTCCGACCGATGGTTGGCTGTTCACCACGTTCACCGTGGATCAGTACAACGCTCTGTTCGCCAAGATTCTTGACGGTTCCCTCGTCATCTCCGGCGACACCGAGACTGCCCCCACCGTGGAAATCGCCGTGGAGTACCTGAGCTAGTTAACGCATCACTATCAAGACGGGGCCGGGTTCTAAGCTCGGCCCCGTCGCGCATATACACTTCCATTCGAATTTTTCAGTTCTGATAGCGCGGGAGGGATAGGATTCTATGGATGATTTCGTCATCGAAATGCTGAATATCACAAAGGATTTCCCGGGTATCCGAGCAAACGACGATATCACGCTTCGCCTCAGGCGCGGCGAGATTCACGCTCTGCTTGGCGAAAACGGCGCGGGAAAATCAACATTGATGAGCGTTCTGTTCGGTTTGTATCAGCCCGAAGCCGGCGTCATCAAAAAGGACGGGCAGGTCGTCCGCATCAAGGACCCGAACGACGCCAATGCCCTCAACATCGGCATGGTGCACCAGCACTTCAAGCTGGTGGAGGTGTTCTCCGTTCTGGACAACATCATTCTCGGCGTTGAGCCGAGCAAGTTCGGTTTTATCGACAAGAAAGAAGCGCGCGTAAAAGTTGTTGCGCTCAGCGAACGCTACGGGTTGAAGATCGACCCGGATGCCTTGATTGAGGATATCTCGGTCGGCATGCAGCAGCGCGTTGAAATATTAAAGATGCTCTACCGCGATAACGACATTTTGATCTTCGACGAGCCGACGGCGGTCTTGACGCCGCAGGAAATCGACGAGCTGATGGAGATTATGCGGTCGTTTGCGCGCGAGGGCAAATCCATCCTCTTTATTACCCATAAGCTCAACGAGATCATGGCCGTTGCGGATCGCTGCACCGTGCTCCGCAAGGGCAAGTGCGTCGGCACCGTGGACGTGAAGGACACCTCGAAGGTGGAGCTCAGCCACATGATGGTCGGCCGCGACGTGGAATTCGTCATCTCCAAGGAAGACGTCGTTCCCGGCGAAACCGTCCTATCGGTGCAGCACCTGACCGTTCCGAGCAAGCTGCACCGCAACAACGCGGTCAAGGACGTTTCGTTTACGGTTCGTGCGGGAGAAATCGTTTGCCTCGCGGGCATCGAAGGCAACGGCCAGGCGGAGTTTGTTTACGCGCTGACCGGGCTGGAAAAGCCCGCCGCGGGCGCCGTTACCCTCGCAGGAAAGCCGATTATCAACATCGTCCCGCGTAAGCACGAGCGCAACGCCAATGCCAAGAGCAGGAACACCGACAAGCTGAACCGCTCGCTCGGACACATCTGCGCCCCCATCCGCATGCGCAGCAAACTCGGCATGAGCCATATTCCGGAGGATCGGCATAAGTTCGGCCTCATTCTGGACTATACGCTTGAGCAAAACCTTGTTTTGCAGCGTTACTGGCAGCCGGAGTTCCAAAAGAGCGGCTTTATCCGCAAGGACAGCGTTCGGAAATACGCCGAAAAGCTGATCAAGCAGTACGACATCCGCAGCGGCCAGGGTCCCGTGACCCCCGCGCGCAGCATGTCCGGCGGAAACCAGCAAAAAGCGATTGTCGCGCGCGAGATCGACAAGAACCCGGAGCTCCTCGTCGCGGTTCAGCCAACGCGCGGCCTGGACGTCGGCGCGATTGAATACATCCATCATCAGCTGATTGCCGAGCGGGATAAAAGCAAGGCGGTGCTCCTGATTTCGCTTGAACTCGACGAAGTCATGAACGTATCCGACCGCATTCTTGTTATGTACGAAGGCGAAATCGTCGGCGAATTCGACCCCAAGACGACAACCGTTCAGGAGATCGGCCTGTACATGGCCGGCGCGAAGCGGCAAACCCTGGAAAGCGAGGTAGAACGCGCATGAAATTGAAACGTCTCGTCTACAGCAACGGTTTTATCAGCCTGCTGGCCAGCATCGCTTCGATTTGCTTCGGGCTTCTGCTCGGATTCATCCTGCTTTGCTGCTTTAACCCGCCGTTTGCGCTGACCGGCTTTAAGGCTTTGCTCACCGCCGGTTTCCGCAACAGCGACAAGTTCGCCAAGGTGCTCTATCAGGCGGCGCCGCTGGTGATGACCGGCCTTTCCGTGGCGTTTGCGTTTAAAACCGGCCTGTTCAACATCGGCGCGACCGGACAGTACACCGTGGGCGGTGCATTCGCGCTCATCGGCGCCATCGAGTTCCAGCTGCCCTGGTATGTCTGCCTGCTGCTGGCAATGATCGGCGGCGCGATCTGGGGCATCTTCCCCGGCCTGTTCAAAGCGCTGTTCAACGTGCACGAAGTCATTACTTCCATCATGTTCAACTGGATCGGTATGTTCGCCGTCAACCTGACCATCGTCAATCTGTCCCAGATGCTCGCAAAAGACTGGGGCCTTGCGCAGATGGACCGCACCGCGCCGCTTTCGAAAGCGAATCCCGCCGCAATTCTGCCAAAGCTGGGGCTGGATAAACTGATGGAATCCAGTTATATGAACATAGGCATCTTCATTGCCATTGGCATTGCGATTATCATGTTCATCGTGCTGCACAAGACGGTGTTCGGTTATGAGCTCAAGGCCTGCGGCTATAACCGTAACGCGAGCGTATACGCCGGCATCAACGCCAAGCGCAATATCGTCCTTTCCATGGTGATCTCCGGCGCGCTGGCCGGTATCGGCGGCGGACTGTATTACCTGGCAGGAACCGGTCAGTACTCGCTCGTCAAGAGTCTTGTCTCCATGGGCTTTAACGGTATCCCCGTTGCACTGCTGGCTTCCTCCGATCCAATCGGAACGATCTTTTCGGCGCTGTTCATCTCCTATATTCAGGTGGGCGGCGACGCGATGCAGCCGGAGTTTGTCCGCGAGATTATTGATATTATCGTTGCGGCAATCCTCTACCTCTCCGCGTTCTCCCTTCTGCTGAAAAACATCTTTGCCAAATGGATCCGCCCCAAAGAGGATTTTGCGATTCACGATGCACCCGAAGTCAAGCCCTCCGCGGATCAAACCAGTGTTGAAAGCGAGGCGAGTGAACAATGAAAATCACGGCTGATATTCTCAGCGCAACCATCCTCTTCAGCATTCCGCTGCTGCTGGTTGCACTTGGCGGCATGTTCAGCGAGCGAAGCGGCATTATCAACATTGCGCTCGAAGGCATCATGGTCATTGGCGCGCTCTGTGCCTGCCTGACGCTCCGCGCGATCAACCAGAACACGACCATCGGCGAAACCGCGCCGCAGCTCGGTGTGCTGATTGCCATTCTTGTTGCGGCTGTTTCCGGTGCGCTGTTCTCGCTGCTGCTTGCATTTGCCTCCGTCAGTCTAAAGGCGGATCAAACCATTGGCGGCACCGCGCTCAACATGATGGCGCCTGCTGTGGCCATCGCCATCACTTGGGCCATTCAGGGGCAGGGTCAAACCAACATCATCATCCCCACCTGGGCGCGCATTACGCAGGAAACGATCGGCATTGCAGCCAAGGACACGTTCTTTCAGAACTTTCTGTTCAAGAGCTTCTACCTCACAACGCCGGTTGCACTGCTGCTGTTTATCATTGCAGTCGTCATCCTCTACAAGACCCGCTTTGGTCTGCGGCTCCGCGCATGCGGCGAGCATCCGCAGGCAGCGGATTCGGTCGGCGTCAACGTTTACCGCATGCGCTATTCCGGCGTGCTGATTTCCGGCGTGCTCGCGGGCATCGGTGGCGTTGCATACACCGTTGCGGCGGGTTCCACCTTCCAGTCCTCGGTGGCCGGCTACGGCTTCCTCGCATTGGCGGTTATGATCTTCGGCAACTGGAAGCCCTGGAACATCCTCGGCGCTTCGCTGTTCTTTGCGCTGTTCAAGATCATCGGTTCCTACTCGAGCAGCCTGCCGTTTTTGCCGAGCTTCAAAAACATCAACCAGAGCGAATACCTGTATCTGATGGTGCCATACGTCGTCACCATGATCCTCTTGATTCTCACAAGCAAGAAGTCCCGCGCGCCGAAGTCGGAAGGTATTCCTTACGACAAGGGCCGCCGCTGAGGCTGACTCCTTTCATTTACCCGTCATCCGGCGCCGCCAGTCACGGCGCCGGACTCATTCCTTCCAACACAATACGCTACGGAGGTTCCCCCCAAGATGGCAAAGCTATACTACCGTTACGGCGCGATGGGCTCCAGCAAGACTGCCAACGCCATTATGGTCTGGTACAACTATAAGGAGCGCTGCAAAAAGGCGCTTCTCGTCAAGCCCGGCGTGGACACACGCGACGGCACCTATACCATCCGCTCGCGCAGCGGGCTGGTGGCCGAGTGCATCCTGTTCGACCAGATCGACTGGGACGCGGTTCGCGCGCACGAATACGACTGCATCATCATAGACGAAGCGCAGTTTCTCTCCGTCGAACAGGTGGATTCACTGATTCCAATCGTGGACGACTACGACGTGCCAATCATCTGCTACGGCCTCAAGACCGATTTTCGCGGGGAGTTCTTCCCCGGCAGCGGGCGCCTGCTCGCGCGTGCGGACACCATTGAGGAAGTCAAAACCATCTGCTGGTGCGGCAAGAAAGCGACCAACAACGCCCGTCTCGACGGCCACGGCGGCATCACCAAGGTAGGCGAACAGGTCGTGCTCGGCGCGGGCGACAAATACATCGGCCTCTGCCGCAAGCACTGGATGATCGGAGACCCCGGCCCGGGCCTCCGCGCGGAAGACCTCGCCCAAGGCGCCGTCCCCGGCGTCTGCTCCTGCGACGAAGAATTTGACGACTGAACGATCATGAAGTTTTATGTGGCCAGCGGCGTGCCGAACGCCGAAAAAGTAAACCTTGCTGCGGAGGCGCTGGCCTCCCGCGGGCATGAACGCACCTACGACTGGACAAAGCACGGGGACGTTTCCGCAGAAACGCCGGAGCGCAAGCGCGTTGTCGCCGCAATGGAAACGCAGGCCGTTATGGACGCGGAGCTGGTCGTTCTGCTCCTTCCGGGACGGTTTGGCACACACGCCGAGTTGGGAATTTCCATTGCGACTTCCGCCAACAAGCGCATCCTGCTCTGGTCGGAAACATCCGCGCCGTTCGACGGAACAAGCGGTTTCTGCGTGTTTTACCACCACCCGGCGGTCGAGCGGATCGTCTACCCGTTTGATGAGCTGCTTACGTACTTAAAAACGCTTTGATTTGCGCACAAAAAAACCTCCGGCTTAAAACCGGAGGTTTTTAGTTTGCCTGTATCTTTACCTCAAATGCTTTTCCACCCAGACGCGCAGCTCCTGCGCGTGCACGGAGATGGCGTCCAGCGTATCGAGTACTTCCGCCAGTGCGGGACGCTCGCTTTCGTCAATGATGCCGTCGGCAACGATCTCCACCAAAGTGTCCTTAATAGAAGATATATTGCGGAAAGCGTTCAGCAGCCGGAGGGTCAGCCGGTCGATTTCAACCTGATCCACGTCGATCTTCGGGGTGTACTTTTCGCCGATCGGGCAGACGCTGCGGCAGTAATAGTTGCGGATTTCCGGCGCATTGTAGATATGGGACATCTTGAGCACGATGTCGGCGGGGACGGTTTTGGTTACCCCGCGCTCATAGTCCCGCAGGGACTCCGGCGAAATGCCGAGCAGTTCCGCCGCGCCTTCCCGGCTGGTCAACGCGGGTAAATCTACTGCCGCTTCTTTTCTGTAGCGAAGATACACATTCTCCTCATCTCTGCTCCCATTGTCCCGCATGTTGACGCACCATATTCCTTTATTTTTTCAAAGTCGAACGAAATTACAAGCGTAATTTTACCTTATATGCCAATAATCGTCAACCTTTCGCGGCGCTTGAAGCTGGTTTTTTCGTCCAATGGCGCATCGCAGGCCGCATCCCGCCCGAATTTGCGCAATCGCTTGCTCTAAACCGAACATGCAGCGTATGCGATCGATTCCTCTTTTGCAGCAAAAAGCCCCTCCGGTTCTCCGGAGGGGCTGAGAAAGCAGACCGCCGTTTCGGTTACGGCATGGTTGCCACAGCAATAATGCGGCCCTGTCCGTGCGGATCGGCATAGTCCGCGCCGACCACGCCGCCGAGGCCATCCACAATGTAGTTGATCAGCACCTGGTTGTCGATCATGATGGAATCGAGCATCAGGTTGTTGTCCTGGAACATCGTGTATCCGTCGCCGGCGTTCTTGAGCAGGTAGTCATGGCAGGCGAGCGTGTAGGTCTTGGCAGGATCGAGCGGTTCTCCGCCGATCATCACGTTCTTAACGCGGTATTCGCCGTCTACGCTGACAAACAGGCCGTTTTCATCCAGCGTGACCGAGGAAGGCACGTAGGTATGGATTTCGTACGTGAGACCCGAAACCTGCAGGAAGCCGCCGTTCTCTTCCGGCACCGCGCGCGCGCCCATTTCCAGCGCGTCGAGGATCTCCTGCCCGCTTGCTTCAACCATGCAGAGCATGTTGCCGAACGGGTGCACCTTGATGATTTCGCCATAGGTGATATCGCCCATGTCGATGTTCGTGCGCACACCGCCGCCGTTGACAAACGCAACGTCCGCGCCGGAGATGTAGCGGTAAGCATCCGCGCAGAGATCGCCAAGGTTAGTCTCGGCGTTGCGTACAATTCGCACCGCGGGATCGGTGCCCGGTTCGTAAATGACGAGGTCTACGGACGAATTGGCAACCACCTCGTCGAGCAGTTCTTCGAACTGCGCCTGAATCTGCGCGATAAAGGCTTCGGTATCCGCGTCCTTTTCGGCATAGTCGCTGATCAGGCCGGTCGAAACGCTGCCATCCTTGGTGATGTACGCCATGCCGACGGATTCGAGCTTCGTCCCCGTCTGGGTCAGCAGCACGCGCTCGCCTTTCATGTTTTTCACGCGCTCGCACTCGATAACGCTGTGCGAGTGCCCGTCGATGACGATGTCGATTCCACTGGTGTTTTCAATCAGCTCGCTCGACGTGTAGGGCGAGTTGGAAGCGTCTATGCCAAGATGCGTCAGCGCAATCACATAGTCCGCGCCGTCGGCAACCGCACTGTCCACCGCCGCCTGCACAACCGCGTAAAACGCTTCCGGCCCGTTTGCCTGGCTGAAGCCGTAGATAAACGTTCCGTTTGCGTCCTGAAAATACGCGGGCGTGGAAGAAGTGATCGTAAACGGCGTGGAAACGCCGACGAAAGCAACCTTAACACCGTTGAACGTGAGCATTGTGTACGGTTCGAGAACAGTGTCCCCGCTTGCAAGGTCGACAAAGTTTGCCGATACATAGGGGAACTTTGCCATATCCCGCAGTTCAAAGAAACGGTTCATTCCGTAGTCGAACTCGTGGTTGCCAATGGTGGCAACGTCGTAGCCGACTTCGTTCATGATGTCGATGATGTAAGAGCCTTTCGACAGCGTGCCGATCGCGTCGCCCTGAACGGCGTCCCCAACGTCAACCAGAGCAACATAGCAGTCTTCCGCCAGCAGCTGTTTCTTCAGAGCGGCAACGCCGGCGTAGCCGATGCCGTTGTCTACCGCGCAGTGGACGTCGTTGGTATACAGAATCGCAAGATCCTTATCCAGCGCGGCGGGTTCCATAGTCGGGGCGAGTGTGGGTGTCACTTCCGCGGCCACGGCCTCTTCGGCCTTGGGTTTGCAGGCGAACGAAAGCGCAAGCATGAGCACCATGAGCAGCACAATACATTTCCGTAGCATGTTCGATGTCCCCCTCCTTATCTATGATAATTTGACTATATCATATTCCCAGCCATTATTGGTTTTTTACGCTTTACTTTATAAAATATATTTTATGCGGTCGCTTCATCGATATTTTTGCTGTCACGGCGCATTTGTTTCCTGTATAATAAGCATTGCCTATTTTATCTGGAAAGGCGGCGAACGCATGGCTCTCCCCGCATACCGGAATATTCTGCAGCTCACCGACTACGGCGCGCCGTACGAAGGCAACTTTGTTTCATCGCTGCGCGCGCTGGAAGCAAAGCTCGGCGCCGAGGGACGCACTATGACCTATGTGTTTCCCCCGCGCGCATCGGATCGCCTCTGGGTACAGGAGATGGCGCAGGAAAAGCCGAATGTGCATGTTCTAAAACCCGGCGGATTCTTTTCATACCTGCGTCAGGTGCGGCGTCTGCTGAAAAACACAAACTCCGGCATTCTGCACGTACACTTTATCCATTACCGCGAAAAGATCGCTTCGCTTTTTGCCGCGCGCACCTGCGGCCACCGCGTGAAGCTCGTCGTGCACCTGCATAACCACCTCGACCTGCCAAAGAACTTTTTGCGCGCCCTGCCGCAGCGGCTCTACCTTGCGCAGGCGGAACAGTTCGTCTGCTGCAGCGCTTCTGTTGCCAACCGGCTGATCCGGGACGGCATCCCCGCAAAGAAGGTCGTCGTTGCGGAAAACGCCATCGCCTTCGAGCGGCTGGACGAGTCTATCCCGCTCACGCATGCCGAGTTCGGTTTGCCCGTTGATGCAAAGGCTGCGCTGATCTTTGGCTTCGACTTTTACCGCAAAGGCGTCGATCTCGCCGTGGAAGCCGTACGGCAGCTGCGCGAAGAGCAGGGAAAGAACGTCGCGCTTGCCGTGGTGCTCTCGTCCCGCAAAGAGGAAGCGGAACGGAATATCCTCCAGCAGCTCGGTTTGGAATGCCTGCCGGACTGGATTCGCCTTTTACCCCCCAGAAGCGACGTTGGCAGCTACTACCGATTTGCGGACGTCTTTCTTTCGCCCAGCCGCGAGGAAGGCTTCTGCTATGCTCTGGTCGAGGCTGTTTACTGCAAAGTACCCGTCGTTGCCAGCGCCATCGACGCGCAGAAGGATCTGCGTCTGCCGGAGCGCGCGTTCTGCATTCCCGGCGACGCAAAATCACTTGCGGAAGCCATTTTGCGCCAGCTTGAGCCGCTGCAGTTGGAAGACCGCGAGGCCGGTTTGGAAGAAGCGAAGCTGCGCGTTGTCGCGGCCTACTCTCTCTCCGTCTGGGCGGACGCCGTTGCGCTTTCGTACCGTAATTTGCTCCAGCGCTCGTAAACGGCCCGGCAATGCGGCCAAATGCCTTGCTTATTTCGAAAAACGCCTGCTTTTCGGCAGATTCAGGGTTGACACCACCCCCTCGCGTTTGTTAAACTAATCGATGTGCCATTGGGTCGGGAATTGCCACAGCCCCGGCGAGACGCGCTCAAGAACACGCCAGATTCGAAATTTTATTGGAGGAATCGCCATGAAATCCTATATGGCAAAAGGCGAAACCGTCGAGCGCAACTGGTACGTTGTGGACGCACAAGACATGGTCCTCGGCCGTCTTTCGTCCCAGGTAGCAGCCATCCTCAGAGGGAAGCATAAGCCGATATACACCCCGCATGTCGACACCGGCGATCATGTGATCATTATCAACGCCGCGAAAGTCCGCCTGACGGGCAAAAAGCTTGACCAGAAGAAATATATCCATCACACCGGTTTTCCGGGCGGCATCCGCGAAGTTAGCTATCGCACCCTGCTGGCCACCAAGCCGGAATTTGCCGTTTACGAATCAATTCGCCGCATGATGCCCAAGGGACCGCTTGGCGACAAGATGCTCAAGAAACTCCGCATTTATGCGGGCTCCGAGCATAACAACGCCGCGCAGAAGCCCCAGCCGCTCACGCTGAAATAACGAAAGGAGAAACGGAACATGGCAGTCACGCAATATCTTGGCACCGGCAGACGGAAAATGTCCATTGCCCGCGTTCGGTTACTCCCCGGCGGCGGCAAAATCACCATCAACAAGCGCGATCTCGACGATTACTTTGGAATGGAAACTCTCAAGATGATCGTCCGCGCGCCCCTCGTGCTCACCGGCACGCTTTCGAAGTATGACGCGCTCGTCAGCGTTTACGGCGGCGGTTATACCGGTCAGGCCGGCGCGATCCGTCACGGAATCGCCCGCGCACTGCTCGTTGCGGAACCCGCGCTTCGTCCCGCCCTTAAAAAGGCTGGTTACCTCACGCGCGACCCGCGCATGAAAGAGCGTAAAAAGTACGGTCTGCATGCAGCCCGCAGAGCGCCCCAGTTCAGCAAGAGATAATCTCTCTTCCTGGCAAAACAGCGAAACCCGCAAGCCCCGCCTTTTGGCGGGGCTTTTTGTCGCGCGCTCTCCAGTACTTTGGTTCATTGCGCCGAAAAACGACGGGGTGCTATAATGAGCGCATGGCTGATAACGAAAAGCAAAGCAAACGCACAAAACTCAAAAAGAAAGCGGTCGCCGCTGCCGCGGGCGTCACCGCCGCTTGTTCGATTGCGCTGGCTTCCGCAGCGCCCGCCGCAGGCGAGCTGTTCAGCGGCGCGAAGGAGCCGGAGATTGAAACGCGCCCCGCAGCCGCCGCAAAACGAAATCCGGCAAGCACGGCAAGCGCACAGCCCACCAAGCAGGATCGCCTTCGGGTTCGCCTGCGCGGTTGGTTTCTCGCCAAACCCTCGTTTCTACGCGGGGTCGTCCTGCTGCCGTTCTGGGTGGCTGGTAAAGCGCTGATTCTGCTTCTCTCGACGCTGTTTGCCGCGCTCTCCCCTGTCTGGCAGGTTCTGCTCGGCGTTCTGCTCAACGCCCTGCTCCTCTTTGGGCTGTTCGCGCTGTTTTACAAGCTCCTGTTTCCGAACAAACGCCTGCGCGATCTGTTCACCAAGCGAAACATCGTTCTGCTCGCCGTGGGCTCCCTTGTGCTTACCGCAGCGGATGCCATTCTCCGCGCCGTTTGGGAAGATTACCGACCGATCAGCATCTGTATTAAACTTGCGCTCGCGCTGATCGTCCTTTCGCTTCTTTGCTGGCGAATCTTCGGCAAACGCAGGCCACGCCCCGTCCCCGCCGCATAAGAAAAGCGGAAGCCAAACGGCCTCCGCTGAACATACTCCAATTGACGCGCCGTGATAAACGGCGTTTATTTTTGATAGGGAATCGCGTCCAGCAGCACATCGATCTGCTCCGGCGGCGTTGCCCAGGAGGTGCAGAAGCGAATCGCATCGCTGGTTTCGTCGTACCCCTGCCAGAACGCGTAGCCAAACCGCTCGCCGATCGACTGAATCAGCGCTTTGGGGAAGATCGGGAACACCTGATTGGTGGGCGACTCCACGAGGAACTGGTATCCCCGCGCGCGGATGCCGTCCGTCAGCTTTTGGGCTAAAGATACTTCGTGTTTCGCGATTTCAAAATACAGTCCGTCGGCAAACAGCGTTTCGAACTGGATGCCGAGCAGCCGCCCTTTTGCGAGCATGCCGCCGTGCTGTTTTAGCAGGTAGCGGAAGTCTTTCTTCAAGCTGTCGTCGTTGAGCACGAGCGCTTCGCCAAAGAGCGCGCCGAGCTTTGTGCCGCCAATGGAGAACGCGCTGGTGAGCTTTGCCAAATCCGCTAGCGTCAGGTCGTTCCCTGCCGCCGCGAACGCACAGCCGAGCCGCGCGCCGTCGATATACAGCGGCATGCCATACTTTTTACAGACCGCGCTGATATCCGTAAGTTCCGCTTTGGAATACACCGTCCCGAGTTCGGTCGGGTGCGAAAGGTACACCATGCCCGGCTGCACCATATGCTCGGCGGTGCTGTCCGAATAATGCGCGGTCACGAGCGCTTCAATCTGATCAGCGGAAATTTTGCCGTCCGAAGACGGGATTGCCAGCACCTTATGCCCCGTGGATTCGATTGCGCCCGACTCATGATGGTTGATATGCCCCGTGCTTGCGGCAACGACGCCCTGATGCGGACGGAGCGCCGCGGCAATCAGCGTCGTGTTGGTCTGTGTTCCGCCAACGAGAAAGTGCACCGCGCTGTCCGCCCCGCCAAGCTGCGCTAATATCAGCGCGCGCGCTTTTTCGCAGCGGGTGTCAAGGCCGTAGGAATTGTCCTGTTCGCGGTTGGCTTTTACAATCGCTTCGAGAATCCGCTCATGGGCGCACTCGTTGTAATCGTTCATGAAATTGTACTGCATGGTTGTTCCTCCGAGAGATGGTTTTCGCGCCGTGCCGGTTCATCGTGTTCCGTCACAGCACGGGTGATTCGCGTAAGTTTTGCGTCACCCAACCGTTGCAGTATAGCACGAATTCCAGTGGAATCCTATTCCATTTTTGCGGATTTCGACCGCTGATTTTTCGGCAGTTCCAATGCCGAAAAGCCGCATGCGGTTTCGAGCGCAGCGCCCGGTTCATCCGGTGCGCGGTAACTGCCAGCTGGATATTTGCTTTTCCACGGCGGCATTCGGTATAATCGGCGTATGAAACAGTTGCGATTCACAAAAAAGCCGCTCCTTCTCGCGCTCGCCGCCCTACTGCTGCTCGGCGGCTGTCAGGCTCCGACGCAACAAAACCCGCCCGCAGCGCCCACGCAGGCGGTAGCCGCCGTCCAACCGGAGAGCGCAGCAATGCCGGATACCAGCAAGTTTTCAATTTTGTTTGTCAACGTTGGCCGAGCGGACGCGACGATATTGCGCTTTGGCGAAACCTACGTGTTGATTGACACTGGGACGGAAGAATCCGTTGTGCAGGTCATTGCGGGGTTGAACCTCCTCAACATTACGAAGATTGACGCGGTGTTTCTCACCCACAGCCACGCCGATCACACCGGCGGGCTTAGCGCGCTCACCGCCAACTACGAAATACCGATAGTATATTCGCCGCTGCTTTCCGAGCAGAACAAGGACGGCGTCGGCAAAATCGTCAAGCTCTGCGACAAGCTGGGGTTGAACCATGCCGAGCTCACCGCTGGGCAAGCCGAGCCGGTCACGGATTCCGTTTCGTTTGCGGTGCTCGGCCCAATTGAGTTCAACGAGGAGGAAGACAACGAAAATTCGCTGGTTCTCCGCTTTCGCTATGGTGAAACCACGTTTCTGTTCGTTGGCGACGCGCAGCTGCCCGAAGAGCAGACGCTGCTCGATTCCGGCGCGGATCTTTCGGCGGATGTGCTGAAAGTTGGCAACCACGGCAATCCGGACGCTACGGGCGAAGCGTTTGCCCGCGCCGTCTCCCCCGCGTTTGCAGTCATCTCAACGGATACCGGCATTGATCGGGACTCTGCCAACGAGCGCGTCCTCTCCGCGCTGGAACCCGCGAGCGTTTTTATTACGCAGGATTTTCCGCTCGGCGTGCTGCTGACGCTCGGTGCGGACGGCAAGCCCGTGATTACGAATCCTTCGCGCCCGGCGTTTGAAAGCCCCGCCGCAATCTCTGTCATCGACGCGGAGAGCCAAACCGTGACGCTTTCCAACCCGAGCGGGGAAACGATCGACCTCTCCGGCTGCGTACTGGCCTGCGACCGTTCCGGCGCCGTGCTACGGTTCCCGCAAGGGACGCTTCTTGCGCCGGGAAAGCTTCTGACCGTCTCCGGTTCGGAAGGTGGCGGATCGATTGTGTTTTCCGGCGAAGACAAACCGCTCAGCAAAAAGAAGCAGAATACGGTCACGCTGTTTTCACCCTACGGCGAAGCGCTAAGTACGCTCAGCGACTGAAACGCATATGCTAAAAGCGCCGTGCACGATTTTTTCGTACGCGGCGCTCTTTGTTTAGAATTGTTATTCTGTTTTCGCGGGCGTTTCCTGTTCCGGCGGCGGAATGGGTTTCTTTTTGCAGAACCCTGCTGAAAGCGCGCCCGTCGGGCAGTTTTTCACGCAGTCTCCGCAACGGATACACTCCATATCGTCCGGTTTCTTGGAAGCATCCACACCCATCAGGCAGACGCGCTTGCAGGCTCCGCAGTGGATGCACTTTTCTTCCTCCAGCCGCAAACGGTAGAACGACGCGCGGTTAAAGAGCGCGTACGCCGCTCCCAGCGGACAGAGATACTTGCAGAACGGCCGGTAGAGAAACACCGAAAGCACCAGGATGACGACCAGCACGCCGACTTTCCAGTTGAAGATGTACCCCGCCAGCGCGCGCAGGTTTTCGTTGAGCGCGAGAAGCGGGATGCCTGCAAACAGTGTCCCAGAGGGACAGACCCACTTGCAGAACCAAGGCGTGCCCGTGCCCGCGCCGTTTCGAATGAGCGAAGGCAACAGAATCACCATTACGAGAAGGACGGCGTACTTGAGGTAGCGCAGAACCCGGTCGCCTTTGAACGACTTGATCTTGGGCGTTTTGATCTTGTAGAGCAGATCCTGCACCCAACCGAACGGGCAGAGGAATCCGCAGACAAAGCGACCGAACAGTGCGCCGCTGGCAAGCAGAAACCCGGTTACATAAAACGGGAACTTCAGGTTCCGCGAAGCAAGCTCTGCCTGCAGGGAACCGATGGGGCATGCGCCCCACGCTCCCGGGCAGGAGTAACAGTTGAGGCCCGGCACGCAGACCGCCTTGGAATCGCCCTGCCAAATATGCCCGTTAACAAAGCCCAGCAGGTAACCGTTGGTCAAAAGCGTCCATGCGCCCTGAATATAGCCCCTCAGCCGGTTTCGTTTTGTCTTTTTAGCCAATTCCGATACACTCCAAGCAGATATTTGCCGCTCGTGAGAGGACGATTTTTACCTCGTCCCCGTAAACTCCGAGCGCAAGGAACAATACGCCCGCTCCCAGCAGGATAAACGGCAGGGCGCGTTTCATGATACCTGAGCGAGCAGGGAGTCGATCAGGCTCGTCCATTGCGTATAGCTTAAAGACCCGATCTGCGTATCACCAACCTGCTGGCCGTTGGAGTCAAAGAACATCGTTGTGGGAATCGCCTGAATCCCGCTGGCGAGCGTCATGAACACGCCTTCCGGCAGCACGACGGGATAGGTTACTCCCGTATCGCTCATAAACTGCCGCGCGCCGTCGTAATCGTCGTCGCCAATCAGCACGCCGATGATGGAAAATCCTTTATCGGTATATTCATCCTGAATCTTCTGCAGGTCGGGGATTTCCCCCACGCAAGGCCCGCACCACGTTGCCCAATAGTTGACCATGGTAAGCTTGTTGTTGGAAATGATCGAGTCGTCAATCGTCTCCCCGGTCAGCGTGGTGAGCGAAAAGCTCATGCCGCCTTCATCCGACGGTTCAGCGGTTGCTTCCGCGGGCGCTTTCGTCGCTTCCATGGCGGGCATCACTGTTGGCGCGCAGGACGTGAGCGCAAGACCAAGAGCCATCGCGGCAATCAAGACCACCGCGATCCCTTTTTTCATGTTTTTCTGCATGGTATGTTTCTTCCTTTCCTGTTCCGTTGCCCAATGCGCCGTGCTGCGGTAAAGCAAACACACAGCGAGACTGTTTGAGTTGGCTGACTGCCGGTAAAGAAATTGCATTACGGGACGGAGTATAGTTTCGATTCTACGAAACATACCGAGTCAGTACCGTGATTATATCACAGTCCCGTTCGCGCGGTCGAGCGTAGGCAAGCGAGTTTGGGTATTCGTTACACTTTTCAATTAGCGAACGCGTTTTCTGCAGCTCTATCGCATTGCGCCCGCCCGTAACGCGCGTTATAATAGACACGGTGTATGTTTTCCTGCCTGATTCGACTGGATTCTCCATCGAAATCCGGCAGTCGATTTCTTTTTTGTATTCTGTTCTTACGTCGTTTTTTTGCCGAAGAAATTCGGCAGTTTCGTCATATCCCTATTCTATTGAGAGGAATTCACTTTAATATGCAAAACGACATCAGCAAAAAGAACTGGGTTCTTATTTGGGTGCTCGGCATGGCCGGCCAAATCTGCTGGAACGTTGAAAACTCCTGGTTCAGCACGTTTGTTTACAACAAAGTCGCACCGGATCCCGCCATCATCAGCTGGATGGTCGGCGTCAGCGCCGTGGTCACGACGTTTTGCACCTTCCTTGTTGGCACCTGGAGCGACCGCATCGGGCGCAGAAAACCATTCGTGTCTATCGGGTATATCTTCTGGGGCGTATTCACCATTGTCTTCGGGTTGGGTGAGTTCATGCCGAAAACGCCGCTGGTGCTGGTTGCGTCGTTCGTTGTGCTTGCTGACGCGGTGATGAGCTTCTTCGGCTCGTTCGGCTACGACGCGGGATTCTCCATTTGGACGACGGATATTTCCAACGAGCATAACCGCGGCCGCCTTGGCGGCGCGCTTGCCGTAATGCCGGTAATCGCAACCATTTTCGGCACCGTTGTTTCCGGCGTAATCGTTGAAAGGCTCGACTACATGCCATTCTTTGCGATTATGGGTTCCATGGTCATCCTCTTTGGTCTCGTGTCGCTGTTTGCCATGAAGGACGCGCCGGACCTCAAACCCCGCCGGGAAGAACCCACGTACTTTAAGCAGCTGCTCAAAGTTTTTAACTGGCGCACCGTCACGGAAAACCGGGAACTGTTCTGGGTGTTCATCGTGATGGTGGTATACTTCATCGGTTTCAATGTGTATTTTTCGTATATCACGATCTACTTTGTCAACTATCTCGGGTATAACTACGCCATTGCCGGTGCTCTGCAGGGCGGCGCGCTGGTGGTTGCTTCGTTTATGACCATTCCCGCGGCCAAGCTGATCGATCAGGGCAAGCTTTCGCAGGTTGTGCTCTATGCGCTCATCGCCAACACGGTTGGCCTCGTCAGCGTTGCGTTTGCCGGCAACATTGTAATCCTCTGCATTGGAATGTTTCTCGCAGGATGCGGTTATATCCTCACGCTGCAGTCGATCACGGCTTGGATCAAGAATCTTTATCCGGAAGATCAGCGCGGCCAGTTTGAGGGCATTAAGCAGGTTTTCTTTGTCGCCCTGCCAATGGTGTTCGGTCCTATGATCGCAGCGCCCGTCATCAACAACTGGGGCAAGGAGATGGTCGTCAACGGCGTGACCGGCATGGTGCCGACGCCCTCGCTCTTCCTCGTCTCCGCCGCGGTGACCGCGCTGACCATTCTGCCGTTGGTTCAGGCGCACCGTCTGCATCAGCAGCGTCTGGCAGCCGCTAAGCCGCAGCCGCTCGAATAAGCGCTCCGCGCGCGGTTCTTTCCAGTTTGTGATCAATCACAGAGTACGGTTCGATCGAATTATTTGATCAGGAGGTATCAGCCATGCCGGAATTCCCTTCGTTTACGCCGCATCTCTTCGCCCCGGGCGAGCATGCGCTTGATGCGCGCGGACACGCCGTGCCCGGTTACTCGCTTGACGGCTCCTCGGTCTACAGCCGGAGCCGCATCCATGCCGCGCCCTGGCGGCTCAAGGAGTGGGATTTTTATCAGATTTCGGACGACCGCCTCTGTCTCCAGCTCGTCATCGGCCATATCTCCTACGTGGGTAACTGCAACATCGCGCTGTTTAACCACGAAACGGGTGAAAAGTACTTTGAGCGCGGCGTGATCACGCCCCTGCCCTTTCGCAGCATGCATATGCCCGAAAGCGCGCGCAAGGATTCGCTTGTAACGTTCCGCCGCGACGGCGCGAACCTCTCGTTTGAAACAAAAAACGGTGTGCGCAATCTTTCCGCGAGCTTTGGCGAATTCTCCTGTAACGTCAAGCTCACGCCCGTCTTTCACGAGAGCGCAACGGTCTGCACGCCCTTTGAAAAGCGGAACGAGTTCTACTACAACGAAAAGGTGAACCTGCTCAAGGCGGAAGTAACCGCGTCCGTCGGCGAAACGCGGTATGAATTCGACCCCGAGCGGACGTTTTCGCTGCTGGACTGGGGGCGCGGCGTCTGGCCGTTTCATCACTCCTGGTACTGGAGCAGCGCCAGCACGCTGTTAAACGGCAAACCGTTCGGCTTTAATCTCGGCTGCGGCTTTGGCGACAGCGCGCGCGTGCGCGGCACGGAGAACATCGTGTACTACGGAGATTCGTTCATCAAACTCAACTGGGTGAACATCACGTCCGAGAGCGACCCCATGATTCCCTGGCGTCTGGAGTCCGACGACGGGCGTTTCTCCGCCGTTTTGACCCCGCGTTACGACCGGGACTCCATCACGAAGCTCTTAATCGTCAACAACCGCTGCCACCAGATGTTCGGAACGTTTGCCGGCACGTTTGTTACAGATTCCGGTGAAACCGTGCCGTTCGAGAACGTTGTCGGCTTTGCCGAACATGCGGTGAACCAATGGTAACTCTTTTGCTCGAAACTGCGACCAGAGCCGCTTCGGCGGCTCTTTGTTTATATAAGCGACAACGCGGTTGCTGCGTTTAAACGTTACCGCTCAGCTGCATATTTATTCCGATTCGGTGTTTGTTATTCAGTTTATCTATTCGGCATGCCGATTTTGCGCATTATTTGCCGTCCGCTGGGTTCCTTCGAGCACAAACCTTGTTCACCAGCGTTTTTTACGCGGAAAAACCGCTGAAAAATGTCAATCAAATTCAAACGATTTGTGAAAAGCAGTACAAATCTGGGCGAATCATGGTATGTTTGAGGCGTGTTATGGCACATAGAACGCTCAAGAACGCGTCATGTGTGAAATATCCGTAACATATTTGCCGGTTCTGTTTACATATATATACTGCTCATGTATAATTTCTGCGACAGAATGTCTTTCATGCAAGAAAGGATGTGTACCGAATGAAACGCACCATCGCTTGGGTGATTACCCTGCTGCTCGTGCTGACGATGCTCCCGGCATACAACAGCGCGAAAGCAGAAGAAATCACTCCGTTGAGCATTGCGATCAACACAAAGGTAACAAAGCGAGTCTACGCCGTAGGCGAAGCGCTCAACCTGACCGGTCTGATTCTTGATTATTACAACGGTCTTGTTCAGGCGCCAACCCCCGTGGACATGACCTCGTATGTCGCCAGCGATCCCGCTGCCGGCAAGTTCATGACGAGCACCACCAACGGTTATGTGTTCAAATCGACCGACGTCGGTGAGAGAACGATCACCATCACCTATAACTCCGGCGTGACCGAAGGCTCCGTCGTGCAGAAGCCGACCACCACGTTCACCGTGACGGTCGTTACCGCCGAGGAAAGCTATCCGACCGGATTCACCATTCTGACGCCCCCCGCCAACACAACGTATTCGGAAGGTGAATCGCTCAATACCACCGGGCTGTCGCTGCGCACGACGTATCTGAACGGCTCCACCCCTGATTTGGCGCTCTCGGATGTCGTAATTACGCCCGCAAGCGATTACCTGCTCACCACGGCGGACAGCGGCGTTGGCAAGGCCGTTATCACCTGGTCGAAGGTATATCCTTCGCAAACGCTCGTCTTTACGCAGGCTTTCGATCTCATCGTGAACGAAGCCGCCACGAGCCTTGCTATTGCTCCCGCAAGCCAAACGCATACGTTCACATATGCGCAAATCGGTACCACATATGATGTAGGCTCCGACCTGACCATCACCCCTGGCACGGCGGACGTTTCCTGGGGCAGCAGCAATCCCGCCGTCGCGTCGGTCGATCAAAACGGCATCGTTACCGCGGTCAGCCCCGGCTCCGTCGTCATTACCGTGACCGGACTCGGGTTCGACATGGACGCCTCCCCGATTACGTACACCAGCGCGCAGGCCATCAGCGCCATCATCGTTGAGGACAACGAAGTCGAAGCGACCCATATCGCCCTCAACAAAACAACCACGACGCTGGGTATTGGCTCCACCGACGAATTAACGCCGACCTTCACCCCGACCAATACAACGCTCACAAAAGTGAAATATACAAGCTCGGCTCCCGCCGTTGCAACCGTTGGCGAAAACACCGGCATCATTACGGGCGTTGGCGCCGGTACGGCAACCATTACGGCCCAGGCGCTTGACTCGAGCAACGTGGTTATTGCAGGCGTTACCGCTACCTGCGAAGTCACCGTTATCGACATTCCCGTCGACAGCATCGTCGTCTCCCAGACCACGGCCACGCTGTATGCGGGCACTTCCTTAACGCTGAACGCAAACGTCATGCCTTTGAACGCGTCCAACCCGACCGTTACCTGGTCTTCGAGCAACAACGCTCTTGCCACGGTCGTAGACGGTCAGGTAACGACTCATGATCTGCCTGCGACCACGTATCCCGCAACGGTGAACATCACCGCGACCGCCGGATCGCAGTCCGCAACCTGCACGATCACGCTGAAGGATCCCACACTGCTGACGCAGTTGTATCTGAATAAGACCACCGCCGCGATCAACGTTAACGACACGCTCACGCTGACTGCAACGACTGCGCCCTCCACTGCGACCAACAAAACGCTCAAGTGGACCAGCAGCAATCCCTCTGTTGCAACGGTTGACGCAACCGGCAAAGTAACCGCGCTGACAGCCGGTTATACCGTAATCAAAGCGGCCTCCACGGACGGCAGCGGGCTTTCCGCTTCCTGCAACGTCAGCGTCAGCACCGTCAATGTTTTGATCATAACGCTGAACAAGTCGTCGCTGACGCTTGTGGAAGGCAATACGGAAACGCTGACTGCGAACATCTATCCGACCAATGCGACCGTACCCACGCTGAAATGGACGAGCTCCAACACCAGCGTCGCAACGGTTGACTCGACCGGCAAGATCACCGCAAAGAGCCTCAGCGGATACGCTATCATCACGGCTTCGTCCACCGACGGCAGCGGCAAATACGCCGAGTGCTATGTTGTAACCCAGGCGAGAGTTGCCGTAACCGGCATCACGATCAACTACGGTACAACGCTGGATATTCTCTACGGCGATTCCACGTACCTGAAGGCGACGATCCTCCCCTCCACCGCGACCGACACCACGGTCACCTGGACGTCCTCGAATCCCGCTGTTGCAACCATCGATTCGACCGGACTTCTCAAGAGCGTCGCGCTCGGTGAAACGACCATCACTGCGACAGTGAGCGGAAAATCGGTCACCATCAAGGTAACCGTAACGAACACTGAGTATAACTACGGCGTTGCGGCAAACTTCAAACGCCGCGTCAACGTCCGCGCAACCGCGAGCGGCCTTGGCAAGCTGGTTGGATACGCCTATGTGGGAGATACCTTCCATATCCTCGGCAAGACCGGCAGCTGGTATTACATCCAGTACAACAATACGACCAAGGCTTATATCTGGGCGAGCTACCTCAAGGCTTCCAAGACCTCGTCGGGCTACACCTCCGCAGGCACCGGAACCGGTACGACAGGCGGAACGACCACCCCGACGGGCAACCCGACCAAGATGACGATCGTCAACTGCCTCTACGCAGTTAACGTCCGCTCCGCGGCAAGCACGACCAGCACCCGCATCGGTAAAGCCGCGCTGGGTGCAACGTACACCTATCTGGCCAAGGAAGGCGACTGGTACAAGATCCAGTACACCACTACGACCATCGGGTACGTTTACGCAACCTTCGGCAGCCTCAGCTAACTCGATACACATCCTGTCATACAGGGAGCCGCTCTTACCAGGGCGGCTCTCTTTTTTGCCTATCTACGTTCACTGCGGCATGCCGAAATAACAAGTCATCAATGTGTCCTTTTGGTGGAATCTGCTCCTTTTCCCTTTTCTCCACCGCCCCGCTTTGCTATACTGAACACCATGGAACGGAATGAACAAAGCGTTCAAAAAGAAACGCAGGTCTCCGGGCAGGTTCCGAAAAATACCGGCAAACGCGCCCGAAAACGGGTTTTTCTAAAAGTGCTTGCTGTCATTGCGGGGTTGTATCTGGTGGTGAACTGGTTCGGCAAAAGCCGTTTTATCGTGCAGGAGTATCGCATTGAGGACGAACGGATTACAAACGACGTTCGCATTGTCGTGGTGTCCGATCTCCACTCTGCGCTCTATGGCGCAGGGCAAAGCGACCTTGTGGACGCCATTGCGAAAGCAGACCCTACCGTCGTACTGCTGGACGGGGACATTTTTCATCACCAAGGCAACAATAAAAACGCCGTCACCCTGCTCAATGCACTGAGCAAGCGCTTCACTTGTTATTTCATCCTCGGAAATCATGAGTACCAAACCAAGCAGATTGACTGGGTCAAACAGCAGATCAAGGAATCTGGAATTCGCATCCTCGACGGCGAATCCGTGGACGTTACGTCGGACGATACCACTGTTCGGCTGTATGGCATAGACGACGGCCACGGCGGCAAAGTCCGCCAGCAGGCGGAGTTGGCTCGAGCAGGCAAGGAACGGGATGACAGCGTTTACTCCATCCTCGCCATCCATGTGCCAAACGACATAAAGAACATCCTGCCGCTGGGATTCGATCTGATGCTCTCCGGCCATACGCACGGCGGGCAGATCCGCATTCCCGGTGTTCTCAACGGCCTGTACGCGCCCGGACAGGGGATGTTTCCCCAGTACGGCGGCGGACGCTACGACTTTGGCGAGCAGACGCTCATCATCAGCCGCGGCCTCGCCAAGGTCCCCTACTGGCTTCCGCGCGTATTCAACCCGCCGGAACTGGTGGTTGTGACGCTGACGGCAAAGAAATAAAGCCGAACAGCCCGTCTCTCTCCTTTAACTGCAAAAAAGCGGCGCGCCGGAAGGCGCGCCGCTTGTGTTTTTCGTTTGTTATTCAAAGTATTTAACAACGTCCTCAATGGGTTTGCGCTGCTTTTTGCGCAATTCCTCTGTTGCGGCGTAGCCCACGCAGAGCACGAGTCGTACGCGGGACACCTTGTCGATATCGAACAGCTCTTTGATCTTGGGCTCGTTATGCCATCCGATGATGCAGGTTGAGAGCCCCAGTTCCGTAGCCTCATAGCAGAACTGCGAGGTGGAAAGGCCTACGTCGATGGGAGCAAGATCCTGATCCTTAAATTTGGAGGTTACGGAGACTTTCAAGCGCGTCGGTTCTTCAAGTACGACGACAAACGCCGGGCACTGGTTGACGAACCTGTTCATGCCGAATTCCTGCATCAGCGGGCGGAGTTTCTGCACATAGTCCGGGTTCGTCACAATGAGGTAACGCCATGGCTGGCTGTTGCAGGCGGATGGCGCAAGCCAGGCCGCTTCGGCGCAGAGCGCGAGCTTCTCCTTTTCCACCGGCCGGTTCGGGTCGAAATTGCGGCAGCTTTCGCGGCGCTTGACCAGGTCTAGATAATTGCTCATGATGATTTCTCCTTTGCTATGAAACTGTTACTCTATTTTGCGGCGATTTTGTTTCGCGTATCTTCCTGCATGAGTTCCCGCAGCTCCTTGAGGTAGGGAAACTCCGCGGCGTTCTCCACCGCGTAGGTGAGGTTCAGCTCATATTCCAGCGGAATCCAGCTGGAGAGGTCGCTTTCGTTGTGCTGAATGACCGCTTCCATCTTGTCCAGCGCTTTGTAGAGCCGCGCTTCCTTAGTCTGCATGGCGTCCATCTCGGCAAACAGCGCGGCAAACATGCCCTTCTGCGGCTCCGGCAGACGTCGAACCAGCGTACCGACGGCGTCCGTTTCCGTTTCCTCGTTGGCGTCCGTCTTGAGAAACGACGGAATGTCACCGGTAATCGCCTCGCCGAAGTCGTGGATGAGGCACATGCGGATGAGCTTGTCCCCGTCGATTTGTGTAAACTCCGGCAGAATCAGCATAGCAAACACCGCAAGCCGCCAGGAATGCGCGGCGACTGTTTCCTGTATTCCTCCGCAGGTATAGCTGTGCCTTCCGTTGGTTTTGAGGCATTCCAGCGCGTGTAAAAAGTCCAGTAATTCTCTTTGCTTCATAAATTTGATCATACCACAAATTCTCCAGCCCGCAAATGACCGCCAGTAAAAAAACGTCTCTTGATTTTCAAATCAACAGAAAAAAGTTCTTGACTCTGACGTTACGGTATGGTTTACCATACTTGTCGGGAGGTGAGTGAAGTTGAAACGTTCCATCGGCACGCTGAGCAAGCTTTCGGGCGTTTCCATCCGCGCGCTGCACTATTACGATGAGATCGGGCTTCTGCACCCGAGCGAAATCGCGGAATCCGGTTACCGGTACTACGATGAAGCGGCAGTTGAACGGCTCTGGCAAATCCTGTTTTACCGGGAACTGGATTTTCCGTTGAGCGACATTGCCGAAATTCTTGCTTCGCCGGAATTCGACCGTGCGCGTGCGCTGGAGGAACACCGAACGCTGCTCCTGCAGAAGCGAGAGCGGCTGGACGGGCTCATTACACTCGTTTCCAATGCGTTGGAAGGAGAAACAGCAATGGAATTCAAACCATTCGATACGTCTAAAATTGACGAACTGCGCGACCAGTACGCCGAGGAGGCGAAAGCCCGCTGGGGCAATACGGAAGCTTACCGCGAGAGCGCACGCCGCACGGCGAAATACACCGATGAGGAATTCGCCCGCATTCAGGAGCGTTCCGCAGAGGTCACACGCGGGTTTGCCGCACTTGTTGGCACGGATCCGGCAGATGCTCGCGTGCAGGAACTCGTCAAGCAGTGGCAGGCACTGATTTCCGAGAGCTATTATGTCTGCACGGATGAAATCCTTGCGGGACTTGGGCAGATGTACCTTGCCGACGAACGGTTCAAAAAGAACATCGACCAGTTCGGCGAAGGCACCGCCAAGCTCATGAGCGACGGAATTGCGTACTACTGCGCGCAAAAGAAATAATGGGAACGGCCAAAGGGGCGTTCGCCCCTTTGTAACCCCCACTTCTTTTCCAATGAACTAAGAAGAAAAGTTCTTTTTGCTTCTTTTTCTTTCAAGAAAAAGATGAGAATCGTTCTTTTGCTTCTTTTCTTTCAAGAAAAGAAGATAGCTTAAAAGGCGCGGTCACCCGCGCCTTTTGCCGTTCTCTCTTTAAACGTTATCCCGATGCATCTTCTTGCGGAACACGACAACCGCCAGCGTAAACACCACGGCTGCGTACGCAATCACCCACCAGAGATGCGGCATAATCGCGCCGTAGTCCCCCGCCACCGCCGCGCGCCCGGCTTCCACCGCGTGCGCAAAAGGCAGCGCATAGGCAATCTTCTTAAATACTCCGCCCACGAGGTTTAGGTCAAACCAGGTACCGCTGAGCCAGGCGCTTACGTTGGTCAAGAGCGCGCCGCAAATGCCGCCCACCTGCTTGTCGTTGAACACGCTGCCGCAGAGAAGCCCGATA
Organism: Christensenellaceae bacterium; assembly: GCA_963674535.1. Taxonomy (GTDB): domain Bacteria; phylum Bacillota; class Clostridia; order Christensenellales; family CAG-138; genus UBA7703. Next base: position 1,059,877 of record OY771363.1, on the reverse strand, counting down.
CCGATAAAGAGCAGCGCTGCGGGAATGGTCGTTACAATCGCGAGCAGCACGTTGAGCGTCATATGCATGCCGAGCGCGGCGGCGCAAGCATAGCAAACCACCGTCTGCGCCAGAGCCATGGGCAAAAGCGGCATGGTATACGCCGTAATAAAGCCGCCCGCGCTGAGCGGAGAGGCGAACAGCCGCATTAAAAACGAAGTCGTCCGGTCCTTGCTGATCAGGGTTGCGGAAAACAGCGAGATAAACGAAAGCCCGAAGATGGCGACGCCCGGCGTCAGGGTATCCAGTTCAAATATGCTCACGGGGATATTCGCCTGAATCGCCGTCATGAGCAGCAGCAGCACCAGCGGAAACCCCAGCCCGAAGGCGAGGTTCAGCGGGTCGCGCAGCAGTTCCTTGACCGTGCGCCCGGCAAACGCTCTTGCGCCGTTCATGCGATCGCCTCCGTTTCCGTCGCGAGGAAGACGAAAGCGTCCTCGAAGGTTTTCGAATTCGTCCGTTCCATCAGCTCCTGCACCGTCCCGACGGCAATCAATTTGCCTTTGTTCATCACACCAACGCGGTCGGAGAGCGCTTCCACCTCTTCGAGATAATGCGTGGTTAAAAGAATGGTCGACTTGCTCTTGAGCGAGAGCACGAGCTTCCAGAGTTCACGCCGCGCCAGCACATCCAGCCCCAGCGTCGGCTCGTCAAGAAACAGCACCTTCGGCTCGGAGATCAGCGCCATGGCGATGCTGAGCCGCCGCTGCATGCCGCCGGAGAGGGTCTTGGCCTTGCTCTTTGCCACTTCCTCAAGGGAGAGGCGCTCAAGCATCTCCAGCGCCTTTTGCCGCGCCTCAGCCCGCCCCAGTCCGTAGATGCGCGCCATGAGCTCCAAGTTCTCCAGCACGGTGAGATTCCGCGCAACGGCGGTCTCCTGCGGCGAGATGCCGTTTTGCTGTTTGGCGGCCTGCGGGTTCTTGACAATGCTCTCGCCCAGCAGCAGCGCATCCCCGCTGGTTGGCAGGGAGAGCCCGGCGAGCATCTTGATGGTGGTCGTCTTACCCGCGCCATTTACGCCGAGCAGGGCGAAAAGTTCACCCTCTTTAATGTCGAGGCTGAGGTGGTCAACCGCCTTCTTGACGCCGTAAACCTTGGTTAAATCCTGTGTTCGAATCGCAAATTCCATATTATTACCCTTACTTCCCGAATTGGTCTGTCACTGATCCGCTGTGCAGGTTCATTCACGCACTTTTTTCGAAGCAAGCTCTTTGATCTCCTCAAACTCGGACGCGGCTTCGGGCGGAAGCTGGCCTTCCTGCGCGCCTGTTTGCTGAAAGATTGCATCGGCCACCTGCGCGAGGAACACGTCGTTTTTAATGATCGCAAGTCCGCTTGCTTCGTCGCCGAGTACCACAAGGCTGTCCCCCGGCTGGATGCCGAAAAGCTCCCTCGCGTCCTTTGGAATGACGATTTGGCCTTTTTCGCCTACTTTGACGGTTCCGAACAGATGCTTTCCCTTTGGTGCCGGCACTGTTTTCACTTCCCAGTTTAAATAATATGACTTTTCCTACTTTTCTTACCAGAAATGTTATACCTCAAACGGCGCGCGCTGTCAAGTTCATTGCGCATAAAAAAATCCCGCCTGCAATCGGCGGGAAATAGGAAGCTTGTTTTGTTGTTTACGCGAATATGCCGAGGTGCTCGAGCAGGATTTTCAGCCCGATGGCAATCAGCACCAAGCCGCCGACCAACGTTGCCTTGTCCTTGTACTTTGCGCCGAATTTCTGGCCGATGGCGACGCCGAGAATCGAGAGCAGGAAGGTGGTGACTCCGATGCAGGCAACGGACGGCAGCACTTTGACCTGCAGAAACGCAAACGAAATGCCAACCGCCAACGCGTCGATGCTGGTGGCAAACGACAGCGCGACAAGCTCTTTGTAGTGCAGTTTTTCTTCCGGTTTGCAGGACTCCTCTTCTCCGCCTTTCAGCGCGTCGAAGATCATCTTGCCGCCGATGAGCGCGAGCAGCCCGAATACGACCCAATGGTCAAAGCTCGTGATCAAATGCTCAAACTGTCTGCCGAGCAGCCAGCCGAGCAGCGGCATCGCCGCCTGAAACCCGCCGAAAAAGAGGCCGATGATCAGCGCGTGGCTCCAGTTGACCTTGCGCATGTTCAAGCCTTTGCAGGCGGAAACGGCGAACGCGTCCATGGAGAGCGCTACCGCCGTAAGAAGAAGTTCTACCAATGTCATGCTGTTAAAAAATCCCTTGCTATAGTCTCTGCATCAGTGCGCGTGATATAATCTCCGCCGCCTGAACGAGAAAAACCTCGTCCTCCGCCGAAAAACGCGCAAAGAGCGGGCTGTCGATATCCAGAACGCCGAGCGGACGGCCGCGCTCGCCATGCAGCAAAATTACGATTTCGCTGTTTGAAACACAGTCGCAGGCAATATGGCCGGGGAACTCGTGAACATTATCCACGCAGAGGGTGCGATTCTCCTGAATCGCCGTGCCGCAAACGCCCTTGCCAACTGCAATGCGCGTGCAGGCGGGCTTTCCCTGAAAGGGACCTAGATAGAGCGTTTCCCCGTCGAGTAGGTAAAATCCGACCCAGTTGACGTCTTCGAGCAGCTCGTTTATAAACGCGCTCGCGTTGGCAAGCGTGGTTACGGCCTCGTCGCCGGGGTCGAGCAGTTCGGTCAGTTGTCTCAGCGCCAATTTTGCGTTCATGCGAAGTATTATAATGGAAACGGCACGGCTTTACAAGATTTCCGGCGCATGATACAGTAATCAACGGAAATGAGGTTAGGCCATGGAACTCGAAAAACGTAAAAAGTTCATCGTCAATTTTCTGTATTTTGCCATCATCCTCGGCATCGTCATCGTCCTGACGCGGTACGCGCTCGGCATGCTGACGCCGTTTTTAATCGCGCTCGTGGTATCTCTGCTGCTCAAACCTGCCGTCGCGTTTTTGCGCGACAAATGCCACCTGCACAAAGGCTTTGCCGGCGCTATCGTCGTTGCGCTCTTTTACGCGCTGGTCGGGCTTTTGCTCATTGTCCTCGGCGTACAGGTGTTCTCCGCCGCGAAAGCGTTCTTTCTGACCCTGCCGGGCATGTATACAAAGTCCATTGCGCCGTGGCTTTCGCAAGCGTTTGCCGATTTGCAGGCGTTTGTCGCCAAGCTCGACCCAGACACCGCGGCGGCCTACAACGTTGTGGCGTCTAATGTAACGCAGACGCTCGGCCAAACCGTTGCCAACATCTCCAAGCAGGTCGTTGCCTGGGTAACCAGCATCACGTTTAAAACACCCGCGTTCCTGCTGCACATGCTGATTGCAGTGATTGCAACGTTCTTTCTCTCGATCGATTTTCCAAAGGTCAAAGCGTTTCTCATGCTCCAGCTTTCCGAGCAAAAGCGGGATCTGGTGCATAACATCCGCGTGCACCTTGGCAGGACGCTCTGGCGGTATACGCGCTCTTACGCGCTGATTCTTGTAATTACCTTTGCGGAGATCTCGCTAGGGCTTTTGATCATTGGCATTCAAAACGCGTTCGCCATCGCCGCCGCCATTGCCGTGTTCGACATTCTGCCCGTCGTCGGCAGCGGGCTTGTGCTGCTGCCCTGGACGATTATCTCGCTGGTTTCGGGCAACTACCCGCACGCCATTGGACTGGGGATTCTGTATATCGTCGTCATCGTCGTTCGCAACATCATTGAACCAAAGATCGTTGGCGATCGCGTGGGGCTGCACCCCATCGTAACGCTGTTCTCCATGGTGGTCGGCACGTTCGTCTTCGGCGGCATCGGGCTTCTCGGCCTGCCCATTACGCTCGCGCTGATACAGAGTTTGAACAAGCAGGGCGTGATCCACCTGTATAAAACCAGCGAACCCGCTCCGGCTCCTGCAGCAGATGCCCCCGCACCGGATCATCCTGCCGCGCCTGAAAAAGCGAAACGCGTAAAAAAGCGCGCGAAATAACGGATTTTTTCATTTGCAAGGAGTAGAACAAGTTGAACGAAACCATCCACCGTATAGACGGTCACGCCCATTTTGCGCGGCCCATCCTCTTTGAAAGCTTCGAATCGATCCTGCAAAAATCCGGCGCGCAGGCGGCATGTCTGCTTGCTCTGCCGGGCACTGCGCGGCTCGATCCAACGCCGGATATCCTCTGTTTCAAACTGCGCCATCCTGATACGGTTTACGCGTTCGGCTGCCTCGACTGCACGGTTTACGAGCGCGACCCGCTCCATTGCGGGCGGCATTTTGTCCGCCGCGCAAAACAGCTCCTCGCCATGGGCTGCGACGGAATCAAACTGCTCGAAGGCAAGCCGACGATGCGCCGCGCGTTTGCCATACCGGATTTCGACGCGCCCGCGTGGGAGCCGTTCTGGGCTTTCGCGGAGAAAACACGCCTGCCTATCATTTGGCACGTCAACGACCCGGAGCAATACTGGAATCCGGAGGAAATCTCGGTTTATGCCAAATCCTCCGGCTGGGGATACGACGAAAACGACGTGAATAACGAAGCGCAGTACCTTCAGGTGCGCGCTGTGATGGAGCGGCATCCAACGCTCAATATTACGTTTGCGCATCTCTTTTTTCTTTCGGCAAACCTGCCGCGACTTGCGCAATGGCTGGACGCCTTCCCCAACATGCACGTCGATTTGGCGCCCGGTATCGAACTGTACGAGAATCTTTCAAAAAGTCCCGACGAAACGCGGGCGTTCTTTACGCGCTATGCCGACCGCATCCAGCTTGGCACGGATATCGGCGGGCGCGCGGTTATGGGCGGCACGGCAACCGAGCTCAACGAAACCGAAAGTCTCCGGCGAGTCGAAATTATCAACGCGTTTCTCGAAGGCAGCGACGAGCGCTTGATTGAGGCGGACGGGCACTATTTGATTCAAACAAAGCCTTTCCTGCTGCGCGGGCTCGGACTGGGCAAAGAACTGCTCGATCAAATCTGCTGCAAGAACTTTCTGGCGTTCGTCGGCGGCGACCCGCGGCCAGTCCATATTCCCGCGCTCCGGCGCGCCTGCCGCAGACTCCGGCAGACTCTGATCAGGCGTGCGAAATCCCGGGGTGAAACCCCCGATCTCAGCGCCGTAAAAGAGGATCTGCTGTGTTTGCAAACGCGCCGGACGTAACTGGGAGTTCTATTTTCATCAAAATCGGAAAGAAGGCGTTCCTCCTTGGCTAAAGTCATCGCACACCGCGGGTTCTCTTCCCGCTATCCCGAAAACACGATGCTCGCGTTTGAGCAAGCGCTCCTGCTTGGCGCGGACGGCGCGGAATTCGATATTCAGCTCACCGCCGACGGCGTACCTGTCGTCTTTCACGACGAAAGCCTGCTGCGCATCACAGGCAGCGATCTGCTGATTAAGGATTTGACGCTGGAAGAGCTGCGCGCGTTCGACCTTTCGTATAAGTTCCGCGGGCAGTGCCCCGTTCAGCGTATCCCGACGCTGGAGGAGTATTTTACGCTCGTTCAAGAGCGCGACTTTTTAAACATCATCGAGCTGAAAACGGCGATCTACGAATACGACGGCATCGAACAAAAGGTGATCGACCTCGTGCGCGCGTTCGGCCTTTCCGACCGGGTCGTGCTGTCCTCGTTCAACCACTATTCGCTTTTGCGCTGCAAGGCGATTGCGCCGGAACTCCCCTGCGGCATCCTCTACGAATGCCGCATCGCCGAGCCGCAAGACTACTGCAAGCGCCTTGGCATGCAGTTTCTGCATCCAGATTACCGCTTTCTGGACGACGCGGAGTTGGCAAAATACGAGTCCGCGGGAGTCAAGACCAGCCCGTGGACGGTTGATCGCGAAGAAGATATGCGCTACCTTCTCGCGCAGCAGAACATCTTCGCGCTCATGAGCAACAAACCCGACCTCGCGCTCTCGATTCGCGATCATAAATAAGTTCGCTTACACAGCAAAAACCGGGCTTTCGCCCGGTTTTTTGTTTACACTTCGCGTTTCGGCGGCGCAAAGAGCGAAACAATCCGCTCCGCCGCCTTGATGCCGTCGATCGCGGCGGAAACGATGCCGCCCGCATACCCCGCTCCTTCGCCAACGGGATACAACCCCGCGCAGGAAACGCTCTCCATGGTCTCGCCCCGCAGAATCCGCAAAGGCGCGCTCGTTCGGGTTTCCACGCCCGTGAGCACCGCGCCGGGATCGTCAAACCCCCTGAGCTGTCTGCCGAACGCAACCATGCCGTCCGCAATTCCCTTCGAAACGAACGCTGGCAGAACGTCCCAGAGGTTGACCGGCTGAACACCGGGGCGATAGGAAGGCGTTACCCCACCGAACCCCTTTGGTTTGGATCTCTTCAAAAACGCTTCCAAAGTGCTGGCGGGAGCCGAACCATCCGCGCCGCCCGCAAGAAACGCGACGCGCTCCATCTGCTTTTGAAAGCGAACGCCCGCAAACGCATCTTCCGGCAGGTCGCTCTCGCGCACCTGCACCACGACGGCGGCATTGGCGTTTTCGGCGTTTCGCGCAAAGTTGCTCATGCCGTTGACGACGACCTCGTCCCGGCTTGAAGCGCTGGCAATCACGCTGCCGCCCGGACACATACAGAAGGTATACACGCCACGGTCTCCGCTCTGCGCCGTGAGTCGGTATTCCGCGGCGCCCAGGCGCGGGTGCCCCGCGAATGCGCCGTACTGCGCGCGGTCAATCATGCTCTGCGCATGTTCCACCCGCAGGCCAACCGCGAACGGCTTTTTTGCCATCATAACGCCGGAATCGAACAGCATTTGGTACGTATCCCGCGCACCCTGACCGATGGCGAGCACGAGGGCGGCGCAGTCCGCCGACTCCTCCGCACCGTTCTGCGTAAACCGCACGCGTGCGATTGCACCGTTTTCTGCGGTGATTCCGCTGAGCTTTGCTCCAAAGCGCACTTCCCCGCCCAGACGCTCAATTTCCTTTCGCATTTCAGAAACGACCTTCCTGAGCCGGTCGGTGCCAATATGCGGTTTGGCGGAAACGGCAATCTCCTCCGGCGCGCCAAAGCACATCAGCGTGCTCAGCACGCCGTCCCCGCGCGCGTCCTTGCTGCGCGAGGTGAGCTTTCCATCGGAAAACGTGCCCGCGCCGCCTTCGCCGAACATCACGTTGGACTCCTCGTCGAGTTCGCCCGTCCGCCAGTACCGCTCCACGGCTATGGCGCGGCGCTCCACCGGTTCCCCGCGCTCCAGAACGAGCGGCGCGTAGCCACGCTGCGCCAGAAGCAGCGCCGCAAACAGCCCCGCAGGGCCGAGTCCAACTACGACAACGCGCCCGCGCAGCGGCAGGCTTCCCTGAGGAATCGGCTCGGCGGGAGCTTCCCGGTAAAGTTCAAAGCGCGCGTCGCCGCGCGAAAGCAGCTTTTTTCCGGTGGTTTCGTCCACCTCAACGACCGCGTTGATGAGAAAGTGAATCTCCTGCTTTTTGCGCGAGTCCAGCGAACGGCGAACAACCTTGGCAGCGAGAATTTGTTTGGGATCGACGTTCACCTGTTCGCAAATCAGGCGGGCGATCTGTTCGTCGCCCGCTGAAAGCGGCTGCTTGATATTTTGTACGCGTATCTTCATGTTTCTCCATCGTCCGCTTATCAAAACGGCATTCTTACTCACGACAAAGGCGGAGCCAAACGCTCCGCCGATGGATGAGTTATGGTTGTTTATTGTTGGGTAATCGTAACCGTCACTTCCGCGACCGATAGCATTGTGGTCAGCTCTACCGTTGCCGCTTCGTCCCGCACCAGCACGTTGAGCGGAAGCTTGTATACGCCGGGTGCAAGGCCGGTCACATCCACCTGCACGGTGATATCCTTGCGCATGAGCACGCTCACGAGGCTGTATCGCCCTTCCACAGTCAAATCGACCGTGGAAACGTCGAGCGTCACATCCGTGCGCTTTTCAGCGCCCACAATCTGCACTTCCAGCTGTTCAAAGAGCTGGCTCATCTGCATTTCCTGTATTTCGATGAGCACCGATACCGTTTCGCTGTCCAGCAGGCGCACGCCGTCCGGCAGGATCAGGTCGGATTCCACAGTGGCGGTCGAGTTCAGCCCGTTGACGGCGATCGGGGTTAAAAGAATGCTGTTGATTCCGTCAAGCACCGACTGCTCGCCGACGATGCGCACCGTTGCGGGTGTTGACACCGCGCTGACGATTTCGTGATTCTTGGCCAGATCGTCCACGCCCATCAACGAACCCGTAACGTCGATTGGCACGCTCTTCATGGGATAGATCGGCAGGCGAACCGTGGACGAAGGCAGCGTTCCAACGAGGATGTCCGAAGAAACGATATTGTTATCCTTGTCGTACATGGTCACGTCGAACGTGCTGTAAATCGTGCTTGTCTTGTCGTTGAGATCCACAACGCATTCCGCGCGCGTGATGGTTGAAATATCGGTCTTTGCACCCGTCACGTCGAGCCGCGTGGTCGAGGTCAGCGCATCTGTGTCCGCCCAGTAGCCGTTCGGCAGTTCGCCGGTAAACGACGTGGTTACGGGGATGGTCTTGGTCACCAGCGTATCGATCTGCAGCTTGACGCTCGAAGGAGACACAGACTGCACCACACCGAGCGCGGAACTCACGTTTGCCTGAATCGGTATTTCATACTCCCGCGCCTCGCTGATGTTGCGCAGGCTGATGGTAGCGTTGATCGAGCTGGCGTTGACATAGGCATAGTTCGTAATCTGCGTACGCACCGTAACGGCAACGTTCTGTAAGATCTCCTCACGGTTGCCGCGAATGCAGAACCCCTGCGCTATCAGCTCGGCCTCGCCGTCAAAGCTCGTCGTCACGTCCGGAATGATCTTGGTGCGAAGCGGTTTCTGGTCGGTGAGCACATATCCCCAAAGCAGCACGGCAAATACCAGCGCAATGGCTTTGAGCGCTACGTTCTTGGTGCAGAAGCTCTTCAACCCGGCAAGAATCGCTTTTTTATCGATTTTTCGTATTTTCATGCGATCCCTCCGTTCGAATTTTTTTGGTCCAACCGAAAGCCGTTGAGGCGCCGGACTGCATAAACAGGCTCTCGAGCACGTTATGCAGTGCTTTCGAGTCGATGTAGCGAACGAGCTTGCCGTCCCGCGCAACGGAAATGGCGCCCGTCTCTTCGGAAACGATAATCGTCACGCAGTCCGAAACGCTGGAAACGCCCAGCGCCGCGCGATGACGCGTGCCCAGTTCGCGGGAGACGGAAAGATCGTCCGAAAGCGGCAAAAAGCATCCCGCGGCAACGATCATATTCCCGCGGATAATCACCGCGCCGTCGTGCAGCGGGGTGTTGGGTTCAAAGATGTTTTCAATCAGCGCGCCGGAAAGCAACCCGTCGATGCGCGTTCCGGTGCCTACGATATCGCCAAGCCCCGTCTTTTGCTCAAACACGATCAGCGCGCCAACGCGCCGGTGCGAAAGCGAAAGGATGGTTACATGCATATCGTGCACAAGTTCCCCGCTCTTCATAGCGGAAGCGTCAAACCAGGCTTTGCCCAGGCGTTTGCCGCTGCGGCCGAGCTTTTCGAGCACGCGCCGGATTTCCGGCTGGAAGAGAATGACCAGCACGATGATGATCGAGCCGGAGGTTAAAAGCGAATCCAGCAGCCAGCTCAGCGTGGAGAGCGAAAGAAGCTGGCTGACGATGGAGCACAGAAACAGCAGCCCGATGCCTTTGAGCACTTCGTAGGCGCGGGTTTCTTTTGTCCAGATGATCAACTTATAGATCAGAACGGCAATGATGAAGATATCGAGAAGATCCAGCAGCGTAAATTGGGAAAAGCCGCTCGCAAGCGTTTTTGTAATGCTTGTAAAAGACAACGTTCCGGATCTCCTTTCGCTTTATTATTTGTTCCACGCGCATGATCTGAACACGATCCATCCGCGGTAAGAACGGTTCTGCGGCTGAGGAAAGCGCGCAAAAAACGCGCGCCAAGTTAATCGTCTACCACATGCCCCGCGATATCCGTTTCGTAAGCAGCCACTTTTTCATTGAGCCTGCCGCCGGTGAGCGTGCCGGACTCTTCATATTCCTTTACGGCGAGGTCCGCAAGCTCCCGCTGTCTGCGCTGACCTTCGTCATCGAGAAGCGGCTCTTCAATTGGCAAACCGTCGAGTTTACGAACTGTTGTTTTCACGTTCTCTCCCTCCGCCCAATGGTGATATTATAACATACGCTCCTATGGATACGGCAGATTAAATTTGAATTTTTCGTGGCATATTTCCCGTTTTATACGCTTTTTTCGGGCATTCTCAGAGTCTTTAAGTGACTTTTCGCGGAATTCATTCTGCATACACGTGCTGTGCGGCGTAAAAAATCGTATTGACCTCTTCATCATTTTATCACAGCGTGGTACAATTCAAATGCAGACTGATTTTTTGCCTCGCTGCTTTTCGGTTTTTATACGCCTTTCAAAGCATCCCGCACCTCCGGTTTCGAACAGCCTTGCCTGCTATTTACCTGTTTTTCGAAGCGATGGATTTGCTTATCAACTGGGAGGACTAGTCTCATGCTGCTGTATCACGGGTCTTCCAAATCCGATCTGCTCACGCTCCAGCCTTCTATAGCGGATCACGGTAAACCTTACGTCTATTTTTCCACCAGCGAAGTCGCGGCCGCCTTTTTTGCGGCAAGCCCCGTAGAGCGCCCCTATTACTGGTTCCCGTATAATTTCGACGGCGCGGGCAGGGCGGTCTACACAGAAGTCTACCCCGGCGCGTTCGCCGAGGCTTACGAGCAAAAGAGCGGCTGCGTTTACGTCTGCGATGTTGCCGAGGAGGCGTTGCTGCGCTTTCCTTCCAACCCGTATACGCGCCTCTCGGCAAAGCCCGTTCGCGTTACGCGCTGTTGCCCCATCGACAACCTGCACGAATGGTTCCTGCAGAAGGAGCGCGAGTGCGTGTTAGTGATTCAGCGTTTCGAAACGGTTGCGCACAACGAGCTTGCCTCCTGGCACGGCAAACTGCTGGAGGATCTCCGCGCGGCCTGTGCAGTGACACGTGAAAACGAGTTCGCGTCGTTCGTGCAGCGTTCGGTTCCGCAGGTTTGGGAGCGGTTCGTCGCCGAGCCGGACTACGAGTGCTCCTATAAAAGCCCGATGAAATAATCCGTCCGTTCCCGCCTCCCTCTGTTGAGGGAGGTGGCACGCAGTGCCGAAGGGAGAGTGTCCTCGCTTTCTCTCCCTCAGTCGCCTGACGGCGACAGCTCCCTCGTCAGAGGGAGCCGAAAACAGATTTATAACGCAAAACGCCGCCGGAAGGCGGCGTTTTGCTGTTTGTTGCGTTTCTTTAGTAATTCTTCACCGTAGGCGTCCAGTACTGGCCGCCGTAGAGATCGGTGATGCGGTAGCTCATTTGCCAGTTCACGTCTCCGAGCGTTGCGTTTCCAATTTCCCATTCTCCGGTAGCAGTCATCGGCTCACCCAGCATGTACGTATCCGAATAGGTTCCATCGTAGTTGTAGTAATCGCAGAGGAAATCGATCTTGTCCCCCGCCTGAATCTCAACGAGGCCTTTCATGATGGTATCCGTCGTGGCGGCATAGTCCGTCTGCGCGCCGAGAACCACGCCGTACGGCTCCGCGCTTGTGAACTGCAGGATAATGTTCACGCGTTCGCCATTGAGCAGTGCGGGAACGCGGCCAAGAATGGTGTAGTCTTCGCCCACCTGATCCTCGCTCACCATATAGTAGGCCACGATCTGCCCGTTGAGTGAAAGCCACGTGCCGTCGTACGCCATGATGAGGTCGTTATCCGCGTCGTAATCGGCAATGTTGTCGAGACCAAGGTCGATATAACCTTCGCCATCGTCGATATATACGTTCATTTCCAGCGTAACCACCGCGCTCCACTGATCCTCGGTGAGCACCAGAGTCGGTGTGTCGCCCTTATACGTCAGCATGAGGTTGGCAAACCCGGCGTTCGCGGCCTGATAGGACGCAGCGGAAGAGCGCACCAGCGCTTCATCCACCCAACTGGAGTCCTTGTCCCCCGTAACAACGCTGCGGTTTTCGAGGAACAGTTCCAAGAGCTGCGTCACCGTGTCGCCTGAACCGCTTGCGGTATCCGCGCTCGACGTGCTGCCGCCCAGCAGTGTGCCAAGCAGACTGCCGGTGTTGTCCCCAAGGAGCGTTCCCAGCGCGCTTTCGCTGGAGCCGCTGGCCACCTGCCCGCCGGCTGCAACCGAGGCGAAACTCTTGATGCACTCGGAATAGCTCTTGTCCATGCCGATGGCGTTATAGGTCTTCAACGCGGTGCTGACGTTTTTCATCGACTGATACGGAAAATAGATCGAAAGCCCGTTGGCGTGCGAAATATTCGTGGAGTTGCGGTTGTATTTTACGCTCGCACGCAAAACCTCCGCCAACGCGTTGGATTCCGCTGTGTTGAGGTTCTCCGCAAAGTGGATCAGATCGATCTGGTTGATTTTGGAACCCGCGGAGAAGTCCCGCGCGCCGCTTCTGGCGCTCGCTACGTTGGAATAGCCGTCGTTGGCGATCAGCTCCTTTGTCGAAGCGGAGAAGGCGGAAAACGCGCCCGGCGCGGTCTTGGCAAACTCCGCAAGATCGACCAGGGAAAGCGTGGTCTGGCTTACAGACGAGCTCATCTTGATATAGTCGTCCAGAATCGTTTTGCCAACGTCCAGCGTCGGAATGGAAGGATCGTTCGCCAGCTCGCTGAGCCAGTTGGTATAGTACCAGCCCGTGCCCGGCTCCGTCGCTTCGGAAGCGATCAGGTAATCGCCGTACTGGCTGGTGACCAGCGCTGTTTCCATTGTCGCCATCAAACACGCGTCAAAGCCGATCAGGTCGAACTTGCAGCCGCCGTTTTTGAGCGCGGTGTTGATTTCGTCCAGACTCATGGAGTCGTTCGGGAAGAGTTCGTCGTAGCCGTACCCCGTAAGCGAGCCGCCGCCGTGATCCCAGAGCACCAGTATGTACCGGTCGGCGGGAAAATTGCTCTTGCAGTATTGAATGAAATCCGAAAGCGTGTCCGGATCGACCATGGACTTTTTACCGACGTTGCTGTCGAGCACCTGCAGCCCGCCCTGCTTAATGCGGAGGCGTTGGTTCGTTCCGCTCTTGACGACGCTGTTTTGCCAGTAGGACGTGCCGCCGGTTTCCACGATGATACGGAGGTTGTCGTTCAGTGTAGCGCTGGCCATCTCCTCCATATCGGCGGTCGCCATGCCGCTCTTGCTCTCAAGGTCGGTTCCGCACATATATACCATGAGCGTTACGGTCTGGGCGTTCGCAACATCCGTAAACTTCTCGCGCGCGCCCGCCGCCACCGTGGCGTCCGGCTCATGCGGAGAATACACTTTGTCCGTGCCGTCCACGGCGCTGATTTGTCCGCTTGTTGCGCCGGTGGAACCCAACAAGGTATCCAGCAGCGAGCCGGAGGAACCGCTCGAGTCGCTGCCCGTCAGGTCGCTGAGCGTACTGCCGGAATCGGACGAGCTGTCCGTATACCCGCTGGTAAGGTCGTTTAAAAAGCTGCCCGCGTTCCCGCCGGAACAGTAGTTGAGCAGCAGAAACACGCCCGCAACGATGAGCGCAAGAATGAGCAGCCGCCCGAGGCACCCGCGCTTATTGGAGCCGCCGGAGTTGTTGTTGGTAGCTCCGCCGATGAGCAGCGCCAGCAGGACTGCCAGCAGGCCGCCGCCGGAAGAGCCGCGGTTTCCGCCGCCAAAAGAGCCGCCGGACGAACTCCCTCTCGGCCCGCCGCCGACGCTGCCGGTTCCCAACCCGCTTCCTCTGCGGTAAGCGTTGCCGCCTCCGCTCACGGTTCGTCTTGATCTGCCGCCCGGCCGGTTATCAGGACTCATACATTATCCCTCCGTAAAAAATTCAAATCGTTTTTCGAAAACGTATTTCTCTGTTTATCAGCGTGCCGCCCGGCTTTTTAGCCTGCGGGTGTTTGTTCAGGATGGATGCGGTACTCCGCAATGCCCGCGTGTTCAATCAGGTGTTCCGGGCCAAAGTGATCGCCGCCCGGCCAGTCGAAGCCGTAAACGTCCAGATGCGGCGAATACGTAATCACGTTGATCGTGTCGTTCACCGTATCGAACTGGAGCACGCGCAAAAACCCTTCGCCGTCCTTCTTTTCTTCCTGCATGTTAAAGAGCATCTGCTGCACGGTTCGATCAATTACGCCTTCCCCGTCGTCGTCCAGCGCTTCCGGCTGGTAGCGCACGCCTGGCTCATGGCCGCAAAGCACAAGCCGCACATTAGGCGATTTTTTAACAACGCCGTCAAACAGGTATCTTCCGCCGGAGGAGTATCCAGCCGGTTCCAAGTAGCTGTGCAGGCATAAAATCGCGTAAGCGTCGCTGTGTTCGGCGCAGACGGTGTTGATCCAGTCCTCGGATTCGATCTCGTAGCCGTAGGTAATGGAGAACACGAGGATATTGACGTCCCCCGCCTCAAACTCGATGTAATACACGTTGCCATCCAGAATCGACTGTCCTTCTACAGCGTCCGTATCCGGTCGGTACGCCAGATACGGCGTATAGTCCGGCATGTAGCTGGCAATATCGTGATTGCCGCCGACGGTGAGAATCTTCATATCCTTCGGCAGCAGCGAGAACGCCTGAACCATGTTTTGCCACTGATATTCACGGTAGGATCCACGAATGATATCCCCCGTATGCACGGTAAGAACCGTGTTGTATTTTGCCTGCGTGTCGGCGATCCACTGCGTCATGCCGCAGAAAATATCGTTGTGATTGGCCGCGTATTCCTGCGTATCCGTCATCCATGCAATGGAGAACGGCGTTGGATCGGGATACGGCGTTGGCGAAGGGACGGGCGTTACGATTGGTAGCGGCGTTTGCACAACCTGCGTTGGCGAAGCTGTTGCCTCTGGGAGCGTTGCCGCGGGAGAACAGGCAAGAAAGAGCGGCAGTGAAAAGAGGATGCAGAGCGCCGTTGCGGCAATGCGTTTGGAAGGCATCATGCGTTGAATGTCCTTTGCTGTTTCTATCGGGCTCAGTCTGCCGCGCGGCAAGGCGCTGCGGCGAAATGCCCTGCTTTGTTCATCTTACCATTCGCGCGCTTTCCCGTCCAGTTGTACGCCCGCGCAAATCGTGCTAAAATGACGTATGCGCAGGAATAAATTGTTCCGTCGAATTCTTTCGATAGTTTTATCGCTGGCGCTGGCGTTCGCGCTCAGCGTTCTCTCCGGTTGCGCAAAAAATGGCGTTTCCGACGGCGGAACGGATCCCAGCGTACTGAATGTTTCAACAAAAGAACCTGCCGCCACACCGGATGTCACGCCGACCATTTCGCCTGTTCCGGTGCCGCAGCTGAAATACATCTTCCTCTTTATTGGGGACGGCATGAGCACGCCGCAGATTCAGGCCGCTTCCGAAGCGCTGGCCGCGGAAAACCGCGCGCCGCTTTCGTTCGTTGAATTCCCCGTCTGCGGGTTTGCGCATACGAAAAACGTAGAAAACGAGGTGACGGACTCCGCCGCCGCCGCGACCGCAATCTCCAGCGGAGTCAAAACGATCAACGGTTATCTTGGCCTCGACCCGAACGGCAACCGGCTGATCAGCATTGCCGAACTGCTGCGCGACATGGGGCGCAAGATTGGCATTCTCACCACCGTTTCTCTCGACCACGCCACGCCCGCCGGGTTCTACGCGCACGTGAACTCCCGCAGGACGTATAACGATATTGCGGACGACCTGTTTGCCAGTGGATTCGACTTTTTTGCCGGCGGCGGCTTTCACGATACGCCGGACGCGGCGGAGCACGCCGCTGAAAACGGCTATGCGCTCGTTACCTCCCCTGCAAACGCACCCGAGGACGCCGCGCAGAAGCTCATCGTCTCTTCCAACCTCATCTTCGGCGATTACGGCGTTCTGCCCGCCATTGACGGCGGCGAACGCACGCATTTTTTACGGGACGTAACGACGCTCGCCTTCAACCGACTGATTGGCCCGCAGGGGTTTTACATGATGGTGGAAGGCGGAAGAATCGACTATTTCTGCCACTATAACGACGCGGGCTCGTTCGTTGCCGAACTGCTCGACTTTGACGAAGCGGTTGCCGCCGCGATTGCGTTTTACCAAGCGCATCCATATGAAACGCTGATTCTTGTCACGGGCGACCATGAAACGGGCAAGGTTTCGTTTACGGAAGGCGACCGGACGGCACTGCTGAAGCAAACCATCTCCTGCGACGAATGCGACGACACGCTGGTTGTTGACTGCGTGAGCGCGAAAACGCCGTTTGAAACCGCCCTGCCACTCTTTGCGGATGCGTATGGGCTGGATAACCTTACGGCGGAAGAGACGGAGTACCTCAAAGGTGCCTATGCTCACACGCTCAAGGGCGATTTATCAAGCGATAAATCCAATGAGGAGTACGGCGTATACGAGCCCATCACCTCGGCCTGCGCAAGGCTCGTTGCCCAGCGCGCGGGGTTGGTGTTCGGCTCGGGGTCGCACAGCGATCTGGACGTTCCGGTGTTCGCTCTCGGGGTCGGTCAGGAACTCTTTGCCGGGGAGTATGAGAACACTTATCTGCACGATGGCATTCTAGCGGCCATCGCGCAGTATCCAATATTGGACGCCCAATCCTGAGTGTATCAAATTTCCAAATAGCGTAATCTTACCGCGTCAGGGCGATTGCCCGGCGCAGAACGGAGACAGTCACAACCATGAAACTCACCTTTATTGGAGCCGACCACGAAGTAACCGGAAGCTGTACCTATATCGAAGCCTGCGGCAAGCGCCTGCTCGTTGATTATGGCATGGAGCAAGGCAGGGACAACTACGAAAACGCGCCGCTGCCCGCCCTGCCTGCGGAGATTGACGCGGTGCTTTTGACCCACGCGCATATCGACCACTCGGGGCTTCTGCCGCTCTTGTATAAAAACGGCTTTCGCGGCGCAGTCCACGCAACGGACGCAACCAGCAACCTCTGCGACATCATGCTCCGCGACAGCGCGCATATTCAGGAGTTTGAAGCCGAGTGGCGCAACCGCAAAGGCAAGCGCAGCGGCGAAAAGCCCTTTGTGCCGCTTTATACCATGGATGACGCCGTCGGCGTTCTCAAGCAGTTCGTGCCGCATCATTACAGCGAGCGCTTTACGCTCTTTGACGGCATCGACGTGCGGTATACAGATGCTGGGCATCTGCTCGGCTCGGCATATATCGAAGTTTGGATGACGGAAAACGGCGAATCGCGCAAAATGGTCTTTTCCGGCGACATCGGCAACGTCAACCAGCCCTTGCTGCGCGATCCTTCGCTGGTGGACGAAGCGGACTTCTGCATGGTGGAATCCACCTATGGCGACCGCCTGCACGACGCGCCGCCGGACTACGCCAAAGCGCTGTCGGAAGTGCTGCAGCGTACGTTTGACCGAGGCGGCAGCGTGATCATCCCCTCGTTTGCCGTCGGACGCACGCAGGAACTTTTATACTTTATCCGCCGCATCAAGTCGGAAGGCCTCGTGCACGGGCATAACGGCTTTCCAGTGTTTGTGGACAGCCCGCTTGCCAGCGCCGCCACGCGCATCTTCATTGAAAACGCGGAGTATTGCTACGACGCCGAGGCGAAGGCCTTTGTGGACGCGGGCATCAACCCGCTGGATTTTGAAGGGCTGACGATTACACAAACCAGCCAGGAATCCATGAGCATCAACACCGACCCGCGGCCTAAGGTGATTCTTTCCGCAAGCGGCATGTGCGAAGCGGGGCGAATCAAGCACCACCTCAAGCACGGGCTCTGGAACGCGAACAACACCGTGCTCTTTGTAGGGTTTCAAGCCTACGGCACGCTCGGGCGCGCGCTCATTGAGGGCGCGGACAAAGTAAAGCTCTTTGGCGAAACCATCCGTGTCAACGCGGAGATTACGCAGCTGCCGGGCATCAGCGGGCACGCCGACGCAAACGAGCTGATCAAATGGGTAACGCATTTTTCACCCAAACCCCGCCGCGTGTTCGTCAACCACGGCGAATCCTCCGTCTGCGATTTGTTTGCCAAGCGCCTCACCGACGAGTTCGGCCTCTCCGCCACGTCGCCGTTCAGCGGCTCCGTTTACGACCTGCTTGCGAATGAATACGTGCTTGAAACGAGGCCGGTGTCGGTGGAAACCGCAAAACGCGCGGTTCCTGCCAAAGGCGCGGAGCGCCGCGAACAGAAGCAGCCGCGCCCCGCGGAATCGGAAACGCCTTATGGCAAGCTGCTGGAAGCGTTGGAGCGCTTGACCACACTGCTCAAGCGTGCAAAAGGCCACTCCAACCGCGAGCTCAAGAGCATCACCAGCGAGCTCAACGCCATCAGCGACTATCTCGAACGCGAGTAACTCTAAATAAACAAAACACCCCGCGCAAGCAGGGCGTTTTGCAGAAGCTCTATAAACAAAACACCCCGCCGGAAGGCGGGGTATTTTGTTGTTACGAAGCTAGTTGAGCTTGTAGAGGCGTTTGTCGCCGGATTTCATCAGCGACTGCCACATGGCGAGCGTCAGCCCAAGCAGCACCAGCGCGGTCAGCGGGGTTACCCACTTGCTCTGAGTGATGCCGATGATAATTGCGGGAGCCGCCGCAACGCCCATGCCGACAAAGACCGAAATCATCACCGAGCCGCTCTGCTTGACCACTTCCGCTTCGTTCTGCCAGTCCAGACGCGGCATGCGAATGTTGAGCCAGAGCCCGTAAACGGCGAACGCAACGGCGTACAGCAGCGGAATGACGTAGTTCCAGAACCAGCCCGCCGCGTCGGAGCGCAGGCCGATGGAGATCATCGTGCAGGCAATGAGCACGCTCGGCACCGCAAGCACAAGCGAAACCATGAGCTTGGACGTCAGCCAGTCCCGCGCGGGCACCGGCAGGCTCTTGACGATCCAGAGCCGCTTGCCCTCCATGGAGATTGCGCTGGAGGTCGTTGCACTCATCGAAAGGATCCAGCCGAGAATGAACGGAACGAGCAGCCGCAAAAATCCGGTTTCCGGCATGTTCAGCACGCTTGCGATCATGTCCGGCTTGATGAGGCAGAACACGCCCGCACCGAGCAGCATAAGGTAGCCGAACGCCGTGTTGACCACGTAAAGGCTTGAGCTGAAGTACCGCCGCAACTCGTTGCGAAACAGCGCCGTCGTCCGGCTGGAGCGAACCTGCGCGCGCATAACGAACTTTTCACCCGAGGGCTGGCTCTTGATGCGCGAGTTGACCGCAACGAAATACTTGCCCACAAACAGAAGCAGCAGCGCGATGGAAACAACCGTCAACAGCAGCAGCCAGAGAACACTCAGCACGGAGCCGCTGGTCAGCGCGTCCTGGAACCACTGCGCGGGCGGGTATACGCCGGAAACGGAATTCTGTAGCGCGCTTGCGCCCGCGGCGAGCTTCTCCGGGTCGGCAATGCCGGTGTTCATGCGGAACGAAAAGAACATAATCACGAATACCAACAGGAGCTGACCCAGAATATTCGCGATATTGCGCTTCTTCATCCGCGCGGTGGCAATGGTCATCAGCGTGCCCAGCAGGCCGCCGATAATCGTCGGCACGGCGGGCAGCAGCAGCGTTACCAAGAGAAATGTCGGGTAAAACCAGAAGGCCGGCGCTGCTTTAACCGCGTAGACGATGCCGGCGGGAATCAGCAGCATGGCGGCGTATACGAAGTTGTAGGCGTACATCGTTACAACCCTGCTTGCGGCAACGGCGTGCACGCTCACCGGCCAGCTCATCTGGATATCGTAGTCGCCAAAGCCAAAGAGCACGCCCTTGGTTTCAAAGATGGAAAATACGAGAATCAGCGCGGAGCAGGCAAATGCCATCAGCCCCAAAAGCATCGGCAGCATGCCCATCATCTCAAACGCGTTGGCCAGCATGATGCTGTAGAACACCGACATATAGGCCATGGCGAATACCATCGCAATCAGGCTGTAGATGCCGCGTTTGGCCTGCTTTTTATCCTCCGCATTCTTCATGTGCAGAATCTTGTTGATTCCAAACAGTGAAGTCAGCTGCAGTTTTGCTAAAATCCAGAATTCACGCATTGTCGGTCAACTCCAAGAACAGTGTTTCGAGCGATTCGTTGCCCTTGACCTCTTCCATATCCCCTGCGGCGATCAGCTTGCCCTGCTTGATGATGGCAATTTTGTTGCAGAGCTTTTCCGCAACTTCCAGCACGTGGGTCGAAAAGAAGATTGCGCTGCCGCCGTCGCAGAGTTCCTTCATGAAGACCTTCAGCGTATGCGCGGCCTTCGGGTCGAGGCCTACGAACGGTTCGTCGAGGATCAGCAGTTTTGGCACATGGAGAAGCGCGGAAATTACCGCGATCTTCTGCTTCATGCCGTGGGAGCACGAGCCGATCAGGTCGTTGAGACGCGGTGTCATCTCAAACGCGTCCGCATATTTCTTAATTCTCGCGTCGCGGTCGGCGTTGCTTACGCCGTAGATATCCGCAACGAAGTTGAAATACTGGATGCCCGTGAGGTGCTCGTAGAGATCCGGATTATCCGGAATGTACGCCATGTCCCGCTTGCATCCGATCGGATCGTCCGTAATGCTCCTGCCGTTGATGCGGATGGTGCCGCTGTCGAACGAGAGGATGCCCGCAACCGCGCGCAGCGTCGTGGTCTTGCCTGCGCCGTTATGGCCGATAAAGCCATAGATGTCGCCGGGCTGCACGTCGATGGAAAGGTCGTCCACCGCGCGAACGTCTCCGCCGTAAGATTTTACCAGGTGTTCAATCGTAAGCATGTTTTTCTCCTTGCGTCCCCCCCTCGCCGCAATGTACACGCGGGTTGGGTCATTTTTCGAGTCATTATACCATATCGCTCTTCTATTGTTGATAGGCGCGAGTCTATTCTCACTATATGAAAAATATCAAAATATGCAAACATGCTGTATGTTTTAAACATTCAGAAAAATTATTGCAAAAATCCTGTGAAATGCCCGTATCCGGCAATTTCTATTTCGTTCGGGTGGCTCGCCAACTGCTGCCGCTTTGGTAGGCGCCGGAAAAAAGGTGGTTCCTGTGCGCTCAAAACGCATGTCGCTTTTTCTAAGAATCACCCCTTCGTCCGCTATCCTGCGAATTGACAGAACCACGATGAATGCATAGAATGAGTGTGAATCAATACGATAGGACCGATTGGAGAGAAAGCCTGTTATGAAAGACGGATTCATCAAGGTTGCGTCGGGAACCCCCGCCATTCAGGTTGCCAACTGCGAGTACAATGCGGATGCCATCATTGAACTCATCCGCCGCGCGGAAAAAGACGGCGTAAAGGTGCTGGTTCTGCCGGAACTCACGCTGGTTGGCTATACCTGCGGCGACCTTGTGCTGAGCACCGCGCTCACGGAAGCCGCCATGCGCGGGCTGGAGCGCATTGTCGCCTCCACGAAAAGCAGCGACATGCTCATTGCCGTTGGCGTGCCAATCGTTTACGGCCATTTGCTCTATAACTGCGCGGCGGTCGTCCAAAACGGCCATGTGCTGGGCGTCATTCCCAAAACGCACCTCGGCAACTATGGTGAATTCTACGAAAAGCGCACCTATGCCGCCGCGCTGGAAACCACCGAAATGATGGAAATCTGCGGCGAAAAGGTGCCGTTCGGCAACCGGCTGGTCTTTACCTGCCGCGAAATGCCGCTCTTTGCCGTGGGCGTTGAAATCTGCGAAGACCTTTGGGCGGCCGTTCCGCCGTCCACCCTGCTGGCGGACTGCGGCGCGAGTATCCTTTTGAACCTCAGCGCCAGCGACGAAGCGGTCGCAAAGCCCGCCTTCCGGCGGATGCTCGTGCAGTCCCAGGCAACGCGCACCTGCTCGGCTTACGTCTTCTGCAGCGCGGGCGAAGGCGAAAGCACGACGGACGTGGTGTTTTCCGGTCACGACATGATCTGCGAAAACGGTGTGTTCCTCGCCGAAGCGGAGCCGTTTGCAGCGGGCTATTGCGTGAGCGAAGTCGATTTGGAGTTCCTCTCGCGCGAGCGCAGGCGCTTTGCCAGAAAGCTCTTCTCAAATGAACAGATTGTGCGCATTCCGTTTTCGATGAAGGTTACCCCTACAAAACTAACCCGCACGTTCTGGAAAACGCCGTTTATCCCGGACGACGCGGCCGTTTGCGCAACGCGTTTTGAGCAGGTGCTCGCCATTCAGAGCAACGGACTCAAACAGCGCATCAAGCATACTAACGTTAAAAAGCTCCTCGTGGGCATTTCCGGCGGCGTGGACTCCACACTCGCGCTGATCATCAGCAAGCGCGCGCTCGCGCTTCTCGGCCGCCCGGAAACAGATATCCTCGCGGTAACGATGCCGTGCTTCGGCACTTCCAGCCGCACGAAGGGCAACGCCGAAAAGCTCTGCGAAGCGCTCGGCGTACCGCTTAGGCAGATCAACATCGGTGAAAGCGTCGCCCGGCACCTTGCCGACCTCGACCACCCGATCGACCTGCACGACGCGGCCTACGAAAATGCGCAGGCGCGCGAGCGCACGCAGGTGCTCATGGACCTCGCCAATATGTACAACGGGCTCGTGATCGGCACGGGCGATCTCAGCGAACTTGCGCTGGGATTTGCGACCTACAATGGCGACCATATGTCCAACTACGGCGTCAACGCGGACGTGCCCAAGACGCTGATTCGCGCTATCCTGCGCTATATCGCCGCAAAATCCGACCCCGCGCTGCGCGACGTCCTGCTCGATATCGTGGATACCCCCGTCAGCCCCGAACTGCTGCCCGCAAAGGACGGCGTAATCTCGCAGGTAACGGAAGATTTGATCGGGCCTTACGAACTGCACGACTTCTTTCTCTACCATCTGCTCCGGCGCGGCGCGGGAAAAGAGAAGATTCTGCGTCTTGCGCAATACGCCTTTGGCGGCGATTACGACGAAGAAACGATGACACGCTGGTACGCGCTGTTCATCCGCAGGTTCTTCTCCCAGCAATTCAAGCGCAGCTGCATGCCGGACGGCCCGCGCATCGGCAACGTGGCGCTATCTCCTCGCGGCGACTGGCGCATGCCAAGCGACGCGCATCCCGACGCGTTTAATTGAGTTTTTAGTGCTAGTAGAGCCACCCTGCCGGGTGGCTCTTTGTTTAGCTATTCAGTTCAGCACGTTCTTAACCCGCCAAGTCTCGCTTTCGTTTGAGAAAAGACGAAACGCATGAGCCGTCTAGTTCAGCGCTTTCTTCACGCGCCAAGTTTCGCTTTCGTTCATCATCATCGTAATATGCGTGCCGTCGTCTTCGTGCGTTTCCGCAAGGATGGTGCCCGCTTGTCGGATTTCCTGCATCGCGTCATATTTTTCGTACGGCACAACGAGTTCAATTTTCACCTGTGTTTTGCTCAGCGCTTCTTCTATGGCGGTAAGCAGTTCCGGTATTCCGGAACGATCCAACGCGCTGATGCTGACGCCAATTTGCTTACGGGGCTTTGCTTCGGGTTTATCGATCTTGTTGTAGACCTCGATGCGCGGCGTTTCCAGCGCGCTGAGCGTACCGAGCACTTCCTCCACAACGCGCATCTGCACCTCATAATAGTCGCTGGAGGAGTCGATCACGTGCAGAATCAAGTCCGCGTCGCTCACTTCGTCCAGCGTGGAGCGAAATGCGTTCACGAGGTCGTGCGGGAGCTTGTTGATAAAGCCGACGGTGTCAGAAAGCAGGCACTCCGTGCCGTTTGGCAGCGTCATCTTGCGCACCACCGGATCAAGCGTTGCAAAGAGCTTGTCCTCGGCCAGCGCGTCCGCGCCGGAAAGCAGGTTTAAAAGCGTCGATTTGCCCGCGTTGGTGTAGCCAACCAACGCCACGACGGGAATCGGATTGGCGGCTCGTTTCGAACGGCGCAAGCCACGCTGTTTTTCGATTTCGCCAAGCTCCTGCTCCAATTCAAACACACGCCGCTTGATCCTTCTGCGGTCGATTTCCAGCTTTTTTTCGCCGGGACCGCGCATGCCAACACCCGAGGAGCCCTGGCGGGAAAGCACTTTGCCCATGCCGAGCAAACGCGGCATGCGGTATTTGAGCTGGGCGAGTTCCACCTGCAGTTTGCCTTCCCTGCTCTGCGCGCGCTGGGCAAAGATATCGAGAATCACCATGGTGCGGTCAACGATCGGCAAACCCAGAATCGCTTGCAGATTGCGCATCTGCACCGCGGTCAGCTCGTCGTCAAACACAAAGATATCCGCTTCGCAGGCCGAAGCCGTCAGCGCGAGCTCTTCTGCCTTGCCGGAGCCAATGTAGGTTGCCGCGTCCACGGCGCGCCTGCGCTGCTGCTCGCGCGCAACCACCTTGATGCCCGCCGTTTCGCAGAGCTCGGCAAGCTCGGCAATGGTGTCGTACCCGTCCGAGGATTCAATACCCACCAGCACTGCGCGGTCGGGCTTGATTTCAACGATGTTGAAGGTGTCCGTCAAAAGCCGCTTGTCCGCTTCCAATATCGCGTCCATAAGCTGCTTTTGCGGCAGATGTCCGGCACGCATGGGGCCGTACCAAACGGGGATGCGCTCCTCGCCTTCCATATCCCCGATGAACGCCGCGTAAACGCTGCTGGCTCTGCCTTCCTTGACGCCGATGGCGCACATGGCGTCGAGCCGGAGCGCGTTGAGCGAGCCGATATCCACATCCGAAAGATAGCCCGTGTCGTTGGGGTGCGTATGGATGCAACGCACGCCGCTGAGGCGGTCGATGTTGCGCACCAGCCGCATCTCTTCCATATGCACGGAGTGGTCGTCGCCAATGCGGACGTCCTCAATGCTGCCCGCACGGGAAACGTAAACCAGCACCTCGCGGTTGATCAGCGAGGTAAAGCGCACCAGTTGGTCGGTTACTTCGTTTGAAAGGAACTCGTCCGCGGACATGGTCAAATCATACAAGCCCAGCATTTCGTTCAGAACGATATCCCGAATGCCGACTGTGTTTCCGTGTATCTCTCTTTTCATAAACCCATCATATCCGTTCGCGGTTTCAGCGCAGGTATTGCCTCAGGCCGTTTTTTCGGATGTTTCCATTTCTTCACAATTCGATTTTCGCCGGAATTCCGGCGTTTTTTCGTTTGGCAACATCATACCATCCAAACGATATATTGACAATGAAAAACGCGTCTGTTATATTGATAGCCACTTAACTGTTAATCGGTTAACTGTTTGATGCACCAACTTGCGGTTTGAAACAAGAACGGAAAAGTTCATGTCCCGTTCATGTTGGAACCGTAGTATGATACGGAGGTTTTGGGTATGGATGTTCACGCTCTTTCCAAGCGCATGATGCTTTTGCAGATGCTCCGCCGCAGGAACCTGCACAACTCGTGCTTTGCAAAGGAGATCGTTCCCGGCCAATACCCGCTTTTAAACTACCTAAGCGGTAATCCCGAAGCGACCCAGCAGGAGCTTGCAACCGTTCTGTTCGTCTCCCCCGCTTCGGTTGCGCAGTCCACCAAGCGCCTGCAAAAAGCGGGTCTGCTTGAAAAAGAGAGCGACCCGGAAAATCTCCGCAAAAACCGCCTGCGGGTCACCGCGGCGGGTCAGGAAGCGGTGGTTTCCGTACGTCAGGTGATGAACGCGCTCGACCAGCGCATTTTCAGCGGGTTCAGCGAAGCCGAAATGGAGAGCCTGAGCGGCATGATGGAACGTATGATCGTCAATCTCGCCACGGAGGAGGACCTTTCGCTGCTGCGCTCCATAGAAGAGCATAACGCGCCTCCGGGCGTGCTGCTTCACGATCCCAACTACAACAACGGCCCGCATTCCCACCACCGCAAGGCAAGCGCCGCGGCAAAGCCGGAAAAGCCGTAACGACCAATTTTCGTTCAGAATAAAATTAAGATAAAGGATGAAGAAACCCGCATGCAGATGATCAAGAAACTCTCGGCGTTTATCGGCAAATATAAGATTTACGCCGCCCTCTCGCCCATCCTCGTGTTTTTCGAAGTGGTGCTGGAGGTATTTATTCCCATGCTCATGGGGCGCATCGTGGACGTTGGCATTCCCAACAACGATTACGCCTACATCTTCAAGATGGGCGGACTGATGGTCGTCATGGCCATTGGCGCGCTGCTCTTTGGCGCGCTCTGCGCAAGATACGCGGTGGTCGCTTCCAACGGCCTTGCCACGAACCTCCGCAAAGGGCTGTTCGAAAAAATCGAGTCGTTCTCGTTTAAAAACACCGACCGGTTTACGACGCCTTCGCTGATTACCCGCCTGACCAACGACGTCAACAACATTCAGCAGTCGTTCCAGATGATTATCCGCATGCTGGCGCGCGCGCCGTTCATGCTGATTCTGGCAACGGTCATGGCCATCCGCATCAGCACGCGGCTTTCCTTAATCATTCTCTGCGCCATCCCGGTGCTCTCCATTGCCATGGCGATTCTCGCAAAGATTGCGTTCCCGCGCTTTGAGATCATGCTCAAGAAATACGACCTCATGAACGCCAGCACGCAGGAAAACCTCGTTGCCATCCGCGTGGTCAAGGCGTTCGTGCGCGGAAAGCACGAGAGCGTCAAGTTTGCGGACTCTGCCGCCGCGCTGAAAAACGCCCAGCGGAAAGCGGAAAAAGTGCTCGTTATGGCAATGCCGATCATGCAGATTACGATGTACCTCTGCATCCTGCTCGTGCTCTGGATCGGCGGCATGGATATTCTCGGCGGCAACCTCATGACGGGCGAACTGATGAGCTTTTTGAGCTACATTACGCAGATTCTGATGTCGCTGATGATGATTACGATGGTATTCGTCATGCTCGTGCTCTCAAGCGCTTCCGCCAAGCGCATCATCGAGGTGCTGGACGAAACGCCCGCCATCAACGACGATGGCGCAAACGCCGAACTCAAGGTGGAAAATGGAGACGTGGAGTTCCGTGACGTGTGCTTCAGCTATGCGGACGATCCGGAAAATCTCGCGCTTTCGCATGTGAACCTGCGCTTCCGCTCCGGCGAGACTATCGGCATTATCGGCGGTTCCGGCTCGGCAAAATCCACGCTGGTGCAGCTGATTCCTCGTTTGTACGACGTTCTCTCGGGCGACGTTCTCGTTGGCGGCCACAGCGTGAAGGACTACCGCATCGAAGCGCTCCGCGAAAGCATTGGCATGGTGCTGCAGAAAAACGTGCTCTTTTCCGGCACGATCAAGGAAAACCTGCGCTGGGGCAACCCGAACGCTACCGATGCGGAAATCGAAGCCGCGAGCATTGCCGCGCAAGCGGACGGATTTATCCGCTCGTTCCCGGCCGGTTACGACACGGTGCTCGGCCAAGGCGGCGTGAACGTTTCCGGCGGGCAGAAACAGCGTCTCTGCATCGCCCGCGCGCTGGTCAAGAACCCCAAGATTCTGATTCTGGACGACTCCACCAGCGCCGTGGATACCGCAACCGACGCGGCCATCCGCGAAGCCTTCCGCAGCCAGCACGGAACCGCCACGACGATTATCATCGCCCAGCGCATCACTTCCGTCATGGAAGCGGACCGGATTGTCGTGCTGCAGGACGGCAAGATCGACGGCGTCGGCACACACGCCGAACTGCTGGAACAGAACGAAATCTATCGCGAAGTCTACTCTTCGCAGCAGAAGGGGGTGGCGTAACATGCCGGGTCCCATGGGCGGCGCGCATGGACGCGCTATGGCAAAACCGAAAAACGCCGGTAAAACATTCGCCCGGTTGTTTCGTTACTTAAGCAACTATAAACTGCAGGTGGTCATCATCGTTATCGGCCTGCTCGTTTCGGCGGGCGCGGGCGTTGCGGGCACCTACCTGCTCAAGCCGATCATCAACCAGATCGGCGAGATGGTCAAAACGCACTCCACCGACATGACGACGTTCTTTTCGTACCTCACGGTGCTGGCGCTAGTCTATGGCTTTGGCGCGCTGACAACGTATATCGTCAACCGTCTGGTCGTCAATGTTGCCACCGGCGCGCTGGAAGCCGTCCGCGTGGATATGTTCAACAAACTGCAGAAGCTACCGCTCAAATATTTCGACTCGCAGACGCACGGCGAAATCATGAGCCGCTTCTCCAACGATACGGACGCTCTGCGCGATATGATGAGCCAGGGCTTGCCGCAGCTGATCTCCAGCGGAATCACGGTGCTCGGCGTACTCGTTATGATGCTCGTGCTCTCGCCAATTCTGACGCTGCTCGTGCTCGTAGTGTTCGCGCTGATGCTCTTAATCGTCAAAAAGCTCGGCGGCAAGTCCGCCCTCTATTTTGGCAAGCGTCAGAAGTCACTCGCAACCGTCAACGGCTACATTGAAGAGATGATCGAGGGTCAGCGCGAAGTCAAGGTGTTCTGCCGCGAACAGAGCGTTGGCGAATCGTTCGACCAAAAGAACGAAGAGCTCCGCCAAAGCTCGACTTCCGCCATGACCTACGCCATGATCCTCATGCCCATCATGGGCAACCTCAGTTACGCGCTCTACGCCGCGGCGGCTGCCGCGGGTGCGGCGCTGGCCATCGTAGGCCGCGCGGATATTGGCACGCTCGCCGCGTTTTTACAGTATACCCGCTCGTTCAGCCAGCCACTGACGCAGTTGAGCCAGCTCTTTAACGGCTTTATCAGCGCGCTAGCGGGTGCGGAGCGCATCTTTGAGCTGATCGATTCCGAACCGGAAGTGGACGATGGAACGGTGACGCTTGTCAACGTTGAAAAAGCCGAGGACGGCACGCTGACCGAGGTCGAGTGCTGCACCAACATCTGGGCCTGGAAGCGTCCGATAGAAGGCGGGTTCGAGTATATCGAGCTGAAAGGCGACGTGCGTTTCCACGACGTAACCTTCAGCTACGACGGCAAGGTGGACGTGCTCAAAAACGTCAACCTGTTCGCCAAGCCCGGACAAAAGATTGCGTTCGTCGGTTCCACCGGCGCGGGCAAAACGACCATTACGAACTTGATCAACCGCTTCTACGACGTGCAGAAGGGTTCTATCACCTACGACGGCATCGACGTCAAGGAGATCAAAAAGGACGACCTCCGCCGCTCTCTTTCAATGGTTCTGCAGGATACGCACCTCTTTACCGGAAGCGTGCGCGAAAACATCCGTTACGGGCGGCTTGACGCAACCGACGAGGAGATTGTGGAAGCGGCAAAGCTCGCCAACGCGCACTCGTTTATCAAGCATCTGCCGCAGGGGTACGATACCATCCTCACCGCCGACGGCGCAAACCTCTCCCAGGGTCAGCGCCAGCTGCTCGCCATTGCCCGCGCGGCGGTTGCCAACCCGCCGGTGCTGATTCTCGACGAAGCGACCAGTTCCATCGATACCCGCACGGAAGCGCTCATCGAAAAGGGCATGGATCGCCTCATGAAGGGCAGAACAGTCTTCGTCATCGCCCACCGGCTCTCGACCGTGCGCAACAGCAACGCTATCTTGGTGCTGGAAAACGGCCAGGTCATCGAGCGCGGCGACCACGACGACCTGCTTGAGCAAAAGGGCAAGTACTATCAGCTCTACATGGGCATGTTCGAATTATCCTGAGAGGGTTCTTGCGGGGGCTTCCGCCCCCACTCCCCTGACTGAGGGGTAAACCCCCTCAGAACCCCACGCAACACAAAAGGCCGGAGCTTATCTCCGGCCTTTTGTGTTATATCATGTGTTTCTATTTTAAAAAGCTGTCGAAAGTGTAAAGGCTGTAACTCTGTATGGTCAACGTCGCTTCCCCGCGGAATCCCGCGTAAAGCTGCCAGGATTGGTCAACGCGGTTCTCGTTTTCCGTATCGTCTGCGGAAACGCTGAAATACGCGGCCTGATCCAAAGCGCCGTCTTTGCAGATCACGCCCTGAAATACGCCCGTCGTGTCAACCGCCAGCAGAATATGGTACCAGCTGCCGGGTTCGATGACCATTTCCGTATCCATCGGCACGATGTAGCTCCCGTTTTGGAGAAAATAGCACGGCTTGCTTTCTTCGTTAATCGTAATCCCAACGCCGGATTCCCCAATCAGCATGAACCCAAAGTTGATGGCGGACGGCTGACACAAAACATAAAACGCTTGATTTCCCTTTATTCCCTGCTGCGATTTTGTAAACACCATAAAGGGATTCTCTTCACTGCCCGCCTTAAACTGAATGCCGTCGTCCGTCGTCTCCCGTTCTGCTTCCACGGATAAGAACTCGCCGTTGTTACTGGTCAGCGTTTCCGTGGTCTCTTCCGCAACGACAACCGGGTTTTTCAGCAGGCTGGCGACCAGTGTTTCCTGCGTGGACACCGGCTTTGTCTCTTCCGTACCGGTGGTGTTGCCTCCCGCCGCGGGCTGACCGCAGGCGGTAAAAACCAAAACAGCTAAAATCATGATCAATGCAAGCAGGGTGGTCTTCTTCATATGCTTCTGCCTTTCTCTGTTTGATTGCACGTATCTGTCTCCGAAATGTAAAAGATTGTTTGTACAAAAAAATACTAACATACTGCGTTTCCAGATGCAAGAATCCTGTTTGTGCGAGCCAGAAGAGACAAACAGGAACCCGCCCGATCGTTCGGACAGGCCCCTGTTTTGCAGTACAATTAACTTCGTCCGGCGTTCAAGCCGCCGATAATCGACGGATCAGACTTACTTGTTCTGGCCTTCGCCTTTTTCTTCGTCGTCGAATTCGAAGGCGGAACGCGGCAGCGCGTTCGGGTTCTGCCGCGGTGCGGCACCGCTGGCCTCAGCGCGCTTCTTGGCGGCGTCCTTATCCATGTACTTACGCATGAGCACGGCAAGCAGCACGATCAGCGCCAGCGTAATGCCGAGCGCCACGTAGGAAATGATGTTGAACACCTGCGGCGTCATAAACGCAAAATTGCCCAAATCCATCTTTGCTTCCCAAGCTGCGGTAGCGGCGGTGGTATCGGTTGCGGCGGTGACGACCTGCTGGTAGAACACGCCGCGCAGCAGAGACGCGCCGCTGTTGAGGAGCATGAAGATACCGAGCGCAATGTAGAACTTACGGGACATGGCAATATACTGTTCTGCCATGCCTTCCTTGATATTCTCAAGGCTGAAGAGGCGGCCTTTGCCAACGATGCCAGCATACAGAACGTACACGGCAATCGCGAGCAGCAACATGTCAAACAGGGAAAACGAATCGGTCATATCGGGTCTTCTCCTTACGGTTTATTTCGGTTTGCCGCCTTCCGTTTTCCGGTGCGGACTTGTTTGGAGCGGTTCAGGACAGTTTCTTCAGTTTGGGGCCTGCAGGCGTATCCTCCACGGCGAAACCCATCTCCTTCAACGCGTCGCGGATGGCGTCCGCGCGCGAAAAATCCTTTGCTTTTCTTGCAGCCTGACGCTGATCCAGCAGGTCGAGCGCTTCCGCCGGGAACTCTTCGGTTTTCTTCTTCACGAGCAGGCCGAGCACACCCGTCAGTTCGTCAAAGAGCTGCTTTGCCTTGTCGACGGCGGCTTTTCCGCGCGGTTCGGTGACAAACGTGTTTGCCGCGCGCGCAAAGTCGAACAGAGCGCCCAGCGCGTCCGCGGTGTTGAGATCGTCGTCCATTGCGTCGCAGAAGCGGACTTTGATTTCGTCGAGAGAAGCGATAAACGCCGCGTCCTCCGGCGTGCCGGAAGGCGCAATCTGCGCGTCCTCAAGGCGTTCGCGCGCGGTTTTGAGCCGTTCCAGGCCGCTTTCCGCCTGTTGAATCAGCTCGCGCGAGAAGTTTACGGGGTTTCTATACTGCACACTCAGCATGAACATGCGCACCGCTTCGAGGTCGAACTCCGCGGCGATTTCCCGCACGGTAAAGAAGTTGCCAAGCGATTTGGACATCTTCTGGTTATCCACGTTGATATAGCCGTTGTGCATCCAGTAGCGCGCAAAGGGCTTACCCGTTGCGGCTTCGCTCTGGGCGATCTCGTTTTCGTGGTGTGGAAAGATCAAGTCCTGACCACCCGCGTGGATATCGAACGTCTGGCCCAGGATGGACATGCTCATGGCCGAGCACTCGATGTGCCAGCCGGGGCGTCCTTTGCCCCAGGGGGAATCCCAGCTGGGTTCGCCGGGCTTTTCTGCCTTCCAAAGCGCAAAATCGAGCGGGTCTCGCTTGGCTTCGCCGGGATCGACGCGCGCGCCGTTCTCCAGATCGTCGATGTTCTGCCCGGAAAGCTTGCCGTAACCCGGAAAACTGCGGACGGCGAAATACACGTCCCCTTCCGGCGTTACGTAGGCATGGCCTTTTTCCACGAGCGTGCTGACCAGCGCAATGATCTCGCCGATATGCTCGGTGGCGCGCGGGTTGGCGGTTGCGCGCTGAACGCCCAGCGCGTCCGCGTCGTGGTAATACTCCTTGATGAACCGTTCGCCAAGCTCCTTGACGGTGGTTCCTTCCTCGTTGGCGCGGCGGATCATCTTGTCGTCGATATCCGTAAAGTTCTGCACAAACTTCACCGTATACCCGCGGTATTCAAGGTAGCGGCGCAGCGTGTCGAACACGATGAACGGTCGCGCGTTACCGATATGGAAGTAGTTATAGACCGTCGGTCCGCAGGCGTACATAGAGATTTGCCCCGGCACGAGCGGAACGAGCTCTTCTTTCTTGCGCGTCATTGTGTTGTAGATCTGCATAGTGTTCTCTCCTCAGTATTCGTTTACTATATCACAATTATCCGGTTATTTGTCCGCATCTTTCGGATTACCGCCGGAATTTTCCTTTTTTGCCTCGTTCTCCAGTGCTTCCACGCGCTTGATGAGCGTCTGCAGCTGCTGCTCGATCGGGTCGGGCAGGTCGGTTTGATCCAGATCAACCCCCGCCTCGCCGCCGAGGTTTTCGCGCGTGCGCACGCAAAGTTCGGTGCCGATACACTCACACTGGCCATCGTCGCACTGGCCAATCCTTTCGCAGGGCACCTTGCAGCCGTAGAGCCGCACCACGTGCCCCGGCACGCCAACCACCGTGGAAAACGGCGGAACGTCCTTGAGCACCACCGCGCCCGCGCCGATCTTTGCGTGACTGCCGACCGTGACGGGACCGAGTACCGCAGCGCCCGCGGAAACGGTCACATGGTCGCCAATGGTCGGGTGGCGTTTTCCTACGTCCTTGCCGGTGCCGCCAAGGGTCGCGCCCTGATAGATGGTCACGTCGTCGCCGATGACGGCGGTTTCGCCAATCACAACACCGACGCCGTGGTCGATGAACAACCGCTTACCAATGGTAGCCGCCGGGTGGATGTCGATGCCCGTGCGAAAACGGCACCATTCGGAAATCATTCTGCCGAGCAGCTTCATGCCGCGCGTGTAAAAATAGTTTGCCCGCCGGTGCATCCGTACCGCGCGGAAGCCCGGGTAGCAGAGCATGACCTCCAGCGCGGAACGCGCGGCGGGGTCGCGGTGAAGCACCGCCTGAATATCGCTTTTTAACGTTCGAAACATAGCCGTTTCTCCCTTTTTTTACTGGTTGCTGTGTGGTTCTCCGTTTACCGAGCGGGTAGGAATACAAAAAAACGCACCCGTTATAAAGACGAATGCGCTCCGTGGTTCCACTTTATTTGGGGAGAATCCTCCCCCGCTCAAAGCCTTAACGCGGCTGAATCGTCCGCCGATACTGAAACGCCTGCGCTTTTAAGCGGGTTTGCGTTTGTTGTCGGTGGCGGCTCTCGGAAGGCACTTCCGCTCGTGCTGCCCGGATCGGCTTTCAGCCGGTGACCGATCCTCTCTTGGGGCAAATGCAGCGCGCGTACTCTTTTCCGATCTGCGCCTTTATCCTCTTTTGTTCTGTACACAGTGTATGTGATGCCATAAAGCTTTGTCAAGCGTGTTTTCCACAATTTAACATTCTTCTCTGGCGAGCGTTTCAGCGTCCTGCGCTGCCGGATTTCCTAAAAAATCCGCGCCCGAACGCGGAATCCGCCCTTGTCAAATTTCGCATTCTGGGCGATAATAAGGTGTTTATTGATTTGGATGAGGTGAGCAACTATGAGAATGAGCGAACTGATCGGCGAGCGGTACAAGGAAAAGCCCGCCGACTGCACAATTGAGAGCCACGCGCTGATGGTGCGCGGCGGATATATCAAGCAGGTTAACACCGGCGTTTATACGCTGCTGCCTCCGGGACGGCGCATCACGCAAAAGATCGAGCGCATCATCCGCGAGGAGATGGACCGCATCGGCGGCCAGGAAGTGCTCTTCCCCGTTGTGCTGCCCGCCGACCTTTGGAAGGAATCCGGCCGGTTTACGAGCGTCGGCAAGGAGCTTGTCCGTCTGACCGACCGTATGGGCGCGGATATGGTGCTCGGCATGACGCATGAGGAAGCCGCCGTCCATCTTGCTCGCGACGCGGCGAAGTCATACGCCAAGTACCCGTTTATGATCTATCAGATTCAAACGAAGTTTCGCGATGAACCCCGCGCACGCGGCGGACTGATCCGCGTACGCGAGTTTACAATGAAGGACGCTTACTCCTTCCATACCTCGCAGGCGGATCTGGAAGCGTATTACGCGCGCTGCTACGAAGCTTACGAGCGCATCTTCAAGCGCGCGGGCTGCAAAAACGTCATCGCCGTGTTGTCCGACAGCGGCATGATGGGCGGCAACGTCTCCCATGAGTTCATGCTGCTCACCGCTATTGGCGAGGACACGCTTGTGCTCTGCGACAACTGCGACTTCAAGGCCAATCTGGAAGCGGCGCCGAGCGTTGTGGACAACTCCGCCTACGGCGCAACGGAACCGCTGACGCTGGTTCCCACGCCGGAGATGGCGACCATTGAGGAAGTTGCAGGGTTCTTAAAGAAACCCCACGCCGCCACCTGCAAAGCTGTGGTCTACCAGAAAAACACCGACGATTCCTACGTGATCGTGTTTGTGCGCGGCGATTTGGAAGTGCACGAAACCAAGCTCCGTAACGCCATCGGCGCGGAGATTCACGCGGGCTGCGTCACGCCCGAAAGCGGCATCGTTGCCGGGTTCATCGGCCCCATGGGGCTCGATGCCAAGAAGATCACCGTTGTGTTCGACCGCTCGCTGGAAGGAATTGGCGCGCTGGTCTGCGGCGCGAACAAAGCGGATCATCATTACACGGGCTTTAATATTGAACGCGATTACGGCAAGGTTAGCTTCTTGGACGTTGCAAAAGCGACCCCCGGCGGCATTTGCCCTGTCTGCGGCAAAAAGACGCTGCGCATCAGCAACGGCATCGAGGTTGGCAATATCTTCCAGCTCGGCACAAAATACACCAAGACCATGAACATGCAGTACCTCGATGAAAACGGCGAACTGCAGTACCCCATCATGGGCTGCTACGGAATTGGCGTCGGCCGGCTTGCCGCGAGCGTATGCGAGGAGAGTCACGACAACTACGGCCCCATCTGGCCGATCTCGCTCGCGCCTTGGGAAGCGCAGATCTGCGTGCTCCGCGCCGATCAGGAAGAGCCAAAGCGTGTCGGCGAGGAACTCTACGCCACGCTCACGAAGGCGGGCGTGGAAACCATTATCGACGACCGTCCGGTCAGCGCGGGCGTGGTCTTTTCGGAAGCCGACCTCATCGGCGCGCCGATCCGCCTGACCGTCAGCCCCCGCAACCTTGCGGACGGCATGATCGAGCTCACCACGCGCGATAAGAGCGTCAAGCGCCAAGTGCCCGTTGCCGAAGCGCTCAGCGCCGTTCTCGCGCTCAAGCAGGAACTCTTCGACCGTATCGAGGGTACGCTGTGACCAATCCCCGTTTAAACCAAAACAACAGAATCCACGCATGGCTGCGCGCACTTTTGGTGTGCGCGGCCATCGCGCTTTTTGCGGCGGGATGCGCCGTTCCGCAGTTTATTGCGCAGCAGCGCGGCGCGCATGCAGCCCCCGTCGTCGCAGCGCCCGAGGACGTCCCCGTCTCCACCCCTGTTCCAACGCCAACGTCTTCGCCTTCCCCCTCGCCAACGCCCGACCCGGCGATGGCGCCCGTTACCTATGCCTGGATCAGCGACACGCAGGGATATGCTTCCAGTTTCCCGGATACGTTTTACGCAATGACAAATTGGATTGTCGATCGCAAGGCGGAGTGGAACATCCAATACGTGCTCCATACAGGCGACGTGGTCAACGACATGCGGCGCGAAAAGGAATGGAACGTGGCAACCAAGGCCATGGACGTGTTTGTTGGCAAACTGCCGGTGTTTGCCATTGCGGGTAACCACGATATCCGCGGCATGATGCACGATTACAGCGGTTTTACCCCGCTGATGGAGCGGCAGAATTGCGCCTCCTACCCGACCTTTGGCGGCGAGGAAGCGGGCGGACGCAGACGGTTTGACCTCGTCACCATCGGCCACGACCCGTTCCTTCTCATCGGCGCGGGCTACTCGCTCACGCCCGCGGACGTCAAGTGGCTTGATCAGATTCTGACGCAGTACGCCGACCGCACCGCCATCGTGCTGACGCATCATTACCTTGCCATCGAGAAAGTACCCATGGAGCAGGACGCGGAACTTATGCGCGGTGTGATTGCCCGGCATCCGAACGTGCGGTACGTGCTCTGCGGGCATATGCACGCGCTCCAGCGCGAAACGCAGTTCTTTGACGACGACGGCGATGGCAAGCCGGAGCGCAGCGTACAGGCCATCATGGCGGACTATCAGGGGTTTGACCATGGCGGAGAGGGCTACATCGTCCTGTTGACGTTTGACCCGGAACTGCGAGAAATCCGCGTTACCGCGTACTCCCCCATTCACGACGACTATAACTACTACGGCGATGCGTCGCGGGAAACCTATACGCTGCCGCTTGCCATCGTCGGCAACTGAACCCCGGTACAGAAAAAGATAGCAGCGAAAGAAGCAAGAACGCCGCGAACCTCTCGTTCGCGGCGTTTGTATTTGCGCTTGATTGGCTTTCTGTCGCGTTACGCCTGTTCGGTGGCCGCCACGACCTGCGGCGTTTTCTTGACCTGCCAGACAAACTCCTCGCTCGGCATCGGGCGGGCGTAATAGTACCCCTGAATCAGATCGATGCCCAGATGCCGCACCGTTTCGCTCTGTTCAATCGTCTCCACGCCTTCCGCCAGCAGCAGCATGTTCATGGAGCGCAGGCCGTTGACGACCGTCTGCAACAGCCGGTAGGACTTTTCGTTCTGGTGGATGCCGCCAAGCAGTCCCTTATCGATTTTAACGCATTCAAATGGCAACGACATGACGTTACTGAGGTTGGAATACCCTGTGCCGAAATCGTCCAGGAAAACGCCTACGCCCCTTCGGGCAAGCTCTTCCATCGTGATGCGCGCGCGTTCCAAATCTTCAAACAGAACGCTCTCGGTAATCTCCAGCTTGATGGACTGCGGTGGGATATCGTATTTTTCCAAGAGGGTTTCGAGTCTTCGCACCGTTTCGTCAAACTCGTTCTGCTGGGAGGAGATATTGACCGAAAGCCAACCGACGTCCCGATTCAGGCTCAAGAAGCGACAGGTCTTTTCGAGCACCATCCAGCCGAGCTCGGTCGCCATGCCGGTTTCGATGGCGAGCGGAATGAACTCACCCGGCGGGATCGGACGGCCGTTTTCTTCGTTCATGCGCAAGAGAACTTCGCCGCCGATATACCGTTTGAGCACGCAGTCGTAGATCGGCTGAATGTAGAGGAAGAACCGCCCCTCGCGCAGCGAACGCTCCATCTGCGAAAGCACAAAGTTTCTTCTGCCGAATTCGCTGCGAAGCACCCCGGAAAAGCGCACGATTTTGTTGTTCAGGTTGCTTTTGGCAAGGCGCATGGCGTATTCCAGCGAGGCAATCAGCTCGTTGATATCCGCCGCGTGGTCGGGATAGCGAATGTCGCAAACCGCCGCGTTAATCGCGACCGTAAGCCCTTCGGTAAACCACGGCTCTTCGAACCGTTTCTTGACGCGCAGAAGGAGCTCTTCGTATTCATTTGTCGGCATGTGCACCGCCACCAGCGCGAACTCCACGCCTGAAAAGCGATAGGGTGTTACCTTTGGATTCAGCGAGGAAAAATACCTGCCAATCTCCAGCAGGAACTCGTCGCCAACACGCTGGCCGAACTGGTTGTTTACAAGCTTGTATTTACGGAGGGAAACAAAGATGACGCGA
Organism: Christensenellaceae bacterium; assembly: GCA_963674535.1. Taxonomy (GTDB): domain Bacteria; phylum Bacillota; class Clostridia; order Christensenellales; family CAG-138; genus UBA7703. Next base: position 1,021,949 of record OY771363.1, on the reverse strand, counting down.
AAGCTCGTATGCCGCGAAGCTAGATGCTCCAGCGACTGAAAAAACGCTTCCCGGTTGGAAATCTCCGTCAGCGGGTCGATATAGAGACGCTGCTGCTGACCGTAGATGAACAGCACCAGCAACGAAACGCTGAGAGTCGTACCCGTCAGAACCAGATCCATGTAGAAATACTGAAATACACCCATGACGACGGTGATCGCGGGAATGATGTAAATAATCAGGCGGAACGCGTTCTTTACGCGCTTTCGCTCCAGCCGGTAAAATACGTAGACGTTGATATAAGCAAGAATCAAATAGATCAGATCAATTCGATGAAGCGGGCCGGTTGCATAGCTTCCATTCGGCCGAATAAAGAACAGCCAGCCAGTAAAGAGATTTGCCGCGACGATCAAAATTTGAACTACCAGCAAACAAAAGGCAATGAGCGAAGCGCATTTGAACCGCCGCGTATTCAGACGGTTTTCAAACATGGTCGTGAGCATGGCGCCGGTGATGGAAGCGGTTGCAACGGACATCCCAATATAGAACAGCGATCCCACCAGTATCAGTACCCGTGGCGAAATCAAGCTGCCCAAATGCGTCATGTAAAACAAGATAAGCGTAATCAGCAGCGCCGCAAAAGATATCAGTGCGCTGCCATGGAACGCCGCTTGTTTATAAGAGACGCTCTTTTTGCCCATCAGCGAATAAACGCAAATGACCACCAGTATGACACAGGAGAGGAATTCCGAAACGATGACGTCCCGCACAGTCCGATTGGTCTCCATTATCTGGATTTTTTTATCACTCACCATACTACACTATCGGTTAGAAGATTACAACTACAAGTGCGCAATGTAACGAAATTTCATAATTCTCCACATGTCTATACGGTAATCTGCTAATATTACATAGATTATACGGCAAAATCTGCGTAAAGTTACGTTTATGGTATTACATGCATGCAAATACAGAGCGTTCACAATGTGACGCTCTGTTGCTTGCGTAATGCGGTTTTCAAGCGGAACCGAAGTGCTTATTCGGCGTACATGCGCTCGTAATAATCGGCATAAGCACCCGAGATGATATGCTCCATCCAATCGGTGTGTTCACGGTACCATGCGATGGTTTCGTCCATGCCGCGCTCGAAGGTGTAGGCAGGCGACCATCCCAGCGTCGTCGTGATCTTCGTATTGTCAATGGCATACCGTCTGTCGTGGCCGGGGCGGTCTTTGACGTGCTGAATCAGCGAATCATCCAAGCCGAACGCGCTGAGGATTTTATGTACGATTTCAACGTTGGCGCGCTCGTTGTTGCCGCCAATGTTATACACTTCTCCGGGGATCCCCTGCGTCAGCACCGTAAAGATTGCGCTGCAGTGATCGGAAACATGCAGCCAGTCGCGAATCTGCATCCCGTCGCCGTAGACCGGCAGGGGTTTTTTCAACATGCAGTTATGAATCATCAGAGGAATCAGCTTTTCCGGGAACTGGTAGGGGCCATAGTTATTGGAGCAGCGCGTAATGTTCAGCGGCATGCCGAAGGTTTCGTAATACGCGCGGCAGACAAAGTCCGCCCCCGCTTTTGCCGCAGAATACGGGCTGTTGGGTGAAAGCGGCGTCTGCTCGGTGAACTTGCCTTCCTTGCCGAGCGCGCCGTACACTTCGTCCGTAGACACCTGCAGAAAGCGGACGCCTTCGCGGTAGTCGCGGGAATACTTATCCCCCGGGGCGAGGTTCCAGCTCTTCTTGGCGGCGTCCAGCAACGCCTGCGTGCCGACGATGTTGGTCGTTAAAAACACTTCCGGGTCTACGATGCTGCGGTCCACGTGCGATTCCGCCGCAAAGTTGACCACGTGCGTAATATCGTAGTGGGCAAACACTTCTTCCATCTTCGCGCGGTCGCGGATATCCGCGCGCACAAACACATACGTATCGTCCTGCGGGATGTCGCTCAGGCTTTCGAGGTTGCCCGCGTAGGTCAGCGCGTCCACGTTGACAATTTTGTTTCCCGGCGCGTTGGCGCGCATCCATCGGATAAAGTTGCTGCCGATAAATCCGGCGCCGCCCGTTACCAACAAGTTCATAGCTGTTTCTCCTTTGCAAGCGCAAGCAAGTATTGTCCATATTCGGTCGAGGAAAGCTCCTGCCCCAGCGCGCTGAGCTGCTCGGTGGTGATAAACCCGCGCCGCCATGCGATTTCCTCGATGCAGGCAATATAGAATCCCTGACGGGACTGAATGGCTTCCACATACTCGGCGGCCTTAAGCATGCCCTCCGGCGAACCGGTGTCGAGCCAGGCCATGCCGCGGCCGAGGAGTTCAACGTTGAGATCGCCTAGCGTTAAGTACGCGTTGTTAACGGACGTAATCTCGATTTCGCCGCGCGCGGAAGGCCGAATGTGCTTGGCAATCTCCACCACGCGGTTGTCGTAGAAGTACAATCCGGGTACGGCATAGTTGGACTTCGGCTGCTCAGGCTTTTCTTCAATGGAGAGCACGCGGTGCTCGGAATCGAACTCCACAACGCCGAACGCGCGCGCGTCCTTGACCGGATAGCCGAAGATCGTAGCCCCCTGCTCGTGCCGCATGGCCGCCTGCAGGGTTGCGGAAAAGTCCTGACCGTAAAACACGTTGTCGCCGAGAATCAGGCAAACAGGATCGTAGCCGATAAACTCCTCGCCGAGGATGAAGGCGTCCGCAAGTCCTCGCGGAGTATCCTGCACCTTGTAGGAAAACCGCATGCCGATCCGCTCACCCGTGCCGAGCAGGCGTTCGTACACCGGCGTATCCTCCGGCGTGGAGATGATGAGCACGTCCTGTATGCCCGCGAGCATCAGCACCGAAAGCGGATAGTAGATCAGCGGCTTATCATAGATGGGCAGCAGCTGCTTGCTGACGGCTTTCGTGCTGGGGTAAAGGCGCGTGCCCTTCCCGCCCGCGAGGATAATGCCTTTGTAGCAGGGTTTCTCAGGCCGGTTCAGACGGACTTCCCGCTCGCGCGGCTCATGCTGAACAGCGTGCGCTTGCTGCTCCGTCTGTGCTTCGGCAGAGGCGGTCTCCTGCGGCACTTCGCAGCTTGCCGAGCCGAGCTCCTGCAGGCTGGCAACGTCGAAGCCCTCCGTGCTTTCCGGCATAAACAGCACGCGGATGGTCATAAAGATCAGCTGGAGATCGTGAATCAGCGAGCAGTTCTCGATATAGAGCATATCGAGCTTGAGTTTGTCCTCAAAGTTCGTGTTGTACTTGCCATAGATCTGCGCGTAACCCGTCAGCCCCGCCTTAACCTTCATGCGGTAGCGGAATTCCGGCATGCGCTCGCAGTAGAAATCTACGTTTTCAATGCGCTCCGCGCGCGGACCGACCAGGGACATGTCCCCGCGCAGAATGTTGAAAAACTGCGGCAATTCGTCAATGCGGGAAGCGCGCAAAAACTTTCCGAACGGCGTAATGCGGCTGTCCCCCGGACGCGTGAACTGCGCGCCGTCCTTCTCGGCGTCTACGATCATGCTGCGGAACTTGTAAAGTGTAAATCGCTGAAGGTTTCGAGTGTAGCGCTCCTGTTTAAAGAACACCGGCCCGCCGTCCTGCAGCTTGATGACGATTGCAGCAAGGAGCATCAACGGGCTCGTGATGACGATGCCGATGAGCGATATGAAAATATCCATCAGGCGCTTTGCAGCAAGCTGTTCAACCGAAAACGTGTGATTCTTGCATTGATATACCAGCGAGTCGCCGATGATGTTTTCATGCGCGTTGTGGAAAATAATGTCCTCCACCGTCGGTAAAACGAAGAGGCGCTTGCTATTTTCGAAGCAGTACTCCGTAAGCTCCAACCTAAGATCGCGCGAAATATCGCCCATAAACACCGTTGAGTACGGCTCGAGGCAGCGCTTAATCGACTCCGCGTCCTCCGCTTCCGTTACAACGGCGCAAATTTCGTGGCGCTCCTTCATGGAGTCGATCTTCTTGAACGTGTTGATCTCGTGCTTATTTCGCGAGCAGACGACAATCGACTTGCGCGCGGGGTACAGCAGGTAGTACAGCCGGTCGGCAAAGAAATACAATAGAAGCGCCATTGCCCACTGCACGAGCATCATAATCAGCAGCGGCGTTGCGGAAAGCAGCTTCTTTGCGGTCAGCGAAAGGATGAAATAGAAGATAAAGTTCGTCAGAAACGTCGAGAGGATGTAGGCAAACGTCAGCTCGCGGTACCGCATGGTGCCGATGTTGAAGCAGCGGTACGTTGCCGCAAACGCAAGGAACACGACCAAATACAGAAAGACAAAAACCACGAACCCTTTGAACCAGAAATCGGTCTCCGGGTAATATTTGAGTACTAAATACAAAAAGGCGCCGGCCGTAGCGGCCATAATCGCCAGTTTGCAAAATAAGATCAATGAACCTTTAAAGCGCTTTGGCGAATATTTCGACACCCTGCGTTCCTCTTTCATCTGAAAAAAAATCGGCGTGGGAGCGTATCAAAAAAACGCGCCGGACAAGTCTCCGCCGGATCGATTGTAGCACGCGCGAAAGCGTATTGTCAAACCGCGCGTACCGACATTGAGGCACAGCGGCGCGCATACCGCGCAAAAATGCCGCGTCGGATTCGCTGAAATCGCCTAACGGTTACTTCTGCGGCGGTTCGGCGGAAGCCTTTGCCTGCGCCGCCTCGACGGCCAGCACTGCGGCTTCCTTTTTGGTAATCTTGTCGCGGTAACGGTTCTGCAGGTAGCTCAGCGCAAACCCCGCAAGCAGCATAACGGCGGAACCCCAGTTGAACGCGGCGAACGCCTTTGGCAGAATCAGCGCAACCGAACCCACCACAAAGCCGATGATCGCGGCGTAGGACGTCGAATGGTGCCGCTTCATCATGCGATTGACAATCTTGATGATAACGAGCGCGCAGATACCGAATCCAAGAGAAATAAAGATCAGCGGAACCAGAATTTCCAGAAATCTGGCAAACGCGCCGGAAATCCCGCCCGAAGCAAGCGCGGAGAAGTCAAACACGCCGGAGATGACGCCCAGAACCGCGCTGTACAGCCCCATATAGATCAGGATAAACGACGAACTGATGCCGGGGATTACAACGCCGAATGCGAGCACCGCCCCCGCGAGGATGGAAACGGGAATCGTCAGTTCCGCAATCTTTCCGCTGGCAACCGCGCTGTTCTCGCCCAACGCGAACAGCAGAACGATCCCCAGCCCCAGAAGCGCCGCAATGATATGTTTCCATTTGATCGGGCCGCTCTTGCGCACTTCCGTATACAGCCCCGGCACGCTACCGAGCACCAGCCCGGAAAACAGTGCCAGCAGTGGCGCTTCATAGCGCGCAATCAGAATGCTGAGCACGTTGCTGGTTAACAGAATGCCAATGCCGCCGCCGAGGACGATGGGCAGCAGGTATTTGAAGTTTGCCTTTATGTTATGGAAGAAGTCGCCAATGGCGAGCATCATTTTTTCATACATGCCGAGGCTGATGGCAAGAATCCCGCCGGAAACGCCCGGCAGTACGCCGCCAATGCCAACGGCTATGCCGCAGATGAATCGATAGAGCACAGATTTCATGTAGTTCCCTCATATTTGGCGCAGTTGCGCGGTATTTTTTGCGCGTTCTCGCGCCGGTGATTCACTTGCTGCCGACTGTACATCGTTTCACACTGGCATCTGTCTGTTCGCAAAACGGTACTGCCGTTGCTGTTATTACGTGTAGAACTTTTGTCCTTTTTATTATACCAGCCTGCGCGCCAGCCCAAGTGAAATTTCGGCAAACTTTTCCGTTTCCGGCGAATAAACGATTTTGCATCCGCTGAGAACGGAGTCTGCTGCAGGCCGCTCATCACCTGCCACCTTGCGCTGTGCTGCATGCCCCTGCCAAACGTCCGCTTGCTTGAAACGGAGAATCTGCTGTCGCAGATCGGCATTTTCATGTATAATACTTGTGATATTTCAAGATGGAACTGGTGAGGCTATGAAGCGTTCTTCCGGTATTTTGCTGCATATTTCGTCCCTTCCCTCCCCGTACGGCATCGGCTCGCTCGGGCGGGAAGCCTATGCGTTCGTCGATCAGCTTGTGCGCGCCCGCCAGAGCTACTGGCAGGTGCTTCCGCTCGGCCCTACGGGGTATGGCGATTCGCCGTATCAAACCTTTTCCGCGTTCGCGGGCAATCCGTATTTCATCGACCTCGATACGCTAGCCGACGAAGGTTTGCTCGACCGCTCCGCGCTGGAAGCAATCGACTGGGGTTCCCCCGCGCGACAGGTCGATTACGGCAAGATCTATTACAACCGCTTTTCCGTGCTCAAAGGCGCTTTTCTGCGCGCCGCGCAAAACGCCGAACAGATGCGTTCTCTCGACGCGTTCGCGCGTCAAAACGCGGACTGGCTGGACGACTACGTGCTGTTTATGTCTCTCAAGGACGAAAACGGCGGCGTTGCCTGGAGCGAATGGCCGTACGAAACGCGCATGCGCGAGCAGTCCGCGCTGGATTCTGCGCGGGAACGCCTGCAAGAAAGCATTCGCTTCTATCAATTCATCCAGTGGCTGTTCTTTGAGCAGTGGGCAAAGCTGAAAGCCTACGCCAACGATCACGGCATCAGGATCGTAGGCGACCTGCCCATCTACGTCCCGCTGGACAGTGCTGATGTCTGGAGCGCGCCCGAGGAATTCCAGTTGGACGAGGAACGCAGGCCGCGGTGCGTTGCGGGCGTTCCGCCCGACTACTTCAGCGAGGACGGCCAGCTCTGGGGCAACCCGATCTACAACTGGGATTATATGAAGCAAACCGGCTACGCCTGGTGGATTCGGCGCATGCGCTCGGCGGCGACGCTGTTCGACTGTCTCCGCATCGACCACTTCCGCGGCCTCTCTTCCTATTGGAGCGTGATTGCAGGCGCGGAAACCGCGCGGGACGGCGTTTGGGTGCAGGGCCCCGGCATGGATTTTGTAAACACCATCAAGGCCGCCTGCCCGCAGATGGAAGTGATTGCCGAGGATTTGGGTTTTCTCACCGACGAAGTGCGCAGCCTACTTTCCGAAAGCGGGTTTCCGGGCATGAAGGTGCTCCAGTTTGCGTTTGATTCGCGCGAGCCGAGCAACTATCTGCCGCATACTTACGACCGCCACTGCGTCTGCTACGCGGGCACGCACGACAACACAACCACGGCGGGATGGTTTAACGAGGCGGATTCCCTCGCGGTCGGTTACGCCGCGGAATACCTCGGTCTGAACGAGCGCGAAGGTTATGTCTGGGGCATGCTGCGCGGCGGCATGGGGTCGGTTTCCGACCTATTTGTTTCGCAGATGCAGGACTATCTCGGCCTTGATGCGCAGGGGCGCATGAATATCCCCGGCACGCTCGGCGGCAACAACTGGCGCTGGCGTTTGCTCCCCGGCGAATTCACCGATGAACTCATCGAAAAAATATCCGCAATGACGACGATCTACGGGCGGTAGAACCCATACAAACATAAAAAAACGGAACCTCGCGGTTCCGTTTTTATATGGCGTTTGTTACGCTTTCTTGCGGATTGGAATCCAGACTTCGCTGTAGTAGTCCGGCGAAGCGGTATCGCCTTCCGAATACATTTCAATCTCAATAAACTGCGCAACTTCGTACACGCCGTTGGTCGGCAGCCATTCGGAGTAAATCTGCCGCGTCGCGTTCTGAATTGCGCCCGGCATGGGGCCGACGCAGGCAAAGCGCGCCCATGTATGCGCCGGAATCTCGCGGGTAACGAGCCCTTCCGAAACCGTCATACCAGGTTTGAGCGGTTCGCCAATCATATAGGGAAAGTTGCCGCTTGCGTCCGCGTCGAAGCAAAGGCCAAACATCGGGCAGACCTTCTCATGCAGCCCCTTTTGGAAGAACTCGTCCCTGAATTTGGGGATTTCTTCCTTGCTGCTGTCCATGTTGAACGTGCGCTCCGCGCCGAACACCGTGAACGCTTCCATCTGTTCAATCTTGTAATTCATCCTTGTAAAACCCTCCAACTGTATTGAAATCGCAAGGGGATTCTGGCATTTGAGCAGCGTGCTAAAGCGCCGCGCGTTGGTCGGCGTAACCCCATGGAAACGGGAGAACGCCTTGGTAAAGCTTTCCGGCGTATCGTAGCCGTACTTCAGCGCAAGATCGATAATTTTTTCGTCGCCCGCAAGCAGTTCGTTTGCCGCCTGCGAGAGCCTGCGCGCGCGGATGTACTCGCTTACGCTCATGCCGGTCAGCGCGGAAAACGTCCGCTCCAGATAGAAGCGCGAGAGCCCCACGCTCCTCGCCGCCAGCGTACTGTCCGTTTCTTCCAGCAGGTGTTCCTCAATATACCGCAGCGCACCGTTCAAGCTCTCTACCAGTTCCAAAGCAAATGCTCCTTTCGCGTTGTCGCCGCCCGATGGCTCCGTTTGTTCCCTTGCAGAAAGATGGTATCAAATCGCGCGCACGCGCGTCCTGTCTTTTCTTGTCACGATTTGTCCGCTGTGCGGTCTACCCGCAGATTTCGTATTCAAACTCGGTATTCGCACGTTCCAGCAGGCTGTTAGCTTTCTTCGCGCTCTTGAGCCAGTCTTCCTGCGCGTCCTGCGGCAAAATCACCGGCATGCGGTCGTGGATAAACAAAATCCCGTTCGCGGCGGGTGCGGTTAAAATCACAAACAGAGGCAGCTGCGAGCCCGCTTCGGCACGGTACAATCCCGCGAACGTCATCAAGCCTTCGCCTTTCGGGCGGAGCTTGTACTTGATCTTCTCGCTGCCGCGCTTTTCCCACTCAAAGTAGCTCACCGCCGGAATCAGGCAGCGCCCGTTTGTCACAGGTGCGCGAAACATGCTCTTTTCCAGCACGGTTTCGCTGCGCGCGTTGATCACGCGGCCCTTGCCGTCGAAACGGGAGAACCCCCACTCCATCAACCGCGGACCGGAAGCGTCCAGCACGGGCACTTTGTCCGTTGGAAAGATTTCGCCTGATTTGCGCAAAAGAAGCGCCGTATCGTCGGGGTTGCGCTGGTAGAGCAGAGCTATCACCGCGCGGTACTGCGCGTCGTCGTCGTCCGTATAAAACCTGCCGCACATACGCTCTCCCCCTCTTGCTTTACTTCGTCTTGATTGGCGCTTGCTCAGCCAAGCCAGAGGCCGATGCCGATGCCCATGATCGACCCGATCAGCACCTGAAACGGCGTGTGTCCGATGAGTTCTTTAAGCTCGTATTCCGGCAGCTTGAGAATTTTGCCCTCGTTGAGCAGGTGGTCGATAATCGCCGTAATGGTCACCGCCTGCTTGCCCGTTTCCAGACGCACCCCGCGCGCGTCGTAGAGCACGATGGAAGCCAGCACAAACGAAACCGCGAATTCAAACGACCCCGCGCCAAATTCCTTTGCCGCCGCCGTCGTTAAAGCGCAGACGGTCGCCGCGTGCGAACTTGGCATGCCGCCGCTGCCGGTCAGCCGCTCGAAGCTGAACTGCTTGTTTACAATCGTGTAGAGAATCACTTTTGCCAGCTGCGCAATCACCCAGCCGGACAGCGCCGCAACCAAAAGTTTATTGCGAATTAAATCGGTAAAAAACTGCAGCATATCATCCCAACCCCCCGGCTTAGCCCGAATACCGGTCGCCGTACTTTCTATTTTATAACACGCTTGTGACAAGCGCAACAACCCCTATTCTGTTCGCTCTCTCAGGTTTTTCGTCACGTCGTAACAATTCGAAATCTGTCACTTGACATTTCCTTTACAAATGCTTTACGCTTGATGAATGAAAAAACATATTTTAACGATTTTCGTATGTATTCTGTTGCTCGGCGTTTGCCTGATGCCAGCCTTTAACAGCGCATCCGCCGAAGAAGCCGCCGCAACGGATCTCCGCTTTGGATCCGACGGCACCTTCACCATTCTGATCTTCTCCGACCTGCAGGATATCCAGTTTGTGACTAGGCAGGTCGTCGCCGGAGAAAAGAGCGTGCTTTCGGATACTTCCGCCGATTTGATCGTCCTTCTGGGCGACCAGATGGACGGTGCGAACCCGATTATGCACATTGGAAATGGCAACAAGAACTGCTTAAAGACGCTCGAAACGCTGCTCGAACCCATCGCCGAGAGCGGCATTCCGTTTGCGGTCGTCTTTGGCAACCACGATTACGACGCGCCGATCTCCATTGCCGATCAGGTCAAGTTCTACGAATCCTACGAAACCTGCCTCGGTGTGAACTACGGAACGGGTTTGTCGGACTCCGGCGCGTATTCCCTGCCGGTGTATACGACCGACGGCACGGCCAAGGCGATGGAGCTGTATTTCTTCGACTCCGGCTGCTACCTGCCCAATGGCGACTACGACACGGTCTCCGCCGAGCAGGTTGCCTGGTATAACGAGCAGAGCATACTAACGCATACCGAAAACGACAATCAGGCACTCCCCTCCGTGGCTTTCTTCCATATCCCCCTGCCGGAAGTTTACGACATGCTAACCGAAGTGGAAAAAGGCACGCCGAACTCGTTTGAGGGCGTCGGCACCGGCGCGGGCAAATACTATCTGCCGGACTCCGATATGATCTTTACGGGCGATGTCAACGAGCCTCCCTGCCCTTCCAGCAGCAACAATGGCCTGTTCGACGCGTTTATGGACAATGGCGACGTATTTCTCGCCGTCAACGGCCACGACCACACCAACTCCTATATTGGCAGCCTGCACGGCATCGACCTCGCCAACGCGCCCGGCAGTTCCTTTACGAGCTACGGAGCAGAGGATACACGCGGCGTGCGGCTGTTCCGCTTTACCGAGCACAATGTGCGCAACTACGAAACGGTGCATGTGCGCTTTAACGAATACAACACCCCCGCGAGCTTTGGTTACCTGCGGTATTTCTTCACCACGACAATGGGCTTGAACGGCGTTCCGAGCATGGCAAAATTCGTCATTTTATTCCTTGTCGTGCTGATTGCGGCAATCGTTGTTCTGATTATCGTGCTGAAAAAGCGCAGTAAAAAGCGCAAACTTGCAGCCGCGGCAAAAGTCACCGAACAGAAGCCGGAAGAGCCGTCCAAACAATAGTCAAGGTTTTCACTGATTAATAAAACAAGAGCCGGCGTCAGCCGGCTCTTGTTTTGATTCTATTTCTTACGCTTCGTCCGTTAACTGCTCATCCAGAATTTCTTCGTCCTGGCATTCGTAAAAGTTGACGATGCAGTGCATCGGGCAAACCGGAATGCAGGCGCCGCAGCGCGTGCAGGTGGTTTCGTCGATTTCCGCAACGCCGTCCTTGACGACGATGGAGTTGGTCGGGCACTGCTTTTCGCAGCGCTTGCAGCCGACGCAGGCGGTTTTGCACTGCAGCGCCGCAATACGCCCGATGGCCTTGTTCCGGCAGAGTACAATAACGGTTTGATCCTTCGGAAGCATCTGTATGATACCGCGCGGGCAAACCGCAATACAGACGCCGCAGCCGGTGCAGACGTTTTGATCGACCACCGCAACGCCTTTTTCCATATGGATTGCGCCAAACGGACAGCGATCCACGCAGTCCCCAAGGCCGACGCAGCCGAATTCGCAGGCGTTCGGCCCGCCGGAAAGCGAGCTCGCCGCCCGGCAGGAAGGTATACCCGCGTACTCGAAGCGCGGTTTTACATTATCGCAGTTGCCTTGGCAGCGCACGCGCGCAACCATGGGATCAATGGCATTGGCGGAAACGCCCATGATTTCGGCAAGCGCTTTTGCGGACTTCGATCCGCCCGGCGTGCATCCGCTGGTGCTCGCCTCCCCACGGACGACCGCTTCGGCAAACGCGTCGCACCCCGCATAGCCGCAGGCGCCGCAGTTTGCGCCGGAGACCGCCGCGCGCACGGCCTGCACGCGCTCATCGACCTCTACGGCAAACTTCTTGCCCGCAACGCCCAGCACAAAGCCGAACAGCACGCCAATTCCGCCAAGAGCCGCGACGGCAAAGAGGATTTTTACAACCGTCTCCATGCTTACATCACCCCCGCGAACATGTTGGAAAAGCCGAGGAACGCAATGCTCATCAGCCCGGCGATCACCAGTGAAATCGGGAATCCCTTGAGGGGAGCCGCGATCTTTGCCGATTCGAGCCGCTCGCGCACGCCCGCCATCAGCACGATTGCCAGCAAAAAGCCAAGCGCGCCGAACGTTCCGTTGAGGACGGAGTAAAGCAGGTCGTGCCCTTCCGTGATGTTGAGAATGGTCACGCCCAGCACCGCGCAGTTGGTCGTAATCAGCGGCAGGTAGATGCCCAGCGCGCCGTAAAGCGACGGTGCGGACTTTTTGAGGAACATCTCAACCACCTGCACCAGCGACGCGATAACCAGAATGAACGCGATGGTGCTCAAATACGTCAGCGACAGCGGCACGAGGATGTAATAGTACACGAAATACGTAAACAGACTCGCCAGCGCCATGACGAACGTTACCGCAATTCCCATGCCCACCGCGGTTTCCACCTTGTTGGATACGCCCAGGAACGGGCAGCACCCAAGGAAGCGCGAGAAGATGTAGTTATTCGTCAGCACGCAACTGAACATGAACAGCAGAATTTTTACGATCGGGTTCATTGCTTCTTCGCCTCCTTTTTACCGGCGGCTTTCGTGCCGACGACGTTAAACAGCGCAAGCAGCAGGCCATACACGATAAATCCGCCCGCGGGCAGGATGAGCAGCAGCATCGGCTGGTAGGAAGGCCCGAATACCGTTGTTCCAAAGATCGTGCCGTTGCCGAGGATCTCGCGGATGCTGCCAATCAACGTGAGCGCCAGCGTAAAGCCGATGCCCATGCCAATTCCGTCCGCCGCGCTGTGGAGCACGGTGTTCTTGCTGGCGAACGCTTCCGCCCTTGCAAGGATGATGCAGTTGACCACGATCAACGGAAGAAAGATACCAAGGCTCGAATAGAGCGAAGGCAGAAACGCCTGCATGAACATCTGCACCATGGTCACGAACGTGCAGATGACCACGATGAACGACGGAATGCGGATTTTATCCGGTATAAAGTTTCTCAAAAGCGATATGACGATGTTGGAGCCGACCAGCACGAAGGTTGCCGCGGCGCCCATGCCGATTCCGTTGGTGGCGCTCGTGGTTACCGCCATCGTAGGGCATGTGCCGAGCACGAGCCGGAAAGTCGGGTTTTCCGTGATGATGCCGTTGAGAAACACGCTTTTTAACGTTGTTTTCTGTTCCATTGTTTATCCCTCCGTCGGCGCGCTGAGCGCGGTTAGCAGGCTTGCCGCCAGATCGACCGCCTTGGTGACCGCGCGCGAACTGATGGTTGCGCTGGTTACCGCGTCGATGTCGCCGCCGTCCTTTTTGAGTGAAACGTGCGAAAGCTTGCCAATGAACTGTGCGCCGAACCACGCTTCCTTGGTGCGCGCGCCCAGACCCGCGGTTTCCGAAAAGTTCGGGCCACCGACAAACACGCCCGTAATGGTTCCCGTTTCGTCAACGCCGACGGTGACTTCCACCTCTCCGCCGTAGCCTTTGGTCACAACCTTGCCGGTCTTGCCGACGAGCTTGCCGTTTGCGTCGTAGCCCGCGTATGCTTCGCTGAGGCCTTCCGGCGCGGTCAGTTCGGTAAACGTATCGGCGCTGGCGAGAACCTCTCTGCGGGCCGCGTCCGCGGCGATGACCGCCTGCTCCTGAATCGGCCCTTCCGTGAGCGCGTTGGTCGCGCCCAGCGCAAGCCCCGCAACCGCGGCGATTGCAAAGAGCTTCAGTCCCAGTACCCAAATCTTATCACGCACGGGTCTTCACCTCCCCGTAAATTCTGCCTTTCGTCGCCCGGTCGATCAGCGGGGTTACGATGTTCATCAGGAGGATAGCATACGTCGTGCCCTCCGGATATCCGCCGTACGCGCGAATCAGCGCAAGGATTAGCCCCGCGCCCGCGGCATAGATCATCTGCCCCGGATGCGTCATGGGGCTCGTTACATAGTCGGTAGCCATGAAGACCGCGCCAAAGAGCACGCTGCCCATCAGGACGTTTTGCACGGGGTCTCCGCCAAAGAGATAGGTAAAGAGCATAAACGAAGCGATCATGGTCACCGGAATATGCCAGGAGATCGTCTTTCGAATCAGCAGGTAGACAAGCCCTAACAGGATGGCGACCTTGCTGACTTCGCCGATGCAGCCGGGAACCCAGCCGATCAGCAGATCGAGATTGGAAGGAATCGCGGTGGAATGCGCCGTCGCGCTCGAGATAATGTCGATTGGCGTCGCGCTGGAGACCGCGTCAAACGGGGTCACAAACGCGCTGCTGCCGCTCATGAACGCGGGCCAGCTTGCCAGCAGTACCGCGCGCGCCGAGAGCGCGGGGTTAACAAAGTTATCGCCAACGCCGCCAAAGAGCTGTTTGACCAGCAGGATGGCCACCGCGCTGCCGATGACGATCATCCACCAGGGCGCCGTGGAAGGCAGGTTCAACCCCAGCAATATGCCGGTGACCACGGCGGAAAGGTCGTTTACAGTGATCGGCTTTTTGAGCAGCAGTTCCCAGAGGAACTCAAAAATGACGCAGCTCGCAGTGCTGATGAGCAGTACGCGCGCGGCGTTCCAGCCAAACAGCCAGATACCCGCGGCAATCGCCGGCGTCAGCGCAACGATGACGTCCAGCATCAGAACGGTGGTCGTCTTCTTGGAAAAGATGTGCGGCGCACCGGAAACGGTCAGTCGTTTTGTCTGTTCCATACTCCTTACCTCCTCGCCTTTGCGGCAAGCTCTTCCCGCGCCGCTTTAAACGACGAGGCAAGGTATCTGCGCGCGGGGCAAATATACGAGCACGCGCCACAGAGCACGCAGTCGAGTAGTCCGTGCTTCTTGGCAAGCTCCAAATCCGGCTTGTCGATATCCGCGCGCATCAGGTACGGATGCAGCCCGATCGGGCAGACATGCGCGCATCTTGCACAGCGGATGCAGGCGGATTCTTCGATCTGTTTTGCCTGTTTTTGATCAAACGCGACAATGCCGTTGGTCGCTTTGGTCATGGAAACGCTCGTGTCAGCCGCGCACAGGCCGGTCATCGGCCCACCGGCAAAGATCTTGCCGACGTCGCCGCAGAGGCCGCCGCAAGCGTCGATCGCCTGCTGGTAGGTTGTCCCCACGCGAAGCCGAAGGTTCGAAGGCGTGCCGACGCAGCCGGTCACGGTCGTAATCCGCTCGACAAGCGGTTTTCCCAGCAGTACGGCGTCCGCAATGGCCGCCGCGGTGCTGACGTTAAACACCAGCGCACCCGCGTCGATGGGCAGTTTGCCGCGCGGCACTTCCCGCCCGGTCACAACGTGAATGAGCTGCTTTTCCGAGCCCTGCGGGTATTTCGTTTTCAGCGGCAAAACAGACAGGCTTGGATCGTTCTTGACGGCTGCTTGCACGGATTCGATGGCGTCCGGCTTGTTCGACTCAACCGCAATGACGCCGCGGCCGACGCCCGTCGCCTTCAGTATGAGCTTCAATCCGTTGACGATGCGCTCCGGCGATTCCAGCATCAGCCGGTGGTCGGCGGTTAAAAACGGCTCGCATTCCGCGCCGTTGAGAATCACCGTGTCCGCCTGCTTGCCTTCCGGAATCGAAAGCTTGACGTGCGTGGGAAACGCAGCTCCGCCCATGCCGCAGATGCCCGCGCTCTTGACTGCGGCAATGATCTGCTCCGGCGTGACCGACTCCAGCGAGCCCGCGGGGGTCAGTTCAACCCACTCGTCGAGACCGTCGTTCTTAATCGCTACGCAGAGTTCCGGCGCCGCTCTGAGCTGCTGGCGCGTCTCGACAAAGAGCACCTCGCCGGAAACGCTTGCGTGTACCGGTAGTCCCAGCGCGCCGACGGGAGTTGCTATCACCTCGCCCAGCTTCACGCGCTGTCCTTTTTGTACGCATGCCGCACTCGGCGCGCCAAGGTGCATCCCCATCGGGATGACAACGGCGTCCGGCACGACGGCGCGCACGGAGCAAGCGTTAGTCAGCGGTTTTCCTTCACCGTTCTTCCGGAGAGGATGGATGCCGCCGCGAAACGTTTTTTTCAATCGATTCCACCTGCCTTGTATTAATCGGGCATAGAAAAGAGGCTTGCCCGTTCGAAACCTTATACAGTATAAGGTATTTGCCGCACCGAAACAAGAGCCGTTACCAAAGAGAGGCAGAAATTCAGATGAATTCAGCGCCCAAGAGAACCGTAAAACGCCGTCGCGAAGAAAAAACGTTTCGCTAACCTTGCATCTCGCATCTAAATAAAAAAGAACCGCCGGAAGTTCCGGCGGTTGTGAGCGCAGTATTCTCTTATTTGATGCCGAGGTAGCTCAAAATTCCGTTTACGATGCCTTCCGCCATGGTCTTCTGGAAGTCGGAATTATTGATCTTTTTATCCTCTTCGGCATTGCTGATGTGGCCGATAAAGAGTGTGCAGACCGGCGCTTCGGTTTTAATAAAGAACGTCTCGTCCGACTTTTCAATGATGGATTCGCCCTTCACTTCACGCAGCGACAGCCCCGTTGCATTGATATACGAGTTCAGCACCGCGTTGGCAAGCTTGCTGCAGGCGTCCTTCTGATCATGCTTTTCCGGTATCCAGGCCATTGCGCCGCGCGTGTCCGTTGCGTTGACAAAGTTGCACTCAATGCGGAGGACAAGCTCCACGCCGCCGCTGTTGAAGATGGCCGCGCGCTCGGAAGAAGTCTTGTCGTCCTTGACGTCGTTGAGCGAAAAGACGACGGTTGCGCCCTCCTGCTCCAGTTTTTCTTTCACCAGCGTCGCCACCGCGTAATTCAGCCGGTTGGCGTAAATTTTAGTCGATACGCCTTGTATTTTGGAGCTGTAACCGCGCGCGGGGTCGATGCCGATTACGTGCCCGTCCAGCTTTCCAGCCGGCGGAATGGTCGCCGTCGGCGTTGTGCCGGGCTCCAGTGAAGGCGATGGCGACGGCAGCGCGGGATCGACCGAAGGAGAAGGCGTTGCCGTGACGGGAGCGACTGTTGGCGGAGGCGTCGGGCTTGCATGCGCGATTTGATATTTCACGACAGCGGGTGAAATTACACCGGCGACGAGGGCATAACTCACGCCGATGAGCATAATGAGGATCATAGCGCATAGAATTCCGAATGCGAGCGGGTTATTGATGCGAAACGTTCTCCTGCGCTTTACAATCTTTTTCATGCTCTCCACCTCAGTCGTGCTGTCAAGGGTATTGTAACACGCTCGTAAGAGAATGCACCATAGAAAAACATAAGATTTTCAAAATTTACACGTTTTCGTTAGAAAAAATTCATGTCTTTTTGAACGAATTGCGATACAGCGGAATTGTGTGATTTTTGTGCGCCCTCCCGACTTTGCGCCAAAACCGCGCGGCGTAACGGAATTCGCGCGTATTCGTTTTCCCGCGCAGAAGAAGCGCCGGATTTCGGCAAAAAGTGATCTTTGCTCCCTCTTTGCCATACGTCGAACGCACACGGATTCTCACTTTTATAAGCTGTTTTTTGTCGAATGCTTGAACCTTTTCCCGCTCGAACGTATAATACGGATATGCCATATAATTACACGCACGCGCTGGTGGGACTCACCGCGCTGGAGAACGCAGACGCCGCCGTAAAAGCCCTTGTCGCCAAGCACAAGGGTTCGTTTTTGATCGGCACAATGGGGCCTGATCCGTACTTTGGCGACGAAATGCCAAAGCCGCTGTTCGCCCCCTGCCGCAAACCGGTCGTCGACAAGCTGCATACAATGGATATGCGGGTTATCGCTTCCGCGCTGCTTCCGCTCACGGGAGAAAGCCCTGCGGCGCAAGCCTACACGCTTGGGTTTTTATGCCACTTTCTGCTGGATACCAACGCGCATCCATATATTGAAGCGCGGTTCTCCGGCAAAGCGCATACGCCCGCCGAAATACAGATCGATCTGATGATGGCCGACCGCATCAAGCGCCCCGGCGTTCCCCTCCCTCCCGCAAGGTTCTACCGTCGCGGAGAAGTCGCCGCGCTGGACAGGCTGCATACAAGCCTGATCCGCCAGCTCCTTTCGATTGAGATCAAAGGCGCGTTCTCCCGCAGCCTGCATAAGTGGATTGCGGTCAACACGGTTTCGTTTGACCCGAACAACCGCAAGCTCCGGTTTTTCAGCAAGCTGGATCAATCCGGCAAACTGACCGGTTTTCTGGTTGCGCACCATCCCGACCCGGACGACCGCCTGAACCTTGGCCATAAAGAGTGGCGCGCACCCTGGGCGCCGGAACAGGCCAGAACGGAGTCGTTCCCGGAGCTGTTCGACTGCGCTGTTCAGGAGGCGACCCCGCTTCTCAATACCGCGTATACCGCCATGGCGGGCGGAGAACTCGCCCCAGCGCTGGCCTTGATCGGCTCACGGAGGATGGATGCAAAGCCTGTCTGAGTTCGACTGTTCTCCCCGGCGCGCCTGCTGCTTTACCGGTCACCGGCCGGAAGCGCTGCCCGATCGCGGAAACGAAGAAAAGCGAGGCATGCGGGACCTTTGCGGCCTGTTGGAGGCCGCTGTTTTTCGCGCGGTGGACGAAGGCATTACGCTCTTTTACGCGGGCGGCGCGCGCGGGTTCGATACGCTCGCCGCGGAAGCCGTACTGCGCTGCCGCGAAACGAACCCGGAAGTCAGGCTGTTTCTTGCGCTGCCTGGGCGCGACCAAACCGGAGACTGGCCGGAAGGCGACCGGCTACGATACGAAGCCATCTTATCCGCCGCGGGCGATTGCATCTGGTATGCCGCGGAGCTTTGCAGCCCGGACTCCATGCGCAAGCGCAACCGCTACTTGGTGGATCATTCCACCCGGTGCGTGGCGTACCTCAAGCGTATGCGCGGCGGCACGCTCTACACGGTCAACTACGCGCTGGAAAACGACGTCCCCGTTGAAAACCTCGCCCTGTTCATGCCGCGCGCATGATAATACTGAATTTTTGCGCCTTTCTGGCCGCCTGCCGCTTGGCAGGCGTGCTTTTTTGAACCGAACCGACATTTATTTGATTGTACATTATTTTTTATCGTGATATAATTCGTAACCATTATGGAAGAGAAAATAACAACAGCTTCAAACCGGCCCTGCGCACCCACGCAGCCGAACAAAATGGGGGTTTTGCCGGAAGGCAAGCTCCTCTTCTCCATGGGCGTGCCGCTGGCACTCTCCATGCTCACGCAGGCGCTCTACAACATCGTTGACAGCATCTTCGTTTCGTTTATCGACGAAAGCGCGCTCACGGCGGTTACGCTCAGCTACCCGATCTTCATGCTCATGATCTCCGTTGCGGTCGGCACCGGCGTCGGCATCAACTCGCTGATTTCGCGCAGGCTTGGCGCAAAGCGTTTTGCCGAAGCGGAGCTCGCCGCCAGCAACGGGTTTTTCCTGATGCTGTTTTCGTCGCTTCTGTTCGTTGTGTTCGGGCTCTTCTTTGCAAAGCCCTTCATTTCGGCTTATACCAGTACGCCGGAGACGGCGGCGTACGGCGCGGACTATCTTTCGATCGTTTCAACGTTCAGCGTAGGCCTGTTCATTCAGGTATTCTGCGAGCGCATCATGCAGAGTCAGGGTAAAAACCTTTACTCCATGCTCATGCAGCTCGTCGGCGCGGTGGTCAACATCGTGCTCGATCCAATCCTCATATTCGGCCTGCTGGGCTTCCCCAGGCTCGGTGTTGCGGGCGCGGCCATCGCCACCGTTATCGGGCAGATGACATCCATGGTCTTTTCGCTGTTCGTTGTCTTTGGCAAAAACAACGACGTGCGCCTCAACTTAAAGAATTTCAAACCCGATCTTGCCAGCATCAAGGGCATCTACGAGGTAGGTTTGCCGACGATTATCCTGCAGTCCATCGGCACCGTTATGACGCTTGCGCTCAACGCCATTCTGATTACGTTCAGCGAAACGGCGGTTGCGGTATTCGGCGCGTACTTCAGGGTGCAGTCTATCGCCTATATGCCACTGTTTGGTACGACCAACGCCGCCTTGAGCATCATTGCCTATAACTACGGCGCGTGCAACAGAAAGCGCGTCATGCGCACATGGAAGCTGATGCTTATTTCAGGGCTGGTGCTCATGATCGTTATGGCAGCTCTATTCCTGCTGTTGCCGGATCAGATTCTCGGCATGTTCAACGCTTCTGCGGACATGCTGCGCATCGGTCATTCCGCGTTGACGATCATCCCCCTCGGGCTCCCCATCGCGGTGGTCAGCATCTGTTGCTCCATGCTGTTTCAAGCCGTCGGCAAGGGATCGTTCAGCATGTATATCTCGCTGGCACGCCAGTTGGTATTTTTGATTCCGACGGCATGGGCGCTGGCAAAGATCACCTCTGACGTCACCGCCGTCTGGTGGGCGTTCCCGGTTTCGGAAGCGTTCAGCGTGTTTTTAAGCCTCGCGCTGTTTGCCTCGATCTACCGCAGCCGCATTCAAACGCTTTCCGCCGCCGACCCCTGCGACTGCGTTCCGAAGGAAGTCATTGTTTAGCGAACAGGATCTTTCGTTTTTCAGCGCCGCTTTTTTCGCGGCGCTTTTTTTACTGCCGCTTTTTCAGCCGCTCTTCTTGACGGGGGTATGCCGTTATGCGAGAATAGCTCTAAAGGGGTGAGAACATGGAACGAATCGGAAAAGAAGCGTACTACCTCTCCATTGCGGCGGAGGTCGCAAAGCGCTCCACCTGTCTGCGTCGGCAGTACGGTGCGGTCATCGTAAAAAACGACGAAATCGTTGCAACCGGCTATAACGGCGCGCCGCGCGGCGATCCTAACTGCTGCGACGAAGGCTCCTGCTGGCGGGAACGCAACAACATTCCCCATGGCGAACAGTATGAAAAGTGCGTTGCCGTCCACGCGGAAGCCAACGCAATTATCAGCGCCAGCCGCAACGAAATGATCGGCAGCACGCTGTATCTTTCTGGATTCGAAGGGTTCGATCATCCCATCGAAGCGCCCGCGCCCTGTGTAATGTGCACGCGCATGATCAAGAACGCGGGAATAGCCAGAGTCATCAACAAGCAGGGAGAAATCAAACTATGAATCAAATGCGGGTCGGCGACGGCACCGTTGTGCTGCTTGCCGGCGGCGGAAAAGTCTATACGGACGTTGCCGCGCGCTTCACGCGCAGCGAGCGGGGTCTGGACGAGATAATCGCTTCCCCTTACAACGCGGATCTCGTGCGCAGCATCGTGGAAAAAGGCCACCTCGCCGCAACCGAGTTCGACTATTTTCTCTTCGGCGTGGAAGGGTTTTCCCGGGTCACCGAAGTGCAGTTGGTGCGCAAACGCCTCGCGAGTTACCTCATCAAGAGCGGACGTGTAGATAAGCACGGCAAGCGTTCCTACGACGTCGTCCTGCCGGACGGCATCCTGCCGCACCGCGCGGAATGCACCCTGCCGAACGGAGAAAAAGTCGATCTCTCCGCGGTTGATCTATTAAACATGCTCGAAGAATGGTACAACGCGGGCGTGGACGCGGGCTACAAGGAAGAAGAGCTGCGCTACCTCAAGCCCCAGGCGACGGAATTCAAAGCGCTCATCGGCATGAACGCGCACGCGCTTTTGGACTGGTTTAAGATTCGCTGCTGCATGAACGCGCAGGCGGAAATCCGCGACCTTGCCTGGAAGATGCTGCGGCTCTGCAAGGAGGCTTGCCCCGCGCTGTTTGAGGACGCGGGCCCGAACTGTGTTTCGCTGGGGTACTGCCCGGAAAACGACTTTCAAAACCCTGCCTGCCATGTCATACGCAAAAAAGACGCGCTGGAACTGCTCAAGCGCGCGTCAAAGGGAGAGTAGGCTCGCGCTCAGCCAAACCGAACGGAAGGCGGAACGATATGCCAACTGCGTCGCATAAAAAACCGCATATCTGCAAACGCTGCAAAACCCGCTTTCGCGGGCAGTACTGCCCTTATTGCGGCGCGGAGTACGGCTCGCATCAACTGAGCACCGGCGGCGGAATCCTTCTGGGGCTGTTACGGTTTGTGTTTACGCTCGTTATCCTCTACGTTGTACTGGCCGTCGCCATAGCGATTCTGGACAGCACGGCGTACGCGCACGACCCCGCGCATACAAGCGCCTACGCAATTCTCTTCAGCATTCGCAACGCCGTTCCGCCGGACGCGCTGGCCGTGTACGATTCCGTTCGCGAACAAGCACTCGACGCGCTGAAACTCGCGTTTTCAGCGGTGCGGGATTTCTTTGCGGAAGCGTTCTCCTGATGACATCCACATTGACACTTAAAAATCCGGCTTGCGCCGGATTTTTTGTTATCTACTAAAAGTCGCCCGTTGCCATGCTTCAAATTCCCAGAGAAGCGGAGCGGTTTCGACCGCTTTTCGAATTGCATTTTGATAATCAATGTATTGCTCGTAAGAATCTATTTTGCTCCAGCAGCAGTCAATTCTCGGCACATGCAGTTCTTCTTCCGCTTGTTGATAGATGTAATTATCAATCGGCACATGAAGCAGAGGAATAATTTTTTCGACTTCCGGTGTCTGTAGCACATAAAGGTATTTCATCATCATATTGACCCATTTTTGCGCTTGACCGAAATGGAACTCGAATCCCTTCTTCTGATAAGTCGCAATAATTTTCTTACATAACGCTTCATGCCACTCGTCATACTCAACTAGTGTTATTCCATTTCGCGCAAGAATATAAGGAAAATCGCGCTTTGCTGTTTGCTCAATTTCCTTGCGCAGATCATATCTAGTATTCTGTTCTGCCCCCGAGTAGTGAATCGTTCTTTGAAGATCGCGGTATGCTTTTTGGCTCGCTGTGGCAAGAGGATCATCCAGTTTTCCAAAAGCCATCAGCCGGATAAACTCATACTGCACACGAGGAAGCGTAACAAAAGCATCCTCTTCGAATTGTTGTGATGCTTTAGTTTCATCCATCTTTTTTCCGCCTTTCAAGTCAAGCAATATCCGCTCAATTGAAAATGCCCGCCGAAGCGGGCAAAAACGTTGTATTTATAATGCCGAACCGACTGTGTTCCAGCCGATGATCAAAAACGCGAGCACCACCACACCGCAGAAGGCGGCGACAATCATGCCCTTAAGGCCGAGCTTGCGCACTTTGAACTTGGTTAAAAACGCAATCGCGGTCACCAACAGGCAGAGCACATACAAGAGCAGAAACCCGCTCTTCATGACCGGGCGGAGCGTATAGATGAGCGGAACGAGCAGCGCAACAGTGGTGACCGGCAGCCCGTCGTAATACTGGCGGGACGTCTTTTCGTTGAACTGCAGCTCGTCCTCGGTGACGTTGTAGTACGCCAGACGGATCAGCGCCGCGAGCACAAACAGCACCAGCACGGCGGCTTCGTACCATTTCGTCAGCCCGATGGAAAACCCGATCGCCGCGGGCAGCACGCCAAAGCAGATCATGTCCGCAAGGGAGTCGATTTGTATGCCAAACTTCTTTTCCTGTTCGTTCCGCTTGCGCGTTTTGGCAATCGAGCCGTCGAACAGGTCGCAAAAACCGGAGATCATCAGGCAGACAATCGCCATGCTCGTACGCCCATACATCGCCAGGCCGATGCCGACGACGGCGCTGACTACGCCGAAGTACGTCATCAATACTGTGTAGTTATAGATCCCAACCATCCTTATTCCATCCCGTTTCCTAAAGTATAAAGGGACAAGGCCGACGCCTGCCCCGTAGTGCGCTGTCTTTTTGCTCCCGGTAATACGATTATTTGCCGTAATACCCCCGGTACCAGTCTACGAACTTCTTCAGCCCGACGGAAATCGGCGTGGTCGGCGCAAAGCCGAAATCCCGCGCAGTCTCCGTAATATCCGCATAGGTCTGGGTCACATCCCCCGCCTGCATGGGTAAAAACCGCTTGTTTGCGGGTTTTCCAAGTGCATTTTCGAGCGTCAGGATAAAGTCCATCAGCTTTTCCGGCTTGTTGTTGCCAATGTTGTAGACCGCGTGCCGATCTCCGCTGGCATTCGGCTTTGGCGGCGAAAAGAGCATTGCCTGCACGCAGGCGGTCACGTCGTCCACGTAGGTAAAATCGCGCAGGAGTTCGCCGTTGTTGTACACGTCGATGGCCTCCCCCGCGAGAATCGCTTTTGTAAACTTGAAGTACGCCATGTCCGGACGGCCGAACGGGCCGTACACGGTGAAAAACCGCAATCCAGTGGCGGGGATGCCGTAGAGGTGCGAATAGGTGTAGGCAAAGAGTTCGTTGCTCTTTTTCGTCGCGGCGTAGAGCGAAATCGGTTCGTCCACGCGGTCGTTCACGGAAAACGGCGTCTGCTCCCGGTCGCCATAGACGGACGAACTGGATGCATAGAGCAGGTGCATAACCGGATGGCGGCGCACGGCCTCCAGCACGTTAAAAAAGCCTACGACGTTGCTTTCGATATAAGCTTTCGGGTGGTCGATGCTGTAGCGCACGCCCGCCTGCGCGGCGAGGTTTACAACGATCTCCGGCTGAACGCGGGAGAATATCTCCTCCACCGCGGCTTCGTTTGCCAAATCGCCCTCGGTAAACGAAAACCGCTCGAACGGCGCGAGATCGTTGAGCCGTGCACGCTTGAGCGCGGGGTCGTAATAGTCGTTTAAGTTGTCGATTCCCGCAACGGCATAGCCCGCCGTGAGCAGGCGCTTTGCCAGATGGTAGCCGATAAACCCGGCAACCCCCGTTACGAGAATCGGTTTTTCAGTTTGAAGCAACACTGTTTCTCCGCCTTGTTCTTTCGTTCGTTTTTCCGCAAAAAGCGATACAGCTGCTCGCCTATCGGCCGATGGAGTAATACTCCACGCCGCCGCGCTTCATCGTATCCTGATCGAAGATATTCCGTCCGTCGTAGACCAGCGGCACGTGCATCTTGGAGCGGAACGTTTCCGGCGACAGCCGTACGATCTCCTCCCACTCCGTAAACACAAAGCAGCAGAACGCGCCGCTCAGCGCTGCCTCGGCGGAAGCGGCAAGGGTAACGTTCGGGAATTTCTTTTTAAAGTTCTCCCCTGCGACCGGATCGTAGCAGATTACCTGCGCGCCGTGATCCAAAAGGAGCTTTACGTTGTCGAGGGCGGGCGCTTCCCGCAAATCATCCGTGCCGGGCTTGAAGGCAAGCCCCAACACCGCCACGCGTAGGTTTTCAAAAGACATGAAGCGCTTTTTCGCTTTTTCAAAGAGCTTGGTCTTCTGCTCGGCGTTGATCGCCACCGCCGCGTCCACGGTTCTCAGGTGGTAGCCGTGCTGTTCGGCGAGGAAGCACAGCGCTTTGGTATCTTTGGGGAAACAGCTTCCGCCGTAGCCTACGCCCGCCTTGAGGAACTTTGCCCCGATGCGCGGGTCATACCGCATGCCTTCGGCAACGTCGTCCACGCTCGCGCCAACCCGTTCGCAGAGGTTGGCAATATCGTTCATATACGAAATCTTGAGTGCAAGGAAGTTGTTGCAGGCGTACTTGATCATCTCCGCCGAACGGCGGGAGACCGAAACGATTGGCAGATCGAACGGCGCGTAGATCTTGAGCAGGATGCGCTCGGCTTCCTCGTCCTCGGTGCCAATGATGATGCGGGTGGCGTGCATGGTGTCGTGCACCGCGTTGCCCTGCGCAAGGAATTCCGGATTGCTCGCCACGCGGACTTTCACGTCGCGGATGAGGTTGTCCTTAATATACTGTTCAACTTTATCGTTCGTGCCGACCGGCACGGTTGATTTAACGACCACGAGACAGTCGTGCGTGACGCTTTCCGCAATCTCCCGGCAGACCGCCGCGATATACGAAAGGTTCGCGCTGCCGTCCGGCAGTTCGGGCGTGCCGACGCCGATGAAGATAGCGTCCGCATCTGCGTAGGCGCTGGCATAGTCGGTGGTAAAGAACAGGCGGTTTGCCGCGATGTTCTTTTTGAGCAGCTCTTCGAGCCCAACTTCGTAGATGGGCGATTCCCCGCCGCGCATCAGGGCAACCTTCTGCTCGTCCACATCCACGCAGGTGACCGTATGACCCTTTTCGGCAAAGCAGACGCCCGCCACCAACCCGACATATCCCGTTCCGGCAACCGCCAGTTTCATGCAGAATCCTCCTCGTTGCTCCGCCGCTTGTTCTTGCCTTTGCGGCCGGATGCAGTACTGATTCGTTTCTTTATTTATTATAGTTGGTCTTTTCTTATTTCGTCCTGCCCGGACTGCTTCGTTTTCTTTCTGTTCAGAAAATCCTTGATCGAAGCAACCAAATAATCCAGACTCTTTAACTTACATAATACCGCCAAACCGAGGTAAACCGCAATACCGCAAACGACCTGTACGATCAGCGAGACCAGATCGCTCATCGGAATCAGCGAAACACCCCAAACGGCGGCGGCCATCGCGCCGGAAAGCAGAATCGGCGGCAGAATATCCCAAATCTGGTCGCGCATGCGGTAAAAGAACAGCCGCTTCATCACAATCATCGTAACAAGCATGGAAAAGACCGCCGTGAGCGCAGCCGAGTACGCAATGGCGATGGGAGTCGTATAGAGAAACACCGCCCCCGCGAGCGCGAGGATGCCGAAAATCTTCTTGATGATCTCGGTTTTCAAGTACAGATCGCTTCGTCCGATGGCGTTAATTGCCTGCAAATCCGCCGCTTCCACGGGGTACAGCGCGTAAACAATCGCCAGCACCTGCAGAAACGGCGCGGCGGGCACCCACTTTTCCGTGAGGAGTACGCGCATCAAAAGCGTCGCCACCATCGCCATGCCCGCCATCATGGGAAACACCATCAGAGCGGTGGTGCGGTTCGTCTTTCGCACCATTTCGAGCACGAGCGGCTGATCGTCCTGCTTTTGCGAATACGCTGGAAACAGCACGGCGAGCGCCACGCTGGTGAGGTTGTTGGCGATCATCTCTGGGTACTGCCGCCCGCGGTTGTAGAACGCCAGCGAATCGCCGATGAAGCGTTTACCGATGACCAGCGACGAAAGCTCAGTATACCCCGTATCCAGAAGCGATGAAACCAGCAGTTTCCAGCCGTAGCTGAACAGCGATTTTACGTGCGGAAGCGAGATGGTCAAAAGCGGTTTCCAGCGATCCTGCAGCCAGAGCAGAATCAGCGTTCCGAGAGAGCCGAGCAGCTGGTTGACCACCAGCGCCCAGATTCCGTAGCCAGCGTACGCCATCCAGATGCCGACGATGCCGGAAAAGATGGTCGCCCCCAGAGTTGTAACACTGAGCTTTCGAAACTCCATCTTACGGGTTATGATGGCAATCTGCACCGAGTTGAACGCGCCGAAAAAGAGAATAACGGAGAGCACGCGGAGCGCTTTTGCAAGCACGGGTTCTTCATAAAACGTGGCGATGGAGGGAGCGGCAAAAAACAGAATGGCATACAGCACGCCCGCAACGATCAGGCTCGCCCAGAGCACCGACGAAAAATCGATGTTGTCTGCGTCTTTTTTTTGAATGAGAGCAGTGGAAAAGCCGCGCTTGACAAACACATCCGCAATGTTGATGAAAATGAGCAGCAGCGCCAGCGTGGTATAGTTCGCGGGGTCGAGAATACGCGCAAGGACAATCGAAATGATGAGCCGAACCAGCTGGTAGCCGCCGCTTTCGATTGCCTTCCAGATCATGCCGGATATGGTTTTGTTCTTAAATGATTGATCCAATTAGTTCCTCTTACTTCGATAGCTGCGGATGGCGTTAACAACGCGCGCGGTCAGGTGCGGAAAGAGCTTTTCGCACCGCAGCCGGATTTTCCGGTTGGTTGAAAGCCTGTCGTAGAACATGCGGTAAGGCGGCTTCATCGCTTCGCGGAGCTTATGCCGGTAACAGAGAATCAAAAACTCCTGATAGCGAATCGCTTCGGTAAACGCCTCGTGGTACTTGCCGCCGGAGAACTCATCGTACCCTTCGTTGAGAGCGATGATATCGCGGCTCGTCTTGATGCGCGTCTCCATGGAGGAAGCGTACTGCCGTGTCGACCACGAGCCTGGCACGGTGAGCCGGTAGGCAATCAGTGTTTCCGCGTCGTACCAGGCGTAGCCTTTGAGCGCGCCGAGCAGCTGGAACGGGATATCCTCGGCTTCGATATAGTCCGCAAATTTCGGCAGTTCTTTGAGCAGTTGGGTCGGCATGACGATCGTGTTGGTCGCCGTGAATCCGCCCCCGCCGCGAATCATATCCGCCGGGTCGACAATCCTGCTCTCCTTGTACGGCGCAACGTGACCGATCACGCGGTCTTTTACGTCCACCAGATCCGCCGCCCCGATGCAGAGCGTGCAGTCCGGGTGCGATTCCAGATAGTCGAGCTGACGCTGGAGCTTATTCGGGTCAACCCAATAGTCGTCCCCGTCCAGAATGGCGGTGTATTTTGCTTTGACGCGCGGAATGAGGATATGGGACTGGATGCGCCTGTCGATCGTATACTGGTTGGCCGTCTGCGCAATCAGCGTGATCTTTTCCGGGTACTTTGCCGCGTACTGGCGGCAGACATCGGCGGTGCCGTCGGTGGATGCGTCGTCGTGCAGTAAAATATCGAAGGGATAGCTCGTTTGCTGCATGAGCACGCTCTCGATTGCGTGCGCGATAAACGGCGCGTGGTTATGCGTAGGCAGAATCACAGTGACAAGCGGTTCCATGCTCATTTCTTCCTTTCCTTCCAAATTCCCCAGCGCGTGAGCTGCATACGGATGCGGCGGCGCAGCGGAAGCGCGAGGTATTGACCGCGAAACGGCGGCTTCCGCAGCGCGGCGCAGTCGTTCTGAAGCCGTAATATTTCGTACTTTTGCTGATGGATAATGCAAAATTCCACCGAATCGTGCCAGCGGAATCCGCTTTCTGCGTCGAACGCTTCAAGCGCGCGAATCATCGCTTCGTGGTGCAGAACGCGTTCGGCATGCTTGGAGGAGAAAAACGTCTCCGTCCACGAACCGGGCACGGCCTTGCGGTAAACGCACATGGGCTCGGCAAAGTAATGCGTTCTTCCGTTCATGCCGAACCAGATTTGCAGCACCGCGTCATCCACGTCCGAAAGGTCGCAAAACGGCGCGCGGTTCTTGGCAAGCGCGGTGGGAGCCACGATGCTCGCCGTCGCAACAAACCCGCCGCTGCCGCGGATGATGTCGTCCATCGGCGCGTCGGTGTCCGTTTCGTACGGCGAAAGCGTACCGGTCTTGTTTCCCTCCGGGTCCACGGTGTCCGCCCCGCAGACGCAGAGCGTGCAGTCGGGGTTGGCTTCCATATAGGCAATCTGCTTTTGCAGCTTGTCCGGCGTCGTCCAGTAATCGTCCCCTTCGCAGATAGCGACGTACTTGCCGCGCGCGAGCGGGAACACATAGTGCTCCAGAATCTTCGGATCCTTGCGGTAGATGTTTTCCGTGCGGTAGACGCAGCGGAACAAGTCGGGGTGCGCCGCTTCGTATTCACGGATAATGTCCGCCGTGCCGTCGGTGGAAGCATCGTCATGCACGATAATCTCGAACGGAAACTCCGTTTTCTGCATCAAAAAGCTGTCCAGCGCGGCGCGCACGTACGGCGCGTGGTTATAGGTATCGCAAACGATGGAAACCAGCGGTGTGTTATGCTCCATACGTCTCCTCCAATCCGGCTTTCGGTTTGCTGAGCGGCAGTTTTGCGCTATACCGCATCGTGCCGCAGGCCTTCTGCCAGCAGTTCGCGCGCGGACTCGCTTTCCAACGCGCCCAACAGCGCCTGAATATCCTCGCGGCTGTACGCTTGGTCGCTCCTGCCCGTCAGCGCGTCCACAGCGCGTTTGCCCGATCCGTTGCCGGAGAGCACATGCAGAATTCGTTCGCGGTTAGCCGAGGCATAAGCGCGGAACCGCGCTTCCACAAAACCCTGCATGCGGATGCGGCGCGAACGCGTTTCAAATCCTTCCATAATCCGCTCCGCGCGTTCGCCGCTGGCAAGTTCGGTTCCGTTTTTATCCACTTCGACAGGCAAAAACGAAATGTGCTCCGTGCCGTAATCGCCAATTTCGTACTGCACCAGAATGCCTTCGTTTTCGGCGCTCTGCCCGCCAAGGAACGCACCAAGGCCGTAGACGATGGTTGCGTTGTCCCACTTTTCATAGCAGCCCAGCAAATCGCCCTGACGGCTGAGTACGAGGGACGCGCCGCACTCGGCGGCTTTGCGGCAGACCTTCTGCGCTTCCGGCGAGGGGTAGGGATACGCCTCGTTTCCACCGTTGTAAAACACAATCAACCGGTCGCAGCTGCCGCGCAGTTCGCGGATCCGGTCACCCAGCTCCACCAGATCGAGGGGATTTGTCCCCGCCGAAGACTCGGTGGCGGCGCAGCCGCTGTGTTCGCTCAGCGCGTACACGCCGATACGGAGATTGTTCTTGGCAAAATAGTACGGCTTTTCCGCTTCGTCCAAATCCGCGCCCGCGCCAAAGTACGGAATGCCGGCGGTTTTCAGCACCGCCAGCGTGCCGCCGAGGCGTTCGCCGTCCGTGTTCTGTGCGTTTCTGCAAAACAGCGATACGGCGGATGGTTTCAGGCTCAGTACACCCTGTGCG
This sequence comes from Christensenellaceae bacterium, assembly GCA_963674535.1. GTDB lineage: Bacteria > Bacillota > Clostridia > Christensenellales > CAG-138 > UBA7703. The sequence continues at coordinate 991,547 of OY771363.1, read as the reverse complement.
CAAAGCGACGCGGCATCTCCCATCTGCGCCGGTTCGCGCGAACAGTCAGGAAGCGCGCAGTCCAGGCTGAAGAGGCGCGCGCCCGCGCTCTCCCAGGCCGCGCGGAGGCTTTCGCCCATCGCGGCCGCATATTTGTTCGGGGTTGTTTCCGTGCTTTCCGCCGCCGCAGCGGCGTCCGCTCCGACAAGAATCTGTAAACCCATGTCCGTTCCTCCAATAAAAACTCCGGGGATGTTCCCCAAAGATCAATTCCAAATGATGAACAAAAAACGCTCTGCCAAAACCGCGTCAGTCGCCGTGCAGCCGCTTGAGCTTGATCTGTCCGAACCGCGCAAGAAGCTCAATGAGCAGCCCGCGCCGTTTCAGCACGGCGTTGAGCTGCACCCGCTGGGAAACGCTCAACCCCTTCCAGCCAACAACGCGCCCGCCTTGCCGGTCGATGTGCTCGTCCCAGGGAATGGCGATGACCTCGCGCTTCTGTTCCTTCGTCTTTGCCGCGCGGTAATGCTGGTAAAACACCGTGAGCATCTTTTTTATTTTGCGCACGTTCAGATTTTCGCGGTCTTTCTGCGTATCCATGCCCCAGACGGACATATAGCGTACAAGCTGTTTCATCACCGGTTCGCTGAACTGGCGTTCGATTTGCCCCGCGACCACATTGCCGGAAATCCCCAAAAAGTTCCGCCGGTAGTAATACAGCGGCTTGGCCAGGTAAACGACGCAGTTTGCGTGCGTCAGCGGGTAGAGCGACTGGAGCAAATCCTCCATATGCGGGTTGAACGCAAACTCCTCAAACGGCGTATCGTCCTGCTTGACCAAAGGCGTGCGGATGGCTTTGCTCCAGATGTTGTTGAGCCGCCAGGAGGAAACGATCTGTTCATAGAGCTTGCGCTTGCCTTCGCCGCGAAAAACGGTTCCGTCCGCAAACACTGGCGTTGCCATATCGAGCGTTTCATCCGGCAGGTAGCGGTTGTAAAAGTTGTAGATGACCACATCCGCGTGTTCACGCTCAATGGTCTGTTTGACCGTTTCCAGCGTATCCTCTGCAATCGTATCGTCCGCGTCCAGAAACACGCAGTAATCGCCTTCCGCCGCGGCAACGCCCGCGCGCCGCGCGAGAATCAGCCCTCGGTTCACCTGATGGATTGCCTTTACACGCTCCGGAAGTTCCGCCGCATAGCGGTCGCAAATCGCGCCGCTGCTATCGCTTGAGCCGTCGTCAACCAGGACGAGCTCAAAGTCCCGCTCCGTTTGCCGCAGGGCAGAATTCAGGCACTCCTCCAGATAGGCTTCTGCATTATAGATTGGAACGAGGATACTAAAATACATCTCTCGTCTTTCCTCCGGATGTTTGATCCGCAGCGGAACATCGTTTCCACGCGCTTTACTTTGCGGCGACCTGTTCCAAATACCGCATCCACTGCTCGGCAACGAGCGTCTCGTCCAGCCGGGTTTGAATCTTTGCCGCGCTGCTGCCCAGCCGCTCAGCCAGCGTCGGATCGTCCGCAATTGCACAAAGCGCGCGGCTCATCGCGTCCTCGTCGCCAACGCCGATCAAAAGGCCGTTTTCGCCGTCGGTCATCAGCGAGCGCACGCCGCCGATGGGGCAGTCCGTCGCCACGCAGCAGAGCCCGCAGGCCATAGCTTCGATCAGCACGTTCGGCATACCTTCGTAGTCGGAGCTCAGCGCGAACATCGCGCAGTCGTTGATATCATTCAGCAGCGTTTTGGACTGCCCGGCAAACTCCACGGCACCCGCCACGCCAAGACTGCTGGCAAGGCGCATGAGCGCCTGCTTTTCGCCGCCCTCGCCGTAGATGACCAGCGAATAGCTGTGGTGCGTTTTGTAAAAACGCGCGAACGCTCGAATGAGCATTGCAAAATTCTTCTGGGCGTGCAGCCGCCCCGCCGCCGCGACGACCGGCCTTCTCGTGCCTTCAAACCGCGCGGGAATGCGCGAAACATCGAGCGGGTTATCCAGCACCACACCGCGCGAGCGAATCTTTTTGGGGAAAAACGCCGCCGCGTCTTCCGTTTGGAAGATAAAGCCCTTTGCAAACGGGTAAAACAGCCAGCGAAGCATGCGTTTGATCTTGCTTTCCGGGTGGCGGTGCGGGTCGTTCCGCTCGCTGACCACGACGGGAACGCCCGTGCCAAGCAGAAACAGCACCGCCCAGATATTTACCTTTTCCGGCATGGCAAGAACGACGTCCGGCTTTTCCTGCAAAACGAGCTTACGCAGTTTTTTGTATGCACGCGGAATATCGATCGCTTTCAGCGACTTATCGAACGATAGATAGATATGCCTTACGCTCTCCGGCAAATCGTAAAACGAAGGCACGCCGCACTCGGTGGCCAGCAGGCACTCCACGCCCGAACGCGCATAGCAGCCGAGCAGCTGCGCAATCACGCGCTCACAGCCGCCGCCGCTCATCTTATGCGTTACGATCAGGAGTTTCTTCATCCGCCAACCCTTGCTTTACAATACTGCGTTCGTTTGATTCCGCTGCGCGTCAAAAACCCGCTCAGGCTTTCGCTTCCCGAATCAGCGCTTCATACCATTTGACCAGTGTTTCCGCGTTGCCTGTTACGTCGTACCCAGCCGCGCGCACTTTCTCAATCGCCTCGTCGGACGCCTTCTCGCGGTCAACCGCCTGAACGGACGCGAGCGCTTCGGCAAACGCTTCCACCTTTTCGATGCCGCAGAACGAAACCAGGTTTGTCAGTTTAGATTCCTGCGTAACGAACGCGGAAGCGACGCAGGGAAGCCCCGCGCACTGCGCCTCCACAAGCGTCAGCGGCAGGCCCTCGTGCAGCGACGGCAGCGCAAAGACGTCCGCAGCGGATAGCACGGCGGAAACATCCTGCAGCGGCCCCAAAAAGCGTACGCGGCCCTCAACGCCAAGCGCCTTGGCCTGTTCCCGGCAGGCGGGTTCCAAGTCGCCTTCGCCAACCAACAGCAGCACGGAATCCGGCTTGTTTTGCAGCAGAAGCGCGAACGCTTCAATTAAGAAGCGCTGGTTCTTCTGCTCGTTGAATGTGCCTATATGGCAAACGGCGAACGCGTCTTCCGCAACGCCGTACTCCCCGCGCGCAAACGCGCGCTTGTTGCCGTCAAAATGAAAATGCTCCGCGGGGACTGCGTTATAGAGCACCGTAAAGGGTTTGTCTTTAAAAAGCCACTGTCCCGCCGCCTCGCCGCAAGCCATGGCGTTTGTATAATTGCGGCGGAACATGCCGCGCAGCGCTTTGTCCGCCAGTTTCATTTTGCAGGTGGTGTTGTGAGAGTGCGGAATGCGAATCTTCGCACCGCCGAGCTTTGCCGCCGTCATTTCAAAAGCGAGGGTCGCGCTGTTGCCGTGCGCGTGGACGATTTGCTCGTTCCGCTCGGAAACGATCAGCGAAAGCTGATGGATATAGTTCAGCGGGTCGGCGTTCCGGTGCCGCAGCACGAACACCTGTCCGCCGGTGCTCTCAATCAGCTTTGCGGATTCCTCGTCCGGCTCGTTCGGCGCAACGAGGTCGCAGCGCACGCGCGTCGCCTCGAAGCGGGAAACGTAATTCATGACGCACCGCGTAATCCCGTTTTGTTTGAACGGGACGGTTAAAACCTGCAAAACGCGTACGGGGGTTTCCAGCATGTTCGCTTACTTCCCCTCCGCGCGCGCAGTTTTATAGTGCTCGTATATCTTGGCGTCCACTAAAAAGCGGTACCAGTAGCTCTCGAAAAAGTGGTAGAGATACCCCTCCCGGCCGTCCAGAAACCCGAGCCGGAAGTAGTAATTGAACACAAACCAAAGCCAGGCGCGAAAGAACATCGGCGCGCGGTAATAGAGCGTGAACTTCTTTTTGCGGTGTTTTCTGAGCTGTTCGTCCGTCTGTACGTCGTAGCCCGCGCCGCTCTGAAAGTCGAGATAGTCGAGCATCTCGCGCGTAGCGTACTTATTATAGCGGTCGATATAGCTGGACAGGTCTTTATAATCGCAGTGCAGGTAGCGCTCCTTGATGGCAACCGTCCGTCCCGTAAAGAGGATGGTGTGCGCGTCCCGGCGGCGGTTTTCAATTCTGCCTTTGCCGGTTTTAAAGAGCATGATCTTGCGCTTCTTGCTCCCGCCATGTTTCATCTGCCTGCCGAGAAAAAAGAAGTTGCTTTCCATGACCACTCCGTTGACGTCGTCGTCAGCGTGCTCCTCCAGCAGCGCTTCGCAGCGCGCGCAGACTTCCGGCGTAAAGCGTTCGTCCGCGTCGAGCCGGAGCGTCCAGCGGGTCGTGATTCCCGCGTGATCCACACCCCAGTTGTATTGCTGGGCGTAGTACACATATTCGTTCTGCAAAACATCCGCGCCAAGGCTCTTCGCAATCTCGATGGTGCGGTCTTTGCTGCCGCTGTCCACAATCACAACGCGCTTGCAAAACCCCGCTACCGAGCGGATGCAGCTTTCAATATTCTTCTCTTCGTCGAGCGTCAGAACAATCGCCGTTACGTCCGCCATGTAGCGATTTTCCCTTTCGTCATCGGGGTAAAAAGAACCCCTGTTTCATCCTGCAATATACCTATCGTAGTGTACCATTCCGCTCCCTGCGATGTCAAACACGCGGGGGGCGTTGGCGCGTTTCTTCACGCAAGATTCACAACTTCTCCTACCGGAAACGGCTTGTCTTTACCCGCTTTTTCCCTGCTCCTGCCCGCGTCAAATTGCGGTTGAACACGCGCGGAATCTGTGGTAAACTGCACGTCATGAAAACGACTGCCGTCAACTATCTCCTGCGTGACCGCTTGAAGAATATCGACATACTGGAGATTATGCAAATGCCTTCCGCGCGCCTGCATTATGCGGGCGGCGACGGCGTGCTGTTGGAGCACGACGATCTCTTTTTGCTCTCCGCCGACGATGGAACTTCGGCAAAGTTTCTGCCGATTCTGCTCTCCGTTCTGCCGGAAAGCAAGCCTTCGTTGGTCATCCTGCACGGTGACGAGCTGCTGCTGCCGCTGAAAGATCAACACGGTTATCGAACCCTGATGGACTGCTGTCATGCCGTATACGACCGCGCGGAACCGGTTCCGTTTACATTGCCCGCAGGAGCAGAAATTCGCCGGCTCGACGAGCGCCATGTGGGTTTTGTGCATGCGCATTACCATACCGTGGACGATGTGGACTATATTCGCGAGCGCATTGAGGACGGCATGTTCGGCGCGTTCGTCGGCGGGGATTTCGCGGGCTTTATCGGCACGCACGACGAGCGCTCCATCGGGCTGTTGTACGTGTTGCCGGAATATCGCCGTCTCGGACTAGCGTTCGCGCTGGAGGCGGTCATGACGAACCATCTGCTCTCGATCGGTCGGCTGCCGTTCTGCCAGGTACAGCTGCAAAACGAGCCTTCTCTTGCGCTCCAGCGGAAGCTTGGATTCACAATCTCCAATCAGCCGATCTATTGGCTGGAACGATAGGGAACATTTTCTTTTTCTTAAAAGAAAAAGAAACAAAAAGAACTTTTATCTAGTCTACAACAAAGAACCTCTAAAAAGAGGTTCTTTTGCTACTTTTCTTTTAAGAAAAGTAGACGTTACTTTATATTACTTTCTTTCTGAATATAGATCGGCCTGCGCTTGGCTTCCATATAAGTCCGCGCGACGTACTCGCCGATGATGCCGAGCGCAAGCAGGATGAACCCACCGAGGCACAACATAATGGCAAGCAGCGACGGATAGCCCGCCACCGGGTTGCCCCAGATCATCGCGATGACGACCCGTACGGCCATGTAGACCAGCGCCATGGCGGAAACGATGCTGCCGGTCACGGTTGCGATTTTCAGCGGCACGGTGGAGAAGGAAACGATGCCCTCCACGGCGTAAGCCGCGAGTTTCCAGAACGACCACTTGGTTTCCCCCGCCGCGCGCTCAATATTTTCGTACTCCAGCCAGACGGTGTTGAACCCGACCCACATGAACAGGCCCTTGGAGAAACGGTGGTACTCGGTAAGCTGCAGCACCGCGTCCACGACGCAGCGGCGCATCATGCGAAAGTCCCGCGCGCCGTCGACAAACTCCGTGTCCGAAATGCGGTTGATCACGCGGTAAAACGCCCGCGCAAACGCGCTGCGAATCTTCGGCTCGCCCTTGCGGGTTACGCGCCGGGTCGCGACGCAGTCACAGTCCGGGTCTTCGAGACGCTTTAGCATCTCCTCAATCAGCTCCGGCGGATCCTGCAGGTCGCAGTCCATCACGCAGACAAAATCGCCCTTTGCGTTTTTCAACCCCGCGTACATGGCGGCTTCCTTACCGAAGTTGCGGGAAAAAGATAGGTACTTCACCCGCTCGTCCCGCGCGGCAAGCCCGCGCTGGATGGCGAGAGTGCCGTCCTTCGAGCCGTCGTTGATCAGAATCAGCTCGAAGTCGTACGCCGTTAAGCGCTCAAACACGACCTCGCAGACCTTGTCGTAATACAGCGGAAGCATCGCCTCTTCGTTATAGCAGGGGCAAACGATGGAAACCAGCGGTTTATTCGCCATGACCTGTTCTCCCTTACATCATCTGTTCAACGTTCGCAGTAAAGGCAAAACGAAGCATTCTGCCGCTCCGTTTGGCGGCTACTTGGTAAAGATCGGTACGCCTTTGATGAGCATTACCGCCGCGGTAACGACAAGCCACAGCGCAAGCGAAATCATCATAGCGACGCGCCCTTTCTGGATGGAGCGCTTGACGCGCTTTTCGGCCATCCTCGGCAGGAGCAGAGCCACGAGCACCGCGCCGATAGTACCGTACATGCCGATGGACTCCATTGCGGAAAAAATTGTCAAGAGCGCGCCGCAGAGCAGACCGACAAGCCCGCCGCAGACGGTGAGAATCAGGTGCCATTTCTGTTCGGAGTAATCGCGGACGCGCTTTTGCAGATCGTCCATCTCCTCGGGTTCGGTGTTGATCACTTCGAGGATTTCCGGCTGTTCCAGCTTTTGCTCCTCGGGATTCGGTTTCTGCTGTTGTTCACTCATTCTTTCACCTCGGATGTGCAATGCGGGCAGCGCGTCGCTTCCGCATGAATCGACATTTTGCAGTAGGGGCAAATCTTCTCCTTGGGCGGTTCCGGTTCACCGGGTTCCGTGCGCTTCAGCTTGCCGCCCAGCGAGCGGGTTGCGTTAAACGCCTTAACGATAAAGAACAGCACGACCGCCATAATGAGGAAGTTGAGGATGGCCGTGATAAACGCGCCGTAGCCGATGCTCACCCCGCCAACCTGCCAGACGAGGTCGGAAAAGTTTGTATCCGCCACAAGCCCAATCAAGGGTGAAATCACGTCGTTCACCAAAGAATCCACGATCGTTTTGAATGCCGCGCCGATGATCACGCCGACGGCGAGGTCGATCACGCTCCCCTTGGAGATAAACGTTTTGAATTCGTTCAGTATCTTTTTCACTGTATATTCCCCATTCGGTTCTAATTTGACTAACGAAACGATGCCGCGCCGCAGGGCGGGCGTGTTCGACTTTAGATCAGCACAAGAAACTGTTTTACGTTCCTCAGTATACCATTCGTTAAGCCGTGTTTCAACGTTACGAATCTCGTCGTATTGCCCGCGTGGCTTTGCCACTCATTTGGAGCGCTTTTCTGCGTTCTGCCGCTTGCAAACGCGGTGCGGCTTATGCTAGAATAGTCACGCTGAGCCGAAGTGATGGAATTGGCAGACGTGACGGACTCAAAATCCGTTGTTGGCGACAACGTGTGGGTTCAAGTCCCACCTTCGGCACCAAAATAAAACCACCCTCTGGGTGGTTTTATTTTGGTCTTTCGATAAGTTGGGACTCGAATACGATGCGCCGGCAGGCGTATCGTCTCGGAGAAATTTCCTTATATGAAATGCGAAGCATTTTCTATAATTCAATATTTTTCACGATACCACGTTAAAAAAACGATCCGGTGGATCGTTTTCAGCGGTCAGAAAGCAAACCCCCGCAGCCGCGCCAGCGCAAAGCGCAAGCGGCGGGAGGGTTAATCTGTGAACTTCGTCTTTGGCAGAACCGCTCACATACCAAACTTCTGCATATTCCGCACCTTTTCACTGCCCAAAATCACTTCACCCGGTGCATGCGGCACAAACGCTTGTACAGCAAAGGCTTCGGAAATGTGATCGGAGCGAATCTGCGAATCATCATCGCTGTTGATTTGTTTGAGATGCTCACGGATACTGGATCCATTGATTAGATGCTTTGCGGTATAGTACAGCGCAATCAAACCACCGATTAAGCCGATAGCACCGGCACCGGGCGCTGATTGCTTGAATGACGGCGAAGTCAAAAACAGTATGAACAGCACAATGCAGGTTATCGCTATCGCGCCAACGACTCCGGCAAGAATAAAGTATAAATTTTGATCCGGTTTTCGCTTCTTTGTATAGCAGGTTGGACACAGAGTGCCGATTTTCCTGCGAATATTGTGATATTGCGTCGTTGTTGTTGTGGTCACCTTCCCTGCCTGCGACCAGTCCTGTTTTGTGCGCACTTCGCCCTTGGCGGCAATGTAATATTCCGCTGGAACCATACTGCCGCCGCAAGCGGGGCAAACGCAAGGCGTCAGAACGGTGTATTCCGCAAGTGTAAACGGTTTTGGAGTTTCAACAGGTTTGGTTTTATCCTTTTTCATAATAGCTCCCTCCTAAAATTTATTCCCTTGCTTTATAACTGTCTCATATTGTCATTTTAGCAAGCATACAAAACAAGAAGGTGTGCAGACAGCACACCTTCTTGTTTAATTTCGTTCCATTGCTTCATTTTTCAGTGTTTCAGAGCCTCTTTCAGCATCGATCAAACAGTTGTTATGCCGCATTTGATGTACCTGGAGGGCAGTCATGCTGAAAATGATAAAACTGTTTCGCTCCGTCTCAGCGTTTCCGCTTCTGGTATTCCAAAATACCCAGAGCCAGCAGATCCATCGCACGCTCCAAGTCCTTTTGTTTGAGCACGTATGCCAGACGCACTTCGTTCCGCCCTCTGCCGGGAGTAGCGTAGAATCCCGCGCCGGGCGCGAACATGACCGTTTCGCCGTTATCGTCGAATTCCTGCAACAGCCAGGTCTGGAAGTCTTCCGCGTCTTCAACCGGCAGTTTTGCCATCACGTAAAACGCGCCCTTCGGCTCGGAGCACACAACACCGGGGATTGCCTTGAGCTTTTGATAAATCGTATCGCGCCGCAGGCGGTACTCCGCGCGTACCGCGGCAAAATAGTCGCTGCCCGCGTCGTAGAGCGCCGCGGAGGCGATTTGATCGAGCGTGGCAACCGAGAGCCGCGCCTGGCAAATCTTCATGGCGTGCTGCTGCAGCGCTTTGTTTCTCGTAATCAGCGTGCCGATTCGCGCGCCGCAGGCCGAGAACCGCTTGGAGACGGAGTCGATGATGATGGCGTTCTCCGCAATGTCCGTAAACTCGCCGATGCTCGTGAGCTGTTCCCCGCCATAGACGAACTCGCGGTAAACCTCGTCGCCAATCAAGAACAGATTGTGCTCTTTTGCAATATCCGCCAAAAGCCGCAGTTCTTCCTTGCTGAGCACGGTGCCCGTAGGATTGCCCGGATTGGAAACGAGAATCGCGCGCGTATGCTCGTTGATTGCCGCTTCAATCTTCTCCCGCACGGCATAGCGGTAGCCTTCCTCCGGCTTTGTCTCCAGCGGATGGATGCGGCCGCCCGTCACGCGCGTAAACGTGTTGTAGTTCGGGTAGAACGGTTCGGGCACGATGATTTCGTCCCCGTCGTCCAGAATGCAGTTAAGCGCGATTTCCAGCGCTTCGCTGCCGCCGGTCGTAATAAGAATATCGCCGGATTCAAACGAAATACCGATCCCGGCATAATACGCGCGTACCGCTTCAACCAGTACGGGCAGCCCGCCGGAGGGTGCGTAAGCAAGCACCGGCTGCGTAAAGCCCTGCACGGCGTCGTAAAACGCTTTCGGCGTTGCAACATCCGGCTGACCGATGTTGAGCTGGTAAATCCGCTTGCCCTGTTTTTTTGCCGCGTCCGCATACGGATAGAACTTACGAATGGGGGAAAGTTCACACGCCTGTATTTTCTTTGAGAATTGCATACCGATTTCGCTCCTTATCGCTGCAACTGCTAATATGAAATCCCGTTCCCTTTTTGCGGCAACGGTTATTTCCTGTCAAGTCTTCCGGGCGCGGTCGGCTACAGCGACGATATAAACTCCTTCATTAGGCCGATCACCCGGTCGATGTCCGCGCGCGTTACGTCGTTATGGGTAACAAAGCGGTATTCGTCCACCAGTATGCCATATACCTTCACGCCATGCTCCAGCATAAACGCCACAAACTCGTCCGACCGGAAATTCGGCTGCGATGCCTTCCAGAAGACCATGTTGATCTTGATTTGGTCCATGTTCGCCGAAATGCCGTCCAGCAGGTTCAGCTGCTCGCCGAGATACCGCGCGTTTTCGTGGTCTTCGTGCAGGCGCTTTGTCATGATTTCGAGCGATACAATGCCGCAGGCCGCCAGAACGCCTGCCTGACGCATGCCGCCGCCGACGACTTTGCGCATCCGTCTGGCGTGGTCAATAAACGCTTGGCTGCCGCACAAAAGCGCGCCAACCGGTGAGCAGAGCCCCTTGGAGACGCAGAAGGACACGGAGTCGCACGCGCGTGCGATGTCCTTTGCCTCGCAGCCGAGCGCGAGCGCGGCGTTGAAGATGCGAGCGCCGTCCATATGCGCCGGCACGCCCAGTTCGTGCGCAGCAAGGCAAGTTTCTTCGATAACTGCCAGCGGAACGACGTCCCCGTTGCAAAGCGCGTTTTCAAGGCAGACCAACCCGGTCTTTGGAAAGTGCGGATCCAGCGGACGGAAAAGACGCCGTACATCGGAAGCATACAGGAAGGTGTTTGCGTTGTCAACAAGCGCAAAATTGACGCCGGCAAGACGCGCGGGCGCGCCGCATTCGTAGTGAACAATGTGGCTCTTTGCGCCGGCGATGATCTCGTTGCCATACGCTTCGTTATGGGTCATAATGGCAACCTGGTTGGCCATTGTGCCGGACACCATAAACAGTGCGGCTTCCTTGCCCATCTCCTCCGCCGCCATCTCTTCGAGGCGGTTGACGGTCGGATCGTCGCGGTAGACGTCGTCGCCTACTTCAGCTTCGAACATTGCTTTTCGCATTTCGTCGGTCGGCTGGGTTACGGTGTCGCTGCGTAAATCCAGATATCGGTTTTTCATCGTAGTCACCTGTTTATCACTCCCATCTTATAGGTATCGCGGCGGATTGGCCGCATATCGAAGCAGGTTTGCCGCCGAAATCGTGTCGAATACCGGCACCCCCAGCAAATCGTGCAGGTCGGCCGAATAGGTTGCGAGGTTGCTGCATTCAAAGATCACGGCGCGGAGATCGGGCGTTTTTTGGCGCAGCTTTTCGCCCGCGCGCAGCACATCCTGCCGCATCCGGTCCACGTCGAGATTCAGCCCACCGTTGATCACAATCTCCGTAAAGTGCGGCTCGTCCTCCATGCCCTGAATAGACAGCGAAATATCGTCCGTCCAGCCGGAGCTGCGCAGATGGCGCTCGCCCAGCAGTTTCGAGTGGCCGGTGATCACGCCAATCGACCCCCTGCGGCCGATGAGCTGCCAGATGGTGGGAATCTGGCAGAGCGACGAACCCGCAAACAGCACACCCGCCAAAGCACCCATGTCCTCCTGATAGAGCGACATCATGCCGCAGTCCCCCACGATCGCCTTGATGTTCAGCGAAGTAAGGTTTTTACAGGCGCGAAGGATGCTCGCCTTGATCTGCGGCGAGCCTTCGATCAGGTCCGCGTACCCGCCCTCGACCACCTCGTAACGAACGGGATAGGAAAAGCTCAGGCTGTTTCCGGCGTCTCCGCAGACGCGCGGCGTCACGGTGGAAAAGACCAGAATGCCCACGTCCTGTCCGTAAAACGGGAATCCGGTTTCGATTTTCATCGTATCCGCTCCTTGCTTATAATTTCAATAAACATATCATCCAAACGCAAGTTGCCCCCGAAAGAAAACCGGGGACAACTTGCATCATTCAATGTTCCGTCTGGACCAGCGGCCAGTTTAGTTCTTTTTGTAGTCCGGCGCTCTGCCGATCTCCTTGATGATTTCCAGCAGCGCGTCACGCAGGACGTCGATATCCTTTTTGTTGTTGAAGTACTGGCAGGAATTGCGGAAACCGCCCACGCGGTCGGTAAAGCGCTGCGCGATGAAGATCTTGCGCGCATGGAGCTTTTTCAGGATGGCGCGATCGATGGCAAGATCGCCGTACAGGCGCGTAATCACGATGCCGCTGCGATGATCCGCGTCCCGGTGGGTAATCGCGGTGCCGCCGATCGACTCATACATATCCAGGCAATACGTCGTCAGTTCAAACATGTGCGCTTCAATGTTTTCCACGCCGATTTCGTTGACCAGTTCCAGCGTTTCGCCAAGCGCGATCGCGCCCGGATAGTTCGACGTCCCGCCGATTTCAAAGCGGCGCGCGGACGGAACAAATTCCCAGTCGCTGACGGCCTTGGAATTCGGGTTCTCCCAGTATCCGCCCCAGCCTTCCGGCGGCTCTTTGGTGTTGAGGTATCCCCAGAACGCGGGCTGGATATTGGGCAACAGCTCTTTGTTGATATACAGCACGCCGCATCCAAAGGGCGAGTTGAGCCATTTATGTCCGCCCGCGGCAAGAATGTCGATGTGGCATTCCTTGACGTCGATCTTGCCGACGCCGAGCTGCTGAACGGCATCCACGACTAATTTTACACCACGGCGCTTACACATGTCACCGATCGATTTGAGATCCATCTTCCAGCCGTTGCACCACTCGACAGTGGAGATGACGAGCATCTTTGTGTGTTCGTCCATCAGCGCTTCAAACGTCTCGGCATAGAAGCGGCTGTCCTTGGGCGCCGCAACGCGGATTTCAATGTCCTTGCTGGCGCGCATTGCGCACCAGGGAAGCGCAACCTGAATGAACTCCAGATTTGCGGTAACGATGTTGTCGCCCGGCTCGAGCGGAAGGGACGTTGCGGCAATATTCAGCCCGTGCGTCGTGCTCTCCACAAGCGCGATCTCTTCGATTTCCGCATTCAGCAGGCGCGCCGCTTCGCGGTACGCTTTGCCGCGCAGACTGTCCATTGCGATGTGGTGCGCGCTGGAGTTGGCTTCGTCCTGGCGAGCCGACATATCGGCAAATTCCTTCAGTGCGCGGACGGTGCGCTGCGGCGCAAAGCTGACGCAGGCGGCATCCAGGAACGTCATGGTTTCCAGTACCGGCCATTCTTCTTTACGGATCTTTTCCCAATCGATGCTCATACGGTTCAATCCCTTTCTTAATAAACAGATTTTGGTATATTCGTTGCGTTACGCTTTGATTTTTACGATCATTTCCACTTCGCAGCAGGCCCCAAGCGGCAGCGAAGCAACGCCGACGGCGCTTCTGGCATGCGCGCCGGCCTCATCAAAGATCTTACCCAGCAGTTCGGACGCGCCGTTGATCACCTTTGGCTGGCTTTCGCAGTCCGGCGTGCTGTTGACAAAGCCGACGACCTTGACGATGCGCTCAACCTTGTCCAAATCGCCCACCAGGCTCTTGACGACGGCGAGGCAGTTGATTGCGCAGATCTTCGCGGCCTCGTAGCCTTCCTCCACGGTGAGCGTGTCCCCGAGCTTACCCTTGCGCACAACGCCGCTCACGCTGGGAAGCTGGCCGGACGTATACACGTAGCCGCCTTCCAGCACGCCGGGCACATAGGCAGCCACCGGCTTTGCCGCTTCAGGAATCACAATACCCATTTCTTTCAGCTTTTCTTCAATTCTGGACATAGCCCTGTTCCTTTCGATATGCAGTTTTGTTAATTTTGCCGCCAAGCGATCCCCGCTCAAAGAAGAACGCAGGATAAGAATTGGATCGCATATGGTAGGTGAACTGTCAATTCGATTATATCGGCTCCGATTGGCCAATTCAGTAAGGCACTTTACAAACAGCAGTTTTTTTTACGTTTTTTCGCGGGTTCATACGAAAGCGGCGGATTCGTTCTGTACGAGCCGCCGCTTGCTATCGAATTTGGAAAGGAACTCTCGCGCCGCCGCGCATTGTCACGAAAAACGAGAGTTCGGCTGTCAGTCGCTGCGGGACTGCGCGTCCACATGGATCAGCTCGGAAAATTCACCCCCGCGCATACCATAGAGCGTACCCGCAAGATTCGGCACGACGCAGGCGTGGTTCGGAATGATCACAACCCGGTCGCCCACCTCCAGTTCCAGCGAACCTTCCTTGCTGCGAACAAAACCGTGCTCCTCGTTGAGATTCCAGATGATCGCGTTCGGGTGTCCGATGATATACCCAAAGCGCGGATGCTCGGGAGTCAGATTGTCGCCGGACATGGTCTTTGTGCCGCAGTCGAGTATTGCGCTGTTCTCATCCGGTTTGGCCACCACGGTGGAGACGATTCGCAGTGCGCAGTCCTCTTCCGTCACGCGGTTTTTCCAGAGTTGCGCGCAGTCGTTGAAGATATAGTTGCCGGAGCGAATCTCCGTGATTCCCGCAAGGCACGCCGGCACTTTTCCGGTTACCGTGTTGCCGCCGCTCAGGATGGAGCAGTCAAACCCGGCGCTTTTGAACAGGCGGGCGGTCTCCACCAGTTCGTCGCGTTCCTGCCGCGCCACGCGTTCAATGCCTTCCAGCGTTTCCTCGTGGTAACTCCTGCCGGGATAGTACAGCAAGCCGACGATTTTAATACCGTCGTACTTGCGGACGCGTTCGGCAAACCGGAGCGCCGGTTCCCTGGGCAGCAGCCCGCCGCGACGCGTACCTCCGTCCAATTCCACCAGCACTTCAAACACCTTGCCGCGCCGCTTCGCCGTGTCGGAAAGGCCTTTTGCGCCGTATTCGCTGTTGATCATCGTATGGAGCTTCCGGCAGCGCTCGAAGAGCCGGGCATACCGCTCCCATTTCTCTTCGCCAATCAGCGGGTAGGCAATCAGGATGTCGTCGATGCCCGCATCCGCCATCACTTCCGCTTCACCGAGCTTAGCGCAGTTAATTCCTTTCGCGCCCGCCGCTATCTGCATTTTCGCCAACTGCACGCTCCGGTGCGTTTTTACATGCGGCCGGTGCGAAATGCCAAAGCGCGCCGCACCTTCCAACATCGATTGAATATTCTTCTCCACTGCGTTGAGTTCAACAACGACCGCCGGAGTCGGCAAGGATTCATACATGCTGCAACACCTCTTTTTTTCAAAATATCGATGTTTCCGCCGCTTGTCAATCCGTTGATTTCGCTTTTTTTGCGTTATTTTTGGTTGCTTTTTGCAAACCAAGTACGATTTTGGGTCATTTCTGTAAACTAGGCAACAGTATCTGCAATTCTTTGTATGCTAAGATCAACTTGTCGAATCATTCAACTTTTCAAAAGCCACCATGTTTCCATGCCGCCTATCCGGCAAACCGTAAGCTAAGAACGTTTCCAGTACAGCAAACAAGAACTGAATGACTTTCCCCCCACACGGACAACCAATGCGGACGATACGAAAAAAGTACCAGCGTTAAGAAGCAAACCTGCCAACGGTGCATCGTGAAAATCGCAAGAGAGGTGAAAACGTGAGAAATTTTATAACCGTAAACGACGTTGAATATGCCTTGAGCAGAGGCGAAACCGCCATCTGCTGCGGCGCTGACGACGTCGTGACCGCGGCGGCAAAAGAGTTTGCGCAAAGCAAGGGCATTGCCATTCGCGCAGGTTCGGCGCCCGCTGCGGCGCAGTCCTCCACCGCCGTCCCGTCCGCCGGAAGCGATCGCTTTGCGCCCGCAAAGCCGCTCCCTTCGCGTCCCGTTTACCGCGGCGTAATGAGCGAGGCGGAGATCATGCGCTGGCGCGAGGAATTCCCTATTCTCAAAAACTGCGTCCACGCCGCAAACTGCTCGGTCAGCGCGCAGTCGCTCAGCGTGCGCGCCGCCGTCAACCGCTACATGGACAACTGGCTCACCAAGGGTATGGACTGGGACTACTGGATGGAAGAGATCGGCCGGGCAAAAGCGGAATTTGCTAAGCTCGTCGGCGCTTCGCCGGATGAGATCTTCATTTGCAGTTCCGTCAGCGACGCGGTCGCCTCCGTGCTCAGCAGCCTCGACTACAGCGGCAGCCGCAAGCGCATCGTCACCACGGAAATCGAGTTTCCGACCGTCGGGCACGTGCTGCTCGCATCCGCAAAACGCTTCGGATTTGACCTGCGCTTTATCCCGACGGAAGGCGAGGAGATTTCGCTCGATGCTTACGAAAAGCACATCGACGACCAAACGCTGATCAGCTTTATCACCCACGTCTACTACCGCAACGGTTTCAAGCAGGACGTCGCCCGCATTGCCGACATCTGCCACAGCAAGGGTTCGCTCGTCATGATCGACTCGTATCAGGCGCTCGGAACCACGCCGGTAGACGTGAAGAAGATGCACATCGACATTCTGGCCTCCGGCTGCATCAAGTACCTCTTTGGCGTGCCGGGCATCACATTCGTCTATATCAACAAGGATCTGGCCACCATGCTCAACCCCTCCATCACCGGCTGGTTTGGGCAGGTGAACCCCTTCTCGTTCGAAGTGCGTAAGCTGGATTACGCGATGAACTCGTTCCGTTTTGACACCGGAACGCCCGCGGCGCTGACTTCCTTTGCGGCGGGCGCAGGCATCAAGCTGGCAAACGACATCGGCCAGCAGGGCATTTCGGAGCGGATTGACTATCTCAGCGAAATTGCGCTGCTCAAAGCCGATCAGCTCGGGCTCAAGTGCGTCAGCCCGCACGATGTGCGTAAAAAGGGCGGCACCACCGCCATTGAAATCGAGATGGACTCACACCATATGGAATCGATCCTGCGCGATCGCGACATCATAGCCTCCTCGCGGGGAAACGTCATCCGCATCGCGCCGCACTTTTACACGCTGCCGCACGAGGTGGAATTCGCGTTTGAACAGATTCGCGATATCATAGACCACGGCGGCCATTGAGGAAGGTGACAGTATGTATATCGGCAAAGTGATCGGTAAAGTCGTCTCCACCATCAAGGACCCCCGCCTCACCGGGATTTCTCTGGTACTCGTCGAGCGGCTGCCCGCGCGCGAAGGCCGGGAGAGCGAGGTTTTCGTTGCGGCGGATATGATTGGCTGCGGAGAAGGAAACACGGTGCTCCTCTCCAAAGGCAGCGCTTTAAGAAACATTGCAAACCTTCAGAGCACCCCCGTAGACCTCGCGGTCATCGGCATTATCGACAGCGCCGAACTGCCGCAGGAGCCCGCAAAGAAAAAGGCAAAATAACCCGGCGCATGAGTAGCGCAATCGGAACCAACCCGGCGCGCGCCCCCAAGGGTTCCGCCGGAGCAAAAGAACAGAACACCGGAACGCAATTTATAAAATTCAAAACATGAAAGGGAGATTACAACAATGAAAGCGAAGGGTTTTATCGAAACCAAAGGCCTCGTGGCGGCGTATGAAGCGGCGGATGCAATGATCAAAGCCGCGAATGTGGAACTCGTTGACAAACAGCAGGTCGGCGGCGGTCTCGTTACCGTCATCATCGAAGGCGACGTCGGCGCGGTCAAAGCGGCGGTCGACGCTGGCGCAAACGCGGCAAAAAAGGTCGGCGAAGTAATCGCAGCTCACGTCATCGCCCGTCCGCAGGCCGAAGTGGAAACACTGTTCTCCGGCGAACGGCAGAAATAACTTGTATTCTCTGCGGCACTTCCCTCATTCTGAGAACATCGCGGCCGCGCGGCGATAAAGGAGAGTTCAATGGATAACGTACAACTGCGTACCTATGTGACAATCGACAACATGCAGCCGCAGTACGCCGCGGCGACCGGCACCGTTGTAAAGGGCGACACCTGCCTTGCCGGGATGGCACAGCTCTATATTGAGATGAGCCCGGGCAGCGAAATCTATCGCCTGCTGGACGTTGCGCTCAAGTCCTCGTCCGCAAAGCCTGGGTTTCTGGTGGTCGAGCGCGAATACGGCGAGCTGGAACTGCACTCAGTCAACATTGACGACGTCACTGAAGCAGGCAGAGCCATCCTTGCGCAGTGCAATCTCACGCTTGCGGACCGGCTCAAACCCCGCGTCGTCTCGCGCCAGATTATTCAAAACGTAGACCCGTATCAGGCGCAGCTCATCAACCGGGGTCGTTACGGTTCGCTCCTGCTGCCGGGTGAAAACCTGCTGATTCTCGAAGTGGAACCGGCGGCGTACATCTCCATTGCCGTCAACGAAGCGGAAAAGAGCTCGCGCATCAAGGTCGTGTCCTTCGACCCCGTAGGCCGCTATGGGCGCATGTATCTTTCTGCAACGGACATCTCGGAGATCAAGGCAGCCGAGGAAGCCGCCGTTACGGCAATTGAGAGCATTCGCGGACAGAATTTCTAGTTACAGCATTTGGCGGAAGGAGTGAGCGCGCATGGCTCTGCATATGGAGACCCCGTTGATCGAGTCCCTGCCGCTCGGGCACGCCGCCGGGCGCACTGTACTGCTCAAGCTGGAGTGCGTCCAGCCCGCGGGTTCGTTTAAGCTGCGCGGCGTTGGCGCGCTCTGCGAAAAACTCTATGCCGAAGGAAAACGCGTATTCGTTTGCGCCTCCTCCAGCAACGCCGGTTATGCAACAGCTTATGCCGCGCGGCTTCTCGGCGCAAAAGCGATTATCGTTGCCCCCGAAGGCAGCCCGGAGGAAGCGCTTTCCGCCATTCGCCTGCTCGACGCAGAGGTTATTGTGCACGGAGCAGTTTGGTACGACGCAAACGATCTGGCGCTCGAACTGGTTCGGCAGGACCCGCAAAAAGCGTATGTTTCGTCCTATGACGACCCCGTTCTCTGGTCCGGCCACGCGACGATGATAGACGAATTGGCCAAACAATGCGCCAAGCCGGACGCCATCGTCTGCTCGGTCGGCGGCGGCGGACTGCTTTCCGGCATCCTTGAGGGGCTCGACCGCAACGGGTGGAGCGACGTCGCGGTCATTGGCTGCGGCGCATACGGTGCGAACGCGTTTGCCGCCTCTATGGAAGCCGGAAAGCTGACCCGCATTCCCGCCACAACCAGTATTATCACCTGCATCGGCGCGGAAATCGTGACCCCTCGCGTCATGGAATTGCGTAAAACACATACCCTCCGCGCTTATCTCACGAGCGACCTGCGAGCAGTGGAAGCCTGCGAGCGGTTTTTGGATGACCACCGCCTGCTCGTGGATCCCTCCTGTGGCGTTTCGCTGGCCGCGCTGTACGAAAACTCGCCGCTGCTTGGAGACGCAAAAACGGTCGTTTCCATCGTCTGCGGCGGGGTTGGCATCAAGATGCCCAAGCTGCGCAAAATGCGAAAGCTTGCTGAGCAAAGAAACGAAATTCAATAAGTCTTCGAACTCGAATCACCGGCAGCGCCGGAATCTTATCCGAAAGGAGCGCCAGTATGTCGCTGTGGATGAAAACGCCTTTGATCGAATCCGTGCCGCTGGGGCTGCCGATCGGCAAGAAGATTCGCCTCAAGCTCGAAAATGTGCAGGCGGCCGGGTCGTTTAAAATCCGCGGCATCGGCGCGCTCTGCGAATACGAAGCCGCCCGCGGTGCAAAAGGCTTTACCTGCGCCACTACCGGAAGCGCCGGATACGCCCTCGCCTGGGCAGGACGCACGCTCGGACTGCCCGCCGTGGTCTGCGCGCCGGATTCTATGCCGCCGGAGTCGATCCGTCCCATCGAATTGGCAGGCCAGACGGTCGAACTCGTTGGCAGCACCTGGTACGACGCGGATGAACGCGCCGCCACGCTGGCACAGGAACTCGGCTATGCGCATATTTCGACCAACGAGCACTCCGTCCTCTGGAACGGCATCTCTACAATCATCGACGAGCTGGCCGCCGAGGGCGAAAAGCCGGATACGATTCTTTGTTCTGTCGGCAGCGGCGGGCTGATTTCCGGGTTGTGCGAAGGACTCCTTAGAAACGGCTGGGACGACGTGCGCATTGTCGGCTGCGGCACGTATGGCGCGGACGCCTACAACCTCGCCGTGCAGGCCGGAAAGATCGTCAACAAGGAAACCACGACCAGCATTATCCCCTGCATCAGCGCGCTGCACGTAATCGATCATGTAATGGACTTTCGAAGCAGCATACACCTGCGCTCGTTTTTGACGACCGACCTCAGCGCCGTGACCGCCTGCGAACGCTTTCTGGATGATCACCGCATGTTGGTGGATCCGTCCTGCGGCGTGGCTCTGGCGCCCATCTATGAAAACGCGCCGATTCTGCGCGAAAGCGAGAATATCGTCGTCGTTGTATGCGGGGGCGTCGGCATTACTATTGAGCGGCTGGAGCGCATGAAAGCGCTCGCCGTGGAACGGGAGAAACGCGCGTGAAAAAGGCAGTATTTCCCAAAGGCGTACGCCCCGCCGCGCCGTACTCCCCCGCCGTCATTGCGGACAGGTTCGTGTTCGTCTCCGGCCAGGTAGGTTACGACATGGTGAACAAGCGGTATTTTGGAAGCGACGTGGAAACGCAGTTCCGGGGCGCGCTTGATAACCTCTCTTCCGTTCTGCAGGCCGCTGGAACCGATTTGGCGCACGTGGTAAAGACCACGGTATTTCTAACAAGCGTCGAGCAGTTTGCCTTGATCAACGAAATTTACCGCGCGTATTTTCCCGCTGAACAGCCCGCGCGTTCCTGCGTGGTTGTGGCGGCTCTCCCGCTCGGCGCGCTGATTGAAATTGAAGCCGTCGCCGTACTGCCCGACTGACCGCATCGCCGCGGACGATAAGAGTTCGGAGTTAACGATGAAGAATCTGCTGAAAGAAAAACTCGCAAATCAGCAAGCGGTATTTGGCGTCATGATGCAGATGGATTCCACGGTCGCCGCCGAAGCGTTCGGTGCGTCCGGACTGGATTTCTGTATCATCGATTCCGAACACGCGGTCATCGACGGTGAAACCATGCGCCGACTCGTCACTGCCGCCGAGGCGCGGCGCGTTACCCCACTGGTAAGAATCAAGCGGATCACCTCCGATTTTGTGCAGACCGCGCTCGACATGGGCGCAATGGGAATCGTGGCTCCCGGCGTGCGCAGCGTGCAGGAAGTTCAAGCCCTGATTCAATACGCCAAATATCCGCCACTCGGCACACGCGGGTTCGCTATGACCCGCACCTCAGCCTACGGCCAGGACGCTTTCGCGGCGGACACGTCGGGCTACTTTAACACCTGCAACCGCGAAACGCTCGTCATCCCGCAGTGCGAAACCAAGGAAGCGCTCGATCAAATTGAACAGATCGCCGCGCTGGACAGCGTGGACGCCATTTTCATCGGCCCCTATGATCTCTCGGTCTCCCTCGGCGTACCCGGCGAAATCAGCAGCCACGTCATGCAGAAAGCCATCGAGCGGATCGTCCGTGCCGGCCACACAGCCGGCAAACAGGTTTTCATTTTCTGCGGCAGCGCAGAGCGCGGACGCGAGCTACTCGCCAAAGGAATGGATGGAATCGTATTCAACACCGACGTCGGTGTACTGATAGAAGCTTTTCAGACCAATCTGGAGAACCTCCGCCGTGCGGCTGTGCCGCGCGAACCGGTTCCGGAAAGGAAATTTGCCGAAATGAAGCAGGACGTTTACAGCGGATATCTTTCGAGGGCGGTTGCGCCCGCGCCTGCGTCTCCTCAGACGACCGCTGGAGTCAGCGCGCATGGTCTCGCCCCCGCTGACCTGGCGCTGCTTGGCGGACGGATCGTCATTCCGCAGGCGGGCGTTGTCACCGCAAACCTCTATGTCAAGGGTGGTAAAATCGCCGCGCTGTCGGACTGCGTGCTCCCCGCAAAGGAAAGCATAGACGTTTCCGGTAAATATGTACTGCCGGGCATTATCGACCCGCATACGCACTTTGGCATCGGCACCGATTTTCAAACCGACCTCCGCAGCGAAAGCCTCTCCGCCGTCGTCGGCGGTGTGACCACCGTTGGCACGTTCATCGCGGCGAACCAGTCGAACGTGGCAGATTTCCCCCGGATTGCTTCGGATGTTTCGGACTTTTCAAGCGTGGACATGGTTCCGCATTTCGTCATCGGGCGCACGGAACAGCTCGAAGAAATCCCGCGCATGGTGCGCGAACTCGGCATCCGTACGTTCAAGGTATACCTCAACGGCATCGAAGGGCTGATTCCTTCCATGGACGACGCGTTCATCATAGAAGTCATGACGCGCCTCAAGGCCACCGGCGAGGATTGCATCCTGTTTCTGCACTGCGAAAATCACGCTCTGGTCGAGCGCGCAACGAAAATTGCCGAACAGCGCTACGGCGCGGGCGCAACCATTGAACAGTACGAGGACACCCACCCGGCCATGGCGGAGGAAGAGGCGGTCATGCGCGTGGCTTTCTTTGCTAAAAAGCTCAAACAGCCCGTTTACATCGTCCATGTTTCCAGCGCGGACGGCGCGGAGATGGTCGCCAAGATAAAAGAAGAAAACCGCTACGTGTTTGCGGAGACGACCTCCCCCTACCTCTCCGTTACGTCCGCGCAATACGGCAATACAACCGGTCTGATGGTGCCGCCACTTCGCACCGAGCGGGATGTAGACGGCCTTTGGAACGCCGTAAAGAGCGGCGTAATCGACACCATTGGCACGGACAACGTAACGCTCACCCTGCGGGAAAAGGGCGACCCGAACAACGTTTGGAAGGCATTCCCCGGCTACCCGGCGCTGGAAACGCATCTGCCCGCCCTGCTCAGCGAAGGATGCGTCAAACGCGGGCTCGATATCGAGCGGGTTGTCTGCGCCGTTACCAAGCGTCCGGCCGAACTGCTCGGCCTCTATCCCCGTAAGGGGACGCTGTTGCCAAACAGCGACGCGGACGTCGTGGTGGTTGACATGCAGGCACTGAAAACGGTTCGCGCAGGCGCGCTGCACTCCCGCTCCGACTTCTCCATCCACGAGGGGCGCGCGTTCACCGGCTGGCCGACGCTCACAATTAAAAACGGCATCGTCGTTGCCCGGGACGGGCAGCCCACCGGACAGCGCGCCGCCGTACGCGTCATCACACGCAAGACCGGCAGTTATTAAGTCATCATCAGCCGCAGGAGCGCGTCAGGCGCTGAAACGGCGGCTATTGAATCTAACGGAGGAAACACCGCTATGAAAGAAATCAGGCTCCACGGAATTGGAGGCCTCGGTACCGTAAAAGCCGGAGAAATCCTTGTCCACGCCGCGGTGCTGGACGGAAAATTCGGCAACTCCACGCCGTTCTTCGGTTTTGAACGACAGGGCGCGCCCGTTACGTCCTTCGTCCGCCTGGACGATCGCAAAATCCGCCCCAAGAACCAGATCTATCACCCGAACTGCGTCATCGTGATCGATCCAAGTCTTCTCGTCTCCGCGCCCGTGTTCGAAGGTCTTGCGCCGGAAAGCTTCTTTATTCTTAATACGAAGTCGAGCGACGTTTCAAAGCTGGCCGAGCACGAAAACATCCGCACCGTGGCATACCTTAACGCTACTCAGATCGCGCTGGACGAGCTGGGCCGGGCAATCCCGAACACCGTCATGCTCGGTGCGTTCGTCCGCGCCACCGGCTGGGTGCGCAAGGATCTGATGGAGCAGAAAGTGCGAGAGTTCTTTGGCGAAAAGAACGTAACCGCCTTCCGCCGCGGTTACGAAGAAGTACAGATTCAGCAGTTCGGGCTGTAACGCACTTGAAAATACTTTAAGAAACGATTGGAGATTCCAATGGGATTTATCAGCGATTATATCGTCCCCATCGGCTGCGAAGGGATCCATTCGATCCAGACGGGCAAGTGGCGCACCCGCAGGCCGATACTGAACACCGAAAAATGCATCAAGTGCGGCATCTGTCTGATGTACTGCCCCGTCAACTCGATTTTACGCGACGCGGACGGTAGCTTCCGCATCACTTATGATTTTTGCAAAGGCTGCGGCATCTGCGCGCATGAGTGCAAACAGCAGGCCATCGCGATGGTCGCGGAAAAGGAGGAGTAAAGCATGAGCGAAGTACAGGTTCTCAACGGCAACAAAGCCGCCGCTATCGCAGCTGCACTCTGCCGCCCCGGCGTCATCGCCGCATACCCCATCACCCCGCAGACGCCTCTTGTTGAATATTTGGCCGATTTTGCGGCGGATGGCGTAATCGACAGCACCGTGAGCGAAGTGGAGAGCGAACTCTCCGCTATGAGCGTTCTCACCGGAGCGTCGCTTGCCGGTTCGCGCACGTTCACCGCATCCTCCTCGCAGGGGCTCGCGCTGATGTACGAACCATACTTCCGCGCGTCCACGCTGCGTCTGCCGGTCGTTATGGCAATCGCCAACCGCGAGATGATCTCGCCGCAGACCCTTTGGGGCGGCCCGCAGGACGTTTTGAGCGTGCGGGACGCGGGATGGCTGCAGGTGCATGTTGAGGACAATCAGGAGATTCTGGATACCCTGATCATGGCGTTCCGCCTTGCGGAGGATCCGAGCGTACTCTTGCCCATCAACGTCTGCTACGACGGGTTCTACCTTTCCCATATGACCGAACGAGTCGAAATTCCCGATCAGGCCGATGTGGATACGTTCCTGCCGCCGTACCACCCCACGCACATCCTGCTCGATCCCGAACGGCCAATGGCGGTCGATCCACTCACGCACGGCAACCTGCTGACGGAATACCGGCTCAAGCACATGATGGGACAACAGAACGCGCTGAAACTCTTTGACGAAATCGACGCGGAATACGGGCGGCGCTTCGGGCGCAGCTACGGCGGAGCGATTGAGGAATACCGCTGCGGCGACGCGGAGTTTGTAGTAATCACCATGGGCTCCATGACTGGCGCGGCCAAAGAGAGCGTTGATCGTGCTCGCGAACAGGGCATGCCGGTCGGGCTCGTTAAGATTCGCCTTGTGCGGCCCTTCCCCGCGGAGCGCATTGCAAAAGCGCTCGCCGGTAAAAAAGCCTACGGCGTGATTGACCGCAACGTGTCCTTCGGCTGGAACACCGGCATTATCTACGAGGAAATCGCCGCGGCAATGAACCGCGCGGGACTCGTTGTTCCGTCCGTTCCGTTTATCTGCGGGCTTGGCGGCGAGGACGTCACCATGGCGCACGTGGATCATGCCATAGAGCGCGTTGCCGAATGCGCCGCCGGAAAGCAGTTCGGCGAAACCATTTGGCTCAACCGCGTCGTCAAAGCGGTGTAGGGGGAAAATAGTCATGACAATCATTGATAAACTCGCAACTTACGAAGACCAGATTTCCCCGGGCATCTCCGCCTGCGTTGGGTGCAACGTCGAGCTGACGCTCCGCACCTGCCTCAAGGTACTCGGCCCCAACACCATCTTCGCCATTCCGCCGGGATGTATGGGCGGCGTTGGCGTCGTCGGCTGGGACAGGGAATCCGGCGCAAAGGTTCCCGTTTTCTTTCCGCTCCTCGACAACGTGGCCTCCATGCTCGCGGGGATTAAGCTCCATTACGACCGCGTCGGGCGCGACGTGAACGTTGTCGCTTTCGCAGGCGACGGCGCAACCGTTGACGCGGGCTTCCAGTGCCTTTCTGGCGCGGCGGAACGCGGCGCAAGGATCATCTATATCTGCTACGACAACGAAGGGTACATGAACACCGGCTATCAGCGCTCCGGTTCCACGACAAAGGGCGCATGGACGTCCACAACGCCGGTGAGCAAGCATGGCAGCGGCGGTAAAAAGGAAAACAAGAAGGATTTCCCCATGATCATGGCCATGCACGATCTGCCGTATATGGCCACCATGAACCCCGCGTATATCCCGGACATGGTTCGAAAGCTCGAAAAAGCGCAGGAAGCGGTCAAGCGCGGCCTCGTCTACCTGCACGTATATAATCCCTGCGTAACTGGCTGGGGGTTCAAGTCCGACGAAAGCATCGAGCTTGCGCGCCTCGCCGTGGAGACGAACTTTGCGCCGCTTTTCGAAGTGGAGGACAAGAAATTCCGTCTTTCCGTTACCGTAAAGAACCCCAAGCGCGTGGAAGAATACGTCCGCCGCTTTAAAAAATTCAAACACCTGACGGATGAAGATATCGCAGCTCTGCAGACTCTGACGGACGAAAAATATGCGCGTCTCATCCGCCTCTGCCAACTGCAGGACTAGGAGGGTATCTGTTTGAAGCTGAACGATCTGGGCGCACTGTTTGATCCGGAGGGCATCGCCGTTGTCGGCGCCTCCAACAACCCGCTCAAGGCAGGCTGCGTCATCATGCAGAATATGGCTCACGGCGCAATGGCGGATCGGCTGTACCCGGTTACGGGCAGCGAACCGTCCATAGCGGGATTGCGCGCATACAAACTGCTCTCTGAAATTCCGCACAAAGTGGAACTCGTCGTGCTGATTATGCCTTCCTCGGCAATCTTCGCCGTCATGGACGATCTCGACAAGCGCATGTCCGAACGCGGCGACGTAAAAGTGATTGTCTGCGCCGCCGCCGACTATGCCGAAACCAAGACGGAAGAAGGCGCCCGCCGTCAGGCGCGGCTTATGCAGGCAAAGGAGCAGTACGGCATCCGCATCGTGGGGCCCAACTGCATCGGCGTTATCAACAATCAAAACGGCGTCAACACCACGTTTGTTATCACCGGCGTTTCGGAAGACCGGTTTGGCCCGCAGAGCCGGATTTCCATGATCTCCCAAAGCGGTTCCATCGCGGCGACCATTCTGATGGAGGGCGCGTCCAAACCGCTCGGCATCCGCTATAACAAGTTCATCTCCATAGGCAACATGGCGGACGTAAATTTCATCGACCTGCTGGAGTACCTAGAAAATGATCCGACCACGCAGGTGATCGGCATCTATCTCGAAGGCTTCCCGAACGGACGCAAACTGATCGAGACGATGGCGCGAATCGCCAAGAAGAAACCGATTCTCGTGCTTAAGGTTGGCCGCAGCAGCCGCGGCGGCGCGGCGGCGTCCTCCCACACCGGCTCGCTTGCCGGCGCGGACGCGGTCTATGACGCGGCGTTCCGGCAGTACGGCATCGTCCGGGTGGAAAACATTGGCGAACTGCTCGACTCTCTGGCGGCGTTCGACCGCATGCCGCGGCTTTGCGGAACGAACATGTTCGTTCTTACGCAGGCGGGCGGCCCGGGGATTTTCTGCACCGACGAGATGAGCCGCTATCCAATCTTCACTACACCGCTGGTCTCCGACGAGACCAAAGCTGCCCTTCGCGCGGCTATTCCGCCAATGTCCTCCGTCTGCGAGCCGGAAGGCTATGCGGACATCACGGCCGCCGCCACCGTGCGGCAGCACTGCGACGCGCTGCACTGCGTCTTAATGGACGACGCCGTGGACTGCGTGCAGTTCATCACGGTCGTGCCGCCGTTTCTGCCCGTGGAAGAACTCGGCCAGGCGCTGGCGGAAATGTATAAGAGTCTCGCAGAATGCCACCAAAAGCCCGTATTCTTCTGCATCATGGCGGGCGAGTATGTGCTGATCTGCCGCAGGCAGCTGGAGAAAGCTGGCCTCTGCACTTATGATTCGCCTCTGGAAAGTGTTGCCGCGGCAAAGAACTGCGCACACTACTACCACATGCAGCAGCGAAAGGAGGCCGAATAAATGACCCGAACGCTGAACGAGCTGGAAGCTTCCCGGCTGCTGTTGTCCTATGGAATTCCAATGACAAAGAGCGCGCTCTGCACCGATTCTGCCGAACTGAGCACGATTGCCGAGGCGATTGCGTTTCCCGTTGCAATGAAGATTCTTTCCGCCGATATCCTGCATAAAACGGAAACCGGCTGCGTACGGCTCTCGCTGAAAAGTCTGGCGGAAATGCAATCTGCTTACGGCGAAATTCTTGGAAACGCCACCAAAAACGCTCCCTCAGCCCGCATTGAGGGCGTACTGATACAGCATATGCAGCCGGAAGGGCTGCAGGTAATCTTCGGCGTCCATCGAGACCCGCAGTTCGGAGCCGTCGCGGTTTTCGGACTTGGGGGAATCTATGTGGAGCTGCTGAAAGCGGTTAGCATGCGCCTATTGCCGATTACGAGGACGGACGCGCTCGAGATGATTGAAGAGACGCCCCTTGCAAAGGTCTTTCAAGGCGCACGCGGAAAACATTACGACAGAGAGGAGGTGGTAGCAGTATTGCTGGGCTTGTCGAAACTGCTCGGCGAGCACCCGGAAATCCGGGAAATAGACATCAATCCGTTCATACTTTATGAACAAAACAGCGCACCATGCTGCGGCGTTGATGCTATTGTAGTAATGGACGAATCAATTTAACCCGGCCTTTGTCAACAGGAATATTACTGGCTCTAGAATTTTTGATGAGAGGTGTATCACAAATGGAAACAAAAGAAAAGAAACGTCTTGAGTTCCGATTTGGAATGGCAACCCTTCTGATCCCGTTCCTTATCATGTTTGGCGGAATCATCATTCTTGCAATGACCGGAAAAGCCTTCCCGATGGCCTTCTGGCTCCCGACCCTGCTTGCGCTGTTTGCAGCGCTTCTGCTTGCTAAAAAGCCGAAACAGTGCGCCGACGCTATGATTCGCGGCATGGCCAATGAAATGGTCGCCATCATGCTGATGGCCTGGTTCCTCGCGGGCATTATTGCACAGCTGCTCAAAGCCTCCGGCCTGATCGACAGCCTGGTATGGCTCTGCGTAAAAGTAGGTCTCTCCGGCGGCTGGTTCCCGGTGGTGGTCTTCGTCATCGGCTGCGTGCTCTCCACTTCGACCGGAACCGCGCTTGGCACCGTCATCGCGCTGGCTCCCGTGCTCGGCCCCGTGGGTGTGGCTCTTGGCAGCAACATGCCTGTCCTGCTCGGCGCAATCGTCGGCGGCGCTTACTTTGGCGATAACATCGCCCCTGTTTCCGATACGACAATCGCTTCCGCTTATACGCAGGGCGTAGAGGTGGCGGCAGTCGTGAAGTCCCGACTGCTGTATGCTCTCACCGCAGGCGCTGCCGCAATCGTCCTGTTCATCATCTTCGGCAACATGGGCACGGCGGCGGGCGTAGCGCCTGAACTGGCAACCCTCTCCCCCAACGCGCTTGTTATGCTCGTTGTTCCGGTTCTGCTCATCATCATGATGTTCTCCGGCGCAAACCTGATCGTAGCGCTGATGACCTCCGGTTTTGCCGGCATCGTCCTCGCGCTGGTCTTCAAATTCATTACCTTCAAAGACGTCATGTTCGTCAACCTTGAAACGTTCAGCGTGGAAGGCATTATCACGAGCGGCATTGTAGGCATGATCGATATTGCGGTGTTCGCATTCCTCTTGATGGGTCTGATCCGTCTGCTGGACGAATCCGGGCTGCTGCAGTGGGTCATTGAAAAGCTCAGCAAGATGGCCAAGTCCCCGCGCACTGCGGAACTCTGGGTTGCGCTCATCAACATCATCCTCAACATCCTGACGGTCGCATCCACCATCGTTATCGTCATGGAAGGGCCGATTGCCAAAAAGCTGCTGGTTGGTAAATACAACATTGCACCTTCCCGCAGCGCGAACATGCTCGACGCGGTTGCCGCGGGCGCAATGTGCTTGATCCCTTACGGGTTTGCCCCGCTGCTCGCCGTCATGTTCTGCGGCGCGACCGGCATCTCCGTATTCCAGGTCTGCCTCAACAGCTACTACGGCTATACGCTGCTTGCGGTAATGTTCGTTGTCATCCTCACCGGTTGGGGTCGTAAGTTTATTACTCCTGCCGCGGCAAAAGAGCTGATTGATGATGAAAACAAGGTTCTGAGTCTCAAAGAGCTCGACGCTATCACGATCAAGAAATAACGCAGCGATTCCATTCATAAGCATGCATCAGACGAACGGCTCAAGAGCCGTTCGTCTGTGCATTCGCAATCCTCAATCGCTGCGGCTTGCCTGATTCCAACGGAGACCGCCAAAGGTTTGCATTGCTTGGTAACTATTGATATAGTTATGATATGTTTTTTGGCTTGAGAAAGACTCAGCTGTGAGGAAGGAGGTTCTCTCTATGGATGAAAGAAAAACGCCGTTATTCAGCGAGATTGCTGAAGCGTCGCCGTTTATCGAAATGCCTGAACTGGATTGGAGTTCCGTTACCAACGATTTGGAACTCTCTTCTTACAATAGCGGAATGATTATTTACCAGCAGGATACCGTTGCAAACTATATCTATTTGGTCAAGAAAGGACGCGTCCGCGTCGATTTATACAGCTACAGCGGCGAATTTAAAAGCCTGTTCTTTGCTTCGACCGGCTGCTTATTCGGAGAAATCTCTACCATCGACGGCCTGCCAAACCGCGGCACCGCCATAGCAACCGTTCCTTCCAAGGTCTACTTAATCCCGAAAGCGCGCTTCCAGTATGAGATGAGCCACAACATTCAATTCTGCAACAACGTTGCTCTGCTGCTCGCGCGAAAATTCCGCTTCTTAACAGCGGAAATCGAGCTGCAGTCCTTCTACAACTCATACTATAAAGTAGGGTTCATCCTCACCCATCTGATTCGCTCCTACGGTACAAAGACGGACGAAGGCTATCGGCTGAACATTGGCTTTACCCATCAGGAAATGGCATCGCTTACGGGCCTTTCCCGCGTATCCGTATCGAAGATACTGTCCGATTTCAAAGCGCGCGGCATCATTGATAAGCGCCAGGGAAATATCATCATTCCAGATATCGGCGCGCTGTATCAAATGTTGGTGGAAAATATTAATATCTGACGTATGCCATACTCGGCTGAACGGCTAAAAGTTGGGGTTTACTGCCCAAGAAGTTCTTGACGCTGCTCCTTGCCGGGAAAGCGCCCTTCTCTATGCTCCGCGCCTAGGCCAGCCTGACGCCCGCTTTTTTCAGCGCGCTGCGAAGCGCGGTTACATCCTCGTTGAATACAAACCCGGACATGCCCGCCTCGAACGCGCCTTCAATATTCTGCGGCACGTCGTCGATCATAAAACATTCCGAAGCCGTAAGGCCAAACTTCTCGCAGAGCAGCGAATAGATCTCCGGCTGGGGTTTTACGAGCTTTACGTCCGCGGAGATCAACGTTCCGTCAAAGAATCGCGAGGCGGCAATGCGCGGCCAGTACTCGCGCTGCCGGAGCGTGGCGTTGGAAAGAAGATACACGCCGTATCCCCCGTTCTTGAGTTCTTCCGCCAGCTCGTACATCCCCGGCATGGGAATAATGGGCTGATCCCATTTTGTCACAAGGTCCTCTGCCGCTTGATGCAGCCTCTGCGGAAGGCGTTCGCACATACCGGTAATCGCATCCTGCTGGCTCATGGAGCCGCGATCCAGACGCGCCCACTCGAGCGAGCGGAACACTTCGTTGAGCAGGATTGGTTCGTCCTGTGCGCTCACGCCGAGTCTTTGAATAAAATACGCGCGGTCAAATTGAATCAGTACGCCGCCCATATCGAAAATGATCGTTCGAATCATTCGGTAAAAACGCCTTTCCGGGTGTTTTTTTATTTGCTCTGGCAATGATAACCGGATTGCCTGCTCTTGGCAAGCATGCGGTCAGAACTTTACGATGATATTCTGCAGGAGATCCGCACAGAAATCGCCTTTGTCCGAAGCATGGTTCATGTGGCTGTAGATTTCGCGGTACTTCAGTATCATTCGGATATCGTCGGAGGTAAACAGCTCCGCAATGGACTCGTGGAACCGTTCGTTCATCGTGTTTTCCAGTTTCTTTACCTTGATTGCTTCCTTTGCAACAACAGGATGACGGCTTTCCAGATTCTCCACGCAAGTAAGAAGCCCGTCGGCCATCTTCAGGAGGATTGCAACAAGCGAGGCAAGGTTTTTATCCGGCGGAATGTCGTAGATGCGGAGGTCCCTTACCGTCGTCCAGGCGTAGTCCGCAAGGTCGTCAATCGCCGTGGAAAGGCGGAAGAGATCGTCCCGGTCGATGGGCGTAATGAACGTCCGGTTGATTGCGTCCACGAGCTGATAGCGAATCTGATCGGCTTCCCGCTCTTTTGTTTTAACTGTATCGCCGTTTTCCGGCGTCGGATGATCGCAGTACTCGCAGAGCGCGCCGACCGTTTCGCACACCTTCTGCGCCTGCCGAATCAGAACGCCGTAAAAATCCGGACTTGTTTTCATTTTAAACACCGCAGGTTCTCCTTTCAAGAAAAGCGGAGTATTCACTATTTATATAGAAGAATAAACCTTAACGCGGCCTGAACGCGTTGTCACAGCTCGCTTAAGTGCGACCGCGCCACGGCGTTTGTTTCCATACGCGACACGGCGGGACAAACGATCGCCCCGCCGCATGTATCCTTTAAACACTGCCGGTTCTAGACCGGGATATACGCCGTGCGGATGTCGCCTTCCCCTTCCAGCGTCAGTTCGAGCGCCTTGTGCGCCGGAACGCCGTCCGACCAGGGCGCGAGATCCGGCGTGTCGCTGAGCAGATAGACCGTGTTCGGATCGTGCGCCCGAAACAGGCTCAAAATCTCCGGATGCATGCTCTCGTATCTCCGGTCAGACGAAGCGCAGACGACCAGCACGCGGGGAGATACCGCTTGAACAAGTGCTTCGTCCGCACCGTCCCGCTGACCGTGATGACCTACTTTAAACACATCAGCACGCAATGCGCTCTGCGGCAGATGGTCGTATCCCGCGCAGTTGGTATCGCCCGGGAGCAGTATCTTCGTACCGCAGCAGTTCAGCATCAGCATGACGCTGTGGTTATTCATGTTTTTATCCACGTCCAGCAGGAGTTCCTTCTTGGCTTCGAGTTCCTGCTCGGCATAGAGCCGCTCGATCCGCTCCAGCATCTCCGTAGCTTCATCGCCGGACGGGCCCAATACCGAAATGGAGAGCCCCTCCACCGGCAAGGTGAGTTCCGTTCCCTGCCGGAGCTGACGCACCGGCGTGCCGTTGGAGCGAAAGCGCTGGAGCATCCTGCGGTGCTCGTTGAGCGCGCGCAGGCTCTTGTCGCTCCGCGGAAGGGTCACGATGTTCTCCGGCAGTTCCGGCCAGGCTTCGTGGCCTTCCGGAAGGGCGCAGCACAAGTATTCGCCTATTTCAAACTCGCTGACTACTCTTGACAGCCCGCAGGTATGATCTTCGTGAATGTGCGTGTTTAAAACCACGTCCAGCCGGGACAGCCCCAGCTCCTTGAGTGCGTCGGCAGCGCGGATGCGGGCGGGAAACCCCGCATACTCGGCGTCTTCGCCGCTGCCGCCGTCAATCAGCATTGTGAACGCCGAACCATCGGATTGTTGCGCAGTAAGCAAAATGGATTCGCCATACCCTACGTTGAGAAACCGCAGTTTCATATCGTTATTTATTTCCTTAGCTATTTATTATTGATGGCGCGTCTGATATACACGCTGGAAATCAGCAGCACCAGAATGGTCATGACCACGGCACCCGCGCTCCCGAAGCCGAACTTCAGGTTGCTGATGCCATAGGTATACAAAAATTGCGTAATGGTTGAGGTGGTTCCGGCAGGTCCTCCGCCGGTGAGGATGTTTACTTTTTCGAATAAGCGGAAGGTATCGATGGAGCGCATCAGCGCGCAAAGCGCTATGCTCGTTCTGAGGTGTGGATACGTTACATACCGGAACTGGTGGAATGCCCCCGCGCCGTCGATGCGCGCGGCTTCATACAGCTCCTCCGGCACGGACTGCAGCGCTGCGTACAGCAGAAGGAACACAAACGGCGCGTTCTGCCAGATATCGATGACCAGAATGGTGCCAAACGCCGTACGCGTATCCATAAACCAGTTGAAAACCGGCAGTCCCAGAGACGTAAGAAACTGGTTGACGATACCGTAGTTGACGGAGAGCATCATGCGCCAGCTCAGCGCAACCGTGACCGTTGGCAGCAGGTACGGCAGCAGCAGCAGCGTACGCATGACCTTTTTGCCCCTGCGCATGCCGTGTACAAACAGCGCTATCAATAAACCGATGATCATTTCAAAGATGACCGCAAGGAACGTAAACTTGATTGTATTGACCAGCGCCTGTCGGAAATAACCGTTTTTGATCAAGCTCGAATAATTCTGAAACAGAATAAACTTGGCATTGTCCATGCCCTTGAGGTAGTTATAATCCGTAAAGCTGTAGATCAGCGTAAAGATGAGCGGGTACGCTGTCATGACCAGCAGCACGATCAGCGTTGGCGTGATCATTGCCCGCGGGAATACGCGCTCTTCCATGCGGAGCGCCTTCATATTCCTTGTTTTTGATTCGTTTCGTTTCATTTCGGAAACCCTCTCGTATCAAGCTGAAACAGCTCTTTTTTTCGGGGCAGTTTCGCCGTGTTACTCTGCCCTGGCCTTCCGGCGCCGCTAAAAACGCGGCGCCGGAAAGCAAACCGGGTTGGCTTTTTTGTTAGCTCTCGTTGGTTGGAATTATGACATCAGCGCTTCCAGAGCGGTCTGCGCGTCGGCCAGTCCCTGATCCATGGTCTTGGTTCCCTGGATGACGGAGTCCATTTCGGTGCCGAGGATGTTGGTGAATTCCGCCCACTGTTCGATGACCGGACGGTACACGCCGGATTCA
Source organism: Christensenellaceae bacterium (assembly GCA_963674535.1). Classification (GTDB taxonomy): domain Bacteria; phylum Bacillota; class Clostridia; order Christensenellales; family CAG-138; genus UBA7703. The sequence continues at coordinate 957,079 of OY771363.1, read as the reverse complement.
AGCGCGGAGCAGACGATTGCAAGCTGCGGGTGCGTTGCGAGAACGTCCGCATTCTGCAGGCAACTGTAACGGCAGGGAACGCCACCGTTCTGAACGGAAGCCAGCTGAACGTCCTTGTCCATCAGGTACTGCAGCAGTTTGAGGGTCAGTTCCTTGTTCTGGCTGTTGTTGCAGATGCCAATGGTCCATACGCCGTACATGGAGGTGTTCTTTGCTGTATCGGCAGCATCCAGCTTTGTGGGGATAACGACATAGCTCGCCGCGCTGTCCGCAGAGGGGACATACCAGCCCGGCCAGCCGATTGCCATGGCGGCGCTGCCGCTGTCGATGGCCGCAACGATATCGTCCTTATCCATGGTGTCGCCCAGTTTGTAAAGGTCGATGTAGTTGGTGAACGCGGCTTTGAACGCATCGGTGTTCACGGTGGGCTTGTTGTTTTCGTCAACAACCCATCCGCCGTACGCCAGCAGGTGCGGGATGAAGTCCGAAACGATGTTGTCGCCGGAGCCGCCGCGGACGATGAAGCCAAGCTTGCCGGCCGCATTCGTCTTCTGGGCGATGTCCATGACATCCGCAAACGTGTCGATATCTTCGGGCGTATAGCCGGCGTCCGCAATCAGCTGCTTGTTGTAGAGCAGGACGGTCACGTTGCCGAAGAACGGCGCAAGGAAGATGCTGTCTCCGACTTTGCAGATCGAAGTCGTGGCGGGGATGATATCCTCGTCAAACGAATAGCCCATGTCGGAGAGGTTGGCCAGCACGTTGTTGGCGGTGAATTCCGCCATCCAGCTGCCATCCACCATGCAGAGGTCGTAAGCGCCCTGTGCGTTCACGGCGTCGAGGGCAATCTTGGTGTGCAGTTCGTCGAACGCCAGTTCGAGCACTTCGCAGGTGCAGTTGTTGGCGGCTTCAAATTCGGGCAGAGCGGCCTTTATTACGTCGCCATAGGTGCCGCCGCGCAGGATCAGCGTCAGTTTCGTCGGTTCCGCAGGAGCGGCCTCGGCGGGTTCCGCGGCAGCCTCGGTAGCGGTCGTGTCAGCGGCGTTGGGCTCTGTAGCAGTTTCTGCTGCGGGCTGTGCGCATCCGGCAAAGGTTACGCATACCATGGCAAGAATCAGCAGCAGTGCGGTCAGTTTTTTCATAGCGTTTCTCTCCTTTTTGATTTATATTGTTACCCCTGCACAGCCCCGCTCGAAAAGCCTTTTATCAAGCAGTTCTGTGTGAAGACAACAAACAGTGTAATCGGAATCGATCATTCCTTCTTTTTACCCCTTCACGGCCCCGCTCGACAACCCTTTAATCAGGTAGTTCTGAGCAAAGATCACAAACAGTGTAATAGGTATCATGGAAATCGCTCCGCCGGCGGCAACGAGGCCAAACTGGGTCAGGTTATCCTCGGTGTTCAGCACCGCCAGCTTCAGCGGCACGGTATAGTTGGCGGGCGTTTGGATAAAGATGATGCTGTAGGTATATTCGTTCCAGGCATACATAAACGAGAGCATGGCGATTGCCGCAATGCCGGGGGCAACCAGCGGAAGCACGACGCGCAGATACAGCTGCCATTCGGTTGCACCGTCAATCTTTGCGCTCTCCTCGATTTCCTCCGGGAGGTCCTGAAAAAACGACACCATAAACCAGACCGTCAGCGGGATGTTGATCAGGATGCAAGCCATCATGATCGGCAGTTTAGAATTGAGGATGCCCAGCTTGGAGAACATGATAAACAGCGGAATCGTAAACGCAACCGGCGGCAGCACGCGCACCAGGAGCACCCAGTAGGTAACCGGCTTTTTGAGGCCGAAGCGGAAGCGCCGCCGTGCGATGACGTAAGCCGCCACCAGTCCGAAGGCCAGCGAAACCACCAGCGAAACCGCCGTCACCTGCAGGCTGTTGGTCAGCGCCAGACCGAAGTCCTGCTTGGTAAACAGGGCTGTGAAATGCTCCAAAGTAAACGACTGCGGAATGACCGGAATGCTGCCCGCCATCTCCGAATTGTTGCGAATCGACATCGCCAGCAGCCAGTAGATGGGAAACAGCGTGATAAACAGCAGCACAACGGCTACAATCGCCCTCCAGGGGAAGCGATATCTTCTTTTCTTCGGCATTTGCTGCGTCCTGCTTTCCATTCCGTACCCTCCAAATGTTCGCGCTTAAGGCGCGCTGTCTAGTCGTTTGCTTGTCAGTTGCCCGCGCTTGCGGAGGAAGCGCGCACCTTGAGTTTGGCGTTCAGAATCACCGGTTCGACATCCGTTTTCTTTGCAATGAGTTCGCAGAGCAGCCGCACCGCTTCTTCCCCCATGCGCTCTTTTCCGCCGTCAACACTGGTGAGTTCCGGTTCGCAAAGCGCGCAGATGGTACTGTCGTCGTAGCCGGTGACGGCAACGTCGTCCGGTACGCGTTTGCCCGCTTTGCGCAGCGCTTTGATTGCGCCGACCGCCAACGTATCGTTCATGCAGACCACGGCGTCCGGGCAGTTTTCCCCCGAACGCGCCAGGATGCGGCGCATCGCCTCCTCCGCGTCCGAAACGTGCGGTTCCGCCAGTTCCACGAGCTGTTCGCTGTAGGGAATGCCGAATCGCACCAGCGCGTCCCGATAGGCCTGCTGCCTGCGATGGAGAATGAACTCCGTGAAATTACCACCGAGCAGCGCTATTCGCCTGCGTCCCATGGAATACAAGTGATCCATCACCAGATTCATACCCTGATAGTCGTCGGAAATGATGCTGACCATATCCGGCAGTTCGCTGCGGTGGTTCACCAGCACGACGGGCGTTCCATTGCTGCGGTACATTTCCAGCATGCCATGATCCGGTTGGGAAGCAAAGATCACGCCGTCCACCTGCTTTTGCAGCATCAAGTCCCCGCTGGGCAAACGAATCTCCTCATCCGAAACGATGAACACCGAAAAGCCCTGCCGTTGGGCGGCGTTGACTACGCTCTCCAGAATCGGCCCGTAAAAGGGGTTTGTGATGACCGGTGCCTGACGGCCGTAAATGATAAAAGCGAGATTGCCCGTCCGCTTGGTGATCATGGCGCGCGCAATCGCGTTGGGGCGATACCCCATGTTCGCGGCGGCGTTCAGAATGGTTTTCAGCGTTTCCGGCTGCAGCAGTTCGGGGTTAATGAACGCGCGGGAAACCGTGGCCTTGGAAAAGCCCGTGGCTCTTGCGATATCCAGAATGGTAACGCTCATAGTATTCCCCTCTCAAATGACGATTCTGAATGACCGCGGCCGCGGCGGCGAACAATCCTGCTCTGCTGAAAAACGAATCTCGTGAACGCTTGAAAATTAAATTTAGGAATTTCTTTGCAAAAAATCATAAAAACCGAGTGATGATGAATGAGAACGTATTCTGAGAACGTTCTCATGCTGGTATTATATCACCGAGCCTACCCCTTGTCAAGAATCAAGTGACGCTCCAGAAGCGGTTGACGGGGGTGCATACTTACCGTTTCGGTTTCAGTGCCGCGCATGGACAAACCGGCGAGCCGAGTGTAGAAATCCGGCGATAAGACTCTCTCCCAATCCTCTGGAGTTGCATACCGCTTGTTCGAGGCCGCGAAAAAAATCGTTTTTTCACCATTGCAAACTTCTTCCGGACTGTTGTATGATAGCTTCGCCAAAGCGGAACGCGCGTCTATAGCGTTCCCCGTCACCCTGAGCGGGTACTTTTTAACCACATTCAAGGAGGCCTTTTTGCATGTCCAAGCAGTTGTTCGACACCTTTATCATCGGCCAGCCGAGTCTGGATATCAACACAGATTATGATGGTACTACTATCAGCGCCTATGGCGGCGCCGTGGTGTATTCCGGCTATGCCGCGGGCGCGCTGGGACACCCCACCGCCGTTCTGCCGAAAGCCGATTTGGCAAAAACGGATGTTCATGCGCTGTTTGCCGACGCAAAAAACGTCTCCGTTTTTCCGGTTGCGAGCACGCACGGAACATCTATTTCCAATGTGTACCACACCGCCGACCGGGAACGTCGCACCTGCAAGGCGATCTCCAGCATAGACCCCTACCGCGTTGAGGAGATTCCGGATATCGACGCGAAAATCTACCATCTCGCGGGACTTGTGCACGGCGACATCGGCGAGGAAATCATCGCGTTTTCCGCGAAAAAAGCCAAGGTTGCCGTGGACGTGCAGTGCCTCTTGCGCTGGGTGGAGGACGGCAATATGGTGTTCCACGACTGGGCGCAAAAGAAAGAGTACCTGCCGCTCATCGACTACCTCAAGACCGATGCCGCAGAAGCGGAAATCCTCACCGGGCTGACGGATCGACCCGCCGCCGCCAAGCAGCTCTTCGACTGGGGCGCAAAGGAAGTCATGATTACCCACAATACGGAAGTGCTGGTATACGACGGCAAAACCATCTATACCGAGCCCATCAAAAGCCGCAATCTCTCCGGCCGGACGGGCAGAGGCGATACTACTTTTGCCGGTTATCTCAACGAGCGCATCGCGGGCGATATTCCCACGGCGCTGCTCTGGGCTACCGCGCTCGTTTCGCTGAAAATGGAGACCCCCGGCCCCTTCAAGGGCACCCGCGCGGATGTGGAAGGATATATTCAGATGTTCTATCGCTGAACCTCTGCGATCCGGTTCCCGGCGAAAAATTCTCCTTCGGAAACAAATTTTCTGTTGAATTTAATAACAATTGGTAAAAAAGAGCAAACTTTGATAAAGGTTTTGCTCTTTTATTCCGAAATTTTGAAACCGCATTCACATTTATTGTCAGATGTGTTACGATCACGAAACATACTTCCAAATTGAGAGTTGATATGACAAAACAGCAAATCCGCGGCGTGTTTACCGCCTGCATGGAGCAGAAAATGCTCTGCAGAACATTCCTGAAGTACGAGGACTTCTACCGCTACTATTTTCCGCTCCGCATGACCGAGCGGTTCTTTCTAGGCGCGGAAGAGGACGATTTTTTGCTGGACGGGTTCTGCATTCGCCTGTTTCGGGACGTGAAGAAGGCGGAGATCAAAAACGACATCTGCCTCGACATCATAAAAAAAGAAGGCCTTCTCGACCATCTCACCGCGCCGGAAATCGACCTCTCCAGCTGGCAAACGATCTTTCTCTGCCTTGCCGGGATGGAGCGTAACACCATTGTGGAAGGCGAAAGCGCCGAACCCGACAACGCGCAGTTCGCCATCGGGCGAATTGAGCGCGTCGCCAAAAATCGCCTGTTCCTGCGGCATTTCGACGGCGATGGTATCTGGCAAAGCGAGCCTTACGAAATCCCGTTTTCGGAGATTACGAGCGTTACGTTCGGCTCCCGGTACGTCGAGGTGTTCTCCAAGTACCTGCCCCCGCTGCCGGAGAACTTCGGGAAAACAGCGTTTACAGCACCTCGCGGAATGCCTCGGTGATATAGTGGGTTCCGTTCGTTCAATGATTCATAGCTGAAAAAAACGGAACACGCGCACCAACGCATGTTCCGTCTTTTTTACTTCATCTAGACTGCGATCCCCGTCCTCGGCTCAGTTCAGCGGGATGACAATATCACAGCCTTCCAGCGGGATTTCCGTATATTGCGCGCTGTACTGCGCAAGCGTCAACGTTTCGTCAAATGGCATCTCCACATAGTCTGCTGCGCCGGACTGATAGGAAGCGATATACCGAACGATCGGGCGTAGTGCAATGCTTTTTACGTTGGCAAGCTCTGATTCCGTGAGTGGAATCTCCAGTACGGGGTCGTCCCACGTACCAAGAAAATTGCCCGCGTGCCAAACTCTGCCAATGCTCTCTCCATCGATCAGCGCTTCATATTGAATCCCAGTATGCCCCACTGTGCCAATTACAATCGACTTCCAAAGGTTCTGTTTTTCCTCTTCCGTCGGGAACGAATAGTGAATTGCAATGCTGACGCCCGTTGCGCGCCGCTCAACGCTGGCGCTCACCGTAACGGCGGAGTAGTCGAACATGCGGTTTTCCAACGTACCCGTTCCGTCAATGGTCAGCGGCGCAATACCGGATAGCTGCTGCGTTACCGTGTCGGCAGAAGCAAGTTTTCCGTTGCCTTCCGTTGCGTCAAACGTTATGGTCTGCGTGAGGACGGCAACCAGCCCGACCGTTGCCATATCGTCGATTTCGCCGTCCACGAGCCACATCTCAATCGTAACCGTCACCGGTCCCGACGGGAACGCGGGCGACCCGCCGCCAATCAGTGTGGTTTGCTCAATAACGCTTTGCGCGGCGTTTACCGCAACCATATCGTAGCCGGATCCGTCCGCCATGAGGAACGACTGCAGCGCAAGCCCTCCGCCCTGGTCGATAAAATCCGTGTAAGGCTGGCCGTTTACCGTAACGAAAACGCTGTTTGTCCAGAGGTCAAACCGCTCGCCCTCCCCGCCGTAGGTGCCGAGAAAACGCGTTGGGCTTGCGTTGATCAGCGTGTTGACAATCAAATTTCTGCCGTCGTAGAGAACCTCTTTCGTTTCCGGCTTCAGATCGGCCACCCAGGCGTAATCTTCCTTGCTGAACGCGGCAAATCCGTTGGAAACGCGCCATTCGTTAACGCCTTCGGCGTATTTCGTTTCGTTCAGGTACCGCAGGGAAAAGCTTGTCTCCCCCGGCACGGGCGTTTGTACTGCTCCGGCGATATCGGCATTAACTTCCCTTTTTTCGGGCTCTGCCGCCATATAGTCGGTCAGGCGGAATAAGTCGCTCAGCCAGCCTCGCATTGCCTGCGACACGCTGGGAATGGAAAGAAGCGTAACGCTTATCAGCACCACCGCCGCCGCAGGCACAAGCCACCGAAGCGTCCGCCGAAACCGCCGCTGTTTCTGGCGGCTCAATCGATACACCCGGAGATTCTTTGCTTCAGATCGCCGAATTCGATTGCAGGTTTGATCGATTGCGGCGGAGAACTCCTGCGAAGGAGAAACCCGGTTTTCATATAAAAACGCATCCAGCATAGTATCGTCACCGTTCATAATCCGTCAGCTCCTTTCTGAGTTGTTCACGCGCGCGGGAAAGCCGTGAATGCACCGTGCCCTCCGGCAGTTCCAGCAGTGCGCAGATATCCTTGACCGGCCAGCGTTCAAAGTAATACAGCATCACAATGAGCCGCGCCTGCTCCGGCAACCGATTGAGCGCCAGTTTCACATCCAGTCGCGCCTGATTCTCCTCCGCGGCGGGCATATCCTCGTCCAGCGGCAGGTTCGGCTTTCTGCGCAAAATGTTCCTGCTTTCGTTTTGCACAATGCGCACCAGCCAGCTTTTCAAATTGGTACTGTCTTTCAAGCTCGCCCGGTTCTCCCAGGCCTTCATGAGCGCTGCCTGAACCGCATCCGCACAGGCGTCGCTGTTGGTCAGGATGGCGTAGCTCGCCGCAAACAGGAGCCGTTCGTTTTGCTTTACCGCCGCGGTGAACGCTTCTGCCGTGAGACTTCTGTCCTGAAAAAGCAGCTTTTCTTTCCGTTCCATTTGCCCTCCTTTTGCTGTGTCTCTGACTATAAGACGCGCCAGCACGGCAAAATCTTCCGTCCACCCATGCAGATGACTAAAAAAACACCGCCGAAGCTAGCCCCGGCGGCAAAGAATTCTGCTTAAGCCAAGCCTTCCGCAACGAACAGAAGAACGAACAGCGCTCGTCCAGTAACGATTCCTTAAGGATTCATCGTCTCTTCCAACACTCTTTGCCACACTGTAAAAATCTCCTCGCATCGAGCCGCATCCTCCGGGCAGAGCTGCCAATGCGGAACGGTTCCTTTTTTTCGTCTGCCATTGAGGAAACGGTCTTCCCGATAGAGTAAATCGGCAATCGCGGTCATGCCGGGCAAAACGGGCGTCTGCCAAACGAGTTCTCCCGCCTCCAGCACGCTGAACATCCAGCCATGCGCGCCCTTTTCGCCAAGGCCGAACATGCCGCCAAAGCCGTCGGGAGCTACGTCGTATTCGGTCAGTGAAATGCTCGCCTTCTCCAGCGTGCGGTAGCGGCATTCCGTCCCTTCCCAGTTGAACGAGAGGACGCGAGGCGCTTGCTTTCGTACGCCAAGCGCGAACACGCCGCCGTCTTCACGGCGGATGTAGAGCGATCGCTCCGGCAAAAGGTCCCGAACTCCGAGTTCCTCCGCCAGTTTGTCGCGAACGTCCCACATGGTTTCCAAGTTGGATTGCGTCAAACGCTTCGCCGCCTTTCGAACATCTTTTTTGCACCGTCAAGTACCGTTTCCTATTGTATCACAATCAAATCTGTTCCGGAACGCAACGAAACCCGCCCCCGCACAAGCGTTTCGCGGCGGACTGTGTCGAAGGCTGTACGCGTTGCCAAAGGAAAACGCAAAATTCCGCTTTTTTCATGATTTGTGGTATTTCACTTGAATTTTGAGTATAATGATCAGAGACTGAATCAACGTTATTCCCCGTCTTTCCTCACCCTGCCGACTCGCGAACTGGAGGTTTGCTTTATGAAAACGAAAGCCGTACTCGCAAAAGTGTTCGCCATTGCCGGAGCCGTTCTGGTTTGGGCGCCGATTCTGTTCATGCTGTTTACCGGCGTGGTCGGTTCCATTGCAGCAAAGACGCTCCTGATGGACTACCTGATGCTCGCCGAGCTGTTTTTTGTCGTTGTTGCGGGACTCGTTCTGCTCTTTCTTGCGAGCCTGCTGGGGCGCGCGCTCGTTAAGTGGATCGGCTTTAGTGCCGCCTTTGCCGTGATTGCGCTGGCGGTATCGCTGCTTCTTGCGCAGATAACCGGGCTTGCCTCGGGCACCATCGCCGCCGAAGGTTGGCCGCTCATCCTCGTGCTGGGGCTGATCATCCTATACAACGTACTCGTGCTCGCCGTCGGCATCCTCGGCATCCTGCTGATCAAAGCCCTGTTCCGCAAACAGCCTGCTCCCGCGGAAGAACCCGCGGTTTAGTATTCTCCAATCAGCATCCCTATTTTTTTGAAAGGATCGGCAGGGTACGCCCCGCCGAGTGTTGAGTTGCACACATGGATTCCAAACTGAACGTATCGACTAAGAAAATAACCGGGCGTCGCCCCGACCTCTCCAAGGAACCCAGCGTCTTCCCTGTCCTCTCGGAAGAACCCGTCAGCACGGCAAAGCAGCAGGCAGCCGCCGTAAGCAAAGGTAAAGCTGTGCGCGCTTTTGCCTGGATCGGCACCGTTCTCACTTGGCTTCCCCTGCTGCTCTCGATTGTGTACTATGTGTACATTACCATTAAGCAAACGCCGTATGCGCTGTTCTACGCGTTTCTCGTATTCACCATGCTGCGCGTGCCAATCTTGATTGGTGCGGCCTGCCTGTTCGTCTCAGCCGTCATGAGCAAGCGTTACCCAAAATGGATCGGCTTTACCGCGTTGGGCGTGCTGTTGCTGCCGTTTATCGCAATGTTTACAGTAAAAGGCGCCAACTTAACGAACTTTGCAAGCAACGCTTCCGGTGCCGCCGCCACGCCAGTTACCACCGTTCTGTATCTGCTGATGTACGTCTGCATTCTGGCGCTGCACGTGCTCGCTATTCTGCTGCTCGTCAAAGTCAGCCCGAAAAAAGCGAAAGCCGCAGCTATGCCTTCCGAAGAAAAGCGCTAACCAGTTCGGCTTTCTACGCATCCTTACACCGCGCGGAATTTCACTTTCCGGCGCGGTGTTTTTCGTTTCATTCGGCTGTTCGGTACGCTTTATCTGCGCGTTTGGACAATCTCTCGACAGCGTTCTTTAGCGGTGCTATGATGGACTTGTCAGCCGGTCGGCCGAATGAGCCGGCGCACGAACGATAAAAGGAGCCTTTTTGGCATGTACATCAGGAGTAAAGCGTTGTCCATCCTCTGGAAAACCGCCATCGCGGCCTGCGCCTTTGTTGGCCTCGGCCTGCAGATCGGCATTTTTAGGGGAGAACTCCATCTTTCGAGTTTCAAGTACTTTACCAACATCAGTAACCTCCTCTGCATGGTTTACTTTTTAATCAATGTAATCTACCTTTCCGCCGCGAAAAAGAGGGACGGTTCCGTGAGCTGGTGCCCCGCGCTGAAAGGCGTCGCCATGATGGGCATTACCGTAACCTGGCTCGTTGCGCACTTCATGCTGGGCAGTTTCACCATGGGGCCGAGCCTGCGCGTTTCCATCCGGCTGGTGCACTATGTTGTACCGATTCTGACGATTCTGGACTGGCTGCTCTTCGATAAAAAGGGGCAGATCAAGCTCACGGCTCCGCTGCTTTGGACGGTCTTTCCGCTGGGGTATTTTGCGGCGATTATGGGGCTGACGTTCTTCGGTAACGGCGTGCCGTTTTATCCCTACCCGTTCATGAATGTTGAAAAGCAGGGGCTGACGCGCGTTCTGATTACGGTCGCCGTCATGCTGGCGTTCTTTATCGCACTCGGCTATCTGTTTGTACTGGTTGACCGTCTTTTGGAAAAGGCGGAAGGAAAATTGCTGAAAAAGAGTTCCGAACTGCCCGCCGCCTGAGCGGCAGTAATCCCGAAAGGAGCAAACTTATGGAACAACGAACCATATATCTCGCCGGCGGCTGTTTTTGGGGCATGGAAAAGCTCATGCAGTCGATTCCCGGCGTGCTCGACGCCGTCAGCGGATACGCCAACGGCACCTGCGAAGCGGACGCGACCTACAAAACCGTCTGCGGCGGAAAAACGAACTTTCGCGAAACCGTGAAGGTGACATACGACCCCGCGCGCGTCAGCCTCGACCAGCTCTTGTTTGCGTACTTCGCAGTGGTGGACAAAACCGCCGTCAACCGACAGGGGCACGATATCGGCACGCAGTATCAGGCGGGCGTCTATTACGCCGACGACGCTTCCCAAGCGGTTGTCGAACGCGTCGCCGCCGTCGAACGCGGGCGCACGACGGGCTTTGCCGTGGAGATCAAGCCGCTGGAGAACTTCTTCCCCGCGGAGGAGTACCATCAGGACTACCTCGACAAGAACCCCGGCGGGTACTGCCATATTCCGTTTGCCGAGATCGCGCGGCTTTCCAACAGCGTTATCGACGCGGGTGTGTACGCTCGCCCTGCGGAAGCAGAGATTGTCCAGCGCCTGACGCCGGAGCAGTTTGCCGTAACGCAAAACAGCGCGACCGAACGGCCGTTTCAAAATGAGTTCTTCCAAAACGAAGAAAAAGGGCTGTACGTGGACGTTGTCACCGGAGAACCGCTGTTTACCTCCGAGGACAAGTACGAATCCTCCTGCGGCTGGCCTGCGTTTACAAAACCCGTGGAGAGCGCAGTGGTCATTGAGCGCGAGGACAGGTCGCACGGCATGTCCCGCGTGGAAGTACGTTCCCGCGCGGGCGATTCGCATTTGGGTCACGTGTTCGAAAACGATCCCGAATCTCCAAACGGTGTGCGCTACTGCATCAACAGCGCCGCGCTGCGCTTCATCCCTTACGACAAGCTGGACGAAGAAGGCTACGGCTATCTGAAAGCAAAGTTCGAATCATAAGCAATCTAAAATAGGAATTCTCAAGGGACGTGTCCCTTGAGCGGGTGCTCGAGGGTGGAGCCCTCGAAACCGTTGTCATACATCTATACCCTCGCAAATTCAGCCGGAAAGAACCATTCCGGCTGTTTTTGTGCGGATTTTGCTGGATCATGCAAACTCGCGGGCAAAACCGCCCGAAAATGTGCTATACTTCCAACGTGCCGTTTTACGGCACATGGCTCAGACAAAAACCAAATTGGAGCGGTCCAAATGATCTATCTCGACAACAGCGCAACCACGCGCGTCCTGCCGGAAGCGGCGGAAGCGGCGTGCCGCGCGATGACCGAACAATTCTATAACCCCGCTAGTGCGTATCCGCCCGCCGTGGAAACCGAACGCGCGGTCAACGGCGCGCGCGCGCGGTTTGCGCAGGCGCTCGGCTGCGCCGCGGACGAAGTTTATTTTACCTCCGGCGGGACGGAGTCCAACAACATGGCCGTGTTTGGCACGCTCAAGCCCTTGCGGGGCAAACGCCGGATCATTACGAGCGTTGTCGAACACCCCTCCGTCTACGAAACCTTCCGTTCGCTGGAAGGCTCTGCGGAAACCGAAGTTGTGCTGATTGGCTGCAAAAAGGACGGATCGGCCGATCTGGACGAGCTGGAGCAGGCGCTGCGTGAAGAAACCGCGCTCGTTTCGCTCATGCACGTCAACAACGAAGTCGGCGCGGTCAACGACCTTGCCGCCGTTTCCGCACTGCTCAAGAAGCGCGCGCCGAACGCCGTGTTCCATTCGGACGGCGTGCAGGCGTTCTGCAAGCTTCCCTTTACGCGCGTTCCCTGCGACCTTTACAGCGTCAGCGCGCATAAGTTCCACGCGCCAAAGGGCGTTGGCTTGCTGGCTGTCCGCAGCGGATTCAAGTTTGCAGGCGGGCAGATCGGCGGCGGACAGGAGAAAAACCTCCGCTCGGGCACAACGAACGTCCCCGGCATCCTCGGCATGGACGCAGCTCTCACGGCCTACCGCGCCAATCAGGCGGAGTGGGTCGAGAATATGCGCGCCTGCAAAATCCGGCTGGCAAACGCGCTGCTCTCGCTGCCGGATACGGCGGTCAACGGCCCCTCTGCGGAAGAAGGCGCGCCGCATATTCTGAACGTTTCGTTCTCCGGCGTGCGGGGCGAAGTACTGCTCAACGCCCTTGCCGAACATGGCGTCTACGTCTCCACCGGGTCGGCCTGCTCAACCCATCAGAAGGGCAAAAACCGGATTTTGAGCGCCATGGGGATTTCCGGCGCGCGCGCGGAAGGCGCAATCCGCTTCAGCTTTTGCGCGTTCAACACGCTCGAAGAGATGGATCAAACCGCCTCCGTCGTGGCCGAGCAGATTGCGTTTTTACGGCGGTTTCAGCGCCGCTAAAGCTAAGCAACGAAACAAGAGTACATACGATAAGGAAACAGTAACATGGAACCAACACTGGTCGTCCGCTACGCGGAAATTCACCTAAAGGGGCTCAACCGCCCTTATTTTGAGCGCAGCCTGGTTAAGCGAATTGAGCTTGCGCTTAAGCCCGCCAAGGCGGACGTCGTCCGCGAGCAGGGGCGCATTTTTGTATTCGGCTTGCCTGCGGAAGAGCTCGACAGCGCGGCGGATAAACTCACGCGCGTGTTCGGCATCCATTCGGTCAGCCCTGCGCTGGCAACGGAAAAGGAATGGCCGGAGATTGTCGAAGCCGCCAAAGTCCTCATGACAAAGCGCCTTTCCGGCGCGGAACATCTGACCTTCAAGGTCTTTGCACGCCGTTCGGACAAGCGGTTTGCCATGCGTTCGGCGGAGATCAACCGCACCCTCGGCGGCTTGCTGCTGGAAGCCTTTCCCGCCCTCTCGGTGGACGTTCACGAGCCGGACTGCTATGTCGGCGTGGAGATTCGGCAGAATCAGGCGTTTGTTTTTGTAGACGAGCTTCTCGGCGCTGGCGGAATGCCGGTTGGCTGTAACGGCCACGCCATGCTGCTCATCTCCGGCGGCATCGACAGCCCCGTTGCGGGGCACATGATCGCCAAGCGCGGCGTGCGCATCTCCGCCGTGCACTTTTTCAGCTACCCCTATACGAGCGAACGCGCGCGGGATAAGGTTGTCGATTTGACCCGCATCCTCTCGGCTTACGCGGGCGCGGTCGATCTGTATCTCGTTCCGTTTGCGGAGATTCAGCTTGCGATCTACGAAAAGTGCCCGCAGAGCGAGACGACGGTTCTCATGCGGCGGCTCATGATGAAGCTCTCCGAGCGGCTCGCTCTCTCCTGCGGCGCGCAAGCGCTCGTCACCGGCGAATCGATCGGGCAGGTTGCCAGCCAGACCATCGAGAGTATGACCGTCACCGGGGATGCGGTGACCCTGCCGGTGTTCCGCCCGCTGATCGGCTTTGACAAAGAGGAAATCGTGGACCGTGCCAAGGCGATCGGCTCCTACGAAACCTCCATTCTGCCGTTTGAGGACTGCTGCACGGTGTTCGTGCCACAGCATCCGGTAACGAAGCCCAAGCTCGCGGATATTCGCGCCAGCGAAGAGCGGGTGGACTTTGAACCCATGATGGAGAAGTCTATCGCGGAAATGATTCTGCTGCATATTGAACCGTAACCCTCTGCGGGGTTGAATATTCGCCGACACTGCGCGCAAATTCAAATTCACACAACATTCACAGCGCATGCCTTTACCGCATGGTATAATGCGCTTGTGAAGGAACGGCCCATTCCCTCGCTTTTTCCCTTGATTACGCGCTTTTTACAAATGGAGGAGACGAACCAATATGAAATTCATCTTTCAGCTCATCGGCGTGCTCGTCGTGCTGCTCATCCTCGTGATGGCGGTGCTGTTTTACTTAGGCGGCAAAGGGTTACTCAGCGGCAAGCTTGATCAGCTCATCAACTCCCTGCGTGTGCTGGGCAAGCAGGCCTGGGTTGAGATTCGGTACTTTATGGATGATTCCGGCATCGCCGAGGACGCGGCGGGACTGCTCGACCAAGGGGCGGATTTCCTGCGGGAATCCGTTGAACCGCACATAACTAGCAAACCGGGAACGGAAGGCGCCGTTACCCCCACCCCGGAACCCACGCCGACCGCCATCGTGATCGGCTGAACCAAACCCCAAACAGAATCCAACGCAAAAAAACGCTTCCCTCTCGGGAAGCGTTTTGTATTGCTCTTTTGTTACCGTTCCGGTATTTGCGGAATCTCCACCGTCGGCAGAAACCCGCGCAGCCATGCGACATATTCTTTCGTTTTGCTGTAAAGATCCAGCGCGAGCGTTTCGCCCACAAACCGCCCGCTGATATTCTTGTAAGAAAACGGATAGTCGGACATATAGTAGAACATCGCGTCCATGAGGTAATCCTCGCAAGCGTTGCGGCCAATGGCGAGGCGGTTTAGATCCGCTTCCTTTTTAAACGGCTCGCTGTCCACCACCTTGGAGAATAAAAAGTTGACGTTATGGGTCTTGGGCGGTTCGGCGTCGATATAATACACATACATCGCCTTGAGCTGGCGCTCTACCGCCTGCTGGCAAAGAAACGCAACGTAGACCCAACGCCTTCCGGCAATCAGCGCGTCGATGGTGCCAAGGTCATAGTCCGACAGCATCAGCCAATATCCGCATTTATCGAGTCTGTTCATCCGGCTCGGTCTCCTCTTTTTCCTCTTTTTTTATCGTGCCGTTGTTCACAAGCTGCCTTAGCTTCTCCGTTACCGTGCAGTCAAACTGATCGCACAGCCCGCAGAGCTCTTCGGCGGCTTCCTCGAACGATTTCACCTTGTTATAGCCGCGAAAAGTCGTCATTGCGTCAAACGCGTCCGCCACTGCGATGATCCTTGCAGGAAGGCCGATATCCTCGGCCATCAGGCCTTTCGGGTAACCGCTGCCGTCAAGGCGTTCGTGATGATTCATAGCGGTTTCGGCAACCGCATCGCCAAACTCCGCCCTTAGCATTCTGCCGCTGTCGATCGGGTGGCGGAAGATATACCGCGTCTCCGCGGGTTCCAGCGCTTCCGGCTTTTGAAGAATCTCCACGGGGATAAAGCACTTGCCAACATCGTGAAACAGCGCCGCGACCGCCATGTCGTTACGGGACACGTTTTCCATTTGGGATTCCATCGCGTCGTAGAGGCAAAGCGCGTACTTTAAAACGGAACCGCTGTGTTTATAGGTGTAGTGATCCTTTTCGTTGATCCTGACAAGCAGCGCCATCAGGCTCTCTTCGAACTGAGCGACGGATTCAAACGCCGGGCAGTTCGTAACATATAGGATTCTCGTATCGCCCAGCATCTTTACGGGGATTTCCCGCGTGAGCCCGGAAACCGTAAACGACTCCCCCGGCCCCAGCGAAACAACGCCGTCGTCAAGAGCAAGCTCCACGCCGCCTTCATGAACGAAGAAAAACTCCATGGCGGCGGGGTCGCTCGCCGGCATCAGCCAGACGACAAACTCACCGCCGATCTTATGCGACATAATCTCAAGGTCCCCCTGTTTGGACAGGAGAACCGTTGCCGGACCGCTGCCGCCGCTTTCTTCAAACGACTGCCCAAGCCGATGGAATTTAATACCTTCCATTCCAACACCTACTCACGAGCGCTTGTTCGATTTCAAATTTTCAGCTCAATCCCGTAAGTAACTACCTCTTCTATGATACCACATGGCTGCAGCAATTCATAGGTGTGGAACGGTTGGGCTTGTATGTCCAGCTCCGCATTGGAACAGATGCGCATCAGCGCGCGGTACTGTTTCACCAGACATTCTTCTTCGGTTTCAAAGAACACCGCAAGATCAACGTCGCTCTCTGCCTCGGCGGTACCTTTGGCATAAGAGCCAAAAAGAACGATCCGTTCCGCGCCGGGCAGCTTGGAAACCCTTTCGCAGACTTCCGCCATCACATCAGCGTGCTGGGGAAAGATACACGATATGTCCTCGCAAACCCGAAGCATGAAGGCCGTTCCTTTCGGTCAATAGCGCAATAAAGCCGGTTACCTATTAAAGCGGAATAATGCGGAGCGGGTCGATCAAAACGATCTGCCCGTCGATTTCGTACGTTTCGTAGTCGCAGGTAATGGCATAGCCAATCGAAGCGGCGTACGCGCTGACTTCCGCAACGATCTGATCGATTGTTGCAAGCAGCTCGGGAACGTCGTTTTCCGGCGTGCGCTGCGCTTTTGCCACGGCGCGCGCGATTTCGTCGTTGGCTTTGTCAACCATCTTCTCCAGCTTCTTGAGCTGGTCTGCGGTTTCATGGTGTCCGTTTAAAGCGACCGCTTTTAGTTCGGAGCCGTTGCCCTTTGCGCTCGCCACTCCCGGCAACATGAGAATCAGCAGCATAACGACAAGGAGTATGCTCAACACCTTTTTGCTCATGATCCGATTCCTCCCGAAATATGCAAATTTGGCAAGAATTCGGAGTTTTCCCGCGCTTTCGGCAACTAAAAAAGCAGCCTGCCTTTTTTCATTGCCTAGCTGCCAAAAATCTCGTATGTTCCGCCGGGGGTCACAAATAAGCGGTGGATACTGAATTCGGCAACTGGCTGCCATAAACACCTGATAAAACCAGCGTTTTTAGGCCCTTTAGCTTTGCGTCGCCCGCTTTCGCGAGGTTTGCCTTTTCGTGGGAGCTTCTCTCGAATCTCGCGTCTAACGTACCATACAATATGGCGCGTGTCAAGAACTTTGTTGCAATTTGTTGAATAATTATGTACTTCTATGTATCAAATATGTGACAAAATTGCGTATTCTGCGACAATTCCGCCGGCAGCCGCTTCCCGCCGCTTTTCAGTGCACTCGAGTTCATTTTTTCAGGTAAGTCCATTCCATGCCCCGTTATGCCGTGATATAATAACAGAAACATCAAATCAACTGCGGACGCTTAACCAAAAGCCAATCCGGCTAAACAGCGTCTGCCATTTAAAAAATCCTATCAAATGAACCGGAGGCGCGGCATGGAGTATTCAAGCGAAGCAAAAACGATGGTTTCCAAAATGACGCTCAAGGAAAAAACCTCTCTGCTCAGCGGGGCGGATTACTGGCATACAAAACCCGTCGAGCGGGTTGGTTTGCCGTCCGTTTCCATGTCCGACGGTCCTCACGGGCTCAGAAAGGAAGTCTTTTCCGGCAAGAAGGGCGAAAAGACGACGCTGCCTGCGGTCTGCTTCCCTACCGCCTGCTTAACCGCTTGCTCGTTCGACCGAACGCTGCTGCGTGAGCTCGGCACCGCTCTTGGCGAAGCCGCGCGCGCGGAAAACGTCGATATCCTGCTCGGGCCGGGGCTAAACTGCAAGCGCAGCCCGCTCTGCGGCAGAAACTTTGAGTACTTCAGCGAGGATCCCGTCGTCTCCGGCGAGCTGGCCGCGGCGTATGTGGAAGGCGTGCAGAGCCAGAACGTCGGCGTCTCCGTTAAGCACTTTGCGCTCAACAATCAGGAGATCCGGCGTATGATCGTAGATTCCGTTGCGGACGAGCGCGCCATGTTTGAGCTCTATCTTTCCGGGTTTGAACGCGTCTTTCAAAAGTCGCGCCCCTGGACGGTGATGTGCTCCTACAACCGCGTAAAAGGCGTTCAGGCGAGCGATAACAAATGGCTCTTGACGGATGTCCTGCGCACGCGTTTTGGCTTTGACGGGCTCGTGATGTCCGACTGGGGCGCAGTGTACGACCGCGTTAAAGGCGTTTCGGCAGGTCTCGATGTTGAGATGCCGTATATCGATCCGTACCGCGACTACCTTGTGGAGCAGGCCGTTTTGAGCGGCCAGCTCGACGAAAGCGAAGTCGACCGCTGTGCCGAGCGCGTCTGTGAATTGGCACTCCGCGCCCGCGCGCGTCAGCCGCTGGAACAAAAGCATGCCGAGCACCACGCGTTCGCGCGAAAAGCCGCAACGCAAGGCGCGGTGCTGCTCAAAAACGAAGATTCGCTTTTACCGCTCAAACCCGGTGCGAGCGTCGCCGTCGTGGGCGCGTTTGCCAAGACGCCGCGCTATCAGGGCGCGGGCAGTTCGAAGGTTGTTCCGTATGTCATAGACGTTCCATTGAACGAGTTGACGGCGCTCGGTCTAGCCACGGAATACGCGCAGGGGTATGCGCTGGAGTCCGACACGCCGGAGGAAGCGCTGATTGCCGAAGCCTGCCGCGTCTGCGCGGGCAAGGACGCCGCAATCCTGTTTCTCGGTCTGCCGGATCGCTACGAGTCCGAGGGGTTCGACCGCGAAAAGCTGAATATGCCGCAGAGCCATATCGAGCTCGTCCGGCGCGTTAAGGAAGTCAACCCGAAGGTCGCGGTCGTTTTGATGGGCGGCTCGGTGATCGACATGGACTGGGAAGAGAACGCCAAATCGATTCTGATGATGTATCTTGGCGGCGAAGCGGTCGGCGGCGCCGCGGCAGACCTTTTGACCGGTAAAGCGGTTCCCTGCGGCAAGCTCGCCGAAAGCTGGCCGCTCAAACTCGAGGACAATCCTTCCAGCGCCTACTTCCCCGGCTACCCGCACACGGTGGAATACCGTGAGAGCATCTTTGTGGGCTACCGGTATTACGATACCGCCAACAAACCTGTCCGCTATCCGTTCGGCTACGGGCTTTCGTATACCACCTTTGTCTATTCCAACCTGCGTCTCAGCAGGTCAACGCTCAACGAAGGCGAAACGCTGGAGGTTGCCTGCGACGTGACCAATACCGGAAGCGTGACCGCAAGCGAGATCGTCCAGCTCTATGTTTCTCACCGTTCGGACGTGATGATGAGCGTTTCTCAGGAGCTCAAGGGATTCGAAAAGATCGCGCTTCAGCCCGGCGAAACGAAGCCGGTTCGCTTTACGCTGACCCGCCGCGATTTGAGCTACTTCAACGCCGGAGCATCCGACTGGCGCGTAGAAGGCGACGCGTACGAAGTCCGCGTTTCCGCTTCCAGCCGGGACGTCCGTCTCAAAGCGAGCGTTCAGGCCGAGGCCGACGCCAATCAGGTTCTGCCGGATTACCGCGTTGCCGCGCCCTGCTATTACGACCTTTCCAGCGGAATCAACGTGCCGGACGACGTGTTTGCCGCTCTTCTCGGCCACTCGATTCCGCAACGGGAGCGAGCGGAAGGCGACCCGTTTACACCGAACTCAACCCTGCGGGAAGCCGAGCATACACCGCTGGGGGGCTTGCTGGTGCTCTTTGGCAGGCAGGCGGCAAAGCGCATGAAGGCGGACAAGGAAGTCGGACAGATGGTCGAATACTTACTGTTTGAATCCCCAATTCGCATGCTGACCATGAGCGGCGGCGGCTTCGGGCCGAAGCAGGTGGACGCGTTTGTGATGATGCTCAACGGAAAATTCTTCCGCGGGCTATGGCATATGAAAAAGCAGCGTTATACGAAGTAAATTCAGCAACGCAATAAACAAATCCGCGCGTTCGCGCCGGATCGGAGGTATGGATTCTTGCACTCTGTGCTGTCTCGTTTTCAGCTCTCAAGCGAGCCTGTTTCCTGCACCGTTTATGGCAACGGCCATATCAACGGCACGCGGCTCGTCACCTGCCGCAACGGCGCGCGCTATATTCTCCAGCAAATCAACACCGGCGTGTTTCGCGAGCCGGTTTCACTCATGCGCAACATTGAACTTGTCACGGCGCACCTCAAAAGTAAAACGTCCGACCCGCGCGGTGTGCTGACGCTGGTTCCCGCTCAGGACGGCAACAGCTTCGTCGTAGAAAACGGCGAATACTGGCGCGTTTACGAAATGGTGCCCGGCAGCGTCTGCTTCGATCAGGCGGACGAAGCGCTCTTTTTCGAAAGCGCCGTAGCGTTCGGGCGGTTCCAAAATGAGCTTTCCGACTTTCCTGCGGAAGCGCTCAGCGAAACGATCCCGCATTTTCACGATACGCCCGCGCGCCTTGCCGCGTTTGAAGCGGCAATCGCGAACAACGCTTCCGGCAGGCGAAACGAAGCCGAAGCGGAGACTGCGTTCGTCCGCGAACGTGAAGCGTTTACCCATACGCTATGCGACCTGCAGGTGCGCGGCGAACTGCCGCTCAGGGTTACGCATAACGACACCAAGATCAACAACGTCCTCTTTGACGAAACATCCGGCAAGGCGCTCTGCGTGATCGACCTCGACACGGTCATGCCGGGGCTCGCCGTCAACGACTTTGGCGACGCCATCCGCTATGGTGCTTCCACGGCAGCGGAGGACGAGCGGGATTTGGGGCGCGTGCGCTTTGATCTCACCCTGTTCGAAGCGTACACGCGCGGGTATCTTTCCACGTGTCTTGCCTCGCTGACGCAAACGGAAGTTGCCATGCTGCCCGTGGGTGCGAAAATGATGACGCTGGAATGCGGCATGCGCTTTTTGGCCGACCATATCGCGGGCGACGTCTACTTTCATATCTCCCGCCCCGGACAGAACCTCGACCGCGCGCGGACGCAGTTCAAACTCGTTGCCGAAATGGAAGCGCACTGGGACGAGATGCAAAAAATCGTCTCACTCTACGCAAAATAACGTCTTGCATAGAAAAAGCGCCCTTTTCGGGCGCTTTTTTTGAGTTGTGTTCAGACGCGTTTTCCAGAGATCAGCCGGCTGACCAGAATCAGCAGACACGCGCCGCCGACGGCGATGAGGAACCCGCCGATCGACCAGATATTGCCCGAGCCGATGCCCAGCCAGTTTGCAAGCCAGCCGCCGAGCACGCTGCCCGCGATGCCTACGATGATATTGCGGATCAGCCCGCCTTTGCCGTGCATAATCTTGCTGGCGAGCCAGCCGATCAGCGCGCCGAGAAACAGCAGTCCAATGGTATGCCAAAACATGATATTACTCTCCTTTTCGAACAATGCGGTATCGAACAAATCCAAACAAGGTTACAAACGCATTCGCGCGTTACGCGCCGGGCGGATTCTTTCCCGTTCCGGCACCGCCTGCTTCGGGTGGCTCCGCTTTCTTTGCGCTCTTCTTTGGAAACAGCACCCGAAAGAGGATGGTTGCCACCGCCGCAATCGCGGGGCCGATGATTGCGCCCGCGGCTCCGAACAAGATGAGCCCGGCAACGGAAGCAGCCAGCGTCAAGAGCGGCGAAAGGCCGATGTTCTTGCCCGTGATGATCGGGTCAAGGATCATCCGCAGCACCACCATGGCGATATACGTAGCTCCCACGGTGATGGCCATCGGCGTATTCTTGAGCAGCAGTGCCACGATTGCCCACGGCACGAATACGATGCCGGAACCGATGACCGGCAACAGGTCGAGCAGGCTGATGCCAAGCGCGATCAACGGCGACCAGGCCTTCATGCCCGCAATGAGCATGCCGGTCGTGACCACAACGAAGTTGACCCCAAGCAGAATCAGCTGCGCCTTGCCAAACCCGAGCGCCGCTGAGCCGAGCGCTTTGAACGCGGCGGCCGCGCGGTTTTCCTTTTGTTCCGGCGGCTGCCCGTCCGGATGTTGCGAAGTTTGTTCCATATTCCGCATTATATCGAAAAGCGTGCTTTCACGCAAGGGAACCTCTCTACCTGTGAACGATTCGATAATACGTCCGCGCTGTCAGCCAGTAGATGCCAAAGTACAGCAGCGCAAACGCTAGCAACGAGCCGCCGATGCAGCAGAGCACGAGGTTCCAGTCGTAGAGCATGAAGGTTCTGAGCATCTGCGCCATGATCTTGGACGCAAACAGCATGTGCAGCGCAGTTGCTGCCAGCGGCAGGAAAAACACCCAAAGCACCTGACGGTTGATGGTCTTTTTGACCTGATGGTCGTCCATGCCCACCTGCTGGAGAATCGAGAAGCGCTCCTTGTCCTCGTAGCCTTCCGTCACCTGCTTAAAGTAGAGAATCAGCACCGCCACGGCAAGGAACAGCACCGCAAAGAACGCGCCGAGGAACAATAATCCGCCATAGAACCCGTAGCCGTCTTCCCGCGCGGTAAAGAAGTCCCAAACATTCAAAATCGGGTCGGGACCGACCATGGGATCCCGGTAATCATTGAGCGCCTGCACAAACGCAAGGCAGTCCTTGTCCGAACCCGCGGCGTCAAAGCGGAAGCTCCCGTCAAAGAAGATCAGCGTAGGCGCTTCCACAAACACGCTTTCCTTATAGACAAAGTTGTTACGGCGGTACTCCTCTCCTTCGGGCAATTCGGTAACGAGCTTCGATTTGTCCGAGGTGAGCACTACGTTGTGCTCGGCGGCGAGCCTTTGTATGGCCGCGTCGTAAACGGCTATCTGCTCCTTTGTTGATTCGTCCGGCACCGTCACCTGCACGTCGTAAGGGTACATTCCTTTCGTCATCTCCTCGCGCCCCAGATACAGCGAAAGCGTGCCGGAGATGGTCACCACGAGCATGGTCGAAAGGATGCAGATAGTCGCAAGCCCCCGCGAATTCTGGCGCATGCGGTGAAACATGCCGGAGATGGTAACGAAGTGATCCGGCTTGTAATACAGGCTCTTTTTCAGCTTCAGCAGGCGCAGAATCACGATGCTGCCGCATAAAAACAGAAGATAGGTGGCAAGAATCACCAAGATCGCCAGCGGAAAGAAGATGCCGAGCGCAAATCCAGGAACCTCGGTTGTCCACGCAAAGTAGTACGCTGTTCCCAGCAGTAATGCGCCTAGAATTGCCAGCGGAACCAGACCCTTTTTGTCCTTTTCGCCGCGCTTCTCGCTTGAAAGCAGCGCAATCGGGTTCGCCGTGTGAATCCGGATCAGGTTGATGGTGTTCGTGACCATAAAGATTACGAAGAACAGCCCCAGCATCAACAGATACGCAATCGGCGCAATAGAAAACGTGCTGCCCGGCACCACGTGAATCAGCTTGGTGAGAATTAAGAACAGCAGCCGTCCGAACACCAGCGCAACGGCAATGCCGCAGAGGATGCCGCCGCCGAGAATGAACAAATTTTCCCAAATCAACACGCGCCCGATATGCCGTTTGTCCAGCCCCAGAATGCCGTAAAGGCCGAACTCCTTCTTTCTGCGCTTGATTAAGAAGTTGTTGATGTACATCATAAAGAAGAACGTAAACAGCGCGTACACCACAAGCCCAAAGCCGAACAGCGCCGAAGCGGTTTTGCCGGACGGCGTGTTGGTCAGGCTGTTGGAAAACAAAAGCCCCGCGATTAAGAGGAACACGCCGCTCATGACCGCCGTTGCGATTAAATACGGCAGATGCGTAATCTTGTTGCGGCGAACGTTGCTCAGCGCAAGCCGAAAGTAAAACATTTTACGCAATGTCCGCACCCCCGAGAATCGAAAGGTTGGAAACGATCCGCTCAAAGAACGCGCGGTTCGTTTCATCCCCGCGGTAGAGCTGCGAAAACAGCGCGCCGTCGGAGATGAACAGTACGCGCGAGGCGTAGCTTGCGGCCATTGCGCTGTGGGTTACCATCAGAATGGTTTTGCCTACATTGTGCAGATCCGAAAACTGCGCCAAAAGCGCCGCCGATGCCTTACTGTCCAGCGCGCCGGTCGGCTCGTCCGCAAGCAGGATGCGGGGGTTGGTAATCACCGCGCGCGCGATGGCCGCGCGCTGTTTTTCGCCGCCGCTGACCTCGAAGGGATATTTGTTGATCAGATTCGTAATACCGAGCTGGCGCACCACCGGCATGAGCCGCTCTTCCATTTCGCGCACGGGCGTCTGCATCAGCACCAGCGGAAGCAGAATATTATCTTTGAGCGAGAAGGTATCCAAAAGGTTGAAATCCTGAAACACAAAACCGAGGTGCTTGCGCCGGAATTCCGAAAGGGCGCGGTCGGGAATGGAAGAAAAGCTCGTCCCGTCGAGCAAAACGTCCCCGGCAGTGGGTTTGTCCAGCGAGGCGAGTATGTTGAGCAGCGTGGTTTTTCCGCTTCCGCTCGCGCCCATGATGGCGACGAACTCGCCTTCGATTACCTCAAAGCTGACATTGCGCAGCGCCACGCACTGCTTCATGCCGAGTTTCGTATTATAGACCTTTCCCAGTCCTTTTACCTGCAATAACGCCATGTTGAATCCTCCAATGTTGTCCATGATGCGGTTATTGTACAAAAAGCCGGAGACCGCCAGCCATAGAACGGCCTTACGATCTCCGGCGCGTGCCTTACGGTTTTGTCACATCTCCATAAACTCGTCCCTGACGGGAAACCGCAGAGAAACCTTCGTACCCTTGCCCAGTTCGGACTCCACGCTGATTTGAATTCTGAGCGCGTCCGCCGCCCGTTTGGAAAGATACAGGCCGATGCCGCTGGCGCGGTTGTCCATGCGCCCGTTGTAGCCCGTGTAGCCCTTTTCGAAGATGCGCGGCAAATCCTCTTTGCGAATGCCGATGCCCGTGTCGCAGACCACCAGCGCGCCGCGCTCCATATAGATGCGCACGCCGCCGGAATGCGTGTATTTCACGCAGTTGGAGAGCAGCTGCTGAAGGATGAACCCCAGCCACATGGAGTCGGAAACGACTTCCTTATCGAGCGGCTCAATCTCGACGGTGAGCTTGTTATACACAAACAAAAGCGAATATTTCTTGACCGCCGCGTGCGCAATCTCGTTGAGGTCGCAGAGTTCAACCACCAAATCCCCCGCGATATCGTTCAGCTTGACGAACTTGAGCGCAAGGTCGGCATACTGCTCCACCTTGAAAAGCTCCTGCTTGAGCAGGCGCGCGTTTTCATCGTTTCGGTTGTCCAGCAGCAGCCGCATGGCGGAGATCGGCGTTTTGATTTGATGCACCCAGAGCGTGTAATACTCCTCCTGCTCGGCGCTTTCGATGTTGTATTTTGCGCGGAGCTGTTCGGCCTCCTTGCAGAACGTTCGAATCAGCTCGTCGTACTCGCGGCTCAGCGCGTCGTTGGGTTCCGTCAGTTCGCGCGGCAGAAGTTCCGTACGCAGGCCGATCTGCTGCAGCTGGCGCAGTTTTCTGCGGTAACGCGCGCCGTCGATTAAAACGACGCAGACAAACGCAAACGAAACCAGCACCGTTTCGTACTTTACGTATATTGCGTCCTGCGCCGCGAGAAACCCCAGCAGGCGGATGACGAGCACCGTCAGCACGAAGAAAATCAGCATGGCGCGCCGCGCGTTGAGGTACGAAAGCAGGTTACGCATCAATGGAATACCCCTGACCTTTGTGGGTTTTCACGCAGTCGCCGAGACCATACGAAGCGAGCGTCTTTCGGAGGCGGTTGATGTTGACCGTCAGCGTGTTGTCGTCCACAAACTCGTCGCTGTCCCAGAGTTTGAGCATGAGCTCCTCCCTGCTGACGATGCCGCCGCGCTTGGCAAGCAGCGAGCCGAGAATGCGGCTTTCGTTCTTGGTGAGTTCAAAGCGTTTTCCTTCAAACAAAACCGAAGAAGCGCCCGCGTCGAACTCCGCGCCGCAGAAGCGCGAACGCGCGGAGGGTTCGTAGTCGTACGCGCGCCTCAGCACCGCCTGCACTTTGGCAATCATGAGTTCCGGGTCGATGGGCTTGTAGATATAGTCGTCCCCGCCCATGTTGACGGCCATCACCACGTCCGCCGTGTCCGACCGTGAGGAGAGAAAGATGATCGGCGCACTGGACTCCCGGCGGATTTTTTCGCACCAGTAATAGCCGTTGTAGTACGACAGCGAGATATCCATTATCACCATCTGCGGAGATAGTTCATGGAACGCGCCAAGGATATCCGAAAAGTCCGATGCAATCAACGCTTCAAAGCCCCACTTGCCCAGCGTTTCCGCTACCGAGCGGGCGATGACCTCGTCGTCCTCTACGATGAAGATACGAACCATACCGAATCCTATGCTCCTTGCCATGCTGAAATCGCGCGGTCTGATCAAAGTACCGCGATCACTTCCGGTTAGTGTACTATCAGAATAATACACCTGTTTTCGCCGTGCGACAAGCTTTGACCGCAAAACGGCGCGTTTTTCACAGTCAGTTTCATTTTGTATTCGTCCGCGCGCGTTAAAAAAGCCCGCCGTAAGGCGGGCGTGTACGAAGCGCCGTTTTTGATTAACCGCGTAGCTTGCGAATCGGCAGAGCGATTCTCGCGCCGGTTGCGCCTTCCGCGCCGTAGTTGTATTTCGGCGCGTCGGGGTCGAACGCGTAACCGATCTTTTGGGGATCGTAACGTTCGGCGGCTTCAAACGCAGCGTCAATGGCTTCGCAGAAGGCTTCCTCATCCTCATACGGTTCGGTTTGGAAGTACAGCAGTTCACCCGCTTCCAGCTCGAGCACCTCGTAGCCCTGCGGTACCTTTGACGAGTCGTACGCAAGCGGCACCTCGACGCCCGCGCAAATCGGACTGGTGTTAGGCTTTGTAAGCCTTGCGGGAAGCTCTACCAGAGCGCAGGTATCGATTTTTTCTGGGATGCTGTTGAAGAGTCCCGCCCAATCGCAGCCCATCTCGTTGCAAAACGAGAGGTAATCTTCGGCATGTTTGGAGCGCAGCACGATAAGCTTCCGCTTCGGGCGCGCAATCGGGGTTACGGTGATAATCGTCGATTTCTGATCCATTATACATTCCTCCTTTTTTCGGAGAAGCAGCTGTTCCGCGCCGACAAGATACTGAATGAACAGCGGAATCGGCGGCGGATCCTTGCGGTAGGTGCGCGGCGCAATTCGAAAACTGCGAAAGAACGCGCGGCTGAACCCTTCATGGCTGTCGAACCCCGCGTCCAGGGCGATTTCCACAACGGCGTCCCGCGTGTCCAGCAGGCGTTCCGCGCTGCTCGAAAGCCGCACAAGCCGCAGGTACTCGCCAATCGATTTGCCGGTGAGTTCCCGAAACATCCGCTCCGCGTGGCGCGGCGAATAGCGGACGCTGGAAACAACGTCCTCGGGCGCAAAATCCGAATTATCGGAGTGCATCCGGATGCACTCCTGCATGGTTCGCACCGCTTCGATCTTCTGTTCCGCTTGTATCCGCTGTTCGGCAGACTGCTTCATGGAGAAAGAATACCTCAGTTTCGATCCGATTTCTTGACCGCGACGGACAAGGTTAAAAAAGTACACCGTGCGCTGCTTGGATGTACCGTTCGGAATGCATATCCAAAACAAGTATACTATATATTTGTCCGCCGCGCATTGACACTCTCCCGCAGAAAACCTACGATGGTATTGTAATGTTTCAGCTATTCTTTCGATTCAGGAATTCACCTGTCGGTTAGTATTCCACAGCGGAGGCCAGAACATGAAAATTCTCGTCCTCAACCCGGGCGCAACCTCCACCAAGATAGCCGTATACGAAGACGAAACGGAGGTCTTTTGCGAGACCATACGGCATACGCAGGAGGAGCTCGCGGGGTTTAGGCATGTCATCGACCAGCTCGACTTTCGCCGCGAACTGGTAATGGAAACGCTCCGCGCGCACGGGTTCTCCCGCGCGGATTTTGCCTCCGTCTGCAGCCGCGGAGGACTGCTTAAGCATATCCCTTCCGGCACCTACCGCATCAGCGACGCGGTGCTGCAGGATATCTACCATCCGCCTTACGGCGAACACGCTTCCTCCCTTGGCCCCGTGATTGCCAAACAGCTTGCCGACCTCGCGGGGATTACAGCTTTCCTGGTCGATCCCGTTTCCGTGGACGAAATGATTCCGCTCGCGCGCGTTTCCGGCTATAACGGCATGGAGCGCGAGAGCTTTTTTCACGCGCTTAATCAAAAGGCGGTCGCGCGCAAGGCTTCTGCGCAGCTTGGCAAAGCTTATGAAGAAGTCAACCTGATCGTTGCGCATATGGGCGGCGGCGTTTCCGTTGCCGCGCACGAAAAAGGCCGCGTAATCGACCTGTTTAACGTCAAGGACGACGGCAGCTTTTCTATGGACCGCGGCGGCGCGCTGCCGGTCAACGCGGTCGTCAAACTCTGCTTTTCGGGTTTGAGCCAGCAGGAGATCAAGCGCCTTCTCGGCACGGAGTCCGGCGTTTATTCGTATCTCGGCACGCGGGACTTTCGCGAGGTCGAAGCCCGCATGCTCTCCGGGGATGAACAGGCGGCGTTGATTTTCCGCGCTATGGCCTATCAGCACGCAAAGGATATCGGCGCGCTGGCCGCTGTGCTGCGCTTTGACGTGGACGCTATTGTGCTCACCGGCGGAATCGCGTATTCCAGCCGTTTCTGCGACGAGCTCTCCGGCTATGTGCAAAAAATCGCCCCGATCATCCGCATCCCCGGCGAAGAGGAGATGCGCGCCCTTGCCGAAGGCGCGCTGCGGGTGCTGCACGGCGAACCGGCAAAGGAGTACCCCGCATGACCATTACGCTTTCATCGCTTCGCAAACAGGCAAGCGGGCTGAACCGCCGCGTGGCGGTTGCCTGCGCGCACGACGAGGATGTGCTCAAGGCGGTACTCATGGCCGCTACCGCGCATATCTGCTCGGCAACGCTCTTTGGTGACGAGGGACGGATTCGAGAGCTCCTCGCCTCGCTCGGCGCAGACCAAGCGGCGTTTCACATTGTCGAACCGGACGACGGCGGCGCGGACGCAAGCGCCGAGGCCGCGATTCAGGCGGTGCTCGACGGCGAAGCGGACTACCTGATGAAAGGCGCGCTGAGCACGTCCGATTTGCTTAAACACGTCGTCCGCTCTCCGCTGGTGCAGGGCGTTCCACTTTCCCACGCGATGATCTTTGAAGTAAGCACGTACGGCAAACTTCTGCTCAACACGGACGGCGGCATGAACCCCGCGCCCGACCTTGCGCGCAAAAAAGTGATTCTCGAAAACGCGGCGTATCTGCTCCGCACGCTGGGATACGAAACCATCACCGCTGCGTGCGTGAGCGGCAGCGAAGTCGTCAGCGAAAAAATTCCTTCCACAACCGACGCAAAAGCCCTCGCGGAGATGGACTGGTCGCGTTACAATATGAAAGTATACGGCCCTGTCGGGCTCGACCTCGCAATCAGCGAACAGGCGCGCGTTCACAAAGGCTACCGGGAACCCGGCGCCGGGGATGCGGATATCCTGCTCATGCCCAACTACGAAACGGCAAACTGCTTTGGCAAAGCGCTGACGTATTTTGCCGGCGCACAGTCGGCAGGTCTTGTCATCGGCGCGCGCTGCCCCATCGTACTAGTTTCCCGCGCGGACTCGGCGGAAGCAAAATTATCGTCCCTCGCGCTTGGCGCGATCGCGGCGAAAGGAGAAAACACCTGAATGGAATCCCGTTCGAAACACCTTCTCACCGGCAACGAGGCAATCGCGCGCGGCGCTTACGAAGCGGGCGCCGTCGTCTGCTCCGCCTATCCCGGCACGCCGAGCACGGAAATTTTTGAAACGCTCGCGCAGTACAAGGACTCCCTCTACGCGGAATGGGCACCAAACGAAAAAGTCGCCGTCGAGGTAGCGTACGGCGCGAGTATGGCAAACGTCCGCTCACTTTCGGCCATGAAGCATGTGGGAGTCAATGTTGCCGCCGACCCGATCTTTACCGCCGCCTACAACGGCGTTGGCGCGGGGTTTGTGATTGTCAGCGCGGACGATCCGGACATGCATTCTTCGCAAAACGAGCAGGACAACCGCAGGTATGCGCCGTTTGCCAAGATACCGCTCGTGGAACCCAGCGATTCGCAGGAATGCAAGGACTTCATCAAGGAAGCCTATGCGATTTCCGAGAAATTCGATCTGCCCGTGCTGTTTCGCGTGACAACGCGCATTTGCCACAGCAAGAGCCTTGTCGAGTCCGGCGAGCGAGAGGAGCGAACTGTACCGCCGTATGCGCGCAACATTCCAAAGTTTGTCTGCACGCCCGCCAACGCTAAGCGCCACCGCCCGATGCTGGAAGAAAAGCTCGAACGGCTTGCGGAATACGCCGAAACCAGCCCGCTGAACCGCATGGAACTCAGGGGCGGTAAAATCGGCGTGGTTACGTCCTCCATCGCTTACCAGTACGCAAAAGAAGCCTTCCCGGAGGATACGTCGTTTCTCAAGCTCGGCTTTACGTGGCCGCTGCCGTTCCGGCTCATACGAGCGTTTGCCGAGCAGGTGGAAACGCTGTATGTCGTCGAGGAACTCGACCCGTTCCTCGAAGATCAAATCAAAGCCGCGGGCATTTCATGCATCGGCAAGGAAGTCATTCCGAACATGTATGAACTCAACCCGGAAGTCGTCCGCGAAGCGGTGTTTGGCGAGAAGGCTCGCACCGTTGCCGTTGGCAGTTCCGATGTGCCGCGTCCCCCGGCGCTCTGCCCGGGCTGCCCGCACAGAGGGTTTTTCTACGTGCTGAGCAAGCGCAAGGACGCGGTGATTGCGGGCGATATCGGCTGCTACACGCTGGGCTGCGCCGCTCCCCTTTCGGCAATGGATACGGTCGTCTGCATGGGCGGCGGGTTCTCGGTTGCCATAGGTATGGCGAAAGCCTTTGAGCGCAGCGGGCAGACCGGCAAAAAAGTCTTCGGCGTGGTAGGAGATTCCACGTTTTTCCACAGCGGCATGACCGGCGCGGTCGAAATCCTCTACAACGCCGGAAACGTTATCCCTTGCGTGCTGGATAACTCCATCACCGGCATGACGGGGCATCAGGACAACCCCGGCACAGGCTATACTCTCTCCGGCGAAATCGCCGCGCGCATTCCCATTGAGGACGTGCTCAAGAGCTTCGGCTATCAGAACGTCATCATCGTCGATCCGCAGAATCTCAAAGCGATGCAAAAGGCCGTGGATGACGCGGTGGCAAGCGCCGTTCCCGCCGCCATCGTGGCGCGGCGTCCGTGCCTTTTGATCAAGCGCATGAAGCACGATATCGGCAAGTGTGTGGTAGACAGCGAAAAATGCCGCGGCTGCAAGCTCTGCTTAAAAGTCGCCTGCCCCGCGCTGCACCTCAATAATGGTAAAGCGGAAATCGACCGCAACCTTTGCGTGGGCTGCCGGGTTTGCGCGCAGGTCTGCGCCTTTGGCGCGATCACGCGAGAAGACGCGCCCAAGCAGAAAGGCAAGTGAGTGAACATGGCAACGAACGATACCAAGAGCATTTTACTGGCGGGCGTCGGCGGACAGGGCACGATTTTGATGAGCAAAGTCCTGACCCATGGCCTCGTTTCGGCGGGATACGACGTTAAGATGAGCGAAGTGCATGGCATGGCGCAGCGCGGCGGCTCGGTTTCTACGCAGGTGCGCTACGGAACAAAGGTCTACTCTCCCATCATCGGCCGAGGCGAGGCGGATGTACTCGTCGCGTTTGAAAAGATGGAAGCCGTACGGTACGCAGCGTTCCTGAAGGTCGGCGGAACCGCCGTAATCAACGACTACGCCATCATGCCGCTGCCTGTTGCCACCGGAATGGCGGACTACCCCGAAGGCACGATCGAAGCTATGCAGATGGCGTTTCCCGTGCTTGTGGTTCCGGCAAGCAAAATCGCCGAAGAGCTCGGTAACCCAAAATGCATGAATATCGTGCTGCTCGGCGCGCTGGTCAAAGCGTTTCATATGGAAAATATCGACTGGAACGCCGCGCTCAAGGCTGTGATTCCGCAAAAAGCGCTGGCGCTGAACCTTGCGGCTTTTCAGGCAGGCACTGCCTGTGGAGGCTGAGAAAACCATGATATCGCAGGAGATGCTTGCGGCGGGGCGTGGCCGTTCCGCCATTCGCGAAATATTTGAATACGGCCGCCATCGGGCGCTGCTTCTTGGCGAAGAAAACGTGTTCGACTTTTCGCTCGGCAATCCTTCGGTACCCCCGCCGCCGGAAGTCACCGCGGCGTTTCTCGACTTACTCCAAAACAGCGATCCCATGTTTCTGCATGGCTATACGAGCGCGCCGGGCAGCAACGAGGCGCGGGAAGCGATTGCTTGCTCGCTTAACCGCCGGTTTGGCACCGATTTTTCGCGCAGAAACTTTTACCTCACCTGCGGCGCGGCGGCGGCGCTTGTCTCGATCTTTCGCGCGCTGACCATCAGCCCGCTCACGGAGTTCATCGCATTTGCGCCGTACTTTCCGGAGTACGCCAGCTTTGCTACGGCGGCGGGCGGGCAGCTGCGCGTGGTGGAAGCGGATCGGGAAGGCTTCCAAATCGACTTTGATCAGCTCGAACGCGTGCTGTCGTTCCATACGCAGGGCGTTATCGTCAACTCGCCCAACAACCCTTCCGGCGTAATCTATTCGGAAGCGACGCTTAAAAAGCTTGCGGATCTGCTGCGCCGCAAGAGCGCGGAATACGGCCACCCGATCTATTTGATTTCGGACGAGCCGTATCGCGAGCTCACCTACACGGACGTTGCCATCCCGTTCATCACGCAGCTGTACGACTGCTCTATCGTCTCCTATTCCTACTCCAAGAGCCTCTCGCTGCCGGGCGACCGCATCGGTTATGTGCTCGTTGGCGACGCCATGCCGGACTTTGACGACGTTTGCAACGCCATCTCCGGCAGTGCGCGCCTGCAGGGGTATGTCTGCGCGCCTTCCATTCTGCAGCGCGTCATCGCGCGCTGTTCGCAGCTCGATCTCATGCCGGATTTGAGCAGCTACAAGCGAAACCGCGACGCGCTGTATAACGGCTTAACGCAGATCGGCTACCGTTGCGTTCCGCCGGACGGCGCGTTCTATCTCTTTGTTCAGGCGCCCAACGGCGATGGCGACGCGTTTTGTGAGCTGGCAAAGGAGGAAGAAATCCTCATCGTCCCCGGCAGAAGCTTTGGCTGTCCGGACTACGTGCGCATTTCCTATTGTGTATCCTACGAAACGATTCAAAGCGCTTTGCCCGGTTTCCGGCGGTTATTTGCACAAGTGTGCAATAATTGATATAATGATCTTGTCATCGAACCCACCTGTACTTTCTCGTTTTACCCCGGCTGCCATCGGAGGAAAAAACGTATGCGTCAGGAGGATAATGCGCACTATGCCAGCGACCCGGCCGCAGCGGCGCGATTAGCCGCGCGAGAGCAGGCCAAAATTCAGCTGGAACTGGAAACACGCTATTCGCTCATCGAAAAGGTGCTGAATCTGCTTGAGCGGAAGGCTGCCCTGAAATCCGAAATCGAACATTTAAAAACTGCACTGGAGAACGAACGCGGCTGGAACCGCATCTCGCTTTCCTTTTTAATTTCCGGCGTTTTATTCGGCGTTGTGCTGTCCCCCGGCTTTGAATATCTTTGGATCATTCCCGCCGCGCTGGTCGGCTCGCTGGCTGCGGGATTTCTGGCGGGATTTTTGCTCAGCAAAGTGCAGTCCGCCATCCGCAGGCAGATCTATGAGCGGTTTCGGCATACCAAAGCCGCGCAGGCGGCCGCGTATATGACGTTGTTCGTCATCAGCGCGGCGACGATACTGATCGTTTGGTGCGTTCGCTCCATGTGGTTCTAGACTGCTAATATGAAACATACAAAACCCCGCAGAATCTGCGGGGTTTTCATCTTGCGAGAGTCTATTTTCTGAAAGAATTATATTCTCCAGTGTCGCAAAAATTCGCGCGTGCTCTCTTTTTGCGGATTCTGGAGCACCTGCTCCGCGCTTCCGCATTCACCGATGCGCCCGCCTTCCAGCGCAAGAACGGTTTGGCCGAGACGCATTGCCTGCGACGGCGCGTGGGAGGAAACGATCAGCATGCATCCCGTTTTCTCTGCGTACTCCAACAGCGCGCGCTCCATAAGATCGTTTGCCTGAATATCCGCCGCGGCGGTCGGCTCGTCGAGCAGAAGCACCCTGCGCGGTTTGGCAATCAGCCTTGCCAGCGCCATACGCTGCGTCTCCCCACCGGAGAGCCGGTTTCCCCTTGCTCTGGCGAGATGGCCGAGGCCAACCCGCTCCAGCGCGGCAAGCGCGTTCTTTTTCGTTTCCGCCCCGGGCTCCAGCGCGAGAAGAACGTTTTCCAGCACGCTCCGGTCGAACGCGTATGGCTTTTGCGGCAGGTAGCCGATTTCGCTCTTTTTGACGTCACCGTAGCGGATGCTGCCCGCGTCCGGGCGGAGCGTCCCCGCAAGGATGCGCAAAAGCGTCGTCTTGCCGCTGCCGTTGGGGCCAACCAGCACGTATCTGCCGCCGTCCTCAAAAGAAAATGCGGGGATGTCCAGCGCCAGCCGTTCGCCGTATGATTTTTGAATGCCGATTAGTTCGATCATGCGCTCCTCCTTTGCAGAAGGTGCGCCAGCACGTTGATGATGAGCGAAATGAGCAGCAGCAGAAACCCGAGCGCAAGCCCCAGCGTAAAGTCGCCACGGTTGGTATACATCATAATCGCGGTGGTCATCACGTTCGTCTTAAACGCGATTGCGCCGCCTACCATGGAAACCGCGCCAACTTCCGCCATCGCTCGGCCAAACCCGAACAGGTAGGTGGAAACGAGCGCATATTTGCTTTCTCCAAGCGTCACAAAAAACGTCTTTGTACGCGTTAGCCGCAGTCCCCGCGTCGTTTCGCGGATTTCCCCGATGACGCCGGAAAGGTAGGTTTCCATATTGCCCGCGACAATCGGCGTAATCAAAAGCACTTGGGCAATAATCATACCGTTGACCGTAAAAAGCAGCTGCAGATACCGCAGCGGCCCTACGCCGGAGAACAGCAGGTAGCAGAGCAGCCCGCAGACCACCGGCGGCACGCCCATGAGCGTCCGGTTCAGCACGATAAGCGCTTTCCTTCCGGGAAACCGCGCACCCGCGTATAAAACGCCAAGCGGCGCCCCAAGAAGGAGCGCCGCTATAGAGCTAGTCAGCGTCATGCGCATGGTAACGGAAACGATGTTCCAAAGTTCCGCATCGCCTGAGAATAACAGATCAAACGCTTGTTGCAGCGCTTTGCCCATCAGCCGATCATGCCGCCGTTGGCGCGGAAGGCAAGGAACGTCGCCTTATCCGAGAGGATGTAGGCGTTCATTTCGTTTGCCATGGTCAGGCACACGCCCATGCCGGCGTTGCTGTAGGCATACCATTCGCTGTAGGCCGCAACGCTCGCCGCGTCGGTCGTAATTGCCAGATCTTCCGGCCAGAGGGAGACTTCCTTTGTATGCGTGCCGGAGAGGTCGCCGCGCGAAACGAACGGGAACTTGCCTTCCGAAATGCGGGCAAACGCGTCCTTGACGTCCGTGGCTTCCGCGCACTTGGCCGGGTCGTCCTTGGGCCCGATCAGCACGAAGTAGTTATACATAAACGTCAGCCGTTCGCTCGTATAGCCGTCCAGAATCTTGGAAAATCCTGCGGTTACAAACGCTTCTTCCTGCGACTTGCTGTGTACGAGAATCAAATCCGCGTTGCCCATCTGTGCCGCGGCAATCGCCTTGCCGGTTCCGGCGGAAGCAACTTCCACATTGTAGCCGTATTCGCCTTCAAACGTCGGCAGCAAGTAAGCCAGCAATCCGCTGTCGTTGACGGAGGTGGTGGTCGAAAGGCGGATGGTTTTGGTTTCGTCCGTCGCTTTCGGAATCTCCGCCGTGGAAACAGGCTTATCCTGCTTTACGTAAAAGAGCGCTTCGCCGTACTGCTCGACGCCGTAGTTCGCAATCAACGTTGAGGCCTCGTCGCTCAGCATCCAGTCGATGAACGCTTTTGCGCCGACGGTGTTGATGGCAACATCCGCAACAGCCTTGCCGTCCGCATCCGCAAAGGGGGCTGCCTCGTTGACCGCGAGCAGCGAGTAGTTATTGATCAGGGAATCGTCCTGCTCAAACAGGATCGTAATGCCCAGCCCTTCTTCCTGGTTGGGCTCCGCCGTGATTACGGGCGTTTCGGCCGGCACTTCGGTCGCTATGACCTGGGTTGCAACTTCTTCTGTTGCCTCGGGAGCGGTAGTGTCCGTTTTAGCGCAGCCAAACACGCTGAGCGTCAGCATCAGCGCGAGCGCGATCAACAGGATTCTCTTTTTCATGTAGTTTCTCCTTTTTTATTTCAAGGAAAATCTCGCCAGACGGCAAAGGAGCGGCCGCAGGCTATCGAATGGTGACATCCCCTTTGCAAACACGGCAGGCGCGCGCGTTACCGCCCGTACCCATTGGCCGGCGCAGCCCGCTTTCGCGCGGGTCGCGGCGACTCGGAGATTTTCCCTGATATTTTGTTTTAAGGCGCTTGTTCCGGTGAGCGGCGGCAGATACGAAAGGCGCTTTTCCCCGCAGAAAATGGAGTAAAAGTGCGTTATTCGCTTTTGCCGTTCTTCCCCGTCCCGACCATTATTTCACAGCAGATTTTGCTTGTCAATGCGCGTCTTGCCGCGCGAATTCCCCGCCGTTCACGTTATTCAGCATTCGTTGCCTGCCTGTTTAGTAAGCTTCATTATTATCGAAATTCATGTTCTTACCGAAAGATATCGAAGGCATTCGTACGAAAAAACCCTCTTCGCAATCGGGAAGAGGGCTTGTTTTTTGACTGATCGCGGCCTTAATTTCCTGCCTGCTTACCGATCGTATCGACAACCGCTTTGAGCACGATCGCCTTGATCAGCGTTGCAGTTTGCAGCGATACCCCCGCTTCCTTGCCAATCCGCTCAATACTATATTCTTCCAGCGCGTATTCCAGTTTCATTTCTACGAGCTTGGACTGCGTGCCCTCCTTGGCGGCGTTTTCACGGCACATAATCGGGCTGAACTTATTCCTGTTTTCAACATCGGTTGCCGCGCGTGCATCGAGGCATTCCGTGCGCTGCTGATAGATTACTAATCCGGCAACGATTACCCCGAGCAGTGCGATGAGCACGCCCAGTGTTCGAAACCCCGCCTTTTCAGCGGTGAACAGCATTAACAACCCAATGAACAAGCATACGACCAGAGGCAATATAAACACAAACCGGTCCCTTTTGCCATCCTTGACTCGTTCAATGTACCGATCCAGGCATCCGTCGCAAACGCTTCGTGTCGTCACCCCCAGAAACGCTTCCTTATCGCTCAGGCGCGCAAAAGCATGCACGTGATTCGAAACGCCGCCGCACTGGTAACATCTGGCTACTTCATTGTTTTCCATTTTTATCTTCCTCCGTTTCGTTGTTCTGATTGGTGCTTGCCGCGGGCGCTGTGCGGCGCGTTTTCCTTTGTGAACACCCTTGCCACATGTTCAATGTATCATGCGCCGGATTGCTTGTGGTAAGCAATTTGCACACAAATGAACGATTTCAGCGATTTTCAATAAAAAAAGACGGCTTAAACCGTCTTTGAAGGATCTTTTGGTGTAATCGTAAAAAAGAACTACACCGTATCCCGTTTTCGATACAGATAGAAGTAGATCGGAATCATCAGCAGCAGAACCGCAGCCCCGCTGGCAATAAATCCCGCGCGCGCGCCAAGCCAGGTATCCATTCCGCCGACAAACAGGTTGCCAACCGGCGTCGAGCCCGCGTTGATAAACGTATACACGCTCATCACCCGCCCGCGGTACTGATCCTCGGTATGAATCTGCATGTTCGAGTTTGCGCTGGAGATATACGAAACAAAGAAGAACCCCGTGACGGCGATGGAAAGCCCCGTCAGCCAGAACGCGCTCGTAAAGCCGATCAGTCCGAGCGAGAGACCAACGACGACGGGTATCACAAACAGGATGAACCGCTTGGGGCCGTTTTTGCTCAGCGCGGCGATCAAAAACGCGCCGCATAGTGCGCCCGCGCCCATGGCAGACATCAACAGCCCGTAGCCCGTTTCACCCTGCCCCAGAACCTGTTTGGCGAACACGGGAATCGTAACGCTGAAGTTCGGCGTAAACGTTGAAACGACTGCGGTGATCAAAAGCGTAACAAACAGCACGCTGTGGCTGCGGATATAGTCGAGCCCCTCTTTGATATTGGCAAACACGCTGCCCATGAGGCGCTCCGCTTTCTTTGCGGCTGCCTCGGGATGAATGAAAAACAAGCTTAGCAGCACCGCGCCAAAGCTGACGGAGTTGGCGAGAAAGCAGATGGAGATGCCGAACGAACCCATCACGACCCCCGCGATGGAAGGCCCCAGCATGCGGGCAACGTTGAACGTTACCGAGTTGAGCGCAACGGCGTTCATCAAATCGTCATGCCCAACCAGTTCCACGACGAACGACTGCCTCAGCGGCATATCCAGCGTATTGACCAGCCCCATGAGCGTGGAGGTAATCAGGAGATGCCAATACTGTATTTTGCCCGACCAAACGAGCAGAAACAGCGCGAACGTAATCAGCATGGAAAGCGACTGGGTCACGATGAGTATTTTCTTTTTCGGCAGGCGGTCGATCAGTACCCCCGCAAACAGCGAAAACAGCAGCACCGGCACAAACTGCAGCGCGCTGACCAAACTCAGCAGCAGCGCGGACTTTGTAAGCGTATACGCAAGCCAAGGCTGCGCGGTGTTTTGCATCCATGTTCCGATGGTGGAAACGCACATGCCGTAGAAATAGTAGCGGAAGTTTTTATGCTTCAGCGAAACGAACGGGTTGTTGAACCCCAGTTTTGCCTTTAGACCTTGCTGCAAAATGAAGCGCCCTTTTCTGTTTGGAATCCATCGCCTGCGTCAACCCGTCTTTTGGATGGTTAACATGAATTTGCATCCAAAAGATCAAGTATTTGTTAAGACGAAAACGATTATAACACCATTTGTATAAATCCGAAACAGCGCTTCGCGGCTTAACGGCGCAAAAAGTAAAAAAGCGCGGTCTCCCGCGCTTTTTCCGTTGCAAATCAATCAGTCTTTCAAAAGCTCACCGAAGTACGTTACCGCCTCGGCGATATCGTCGTTGTTCGGGTGACCTTTTGCGATGCCGCCGACCAGCTTGAACGGCCCGAACGTATCGAACCCGCGGCAGCCGAAACGGCCCGCGATCTTTGCGCCCTTTTGGGTCAGCAAATCGACAAACGCCTGATCGTGCGGCGCACGCGGCGCGCCATGGGTAAAGAGCGTAAAGCAGTTCTTGCCTTCGAGGCCGTCCAGCGAGGACGCAAACTCACGGATGGGCTTGCCGAATTCGGACATATAGATGCCGGAAGCAAAGCCCACGAGTTCGTAGTCCGCAAGGTTATATTCCTCCTTGACCGGCACGCTCACGAGCCGGACGCCGTACCGCGCGGAGACGGCCTCCGCAACCTTTTTGGTGTTTCCATGATGGAACGAATAGCAGAATAAAATCGCTTTTTTCATATCCTTCTCTCCCGCCGGGGTTGCCGGCTTAAATTCTTGTTTGATCTCAATCATTTTACCATGGCCGCGCAGTTTCGGCACAGCGTTCTTTGCTCCGAACGGCGGCTCTGTCGCTTCTGCTTAGCCGACCGGCTGGCTATGCAGCGCTTTTTCCACTGCTTTTTCAATCACGTGGCTGGAGTTCGTCGCACCCGAAACCGCATCCACACCGACGGTCTGCTCGCTGACGATGCGCTCCAGCACACCTTCGCCCGCCGCGCCCCGCTCGTTGCGGTGCTCCAGCAGATTGATGGACTCGATTTTGCCGCCCGCAACCGTAACGCGCACCTTTGCGGAGATATACCCAACGTCGCAGCCGCCCTCGTAAACGCCGTCCGCCAGCGCGGTAACGTCCGTTTGGCCAATTGTGATAGCCGCAACTTCGCGCTTGTACGCGTTGAAGCTCGTAATGCAGAACGTGACATGACCAACAAGCAGTACCGCCATACAAAGCGCCGCTAGGCGGTGAATCAGCATGCCGCGTTTTGCCGATCGAAACAGCGTGTTGGTCAGCGCGCAGACAATTGCGCAGGCGAGCATTGCAAACCCGAGCAAATAGACCGCGAGCGGACGCTGATAGAACAGCTTGAGCGTCAGTGACAGGTGAAGCGCGATCAACGCAATGAGCGCAAACCCCAGCGGCTTGTGGACGCGGTGCGCTATGCGCTTTACCAAAGAACCGGCAGGCAGCAGCCGGGTAAAGAACACCGCCGAAACCAACGCAAACAGAACGGCGGTCAGGATTCCCAGTATCATGCTTTCTCCTTGATTCGAACGGAATTGAGCAGCAGTTCAAAGCCGTACTGCAGGAATGCTTCGCGGCTCAATCCCAGATTTTTTTGAAAATATGCCTGCTTGTTGGCGGAAACGGAGATCAGCCCGCAGATGCCGCTCCAAAACACCATGCCAGCCGCCGCCGGATTGGCGGAAGCATCCGCGGAACCGCTCTCGACCGCCTCCCGGAACATACGCTCGATCAGGCGGTTCGTTTCCTCGCCGACGTCGTAAATCGCCTTGAGCACAGGCAGGCGAACAAAGTCCGCTTCGTCCACGCTGATGTTGCCCAGCACGAGCTCCAGAAACGTTGGATCGCTTCCCGCAAGATCGACCAGCAGCCCGCAGATGGCAAAGTATCGCGTTTCAAACTCCTTGTGCTGCGTCAGGCAGGCGGCAATGCCGTCGCCGAGTTTCTTCATGTCGTCCAGCACGATGTTGTAGAGGATATCCTCCTTGCCGGAAAAGTAAACGTACACCGTGGACTTGCTGTAGTCCGCTTTTGCCGCAATGTCGTCCATGCTCGCGCCTTCAAAGCCCTTCTCCGTAAAAAGCGCTTTCGCCGCGGCCAGTATCTGTCCCCTGTGAAACAGGGATAACGCTTCTTTTTTCGTCGTCATTCGTACCTCGATTTCTGTATGCGTACCGTCGTTTCGTGTATCATACTTATAGTATGATTTTTTGTCAAGGGTAAAATAGTCCGCCGGAAAACATGGCGGAGTCGTTACGCAATCATTTGTATCCAGTAAGGTTTGCGTTTTACTCCATCATCGCTTTGGTATTCCCCTCACCGTGACTATGTTACGGTGATTATTTCGCATTTCGATTAACCTTTTTATATATTAAGTTTCAATTTGCAAGGAGAACACACACAAAATGTCTATCTTTAGCCGCACGCAGGAACCTGTTTCCAGCGAAAACGCAATCCTCTACGTCAACTCCCGCCGCTGCCCGCAGAACCACCCCTGCCCCTCCATCCGCGTATGCCCGACCAACGCGCTGATCCAGAGAGGCTACGGCCTGCCGCTGGTGGATATGGAAAAATGCATTCGCTGCGGAAAATGCGTTCGTTACTGCCCCATGGGCGCGCTGGAACTCCGCCACGCCTGATTATACCAAGGAGGTATGCCTCATGAAAAAGCTGATTCCGTTACTCGCCGTATTAGCCGCGCTGCTGGTGTTTGCATCCTGCGCGCCCAAGGCGCCCGTCGCCGAATACCATAAAAACACCGCCGAGCAGGCCAAGGAACGATTGGACAGCGGCGACGAGCTCATCCTGCTGGATGTTCGCACGCAGGAAGAGTTTGACGCAGGCCACATTGACGGCGCCATCCTCCTGCCCAACGAAACGATTATCGATTCCGAGCAGCCGGATATCCTGCCCGACCTCGACGCGGAGATTTTAATCTACTGCCGCTCCGGCAACCGCAGCGCGCAGGCAGCCAAAAAGCTCGTTGCACAAGGGTATACTAACGTATACGATTTTGGCGGCATCATTGACTGGCCGTATGAAACGGTAACAGGCTCGAACTAAACTTTGCATCGAAAAAAACGAACCCGATCGGGTTCGTTTTTTTGTGCTGTAGACCGACGAATGAATCGCCAAAAAGGGGTCTGCCGTACCGCCGATACAGCAAGAGCGATCAGAATCCGCAGGATTCGATAAAGCTTCTCCTGGCCGCATCAGTGCCTCTTTCTATGAGCGCCTTCCGCTTTTTGTTTGCGAAAATGCGATCATGAGAAGTTCGAAGTCGTTTTGAATACCTCCTCTTTCAATTTTTGTATGGAGAAAAGATATCGTACCCCTAAGAACGCAATGACCATCCCAAACACAAACCCGGGAATCTGCGTTGCGAGCACCGGCAGCAATACCTGATTCAACGCACAGTACACCCCAAACACCAGTCCAAGCAGGATGATTGCGCAAGCCACCACATACAGAACCGCGATAAGAATCACTTTCTTCTTGGGTACGATTCCAGTTGCCGTTTGAGCTTCCATCGTTTGCCGTCCTTTCCCAACGGTTGCCTGCCGTTGTCAGCGCTGTTATAACATCCGAACGCGCCTTTTGTTCGTGGATTCGCGCGTTCCATCGAAAAAACAATAAAAAAAAGCGAAGGCGCCGCAAGACCCTTGCAGCACCTTTGCTTTATAGTTTGAAATTAAACAGCAGCGCAGGACGTTTGTCAATAGGTTTTCATAAATATTTATGCCGCGCGCCGTAAGCGGCTCCAACCCCTGCATTTCTTCGGCCGAGAAATCGATCCCTTGCGTGTTTTCGATGTCAGCGCATGGCGTAAACCCGCCCGGCAGATCAGCCGAGCAAGTCCAACATGGTCTTTGCCGAATCGTACAAATCGCCTTGCTGCTCGAGTTCCAGAACCTTTTGTAAATCGCTCTTGGCGGCGGCGTAGTCCTGCAGATCCGCCTCGCAGACGCCGCGGTTGAAATAGCTGTTGGAAAGCAGCGAAGTTGCGTTCTGATCGATCATGATCGTAAAGTCGGCAATCGCTTCCTGCATGCTTCCATTGACCATATAGCAGGCGCCGCGGTAATAGTGCGCCTCGATCATATCGACGCCCAGATCGATCGACTTTGTGAGCAGTTCCGCTGCTTTGTCGTACGCTTCCAGATTCAGCTGCGCAAGTCCCATATAGTAATACAGCGTTTCATACGTAAAATTCGTCGAGCCAATTTCGATAGCCTGCTCGCCGTAGCTTACAACGCTTGCGTAGTCTTCTAAAAGATAACTCGCCAGCGCGCACTGGGCGCAGCAGGCGCTGGGATCAACATACCCCGCGTCCTTTGCGCTCAAAAAGTCGATGATCGAATCTTCGTACTCTCCCGCCATCAGTTTGGCCGAGGCGCGTTGCATATAGGCCTCCCCACCCGCGCCGCCGCCGTTGGATAAAATTGCGTCGTACTGCAAAATAGCCGCGTCGTAACTGCCCTGCTCCAACAGAATTCCAGCGAGGGTAGTTCGCGTATCGTTATCCTCGGGGTTTATCAGCAAATAGGATTCCAGCGCTGAGATCGTTTGCTCAGTTTCGCCTTTTTCGTCGTAGATCTGCGCCTTGATGAGCAGCAGTTCGGCGGAGTATGCTCCGTCGGAAATATGCGTAAAGCTCTCCAGCGCCGCGTCGTATTGCTTTGTCAGCGTTTCCAAACAGCCGCGTTTGAGCCAAAGTTCGTCCAAAAGCGCGGTATCGCTCCCGTCGGCAAGCGAAATGCAGGTGCAAATGAGGCTGAGCGCCGGTTCGTATTTTGCCGCGCCGATGAGCACGGACGCGTTTTGATAGTACTGTTCCAGCGTCTGCGGATTGGTGAAAAACCGCGTAATCACATCTCCCGCGCGCGCCATAGGGTTCTTT
The DNA here is from genome assembly GCA_963674535.1 of Christensenellaceae bacterium. Lineage (GTDB taxonomy): Bacteria > Bacillota > Clostridia > Christensenellales > CAG-138 > UBA7703. The sequence continues at coordinate 913,557 of OY771363.1, read as the reverse complement.
TTAACATAGTCCGTTGTTTCGCTGAGCGCCTGTTCGGAAGCCGATTCGCCGTCCGCGCCAAGCTGAATCTGCACGGCGTTGGATAGAAAAATGGTGCCCGCCATCGCCACCGCCAAGAAGGCGGCAATGCCCCGCGTCCACCACGACCGGATCCATCCTGTTTTCTGTTTTGGTTCGCTGTTTTCCATGAAGACCTCGTACTGAAAATGATACCACGCGCTTTGCGCGTTCGCAACCAATGCGCGGCTTAAAAAACAACCCGGCTCCCACAGAGGTGAAAGCCGGTTGTCAAATCGATTTCTTCGGCGTAAGTTGGCTCGTTTTTGCTGCCAATTTCCGCATCATACCGACCGTTATTACGGCAGGTTTGTCTGCGCCAGCGCATCGGAAAGGCTGTTGAGGAGCATTGTCAGCTCCAGCCCCGCCTGATGCATCGCCGCGAACGTTTCCAGCATACCCGCCGGGTCGGCGGCTTCTTCTGCAAGACGCGCGGTAATCTCCGGATACGCCTCCTGCCAGCGCGCCGTAAAGGCCTCTGCGGCGCTTGTGAGCGCTTCCGCGGTCGTTGCGCGGTAGATTGCCTCCAGATCGCTCAGCATCGCGTTCCAGTCGTCCTGCGCAATCGAAACGCGCATCTGCGCTATCCACAGCAGCATGGAGGATACGATCTTCACCTTCGGGAACGCCGTCTGCAGTGCCTTTGCCAGTGCCGCGGAACCTTCACCTGCGTTTGCAATCAGCGCCATGTCGAGCGAGCGAATGCCCGCGCTTCCAAACGCATCGCCCAGGCCGGAAAGATCGCCCAGATTGACCAGCAGAATATTCAGAATGACCAAGCCGCCCTGAATCGTCTGGCCAAAGCGGATCAGGAGCATCATATTGCTGTCCCCTGCGAGCAGGAGCGCAACGAGGAAGGTGGACCGGATCAGCTGGTTTGTATAGTAGATTTCGCCGTACTGCGAAGTGACAACAAGCGCGGCTGGCACAACCAAGCGGAGCGGGTTGTTTGCCGAACCGATGCTGCCAAACGCCAGCACCGTCAGATTCTTTGCGCGGATGTTTCCGCCGGAAAGATTTCCGCCAACATTGAGAACGACGGTCCCGCCGGAGAGGTTCACCGTGTTCAGATGCCCGATGCTGCTGATGTAGAGGTTCCCGCCGGTGGCTGTGAGCGACTGCGTATTGACGAGAACCGGGTTGGACGGGGTGCCGATACTGCCGCCCGCGGTCAGAACGACGCTTGTCCCTTGCAGGAACCCGCCGCCGCTTTGGGTAATTGCGCCGCCCGTAATGAAGAACATGCCCGCGCCATACGCCGCGACGGGGCCAAGCTCCAGCGCGCCGAGATTCTCCAGGTAGATCGCATCCGCAAAGCCGCTGAAGTAGTTGATATTCGTCTTGACGTAGCTGCCGCTGATGTTGCCGCCGATGGCGTAGAGAATCGCCTTATCCGCGGTAATCATCTGCGCGCCCGCCGGAGAAACGTCCCGAATGGAGCCGTTGACAGCTATCGTGACCGTGCCGCCGGTTACGCCGCCAAGCAGCAGCGAATGCGCGCTGGCGAGCGAGACCGTTCCGCCTGCGCCTGCCTGCAACAGCACCGTCCCCACTGCGTCGAGCGTGAGCGGTTCGGAATCCGTTCCGGCGTTGCCGCCGGTATAAATCTTCAGGTTTCCGCCCGTGCGGATGGTCGGCAGTTCAACGCCCGTAGCGTCGTTTGCCGCAAAGTCTGCGCCAAAGGCGTCCTGCGTAACCGAAGGCTGAACGGCGAGAGCATCCGCAAGCGCCTGTTTCGCAAGGGTCAGTGCCGCATTCGCGCTGTCAATTTCAGCCTGCGCTTCCGAAAGCGTCGGCAGCAGAGCAAGTTCTTCGTTCAGCGCGTCGAGCGCCGCGGACTTTTCGTCCCGTTCCGCCTGCGCCGCGAGGTAATCCGCAAGCGCGGCTTGCACCGCCGCGTCCTCATCCGTTCCAGCGACCAGACGCGCGTCAACCCAATTCTGATAGGCGGCCTCCATTGCCGTCTGCGCCGCAGCGAGTGCGCTGACAGCTGCATTCTTGAGGCCGATCAACGTATCAATCGCGCTATACTGCGTGTTCGCGTCGTCGAGGCGCTTCTGCGCGTCCCAAACGTCCTGCTGCGCCGCGTTCGAGGCCGCAAACGTGTTCAGTGCCGCTTCCGCCGTATCCAGCGCACCGCGCGCGGCTGTTTCCGCATAAATTGCCGCCTGCACGCTGCCAAGGCTGTTCTGGCTGAGCAGTGCGGCAAGCGCCGCGCTCGCGTTGGCCATATCGGTGTTCGCTTTTTCCAGCGCCGCTTTTGCCTGTATCTTTGTGAGCCCGCCGGAAGCGATCAGCGCTCTTGCCGCGGTCTTTTCAGCGTTTGTTGCCGTCCAGGAAGCAATCGTTGCGTAAGCGTCCAGAATTGCCTGCGCCGCCGCCGCGTCGAGCGCCGCCTGTTCGATAGCGCTGTTGAGCGCCTGCGCCGTCTGTGAGGTTTCGTGCGCGGGCAGATAGACGTTCCAGGCGTTCAGCGCGTCCTTTGCCGCCTGCAGGGTGTTCTTTGCCTGCGTCAAAGCGGAATAATTCTCCGCGGAAGGATCGAACTCGTACGCACTTTGGGCTTCCATTACGACGCCCTGCGCCGAGAGCAGCGCGTCCGCAAGATCCAGCGCTTCGGCAGAAACGCCGGCGTTCGAATAGATCGCCTGTAAGCTCAGCGCTTCGGCATACGCGAGGTTTGACAAGTCGAGCGTATTCTGCGCGGCGAGCTTGTCCGCGGCGGACGCGGTGGCGTCCGCGAGCACGTCGCTGGAATCGTTGATTGCGCTTTGAATGCTCAAGAGGTACCGCGCCGCTTCCAGCGCGCCGCTTGCGTGCCGCAGTGCCAGCGCGGCGGCATCCTTTTGCGCCTGCGTGGAAGCAGCATTGGCAAAGACCGCGTCGTAGCTGTTCTGCGCGTTCTCCGCGGCAACCGCGGCGTCGTTGACAGCAACCTGCACTGTGAGCAGCGCTTTCTGCCGCGCCAGTTTTTCACGCGCCGCCGTCAGCAGCAGTTGCTTTTGAACGAGCTGCTCGGCTGCAATCAGCGCGTTCGCGCCGTCGATAGCCAGCTGTGTGGCGTCCGCAACGGCCTGCGCCGTGGTCAGCGCCGCGCTGGCTGCAAGATACGCCGCGTTAGCGCTTGCTTCCGCAAGGTTTGCTGCGTTGAGCGCTTCCAGCGCCTGCGCAATCGCATCGGCGCTTGCACTCGGGTCGGCCAGCAGCGCGTCATAAGTCAGTTGCGCCGCCATGGCTGTATTCTTTGCCGCGGTCAGCGCCGCATCGGCCACCGTCAGCGTCGCCTGCGCCGCATCTTTTACCGCCGCCTGCTCAAGCAGGAGCGCGGCTTGTTTTACTAGATACTGGGTCAAAACGTCCACGCGCGCCTGTGCCGCGTCCACGTCGTTTTTTAGCAGATCGACCGCAAGCTGTGCATCCACAGTCATTTGAATAATTTTGCCGAGCGCGCTGTTGGCGTTTGCATCGTACAGGCTGCCGGTTACGCTGAGCACCGCTTCGCCTCCGGCAAAGAGGTGTTCAAGGTAGACGTCCCCTGCCGTTTCGCTGGCATAGATATTCCCGCCAGCAAGCGAGAGCGTTCCAGCGCCGGTGCGGTTGGCGTCCAGAATCATCGACACGCTCTTTGTTCCAATGTTGCCCGCGGCGTCGATGGAGATGCCATAACCTGCCTTGACAAAGCCCTTCAGCGTGGAAGCCGCGCGGCTGACGAGGTTCACTAGCCCGGCAGCAGTCAGCGCGATATCGCCGCTGCCGCTGGTCAAGTCGAGATTCAGATTGCTTCCGGCGTCAAGGTAGACGCCGAGCTTGCTCACGGCGTTGACGGAGCCGCCACAGGAAATCAGCAGCGGTTTGAGAGCGGAAGCGCCGATGGAACCGCCCGCAAACGCAAGCCGGATATCCCCGCCGGAGGTAAGGTTGCGCTTGCCGCCTGCAATCTGCGAACTGTCGCGCTCGTCGGTTATTGAACCGGGCGCGCTGAGCGAAATATCCCCGCCCACGCTGACCACGCCGACGCCGAGATTACCGGACTGTTCGGCAACATATACCCCGCCACCCGCCTGAACATTCAGCGCGGTGCTTTCTTCGTTGAACGTAATTCTGAGCCAGTCGTAGCGAACCGCAACCCGCAGCGCCCAGACCATGACGGCGTTGCCATCCGCATCGAGCACCGGCGAACCGTCCGCATTTTTGAGCATAACCTGCACAAGTTCGTATACGGGCTGGTCGTTCGGCACTTCGCCTGCGCCTGCCGGGACGATCACCGGCGGCAGATCGCTGCCAGAAAGCGAAGGATCGAACTTCACGCCGAATTCCGTGTTGAACGCAGTTTTTCCGCGCGGCGTCAAGTCGCCCGTATAGAGTTCTTCGTCCACATTGACGAGGTTGATTACATAGTTGGTGCGTTGGTTGATCCTGATTGGCAGAGATTCCGTGCCGACATCGCCCTGCGCGTTCATCGTAATATTCCAGCCGGTCACAAGGCTGTCCGTAGAAGCGGCAAGGATGCTGCCCGCCAGCGCTTCCAGCGTCACGTCGCCGCGCGCGGAGAGGATTTCGCCAATGGTGACGTCGCCATTGTCCTGACGGATGGTGATATCGCCCTGGTTGGTGACAAACGCCGTACCGGTGCTGCGGCCAACGCTCAAGTGGAAGGCGCGCGCCGGAACGTCCGCGTAGGTATCCGTAGGCGTAACGCTGCTGTTTAGAGCGCTTTGATAGATCGCCTGCAGATCCTGCTCTGTGAGCAGCCCGCTCATCAGTTCGCCCATCGCGATGATCGCGTTGGCGCGGATAAGCGACGCAAGAACGGTGCGCGCGGTGGTTTCGTCCACGGTGTAAACCGCCTTCGTTACTCCGCCAATCAAAACGTCGGTCTGCGCTTTAAGCGCACTTGTCAGCGCCTGCAGCAGCTGTTCCTTTGTAGTAATGGTGGGCGCTGTTCCAGTCATGAGCGCATAGAGAGACGTGCCGAGCGTATCGCCGAACATCGCTTTGAGCGCCACAAGGTCCGCAAGCCCCGTCACGGCGGAGTGCGTCATTGTCCAGAGCGTCGAACCATCGATGCTGTCGAGGTAATCGCGCGCGGGCGAACGCTGTGCAATCCACGCGGCGATTTCTTCCGGCGAAGTGACGCCGAGAAGCGATTCAAAGAATTGCTCATCGCTGTAGCGCAGATAGAGGCCCGTCAGGTACGCGCTGCCCGGGGCGGTTCCGTCCCAGCCGCCAAAGATGGCATAGAACGGGTATGCAGAGAGCGGCAGATCGACTGCGTCGATATAGTACCCGTCCACTTCGTTGATGCGGACGGTAATCTCGGCGGGGATGTCGATTATGAGCCGCTGGCTGTTTGAGCCGATATCGCCAAGCTTGGCGCTGAGCGTCAGCGAGGCGTTCGCGGACGTATCGTCCTTGGCAAAGGTAATCAGCGGGTTGCCTTTTGCGCTGTCCAATAGCCCGATATTCTGGTGCGCCAGCAGGGAGACATTGCTCTTTGAAGCGCTGATATTGTTAAAGAGGATGCTTCCGTCTGTGCTTTGCAGCATGAGTTCGCTGCCAAATGCTTCCGCCTGCGAAATGCTCGCGTCGCCGAACACGGAAACGCTCCACGCGCTGTTGGAAAGATACAGGCCGCCCATTGTCAGCCCGCCCGCCTTGGAATAGAGGGCGACTTCGCTTTCGCGCACATCGGCGGAAGGAATGGAGATGCCGCCGTAGATATCGCCGACCAGTTTGCTGAAGTTGACGTTGAGTTCGCCCGCCGTCAAGCCGCCGTTGGTGCTGGTCAAAAGCGTCGTGCTATTGGTACTGAGCGTGGTCATTTCCACGCTGATATCGCCGTGCACATACGCAGTCAGCGCACTGTTGTCAACGTTCCAGCTGATGGAAGAGAATCCGCCGTTGGAGTTGGTCAGATAAACGTTGCTGCCGTCTGTCGCAGTCAGCGCAGAAATTGCAATATTGTCATGAACGCTTGCCGTCACCTGACTATCGTTTACGTTCAACGTGGCGGAAGACAAACCGCCGTTGGAGCTGGTCAGATTAACGATGCTGCCATCTGCCGCGTCGAACGATTCAATCGAGATATTGCCGTAAACGTCTGCCGTTATCTGGCTGTCGTCTACATCCCAGGAAGTGGATGTTAAGCCGCCGTTGGAACTTGTCATCGAAACGGTACTGGCGTTTTGCGCGGTCAAATCCGTAATCGAGATTTCTCCCAGAACACTTGCGGTCACCTGACTGTCGTCCACGCTCCAGGTATTGGAAGTCAAGCCGCCGCCGGTGCTCGTCAGCGTTACAACGCTGTCGTCGTTTGCGGTCAGCGAACCGATCTCAATATCGCCTTCCGCGTCGAGAGTCGCACTGCTGAAGTACACTTTTTCGGAATCGGCCACCGCATCCTGCAAAGCAACGTAATGCACAATGAGCGTGTCAATGCGGATTTCACCCGTCACGTTCGGATCGCTTCCGTTAGAGTTTGCATCCAGAATCAGATTGCCCGCAATGACTTCGACGCGCTGGCCAAGGATATTACCATTCTCGGTCACCACATGGTAGGTAGCACCGTTGATGATGCGGGTATTCTCCTCCAGCGTCAGGCTTCCTTCGGCTGCCGGCACGAACAGGTAAATACTGCTCGAAACGAGGCCGGGGTCTCCGCTGATGTCGTAAACCATGACCTTTCCGCCAGCGGAAACGTCCAGAAGCTTTGTCGGCGAGCCTACGGTACCCGTCGTTCTCATGAAGAAGTCGATGCCGCTTCCCGCTTTCAGGTTGAGCAGAGCGCCATTGCCGTCGAGCAGGCTGCCCGCGGAATCGTGCATGGTGAACACGATGTTGCCCAGCGTCGCTTCGATATAACCAATGTTGTAGATCACGCCGCTAGCGAGCACGATATGCATCGTCTGCGCGTTCGGGTCTGCAAGTTCGATTCTGCCGTCCGAATACACCTTCGTGAGATTCGGCAGCCGAATCATCACGCCGTCAAGCTCCCACATGCCGTTCAGTTCGTTGAGCACATAGGTCCGTTCAACAACCGTCGTTGCGGAGCCGTTTACGATCGTATCGGTTTTAATCTTGATCTGCTGCGTAATGGAGCTGACGATCGTAACGCCGTCGTCGCCCAGAACGACCTTTTCGCGGGTGGTCTGCTGGGTCGATTTTGTTACGCTCGTAATCAGCGTGGCAACGGTTTCGTTGCTGCTGTTGACTGTGTACGAGTAGTATCTGCCCTCCGCGTCCGTGGCAATTGTATCCGTCAGACGTTCGAGGTGGATCTGCTTTTCTTTGCGCATGGTTACCGCAAAGTCCGCGTTTTCAACGGCCTTGTAGACGTAATAGATCGCGTCGAACGCGCTGCCGGTGATATCGGCCAGCGTGATTGCCGTGCCCGTATAGACGAGATTGCCGCCGATGAGCAGGAACTGGTTCTGCTCGTTGTCGGTGTAAACGCCGTTCGTAATCGGATACAGCCACTGCAGCGCCTCTGTGCCGGTTAAATCGTCCACCGTAAACCGCGTGCCGACATACGTGAGTTCATCCCCGACAAGGCGGTAGACATTGCCGTTCATATCGGTGTAGTACTCGCTCGTTGCCATCTCGTAGACGAGGCGGAGCGCGTTAGCTTTCGTGCCGTTATAGGTGTACTCGCCGTCGGGTTCCGCGGGCGGCGTTACGAGGAAGTTTCTGCCCTGCGAGACCCAGCCGGTATAGTTGCCAAGCAGCCAGGTAATCGTATCCACGCCGCTGATGGTTTCCGGCGTAACATTCGCCATTTGGCCGGAGTACACCAGCGCCGTGCCCGCCGCGTTGCGTTCGTAGATATATCCCGCAACGTCCGTATACGTCGGGTTCGACGCGGTAACGCCATACACCAAGTACAGCGCATTCGCTGCCGTCTGTTCCGCCGCTGTAAATGTCTTTTCCACGCTCCCCTGCAGGTAAACGCGGTCGGCGTCGGAAAGAATTTGCGCAATCAACGTTTCCAGCGCATAAGCAACGGTTACATACGTGTCGTCCAGCGCAAGTTTTTCGCCGATGTACACATACAGCGTAGCCGACTTCTTTTCAAACAGCTGGCCTTCGGCATTGACGTACAGATCCCTTGAATCTCCGGGAATCGTGACGGACATCAGCCCCGTGCCGCTGGTTAAATCGGGCACCGTTGCCGGAGAATCAACATACTGCAGTTCGTAATACGGGTCGCCTTCGGTGGGTGTTACCTGAACAAGCTCGTAACGGTCCCCGTCCTCGCTGCAATAGTAGCCGTCGCCGTCGAGCGTGAAATACAGGCTCGCGGCGCTTTCGTTGCTCAGCGTTCCATCCGTTTCCAGATATACGGTCGTCGTGCCGTTGGTATAGCCGACGATCATGCCGTCCAGCGTAATCAGCGCATCGGCAGACGTAATATCCGGCACCGTTGCCGGTGTGCTGTCGTAAACCAGGTTGCCGCCAACGAGCTTATAGACGCTGCCGTTGGTATGCGTGTAGTACCAGTTGCCGTCTTCAGCGAGCGTCAGGTTGTAGCGAATGCGGAGTGCCTGCTCCGGCGTCAGGTTTTCGTCAAACGTGTACGAAACGCCGTCCCTCGTGTAGAAGTAACCCGAGGTGTGGCTCATGAGCCATTCAATGGCGCTTTCGCCGCTGATGGAAGAGAGCGTCACACCGGGTTCGGTGCGGACGATATTGCCTTCCACGAAGCAGTAGAGGTTTCCGTTCGAATCCTTAAAGGTGCCGGTGCCGAGCAGTTTATAGAGCTTGAGCGCGTTTTCTTCCGACACGGCAACGCCGTTATGCGTATACCCCACCACGTTGCCTTCGCCATCCGTGAGGGACTGCAGCGCCTTATAAGCGCTGGTATCCGCGGCGGGCAGATCGACAATGGTTCCGGTGTAGACGAGCGTGTTCCCCGTAAGGCTGTAGAGATGCGAGCCGGAATCGTAAATTCCGTTGACCACTTCATAGCGAATCTTCAGCGCATTTGCTTCGGTAACGAGGCTGGAGAAGTATACGCCGTTGTAGTAGTACCCGTCGTGGCCGGTGAGCAGTTTCGTTTTCAAATCCGCGCCGGAAATCGTTCCCGGAACGCCGACTTTGGAACCGCCGTAGACCAAGTTGCCGCTGATCAGGTTGTAGATGAACCCGTCCTGATCCGTATAGGTGTTCGATACGATGGGATACAGCAACACAAGCGCCTGCGCCGCGGTGATATCGGCTGCAAACTGCTTATCCAGGTCTTCTAAATCATAGAGACGGTTTGCGGTGGCAACAACGCTGTTGACCATGTCGCTCGCGGCAACATCCGAAACGCCCGTCATCTTGCCAGAGTATTCATAGGTAATGGTGGTCGTCGTTGTTTCACCGCTGGTCGTCGTCGTGCGGATAACGTTGTAGATATACCCGCCGACGTTCATCGTAACCGCATTGCCCCCCGCATCAGTGCTCAGCACGGTGGCGGAAGCAGGAAGCGTAGCTTCCGTATAGCTTTCCGGCGTTCCGCTCGGAAGCGGCGTGCCGGTATAGATCAGGTTCCCATTGGCGTCCAGTTTATACTGGTTGTCCGTCGTATCAATTTTGTAATAGGTCGCTCCGCCGGATTCCGTAATGAGCGTGTAGAGCAGATACGCCGCGTCTTCGCCGCTGAGTATCTTTTGCTGCGTATCCTGATCGATATAGTAGAGGCACCATTTCTCGCCAATTGCAAAGCCGACGACGCTCGCATTCAGCGCATCCAACGCGCTCTGCGCGGTAATCACGGTAGTGAGCGGCGCGCCCTGATAGACAAGGTTATCGCCAATCAGCGTATAGAGATTGCCGTCCGCATCCGTATAGTTTGGATGATCGTCATCTACGCCATACACAAGGAACAGCGCGTCTCTGGCGGTGATATCCCGGCTAAAGACGTACGGCGTCCCGTTTTCAGAGGGATAGGTGTAATAGGCATGATCCAGCAGCCACTGCTTGGTATCCGCGCCGGAGATATTCGTAACTCCCGTTTGCTTGCAGAGCAGCTGACCGCCTTCAAAGAAGTAAATATTGCCGGATGCATCCTTAAAGGTACCGGTGCCGCTGAGCTGGAAGACGCAGAGGGCTTCCGCCTGCGTCAGGTTCGCGCCTGCGCCGGTCTGATAGCCGGTGATGTTGCCGCTGCCGTCCACGATGGCGGTAAGGAAGAAGCCGTTCTGTATGATGGCAAGCGCGCTTGCGCCGGTGATATCCGCAACTCCGGACTTTGTGCCTGTGTAGACGAACGTTTCGCCCTCAAGGCGGTAGATATAGCCGTTTTCATCCGTATAGATAACGCTGCCGTTTTCATCCACGGAGAGCTTGTTGTATTCGGAGGTTTTTCCGAGGTGCTCGGCATCCAGATAATCCGAATGGTAGGTGCTGCCGTCAAACTTGGCCGCGAACGCCTTGCCGTTGACCGTGATATCCGGGTTAATCATCAGCGCGATGCCGCTTGCGGTCACATACAGCGTTTCGGTCACGCGGTAACCCGACGTGGTGCTCACCATGTTGTTGGCCGGGATGTCGTTGATGAGTTTCAGCGGGATTTCAGAAATCTTGCCCTGAATCGTCAGCATGGCTCCCGCGTAGCCCATCTCGGTGATCGTTCTGACTTCGGGGGTGTAGGTCACGCCGTCGTCATTGAGGATATAGGCCGTATAGGTGTACTCAAACTCCCTGGCAACCGCAGGGGTTCCGAAGGTGAGCACATAATCTTTATTGGGTTTCGTGGTGCCCGCGTTCATGCCCTTGCTCTCGTTTTCGGCAAGCGTCAGGCAAAGCGGCGTCAGGGTAACGCAGTTAACCTCCAGCGTGTAGGAATACATTGAAGTCCGGTTGACCCAGTAATGGTTTGTTCCGTCCTGCTCATAGTTGAATACCGCAAAGCAGAACTCGGTCCCGCCGTTCATCACCGTCGCGCCGTCAACGTCCAGCAGCTGCGTGGTGGTGCGACTCAGCGTCCAGTACTTACCCTTAAGGGAAGCGTAGAGGCTGTTGAGCGTGCTGTCACCAACGGTATAGTTATCCGGCACGTAATACATGCCATTGACCTGCTGAATGGCAAGCTGCTGGCCGCTATAGGACCATGTGTTTTTGTTGTAATTGTAAGTCAGCGCATAAGAGCACAGGGTGCTGATGGTATATACCTGAGACGCGCGGCTGACTGCCGTATCGATGATGTTGCCGTTATAGTTCGCCTTAATCAGCTCGTAATACGAGTTGCCGCTGTTCATGTTCAAAACATTCAGCGAACCATCTTTGTAGACCATATTCCAGGTCTTGATATGATCGCTGCTTGCGCTGGAGTCCGAAGAGACCGCTCCAGAGAAGAGAAACGCCTGGAACGTATCCGCCGTGGAATCATACGCAATCACATAATACTCGCCGCTGGCGTCTACTTTGGGGTAAAGCCCGCTGATGTAATAGTATGTCAGCGTACCGCTGCTCCAGAAGCGGGAGAGCGAAACGACCTGATCGGTGGAGGTAAAGACTGGAACGCCGTCCACGACGTTGGTCGTCGTCGTCGAGAGCACAAGGTCGATGCTGCCCGAGCTCAGCATGATGTTGTTGAGCAGCCACGATCCTTTAATGACCGAAAGCAGCACATCGTAGCTGTTGCCGGATTCCACCGTCAGCTTGCCCGTTTCGAGATCAATGGTAACGCCCGCCGCCAGCGTGATGCTGGTGACGACTCCCGAGGCGTTTGTAGTAAATCCGTAATCGCTGACGGCAAAATCAATGCCGCCCTCGGAGATGCGAACCACATTCCCCAGCGCGTCCGTATACAGGTAGGTATCGTTTGGCAGCAGGAAGCAATAGACGTCCTCCGCCGCGTTGTAGCTGATCAAGTAATAGGAAAGCGCGTCAAGGCCGACAACCTGCAGGTTGTTCGAAAGGCTGACCAGCGCGTCGGTGATGTATTCCAGCGTGCCCGGCACAGGCATGCTCACCGTGCTGGTGTTGGTCAGCTGATACGCGCGGATGCCCTGCGGCAGGTCGATTACGACGTCCCCTTCCGCGGAGACGATGTTCTGCATGCGCATGTCGATCTCCGTGCCGGAGGGTGCGCTGGCCCCTTCCCAAGGCTTTGCAGCCCACTGGCTGGCGTTGAGCAGCAGGAGTTCCGCGGCGGTGAGTTTCAAGTATATGCCGCCGGTCGCGGTGGCGTTGATCTGCGACGAACCGGACGCCGTGTTGAAGAGATATACATTAAAGCTCTGCTCAACCGTCGTCGTGCCGGACTGATAGCTTGCCTCCCCGATGCTCGCGGCATGAACGATTGTGAGATTGTTGGTCCAGATGGGAGAAACGTTGTACGCCGCCGAAACGGAGGTGACTTCCTTCACCGCGCTCAGCGCGCCGCCAACCGTTCCCGTCCAGAGGAAGCTGACGCTTCCGCCGCTGTTGGAAATCAGACCGGTTATGCGCACGTCGCCATCCTGCTCGTTGGTCACAGTGATGGTAGGAGAGGTAATACTTGACGTATGCAGCGTAATGGAACCCGTAAGCGAAACGGCAATGCCCCAGCTGTTGCGGACGATGGGATTGATAAAGTTGATGTTCTGCACCGTAACGCCGTTGAGCACGAGGTTCAGCGCGGTGTGGTTATCAATTGTAACTTCCGGCAGATACGACTGGTTGTACACATCCAGCGCGGAGTACAAGGCGTTCAGACTTGCCGTGCCGGGCAGCGCGTTGGAGATTGCGCGGAAGGTGATGCTCTCGCCGGAGATCGTCCAAATCTGCGCTTCGTTCTTAATGCCGACCTGACGCACCACATAGTTGCCAGCCGTGCCGGAGATGTCGATATGGATGCCGCCCGCCGCATCCCCAAGATGCAGCTGCGTGCCGGAAGCAATGCTTGCGCTTCCGGAGACGTCCAGATCGTTGCCGCCCGTCTTTCTCTTGACGATAAAGCCGGAGGTGTTGCGCTTGTAATCCGTGCGCGCGTCGTTGTAGTAGGTTTTGGTCACGTTGATATTCGCGCCGATCAGCGATACCCCGCTGTTAACAGAGGTCGTCGAGCTGATAGCGCCGTAGATGGAAACGTTGGCAACGGCTTCGCCGATGGCGTTGAGGCGCGCGGTTGCAACACCGTAGATGTTGTTGCTGCGGTAAGCGGGCCGTGCGCTGGCGGCAATATAGGTTTTATCGTGCCCGGTAATGGAAGCGTTCGTCACGCTGACAGCCGACGTGATATGAATGTTCATATCCGTATCCGCATCGACGTCCGCACCGAGCGCTTTGCCGTTGGCATACGTGTAACTGTAAAGATACAGCTTGCCAACGAGGGATTCCAGATTGACGTAGCGCCCTTCGATGACGATTTTGGACGCGCTCGAACCCGTAAGCGTTACGCTGCTGTTCAAGGTTACGGTCGTATTCGCTTCGGCAAGCGGGCGTACGCCAAGACCGCTCGTGTTGACCTCCACCGTCGAGGAAAGGTTGTTGAGCGAGGAATCCGAAATAAGCTTGACCGTGTTGTAGCGATCGTAAATACCGACGCCCGAGCCGACCGATACAGAAGCCGTACTGCTGACGGTCGCTTTCGCTTCTGCTTTGCCCAGCGCAACGACGCCGCCGGACGTGATCTTTGCCATCGTGCGGATGTTGTCGTTCGCGCCTGCCGAAGCCTTCACGATAAGATCGCCAAAGTCGGCAGAAAGCTGGGAGCCGCCGAGGAGATTGACGGTGGTGCTGCGCGTCAGCGAGTTAGTAGCCTTGAGCTTGTCGCCGGAGAAGAAGCCGCCGCCGTCGGCATACGTTCTGGCGTACAGATTCGCGTTGGAAGTAGCCAGAATGCTCAGGCTCGTGCCGGCAGTGAGAACCGCCAGAATATTGATGGTATTGGTGACGTTGAGCGTGTTGGAGCCCTGAACTGAGTTGGCGTTGATGCCAAAGCCAATCTGCGTGCCCGTGGCGTCCGACTTGGCAACGGTGTAGTCCTCGCTGGCAATATCAATGCTGCCGCCCGCCGTGATGGACGAGCTTCCGATGACGTATGCAGACGTTGAATAATACGAACTTGTCGGCAGCTGAGAAGAGGAAACAGCGACAAGGGCGGCCGTTGTGCCCTTCTGCACTATGGATTCCGCCGAGCCGGTGTTATAGGCGCGAATGGAAACATTCCCCGCGGCGGTAATGACCGATCCGCCCGAGACGCCCGCGGTAACGGATTGCTTGGCGCTGCTGGTGCCAATGTATGTCTGCGCAACGGACGAAGATCCGCTCGCCAACCCAACGCCACCCGCCTGTTCGCAGAGGGCGTACGCGCTTGTGCTGCCCAGCGCGAGAATGGTAATATCGCCGGTAGTCGCTTCCAGATCGACGCCGGAGATCGTTGCCGAAACGGTGTCCCCCGTCGTTGCAATGGCGGACAGACTGCCGATGGTTAAAAGGCCAACGGTGAAGTTCTTACGCGCAATAGCCTGGGACTGCGATACCGTTTTTGCTTTCACGCTCACGGTGTTGGCTGTAATGCTGCCGGTGCCGGTGATATACGCGCTGTTTATGCTCCGTGCAAAGGAGCCCGCCGCATTGACCGTTGCACCAACCAGCGAAATATCGAACCCCGCGCCGGAGCCGCCAACGGTGGCGCTTGCCGAGCCGAAGTCGCCGGTGCGGTAGATTTCACTGCGAATGTTGAGTTCTCCCGTGAGGTTCAGCGAGCCGTCAACATCCAGATAAGCCGACTGCTCGATGCTCATGGTTGCAACAATAACGTTGACCGCGATGCTCAGCGCCCGAATCTCAAACTGGCGGGTTCTGCCCATCGCTTCGGAATTGGCATAGCCTTCCGTCAGTACGGTCACGGAACCGCTCACGGTCAGCGCGCCGCTGCCAAGGATATAGCTCTTGGCGTTGACGTGGTTCGAAGCTACCGCCGAGTTGGATGTTGCGGAGACCAGCGATACGCCGAGACCGCCCGCCGCGCCGACGGCGGCCGTAGCCACCGCATAGTACGTTGTGTTCACCGTCAGCGAACCGGTGTAGAGCGTTGCTCCCGTGGTGTCGATATACGCGGCAAAATCGCCTTCCGCTTTGGAGACGGTCGAAAGCAGCGTTACTCCATACACCGAGAGGGAGAACTGCGATTCCAGAATGTCCGCGTTCGCATAGGAGCGCGCCGCCGTGTCAACGGAGACCGCCCCGGAAACAGCGAGGGATGCGCCCTTGATATAGGCGTGCGACTTAGCGCTCACAAAGGCCTGCGCCAGGCTGACTTCGCCGGAGATATAGCTGAGTTTTACGCTGGTGCCGGTGCCGTTGCTGCCCACTTCCGCGACGGCTCCGGTGTCCACGCCGTCGTTAAATACGGTGGCAACAGTTACGCTGCTGGCAAAAAGCGTTACGGTTTCAATGTAAGCGTTCTGCACAGCGGAGACGTTTGCATACGCTTCGTTGATGGCGAGCACAACTCCGCCCACGGTCACGACCGCACCGCGGACAACCGCGTGGGCCGTTGCCGTTGCTCTTGAAGTAACCGTGACAGCGCCGGTGGTTATGCCGCCCGTACCGCTGATAAACGCTTTTCCACTCGACTTGGATTCCGCAAGGC
Source organism: Christensenellaceae bacterium (assembly GCA_963674535.1). Lineage (GTDB taxonomy): Bacteria > Bacillota > Clostridia > Christensenellales > CAG-138 > UBA7703. The sequence continues at coordinate 897,935 of OY771363.1, read as the reverse complement.
TGATGTTTGCCGCAGCCGAGAACAGGCTTGCCGCAATGCCTGCCGCCGCGGGCGTCAGGTCGGTCGTTGCGTCGGAAGTGAGGCTGTTGAACACGGTGATGCTGCCCGAAACGATCGTGCCATTGCTGGTGAGCGAAGCCTCAAACTTGCCTGCCGCGTAGGAATATCCCGTCATCAGTCCAACGGAGGCAAACGCAAACGTGATGTTGTCAACCTTGGCGTTCGCCGTCGATGCTCCGTAGCTGGCAATACTGATTGCGCCAAGCACGTTCAGGTTGGAGGCTTTCACCTGCGCCTTGCCCGTTGCATCCGCTGTTGCCACGGCGACATTCGCGCTCGCAACCGCCGCTCCCGCAGAAGCGGAGAAGATATACGCCTGCGCCATAGCGGTGAACTTGCCGTTGATGACGTCGGTCACGCTTTCCGTGATCTTGAGCAGGAAGTTGGTATAGGTAAAGAGCGTCGTGTTCTGCTTGGAAGTCACGCTGAGCGCACCCGTCAGCGAAATGGCGGCGGTGCTGGAAAGCGAAGCTTCCTGCGTGCTCTTAAGCCACGCAATGGAAGCCGAAATGTTGACGGAAAGAGCGCCAACGCTCGCGTTTGCGATGATGGCATAGGCTCTCGTGTTGCCTTCGGCGTAGATGTTGACGTTCGTGCCGGTGAGCGAGCCGCTCGTGCCGATTACGGTTGCCGTGTTGCAGGAGGCGTTGAGCGCGATGGCAAAATTGAGCGCCGCGGCGATTGCTCCAGCCGTGCCGGTGACCACCGTGACCAGCGCCTGCGAGTTATAAGGCGCGGAAGGCGTGCCCGCGTTGACGTTCAGCGACCCTGCCTTGACGACGGAGCCGGTCAAATCCACCTGCGCTACGTTTTTCGAGGCGATCTGCGCAAGCGCGACCGTCGCGCCGACGGCGACGCCGCCGACCACGAGCGCGGTGGAAGCAACCGTCGTGTCACCCGAAAGCGACGCCGTTACCGTGATGGTGGAAGCCTCCACGTCCGCACGGCTGAGCGCGGCGTAGCCTACCGCACGGTTGAAGCCAAGCGCAACAATGCCATTGACCGCGACCGCGCCGCCCGCAACGCCAACGCCGTACACCGTGGTGATTCCGGCAACGTTGCTTATGATCTTTACGCTGTAAGCGTGAATGCTTCCCTTAGTGGCCGCCGTGGAACCGCTGACCGCCGAGCCGACGGGCGTAACGCCGATATACGTGTAGGAATCCAGCAGGTTGATAACGATAGCAAGCGTTGCCCCGACTGCGACTGCGCCGCCGGAGAAGGAGAAGGTAAACGCAATGGCGTTTGCCGTATACTGTGTTTGAACGGTGATAGCAGCATTCGGAGCGTCAATCACAACGCCCTGGCCAATGAACGTATCCACGCGCGTACGGTTGATGGTCAGCGCCATGCCCGCGTTCACCGCAACCGCGCCGCCGCCTGCGGAAGCCGCAGCCGCGATGGCGTTTGTGTTGCCGGTTGTGGTTACGGAAATGGTGTTGGTAACACCCGTGAGGTTTGCGCTGCCGCCGATGGCGGAAACGACGTTTGCCTGGAAGTATGTCACGGCGCCGGATACGCCGACCGCGACCGCGCCGCCGGTGATGGCAAGCGTGCCGGTCAGCACCTGGCCATAATCAACACCCGCGTGAACGAGAACGTTCTTTGCGTTTTCAACGTTGCCCGCCATAATCGCGTGGACTTCCGTAAACACGAGCAGTACGGCAATTGTAACGCCAACGCCGACGAACCCGCCGCCCGCCGTGATGCCGATGAGCCGGATGGTGGAGGTCGTGGTGTCTGAAATCTTGTCCTTTGCCTCGTCGTTGGCGGCTTCGGTATCACTGTTGATGTTTTCAAGCGTCTTGGCCTGCGAGCCCGCGCTGGCGGAAACGTTGATCGTTCCGTTCGGAGCGCTGAGCACTGCGCCGCTCTCCACAAGCGCGTTGACATTCGAGAACAGCACCGAAACCGCAAGGCCAACGCCGACGCCCGCATACCCGCCGCCGCCGAGGGAGCCCGCGATCATATTCGCGTTCAGCCGATCGCTCGACGTGACTTCGATTCCGCTGCCGTTTGCCGTGAGCCTTGCGGAAGCGTACACCACCGCAGAAGTGGAGTCTCTGAGACTGCCGATGCGCGAGGAAGCGACGGAAGAGTTGTCCACCGTTGCGTCGTAGGTATCGTCGTTCATCGCGTCCTGCGAACCGTCGTCGCTCTGGCCGTAATCGCTGCTGCCCGGGTCGAGGTCGGACGTGCTCTGCCCGTCGCCCGCAAGCAGGGTGTCCATGTCGTCCGTGGGTTTTGCCGTGGACGCGCTCGGGTTTGCGTTGGCAAACACATAGTCCGTCTGATCCTGCGGATCCATACCCGCGTTGACCATGACAGCCGTCTTCGTGCCGGTGTAGCTTGTTACTACGAGGTTATCGCCGTCGAGCCGGTAGAGTGTGCTGGTTGAACCGCTGCGGAGCTCGTAGAGGCGCGCGCCGTCCGCATCCAGATAGACATAGTAAGTCTGTCCATCTTTTAAGTATTGTTCCTGCGTCTCGTTTCCGTAAATCGCGTCGTGTGCGTCCTGACTCATCTTGTTGCCCGCAACGACAATCGAGAGCGAAACGCCGACCCCCGCCGCGCCGCCGATGCCGACGGAAGTGACGATGGTAAGCACGTCGCGATTGGAGCTTGCCAGCACCTTAATGCTGCCGCCCGCCGTCACGATGCTGCTCGCGCCAATGGAAGCTTCTATTGTATTAAAGCTGACGCTCGCCAGAATGGAAACGCCGACGCCCGCGACACCCGCCCCGCCGATGGTGATGACAACGGCAATCAGCCCGTATGCGTCACGGGCTTCAATATCGACGCTGCCGTGCGCGTTCAGCGTCACGGAAGCTTCGGTGTATGCTTTTGTAATGACTTGGGTAATGATGACATCGATCGTGCCGCCAACACCCGCCGTGCCGCCGATGGCAGCGCCTGCCGCGTCCGCCGTGACAATTTCCTGCGAATCCGCAAAGATGTTGATGTTTCCGGTTGTGGTGGTGACGTGCGCGCCGGTATGGATGTAGGCCAGCGTTGCGTTATAGAAGTAGGTAATCACGGCGATTGCGGTAACGCCTGCCGTGCCGCCGCCGCCAATGGCGAGAGCGGCGTTGACCAGCAGCGAATCCGTACGCGCCGAAACCGTAACGTCCTTGCCTGCGCTGACGATTCCGCCGAGCGCCGCCGTTGCCGCGTTTTGGAAGACCAGCGCGTTTGCGCCGCCCGCGATGCCCGTGCTACCGGAAGCGCCAAACGCGATTGCAAGCAGGAAGAGATCGTCCTTTGCGTTCGCCGTAATTCGGACGCTGCCGCCCGCGGTGATTCTGCAGAGCGCGCTGACGTCCGCCGTCACATTCTTTAAGAACACCAGCACCACGATGGTCGCGCCAATGCCGACCGAACCGCTCGCGGAGAGCGACCCCGCGAGGTTGATAATCAGCGATTCGTCGTCTGCGTCAACTTCGACGTCCCCGCTGGAAAGCTCCTTGCTTTCGCCGTCCTCGGAAACGGTATACGTCTCCGTTCCGCTGGCCGTGATGTTTGCCGAAGGCTGAACCAGCGCGTGAACGACGTTTTTCATTACCAGCGTGTTGATCACGCCGGTTACCGACACAGAGCCGGAAATCGAAGCGGAAATGGAGATGAGCACCATGTCCTCGTTCGCCGTTGCGCTGATAAACACGCCGCGCCGCTTGGATGCGCGGTTCGGAAGCGACAGGCCAGTGCCAGCGCCACCGGAAAGGATGACCGCGCTCTGGCCGACGATTGCCTTGACGGTGTTGGTGTAAACAACCGTAGAAAGCGTCGCCCCGACAGCGTTGCTGCCGGAAACGGCGAGCCCGCCGCTGACGACGTAGGTGTGATTATCCAGATTGGCAAGAACGCCGACCGAACCGGCGGCGGAAAGCTCCGCGCTCTGTCCGATTTCGCTCCAGACCGTATCGAGACCGACGAGTACCGGAATTGTGCCGTTGAGCGCGGTATTGCCCGCTCCCGCGGCAGCCAGTGTCAAAAGCAGCGCCCAGTTTTCGCCGTTTGCCTGCACCAGAACGTTGCCTGCGGTGGAAGTCAGCTTTGCGTTTGCGCCGACCAGCGCTTTGATATTGCGCTGGAACACGCAGACGCTAATGGTTGCGCCAACGGCGTTCTGGCTCGCCGCGCTGAGCGACATGCCAAGCACGAGCATCCAGGTTTTGCCAAAGGAGAGCACGCTGACGTCGTTTTTGCCGGTGAGAACCGCCCCGTCGTCAATCATTGCGCTCGTCTGGTTCAGCGCAATCAATACGCCCAGCGTACCGGCAACCGAAGTGCCGCCGCCGGAGACCGAAGCCGCCGCCAGCACGTTGATGAACGCGTCTTCGGAAAGCGCGCTTACGCTGATTGCGCCGTTCGTACTGGTCAAGTGAGCGGCGTTCTTTACTTCCGCAAGCGTAACGGTGTTGGTGACCACCACGGCGAGCGTTCCGCCGACGGCTGTTGCGGACCCACTCCCCGCGAACGAAAGCGCGGCGAGCATCAGGTTGGTCTTTGCGCTGGCGAGGATGGCAATGTCCGAACCCGCCGTGATCAGCGCGCTCGCGCCGACGATGGACGAAACGTGGTTGTCCATCACGATGGCGTCGATCACGCCGCCAACACCCGTGCCGGAGGTTGTGACGCTCGCGGCGATAGTTACCGCAAGGAAATCTGCGTTGGAAACTGCGTTCTGGGTGTATTTACCGCCTGTGCTGATGTGTACGTTGTCCGCAAGTTCCGCCAGAACCTGATCGGAGTTGGCAATTGCCGCAACCGTGAGCCCCACGCCGACCTTGGACGAACTGGCGGAAATCGCACCCGCAATCAGTCGCGCGGTGGTGTCCGCTTCGGCGGAGACCTGCGCGTCGCCCGAAATATCGAGCACGGTGCCGCTGCCAATCTTGGCCTGCGTTACGTTAAAGAAGAACACGCAGGCAACCGCACCCGCAACGGAGGCCTTACCGCCCGTTCCGCCGCTGACCGCGCCCGCGATGGATTCCGCGTAATAGTTATTGGAAGAGAGGAAGTTGAGAAGGTCGATCGCGTCGAGCACGGTATCCGTGCTGATGTTGATCGTAATGCTGTAGCCGTCGCTTGCCGACGCGCCCTTCTTGATGTCGATAATGCCCTTCTTGGCGTTCGGATCCGTTACTCCCGTGGAGTCGGTCAACAGTAGGCTCAAATCAAACGTGGACTGATAATCCGAGAAGTCCACGCGCTGTTTGGCGGCGCGGAGCAGGAACGACGCGGCTTTGATCTGCACGTTTTCGCCGACCAGCGCCTCTACGGTATTCCTTGCAAACACCAGCGCAAACGACGCGCCAACGCCGACGCTCGTGCCCTTGGAAATGCTCAGCCCGCCCGCGCGCACTGCAAGTTTGCTCTGGTCTTCCGCCGAGAGCTTGACCTGCCCGTTTTGTGCGGTGAGCTTTGCGCCATCCAGAACGCTGACGCTGGTAAGCGCTTTGGAAACGATAATCGCCAGCGCGCCGGAAATCGTCATGTCGCTCTGCGAACCGGTCACGGAGCCTGCCAGTGCCTGCGCACCGAGAAGACCCTTGTATTTGCCGTCCATGTTCTGGGTGAGCTGCGCTTCGGCGGTGAGATTCCCCGCCGTTGCGGTCAGTTCGCCGCCAATGCTCACGCAAGCGCTGTTGTCGTTGACGGAGACCGCAACGCCAACAGCGATGGAGTTGCTCTTGGAAGCAAGGCTCATGGCAGCACCCGTGCCGAGCGTACGGAAGTTGCCGTCGTTATCCGCGAGGATGGCTACCGACTCCGCCGTGAGCTTGCCGGTAAAGCTGACCTGTGCTTCGTGATGCGTAATGTTGACCGCGACCGCCGCCGCCACCTGAATCTTGCTGGCCTGGGTCTGGTTGTTCGTTCCGGTGAGGCCGTTGGTGTTCGAAGAGGCGGTGTTGTTCGCCTGTCCCGTTGCGCCGTCCGGCGTGCCGGTCGTTGAGGTGTCCTGACTGCGCATGGCGTTGGTTGAAAGCGGCAGGTTGTTATTGGCCTGCGTCGTGTTCGTTCCGCCGGTGGTCTGCGTATCGTTGTTCTGATCTAGTTCGCCGTTAATCTTTCCGGCAGTCTGGTTGTTTTCGTTTCCGGTGGGCGTATTCTCGCTCGTGTAGTTGCCCTGCGCGATATCCGAGGTGGTTTTTTCAACGCCGTCAACACCCTTGCGGAACTTGCCGAGCATACGATCCATATCCGCGCCCATCGCGGTTGCAATGGCCTGGCTCTCGTCCGCGGCATAGATATAAGAAGTGATTCTTGCCTTGCCGCTGACGCTGCCTTCGCCGGCAAACATCGTTTCCACATCCGAATAGGCGATGTTCACGGCAACCGCCGCGCCAACCGCCGTGGAAGAGCCGACCGCAAAGCCGCTGGCTTTGGTCAGCGTGGTTCCTTTGAATTTTGCGCCGAGGTAGAAGTTAACATAGTCCGCGTTCTGCTCCGCCGCCGGGTCACCCTCTTCATACACCGTCTTGTCGAGGTTGTAGGTGTCGTCCCCGGTCGTCGTGATGAGCGCGCTTTCGGCAACCACTGCGCGAATGGTGTTATAGGAAAGTCCAACGGAAGCCGCAGCATCCAGCGAGATATCCTTGGGTTTCTCCGTTGTTGTGCCTGTATCGCCGGAAGTGGTGTTGTCCGTGCCGGAGAGCGGATCCGTGCCGGAAACGGAGACCGTTTCCAGATCGTGCCGGCCTTCCGCGGAAATGGACGCCGTACCCGACGTTACCGCGCGGAACTTGCCGACAGAAGCTTCTACCGTGAAGTACGCAATGTTGAGTGCAAACGCCGCGCCTACGCCGACGCTCTTGCCCTTGCTGTTGGTGTTCGTGTTTGTAGCAGGCGGCGTTTCGCCCGTGGCCAGCGCGCGGAACACTGCGCGGACGGTGATATCCGCGCCCGGCATATAGAACGTGTAGACGCCGTTAGCTTTGTCCTCCGCCGAAACGATCCGCTTGGTGGTGGAGGCGCCTTCGACGCTGTAGCTGTATTCGAGATAATCCAGCACATAGCCCGTCGCCGGAGCGGCCGTTACGAGCAAGCGCTCGCCCATCCGCGCGTTCGTCGCGTCGGCTTTGGTCAAATCCTTGATCGTCAGCGTGCCGTTGGTGGGAACTGTGACGGTTATGTTCTTTAAATCTTCCTCAAAGGAAGCGCTGATCGTGATGGTTGCATCCTCCGGCAGCGCATCGGTTCCGCTCGGCGCGGTATAGGTATATGTTCCGTCACCGTTGTCCGTCAATGTGATGGTAGCTCCCGTATCACTGCGGACGGCCTTGAGTGTGCCACTAGCAAGCTTGTAGCCTTCGTCCGGTGAAACGGTGAACTTGTTGCCGCTGACGGTAACTTTGCCGTTCTGCATGGAGCCGATGACGAATTGACCGACGGTGGTGGATTCGTTCTGCGAACCCGCGCTGCTGCCGTTTCCGGTATCCGAGCTGCCGCCCGCCGTGAGGTTTTTATCCGCCATGCCGTCGTCGCCAACTGCAGAGGATGCGACGGACCTGAGGCACTGGCGCGCATACGCGTCGATTTCAAGAACGCCGGTTACGTTGATGGGGTACAGCGTACGGCTCGTGGAATCGCTGAGATAGGCCTTCGTGTTGCCCGTGATCACCGCAATGGCCGCGCTGCCCGCAATGCCGACGTCCGAAGCACCCGCGCCTGCGACCGCCTGCGTAATGAATTCGTATCCGGGGCCGAGGTCGGTTTCAATAATGGGCAGATCTAGCCAGCCGGAAAGCGCATCGAGCGCGGCGGTTGTAAGCGCCTTGCCCGCGTCCTTGAGAATCTGCGTAAACTTCGTCTTCAGCTGCTCCGCCGCGCCGTTTTTGAAGAACTCCTTGAGCTTTGTAACATCCACAACTTCCGAGAACAGCTCGTTGGTGATGTTTTCGACCATCTTGTTGATCTGGTCGCCAAACGTCAGCGTATCCGGCGTGGTCGAACCCGGTGTGATGGTCTCCTGAATCTTCTTCAAAACGGCGTTGAGAATCGCCCCGGCGACCTGCGTTTTCAGCGCGTCCGTCAGGGTGGTTCCAAGGGTTGCAAGTTTGCTTGTGATCTTGGCTTCGATATCCGTAGAGACAAGGCCTTCCAGCCCCGTACCCGAAAGCAGCGTATTGACCGCCGAACCCACGATATCGCCAATCAAATCGATAATCGCTTCATCCAGCGTGCTCTCATCGAGCAATCCACCGAGGCCCATTTCGGAAGCAAGCTCTTTTACCATTTCGGTAATGGCCTGTTCGAGCAGTTTTTCAATGATGTTCTTGGGTTCGCCCGTGCCGGTATCGGCAGTCGTCGTTTCCTTCTTCTGCTCTGCGATCATGCGAGCCAGCACATGCAGCGAATCCGCGCTAACAGTAACGTTGTCGATATGCGCCAGCGTATCGTAATTGACAATATTGATGGCAACCGCAACGCCCACGCCGATCTTGGCCTTGGTGGCGCTGGCGTTTGCGTAAATAGCCCCGTCCGTGTCCCCATAGGCTTCAACTATTACGCTGCCCGCCTGCGTGCCCGCCGGATTGTCCGCGGGGGTAAACGCCGTTACGCTGCCGCCGCCGGAAATATAGGCCTCTACGTGGCAGATCTGAATATTGAGGTTGAATGCGGCGGCAACCTGAATGTTGCCTTCGCTGGTCTGCGCGGTCTGCCGATTTGTGCCCGTCTTGCCAACGGTGCCGGAGTTGACGTTGGAACTGCCGCTCGTCCCGGCAAGCTTTGCGCCTCCGCCGAGACTCTTATCCGCTTGTTTGTCTGCTTCCCCGCCCTCTTCGCCGGAACTGCCGTCCGCCGTTCCATCGGTTGTGGAAGAAGTAGTCGTTGTCCCGCTTGATGAGTTCTGGCTGGAAGCGCCCTGTGAACCCGCGCGGGAAGTCGATTTGAGCGAACTGCGCCCGGTTGCGCTGACCCGAACATTACGAGCCCGCGCGCTGCGCTGAATCGCCGCGGTCGTGCTGTCGTTGAGAACGGAAATTGTAAACGAAGCTCCTATGCCGACCTTTCCGCCGGCTGCGGCGGCGTTTGCGCCCAGTTCGCGGGTCGTGCTGTTTTTCGCGGAAATTGTAATGTCTTCACTGGCGGAGAGCAGCCCGCTCGATGTGCCGAGCATGGCTTCCGTCCGCGCGCCGGAGATTAAAAGCGACAGCACGGGCGTAATGGAGATGCCGCCCTGCGAACCCGCTTCCGACTTGAGGGTTTCCGTTGACTTGTGGTTTGCCGTTATCTCAGCGCTCTTGATGGATCCGCTGTTCAATACCTGAATGACGGCGCCGTCCGCTACCTTGGAGAACACGTCCGCGCCGAATACGCCAACCGAGATGCCCGCGCCGACGCCCAGACGGGACGCCGTTCCGCTGCTTGTCGCAACCGCGTTGGTGGTCACCGTTTCGTAGGACTCGCTGGCAATCTTCAGCGTGCCGCCTTCGGTAAGCGTTATGGAAGGCTTATCGCCAACGATGGCCTTCGTCTTTGCGCTTGCAACATGAACGGTCACCGCGCCCGCAAGGCCGAAGTCGCCCTGCGCATACCCCGCTTTGGAGTCTGCGGCAAACACGAGCTGGCTGCTTTCGCTGCCGGACGTCGCGGTGAGTTCAAGACTGCCTGCGGAAATGATGCCGTTTTTAATGTAGGCGTAATTCGAATGCAGCGTTACCGCAACTGCGATGCCGACGCCAAGCGAGAAGGATTTCTTCTGCTGATTGGTCGAGGTCGTCCCCGTGTAGCTCGGGTCTTTGATGAACGTCCCCGTGATGACGACGTTCATTGGGTTGGTGTCCCCGCCGACCGGTACGGGCAGCTTATAGCTGTATTCGCCGTTTGCGTCCATCGTTACCGAAATAGTCGCTTCCACGGAGGTTTCCACCGTCTTGACGGTCAGCGAGTTCGGCTTCAGCTTGTAGCCCGCAGCGGGCGTTATTGTAATCTTGATCGTTTCGCCGCCGTTGGCGAACGCGGGCGCCGCGATGGTGCCGTTGGCGGACTGCGTCACGGTAATTGCGTGCGCTTTGTCCTGCGCGGCAACGGTTGCAACGAGTTTGTGGTTCGGGCCGATCGAATCCGGCACGGTAAACGTATTATCTTCCGCTACCGTGATGGTGATCAAATCGTCCTCGGCGTATTCACCGCTCGTAATATCAAGGTAATATGCTTTCACGGTGATGGCAATCTTCTTACCGGAATCTACGGCTGCGCTGGTCAGCGTAAACGTAATCTTTTCGCCGATGTCCGCGCGCGTATCGGAAACGGTCAGATATGTTGCCGCGTCTCCGGAAAGTTCGATCTCGCTTTGCTTTTCGACAAACGTAACGGAAACGGTCACGTCATGACCGGGCATGACGAACGTAAACTTGCCCTCCGCTTCCGAAACCGTAATACCGGTGATCGTAACGGTTGTGGTCTTGCCCGCCTGCGGGGTGACGGTGAGTTCCACCGTGTCGCCCGTCTTGGCGTTGGCGGGTCCGGTCACGCCGGACGCGGGGAGCGTAATATTGTATTGATCCGCTTCGAACGTTGCGGTAATGGTCAGCTTTACATCCGTCGGCAGACCGGCGGGCAGATCAATATAGTAGCTTCCGCCGGAACCGGCTGTGAGGGTTCCTTCCACGAGCCCCAAGGTCGGATCCGTGTAGCTGTACTTTAGACCGTCCGCCGCGAGTTTATACCCCTGACGAGCGATAAAAGTAAACGCGGCTGTGTCTTCCGTGGTGCTGGTTGAAACAAACTTGACCGTTCCGTTGAGCGTAGCCGAAACCACGACGGGGCGGCCGTTGACCATGGTAGCCTGCTGCTCCTGCGTGATTTCGTCCGCTTCGGCGGCGTCCGGGGTATTCTCCGCGGCGGTCGGGTCGGTCGTTTCGGAAGAGCCGGTGCCGACGGGCGAACCGTCCGCCAGAAGTGAGCTCTGCGTGCTTGCCTTTGCGTTGACCTTCAGCGCGCCGCCCGCGGTAATCGTGCCGGTCGTATCAATGACGGCTTCGTTGGCGTTGCGCGAGACGGCAACCGCCAGCGCACCGGTGGCCTGTACGGAAGAGCTTCTTGTCTTGGCGGGAGCGGGCGTTGTCCCCGCAGGAACGGTTTCAAACTCCGCCGCAAGCGTTACGTTGCCCGCGGGCATGGTGAGCACGTACTGCCCCGCCGCATTCTTGGCAATAGTGGTTATGCTGGTGCGCCCCTCCAGTACGGTTGTCGCTTTCAGCGTGTCCGCTTTGAGCTGGTAATTCGCGCTCGGGTTGACGGTAATGATAATCTCCTTGCCGGCGTCCGCCGCGGGCGAACTGGCAAGCAGCGCGCCGTTGGTCAGCCCCGGCTGGATAGTGATGGTATAGGTGTCTCCCACGTCGGTGGAAGGCGTCACTGCGCCGTCGTCCTCCGAACCGGAGGTTCCTTCGTCGAACAGGTCGCCGATGCCGAGGCTGTCGTCCTCTTCTTCATCATCAAAGAGGCTGCCGGTGGAAAGGTCGGGATCGTCCGCCGTCTTTTGGCGCAGCACAGCGGTAAGTTTGACCGCCGCTTCCGGCATGACGAATGTGTAGCTGCCGGTGTTGCCGGAGATGTTGATATTGCGCGTGACATACGCCGACTGCCCGGCGGGCAGGTACGTATAGGTCAGCGCTTCCAATATATACCCGTCGTCGGGGGTGACCTTGACGGCAGCCGTTTCCCCGCCTTTGACCTTGGCTGGCGTGGTGATGGTCGCGTGCTGGCTTGTTTCCGTTGTAATGGCGTAACCGTCCGCGCCGTTAAAACTGCTTTCGCCCTTGCCGAACGCGCTGGCCGCGCTGCCGGTGAGAACGGATTTAATCTTGGTAAACAGCCCGGAGACGATCCCCTGTACGGAGGAAACGCTCTGGGAGGGAGCGCTCGATGCGCCCGCGGTGACCGGGTCGGCCGAGGTGGCCTTGGTCAGCACACGTTCGTTTGCGGTGGAGAGAATGGAGATATCCTTGTTTGCGCTGAGGCAGGCCGCGCCGCCGACGGTTGCGTCCACGCTCTGGAGCACGACCGAAATGGCGAAGAACCCGCCGAACGAATTGCCGCCGGATGCGCTGCCGCCCGTGCCGCCCGTGCTGTTGGTGCCCGCGCTGGACGTGGTGCTGCTTGACTCCGGCGCTTTGTTGGAAGCGATGGTCTGCACGGCGGTTTCTCCGCTCGCGCTGAGAAGTATGCCACCCGCCTGGGACGTGATGTTGCCGAGCACGTTTACATGCGCGTCGACAATCGCAACCGAGACCGCAAGGGAAATCGGAAGTTTGCCCGCCGTGGAACGAACCTTGAGCGTCACGCCCGTTTCGGAAACCAGGCTGACGGAACCGCCCGCCTTGATAAAGCCGTTTGCACCCAGCGTTATGCCGGAGTTTGCAACCACCACGCCGACGGCGAGCGGAATAAAGAATTTAGCCAGCGAGGAGTTGGAAGCTTCCGCCGTTACCTTGGTCTTTGCGCTGACGTCCACATTGCCGCCCGCTTCGATTGCGCCGAGGATCTCCACCGTGGCCGAGCCAACCTTGACGTTGACAAGGTTGAACCCGCTGCCGACGATCGGAATCAGCGGCTGCGTCTGCGTGCTGGAAGCGGTGATGGAAACGGAGCCGCCCGCGTAGATATGCGCGGTTGCGGAAATCGTTACCTTCGCCGTGGAAACAACATCCATGATGCTGAAGTCCACGCTCGTGTCGCCGACCGGTACGCTGTCGGGAATCACACCATCCGGCAGGTCGTCCGCCGAGAGGCTGAGCTGAATGTCGGTATCCTCGGCGTTGATCATCAGGTTCGAAGCGCGGAGCACACCGTCTATCGTAATCTGTTTGCCGTTCAACGTAACGTTCAGGCCAGAAGCGTTAAGGTTGTGAATCGTGTACTCGTCGCCGTCGATGATAAGACCGGCTAAAAAGCCGTTACCTTGGATGGTAACATCTGTTGTGCTGGCGGGCAGGTCGGACGCTGCCAGCGTGTAATCCACGAATGGCAGGTTAGCGCTGTAGGTGCCGCCCGCGATTTCCGCTTTCGTAATCTCCACGCGGCTCTTGTTCTTCAGCGCGTCGGTATAGAGCTCGGTCGAATTGAGGATGAACGCGATGGTCTTTTCGGAAACGTCCTGCAGGGTGATGCTGGGCACGCCGCCGACCAATGTCGCCTGGCTCGTTCCGTTCTGCTTGAGCGTGCCGGTGAGATGCGCCCGGTCAATGCCCGTTCCGCCGGTGACGGAAACCTGCGACGCATTCTTTGCCAGCGAGGTGTCGATATTGATCAAATCGTCGCCCGCCCCGCCGTCGAGGGTTACGGTTCCGCGGTCGGTGTCGCTGCTTGCCCCGCCTTTACCGGAAACGGTAATCGTGTCGTTCCCCTCGCCGCCGTAAACCGCCGCCGTGGAGTCCCCTTCCAGCTTGAGGCTGATCGAGTCGTCCTTCTTGGTTCCGTAAACGGTGAGTTCCGAATTCTTTGCGTTAACGATCTTTTCCAGCGATAAATACAAACCCGCCAGCACAACGTTGACCCCGTCAACGCTGATGTTGCCGTTGACGTCAACCGTGCCGGCGGACTGAGTGCCGATGGTATCCTTGTCGATGAGCGCACCCTCGGCGGGCGTCTCGTAAGAATCCTCCGCGAGGATATATAATAGGAAGTTCTCCGGAACCGCGCTGCCCGCGGTAATGGCGATGTCTCCGTTGTAGGTGCCCGCGGCAACGCGGATGGTCGCGCTCGTGCTGTCCGGCGCAAGCTCGGCAAGCACTTTGTCCACGGCCTTCTGAATTGCGTTGTCCGAAGCGCTTACGGTGACGGTCGTACGCGTTTCGCTGGTTTCGGTAACCTGCGTATTGTCCGGCGTAACCGTTGTTGGGGTTTCCAGTTCAACCGCTTCGCCCGTATCGGTCAGCGTATTGGTGACCGTCGTGTCGGTTACGGTGCCGGTGCCGTCCAGCGTTTCGACGGTGGTTGTCGTAACGGAAGGCAGATCGTTATCGAAGGTCAGGTTGTCTTCGTCCGGATCGATTTCGTCCAGCTGATTGCCGCTCGCACCCGATTCCGTATGCTCCACGATCGTGGTTTCACCTTCGGTTGCCGTAAGAGGCACGGTCGCGGTGACGTCACCGTCGCCAGCAGCGGTATCATCCTCTCCCTCGGCAAACGAACGGGAAGGAAGGCCGAAAAAAAGAGCCAACACGACGAGCCCCGTCAATAGAGCCCGCACTGTCAGCATCATCTTTTTACGGTTCAGCCTGCCAACCATTGATCGATAAAACTCCTTTGAAAGAACCCCGTTCGCAACGCCCGAATGGGTCGATTGCTTCAATCAACAAACTCTCTTCTCTTCGTTCGGTCTCGATTTTTTCTTCAACGATCATGCGTATACGCCTAGTATTGTATATACGTATAGTATTACTATACTCGCCCTTTTTACTGGAATCCAGTGTTTTTTGGAATTTTGTTACCAAGAAATTTTTTCTGCCGTCTCTGTGTCGAAGAATAATCATCTCGCTTTAAAAATCTGTTGTCTTTTTTCGTATTCTCTAAAAATATGCACAAATTTTCATTTTCGCCATAGAGTCGCATAGAAAAAGCGGCAGAAGAAACTGCCGCGCTACGTTTGTAAAAAGATCTATCCGAATCATCTTGCTCGGCTCATGCATTGCCGAAACGTGTCCAGATTCGCCTTCTGGCGTGGGGTCAAGTCGCACTCGTCGGCGGCGTCGGCTTCGCAGAGCGGAACATGCAGGTGTGCGCTTCCGTCATAGTATGCTTTCGCGGGATCAGAACAGTCCAAATCGTGACAATAGTAGCAATCGCCGCCATAGTCGTCTTCGTCACGCAGCTGCGGCAAATCTTCGATGCAGGCAAACGTAGTCTCATGATCGTAATTTTGAAATGAAATGATATCGCCAACGCCGAACAGCACCGGTAAATAACACTTTTCCAGAAAAGGAAACAGCGGAAAAACTTCACCGGAAAACCGTTCACGATAAATCCGGTTCGTTTCCTGATCGATATAGCCAAATTCCCGCAAGTCATTCATCGCGGAGCGCAGCAATGTACGATCGGCTTCCTCTTCGGCTGTGCTAAGCAGTTGTTCCAGCAGCACAAGGGAAACCTTCGTTTCGCAATGCTCCATGATGATCGTTGCCGTCTGCATGACCGACCAATCGGGGAAATGCTCCGATAGATAGCCACCGAGCGCTTTCGACGGTATGAGCGGAATAACTTCGGCAATGATTTCATTTAGTGTCATTTGATTTCGCCTTTTCGCAGAATCGCTATAGTCTTTCATCGGTAAGGTGTCGCCTATCGTTCAGGAAGAGCTATTGTTCAGGCGCAACTCATAGAACTGCCGCACCCATTCCGGTTCGTTTTCGAAGGCTTTTTCAGCGCCGATTCGCCGGAGCGTCCGGCTGCCGACACGCCTGTCGAGAATGGCCAGCGCACGGACAATCGCGTTGTCGGACCGCAGCGCTTCTTGAATCGTCATGCTTCGGAACCGAAGCACCGCGTCTAAAAAGTCCATTTCGCAATAGGTGCAGTTCTTGTTCCACTCGGATTTTAACGCTTGCCGAACCTGCTCGTATTCGCTTTCCGGCTGTTGGCACAGCGCTTCGGCGATTGCCCTCTCTTGATAGTACTGCTCGATCCAGGAAAAGCAAACCAGCTCTTTTCCATCCAGCCGCACCGCCGCTCTGCCATAAACATTGTGCACGTCGTGGTATCGTGTCAAGAAATACGAAACCCTGCCGCGCAATTCCGGGCAAAGGCGTTCGTTCAGCATCTTTTGCAGATCAGACCACGATTTATACTTTTCCACGGCATCCTACCACGCAGCGTAACACAGTTTTACGCATCAATCCGCTTCCCTCGCCGTACCATCTTGACTAGGCATGTACCAGAATGAGTTGAATTTGTAAAGGTACGTTCTGGCGCCCTTGGGCATTTGCGTGATCGCGTTGAAAACGTTGTAGAAGTCGCCCGCGCCCATCGAAATCGAGAGCGCACCGCAAACGCCGAGAAAAATGAGCGACGGGTTTATCATTGCCGCCGCAAACGGCAAAAACCCGAACACGATGTTCGGCAGCAACGACATAAAAATAAATCGGGCTTTGCTCATTGTTTCAGGGCCGACAACGAACAGCAACCCCTGCTTGAGATTCGTGTAGAGATATACGTCTTTACGAAAGCAAATGGCGTGCAGCAGTTCGTGCGGAAATACCGCCAGCAGCGCAAGCAGGCATCCAAGCGTCGCCTGCATTGAAAACAATCCGCTTCCGCAGCGCAGATAGAGGATAACGCAGAAGATAACGAGCAAAATGACGCTCGCAATCCCAGCTACCTTCGCCAGCGCCTTCGAGTCCTCCGCTTCCTTAAACGGAACCGCGCCGGGCGGATGCTCCCCGTGCGGCAAAGAGTCGGGATTGAGATTATATGTGCCTTTGTAGTGCAGTTTCATCAGATACTCCCAAGCAGTTTTTTGCGAAGCGCTCGCTGCACAGATTCTACCATACATGAAATGGAAAAATCCATGCGCAGAAGCAATCCTTACGCATGGATTCGATTTGATTCCGAATAGTGTTCATTCGCGAAACGACGCTGAAGATCATAACGTTCTAGATATCCGAGATCGTTACTTGATGGTTATGCTTGCTTGCTTGCTATTTACGAACGGGGATAAAGATCTTTCCCGACGTAAGTATTTTGAAGAAGCGCCCGTTCGTACTGTGCAGCGTAGCAGGTTCAACAAGCCTGTACTGCCCGGCGGTTACGCTCGGATCGCTGCTAAACTTGTAAAGGTCATCGAGCTGGCTGGATCTCAAGCCTCGATCCACACACGAAGGGATCACATAGATCCACGACTTGTACTTCGGATTGCGCGATACGAATGCAGCAAGATTTTGCGATAAGCTGAATTCCGTTAACTCATACTCGCCGGGCGCGAAGAGCTCGGACGACAGAATTGCCTGCGGAAACCAACCTTTTTGGATGAACGCCTGCCGCCAGTCTTCATAGTTTGAAATCTGCAGTGCGCTGTTCGCAATTTCAGCCAGTTCTTCCCAATCCTCTTTTTCCGGCTGCGGCATCTTCTCCTTAATTTCATGTATGTCGGCCTTCATGCTTTCGTATTTGCCGCTTAACGCATCGATCTTCTCGAATAACGTAAGCAGCTTCTTCTCGATGCTTTCCAGTGCAGGCGCCTGCGTGCACACCAGCGGAGCGCTCTTAGGCTTTTCTACCTCGGGGACTGGCTTACCGCTCTTTTTCTTGCTCTTGCGGATTGACAGAACCATGTTGAGTATCGACAGAGTACTTAGCAGCCCTATCGCACTCAGTAAAAACAATGGGCTCTCCACAAATTCAAGATTGAGATTCGACTTCGCACCGTTCGGCGAAGTCGTTGTAGAATCCGGGGGTGCGGTTGGTCCCGTTGCAGCTGCTGTCTCTGCGTTCAGCTTTGCAATCCTACTTAGCAGGGGCGCATTGCTAACCGCCTGGGCAACATACTGCAAATTTAGCACTTTCGACGCATCAATCCACCCCTGGATTTGATAGGTCTCGTTATCCTTGCTGCCCGAAACCGTAACGAGAAGCATCTGCACCGTTGCGCCACCCGTATCGACCGCACGACGCATCCAGTTTCCGCGCGACTCGTCAGAAAACGCGGGTGCGACGTCCACGCGCACACCCTCATCCGATGTGCCCTCAAAAAAAGTGACGATCCGGTTTTCGACCTTCAGCGTACCGATGACTGTGCCTTTGCTGTCCAGGAGGAAGGTATCCCCGTCCTGAAGCACCACGCTGACCGTCGTTTCCTCCTCGGCGTTTGCGCGATACGAAACGTGAACCCGCTCGTACGTTTGGTACGGCAGCGAAACCTCCGCCCGCGCGCCGGCCAATGGAAGGCATGCAAGCACGCACGCCACCGCAAACGCCACCGTTTTTCTTAGAATGCTCATTGAATTGTCTGTCCCTTCTGGCGCGTCAGTTCGTCGATAATTTCAACGCCGATAAGGAAAAGCGGCTTGCGCTCTTCTTTTTTCGCTTGCAGTTCTTCTACTCTTGGCACGACCATGTTCTTAAAATTAATCGGCGCATAATTTGCAGGATACTCATAACGCAGACAGCCGGGTCCGCATGGCACCAGACCCCCGACCGATGCACGGAAAGCAATCAGAAACGCTTTCAATTCGTCCTGCTCCGGTTCGAACATATCATCAAATGCGATTTCTTCCATCCCGGATAAGGCCGTGTGGGCCACGCCGTTCTGCGAAAACTGTTCTCCTGCGAGCACGACATTCTTTTCCCGAACATGCAGGATTTTACGTGTCGAAAGCATTGCGCCGCGTGCGACTTCATGCTTCGGCCTATCGGAGAAAAGCACGTCCCGCGGTTCTTCCTCTTTACAGACGCCGGCTTGGAACATTTCTTTGACGAAGCGGCCAACTGCCTCGTCGTCGTCGCAGATCCAATCAATCACTTTCGAACCGTTACCCGCAAAGAAAATTGTCAGATCCGACACCTGCAGAGACTCAAACCCTTCGCGGTCTCTCGCCAGCATTCCCGCGTAGTAGCAGATAGCGCCGATGTAGTATGCAATGCGAATGCGGAAGTTCCGTATTTCCAGCTTGCCAGACGTCTGCACGATTTGCCGGAGCATATTCACAACCGGATAATGTTCACCGTCCCGATCAATCTGAAACTCAAGCAGACTCTCGATAAAGCTCTGCAGCTTCTCCTTATTAATCGGAGCGGTAGCAAGCTCGGAAACAAGCAGAATATCGCCGCCCGCTGGCCTGAGCTTTTCGAATTGATCGATACTCAGTAGACCGGATGTCTCTTGCGTTTGTTCGTGCAGTATCTGCGCCAGAAGCCCGCGGTTCTGCCAGAAGGAGGAATGGAATATCCCGCGCGCACCGATCCGCAGAGAACTGCCAAGCCCCTGCCAGGGCTTATTCAGGCTTCTCCTGTAATAAAGGAAGATGTCGGACGTCCCGCCGCCGATATCGATCGTGCAGAAGTTCATACTTAAATTGCCGCTCGCAACATCGTTGGCAGCCGCAAAGCTCTCCGATATCGAGCTTATAGGCGTCACAGTCAGCCCTGTTTTCGCCGAGACTCCACTGGCAACATCCTTAATAGCCTTGATATACTCTTTCTGGCGGGAAGAGGACATCGCGCTCGGATACGACGCAAGTAAACTTAAGGTCTTGCAGCCGTTAGCGCGCGCTTCCAGCGCGAGGAAGTACAGAACTTCGGTCAGGTAGTTGATTGTGTCGAAGGGGTTGCATACGTTCCACTTCAGATTCGAGTGTTCTTCATGCTCTTCCATGCTCAGCTTCTCTCTGTTATCATATGCCGCTGAACGGAAGAATGCCCAAAAGCCGAAGAGAGGTGAACGAGTTTGCCCACTATGCTTGTTGGGCGCTTCGGCAAGCAACGAGTGCAGCAGCGCAATATCCCAGAACCTTGTTCTGGGCGGCACAAAGCAGCTGATGCTTTGATCGCTCGGGCCGCGATCCGGATTGCAGATTGCTCCCGCATAAAGCGTTTTTGCCGGCACCGGTGCCGGTTCTGCATCGTTCACACAGCCATACAGCATGGTAGACGTCGTACCAAAGTCAATCGCAGCATGGTAGATGTTTTTACTGCCCGGCAAACCAACAACGCTTTTTCTCGTACGGAAGTAGCCGACAATCGTCGCGACCTTTTCAACCGTCCTCTTTACTACCCAATATTCCGGGAACTCATTCATGGAGTAGTAACGATACATCTCCCCTTCCTTTGACGAAGGAACGGAGAATAGGCTCTTGGCGTTCACATCCGGCTCAATCGTGTAGCGGGGCTGTGCTTCTCCGCTTACACGCGACTCTTTATTTGGCTCATCATAACAGAAAGCATAGTAAGGCTGCCAATCCTCAATTTTCTGCCGCGGCCAAAGCGTCGCAGAAGACAGATCTGTTTTACTATTGATTTTCACGATCGGATTCGATTCGCCATAGACCATCTGCAATCTCGCGCCGTCGCTTCTCCTTGTCAGCGTTATGGTCGCCGCCGTCAACTCAGCTTCGCTTGACGAAGCGGAAATTGCATAACTCAGTTCACCGTTTGCGAGCAGGCGGCGGCAATGTTCGGTTATGGGCATGACGTACTGCACATAGCCGAATTCATCTTTGTTATTGTGGCGCGGTTCTTCGTCAATGCGGTAGCAACAGCTGTCCGCGTCGCCGAGAATTGGATCTGTTTCATCGGGATTATGCGTGGAAATACTGCCGGATATGTACGTCAGTTCCGGAACGAACATCGCTTCGCGCCGGAAGTAGTCCCGCGTCAGTAAGGGATCCTTCTTGAAGTCATCCAGAAGTTCTGTGTAAATCAGTGCCCGGGTGGGATCATCCGCTTTCAGCGGCAGATGAATTTCGTTCTCCAGCGCAGTTGAGAGGGCTACAGCCTTGCCGTAGTCCAGCCTCTCGAACATGTCATTTGCGACTGTATATCTTGCTCTGCCGTGCGCATCCTTGGTGCGATTGACCCACGGCACCTTACCAAACAGATGCTTCCAGGCATCCGGTGTGGGGACGGCATGCGTTGTGGGCGAAGAAACCGCGATCGGTAAAAGGCTGCCTCCTAACCCTTTAACTCTATAGACGCGGATCTTTTCATGGTTAAACGGCACATCGTTCTCAGTACCCCAAATGAAACCCTGCGGGCGAGCTTCTACGATTGTTCCCATGAACTCGTCCGCCCTTGCCCCGCCGCCGGCTTGCGTAGTGATTTGCGAAACAGAAAAATCGGTTTCTACAATATCCAATTTGTATTGCGATCTGCCGATGAGAAGAACTGTCAATATTGCCCGCCACTGACGAACGACAGCATCGCGGTACTGTTCAAGAACAGGATCGGCTTTGCGAATATTCGGCGGGAGGAAGAGCATCATATCAAAAATTCGGTGCGTCGCCCAAATATCTGGAATCGATGTAAGATTGTCGAAATCGATTGCTTCGCGCTCCACATCGACCGACAAGGCGTCTCGAATTTGCTTGAGATTATGCGCGAGGTCATTATCGACGGAGATGGCGTCCAGACACGTTCTTGCATACGGATCGTCTTTTGTAAACCAATACATATTATTGCTCCAATCTCTGCTGTACGGCGTTATTTAGCCCGGCGCCTGGTATACGGCGTTTCGCAGGCGTCCATAAGCGCAAGCGCGTAGGCGTCGCTGACCGGGTTATTCGGCGTTTCATTGTGCTCCCGGCTTTCGAAGTAGCGCGGAACCTGCTGGTTCATAACCCCCAAGATCGCGCTGCCTCTTACCCCGTGCAGCTTGACCCCGGACGTCTGCCCTCTTTTTGCCTTCCGCTCTAGTATCGTTGCGTACTTGTCAACGGACAAAACCGTCAAACCGTTGCGATCCATCTCCAAGAACCAGTTGAGCATATTTTCAGAAAACTCCAGAAGTGCGCCGATTCCTTGCCCCTTGCCTTTCCAAATCGACTTCCAGTTGTCCTCGCTTCTAGTACTCTCGCTCCAGAATTCCTTAATAAACGTTGGCGCAAGCGCGGTGTTTTTAAGCAGAGCAAGGGTGGTGAAGTAGTCGCGCGTCATTAGACAGAACCGCTCTAACTGCTGAAGACATCCGCGAACGATATCCGCCTGCGGGAACATACTCCAATCATGCTTTTCTTCAATAGTCTCTTTTGGGACAAAAACGCTTTTATTCCAGACCTCGGTAAAATACTGCACGATTCCGATCGCCGCCGCGAGCTCGGCGGGTACCGCCGGGTCGTTCTGCGGGTGTTCCGTACTGTCCCCCTTGTTTTCAACAGCGACTCCATCCCGGTCAACCATGGACTGCTTATCGCTGCCGACAACCTGTATACATTCCACCATGGGCAAAACGTCTTTGAGAATGTAATAATTCAAAGCGAGCTTGCTTTGAAAACTGAACTGCGAAAAATCAACCACCACCTCGCCCGTAAGAACTTCCCGCTCCATTGCGTCATCGAGGTAAAAATAAGGCGCCATGAGCGTCAGGCCGATATCCCATTTCTGCATTGGAGCTAGCGACTTGCGCAGGCACTTGGCCAGTGTCGGAACCCCGCTCGCTCCGGTGCCGCCAAACAGCGAACCGGCAAACATGATCCGTGCCGGATCGGGTGAACCCGCCCGTACGGTCAGTGTATTCCAAAATGGTGTGAAATTCTTCTCATAAAGGTGTTCCCAGAGCAGAGCGCCGACATGCGGATGCCCTTTGCAGCCGTCGTAAAGTTGCATTCTGAGATCGTCTGTACCATAGAGCGCTTCGACTAAAGGCTTGTAAGCGGTATTCAGGTTAATAAATCCGTTTATATACGATTCAATACTTGGATAATTGTATACACCGCCGTCAAACCCGGTTCCAAAGTAAAACAATCCAGGTGCTTCGAGGACGATCTCGAGCGGGCGCCAGCCCTGCCGTTCCTTCTTGCAGCGCGCGTCCCAAAGGAACCGGAACGCCTCATGGTAGGACTCAACGAGTTTACGCAGTTCCATTCCATCCTCATGGTTGATGTCAATATCAACCAGGCGAATTGTCAGCCGCGCTTCTTCTCGCGCAAGTCTGTCCGCAAACCCCGCCGCTGCCAGCGCAACAACGCTTTGCGCAACGCGCGCGCCACTGCCGCCAACGGCGATTAAGATCATCTCTTTCATTGTTCTTCATCCCCTTCGCTTTGATTGTTTTTCGCATCCTGTTTATGTTTCTTTCGACACCAAGGGTTACGGTTCTCCGCTGCAAACATGCGAAGATCGAGAACAGAAAGAACAATCGAACAGGCCAGGTACAGCGCCGCCCAACCCCAAAGCAAGCGGTTGTCTGAGCCGCTTGCAGCCATATTGCTGTATCCCCACCAATCGAGCGATTGAATCTGAAAGTAATTCAAGTACAGCAAGTAGAGTATGCCGCCTAGGATGATGAACACATTCAGTAAGACCTGTACCGTCCGGCGACCGATCACAGTGTCGCAACTAATTTCGTCGATCAGTCGGAAAACCAAATTTACGAGAAACAAGCCACCAATTAATGCCGCAAACCCGATGAACAACAAATTAAAAACGGTATTCGGCACACCCGCAACATCAAACGGCGTATTCGCGTCAAAACCGGAATACGCGGACGTCACCGCGTCCTTCGCTAAAAGAGGCGCACAAATGATTGCCAGATAGAATACTGCTAGCAGCAGAATTTTCACCAAGATGAGTGCACTCGCCCGAAACCGGTTTAGTCCTTTTGGTTCAGCCATTGTTTATTCCCTCCCGGTATTATTCATTACTGTGTATCAGCCCATTGGAAACTGTTTGACCTCGTCCTTGCTGAACGCCCAGCCAAAGCCTTGATCGGGTTCAACTGTCTCCTTGGAATCCACGTATGCTCCCGCTTGATTGTGCTCAACAACGCCAAGTACAAAGGTTTCCGCATATTCGGTCATCTCCGCGTTTGCATCCTCCATATTCTTATCGATCTGCTGATCCAGCAGGTTATATAGGAACGTCTCCGCCAGATACGCCGTCTTCTTTGCCTGCGTGAATGTAAATGCATGCGTATCCCAGTCAGCGTTATACTTCTTCATATCCATCGACCAGCCAGTCAGCCAGTCCGCATCAAACGCCTCAAGAAGCTTCGAGCGATCCGGCTTAAAGGAAGGCTGAAGGGTTATGGAAAGAATCGCCGGCAAATCCTGCTGAAGCATTGTATTGTTGAGCAGCAGTCCCACTTGAAACTGCCCTTTTTCCGCATCGAACACCGGTTTGCCGTACAGCGCAATCAAACCAGAATCGCACGCTCTCCAATCGATAATGCTGGCAGTTAGCTTACCATCGTTGCTTGCGAGACCGAGCCGTTCGGATTTCGATAAAGATACCGTCGGGTTGTTCTCTGGAAAAGTAAATAGCATGCTATCACCCGCCATACTCGCGCCAGACTGTTTGATGCAGCTGCGGAGAGCAAACGGGAAAGAACATGTAATGTGAACATTCTCCTCCGCCGGCGAAGGCGCTCCGCTATAAATTTTTGCAAGCGGCAGTTGGGAAATAGCTTCTATATCACTCTGTGCAACTTCTTTGCTAAAGAAGAACATGTATCCTTGAACGTTTTTTTCCTCTATCTCCGCTCCATACGACAGGATGTTGCCGCAGAACTCGAGTTTAGACTCCCTACTCTGCGTCTCGCCGCTTGTTCCGCCTGTTGCATTCGCCGTCTGACTCGGAACGCATTCCATGCCTGAGAAATAAACGCTGTTCACCTGGCCATCCCTGTTGAGGTTGCTGTTATTCTTGCACTTCTCCAGAATCTTGTTCGTTGTCTCGTAAACCTGTTCTGGATTGCCAATGATAAGCAGATAGAGGTACCGCTGATAAACTTTGCTGGAGTTCAAAGCCTCTCCAAACACGCGCTTCGGTTCAATACCGATGGATGATCGCGGTACGTTGTTGATCTTCCCTACAAAGTCCGCTTGAATCCCGATCAAACTCATGGTAAGCAAATCACTATTAACGACGCTGTTCGTCAACGCATTCGCAATCTGGCTGCTCTGGCCTTCGTTCTGCATGGCCAGATCCGAAACAAGAATGAATACATTGTTGGCATCTGTGTTTTTCTCCGCCACCGCGGCAACCTCGCTGACCAAACAATCTATATTCCTGTGAGCTATATAATTTTTCGTATTGAGAGAATCGCTGCTGAACGCTGCGTCATATTGAAAATAGCTCGCCTGAAGCACGCCGTTCGCCGCTTCCGCTTTGGAAACCGACGTCGCATCACCCGGCTCACAGGAAAAATAACCAAACGTCTTTTCGCCGGAGGTAATTTCGCTTAAGAGCATGGCGAGCGAATCATACGTCGTACACCGCTTATCTAGAAAACCGTTCCCGGTTCCATAATCGCTGCCGTCTTTCGAGCCCCAGTTCGTCATGGCTCCCAAATTTCCGTCGATAATGATCTGGTATGTCGGATTTTCCAGCGGGTGGTCAGTCTTTGCCGTCGGTTGTGTGGATTTTGCGCGGTTGACTTCGTTTGCCAGCACACTCAGATTGGAAGAATCGATGCATACTCGTGCAGGACAACTATCTACGGTGCCGCGCTCGCACCCTGCCGTGGCAACAAAGGTAATCAACAGCAGAACAACTATTGAGATATGTTTTTTAAAGACTTTCTTCACATTTTTCATCTGTTGCTTCCTTTCATCAGAGTACACAAAACACGTGAGTATTGCGTTTCATTACTCATTTTACTCGTTTTGCTTTTCTGTTTTGATCGTTTAACTATTTATAAGGGTTCTTTGCCGATTGAATAAATTATATACCTGTATGGATTACACTGTCATTGTCGATTATTAGCATATTTTACCGTTTATTTTACTATCAGGAATAAACCTCTTATCAGTGCAAAAAAATAAGCCCTAACGGGCTTATTTTGAGATTGCGGTACGCCGGAACAGTTCTGAAACCGTTATATGACGTAACTATTGTGGAGTTAATGCATCCAAATACGAACATATTTTTTATAAAAACATTGGGATACTCTTTCTTTTGCTTGTGTGCAACAAATAATCCAATAATTTTTTAGAAATTGGTAATCAGTGTGCCAATTTGTTGACCACACAGTACACGATACGTGTTTCCATCTACAAAACCATTATAAACATTCATTTCCATCGAATGCACTTTGCAGAACGCAGCTGCGGTTAAATCAATAACAGTACTTGACTTGGATAATAAATCGCTAAAAGTAGTATATGGTAAAATCCCAGTATATACATCCACTATATCGTTAGGAAAAACGCCTTCGACATTCGTAGCTTTTAAAATCCGATCAACATCAAGTTCTTTCCCTCGGACGGCGGCAGCTGTATCCGATGTAAAAAAGGGAATCCCAAGACCACATGCAATAATCACAATATAGCCATTTCTCATTAGGGTAAGAGCGTTATCTGGTCTGTATTGATCCATAATCTCAAAAGCAGTTGCAGACATTAATCTATTTTTAATATTAAGCTTGTTCATTATCGACGACAAAATTAGTGCATTAATTATTGTTGTAGAACTTCCAATATAATTCGAAATCAACTCATCTTCAATTCTTCTATCTCTTCCCCGCCATAAGTTACCCCCACCTAGCACTATTGAAATCTCTAAATCACATTGCTCCCTTTGCGCATCTTTAATCTCACAGCAGATATGCTCAACCCGAGCAAAATCACCTTCACGTATACTTCCAAAGAGCTCGCCACTAAGCTTTAAAAGATATCTCATAGCTCGCCTTTCCTTGCAATCAGCATACAGTCGCCAACTGGCACGAAATAATAGAAAAATGTATTGCACTCTTTAAGATAGATAATTGCTTCATCGATTGCTTCTGCATATTCATTCTGTCTAACTCTGGCCACATTTCCCTTAAAAAGAGCATTATCAATGATTAAGAATGCTCCAGTTTTCATGTATTGTTTGAATAACTTCACATAGTATATATAGTTTAATTTATCTCCATCCAAAAATATCATATCGGCGTCTTTGATTAACTGAATTTGCTTAGCAATTACTAATTTTGCATCGCCAAGCAATATCTTCATCGTTGCCTTTGGTTTATATAATAAATTATACTGAGATAAGTTCTTCATTGCTTGTGCAAAAAAATCATTGTTTATCTCAATAGTCGTTATTTCGCCACCTTCAGGTAAGAACTTTAAAAATGAAATCCCACTATACCCAACAAAAGTTCCAATTTCAAGTATATTGTGTATATTATTGCATTGTATAAACCCCTGTAGCGTTTTTGCTTGTAGCTTAGAAATTTGCATATATGGTTCAGTAAACCTAAATGCGCTCTCAAAAACAAACTCCGTATCATCATTATTGCCCATGCTTTTTCTGAAAAGATATTCTTCGTTTTTCTTATTTAGTACTGTTTGCGATATTGTCATAATTTGTCATCCTCATATTCATTAATAAGAATTGGAAAAAGGTTATCTGTTTATCAGCTCTACGCCAATTCCATGTTCCATTATTTATTATTCCGCGTTTACGATCCCACCCAGACCAACATCCATTATAATCATCCCCACGTGGTTCAATATGCAAAGTAAAACCCCCGCTCCTTCTATCTACCTTATCAGGATGTAGCCAGAAGCCAATGTAAAGATCCTCATCATGTCTTTTACCCTCTAGTCTAAATATCGGTTTCACTATTTTTAAAGTACTTGGACCTTCCTTTCGTTCTAATAAGTACCCATAATATTTCTTATTAAACTTCACAATATAAATTATCTCATGAAATGTTTTCTGTGACCCATCTTGCTTCTTCCATGTTATATAAGTGCAATCATAAATACCTGGAAAATTGTCTCGCTTTTTACTTGAAATAACACTCGAGATAATAAACTTGAGAACACAAAATATTAATGCCAGTAAAATGTTAGTCATTGCTGTAATAGCTATTGCATCAATTACTCTTTTAACAATCTCCATCTCAAGTGATCCTCACGATTTAATAATGTGCATATGTAAGTATCTATAGCATGACAATGTATTACACTTAATTTTCATCATGTGTAAAATAGCAGCTATTTAGAAAACTCAGAGTCAATGGGCAAAAAAACCAAACCTAGGTTACACAATAACCAAGCAACCAAGAATTGTCAATAATAAGTCGGATAGAATACCTTAAGCATGAATCTTAAAACTCTGCTGCTGAAAATTCACATCTTACCCATGATTAATTGTATTTGCTAATATAATATCTTCACAATCAATCTGTGTAAAGGTTTTTTTGCAATTAAGCGTATTTTCTTTCATACGGTCATCAGTTAACATTTTCGCTTTTCGTAATAATTAATTCTCTTTACGTGTTCACGTAAGTGTATTTAAAAATTGAATTTGTTTGCTTAACAAAATAGGGAATCAGGTGTGTTGAAATCACTCTAATTAATAGGCCCTTCATGTTTCACACGTTCACTACTATTATTGGAACCGGGTAGCGTCGGACATCGCAGGCAATGGCAGGCTTGCTCGCATTCCATACTTCGCAACTCGCTGCCTGGCTCTACCACGGCCCGGGAAAAAGCTGCACAGTGGCTTTTCTGCTCCAGGCTTCGTCTCTCTCCTGTCGTATACGCGCCAAAAAAGAAAGCAGCCCTTTCGGGCTACTTTCTTTTTTGGTGGAGGCGGGGAGAGTCGAACTCCCGTCCGAAAACCCTTTTGCCAGACCTTCTACGAGCGTAGCCGGTGAATTAACATTCCCTCTCCCGATCTCCCTCCGGCAGGATATCGGCTTTAGTAGCTTCATAAGTCCGGCCCGCTGCAAAGCTTAAGCGGGTTCGTTCCCTACCCTAAATGACGCCCGTATCCGCAACGGTAAGTTTTCGCGGGCGAACGGTCGCGTGCTTACGCAGCGACGGCTAAAGTATTGTTACTGTCAGTTACTTTTTACTGATCCCGTTTTTAACGAAGCCCGGGTCTTCGGCTCGCTTATCCAACATCGGCGATCCCCGTCGAAACCGGATTCGCCCCCATATCTTTTTGTGCGGAAACTCTTCCGCGCAGAATTATTGTATCTATCCTGAGCGCCAGCGTCAAGCTTCGGAGCAAAATGTTTCGCCCGCATCACGCTGATGTTAAGATCCTACAGCCGAATTCGGTTGTATGCCGTTTGGTTGGCGATACGCCGTTTACAGTGGGAGATTCAGAATGTCCAGCGTGGAAAAATAGTCGCTCGGCGTTTCCGCGCGCCGGATCAGTTCCGTGGAACCGTCAGTTTTCAGCAGTACTTCCGCGCTGCGGAGCTTGCCGTTGTAGTTGTAACCCATCGAAAAGCCGTGCGCGCCGGTATCGTGGATGACCAGCAGGTCGCCCGGTTCGGTCTTGGGCAACGGGCGGTCGATTGCGAACTTATCGTTGTTTTCGCAGAGCGCGCCGACCACGTCGTAAACGTTTGTCAGCGGCTGGTCTTCCTTGCCCATCACGGTAATGTGATGGTACGCGCCGTACATCGCGGGTCGCATGAGGTTGCAGGCGCAGGCGTCCACGCCGATGTACTTTTTGTACGTTTCCTTCTTATGGATCGCGCGCGTCACCAGATACCCGAACGGCCCCGTGATATACCGTCCCAGCTCGGTAAAAATGCTGATCTCCAAGCCGGACGGCTTGACGATGCGCTCGTACTCGCGCTGCACTTCCTCGCCCACGTAGCGGATATCCGTTTCCTTTTCGTATGGACGGTACGGAATGCCGATGCCGCCGGAAAGGTTGATCATGGAGACCACCGCGCCGGTTTCTTCATAGAGCTCGACGGCGGTTTTAAAGAGCTTCCGCGCCAGCGCCGGATAATAGTCGTCGTCGGTCGTGTTGCTGGCTAAAAATGCGTGCAGGCCGAATCTCTCCGCGCCCGCGTTCTTGAGCAGGCGGAACCCTTCCGTAAGCTGCGCGCGCGTAAAACCGTACTTCGCCTCACCGGGGTTACCCATGATGGTGTTGCCCAGCATGAATTCGCCGCCGGGGTTGAAGCGGCAGCTTATGATTTTCGGGATGCCGCCGTTTTCCGCCAGAAACGGAATATGCGTGATATCGTCGAGGTTAATCAGCACGCCCATCTCGCGCGCAAGGCGGAACTCTTCCGCCGGCGTATCGTTGGAGGAAAACATGATGTCCGTTCCCGTAATGCCAACCGCGCGGGAAAGCAGCAGTTCCGTCATGGAAGAGCAGTCCATGCCACAGCCGATGCTGTGCAGCAGCTTCATAATTGCCGGGTTTGGCAGCGCTTTTACCGCGAAATACTCGCGAAAACCGTTGTTCCAGGCGAACGCTTCCTGCAGGCGGAGGACGTTTTTACGGATGCCTGCTTCGTCGTAAATATGAAACGGCGTTGGGTACTTTTGCACGATGGCTTCCAGTTCTTCTTTGCTAAACGGCAGTGCTCTCATGCTCTGTCCTCCTTTAAGCGTCGTTCCATCTCGCGCCCGGCGTCGCGCTCGGCAATCGAATGGCGTTTGTCGTAGAGTTTTTTACCCTTGGCAACCGCGATTTCCATCTTGACGCGGCCGTCCTTGAGGTAGATTTGCAGCGGAATCAGGCTCATGCCGTCCTGCTGGGAGCTTGCGGCCAAGCGTTTGATTTCGCTTTTATGCGCAAGGAGCTTTCGTGTACGGAACGGGTCGCGGTTAAAGATATTGCCCTGCTCATAGGGACTGATGTGCATGCCAACGACGAACAGCTCGCCGTTTTTTACCTGCGCATAGCTGTCCTTGAGGTTGCACTGCCCTTTCCGGAGGGATTTTACTTCCGTTCCGCAGAGTTCAATGCCGCACTCGAGCGTGTCTTCTATAAAATAATCGTGCCGCGCCTTCCGGTTCTGCGCCAGCGGTTTGATTCCGCGCCTGATGGGCATACGATCCGCACTCTTCCCTTCCTGATTCCAACATTATATATTCTTTGTACATGATAACGGTTCGTTATCGTCAAGTCAAGCGCGCGTCACGCGTATATCGCTTGAAAGAACCGCGCTCGTTTTGCATGAAAAAGCGGCACGTCGAACTGACGCGCCGCTCGTTTTTTGTTCAGCCGATCACTGGAAGATCGTTAATGCCAGTGCGAGCACGCCAACGGTGGATGCGAGGATGATCGTCAGTTTCTGCAGTTTCGCTTCACGGCTCGCGGCTTTGCCCTTTGCGGTAAAGGACGTGGTTTCGCCGCCGAACGCAGCGCCCATGCCGGAGCTTTTCGTTTTCTGCAGCATAACTACAACGACGAGCAGAACGGAGATAACTACGAGCGCGATCTGAATGACGGTCGCCGCGATTTCCATGTTGAAATTCCTCCAATTGCACTCTCCGGCGGGCAAACCACGCCGCGCCGAGGCAAATTCGTTCTTTTATTCGTATGCGCTGTGCCCGTTTCGGCCAAATACTCAGCTTTCGCGTTTCGCGCTCACGGGAAGTCATTATACCATGCACGCAACTCGATTGCAAGCGAAAACCCGCTGAAAATCCAGCGAAAATCAGGCCTTGATCAGCGTTTTTCCGCTCATCTGCGGCGGCACAGGCAGACCCAGCAGCTCCAAAAGCGTCGGTGCAAGATCGCTCAGGCGCCCGTCTTCGCGAAGGACGGCCCCCTTGCGGGTATCGTCCACCAGAATGCACGGCACGGGGTTTGTTGTATGTGCGGTAAAGGGAGCGTTTTCCGCTTCGTCCCACATCTTTTCGCAGTTGCCGTGATCCGCCGTAATGATGCAGCGCCCGCCCGTTTTGAGGATGGCTTCCACCACTTTGGCAACGCATGCGTCAACGGCGTGCACCGCCGCGGTCGCCGCTTCCATCACGCCGGTGTGACCCACCATGTCCGGATTGGCGAAGTTGAGAACCATGACGTCGTACTTGCCGCTCTCGATGCGCTTGACGGCTTCGTCGGCTACTTCGAACGCGCTCATCTCCGGCTTGAGGTCGTAGGTTGCGACCTTGGGGGACGGAATCAGTGCGCGGTCTTCGCCGGGGTTCGGCGCTTCCACGCCGCCGTTAAAGAAGAACGTCACGTGCGCATACTTCTCCGTTTCGGCAATGCGCAGCTGCGTTTTGCCGTTGGCGGCGAGATACGCGCCCAGCGTATTGTCAAGCGACTCCGGCTTATAGGCAACGTGCACGCGGTCGCCAAAAGTCTTATCGTACTGCGTAAAGCAGACGTAGTAGAGCGGAAAGAATCCGAGTTTGCGCGGGAACCCGTCGAAGTCTTCAAATATGAAGCTGCGGGTGATTTCGCGCGCGCGGTCGGGACGGAAGTTGAAGAAGATCACGCTGTCGTTTGCGCTGATTTTGCCAACGGGAGCACCGTTTTGCAGAACGACCGTGGGCAGAACGAATTCGTCCGTTTCGCCCTTGTCGTAGCTCTGCTGCATGGCTTCCTCGCCGGAAGGCGCGGTGACGCCTTCGCCGTAAACCATGGCGGCATATGCTTTTTCCACGCGCTCAAAGCGGTTGTCCCGATCCATGGCGTAGTAGCGCCCCATCACGGTTGCAATCTTGCCGCAGCCAAGCTTTTTGAGTTGCTCGTCGAGCTGCTCCACATAGCCCTTGCCGCTGCTCGGCGGCACGTCGCGCCCGTCCATAAAGCAATGGACGAACACCTTTTTCAGCCCCGCGTCGTGCGCGAGCTTGACCAGCGCGTAGAGGTGCGTATTGTGGCTGTGTACGCCGCCATCGGACAAAAGTCCCAGCAGATGCAGCGCAGAACCGTTCTTTTTGCAGTTTTCGATCGCGCCGAGAAACGCGGCGTTCTCAAAGAAATCCCCGTCCGTAATGGACTTGGAGATACGCGTGAACTCCTGATACACGATTCTGCCCGCGCCAATATTGAGATGGCCGACTTCGGAGTTGCCCATCTGCCCTTCCGGCAGGCCTACGTCCATGCCGCTGGCGGCAATTTTCGTATGCGGATACTCGTTCCAAAGGCGGCTAACGTTCTTTGCGCCGTCGGCGGCGATGGCGTTGAACTCTTTTTCCAGGGAGCAGCCGAAGCCGTCCAGGATGATCAGAGCGGTGATGGGTTTTGTCATTCGAAGTGAACCACCTTAGAGAAGTCCTCGCTCTTGAGGCTCGCTCCGCCGATCAGGCCGCCGTCGATCTCCGGCATTTCCATGAGCTCGTGGGCGTTCTTTGCGTTCATGCTTCCGCCGTACTGGATGCGGACTTCCTCGGCTACTTTTGTGCCGTAAACGCCTGCAATCGCGCCGCGGATGACCTTGATGGTCGTGTTGGCGTCCTCGCTGGTGGCGGTCTTGCCGGTGCCGATGGCCCAGATGGGTTCGTACGCGATGACGACCTTGAGCACGTCCTCCGCTTCAAAGCCAGCCAGAGCTGCAACGGTCTGCATGCTCACGATGGAGTCAGTCACGCCCTTTTCGCGCTGTTCCAGCGTTTCGCCAACGCAGATGATCGGGGTGATGTTCGCTTCCAGAGCGGCTTTGGCGCGCTTGTTGACGGTTTCGTCCGTCTCGCCAAAATACTGCCTGCGCTCGCTGTGGCCAACGATTGCATAGCTGACTCCCATGGCCAGCAGCATGTCCGCGCTGATTTCACCCGTGAACGCGCCCTTGGGCGCCCAATGGATGCTCTGCGCACCGAGTTTGATGTTGGTGCCAACGAGCAGACGGCCGACGACCGCGAGATCGACATACGGCGGGCAGACGACCACGTCGCACTTTGCGTCCTTGACCAGCGGGATCAGCTCGGCAATCAGCTGCTCGGCCTCGGCGGGGGTCATATTCATTTTCCAGTTGCCTGCGATAATGGGTTTTCTCATAGTGGATGATTCATTCCTTTCGTGTGTTTGTTAAACTTTCTGTGTTGGCTCCGGCGGCGCATGCCCGCTTCACGGACAGCCGCGAAGAACGGTTCGCGACTGTCCGTTTCGGGGCAAAACATTCGCCGCTCTGCCGCGCGAATAATCCGCGCGGACGGCCAGCGTAAGGAGAACGGAATTACTTATCGTTGAGCACGGCAACGCCGGGCAGAACCTTGCCTTCGAGGAACTCCAGCGACGCGCCGCCGCCGGTCGAAATATGCGTCATCTTGCTGGCAAAGCCGAGCTTTTTCACCGCGGAAGCGGAGTCGCCGCCGCCGATGATGGTCGTGCCCTTGCACTCGGCGCAGGCCGCCGCAACGCCCTTGGTTCCCTCGGCAAACGCCGGGAACTCAAACACGCCCATGGGGCCGTTCCAAATAACGGTCTTGGCCGCAACGATGACCTTGGTGAACAGTTCAACGCTCTTCGGCCCGATATCCAAACCCATCCAGCCTTCGGGCATCTTGTCCGAATCCACGACCTTGTGCTCGGCGTCCGCGCTGTATGCGGTGGCGACAACGTTGTCCACCGGCAGCAGCAGCTGCACACCGCGCGCCTTGGCCTTGGCCATCAGGTCCTTTGCAAGGCCGATGTTCTCGGCGTCCAGCAGCGAAGTTCCGATTTCGTAACCCATGGCCTTGAAGAACGTATACGCCATACCGCCGCCGATGATCAGAGAATCGCACTTTTCGAGCAGGTTGGTGATGACGCCGATCTTATCGGCAACCTTTGCGCCGCCCAGAATCGCAACAAACGGCCGCTCAGGGTCTTCCAGAGCCTTACCCATAAAGCCCAGCTCTTTGCCGATCAAAAAGCCCGCAACCGCTGGCAGATACGCCGCAACGCCCGCCGTGGAAGCATGCGCGCGATGGACGGTTCCAAACGCGTCCGAAACATAAAGATCAGCAAGGCTTGCAAGTTCCTTGGCAAACGCCGGATCGTTGGCTTCCTCTTCCGGGTGGAAGCGGACGTTTTCGAGCAGGACGATTTCGCCTTCCTTCATATCGGCAACGGCGGTTCTGGCGGATTCGCCAATTACGTCGTCCGCCATCCAGACGCGCACGTTCGGCAGCAGCTCGCTGAGGCGCGCGCCGACGGGAGCAAGGGAAAACTGCGGGTCGAACTTGCCCTTCGGACGACCGAGGTGCGAGCAGAGGATGACCTTTGCCTTGTGGTCAAGCAGGTACTGAATCGTCGGGAGAGCGGCGGTGATGCGCTTGTCGTCCCCAACTTTGCCGTCTTCGGTGATCGGGACGTTAAAGTCCACGCGCACGAGTACCCGCTTGCCGGTTACGTCTACGTCCTGAACGGTCATTTTTGCCATTGTTTTCTTCCTCCATTTATTATATAAGAATGAAATCTTCTTTTTTCTTTTGACGTTGTTCTACGATTACCGCGTACCGCGCGGATTAAGGAACGGTTGCGCGCAATCGATATTCAAATACGGTATCGCCCTCGTTCTTGTACCACAAAAGCGGAGGGAAAGTCAATCTCTTTTTTCAGCGCTTCCTCGGTATCTTCCTTACCCCACAGATGCGTGCAGTAAAGCGTTTGTACGCCCGCTTCCCGCGCCATCGCGCAGGCTTGCTTGACGTTCAGATGCGGCCCCTGCTGGGAGTCGTTTACAAAGCAGGTATCCGCCAAAAGAGCGTTTGCGCCGCGCGCGAACTGCGCCATTTCAGGATAAGGCTTGGTGTCCCCCGTAAAGCAGAACACGTGCCCGTCGGAGCCGGTGACCCGCATGCCGTTGGTCGGCACGGGGTGCGCCATGGGTGTAAACTGGAACGTCAGCGAACCGATGGAAACGCTGTCCCCGCCTTTGACGGTATGCCGCTCGAACAGGGCGTTCTTAGTCAGCGCGGAGATTACCTCAAACGGTTCGTCCGGCGCGTAGAGCGGCATGCGCCGCTTTTCGCCGTCCAAACCTGCGGGTTGGTTATCCAGCGCGTACCGCATGACAAACAGGTCCGAGCAATGGTCGTAATGCAGGTGCGAAAGCACGATTGCATCCAACTCTTCCAGCCGGGCAAACTCGAGCAAGCGCGCAAAAACGCCCGCGCCGCAGTCGATCAAAACGCGGGTATTACCGTCCTCCAGCAGATAGCCGGAGCACGCCCCGCCAACCCGCGGATAAGGGCCGTATCGCCCCAGAACCGTCAGCAGCACGCTATCACCTCTCGTCGGGAGACCGCCGAACGGTCAGCATCTTCTCCGGATGCATCGCCGGCAGGTATTTTAGCACCACAGCGCCAATCGCCCCGCAGACGAGCCCCTGCGCAAGCTGCAGCAACGCAGCAATACCAACAACGCTGAACTCGCGCACAATCAGCAGGTCATAGATGAAGAATCCGAAAACCATAATGGCTTCCGTCATGCCCGCAACAACAAAGCACTTCTTCCAGTCGTCGCATTTTATGGCGAAGGCTGAAACGAACAGCGCCATGCCGCCGCCAATTAAGAGATTGCCAATGATAAAGAGCTTGCTGCCCATCACAATATCGCCAAGAATCATCCCCGCTACGGAAGTAATAACTCCCCAAGGGAATCCAAGCATCAGCACAGACGCGAAGATGCCGACATTGCCCAGCGACGCATAGGCGTTGACCTCGCCAAGTTCATAGGTTACGCCGACCGGCTGCACGCGGATAATGGATAAGATAAAAGTCCCGATAAAACACGCGAGAATCGTGATCAGCTGCCGTTTGTCAATGTCCTTCCAGTTCATGAATGCGCCTCCGATACATGAAATTGTCGGGGCTGCGCGAAAAACGCGCTATTCACCCGCCTTGATGATTTCGTCCAGCAAGTCATCCAGAGAGATGTCGTCATCTCCTCCATTGTTCTTTTCCGGCACCAGTTCCGCAACGCTTGGAGCTTCGCCCATCTCCGGTTCGCGCTCCGGCTCCCACTCGCGCGGCTCTTCCGCCGCAGCGTCGAAAGCCTGCGGGGGCAGTTCGCTCTCCGCAGGGAACATCGCGTCGAACACGCGCTCGGCTTCCGCCTGCGGTTCGTTGGCGCTGGTATGCGCACCGTTTGCCCACGCGCCGGAAGAATAGGCTTCCGGTTCCGCGGTGGGTTCCGAAGTTGGTTCCAAAGCGGGTTCCGGTTTCGGTGGTTCGCAGCCGTCGTCCGAAGAAGCGACAAAGTCGCTCTTTTCAAACGCGGCGTCAAACGCGGGCGTGAACTCCGCCTGCGGCTCGGTGGGGCTTTGTTGCTCCTCGCTCGCCCATGCGTCCATGGAAAACGGCGCGGGTGCGGAGCCTTCCGGGCCCTGCGCGTCTTCGGGGCGCACTTCCTCCTGTGCCTGTTCGGGCGCATAGTCCGGGTCGTGCCGCGCAAACAGCTGGTTAAACGCGCGTTGCATCTCCGCCTGCGATTCTTCTTTCGTCAGCCGGCGTTCTGCCGGGCGCGGCGGCGCCGGACTGTCAGCCGGCGCTTCGGGTGGTTCTGCCGGGTGGAACGCTTCGTCGAACGCGGCGGAAAACTCTGCCTGCGGCTCGCTGGGGCTGGTAAGCCCTTCGCTTTCCCAAGCCTTGGAAGAATATGGCTCCGGCGCTTCCAGCGGCTCAGGCGGCGCCTGGTGCTGTGCCTCGTCCGGACGCGCCGCTTCTTGCGCGCCTTCCTCCTTTTGCGGGAGGGGGCGTTTTTGAATTCGGTAGATATTCTGCATGAGCCGCGCGGGGTCGTCGCTGGGGTCGGGCAGTTCTTCGCTCGCGAGCGCGACAACGTTCTTGTAAAACATTTCGCCTTCCGGCACTTCTACCCTGTGACCGCGCACGAAAGTTGCAAAGCGCGTCGCCGTCTGCTGCAGTTCGGCAGCGTTCTGCTCCAGCATGGCGTTATACGAAATCATCAGTTCTTCATACTCGCGCTTAATCAGATCCGCTTCACGCAGCACCCGATCGCTTTCCGCCTTTGCGGCGGCGAGCTGCTCTTCGGCGGTGCGCGCCGCTTCTTCCGCAATCTGTTTCGCCCGCTGGTTTGCTTCGTCCAGCACGCCATTTGCGCTTTCTTCCGCCTTGGCGGCAATGCGGGACGCAGTCTCCTGCGCGGTTCTCAGCGTGTCGATAATCGACTGCTCGCGCGAACGGTACCCCTCAACCAGCTGCTCCATGGTGTCAATTCTGCTTTCCAGCAGAGTGATGCGCTGCATGCGTTCTTCGAGGAGCTGTTTCATCTCCCGGCGTTTCATTCCTCCACCTCCAGTTTCAGCTGCTGTGTGTCTGCCTGGTAGCCCAAATGCGCATACCCCGCGGGCATGACAATGCGACCGCGCGGCGTCCGCGCGATAAAGCCAAGCCGCAGCAAGTACGGCTCGTATACGTCCTCAATGGTCGTTGCGTCTTCGCCGGTCGCGGCGGCAATGGTGTCCAGCCCGACCGCGCGCCCGCCGAACTTGACGATCATGGTGTGCAGCATTTTGCGGTCCACTTCGTCGAGCCCCAGCTCGTCCACGCCGAGCATGTCCAAGCCTTCCCGCGCGGCGGCAAGGTCGATCACCCCGCTCATGCGCACTTCCGCATAGTCCCGCACGCGCCGGAGCAGGCGATTGGCAACGCGGGGCGTCCCGCGTGCGCGGGAGCCAATCTCCACCGCGCCGTCTTCGGTAATATCGATCTTCAAAATGTCGGCGCTGCGGAGGATGATCTCTTTGAGCGCTTCGTTTTCATACATAGCGAGCTGCTCTTTGATGCCGAAGCGATCCCTCAGCGGAGAGGTCAACAACCCCATACGCGTCGTCGCGCCAACGAGCGTAAACTTTGGCAAATCGAGCCGGATGCTGCGCGCGCTCGGCCCTTTGCCGATGATGATATCCAGCGCGTAGTCCTCCATGGCGGGATACAGCACTTCCTCGACGTTCGCGTTGAGGCGGTGAATTTCGTCAATAAAGAGCACGTCTCCCGCCGCGAGATTGGTTAAAAGCGCCGCGAGGTCACCCGCGTGCGTAATCGCGGGCCCGCTGGTCACGCGAAGCGACACGCCCATTTCGTTAGCAACAATGCCCGCCAGCGTCGTTTTGCCAAGGCCGGGCGGGCCGTAAAAGAGCGAATGGTCGAGCGGTTCGCCGCGTTTTTTCGCCGCCTCGATATAGATGCGCATATGCTCCTTGACCGCGTCCTGACCGATGTATTCGTCCAGATAGCGCGGGCGCAGGGAGTATTCGGTTTTTGCTTCATCCTCGCGCATCGAGGAGCTGATGAGGCGTTCGTCCATTCCGTATCCTTACTTTGCTGTTTCTATCAAACGTTATTTTGCCAGCTTTCGCAGCGCCGCAGTAATCAGCGTTTCAACGCTTTCCGCTGTCTCAACGGCGGCAACGGCTTTGCCCGCGGCAAGTCCGTCGTAGCCCAGCGAAACGAGCGCCGCTACCGCTTCCGCGCGGATATCCGGCTGGTCGGCGTTCATCTCCCCACCGAGCATATCGCTGGCTCCCACGCGCTCCTTGAGCTCCAGCAGCACGCGCTGGGCGGTCTTTCGCCCCATGCCAGGCACGCGGTCAAAGGCGGCGGCGTTGTTGGTGACAATCGCTGCGGCAACGTCGCTCGGCGTCAGGATGGAGAGCACGGAGAGCGCGAGCTTCGGGCCAACGCGGGTGACGGAGAGGAGCCTGCGGAACATGTCCTTTTCGTCCGGGTCGTAAAAGCCGTAGAGTGCCATTACGCCTTCGGCAAGGTGCAGGTGCGTATAGAGCCGCGCTGTCTGTCCCTCACGGAGGCGTTTGAGCGTCATGCCGCTGCAGAACAGCTCGTAGCCAACGCCGTTTGCGTCGATGATTGCGCGGTCAACCTGCGCCGAATCGACAATCCCGCTGATATAAGCGTACAATTCGCCCGTTCCTCCGTCCGCTGTTCGATTCTGGTATAAAAAGCTATTTAATCCGGTATTCTTCCGCCGCTGGGCCAATGGTGCAGCCGTGGCAGATGGCCGCCGCGAGCGCGTCCGCCGCGTCGTCGGGTTTGGGAATGCATTTCAAACAAAGCAGCAGTTTTACCATCTGCTGGACGGCGCGCTTGTCCGCGTGCCCGTCGCCCGTAACGGCGAGCTTAATCTGCATGGGCGTATACTCATACAGCGGCAAGCCCGCCTGCTGCCCCGCGAGCACCGCAACCCCGCGCCCCGCGCCAACCGCGAGCGCGGTCGTCGTATTGCGGTAGAAAAAAAGTTCCTCAAAAACGGCCTGCTCGGGTTGGAACCGTTGAATCAGCGCGCAGACGCCGTCGTACAGGCGATTGAGCCGCAGCGGGAGCGCTTCGTCCGGCGTGGTTTCTATAACGCCGTAATCGACCGGGCAGAGTTTCGTGCCCGTTGCGTCCACGACCCCGTAGCCCAAAATGGCGTACCCCGGGTCGATTCCCAATATCCGCATGCGCTCACCAACTCATATAAAATCAACTTATTTTAGCATGAAACGGGTTGCCTGTAAATGAACGGCACTGCGATGACAGATTGTTTCGGCATTGTTTTATAGTTCATTCACAACTTACCGTTTTGCGCCATTTTTTGCAGGAAACGGTAAAAACCGCGCTGGCGCGCGGTTTTGGAGTGCAATATTCGCTTTTTCGGAACAGAGATTACTCTGTCTTTTGAAAGAATCGCTACTTCGAGTACTTGGCAATCAGTTCGTCCATCTTTTCCTGCGGAACGCGAAAATAATACTGCAGGTTTTGCAGAGCGTACTCGGGACGCCTGGCTACGATATCCCGCAGCTCCGCAATCGAGTCTTCCCAGTCTTCCATGGAGTACGGCCGGTGCCACTTATCGATTTGGCGCTGCATTTCAGGCCGGAGCGCCGCGGTCATTTCGTCCAGAAGCGCGGTTGCGCGCTCGCTGTTAAAGTAGGTCTCCACCACTTCCACATAACGCTCCACGCAGTAGTCCCGCCATGCGGCGTTCTTTCGTAATCCAATGTAGATTTCGAAATACGTCCTCGACTGATCCGGCGAAGCCTCGCCTTTCGGGTTAAAGAACTTACCGAGCATGTCCCTCGAAGCGCTCTTGAAGCCAAAGTCCAAATCAAAGAACACAGGCCGCCACTTCAGCGTATAGTCCTGCGTGCGCCAGTACTTCTGGTTGAACATGTCGCTGTTGCAGATGTAGGTTGTCGCAATATAGTAGTCCGTAAAATACTGGAGATCGACCCATTGGCAGTACTCGGCAAACTTCTCGTCGTCGCTGAGATCGCTGTTCGAGCCAATGTTGCGGACGCGCCGGATATCTTTGTTCGAGCCCTTGATGACCGCTTCGTTCCGGCGAATGAAATCCACCGTATCCCCGTCGATGCCGTAATGCGTCACAAGAAACTCCGAGTTCAAGTCCTCGTCGAGGTCGTACAGGCCGTTGTATTGACCGTTGATATAGACGACCACGGGGCGGGTCGCGGAATTATCTACGTACATTCCTTCTACAAGGCGGGAGATAAACGAATCGCGGATACGTGCGGCGGACCAGTCCTGACCGCCGTTGCGGAGCACCAGCGAGGAGAAGGTGTCAAATTCGTAGCCGTCCCAGAACGGATACGTCACGCTGCTCTGGCCGTAGCCCGCTCGGAGGTTGACGCTCAGCGACTTCTGGGCGTATACAATGGTTCCCGCGCCCTTTGGTTTGATACCCGCAGGAAACGTAGTGCCGAGCGTGCCGTCCGCTTCGTAGTACGAAATGTAGGCGAGACGTTCGACCTTTTCGTCCTTATCGTCCACGCTCATGACTTCTTTGATTCGTTTCGCATTGCCGGTGATGCAAACTACCGGAACCGTATGCGGCTCAACAAAGAGATAGGTCGCGGTAGTGATGTCGCTGACGAGTTTGCCGGCAACGATCGAAACCGCGCGCAGCGGCATGCTGTCCGAAACCGAAACCGGGCCTGTATACAGCGTGGACTCTGCACTCGGCTCGTCGCCGTCGGTCGTATAGTAGATAACGGCGTTCGGATCCGAGCAGGTAATCGTTACGCTGAACGGATTGGTCTGATACAGCCCCGTTTCGGAAAACACCGGCTGAGGCGACAGCCCAACGCTGATTTCCGCGTCATTTTCTTTACCCTTGGTCTCCTGCTGAAAAAAGACGCGCGCGGTATACGGGTCGCTGACGATCCTGCCGCTGGTAATGCCCGGCAAGAGCGCGCCCGTGCTGAAGGAGTCCACCAGCGTGCCGGAAGCATTGTAAAGCACGATGGTTTCCCCCGTTGGCGAAATGCCGAACGGAGCGGTTTCAGACGTTTGACGCGTCGGGTGTGAGGTGCATTCTACGACCCGGTAGCTGCCCGCCGCAATGGTGAATCCCGAAAATGTAAACTTGGCCGGTTCGTCGGGGTCGTCGCTGAGCG
Organism: Christensenellaceae bacterium; assembly: GCA_963674535.1. GTDB lineage: Bacteria > Bacillota > Clostridia > Christensenellales > CAG-138 > UBA7703. Next base: position 856,204 of record OY771363.1, on the reverse strand, counting down.
TCCATCCGGTCAAATCGGCTTCTTTTGCGCTGCCGTTATAGAGCTCAATCCAGTCATTGTCGGAGGACTTCACTTCCTGAATGGCGGACACTTCGCTGATAAATACGCCCTGATTGTCGAAACAGCCGATTTGATCGGCTGTTTCAAATCCATGCGCGTTATTCGCTCCCGGCGTTGGCGCGGCGTAATAGCGTATGTTCCCGCTGGCGTCCGGCCCTACGGAGACGTTCTCCTTTGTGACGCCGGCAAGGGACATATCTTCCGTCCGCATCCCGTTGAGCGTTGTTAAAAAGACGTCGTTCTCGTCGTCGGCCAAACTGAACGAGGCATGCAGTTCCCCGCTCGTCCGGTTCTTGCCGGAGAGGAACACCACCTGATACGCGCCCGGTTCCAGCGTGATATCCGGCAGCGCCCATTTATAGAGGTCGTCCGGATTGTCCGAGAGGAAATAACCTTTCAGCGTGACCGCGGAAGTGGACGTATTCTTCAGCTCTACCCATTCGTGACGCTCACCGTCGGAATCCGCAATGGAGAGCGTATTGTACTTGAGCACTTCGTTGATATGCACCGGATCGCCCGCGTCCATGACGGCCATGGTCGTCGTGGTAAACGTCTGGTCGCTGTTTGCCGCTTCAAACGTGGGAAACGCGGTATACACCGTCTCCCCCGCGTCGTTTTTCACGGCGGAAATGCCTTCCGGCAGCAGCGCCTGCCATTCCATGCGGTCGATGGCGTTGCCCTGCAGGTCGGAAAGAAGCAGAACGGTGTCTTCCTTGCTCAGCTTGAAGGTGGTATGAATGCCGTCCTTTGCTTCGCTGCCAAGGCCGGAAAGATAGATGCAGACATAGCCGCCGGGCGCGACGGTGCCGGAGGTAAACTGCCATTTCAGCGGGTTGGACTCGTCGTCCGAGAGGCAGTAATTCTCGAGCTGAAGCGCGGATGCGCCGTTGTTATGCAGTTCGACCCAGCGATAGCCGGTTTCGTCGTCGTTCGGCATCACTTCGCTGATGGTCAGCTGATCGAGATTCTGCGCGGCAAAGACTTCGTTGAGCGTGGTAAAGATCGAATCCGAGTTGGCGGAGCCCGGCGTTGGCACGGCGCAGAAGCCGTACGTGCCATCGGCGGCGCGCGCGTAGGAAACGTCGGTATACAAAGCGGGCACCTCGATCTGTGCGACGATTCCGTAGAACGCGTCGGTCACAAATAGATAGTCACCGCTCTTGCTGAGGCCAAAGTTCGTGCAAAACGCGCTGCCCGCGTCAGCGCCTTCTTCAAGCGTTGCTGCGTACAGCACCAAATACTCGCCCGCGCCCAGAACCGTGCCGTCCGGGAAGACGAATTTATGGAGCTTTCGCATGTTGTCCGAAACGCCATAGCCGGAGAGGTCGATTTCGCTGGTTCCGGTATTGTAGAGCTCGATCCAGTCGGGCGTACCGAGCGCTTCGTCCACCAGCGACCGCTTGTTGCTCGAAACGATCTCGTTTACAACAAGCGAACCGCCTTCCGACGTTTTTGCACCGGAAGCGCAGCCGCCAAGCAGCGGAACTAACGCCGATGCCAGCAATATCAGAATCACGAGCTTTGTGATTTTTACACGCATTTGTTCAAAATCCTCACACGGGGTTTATTATACCATAGCCTCGCATTCTTTTGGAATAACGCCGTTTTATTTCAGAAAATGTTACAATCCACTCGCTTTTCCAAACGTATGCCGTTCCCTTTCCAAAATGTTCCAACTTTGTCACACCGTCTTGATTTACCGCGCTTCTCTTTGTTTGACGCGCTCCGCCGGGTACGATATGATAAAAGTACAGTAATAGCAATTTATTATTGTAAATACTATGGATTTGGAGGATCACTGCCCGAATCAATCCGAAAGGAGGCTCTTATGAAGAAGGTTGGTTACCTGATCAGCCACAAGAACAATGAACGCAGGCGCGCGCTCCTTCCGCCGGACGCTGCACGCATTGAGCACTGCTCGCAGCTTGTCATCGAAAGCGGATACGGAGAAGCGCACGGGTACTCCGACGCGGACTATCTCTATGCCGGTGCGTCCGTTGCCAATCGCAGAACGGTTCTTGGCTGCGATGTGCTCGTGGACGTAAAGCTCGGCGACGCGGAGTACATCCGAGACCTCGCACCCGGCAAAACGCTTGTCGGCTGGGCGCACGTGGAGCAGAAGCTCACGTTTACGGATGCCGCCATCGACGGCGGACATACGATCATCGCCTGGGAAGACCTCTATGAAAAAGGCCGCTACATCTTTTATCGCAACCGCGAACTCGCGGGCGAAACCGCAATTCTACAATCATTTACGTATTATGGTCGCATGCCTTACGACTGCCGCGTTGCCATCATCGGCAACGGCATGACAGCGCACGGCGCGCACCGCATTCTCAGCGGCCTCGGCGCAAAGGTGGATATCTTTACCCGCAAACTCGAACCGCTGTTTCGGGAACGCATGGGCGACTACGACGTGCTCGTCAACTGCGTTTTATGGGACACGGGGCGCACCGACCGGCTCATCTACCGCGAGGATCTGCGCCGGCTCAAGCGCGGCGCCATGATCGTGGACGTCAGCTGCGACCCGCACCTCGAAATTGAAACGTCCCGCCCGACTACCATCGACAATCCGGTCTATACCATAGACGGCATTCTGCACTATGCGGTGGATAATACGCCCGCCATGGCGTACCGGACGGTCACCGAACTCATCAGCCGCACGTTCTCGCCCTATGTAGACTGCCTCGTGACCGGCGCGTACAACACCGCGCTGGAAACCGCCGTCGCTATCCGCGCAGGCGAAGTAACGAACCCTTCCGTTCTGGCGTTTCACGCCCGCCGCACTTGTCAGGAAGAACTGCTGGAGGCATAAACAGCATATGAAAAGCTATCGGCACAAGTAAAAGCTCCGCGATTACTCGCGGAGCTTTTTTTTGAATATGTTGCTTGGCAGAGACGGTTTAGTCCACCAGTTCGAGGACGACCATTTCGGCTGCGTCGCCGCGGCGCGGCCCGAGCTTATACATACGGGTGTATCCGCCCTTTTTGCCGGCTTCGGCACGCTTTGCGTACTTGGGTGCGATGTCGCGGAAGAGCTTTTCCACAATAGGATGCGTGCGGTCTTCCGTACGCTCCTTGTAGTCGCTCTTGCTCTCGTCCTTCTTCTTGGTTTCCGGCACGTCGTAAAGGTACGCCATGATCGCGCGGCGTGCGGCAAGCTTGCTCGGCTTGTCGTTGACGACTTCGCGCTTGACGATCTGCGCCTTTTCGTTGCGGGATTCCTTCTCCACGGTTTCGCTGTTATCGTATTCCTTGACCGCGATGGTGATAATCTTCTCGGCAATCGAACGGACTTCCTTGGCGCGCGCAACAGTCGTTACGACCTTGCCGTTCCAGAGAAGCGCCGTGGTCTGATTCCTCAAAAGAGCGACACGCTGGTCAGAGGGTTTCCCCAGTTTGCGGTTCGCCATTGTGCTTCCTCCTTATTCATCATGTGCGCGGAGGGACAGACCCAGCGCACTCAGTTTAGCCTGAACTTCCTCGAGCGATTTCCGGCCGAGATTTCTCACCTTCATCATCTCTTCCTCGTCGCGCTGAACGAGCTCTTCAACCGTGTTGATGCCCGCGCGCTTGAGGCAGTTGTAGGAACGGACGGAGAGATCGAGGTCTTCGATATTCATCTCCAGAATCCGTTCTTTCTTGCTCTCCTCTTTCTCAACGAGAATCTCCACACCGCCCACATGGTCGGTCAGGTTGATGAAGAGCGTGAGGTGCTCGGTCAGAATTTTTGCCGCGAGGCTTGCCGCCTCGTCCGGCTTGATGCTGCCGTTGGTCCAAATCTCGAGCGTGAGCTTGTCAAAGTCCGTAATCTGGCCTACGCGCGTGTTCTCAACGGTGAAATTCACCTTGGAAATCGGGGTGTAGATCGAGTCGATCGCGATCTCGCCGATGGGCATATCGTGGCGCTTGTTGCGCTCAACGGGAACGTATCCCCGTCCGTGCTCGAGCATGATCTCCATATGGAGTTTCGCGCCCTTATCCAGCGTTGCAATATGCAGCTCGGGGTTGATGATCACCACGTCGGAATCCGGCAGGAAATCCTTGGCTGTGACCTCGCCCTCGCCCGCGGCGTCGATAATCAGCTTCTTGGGCCCGTCGCAATACATCTTGCAGCAGAGCTCCTTGAGGTTGAGTATGATTTCGGTAACGTCTTCCTTCACGCCCTCGATAATCGAGAACTCATGCAGCACACCGTCGATGCGTACGCTCGTAACCGCCACACCGGGCAGGCTCGAGAGCAGAACGCGGCGCATGGAATTGCCAAGCGTGGTGCCGAATCCGCGCTCTAACGGTTCTACGACGAATCTTCCGTAGTTCTCCGTCAGTTCAACACATTCGAGTTTGGGCTTTTCAATCTCCAGCATTGCTTACCCTCCTTCGGTTTGTTTGTTGCGGTCCGCCAATTTAGCTTGGCTTACCTGGAGTAGTACTCAACGATGAGATGCTCTTCAATCGTCAAGTCGACATCATCGCGCTTCGGAAGCGCAATGACCTTACCGGTCAATTTTTCGGCGTTCAGTTCGAGCCACTTGGGAACCGTTCTGGCAGCGCCTTGTTCTTTGAGCGTTTTAAAGACCTCAACATCATTGCTCCGGTCGCGGACGCTGATCACGTCACCATCCTTAATCAGGTAAGAAGCAATATCAACCTTCTTGCCGTTGACGAGGATGTGGCCGTGGTTCACCATCTGACGCGCCATCGGGCGGGAGTCGCCAAAGCCGAGGCGATAGCAAACGTTGTCCAGCCGGCGTTCAAGCAGCGAAAGCATGTTTTCGCCGGTCACGCCGCGCATGTTGGAAGCCATTTCATAGTACTTGCGGAACTGAGATTCCAGCACGCCGTAGGCTCTGCGAACCTTCTGCTTCTCGCGAAGCTGGATGCCGTACTCGCTCTGCTTCTTTCTGCCCTGACCATGCATGCCCGGAGGAGTGTGGCGCTTGTTGATCGCGCACTTTTCACTGTAGCACCGGTCGCCCTTGAGGAAGAGTTTGGTGCCTTCTCTGCGGCACTGTCTGCAGACGGAACCTGTATATCTAGCCATTTAGCATTCCCTCCTTACACTCTTCTGCGCTTGGGCGGGCGGCATCCGTTATGCGGGATGGGCGTCACGTCCTTGATGAGGTTCACATCCAGTCCTGCGGTCTGCAGGGCGCGGATAGCCGATTCACGGCCGGAACCGGGGCCTTTTACGTACACTTCAACGGTCTTGAGGCCATGCTCCATTGCGCCGCGGGCTGCGGTTTCCGCTGCCATCTGGGCTGCGAACGGAGTGGACTTCTTGGATCCACGGAACCCGAGCGAACCTGCGCTCGACCAGCTGATGGCGTTGCCCTGCAGGTCGGTAATGGTCACAAGGGTATTGTTGAAGGAGGAACGGATGTGCGCTGCGCCGCGCTCAATATTTTTGCGCTCACGGCGTTTCCGCGTGGAAGCGGTTTTCTTTACTTGTTTCGCTGCTGCCATTTTCGCTTATCCTCCTTACTTTCTCTTGCCGCCCTGCGTGCGCTTCGGGCCTTTGCGAGTTCTCGCGTTCTGCTTGGTGCTCTGTCCGCGAACGGGCAGACCCTTGCGGTGACGCACGCCGCGGTAGCAGCCGATCTCGATCAGCCGCTTGATGTTCATCGAAGTTTCACGGCGAAGATCGCCTTCCACTTTGACGTTGTGGTCAATGTAATCTCTCAGCTTGGAAACGTCGCTTTCGGACAGGTCGCGCACGCGGACGTCGGGAGAGACGCCGGTTGCGGCCAATATTTCCGTAGCGGTTTTGCGGCCGATCCCAAAAATGTAGGTCAAACCGATCTCAATCCGTTTGTCCCTGGGAAGGTCTACGCCAGAAATACGTGCCATATCGTTCCTATACCTCCGTAATAGTCGTAAATGGTGTTGAATCTATTTCAATCCGCCAGATAACGCAGTGCGGGGTAACCCGTGCTGCGCAGCCGCTCCGGCGGTTTTGTTTTTACCGTCAGCCCTGCTTCTGCTTATGCTTGGGGTTTTCGCAGATAACCATGACGCGGCCTTTGCGCTTGATAATTTTGCACTTCTCGCAAATGGGTTTCACACTCGGTCTTACTTTCATGGTGGTTCTCCTTTCGCTCTTATCGAAAAATCTCTTCGAAAATTAGTTCTTGCCGCGCCAGGTTATGCGCCCGCGAGACAAGTCGTACGGGGACAGCTCGACGGTGACCTTATCACCCGGCAGGATCCGGATGAAGTTCATCCGCAGTTTCCCCGATATCGTTGCGAGTATCTTGTGCCCATTTTGGAGCTTCACCTCGAACATCGCGTTCGGGAATGAATCCGAAACGACACCTTCTACTTCAATAACGTCCTGTTTAGACAAGCTATCCCTCCTAATTGTTCGAATACACGTTGTAACCGAGCGCGTTCAGCGCTTTTCTAACGTCCGCGTCCAACAGCGGTTCTGCTTCGGTCACACGCTTGCCGATCTCATCCGCGCGTTGCGGTTCGATCTTTAAGTGCATCAGTTTCTTTTTCTTTGGGCGGGACAGCTTTCGCGTTTCGCCGTCGCAAAGAAGCACATGCTGCTCATCGCAGATACCGACGATTACAAACGCTTGCCCTTTGTCGTGCCCCGCCTTGGATACGCATACCGCGCCGATTGCGGGTTCGTTCATGGGTCAGCCCTCCTCGTGCAGCGTCAGCAGCCTTGGTTCGCCATCCGTGATGACGAGGGTGTTTTCATAGTGTGCGGAAGGCTTCTTGTCCGCCGTGACCACCGTCCAGCCGTCGTCCAGCTGAAAGACGCGCGGCGTGCCGAGGTTGATCATGGGTTCGACGGCGATCGTCATGCCGGCGGCGAGTCTCGCTCCGTGGCCGAAGCGCAGCCCGTCCCAGAAGTTTGGCACTTCCGGATCCTCGTGCATGTCGCGACCGATGCCATGGCCGACCAGTTCACGCACAACTCCGTAGCCGTGGCTTTCCGCATGCGCCTGAATCGCTTTGGCGATATCGGAAATCCGATACCCCACCTTCGCAAAGCGAAGGCCTTCAAAGAAGCATTCCTTCGTCACGCGGACGAGTTTTTGCACTTCCTCCGGCACGTTTCCAATCAACACCGTTCGCGCGGCGTCGCCATGGAACCCGTCCAGGTAAGCGCCAACGTCCAGCGAGAGGATGTCCCCGCCCTTGAGACGGTACTTGCCGGGGATGCCGTGCACAACCTCTTCGTTCACCGAAGTGCAGATGCTCTTCGGATACCCGTTGTAGTTGAGAAACGAGGCGGTTGCTCCGCGGCTTTTGATGTACTCCGCGGCCATCTCGTCGAGCTCGATGGTCCGCATGCCTTCGCAGGCAGCCTTGCTCAGCAGGTTCAGCGTATCTTCCACGATGCGCCCGGCGGCTTCCATCTTTTGGATGTCTTCCGCGGTTTTAATCGTGATGCCGCTCATTTTTCAATCACCTTCCGGATCTCGGCGTCTACGGTGTCGATATCCGCATTGCCGTTCACCGTGTGGAGCAAGCCTTTGTTTTGATAGTACTCGATCAAAGGCTTTGTCGAACGCTCGTAAACAACAAGGCGGTTGCGAACCGTTTCTTCCTTATCGTCGTCGCGCTGATACAGCGGAGACCCGCAAACGCAGTTCGGTTCCGAGTACGAGGAAACGTGATACCCCGCTCCGCAAGCCGAACACATCCTTCGTCCGCTGATCCGCCGAATGAGCGTTTCCACCGGAACGTCGATGTTGATCACGTGGTCGATTGCGCTGATTGCTTCCAGCGCTTCCGCCTGCGCGATCGTGCGCGGGAAGCCGTCGAACAGAAAACCGTTTTTGCAGTCGTCCTGCTGAATGCGGTTCTTCACCATGCCGAGGATTACGTCGTCCGGCACGAGTTCGCCGCGGTCGATCAGGCTTTTTGCAGCCTTGCCGAGCTCGGTGCCTTCGCGCATTTCCGCGCGGAGCATATCTCCCGTGGAAATATGCGCAATACCGAACCGGGCGGCGATCTTGACCGCCTGCGTTCCCTTGCCCGCGCCCGGCGGGCCTAAAAAGATCAGCTTCATAATAGTTCCTCCCGGTCTGCGCGGTGTTCGCCCGCCGCGCCCGTCCCATCCGGATACCGGAGCCGGCGCGCGCCGTTTTTCAGGCGGCGCCGTCTGCCGATCCTTTTGTAAACGCCCCGAAGGACGATTCCGCCTTCCTTAGTTGAGGAAGCCCTTGTAGTGCCGCATGAGCATGTGGCTCTCGAGCTGGCTCGTGGTTTCCAGCGCGACGCTGACCATAATCAGCACGCTGGTTGCGCCGAACGAACTCGTTTGGCCAAGGAACTTGAGCGCAAGCGTCGGCAGAATCGCAACAACCGCGAGGAAGAGCGAGCCGAACATCGTGAGCCTTCCGGAGATCTTGGCCAGATAGTCGCTTGTCGGCTTGCCGGGACGGATGCCCGTAATGAAGCCGCCGTTCTGCTGCAGGTTCTTGGACATCTCGATCGGGTTGAAGGTGATGCTCGAATAGAAGAACCCGAACCCGACGATCAGCAGCGCGTAAATCAGGAAGTAAATCGCGGTCGAAGACCCGAGATATTTCTGATAAAACTGGTAGAACGCGCCGTTCGGCCAGAACTGGGCGATCATGCCCGGGAACTGGATGAACGTCATGGCGAAGATCAGCGGCAGAACGCCATTGGCGTTTGCCTTGATCGGCAGATACGTGCTCTGACCGCCATACATCTTGCGTCCGACAACGCGCTTTGCGTACTGCACGGGGATGCGGCGCTGCGCCTGATCCACATGCGTCACCAGCGTGATGAGGCCGACAACAACGATCAGCAGAACCGCAAACTGCCACACAGGCATGGTTCCGACCACAAGCTGCTCGCCCCAGCCGATCAACGTTTTGGGTACGCGCGAAACGATGGAAGCAAAGATCAGCATCGAAACGCCGTTGCCGACGCCGTCCTCGGTAATCCGCTCGCCAAGCCACATCAAAAACGCGGTGCCGGCGGTGGAGCAGATGCCGATCGTGGCGTAAGTCCAAAAGCCCGGATTGATCAGGTACTGTTCACCGAGACCGATGAAGATACCAATGGACTGAACCATTGCAAGAGCAACACCGACGTAGCGGGTGATCTTTTCAATCTTCTGGCGGCCATCTTCTTCCTTATTCATGCGCTCCAGAGCGGGAATCGCAATGGTGAGCAGCTGCATGATAATGGAAGCGTTGATGTACGGGGAAATACCCATCGCAAAGATCGTAAACTGGCTGAAGGAACTACCGGTGAGCAGATCCAGAAAGCCCAGAATATCGTACTGCGAAACGGCGTCCTTCAAAAGAGCCGTGTTCACGCCCGGAATCGGAATAAAGCAGCCGAGCCGGTAAACGACGATCAGAACGAGTGTGATCAGGATTTTCTTCCTGATTTCCTTGACCTTGAACGCGTTAATGAATGTTTGGAACATTAGCCGATCACCTCAACACTTCCACCTGCAGCTTTAATCGCAGTCAGCGCGGATTGAGAGAACTTTGCCGCTTTAACGTCCAGTTTCTTCGTCAGCTCGCCGCCGCCTAAAACCTTAAGGCCGTTCTTGTTGATCTTGCTGATGAGGCCCAATTCCTTGAGTGTTTCAGCTGTCACTACGGTGCCGTTCTCCAGCCCGTTGAGGTCGGAAACGTTGATAATCGTGTATTCTTTTGCAAAGATATTCGTAAAGCCCCGCTTCGGCAGACGGCGCGTCAGCGGCATCTGGCCGCCTTCAAAACCGTTCTTCTTGCTTCCGCTGCGCGCTTTTTGGCCCTTGTGACCCATCGTAGAGGTCTTGCCCATGCCGCTGCCGGTACCGCGACCGACGCGCTTGGGGGCTTTGACCGACCCGGGGGCGGGCTGTAATTCATGCAGTTTCATGATGCATGTCCTCCTGCCTTAAACTTCTTCCACCGTGACAAGGTGCTTGACTTTGAAGATCATGCCGCGCGTGCAGGCGTTATCCGGTTGGGTAACGGTGCTGTGGAGCTTGTGCAGCCCCAACGCAACGACGGTTGCCTGCTGATCTTTCAGACAGCCGATCGTGCTCTTGACGAGCGTGATCTTAAGTTTCTTGGCTTCCGCCACTTTCGCTTTTGCCATTTTTGCTGTCCTCCTTATCCCAGGATCTCTTCAACGCTCTTACCGCGCGCTTTGGCGATCTGCTCGGCCGTACGCAGCTGCGCGAGTCCGGCGATGGTCGCCTTAACGCAGTTGCTGGGGTTGTTCGAGCCGAACGACTTGGTGCGGATATCGCGAATGCCGACCATTTCGAGCACTGCACGGGCGGGGCCGCCGGCGATAACGCCGGTACCTTCTTCGGCGGGGAGCATGCGGACATGACCCTGACCGAACTTGCCTTCCACAGCGTGGGGAATCGTCGTGCCGACGATCGGAACCTCTACCATATGACGCTTCGCGTCTTCAACGCCCTTGCGGACCGCTTCGGGGATTTCAGCGGCTTTACCAAGGCCAACGCCGACTTTTCCCTTTTCGTTGCCAACGACCATCAGTGCGGTGAACCGAAAGTTCTTGCCGCCCTTAACGACCTTCGCGACACGATTAATGGAAACCAGGCGCTCCTTGAATTCCGAAGGTTCTCTATCGAATCTCCTGTTGTTTTGCATGTTCGTTCCTCCTTAGAAGTCCAGCCCGGCTTTGCGTGCGCCGTCCGCGAGGGCAGCCACCCGTCCGGTGTAGAGGTATCCGCCGCGGTCGAAAACGACCTTGCTCACGCCCTTGGCTTTGGCGCGCGCGCCGACGAGTTCTCCAATGAGCGCGGCCTGTTCGACTTTGCTCTTGCCCTCGAGCTTGCCCTTGATTTCGGCATCCAGCGTGGAAGCTGCGACCAAGGTGTTTCCCTTCGTGTCGTCGATCACCTGCGCATAAATGTGGGTCGTACTGCGGTAAACGTTCAAACGCGGACGCTCCGCCGTTCCCACGATGTCCTTGCGCATGCGGTAATGACGCGCAACGCGGATCGCGTTTTTGTCGATCTTTTTAAACATCTTTCGTCACTCCTTCCTGCTTACTTGCCGGTCTTGCCTTCCTTGCGGCGAACGGTCTCGTTCTCATAGCGAATGCCTTTGCCCTTGTAGGGTTCGGGCGGACGCACCGCACGGATGTCGGCAGCGACCTGGCCGACCTTCTGCTTGTCGATCCCCTTGACGGTGATCTTCGTGGGCGCGGGGACTTCAAAGATGATGCCCTCCGGCGCGGGGAAGTTCACAGGGTGGGAGTAACCGACGTTGATTACCAGCTGAGTTCCCTGCAGCTGTGCCTTGTAGCCGACGCCGACGATTTCGAGCTTCTTTTCAAAACCCTTGGTCGTGCCCGTCACCATGTTGTTGATGAGCGTGCGGCTCAGGCCGTGCAACGAACGCATACGCTTGTCGTCACTGGGACGCTTGACGGTGAGCACACCGGCGTCCTGTTCGATCATCATCTCCGAAGAGAGCTTTTCGCTCAGCGTGCCCTTCGGACCTTTCACGGTGACGACGTTGCCGTCTTCGACCGTGATTGTCACTCCGGCAGGGATGCTGACCGGAAGTTTTCCGATACGAGACATGTTTGTTTCTCCTTTTTTGTACTAATCGTACTTTCGTACTCTCATGCAGGCGCGGACGTCCGTTTCCTCTCCGCCGAAAACCGTGTTTTCAGCGGATTAAAACGTGGCATCCGCCCTGATCAGCTTCTTACCAGACGTAAGCGAGCACTTCGCCGCCGACGCCCTGCTTGCGCGCTTCCCGATCGGTCATAACACCGCGGGAGGTGGAAACGATCGCGATTCCGAGTCCGCCGAGCACCTTGGGCATTTCGTCCTTGCGGGCATAAACGCGAAGTCCCGGGCGGGAAATGCGCTTGATGCCAACGATGACGCGCTGTTTGTTGGGGCCGTACTTGAGGACGATGCGAATCGTTTTCTTTTCGCCGTCTTCGATGATTTCGAAGCTCTTGACATACCCTTCCTGAACGAGGATCTGCGCAATGGCCTTCTTCATCGTGGAGGCGGGAATCTCAACGCTCTCGTGTTTAGCGATCAGAGCGTTGCGGATTCGGGTGAGCATATCGGCAATGGTATCTGTCATGTTCGTTTCCTCCTTTACCAGCTTGCCTTGCGCACGCCGGGGATTTCGCCCTTGTACGCGAGTTCGCGGAAGCAAATGCGGCAGACGCCATACTTGCGCAGAACCGAGTGGGGCCTGCCGCAGATACGGCAGCGGGTGTATGCACGGGTGCTGAACTTCGGCTCACGCGCCTGCTTTAACTTCATGCTTGTCTTTGCCATTTTGCTATCCTCCCTTATCAGCCCTGAACAAACGGCATGCCGAGCTGGGTGAGCAGCTCTTTGCATTCTTCGTCTGTCCTTGCGCTCGTGACGAACACGATGTTCATGCCGCGAACTTTATCGACGTCGTCATAGTTGATCTCCGGGAAGATCAGCTGTTCCTTGAGGCCGAGAGCGTAGTTGCCGCGCCCATCGAACGCCTTGTCGGAAACGCCGCGGAAGTCGCGCACGCGCGGCAGGACGATATTCATGAGCTTGTCAACGAAATAATACATCCTGTCTCCGCGGAGGGTGACCTTTGCGCCAATGGACATGCCTTCGCGGACTTTGAAGTTCGCAACGCTCTTCTTGGCACGGGTGATCACAGCCTTCTGACCGGCAATGGTGCTGAGTTCTTTCACGGCGGCTTCGATTCCCTTGGGATTGTCCTTATCGGAACCGAGGCCCATGTTGATGATGACCTTCTCGAGGTACGGAATCTGCATCACGTTTTCATAACCGAACTTTTCGCGCAGAGACGGCGCGATCTCTTCGGCATAGCGTGCCTTCATGCGCGGACCGCTGGTGAACGCCTTGGCGGCGGCAGCTTCCTTGCCCTTTTTGGCGGGCTTGGCGGCTTCGGCCTTCTTTTCTACCTTCTGCGCGGCTTCCTTGACGGTTTCCGCGGCGGCTTCTACGACCTTGGCTGCCTTAACGGCGGTTTCCGCGGCGGCTTCCGCAACTTTCGGAGCGGCTTTCTTAACGGCCTTTTCCGCCTTTTCGACGGTCTCGGCGGCTGCTTCCGCAACCTTCGGAGCGGTCTTCTTAACGGCTTTTTCCGCTTTTTCGACCGTGTCCGCAGCTTTGGCGGCGGTCTTCTTGACGGCTTTTTCTACCGTTTCCGCGGCTTCGGCGGCCTTCGGAGCTGCCTTTTTGACGGCTTTTTTCACTTCTTTGCCGGCATCTTCCACTGCTGTTTCAATGCCTTCTGCGATGGTTTCCAAATCTTTCTTCGTTGCCACTTGTCAGTTCCTCCTTCCGCCTTAATCCAATTCTTTGCCGCAGTGTTTACACACGCGGACGCTCTTATCCTTCTTCTCGCCCGAGATCTCGACAACCTTGATCTTATGGGCAACGCGGGTAGGCTTGTTGCACTTGGGGCAGACGACCATCACGTTGGAAGCGTGAATGGTGCCTTCCTTGGTGATACGGCCGCCGGGTTCGCCCTGCTTGCGGGGCTTGACATGGCGGACGACCATCGCGGTGTTCTGAACAACCACGCGCTCTTCGGAGGGATGCGCAACAAGGACTTTGCCCTTCTTGCCTTTGTCTTTGCCGGAGATGACAACGACGGTGTCGCCTTTTTTGACGTTCAAGCTGTTCATGTCATGCTCCTCCTTTTACAGTACTTCCGGTGCGAGGGACACGATTTTCATGTAGTCCTTCTCACGGAGTTCACGCGCCACGGGCCCAAAGATACGGGTGCCGCGGGGCTGCTTCTGGTCGTTGATGATTACGGCTGCGTTATCGTCAAAACGGATATAGCTTCCGTCCGGTCGCTGAATGCCGGATACCGTGCGTACGACAACCGCGTGCACGACGTCCTTTTTCTTCACTGCGCCGCCCGGAGATGCGGACTTGACGCTGGCCACGATCACATCACCGATATTGGCGGACTTACGGTAGGAACCGCCCAGGACGCGAATGCACATGATTTCTTTCGCGCCGCTGTTGTCCGCGACCTTTAATCTGGTTTGCGGTTGAATCATTTTCCAGTTCCTCCAATCGTTACTTCGCCTTCTCGACGATCTCCACGAGGCGCCACCGCTTGTCCTTACTGATGGGGCGCGTTTCCATAATCTTTACGGTATCGCCAATGCCGCACTGGTTCTCTTCGTCATGAACCTTGAACTTGCGTGTGCGGTTGACCATCTTGCCATATAACGGGTGGCGAACCTTGGTCTTGATGGCGACGACGGCGGTCTTGTCCATTTTATCGCTGACGACCACGCCGATACGGGTCTTTCTGTAGCCTCTCTGTTCTTCCATCTGCTTTGTCCTCCTTCCCGTCACTCGGCGACTTTCGCAAGCTCGCGCTCGCGGATGATCGTTTTCACTCTGGCGATGTCCTTTTTGCAGTCGTTAATCCTCTGCGGATTGGCGAGCTGGCCGGTTGCCGATTGAAAGCGAAGGTTGAACAACTCGCTCTTAAGCTCTTTTTCCTGAGCGGCGAGGGCATCGTTGGTCATTTCGCGAAACTTATTTGCCTTCATCGGTTTCACCACCCTTTTCGGTTTCCTTCTTGACCACTTTGCATTTCAGCGGGAGCTTATGCATGGCAAGGCGGAGCGCCTCGTAGGCTTCGTCCCGGTCAACGCCGGCGATCTCAAAGAGAATTCTTTCGGGCTTTACAACGGCAACCCAGTATTCCGGGGAGCCTTTGCCGCTGCCCATGCGGGTTTCGGCGGGCTTTTCGGTGACGGGCTTGTCCGGAAAGATTTTGATCCAAACCTGGCCGCCGCGCTTGATATAACGCGTCATCGCGACACGCGCCGCCTCAATCTGCTGGCTGGTAACCCAGCAGGGTTCCATCGCCATCAGACCATATTCACCGTAGGTGACCGTGTTGCCGCGTGTGGCTTTGCCCTTCATGCGGCCACGGAACACTCTGCGCCGTTTGACTCTTTTCGGCATCAACATGGTTATTTGCCCCCTTCCTCGCGCTTCTCGGAAACGTTGCGTTTGCCGAGCAGCTCGCCCTTGTAAATCCACACCTTGCAGCCGATGCGGCCGTAGGTGGTCTTCGCTTCGGCAAAGCCGTACTGGATGTCCGCGCGAATCGTCTGCAGCGGAATAGAACCGTCGTGGTACCCTTCGCTCCGGGCGATTTCCGCACCGCCGAGGCGGCCGGAGACCATGAGCTTGATTCCCTTGACGCTGTTCTTCTGCATTGCGCGGCCCATCGCCTGCTTCAAGGCGCGGCGGAAGCTGATACGCTTCTCAAGCTGGCTTGCGATGTTCTCGGCGACGAGCTGAGCGTCGGAATCGGCGTCACGAATCTCCATGATGTTGACGCTGACGTCCTTGCCGGTCGCCTTTTTGATGTCTTCCTTGATCGTTTCGATCCCGGCGCCGCCTTTGCCGATCAACAGACCGGGACGGGCAGTGAAGATGCTGATCGTAATCTTGCCGGCAGCGCGATCGATTTCTATGCGCGAAATGCTGGCGAGATAATACTTCTTTTTCACGAAGTCACGAATCTTGCGATCTTCTACGAGGAAATCGGCGAAATCCTTTTTGGAGGCGTACCAGCGGGTGTTCCAATCTTTGATCACGCCAACGCGGAAGCCGTTCGGATTAACTTTTTGACCCATTACTCATTTCCTCCTTACTTCGCCTGATCCAGCACAATGGTGATGTGACTCGAACGCTTAAGTATTGCGGATGCGCGTCCGTGAGACACCGGCTGGAAGCGTTTCAGACTCGGACCCTGGTTTGCATAAATCTCAGCGACGTAGAGCTCTTCGCGGTTCATCTCGAGGTTGTTCTCCGCATTCGCCACAGCGCTCTTGAGGAGTTTTGCCACCGGCTCGGTCGCGGCTTTGGGCGTGTACCGCAGGATGGCTTCCGCCTCCTTAACGCTCTTTCCGCGAATCAAATCGACCACGGCCTTTGCCTTACGCGTGGAGATGCGAATGTATTTTGCGGTCGCATGCGGACGCTTGTCGGCGTTTGCAATGCGTTTTGCCGCTTTTTCTCTAACTCTGGTTGCCATAGTACTTCGTTCCTCCTTATTTCGCGGACGAGGACTTCTCGGAGCCCTTGTGTCCTCTGAACGTACGGGTGGGGGCGAATTCGCCCAGCTTATGGCCGACCATTTCTTCCGTTACATATACGGGAACGTGCTTCTTTCCATCATGCACCGCAATGGTGTGACCCACCATTTCGGGGAAGATGGTAGAGGAGCGAGACCATGTCTTGACGACGGTCTTTTTTCCGCTCGCGTTCAGCGCCTGGATGCGCGCCAAGAGGCGTTCGCTGATAAACGGGCCCTTTTTAATTGATCTGCTCATTGTTTATCTCCTTCCTCTTCCCTCAGTTGCCGTTGCTGCGGCGCACAATGTATTTGCTGGTCGGGTTCTTCTTCTTACGTGTCTTGTAACCGAGTGCGGGCTTGCCCCACGGGGTGACCGGACCGGGATGGCCGATCGGGCTCTTGCCCTCGCCGCCGCCGTGCGGGTGATCGCAGGGGTTCATAACGCTGCCGCGGACGGTCGGGCGGACGCCCATATGGCGTTTGCGGCCCGCTTTGCCGATTTGAATGTGTCCGTGATCGATGTTGCCGACCTGGCCGATCGTGGCCTTGGCGTTCATCGGGATCAGTCTTACTTCGCCGCTGGGCAGGCGAACCTGCGCATACGAGCCTTCCTTTGCCATGAGCTGTGCTGCGTTGCCCGCGGAGCGGACAAGCTGCGCGCCCTTGCCGGGCTTGAGCTCAACGCAGTGGATCATCGTGCCGACGGGAATGTTGGCAATCGGCAGCGCGTTGCCGACCTTGATGTCGGCGGTTTCGCCGGAAATAATCGTTTCGCCAACGGTCAGACCAAGCGGCGCGATAATGTAGCGCTTTTCGCCGTCCGCATAGTGGAGCAGCGCGATGTTGGCCGAGCGGTTCGGGTCATACTCAATGGAGAAGACCTTGGCCGGAACGTTGTCCTTGTTGCGCTTGAAGTCGATGATGCGGTACTTCTGGCGCGCGCCGCCGCCCTGGTGACGGACGGTGATCTTGCCGGTGACGTTGCGGCCGGCGTTCTTTTTCTTATCTTCGAGAAGCGAGCGCTCAGGCGTCTTTCTCGTGATCTCCTCAAACGAGGAAACCGTCATAAAGCGCTGACCCGGCGTCGTCGGGTTAATCTTGCGGATACCCATGGTTCGTCCTCCTTACTGCGAGATGCTGTCGAAGAACTCAATGCCTTTGGAGTCCTTCTTGAGCTTCACGTAGGCCTTTTTGTAGGAAGCGGTGCGGCCGGAGGAAGTCCCCTGGCGGCGCACTTTGCCGTCTGCGTTGATCGTGTGGACGCTTTCAACCTGGACGCCAAAGATTTCCTCAACCGCCTTTTTGATCTGAATCTTGTTGGCGGTCTTGTCTACTTTAAACGTGTAGGTCTTGCTCGGGAACTGATCGTAGGTTTTTTCGGTCAGCACCGGCATCTTGATGATGTCATAAGCGCTCTTCATCAGGCGTACACCTCCTCGATCTTCTTGGCTGACGCCTCGGTGAGGATCAGCTTATCGTACTTGAGAATCTCGTACGGGCTCAGAGTGCCGACCAGCGTGGTCTTAACGCCCGGGATGTTGCGCGCGGCGCGCTCAACAACGGCGTTCGGTTCCGGCAGAACGATCAGGGCTTTGGCAACCTTGAGCGCTTCGAGAACCTTGACCATTTCCTTGGTCTTGGCTGCCTTGATGTTGAGCTCGTTAACGAGGATCAGCTCGCCGCCCTCAACCTTGCCGGAGAGCGCGGACTTCATGGCGATGCGCTTGACTTTTTTGTTCACGCGGATCGTATAGTCGCGGGGCTTCGGCGCGAACACCACGCCGCCGTGCCGCCACTGCGGGGAGCGGGTGGAACCCTGACGGGCACGACCGGTGCCCTTCTGACGCCAGGGCTTGATGCCGCCGCCGGAAACTTCCGCGCGGGTTAAAGCGCTCTGCGTGCCCTGACGGCAGTTAGCCAGATGCGCCTTGACAACTTCGTGTAATACGAATTGATTGACAGGCTGTCCAAACGTATTTTCGGAGAGCTCGTATTCGCCGACCTTTTTGCCGGTGATATCGACTATTGCTACTTTAGGCATTCTCTTGCTCCTCCTTACTTCACAGTGCTCGTGAGAGCGACCAGGCCGCCCTTGGGGCCGGGCACCGCGCCTTTGACGAGCAGCAGGTTCCGCTCCGCATCCACGCGAACGACTTCGAGGTTCTGGATGGTGACGGTTTCGCTGCCCATGTGACCCGGCAGGTTCTTGGTTTTAAACACGCGGGACGGGCTGGAGTTTGCACTCATGGAGCCAGGGGCGCGATGAAAGTGCGAACCGTGCGTCATCTTGCCGCGGTGCTGATTCCAGCGCCTGACGACGCCCTGGAAGCCTTTGCCTTTGCTTGTGCCGCGGATGTCGATTTTGTCGCCTTCGGCGAACATGTCGGCTTTGATGACCTGACCAACTTCATAGCTGGCTGCGTCGTCGAGCTTGAACTCTCTCATATAACGGAGGGGTTTCACGCCCGCTTTGGCACAGTGACCCGTACGCGGTTTGTTGGAGAGCTTTTCACGCAGCTCGCCAAAACCCATCTGGACGGCTTCGTATCCGTCGGTCCCGACGGTCTTCTTCTGGACTACGGGGCAGGGACCGGCTTCAATGACTGTCACTGGGATCATGGTACCGTCAGCACGGAACATCTGCGTCATACCGATCTTTTTGCCCAAAATGGCTTTCTTCATGGTTACCTCCGGTTACTTACAGTTTGATCTCGATATCAACGCCCGCGGGGAGATCGAGCTTCATGAGCGCGTCCACGGTCTTGCTGGACGGCTGAAGGATGTCGATCAGGCGCTTGTGCGTTCTCATCTCGAATTGTTCGCGCGAATCTTTATATTTGTGCGTCGCGCGCAGGATGGTTACGATTTCGGTTTCCGTCGGCAGGGGGATCGGTCCGCTGACCTGCGCGCCGGTTCTCTTGGCGGTTTCAACGATTTTTTCCGCGCTCTGATCGATCAGAGAGCTTTCATACGCCTTGAGCTTAATGCGAATTCTGTTTGCCATATTATTTGATACCCTCCTTAAATTCTTGAGCGATACACAGAGCCGTGTGTTTCCTTCTTCATAAACCATGCGCAGCCTTTCGGCTGTGCCATGCTTGTTTGGGGACTGCACGAGCGCTCTGTTTGCCTCGCCCTCGCCCGGAATTCGGGCGTTGGGTCTGAGCGGAAATTACCCGGATGGCAGTACCGGCAACCTCCCGATCATCCCTGCGCACATAAAAACAAAGCCTTTATGGCACGAACATGACTATTTTACAGGAATAAATGAGAGAATGCAAGAAGAATTTTTTGAAAAACAGCCCTTTTTTGAGCCTTTTTTCGGCGATTCCAGCCGAACGGGCTGGCTTATGCAGTATAGCAGAGCGCGCGGCAAAAATCCAGCGGAAGTTTTTAGAGAATCTTTTTGCCGAAACGGCAAAAGCCGCACCGGCGGGTTTCTCCCCCGCCGCATGCGGCTTTGCAAAGTTCGACTGGGTTTTCAGCGTTTTTTTTTGCCGCAGTCACTTTTTAGCATTTGCTTATATAATAGGAAACGTTATTTACGCTTGCTCTCGTTGGTGCGCGGGAACAGCAGCAGCGTATGCAGCACGCAGATGAGAGCCGCTCCAACGTCCGCAACTACCGCCATCCACATGCCCGCCAGCCCCAGCGCGCCGAGAATGAGCGCGGCGGTTTTGATCACGAGCGCTATGGCAATGTTCGTCCGCGCGGTGCCAACGGTCATTTTTGCCGTGCGGATTGCAAACGGAACCCGCGTTAAGTCGCTTGTCAGCAGCAGCGCGTCCGCCGCTTCCGCCGCCATATCCGTCCCGCCAAGGCCGATGGCAATGCCGATATCCGCTCCAGCGAGAACCGGCGCGTCGTTGATGCCGTCGCCGACAAACAGCGTTTTGCCGTGCTTCGAGCGGATCTGCCGCATGACTTCCAGCTTATCCGCGGGCTTGAGCGCGGCAAAAACATCGTCCACGCCGACCTGCTCGCCGACGGCATTCGCCGCGGCTTCCGTGTCCCCGGTGAGGATGGCCGTATAACCGGTTTCCTCGTAGAGTTCTTCTATGGCGAGCTTTGCGCTCTCGCGGATACGGTCGCCAACATAGATTGCCCCCGCGTATATGCCGTTCACGGTAACGAGCACGCTCGCATCAGAGTCGCTTATTATGCCTTCCTGCTCCAGCAACGCACGGTTGCCGACCGCAACGTGCTTGCCGTTTACTTCGGCAAGAACGCCTTTGCCCGCGATCTCACGGATGTTCTCCGCAGCATACCCGCGCCTGTCTGCCTTTGCAATGGCGGAAGCGATGGGATGCAGGCTGTGCTGTTCGGCGGCGGAGGCCAGCGCAAGCAGTTCTTCCCGTTCCATACCGTCACTCTCGACGCGCTGCACTTCGAACTCGCCTTCGGTCAGCGTGCCCGTTTTATCGAGCACCACCGCGCCAATCCTGGTCAGTCGCTCCAGCGAGTCCGCGCCTTTGAGCAAAACGCCGTTCTTGGAGGTAATCGCAAGCCCCGCAAAGAACGTCAGCGGAATGCTGAGCACCAGCGCGCAGGGGCAGCTAATCACGAGGAAGATCAGCGCACGGTGAATCCATTCGCTCCAGCTGCCCGCGCCGAACAGCGGCGGCAGGATGGCAACGAGCGCTGCCGCTCCGATGACGGCGGGCGTATACGCGCGTGAAAACCGCGTGATGAACCGCTCGATGGCGGGTTTATGCTTCGTTGCGTCCTCCACGGCGCGCAGAAGTCGGCTTGTGGAAGACTCGGCGGCGAGGCTCGTCACCCGAATCGTCAGCGGGCCGCTGGTGTTGACCGCTCCCGCGGAAACAGCGCTCTCTGCTTTTGCAAGCACGGGTCTCGGCTCGCCGGTGAGCATGGAAACGTCCAGTAAGCTTTCGCCTTTCATGACGACGCCGTCCAGCGGGACGCGCTCGCCGACCTTGACTAGAATCGTCTCACCAACGGCGACCTCCTCCGGCTTGACCATCCGCTCCTCGCCGTTTTGCACCAGCCGCGCCTTGTCGGGGTGGAGTTCCACCGCGTCCGTAATTCGCTTGCGGCTGGAACGGACGGCCATTTCCTGCAGGCTTTCGCCAACGCCGTAGAAAATCATGACCGCCGCGGCTTCAGAAAAGTCGCCCAGCGCGATAGCACCGATTGTGGCTATGCTCATGAGCACATTCTCGTCGAAGAAGCGCTTTTTAAACAGTCCTTTGCCCGCGCGGAGCAGTACTTCGTATCCCGCCGCTAGATAGGATGCAATCCGCATCGCAGTCTGCCAGAAGCCGTCACCAATAAAATGGCTTGCAATCAGCATTGCCGCGGCAACGCCTAATATCAAAAACTGACGAGCGCCTTCGCCATGTTCGTGCTCTTCGTGTTCCTGTACATGCCCGCAGGAACAGGTTTCGTCCTTGCAGGTGATGTCGCAGGTTAGCGGTTCGGGCTTACCGCAGACGCAGTGCGCCTCATCCAGCCCGCAGTACTTGCATTTTCCGTTGGTTCCAATCCAGTCCTTAGCCATTGTCCTGACCCTTTCCATCAGCTACCGTATGAAGAAGCCGCTTAATCGTATCCCCGATTTCGTTATCGCTGAGGTAATACACCGTCTTTTGCCCCCACTTGCGAAAACGAATTACGTCGCACTGGCGCAGAATCCGCAGGTGGTGCGAAACCGCGGGCTGGCTCATGCCCAGCAGATCCGCCATTTCGCAAACGCACATATCGGATACCGCGAGCATGGAGAGCAGTTTGACGCGCGTGGTGTCCGAAAGGTGCGTAAAGAGAGCCGCGGCGTCCGCTGCCTCGTCCTCGCTCGGCAGATGCGCGCGCACCTCTTCCTCGTGCTGTTTGTCGATATGCGTTTCGCCGCAGATCGGCGTGCCGATGATGTCGTTCATAAGCGCCTCTTTATATAAGTGATTGCTTATATATTAGCATTTTACTAGGCTTTGTCAAGAGGTAACCATGCAAAAAAGCTCTCCTGTTCGGAGAGCCTTTCATGGTTTACGAATACTGCTACTTCAGCGACTCGGGGATGAACTCCTTGGCGTTGAGAATGTGGTCGCGCAGCACATTACAAGCCGTTTCTAAATCGCCTTTCCTGCAGGCCGCGAGGATTGCCTCGTGCTGGCCAATGGAGACTTCGCGCGTTTCCAGCGAGCCGTAGAAGCTCGCGCGGAGATAACGGTCGATGTTTGCGTGGATCAGTTCCAGCATGAGGTCGGCCATCGAATTATCCGCGCGGGACGTCAGGATTTCGTGGAACTTGTAGTTGAGTTCTTCGGAACGGACGATATCCTCCACCGGCGTTTCACGCTGCAGGCGGATTACGTTTTCCAGCGCGTCGAAATCTTCCTGCGTCAGCAGCGGCGCGTTGTTCTTGAGCATCATCACCGAAAGCGTTGCGCGGACTTCCATCATATCCAGCAGCATGTCTCGCGTCAGCTGGGTAACGGAAGCGCCCCTGTTGGGATGAATGCGAACAAGCCCCTGCGCTTCCAGCCTTCTCAGCGCTTCACGCACCGGAATATGGCTGACGTTCAGCGCGGCGGAGATTTCGTCCTGCTTGAGCTGCATCCCGCCGGGCAAAAGCCCGCTGATAATGCCTTCCCGCAGCACGTGAAAAATCCATTCCTGCGTAGCGCCGACGCGCGGCCCCATCTGATCGGCAATGGCTTTATAATCCATATTTCACCTCATAAAAAACGCGACTTGAAAATAACGGTGATGTGCCGTCCAGACAGTATTATATAGGATGTTTTCGCCGCGCGCAACCCCCGCGCCTGCGGGAGAGACTGCGGCTGCCGCTCGATCGATGGGGTTCACGAAAGAAACCCATGCAGGGGACCGACGAAGAACTCTGGTTTCTACTCGTTCAAGCTAGGTGGTTTTTCGATAAGGTTTTGTTTTTCGCAGTTTGCGTTCCGTTACAGCGCGATAACAAGAGGTGGCTTGTTATCTGCCGTACTTTGCGCGCTCCAGACGAATCAGCGCGAGAACGCCTTCGCGAATCTCCATGGGCAGACGATCCGCCAGCGCCACGTCGTTGCGGTAGGACTGCATGCCTTCCGTATCGAGCAGGTAGCTGGGTTCCTCGGTCAGGCCAAGGATGCTGTCCGTAGAGGTGCCGTAGTGGGTGGCAATCGCGACCAACGACGCGATGTCCGGCATGCAGCGGTTGGATTCCCATGCCGCCACCGATTGCTGAACAACGCCGACCGCTTCGCCAAGCTGCTGCTGCGTTTCCCCGTGTGATTTTCTGAGTCTCTTAATGCTCGCTCCAATGTCCATTTTCTCTCTCCTCCGAATCAATAACAACAGCGTACGCTCGTGATTCAACAGCCGAACGCCGCCTGATTTGAGCGTTCCACCCGTGTTGATTTTTACATAATAATGCAGTCAACACACAATTTCGAACGCTGTATGTCATATTGTACTACACTCGTGGACAGAAAGAAAGAGCCAGATTGAAAAAAATACTGGTTTTTACGATATTTTATGAAGAAATCTCTAAATGCACATTATTTCTAATATGAAATCAGCATTTTATCATTTAATCATCGAAAAAGTCGTTTTTCGTCGATTATTTTCCGTCTTTGGTTGAATATACAGGTTCGTTCAAAAAAAGCGAACGGATATTGCGTTTCGCAGGGAAGTGTTCTAAGCATTATTCGCGGTCGAGGTGAACGTTTCCCGTCAAATTCGCGCAAAATTCGTTTTTCGCCATTGTTCACGCGGTAGTTGCCAAGGGTTGTTTGACGGTTTTAACTTGTACAACTGGATATGTAAGGACAATGTAACATTATTGATTTTTTCGCGCGTCTCCCACTCTGTTATTAACAGTGATGCATACTGCACACTATGCGTTGCCAACGCTTAAACGATTACGCCTGAAAACAACGTGCGCCATGTTTTCCTATTTCATCTACTCGGGTTGATTTGTTACAATTTTGATGTTTTCGCGTTCGTTTTTTACGTATTTTTTACTTTGCTTTTTTCAAAATATGGTATACTTTCTGTAAGCATTTTGTTTGCCAACAGCATTCTCCGTCGCCGGGCCCGATGCGGCCGGCCAAACTAACGTTTCACGGGCTGTTTTGCCCGCATTTCTGAACCCGATCTGAATTGTTACGATAAGACTCTTTTACAAACGACGCTCGAACAGGAGGCGCGGTCATGGGTATTCGGCTGGCGGTTGTCGGTGCGGGCAGCACATATTGCCCGGAGTTGATGCAGGGTTTGATCAAGCGCAGGGATATCCTGCCCGTTGAAGAACTGCGGCTCACGGATATTGACGAGTCCCGGCTCAACATCGTCGGAGACTTCTGCGAGCGCGTCCTGCAGGAAAACGGCATGGAACCGCGCATTCTCCGCAGCGTCGATCTGGCGCGCGCCGTGGAGGGCGCGGACTACGTTGTCACCCAAATTCGTGCGGGTAAGCTCGAAGCGCGCGTCCGCGACGAAAAGATTCCGCTCCCGTTTGGCATGATCGGCCAGGAGACGACCGGCATCGGCGGGTTTGCCAACGCGCTGCGCACCATTCCGCAGATGGAACTCATTGCTGAGACGGTTTCGAAGTACGCGCCGGAAGCCTGGCTGATCAACTTTTCCAACCCTTCCGGCATCGTAACGGAGTTTTTGCTCAACTATACGCCCGTCAAGGCGATCGGGCTTTGCAACCTGCCCATCGGCACGCAGGAAAGAATAGCCAAACTGCTTGGCGTTCCAATGGAGAGCGTGCGGCTGGAAACCGTCTCGCTCAACCACTGCGGCGCGGTGACGGCGGTTTATGTTGGCGGCGAGGACGTTCTGCCCAAGCTGCTCGCTCCGGAGTCGCTAGATCGCGCGGAAGCACTCGACTCTTGGGTCAAGAACTACCGCCCAATCATCGAGTTGCTCGGAGCTATTCCGAACGACTATCTGCAATACTTTTTCTACCGCGACCGGAAATACCAGGAGCTGCTCAAAGCGGAGCAAACGCGCGGAGAAGCCTGTCAGGATATCGAAGCGCGCCTGCTTTCTTACTATGCCGATACGCGCAGCAATACCGTCCCCGCCATGCTGGCCGAACGCGGCGGACATCTCTATTCGGAAGCGGCTATCGCGCTGATCGCCTCGCTTTCCGGCGCGGAGCCGGGGCATCATGTGATCGACGTGCAAAATAACGGCGTGCTGGACTTCCTCGGCGACGCAAGCGTCATCGAAACCAGTTGCTTTGTCTCGCGCGGGCGAATCGAGCGCAATCCCATCACCGTAAAGCCGAACCCGGTTTTAACCGCGCTGGTCTCCAGCGTAAAGGCTTACGAAACGCTGACCGTCCAGGCGGCGCTCTCCGGCGACCGTGCAACAGCGCTGCGTGCGCTGGCCTGCAACCCCATTACGGCGGATCTTGACGAAGCAGCTCCCTGTCTGGAAGAGATGCTCCAGCAGAACCGGCCGCTGCTTCCCCGCTTCTTCCCCGTTTGATTCAAACGCCGTTTGTAGACCATCTTTCCCGGCTCAGCCGTTTTTGAAAATTCAATCGTACCGAGGGTCTGCCGCTGTATGGAACAAAAAAAGTGTTATCTTGCCGTTGACGGAGGAAACTCCAAGACCGAATACCGCCTGCTCGATGCGTCCGGCCAAGTGATTGCCGCGCTGCGGGGCTGCGGCAGCAACCATGAAACGATGCCCGGCGGATTCGACGACGCGGCAGATTTACTCGTTGAGCAATGCAGCCAGATGCTCGGCGAAAAGGGATATGCGCTTTCCGACGTTCAGGATGCGGTGCTTGGCCTTGCGGGCGCGGATTACGAGGAGCAAAGCCTTGCGCTTACCGCCTGTCTGCAGGAGCGGGGACTAAACAAGTGCTTTGTCTGCAACGATGGGTATCTTGGCGTGATGGCGGGCGTAAAGGACGGCGTTGGCATCTGCTATTCCGCGGGTTCCGGCGTAACCTGCGCGGGCATGAACCGCGAAGGCAAGCGCGTGCAGTTCGGCGGCATTGGCGTGCTTTCCGGAGATACCGGCGGCGGGTTCGATATTGTCGCGTTCGTTTACCGCACCGTGTACCAGCAGGTGTTTTTCGGCAAAAAAAAGACCGCCCTCAAGGACGGTTACTATACGCTCTTCGATATTCATTCCCCGGAGGAGTTTCTCGCTTCCGCCGTACGCATTCAAAACGAAGCTGCGGCGCGACAGTTAATCGGCCTTTTCTTTACCGCGGTGGAAACGGCGGACGATCTCGCCTCCCGCTATGCCGCCCGCGCCGCCTCCCACGCGGCGGACTGCATCGTTGCCGCAACAAACGCGCTTTCGTTGGAGGCGCCGGTGCATGTCGCCCTCTCCGGTTCCATTATGACGGCGGTCGCTTCCAAAACTTTCCGCAGAATGCTGGAATACGAACTCTTGCGCCGCAAGGGCGATATCTTCCAGCTCCAGACCAACGACCGTCCTCCGGTTGACGGCGCGGTGCGCTGGGTGCGGTTACGGAACGGGTTGAAGGACGAGTAATACTCTTCTTTTCTTAAAAGAAAAGAAGCAAAAGAATTTTTCAAATTATAAACTCCTTTCGCAAGAAAGGAGTTTGTTGTTTTGCTATTCAGCGATCTCGCGGATGACGTCGATCACGCTGCCGTCACGGTAGGTGCAAAGTCCAACGATCTTCTTGCCGTAGGGCAGCGGTTCCGGTTTGCCGGTGATTCGCTCGGCGCGCCACGCGAGCTCCTCGATGGAGGAAATCTTAAAGTGCGCGCGCTCCAGCCGTTCGGCGACCTCCGGCCGTTTCGGATTGACCGCAACGCCCTGATCGGTCACTACGATATCCACCGTGTCCCCCGGGGTGACGATGGTGTTGACCCGCTCGCGTACGCAGGGCATGCGGCCGCGCATCAGCGGGCAGACCACAATCGCCAGCGCCGCCCCCGCCGCCGTATCCGGGTGTCCGCCAACCGCGCCGCGAATCATACCGTCCGAACCGGTCAGCACGTTTACGTTGAAGTCGGTATCCACCTCCAGCGCGGAGAGCACGACCACGTCCAGCTGGTTGACCGCAGCTCCTCGCCGGTAAGGGTTTGCATAATAGTTCGCGTCGATCTGCTGATGGAAACGGTTGTTCTTGAGCGACTGCGCCGCGTCCAGATCGAAACTCTGCACGTCCAGCAAGCGGCGAATCAACCCTTCTTCGTGCAGTTTGACCATAGCGCCCGTAATTCCGCCAAGCGCAAAGCTCGCGGTAACGTTCCGCTCCAGCATCGCTTCCCGCAGGAAACGCGTCACCGCCAACGAAGCGCCGCCCGAACCGGTCTGCAGCGAGAAACCGTCGTAAAAATACCCGGAGTGGACGATGATATCCGCCGTGGTCTCGGCAATCATCAAATCGTGCGGGTTGGTCGTATAGCGCGTAGCTCCGGTCATGATCTTTGCCGCGTCACCCACTTCGTCAACGGGCACGATATAGTCCACGAGGCGCGCGGAAATGCCGAACGGCACGTTGGGGTAGCTCACAATATTATCGGTCAGCACGATGACGTTGTCGGCATACTGCGCGTCCACGCGCGCGTAGCCAAGAGAGCCGCACATGGATTTTCCCTCGCTCTCGCGCGAGTAGCCGTTGGCGTTGCCGAACGGGTCGCAGCTCGAAGCGCCGAGAAACGCAACGTCGATATGCACTTCGTTTTCTTCAATCGCCGCCGCGCGCCCGCCGTGGGAGCGGAAGATCATCGGCTCGTCCATCAGCCCGTGGGAAACCGCCGTTGCAAGCTCGCCCCGGCAGCCGGAGGTTTCGATTCGCCGTACGACGCCGTTCTGGATGTGTTTAATCATCGGCTTATGCACGTCCGAAAGGCTGGAAGCCGCGACCGTCAAATCCCGAAAACCCATCTTCGCGAGCGTATCGAGCACCATGTTGACGATATGGTCGCCGTTGCGGAAATGGTGGTGAAACGAAATCGTCATGCCGTCTTTGAGCCCGACGAGTTCCACGGCTTTTTCGAGGCTCTCGACAATCTTGTTTTCGCGCGCCATGCGGTCCTTGAGCGACGAAGCGTCCTTCTCCGTTAAGCGCGGGTTTTCACCCGGAATGTACGGCTTTTTGCCGAAAGCGGCGATCTCCGCCGAAAAATCCTGCCGTTTCATAGTTCTTCCCCCTCGAACATCACGCGGGACGCCTTGGCCAGTTCCAAGCAGCGCTCCGCGCGGAGAATCACGGGACGGTCGATCATCTTTCCGTCCAGCGCAACGACGCCGCTGCCGCGCGCTGCCGCCTGCTTGCCCGCTTCCATAATGCGCAGGGCTTTCTTTACCTCCGCGGGCGTAGGCGTAAACACCTTATGCACGGGCTTGATCTGGCGCGGGTTGATCACGCTCTTACCGTCGAAACCGAGCTGCTTGACCGCCTGCGTCTCCTTGACGAGCTGCTCTTCGTCGTTTACATCCGAAAACACGGTGTCGATGGCGTCAATCCCCGCCGCGCGCGCCGCAACCACAATGGCCGAGCGCGCATAGAAGAGCTCGCTGCCTTCCTTGGAACGCGTCGTTTTCAGGTTGGCGCAGTAGTCCTCCGCGCCGAGCGCAATGCCGATCAACCGTTTGCTCGCGCTTGCAATGGCATACGCGTTGACAATCCCCAGCGCGCCCTCGATGGCGGCCATCATGTGGGTCGTTCCTTCCGGCACGCCAAACTTACGTTCCGCGCGCAGAATCTCCTCTTCCGTATCCCAAATATCCTGCGCGGTCTCCGTCTTTGGCAGACGGATGACCTCCGCGCCGGCGGCGACCATCGCCTCGATATCCGCTTTGCCGTAAGGCGTGTTCAGCGGGTTAACGCGGACGACCTTTTCGCACTCTCCGTAATGGATCGTCTTTAGCGCGTGGTAAACCAGCAGGCGCGCAGCGTCCTTTTCGCCCAGAGCGACCGAGTCTTCCAAATCGAACATCAGCGCGTCGCTGCCGTAGATATGCGCGTCGCTCATCATGCCGGGGTTGTTGCCCGGCACAAACAGCATGGTTCTACGCAGTTTCATCATGCTTCCCGCCCCCAGTCAAACGACGTTTCGCCCGTTGCCCGCTGGCAGGCGGCGGTCACGCGCGCGCGGATTGTGCAGTCCAGCGCGCCCTTATCCACGGCGTTGACCACCGCGTATTCCAACCCGAACGCGGCTGCAGCGCTTTGTATCGTTTTTACGATCTGCTTACCAAACTCGTTGGCCACGGAGCTTTTAAGCACGACTTCCACTTCTTTTTTCTCGCCGGGTTCGATTTCAATGAAGATATCGCCGGATTCCATGGTTCCGGCGGATGCGGGTGCCTTGATCTGCATGTTGATCCGTCCTTTTTCTTCGATCTGTCTCTATGCATAATCATACTAGTATGCAGTCGCCTTGACAAGAGCAAACGCGTGATTGCACAGAATATATACAAATGTGCAGCATGCCTGTATTGTTGTATACACCCACACAATATCTGGCTTTCTCGTCGTTTTACACTTTTGTGGTCCGGCTGGCACGCATTGGTTTAAATGAATAACGGCTTTCAATTCTGCATTTTTATGTAATTCATGAAACTTCTTTTCTGTCCGCCGCCGTATGGTATAATGCGGTTATGGACATCACACTGGAAGAATTGCTCAAAGCGCGCGACGACCGCGCATCATACGAAAAAAAGCTGCTCGCGCGGTATCCGGGCGCTTGCCTTGCCGTATTCACCGTCGTGGTTCCCGGCGCGGATAAAACGACGCCGGAAGCCGCGCGGCTGTTTTCCGCCGGAATTCGCGCATTGGGCGGCTTTTTACGGCGGTACGAGCTCGTACCGCTGTTCTATGAAGCGCACGAACCCGTTACGGGTTACGAAGCCTATATCGTCCTCAAAACCGACGCGTCGTTTTTGAAGCTGGAGCTTGTCAAGCTGGAATCCAAAGCCCCTTACGGGAGGCTCTGGGATATGGACGTAATCTCTTCGAAGGGCGCGCACATTTCCCGCGAGGACGTCGGCTTTCCGGAGCGCAATTGCATCGTCTGCGGCAAAGCGGGGCGCGCCTGCGCTTCCCGCCGCCTGCATACGCCGGAGGACGTGCAAGCTGCTTTTTTAAAACTCGCGAACGCACTGCCGTTGGAGCAAGTGTAACTAAAACAGTCAGGTGTTGGTATGGAAATTCGCACGCTGGATTTGACCCGCGACCGCGCCGCTATCGACGCGTTTTATGTGCGCGCGGGCATCCGGCTCGACGCGGGGATTACGCGCCTTGCCGGGGTATTCGAAGATGAAACGGTTCTCGCGCTCGGCGGAATCGCGGGAGACGCCATCCGTTCTCTCGCGGTTGCCAACGAGGCGCAGGGCGAAGGAATCTTGCCGATGCTGGTGACGCATCTCTATCAAGAACTCAAAAGCGGCGGCGTGGACAACGTCTTTGTCGTCACAAAACCCGCTTACGCTCCGCTTTTTGCTTCCCTCTGCTTCTATCTGCGCGTCAAAACCGAGGATGCCGCCCTGCTCGAAAGCCGCCGCGACGGCCTCAAGCGGTTTCTCGCTCAGTTGCCAAAGGCGGACGGCGCCATCGTGATGAACGCCGACCCGTTTACAAACGGGCACCGGTACCTCGTGGAAACCGCGGCGGCGTGCTGTGACCGCCTACTCGTTCTCGTGCTGTCCAAGGACGCGGCGCATGTGCCGGCGGAAGCGCGGCTGATGCTGGTGCGCCAGGGCTGCGCGGATCTGCCGAACGTTTCCGTTTGCCCCGGCGGCGCCTATGTGATTTCCAGCGCGACGTTTCCGGACTACTTTTTTAAGAACAAAACCGATGCGGCGTCCGCGCACGCGCGTCTGGACGCGACGCTCTTTGCCGAGCAGATCGCGCCTGCCTGCGGCATTCAAACGCGCTTTGTCGGTGAGGAACCGCTAGACCCCATGACCGCCGCCTATAACGAAGCGCTTCTCTCCATTCTGCCCGCGCACGGAATATACGTCCGCGTGATTCCCCGAAAGGTCTTTTGCGGCGCGCCCATCTCCGCCTCGCGCGTGCGCGCGCTCTGGCAGGCGGGCGATTACGCTTCCATCGCCCCTCTGGTGCCGGAACCGACGCTCGCGTACATTCGGGAGCACGCGCTATGAGCATTTCACCGGAGCGGATCGAATCTCTTGCGTACGAAGCCCTCGTCTTTGAAGCGCGGCTGTCCCCGAAACCGGGATTGGTGGACGCGGAAAATTCCGGCGCGCATGCGGATATGGACTTGTCGCTGCTGCTCAAAAGCGCGGAAGTAATCCAACCGTATTTTCTGCGCTTTGCCCTACGTGGCGCGAATGATTGCACTCTCCCGCCCGAAGGCAGGCTTTCCGCCATCCGGCAGGATGGTTTGGATGCGGAGTCCGCCATGTTTTCCGCAACCTCCGGCGTCAATACGCATAAAGGCGCCATCTTTCTACTGGGCGTTCTCTGTTACGCAGCCGGGCGCAGAAGCACAAGCAGCACGGCTCTTGCGGCGGAGGAACTTGCGCGGGACGCGGCGCTGGTCTGCCGGGGCGTCACCCGCGAACTAGGCGCATCCGCTGGGCGCGCGTTTGCTCGCTACGGCGCTAAAGGCGCGCGCGGAGAAGCGGAAGCGGGCTACCCGGGCGTGACCCAAATCGCGCTACCCGCGCATGAATCCGCGCTGAAGGCGGGCGCTTCGGAAACCGACGCCTGGCTCATTGCCCTGCTGCGCTTGATCGAACACTTGGAGGATGCAAACGTCCTCTCGCGCTGCGGGGAAACGGTCGCGCTCGAACTCCGGCAAGCCGCGCGAACGATTACGGACGCGCATCCCGTCGGCGGAGAAGCGTTTTTGGCCGAACTCCGCGCGCTGGACGAACAATGCAGGCTCTGGCATGCCAGCCCCGGCGGGGCGGCGGACTTGCTCGCCTGTGCGAAATTCCTCTATTCCCTTTCCAGCGAAACACGAATCCAACAGGAGACAATATGATTTCAAACCAAGCTGAACTTACCCCCGAACAGGCGATTGAAGCGATCGCAAGCCGCGCCGCCCAACTGCTGCAAACGCAGGATCGCGTACTGATCGCCATCGACGGTCAAAGCGCTTCCGGCAAGTCCACCGCCGCAAAACTGCTCGCCGAACGGCTGGGTGCTACCGTATTCCATATGGACGACTTCTTCCTTCAGCCACACATGCGCACGCCCGAACGGCTGGCAACTCCCGGCGGAAACGTGGACATTGAGCGGTTCATTCGGGACGTTCTGCCGCACCTTCTCGCGGGCGAAACCGTCTCTTTGGAGCGCTACGACTGTCATCTGGACGAGCTTCTCCCGCCCGTGGAGATCGCTCCGCGCCCTGTTGTCATCATAGAAGGTGCGTACAGTCTGCATCCCTTACTTAACCCGCATTACGATATCAAAGTGTTCTATCAAATCGACCCCGCACTCCAGCGCGCGCGCATCCTTGCGCGAAATGGCGAAGAGATGCTGCAGATGTTTCTCAACCGATGGATACCGCTGGAGCACAAATACTTTACAGCATTTGATGTTGAGCAAAGCTGTGATTTCATCGTTACAGCCGAATGAAACGAAAAAAAGCGCTCTTGCGAGCGCTTTTTTGTTGCTTGTTCGGCGTTATGTTAGCGACGGCTGTTTGCCGAATGCCGCAAGCAGCGCGGCACAAGCAAAGCAGGCGAAGATCAGCACAAACGCCGCGAGCATGCCGTACTGCAGAATTGGGTTGATTGACCCTTGCGGATAGATTACCTGCAGAGCGCACCGAACCGCCCAGAGCACGGCGGTGGCCGTAAGCAGAACGACGCTAGCGTAGCGATTTTTCGCGCCGAACACGATTAGAACATCGACATCGGCGAAAAGCACCAGACTCAGCGAGAAAAACACGTTGATCGCGCGGACGGCCGTCACAAGTTCCGTCGCTTCCGGCGCGATATACGAGTACCAGCTCCAGGCTTTCGGCACGAAGAAGTGCCAAACGCCAAAGCCCGCCGTGCACACGCTGCCAACGAGGGTTAAAATTCTCATGCGCCTTCCCTTTCCAACGCAAAGGCTGCCATCCTGCGTGCAAACTCTTCCGCGCGGGTAAGGTCGCCAGCGTTCGGCCTGCCTTTGTTCATGCCGCCGAGGTATTTCAAAAAGCTGTTGGTGTTGAATCCCGGGCAGCTGAAGTCGCCCAGCACACGATAGCCTTTGCCTTCCAATATGGCCCGCAATGCGGCATGGTCGGTTTGCATCTTATCTTCGGTGTACACGCCGCAGGTGGAAAACAGGAAGCACTTCCGCCCCGGTGCGTCCGGTAGGGTTTTCGCATACTCCAGCAGTTCGGCGTAATGCGCTCCGCTGTCGATACCTGCCCCAAAGCCGAGCAGACCGACTTCCGCAAACTCGGAAACATTCGCCGCGATCGGCGTCTTTATCTCCGCGCGGAGCACGTTCGCCATCGCTTCTGCAACCTTCGCCGTGCTGTTGTGGTGCCAGGAATGAACGACGATCAAGCTTTTCATTTCGTTTCCCGTTCCGCGTCTTCCGAAGTGTGATATGTAAAAACGTCCGTAATCGGTACACCGAACGCCGCCGCGATTTTGAACGCCAGTTCCAGCGAAGGCGAATACTTTCCCGCTTCAATGGCAACGATGGTCTGGCGGGACGCGCCCGCTTTTTCGGCCAGCTCCTGCTGCGTCATTTCGTTTGCGAAAAAACGCAGTGTGCGGATTTGATTCGTTATATAAGGTTCGTTCAGCTCAACTTTGACGTTGCCCGGTTCAGTTTTTCTGCCCATTGCGAAGCCCCCTCTTGTAGTAATACAGCTGCGCAATTCCTTCGGTCGCCATGCCCAGGCTGAACGCGCCGTAGAGGATGTTGATCATTACGGCGGCGGGCAGCCCGCAGACAAGGCAGATCAACCCTGCGAGAAATCCCGCGCCGCCGATTCCGTAGCCCACGCGTGAGGACTTGAGCTCAATGAGCTTGTCCATTTCGTCCTCCACCATCTCACGCGCGATCAGGCGGTCGATCTTAGGATTTTCGCAGTCACCTTGCTCGATTTTTACTTTCACGGCAACCGAAACCGAGAACAGGATATGGAAGACGATCTGAATTACGATGGTCGCGACGATTCCGATGCCGATAAAGATCAGCATCGTCCCCGCCCAGAACTTCAGATCGTCCGGCGCGGCAAGCCCCGCGCGCAGTCTGCTCGCGACGGTGAGGATATAGGCCGCCAACAGCAACAACCCTGTTGCTGTGGAAACGACGGCTTTTTTCTGTTGGTATGACATTGTTGGCTTCTCTCCTTGACATTAAGTCATTTATTTCATACACTATATATAACTTTTTCTACATTGTGTCAAGTATTTTTTACATTTTGGCGAACATTTTTTGCAGAAACAAAAAAAGCGCCCTTACGAGCGCTTGAAAAAGCTATGAATCAGAAACAGTCGCCGCCGCAGCAGCAGTTGAGGCACATCAGCACCGAGCAGATATCGCAGCAGGGAGAAGCGTTAAAGTTTCCGCCGCTTTCGCGGTTGTATTCCCGCCCGGAATTGTTCATGTCAACATAAGCGCTACGGTAGTCGGGATTGTCCGGCTCCATCTCGTATGCCTTACTGATGCAGGCGTAGGCCTTTTCATACCAACCCTGGCGCAAGTAGATTACACCGTAGAGATAGTTCCACTCGGCGTTATGCGCAATATTGGGGCGATCCAGAATTGTCCGCGCAGCGTTGAGGTTGTTTTGGTTGATAAACGAGCGCGCGCGGTTGAACTCCGCCGCGTTCGGCCCGCTGTAGGCCGAACCGCCGGTACGCGACGATCCACCCGAGGAGTAAGCGCCGGAACCATAGGAGCCATAAGAGCCATAGGAACCGCCGGAGCCGTATGCGCCGGAAGAGCCGGAGGAGGTTTGCTTTTTTGTGAGCATCTCGTAGGCTTGGTTGATTTCCTTCAGTTTTTCGCCGGCCAGTTCCTTGAGGGGGTTGTCCGTGTATTTATCCGGGTGGTACTTCTTGACCAGCTCCAGATACGCGGCGCGAATCTCCTCCTGCGAGGCGTTTTCGCTGACACCCAGAACTTTATAGGGGTTCATCCGTTCTCTCCTTACTCCGGTTTCGGCGACATTTCCGTCGCGCAGGCGCATTCCTTTTTGAGCACGCGTCGCTGCACGGCGTCCAGTCCCAGCCGCATGATATTATCCATCAGTCCGCTCGGCGTATGAAACGAAATCAGGTTGTAGCCCTTTTCCGCTTCGCTCTGCGTAATGTTGAGCAAAAATCCCGCGTCCTCGACGCTCTTTTTACCAAGGACAAAGGGATTATAGCTGCCGTGCTTTTCGTCCTTTTTACGGTCGTCCCACGCGTCGATAAGATACACCCATTTGCCGAGGTTGTAAAACATCCATCCGCAGGCGACCTGTTCGCTGTCCGGCAGCATGGGCGCGTGCCGTATCACGGCGGCGAGGATCTGCCCGGAAGCGTCGCTGGGTTCGTCCGTGGAAGCGATCTTCTGCCGCTCGAACTCACTCAACTGCTGAATGTTTTCCCGCAGTTCCGCATCCAGCGCGGGATGCCGCTTCGCGGCTTTGCGGTACGCGCGTTTGAGCGCAATCAAGGAAGCGGCTTTGAGCGCCTGCTTATCGTCCGCCGCATCGTCGCCGAGCTTATAGTAGCTTAGCAGTACGTTGATGTCCGCTGCGTAATCCAGCTCTGGCGAAGTGTTCGCTATCGGTCGCTTGCCACGGTAGCATCGCGGGCCGCAGTTGCCGCGCGTAAACGAGGCCCCGCCGCTTAGCGCGTGCAGAAACGCCGCAAGAAACGCGCAGTCGTAGCTCAGGGTCAGCCGTTCCAGCGCGCCATAGCGTTTGCCGATGGTCTTGCAAAGGCCGCAGTAAAACGCGCGGTATTCCGCCTGCTCACGCACCTTCAATTCGCATTCCAACGGCCGGATATAGCCGAACATTCACCCTCCGATTCGCGCTTTCCATGGTATTTTATCATGGAACGCCGCTTGATTCCATTTTATTTTGCCCCGTTCTTGTAAACGATTGTGTCAAAAAGGGCGGATTCGCGCGCTTGTTCCGCCTGACCGGGACAGAAAAACAGCCGTCACGACGGACGGCCACTTTCTTTTTTTGCTTTCGATGCGGTTACTTCGCCGCCAGGTACGCGTTGATTTCGCCAATCAGCTGGTCAACGTCGATGCCGTGCACCGCGCAAGCCTGCTCAATCGATTCGCCATGCGCCATTGCGCAGCCGAGGCAGTGCATGCCCGAGTTCATCAAAATCTCCGCGGTGCCTTCGTCCAGCTCGATCACCTGCTGAATGAGCATCTCTTTGGTTGCCTGCATAGTCTGTTCCCTCCGAATATTTCAATACTTGAGTTCAGTATAATCACTACTGTTTTACTAGTATATCATACTTTGCAAAAATGCAATAGTTTTCGCGCGTATTTTGCCGCAAATTCACTTTTTACGCCAAACTCGCTCTGTTTCAATCAGCTCTTGGTTTCAAACACGTTGCCGCAGCGCGTGCAGGTCACTCGGATACGCCCCTTGCCGCGCGGAACGCGGAGGCGCTGGGTGCACTGCGGGCAGATCATGTATTTATACTGTTTGATTTCGCTCCATGTCGGGTTCTTTTTCGCCTTGTGCGCGCGGTGCGTCTTTACCGTGGAACCGCCGGAAGCGCTGCGCGAAAACGTCCGCTTAAACCAGCTGCCAATCGCGGTGACGACGGTTAAATACTTCATGTTCTCGCGGTACCGCTTGGACGTATCCTTGCTGAACATCCGCAGCACAAGCAGTATTAAAAGCGCCGCCGCAAGGCCGGTTACCACATAGCGCGGCCAGCTGCCGAACTTAAAGAAGAACAGCCCGATAATCGACAATACAAGCGCCGCAATCAAGAGCGCGCGGTTCAGATCGTCCAAGTATTTTTGCTGCCGTTGAAACATATGAATCCCTCTTTTTCTTTTGCCGGTCTGCTTCCGGCGTCCAGTCTGTTTTATACAGGTCAGCCAATCCAGAGCCGAGCGGTCATCGGCGGCAGGATGGTTTTGCATTCTCCGTGTTCGGCGTAAATCACGTCCCCCGTCAGAACGTCCGTCATTTGCTCCGGCAGTGAAACGTCCGTTTCGCCATCCGGCCCCTGTTGGAGCCATTCGGGGCGGAAACTCACGCTCTGCTCGCGCTCTGAACGGTTGAGCATTAAAAGCGCGGCCTGCCCCTGCTCCGGCAGGTAGCGAATCAAAGTGAATACTTCCGGCGAAAGCGCGCCCATGCGGCAAAGCCCGCGTTTGAGCGAAAGAACGTCCCTGCGCGCGTGCATCAGCGCTTGATATGCTGCCATCGTCTCCGGGTTCTCCGCGCTCCAGGGATAAGTGCCGCGGTTAAAGGGGTCGGCCATGCCGGTCATGCCCGCTTCGTCGCCATAGTATACGCAGGGAACCCCCGGCAGCGCCATCTGCAGCGCGGCAGCCAGAACCAGCCTGCGGTAGCCTTTCTGCTTCTCCTGCTCGCTGGGGCTAAACGTTGCCTGCATCTTGCGGGAAACGGCGTTTCGGTCCGGTGCGCCCGCCAGCGCGGTTGCCGCGCGGATACTATCGTGCGAGGAGATCAGGTTGAGGCACGCGTCGTAAAACGGCTTGGGGTAATGCTCGCGCAGCGTCTGCAGCGCTTCGTCGAGCGCGTAAGCGTCGATATGCCCGGTCAAAAACCGGATCACCGCGTCCGTGAACGGATAGTTCATCGCGGAATCCAGCTCGTCGCCGCTGACGTAGCCGCGTCGGCCTTGCGGGCCGTATTTGTTGGAGCAGTCTTCCCAAACTTCGCCGAGCAGAACGCCTTCCGGGTCGTTCTGCTTGACGCGCCTGCGAAGCATGCGAATAAACTCGTCCGGCAGCTCGTCCGCAACGTCCAGCCGCCAGTCATGTGCGCCCGCACGCGCCCAGTGGCTGAGCACGCCGTCGTCGCCCGCGATAAACGCGCTGTAGCTTGGTTCAAGCTCAATGACGTTCGGCAGGGTCGGAAAGCCCCACCAGCAGTCGTAATGGTCACGGTCGCCATGAAAGGTATACCATTTGCGGTAAGGGGAATCCTCGCCCTCGTAAGCGCCGACGTCCTCATAGCGCGAAAACTTGTCGAAGTACCGGCTGTCCGCGCCCGTGTGAGAGAACACGCCGTCCAGCATGACGCGGATTCCAAGCTCCTTTGCCTCGCGGCAGAGAGCGGAAAACTCCTCTTCGGTTCCAAAGATCGGATCGATCTTACGGTAATCCGCCGTATCGTAGCGGTGGTTGCTCGCGGACTCAAAAACCGGGTTGAGGTAGAGCGCCGTTACGCCGAGGTCTTTGAGATACGGCAGCTTTTCGCGAATGCCGTTACAGTCCCCGCCGAAAAAATCGTTCGGTTCGTATTCGCTCTGCCCCACCGAGGGCGTATAGAGCACGTCCTCGCTCCAGCGGTCGTGCACGCGCAAAAAGCGCCCTTTTTCAACATGGTAGCGCGCGCGGGAACGAAAATCTTCCCAGCTGCTGCGCCGGAACCGGTCGGGAAAAATCTGGTAAACGATTCCCTCGCGCCAGCTTTGCGGCGTTTCAAACGCGCCGTCGTAAACGGTAATCTGGTACGCGCGCGGTTCGTTCTGCTGCAGCGCGCCTTCGCCGCTGTCCGCGCCGTAAAACAGCGTTTGACCGTCCTGCAGGCGGATGATGAAGTAGTACCAAACCAAACAGGGCTTCTCCGGCATCGGCAGATCGGTCGAAACCCTGCCGCCATAAACATGCATATCGAAGAACGATTCCGTGCCGTTTTGATGGTATAAACGAATCTGAACGCGCGCGCTCGGATCGCCGCATTCCGCTTCTATATGCACGCTGCTCTGGCAGGGAGCCGCGCCTTGCGGCCTGCGAAATGTCAGCAGTCTGGAGTGATGCCGAAAATAAATCATACGCTTATTATACCGAATGGGTCCCCCCGAAAAACAAGTTTGTGCGGAATGTTGCGAGGTTTTCACATTTCTTCCGTCATCGTAAATAAGATATGCTTTTTACGCTCGCCGCCGCCGAAAAATGTACGCTTTTCAGCGTGAAAAATCGCAAAAAAACCGCCCGCTCAGCAGGTTGTTTCTGCCAAAACGCGGGCGGTGAAAAGCTAGATTCGCTGGATGACGTTGCCTTGGGCTTTAAAGATATGCCCGCGCCGGACAACGCCGCGCACATTGGAAAGGGGGTAAACGGAGACGTGCGGTTCAAGCACCGTTCCGGGGTTCAGCACGCTGCCGCAGCCGACTTCCACATAATCGCCAAGGATCGCGCCAAACTTACGCAGTCCCGTTTCTACGGTGAGATCGCCGCGCACGACGACGTTCGTTTTGTCGCTCTTGACGTTGGAGCAGATCGACCCCGCCCCCATATGCGCATAGCTTCCGAGGATGCTGTCGCCAACATAGTTATAGTGCGGCACCTGCACATGGTCGAAGAGGATGCAGTTCTTGAGTTCCGTCGAATTGCCCACGACGCACGCTTTGCCAACCAGCACGCTCCCGCGGAGAAACGCGCCGGGGCGGAGTTCCGTCTCCGCGCAGATGACGGTCGGCCCCTCGATATACACGTTGGGGTAGCGCTTGACGCTCTTGTGAATCCAGACATCCTCGGCTGGATGGTCGTACTCATCCGGGTCGAGCGTCGGCCCCAGGGCGCGCAAAAATTCCTTGATCTTTGGCAGCACTTCCCAGGGGTAGACCGTTTCTGTAAAGAGCTTTGCTGCAAGCGTTGCGTCAAGCGATTCAAACATATCCTGATTTTTCATCGTTTTTCCATTCTTTCGTTTTTGCCGAGCGCTTTTATTCCGCGTGCGCAATCGAGCGGAAGCGCGTATACTCGCCCTGCCAGAGCAGCTTGACCACGCCGGTTGAGCCGTGGCGGTGTTTGGCGATGATGATCTGGCTCGTGTTGTCGCCGCTTTCGTATTCCGGCGTGTCCAGATAGGCGGCCGGACGGTACAGCAGAATGACCATGTCCGCGTCCTGCTCAATGGAACCGCTCTCGCGCAGGTCGGAGATGACCGGCCGGTGGTCGGACCGCTGATCCGGGCCGCGGTTGAGCTGGCAGAGCAGGACGATGGGCACGTTGAGCTCGCGCGCGAGCAGCTTGAACTGCCGCGTCATATCGGAAATTTCCTGCATGCGGTTGTCGCTTTTGCGCCCGCCGGAAGACTGCATGAGCTGGAGATAGTCGATAATCACGAGATCCAGCCCGCTGCGTGCGTTCAGGCGGCGGCATTTGCTGCGGATAATCGGCACCGTGGCTCCGCTCGTATCGTCAATATAAATTCTCGCGCGGCTCATCGGGTCCATAACCTCCATGAGCTGCCCCATCTCAGAGTTGCCGATCAGACCTTCCTTGATGCGCTGGGAATCGACCGAAGCCTCCGTGCAGAGCATGCGCATCACGAGCTGTTCGGCGCTCATTTCCAGGCTGAACACGACCGCCGTGCGTGCGTCGTGCAGCGCGGCGTATTGAGCGATGTTCATGGCAAAGCTCGACTTGCCCATGGCCGGACGGCTTGCAACGATGATCAAATCGCTCTTCTGGAAACCGTTGGTCATTCGGTCAAGCTCGGTAAAGCCGCTTGCTACGCCCGTGATCTTGCCATGCCGCTGTGCAAGTTCGCCAATAAGGTTATATGCCTGCGGCACGATCTGATCGATGGGAATCAGCGAACCTTGGGACTTGCGCATGGAGATGTCGTAGATGCGCCGCTCGGCGGCGTTGAGCGTATCTTCCAGCTCCCGTTCGTCGTCCATGCCGTCGCGGATGATCTCGCCGCCCGCGCGGATGAGCTGGCGCTGGACGCTCTTGGTTTCGACCAGCTCGATATAGTTCTGAACGTTCGCCGCGGTCGGCACAAACGTAACTAGATCGGTCAGGTACGTAATTCCACCCGCCTGTTCCAGACGGTTATGCCGCTCCAGCTCCGTGGAAAGCGTAACAAGATCCACCGCGTCGCCCGAAGAGCGGATATCCCGCATGGCGGCAAAGATTACGGCGTTGGCGGGTACGTAAAAGTCCTCCTCGCGCAGCTGCTCGAGACAGATCTCGAGCGCGTTTGCGTCGATGAGCATGCTGCCAAGCACCGAACGCTCCGCATCGCTTGCGTGCGGCATGGTGGTCTGCTGGCCGGATTCGTATGCGGATTCGAATTGCTCCATGTCTCTCTCCCTTACTCTGCTGTCGCGGCGGCTGACTGTTCAGCGCCGCGCTCCGACTTGCCCGCGCGTTAAGTTCTCCGCCGGGCGGAAAGGGATTGCTTCAGTCCTTTTCGACGACCACCTTGACGGCGGCAAACGTGTTTTCAAACAGACTCACGCGGACGGTGTATTCGCCGAGCGCACGGATGGGCTCGGCAAGCGCAATCTTCTTTTTGTCGATCTCCACCTGTTTTTGCTCCTTAAGCGCGGCCGCGATTTCCTTGCCGGTGATCGCGCCGAAGAGATGGCCGTTTTCGCCGACCTTGGCGCGGACGGTCACCGCAGCGCCTTCCAGCTGTTTGGCCAGATCGCGCGCCTGCATCCCCGCCTGGA
Organism: Christensenellaceae bacterium; assembly: GCA_963674535.1. Classification (GTDB taxonomy): domain Bacteria; phylum Bacillota; class Clostridia; order Christensenellales; family CAG-138; genus UBA7703. The sequence goes on along the minus strand of OY771363.1, from coordinate 814,541 downwards.
ATTTACGATGCGCCGCGGCGCTCTTTTGAATGCTGGCGGCGTTGATCGCCTGCGCGTCCGCGGGAGCCGCGAGCTTGCGCGGCAGCAGGAAATTGCGCGCGTAGCCATCCGAAACCTCAACGATTTCGCCCTTTTTGCCCGTTCCCTTGACGTCCTGTTCCAATAATAATTTCATGTTGTTTATCCGACCTCCTGCTTATATTGCTCCACGAAACCGCGCACAAGCGTTTCCGCTTCATCCAATTCCATATCGCCCAGTTGCGCGCCCGCCATGGTCAAATGCCCGCCGCCGCCCATCTTTTCGCAGATGAGCTGAACGTTGATGCTGCCCAGTGAGCGCCCGCTGACGTTGACGACTTCCTCTTCCTTGCCCAGTACGAACGCCGCTTCGATGCCGCGGATGCCTACGAGTTCGTCCGCAGCCTTTGCCGCGATCAGGGAAGCGTTTTTTACGCCTTCCGCAACCGTTGCTATCGCAATGCCGCCGGTCAGCAGCTCCGCACTGCGGACGGTGTTTGCCACGTCGCCAAAGCTCTCCATGTCGTCCTGAAACATCTGCTTGACCATTCCGGTATCCGCGCCGTTTTTGCGTAGGTACCCGGCTGCTTCGAACGTTCGGGAGCCGACGTTAAAGGCAAAGTGCTTGGTGTCGATCGTAATGCCCGCAAGCAGCGTTCCGCAGACGAATGCGGGCGGGCGAAGGTTTGCGTCGAAATACTGCAGCATTTCAGTGACCAGCTCGCTCGTGGAAGAAGCGCGCACCTCCAGAAAATGCAGCGTGGGGTTGTCGATATGGTCCGCTCCCCGCCGGTGGTGATCGATCACCACCACGCGCCCCGCCGTCTCCATTAGACCCGGCGCAACCAGCGAACCCACGCGCTGGGTATCCACAATGACGAGCACGCTGGTTGGGCGAATCATGCGCTCCGCCTGCTCGGGCGTAATGAGCATGCCGCCATAGGAGTGGTTCTGACGAATCAGCTCCAGCGCGCGGTCGATCATAGAGTTTTCGTCTCCGAGCACGATAAACGCCCTCGCCCCCGCCTGTTTGGCGCAGGTGGCAACGCCCAGCGCCGCGCCGATGCAGTCCATGTCCGGCCGCTTATGGCCGACAATCAGAACATCGCCCGCGTTTTCAAACATCTGCCTGAGCGCCTTGCTGAAGAGCCGCATCTTCACGCGGGACTGCATGGCCTCCGGCTGGCGTCTGCCGCCGTAAAACACGTATCCGCCGCCTTTTTTAATGACGGCCTGGTCTCCGCCGCGCCCGAGGGCAATTTCCATTGCCTGCCGCGCGCTTTCGTCCGACCGCGCGACGCGGTCGCTGGCGCCGACGGCGATGGAGAGCGAAACCTTCATGCTCGTGCCGGTTTCTATGGCGTGCGCCTGCTCCAGCAGGGGGAAGCGCTGCTTTTCCAGCTCCGCGAGCGTACCCGCTTCAAAGATGATGAAGAACCGCCCGTTTTCATACCTGCGGTAAATGCCCTCCAGCGATTTGACCATATCGGCAACCAAGCGCTCCACTTCGCCGAATACGCTGGAGCGGTGGAAGGCGACGTCCGCCGCAAGCTCCTCATAGTTGTCAATATAGATCAAGGCCACATACGGCATCTGCTCCTCGAACAGGCGCTGATAATGCGCCGCCTCGGTGCGGTCAACCCAGTATTGGAACACGAGATCGCGATCGTCCGCTTCGCGATGGGCGGGAACGCTCATCACCTGATATACGCTGCCGGAAAGCTCCATGGGCGCTGCCACCAGCGGCGCGGAAAAGTCGAAACTCGGCTGAATCTGGCGGATATCGCCGCCTTCGTAAATCTTCTTCAGTATTTCGTTGCGCCAGACGATCTTCCCGCTTGATTCGATGAGCGCGCAGGGAATGGCGACACGGTCGATCAGGTTGCTTCTGAGCGACGCGTTTTCGGCAAACACGTCGTCCATGCGCCGCTGGCGTTCGCGCGCCCAGTTGAGTTCCACACCACGGCAGATCAGCAGCAGCAGGATCACCACACCGAGCGCAATGCCGGATACCGGCAGCAGCACATTTTGGAACGCTCCGGAGAAGAACAGCAAAATACACAGCAGCGCCGCGAAAATGCCAATCGGCAGCAGACAGGTTCTTGCGTTCTTCATTTTGCACCTCCCGGAGATTGAATTCAGTGTACGAAGCGAAGTTGAACTGGAAAGCCAAAGGGGTTCGCAACGCCGCAAACGCCATCTGGTGATTAGTCCGCAGGCTGCGTTCTACATCGACTGCGGCGGCAGACCCTGCGTGCGCGCGCGGAAGTGAAAGAGCTGTTCAAACCCGCCCAGCAGCATCAGCGGCATCTCCGCCAGCCCGAACAGAACGCCGATGAGCACATACGTTACCGCGCGCTGTCCCGTGGTTTTGCGGGCGGAACGGACGATGAGAAAATCGACCACGGCCAGCCCCTGTACGAGCAGCGGCATGCCGACGAGAACGTTGACGGTGTTGACCAAACTCTCGGCGTACTGCCAGCCCGTCCATTCCAGGATCAGCGCGCCGACAAGCAGCGCAAACAATCCAAACATCATGCTGCGCGGCAGCGACCAGAAGCGGAATTCACGGATCGGCGGAATGGCAATCTCTTTATGCTTTCTGCTGAACAGCCGAAAGAACAGGAGGTTGCTCAGCCCCATCACACCCGCAAAGATGCAGAGCGCGGGTACGACAAACGTCGGCACCGCCTTGGAGAACGCATTCAAATACTCGTTGACCTGAGAAGCGTACTGTGCGTCCGCGCCGGCGGCTTGAACAAACGCCGAACGGTAAAGCGCAATTACTTCATCCATGGCGGTCTGCACCGCGGCAAACGCGCCGTTTCCGGCCATTACGCTGGGCAGACAGACCGCCGCATAGAGACCGATGAGGAAAATTCCCGAAAGCGTCAGCGCGGTATAGGTGTTGCTGAAGCATTTTATCATGAGAAAATACAGGACAATTGCACTTGCAGCCGCCATAAACGAAACAGCCACGGCGGACGTGTACCCATCGGAAAGCGGCGCATACAGCATCAGCGCGCCTATGGCGTATACTGCAGCAGGCAGCGCAATCCAAACGGGCTTTGTACGCGCACCGGCATAAGCCCAGAGAGCGGGCACCACGATCAGGCCAAACGGAATAAACAGAGCGGCAGCCCCGGCGAGCACCGCAGCCAGCAGAACAAGCCAGGCGCCGTTTTCAATGCTCTTGGACGTATGATTATTATTTTCCATGACATCATTTTAATGCCCACGCGGCAAATGGTCAATGAAGAATGACGGGCGAGGGAATATTTTCTGTTCTCCCGCTGGATTCAGAGCGCATAAAAACCGCCTTTGCCGCGAGAAATGCGGGGGGTAAAAAACCGGCGCGCAAGGCTACTTGCGCGCCGGCGGATGGCTCCGTTTGCCAGATTACAGACCCTTGAACAGCGTCCCTAAAAAGAGCAGCCCGTACGCGGCGGTCATAAACCAGAAATCATACTTGTGCACAAAGCCGCCGATCACGGGAATGCCGACGTACTTGCTGATAATCGCCAATGCGGCGAGAATCAGCGCGAGCAGCCATACCAGCCACTTGGGTGCGCTCAAACGCATAAATTTCTTCCTCCTGCTTTTTATTCTCTTAATTGCGTGTTTCACGGCAGCTTTGGCAGCCGCAACGCGCGCTCAAGAATTCTATAGTTCCTTGACAAAGCACCTGCGGCGCTTATGCTGAACGTTTTCGAACCGCGCCCACTGCGAGAGGATATGATCGTTAATCTCGAGCATCGGGCCGCTTTCGGCGTACTTAAAGCCCGCCTTGACGAGCTTGCGCTGCATTTCGTCGAGAATAATGGCGTTGACGCCCAGCCCCTGCAGGTCGGGACGCACCGCGATGAGCAGCAAATCGACCGTGTCGTTTTTGCCTTTAAGCGCGCGCAGCAGCGGAATCCAGCCGAAGGGCAGCGTACGCCCCTTCATCTTCTGCATGGCGTGATCCAGCGCCGGGCAGCAGATGCCGAACGCGACCATTTCGCCCTCTTCGTTGTAAACAAACGACGTCGTGCGCGCGTCCACCATCGGCCGGAACTCGCTGGTGTACTTGAGCATCTGCTCGTCCGTCATAGGCACCATGCCAAAGAGCACCTGATAGGTGTCGTTATAGAGCTTGAACATGTCCCGCATGGTGGTTTTGATCGGCTGATCGTTTAAACTGACCAGATGCAGTTTCATGCGCTTTTTAACGTAGTTGGCAACGCGCGTGAGCCCTTCGTCCGGTGTTTGCGGAATGGTCAGGCGCACTTCCAGCCAGTCCACCTGCTTGGTGTAGCCGCGGCGCTCCATTTGAACCATGTAATACGGATGGTTGTAATAAGTGTAGAACAGGCTCAGCTGATCGAAGCCTTCCACCAGCATACCTTCGCGGTCCATGTCCGAAAAGCCGAGCGGGCCGTGCACCGCTTCGCAGCCGAGCGAACGTGCCCAGCCTTCCAGCGCATCAAAGAGCGCGTCCACCACTTCGTTGTCGTCGATGAAGTCGATATGCGTAAAGTTCATATACTTCTTGCCGAACTTTGCATTCGCCTTCGTGTTGAGAATTCCCGCAATCCTGCCTACGATCTTTCCATCGCGATACGCCAGAAAGCACTTCGCGTCGCAGAACGCGAACGCCGGGTTCTTGTCCTTCTGCATGTCCGCAACCTGGCTTGCCAGAATGTCCGGCACGTAATACGGATTGCCGCGGTACAGCGTTATCGGAAACTCCATGAACGCGACGAGCTCTTTTTTAGACACTGCCTCTTTGATTGTTACCACGAATTCCATCCCCCTGTATGTTAGAAATTTGAGTTCACTTGTTTTGTTTCGTCGTATTGTCCGGTTCGGTGGAACCCTCCGCCTGATTCGCTTTTTCCGCCGCCAGCCTGCGCTTCTTCTTTTTATGCAGAATAATCGGAAGCCCTATGGCTAAGAAAAGCACGCCCGCGGGTACTGCGGCAATCGCGAGGAAAATGCCGATTGCGCCGAGCGCGTTCACAACAAACCGCGCGCTGTTGGTAAAGCCGCGCGCCATCTTATTCCAAACGTCGGAAGCCTTCCAAATTTGGATCAAATCTTTTTCGCCTTCCACTGGGGTTTTCGGCGTCCGGTTGATGTTGAGATAGAGAGTTGCGTACGCCACCAAATTGTCCCAAAGGTTCATCTGTGCGGTGTAGCTTTCAATATCCGCCCGCACGCTTGTCAGGCTCTCGCGAACGGCAAGGATCTCCTCCACCGTTTCGCACCGGGCGAGGATTTCCAGCAACTGCTGCTCCTCCGCCTTGGCGTTGTCGAGACGCGCCTGCATATCGTAATACGAAAGCGAGATATCGTCCGAATTGAGCTGGTAAACGTCCACTTTGCCCGCGGCCTTGGCGGCGGTCACGAGATCGTCCAGCTGACCCGCCGGAACTTTGAGCGTCGCTGTCGAAACGGTAGCGCCCTGATCGTCCGTTGCGGTATAGGAGCCGGAAACATATCCACCGAGCGATTCCGCTTTGGCAATCAGGCTGTTGAGCACCAGTTCCGGATCGTCCGCCGTAATGGTCATGTTGGCGTTGTAGACGATTTTGCGCACATCAAAGTCGCCCGCGGGATCGGTTTCGCTCTGTGGGGCGGACGCTTGATCGGCCGTCGAGGAAGTGAAGCTTTCGCTGGACGCCGCCTCCATGGCAGGTTCTGCATAGGAGGTATCGTAGGTTCCGCCCGACGCGGGTCTGGCGCTTTCGGTTGCCGCCCTCGAAGCGCAGCCAATCGAAAACAGCATAACGGCGCTGACGAGCAACGCTATCCAAGCGCGTTTGTTCTTCATGTTCGTGCCCCCCTATTCTTCATTTTTTGATGCCGCGTATAGAATACCACATTTTTTGCCAAATCACCAGTTAGAATGTCCGACGTAGTTTCTGTAAAAAGATAACGGTTGTTCTCCCGATCATTTCTGTAAAAAAACAGCCGCTGGCAAGCGCGGCTGTGGTTTTTGAATGCTGGAACCGTGTTACGGCTGGGTATCCCCGATGGTAATGCTCGTACCGTCCGGCAGAACGGTCGCTTCGCCGGGCGTGGTGACTTTACAGGTGACCAAAAGGCGCTTGGTCGAATCGTCCTGCTGACAGACGCAAAAGGAGACGATGCGGTCGGAAGCCCCTACGTCGATGTTGCTTGTGAACGCCGATTGCTCGTTCAAGCCGCTGACGAACGATAAAAACGCGTCGTCGCTGGCAAATGCAGTCGGAATCGCGCTGCGAACGCCGTCCACCCGCGTGCAGGAAAACACCTTGAGGATGTACTGCGTGCCGTCCGGCAGGTAGAGCTTCAAAACGGGGTTGCGGTTGAAGTAGTTCGGGTTTTCATACTCCCAGAAGGAGCCGAACAGCGCGCCGCTCTTGACCGCATGCCCGTACACAACCGTATGGCGGTCGGTAAAATTGCCCGCGTTCGACCGATCGATAAACGGCGTGCCAAGCTTGTTCTTTTTTTCGTCAAAGCGGTGTGTTAAGTAAAACGAATTGTCCGTGGTCTGCACAATCGGCAGGTCGATTGCCGTGCCGTCCAGCCGAACCCAGGCTTTGATCTCCGGGTTCTCCGCGCTGAGCGCTGCAAAGTCTACGGTATCTTCCACGCGCGTTTTTTCGGCGAGTTTTGCGTAATAGGAATTGCCGACCTGCTCGCCCAGCAGCGTGTAGCCCAGCGACCCCAGGCCGTAAAGCGCCGCCGCGACCAGCAAGCCAAATATCACATAGAGTACCGCTGTAATCTTATCTGCTCTGGTTCTTTTTTTACGCTTCATACACGCAGTATAGCCCATGAAATTCGTTTTTGCAATCGTGTGAAACGTACTTCACATTCTGTTCACGCAAAGAAGCGGAAGCACCCCTCAGGCGCTATGCCGCATTCCAGACTTATTGCAAGTTCGTCTCGCAAAAGAAGAGTTCCATCTCCCCGTAAGGCGTGTCCTGCTCGGCATACCGGTAAACCGTGACGCTGAACCGGTTGTTCGGCCAGATCTCCGCTTGTTTCAGGCTGGCGCGCAGCACAAACTCCCGCAGATACGCCGCAAAGGCAAACGGAATCGGCGCGGATTTATGGGAAAGCTGCAGCCAGTCGATATCCGTGCGTTGGGAAAACGCTTCCAGTCGCGCGGCGTATTCCGCAACCGTCCCCGTGGGGTGCAGAAAGAGCCAGAGCGTCGGGCCAATGGCGTCGCCAACGAACGCCGTGCGCGTGGAAGGGTCGATCACGGCGGAGCTTGCGCGCGTATGTCCGCCCAGGCGCATGATCTCCAGTTTGCGCCCGCCAAGGTCGAACGTTTCCGGCAATGGCAGATAATGCGTCTGCATGATTCGATCCGTCAGGCGAACGCCCTCGGTCATAAACTGCTTTAATTGCGGGCGCGCAAACCGCCAGCTTTGAAAGAGCGAATCCCGCTCGCGGTCGAGCGAGCCGTCTCCGAGCTTTTCGCGTTCCTCCTGCGGAATATAAACCGTGTCGAAAAAGTAGTTCCCGCCGCTGTGGTCGGTATGCACATGCGAGTTCATCACGATCAGCGGTAAGTCGGTAGCTCTGCGCACCGCGGGGCGGATATCCATCAGCCCGAATCCGGTGTCGATCAGCAGCGCCCGTTCGTTGCCCCGAATCAGCGTCCCTCCGACCCCCATCGGGTCGATGATGCGGCAAAAGCCTGTTTCGTGCTCTTCCAGCCGGTAGTAATCCGGCTGTGCGTTTGGTACGATCACCCGTGTTGTTCCTCCAGAAAATCCCACGCCTGCCCGGAAAAAATCCGGAAGGCAGATACTTGTCAATATGCCTGTTTCGTCAGCATCAGCGACGTTCCAGATACGCCTTCGCTTTTCTCGCCACAACGAGTTCCTCGTTGGCGGCAATGGCAAACAGCCTGACGCGTCCCTCGGGCGCGGTCAGCTCGCAGTCGCAGACGGCGGATTCGTTTTTGCTCTTGTCCAGCAGTACGCCCATATAGTCCAGCCCCTGCAGGCTCTTTTTCCGCACGAGTGCGCTGTTTTCGCCGATTCCTCCTGTAAACGCGATGGCGTCCACGCCACCCAATGCCGCGGCATACGCGCCAATCTGCTTTTTTATCTGATAGCAGTAGCTCTCAATCGCAACAGCCGCGTCCGCATTCCCTTCCGCCGCCGCGCGCTCCACGTCCCGCAGGTCGTTGGAAACGCCGGACATGCCGAGCATGCCGCTCTCTTTATTCATCATGGTTTTGACCTGTTCAAGCGTATAGCCACAGTCCTCCATGAGGTACACGAGGATATACGGGTCGATATCCCCGCAGCGGTTGTTATGCATAATGCCGCACTGAAGCGACAAGCCAAGATTCGTATCCACCGAAACCCCGTTGACCACCGCGCAGAGCGAACCGCTCCCGCCGAGGTGGCAGGAGATCAGCCGGAAGTCCTTCCGCCCCATCAGTTCTGCGGTGCGCCCGGCAATATACTCGTGCGACGCGCCGTGGAACCCGTACCGCCGGATGGCGTATTTCTTGCTTACCTCCAGCGGAATGGAATACAGGTACGCTTCCGGCGGCATGTTCGCGTGAAAACCCGTTTCAAACGAGCCGATCAAAGGCGTTTCGGGCAGCGCTTTCTGGAACTGCCGGATTGCCGCGATATACGGCGGGTTGTGGCTTGGGGCAACCGTGTTGAACGCCGCCATCGCATCCAAAACATCCTCCGTGAGGAGCTGTACGCCCGTTACGCCCTTTGCGTGCACAACCTTGAACGCCACGCAGCCGATTTCATCCAGCGAGCGGATGGCGCGTTTTTGCAGCGCTTCCAGCATCAGCCGGATGCCGAAGGCGTAGTCGGGAATCTGCAGCGCTTGTTTGACCGTTTCGCTTCCCGCGTCCGTATGCGTCCAGGAACCCAGGTCCGCGCCGACGCGCTCCATTTTTCCTTCCGAGAGCACGGATTCTCCGCTTGAAAAATCGAATAAGCGGTACTTCAGCGACGTACTGCCGACGTTGCAAACCAGAATTTTCATGCTCTCCCGCCCTCCTCCGAAAAAACCTTTCGAACAGCATAGCACGAAAGCGTTTTTAAGGCAACGGAACAGAGAGGTAACTTTTCTTTTCCTGAAAGAAAAAGAAACAAAAAGAACAAACAGCTTTTGATCGGCAGCACATAAAAAAGTCGTAAAAATCCATTGCTTAAACGTTTAAATATCTTTATACTACTCCGTAAGAATTTTGTAATAAGAGAGTAAATAGAATTCTGCTGTTTTTGAAAAGCAGTACCCCCTCATGCCGCCAACCGGAAGATTCGTCAGAATTGAACTGCCAAAGGAATCACGCTGCCCACCGAACGAATAACAAGGAGCACCCGATGAGAAAAATTGCAAGACGCCTGAGCCTTTTTGTTGGAATCCTCCTGCTTCCCCTGCTTGTTTCCTGCAGCCCCGCCGATGGCAGCGCGGCAATCTCCCCCAGCACGCAGCCCGCGGCAGCGCAGACAAGCGGCGCTTCCGCCGCAGTCGACACGAGTTATTTTGCGGACGCTTCGCTGGAAACGGCGGTTCGCGCGGCACTGAAAAAACCTTCCGGCGCGCTGACGGACGAAGATTTCGCTTCGATCACGGAATTCAGCTATACCGGCACGGCTGCCAAGCCGCTTTCGAGTCTGGACGGCATTGAGCAACTGGAGAATCTGGAATCGCTGGCCATAGAGAACGCCGGATTAACCGATCTCAACGCGCTGGCAAGTCTGCAAAACCTGAAATCGCTCAGTCTGCGCGGCAACCGAATCCAGTCTCTTGCCCCGTTGAGCCAGCTTGCTCAGCTTGAGAAGCTCGACCTCATTCACAACCTGATTCAGGATGTCGCTCCTCTGGCGGGTTTGGAGAATCTGACCGAACTGTTTCTGGACTTCAATCAGGTTTCCGACCTGACGCCGCTCAACGGACTGACAAAGCTCACCCAACTCGGTTTTACCGACAACAAAGTGACGAGCCTACAGTTTTTGACGTCACTGACAGGGATGCAATGTCTCTATATGAGCGGCAACCACGGAATTACGGATTACTCCCCCATTGCCGGGCTCGCGAGCATCCGCAGAATCAGCGTCGATTTCTTCAATCGGGGCGACCTTGCCGTGTTAAAGTCGTTCCCCGCGCTGTACTCCGTAACGTTCTACGGCACGGAAGTCACCCCGGCTCCCGACCAGCTCAACCCGGATCTCGCGCCGTACGACGAGCTGCTTACAGAAGCGGATCGGATTCTGAATTCGGTCGTGACCGACGAGATGACGGACTATGAGAAGGAATCCGCAATCTACTCCTATGTCGTGGACAACGTTGCTTACGGTTACATCAACGGCGATCAGGAGAACTCCGCCTACAGCGCGCGCGGGGCGCTGATCCACAAAAAGTGTGTCTGTATGGGCTTTTCCAACGCGCTGTGTTTGCTTTTGAACAAGGCGGGCATCGACTGCATCAGCATCAATGATAACGCCGACCATGCCTGGAACATCGTAAAACTGGACGACGGGTACTACCATGCGGACGCTTCCAGAGCTTCCATGAACCATGCAATAGACCGCTACTTGAATATGACGGACGAAGTGGCAAAGCAGGACCGGGAGTGGGACGCTGCGAGCTATCCCGCTTGCATCGTCACCAAGTACGCCGTTCAGCCGTGAGACAGTGGAACTGAGATGCAACTTTTCTTTTTCTTGCAAGAAAAAGAAACAAAAAGAACTCACATTTACGATCCACATGCAAAAAACAAGCATCCCCCGAATTGGTTTCCATTCGGGGGATGTTTTTACTCAATAAAACTATAAAATTCTTTTGCTTCTTTTCTTCTAAGAAAAGAAGACGTAACCCCGTCTTTTAATTCGTCTAGTCGTACAGCACCGCTCCGAAATACGTAACCGTGTTCGCACCGTTGATGTACTTCAATCCCGCGGCCTTTGCCAGCTGGGCAACGTCGATGCCGCAGGCTTCCAGCGACACGATCGCCTTTTCGGGAAAGCGGCAGGGTTCGCCGTCCGGCTTGGAGCAGCGCGCGCAAACGCCGCAGGCGCCCGCGCCGAGCACAAGACACCCCGGATGCTCCGCCTTTGCCGCACTGTTTACCGCCTGTACAAGGCGGTTGTGGCGCACGCTCGCTTCGTGCATGCCCTCGATATCGAAGGAGTCCTCGAGCTGATGGATCGAGTGAAACACCAGCGCGTGCGAATACCGCTTTGCATGGTTCATCAGCTCCTCAATGGTTCCAGCGTCCGGCGGGCAAGCCCAGCAGGCGCCGTAAAATCCGCAGGTGTTCTTCTGGCAGAGCTCGCGAAACATCGGGTCAAAGCGAATTTGATCCACGCTCACCACCGCAAAGGTGATGTTCTCTTCTGTCAGCAAGTCTGAAACGCGCATTGTTTCTTCGCTCCATCCGTTCGTTTGGCTCATTCTAACCCATCCGCGTCCGTGCGTCCAGCCTTAACCGCAGAAGAACCCTCGTCCGGCACGCCACAATCCAGAGATGTCGCGCGCTTTCACACGTCGCGCAATATTTTACAAATTTTCGCGTGATCGTACTATTTTCGAGCGCGTTTTCACGGTAAAATGCGGATAGCATATCAGATTTTGAACATAGTAATGAGGAGCGAGCATATGTCCGTATTGGATGAGATTTCCGAACAGCTTCAGGCCGGCAAGGCGAAAATCGTAAAAGAGCTCGTATCGCGGGCGGTCGAAGAAGGATTCAGCGCAAAACAGATTCTCGAAGAAGGCCTGCTCAGCGGCATGGGCATCGTCGGCGTCAAGTTCAAGAACAACGAAGTGTTCGTGCCCGAAGTTCTGGTTGCCGCGCGCGCCATGAACATGGGCGTGGAAGTGCTCAAACCCCTGCTTGCGGAATCCGGCGTCAAGGCAACCGGCAAGGTCTGCCTCGGCACCGTTCAGGGCGACCTGCACGACATTGGTAAAAACCTCGTCCGTCTCATGATGGAGGGCAAGGGGCTCGAAGTCATCGACCTCGGCACGGACGTTCCGCCGGAAGTCTTCGTCCAAACCGCCATCGACAGCGGGTGCCAGATCATCTGCTGCTCGGCGCTTTTGACCACGACGATGTACGCCATCAAGGACGTCATCGCCGCCATGAAGGCCGCGGGCATTCGGGAACAAGTCAAGATCATGGTCGGCGGCGCGCCGATTACGCAGACCTTCTGCGACCAGATTGGCGCGGACTGCTACATGCCGGACGCAACCTCCGCCGCCGTCGCCGCCGTCGATCTCTGCCAGGCGAGCTGAACGCAACGCATAAGCCAACTTGCGTGTAAAACAAACGGCGCGGCCTTTCGGTCGCGCCGTTCTTGTCTCTCACTTGGCGGGATCAAAAAACGTTGTCGTTTCCATCCACGCAAGATAGTCCTGCGAAAGCTGTTCCGGCGTAAGACCAAGTACCGTTTGCAGCGCTTCGTTCGTCGTTTCAATATTGTCCTGTTTGAAGGTTTCGTTGGTCACGCTGTCATTAAAGGGCTTCTTGCCCGCTTCGCTGTAGAGTTCCATAAACCGGTCGTGGCCATATGTTTCCACAAGGTATGCCACATACCCGAACCCCGTGTTGTACCAGTCCCAAACCTGCTGCTGCGATTCCGGATGATACAGGTCCATGGCGTTGAGCGCGTCAACGGTTTGCTTGAGGCTGTCCTTGTTCATGTTCGCTAGCGAATTCGTGAGGGAATATTCGTAATAGGCGTTTCCGTAATAAATCGCTGTTCCTTCCAGCAGCCAGTCGGCAAGGTTGTTGTTGCAGATCTTCAGCGTAATGTGGTGAACGAGTTCATGCTGAATGGTTCCCTGATACCCGAGGATATCCGGGTGCCCGGAATAGAGTTTGAGGGATTCGTTCGGCTCTCCCCAACCGGTGAACTGCCACTCGACGGAAGGAATCGTTCTCTGGCGGAGCATCTCCCGGTCCCAGAACAGCTTGATTTCAAAGTGATCGTCCGCCCTTTCCGTAAACACGGTTTCCAGATTCTTGTAGGCCGCGTCGATCATTTCAACAAACTCGTTGACGCGCGTTTCCCCGGCCATGTATTTCAGCGTATACTGTTCCTTTTCAACGCTCTCGAAATGATACCCGTAGTCCTTCCACTCGCCGTCGTCAAGCTGGAACAAGAGCGGATAGGTAAAATCAAACGCTTCGCCATTTCCGGTATGCGTCTGGTGAATGACGGCCTCCAGAGATGTTTCATCAATTGGCGTAACGGAAACGACCTCTAAGGATATATCGCTGATGACGGGCTGAATCATTTCCGAATACCAGCGCGCCTGCTCGTTGTAGTAGTAGGTATCGTTTTTCGTCACCGTTGAGAGATACAGGTCATAGTCCTGCGTTTCCAGTGCGAGCAGTTTCCGTTGCATAATCGCTTCAATCTGCTCTTCCAGCGGAATCTCCGGCGTCGGTTCGGGGGTTGGCGCAAGAGCCGCCTTTATGCCGGCGCATCCGCTCAGCAGCAGCGCAGCACAAAGCACAGCAACAATTGCAATCTGTACGACCTGTTTACTCCGTTTCATCCTATCCTCCGTTTTGCATTACTTCATTTTCGACAGAAACAGCACTGACGTGTCGTCAATATCTTTGAGTGTAACATAAAATAACCGCCATACAGGCGGTTGATATTTTGGATTCAACTAATAACTGTAATTCAACCAGACGTTACGCGCTTAATTTGTGTGCAATGCGTCGACAGAAACACCAGCGTGCTGTACGCTGCTCGTTAAAATTAGTTTTTGTAAAAAGAAGTGCTCGTTTACTCATCCAGTTCGTTGAAGCCGCGCTCGCGCCGCCGCCGGAATACGCCCGGCGTGTAGCCCGTTACGCTCTTGAACGCGCGTGTAAAATGGCTTTGGTCGTAAAAACCCGTCTGCGCGGCAATCTGCGCCATATCCAACTCCGGCTGCTTGAGCAAACGCTTGGCGTGATCCACGCGAAGGCGCGTGAGGTAGTCCGAAAACGTTTTGCCCGTACGCGCGCGGAACATCCGGCTGAAGTAGGAAGGCGAAAGATGCGCCTGCTCCGCCGCTTCCTCCAGCGTGATGCGCCGGGCGCTGTTGCGCCGCATGTACGCCAGCACGCGCGGCATGGGGTTTTGCTCCCCGCCGGAAACGCGGTCGAACAGGCAGCCAAAGAAGCGTTTCAGCGCGCCGGTGAGCCAGTAGCAGAGCTTATCCACGTCGTAGATCGAGCCCATCTGACCCACGCATTCCTCGCAAAGCGCGAGAATCTGCGTTTCGTCCCCGCCTGCTTCAATCGCCGCGCGGGAGCTGAGCACGAGCAGTTCGAGAATCCGCGCGCGGATGCGCGAAAAGTCGCCGCCGGTCAAAAAGAAGATATGCCCGAGCAGTTCGTTAAGCAGTTCCTCGGCGCGAGCGCGGTCGTATGCAGCAATCGCCTCCAGAAAGTCGCGCTCAATCGATATTGGGTAAGCCGACGCTGGGTTTTCCTCCTGCTTTTCGCGCTCGGTAAAGTCCGAAAGGCTGCCCATCAGGCTGCTTGCGCCCTGCCGTGCCAACAGATCGCCAATGCGGAAGGACTTGCCCGTACCGCCAACGGAGAGAAACAGCTGACGTGCGATCGCCTCCGCTTGTTCGGGTGGCACGTGCGGAATCGTCTGCAGTGCTTCCCGCGCACGCAGCAGTTTGGCCGCGTCCGCCGTGCGGGATTCCAGCTCGCACAGAACGAAGTCCTCCTCGTCCACCATTAAAAACGGCCCCACGGTGATATCCGCAAGGACGTCCAGTTCCGTCTGAACGGGGGTTGCAATGCAGGTCAGCCCCATCGGACAGGCATAGATATACTTTCCGCCAAAACGCTCCGCCTCGCGCCAGGCCTGCGCGCGGGCAACAACGCATACATCCTCCGGCTGATCCAAGCTTTCGCAGAGCGTGCAGGCGCGGCAATGCCTGCCCGTTTCAAAGAGCACGTTACCTTCCGGCGCGCAGACCAGCGCGCCAAGCCCCGTGACCCGGTAAAACGAGTCTACGCAGTCCCGAATAACGTCGAACTCCTCGTTCTTCTGCGCAGGCATGTCAGACTTCTCCTTATTCGTATGCACCCAGCGGAGCCGGTCCGCCGGTGCGTCTTGCTAGGCCTTGACGATATAGTTGCTCTTGCGCGGGGCGGGTTCGCCGGGAGACGCCGCCGCATAGCCGAGAGCAATGTGTCCAATACCCTCGTAATCCCCTTCGATTCCCCACTGTTTGAGGAGCGCTTTGCCTTCCTCGGATTCAAACTCTTCCTTCGCACGGTGAATCCAGCAGGAGCCGAGCCCCAGCGCGTGCGCCGCGTTGGCCAGCGTGGTCAGCACCGCCGCGCCGTCGAGCAGATACGTCCTGCGGGTTTTATCCGCCAGCACGACGAGAATCGTCGGCGCGCCGTAAAACGGGTCGCTCGAAGTGCCATAGACCGCCGCATTCATGCGCGAGAGCTGCTTGACCGTTGCGGGATCCTGCACCGCAACGATTACGGGCGACTGCTTGCCGCTGCCCGTGGGCGCATAGGTTCCCGCTTCCAGCACCGCGTCCAGCAACTCAGGTTCCACCTGCTTGGGCAAAAACGAGCGCACTGAGCGGCGCGTCTTGATGGATTGAATGACTTCGTTCATCGTGTGTCACCTCCGTAGAACTATCTGAATTGTCTTGTATTGCCTTTGTTCTATTATACTCCGCCGCCGGGCAGTTCGACATGTGTATTCTCAAGCATAAACGCCCTGGCAATCCTCACCCGCTTCCAAAGCGGCAGGGGTCGTTCGGCATCCTTTGCGAATGCCAGCCCGAGACGTTCATAGAGCGCATAATGATAAGGAAGCTTCTTTACGAATTCGCGGTAGTTTCTCCGTCGCTGCGACCATCCGGCTTCCGCCGCGGCGGACATACGCGGGAGCAGGTTGAAGAACAGCTTCTCCTCCGTGTCGATCCATTCCGTCCAGACGGCACACTCCGTGCCGATGACGTTGGAAGCGCAGGCCTTCTTTACGCCGCCGAACACCGGCTCGTAACGGAACGTCTTTTTCAGCGGTGTTGCCGCGTAGGGATAGTCGAAATACATATGCAAAAAATCGCTTCCGATCACGTGCCCGCCCGCGTTGGCATAGTGCGCCGTGCTGCGGTTTCCGGTTGCAAGGAACGGCCGCCAGTACTGGCAAACGATATTGGAATCGAGCGACGCGCAGAGCCCGTCGTTCCAGATGATCGCTTTTCTGCCGCGGCTGTTGAGAAAACGGCTCACGCGGCTGAGAAACCAGCCCTGCAGCTCCCGCTCGTCCTTCAGCCCCTGCTCCTGTTTCACCTTCTGGCAGTTCGGGCAGCGCTTCCATTCGTCCTTGACCGCTTCATCTCCGCCCAAATGGATATACTCGAACGGGAAAATCTCCATGATTTCATCCAGCAGCCCATACAAGAACTCAAACGTCTTTTCGTTGCCCGCGCAGAGCAAAATCTTCGAAAATTCGCTTACGCCAAAGCTCGTGGCTACTTTGACCGGATGCTCCTCGTCCGCAAAGCAAGCAAGCTCCGGATAGGCGGCAATCATCGCCAGCGCGTGCCCGGGCATGTCGAGCTCCGGTACAATTTCAATGCCACGTGCTTTGCAATAGCTCACGAGTTCACGCAGTTCCGCTTTTGTATAGTACCCGCCGTGGGGAACGCCGTCCTGCTCGGAACGCCCGTGCTTGCGAATCAGCGTGCTCTCGCGGTGGGAACCAACGGTGTTGAGCAGCGGAAATCGCTCGCTTTCGAAGCGGAACCCCTGATCGTCCGAAAGATGCAGGTGCAGGCGGTTGAAGCGGTAGAACGCCATCAAATCGACTATTTGTTTGACCGTGCCTATAGGGAAAAAGTGGCGGCAGATATCGAGCGAAAGCCCGCGCCAGCCAAAGCGCGGCTCGTCGAAGGCCGTGCAGGCTGGCAGAACGCCGCCGTTTTCCAACGCAAGCTGAGCCAGAGCAGCAGCCGCGTGCACCGCGCCCGCTTCCCCGTCCGCTTCGGCAAGAACGCCCGTTTCGTCGCAGGTAAGCGCGTACGCTTCTTCGGCAAGCGAACCGTTCCGAACAAAGCGGACAGCGGTTCCCAAGCCGTCGGCATTCGAAAACGCCAGCATGGCGAGGACGCCCTCTTTTACGCCTTCCAGCGCGGGGTCGAGCGAAAATCCCTGCGCCTGCGGCAAGGTAACGCCTTGTAAAGGCCGGCATTCTTTCAGCTTTGGTATCGGCATACTGTTCTATTCCTCCGCCAGTGTTTTTCTCTGTGCGGGCGTCTTACTTTCCCCGCGCGTTTTTTGATTCAACGTGATATACTGGTCAAAAAGCAGATCGAATGGAATCGGAGGGTACCCGCCATGTTTCGCGCAATCTTAAAACGCGTCGCCCCGCTGCCCAAGCTCATCGCTTACGAACGTTACCTCTTTGTAGGCCCGCATCCGGACGATATCGAAGTCGCCTGCGCGCCCACGATTCAGGCGCTGACGCGCATGGGCAAACTCGTTTCGTTCGTCGTTCTGACCGACGGCTGCATGGGCACGGCGGATCCCGATCTTGCGGGCGCCAAGCTCGTCGCCATCCGCCAAAAGGAAGCGCTCGCTTCCGCAAAACTGCTGGGGGTGACGGACGTTACGTTTCTGCCGTTCCACGACGGAGCCATGTACCCCGTGGAGGAAGCCGCCGTCGCCATCGCAAAGGAAATCGTACGGCTCAAGCCGGATCTCGTGTTCGCGCCCGATCCCAACGTTCGCAGCGAATGCCATCTCGACCATATCAAGACGGGCGTTGCGGTCAAGACGGCAATGAGCATGGCGCCGTTCGAAAGCGTGATGCAAAGCGTCGGCGGCTCGGGCTGCCACAGCGTCAGCGGGCTTGCTTTTTATTATACCGACCGGCCAAACGCGTACGTGCCGGTTAAAAAGACGTTCGGGGCGAGAAAAGCGGCACTGTTGGAGCACAAGAGCCAGTTCGACGAAAAGACGATCGACGATATAGTGATGTACTTCAAGCTCCGCTCCGTACGCTTTGGTCTCCGCACCCTGAAGGGTCTTTCGGACGGGTACCGCGCGCTTGCGCCCATGCACATGCACTGTTTCCCGGAAGCGTCCGAGTGGTAAGCTTTTTTAGGCTCCCTCTGACGAGGGGATGTCACCCACAGGTGACTGAGGGAGAGAACGAGAAGATAAAGCCTCTCCCTCCGGCACTTCGTGCCACCTCCCTCAGCAGAGGGAGGCAGAAAACGACTCACGCGCTCGGCTCCCTCTGACGAGGGATGCATTCAAACAAACGAACTCAGCCTGTGCTTCCCGTCAGCGGGAAGCATTTTTTATTCCCTTATTGTATCATTCGCCCGCAAGGAGCGCCAGAATTCGCAGGGATGAAACCCGTTATAGAGAGAGCGCGCCAGCTGAACCGGCGCGCTCCCGTTGAAGCACCAAATGCGTTAGGACTGTCCGTTCTCCTCCTTGCGGCGATTGATCTCGCAAAGCATGGAGTCGTAGTAGTCTTCGTCGATGACGAACTTCTTGCGCTGGGTGTACAAAGCCGCAAGCAGCAGGATGATCGGTATAATCGTAATGGCCGCGCGAATCCAGATGCGCATGCTCAGCGTGCTCTGGTCACGGAACTTGAGGTTTGCCGCGCTTTCCTGCCCGCTCTTGAGATCGTCAATCACGAGCGAGTACTTGCTGCCGTCGTTGACCATCTGCGCGGTGTCGAAGTCGCCCAGCCGGCCCAGTTCGACCGTCTTGCCGTCGGTCGTAGTCTTAACGACCATTGCAACATCCATCGCGGGAACATACTTGGCGTCGAGCTGGTATTTGTTCATCACTTCGTTTGCGGAAATCTCCGCGGAGACCGTTTCCAAAGCGGCGTCGTATTCGGGCGTATCGCTGGTTACACCGTCGAACGCTTCGAGGTACCCTTTGATCTCC
Source organism: Christensenellaceae bacterium (assembly GCA_963674535.1). Lineage (GTDB taxonomy): Bacteria > Bacillota > Clostridia > Christensenellales > CAG-138 > UBA7703. The sequence goes on along the minus strand of OY771363.1, from coordinate 795,595 downwards.
GTAATGTAATACGCCTGCCCGGACTCGTCCATGCGGTCAAAGAAATCGTGCTGCGTTTCCAGCGTGCTGATGGACTGGCTGAGCAGGAACGCGCCGGAGATGGTGAGAACCAGCGTCACCAACAGCGTATGCATGGCGGAGGCGAACTTTGCCATAAACGGCCGGAGCGTGGAGACGACCGCTTCGTTGCGCTCACCGTATTTAAAGTCGTTGTATTCCACACAGTTTGCCATGTTGATGATGCAGGTCATGTAGAAGAGCGACTGTCCCGCCGAAACGAGAATGCAGAACGCGCAGAGCAGCCAGATGTTGAACGGAAAGAAGCTCGTCCAACCCATGGCCGCAATGACGAGATAGCCAAGAATGGCCGCTGCGATGCTCACGTTCTGCAGCTTTCTGCGTCCGAGTTTCCCGGCAAGCCAGGGGTACAGCGCGTTGACGCCGACCATGGTCAGGCCGTACGCAACTACAACGTAGAAGTAGAGCGTTCCGTTGTAGCCGATTTCGAGGTAGATCAGGTTCGCGGCCAGCGCGGTGATCATCGTGCTGCCGACGTTGTAAAAGAGCATGGAAAGCGTCATCCAGAGTACCTGGTCGTTGCGGACGATCGTCTTCCACATCTTCTTAAGCGAGATGTTCTCTGTTTGCTCCACTTTCGCGCGTTTGGTTTCCTTGACGCCGAAGAACGCCAGCATCTGGCAGCCGATAAACACGGCCGCAATCAGGATGGCAACAAACCGGTAACCTGCACGCATATCGCCAACAGTGACCTGCGGGATGAGGCCCTGCGCAAGAATCGCACCGACGCCCGCGAATAGAACCGTCAGCGTGGTTACGGAGTTGCGCTCTTCCTTGACGCTCGAGAGGCTCGGCAGCATCGCCCAGTAGCCGATGTCGTTCATGGTGAACGTCGACTCCCAGAGCAGGTACATCACCGTCATAAACACCACGAAGCGCCAGCCCGTAATGCTCTGGACGTTGAACATCGTAATGATGACAAACCCGCAGAGAATTGCTCCAAGAAGGATCCAAGGCCGGAACTTGCCCCAGCGCAGGTGCGACCCTTCGATGATCGCGCCCATCAGCGGGTCGTTGAGCGCGTCCCAGATGCGCCCGCCCACGCCGATGATCAAACTCAGCGCCGTGAACTGCGCCAGCGTCAGGGAAACGCCGAACTGAATGTAAATAAGCAGGAACGAATCGATCAGCGCGTAGGACATGTCGCGGCCGATGCCGCTGACGGAAAAGAACCATTTATTCCTATTAAACGTCTTTCTTCGAAGCGCTTCCGCTTCGCTGACGGCGCCCGGCGTACCGGTGGTGACGGAATCGTTTGTCTCCATCGAAAATATTCCCATCCTCTCGAATAAAACTTAGATTGATCTTACTGTTTCCCAGAGCAAAGAAAAGAAAAAAATGATTGTCTGAAACAGCGTATCACATCGCATTCGCGCGCGCAAGAGCGCGGTTGCGCAGAGCGCAAAAACCGTGATACCACCAGTTATTTCTGTACTGTTAATCGAGAAAGCGGGAACGACTCAGTCGTTCCCGCTTTCTTGTTATAGAAGAGTTGTCTTAATACCCTTTTCGCGCGTCGATTACGCTGCCGTCGATAGCGTTGATGGACAGCAACGATTCCCGCGTGCTGCCTTCCGTTGCGGCTCCTCTGGCCACCGTTGTGCCGTCCTCGTAGGCCACCGTCTGCGTTCCCCAGAAGTTCCAAACGGGCACAAGCAGGCCTTCCGTTACAGAATCCCCTTCGCGGACGCGCTGGAGCGAGAGCGTGACGCCGTCGATATCCAGCGTCATGGACGACACATGATAGGTATCTTTCTCCAGCACCATTGGTTCATACTTCGCCTGCACCATCGTCCGGAAGACGTCGGTAATCTCGCTGAACGGCAGCAGTTCGGACGCTTCAACCTCGACCTTGCCAACCGTAAGCGGCGCCGTCCAGTAGAGCCTTGAAACGCCGTTTTCATTGAGCTGAACTTCCAAGCGCTCATACCACCATTCCGCGGAACCGTCCTCCCCCGCACCGGAACTGCAGAGCGCGGGGCCCGGACTGACGACCGAAACGCCGTTCACCACGCGCTGAAACGATACGATATAGGTATACACCGCCTGCGTGGGGTCGGTCGTCCCTCTGGGGTCGGGATCGGATCCGGGCGTAAGCGTGTAGAAGTTCGAAGCAAGGTACACCGCGCGAACGTGCATATCGGTAGCGCCCACTTTTTTAAGCAGTTCTTCCGCCTGCTTCTGCGCCTCTATAGGGGTCATCGAAAGGTTGGAACCCTGCGGGACGGTCGTTTGCCCCGTAACAACCGCCGTAACGGCGGGTTCATACATCGGGTAAACGCCTAAATCGGAGAAGTTCAGGCTGCTGCTCGACTGTGCGCCAACCTCCGCGCCAGACTTCTGCTCCCGGTTCGTTTGAACCCGGAAGGATTTCCCGCTCCAGTTAGCGCTGCCCGGGTACTGCGAATACACTTCAAAGGAGTTCCAACCGAGCCCCTGCGAGGTCGCCGGGCTGTAGACGACGCCTTCCGCCGGTTCGCCCGGCGTGTCGGACGCTTTCTCATACAGACTCTGCAGTTCCTTGAGGTAGGTATTCTTCAGGTATCCATCCGTATCCTCGCCGTTTGCAATCATCTGGCTGGTTTTTTCAATCTCCTGCTCGAGCATCGGTTTGGTCATGAGCTGTTCTCTTGTGTACATGTCCGTTCCAGCGCATAGCAGTTCATAGAACCGGTTTGCGGTCTGCTCGTCGAACGCTCCGGCGGAAACGCGAACGACCGGCAGTGAGTCCGTCTCCGGCAGCTCGGGAGCCGCGTTCACATTGACAGTGAATGCATCCGTCGATCCGTGAAACGAATCGACATACGCGGAGCTTTCCGCAGGCGACGCCGCGGTTGAACCGCTTTCTGCTAAAGACCCAGCCGCATCCAGAACCTGCACGCTCTGCGCTTCCTGAATCATTCGTTCGCTGTCCTTGGCGGCGGGAACCGCCTCCTTGACCGTCTGACAGCCAAACAGGAAGCAGGCGGCCGCTGCAATGAGTACGATGGAAGTTGTTTTTTTCATATTGTTTACCCCTTTCCTGGAATAAGGGTAGTTTGTCATCTCAGCTGTGCAAAGTCGTTGCCGTATTGTTGCCAAAAGGTTGTCATTTGCGCTGATCGAATAAAAAACGCACCGTGGTTCCCTTGCCCGGCTCGCTGACAATCTCCAAACGCGCGCCGTGCGCCTCGGATATTCGCTTGACCAGCGTCAGCCCAAGCCCGCTGCCGCCGCTGAGTCTGCTGCGGGAACGGTCAACTCGATAGAACGGTTCCGTTACGCGGGCAACTTCCTCCGGCGAAATGCCCGCTCCGCTGTCACTCACTGTAAAGCAGCCGTCGTTTGCGGAAAGTACTATCCGCTGACCCGGTTCGCTGGCGTTTTTCGCGTTCTCGACCAGATTGGCAAGCGCCGAGCGCATCAGGTCGAAGTCCATCTCCAGAAAGTCCGTCCTGCAGTCGATGGCCAGCTCGACCCCGCGCTTTTGGAGCGAGTCGGCGGTCGTTTCCCGCACCGCCAGCAGCAAATCCATAACGTTTTCCCGCCGCATAGGGATTTCTCCCCGGAGCAAAACAAGCGTCGTGAGCTTTTGGGACAGCTTTTCCAGCCATTTTGCCTGACTGTAAATCCGCTCCAGTGAGCGTTCGAGCGCCGCCTTGGGAACCGACCTGCCAAGGAGCGTTTCCGAGCTGAGCAGGATGGACGTTACAGGCGTTTTCAACTCGTGCGAGAGGTCGTTGATGAACTCCTGCTGCTGCTCGGCCTTGTTTTGCAGTTCGATCATGCTTGCCTGAATGGCGTCTGCCATGCTGTTGAAGTCCTCGGCCAGTTCAGATAATTCGTCCTTTCCGGAGCAGGCAACCCGGTTTTGATAGTGCCCCTGCGCCAGCTCGGAAGCCCCCGCTTTGAGCCTGCCGATCGGTTTGAGAAAGAAGTTCAGAACGGCCAGCAGCAGAGCCGCGGTCAGGAGCGCCACAAAAACGCAGGTGAGCACGCACTCCAGCGCAAGGCGCGAAAGCGCGTCGCTCTGAACCGTAATGTTTCGCACCAGCGAGAGCGTATAGCCCGCCAGCTGGTTTAGCAGCGCTCCTGAGACAATGAAATACGTTTGTCCTTCGTGCCGGGCAACGGCATACCGAACGGTGATTTCCGAGTACTCATACGTATATTGAGTTGATCCATTATTCGAAACGGTCGCCAGCGCGTTCAGGCCGATGACGTTGGAAAGCATTTCGTCCTCCCGCTGGAGCGTATACTCCCTTCCGCCTTTCGTCTGGTCAAGCTGATAGCTCAGGTAGCTGGCAAGCACCCTCCCCGTCTTCCCGCCGGCAGCGCTGATTTTCGCTGTATATTTTGTACTGAACGATTCATAGTCCCGAATGCCTGCGTCCGTCACTTCGTTCATCACGTTTCGATATACAAACCGCAGTAAAAAAACGCAGCATACGGTTACGGCGGCGGTCAGCAGAGCGACGGAAACGGCCATAATCTTGGTCTTCAGTTTCATGCTCAGTCCTCCAGCCGGTAGCCGACTTTGGAAACCGGCAAAATCGCGTGCTCCAGATGCAGTTTTTTCCGCAGGTGCGCAACGTGAATATCCACCGTCCGCGTTCCGCCGACAAAGTCAATGCCCCAAATTTCGTTGAGCAGGCGCTCCCTTGGAAGGGTGCAGTTCTTGAAGCGAACCAGCGTCGCCAGCAGGTCGAACTCCAGCGGCTGCAGCTGCACGGCTTCCCCGCACTGCACTACGGTTCGTTTCTCCAGATCGATTGTGATATCCCTATAGCGCAATACCTTGTTCAGTTTTCCTGTGCGCTCCAGTATTTTTTCCATTCGAACCAAAAGCTCCAGCATCTCGAACGGCTTGACCAAGTAGTCCTCCGCCCCACCCCGCAATCCCTTGACGCGGGAGGCAACGTCCGAGCGCGCGGTCAGGTAGAGAACGGGGATGTTGTACTTCTGCATGTATTCCATCAGTGCAAAGCCGTCCAGATGCGGCAGCAGAATATCCAGTAGCGCAAGGTCAAACGAATGGTCGTTCTGCAGATGCTCGACAACGGCCTGTCCGTCGCCAAGAATCAGGTGCTCATAGCCGGAAAGCTCCAGATTGAGCCCAACGCTCTCGGCAATATCCGGATCGTCCTCAACGATTAGAATTCGGTTTCGCGCCATTTGCTTCGCTCCTTTGAACGACGTTTCATCCATTGTACCATCCGCGCCGCTGAAAATCGGACGCGCGCACGGCTGAAATTGTTATCTTTTTGTTATCATTTCGGCTAAACCGCATGGCTGTGACGCGCGGCAACAAAAAAGCGGGAACGGCTCAGCCGTTCCCGCGCGATACTCACTATTCTGTTACAGTTTGATCTCGCCCTCAAAGACGATCTCCGCAGGCCCCGTCATGTAAACGTGGTTATCCTCCGCCCAGTCGATATGCAAAGTGCCGAGAGCAATGTTTACGTCCACGCTTCTGCCGGTCTTGCCGTTGAGCGCGCAGGCAACCGCCGTTCCGCAGGCGCCGGTTCCGCAGGCGAGCGTCGGCCCGCAGCCGCGCTCAAAGGTGCGCAGAATCACGGTGTGGTCGTTTACCACGTGCGCAAAGTCTACGTTTGTCCGCTTGGGAAACACGCTCGCGTGCTCGATATCCCAGCCCATGTTCATCCACTTCTTATCGGTCGGGTCGTCCACAAAGATCGTCGTGTGCGGAACGCCAACCAGAACGCTCGTATAGCGGAGCGGTTCGCCGTTGATTTCCAGCGCGCGGTCAATGCAGGTGCCCGTGCCAACGACCGGGATTTCTTCGCACTGCAGAAACGGCTCGCCCATATCGACCGTGACACCGGTCACGACGCCACCAGTGACAATCAGCTTCGGGCGCATGACGCCCGCCAGCGTTTCCACCGAAAATTCAGTTTTATTTATGATGCCGCGCTCAAAGGCGTACTTGGCAAAACAGCGGATGCCGTTGCCGCACATTTCGGCTTCGCTGCCGTCGGCGTTGACAATCCGCATACGAATATCCGCGGTCTTGCTCTCCAGCAAAATCAGCAGTCCGTCCGCGCCGATGCCCGTCTGCCGGTGGCAGAGGCGAACAGCCAGCGCGTTGTAATCCAAGGTTTCCTTGCGTCCGTCCAGAAGGATAAAGTCGTTTCCAAGTCCGTGTACTTTTGTAAAACGCATGATCCCGAGTTCTCCTTTTTCTTTTAGCTTCGAGGCGCGCGTTCTTATTGGTTTGCCGCGCGCTCAGCCGCCCATAATTTCGACAAACGCCTCGTCCGCATATTCCCGAACCGCCGTTTCGAATTTGCGGTAGGATTCCAAAAAACGCCGCGCTTCCAGCGTGAGCTCCGCGCCGCCGCCGCCCTTGCCGCCGGTAACGGACTTGAGCAGCGGAAAACCGAGGTTCTCCTCCGCAACCTTCATGACCCGCCAGGCTTTGCTGTAAGCCATCTCCATTTCAATGGTCGCTTTTCTCAGCGAGTGCAGGCGGTCTACGCGCTCCAAAAGCTCCGCAACCCCCGGCCCGAAGCATTTCTCAGCGCCAAAGATGCGGACGGTGACGAGGCATCGCAGCTCTTTGTTCGGCATGGCGTTTCTCCCTCCAAGGCAGGATTCGGTGTTGTCGATTCCGTCCGGCTTGCAACGGCTCTGCGCGCTACCCAAAGCAGCCCGATGGCTTTTCCGCCCTGCCGGACGAGTTGAGTATACCATAGCGGCGGAAGAAAACAGAAGTGGCACAAGGAAATTTACATTTTCGCCGCGTCTTTTCCACAGCCATATCGCCCGCCCGCGCATAAAAAAGCCCTGTAAACCAAGCAAACCTCCACGTATTTTTCGCGCGTCCGGGCTGTGGATTGACACCGCGCCTGTTCTTGACTAGACTGGAAGCATGAATAACGCGCCTGAGAGCGAAATTCGGTTCTGCCTTGCCGAAGCGGCGGGCTGCGCAGTCGGCGTCCGCTTTGACGCCTCGCGCGTGCATCTCCCCGCGCGGCATGCCGCGGCAAGCCTGCGGCTGCCGAACGATACGCCGCCGTTTGCGGCAGAAGCCGTCTCCGCAAGGCTGTACGGAGTCGAACTGATCGAGTCCTGCCGCGTCGTCAACGGGTGGCTGCTGTTTGAGCTGAGCCGGGCGTTTTACGACGCGCTGACCGCGTGGATCATCGCCGAACTTCCGCCGCCTGCGTCCGATTTGGGGCGGTACGCGCTCAACCGCATTCTCGTGCTTGCCCGGCGTGACGGAACGGGCTGTCCGGACGATCCAGCCCTGCGGCGGGCGCTGCTGCTCTGCGTCTGCGCCGGGCAAAGCCGCACCGCGTTGGAACGGGCGGAACGCGCCGCGACTACAATGTTTCACGCAATCGAGCCCAACCGGCGTCCCGCGCTCATGAATGCGTCCGGCGCGCTGGGAAGCGCCTGCGCGCGGCTGCTGTTTGATGCGGTCGCTGGATATTCGCCCCGATTATAGGCGACGGAATCCTATTTGAACGATTATTTATTACTCGAAAGGAAGTGCGTAAGATGCAAGTTACCTGGTATGGACACTCCTGCTTTCTGCTGACGGCCGAAGACGGCTATTCCATTTTAACCGACCCCTGCGATCAGGAGACCGGCTACGAGCTGCACGATATCGTCTGCGATGCGGTAACCGTCAGCCACGACCACTTCGACCATAACTGCCTGACCAGCGTTGCCGGCACGCCGGAAGTCGTCCGCACCGCGGGCGAGCACAAGCTCGGCGAAATCGCTGTAACCGGGTATTCGACCTTTCACGACGCCGAGCACGGCGCACAGCGCGGCACGAATATCGTTTTCCGCTATTGTATCGACGGTCTGACGGTGGTGCATCTGGGCGATCTCGGCCATCCGCTCAGCGAAGCGGTCATTGCCGAAATCGGGGCGGTGGACGTATTGTTTGCGCCAATCGGCGGCAAGTTCACCATCGACGCCAAAACCGCGTCCGATCTTGCCTCCGCACTGAACGCCAACGTGCTGATTCCCATGCACTACAAAACGCCCGCGCTGCATTTCGACGTGGACGGCCTGGAGCCGCTGCTCGTTGCGAACCGCTGCCGCAGCGTTCACCAGCTCAACGCCAACACCTGTTCGCTCACAAAGGAAAACGTTGGAACCAACCGCCTCCTGATTCTGGACTACAAGCGCTGAGGTTCGTCTTTTACGAAGCATCGCGGCGGTAAATGCCGCCCCGTGGATAAGCCGCATGCAAAATGCGCCCGAAACCAAACGGTTTCGGGCTTTTTACATTATTCACATTTCGCGGCTGTTCCGGGCGCGTGAAAGCGGATGGAAACGCCGTTTGACCAATCCGTAAACGATCTGTAAACTCGCAAGATATTGTTCAATTTTCTCTTGATACCCACTAGATATAGTGTTATGATGATTCTGCGCCTGAACAGGGCGCTTTATCATCCGAAGACAGCAAAAATACAATTGAGACACGGTGATTACGTGCGGGGGGCTGCTCTATGTTAAACATCTCTGAAAATGCAATGAAAGTGCTGGAAAAACGCTATCTGGGCAAGGACGAAAACGGACACGTCGTCGAAAACGTCGAGGATATGTTCCGCCGCGTTGCGCGCGCGGTTGCAGAAGCGGACCGCGCCTACGACGAAAAAGCGGACGTGGAAGCCGTGAGCGAAACATTCTACGAGCTCATGGCCAATCTCCGTTTTTTGCCGAACTCTCCGACGCTGATGAACGCAGGCCGCCCGCTCGGCCAGCTCTCCGCCTGCTTCGTACTGCCCGTTGAGGACAGCATGGAAGCAATCTTCGAGGCGGTCAAAAACGCCGCCCTGATCCATAAGTCCGGCGGCGGCACCGGTTTTTCGTTTTCGCGCCTGCGTCAGAAGGGCGCGACCGTCCGCTCCACGGGCGGCGTTGCCAGCGGCCCCGTCAGCTTTATGCGCGTGTTCAACGTTGCCACCGAAGCGGTCAAGCAGGGCGGCACGCGGCGCGGCGCCAACATGGGCATCCTACGCGTCGATCACCCGGACATCATGGAATTCATCCGCTGCAAGAGCGATACGAGCGATATCAACAACTTCAATATCTCCGTCGGCCTGACGGAGAAGTTCATGCGCGCGGTCGAGGAAAATCAGGACTACGAGCTGATTGACCCCAAGAACAAGACCGTCGTCAAAACGCTTTCCGCACGAATGGTCTTTGACGAAATCGTGGACGCCGCCTGGCAGACGGGCGAACCCGGCATCGTGTTTTTGGATCGCCTCAACCGCGACAACGTCGTGCCGTCCGTCGGTGAAATTGAGAGCACGAACCCCTGCGGCGAGCAGCCCCTGCTGCCGTACGAAAGCTGCAACCTAGGTTCGATCGACCTCGTTACCATGCTCAAGCCCGACGGCGACGGGTTTGTGTTCGATTTCGACCTGCTGGAAGAAACCGTCCGCAAAGCCGTGCATTTTCTCGACAACGTCATCGACGTCAACAACTACCCGCTCGAAAAAATCTCCGATATGACCCGCAGCACCCGCAAGGTCGGCCTCGGCGTTATGGGTTTTGCGGACGCGCTGCTCGCGCTGGGAATCCCCTACGACTCGGCGGAAGGCATCGCCTTTGCCGAGGAACTCATGTCCTTTATAGAAGAGACCGGCTGCGCGGCGAGCCGAGAGCTTGCCAAAACGCGCGGGGCGTTCCCGCTGTTTTCCGTAAGCACGCTCAGGGATGACGAGCCTATCCGCAACGCGACCGTCACAACCATCGCGCCGACTGGCACGCTTTCGATTATCGCCTCCTGCTCCTCCGGCGTGGAACCGGTGTTCGCGTTCGTCTACGTTCGCAACGTCATGGACGGAACACAGATGGTTGAAGTCAACGACATGCTCATGCAGAAGCTCCGCGCACTCGGATTGGACAGCGAAGATTTACTCAAGCGGATTGCCGCCGAAGGCACGATTCAGCATTGCCTGGAGATTCCGGAGGATGTGCGCCGCGTGTTCGTCTGCGCGCACGATATCACGCCGGAGGATCATACCCGCATGCAGGCGGCGTTCCAGCGGCATACGGACAACGCGGTCTCCAAGACCGTCAACTTCCCCGGCAGCGCCACGCAGGACGACGTCCGCTCGGTGTATCTCCTGGCATATCAGGAAGGGCTCAAGGGCGTAACGATCTACCGCGACGGCAGCCGGACTGGCCAGGTGCTCAACATCGGCTCCGTCAACAACGGCAAATCCGACGGGCAGAAATCCGCCGACGGTGCGGAAGAATCCGCCCTGCCGCCGGAATACGGCCATATTGAGCCGCGCCCGCGCCCCGTGGTTACGAGAGGCTTTACCGAAAAGATGAACATTGGCTGCGGCACGCTGTATGTGACCGTCAACTACGACGAAAACGGCATCTGCGAAGTCTTCACCAGCACCGGCAAGGCGGGCGGCTGCCCCAGCCAGAGCGAAGCGACCGCGCGGCTGACCTCCATTGCGCTGAGAAGCGGCATCTCCATTACGGAAGTCTACGACCAGCTCAAGGGCATCCGCTGTCCCTCGACCATCCGGCAGAAGAACATGAGCTGCACGTCCTGTCCGGACGCCATCGCCCGCGTTCTGATGAAGGTGAGCAAGTATATCGACGAAGGCGCGGAGCACGGAACGCCTGAAGCGCAGCAAAAGACGAAAGTGCCCACCGCGCGCACGGCGAGCGGCGCGGAAACGGAAATTCCGTTCATTCCGCGCGACAACGGAGAAGAGAAATCAACCGAAAAGAAAAGCGGCGCCTGCCCGGAGTGCGGCGGGCGCGTAGAGCACGAAGGCGGGTGTATGGTCTGCCGCTCGTGCGGATTCAGTAAATGCGGCTGAGCCCGGCGTTGGGATGCGCTGAAGGCTTGGCGGAAGGATGGGAGCATGAAAGCGGTACTCTTAACCTGCAGTACTGGACAGGGACACAACTCCGCCGCGCAGGCGGTAAAAAAGGCGCTGGAACAGCGCGGCGCGGAATGCGATATTCAAGATGCGCTGGCGTTTCTCGGCGAGAATGTGTCCAAGACCATTGAGGAAGCGTTTGTCAACATTGCGGTCAAAACACCGCGCGCATTCGGCTTTCTGTATGCGGCGGGCGAGTTTTTGAGTTCCGAGCGCAGAAAGTCGCCGGTGTATTTTGCAAACGCGCTCTATGCGGAAAACCTGCGTACATACCTGACGGAGCACGAAATCGACGCAGCGGTCTGTCCGCACCTCTTCCCTGCAGAAGCGCTGACCTACCTCAGAAAAAAGCAGCAGCTTTCCGCGCGCACGTACTTTATTTCCACGGACTACGCCTGCATTCCGTTTCTTGAGGAAACGGATATGGACGCGGTGTTTACGCCGCATCCCGACCTGATAGATTCGTTTGTCAAGCGCGGAATCCCCGCCGATCTGCTGATTCCGAGCGGAGTCCCTGTGGACAGTGCATACAGCGCGCGCGTGGAAAAAGCGGACGCGCGCCTGACGCTCGACCTGCCGGTCGATCTGCCCTGCTACCTCGTTATGACCGGCGGCGAAGGCTGCGGAGACGCGCAGACGCTGACGAAAAAGCTGTTGGAGCGCCTCAAGGGCAGGGACGCGCGCATCATCGTTTTAACCGGCCATAACGCGCAGCTGCAGCGCGCGCTCGAGAGCCGCTTCGGCGGGGATATCCGCGTGCTCGCGGTGCCGTTTACGCATCAGGTTCCGCTGTATATGGACGCCTGCGACGTGCTCTTGACAAAACCCGGCGGCATCTCCAGCACGGAAGCGGCCATCAAGGGCATCCCCGTGGTGCATACGCCGCCAATTCCGGGCGTCGAGACGCTCAACGCGCAATTCTTCGGCGAACGCGGCATGTCCATCTTCGCGCCTTCCGAGGATTCCGCCGCGGAAAACGCAATCCGTCTTGCGCTGGATCTTCCCCAGCGAACGCGGATGCTCACCGCACAGAAACAGTACCTTTCTCCGCTTGCAGCAGACCGGATTGCCGCCCGTATTCTGGGCCAGCCCGCCGAGCCGCAGCCGGGCTGAACCAAAAGTTCAATTTTTACAGCACACGTTTTTAACGGAACGCCGCCCGCGTTCCGTTTTGTGCAGCCGGCTCGATACTTTTTTGCATGAACAGCGGGTTCTTGCAATTCAGTATATGACATGTTATATTTGTAAAAACTGTCGATTTAATGCACTTAACCGCACAAATTCCAAAGAATATGCAGCGTGCGGCCCCGCCGAACTGTCCGGCAGCGATGCAAAAAACGCACTCCGGCCGTCCCGGCGGCCGAGCGGCATAGATACCGATACACGATTCTTGCCCCAAACGGGCAACACTCTATGGAGGAACCGAATGCTCAAGCAGGTTCTGATCGTAGGCGACGACGGCGACGGCTGCAGCCAACTGGTTGAAGCGCTTTCAAGCGCCTACGAACTCCGTCTTGCCAAGTGCGGAGACGAAGCGCTCAGTACCCTCTCGCGCAGAAACGCCTCCCGCATCAGCGCCATCCTGCTCGATCTTTCCCGTTCCGCCGAGGACGGCATCGCGTTTTTACAGACGCTTTCCGGCACGCCCGGGCTCCGGGATATTCCGGTGCTGATCCTTTCGGACCCGGCAGATCATGCCGAAGAGCTCGAAACGATCGACTACGGCATGTTCGATTACGTGACCATGCCTTTTAACCCGGCCATTCTCGCACTGCGCCTGAAAACCACCATCGAACGCAGCGAATACGCCGCGTTCAGCAAATACCGCTATCTTGCAGAATACGACGCCATCTCCGGCGTCTATAACCGCGCAAAATTCTTTGACACCGCACGCCGCGTTCTGGACGCAAATCCAGATACGCGTTTTATTTTGGCACGTTTCGACTTGGGCCGGTTCAAAGCATATAACGACCTGTTCGGCATGGAAGAAGGCGACCGGCTTCTGCGGGAAATCGGCCGTTTCTTTATGCGGAATCTCGATGCCGAAGCAAACTACGGCCGTTTGGAAGCGGATCATTTCGTGTTCTGCATACCGGAAGAGCGGTTCAAAGCAGGGCGGCTTTTGGCGGAATTCGTGCTGCACTTCAGCTCGTTCCAGTCCAACTTCGTGCTCTCGCCTCGCATCGGCGTCTTTCAAATTAAGGATCCTTCGCTGGAGATCAGCCGCATGTGCGACCGCGCGCTGATGGCGTTGCGCTCCATCAAGAGCGGCTCTGCCCAGCGTGTGGCTTACTATGACGATTCCATGCGCAAGCGCATTCTCGAAGAACAGACGCTCATTGGAGATATGGAAGAAGCGCTCCGGCTGGAGCAGTACGATGTCTATCTCCAGCCGCAGTACAACCACCGCACGCGCAAGATCGTCGGCGCGGAAGCGCTCGTTCGCTGGAAGCATCCGCAAAAGGGCATGATTCCGCCCAATACGTTTATCCCCATCCTCGAAAAAAACGGCTTCATCAGCCGGTTGGACTACTTCGTCTGGGAGCGGGTCTGCCAGCTTCTGGCGCACTGGCGCGATCAGGGGCTTCCTACCGTTTCCATCTCGGTCAACGTCTCCGGCGCGGATATCCACATGCCGAACCTCTGCGGCACGCTGGTTGACTTAACGCAGAAATACGGCGTCGAACCCCGTGAACTGCGGCTCGAGATTACGGAAACGGCCTACATGGAAAACGCCGAGCGGTTCGTTACGGTTATCGGCGCGCTGCGCTCAAACGGGTTTCTGGTTGAAATGGACGACTTCGGCAAGGGGTACTCCTCGTTGAATACCCTCAAGAACGTTCCCGTAGACGTATTGAAGCTTGATATGGGGTTTCTGCACGAAACGGAAAGCAGCGGCGGCAGAAGCGGCGTCATACTGAACTCCATTCTGCATATGGCGCACTGGCTGAACCTTCCGGTCATTGCCGAAGGCGTAGAAACGCTCCGGCAAGCCGATTATCTGGCTTCCATCGGCTGCGACATCGTGCAGGGGTATCTCTATTCCCGTCCTCTGCCGATACCGGATTTCGAATCTCTGCTGACGCGCGGCGAAACAGGCGACTTTATCAGCGACTATGCGCTTTTGAGTCAAATCGACGTTGAAGAACTCTGGAACCCGGATTCCGAGGCAACGGCGATCTTCCGCAGTTTCGTCGGCCCGGCCGGCCTCTTTGAACTGCGCGCCGGAAAACTGGAAGCGCTGCGGATCAATCAAAAGCTCTGCGACCTTTTGGAAATCGATTACAATATCTTTCGCACGCATAGTGCGAACGCGCTGGGTCTCTTCGACGAAACGCAGCGCGATATCGTCGTCTCCATGCTGGATCGCGCGGGGATGGAGTCCGAAGAGGCGTCCTGCCAAATCACATTCTGCGGCATCCGTACCGGAAGGGAAATGAAGCTGCTGTTTCGCGCCGAGATCGTCGCCATCAGCGTGGAACGCAAGGTCTTTTTCATCGGCTGTGAGGACTTTACCGCACAGCAGCGCGAGTTGGAGGAGCAGCGCTGGCACGAAGAGCGCAGCCGGCTGATTATGGAAACTTCCGGTTCCGTCGCGTTTGAATACGATCCGGAAGCGGACATTCTCGTCACATTCCAGAACATTGCGGGCAAAGGCACGGAACGGGTGATCAAAAAAAACTTCCTTGTTAACCTACCAAACGACCCTGTTTTACACCCAACAAACGCCGTCCGCTTTGCGGACCTCGTACACCGCTCGCTTCGTGAGCCCGGAACAGGAACCGATGAGCTTCTTGCGGATTTAAGCGGCGCAGGTTTTCGCTGGTACCGCGTCAACTATACCAGTCTTACCGACGATCTTGGCCGCGTGCGCCGCGTCGTCGGCCGGTCGGACGATATTCAGCTGGAACGCGAACGGCAGCTCATGCTGGACGTACTTGACCAAACGCTGCGGCAAGCGGCGGAAACCGACCCTGTCACCGGGCTGTACAGCATGAGTTCGATCAACATACTAATTCGAAATCAACTCTCCAAACTCGAAGACAGCGAGCGCGCCTACCTGACGTTCTTTGAGTTCTGGAGCGATGGCGATACGACGGAAGCCCTTGACGACGCCGGGCTGAACAAACTGCTCGCCAACGCCGCTAACGTTCTCAACCATCAGATTGATGCGGACGACCTTTCCGGCAGAATCGGCCCGCGCTCGTTCTGTTTGTTCTCCCGCAGGAAGATTGGCGAAAAGGCGCTCGCAGCAAAAACCGAGAGTATCCTTGAGGCGATGCAGCGCTTGCCCGCCGCAAGAGCAAACAAACTCAGTGTCAGCGCGGCTATCGCCGCCGTCACGAGCAGCGAACCGGGCTTCCACCAGCTGGTGCAGCGGCTGGACGCAGCGCTGAAGAAAGCAAAGGCGCTCGGCAGGGCGCGCTGCATCTTTGCAGAAATCACTCCCGGCCTGCACGAAAACCAGCGCCGCGTGGTTTCCAGCATCCAGTCCCTGCAGCCTTTGCTTCAGGACATGGTGTTCCATCTGCTGTTCAACGCGCAGGATATCGACGCGGGCATCCGCGCAAGCATCGCACTGATCGGTCGGCTTACCGACGTCAGCCGCGTATTCGTTTTTAAGCAGTGCGGCAGCAACACACTCACCTGCGAGTTCGAATGGTGCGCCGAGGACATCCCGTCCCAGGAGGAACAACTGCAGAACGAACCCTGCGGCAGCGCTGCCGCGCGGGACTTCCGGGCGTATTTTTCGCGCGACGGAATGATCATCTTCCGCAACCCGGAAGAAGTCGCTGGTTCGCTGAAGGAAACCATTGAGCAGGAGGGCATCGTATCCCTTCTGGAAGGCGCACTGATCGAGTACGGAAGCGCCATAGGATACATCGGTTATGAGGAGCGGCGGAGCGATCACCCCATGACGCAGGATCAGGTCGATTTGATCACCTCGATATCGCGCGTTCTGAACGTTTTTCTGCTGAAGCGACGCGCCACACTGCACCAAGAGGGAGAAACCGCCTATCTGGACGCGCTGTATGCCTGCGTTGACCAGTATGCGTTTTCGCTCGACAGCGGATCGTGCAGAATTCGCGTCTGCAACCGCATGATTCGCGAAAAGATCGGCAGGGACGCCACCGGAGAATGCTGTTACCGCGTGTTTTGTAATCGAAACGAGCCCTGCGAAAACTGTCCCGCGGCCGCGTTGGATACCTGTGAAGATTCTCCCCCAACGCAAGAGCCCTGCCGCTGCGCGCTGATATACGGTCTCCCGCACGAAGGCAAACGCGTGCTTGTTCCCCGTTTTACCGAAGAATAACCTTTTTGCAAACCCGCTCCGGTTCAATCCGGAGAATAAAATGACTGATTGGATTCAATTTACCCATGAAACGTTTCCTGGCCAAGCAGTTCCTCAACATTGTTTTCATCGTGCTCATCGTCGCAGCCGCGCTGGTGATTTACTTCCTCTCCCGTTCGGAGAAACAGGCGGAGGCTGCCGCCGCTTCCCCAACGCCTGCGGAAGCGACCGCTTCCGCAACGGAGGAAGCGGTGTTCTCCGGCGTTCCGGAGTCCGTTTTGATAACGCACCTGGAAACCACCGAAGCATATCATGCCAAGCGCTCCAAAAAAGACGACCGCACCTGGGAGATCACTGTTGGTGAAGGGCCGGAAGTAGCCGCGTCTCTGAGTTATACAATTGACGACGGCGCGGTTTCCTCCGTTGAGCTGCAGGTTAAAATGCCCGCAAAGCTGAGTGAAAAGAGTACTTCCGACATCGAACAGTATCTTATTAAGAATGCCGACAAGGCGAACGCCGCGCGCTATGACGCGGTGCGCCTGCTGCTTTGCGATCTGATCCCCACCTGCGACAGTGAGGACGCGCTCTCTCCGGCGCAGGTTCGTCTTTGGGCGGAACACGCGGTTCAGATCAGGAGCATGAACGACGACTATGATGATAAGTGCTGCGGCTGCCAGTTCATTGCCTACCAGACGCAGCGGGACGAGCAGAGTATTCTCGTCTGCGTGTTTTTCGCCAACTCTTAAGCAGCGCTTTCCGTCTGCAGCGGCGCGCGATTGAAAGCTTCTGAAGCGCCTGCACACGGTAAACCGGACGATTGACAGACCAGCACAGCAGGCGGAGGGCTTTCTTCGTTTGCACTCATCCTTGCCGCGCCGTCGTAAGGCGCGCTTTTTTTCAAACGGCGCTCTGCCGCCCATTTTCGCTTTTCCAAACGAAAAACAACATCTGCCCTGTATCCTGTCCGCGCGCCGTGTATAGGCGGACTCTCTTTCCTCATGGTGAATTTCGTGGTATGATACTATCAGAATAAGAAATGATCGGAGGCCATCTTTGATGAATCTCATAGAATTGCTCGGCCCCACCGCGGTAGCCAGCATCATATGCCTGATTGTTGGGTTTGTGTTGCTGCTCATTGAAATGTTCACCCCAGGCGTCGGCGCGGCAGGGGTTTCCGGGGTACTCGCTCTCATCGCCGTTGCCGTTATGCAGTTTGGCTGGGGCAACACGCGCGTCGCTTCCTATATTGTCGCCATTACGCTGCTCATTATCATACTGGGAATCATCTGGATTATCCGCTCGCTGCAGCGAGGCAAGCTGTCCAAATCCTTTTTGGTACTCAACGCCCAGTCGGACGGCGAATCGGTTCCCGAGATCAAGAGCGCAAAACAGGAACTGATCGGCAAATCCGGCGTCACCATCACCCCGCTCCGCCCCTCCGGCATTGCCGAAATCGACGGAAAACGCGTGGATGTTATGACGGCGGGCGCATTTATTGAACGCGGCAAAGCAGTTGTCGTCATCAAGGCGGAAGGCATGCATATCCTCGTAAGGGACGAAGCAGCCGCCGCAAACTAATTCGGCGTTACCGAAAACCAAGGATTCGATCGCCGGTCATCCGGCGTGATAGAACTGTAAAATAACATCAGGAGGGTACTTATGGGCTTGACTATTTTTATCATTGTCGCAGCATTCCTGTTTCTCGTACTGTTCTTCAGCTTCGTGCCGCTCGGGCTCTGGATTTCCGCCCGCGCGTCCGGCGTTAAGATCGGCATTTTCACACTCGTCGGCATGCGCGTTCGTAAAGTCGTCCCGAGCCGCATCGTCAACCCCATGATCAAAGCCACCAAAGCGGGGCTTGAAGTCAACATCAACAAACTGGAAGCGCACTTCCTGGCCGGCGGCAACGTGGACCGCGTGATCAACGCCCTCATCGCCGCGCAGCGCGCGGGCATCCCGCTGGGCTTCGAGCAGAGCTGCGCCATCGACCTTGCCGGGCGCGACGTGCTCAACGCCGTTCAGATGAGCGTTAACCCGAAAGTCATTGAAACCCCGATCATCGCCGCGGTTGCCATGGACGGCATCGAGCTGCGCGCCAAAGCGCGCGTCACCGTCCGCGCCAACATCGACCGCCTCGTCGGCGGCGCCGGTGAAGAAACGATCATCGCCCGTATCGGCGAGGGCATCGTCACCACCGTCGGTTCCAGCCGGAGCCACAAGGACGTTCTGGAAAATCCGGATCGTATCTCCCGCACCGTTCTGGACAAGGGTCTCGACGCGGGCACCGCGTTTGAAATCCTCTCCATCGACATCGCGGATGTGGATGTTGGCCGCAACGTCGGCGCACAGCTGCAGATCGACCAGGCCGAAGCGGACAAGCGCATCGCTCAGGCGAAAGCCGAAGAGCGCCGGGCAATGGCCGTGGCGCAGGAGCAGGAAAACTTTGCCGCCGTCGCCGGCATGCGCGCTCGCGTGATCGAGGCCGAAGCGGAAGTTCCCAAGGCCGTTGCGCAGGCGTTCCGTGAAGGGCATCTCGGCATCATGGACTACTACCGTATGCAGAACATCACTTCGGACACCGAAATGCGCACCGCCATCAGCAAAGGCACCAAGCCCGTCGTGACCGACGCGAAGAAGTAAAGCATATGCAAGCGTTCTGGGTTATCATAATTATTGCTTGGATTGTCATTCCAATCCTCGCAAAGAAGAAGCAGCAGCAGGCCAAAGAGCAGGCTGCCCGTGAGCAGGCCGCGCGGCAGCGTGCCGCGCAGGCTGCTTCCCAGCAGCGCGTGCAGCAGCCCGTCCGCACCACCCCGATTACCGCAAACGTGCGCACGAGCATTCAATCCTCGTTTGAAGGCACCGTTTCCAGCGAAGGAATCGGTTCCAGCGACGAGGGAATGCCCGCCCACCGGATCGGTACGACGCTGCAGGGCAAAACAGCAACTCTCCAGCAGATCCGTGTAGCGCCGGAGCACGTTGTCCGGGCGACAAGCGAATCGGGACATACCCACGAAGAGACGAGCATGTCCGGCATCAAACCGCCTTGTGCACCGGACGCTGCACCCGTATCTGCCGCCGCCGGCGAACCGTCCGCCGAAACCGCATTTGTCTGGGATGTTGCGCAGGCGCGAAACGGGCTGATCCTTGCGGAGATTCTCGGCCCCTGTCTTGCCCTGAGAAACGAGTAGAAACCAAACACAATATGAACGGGTTGGAAATTATCTTTCCAACCCGTTTTGAAAATGCAACAGAATTGATATAATATAACACATGAATCCTTCGGAACTGAGACAAGATAAGCAATATTGGAAAAGGGTACTGTTTACATCGGTACCCTTGATTGTATTATTCGCGGTTTTCGCACGCTGGGTGCTCGTTTCGGCGCCCAGCGACCCGCTCGCCATCCTCGCCGCGGCGGTCAGCGCGTTCCTCTTTGCGTGGATGGGCATCCGCTTCATCCCGCAGTGGATGGCCGCCTGGAGCCGCTCTCCCTGGCTGCCCGCGCGCCCCATGGAAGGCAAACGAAGCGGAAGGCGCGCAAACATGCACCCGTTTTTGCAGTTGATGCTCTTTCTGGTGCTGTTTCGAGGGTTTGTTTTTGTCCTCGCCTACCTGATTCAACTCGCGCAGGCCGGTTATTCGGGCGGCCTGATGGAGAGTTTCGGACTCTGGAATCAGCTGGGTACGGACAGTCAGCACTATCTCACCATTGCGCGGGACGGCTACGTCAACCTTGGCGACGATCGACTGCTGATCGTATTTTTGCCGCTGTATCCGATTCTCGTTCGGATTTTTCAATATGTCTTCGGCTCCTACCTCGCCAGCGGACTGTTCGTTTCCAACGTCTGCTGGCTGCTTTCCGCTTATATGCTCTATGAGCTGGCGCTTCTGGATACCAACCGCAGGGGCGCGCTGCGGGCGCTGAAATACCTCTGCATTCTGCCCGCGTCGTTCCTCTTCGCTTCCCCGCTTTCGGACAGCCTGTTCCTCTTACTGTCGCTCCTCTGCGTCTACTGCGTGCGCAAGGGGTTGTATCCGTTTGCGGGCATTGCGGGCTTCTTTGCTTCGTTTACGCGAATGCCCGGCATCCTTCTTCTGGCGCCCGCCATTTTCGAGCTCGTCGGCCAGATCGTTCGGGAGCGCCGCGCGCACGCCGCCGACGCGCGTTGGAAGCGCCGCATGGCTGGCAGCGCGCTTTCGCTGCTGCTCATCCCCTGCGGGCTGTTGGTGTACCTCTACATCAACTACTCCGTCACCGGCAACGCGCTGATGTTTTTGACCTATCAAAAGGAGCATTGGCACCAGCAGCTCGGTTGGTTTTTCTCTTCCACGGCGACCATCGCCACCAACGCAACGACGACCTTTGCCAGCAATGCGTCCATGGTATGGGGACTGTGGATTCCGAACCTCGTGTACCTGCTCGCCTCGCTCGGCATCGTCCTTGCCGCACAGCAAAAACTTCGCGCGTCGAACGTTGCCTACTTTATCGCTTACTACGCCGTCTGCATGGGCGCTACCTGGCTGCTCTCCGCGCCAAGGTACTTGACCGCCGCGTACCCGCTCGCGCTGGCGCTCGGCGCGCTCACCGAAAAGAAATGGGCGGACCGGCTGGCAACGAGCGTATGCATCGTGCTGTTCGTTCTTTACCTGATCGCGTTTGTAAATCAATGGTACGTCTATTGATCGGGGGAATCGGATGGCACAAAAATCGAATTCTGCACAAGAACGGAACCATATGAAAAATCTCTGGGAACTCTTTGTATCATTTTTAAAAATCGGTTCGCTGATGTTCGGCAGCGGGTATACCATGCTGCCGCTGCTTTCGCATGAAATCGTGGAACGCCGCGGCTGGGTCACCGAGGAAGAAATGCTGGACTATTTCGCTCTGGCGCAGTGTGCCCCAGGCGTCATCGCCGTCAATACCGCAACGTTCATCGGCCAGAAGCGCGGCGGGTGGGCAGGCGCGGCCGCCGCCATTGCGGGCGTAATTACCGCGCCCATTCTGGCAATCCTGCTGGTCGCAATCGTGCTGCTGCAGTTTTGGGATAATCCGGTTGTAGTCAGCGCGTTCAACGGCGTGCGCGTCGCGGTTGCGGCGCTCATCACAACGGCGGTTATCCGGCTGTTCCGCGCCAATGTGAAAAACTGGTTCGGCATTGCGCTCTGCGTCGTCGGGTTTCTGATTGCCGTATTCGGGCTCTCGCCCATCTTCGTCGTCGCGGTCGGCGTCGTTGCGGGTCTTGTAGCGGGGAGGGTTCGTAAATGACGTACCTTCTGCTGTTTTTTGAATTCCTCCAAACGGGTCTGTTCTCCGTCGGCGGCGGCTATGCTACCCTGCCGTTTCTACAGAAGATCATGGAGCGGTACCCGGACTGGTTCGGCTCGCTTCAGCTTGCGGATATCGCCGCCATTGCGGAAACGACGCCCGGCCCGGTCGGCGTCAACGCCGCAACATTCGCGGGCTATCGTGCCGCGGGCGTTCCCGGCGCGCTGATCTGCACGTTCGCGCTGGTGCTGCCGTCGTTTATCATCGTTTCGCTGATTGCGCGCGCACTGGAAAAGTACCGTCAGAACAAGCTCGTCAACGATGTATTCTCCGGCCTGCGCCCCGCCGTTACCGGCTTGATTGCCGCCGCGGCCTGGTCGGTGATCCACTCCGCGCTGATTACCGGTGCGTTTGCGGACGGGTTTTTACAGGCGTTCGACTGGAAGAATGTCTTGCTGTTTTTCGTGTTCTTCGGACTGATGATGCTTAAAAAGCTCAAAAACGTCCATCCGGTGTTCTTCTTTCTCGCAGGCGGCGCCGTGGGTGCGCTGCTGGGTATGATCTAGCGAGCGAACGCACGTCGGCAAAATAGATTCGCCAAAAGCCGGAACTTCGAGAAAGCGAATTGACTTTCGCTCCCAGCATGGTAAAATATTCCCGTTGCGACCGTGGTGGAACGGCATACACAACGGACTTAAAATCCGTCGGGGAAACCTTGAGGGTTCAAATCCCTCCGGTCGCACCAAAAGCAAGAGCCCCCATTTGGGGGCTCTTGCTTTTGGCCAGTTGTTCAGGGGGATTTGAAGCCGCGTTAAGAAAACAGTCCAGTGGACTGTTTTCAGCGGCCGTGGAGCGCAGGCAAGAGACTGCGCCGCGCAAAGCGCAAGCAGGCCGAAGCCTAAGCGGAAAATCCCTCCGGTCACACCAAAACAAAAAGGGCTTATTGCCCTTTTTGTTTTGGTCTAACATTCAGAGGGATTTGTAGCCGCGTTCAGAAAACAGTCCTGTGGACTGGTTTCATTTGCTGAAGACAGATATAATTACAGTTATCGTTTGCTTTTTCGCCGAGTAACCGCAACCAGAATTGAAGCAGCAGGAAAGGATCAGCATGGAGATTGTACTTTTTACAATGGGTACCAGAGGGGATGTTCAGCCGTATATCTATCTCGCGGAAGCGCTCAATAGAGCCGGTCATAAAACAACAATCGGCACGCACCCCTGCTGGGAAAAGCTCATTACCGGCGCGCAGATTGCGTTTGTCCCGATCGGCCCCGACGTCAATATTGAGTATGAAGCCGCCGTCATTCGCGGCAAAACGAAAAATCCGATGCTGAGCATGCTGCGAACAATGCAGTTTGTGTTCCGTATTATTGAACAATCCTCCGGCGATATCTACGAAAACTGCAAAGGGAAAGACCTCGTGATCGTTTCGCACAGTCAAATGGGCGCAATCGAAGCGGAAGCTCTGCACATTAAAACCGTTAACATCACCTTGCAGACCGAGATGATACCGGAGATCTATAAGCCTAAATCACCGTTGAAACGAATAATCGGCGCCCTCATAGACGCTCAAATGGTAAAACCATATAACAAAATCCGCAGGCTCTACCACCTGCCCAAGGTGACGAAGGTTGATCAAATCATGTCGCCGACGCTGGATATTATTCCGCAGAGCCGCTATGTAGCCGAGCAAAACCCGTATTGGGAGAAAAAGCACCGTGTCGTTGGCTACTGGTACAGCCGCGACGAGCACTTTGAGCCCGACGAAGAACTGCTTTCCTTCATCCTTGCAGGCGAAAAACCCATTATTCTTTCTCTCGGCGCAATGGCCTTCGAGAGCGGTCAGGAAAAACAAAAGCTTGACGCCTTTGTTCAGGCATTTCAGAAGACGGGAATGCGCGCAATCATCCAGGGCTTTGATAAAACTCTCGCGGACTATCCGCTGCCCGAAACGATGATGCGCGTCGGCAGCGTTCCGCATAGCTGGCTGTTCCGGCAGGGATTCTGCGTCATCCATCACTGCGGGTTTGGCACATCGGCAGCCGCCATGCTTTACGGTATTCCATCCATTCCGGTTCCGCATGTGCTCGATCAATTCGCTTTTGCCGACCGTCTGTTCCAGCTGGGTGTAAGCGTCAAGCCAATCCGGGCAAACGAACTGAGCGCAGAACGCGTTGCACAGGCAATTGAAGAAGTAAAAGCGAACTATACGGGACTGCACGAGCGGATATCCACACTGTCGCAAAAAATGCAGGACGAAAACGGGCTTGAAACCGCCGTCGCCCTCATTCAGGCGGACGCGGGCTGGTAATCCTGCCGGAAAAATCGCCCGCAAGGAATTGGCAGAAGCGGCTCCGGTTCTCTTTGCACGTTTGCGCCCGAAGCCCTTCTGTCTTTTTATATTCCGGTCGGTCTTTCAAATACATTTGCCGCATATAAAAAGCGGCGGGCACAGCTCTCGCCATGCCCGCCCTGTTTCGTTGTTTACTAGAAGTTGAACACGTTCTCCCAGTCGAAATCGCCGGATGTTTCACAGCTCTTTGGCCAGTGCTCACACCAGGCGGGCACCGCCGGATGTTCCACCCGATCGAGGCTCGGCGTGTAAGGTTTGATATCCAGCACGGGGGTTCCGTCCTCCGCGTCGATATACGCCAGTCCGATCACGGCGTTCTGCCGGTCGATATACGTCACCTCCGCGCAGGAAACCGCAATTGGGTTCGGCCTGAAGGGCGAGCGCATTGCAAACGTCCCCATCAGCGCGGGCGCGCCTTTATAGGGGGCGGCCTCCGTGAGCCTGCTGCGCGCATCTTCGGAATCGCATCCAGAAAACCACCAGAGAACGAGCACATGGCTGAATCCATCCAACCCCGTCAGCGCGAGGGCATACTCTTTTTCCAGTTCAACACGCATTCCTTCTTCATCTGCGCGCACGACGCCAATCTTTTTGACATAGTATTGTTCCATTCACAAATCTCCTCATTTCGATTACTTTCCGGCGCCGTAATTTCAGTATAACAGTCTGTTTGGACACTTCAAGTGGTTTTTTTAGGGATTTTTCGAAGCTAAAAATGGCATCATAATTTGATTGCGAGGCAGTCTCAATTCATCTTGCGAAGTTATTGCCAGTCCCATTTAAAAGTTACTCATCAAGATAAACCTGCAAGTCTGGTATTTTAAGCGGTAACTAGAGTATACTTGCAACGATACTTCGCTTTGGGAGTATTTCTTGGCAACGGTAAACCTGTTCGTCTGTCCTCAGACGCATAGACGAAAAGAAAATCTTTTTATTTGATAAGCATATATCAATGATCGCTATGGTTATGATCTATACATGGAGGACAATCAAACATGATAACTTCCAAACGAGTATGGAAAACAGTCGGCATCATTTTGGTAAGCATTGCCGCCGCTTTGGTTTTACTAGTGGTCTCGTTGATCATTCTGTTTGAGAGTCTCTCATCCACCAAAGTAATCGGTAATTACCCTTCGCCGGACGAAACACACACCGTAATCGTGTATTTGGAAAGTGGCCCTGCGTTCAGTCCGTTCATCGTATCTGCTAAGGTTAAGGGCGAAGGAATTTGGGGAAAGCGGTCATTGTATTCACAGGATAATATAGAGGATGCTGCGGTTGAATGGCTCGACAGCCGCACCGTCGAAATCAACAGTGTTGTATTGGATATCTATAATGATTATTACATAGGGGATGATTGACGTGTTTCCTGTTGCATGATCATGGCGGCAACGGAGAATCATGCTATAGCATAGTGCTAGTGTAAAGTCAGCAACTTGAGCGACGCTGACAGAATTTCATTCATACCATAGATAGATTTGGATAGTCAAGCTTGGCTGGGCAGAGATTCCTTTTTTTAGAGTTACTGTTGATATGGATTCATTCTCCACCGAGACATAGAACTCTTCGTTGTTATCATGCCCAGCCAGAAATTCGCCGCACGTTTGAACCGCTTGATTATAGGATAAGCCTCTCCACCAGCCAGGATTTGCATTCTTGTCCGATTCCAGCGGTGTTTCGAATTCCTTCAACATAAACTCCAATAGCGGAACGATGTATATCGTTTCACCTTTTGTTCCCGTTTTCAGTTGTTCGAATTGAATCCACCAAATCAGCGATTTTCTCCTGTCACTGGTCGTGTAAAACAAGCAAGAAACAGAGCTGCCGTCTTCGCATTGGATCGGCACGGTTTTGTAGGTATCGCCATCGCTCTCATAAGTATAGTTCACGCTATCGATATCGATGGACATTCCGTATTGCGCCATTTGTTCATTGAAAGCTTCTTCGAACTGATAAGGCGTTTTCTTGTATGGTTCCGTCGGTGGAATATAGTCCTTGATTCGTTCCAGATTGGCAAAGAGGACAAAAGGCGCGATAATGGTCAGCAGCAACACGATTGCCAGCGTTCTCTTTTTCATTATTTACTCCTGTATGATATACGGTATAGTTAATCGTTTTTACTGGATCGATCACGGCGGCAACGGAGAAAGCGCCCATACGAAAGACGTCGTTTGTGTACCATCACATTTATCTCAAGATTAATCATATTATGAGAACAAGATTATTCGAATTTGTATGCTTTTCTCTTCTCCGTTCTTTCGCTGCAGTTTAACTGGGGATGCTTTGCTTTCATCCGAAGCAACGTAGAATTCAAACCCTTGTTGAGCGCCTGCAACAAACGTTTGGCAGAATCTAATTGCCTCATTGTAAGAGACAGCTCTGGAACCTGCGAGCCCCTTGTCTTTATCTTCCAACATGGGCGTTTCGAATTCCTGTAAGATAAATTCGAGCAACGGAGTAATATAGATCGTTTCTCCTTTTGCCCCCGTCGTTTGCTGCTCGAATTCAATTCTCCAAATCAGCGATTTTCTTCTGTCGCTGGTTGTGTCAAACACACAGGAAATAACGCTGCCATCATCGCATTGGATCGGCACGGTTTTGTAGGTATCGCCATCGCTCTCATAAGTATAGTTCACGCTGTCGATATCGATGGACATTCCGTATTGCGCCATTTGTTCATTGAAAGCTTCTTCGAACTGATAAGGCGTTTTCTTGTATGGTTCCGTCGGTGGAATATAGTCCTTGATTCGTTCCAGATTGGCAAAGAGGACAAAAGGCGCGATAATGGTCAGCAGCAGCACGATTGCCAGCGTTCTCTTTTTCATTATTTACTCCTGTATGATATGCGGTATAGTTAATCGTTTTCACTGGATCAATCATGGCGGCAACGGAAAAGCGCTTGCGCAGATGATCTACAGATAGAGAAGCCCGATGTAAACTTCCCGTCTCACCAACTTCTTTGGCCGGAAAATATAAATATCTGAATATTAATGCTTTTCTCCTCTCCAGTCTTGCGAGTCAAAGTTACAGAAGAGGCTTCATGGTTATCCGACGCAACACTAAATTCAAACTCTTTTTGCTCACCGGCAACAAATGTCTGGCAGTTACGAATTGCCTCGTTGTAGGAAACGGCATCCCAAGCATCGAATGCTTTGTCTTTATCTTCCAGCATGGGTGCTTCGAATTCCTCCAGAATGAACTCCATCAGAGGTACGATATAGATCGTCTGCGGCTCTTTGTTGTTCAGCGATTGCTCGAATTTAATCACTCTAATCTGTGATTTGGGGCTTTTAGCGATTGGATAGTACGTGCAAGTGATGACGCTTCCGTCCCCGCATTGGATAGGTACAGACTTGTGAAGCGGACCCTCGTTTTTAGACCAAGTAACGCTGCTGATATCGATGGACATCTCGTACTGCGCCATCTGCTCGTTAAATGCCTTTTCAAAGTGTTCAACTGACTTTTTATCCGGTCCCGTGAACGGGATATAAGCTCTGATTATATCCAAGGTGGTGTACAGGACAAAAGGCGCAACCATCGTCAGCAGCAGCACGATTACCAGCGTTTTCTTTTTCATTGCTTCACTCCCTGAGCGCGTATATACAATGGGTATTCTACCACGCGAACACTCGTGCGTAAATGGGAAATGTGGTATGATATTGTCGTAACGGGAGGATAAACGCATGGAAATTCGCGTACACGAAATCGGCAGCTATGTCGTAAGGAACTATCTGCTGGAAACGCCCGCAGGCTGGATCGTTCTGGACACCGGCTATCGCGACGACGAGGCGGTGTTCTGCGAGCGATTTGAAAAACTCGCGCCGCTCGATCAGATTAAATACATCTTTTTAACCCATGCGCACGACGACCATGCGGGGTTTCTGGCAAGTCTTTTAAGCAAAACGAACGCCTCTCTCGTGCTCCATTCGACGGCTGTGCCGCAGCTCGCCACCGGCAGGAACGCAACGCCTCCGGGTGCGGGATACTCCTCCCGCCTTGCCTCCTCGTTCGCGCTGGTGAAAAAGGAGTTCGGCTATCCGCCGGTTGTTCCAGACGAGCGCGCCATCGTTTTGAACAGCGAAGCGGATCAGCCGTTCCTCGCGCTCGGCCTGCCGCTCAGGATCGTGTTTTTGCCCGGGCACACGTCCGATTCCATTGCGCTCTTCAATGAGGAAACGCGAGACCTGTTCTGCGGCGACGCGGCGATGAACGCCGTCATCAGCCGCGCGCGGCACACCATTTGGATAGAAGACCTGGCGGAATTCGGTCGCAGTTGGGATAAGATGATAGCGCTCAAGCCAAGTATGCTCTTTCCCTCCCACGGCAACCCCTTTCTGCCAAAGGATTTGGTCAAGTACCGGCATTTTATGGATGGACGCAGGCTGATCCAGCCGAAAGCGAAATAGCGCAAAAAAGGACGCTTCCGCGTCCCTTTTTTTGTCTTTGGTTCGTTACTTCTTGTCCTTCACCGTCAGGGTAATGGACTTGATGCAGTCGGCGATCGTTCCGATGACCACCATCACCGCAATGAAGACGAGGAACGGGTTCATGCCGTTGACGCCGAACCACGGGAAGCCCCAGACTTCCGGCATGTTGAAGTTCTTCATGAACGCCGAGAACTCCGCGCTGAAGATGAACGGACGCGTCAGCATATAGACCGACAGCCCCATGCTCACGAGCTTTTGGAGCACATGCAGCGTGCAGACCATCGGCGTCCAGCGGCAGTCCTTGATCTTAGCCACCGCGGAGACGATGCCGAACGCCGCCGTCACCGCGATTACGGGAACCAGCGCCGCGAGGAACTCCGCGCTGAAGATATGCGTCACCTGCACCTGATCGTGGATGATGATCATTGCAAACGGGAACGACCCCAGGCAGAACAGGATACCGATAATCGAGAATACGACCGTTAAAACCAGCTCGGCAATGCCGTCCGAAAGCGGAATGCGCGTCTTTTCGTTCGGCTGGAGTTCCGGCAGGTCCTCCACCTTCCAGACGTGTTCTTTGGTATCCTTGCTTTTTTTACCCAAGTGGTCGGCAATCGCGAACCCGATTGTCGTCCAGACCAGCGCCTGGAACGCGGCAGAAACGCCCGTGCTCACGCCCTTGGAGAAGATGTTGCTGATGGTGAACGCAATGTCCTGCGCGCTGCCGACGCTTCCTTTCATCGCTTCCAGTGCGCCAACGAGCATGCCGACCGCCATGACCACGACGCCCACCAGCGGCAGAACCCACTTGAGCGCGCGCGTGTATTCGTCAAAATACGCGGGCGAAATCAAATAGCGCGGGTTCTGGCGGTACTTTTCCGCCAGCGCCGCGGGCGAGCCGAGGCTGGTAAGAACTTTCTTGATCGCTTCTTCGTCCGGGTTCTCCGGCAGCATATCGTAGATATTGGACTTCAATTCCCGGCTGACTTCCGCGCGCTCTTTTTCCGGGAGGCGGCGCGTAACCTCCTGCACATAGCGTTCAATCAGGTTATCCATTCTTTCCATCCTTTCCGCATATGGACGCAATGCTCTGCTGCATCTTGTCCCATTCCACCAGAAGTTCTTTCAGAACCTCTTCCCCCCGTGCGCTGACGGTATAGTACTTTCTCGGCCTGCTCTCGCTCGTATCCCAGTCGCTGCTTAAAAGTCCCTGGCTTTCGAGCCGCCGCAAAAGCGGATAGAGCGTGTTGGCCTCGATATCGATGTTTTCCTGCTGCATCGTCTGCAGCAGCGCGTAGCCGTATCTCGGTTTGCTTAGAGCGCCGAGCACCGCCAGCGTCAACGTGCCGCGTCTGAGCTCCGTAACAAAGCTCTGCAGCGTTTCCTTTTCCGGCATGGTATCACCTCGGACGTATTATACTGTGCGTCGCACATCATTGTCAATATATATTTATTATATTTTTCACATACATATAAATTCTGCATTATTGCAGAAAATTCGTTTGCGGTTCCCTTTTGCCCGCGCGCAAAAAGCGTTATACTGTTGTTTGAAAAAATCTCGAGGAGGCGGTCGCATGAAGCGTTGCATTGTTGCTGCCGGAATAGTCAGCCAAAAATAAAAGAATCGAGGAAAACGATTATGGCTATTCCGGAAACGCCGCTCTATGCGCGCGGCGATAAACAGACCGTCTATTTAAGGAAGGCGGTATCAAACCCCAATATCGTCGTTGGCGAATATACGTTTTACAACGACTGGGAGCACGATCCGGCTGAGTTTGAGCGGCATAACGTGCTGTATCATTACCCCGTCAATGGCGAAAAACTCATCATCGGCAAATTCTGCTCCATCGCCTGCGGCGCAAAGTTTCTCTTTACCAGCGGCAACCACGCAAAAAAGTCGCTCGCCAACTACCCGTTCTCCATCTTTGCGGACGCATGGGGGCTCGATTGGGCAAACGTAACGCAAGCCTGGGACAACAAGGGCGACACGGTGATCGGTTCCGACGTTTGGATCGGATACGAAGCCGTCATCCTGCAGGGCGTGCACATCGGCGACGGCGCAATCGTCGGCACGCGTGCGGTGGTCACAAGGAATGTACCACCGTATACCATCGTCGGCGGCGTGCCCGCCCGCGAGCTGGGCATGCGCTTCCCGCCGGAAACGGTTGAGCGCCTGCTGAAACTCCGCTGGTGGGACTGGCCGGCGGAACGCATCCGCGCGCACGCGCAGGATTTGATGGATACGCGGCTGGATCGCCTCGAACAGGCGGATTAAACGCTTTCCGTACGAACTGCAACAAAGCCCTTCGCTTGAATGCGAAGGGCTTTGCTCTCTCCTGTACCGAAATGGTTATATGCTGTTCTCGTTTTATCCCAGCCGCTTTTCGTAGCAAACGCTGTTCTGCACGCCGACATACGGCGGATAGTTCTCAATCCTTTGGTAGCCGATGGATTCGTACAACCCGATCGCCTCCGGCTGGCTCGTGCCCGTTTCGAGTACCGCGAGCACGTACCCCAGTTCGAACGCCCATTCTTCCAGCCGTGCCATCACGCCTCGCGCAATGCCTTTTTTACGAGCTTCCGGCGCAACAAAGATTCGCTTCATCTCGATCGAGCCGTCCGCCAGCGGCTTAAAGCAACCACATCCGGCAGGCTTGCCGTCGTCCAGCGCGACAACCGCCGTATACACGCCCTGCACGCCATTGAACGCGCCGTAAAAGTCCATCTGCGCGCCGTAGCGGTCGGTCAGTTCCGCGTCCAGCGCGGCAATCAGCGTTTGAAAGTTTGCGTCCGCGCCGTCGCAGCGGTAAAACGTAATCATACTGCCTCCAAAAATGCTTCCCTGTTCGTTTTGCGTGATGCTAGCTCTTACTTTTTATTCAGCGATTCTTCCGTGCGACGCAGAACGCGCTCAATCGTTTCGCCGTCCAGCGTTTGAATCGAGCGGAAGGATTCGGGCTCATGTACATACGGCGCAATCTGCTTTTCAAACCACACCACGTCCCGCCACGCGCCGCACTTATAGCCCGTGCTGCGGAATACGCCCACACGCGAAAATCCAAGGGAATCGTGCAGGCGCTCGCTGCTTTCGTTTGGGCAAAGCACGCAGCCATAGACGTTTTTGACGTTCTGAAGAACCAAAATCTCGATCAACGCGGTGTAAAACGCCTTACCGAGCCCACGCCCGCGGTTTGCGCCGTCGAGGTAGACCGAAAGCTCCGCGTCCCACTGATACGCCGCGCGCTCCTTGTACCGGTGCGCGTACGCGTAGCCGACGATGGTTCCGCCGATTTCGCAGACCAGATACGGGTACTCCGCCGAAACGCTGCGAATTCTGCCTGTAAATTCCGCCAGCGACGGAACTTCGGTTTCAAACGTCACCGGCGTATCCGTTACGTACGGTGCGTAGATATTCAGAAGCGCCTGTGCGTCCGCTTCCCGCGCGCGCCTGATCGAACAGTTCGTCAAGTTCTCCGCCTTTCTGTCACCCGGTATCTCGAATTCGAAGTTTACAATTATATTAAACGGAATTATACCACCCTCAGACCGGAATGCAAACGACAAAAAAGCGGAAACGCACAAGTGTTGTGCCGCGCGCGCGTCTGTGTAATAATATTCTCAAACACGGCTTTGCCGGATGGCATGAAAGGCGATACGCAGCCCTTGGAACAAACGAAGGAGACCCTGATTTTTGAACGCGCGGTACCCGCAGACCTGCCGGAGGTTCTGGCGCTGTTTCAGGCCGCAACGAAGCGGATGGATGAGCAGGACATTCCGCAGTGGGACGACTTGTACCCAAACCGGGAAATACTTGCCCGCGATATTGCCCGAGGAGAACTGACCGTTTACCGCGTCGGCGAGAACATCGCCTGCGTGTTCGTACTGAGCATCCAATACGACGAGGAGTACATGCAAGGCTTCTGGCGCTATCCGGACGCGCGCTTTTGCGTGCTGCACCGGCTCTGCGTCCACCCCGCGTTTCAGAACCGCCGCGTCGCTCAGCGCGCCATGGATTACATCGAACAAACGCTGAAAAGCGATGGGTTCGAATCCGTGCGTCTGGACGCGTTTTCGCTCAATCCTTACGCGCTGCGGCTCTACGAATCGCGCGGGTACGAAAAAACCGGCGAAGTGACCTTCCGCAAGGGGCTGTTCTATCTCTATGAAAAAAAGCTCTGAGTGTTGACTGCGTTCTTCCTCTGCGGGTAGTCAGCAATTTGAGGAATCGTTGACGCGCTTTATGGTAAAATCTTATTAAGAATGCCAACGGGCAACTTTCAGGACTCGCTTTGGGGGAGATCGGCGTATGTTTCAAATTCTGGTTGTTGAGGACGACCGCGCGCTGCGCGAACTGTTCTGCACGGTGCTATCCAAAAACGGCTTTGTGTATTACGAAGCCGCGGACGGCCTTGCCGCATGGGACGTGCTGGAGAAGCACTATATCGATCTGGTCATCTCCGATATTATGATGCCGAATATGGACGGCTACGAGCTGGTGCGCTCGCTGCGCAACGGCGGGTACAACATGCCCGTTCTTATGATTACCGCAAAAGATACTTTTGAGGATCTCCAGAGCGGGTTTGCAGCCGGAACGGACGACTATATGGTCAAGCCCGTCAACGTCAACGAGATGATTCTGCGCATCAACGCGCTGCTCAAGCGCGCGCAGATCGTCAACGAAAAGAAGATCACGTTTGGCAGCATGGAACTGCATTACGACAATTTGACCGTCACCATAGACGGCGAGAGCACCGTCATTCCGCAAAAGGAGTTCTATATTCTCTATAAGCTCCTCTCCAACCCCGGCAAGGTATTTACCAAGCAGCAGATCATGGACGAAATCTGGGGCATGGATACCGAGAGCGACCCGCATACGCTGGACGTGCATATCAGCCGCCTGCGGGATCGGTTCAAGGAACATGCGCCGTTTGAAATCATCACGATCCGCGGCCTGGGCTATAAGGCGGTAAAGCGGGATGTCTAAAAAAGGCAGGCGCAGACCGAGGCCGAAGATTTCCTATATCCTCGCGACGATCATCGCGGGGATTGTTACCGTTTCACTGATGCTCACCTACGGCATCATCTTCGTCCTGCTCAAGCTCCGCATCGGGTCTCTGACGACTATTTTTACCTCCACCACGTATGTCGCCCTGCTTACCATCCTGCTTGGCACGGGCATCGCCGCGTACACCTCATCCAAAATGCTGCAGCCGATCCTGAAGATCAACGACGCGGCAAAGAAGGTTGCAAAAGGCGACTTCTCCGTGCGGCTGGACGAGCGGAGCATCGCCGTGGAAATAGAAGAAATCGCCATCAACTTCAACGTCATGGTCAAGGAGCTTTCCAACACGGAAACGCTCCGCAGCGACTTTGTGAGCAACGTTTCCCACGAGTTCAAAACTCCATTGGCCGCCATAGAAGGCTATACGACCCTGCTGCAGGACGAAACACTGCCCCGGCAGGAGCAGCAGGAATACATCTCCCGCATCCTCGACAACACCGCGCGGCTTTCCCGCATGACGCAGAGCATCCTCTCGCTTTCGCAGCTGGAGCATCAGGAAATCGTGCTGCAGAAGGAATGGTTCCCGCTGGATGAGCAGATTCGCCGCGTGCTGCTGGGGTATGAAACGCTCTGGGAAGAGAAGAACCTCGTTCTGGACGTCGCGCTGGACGAAGTGCGCTTTTACGGCAACAAGTCGCTGCTGGCGCAGGTTTGGAGCAACCTCATCGACAACGCAATCAAATTTTCGCGTCCGAGCGGGACGCTGACCATTCGCTGCCGCAAGGAAGGCGCAACGGTATTCGTCTTTTTCAAGGACAACGGCGTCGGCATGACCGAGGAAGTGAGAAAGCACGCCTTCGACAAATTCTACCAGGGCGACCACTCCCACGCGGAAAAAGGCAGTGGGTTGGGGCTTGCGCTGGTCAAGCGAATCGTCACGCTCTGCGGCGGGTCAGTCTCCATCCAAAGCAAAGAAAATGTTGGCACTGAGATCACCGTTACGCTGGCTTTGGATGAAAAGCAGCAGTAGTATTCCGTTGTGTTGTCCATCTCTCCCCGAACGGGGAGTTTTTTTGTGCGCTGAGTTGAGGTTCAGTTGAGGATTGTTTGAGGTTCGCGTGAATAATTTCCAATAGAATAATAATAGGTTTTTCCGTCGCCGCGGAGGACTTTCTCAACAAACGGGTGGTACAGCCGCCTAGTCAGACTTCCAAAGCAAAGGAGAATCCGCAAATGAACTATCAAATCGTTGCCGACAGCTGCTGCGATCTTACGCCGGAACTCAAAACAGAAATGGGCGTCATCTCCGTCCCGCTGACCATGACGCTGGGCTCTGCTTCCTATACGGACGACGAAACCCTCGATATGCCGGCCTTCATGGCGGCGATGAAAGCCTGCAAGGAGCGCATCGGTTCGGCGGCGCCATCTCCGGGCATGTATTACGACGCATTCCGCAATTCGGAAGAGTCGTTTGCCGTCACGCTGTCCGCCAACCTTTCCGCTTCGTATTCCAGCGCGATGCTCGGCAAGTCCCTTGCCGAAGAGGACGGTAAAAACGTCCATGTGTTCGACTCCAAGAGCGCGTCGGCGGGCGAAGTGCTGATCGTTATGAAGCTGCACGAGCTGATTCGAAGCGGGCTGTCGAGGCTCGAAATCATCGAGCGCGTCGAGCGGTTTATCAAGAACATGAAAACGTATTTCGTACTGGACAATGTCGATACCCTGCGCAAAAACGGACGGTTGAGCCGGATTGCGGGCACCATCGTTTCCGTTCTGCACCTTCGCCCGATCATGGGCGCGGATTCGGAGGGGCATATTTCGCTCCACGCCAACGCGCAGGGCTGGAAGCAGGCGCTCAAAAAGCTTGCCGATACAATTGAAGCCAGCGGCAAGCCGACCGAAGGCGAGCGCATGGTCATTACGCACTGCAACAACCCCACGATGGCTGAAACGCTCAAAAGCGTCATTGAGGAACGGTATCATTTTTCCGAAATCCTCGTGCTGCCAACGCGCGGGCTCAGCTCGATCTACGCCAACGAAATGGGCGTTATCATCGCGTTCTAGGTAAAAAAAGAGCCGCCCAAGCAAAACCGAATACTTTACCGGAGGAAATGCCCTATGAATCCTTACGTTCTCACCTGCTGTTCAACCGCCGACCTGCCGCATTCGTATTTTGAACAGCGCAAGATTCCCTATGTCTGCTTCCATTTTCTCTTTGGCGAGGAAGTCTACCCGGACGACCTCGGCCAGAGCATGCCTTTTGACCAGTTCTACGCGCGTATTGCCGCAGGCGCCATGCCCACGACCTCGCTGGTCAACGTAGACGAGTTTACCGCGTTCTTCGAGCCGTTCCTCAAGGAAGGCAAAGATATCCTGCATATCTCGTTCTCTTCCGGCCTTTCCGGCACCTACGGCTCGGCAAAGCTCGCCGCCGCAGAGTTGCTTGCAAAGTACCCGGAGCGGACGATCAAGCTCGTCGATTCCCTCGGCGCTTCCTCCGGCTACGGTCTGCTTGTAGACGCCGTTGCCGACAAGCGGGACGGCGGAGCGACGCTGGAAGAAGCGTACGCCTTTGCCGAGCAGACCAAGCTGCATGTGCATCACTGGTTCTTCTCCGGCGATCTTTCACATTATAAACGCGGAGGGCGCATCTCCGCCGCGTCGTTCTTGGTCGGTTCCATGCTGAGCATCGTCCCGCTGATGAACATGGACGCGCTGGGGCATTTGACCCCGCGCTACAAGATCATCGGTAAAAAGCGGGTCATCCGCGAAATCGTAAAGCAGATGGAACTGCATGCGGATAAGGGGCTGGCGTACGATCAAAAGTGCTTCCTTTCGCATTCCGCGTGCTATGAGGACGCGCGTGCGGTGGCGGACCTGGTTGAGCAGACCTTCCCCCACCTCGACGGCAAGGTCATGATCAACAGTGTCGGCACCGTGGTCGGCGCGCATACGGGTCCCGGCACGGTCGCGCTCTTCTTCTTTGGCGATCTCCGCGCGGACAAGGTCAAGGCGGACTGAAGCAAGATATCACAATGCAAAAACGGAAGCGGCATCACGTGCGCTTCCGTTTGTTTTTTGGTATACTCCGCTTAGACGAGCCTTCCGGCTCTGCAAATCGTCAGCAAGTCCGAAAGGAACCTTTATGCAGCCATATGAAGCAGATATTCAGGCAGTCCTCTCGCACCGGCATGACAACGGCGCGGACTACTGGGCAACGCCCGACGGCAGGCTGCTCAAGGGCAGCCCGTTTACCACGCTGGAATCCGCCTGCATGCTCTTCGAACTCGGCATGCCGCTGTCCGACCCCGTGCTGGCGGAGACCGTAAACCTGATCTTCTCCAGCCTGCGTAAGGACGGGCGGTTCCAGCTTCTGCCGGGCGGCATCTACCCCTGCCAGACCATCGGCGCGTTCAGAGCGCTCTGCAAGCTGGGATATGCCGAAGACCCCCGGCTTGAACAGACGATTCGCCACCTGTTGGAAATTCAGTTTTCCGACGGCGGCTGGCGCTGCAACAAGTTCAGCTTCGGGCGCGGGCCGGAAACGGAGTTTTCTAACCCCGGGCCGACGCTGACCGCGCTGGACGCGTTCCGCCATACCCCGCTGCTTAACCACAGCGAAGCGCTCGACCGCGCGGCGCTGTTTCTGTTGAATCACTGGGAAACGCGCGCCCCGCTCGGCCCCTGCCATTACGGCATCGGCACGCTTTTCATGCAGGTGGCGTATCCGTTTGCGACGTACAACCTGTTTTACTATGTCTATGTGCTCTCATTTTACGAAATCGCCCGCCGCGACAAGCGCTTTTTGGAAGCGCTCGCCGTTCTGCAAAGCAAGCTCGTCGATGGCCAAATCGTCGTCGAACGCCCCAACGCCAAGCTTGCCAACCTCTCGTTCTGCAAAAAAGGCCAGCCGAGCAGGCTGGCAACGGAGCGGTATGGGGAGATAGCAACGAACATAATCAAGTAATGTCTTGCATTTTTATCGAAGATTGGACTTGGTTTCAACAGAAAGTTGGTCAGTATGGTGATCGATAATTACGTAGAGTTTTTATCAGATGAAATATCCTTAATTGACACAATGTTCGACATGTACATTGGAATGTACAATGCAACTCATGATTATTATGAGACTATGAATTTAGTCCCCGGATTTTTTCAATTAACGACAAAAGCACTTCTTGAAAACTCTGCATTAAGGCTGTGCCGAATATATGATAAAGATGAAAAGCCATTAACAATCTTCAAACTCATAAGAACTCTGCAAAGTGATCCTGAAGCTAATAAGTCATACCATGAAGAAATCGAAGGAATAGTTGCATTTCATAACGAAAAGGTCACAACCCTTCAACCAATGATTGAGAAGTTGCATGATTTGCGCGATTCTTCTTTAGCTCACAACGATAGAAAATACTGTTTTGTGGATCCTTTTAAATCCGTTGGTTTGACAATAGCTGAATATCATCTAATAATTAGCACCGCTGGTGAAATCATTAATCTAGTTCGTACGACATTGTGTAAGTCTCACATAGTATTTGATTCTTGCGATAAATCTGATGTGAGTATCATGATCAAAGCACTTGACAGGTTTCTACATGAACATCCAGATTATTCCTGCGAAGCAGATCAGATTCGAACGGATTACATGAAATCTGTTGCAAAGAAGTACTATAAAAATGCAACTAACCAAGGAAATCAAGACTAGTTCTTTACCGTTGATTTCACCCTCTCAAACTCCGCTTTGCCCGCGAACGCCTCCTGCGCGGAGACGCCTTCGAGCAGGGTGAACGCTTTGGGTTCAAGGCAGTAGCTCCCCTGCAGGCAGGCGCGATCCAACACGAGCAGCGCAAACAGCTCCGCGCCGAGCCGGGGCGACGCAACGGCAGCGCGCAAGCCTCCTCCGCGGGGATCGTCCAGCACAGCGAGGGTTTTAGCATCCGGCAGGCCGGACGTGTTTTCGCAGAGTAAAAAGGTATGTTCCGCGCGCTTGTTTTCCGCTTCCACGGGCTCCATCCCGCGAAAGACGAACTCCCGCGTCAGCGCGCTGCGCCAGTCCCGCACGGCAGCGGCATTCTCCAACGGCAGAGCGATTCTAACGCGCCCGGCTCCGCTCTCCGCCGGTTCGCCTTCGGTCTGCCCCGTCGTGAGGCTCGCGGGTTCGAATACGCTCAGACGTTTCGTGAGCGCTTCGGCTAGTGCGCAGAACCGTTCATACAGCGATTCCCGACCTGCGCCATACATGGCGGGGATGTTCTTTAAGTCCCGGCTAGCTTCCACGCAGGGCTTTGGGAGAATCCAGGCGCCCGCGCCGTTTGCCGCGAGCAGCAGCCGCAGCAGGTCGGTATGCGCGCTTGCGTCTTCCCCCGCATCCAGCACCGCCGCGCAAGCCGAACCGGCAAGGTCGCACTCGCCTTCGTTCAGGCGGCGAATCAACGCGGGCAACTCGTCCTTGCCGCCTTCCCCGCAGGAAACGGCGAACAACAGCCGCCTGCCCTGCCAGTCCGCGCCGGAAAGCTCCGAGGCGCTGACCGTTTCTATTTTATGTTTGCTGACCGCCCGCTCCAGCACGTCGCCCAGGCGCGTGTGGCGTCCGACGGATACAATCGTAATCTCCTCGCGCAATTGATTCCCGCTCCTTTGGCCGTTTTCTCTGCGGCCTTCTTTATCATACGGTTTTTCAGCAAAAAAGCAAGGCGCGAAGCCTTGCTCTTGCATTTGTTGAATCCGGTCCCGTGCCGTAACTTCGTCCATGGCAGGCGAAGCCTATTTCTCCGCGGGCACCGCCGCCTTGGAAAGCGTCTTCGGCTTGCGGGCAAAGAACTTCTGCCACGGCAGCTGAGATGCGACCACCGCCGCGAACACCAGCCCGCAGCCCAACAGTTCGCGCCCGGCGAGCACCTGCCCAAGGATCAGCCAGCCCGCGATGGCGGAAAATACCGCTTCCAAACTCAACAGCAGGCTCGCGGTCGTGGGCTCCACGCGGCGCTGCCCGAACATCTGCAGCGAATACGCAACGCATCCGGAGAACAGCCCCGCGTACACAAGCGTCATCCACGAATCCATGATGTTCGCGAGTTTCGGCTCTTCAAACAGCGCCATCGGGATTGCGGAAAGCAGCGCCATGACCGTAAACTGAATGCAGTTGAGGCGCATAACGTCCACCTTGGGCGCGTAGTGATCCACCAGCAGAATCTGAAACGTAAACACCACCGCGCAGCCGAGCACGGAGAGGTCGCCAAGGCTCATCGTAAAATCCCCGCGAATCGAGAGGAAGTACAGCCCCACAGCCGCTAGAACGACGCAGGCCCAGAGCATGGGGTGCGGTTTCCGTTTGATAAACAGCCCGAAGATGGGTACGAACACGATATAGAGCGACGTGATGAACCCCGATTTTCCGGCGGAGGTCGTGACCAAGCCAATCTGCTGGAGATTGCTGGCAACCGTCATGACGACGCCCAGAATCAACCCCGCGCGCCAGAGGAGTTTCTTGTCGGTATTCTTCGGGCTTAAGCCCAGCCGGTCGAACAGCAGCACAAGCCCCCATAACCCGAGGGCGGCAATCGCGCTGCGAACCGCGGTAAACGTAAACGGCCCCATATAGGCCATTCCCGCGCTCTGCGCAACAAAAGCAACGCCCCAGACGATAGCAGCGCTTAAAAGTAAAATCATGCCGGTCACCCGGCCTTTGTGTTCCCCGTGTGGCATAAACTCGTTTATCCAATCCGGCGCGCCGCCGCGCCAAAAGCAAGCATTACAAGACGAAATGATACCTGTTTTTTACTAAAAACGCAAGCATTCCCAACCGCGATTTGCGGGGGATATTGTGCGTTTGTGCGGCGGTATGGTATCCTTTGAGTATTCCGGCAAGAAACGCCGTCAATACAGGAGAAGAAACGATGCAGCCTTCCAAGGTTTATTTTACGAATATGCGTACGAGCTACGGAAACTCCCTTCCCGAAAAGCTCACGCGGCTGATCAAAAAAGCGGGCATTGAAACGATCGACTTTGCGGATCGCTTTGTCGCCATCAAAGTGCACTTCGGCGAACCGGGCAACCTCTCATTCATCCGCCCGAACTTTGCTTACGCCGTTGCGGAAGTCATCCGCGCGCGCGGCGG
This sequence comes from Christensenellaceae bacterium, assembly GCA_963674535.1. GTDB lineage: Bacteria > Bacillota > Clostridia > Christensenellales > CAG-138 > UBA7703. The sequence goes on along the minus strand of OY771363.1, from coordinate 755,185 downwards.
CAAGCCCTTTTTGACCGATTGCAACACGCTCTACCCCGGAAGCCGCAAAAACGCGCTCGACCACCTCGAAGCCGCCGCGCGAAACGGCTTTTCCAGCGTTTCCACCGGCTGCCAGATCATCATTGCGGACGGCCTCAAGGGGCTGGACGAAACGCTCGTACCCGTCCCGGGTGGCAAGCACATAACAGAGGCAAAAATCGGTCAGGCGATTATGGACGCGGATATTTTCGTGTCGCTTTCGCACTTCAAAGGCCACGAGGGCGTGGGCTTTGGCGGCGCGCTCAAGAACATCGGCATGGGCAGCGGCTCGCGCGCGGGCAAGATGGAGCAGCACTGCGACGGCAAGCCGGAAGTCGATGCGGAGCTCTGCCGCGGCTGCCGCCAGTGCGTCAAGCAGTGCGCGCACGAGGCAATTTCCTATCGCGGGGAAAAGCACATCGCAAGCATCGATCACGATCGCTGCGTTGGCTGCGGGCGCTGCATCGCCGCCTGCAACTTTGACGCAATCTCCAACGAAGGCGGAAACAGCAACCGTATCCTCGGCGAAAAGATTGCGGAGTATTCGCTCGCCGTGCTGCAGAACCGCCCGAGCTTTCATATCAATCTCGTGATGCAGGTTTCCCCCAACTGCGACTGCCACTCGGAAAACGATATGCCGATCATCCCGGACGTCGGCATGTTCGCCTCGTTCGACCCCGTGGCGCTCGATCAGGCCTGCGCGGACGCCTGCAACAAGCAGCCCGTCATGCCGAACAGCCAGTTGGCAGACCATCTTTCCGCAGGCGAACATCACCACGATCATTTTTCGGATTCCGCGCCGGGTACGGACTGGACGGTCACGCTGGCGCACGCCGAAGAGCTGGGCCTTGGTACGCGGCAGTATGAGCTGATCACGGTAAAGTAACTCGACTTACAGAACAAAATGCCCCCAAGCGCGGGCATTTTGTTTGTTCATGCTATCCTTCTGCGGCGGAAAACTGCCGTGCATCCGCTCGTTATTTGAGGTACAGCCCGACAACGTTCAAGTCCGCGTCAAAGGAGAGCGTGTACAGCACGCTGCCCTTTTCGTGGGTGCAGGTGACCAGCGCCACGGCGTATTCTTCCTTGGTGGTCTGATCCGCCGTGCCGAGGAGCTGCACGCTCTTGATGCTGTCGAACGCGCCTACGCTCTCGTAGGTCGGCGCCCAGCCTTCTTCGAGCTGATCGGCGGTAACCGCGCTCTGGAGGTCGTCCCGCAAGCAGGCGATGATGGTATCGTATTCTCCCGCGTTGGCGTAGCCCACGATCTCTTCGGCGCGCGCGGTGACCTTGTCCGCGTCGAACCCTTCGGGCAGTTTGTTCGCCGAGCAGCCGATTAACCCCAGGCAGAGGGCCAGCGCCAGCGCGGCGGCGACGATTTTTTTCGTTTTCATCACTCAATTTCCCCCTTTTTTTATGAAACGCCGTTTGGCGTTACCGAATACTTTTTCTTCAATACTTGCAGTATATCATACGTTTATGGTACTCTTGTTGTTGAATTTCATCCAAATCGAGGTGATTCCCTTGCGTAAAGACGGAACCCGCGTCAAGATCGCAAACCCTATCTACACCGTCATGCCGTACATCCTCAAGTATCGCTACGATGCGATGAACATGATCGAACTCGACATCCCCATTTCGCCCATGCAGGCGTATCTGAACGAAAAACGCAAGCAGGGCTATCGCTTTTCGCACCTCGGGGTCGTGCTCGCGGCGTACGTGCGCACCGCGGCGGAATACCCGCTGCTCAACCGCTTCATCGCCAACAAGCGCATCTACCAGCGCAATGAATTCTCCGTTGCCATGGTCGTGCTCAAGCCCGGCGAGATGGACGGCACGATGAACAAGATGTATTTCAACATGACCGACGACATCTTTACCGTTCACGAAACCATCGATCGCTACGTTTTGCAGAACCGCGAGGAGGGCGACACCAACTCGACGGACGACATCGTCCGCAAACTTTTGAGCATTCCGGGGCTCTGCAACTTTGGCGTGGGCCTTCTCAAAATGCTCGATAAATTCGGCTGGCTGCCCAAGAGCCTGATTCACGCAAGCCCGTTCCATACGAGCCTGACAATCAGTAATCTCGCGAGCATCCGCACGAACCATATTTTCCATCACGTGTACGAATTCGGCACCACGAGCATTCTCGTTACCCTCGGCAACATGCGCGAAGTGCCGGTTCGCAAGGGCGAGGAAATCGTCTTTGAGCGCTGCCTGCCCATGGGCGTGGTCATGGACGAGCGCATCTGCTCGGGCAGTTACTTTGCTGCCGTGTTCCGCCGCTTTAAGCAGTATTTGACCAATCCCGCCCTGCTGGAAGAACCGCCCAAGGTCGTTAACACCGTTCTGGAGCAGGCAAAATAAGAAAGCGGTATTGTTCGGCGGCTGCGCAAGTAAAGCGTATCCGCCGATTTTTTTCGCCGTCAGTTCGGGAATCTTGCGCGGAACCATTGCGTTCCCACCCGGCCACTGTTATCATACTCTCTAACGAACAAATTGGGAACTGCCCCGGCGGAAGCTATGCTAAAAAGAATCGCTTTCGGGCGGACAGAACCCCGAGTACGGAGGATTTTTTCAATGCAGAAGAAGATTATCGCAACCACCGCGGCGCCCGCCGCCATTGGCCCGTATTCCCAGGCGGTCAGCGCAAACGGTTTTTTATACCTCTCCGGTATGCTCGCCATCGATCCCGCTTCCGGCGCGCTCGTTGGCGAGGACGCGCCCACTCAGGCAAGGCAGATTCTCAAAAACATCTCCGCGCTGCTCGCCAGCGAGGGGCTTTCCATTGAAAACGTCATCAAGACCACCGTGTTTCTGACCGATTTAGGCGCGTTCGGCGCGGTCAACGCCGTCTATGCCGAACCCTTTGCCAGTAACCCGCCCGCGCGCTCCTGCGTGGAGGTCAGCCGCCTTCCGAAAGACGCGCTCGTAGAGATTGAATGCGTCGCGGTCTATTGAACCTCGTAGTCCATCCTACACGCCAAAGGAGAACCATATACCTATGAAAAGCCTTTTTTCGAACCCCCGCGTCGTGTTTGACGGCGCAATGGGCACGCTTCTGCTGGAAGCAGGCCTACCCGCGGGCGCTTCGCCCGACAGCTGGAACATCACGCATCCGGACCATATTCGCGCCATCCATACGGCGTATCTGGAAGCGGGCGCCAGCGTGATCACCACCAACACCTTCGGCTCAAACAAGCCGCGTCAAAAGCGCGGCTCCTATACCCCGGCGCAGCTCGCCGAAGCGGGCGTTAAGCTCGCCAGGGAAGCCGCGGATGCGTCCGGCAAGGATTGCGCGGTCGCGCTCGATATTGGGCCTCTGGGCGAGTTTATCGAGCCGCTGGGCGATTTAACCGAGGAGGAAGCGATCGAACTCTTCCGCGAACCCATCGAAGCGGGCGTTGCCGCAGGCGCGGACTGCATCCTCATTGAAACCATGTGCGATCTCACGGAAGCGCTCTGCGCCGTCTCCGCCGCAAAACAGTACGGCGGCGGGCTGCCGGTGTTCTGCACGCTCTCCTACGACCCCAACGGGCGGCTCATGACCGGCGTACCGCTGGAAACGGTGGTTGCCGCGCTCGAAGAAGCGGGCGTTACAACGCTGGGCTGCAACTGCGGCGTCGGCCCCGTGCAGCTCGTCGAGCTTCTGCCGCGCTTTACCGCTTGTACGCATGTTCCGCTCCTGATGCAGCCGAACGCGGGCCTGCCGGAATTCCGCGACGGGCAGACCGTTTACCTCGTCGAGCCGGAAGAGTACGCCAGTCTCATGAAAGCGCTTGCCGACGGCGGCGTATGGGGTCTCGGTGGCTGCTGCGGCACCACGCCTGCGCATATTCAAGCGCTGGTCAAAGCGCTCGGCTGAAGCCGTCTGTCCCCCAATCCATTAAGCACTGAAATTCACGATTCCCGCTGCGTTTACCCGCCGGCGAATCAGAAAAGCTGTTAATAAACCGCATGCAGAATCTGGTGTACATTCTCTCCGTCGTCCTGCCGCTGCTCATCGCCCTCGGGCTGGGCTTTTACACCCGCAAGAAGAACATCCTTTCAGCGCAGGTCATCGAGGGTATGAAGACCTTCGTGGTGCGGTTTGCGCTGCCCGCGATGCTGTTCGGGCTGTTCTTTACCGCAAAGTTCGAGTCAAGCCTGCTGGTATTTTCCGCAACGACCTTCGTGCTGGGCTACCTTGGGTTGGGTTTTGGCATCCTCGCGGCAAAGCCGTTTGTCAAACGCAGCCCCATGCTGCAGTATATGAACGTCGGCTGGGAAGTCGGCCTGATGGGCTACGCGCTGTTTGCGTTGCTCTTTGGCGTGGAGAACCTGCGCTATATGGCGCTGATGGACTTTGGGCAGGTTCTGTTCGTCTTTTCGGGTTTCTTTACGCTGCTCTACGCGCGCAACGGTCAGGGACTCAAGGAATCGTTCAAAAGCCTGCTGAAAAACCCCATCCCCTGGTCCATGCTGCTTGGCGTTGCGTTTGCCGCTTCCGGCGTTTCCAAAGCACTGGAGCCTTCCGGCATCACCTCGCTGATCGTCTCCATCTGCAATTTTCTTTCCGCGCCGCTCTCCTGCCTGATCTTCGTCGTCGTGGGATACGGCATCGAATTCAACAAAAAGAACATCGGCACCGCCTTGATCTCCGCCATTCTGCGGACGTTCGTCTGCTCCATCCTGTGCCTGATTTCGCTCTTTGTGATCGGCAAATTCATGGTTCTTTCGGACGCGATGCGCTGGGCGGTCATCATGTTTTATCTGACTCCCGCGCCGTATGTGCTGACCATTTTTGCGTTGAACGATCAGGAGCGCGCAGATATCTCCATGTCCCTTACCATGCAGACCATCGTTTCGATTTCGGCGTTTATTTTAATCGTACTGTTTCGCGGATAGTGCGCAAAAGAAAAACAAAACTCCGCCCGGCGAACAGCCCGGACGGAGTTTTTTGTTCTCGATTATTCTATGCGCGCAGCATCACGCCGCCCACGGGGCGCACGGCAAAGCGATAGCAGCTGCCCTCGCCCAGCACGCGCTCGATTTCCGCTTGATAGGCCGCCACCCGGTCCAGCGGCACCAGCGCCTGAATCGTGCCCGCAAAACCGCCGCCGTGGACGCGCCAGGCGCCTGCGCCAGAGAGTATGCGCTCGGAGAGCGCCAGCGCCAGCGCGAGTCCGCGCTCGTTCGGATCGCCGGGGCAGACGTTTTGCAGGTATTCAAAGCTCGAACGCCCGCTCTCGTTCATGAGACACCGGAAGGCTTCCGCATCCCCGTTCTTAAGCGCGTCCGACTGCTTTACCACGCGCTCGTTCTCGCCAAAGAAGTGAATGGCGCGCAGAATGGCGCGGTCGGAGATGGTTTTACGCAGTTCCGGCAGAGCAGCATAGAAAGCGCGCTCGTCCACTTCCCTGAGAACGGTCTTTCCGAAAAACCGCGCAACAGCGCCCATTTCGGCGGGAATAGAAGCGTACTCCGGCGTCAGGTCGGCGTGGTTTCCGCCGCAGTTGACAATGCAGATCGCATAACCGAGCTCGGCAAGGTCGCGCTCAATCTTTTCAATGCGCGGATGTTCCGGTTGTTCAAAGTCGATGGCGATGAACCCGCCCACCGCGCAGGCGAGCTGATCCATCAGGCCGCTGGGCTTGCCAAAGTGCTTGTTCTCGGCGTATTTGCTGGCAAGCGCCTGTTCCACGGGCGGAATCTTGCCTTCGTTGAACAGTTCGGAAAAGATGGTGCAAACGAGGATGCTGAACGCCGCGCTGGAGGAGAGTCCGGAGCCTTTCGGCACGTCCGAAACCGTGACCGCGTCAAAGCCGCCAACCTTGCGTCCCTGCTGCGTAAACCGCTCGGCAATGCCGCGCACGAGCGCCTCGCTGGCGTTCTGTTCCCCTGCGTTGGGCGCGAGCTGGTCAAGGCTGACGGTAAGCGGCGGATACCCCAGCGAGTGGATGCGCACCAGATTGTCGTTTCGGGGAGCCGCCACCGCGCAGACGTCCACCGTCACCGCCGCCGCAAGCACGCGCCCCAGTTGGTGGTCGGTGTGATTGCCGCCGATTTCGCTGCGCCCGGGCGCGGAAAACAGCGCTTCGTTTTCGTTTTCGCCAAACTGCACGGCGAACTCGCGCTCCAGCATGAGATACCGCGCGCGCTGTGTGTTTACCGCCTCCGCGCCATAGAGTTCGGCCAGTGCGCCGTCCAGCGCGCCGCCGTTGAGCCGTTCCCGAATTGACTGCATGGCAATCTCCTCCGCATGTATGTTGTATGATTGAATCTATAAGAACTAAATATTGTGTTGCATGAAAAGGCTTAGCCCTTCTCAGCCGCCCAGCGCCTTGAGGAGCAGCGCAATGCCAATGCCAAGGTAGTTGCCGATGGCGTAGCCCAGAATGCCGCAGATGAGCCCCGGAAGAACCACTTCGCGGTTCTTGAGCGCGTCGGCGGTCGGGGCGATAAACGCGGGGCCATAGATGCCCGCCGTGGAGGTAATCAGAGCGGTGTCCGCGTCGATTTTGAAGATTTTTGCCAGAATCAGGTGCAGCAGGATCGCGCCGAACTGCGCGGTGGCAAACATTGCCAAAAACAGCAGCGACTCGGTCTTGATTGCGCTGAAGCGAAACGACAAGCCGATGCCGAACGAGAACACGAGAATCAGGTACTGCCCCGCCGTATAGCTGCCGGGGGCGTTGCGAACCCGCTTGATAAACGAAAACCCGACGCCGCAGCTCGTTACCACCAGCATGATGATCACGACATTCAGTTCCCCCGTGATCAAGAGCGACAGCCCCGCGGCGATGCCGAGCGAGAGCACGGCAAGGAGCACGATTGGGATGCGACGCAAAAGCGACTTAAGCGAAAACGGCTCTTTTGCCGGCACAAAGTTCTTTTCCAGCCGCTCGGTAAAGGCGGCGTCTTCCGGCGCGGCCGTCTGAACGCCCGGATCGAACGGCTTGAGAAACTTTCGCGCCAGTTTTGGCATGAACGAGATTAAAAGCAGAAAGTATACCCCGCCCACTACGACGTCCGAAGCGTTGGCAAGCACGATATGGGAATCGTTCACCGACAGCGCGGCGCCAATGGCCATAAGGTTCGGCGTGCCGCCCGTGTAAAGGCCAACGATCATACCCGCGTATTTATACGTTTCCGGAATCAAACTGCGGAAAAGGAAGTATGCCATTCCGGCCACCACCACAACCGCGACGCAGACCAGAAGGAACGAGCGCAGCATGGGCTTTGCGAGCCGTTTCACGCTGGTGAGATCGGCGGAAAACAAAATCAGCGGAATCGCAATTGGAATCAGTATCTCCGAAATGTCCATGGCAATCGTCGTGTCCGGCAGAACCAGGCTTAACAAAAACCCGCCCGCATAGCAGAGAAACACCGGTCCCAGCATACCCAGAACCGGAACGCGCTTGGAGAGCGAAACCATGAGCCGCGGCCCCAGCGCCATTATAAGTACAATGAGCACATTCCAAACGGTCTGCATATCTTCCCTCCCGGAGCGTGTGGACTATCCGCAGGAGAAAGCGGAATACGCCTGTCCGATTATATCACGCTCCGCCGCGGCGGGCAAACCGTCAAAACGGATAAGAAGCGCAAAATATACAGTTCTTATACAAAAAACGCCGGCGGTTTCCCGCCGGCATGCAAACGTTGTATGTGTCACTATTTGTTTTGTTCAATCTTGATGCTGCCGCTGACGGTTTCGAAGCTGTACTTCGCGCTGCCGTCGCCAACAACAACCATCTTGTCGCTCATCGTTCCGGAAAACGCGCAGCTCAGTCCGCCGCTCACGGTGTCGAGCTTGGCGATGAACGAAGCGTTCTCGGGCAGCTGAACCGTAATCGATCCGCTGACGCTGTCGGCATTGATATCGTCCGGCTGCGTGGCGCAGGCAATGCGCGTGCTGCCGCTGACAGTTTCGGTTCTGACTTTCTGGAACGTTCCGTCAAGAACGATGCTTCCGCTCACGGAGTTGGCGTCCAGATCGTCCACCGTGCAGTTCTCGCAGGAAACCCTGCCGCTGGTCGAGTCCAGATCGAGCTCTCTGCAGATCAGGTTGAGCGCCTGTACGCTGCCGGAAACCGAGCTGACAGCAGTCTTGGTGCCATACACGCCGTCCACCGTAACTTCTGCGGAAACGACTTCGATATCCAGCCGATCGAGCGAGTTGGCCAGGGACGCGGGAACCGTGATGACGAGCGCTTTGCTGGGCATGTTGTACCCGTTGGTGTTGAACCAGTCAAAGATGTTCTCCAGGTCCGCGCAATACTTGATTCTGAGTTCGCCGCTGTCGGAAAGCGTATAGCGCATCTTCTGCGCGTCCGTCAGGTCGCGGTTGGATGTTTCGGTAAAGGTAACCTCGTCGCCTTCGCCGACACGGACTTCAACGCTGCCCGCCACCCAGTCGATCTTGATCTTGCTGACGCTCGAAGCCGGAATGGATTCCGTATCCGAAACGACTTTCGATCCGTCGTCCACGCTATTCTGCGTGCTGGAGCGATAGTAGAACGGAAATCCGTTCCAGTTGCCGTTCCAGCCGAGCCGTTCAAACAGGTTCTGGCCGCCAAGCGCCATCACGAGGAATGCTGTGAGCACTGCCGCGATGATCAATCCTACAATAATTCTGATAATTCCACCTGCACGCATATGTGCTTACCCCCTTATTTCTTAAGCATGAAGACGCCCCGAATAATCGAAGACACAGCCGCCGCAATCAAAAAGATGATCCAGGTGATGTGCCAGGCGCTTGTTGCGAAGCTCACAACAATGTAAACGCAGACCGCGATGAGCCACATGGAACCGATGATGGCGCCCACTGCCTGGTCCTTCTTGCGGCTGTTCTGCTTCCATTCCTTGAACTCTTCCACCATGGTGTCGTCCGCCTTGACGTACTTTTCGCGGGTAACGCCGTTGTAGATCAGCAGTCCCGTTGCAAGAGCCACGAATACGAACAGCAGCATAACGCCAATGGTATTGCCTAACAGGATTACCGGCACGGGGCTCGTGATGTAGAGCGCCACCGCGATTGCCGTAAAGAGCGCGCTGCGTTTGCGGCTTGCTTCGCCTTCCGCGGTATGCGCGTTTCCGCTCAGACCCGCAATCAGGCTGTCCACGTCCCCAATGCTCGCCACGGCGATGTTGAACGCCGATTCTTCGCTCTTGCCCTGCGCAATCAAGTCGTTATACTTGTCCGTCAGGTTTTGGAACATCTCTTCCTTGAGTTCAACCGCGCGAACCGTCGTAGGCGCGTTTTCAAAAAGAGAGTCGATGTAGTTTCTGAGTTTTTCGTTCATATGGATTCTCCTTCCCCTTCCGCTAATAGCTTGTCGATTACCGCCTCCGCGGTCTTCCATTCTTTTTTTCGCAGCTGATACGATTCTTTGCCGAGATCCGTAATGGAGTAATACCTGCGCCGCGCGCCGGTTGTTTCATCGCCCCAGTAGGAAACGATGCATCCCGCGTCCTCAAGCCGCCGGAACGCCGTATATAGCGTTGCTTCCTTCAGCTCAAACCGTCCCCCGGTCAAATTCAGAATCGCCTTGTTGACCATGTACCCATAGCCATCGCGCTTCATCAACTGCGCCAGTATGATGGTCTCTGTGTTCCCACGAATCAGTTCCGATGCAACAGACATGGCGCACCTCCTTTTCGTTTGCAGGTATATCCTATAACACGATACCTCGCCTGTCAAGGTATTTCACAAAAATATTTACATATATTATTCGAGATACTGTGAGCGTGACAAACAGCATGAAAAAACCCGCCATTTCCGGCGGGTTTACAGGCATCTTTGTGTTATTTTAAGCAAGCAGCGTGCAGCGCGTTTCGCCGTTTTCCTGCTCGATTCGGTAAAATCGATAGAGCTTAGGATCAATGGACGACGATGCCATAAGCGCCTGCGCTTGCTCCGCTTGCTCCAGCTTGAGCCGCAGCGACATGCCGCAGCTGGCCGTTATGGCGCGGAGCGTCGGCATTACGGCAGGACTCAGCGCCTTGAGCAGCCGCTCGGCCGCGATTGCGGCGTGCGTGGAATCAAACACGATGAGGCAATAGGAACCCTGCGTCAAAGCGAAATCACCTTGTCCGCGCGCTGCATTGCGCTGAGAATATCGTACATGTTGCTCACAATGCCAACCTTCAGCCGGTCGGAGAGCTGGTAGTAATTCAGGCAGGTTCCGCAGACCAGTACCTTCGTGCCCTTTTCGATCAGCGTGTGCAGGTTCTCAATCACCTGCGGTTCCTCGCCCGCGGGCAGTTTGACGCCGCCGTTCATAAACAGAACGTACGCGGGAACATCGTCGCTCTGCGAGAGCGTGTAGATTGCCATCTTCATCAGGTTGCCGCCGAGGATTTCGTCACCCGCGCCAACAGACTCCTTGCCGATGAACACCGCATACCCGTTACCGGACGACGCGCAGGAAATCAGCGGCGCGCTCCCGGGAACAGCTTCCCCCGTAAAGCGGACGAAATAACCGCCCTCCGCGTCCCCGGAGGATACGGCAACGCCCATCGAACCGCCGAGCCGGGTCAGGTTCTCCACCGCGGCGCGGTTGTCCACCAGAACGGTCAAATCGCTGCAGCCGCCGTCGAGTTCTTTCTTTGCCAGTATCACCGGCTGCGGGCAGGCTTTGCCCTTTGCGTCGATCTGTACCATAAAAATACCCTCTTTCCGCCGGAACGGTGATCATCCGGCTTATCCTTATTCTAGCAGAAGATAACGTAATTTTCCACAGTATCTCTGCTTTTCTTTCCGGGTATCAAAAAACGCCCCCGCCGGTGAAGGCGGAGGCGTAAACGTGCTTATGCTCAGATCATGTTGAGTCCGGTCTCCGGATCGAACAGGTGCGCAAGCGCCCCGTCGAACGTGAAGGTCAGCTGATCGCCGTACTTGAACCCGTAGCGGTTCTCGGCGGGCAGGTCCACGGTTGCAATGCGCAACACGCAATCCTTGCCAACCGCCGTCACGTGGACGTACAGCTCGCTGCCCATCATTTCGGAAACGTCTACCTTCGCGCCAACGGAATCCTTGCCTCTGCCGTTGGTGAGCTTGATATGCTCGGGACGTACGCCCAGAGCAACCTTGCCGGCGGGAGCATTCTTTGCCTTGAGCGAGCGCTGCATCTCCTGCGGCAGATCGATGACGGCGTCCTCGATCTTGACGGAGTACTTGCCGCTCGAAACGACGAGTTCCGCATCGAAGAAGTTCATCTGCGGCGAGCCGATGAATCCCGCAACGAACAGGTTTGCCGGATGATCGAACACATCCTGCGGGGTTCCGATCTGCTGGATGTAGCCATCCTTCATGATGACGATCCGGTCGCCCAGCGTCATAGCTTCCGTCTGGTCGTGGGTGACGTACACAAACGTGGTGTTGACGGTCTGGCGCAGCTTGATCAGTTCGGCGCGCATCTGGTTGCGCAGTTTGGCGTCCAAGTTGCTCAGCGGTTCGTCCATGAGGAACACCTGAGGTTTGCGGACGATGGCGCGGCCAATGGCGACGCGCTGTCTCTGGCCGCCGGAAAGCGCTTTGGGCTTTCTCTGCAGGTACTCGGTGATGCCCAGGATCTCCGCGGCTTCCTTGACCTTTTCGTCGATCTCGGCCTTGGGAACCTTGCGCAGTTTGAGCCCGAACGCCATGTTTTCATACACGGTCATGTGCGGATAGAGCGCGTAGTTCTGGAAGACCATCGCGATGTCGCGGTCTTTGGGCGCGACGTCGTTAACGAGTCGGTCGCCGATGTAGAGTTCACCTTCGGTGATCTCTTCGAGCCCGGCGATCATGCGCAGAGTCGTCGACTTGCCGCAGCCCGAAGGCCCGACCAGCACGATGAACTCTTTGTCCGCGATGTCAAGAGAAAACTCCTGCACCGCTACGACATTCTTGTCGTAGACCTTCTTGATGTTCTTGAGTGTAACGTTTGCCATGTGTTTTCGGCTTTGGCGGGCGCAACATTCGTTCATCGCCCGACTCGCGTACCGCCCGTAAAAATGTGGCGGACGCATTACGGCAGGTCTCCACACTGCCGCACCGCAAGCCATGCGGTTGGTTATCCCTCCTTTTATACAGCGTCGCGGCGGCTAAGAAGTGGAGTAAACGCCGTGCGCTTGGATACAAAGTTCGGTCTCGTATATTATCGCAGATTGCGCCGTAAATAACAAGCGAATTGCGGGAAAAATGGCGCAACAAAGCGCGTTTTTCTGGTGGGCACTAAAAGCGCGTTTAAAAACAGGCAATATCTTTGCGCCAGGAGTTGACTTTTTTAGCATCGTGTGGTATATTACCTTTTGCACGCCGAAAGGCAATGTCGCGGGGTAGAGCAGTTGGTAGCTCGTCGGGCTCATAACCCGGAGGTCGTTGGTTCAAGTCCATCCCCCGCAACCAATTAAAAACCGCCCAATTCGGGCGGTTTTTGCGTTGTCTGAGAGTTGATTTTTTGCTCTGAATTGGCCCAAAACCTACAAGCTGATGTTTATTTGATGTTTATTGGGATGCTCGATAGTGAATGATCGTTCGAGATCGCCAGAAGTTCTAACTTAATATGTCGGCTTTATTTACAGGTAACTTTTGACCTGCTCCCATAAAAAGTAGTCCACCTAAAGAGAGAGGAAATGATAAACTGAGAAAAAGGAAAAGGTGGACGAAATGAAGAAGAGTAATTACACAGAGGAGCAGATTGCCTTTGCGCTGAAACAGGCGGAATTGGGTACGCCGGTATCGGACGTATGCCGAAAGCTCGGGATCGCGGAGCAGACATTTTACCGTTGGAAGAGCAAGTACGGCGGTATGCTGCCAAGCGACATGAAACGTCTGCGGCAGCTAGAAGAGGAGAATGCCCGGCTGAAGAAGCTGGTGGCGGATCTGAGTCTGGATAAGGTGATGTTGCAGGACGTGCTGACAAAAAAATTCTAAGGCCTGCCGAGAAGCGGGAAGCTGTACGGTACCTGCAGGAACGTTTCCAAGCGAGCGAACGCAGAAGCTGTATGGTGTTGCGGATCAATCGGGGATGGCACCGGAGGCGGCCGACCCGCGACGAGCAGGCCTTTTTACGAATGCGGATCAGAGAAATAGCCTCTGTACGGAAGCGATACGGATATCGGCGAATCCATGTTCTTTTGTTGCGTGAAGGGTGGAAAATCAACCACAAACGAGTGTACAGACTGTACAGGCAGGAAGGATTGAACCTGAGAAAGCCTTCAAGCCGCAAGAAAATCAGTGTTCCAAGGGCTCCGGAGAAGGGGTTAGCCTCGGCAGTGAACGAGTGCTGGTGTATGGACTTTGTGTCGGATCAACTGTACAATGGAAAGCGGTTCCGGGCGCTGACGGTGTTGGACACGTTCAGCAGGGAAAGCCTGGTCATCTACGTGGACAAATCGATCAGGGGCGAGCAGGTCTGTGAAGCGTTGGAAAAAGTCAAGGCAGCCCGCGGGCTGCCTCAACGGATCAAGGTCGACAACGGACCCGAGTTCATCTCTCGTGCGTTGGATGCCTGGGCGTACTTCAACAAGGTCAGGCTCGACTATTCCCGCCCTGGTACGCCGACGGACAACCCGCATATCGAATCGTTCAACGGAAGCTTCCGGGATGAATGCCTGAATATGAACTGGTTCATGTCACTGGAGGACGCCAGAGACAAGATAGAGCGCTGGCGAAGGGACTACAACGAGTTCCGTCCGCACAGCGCACTAACATACCTGACACCGGCTGAATTTGCCCAGAAATCGGGCTCAGACGCCGTCTGAACATCGATTTTTTCTCTTTCAAAGTGGACTACGATTTGGGGGACACCTCACTAACATACCTGACACCGGCTGAATTTGCCCAGAAATCGGGCTCAGACGCCGTCTGAACATCGATTTTTTCTCTTTCAAAGTGGACTACGATTTGGGGGACACCTCAATTTCTCTCTTGCCTAACATTGTAGCTGGTCCAGTTTTTGGGGCTAGATCAGTAGTAGTGATTATTTTGTGATGCCTTTTATTGCGTATTGCTGTAAAAATCGTGCTATTTGAGGCGTTTGAGGCATCAGCCAGAGAAAAATTCGTTAAATAGTTATCCGAGGAGTTTTGCCAAAATTCCTCGGATTTCCTTTATCTTCTGAAAGTTTGGAGGATAACAAAACTCATGGGATATAACGATTTATCTGAGATCTCAGATAAATCGTTATTACTCATGTGCTCGGTTCCTTTCTGCGAAATTAAGCGCAAAAAAAGAACGGCCCGTAGGTCGTTCTTTCGATGGATGAATGATCGCTATTCTTGACTTAGTGGATCGTTACCTTATCCCTTCCAGAATTCTTAGAGCGATAAAGTGCTTCATCTGCGTTTGTAATCAAATCCTGCTCGCTAGCGATAGCAGTTTCCGGCATAGAGTCAAGTCCGACACTAATCGTTACGCTGATTTGATTCTCCCCATACGTTGTCTTGTTTTCGCGTACGATATGTCTTACGCGCTCCGCGATCGTATATGCATCTGTTTTTGATGCACCCGGTAGAATGACCATGAACTCTTCTCCGCCGTAACGAAGCAAGATGTCGCCTTCACGAATACCTTGACGTATCATTGTTGAGATGTTTCTTAGCACTCTATCTCCAGCAACATGGCCATAAGCATCGTTGACTTGCTTGAAATGATCAATATCGAACATAAGCACAGCGAGCGGTGTTCCACGCCGAATGGAACGGGAATACTCTTCGTGCAACCGGGTCATACCGAATCGGCGATTTAGTATGCCCGTTAATGGATCGAGTGCCGCAAGCTTTTGTAACTGTTCATGCTCCAATGCATTGTGCAGCGCGACTGCGAGACTTTGCGTAAAAATCGCTAGTTGCTTCAAATTCTCCGATTGGAAAGGCTCAGCTTTCGCAAGCAGAATTAGTGCAATCGGAACGCTCTTGAATTTTACCGGTTCGATGATGACTTCTTGGGGGTGGAACTGTGTGAGAGTGCTCTCAACAATAACCGCAGCTGGCAGAGTGATAGAAACCGACTCGTTTTTCGAAAATGCTGACAAAACATGAGGATCCGAAGCCAATGTTTTCGCTTCACGAATGCCGAAGGAATACAAGACCACAATCTCGCCATCTTGCTCCAGCAAGATCGCTCCTGCGTCTGCCGCTGTACCTTTCATAACGCGATTCATCGCGTACTCTGAGAGAGTGCGTAAGTCCAGCTGACTTGAGAAAGTGGCCGTAAATGTCTTAATTTCATCTAGCATACGGAGGGAATTAGCAAATGATGCGATCAGCTCATTGAACGCCTGGGCACTCTTTCCAAATTCATCATCCGTCTCGACAGAAATACTACATTGCTTAGCATTACAATCACTTATCCTACCATTCTCGGAAACTTCTATGATAGAATCCTTGACCTCACGCATTTTTGTCGTCAAAACAGTCAGCTTGCTTCTAACCGTAACACGCGAAATCAAAATGTTAACAAAGCCTACGAGAACACCCGCCAAAATACAGCATACTAGGAACAAGCCGCTGAACACGATCGATTGAGGAACGCCAAGAAGAAGCATGAAGAACGGAAAGACGACGCCAATCAGCAAGCCAAACCCGATCATACGAATGGCTAAATTCAGGAACGTATTCTGTAAACGCTTCATATGAGAGCTCCTGTTCATTTTAATAAATCTTCTGAAGTAAGATACAGTAAGTCTATCATATGCGCCAACGCAACACAAACGAAAAGCAGACGGTCATATTCTTGTCAAATTGGAAAATCCACACAAAAAAGAACGGCCCGTAGGTCGTTCTTTTAATGTGGTTGCGATGTGTTATATGAGGATGTCCGCTTGTAGCAGCTGCAACGCTTGTTTGTACTTTTCTGCGCGCTTCCGGTCCTCTTCTGATGCTTCCGTCAAACGTGTCAGATCCGCGTTGTGCCGCAGATCAGCGATCTTGACTTTCTCAGCGATTGGATTGGAACGGAGTTTCAGCACATACTCCAAATACGGTACGGATTCATCGTGGCACAGCAGTTTCAATGCTTCGATCTGCCGATCTGTAATCCCCCATTCTTGAAGATCGAGCACCGTGATCTCTGTGTCTTCTAGTACATCATGCAATAGAGCGACGACGCATTCGTCCTCGGTTTCCATAGATTCCGCGACGTGCAGCGGATGCATGATATACGGCAATCCGCCTTTGTCGTATTGGCCCTTATGCGCATCCAGCGCAAGCAGCATCGCACGTTTTGTAGCTGACGTGTAGATCATATGAATACCCTATGCTTCTCGCTTTAAATCCGACTTAATAAGACTTTTTCTTGATCGCGATCAATTCTGCAACGACAACCAGCACCATTGCCGCAATTGTTGTAATCAGAACTGCCGGATACATGCCGTTAAACCCGGAAGCGGAAACATGCTTGATCACAATACCTGCATATGCCCAAAGGATCACAAGGCCGTAGGGATAGTCCTTATTGCGCAAGATGGTAATAATGCCGATGATTGCGCCGATTGCGATGATGGCAACCGTCCAAATAGCTTGTGACAATCCAAATCCGTTCCAGCCCACACTCACCAAAAGTGTCGTCATGTTCGCAATGGTTGCAACCGTAATCCAACCGAAGTAAATGCTAAATGGTAATTTGACGAGTATTTTTTCCTTCGTGCTGAGCGTTTCTTTTCGAATCGCGCTGACGATGATGGCAAGGCACACGAAGATCATGAGCATGAGTATCATCGAAAGTGCGATGATCCTGTAATGCCATGTGAAAATCCACACCGTATTTGCGATCGATGAGATGGAGAAAACTACGCCAACCTTGTTCATGAGCGCGTCGCTTATGCTCTTGTTCTTCTTGAAAAGTCCAAGTTGATAGACGGTGTACGCGGCAAGCAGCAAATAGATGACGCCCCAGATCGCGAACGTAATGCCCGCGGGTGCAAACAGGTTCGGGTATGAGTCCGATACAGCGCCGGTACCAATGCCGTTTATGGGAAGTATGTTTGCCAGTGCATTCACAACGACCATGAGAATAAAGGTTGCAACAGTCAAAGCTTGAATCGTCTTCTTCATGTATATACCCCCTTTTTGAAGTCATTATAGCACACCCATCGGAGGTTTCATGCGTATTGTGTGAAGAATCTATAGGGACGACGGTACAACATCGTCGATGAAAAAGAGAGCGTATCGGAAATTGTGTAAACCTCTGTTGTCAGATAAAATAAACAACGGAGGTTTTTCATATGGCAAAGAAAGAAAAGAGTCTCATGCGGCAGCTGATCGAGGAACGCGGGATCAAGGACGTCGCCGGCGTACAGGCGCTGGTGAAGGAGTTGACCGCCGGACTGATCCAGGAATGTATGGACGCGGAGCTGGAAGACGATCTGGGATACAGCAAGTATGACTACCGGAACAAGGAAACGGAGAACAGCCGAAACGGCACTTACAAGAAGACCGTGAGCAGCAGCCAGGGCGACATTGAGCTGGAAGTTCCCCGGGACAGAAACGGCGAATATGAGCCTCAGATCGTCAAAAAGCACCAGATGGACATATCCGCCATCGAGGACAAGATCATCTTCCTGTATTCGCAGGGCACGTCTACACGGGACATCGAGAAAGCCATGCGGGAAATGTACGGCATAGAAGTGGACGCAACACGGGTGTCGAAGATTACGGACAAGATTCTGCCGGTCATCCGGGAATGGCAGAACCGGCCGCTGGAAAGCATCTATGCGTTGGTAATGCTGGACGCGATTCATTACAAAGTCCGGGAAGAAGGCGCCGTCGTCAAGAAGGCGGTCTATATCGCCATCGGGACCGATTTGGCCGGAAAGAAGGATGTTTTGGGCCTGTGGGTCGGCGCGACAGAAAGCTCAAAATACTGGCTCGGCGTTCTGAACGGCCTGAAAAACCGCGGCGTTTCGGACATTTTGTTGGTTTCGGTCGATGGACTGAGCGGTTTTTCGGAAGCCATTTCCGTGGCCTTCCCGAAAACAGAAATCCAGCGCTGCATCATCCATCAGATCCGCAGTTCCGCCCGATACGTCTCCTACAAAGACGTTAAAGCCTTTACGGCTATGCTCAAACCCATCTATAAAGCGCCGACCGAGGAGGCCGCGCTGGAGGCTCTGTACGAACTGGAACGCGTCTGGGGCGCGAAATATCCGGCTGGCATCAAATCCTGGCGGGATCACTGGGATGAGCTTGCGACCATGTTCAAATATCCGGAACCGATCCGAAGGGGGATCTACACGACCAACGCCATCGAAAATTTCAACCGCCAATTGCGCAAGGTCACGAAGACGAAAAGCGCGTTTGCCAGCGATGACGCGCTGCTCAAGCAGCTATATCTGATCACCATGCAGGTTACGGAAAGCTTGACGATGCCGATCAAAGACAGGGGTCAAATCCTGATGCACTTGATGATCTTCTTCGGTGATCGAGTCAACGTGACGCTCTAAAGAATAACACGGTGCAAGTACGCGTCAAGGCTCGCTTCGCTTTGCTCCTTGACGCATACTTTTCCACCGTGTTACGGTAATGACACAGGGCAAGGATGAACCTTGCCCCTCATGGCTAATTGAAATTATCTGGCATTTTGCGTTTACACAAAGTTTTCGACGCTACCTATGCGAGCCTTCATTTGCTTATCTTTTTTGTTTATTCGCTTCATGCTTTTTTGCCTTTATCGGTAGCATTTCCCAGCGTATCTCTGAAATTTGGCTTCCCATATTGATTTACTAAAAATGACCAGGGTAAAAAGCGAGGCATCAATGCCTCCCTGCCGGATCCTATATACAATTCGTTTCCCAGCAGAGCCCATGAGACCCCGTACCTTATAAGTTCTGTTCTATATATTGCTGGAAATCCAGCTTTGAAAATCACTTCTGAAATACACGCAACTGTACAGACACCCCATCCGGGTCATACACATAAAAATAGCGAGTATGAATGTCAGGGTTTTGAATGGCGGAAGGGTTAAGGCCTCTGTCCAGGGCAAGTTTATGCATGACATCCAGTTTATCCGTCGCAAAGCAAATGAACATGCCTTTACCTGTAAACGCCTGACCTTGCGGCATATAGACAAGTTCAATCTCCGTTTCCCCACTTCCATTTGACAGAAATACAACTTCCCCCGGTCCTGCTTCAAAGCGGCGGGTAATTGTCAGCTCTGTAATCGTCTCGTAAAATTCAATAGATTTCCCCAAGTTGCTGACCATAAAGGTCACGTGTTGAATATGCATACTTCATTTCCTTTTCTTTACTGGATTGCAATGCCGATTGTTATTTTAGCTTATACTCTTACTTGAGTGTGTTTCCAAAAGGATATTTGCGAGAATCGTCGAAATATATACAGAGGTGCTAAAAATGGGAACTGTAATTCGTCGTTATGAGCTCACGGATGCTGAACGGGAACGCCTGCAACCGTATTTTCCAGACCGGCAGGCCGTAGACAAGTGCAGACCACGCAAAGATTCGCGGCGGATTCTGAACGGGATTCTGTGGATCGCGCGCAGTTGTGCTGCGTGGAGAGATTTGCCAGAACGATGTGGCGCGTGGCAAACCATCTATAAGCGGTTCGTTCAGTGGCAAGAAGCAGGGTTTCTGGAGCATCTTTCATGATCTCGGAGCGGATGCAGATTTGCAGGATATCAGCATCGGCAGTACCTATATCAAGGCTCACAAGGCGAGCGCGGGAGCCGCAAAAAGGGGAATGCGATCCCCAAAAAAACCAACGTCGAAACGAATGTATCGGGGTAAGCCCAAATCAGTCGAATACCATTAAGACATTTTTAATATTAGGAACAAGAGAGACATTGACGATACAATATTTAATACTACGTGCGCTATCATGCCAATATATATATTTCTCTTTTTGTATGCGATATATGATACCGGTAATACCGCGATTGATCTTGTAATAACCTCCCAAGGAGACCAAAAGTGATAGGTCGCAAACAAAACTGCGTTTAAAATTATTGCCCACCCTTTTAGCCTTGAAATTCTTGGAAGAAGGTATCCTCTGAAATAGAGTTCTTCAACAATCGGTCCCAAGATGTTCCCAAGAACCATAATCATGATCCATGTTATGAGTAGTATTTTTTTTGAACCTTCAAAAGTATTTCCATTAATAAACCATTCAGGTGCCCATGAAAATAGTTTTTCTATTAAAAATCCTCCCACAGGTTTCGAAAGAATCATGAAACACAGGCCAGACCATGCGATAATAATAATTCCAAAAACTATGTATTGCCAAACCGATACTTTCTTAGTATACGAAAGCATGCTCTTTAGTGACCATTCCCCATATTCCTTTTTACTTGCAAATAGTAAAATGCCCAACTGAGTTGGTATGAGTGCTATAGGAATAGCAAGGCATAGCGCAAATGCTGGTGGAAATCCTAACTTAACGAAAAACGGGGCGGCAATAATATAGACCAAAAGTATGGGAACCCCTGGTAAAAGATGAAGCAAAATCGATTTTAATATCGAATGTTGAACGACTTGAATAGATGGCTTTTCCGTTATTGGTCCGCTAGTAATTTCTTGATTAACCGAACTGCGCTGCATTTATTTTACCTCCACAATACAAAATGCGCTCTGATACTTTATAACTAGTTACCGTCTGAAATACCTTGAGAAGGGCAATTGTGTCTCTAGCGTTTCACTAAACCACAACTCCACTGTGAGCTGAAGACGTATATTCTGGTTTGATTCAGGAATTGCCCACTAAACAAATTGAAAATGATTCGACAGGAAGCTCCTAAAGCGGCCGCATTACTTGAGGAAAGCTTCGAAGACGTAATGGCCGTGCTGTCCTTACCATATACCCTGCGCCGTCGTCTTCGGACGACAAACGGAATTAAGCGGCTTATCGAGGAGATCCGGCGCAGAGAGCGAGTGATTCGAATTTTCACCAATGAAGAATCCTTGTGCCGCCTGATCGGAGCATTGTCGTGGAGATCAATGATGGCTGGCAATTGGGGAAAGTCTGTTCGGGCTTGACTGCCTATCTCGCTTAGCGGTTACAGGCAGACAAACCAGCTTCCAAGAAATCTGTCGCCTTAGACCATTCAATAGTGCTGCGTGAGGGATTGTCTTCACTTGGGCCTCAACGCCTGGATTTACTTGAATTTTCAAGTGTGACTCTTGATTTTTCGTGCAAGAATGATCCGACCTGAAGAGCGAATAGAAAAAGTTAATCATATTCGTATTTTAGGAAACCAGAAAAACCATGGCGAGCCACTCAGTCACAAAGGCTCACTATGGTTTTCTTGCGGTATGCTATGGCTAATTATTGCTCGAATAATTCTGTGATTTTCTCAATTTTTCATCTTTTCCCCCGATGGGAAAAACCATAAAAAGCCACACTGCTGCCGTGTGGCTCGTTATGGTTTTCATATGGCTCGATATGACTGCTAAAAGCTCAGAAACGCCGGTCAATTTTCTCGATATTTGCGACTTCCAAAAACGTCGCGACCCCGCAAAAACCCTTGATTTTTCCGACCAACTTTTTAACTTCATAACTTGAAAAAACACCCTGTTTATGCGGGTTTCTTCGACTTTGCTGTTCTCGTCTTGGGGCGCCATTTTGTCGAGTATTTGCGCCCTCCCTCCTTTTTCGCCGCGCACACTTGGAAGAGGCTAAGGCCCCCGGTAGCCGAAGTCTCTTCCCAGTTCGCCTTGAACGGGGGGATCAAGTGCATACTTCAGTTCTTCTAGTGTATGGATACACATTTCACCAAAGCATACCCGACCTCATATGCTTGCAAGTACTTGATTCACCTTTTAGAAAGTCCCCTGCGCAATCATCGCATCCGCCATCTTGGCAAACCCCGCGATGTTCGCGCCGGCAACCAGGTTGTAGCCGAGGCCGTTTTCCTTGGCAGCCTTGGCCGAGTTGTCGTGGATGTTCTTCATGATCGCATGCAGCTTTTGATCCACTTCCTCCGCCGTCCAGCTGTAGCGCATCGAGTTCTGGCTCATCTCCAGCGCGCTCGTTGCCACACCGCCCGCGTTGACCGCCTTGCTGGGCGCTATGATCAGGTGCTTCTGACCCATCAGGTATCCCAGCGCTTCGTTCGTGGTCAGCATGTTCGCCACTTCGATGTAGTACCGGGCGCCGCTGCTTGCAATCAGTTTTGCGCTTTCGAGGTTGACGTCGTTCTGGGTCGCGCACGGCATGTAGACATCCGCCTTGACGCCCCAGGGTTTCTTGCCCGCGTGGAACTCGCAGCCGAACTTTTCGGCGTAGTCCTGCACGCGGTCTCTGCCGCTGTTGCGCATTTCGAGCAGGTATTCCACCTTTTCGCCCAGCACGCCCGCCGGATCGTAGACATAGCCGTCCGGGCCGGAAAGCGTAACCGCTCTTGCGCCCAGCTCTTCGAGCTTTTTCGCCACGCCCCAGGAGACGTTACCGAAACCGGACAGCGCAAAGGTCTTACCCTTAATCGTGTCGCCTTCGTGCGCGAACACTTCGTTTACATAGTACACCGCGCCGTAGCCCGTCGCTTCCGGACGAATCAAGCTGCCGCCGTAGCTCATGCCCTTGCCGGTCAAAACGCCGTTTTCAAACACGCCCTTCACCCGGCGGTACTGGCCGTACAAAAACCCGATTTCACGCCCGCCGACGCCGATGTCGCCCGCCGGAACGTCGATATCCGGCCCGATATGCCGGTACAGCTCCGTCATGAACGCCTGGCAGAAGCGCATGACTTCCCCGTCGCTCTTGCCGCGCGGGTCAAAGTCGCTGCCGCCCTTCGCCCCGCCGATCGGCAGGCTCGTGAGGCTGTTCTTGAACGTCTGCTCAAATCCCAAAAACTTCATGATCGAAAGGTTCACGCTCGGATGGAACCGCAACCCGCCTTTATACGGCCCGATTGCGCCGTTGAACTGCACGCGGTAGCCACGGTTTACGTTGACCTTTCCCGCGTCGTCCACCCAAGTGACCCGAAACGAAATCGCCCGCTCCGGCTCCGCCATGCGTTCCAGCAGACCCAGCTTTTCGTATTCCGGGTGCTTTTCCACCACCGCATCCAGCGTGGAATACACTTCCTCCACCGTCTGCAGAAACTCCGGCTCCCCGCCGTTCTTTGCCCGAACATCGTTGATTACCCGCTCAATGTACGCGTTCATGAATGCCCTCCTGATTGGCTGAAAAATAATATATTGCCCTGCCCGGCGGCTCGCTCCTGCCGCCGGACGCAAAAACGCCGGCATTCGGCCGGCCGTTGTTGCCTGATTATATGTCCAAAATCGCTTGCTGCGCCGCGCGGTACGCGTCCGTTAGCACCGCGGCGTCCGTGCCGTAGGTGATGCTGTCGTACCCCATGGCAAACCCCGCGCGCGCCTTCTCTATTGTACCCGCAAACAGGAACGAGAATTTGCCCGCGTTCTTGCAGACCTTTTGCACGTGCGAAATCGCGTCCTTAACGACGGGGTCGCCGAACTCGCCCGGCTTTCCCAGCGCGGTTGAGAGGTCGAACGGGCCGACGAAGATGCCGTCGATGCCCTCGACCTTGACAATCTCTTCGATGTTATTGAGGCACTCGACGGTTTCGCACTGCGGAAGAAGCATTGTTTCGCGGTTGGATACCGTAAAATAGTGCTCGAATCCATGCTGCGCGTAATCCTCGTACCAATACCCGCTGCCAGCCGTAGCGCCGACGCCGCGCGCGCCAAGCGGCGCGTACTTGCCGTATTCGACGATTTTTTCAACTTCCTCCACGGTTTTTACGCAGGGAATGATCAAACCCATCGCACCCGCGTCGAGCAGTTTGAGGATGGCCGGGCGAGAAATTTCGTTTGCACGCGCAAACGGTGTAATGCCGTAGAGTTTCGCCGCGCGGACGAATTCCAGCGTGGTTTCCGGGTTATGGGGGCCGTGCTCGTTGTCGATGATCAGGTAGTCCAGTCCGGAAAGGCCGATGCACTCGGCAACATTGCCGCTGGCAAGCTCAAAAAACGTTCCAAGGGTTTTACCCCCCGCCAGCATCTTTTCCTTTACGGCGTTTTTCACGATTTACTCTCCCCCTCAACATGAATGACCAATGGTTGTTCAAAAAACAGAACAGGCCACCGGGCCTTGCCGAACGGCCTGTTCCTATCAGGTTTGATTTTCGGTTATCTTTGCACGCGTCCCGTGCCGTTACCGTTCATCAGGGACTTAACCTCGTCCAGCGTCACGCGGTTAAAGTCGCCTTGTATCGTATGCTTAAGGCAGCTCGCCGCAATGGCAAACTCAATCGCCTGCTGCGTGGAATAACCGTTTCGCATGGCGTAGATTAGCCCCGCGCCAAAGGAATCCCCGCCACCGACACGATCCCAGATATGGATATCGTATTCTTTCGAGAAATAGCAGTCCTTGCCGTCGCAGAGCATACCCGCCCACTTGTTGTCGTTGGCGGAGATGGAGGAGCGCAGCGTGATGGCGACCGCTTTGCAGCCGTAGCGCTCGATGATCTTTTTTGCAACGTCCTTATAGCCGTCGTAGGAGAGCTTGCCGGAGTTGACGTCCGTGCCGCTGGCCTTGATGGCGAGCACTTTTTCGGCGTCCTCTTCGTTGGCAATGCAGACGTCCACATACGGCATCAGCGCCGTCATCGTGGAAAACGCCTTGTCAGTGCTCCAGAGATTCTTGCGGTAGTTCAAGTCGCAGCTCACCGTGATGCCCTTTGCCTTGGCGGCCTTGACCGCGTCCATGCAGGCTTCCGCCAGTTCGTCGGAAAGTGCGGGCGTAATGCCCGTAAAATGGAACCATTCGCAACCGGCAAAGATGGTTTCCCAGTCGAAATCCGTGCGCTTTGCCGTAGCAATGGAGGAGTGTTTTCTGTCGTAAACGACCTTGGACGGGCGCTGCGCCTGCCCTTTTTCCACATAATAAACGCCGACGCGCTCGCCTTGACGCAGAATCAGGGACGTATCCACATTGAAATAACGCAGGCTGCTGATGGCCGCCTGTCCGACCGGGTTTTCCGGCAAGGCGGTGACATACGCAACGCTCTCGCCAAAGTTGCCAAGGGACACGGCAACGTTCGCTTCGCCGCCGCCAAAGGTTGCTTCCAGACGGTTGGTCTGGAGGATGCGGTGTCCGTCTTCCGGCATCAGCCGGAGCATGATCTCTCCGAATGTAATAATTTTCGCCATCGTTCCTATACTCCCTTTACGATCCGTTACGCGTTGACGAGGTGGATCGCAAAGCCCCCTATTTCTTCTTTAAAGTAAATTGCGTTCAGTCTTCCGTTTGCGGCATACTTGGCGGAGTCCATGTTGAACTCCACGCCCATTGCCTGAAAATAGCGCACCGCCCGGTCGACGCAGGACGTTGAAAAGCCGATGTGCCCGTTTTTGCCGAGGTATTTCGACTTCATGACCTCCACAAACTTATCTACAAAGACCGAGTTTGCGCCATCTTTGGCGATATCCAGCCGCAGCACACTTGAAAGCTGAGAAGCGGTTTTGCGCGCAGTTTCTTCGTTTTCGGTGTTGATACCGACATGCGCGATCTTGAGGTTGAGCATGACCTGGACGGACTTCTTGCAGAGCTCCGTAATCTGCGCCCATTCGTGCTTTGCCATATGGCTGCCGAGCATATAGGTTCCCCCGCAGGCGACCACGCGGTCGAACGCAAAGTATTCGGCAAGGTTATTGAGGTTCAGCCCGCCCGTTGGCATAAAACCGACGCCGCTGTACGGCCCGCAGATAGCTTTGATGGCGGAGATGCCGCCGTTCTGTTCCGCGGGGAAGAATTTAAGCACCTTCAAGCCGAACCCGATGGCCTGCTCCACCTCGCTGGGCGTTGCAACGCCGGGGATGATCTCCACGCCCTGCTGCTGGCAGAAGCGTACGATCTCCGGGTTTAATCCGGGGGCTACGATAAACTGTGCGCCCGCGGAAATCGCCTGCTTCGCCTGTTCAATCGTAATAACGGTTCCCGCGCCGACTACCATGTCCGGAAAGTGCTCGCGGGTGTAGCAGATATACGTATCCGCACTCTCCATACGGAAGGTGATCTCCATGGCGGGAATGCCGCCCTGGCTCAGGGCGTTTGCAAGCGCGCCGCAGTCCTCAACGGATTCAATTTTCGTGATGACCGGCATGATGCCGATGGCGGAAACGCGGTCGAGTACGCTGCTCATAGCCCAAGCCCCCTGACGTAGCCGTTGATCCGCTCAAATCCGGCCTTGATGTTCTCCGTGGAGGTTGCGTAGGTAATGCGGATAAAGCCTTCGCCAACGTCGCCAAACCCGCTGCCGGGAACCGTGACCACGCCGGTCTTTTTGAGCAGATCCATGCAGAGTTCCATGGACGACATGCCCGTTGCGCGGGAAAGTTCCTTTGCGTTGGTGAACGCGTAGAACGCGCCCTTGGGCGGGCGAATCGAGAGGCCTGGCGTGCTGTTGATCAGCGAGCAGATGAGGTTTCTGCGCTCCAGATACGTTTTGCGCATGGTTTCGATCTCCGGCAGGCATTCTCTTAAACCCACCGCGGCGGCAATCTGGCTCGGCGCGGGCAGGCAGGAAGCGCCGTTTTCGTGGAGTTTAGTCATGTTGCGGATGATGTCCGGCCGCGCGATGGCATAGCCCAAGCGCCAGCCGGTCATGGCAAACATTTTGGAAAAACCGCTGATGTAGACGGTGTTTTCGATCATGCCATCGAAGGAGGTGATGCTGGTATAGCCTTCCTCGTCGTAGACGAGACGGCTGTAAATTTCGTCCGCAATGACGTAGATATCCCGTTCGCGCAGGATATCCGCAAGGGCTTTGCAGGTCGCCTTGTCGATGACCGCGCCCGTGGGGTTGGAAGGCGAGTTGAGGATGATGACCTTCGTCTTTGGGCCGATCGCCTTTTTGATATCCTCCGGGTCGGGCACAAAGTTGTTTTCCTCGTATGCCGGAACCACCTTTAGGATGGCGCCTGTCATGCCGATCTGTCCAAAGTAGTTCGCCCATGCAGGTGTAATAATTATGACTTCGTCGCCGGGATCGACCAGCGTAAACAGCGCCATCTGGATGGCTTCCGTGGCGCCGCAGGAGATCATAATCTGCGTTTCCGGGTCGGGGTTGAGGTCGTTTTTATGGTATTCCGCAATCGCCTGCCTCAGCGGCAGAACGCCCGCGTTCGGGGTATAGTGTGTCAGCCCCTGCTCCCAGCAGCGGCAGGCTTCGTCGATGATGGGCTTCGGCGTAATGAAGTCCGGCTCACCGACGGTGAAACTGATGGTATCCTTCATCTTCAGGGCTTCGTTATACATCGCGCGAATGGCGGAGCCTTCCAGATTTCGTGCTAATTTAGATAGTTGCATTATTACATTACTCCCTTATACAAATTATCTCGTTGAAGAAAAACAATACAGTGTTTTGAATGTTGTATCATTGATTAATCAATCTTTTGTCTATGTAGCACATCGCTTTTTAACAAAAACATGGAGCGCTTACGATCTCGTTGATAATTAAGCCAGTATCTCAAATATTACAAACATAAATTATGGATCAAGCAATTCATCGCACACTACGAATCTTCTATGTCAATTAAGAAAATTGTCTAGTTACTGTTTCAATTCTACGCGCCGAGGTATGCGGATTTAACGCGCTCGTCCACGAGCAGATCCTTTGCCTGGCCTTCCATGCTGATATGCCCCGTTTCCAGAACGTACGCGCGGGAGGCTGTCTTGAGCGCGAGGAACGCGTTCTGCTCGATGAGCAAAATGCTCGTGCCCGTTTCGTTGATCTGGCGGATGATGCGGAAGATATCCTCCACGATGATCGGCGCAAGTCCCATTGACGGTTCGTCCAGCATCAGGAGCTTGCCGTTGGTCATCAGCGCGCGCCCCAGCGCGAGCATCTGCTGTTCGCCGCCGGAGAGGGTGCCCGCCTTCTGCTTTTCGCGCTCTTTGAGCCGCGGGAAAATGGTGAACACGCGCTCAAAACTCGTGCGGATTTCCGCTGGCGACTTGACGAGGTTTGCGCCCATCTTGAGGTTTTCCGTGACCGTCAATCCGGAAAACACGCGGCGGCCTTCCGGCACGTGCGCAATGCCCAGTTCAACGATTTTATGCGCTTTCATCTTGGTCAGTTCCCGGCCTTCAAACTGAATCGAGCCGCTTTTTGCGTGCTCCAAGCCGGAGATGGTGCGAAGCACCGTGGATTTGCCCGCGCCGTTGGAGCCGATGAGCGCTACGATTTCGCCCTTGTCCAAATGGAAGGAGACGCCCTGAACGGCTTTGATCGCACCATAGGAAACGTGCAGATCCTTGACTTCAAGCATTGCCATTTTCGTATTCTCCTCCTAAGTAAGCTTCGATCACGCGCGGGTTCTTCTGGATTTCCGCAGGGAGCCCTTCCGCGATGGTCTTGCCAAAGTCCAGCACCTTGATGCGGTCCGCAATCGGCATTACGAAGTTCATATGGTGCTCGATTAAGATGATCGTGAGGTCGAAACGCTTGCGAATATCCACCACAAGCCGCGCCATCTCTTCCAGTTCGGTGGTGATCATGCCCGCGACCGGTTCATCGAGCAGCAGAATCTTGGGTTTGGTCATCAGCGCGCGGGCAACTTCCAGCCGCCGCTGTTCGCCGTATGGCAGGTTCTTGGCAAGGAAATCCGCTTTATCGGCAAGGTTCAGCTCGTCCAGCAGCGCCATAACCTCCTCGTCCAGCGCGCGTTCGCTGCGCTGCATGGCGGGCGTGCGCAGAAAGCAGCTCGCAAGGCTCTGCTTGTTGTGCATGGTGTGCGCCATTTTCACGTTGTCAGCAACCGAAGCGTTGGAAAACAGCCGGATGTTCTGGAAGGTGCGGGTGATACCCGCCTGCGCAAACTGGTAAGGTTTCAGCCCCGCCATGTTGCGGCCTTCGTACGTAATCGTGCCGGAGGTGGGCTTGTAGATGCCCGTCAGCATGTTGAACACGGTGGTTTTGCCCGCGCCGTTGGGGCCGATGACGGCAACCATTTCGCCCTGTTCGAGGCTCAGGTTAAAATCATCCACCGCGCAGAGGCCGCCGAACATGATCGAAAGGTTTTTTACTTCAAGAATGCTCATGAATACTCTCCCCTCTCGCCGTTACCGGTTCGAGCCGGCGGGCTCATTTTTGCCGTTCTTATGCGGAAAGATCGGCTTTTCATACAGCGAATTGCGCTTGATGCGCATGAACGGCAGTTCCTTGCCGCCGCAGAGTCCGTCCGAGCGGTACAGCATGACGATTACCAGCACGGCCGCATACACGGCAATGCGCCAGTCCGAAAGGAAGCGCAGCACTTCCGGCAGCACCGTCAAAAGCGCCGCACCCACAATGGAGCCCGTGAGCGAACCGCTGCCGCCGGCGTACATGAACACCAGAAAGTCCGAGCTCTTGGTAAAGCTGAACGAGTCCGGCTGGATGAACGCCAGCACGTGGGCATACAGCCCGCCCGCAACGCCCGCGATAAACGCAGCAATGCAGAAGGACGTGATCTTGTACTTTGTGGTGTCAATTCCCATTACGTCGGCCGCAATCTCGTTGTCACGAATCGCGATGAATGCCCGCCCGTAGGGGGAATAGATCAGATTCTTGAGCAGATACAGCGTCAGCGTCATAAACAACAGAATCCATGCCAGCGTTGAGTAGTTCGGTATTCCGATCATCCCGCGCGCAGCGCCGATGGGTTTGATGAGCCGCAGAACCGCGCGGACGATCTCGCCGAACGCCAGCGTAACGATGGCCAGATAGTCGCCTTTGAGTTTGAGCGAGGGCAGGCCGATCAGCGCGCCAACAAACGCGGCGACGCACCCGCCGACCAGCAGGCCGAGCAGAAAGACCGGCGTCTGCGCCAGCGCGGAAATGTTCTTGCCGTCGAACACCATTGTGGTGATGACCGCGGCGCCGTACGCGCCAAGGGACATGAACCCCGCGTGGCCGATGCAAAACTGGCCTGTAAAGCCGTTGACGAGGTTGAGGCTCGCCGTCATCATGATGTTGATACCCGCAAACATCATGACCTGAATGTAGTATTTATTGAAGAGCCCCACCTTGAGCAGGAGCATCGTCAGAAAATACAGCGCAATGACGATTGCCGCGGGATAGGCTGATTTGAGCAATCTTTTCCAATTCATATGCAGCCCTCCTCAGACTTTTTCTTTCGTGAGCTTGCCCATGATGCCCGCAGGCTTCACAAGCAGAATCACGATGAGAATGATAAAGCCGACCGCGTAACCGAGCGTGGAGTTCACGGCGGTGGCGAAAATTTCAGAAATACCCATGATAAAGCCGCCCAGCATCGCGCCGCGGATATCGCCGATGCCGCCGAGCACCGCCGCGATGAACGACTTGGTTCCCAGCCAGGAACCCATGTAAACCTCGACCTGCGGATAGACGCTCGCATAACAGATGCCTGCGACCGCCGCCAGCGCGCCGCCGATGAAGAACGTCAGCGATATGACGCGGTTGACGTTAATACCCATCAGGGCCGCCGCGTCCTTATCCATGCTGACCGCGCGCATCTGGCTGCCGATCTTGGTCTTATTGACGAGAAGGTAGAGCCCGACCATCACGACGGCGGCAAGCGTGATCATGATAATCTGCGTGGAGGTAATGGAAGCGCCGAGGAAACTATAGCGAACGACCTTGAACAGCGTCGGAAAAGACCGCGGGTTCGGGCCGATAAAGGACAGCGCGCGGGGGAAGTTTTCGAGGAACATGGAAACGCCAACCGCCGTAATCAGGGCGATCATGCGGGGTTTATTGCGCAGCGGACGGTACGCAATGGCTTCAACTCCCATACCGATGGATCCCGTGCCCAGCATCGCGATGAGAATGATTGCGCCGACCGCGAGCATCGGGTAGGTTCCGTCGATTTGAAAATTGGTAAACAACTTTGCGATAAAGAACGTGCCTAATGCACCAATCATTAGGAAGTCGCCATGGGCAAAGTTGATCATGCCGACGATACCATAAACCATGGTATAGCCCAACGCCAACAGTGCATACACGCTGCCTAACTGAAGGCCATAAATCAAATACTGTAAGATAGTGGACAATTGAGAAGCCTCCAATCTTCTAGTGGAACAGAGTTGCGGCTGAGGGACTTCAACTATTTTATAGACAATTTGCTAAGCTACCTTCGCCAGCCGGTCTGTTTGCAATGATCTGAGATATTCCCTCGGCGACATGTAGCCGAGCCGTTTCTGGATTCTCATCACATTGTAGAAACAATAGATGTATTCAAACACTGCCGCCCGGACGGCTTCTTTCGTCTCGTAGTGCGTCCAGTGTATCATCTCTTTTTTCATTGTCGCAAAGAAGCTTTCCGACCATGAATTGTCTCCCGGCATCCCGACTCGCGAGAAACTCTGACGCAGTCCATACTGCTGCAGCAAGCCCATCACAGCTTTTGAAGTATACTGGCTGCCTCTGTCACTGTGAAAGATGCATCCCTTGGCCAGTTCATGCCGCGCCAGCATAGCCATGATCGCATTGAGTACGAGTTTCTTCGTCATCCGGTCCGACATGTGATCTCCCAGCACATCGCCTGTTACGATATCCCGGATGACACAGTGATACATGAATCCCTCGGCTGTCCTCAGGTAGGTGATATCGCTTGTCAGTCCCATTCGTGCTGCGATCGGGAACTCCTGTTCCCTGAGAATATTTGGATATCCATCGCCTCGCGCTTTTTTGCTGTTCGTCAGACTCTTGGTTTTGTGCCTGTTGTGACATGAAGTCAGGGACATCTCTTGCATCAGATCCCTGCATTTCACCCGCCCAAGCCGTTCGCCTCTTTTCCGAAGTTCAGCAATGATTCTGTCTGGTCCGTAGGTGCCTCTGCTTCCTGTGAATGCTTCTTTGATTCGCTTCTTTAAATGCTCTTTTCGTTTTTCAGAAACTTCCCGGTTCCGGAGCCAGGCATAATAACTCGTTCGTCCTACCTGCAATATCCCGGCCCACTTCGCAACAGGGTGCTCAGGATGTCCCTGTATAAATCGATATCTTATTTTTGGTGACTCGCGAAGTAGGCCGCTGCTTTTTTTAGCATGTCACGTTCCATTCGGGTCTCCGCCAGCTCCCTTCGCAACGCTCGGTTCTCTTCCTCCAGCGTCGCGTACTTCGTCTTGTCGCCATCCGACGTGTATTTCCGTCGCCAGTTGTAAAGCAGATTTTCATGGATCCCTAAATCTTCTGCTATTTCTCTCACAGCCTTTGGGCTTGCATGCGATAATTTAACCGCATTCTTCTTGAAGTCCTCGTCGTATTTCTGCCTGATCTCTCCCATTTCCTGCCTCCGATTTCTGGATCTGTTTTCTGTTCCTTCCATCTTAGCAGATTGTCTTTTATTTTAGCATGCTCCCTGAATAGCCGATGACGGCGATGTGCCGGCTGGTGTAAAACGCAACCGGCACATCGTTAAACGCCATCAATCAGGGGAAATGAGTTACCTAATTATAGCTGATTTCAGCTGGGGTTGACAGCCGCCACAAAGTGGGACACGCCCGCCGCGTCATATTCCATGATGACTGCGCCCTTGATCGGGTTGCGGTCTGCGCCAACCGAGATGAAGCCGGAGGGCATTTCGAGGTTCGTAATGCTCGCGAGCGCGTCGCGAACGGCCATACGGGTGACCTCGGTCGCGTTTTGCAGCGCGTAAACGACCATCATGGTGGCTTCGTAAGCGAGTTCCGCGTTGGAGTTCGGGCTTTCGCCATCATGCATTGCGGTGTATGCCGTAACGAACTTCACAGCTGCGTCGGTCGTGGATTCTGCGGAGAACGCTGAGACGTACACAACGCCTTCCACGGCGGCGCCGGCAACGGCTGCCACTTCGGGGGTATCGGCGGAGTCACCGCAGACGATGGGGCAGGTCATGCCGACCGTGCGAGCCTGCTGGATCTGCAGAGGAATTTCATTGAGCATATTCGGCAGGAACAGGCATTCCGGTGTGGCGACGGCAAGCTTGGTCAGCTGGACGTTGTAGTCCTTAAGATCGGAACCGGAGTATTCTTCGCTGGCAACGATCGTGCCGCCAAGCGCTTGGAAGCTCTCGACAAACGCATCAGTCAGGCCAACTGAATAGGCATCCGCATTGTTAAACATGATCGCTGCGGTCTTATAGCCGGCTTCCCAGCAGTATGTCGCGGCAACTTTGCCCTGGAACGGGTCGATGAAGCAGGCGCGGAAGATGTAGTCGCCCATTTCGGTGACCGCGGTGTTCGTTGCGAACGTGCAGACGACCGGGCAGCCGGCGTTCTGCGCGATGGAACCGGCGGCCAGAGCGCACTTGGACATATCCGGGCCGACGATGGCGATGACGCCTTCTTCTTCGATCAGCTTCTGGAATACGTTGGTGGTCTTCTCTTCGGAAGCTTCGTTATCCATGTAAATGAACTCTACCGGGTAATCGACGCCCTTGATGGTGATTTTGCCGCCAAGTTCCTGCTCAACCAGTTGTACACCATGCGTAATGTACTTGCCGGCGATTGCGGCGTTGCCCGAAATAGGGCAGACCACGCCGATTTTCAGGGTTTCAACAGCTGGGGCTTCTTCCGTAGCAGCAACATCCGTGGACGTATCCGCGGCGGTGGCTGTGTCCGTGGCTGTGGGCGCTGCGGCGCAAGCGACAAGAGCCAGTACCATGCACAGAACCAGTGCGAGAGAGAGTAACTTTTTCATTGTCTTCCTCCTATTTTCTTGTTTGATTATACAAATGGCGCTCTGCGCCTTTTGTCCACGGGAATGTGATTGTTTTGATAGAATATGGTTTTTCAAGATTTAAAAGCCATGTTGATATACTACATAGAAAGACAACCGACAATCATCATCTGCTTTCCCTGTAATTCATCTTTCTTACATGATTTCGAGTTCCTTTAGGCGAATCTTGATCATATGTTTCTGTTCCTCTGTCGCAGGGATAAAAGGCGAACGAGGATATGCACTGATGATACCCCTTAATTCTAACATCGCATAAATTGCCATTTGTGTTGAAAATGTTAAATACATTATGTCACGCAATTCATTTATGACAAATTGCGTCTTTCGGCAAGCCTCAAAATTGCCTTCAATGCCCTCTCTATACATTTGCCGACAAATCTCAGGGAATGCGTTACCTAAGCCAGGTATAAATGCTTTACAACCAAGCACACATGCAGAGAGCCACATTGCCTCAGTTCCGAGAGCAACGTCGAATGAGTCATCCTTAAGAGTGCGCATGTAGTTCGCCATAGCCATAATATCAAAGGTCGCATCTTTTACTCCCTGTACACCAATTTCTTTCTTTAATCTACTCATCAAAGGGAGCTCCATCTTATAGCCCTGAAAACCAGGATTGTTGTAAACATAAACCGGGATTTTCCCACTCACAGCCTCCACAATGGCACCATAGAACTTACAGATTGAATCTGCATTATGCTTGTAGTAAAATGGTCCAACTGCTGCAACAGCACTTGCTCCAACTTCAACTGCATGTTTAGCAAGCCGCGCAGCAGTGTAACTGTCTGCTGTGCCAACATGAACAATAACTGGTACTTTCCCATCGCTTGCTTTTATCGTTGTTTCAGCAACCTCTTTACGTTCCTCTTCTGTCATCAGAACGCCTCCACCATAGGAACCATTTATGAAGAGTCCATCGACATTATCTCGTAAAAACATCACCAATGTTTTTAGCCCAGTATAGTCAACCTCTCCATTTTCTTTAAAAGGTGTAATCATTGGGGGAACAACTCCATACATTTGGAACATCTTTTTTCTCCTCTCGTATATACTGATAATCTAGTAGTTATGAAAAACTACGTTATCGTTTTTGTTTCTGACGGATATAGTCTCCAGCAACTGCAATCGTGCCCTTCACCGTCAGCTCATCAATTTTCTCGCTGTCCCATATTGTTTTAATATGAAGATTTTCTCCGAATTCTTCTCTAATCATATAAGCATATAAATCGCAACGTGGTTGTTGTCCATACAGAATATATCTGTCGCTTGCGAATCCTCGCTCACGCATCTCTCTAAATGCTTTCATGTCATCTGCAGCAATTGCTGCGCTGATAAATGTACGACGCTCAGCCGCATTAGTTTTTAAAAGCACTTGCATAAATCTCGCCATTAAACATGTTCGCCCGAGTCCTGCAAATTTCACGCAATCCTTTGCAACTGTAATAAGTTCTTTCTCAAGATATCCACCACTTTCCTCTCCTTCATTCGTTACTAAGCTTTTACCCAGATTAGTGGCGCTCAACAGAGCATTATAAAACTGGCCGCTAATCGTCGTATTGCTTTTCAATATTCGCTGATCTTTATCGATATAAATAACTTTTGTATGAGAACTCAGCGTTACAATTGAGCAAGGGCATTTAGGCTTAATACTTCCTAGAATGCCAATACACTGTACTTCTTCACCACGCATAAAGTCGATTTCCCGCAAATCTTGTGCCCTCGCATTTGGTGCGTATTCATTTCTAACACCACGAACAAAACAAATGGGGCATCCAAGTGGAAGTATATCTGGGTCGTTCACTTCAACGATATTTTCCGCAATTTCTTTTAAGCCAATTGGCGCAATTAAATGTGGGATTTCAATTAATCCTATTTCTGACGTAATCATCCCTGAGGCTATTGCAAACTGTATATTGTCCTTAGGGATGTTCCCCTCACGGAGTACTTCAAAAAATAGTTCAATTATACCCGTCCTAAGCTTTTCGCGAGAACCTGTTATAGAAGTATCACGAACCCCAATAGATTCTCGTCCAGAAGCAATGATTGCTTCATTATCCCCGACAATATAAATACGAGTTGTTGTCGTTCCGCAATCTATTACAGCATACATATTTTCCTTCTTTGATGTTTCGCACAATAAAACATCGTTTCATTTTATTTTTAATTAAAAACTAAAACAGCATCATAATAATGAATTATGTTAATATCGTATTAAAAGCAAGATCATATGGAGCAATACCGGCGATTTGCTATATCATCCAATTTATGGCTTAAACCCTAATTCTGACGATATTTTCATACCGGTTTCACATATTTTCCGAACACACATCTCATATTTCTCACCAAAGAACATCTCTTTAATCCCGCAGAGACTTATACCTGCAATCATCTTCCCTGCATAACCCAAGACAGGAGCACACACGCTAAAAATGAATTCTTCGTTTTCGCCTTGATTTCCTGAATACTTCTTCTCTCTCGCTTCACAAATCAGCGCCATTATTCCCTCTTTATCCACAATTGATGATTCTGTATGTTTCTGTAGGTCCACGCGCTCAAGATATGTCATCACTTCTTGATCGCTTTCCAGTGCTAGAAACAACCTCCCTATACCCGTTGAATAGAGATCTTGATACCCACCTGGTCTGACCATTAGTTGTGCCCATATCGGAATTGTATTAGGAATGGCTTGTTCGATTATCGCAATTTTATCACCCTCCCTAACTCCCATATAACAAATCATACCCATTTCCGAGCTAAGTTGCTGCAAATAACCCTTTGCTATATTCCTAGCTTCTAGTGAGTCGAATTTTGACATTCCAAGACGATAGAGCTTAATACCCAGACTATAGGTCTTTGTTCTATCATCATAAGTTACATAGTCGGATTCTCGGAGGGTGTATAAAATTCTTAGCACAGAGCTTTTTTTTAAACCTGAAACCCTGCTCAATTCAGCAAGTGAAAGGCCATGGTCACATCCATCAAATAGGTCGAGTATGTCAAGCGCTTTCTTAACCGCTGTTATGGAATACCTTGAACCATCAATCAAGTTACTCACTCCTCAATTCCTAATATCTGTCGATATAAGTTTCTAATCTATTATCAATATAAAAAGATTTTAATGTAATGCACTATTATAATAGATTTAACTTACCAAATGATTTAATAGAAATAAATGTTCGCTAAATCAGAAAGTTTCACTGTATGATACATCGTTTCACTTATTACCGATAATTTACCTCAAAAAGTTCATATTGTCAATACTAATATGAGTTTTTATAAGAATCAAATGGTTTCCCTAGAAGCAACGTTTGCACAACATTCCGTGCGATTCTTAACTGTAATTCAGCTTGTGCTTGTTCTGAACACCACCCTATGTGAGGAGTAAGCATTGCTCTGGGATGATGTAGGAACTGAGAGTGCTCATAATCTTCCGCGCAGAGAACATCTAATCCACAGTAACCAACTTTTCCGTTCCCAAGAGCAAGTAAAAGTGCTTTCTCATCAATAACAGCACCTCTTGATGTGTTGACTAATACCACGCCATCTTTCATAAGAGAAAATTGTTCGCTTGATATTAATCCTCTCGTTTCTGGTGTCAGGGGAACATGTACAGAAATAGCATCAGCCATTGAAAGTGCTTCATTCAATTTTAAAAAAAGAATATCGGGATACTCGCTTATCTTGTCAAAGAAAGGATCATACACTACAATATATTTAAAAAAAAGATGGATTTTTGAATATAGATTTCTCGCAATACGGCCAAATCCAATCAAACATAACGTGCTTTCCTCCATCCGCTGAATAGGACGAATCTCGTCTATATCATAAACTCCAGCTAAAAGCAAATCTCTTGCAAGTGTGTGTTTTCGCATCGCATTAATTAAATGTCCAGCAGCTGTATCCGCAACTTCATTAATACAGTAGTCTGGACAATTCACTATGAAAATCCCTTTACGTTGAGCAACAGCAACATCGATCGTATCGACACCGATTGCATAGCGTGCAATAACTTTGCATTTTTTTAGCTGGTTAATCAATTTTGCATCAATCTGTGCAAACTGATGAATTAATGCGTCACAGTCTTCAGCATATCGTATTAATTCTCTAGGGTCTTTGATACCGCCAGGCGTTATCTTTGTACAGTCGATTAGCTCGTATCTTTCGAGCTTTGCAAATTCATTCAGTTCAATGCTCAGATTCTTATAGCTGTAATCCGAAATTACTATTTTGTACCTCATAAGACTTCCTATGCACATAGTCCATATCGAAGATCAATGTTTTACGGGCGGTTGTCCTGAAGCACATAAACTATTTATAGTTGATTCTTAACAGGATTTCTCAGCCTTACGCTAATCCCACCGATTTCAATTTCAACCAAGTCACCGTCTATGACCTCTCTGACACCAGCAGGTGTCCCCGTACTAATGATATCCCCTGGGTATAGAGTAATACCTGTTGAAACAAAAGAAACGATTTCCGATGGTTTAAATATCATGTCCCTCGTATGCCCCTGCTGCACTCGTTTGCCATTGAGATATGTATAGATAAATGCATCATCGGGGTCGATATCAGTATCAACAATAGGCCCAAAAGAAGTAAAAGTGTCAAATGCCTTGCTGTATGTAACCAATGAGGGCGTAGAACTTAAGATTCTCTCTGTTACATCATTGAACGGTGTAATGCCAAGAATATGTTTCTTTGCTTCCCCGGGGGTTACGTCCTTAATCTTATCTTTAATTATTACCGCTAACTCGCCCTCGTAATCAACTCTAGTTGCCGACTTTGGGATTATAATGTTTTCTCCCGGGTTGATAACTGAACTGCTTGGTTTCAAAAAGTTTGCCGGCTTTTTTGGTATTTCAAAACCTAATTCCATTATATGATCAAGAAAGTTCAATCCGATACAAAAGATCTTTTTGGGATCGCAAGGCGTCAACAACTTAACATCTGCAGTCTTGAATACCCTGCCAGTTTTAGAATAATCACTAAATATGGAACCTTGAATCTCCAATATGTTTTCATTATCAAAAATACCATAACATGTTTTCTCATTAATTGACAGAAATCTTACAAACTGCATAATCCATTCTCCTTATCAAATCGTTTTCAGTTTAATCATGGGATCGCTTCCCGACAATTTTGCCCTTAATGAATAGCTAGATAGCACATTGCTAAACGATAAACGTTGTCTCAAAGGGACTAACTCGATTTTGCGCTACTTTCGCTTAACGTTTCGCTGTATGATACGTTGTTTCATTTATTAAGCATTGAACTTACTGTACATCTTCTCTATTCTCATTGTCAAGCTAAATGTTTAATATTTCGGGGGCAGATCCGATAACGTCCATATAATGGTGTAAATTCGAGAAAGAGCCATCCGCTCGACCTTGGTATAATCAGGTTGCAGAAACCAAAAACACCAAGGAGGAAGAAACAGATGGCCCAGATCAATCTTACCGTAGACAGCGAACTAATAAAAGGGTTGTTTTCGGCAAATGGAAAAGATGAGGCGTTCGCTGCCCTGGTATCGACGATCCTGAACCAAGTACTCAACGCTCAAGCCAGCGAGTAAATCGGCGCACAGCCATATGAGCGCAGCGATGAGCGGCAGGCTTACCGTAACGGGTATCGAGAACGAGAGCTTCATACACGGGTGGGAACGCTACAGCTTCTCGTGCCGCGACTTCGAAACGGGGAATTCAGCACCGAACTGTTTCAAAAATATCAACGGAGCGGGGGGAGCATGCTAAAATAAAAGACAATCTGCTAAGATGGAAGGAACAGAAAACAGATCCAGAAATCGGAGGCAGGAAATGGGAGAGATCAGGCAGAAATACGACGAGGACTTCAAGAAGAATGCGGTTAAATTATCGCATGCAAGCCCAAAGGCTGTGAGAGAAATAGCAGAAGATTTAGGGATCCATGAAAATCTGCTTTACAACTGGCGACGGAAATACACGTCGGATGGCGACAAGACGAAGTACGCGACGCTGGAGGAAGAGAACCGAGCGTTGCGAAGGGAGCTGGCGGAGACCCGAATGGAACGTGACATGCTAAAAAAAGCAGCGGCCTACTTCGCGAGTCACCAAAAATAAGATATCGATTTATACAGGGACATCCTGAGCACCCTGTTGCGAAGTGGGCCGGGATATTGCAGGTAGGACGAACGAGTTATTATGCCTGGCTCCGGAACCGGGAAGTTTCTGAAAAACGAAAAGAGCATTTAAAGAAGCGAATCAAAGAAGCATTCACAGGAAGCAGAGGCACCTACGGACCAGACAGAATCATTGCTGAACTTCGGAAAAGAGGCGAACGGCTTGGGCGGGTGAAATGCAGGGATCTGATGCAAGAGATGTCCCTGACTTCATGTCAC
Organism: Christensenellaceae bacterium; assembly: GCA_963674535.1. Lineage (GTDB taxonomy): Bacteria > Bacillota > Clostridia > Christensenellales > CAG-138 > UBA7703. Next base: position 715,168 of record OY771363.1, on the reverse strand, counting down.
AACAGGCACAAAACCAAGAGTCTGACGAACAGCAAAAAAGCGCGAGGCGATGGATATCCAAATATTTTCAGGGAACAGGAGTTCCCGATCGCAGCACGAATGGGACTGACAAGCGATATCACCTACCTGAGGACAGCCGAGGGATTCATGTATCACTGTGTCATCCGGGATATCGTAACAGGCGATGTGCTGGGAGATCACATGTCGGACCGGATGACGAAGAAACTCGTACTCAATGCGATCATGGCTATGCTGGCGCGGCATGAACTGGCCAAGGGATGCATCTTTCACAGTGACAGAGGCAGCCAGTATACTTCAAAAGCTGTGATGGGCTTGCTGCAGCAGTATGGACTGCGTCAGAGTTTCTCGCGAGTCGGGATGCCGGGAGACAATTCATGGTCGGAAAGCTTCTTTGCGACAATGAAAAAAGAGATGATACACTGGACGCACTACGAGACGAAAGAAGCCGTCCGGGCGGCAGTGTTTGAATACATCTATTGTTTCTACAATGTGATGAGAATCCAGAAACGGCTCGGCTACATGTCGCGAGGGAATATCTCAGATCATTGCAAACAGACCGGCTGGCGAAGGTAGCTTAGCAAATTGTCTATAAAATAGTTGAAGTCCCAAAACAACGGCAGTGTGCAGACGGCACACCAAACGAAGCGAAAAACAACTATCATTAAATTGGATGGTTTTCCGCGGAGCCAATGCAAACCGGCCTCGCTCCCCAAAAGCCTATTGTGCGGGCTGCGACGGTCGGAAATCAGGGCTTTCGCATCAATTCGGCGGATGCGGCAAACGAATAAAAAGGAGATGCGCTATGAGCTACATCACAACGTTTTCCAAAACCATAACGGGAAAATTTCCATATCGCTTTATTTGCAACCAATGCGGCCAACTCTGCGAAAAACAACTGGAATTAAAGGGTATCGGCGATATGAGTGTCCGAGGTTTCATAGAAAAACCCCCTGACAATCCAGCGCTTGAGCGTAAGCTGATGGCCGCCGCTATGGACGATCTAAGGGATAAAACGGCCAAGATTCTTGACGATTTCGAAGCATACCGTACCGCATTGAACTCACCGCCAAGGTATAAAACGGAAAAGAGAAAAGCGGGGCCGCCACGGTACCTCGCGATGGACGGAAAGTGCGACCACTGCGGCCACGATCAGTTTTGGACTGTCGACCCCGATGAGGCAGGCCCGAAGCCGGGCTGTATCGTAATCAGCCTGTCCGTGGTTGGGTTCATCGTTGGGTTGATTGGTATAACAAAAACGGGCACGGCGGAGATTATCCTGGGAATTTCGGGCCTTGCGATCTTATTGGGTTCGGTAGTTGGCTTCTTTCTCGTTCATGCAAAAAGTGCAAAAAAAGAAGAGAGGCGTATCGCCGCCAAGCCGCACAGCGGAGGTCTGCCTGTATTCGGAAAAGTTATGCTGTCCGATGGTAAATAGAAGGGAATTAAAAATAGGGCTGTCTGGTAACGATTCCAGTGAATCGCAAATCGGACAACCCCTATTTTTTAGTCAACTCCACCTGTTCGGCGATTCCGATTCCTCCACGGCAGCGGATACGAAGGCGTATGTTTTGCGCTGTCTGCGCAGGGAAAGTTGAATGCCAAGCAATACAACGCCGCTCACAAGCTGAATGCGTCGCATCAGATTTGACGCTGGGGTGAAGTTAGTACCCACGTCGGATGGATTTGGCACCCTAGTTCGGCTGTAGTCAACTAAAGTAGAGTTTGGATATTTCGCTCATCCGGGGCACCTCGACCGGCGAAGTTGAACAGCGGGGTTCGCTCAAATGCGCTAGGAATTGTGAACCGCCGTTCTAATTATGTTCGGAAGCAATGGTGGGGCTGTTGTGGAAAACCGCAGCTATCGCAGGTCAATTGGGAGCGGCGGAACGGGAAGCTATACGACATCCCGTTTCGTTTATCAGTATTAAGTGAACCAACGAGCTTACAGAACCGGGATATGTCCGCCGGAATCAATAAATACTGGAAGGAGCAAGTCATGAAGAAAATACTATGTTTCATAATGGCGCTTTTACTTTGTCTGCTTGCAGCGTGCTCATCACCGGGAGCGGAGCAGGCGCCAGAGATTGCAACCGCTAAGGAAGTAACGCCTACGCCGACTACTGCACAGGAGGCGATTGCGGCTGCTACAGCGGACGAGTTGCGGGAGATGGTGGAGCAGTACAGGAATGAAGAAAACTATCAGATGGCATATGAGGCGGCCTCAAGGCTCATCGAGCTTGATCCTTCGGACACAGATGCGTACATCGCCGCAATGAGCGCGCTGAATGCCATATCAGCCGCCAATTACGAGCGGATCAATGCTCTGCTGGCGCAAGGCGTCGAAGACGCGCAGGATGCGCAGGCGCTGGCCGAATGGGCACAGGACAACCAACCGGATTGTACAATAGAATTGCCCTTTATTTCGGATTATAAATCGGATGATCAAATCAACACCATGGGCACCACGTCCGGAAATTTGCTCAATGATTTTCACAGGGAATTTGAATTCTGGGAAACCGGGTTGTTCACCTCCCAGGGCGACTGGATATACTTCTCACGCGCGGATGAAGGCTTTACGATATACAAGATGCGCACGGATGGCAGCCAATATCAGCGCCTCGGCGAGGTTAGCGGCAGTTGCCTCAATGTGGTGGGCGATTGGATCTATTTCCGTAACCCCATGGGCGATAACCAGCGCGAGATGTACAAAATGCGTACAGACGGCAGCGAATGCATAAAATTACTCGATGGTATTCGCGATTACATATGCGTGTCGGGAGATTGGATCTATTATGCAAACGGAAACGATAATTTCCGGTATTACAGGATGCGCACGGATAGCAGCGAGAATATGGCACTGACTGAAGGGTCAGCGTGCTATATGTGCGTATATGGCGAGTGGGCTTACTATTGTCTGACGGATGAAAGCGGATTTTATCGCACGCGCACTGACGGCAGCGAAACGCAGCACCTTACAGGACGGATCGTGAGTCTTTACTGCATGGAGGGCGATTGGATCTATTACTGCATCAGAGACGACAACTATACCGTCTGGAGAATGCGACAAGACGGCAGCCAAATCGAAAAGGTGCTGCGGTATGACCAGCCTATTGCTACCATGAACATTGCCGGGGATAAGATGCTGCTATCCGTTAATAACAACGGAAGCGGCGGCGTCATCATCGTCGTTGATATGAATAGCTTTGAAATACTGCGGACATTTCAGCAGATTACCGACGCGATTTATGTGGAAAACGGCGGCAATGTGTACTTTGTAGATTATAACAATATGAAGTGGTACCTTATGAACATTCATACCGGCAAGCTTAACGAATTGGGATACGAGTTGCCATTTGAAAAACCGACGCTTCTAAACCTCGGGTTCCGTGCTGACCACGACAATGCAGTTTGCCTCTATGAACAGAACGAGGAAAGATACATAAGCATTGAAGTACACCGGCCCGAATGGGGAGAAAAGGAGTACGATTTCAGGTTCTATACGCCTATCAACGATTATGGTCTAGTAATCACGTATCACTTTAACGAGCAGCGTTTTCAAGTAGGCTGCGATCGCGGAGAGACCTATGCGGTGTTTGACTATTTTTTGAAGGATAGCTCAACGGTCGACAGTGTCGTATCTGGAGCAGCTACAGTAAAAGAATATTTCCAGAATATGTATAACGATCCTGAGATCACTGACATCTACTCTTATTCCGTGCGACTTGTCGAGCAGTATATCTCGGACACGTTCGACTTGAGCATTGACGAACTCTGTACACTACCCGTAGGAGAATAAAACTTAGTCAGATCGCACCTACTACCTGATGTTGATTTGATGTTTATCATCGAAAATAGTCGCTCACAATCGTTTTCAATCGTCAAAAATGCATTCAGCATTATTAGCGTTAACAGGCGATTACTTGCTATAATCCCCAGATAATATAAACCGTAAAACGCAATAGTACGCGCTCATAACCCGGAGGTCGTTGGTTCAAGTCCATCCCCCGCAACCAGTAAAAAACCGCCCAATTCGGGCGGTTTTTGCGTTGCTTGGGTGTTTAAAAGCTTGCGATAACGGCTTAAAACCTACAAGCTGATGTTTATTTGATGTTTATTGGGATGTTGAGTGGCTTAGAATTGTTCGAGACTATCAAAAGTTCCTACTATATTTGTCCACCATCCTTAAACGAAATTGGTTATTGTCAGAATCATTAGCGAATATTCAAGACCATGAATGGTCGCAAAGAGTAGATTCCCCGGTTTTCGCGTTTTCAGAAAGCGATCAATAACTCATCTTAATAGAGCATTATTGCACACGTTTCCGGATAATCACTAAAATTATACCCCCGATTATTGCAAAACCGGAAAGTCCCGCCCAAAGCCACGGGGTGGCAGAGTCGCCCGTCTTTGGAATCTCGATGCGCGCATTAGCAATTGAATAAGGATCTGCTCGCACTGTCGTTGCGTAGTCGTTTTCAGTAATCTGCGCACTAGCAACTATAGATGACGGAAAGTAACCCGACGGGGCAGAGATCTCGCGTATCGAGTAAGTACCAGTTGGTACCCTTGTGAATCTTACCCTGCCTGCCGAATCAGAAGTAGCCGTGCCAACAGCATCACCATTCGAGTTGTAAAGTTCGAAAACTGCTCCTGCAAGAGAATCAGATCCGTCTGTTTTATATAGCTCTATAGAGCCATAAGGCATCGGGTCATTTACGATCGTATCAAAATCAGAAGTGATGGTGACAACTACCCCTGTCTTCGTTGTATTGTAATCCACAGTAGCAGTGATCTCCGTATCCGAAACCGCATATCCTGTCGGTGCAGTAGTCTCACGTACTGAATAGGTGCCCAAGGGCAAATCTGAAAAGGTCACAACTCCGTTGATGCTTGCGGCCGTTCTTTGAATTGGCTCGGAGTTATAGTCCGTTCCGGTTAAAGTAAACGTACCGCCGCTCAGAGGTGCTCCGTTAGAAGCCTCTTTGGCGAACGAAAGCGTTCCCAATGCAAATTGATCGCTTGTTTCAAACAAAAGATCTTCACTTAGTCTTTGTCCACCGAGAAATGTTGGATTCAGCAAGTATCCGGCCGGTGGATTGACTTCAATTGCATAAAAAATCCACGCGGGTAAGCTGGTGAAGACCGCATAGCCATTTTCATCTGTGATTACATCGACGGGATTACCATTCCGCAGAATAGGCGTCAGGCCCATACTCAGAAGTCTGTAGGTGGCTCCTGCAACAGGATTGCCCGATCCGTCAGACTTATATACCGATAAAACATAACTGCCGCTACCTCCACTAGACCAGAGGTTGCTTATTGAAATTCGTGCTGAATTTCCTATTCCGGATGGATCCCCGTTCGAGCCGCTCAGACTGACAGTGTTAACGACATCTAGGTTGTTGGATAAAATATAAGTCGAAAACTCGAGCCGGTATGCCTGAGCGCCCTCGGGTAACCGAACCTGCAAGGTATTCCCATTGGCTGTCGTTGGCATTACGACGCTATAAGTTGCTGTATCGACTAACACACCTGTTGAAGCAGCATTCACTGTTCCGTTACTTGCCACATTAACCGCATACAGTTTAAGAGAAGCAGGTATGAGCTCTAAAGCATCATTGAGATCATCCGTAACCACTGCATTATACAGGGGGACCTGCCCGGCATTTATTGCGACAGACCAATCGATAAAATCTGTGCCGGGCGTATAATTGTAGCTTTTGATAACCACAGGGTTTCCAACAGAGGTGCTTGCTGATGCCGTCAAATTCACAGCCTCGACCGAGTCAAGTCTTGCCTGGTTCGTATACGTTCTACTGGTTTGTCCTTGACTTAACAAAGCTTCATCTGTGACTCTAGTGTAGAATGTAATTGTATATTGTTCGGATGTCGACGAAGGAAGCTCAACCGTAAAACTGGTGCTTCCATTCGCGCCAGTTGTAGGAGCATTTGCTATCGTTGTATTTGATGATCCGTTTTCTACAACCTGAAATGGATATACCGACCCAATCAACAACTCCATGCCTGCCGGTAGTGTGTCAGTGATAATTGCATTGGTCAGGGGCAGTCGATTGCGGTTCACGACTAGCCGCCATTGAGTGGTCCTGTCGGTATAATTGTATTGAATCGGTACCGATTTCGCCAACATCTGGCTGTTAAAACGTTGAGAGCCAGTTGCAGTCACAGTATCGCCGCTGCTCGTGCGACTAAGCGTCACTCCGTTTTGATAATCCAAAGAACTGTTATTGACATACAGCCGAGATATTCCGCTCGAAGTATCGGTAATCTTAGTATAGAATCTCACCGTGTAGGTAGATGATATTGTGTTCCCGGTAGCTATAGGATCTTCGTCAGGAAATGTGTAGGAATAGTTGCGAACGAAACCATCGCTCGAGCTAAGACCTCCACTAGCCGCGGCTGAAGTAGTGTCGAAATCGATCGCTCCATCAACAACGAAAGGGTGCGTACTGTCGATCAAAAGTTGCTGCCCTACGGGTATTGTGTCATTTATAACAGCATCTTGAATCGTGACCTTGTTTCGATTTACGGTAATGGTCCAATAGATTATATCTTTCCCGGGTCCATAGTTCACAGCAGAACCAGCAGCTTTTGTAAGTAATCCTCCAGAACCCACGATTCCGACACTCGCACTATCACCAGGCTCAGTGCCTGTTCCTTCTGGAAGCAAATCCCAAGTGAGTTCTGCTCCGTTTCGAAAAGTGACGGTCCCATTGGTGTTCAAACTACTCGCGGGATCGCTGATCTTCGTATAGTAAACAATGCTTGTTGAAGCATTTATATCACCAAGTTCAAATGTAACTTCCTGTCCGGAAACTGAATACTGACCCGTACTCAATCCTTCAGTAAAGTCCTGTGCTGCATTCGTGCCAATGGTATACCGTGCAGGATATGAGGATGAATTGATCAACTCATGTCCCGCTGAAAGGGTGTCCTTAACCGAAACACCTGTAAGTGTCGCCCCTGCGGGTACAAAAATATTGATGGTCCAGCGCATAATGTACTCACTTGCGCTTGCAACGGCCCCTGCCTTGTTCAACCAATCAACTGCAACAGATGCTTCTACTGGCCCCTTGATCGTTTCCGTACCGCGTAGTATGGAGGCAGCATTAGTAAAGGTAGACCGCTCAGCAGCTGAGTTGGCCCCAGTTTCTCCACCAAACGTTGTTGGCGACGTTTGATATGTAATTATCTGATTGCCATTTGTGGGATCTGGGAACGTGTAAACGACTGAATTCAGTGCGAAATCGAGATTTGAATCCAGAACCCTTGTGCCGTTCACTTGAAATGAACCTTCAACGTAAGCTTGATTACTACTGTAATTATCTGATAGACGGTAGCCTGATAGTGGCACGCTATTTGGCGGCGTAACGTTGACCGTCCAAGTGATTGTATTGGTGTTGGCGTCATATACACCCTGTTTAGCAAGGCCAATTTCCGGTGGTGGCGGCAACTCGCGCACAAAAGTAGTCGTTTGGGCTCCAAGGGAGAACGTGCTTTCGAGCCCTTCCTGACCAACTTCTTCACTAAAAGTTCCATTAATCAGAATCGCGGCCCATCGAGCTTGATGGTTATTTATATCGTTAGAAAAATCTACGCGCACCGTTCTGCCATCGGGGAGAAGTTCCCATGTTCCCAACGTCCATGCGCTACCCGTAATGGAGTCAACCGCTTGTATTGTTGTTGCAGTACCAATTGTAGCGCTGAAAGTCATGCCTTCCGGTAGAAGGAATGTGAAGTAACTACCCGCAGCATATTGATATATTGAAGATCCGTCTCCATCGTTTAGATGAAAAACATACTTTAGACTAAGATTGGACCCAAGTGGAACATTGTTATATACATTACCAACTGGTGTGATTGTGCCCCCATCCGGGTCAGTAACTGAAATATTTGAAGGGCCACCCAAGCCTGTGTAGCTCCCCGTTGTCTCGTGAACCACTAAATACGTGTCTTGTCCTGTAAGATCTTGTGGAGCATCTGCGTTCGCTGCTCGCGGGAAAGCCACCAGGCTGATAATGATTACCAGAAAAAGCGCAGCTAGTCGTGGTGCCTTCATAGAAGACCTCTTGCGCCAGGCAAGCAATAGCATTTGAAATGGTGACGATACATTTCTGAAAAGCTCGTTCTTCTTAATATTCTGCGTCATTCGTGCTTGCCTTCAATTCTTTAATAGTAAGTATTACCTTTATCATAATAACACAAAAAAACTCTTAACATAATAGAAATGCGAGCATTACTTGAAAGAATTGATCCGATTTTTATTGTCCTTATTGTAATGAAATGCCAAACGAATTGCTTCACCCGAAAAGGGTCAGAATGCGCATTTATGAAACATCGTGCAAATAAATTAGTAACGATGCATTCAACCGAATGACAGGTAGTGTTATTCAGTTCAGTTCAAAAAACCTATCCAATGTCAACAAGCCATCCCTGAACCTGAAATTTTGAATCTTCAATATAATCAGAATATGCACATGTGACCAGTGAAATGATCTGAACATTTAAATGATAGGTTTCATCATTTGGCGTAAATGTAGAGTTGGCAATTGCCGTTTGCACAAATGTACGGCGCTTCTGCTCAGAATCAAATTGTATGGGAAAGTTTTCCTGTTCGGAATCCGTAAACTGTGCTGCAAACAGATCAATGCGATAGTTTCTATCCGGAGTGATCAGATACATTGTTGGATGCTCTTCGTAGTACGATTGTTTCTGATACTGAAGAAGACTTCCGAACATCGAACGATCTTTCATATGGTGTCCGTAGATAATCAAATTCTCACCTGATAGTTGTTCTGTGAGTCGAAAATCAAAAAACAATGCTCCGCTTGAACTGTGTGACCCGGTGTAATCGTGCGTAAGATAGTGTTTGTTGTCGCAGTAAATAACGACCGGGTAGTTAATCTGTGTATCGCTACTGTAAAGCCAACCTAGAACATTTGGACCGTCTTCTTGTACGGTTGCAAAGTCCACATCAATTGGCGGCGTCTCTTTTGGCTCAGGCAAAAGTGTTATCTCCGGCGATATCCCCCATGAGGCTGGTGTTGTCACGGGCTCATGCGTCAGAACAGCATTCAAGCGAGCTTGTTCATATAGTTTTCGATTACGTCCGTAGTTGATGAACGTAACTGTTAACATAACTATCGCGATAATTAGGATTGTTGTCAATGACAAGGCAGCGGTAAGCAGGATACGCGCCCTTTGTAGCTTTTTCTTTTTGCTAACATGTACACTGCTGCCCACTTATTTTCTCCATGCTGACACCACGATTTAAGCCAAGTTAATCAGTATCGCCAAACCTAGCAATAATCAGATACTCTTTATGTCTCATATTACAAGTATTGTATGATTTTGTTCAAGCACCGTCAATGTTCATCGTCTTTTTTACTACAAACTCATCAACAATCACCTCCGCTGCCTTCTCATCTGCAGTCATGATCACGTGCGAGTAGATGTTTGCAATGGTTGAAGTCTGCGCATGTCCTGGGTGAGTCTCGGGTATGTTAAGAAAACAAACTCGAAATTAGCATATGCATCTAGCCATTGAGTAAGTCCAAATAAGCGCATAATGCGGTTAACTTTCTTCTACTCATACCAGGCGGAGGTGTGTGATTTTGAATTCATATAATTGTAAATGTCTACAATTACTATTATAATAAGTTTAAGCAATTGAAAGGGGCCTTCATATGAGTAGAACAAATAAAGCTTGGATCAATCTTATTTTCCTTGTCGTCACACTGGCGATCAACGCTTTGGGCGCAGTAGGCATTATCAATGGACTGACTCAGAAGCAAATTTCTGATATGTATGTTACCTTGATTACACCCGGCCCTGCCACTTTTAGTATTTGGAGCGTTATATACTCGCTTCTTCTCATCTCTATGATCGTGATGATCGTGAAAAAGAATGATCCTTATTTTCAGAAGGCTATCGATAGCGTCTCCACGCTATTTCGGATATCCTGCCTTCTTAACATTGTCTGGATCATCACCTTTTCTTATATGTTGGTTGAATTGTCGACGCTTTTTATACTTGGCTTTGTGATTACTTTAGCGCTGTTGGGAATGAAACTGCTTGAAATCCGCGAAGGCAAGCGTTGGCTTTTACCCCTAAGCTTTGGTTTCTATTCAGGCTGGTTATTCATTGCCACAGTTGTAAATTCTGCCGCGGCATTGGTCAAGCTCAAATGGAATGGGTTTGGCTTGTCCGCTGAGGTCTGGGGTATCATCATGCTGTCCGTCGCGATCATTCTGTTGGTCGGCGTTTTGCTCAAACTCCGCAACGCGGTCTTTCCGTTGCCGGTTGCCTGGGCTTACTTTGGCATTTACCAGTTCCTGAAGTCCGATGCCGGCTTTGGCGGCGCATATGGTACCCTTCAAATCGTGTCAATTTTGGGCATAGCGGTGCTCGTGATCATTACGATCGCTCAATTTGTCCGCAATGGCTTCTCGCTGCTTCCAAAGGGATCCAAATAATAGAAAACAGCAATCACGAGGTTACATAACATTATGGTCATCGTTTACGAATCGAAAACTGGATTCACTAAGAAATATGCCGAAATGCTTGCGGCGATAACTGGAATGCGCATGTTTCCTACAAGCAAGCTTTCAGAAATTGACCGGGCAGAAGAGGTTCTCTTTCTCGGCTGGATGAAAGTGGGAAAAGTTCAGGGGCTGAAGAAGGCAGAAAGGTATAAATTAGCCGCCGTTTGTGGGTCCGGCACCGGAAGAACCGCAGAGCCGGATGAGGAGACCGTGCTCGCGCGAAACAAGCTGGAAACGACGCCGTTCTTCTATCTGCGAGGCGGGTGCCTGCCATTGAAGAATATTCGCGGTATGGACAGATTGGCTTTATCCATGTTTGTTCGCATGCTAAGATCAAGAAAAGACGCAGACGATAAAACAAAAGAATCCATCGATATTATCGAAAAGGGATTTGACGGTGTGAAAGAAGAAAATTTGTTGCCTTTGGTCAATTGGCTTAAACAGCGAGATGGTAAATCCCAGTAGTTGCTTTTCGAACGTATACCATCGTTTCTGTTACCGTTGCTGAACAATTCGATTATTACAAGAAAATCGCTCCATCGAATTCGTGGAGCGTTTTTCGTTGCGGCGAAAGTTCTCGTTCATACTAACTTAGCACATGCTCCAGCACCTCCGCCGCCTTCTCATCCGTCGATCGTATCGCATGCGAGTAGATGTTCGCAGTCGTCGATGTCTGCGCGTGTCCCGCACGGTAACTCACCGTCCGCAGCGGAATACCCGCCGCAAGGAGCAGCGTAATATTCGTGTGCCGCAAAGAATGGATCGAAATCTGCGGAAGGTCGGTGCGCGAGATAAAGTCATGGAACCAACCCGATATACTGTCGGGGTGAATCGGCGATCCGTCATCTTGCGTGAAAAGCCGATCACAGTCGGTCCAGCGGTCGCCTACAGCGACACGCCTTTTTCTCTGCCACTTTCGGAACTCCTTCAACATCTCGAATGCCTGCTCCGGCAGCTTGATCGTGCGCACAGAGGAATCCGTTTTCGTCCCTTTCGTAAAGATGCCTTTCTCCGGCAGGTATTGCGATGTCCGGCAGATCGTGATCATGTTGTTTTTGAAGTCGATGTCCTTCCACTCCAGCCCGCAAAGCTCCCCGCGCCGTACCCCGCTGAGCAGGAACAGCCGGATCATCACCTGATTCTGGTATCCGAGGATGGAATCTTCATAGTTCACGTGACCAACCTTCCTTCCTCGTCAAGCTCGATCAAGCGACCGTCCCGCGATGGGCTTTCGCGCTTCCCCCATTTCTCTCGTGCCGCTTTCCGTATCACCAGGTTCCAGTTCTTCCACCTGTTCTTGTTTCCGGTCATGGCCGCGCTTTCGTCGAGATAGGCGATCGCCCGCTCGACCTCCCTCTTCCCCAAATCATTTACCAGACGCTGATATTCTTCGTCTGTGAGTTTAACGTATCCGTATTCGCCTCTTGGAAGACATTGTGCGCGTACACTCTTATCTGTATTTCTATCTGGTTTATTATCTGGTAATGGTTGCTCACTTTTGAGCAATGGGTTGCTCAATTCTGAGCAATGCATTGCTCGATTTTCAGCAATGGCGCATACGATTTCGGACAATGCAAACCAACGGGTTCTGTCTCGTCCGACATCGTTAAAGTTCCCCACAAGAATCGCACCTTGCTCGCGCAGCGACTGGATCATTCGATCGATCTTCTGTCTGCTCCAGAACGGGAAGAGTACGCTGAACGCCCTTGCACTGTTGTAGGTCCAGTAATATCCGTCATGAAGGTGCTTCTGGTTCGCAGCATTCTTTTGGATCCAGAAATACAAGTGTTGAAGCAATACTGCTTCTTCGACGCCGTACTTCACGGCCAGTTCGACGTTAAACGAATAGTCCATTCTTTTTCACCCGATCACCTCTTGCGCCGTATTTGGCATGTTCTAGACGAGGCGGTATCATTCTCGTTCTCCGGCTAGTTCGTCGATGAGGTGCTTAATCTTCTCCTGTTCATCCTGTGTTAGTTCGTGTCGAAGCCTGCGGGAGAAGTTCCCGTCCGTGATTCCCAGTCTGTCTGCGATTTGCCACAGCAGGATTCCTTTCGATTTCGCCGCTTCACGAATTCCTTCGTTCTTCAAATACACTCCTCCTTCTGCTCACGTTCCTTTGCCTGCGTAAGATCATTCATCTGTGGAACGGTTGTTGTTGTGTTCCATATTGATATGTTATTACAAACACATGTTCGCGTCTACCCATTCCACAACGAAAAAGAGGACAAAAGCGGACATCTTTTAGGAGCCGATAGCCTTAAATTTGATAAGCAGAAATTCGCACAGCGATTCAACGCAATGCAACATAAGGTCACTATTTGAAAAATTTTTTAAATACCATTCAATAATGCTGCGTGAGGGATTGTCTTCACTTGGGCCTAAACGCCTGGTATTGACGTGAATTTTCCGGTGTGACTCTTGGTTTTTCGTGCAAGTATGATCCGACCTGAAAAGCGAATTGAAAAGTTAATCATATTCGTATTTTGGAAACCAGAAAAGCCATGGCGAGCCACTCAGTCTTAAGAGGCTCACTATGGTTTTCTTGCGGTATACTATGGCTAATTATGGCTCGAAAAACAATGAGATTTTCTCAATTATTCAACTTTTACTCCGATGGGAAAAACAATAAAAAGCCACACTGCTGCCGTGTGGCTCGTTATGGTTTTCATATGGCTCAATATGGTTGAATGTGAAGCGGAAAAATCGATCAATTTTCTCGATATTTGTAGCTTCGAAAAAACGTCGCGACCCCGCAAAAACCCCTGATTTTTCCGACCAATGTTTTTACTTCATAGCTTCAATAAACGCCCTATTTATGCGGGTTTCTCAGGTTTTCTGAATCGTGTTCGGAAGCGTCATTTCGCCGAATATTTGCGCCCCCCTCCCTTTTTTCCCGCGCACACTTGGAAGAGGCTAAGGCCCCTGGTCGTTAAGCCTGCCTCCGCGTTCGCCTTGACCGGGGGGGATCAATGCCTGCCGCCCTTACTTATTTATCGTTTTCTGTACACCTCACGAAAGAAAAGTGACAGTACACAGTGAGCTTCAGGTCGCGCATGCCGTCTCGCCGCCGCCCCTGCGGACAGTTCCGCGTTGTTTCCTGCTCGCCGCTCTGCTATAATCAGCAGTAAGACCCAGGCAGCCGCTGCGCGGTCTCAAACGCTCTTCAAGTACCATATCAGCGTTTATTTCATCAAAACTTACAGGTTCAGCTATGGTCTTTGTCTGCTCGCAGGATGTATACTGAAACAGGCTGATTACACGCAACAAGAGGAATCGAGGACATATCAACAATGAGTTTGAGTGCCAATATCAACGAAAAAGCATCCCTGATCTGGGCGATTGCTGATAAGCTGACCGGCGTTTACAAGCCGCACGAATACGGCGAGGTGATCCTGCCGCTCACGGTTATCCGCCGGTTCGACTGCGTGTTGGCCGACACGCGGGAAGCCGTCTGGCAAAAGAACGCGTCTGTTAAGGAGCTCCCTCTCAAGGACGTATTGCTGATAAAAGCGTCCGGCCATCCGTTCTACAATACAAGTCCTTTCACGTTCGAAAAGCTGGTCGAAGATCCGGACAATATCGAAGGGAACTTCCGGAATTACCTGAATGGTTTTTCTGAGAATGTGCGGGATATCATCGCGAAGTTCAAGTTTGACGCGCATATTACAACCATGGTCAACAAGGGCATCCTCTATATCGTGCTGAAAGAATTCACGACGCCCAAGGCGAACCTGCATCCTTCCGTAATCTCCAATCTGGAGATGGGCTATATCTTCGAGGAGATCACCCGTAGATTCTCCGAAGCGCACAACGAGGACGCAGGGCAGCACTATACCCCGCGCGAAGTCATCCGCCTGATGGTTAATATCCTGTTTTGCGACGACAACGCCCTGCTTTCCGGCAGCAACATCGTAAAAACGCTCTACGACCCCGCCTGCGGAACGGGCGGCATGCTCTCCGTTGCGGAAGAGTACCTCCACGAGCTGAACGCCACGACGGAACTGGTTTCGTTCGGTCAGGAGATTAACGACCAGACGTTCGCCATCTGCAAGGCGGATATGCTCATCAAGGGCAACAACGCGGACTTCATCCGGGACGGCAACACGCTCATGGACGACCAGTTTGAGGAGCAGTCGTTCGACTATATCCTCTCCAATCCGCCGTTCGGCAGAGAATGGAAAAACGAGCGCGCGGCAATTGAAGCGGAAGCCAAACGCGGCTTTGCCGGACGCTTTGGCCCCGGCCTCCCAGCCGTTGGCGACGGGCAGATGCTGTTTCTTTTGACCGCGCTCTCCAAGATGAAGGAACCGCAGGACGGCGGCAGCCGCATCGCAATCATCCACAACGGCTCGCCCCTGTTTACAGGCGACGCGGGCAGCGGCCCTTCCGAGATACGCCGGTATATTCTGGAGAACGACCTGCTGGAAGCCATCATCGCCCTGCCCAACGACATCTTCTACAACACCGGCATCGCCACATATATCTGGGTGCTCTCCAATAAGAAGCGCGGCACCCGCCGTGAAGGCAAGGTGCAGCTCATCAACGCCAACGGGCTGTTTGAAAAGCGCCGCAAAGCGCTGGGCAATAAGCGAAACGACATCCCCGAAAGCGCGATTGCCGAGATTACGCGGCTCTACGGGGGCTTTGCCGAGAGCGAAATCAGCAAGATTTTCGACAACGCGGAGTTCGGGTATACCAAGATCACCGTCGAACGTCCGCTGCGGGACGAAAGCGGCAAGCCCGTGCTGGTCAAGGGCAAACCGCAGGCGGATTCGGACTTGCGGGACACGGAGAACGTGCCGCTGACGGAGGATATCGAGACGTATTTTGCGCGCGAGGTGCTGCCGTTTGCGCCGGACGCGTGGATTGATAACAGCAAGAGCAAGGTGGGCTATGAAATTCCGTTTACGCGGTATTTCTTTCAATATCAGGCGCCGAGGCCGTCAAAAGAGATCATGGCGGAGATACTGGAGATTGAGAAGGAACTGGACGGGAGTTTGGCGGAGATTTTTGGCGTATGAGAGAGATGAAGGACAGCGGGGTTGAGTGGATTGGGGAGATACCTTTAACGTGGGATGTTCTTCCGCTCTCACGCATACTAACTGAACATAGCAGCAAGAATTACGGCAATATTGAAAGAAACGTTCTCTCTCTCAGTTATGGAAGAATTATCAGACGAGATGTAAGTGAAAACCTCGGACTGCTTCCTGAGAGTTTCGAAACATATAATATAGTTGAACCTGGTCAAATCGTCTTGCGATTGACGGATTTGCAAAACGATCAACGTAGTCTGCGTACAGGTATTGTAAGAGAACGAGGTATTATTACTTCTGCGTACTTGACGCTTACAAATAACGTTGAAAGTGACAATCGCTTCTTTCACTATTTACTGCACACCTATGACATCATGAAAATTATTTATAACATGGGCAATGGTGTACGTCAGAACCTAAAATTTAGTGAATTAGCGAAACTGCCAACTCTTCTGCCTCCACTTGAAGAACAGCACCGCATCGCCGACTACCTCGACGCCCAGTGCGCGCGCATCGACCGCGTGATTGCCCGCCAGCAGGAGATCATCGAAAAGCTGAAAGAGTACAAGCTCGCGGTGATTACGGAGGCTGTCACCAAGGGGCTGAATCCCGACGTGCCGATGAAGGACAGCGGGATTGAGTGGATTGGGGAGATACCGGAGGGGTGGGAAATCATTGCATTTACGCGAATTGCGCAAGTGAAATCAAATTTAGTTGACCCGGCTCTTTATCAGGACTTGCCTCAAATATCTCCTGAATCAATTGAGAAAGATAGTGGACATTTAATATCGTATGTTTCAGTTGCAGATTCTGGTGTCTTTAGTTACAATCACTACTTCTATAAGGGTCAAATATTGTATTCTAAGATTCGCCCAAAGCTAAACAAGATTTGCATAGCTCCTTTTGATGGTTTGTGCAGCGCAGATATGTATCCCATTGAGACAACAGAGAATACGCGATTCATATTATATTGCATGCTGTCTCAAAGCTTTCTTTCTCAAGTCAGTATGGTTACTGAAAGCAGAGTGAAAATGCCCAAAATCAATCAAAGTGAATTAGGTAGAATATTATTAGCGATACCTCAAGACAAACAAGTCGAAGACGAGATTGCAAGCTATCTAGATGTTTTCTGTGTTTCAACTGATTTGGTAATCTCGCAGAAACTCCAACTAATCGATAAAATCACCGAATACAAGAAGTCCCTCATTTACGAGGTCGTAACGGGTAAGCGGGAGGTGTAGCATGGAAGATTCGCTGATGGATGCATATAACAAGGCTATTGAGGACATTGTTGATAATTGGATTTCTGAGGGTCTCTCTGAAAACGAGATCCTGCATAAACTCGAACAAGTCGATTTGGAAAAACCAATGTCTGAAATGGTAACAGTCGCATCTAAAAATATGATGGATTTTACTCGAGCAAATATGTTTGAGATTGCATTTGAACACCGATCTCGTAGCGCAGAGTTTGATGCGCATCAGGAGCAGTTGTGGGGTAAGTGTTTTGTTGCATCAGAAGCAATGTATGTTTTGGCGATTGAAGCAGCAGAATTATACGTGAAATTCGTGGATGAAAACATGGAAGAGGATCAAAAGTCGCTTAAACAATATACGTTCTTAGCATTACAACATATCCACGGACGCGCGTGCCAACAATTTTTAGAAATAATCTGCCTTATGAAGCACGGCTTTGCTGATGGCGCTTTTGCACGTTGGCGATCAATGTATGAACTAAGTTGTTTTGCAGAGGTGATCAAGAAAAATGGCGAGGTAGTTGCAAGGCAGTATTTCGAACAGTCCAAGACAGATGATAGTACTTATACTTGGGTAACAGGCGCGTCTGGTCTAAAAGAAAAAAAGAATGGCAAGTACACTTTTAAGGAAATAGAATGCATATGTACTTTCGTAACGGCAGCTTGGGAAAAGCAGTATAAACTTGCATGTTTTGTTAATCATGCTTCGCCACAAGGGACTTTTAAAAGGCTTGCAAATGGTAAAACACTAAATCAGATTCCAGTTGGTCAATCTGACTATGGCATTACTTTGGCAGCCGAACATTCTGCAATATCTCTTCAACTAATAACGATGTTTTTTCTTACTCTTTTCCCTGATTTGGATAGTTCCGCTCGATGTATCTTCTTGCATAAATGGGTCGAAGTAATCCGAGAACTATACTTTTCAACACATGATGATGTATTCAGTGACATAAAGAACGAAGAAACCAAAGACGGAGGTTCCTTATGACCGACTTCGACGTAACCGAAAAGCGCTTTGAGCAGGATATCGAAACCTATCTCTGCTCCGACGGCGGCTACACCAAAGGCTCCCCCGCCGCGTTCGACCGCAAGCTCGCGCTGGATAAATCGGCGTTTATCGCCTTTATCAAAGCCAGCCAGCCCAAGATCTGGGAGAAGTACGAAAAGATCTACGGCGCGGACAGCGAACGCCAGATCATCGACCGCTTCTGCCGAGAAGTCAAGCAGGTCGGCCTCCTCCGCGTGCTCCGGCAGGGCTTTTCCGACCGGGGCATCAAATTCCGCGCCGTCTACTGGAAGCCGGAAACCTCCCTCAACGAAACGAGCGCGGCGCAGTACGCGGCGAACATTCTGCACTGCACGCGCCAGCTCCACTACTCGCTCAAAAACGAAAACAGCATTGATATCGTACTTCTGCTCAACGGCATCCCGATTGTCACCATGGAGCTCAAGTGCCAGTTCACCGGGCAGAACACGGCCAACGCCATAGCGCAGTACAAATTCGATCGCGCGGGAAACGACGCGATCTTCGAGTTCAAAAACCGCGTGCTCGTCCACTTTGCCGTGGATTTGAGCAATGTGTATATGACGACGCGTCTGGAAGGCGGCGCAACGTACTTTCTGCCGTTCAACCAGGGCAGCAACGGCGCTGGCGTCGTCGGCGGCAAGGGCAACCCCGTAAACCCGGACGGGTATGCAACCGCCTACCTCTGGGGAAACGTGCTCTCGAAAGACCGCCTTTTGGAGATTCTGCATAAGTACCTGCACCTGCAGGTCGAGCGGGACGAAAAGACGCACGAAATTAAATCGGAACGATTGATCTTCCCGCGGTATCACCAGCTGGACGTGGTGACCAGGCTCCTTTCGGACGTAAGGCAACACGGCTCGGGGCAGAACTACCTGATTCAGCACAGCGCGGGCTCCGGCAAGTCGAATTCCATCGCGTGGCTGGCGTACAGGCTTGCCAGCCTGCACGACGAGCAAAACGAAAAGATCTTCCACTCCGTCATCATCGTGACCGACCGGCGCGTTCTGGACAACCAGCTGCAAAATACCGTCTATCAGTTCGACCATGTTGAGGGTCTCGTGCAGAAGGTCGATAAGGACGCAAAACAGCTGCTGGAGGCGATCGATTCCGGCAAGGGCATCATCATTACGACGCTGCAGAAATTCCCCGTCATCTACCGGGAAATCCGCGCGAGCAAGCGCCGTTACGCAATCATCGTGGACGAAGCGCACTCTTCCCAAACGGGCAATGCAGCAAAAAAACTACGGCGCGCGCTTGCCGACACGGAACGAATACTGGAGGAATATGCGGCGGACGAAAGCCGCGAGGAAGCCGCGCGCAAGGACGACGAAGACCGCCTGCTGGACGAACTCGCCGCGCAGGGCACGCACGAAAATATGTCCTTCTTTGCGTTTACCGCAACGCCTAAGGATAAAACGCTGCAGATGTTCGGCATTCGGGACGCGGGCGGGCGATACCATCCCTTCCATATCTATTCCATGCGCCAGGCGATCGAGGAAGAGTTCATACTGGACGTATTGCAGAACTACATGACTTACCGCATGTATTACCAAATCGTCAAGTCCATCCCGGAGAATCCCGAGCTGGACTCCGCCGCCGGCGTGAAGGCGATCTTGAAGTTCGAATCTCTGCACCCGCATAATATCTCTCAAAAGACGTCCGTTATGCTGGAACACTTCCGTAATGTCACGATGCATAAAATCGGCGGACATGCTAAGGCAATGGTCGTCACACCGTCCCGCCTGCACGCGGTGCGCTATGTGCAGGAATTCCGCCGGCAGATACAGGAGAAGGGTTATACGGATCTGGAAGTGCTCGTGGCCTTCTCCGGCGAAATTGAGGACGACGGCGAAACCTATACAGAAGAGAAGCTGAACCAGAACCAGCGCGGCGAAACCATACGGGAAAAAGCCGTCCCGGAAGCGTTCCACAGTGACGAATTCGGAATGCTGATCGTTGCGGAAAAATACCAGACCGGATTCGACGAACCTCTTTTGCATACCATGTTTGTGGATAAGAAACTGTCCGGCGTCAAAGCGGTGCAGACGCTCTCCCGCCTCAACCGGACGATGCGCGGCAAGCAGGATACGTTCGTGCTGGATTTTATCAACAACGCCGAGGAGATCAAGGCGGCTTTCGAGCCCTATTACGAAGAAACGATTCTGGAGGAGGAGACCGACCCGAACGTCATCTATGACCTGAAAAACACGCTGGACGAATATGCCGTGTATCTACAGTCGGAAATCGACCGATTCGCCAATTTATTCTCCGCGGAAATCCAAACCGCTGGCGGACTTGGCAAGCTGCAGGGCGCTATCAAACCCGCGCTGGATCGTTTTGCCGCGTTATCGCCGGAGCGTCGGGATCTGTTTAAATCCACGCTGGCAAGGTTCAACCGCATCTACGCGTTCATTACGCAGGTATGCCGCCTGTTCGACAAGGAAATCCACCGTTTCAGCGTGTATGCTCGGTTCCTCTCAACCATGCTGCCCAAAGGCCAAGGCGAGCAAGAAAACGTGGACGACAAGGTGCTGTTGGAGTACTACCGTCTTGAAAAGGACTTCGAAGGCGGAATCGTGTTGGAGAGTACAGAAGAGGGCTTCCGCCCCATCACCGGCGAAGCTGGGCGGCGCGAAAAAAAGAAAGATCCGCTCGCCGACATCATCGAAAAGATCAACGAGAAATACGGGACCGCATTTACCGAGATGGATAAAGTGCTCCTTCAAATCGAAAACGACTATGCCGCGGAAAAAAAGTGGCATAGCTACGCGGAAGGCAACGATTTTAAAACCTTCATGCTGCTGTTCGAGAAAGATTTCCCAACCATGGCGGCGACGCGCTTTGAGAAAAACGATGAATTCTATGTGCAACTTTTTTCCGACCCCGACATGATGAAACAAGTCATGGAAACGGTCGGCATGATCCTGTATCAGCGGCTGAAGCGGAAAAGAGCCGGGAGAGCTAGTGATGGGCGTCCCTACAAGAAATAATGTGTGTTCCGTCCGTACAGCGCTAACAAACCTGACACAGGTTGAATTCGCCCAGAAATCGAGCCGCGAGGCCGTTTAGACATCTATTTTTTCATTCTTAGTTAACTGCTATGAGGATCACCTCAAATCCCGGATTTATTTATATTGCTCCTGGACCATATAATTGGGAGACATATCTCCATAATAATCACATAATGATTTTTTTGAAGCATTTTCTAGGTATTGAGTTATTGCTCAGTATCTTCAGAAGCATCGAATATCCAATTCCGTAGGAAGAATCAAGGAAGGCAGTCTTATGGATCTTCTGGGCAAAAAGGTAAGAAGTAAAGCGTTTGGCATAGGTTTGATCGTCGAGCAAGGCGAGACCACTATCTGCATTAACTTTTCAGGACAACGAAAAAAATTTATTTACCCTTCTTGTTTCGAATCATATATCCAATTTGTTGACAGCGAGGACGATGTGCTGTTTCATGAAATCAAATCAACACAAGAATCAAGGGTTCAAACGGATACGCATATTACAAAAACCTCTCTGTTAACTATAAAATCTGGTGTTTCATCCATTGATGTTTTCGTCGCTAGATATGGTGCTGCTCTTGCAGCTGAGATTAATTACCTTAAGTCAGACAAAGGCAAGAAACTACTGCTTTTTGACGGTATCTGTGTAGACGAGCAAAAACACCGTTACTTATTTGAAACGGATACGGAACTCTTTTTGCCTGATGCAACACCTATCCGAGTTCACCTAGCCACAGATATCATTTCTGCTCATATCATATCTTGTGAAAACGATCAAGTCGTGATTCAAACCTCTCTGCCAATAGACAGTAATTTATCCTCGATAGAGATCTCGGCAGAACCTTGGCAACTTCTGGATGCATTAATCGATCGAATTTATGAGATCGCGCAGCATCCGACTGAGATTGTATCGAACTTAATTCTAAATGGGTACGCACAAATTCATCCTACGCAAGAAATCGAATGTGGACAAGAATCAGCTTGTGCTCACGCAATGAAAAGCCCCATTACATTTGTTTGGGGTCCGCCGGGAACCGGTAAAACATTTACTTTAGCAAATATGGTTCTCAAATTTATATCCGAAGGCAAACGTGTTCTGATGTTGTCTCACAGCAACGTTTCAGTTGACGGTGCCGTTTTGAAAGTATGCGAGAGAGCCGAAAAAGAAAACCCCATGGCATTACAACCTGGTACGATTATACGTTACGGCTACCCTCGAGATCAAAAGCTCCTAGATCATCCAACATTAACTTCTTATAATTATGCTCTATACTGCCATCCCGATCTACTTATACTCCGTCAAGCATTGCTACGCGAACTAAAAACACTTAGCAAGCAAGAACCGAAGTATGTCTCCATACGGCAGCAGTTATCAGCTCTTCGGCAGCAACTTGCCAACGATGAAAAAGCTAGTATCTACAAAGCAGTTTTTGTTGCTACAACAGCTTCGAAAGCCGTAGTAGACCAAACTGTATTCAGTCAGCAATTTGACGTTGTAATGTTTGATGAAGCAAGCATGGCTTATGTTCCACAGGTTGTTTTTTCCGCCAGTCTTGCAAAGGAACGATTTTGTTGTTTCGGAGATTTTCGGCAACTTCCACCAATCATTCAGTCACCGCAAGCCGCGGAGCTAATGGAAGCCGATGTTTTTTCATATGTTGGTATCACAGAAGCTGTTGAAAAAAAGCTGGGGCACAATTGGCTTGTACTACTAGATGTCCAGAGACGCATGCATAAAGCTATCGCAGATTTTGTTAGTGTCAGGATATATGGTGGCAAACTTCAGACTGATAAAAGCACGGAAGAACGGCGCGCAATGCAAACATTGGCCGCACCCTTTTCAAAGAAGCCAATCGCTTTACTGGATCTTTCAGGTATGATGTCTGTATGCTCGCAGACGAAGGATAAATCGCGATTTAATATTCTTAGTGCGTTTGTATCTGCTGCAATGGCATATCATTGTGCAGAAAGTATGGATATTGGTATCATCACGCCGTACAATGGGCAATCGCGGTTGGCTAAGGCAATGATCCTCGATATGCTAGCATCGCAAGGTCGGTCACATACAATTACAAGCGCCACTGTCCATCAATACCAAGGCTCGGAAATGAATGCTATCATATATGATGCTGTAGACTGTTATCGGATGCCCCACCCAGGAATGCTGCTTACCTCTTCTAAAAACAACCTAGCAAATCGACTGTTCAATGTGGCGATCACCAGAGCCCAATACAAGTTCATTTCCGTGGTCAATATGGCCTATTTTGCAAACAAGAATTTACCCGGTAACCTAGCGTTTTCCGACATGCTTAGCCAATGTAAAAAGCAGAATGAATCTATGTTGTCCGGTTCGGCTCTTATAACAGAACTAATTCACTACAATAATTACGTGATACATTTCTATCTGGACGGTAACAATCTTGATCAGTTCGTAATTGATCTTCAGGAAGCAAAATCAGAAATTCGAATTGACATTCCAGGCAATATAGCACAAAGCATTGCATACATCAGAATGTATTCGGATGCAGTGATTGCTGCAAAAAAACGCGGTGTCAAAATCTATGTGCGTTCAGCATCAATTAACAATCTTCCAATTCCGCTTAAAGAAATCGCTATCGAAAACCGTTGGATCTCTCAGCCAATATGCCTTATCGACAAATCAATTACTTGGTTTGGGGAACCATACAATGTTGACAGTTTTATTTCCTCTGGAACTACGTTGAAAACAAAATGCTACCCGGCTATTAGGTTTGTCGGCCAGCGAACTGCGCGAGTTTTGTTCGCATTTCTGGAAATGAGTAAAACGATAAGTAATCCAATTACTACAGTCAGTTCGGCTAAAGCATCCTGTCGATCGTTTGATGGATATATTCGCAATAAGGAAAAATGCTCGTTTTGCGGCAAACCAATGCGCCTAATAAAAGGCAAGACTGGTAAATTTTCAATGGGTTGCACTGGGTACCCTTCGTGTAAAAACATCAAACAGATCCCTAGCGACTTCTTGAACGATTTTTTGTTTGAAAACGATATCCGCTGTCCACAGGACAATACGTCTCTCGAAGCGAAAATCGGCCAATATGGAATTTATGTTTGTTGCAACGGTGATAAGAGGCATTTTTATAGGCTAGATGAAGTATAGTTAATGGTTTCTTAATAGTGTTGCAGTTTTACTATAAAAAGCAAGTCTTTTCTTATTCTGGCAATGCCTTTGATGTCGTCTAGAGTGTGTTTCCAAAAGGATGTTTGAGATAAACGTCGAATATATATACTGAGGTGCAATAAATGTGAACTGTAATTCGACGTTATGAACTCACGGATGCTGAATGGGAACACCTGCAACCGTACTTTCCGGAACGACAAGCCGGAGACAAAGGTAGGCCACGCAAAGATTCACGGCAGATTCTGAACGGGATTCTGTGGATCGCCCGCAGTGGTGCTGCGTGGAGAGATTTGCCGGAACGGTATGGCGCGTGGCAAACCATCTATAAGCGCTTTGTTCAGTGGCAGGAAGCAGGGCTTCTGGAGCGCATCTTTCATGATCTCGGCGCGGATGCAGATTTGCAGAATATCAGCATCGACAGCACCTATATCAAGGCTCACAAGGCGAGCGCAGGAGCCGCAAAAAAGGGGAATGCGATCCCCAAAACCAATTCCAAAACGAATGCATCGGAGTGAGCCGCGGCGGGCGCAGCACGAAGATTCACGCGGTCGTTGACGCACTGGGAAATCCGATTCACGTCCAACTCTCGGCTGGAAACGTGCATGATGTCGCCGTTGCAGAGGTATTACTGAGCGCTATCCCCATCAACGGCTCAATGGTGTTGGCTGACAAGGCTTACGGAGCATTCCGGCTTCGGGAATACATTGCTGCTCATCAGACCGATTACTGCATCCCCTCGAAGTCAAACGAACTAGAGCCGTGGTTCTGCGACTGGTGGCGGTACAAAGAACGCCATCTTGTTGAATGCTTCTTTCTCAAGCTCAAGGAGTTTCGACACGTTGCTACCCGTTACGATAAGCACGCTTGTAGGTATTTGGGCTTTGTACATTTAGCCTGCATCCGTATACTTCTTGCATGATACTTGGGTATATGAATTTAGAAACACACTCTAGTATTGCTAAAATCTTTTTCTGATATGACATATTATTTCCAATCTTCCAATATAAAAGTATTTAGTCTTCAATGCCGATGTTCCCGATATGTTAATGACTGATTTAAACAAAACATGCGCTGAATTCTCACTGGTTGATGACTACATTAGCACTTAAGGAGCGTATGGTCAAAGACGAGTGATGCCCTGCTCCCTAAAAGCGGGCTCAGAAGCCGTCTGAACATCGATTGTTCTCATCAAAGCGGACTACTATTAAGTGTCGCTTCGCTAGTTCCAACATCGACTATCAGAATTGGGGTGTAATTTCAATATTCTCGTGTACTGTCACGCGGTGATTCTCACCAACTTCCCAGACTGTATCGTTTACCAAAGTCTTGAATTCTATGTAACCACTTGTCGGACGTTCGAGAACGCATTGCCAAAGGTTTGGCCCAACGCTGTCGCAGCGAATTCCCCTTTCCCAAGTCAGCGGTAACGTGTCCCCGCGAAGATACAGCGCGTTTCCCCAGCCGCAGTTATATTGAATCTGAATTGTCGTCCTCTTCTCCTGCGCAGGGACAAAATTGTTCGATTTCCGTTTTGTCAGTAAAAGCGCGCCATATGGCGGAAGGGTTACGCGGCATTCGCCTTCTTTCAAATGAACCGTTTCATCCGTTTTTAGAAGATTGACCCAGTCTTCACTTTTAGGGTCATCCTTAAGCCGAAACATACGACATTGTGCAACAGGCGAATTGTTAAAAGCTCCCAGGATCCTATCCGGTTTCGATTGCCCTGTACGTAATACGGCAAAAACGGGGTCGCCCTGCGAAATGTATACCGTCTCCTGTTCGCCAAAGCAGAGAATATCTGAAAAAAGCGAACGGATCTCGTTCAGTCGGCGAATCCAATTGCATAATGAAGTCGTTTCATGAAACGCGGGCATCATCTGGCGGTTAACGTCGTTGACAAGCGCGTCGGTATAGCGCCAGTCCCCGCCCATCGCCTGTTCCGTCCCGTAATACACGATCGGGATGCCGCGCACGCAATACAGGAATGCCAGTACCATACGAAGTTTGTCATATTGATCAGCCGCATTCTGTAAAAACCTCGCGCGGTCGTGATTGTCCAGAAATGTCAATAAACGTTTTGCAGAGAGATATGTTCCGTCCTGATCGAAGATCTCCTGTACCTTTTGCCAGTCCGCACCTTCGAAAAAAACATTGTTCATGCGAAAATGCAGAGGAAAATCCAACACACTCCAAAAATGCTTTTGAAACATGGCGTTCTCCGAAACGTTCCCCGTGTATGCTTCCCCGAAGCAAGGCACTTGGGTATGCCGTTCAAACGCGGTTAAAAATCGTTCGGGCACCTCCATCACCGCATCGATCCGCGCCGCGGCGAACCCATACGATATCCAGCCGCGCAATCCATCGTCCGATCGATACGCTTCACAGAGCGCGCGCCAACATGCCGGATTTTCCTGTGCAAGATCGCTTAATCCGCCGAGACTGCAGTAGTGCCGCTGATATATGTTATCAAAATCCTCAATCATCTTGGGCATATGATGATACCAGCTTGGATCGTCAAAAGGCATGGCGGGCTTACCGTATTCCAAATCGAATCCGCTGCCTGATTCGTTGAGATAGTTTGCCGTATGGTTCAACTGTGCGTCAAGAATCATCTTCAGTCCCAATACCCGTGCTTCGTCCATCAAGCTGGCAAGTTCCTGCTCCGTTCCGAAGTGCGGGTTTGTACTGTTGAAATCGCGCGTATAATATCCGTGGTATCCCGCCTCATCGGCAGTGCGGCTGAACAGCGCGTTGTCCTGCGGCGGAGACATCCAGACTGCCGTAAACCCCAGCCGCTTGATATAGGATAGTTTTTCCTTGAGGCCCGCCCAGTCGCCGCCCTGATAATAATGCAGGTCGCCAGGACGGAATTCTCTCCCGAGTCTGCCGTTGTTGGAGGGATTGCCGTCGAAAAATCGGTCCGTCACCACCATGTAAATTCGGTCATTCTCATTAAGTGCTTGTTGCCGTAAACTCATATGCCTATCCCTTCACCGCTCCGGATGATATCCCCTGAATAATATGTTTCTGCATGACAAGGAAAAACACAACAACCGGCACCGTCGAAACGACAAATCCAGCCATAATAAGGTGCCATTGCTGGTTATACTGGCCGTAAAAATACATCTGGCTCAGCGGTATTGTGGAAGGCTTTCCCAGGATCAGATAAGGTAGCAGAAAATCGTTCCAGATCCAAAGCGCGTTCAACACGGCAATCGTCGCGAGAATGGGCCGCAGCATCGGCAACACGATTGAGCGGAACAGCCGCGCCGTGCCGCAACCGTCGATTCGGGCAGCTTCCTCAATCTCGCGCGGAACAGTCGAAACGAATCCTTTCACAAGAAAAATCGGAATCGGGCATTGCAGCCCGCAATAGATCAGGATCAGCCCCCATAGTTTTCCTGTTAATCCGAGCCACTTGGCTGTTTTCAGCAAGGTGATCATGATCGTATGAAACGGAACGAACATCGACGAAAGTAAGAACACCGTTAAAAACGCCGACCAGGGGGACTTCCAGCGCGCGAGCGCATAACCTGCCATCGAACTGACCGTCAGGTTGAGAACGATTCCTCCGCCCGTAACGACGCAACTGCCTAAAAAAGCTTTGAAGAAGCCGGATTCCGTCAACACGCGCCTGTAATTCTCCAAATACAATCCGGAAGGAAACGCCAGCGCAGAGCGAAGTATTTCCCCTTTATCTTTCAGGGAGTTGATGACAGCAATAATTATCGGAAACAAAAAGGCCGCTGCGATGGCAAACGCAAGGAAGGTCATGCCGATACCCTTGTTTTTTACAGCCAACCCAACGGCTTTGCGTTTACTGAGCATCCGCCTTCTCCTTTCTGTTTTGCAGCACGTACAGTGCCGTCGTCACCGCGCAGACTATCAGAAACAGAATGACGGATTGCGCCGTCGCATACCCCGTCCGATTCGAACGAAACCCGGTGTTGTAAATCAGTAAGGCAATGGTTGTGGTTGCGCCAGCAGGTCCGCCGGAGGTCATCGCCATCGGAAAGTCAAACGTTTTTAATCCCGCCGTGATGAGCAGTATCGTGTTTATAATGACGACAGGCGAAAGCAGCGGCAACTTGATTCGCCATATTACGGCGAAATTCGAAGCGCCGTCGATCTGAGCTGCTTCAATCAGTTCTGGTGAAATGCTTTGCAGCCCGGCGATGTAAATGAGCATATAGTACCCTGCGCATTGCCATGTAGCCGCGAGCCCCATGGAATACAAAACAATATTTTCGTTTCCAAGCCAGCTGACGGCGAACTGTTCCGGTATATTGCACTGTGTCAAAAACGAGCGGTAAACGTCGCCATAAAGAAACACAAACACGAAAGCGACGATGACCAAGCTCATCAAGTTCGGCAGGAAAAACACCGCGCGCAGTGTTTTTTTGCAACGAATGTTGCCGTCGAGCAACAGCGCGAGCGCAAGCGCAACAAGGTTTGTCAGCACGGTGACAAACGCCGTATACTTTAGCGTAATCCCCAGCGAGCGTATCACATTTGGATTGGTCAGCGCTTCCATATAATTCGCCAGCCCGATCCAGTTTTGTGTTTGGTTATACCCGTAAGCATCGGTAAACGAAAGGTATATGCTCCTGATAAACGGAATCACAAAAAACAGAGTGAAGGCTGCGATGGCCGGAACCAGGAACACAAGGTATGTCCATGTTTCCTCTCGCGTTCTTTTTCGCATGGCGATTCTTCCTTTCCTACTAAAAATCGGGGCAAAACAACGCGTCTTGCCCCGATCCGTGCTAATTCTTGGTAAGCGCGTTACTTTGCAGCATTTGCCGCGGTGTCCCATGCGGTATCCAGCGCAGCCATCGTTGAAGCGATATCCGCATGGCCAAGGATGTAAGCCGGCAAGCTTGCTTCGTATTCGGCATGGAATGCCGTCGGCCAGCCGCGGTCTGCCTGCGTGCAAACCATACCGGCGTCGATATAGGCGTTCACATCCGCTGCGACCGGGTCAAAGTTAACCGAAACGCCCTTAACAGCCGAGAACAGCTTCGCGGAGTTCGACCAGAGCTCTGCGATCTCAGGCCTGGTAAGGAACTCAAGGAAAAGCTTGCATTCTTCGATGTGTTCCGATGTTTTCGAAATAGAGAGGCCAAAGTCCGGGAACTGGTGCAGCTTGGTATCGGCGGGATTTTCGGATACCGGCAGCGCCATAATGCCGAGATTGATATCCGGGTTGATTGAGCGAATCGGTTCCAATGCCCAGAGGCCATTCGCCATCATCGCCGCTTCGCCCTGCGCCAACATTGCGCAGGCGCCGTTGTAGTCCGTATCAAACGCGGTTTTTGTATTGCCGTTTTCATAGATCTTCTTGAGCTGTTCAAACACGACCGCCCATTCGGGAGTCTCGGCAAAACAGGTTGTCCCAGCCGTCTTCTCCGCATCCCAGTTCGGATATTTCCCGTAAACAGCGGGTGATGCAAGCGCGAGCGAGGCCGGCTTCATCGTCCATGCATCCTTAAAACCAAGAGCAAACGCCGTTACGTTATTCGCCTTGAGCGTCGCGAGAACATTGTCGAACTCGCTCAGAGTTGTCGGAACGGAGAGACCGTACTGCGCGAAAATATCTTTGTTGTAGAATACGCAGATGCAGCTTCCGTCGATCGGCATTGCCCAGGTGTGACCGTCCGCATCCGTAAACGAAGAAGAATTAAGCGCCGCGTCGTTGATATTACTCAAAAACGCTTCGCCGCTCAGGTCGAGCAGATACCCGCCCTTGGCGATATCCATGGTATCAAGCGCACCCTGGAAGATATCCGGAATCTCGTCGGTCGCAAGGCGTGCCTTGAGCACCGCGGCAGGCTCGTTTGTAACGATTTCCTGCTCAACGGTTATGTAGGGATATTCCGTTTCGAATTTCTCAATAATTTGGGCAAATGTTTCCTGCGCCTCCTGTTTCTGATGGAAGAGGTGCAGCGTCACAGGTTCTTTTTCCGCACTTGTCGTCGGCGCTTCGGCAGCCTTTTCGACCGGTTCCGCCGTCGGCGTTTCCGTGTCGGTCGTTTTTGCCGTGCATGCCGTTATGAAGGAAAGCAGCAGTAAAGCGGACATTAAAACAGCGATGATACGTTTCATGATTCTCTCTCCTTTTGATATGATGGATGGGGATTTGCTGCCCTCATTCTATCAACGTTCATTTAAAATCATTTAGCTTGTCGTTGAAATGATTTAGCCTCTTGTAATTTTTCGATGCGTAATTCAGTTCTCTAGATATAATATAACCAATATCATACAGAGAAGTCATGGGGTTGCCAAATGAAAATGCTCGGAAGGAAAATTCGTTACAAGCTGGTGCTTGCGGTATTGCTGATACTGCTGTTTTCTCTCGGCCTTGTTACGGTGATAACCCATCAAAAATCACTTTCCGTAATACGCGAACAGAGCAGTGTGCTCAACGCTTCGCTTGCCCAGATGGGCGCAGAACAGCTCAGCGCGGCTGCAAGCCAAATTAATACGATCTACCAGTCGATCTACCTCGACAGCGAATTTCGCGACTATCTGAAAAACTTGGCGCTGAAAGGCCCTCAGAATCTGCCCTCTGAATACACAGATCAGCTCAAGTCGGTATTCCTTTCCCGCTTGTCCAGCCGGACGGATCTCTACAGCATTATTTACATCGACCCGCTCGGAAGGCTCACCTACTGCACACGCGACGAAGCCGGCCACTACGCAAGCTATCAGAACTGCGGTCTGCCAGAAGACTATGCGTCGCTCTACGAAACGCTCGGCAGCTGGCCAAATGGGCTGAAAATGCTACCGACAGCAAAGCATATGGCGCTGCGCTCAAAGACAGGCGACAAGGCGCCTCTCGTCTACGCCGCCGCACGAAAAATTGTCAATACCGAATCGCACTACGAATCCGTCGGCGTTATGTTTATTACGATGGATCTAAGCACCTGCGCGCATATGGCACAAACCATATCGGCTGATTCCTCTACGCTCGTATACGTCACCGACCAGAGTGGAACCGTTATTTACGATTCATCAGGGTCGCGTACAGGGCAGCCTATTCCTGAAGCACTCGCCGTCTACTTCAATAACAACAGTAAAACCCCCTTCCTCTCGATAGAACATATCTCCTATGTGATCGCGCACTCCGAGGTAGCGTCGTTTGGATGGCGCGTGGTTACGCTCGTTCCGGAAGAAGTCTACGCAAGGGAAGCTTATTCCGTTTCGGACGCTATCCTGATAAGCGCAATCATGGTTCTCGGGTTAGCCGCCGCGCTCACGGCTCTGTTTTCCCGCATCTTAAGCCATCCGCTCGAGCAGATGGCGCAGACAATGAACCGCGTGGATTCCGAGCACCTCTCGATCCGAGCGCCAGTCAGCGGGCACGATGAGGTCGCGCAGATTGCGCATAGCTTCAACGAGCTCATGGACCGCCTGCAGGCTGCGATTCAGAACGAGTACCTGCTGGAAATCCGGCACAAGGAAGCGATGCTGCGCGCTCTCCAAGCACAGTTGAACCCGCACTTTCTATACAACGTTCTGCAGTCTGTCAGCAGTATGGCCGAGGTGCGCGAAGCACCCGAGATCGTTGCGCTCGCCCGGTCGCTTGGCAGTGTTCTTCGATACTCGATCCAATGCGAATCCTTCACCGCTTCCGTGCGGGAGGAGGTGTCGCATGTGGAGCACTATTTGTTAATTCAAAAAATCCGCTTTGGCGAGCGGCTGCATTACAAGCTTGACGTGCCGGAATACGCAATGGATTACATCTTGCCGCGCGTATTCCTCCAACCTATGGCGGAAAACGCCGTCATCCACGGGTTGGAAGCGCGGCCCGAACCCGGCAACCTCTCCATTCGCATCTGGCTGGAGGATGAACTTTTACACATTGAAGTATCGGACGACGGCCGCGGCATCGCGCCGGAGGAACTGGTCCGTATCCACGAGCAATTTCATCATACGCAAATTCCCAGTTCAGAAACCGGCATCGGGCTGATTAACCTGAAATCCCGCCTTGAGCTGTTTTACGGCGATCGCGCCAGTTTACACATCGAAAGTGAGATCGGTGTCGGGACAAGCATCATGATCACGCTGCCGGCGGAAAGGAGCTGACCAGGAATGGTTCGCGTTCTGCTCGTTGAAGATGAAGAGTGGATTCGAAAGGGGCTCATCAAGAGCATCCTCTGGGATGAATTGTGCCTTTCTCTTGTGGGCGAAGCCACAAACGGCCTGGAAGCGCTCTCCTTCTTTTCGCACGAACGCATCGACATCGTTATTACAGACATGCGCATGCCTGCCTGCGACGGAAAGGAGCTGCTCATCCAGATGGAAGAGCGGCAATTGAATTGCGAGGTTATCGTGCTCAGCGAATATTCCGATTTTGACTATATGCGACAAGCGATTCATGCAAAAGTATTCGACTATCTGCTCAAGCCCGTCGATACGGATGTGCTGAACGCCTGTCTCAAACGCCTTGTCGAAAAGCTCACACTGCATCAAAGCAACGAGCGAAACCTGAAAAATCCCGCGTTTTCAGCAATGTTTGCAATATGGGAACGCGAGGGGCTTTCTTCCGGTACGCTTGATCGCTTGCCGGGTGAGCATCGCGCTTATTTCGTCGAACACCCCGTTTATCTGGCCTGCATTCAAGTGCTTGAACCAACCGTACGCGGGTCGTTCCTCTCGTTTGAGCAGGTGGTGTGCGCTTGCTTACAGGAAGGCGAAGAATGCGAACTTTCACCGTTCTCCCCGCCGGATGGACTGACCGCTATACTTTACACGTTCAAAACCAACACTCTGGAATGCGGCAGCGCATTTATCGAGCTGCTCAACCGCATCCTGAAGACTGCACAGCAAACCGGATTTACAATTCGAATTGGCGCTCTGCGCGCAAGGATTACCGCGGAGCTTTCAAAAAAGGTTTTTCTTCAGGTATCTATGGCGGCGCAGCTTCTGCACAGAGGCGAAAGCGGACTGGTTTTTGCGGAGCAGGTTGCGTTGGCGGAGTCCTCGCTTTTTACGTTTCCAGTCAACGAAAAGTCTCTTCGTGAAATACTCGTTTCAGCAAATCAATCCGAAGCCGAGCACCTGATACAGCAATTCACGCGTTGGGTGCGCTCGGTAGAATACCTGCCCGTGCAGACGATGCAAAAGGCACTGATTGATCTTTCCCTCTCACTGGAAAAAACCTGTCAGAAATCCGATGCCGCCGTCAACGTCAGCCGTGAACTTGGGCAAAGCTATATCGAGTCAATCCATTCCATACAAACGCTCCCCGCGATGGAGCGCTATTTGACCCGGCTTTTCTCAGTTGTACTCCAGGCCTTTAAGCAAAAACGCACTTTCACCAGTGCACAGGTTGTAGAAGAGATACTCACGCAGCTGCAATCCCGTTATGCCGAAGATATCAGCTTAATGGAGTTTTCTGAACGATACCATTTGAACTATATCTATCTCAGCCGTCTGTTTAAAGGTCAGACAGGCACAACTTTTACGGATTACCTGCAGCGCGTCCGCATGGAACATGCAAAGGAGATGCTTGAGAAGGAAGGCCTGAGTATGCGGGAAATCGCGGAGCTTTGCGGATATCCCAACCCCTACTATTTTATCTCGGTCTACAATAAGTTTTTCGGCAAGGAGTGACCAACGCAAATGAAAGAAACCGATCCTGCGCGGCAGTCGCAATGGTGGAAAGACGCCATCGTCTATCAGATTTATCCTAGGAGTTTCCTCGATACCAATGGCGACGGGATAGGTGATCTCAACGGAATCACACAGCGTCTGGACTACATTCAAGCTCTCGGGGCAGACGTGATCTGGCTTTGCCCAATATACGCTTCGCCTAACGACGACAACGGGTACGATATCAGCGACTTTCGAGCGATACACCCGGACTTTGGCACGATGGCAGATTTCGAATGTTTGCTTTACGAGGCGCATAAACGGAGCATTCGAATTGTAATGGATCTCGTCGTCAACCATACTTCCGACGAGCATGCATGGTTTACCGCCTCGCGCGCAGACCGAACCAATCTTTACCGGGATTACTATATCTGGCGCGACGGGCGCAACTCTAGCCCGCCGAACAATTGGGGCTCCTGGTTCGGCGGGTCGGCATGGGAATATGACGAAACCAGCGGTCAGTACTATCTGCACATTTTTTCTATGAAACAGCCGGACTTGAACTGGAACAATCCGGCTGTTCGCAGCGACATATTCAATATGATGCGCTGGTGGTTGGATTTGGGCGTAGACGGGTTCCGTATGGACGTTATCAGCCTGATCTCGAAGCCTCATGATTTACAGGATGGTCCGCAAACCGGCGATTACGGCGATCTCTCTTCGCTATGCTTGAACGGACCGCATGTACACGAGTATCTGCGCGAAATGAATGCGCAAGTATTGAGTCAATACGATATCATGACCGTCGGTGAAACGCCGAACGTAACGCCTGCCGAAGCGCTGCTGTATGCCGGGACCGACCGCGGAGAACTGAACATGGTGTTTCAGTTTGAGCACGTGTCGCTCTCGGATGGCCCCTTTGGCAAATGGAGTGAACAAAAAACCGATCTTCGCGCTTTAAAAGCGGTGCTCGCGAACTGGCAACTCTCATTATATACGCGGGGCTGGAACTGCCTGTTCTGGTCAAATCACGATCAGCCGCGTGCGGTCTCCAAATTTGGAGACGACCGCCCGGAGTTTCGCTCACGTTCGGCAAAGATGCTCGCCACCTGTCTTTACCTGATGCAAGGGACTCCGTATATCTATCAAGGGGAAGAACTCGGCATGACCAACGCACCTCTTGAAAAGTTGGAGGACTGCCGAGATATTGAATCGGTCAACGCCTACCACAGGCTTGTTGACAGCGGCAGCGTTGGAGGAGACCAAATGATGCGCTATATCCGCCAAGCAGGGCGCGATAACGCGCGTACCCCCATGCAGTGGACATCCGGCGCGCAAGCCGGATTTACGGCCGGTACGCCATGGATCAGCGTGAACCCGAATTACTTGGAGATTAACGCTGAATCGGCCGAGGGAAATCCCGATTCGGTGCTTTTCTACTATCGCGCGCTGCTGAAATTCAGAAAAAATAACCCCGTTGTTTCAAAAGGGGACTTCGTTGTGTTTTATCCGGAGAGCGATTCCATCTTCGCATACTCGCGGCAGTATGAAGGTGAAACGCTTTGTGTCTTTTGTAATTTTACCGATGTTGAGGTGCCTTTACCATATGCGCCGCCAAGCATTCATCATATTGAACTTCGGAACTATCCGGAAAAAGCTCCGCTGCTCTCGTTGAGGCCTTATGAGGCGATCGTATACTACGCAAAAGAATGACAACATGGATTGGCTACACTAAACTGTACAGAAAAGATAAGGTAATGGTATTCTCTTGAAGAGAAAAGAGAAGGAGAAAACCATGACCGAAAAACGAGCAAGAAGAACGTACAGTGAAGAACAAAAGAAGCAATTGGTTGAACTGTTCAACCATGGCAAACCCAGAGGCGAAATCATCCGTGAGTATGATTTGACAGCCTCAGCTTTTGACAAATGGGTGAAACGGATCAACGCCACAGGCTCCAGCCGGGAGAAAGATAACCGAACCTTTGAAGAGCAAGAATTGATCAAGCTTCGCAAGGAAAATCAGCAGCTGCGAATGGAGAATGATGTTTTAAAGCAAGCGGCGCTGATATTCGCACGAAAGTAATTGTGATCAAAGCCAATGCCCGCAAATACTCAATATCAGCGCTGTGCAGATGTCTAGGCATTGCACGGAGCACCTTCTATTACGAATGCCATGATCCGATAGACGAAAGTGATCTCGAAGAAGCGGTTCAAATGGCATACGACGAGAATCGTCGCGTATACGGTCAGCGAAAGTTGAAGCGTGTGTTATTCCGGAAAGGCTGGACGGTTTCACGTCGTCGCATCGGACGAATCATGGCGAAACGCGGCTTGGTTTCGGCCTATACTTGTAAGAAATACCGTGTACATTCATCAAAGAGCAACGAGGCCGCTATTCCCAACCTTCTTGCCAGAGATTTCAACAATCAGGCTCCTGGAGCCTGTGTCGTGAGCGATTTGACCTATGTCCGCGTCGGAACAAGATGGGCGTATGTCTGCATCCTGCTCGAGCTAGGGGCTCGGGAGATCATCGGACAAAGCGCAGGCGCAAATAAAAACGCCGAGTTGGTACACAAGGCGTTCTCAACGGTGAAGGGAAATCTGTTCGATATCCAAATGTTTCACACGGACAGGGGCAGCGAGTTTGATAATATGCTGATCGATGAGTTGCTCGACAGTTTCCAGATTAACCGCTCGCTGAGTATGAAAGGCTGTCCATTCGACAACGCTGTAGCCGAATCAACTTTCAAAATGATCAAGGCAGAATTCGTTTACTCACGACGCTTTGAAACGCTGGAGCAGCTCCAGCTGGAGCTGCTGGATTATGTTCACTGGTTCAACAACATCCGTTTACACGGCACTCTGGGATACTTGTCGCCAGCAGAGTTTAAGAGAGCCCGTACCTTATAAAATCTGTCCGACTTACTGTTGACAATCCAATTTGGCAAAGAAATAAACATGAAATGCGGAAAGGTTATATAAGTTTTCATTCTACTGCATCTGTACTTCTGATTGTTTATATTACATCCGGAAGCACTCTAGCAAAACTGAGATCATTGTGCGATGTCTACAGAAACAATGTATGTTTGATGAATGATAAAATCACTAATCATATATTATAGTACAACCAGTAAATCGAATTCTGCACGCCTGCCCCAAAATAATCGCGCGATTGCATCAATTCGTGAAGGTTTATTCACCACCCTTTGTTGGAATCAAACCATCCGAGTGTTCAAATGTTTAAGTGAAAATGAAACCTACTACCTGATGTTTATTTGATGTTTATTGCCATTACTAATGGCTTATAATCGCTTATAATCGTCAATAATACATTTTGGATTGTACCCAAGAATGGCGATTATTTAGTATTGCTCCCGAATTCTTGTGATTATTTTTCGCTTTACCACGCACTCATAACCCGGAGGTCGTTGGTTCAAGTCCATCCCCCGCAACCAATTAAAAACCGCCCAATTTGGGCGGTTTTTGCTTTGCCAAGGAGTTGATTTCTCGCTCTGAATTGGCGCAAAACCTACAAGCTGATGTTTATTTGATGTTTATTGGGATGTTGGATGATTCGGGATGGCAAGGGATCATTTAAGATTGTAAATGATTCCCTTACCGTATTATCTACAAGTTGGCTTTCATATCAAGCTAATCAATCTCGCTTACTCTTTTTCTCGGCATACATCAAAACATCTGCTGCCTTCATTAGTTCTTCAAGCGTATATTGATTATTCGTTGACACAGCAAAACCAAGTGAAACGCCAATGTTCACATGAGGTTCCTCTTTGTTTGCATTAAAAACACGTATCGCTTCTCTGATGCGTTGCTCAATCAATTCGGCCGCCAACGAATCGCAATATGGAGCGATTGCAATGAACTCATCACCGCCCATACGCGCAATAACATCGCCGTCTCTGAAGCATTTCTTGAGTACATTAGCAAAATTACAGATTAATTTGTCTCCTTCTGCATGCCCATATGTATCGTTAGTGTGTTTTAGACCATCAATATCAAAAGAAAACACCACAACGGAAGGAACAGATTGATACTCGTTCAAAACGCTGTTAACGAACGCTCGGTTACTCAATCCGGTAAGCGCATCATGGTAACTAAGATATGCGTAAGCTTTTTCGGACCGAATAATTGTTTCATACTGTTCAATATTCGATAACACCAGTCCGCAAATCCGAGCAATTTCGATTGCAAAATTAAGGTATTGCTCTATGTGCTGCGGAAACAGAAAGCCGCCAACATGCAGGCATCCATATTCCTTCTCGTTGTGTTTAATCTTAATACAGAACTTGTTTTTCTCTTTGGATAGCTTGTATGTGATTTCACCGTTGCATTCGACTTCTTCACTTTCAGCAGACTCGTGCAGCCCCTCTTGATCAGCGCTGCAATATCGAAATTCCTGTGCCCCCATGACCATCAGGAATATCTCCTTTATTTTTCCAATCGCATCACGTTTGTTATTAAATGTTGAGAGTTTACCCAGCAAATCAAGTACGGTCGAGTATTCCGCGCTTCGCGCCTGCATTTGAACTCGAAATTCGCTCCATTCATCCCCCTTTGTATGCAACTTCCACTCATACACAATGGCTCTTAACAAATATTTCGTCTGCTCTAGATCGATCGGAATAATGTAATATGGGATTTCAAGATAATGCGACAGATCTGACAATTCACATTCAGCTTCTGGATAAGCGTCTGATTGAAAGAAAACGAATTCATCGCAGATTTCACTATAAAACTGCTTTGCGGTTTGCTGATCAAACCCCTGATTTGTCAGATGTCTGCGCCAGTTTTTCAGCCAACCGGATCCAACAATAAAGCCCCGCTTCTCGAAAATATAATCAAGGATCCCTTGAGAGGCCAAGTGGCCTGAGCAGTATGTGGATTTGTATGCGTTGTTTCGTTTTCCGCTTGGTATCAATGGTATTGCGTCGCAGTAGGCTCCGCAATGCACGAGGATATCGTTCCCTGAATGCTGGCTGCTTTCAAATAAATCAGCGGTTTGGGTAATCATGCTTTTATTTTCGCACATGCAGGGAAACGCCCGAACAGAAACATCTTCATAACCTTCTTGCTCGGCACAGATTTGAAACTCAGGCAAGTAGTTCTCGCAAACAAACAAATCAAGCTTATTCATAAGAATCAACCCAATTCAGCGGATAAGTTCCGAATCGCCTCACACATTCAGAAATTTCGAGAAGAACGCTTTGCGGAACTTGCCACGGTATCTCTCCGTGATTGTCCGACAGGATCAACCCGCCGCCTTTGCCCGTTTTTGCGATGATATTCTTCACTTCTCGCTCGACTTGTTCAGATCCCCAGTTCCTCATTTCTATGGCATTCAGATTCCCGAGCAAGCATATTTTGCCAGCGGCGGCATTCTCTATTTCATTGAGATCGTCATCAGAGCTAAAACCGAGAATTGCGGTTCCGGTTGCAATAATATCGTCGATCACTGGCAATGTTCTGCTAGAAGCAAGATGCGTGGCTGTCGGACCTTTGATCTTACTAAGTGTTCTTTTAGCGATTTGCCAGCCGGTTGCAAGGTATGTTTCTCTTTCGATATTACCGGGCGAGGCAAGTGGGTCAAAATAACAAATCGCAGTTGCTCCGGCTTCAAGCTGCGCATTCGCCCATGCGACACAGAAGGCCTCGTTAATCTGCATCAGCCTCTGAAAATCATCTCGTCTATAGTATATAAGCTCTAAATACTTCTCGAATCCTGAGGTGTCCCCCAAATCGTAGTCCACTTTGAAAGAGAAAAAATCGATGTTCTGAGGTGTCCCCCAAATCGTAGTCCACTTTGAAAGAGAAAAAATCGATGTTCAGACGGCGTCTGAGCCCGATTTCTGGGCAAATTCAGCCGGTGTCAGGTATGTTAGTGCGCTGTGCGGACGGAACTCGTTGTAGTCCCTTCGCCAGCGCTCTATCTTGTCTCTGGCGTCCTCCAGTGACATGAACCAGTTCATATTCAGGCATTCATCCCGGAAGCTTCCGTTGAACGATTCGATATGCGGGTTGTCCGTCGGCGTACCAGGGCGGGAATAGTCGAGCCTGACCTTGTTGAAGTACGCCCAGGCATCCAACGCACGAGAGATGAACTCGGGTCCGTTGTCGACCTTGATCCGTTGAGGCAGCCCGCGGGCTGCCTTGACTTTTTCCAACGCTTCACAGACCTGCTCGCCCCTGATCGATTTGTCCACGTAGATGACCAGGCTTTCCCTGCTGAACGTGTCCAACACCGTCAGCGCCCGGAACCGCTTTCCATTGTACAGTTGATCCGACACAAAGTCCATACACCAGCACTCGTTCACTGCCGAGGCTAACCCCTTCTCCGGAGCCCTTGGAACACTGATTTTCTTGCGGCTTGAAGGCTTTCTCAGGTTCAATCCTTCCTGCCTGTACAGTCTGTACACTCGTTTGTGGTTGATTTTCCACCCTTCACGCAACAAAAGAACATGGATTCGCCGATATCCGTATCGCTTCCGTACAGAGGCTATTTCTCTGATCCGCATTCGTAAAAAGGCCTGCTCGTCGCGGGTCGGCCGCCTCCGGTGCCATCCCCGATTGATCCGCAACACCATACAGCTTCTGCGTTCGCTCGCTTGGAAACGTTCCTGCAGGTACCGTACAGCTTCCCGCTTCTCGGCAGGCCTTAGAATTTTTTTGTCAGCACGTCCTGCAACATCACCTTATCCAGACTCAGATCCGCCACCAGCTTCTTCAGCCGGGCATTCTCCTCTTCTAGCTGCCGCAGACGTTTCATGTCGCTTGGCAGCATACCGCCGTACTTGCTCTTCCAACGGTAAAATGTCTGCTCCGCGATCCCGAGCTTTCGGCATACGTCCGATACCGGCGTACCCAATTCCGCCTGTTTCAGCGCAAAGGCAATCTGCTCCTCTGTGTAATTACTCTTCTTCATTTCGTCCACCTTTTCCTTTTTCTCAGTTTATCATTTCCTCTCTCTTTAGGTGGACTACTTTTTATGGGAGCAGGTCAATCCCATTTGCATCACGGGGAGGGAAAACGGAGAAACCACAACTCCGACAATAGGCGTTTCATTATTCGCCTTTTGCTTTAGCATATGGATCGTTTCTAGTACGCGAATCAATCCTTTGCATTCACTAATTTCTGGGGCTTTAATCGACGAAATTTGATCGATCGATTTAATAAATGGCTCGCCTGAATTCGGTGGTCCATCATCAACAAATATAACTTCTCCACCCCATGCCTCAACTTCGATCGGCGCATAGAAGAAAGCATCGATACAGTCGCTTTGGTATTTTTCTTTCATTTTCAATTGGGCGTGAACAACGTTCTCTAGCTTCGAAAAATACTCTTTTGGCGTCATTTGTAGTTCTTTCGCTCCGTAAAGGGATGTTAGCAGAAATAATGGCACCCTGTCCGCTTCTTTATGATTAACTGCCGCCATCGTACGCTCCATCGAGTTCATTTTAGCCAACCTCCCTAACAAGTTGCTCAAGAATTGTGATAACATCCGAGGCGTTTTCCCCATATGCATCCGCTTGAACACTTTCCCACAGCGTTTCATCCAGTCTGAACGGCGCACCACCAACTACTATTTTTGTTTTCATTCCGCTTTTAACTAACATTTCTTTCACTAGTTTCACTTTCAGCGCGGAATGAAGCATCAGCGTGGAAATCAGTAGTACTTCAACTTTACTCTCTACGGTCTTCTCCACAAGTTCATCGGCACTTAATCCCACGCCAAAATCAGCTACTTCAAACCCACCTACTCTCAGCACAGAACAAACAATGCGTTTACCCAAAGAATGATGATCCTGAAGCACAGCGATCGCAATCTTCGGAGTGCTCGTTTCTGAAACCACTGATTTTGGCAAATGTGTTTCCATCAATTCTTCACAAATGATCCCACACATGTATACTTGCGCTAGGGAATATTCACCGGCTTGCCAGCCCTGTCCGACCTGCTCTAACGCGGTAACAAGCAGGGATTCCAATATATGGATGCTGCTTCCCTCTGCATAGTTTTCCTCAAAAATCCGCGCAGCTTCTGTTCTGTTAATCTGCAATAGTGCATTTAAGAAATTCTCATAAACAGGCGTAATGCTCATTTCGAGGCAGCCTCCCCGTTAAATTCATTCCCGAAGTGATCCTTGGTACTTATCTCTTTCGTGTTTGAGTAACAACATGAGATTTCGCAATTTCATAATTGACTGTTTTGCATTTTTTGTTACGCAGTAATATTCCCCTGTTCCAAACTGGGCAATACTTTTGTGATAAATACATCTACTACCCCTGCATCAAACTGACTGTTAGCACAACGCTTTAGTTCTTGAGCCGCAAGTTCTTTGCTTATAGGATCACGGTAAGGTCTGCTTACGGTCATAGCGTCAAACGAATCTGCGACAGCGATGATCTTCGCTTCAATCGGTATCTGTTTTTCGCTTAATCCCGCGGGGTAACCGCAGCCATCAATTCGTTCATGGTGAGATTTTACGATCGGCACAATATCGAGATATTCATCCACACTAGCCAATATTCTCGCACTACGTAAAGGGTGTTGTTTAATCTCTTGCCATTCTTGATCATTCAAATATTCTTTTTTATTGAGGATGCTCACATCGATTCCTATCTTTCCAATGTCATGCAGTGCACCTGCAACCCTAACTTTAGCAATAACAGCATCATCAAGGCCCATTGCCGTAGCAATCGCTGAAGCAATGGCGCTTACGCGGAGCGAATGTTTTTGCTCTCGTTCGCTTTTTTCAAACAGCGTACTCATAATGGCATCGATGACGTGGCTGCGTTTGCTTGTATTTTCCAGAGACTTGCGCCGGTACATAAAGGTCTCGGCTTCCTTCAAGAGTTCATCCAGCTCCTGTCCTGGTAATGATTGAATGCTGTATCCAAAGGTAGCGGTTAGTTCGGCGTCAGCATCGTCTCCGTTTTGGTCTTTGATCGTCAGCCGGATAACCGACTGTAGCTCCCTGGCAAGCCGCTTTGCTTCTACTTCAGAACTGCGGAAAAGAATAACGGCAAATTCATCTCCTCCGATGCGGGCGAGAATCGCATCGTTCGGTATAAGTTTTTGAATTTCCGATGCAAACTGTTGAATTGCATAATCTCCGGACGTATGCCCGAAAGAATCATTGATCAGTTTTAATCCGTTCAGGTCGCCTGTTAAAATCGCTAAAGGGAAAAATGCTTCCGTGTTTCTGACACAATATTCCTTTTCAAAATATCTTCTGTTGTATGTAAATGTTAAGTGATCGTGGTCTGCAAGATATTGGACTCCTTCTTCTGCCCGCTTTCTTTCAGTTACGTCATCGAACAAAGCTACAATTTCACCAGTCGGCAGCTTGTAAACGCGATTCTCATACCAGTTGGAAAACCGCTCGTCAACATAGAAATGAGTCGGGTAATACGCCGGTTTTCCGGTCAGCCAGACACTTTGAAAGACCGGAATTAATCCAAATTCATCAATATTCGGCCGAAGATCATATAAGCTTCTTCCTAAAACTTCT
This sequence comes from Christensenellaceae bacterium, assembly GCA_963674535.1. Lineage (GTDB taxonomy): Bacteria > Bacillota > Clostridia > Christensenellales > CAG-138 > UBA7703. The sequence goes on along the minus strand of OY771363.1, from coordinate 671,977 downwards.
TCTTTTGTTTTTCCTTCTGCTATGAGCGCCGCCTTATTGAAATCTTTTATAATATAATCTGATCCGTGTTCACCATTGTTTATAACTTCATAGAGGGCAACCCCGCTTGACATTTCATCAAAAAGGGATAAAAATCTCGTATAACTCTCAGTCGCGGCAATTTCCGCTTTTTTCCTCGCGGTAATATCCAACGACGCAATCTGAACGCCTACTATTTGTCCTAACGAATTCGTAACTCGAGTAAAAATACTGGAAAACCATTTGGTACCAGCATTTAGAACTACACAATCCTCGTACTCTTGTGGTTCATCAGTCAACACAGCTTGTTTCAATCGAGCGTAATATATCTCGGCTTCTTTTTCTGGGAAGAGTGCATGGATGGATTTCCCAACATAATCCTCCATCTTGCCGCCGATATTCTCCAATGCTTTTTTCTTGAATGCTTTCATCCGCTCTCTCTACCGCATCCAAATATGGCAGCATTCCCAAATAGCTTTCTTGTCTTAATGCCGTTTCAAATCCCCAGTGCACAAGATACATGTTCGCTTTAATATCACCAATTTCACGCCTAACTGCCAATGGATGCTCGTATAGTTCCGCGGTATTGACCCACAATCCCTCAATCGAAACCAATGCGGTTGCAGAAAGCAACACGATCAAAAGCAATATCAATGCCAGCCATATGTTTATTTGCTTCGATATTCTAAGATTCTTCATTTCAAACCTCCGCTTTTTTTTGAAAAATCGGCGAGGGTGGTACAATAGCTCGAAGAATACTATTTTTCAGAAGGTTTTGCCGCTCAACTTCACCGGTTATTAAATATCCATTTCCGACTAGCGAGTTTACAAGTTTTTTCAAGATGAAGCTCTGACATTTGGGTTTATAATAAAAAAGCACGTTGCTGCAAATAACAAGATCAAAATTTCCGAATATACTCTCTTGCGGATGAGCAGATTGTGAGTCCAGCAGATCATATCGTGAAAAGCTTACATGCTCTTTCAAGCGTTCGCAGACTCTGTAGGTTTCTCCTGTTCTCTCGAAAAACAAGTTTAAGTCTCTTACTCGAATGTTTTGAACGTCTTCTGCTCTGAATTCTCCTTTATTTGCCAATTCCAATGCCGATTCTGAAATTTCAGTTGCGATAATGCGATAACGGAATGCTTTACGTCCCTTTTCCAACTCATTTTCCAGCATCATAGCGATTGAATATGCTTCCTGGCCTGTTGAACATCCAGCCGACCAAACTCGAAGTTCACTGCCCGGAGGCTTTTTATTAATAAGATTTGGAAGGAGCCATTGCTCCAAATGTGCAAATGTAAGCGCGTTTCTGAAAAATTCAGTATACGTAATATTCAAAGATCGAGCGAGAGTTCGAGCTTCTGTTTCACTGTTGGACAAGTACGCAATATATCCCTGTAAATCTTTAACCCCAATAACTTCAAATCTGCGCTCAATCGTTTGCCTCAAAAAAGCATCATCATACTGTGAGAGCTCTATCCCATATGGATTTTTAGCTGTTTTTACTATATTCTGTACTTCAACAATCATATGGGCTCCATTTCGATTTGTCTGTATCATATGCTCCATGAAATGATTTGCTTGAATCTTTAGCTGTAGCCACTTTTTTTGAAATGTCCAAATAACAACCCCGTAACGAAAAGTGCAAGGAAGATCTTTTCAGCAGTTATCCCTCATGAACAATTCAATCGTATAATGAAACAAGCAGATTCCCGTTAGTGATTTCGATTGGTTGAAAATTCGATGTGTTATTAACTAATTATACCCTGATTCCACTTTTATATTCAACACAAACAATATTATATGTTCATCTGATATTTCGACTTATAAAAACTCCTAACGTCTCCGCCGCCTTTTCATCCGCCGTCCGGATTGCATGCGAGTAGATGTTCGCGGTCGTCGACGTCTGCGCGTGTCCCGCACGGTAACTCACCGTCCGCAGCGGAATACCCGCCGCAAGGAGCAGCGTAATATTCGTGTGCCGCAAAGAATGGATCGAAATCTGCGGAAGGTCGGTGCGTGAAATGAAGCCGTGAAACTCATAAAAACCTTATCTTTGTGTCCACTTTTTCTTGACCGTTCAAACTAAAACTCTGATTACCAACAAAGTCTCCGGCCTCGAATTCGGGAGCCGGTCACTATTTCTATTTAGGAAATACCCAGAAATTAAAATCAATGAATACACTAAAAATCATAAAAGAAAAATTGAATTGACATATGTTCTTGTTTTTGATAATGTTATACATATTGATAATGTTATATAAAACGAGAACGGTAAGGAGGATGAAATTTAGTGAGCCTAGCAGATGTGAAAAGCATTATGAATCCTATCAGAATCAAGATTATTCAAGAGTTGAGTATCAGAAAAACAGCCACAACGAAAGAAATGGCTCAGGCGTTTGGTGATATTCCCCAAGCGACTTTGTACAGGCATTTATCTGCTTTGATGAAAAACGGCGTTATTCAGGTTGTATCAGAAAACAAAGTCAGAGGCATTATGGAAAAAGTATATGCAATAAAAGAGAACCCGTCTCAAACCATAAATGACAATCTGGATAAAATCAGCAAAGATGAACTTTTGTCTTTGTTTTCACAGTTTATAATCAGTATTTTGTCAGACTTTAATTCCTGCATCTCCGAACCTGAGATCATAAAATCAGCCAATAGAGTTTTCGGCTTTACAAGCAATTCACTGCTGTTAACAGATGATGAATTCATTGAAATGATTGCAGAAATCAATCAAATCATTATTCAAAAAAAGAACAACCCGTTCACGCCAGGAAGAAAACTACGCAAATTTTCAACGATTATTACTACAGAAAGTTATCATCGCGAATAAAGATTCAACTGCTGATCCTATTGATTGAGTTAAATATTTATATGAGGGAAAAATCAATGAAAAGAAATGGCAATGCAAAAATACTTGTATTGGTACTCATTGTGATTGTTTCGTTAACGAATTTGTTCGGATTATCTGCCGCGGGGATATCGGTCATTATTGGCATTGCAGCCTACTTTGTTTTCAAAGCAGCTGAGAAGCAGTCATTCCGGGAGTGCGGGTTAGATTTAAAATCACTCGGAGAAATAGCAAAAAAGCCTGTTATCTGGCTTTGGATTATTATGCCCACAATAATGAACTTTTTAGTCATTATTCTTGCTAAACTCATTCTGCCCAGTTATGTTGAGCATATTGTTTCCAGAAGTGAAGCAATGCTGTTGGTAAACAATCTCCCTGTTTTGATTATTCAATTGCTTGTTTTCGCGATCGGTGAAGAAATAGCATGGCGGGCATTTTTTCAAAAACAGATCAGGTCTTTTTTACCGATTATTCCTGCAATATTGATAACTTCTGTATTTTTCTCATTGGGCCACTTAACAAGCGGAAGCCCTGTAATTGTTGCATACGATTTATTTTTTGTGTTTGTCAACAGCCTTATCTACGGTATTGTTTTTCATAAAACCAATAATGTCTGGCTGAGCGCGATTTCTCACTTTGCAGCAAATTTGTTTGCGGTAATCATCCTTTTCTTTTTATAAAAAATAATCACCTGCATGATCAAATTTATTGAAGGGATTTATAAGCATGAGTACAGTAATAATCAAAGAATACCCCGACGTTCCCATAAGTGATGTCTTTACCATTGACTTATCTGAAACAGAAGTAAAGAACTGCATCGGCTGCTGGACATGCTGGTGGAGAACTCCAGGCAAATGCATCTATAACGATCTGGAATTTTTTTACAGTGCATATGTAAATGCCGATCAAGCAGTTTTTTATGCGAAACTACACGAAAAATTTGTCAGCAGTAAAATGAAAGCTCTTTTTGATCGTATGATACCTCTCTTTTTACCCTACACGTCTTTCAACAATGGAGGTACCTATCATACTCCGAGATATCCAAAATATCCCAATGTGAAATTTTACTACGATTATGATTTTGAAGATGAAGAAGATTATCGCATTTTCCATGACTATATATATAAAGTTTTTAATCAGTTTCATGCCAAAGAGATCAGCATTCTCAATATTTCGGAATTAAGGAATGGATCAATATGAAGACGATAATTCTCAATGGATCTCCCAAGGGAAATGTTGAAAATTGTGGTAGTTACCTCCTGGCAAGAGCCTTTGTCAGCAGGATGAAAGCTCAGTGCGAGATCCGCTCAATTGCTAAAGAAAATCGGGAAAGCTTGATTGATTCAGTTCGTAACGCTGATAACATAATTATTATTGCGCCTAATTATATTCATTCTATCCCAGCTGAAACCTTAGATTTTATATATGCTTTGCCCCAATCCCAGGGAAATCAATCCATCGGCTTTATCATCCAGTCAGGGTATCCTGAATCCTCGGAAAGTGAAATTGTCTGTCGCTACCTGAAAAGGTTCGGAGAGCGGATGGGTTACATTGTTTTTGGAGCCATAGCAAAGGGCGAATGTGCGGGGCTTGCCATAATGCCGGAGAGGTATAAAAAGCTTCTGGATGATTTTTCTGAATTCGGGGTTTTATTTGAGCAGACTGGACGATTTGATAAATCATATATTCGTAAATTTGCTAAACCCATCCGGCTCTCAGATTTCCAAGTTCGCATGTTGAATGCCTTATCGCCTGTTTCAGAGGTTTTAGGCTGGAATAGAATACTAAAAGCAAATAACGCTTATGAAAAACGACTAGATATGCCATATTTAGAAAGGAAAGGAAATTGAGCTCTATGATATTTTTAATTTTGATTGGGTGTTATGTATTTATTATGCTTATTGGCGCGATATTGCACGCGACCTATTATAAAAATAAACTCTTGCAGATTAAACCTTATGGGTCTCTCTTCGATATCGAAGACGGACAAATGCATGTGTATTCTATGGGAAAAGGCGAGAAAACTATAGTTTTGCTTCCCGGCATGGGAGTTTCACTTCCATCTGCAGAATTTGGGCCGCTAATGCGAAAGCTAAGTGAGAAATACTGTGTTGTTTGCGTTGAATATTTTGGTGTAGGGTTCAGCAGCCAGACAACTAAACCACGTACCTGTGAAAACTATATCGAGGAGATAAGAACTGTACTGAGGAAATTGAGTATAAGCGCACCCTATATTCTGATGCCCCACTCGATATCCAGTGTTTTTAGTGAATACTATGCTGCAAAGTATCCAGAAGAAGTGGAAGCAATTATCTCGTTGGATGGTACTTCTTCTGCCTATTATGCTCCTATGCCGAGGTTTGTCAAATCTCTGCTTGGTATAGCAAAATTTCAGCAAGCTATAGGATTTACCTCGGTTATCGGATCTTTAACTACAAAAAGGTATCTTCTGCGCTCTTATGGATATTCTGTAAAAGAAATTAATGACATGGTGGTTTTTGCAGGCTTTAGCGTAAACAGCAACATTTTGCAGGAGATTTCAAGTTCTGCAGACTACATAAAAGAAGTGATGGATTTACCTTTTCCAAATAACGTACCATATTATAAAGTAATATCCCGAATGACTTATGAGAAGCCCAATAAGCAGATTAAAATAACTCCACAAGAATATCAGCATCAACATCTAGCTCGGATTGGTGAACAGACAAAATTTGAAATATTGGAAGGTAATCACTTCATATATTTGAATAATGTTGTGAGGATTGCCGCAATCGTGGATGAGCTGTTGGGTCAAGATGCCTCGTAATTCTACAGTTGAAAAGCAGGAGGTGACCCCATTGCATAAAATTGATACCAGCTCCTTAAAATGGCCAATATTGTTGGTTTTTACTCGCTTCATTCTAGCGTCAGCATTACAATTACTTTTAGCTGCACTATATCTTCTTGCAGGAAACCCTAAACCAATCGAAGCGGCAGGTCATTGGTTTACTGTATATGGTACTTTAATTGACATGGGTTGCCTTGTACTGATCATGAGCCTGATAAAGAACGAAAACCGTACCCTGCTCGATTTAGTCAACATTAAGGATCAATCCTTTGCAAAAACTGTGCTGACGAGTATTGGATATATAATTCTATTTTTACCTATGTCAGTAGCTGGAATGAGTTTGAGCAGCTTTCTCTTTTTTGGCACTCCCGTACCACAGCAGACCATGGGTGGGCTCCCTATGTGGGGGGCTGTCTACAGTATTACGATTTGGCCGATACTATGGGCAATATCCGAACAAATAACGTATCAGGGATATGCCTTAACAAGAATTATAAGTATAGTCGGGAAAAAATGGATCGGTATCGCTATTGTCACCTTTGGCTGGGCATTTCAACACGCTGCACTGCCATTAAGCTTGGACTGGCGTTATACTATCATGCGCGTAATCTCTTTTATTCCGGTGGCAATTGTAATGACAATTTTCTATATTCGTTCAAAGAGGCTTTTACCGTTTTTTATTGCACACTGGGTCATGGATTTGAGCGCTGCTTTCACAAGTATTTTGCTACCTTTGCTATAGAAGTAATCAAATAACAAAGATAACGATGACCGAGGAGGAAAAAGAAATGATAGTTCGTGTCATGAAAGGCGTCCTGTGGGTAGTTCTTCTGACCATATTGTTGCTTGGAGTCCCTAGATTAGCTGGCTTGATCGCTAATCAGTTTGATTTTCAGGTTATTGATCCAGACGGTGCCTTTTCATGGATTTCAGTACATCACATTGCGCAGGCACTCATCATACTTTTGTTAATTATTGCAATTCGTTTGTTCAAGCCACTGAAGTTTGGCTTTGGTTGGGGTAACAAAGCGGTGGGGCTGAAATATGTCCTGAAGTTTACGCTCGTTTTTACTGGCGGTACTATCGTTCTCTATCTGCTAGCTTTTTTAAACGACTCTTTCCGTGCTTTTGCTTACCCGCTGACAGCGAATAATATTGCGGGTAATCTTGGGTTCCAACTGTTGTTGTCCGGACCATCGGAAGAATTGATCTTCAGGGCCTTTGCCATAACAATGATATCTCTGACGATCGGTAAAAGAATATTGAACGGGAAAGTCAGCTACGCCAACCTGATTGCGGCTGTTATCTTCGGTCTGGCCCACATAAGCTTCTCTTTTGCTCCCTTTGCCGTTCATTTCAGCACTTATCAGGTGATTCTTGCGATTGTGCTGGGTGTTATTTATGGCGACTGTTACGAGAAAACAAAAAGCATGTATTATCCGATGATGATGCATAGTATGAGCAACATCGTTATGGTTGGCATCTCAGTTCTGGCAACCTACTTTTTCAGCAAATAGCGGTTGAACTTTTTATTATGCCACCCACCAGTCCTGTAATCGTTGAATAGTGGTGAGGGGAGTGTGCATTTCTATCTTTCTGGCGGTTTTGCCAACTCAGTTGTCGTTGTTGATACAATATCAGCAGCGGTAACTGAGTTCAATACCCTGAGATTAATATTGCTTTTTTTATGGCTGATATAACAGTTTATTGCTCAAAGACATCGATCTATTTACTCGATATTTTCAGTTCGTAAAAAACGTTGCAGCACGTAAATATTCTTGATTTTTCTCTCGAATTTTTGTGCGTTGAAACTCGGAAAACGCCCTTTTTATAAGGGTTTCTTCGACTTTTCAAATCTCGTTTTGGAGCGTCATTTTGTCGAGTATTTGCGCCCCCCTCCCTTTTTTCCCGCGCACACTTGGAAGAGGCTAAGGCCCCCGGTCGTTAAGCCTGCCTCCGCGTTCACCTTGACCGGGGGGATCAGTGATATCCGTGTCCAATATGATCATTTGACCAACTCAAGCGTCGGGAATGGTGTCGCGGGACAGAATCTGAACCGATCCTTTGGATCAGGCGCGTTGATATCCGCTACGGTAGTGAACTATTGAAGAAACCATTTGTATTCCAATATCATCTGAAACTTTTGATTTCTCGAATTCCGAATCAATCGTTTTACTGTAAAGCTTCGGTAATAAGCGATTTGTAAAACAACATACATATATTTATACACCTAAAAGTGTGCTTTGTTAGTGCAAAAAGTATTTCATTTCTTTAGTACTATTGAGAATTCAGCTCCGCCGATGGACTTATTGCCAACAATAAAACGACCACCATGTGCTTCAACGATCTCATTAACGATTGATAGGCCAATACCACTTCCGTTGCTTTTTACCCGTGATAGGCCACTTAGCAAATCGTCAATGTGTTCAACATTAAAGCCCTTGCCATTATCAGATATTATGATTTTGACGGCATCATCACTATCTAGAACTTCAATTGTAATACAATCTTTGGCGTATTTGATGCAATTGGAAAGAATATTGGTTAATGCGCACTGCATTTTTTCCGCATCTAAACATATATGCTCTATCTGCTGCGGAGTGTAAATAATATCGATATCCTTTATGATGGCAAGGTTTTCGATGCTTTCGATTGCACGTTCTAGAATCTCGCTAATGTTATGCTCTTCAAATGCAAAAATCTCAACCTTGCTTTCCAGCTTACTCAAGAAAATTATATTCTCTGTAATCTTTTGAATACGAAGACTCTCGCGCATAATTGCTTCCGCTGGTTCATCAATGTTTTCAAACACCCCGGTTTTTAGTCCCTCCGCATAACCGTATATTGTTGTCAGTGGCGTTTTGATCTCATGCGAAATCTGTCGGAACAACTTATCTCTTGCTTCATCCTGGCTTTGTAGGCTGTCAGCCATTTTACTTACCGCGACAGAAAGGTCATAAATCTCATCATTTGTATTTGCAGTATACGTTTGTGCAAAATCGCGCTTAGCATATCGTTTTGTCAATTCGGTTATTATCGCAATGGGTTTGGCAATTCTGCGAAAAAGCAACCCGGATATTAGTGATGAGATAACAAGCAGAAGAACAAATGCTTCAACCATAATGATGATAGACGATTCTGCTGTCTGCTTAATTTTGTCAGCCGATATAAGCGAAACTACCACGCCATTTGTGCCGTCTTGGTCAAGCTGCACGGCAGTCACAGCACATAGGTAATCTCGCTCACCTATGGACAAGTCAATGACTCTCTGCTTTGTTTCGATAAATTTTTGGAGGAGTTCTTCAATCCGGACTGGGATTTCTAAATCTTTGTCGCTGGCATATATAAGTTCAAACGCATTGTTCTTCGTGTTTTTCTTATAGACAAGATTTGTACTATTCGAAAGCGTTCTATAGAGCAAAGGTTCGTTTCGACCTGCTTTAGCAATAACACTAGCTGCCTTATTTTCAACAATAAGTTGCTTGCATATATCACTATACATGGATTGACCGTATTCAAAAATGGCAATCCCACAAAAAATTAACATTGCCACAAACAAAGTCAACGCATTTGTAAATGAGAGTTTCCTAATTAAGCTATGCCTCATTTTTATCTTCAATCTTGTATCCGTATCCCCAAACGGTTTGTATCTGGCATTGCGCTCCAGCAAGTATCATTTTCTTGCGAAGCCGCTTAATTATATGATCCACCTGCCGTGAGTCTCCATAATAATCGTATCCCCAAATCTGCTCAATAATTCTTTCTCTGGAGAACGCGACATTTTTATTGCTCAAAAACAGCATAAGCATATCGAATTCTTTAGCTGTCGTCGGCAACACCTCATCGCCGAACTTCACCTCGCGATTCACTACACTGAGTGAAATATCCTTGCATCGCAACACACCTTTTTCGCATTTTTGTGGTGTGTTGTAAAATTCTATGCGCTTAAAAGTGTTCTTGATTTTCACGATTAATTCACGAAATCCGATGGGTTTGGCTATATAGTCATCGCTTCCAAGTTCCAAGCCAAGCACACGATCAATCTCGTCGTTGTTTGCCGAAATCACAAATATTGGTATCATACTTGTTTTCCGTATCTCTCGACATAGATCATAACCATTCATTTGGGGCATTGCGATATCAATTATCATCAAATCACATCGCTGTACAGCAAACCTACGCAGCAGATCCTGACCATTTAAGAAAACCTCCACCTTGTATCCTTCGTTCTCGATAAGTGTTTTAAGAAGTTTGCATATTTCTTTATCGTCATCGGCTACATATATCAGTTCATTCATATTTACTCTTCCATGCACGTATACTGTATTTCACAACTACAATTATATCAGAAACTCGCAGCAGATTCACGCTGTGAGTTTCTGACACAATATACACCTATGCGAAGCAAACTTTTTTAGGGTCTTCTCCCGTTCTTACAACGTGCTGGTCTCATTTGTGACTCTTCAATCCGCTCCAGCAGTTCTCTTTGCTCTTCTTGCCGCGCGGATTCCTCTAAGCTCATCCATCGTTAGACCAAGTTCCGCTGCTTTTGCTTCGAGTCGGCTTTTTCGATCGGTTAAATATGCACGGTACTCTTCTACGGACATTCCTTTTTCGGCTGCCTTTTCCTCGAAATTCTTTTTCTTAGAAGCCATCTGTGCTCTATATTCTTCCATTGTCAGACCAAGCTCTGCTGCTTTTGCCTCAAGTCGGCTCTTTCGATCAGACAAATACGCACGGTATTCTTCTACGGACATTTCATTTTCGACTGCTTTTGCCTCAAAACTTGCTTTCTTGTCAGCCATCTGTGCCCTGTACTCATCCATCGTTAGACCAAGTTCTGCTGCTCTTGCTTCAAGCCGGCTTTTTCGGTCGGCAAAATATGCACGATACTCTTCTGTCGACAATCCATTTTCAGCTGCCTCTGCCTCGAAATCTGCCTTTTTGTTTTTTAGAAACTGCTTGAATTCGTTTAGGGACATTCCGTTTTCGGTAGCCTTCGCTGTCAACACTTCCTTTTTCTCTAGGAGATACGCTTTATACTCGTCGAACGTCATATCAAGGTCTTCTGCTCGCTCTTCCAACCTTTCATAGATTTCGTCTGCGGATTCATCCGCGGAGGTGGATTCTGCATATGCTGTTGTTGACCCCGTAATAAGAATTGCGAATGCCAGTACTGCAATTATCAGTTTCTTCATATCAAATACTCCAATCTTCTTTTCAGTATAGAGAGTATCAGTAGTCTATATGCCGCTGTGGCCATCTGATACCACTTTTGTGTCAGCGCTGTGGTAGTTGCTTATCTTTCCATTTCTTTTAACAACGCTTCAAGTTCCTCTATTTCTTCCAGATCTTCCATCAACGCTTCAAATTCTTCAAGTTCAGCCAGTTCCTCAAGATCAGCCAACTCCACAAGCTCATCCAACGCCCCAAGCCCTGCCAGTTCGTCTAGTTCAGCTAGCTCATCAATTTCGGCAAGATTCTCAAGTTCTGCCAATTCTTCAGCGCTCGTTTGAGCTAAGCGCTGGTTACCCTCGAACAATTCTTGACCTTCGACTTCTCCATCTGGATCTGCCAGCTCTATTAGAACTACGAGTTCCTCGCTAGAAAGCTGTTCAACATCGTTACCACAACCGGATAGGCTTAGCAAAGCTGCAAAAACAAGCATTACACATATGGTTAAGTATATGTTTACTTTTCTATTGCGCATATAACCCTTCCTTTCGTTTATGTTGCTTATTATAGCCCTACCAGATAAACACTTTATGTAAAAACTATGGCAGTTATGTGGCAGAATGTTTGTTTGCTATTGCCTTATTGTTTGCTACCGCAACATTCAGTCCGCATCCAAAGATGACCGTAAATCGGAAAATGTATGGCATAGAGGTGGACGCCACACGGGTATCCAAGATTACGGATAAGATATTGCCGGCCATTCGCGAATGGCAGAACCGGCCGCTGGAAAGCATCTATGCGTTGGTAATGCTGGACGCGATTCATTACAAAGTCCGGGAAGAAGGCGCCGTCGTCAAGAAGGCGGTCTATATCGCCATCGGGACCGATTTGGCCGGAAAGAAGGATGTTTTGGGCCTGTGGGTCGGCGCGACAGAAAGCTCAAAATACTGGCTCGGCGTTCTGAACGGCCTGAAAAACCGCGGCGTTTCGGACATTTTGTTGGTTTCGGTCGATGGACTGAGCGGTTTTTCGGAAGCCATTTCCGTGGCCTTCCCGAAAACAGAAATCCAGCGCTGCATCATCCATCAGATTCGCAGTTCCACCCGATACGTCTCCTACAAGGACGTCAAAGCCTTTACGGCGATGCTCAAACCCATCTATAAAGCGCCGACCGAGGAGGCCGCATTGGAAGCTTTGGACGAACTGGAACACGTCTGGGGTACGAAATATCCGGCTGGCATCAAATCCTGGCGGGATCACTGGGATGAACTTGCGACTATGTTTAAATATCCGGAACCGATCCGAAGGGTGATCTACACGACCAACGCCATCGAAAATTTCAACCGCCAATTGCGCAAGGTCACAAAGACGAAAAGCGCGTTTGTCAGCGACGACGCTCTGCTCAAGCAGTTATATCTGATCACCATGCAGGTTACGGAAAGCTGGACGATGCCGATCAAAGACTGGGGTCAAATCCTGATGCATTTGATGATCTTCTTCGGTGATCGAGTCAACGTGACGCTCTAAGGAATAACACGGTGCAAGTACGCGTCAAGGCTCGCTTCGCTTTTCTCCTTGACGCATACTTTTCCACCGTGTTACGGTAATGACACAGGGCAAGGATGAACCTTGCCCCTCATGGCTAATTGAAATTATCTGGCATTTTGCGTTTACACAAAGTTTTCGACGCTACCGCGCCATTTGTTTTACGACCACAAATCTGATTGAATGCGTGCAGGGGTTGAAACTCCAGTCAAATATCAAATCTATCAATCTGTGTATTCAAAACGTAGTCTTTTTTTAGCTCAATAAGCGTTTTTATATGATCCATCGCGCGATGTGTTTCAATCGCGGAAAAATCAGTCCATTGTTCCAACAGAAGGATCGAATCTTCAACGTCTACCGGGCAATAAAACTCGTATCTAATGTTTCCACTTTCATGTCGGGTCAGTTCCGAAATTTTAGCGGCTCCTAATCTCTTAAGAAACGCATCTCTTGAGCCGGGTTTCATCGAGTATTTCACGAGTAATAGAATCATAGTTTTCTCCCGTTTCCTTATGTTTTATATGCGTGTTTACAATGAAGCGAGTTCTTACAAGGGGTCATGGATTGACGATATTCGTCGGTTCTCCGCCGATAAACATACTAAGATTTTTGATGGCTATATCCATCAGTCGCTGTCTGCTTTCCTTGGGTGCCCAACTGATATGCGGCGTTATAATGCAGTTTTTCGCCGACAACAACGGATTATCTCCGCGAATCGGTTCGCTGGAAACCACATCCAGCCCGGCGGCATATACCTTGCCGGAATTTAATGCGTCCGCCAGATCCTGTTCCACGATCAACGGGCCGCGACTGTTGTTGATGATGATCACGCCGTCACGCATCTTTGCAATGTTCCTGGCATTGATGAGTCCTTCGGTATCCGGCAGGAGCGGGCAGTGCAGCGCAATGACATCCGACTGCGCGAAAATCTCGTCCAACACCACATATTCTGCGATATTTCGCCCAGTATCGTTTGGATATGCGTCGTGCGCGAGAACGCGCATCCCCAGGGCTTTTGCGATGCGCCCCGTCGCCTGTCCGATTCTGCCGAATCCGATGATGCCCATCGTTTTTCCATCCAGCTCGATCAGCGGATAGTCCCAGAAGCACCAGTCGTCATTCTTCTCCCATCTGCCCTCATGCACAGCCTGATCGTGGCTGCCGATATGATGACAGATTTCCAGCAGCAAGCCAATGGCAAACTGCCCGACGGCCGCAGTTCCATATGTTGGAATATTTGAAACCAACACACCATGCTGTTTTGCGCTGGCCGTATCAACCACGTTATACCCCGTCGCCAGTACACCAACGAATTTTAAATTCCGGCATGCTTCAAATACAGAAGCCCGTAAAGGCGTCTTGTTTGTAAAAACAACTTCCGCTTCACCAACTCTTTCGATGATTTCATCATCCGTCATTGGCGTGCGGTCGTAAACGGTCAGTTCGCCGAAAGTTCCGAGCGCATCCCAGCTCAGATCTCCGGGATTCAGTGTATACCCATCTAAAACGATAATTTTCATACTTCTCTCCGTATCATGCAACAAACTTGCATGTTCCATCATGCTTCGGCGTTCAAGAGGCGCTTTGCTGCTGCCACGGCGTTGTTTGCTGTGATGCCGTGTTTCTCAAGCAGTCGATGATAGGGAGCCGATTCGCCAAATCGATCGTTGATGCCGATTCGAACGAGTCTCCCGCGGCCTTCTTCCGCAATCACTTCTGCAACAGCGCTGCCAAGTCCGTTGATGATGGTATGATCCTCAATGGTGACAATGCGTCCGCAATCGTTTATTGCAGCCAGAACCGCCTCTTTGTCCAGCGGTTTAATTGTATGCATATCCAAAACCCGTGCGTGAATGCCCTCTTTCTCGAGCAGCTCGGCTGCTTCCAACGCAACAATGAGAACATCTCCGTTAGCGATCAGCGCAACATCACTGCCATCTTTTAACAGGTTTGCTTTCCCGATCGTAAACTCAGAAGATTCATCATAAATCGAAGGCACTCCGTCGCGTGTAAAACGCAGGTAAACCGCACCGTCGAACTCGGCAGCCGCGCGAACAAGCTTTCTTGTCGACCAATAATCCGCGCCCATGATCACATTCATGTTCGGAATTGTGCGCAAAATTCCCATATCCTCAATTCCCTGATGGCTCGCCCCGTCATTGGCCGGGGTGAGTCCGCCATGCGAGCAGGCAATCTTAACATTCAAATGCGGATAACAAATCTCCTGCCGAATCTGTTCCAGCATACGCATGCTTCCAAAGACGGCATATGTGGTCACAAACGGTATTTTTCCGCAAGTCGCGAGGCCTGCGGCAATACCGCACGCGTTTTGCTCCGAGATTCCAACATTGAGATATTGCTCCGGCAGTTCCTGAAGGAAAGGAATCGTTTTGCAGGATTTGCCGACATCGCAGTCCACGACATAGACAAGCGGATTATCATGCCCCAGCGCCAGAATCTCGTCACCATATGCATCGCGCGTCGGCAGGCCCATCTGATAATTGCTCATTGTAGTCCTGCCTCCACTTCTTTCACAGCCTGCGCGTACTCCGATTCGTTTGGTGCAACGCCATGCCATTTTACAACGTTTTCCATAAATGAAACGCCTCTGCCCTTTAAGGTGCTCATCACGATGCAGTTCGGCTTTCCCTCTTGTTGCAGACGGGCTTTCGCCAACGCAAGAAGTATCTGCTCCATATCATGCCCATCAATTTTTTGTACAGAACATCCGAACGCTTCGAATTTCTTTGCCAGATCGCCGGTCGGCATAACAACGTCACAACAGTTATCGTTTTGCAGATTGTTATTGTCGACGAGTATGGTCAGGTTCTCCAATTCATACTTAGCAGCGGCCTGAACGGCTTCCCAAATCTGGCCCTCCTGCGCCTCTCCGTCACCGATCAGCACATAGACCCGATAGCTCTTGCCGTCGCGTTTTGCGCGTATTGCCATGCCTACGCCGACAGAAAGCCCCTGCCCCAGAGATCCGGTGGAAATGTCGATGCCGGGGCACCGCTTCATATCCGGATGCCCTTGCAGAATGGAGCCTTCCTTGCGCAGCGTGAGAAGCTCCTTCTCGTCAAAGTATCCGCGCATGCCCAGGCAAGTGTAGAGTACGGGGCAAACATGCCCTTTCGAAAGGACAAACCGGTCCCGGTCGTCCCAGCCCGGATTCTCCGGATCTACGTTTAACTCATGAAAGTAGAGGGCTGTCATCATGTCCGCTGCGGACAAGGATCCGCCCGGATGACCCGACTGCGCGGTATATATCATTTTCAGAATATTTTTACGGACTTCTATCGCCCTCTGCTTCAACACCGCAACGTCTTTATGCTCTGCCATCTTCTCCACCTTACTTCTCGCTCATCAAGCTGTAGATTTTCTCATAGCCTGATCGTCCGATTTTGTAAATGGGAACGCCAACATCACTGTGGGGTAAGAGGCTCATGGAGATTTGCGCAAACGCAATGACATCCACTTCCTGCGCAAGATCCGCCAAAGCAGCAAGTACCATTTCGTCATGCTTCGGGCGATCACCGGCGCACAGCACGTCAAACGCTCCCTCTGCAACCTTTACGATCAATTCCACCTGTTTACCCTTTTGCTGCGCTTTTTGTTCGATCACGCGGCCGATGGCTTTGGGGCTGGATGGAAGTGTGGCGAGGATGCCGATCCTTTTTCCATTCTCGACCGCCTGATCTGCCACGGGTTCTTCAATGTTGATGATCGGAATCGTCAAAAGCGGTTTGATCAAAGCCGTCGCCTGGTTGACGGACGTGCATGTCACCAGCAGACCATCTGCGCCGGATGCTTCCGCTGCTTTTGCATAGTTCAGCATCCGCCCTGCAATCACCGTCGTCATACCTTCATACTTGAGGGTATCTTTCAAAAGGCTGTCGTCCATGATGTTGTACATCACAAGATCCGTATGTTCTTCACAGAACGGCACGCCAAACGGACGATAGATCAGATCTGTGAAATTATTCACGGTGTTTATCGTATATAACGTTTTCATAAGTCTATTCTTTCTCTGCTAAACCGCAGATTCCTCAGTAACATTCAACGTTGCCTGCTGCTTCCGGCTTTTTATGATTTGCTTGACGATGGTGAAAATGATGATCGCCAGGAAGATCAAAGAAATCGGACGGGTGACAAATATGGAATAACTGCCGCTGCTCACCATCAACGCGCGCCGGAAGTTCTCATCGATCATATTGCCCAGAATGATGCCCAATACGATTGGCGCAGCAGAGTACTTCATTTTGTCAAGGAAATAGCCGAGCACACCGAACACCAGCGCAATGATGATATCAAATGCACGGTTGTTGATCGCATACGCACCAATGATGGACAATGCGGCAACAATCGGCATGAGATACACCTTGTTTACCTTTAATATCATCGACATCGGCTTGGCAAGAATCAATCCTGCAATCCAGAGAATGAAAACAGCGATGAATAGAAGCCCCGCAATGTAGTAGATAAAGGTCGGGTTGTCGCGCATCAGCATCGGACCCGGACGAATGTTGTGAATCATCAATGCGCCGAGTAATACCGCCGCAGGAGGAGATCCCGGAACAGCGAGTGTGAGCATCGGAATCAACGCGCCGCCGATTGCGGCATTGTTGCCAACCTCGGGAGCGATTGCGCCTTCATAACATCCGGTTCCGTATTTTTCCGGGTGTTTTGACGTTTTCTTTGCCGTATCATATGAGACCCATGCCGCGACATCTTCACCGACACCGGGCAGCGCGCCAACACCGATTCCAATCAGCGCAGACTGAATGATAACGCGGATATTCTTTACCAGAAGCGGCCAAACGCGAACTTTCTCCTTCACCTTGTTCTCCGCTTTGCCAACCTCAATATCATCGTCCGATTTCGCAAACGCCTTGATGACCTCCGGAATGGCGTAGAAACCGATCATAGCCGGAACAAGAGACACACCGCTCATCAAGCTGGTATTGCCAAAGTCAAAACGCGAAGCGCCCTGCAGTTTATCCATGCCGATCATGGCGA
Organism: Christensenellaceae bacterium; assembly: GCA_963674535.1. Classification (GTDB taxonomy): domain Bacteria; phylum Bacillota; class Clostridia; order Christensenellales; family CAG-138; genus UBA7703. The sequence goes on along the minus strand of OY771363.1, from coordinate 654,535 downwards.
CCAAAAGGCCGATCAAGCCGCCGATCCAACCCTTGAGCGGAAGATCGCTTGAAACGATCGATCCGCAGATCAGAACGCCAAAAAGCGCAAGCATGAAATATTCGGCGGAGGTGAACATCAGCGCCACCTTGGTCAGCGGGGGCGTGATCAGCGTCAATGCAAGCACGCCGATGAATGTCCCGATAATACTCGCCGCTCTCGTTACCTTGATGGCCGATTCCGCTTTCCCTTGTATCGCCAATGGATGCCCCTCGAGCGCAGTAGCCGCGGCGGAAGCTGTACCGGGGATGTTGAGTAGAATTGCGGATATACTTCCGCCATAGATCGCGCCGACATAAACACCCATCAGTATCGCGAACGTATACACCACGGGGAACTTATAGGTTAACCCCGTCAAAAGGGCAATGCCCATGGTTGCGGAAAGGCCGGGCAGCGCGCCGATAATAATCCCTAGGATGGTTGAGATGAACAAAATCGCCAGAACGCGAGGGTCCATCAGGTTCCCAAATTCCATTAAGAGACTTTCTAAACCAGTCATATGATTCGTCTCCTTTCTATGGCAGCGGGATCATAGCCGCGATGCCAAAGCCGTATGCGATCAAACCTGCCGCAATTGCTGCGGTAATGAAGGAATAAAGAATCTTTTTGAAAGACTTTATATTAAAAATAACCATTGTAGAGAAAAGATATACGAACGTCGCAAGCATAAAAGGAAACGCCTGGAATCTCGGGAACAGATCCAAATACTTGCGAAAAAGCGGTATCAGCAGAAAAATGTATAAGCACAACGTGCCGACAACGATCAGTACAACATGCAGCTCGCGGCTGAGTATGAGCGCCTTCACCTTTTCTTTCATGAAGAAATCAATCTTTGCGCCTTGCCGTTTTGCAATGTGCAGCAGCGAAACACCACAGACCAGCAATAGTGCCGAAAGGAAGAGCGGCAGTAACGCCGGAGATTGATTCCAATTTACTATCGCGTCTTTGATGCTGTCGCCGCTCACGAGTGCAAAGTCTCTGCTAAACGGATTAAAAAAATAACCAATAGACTTAATAAAAACAAATATTGACAACAGGATCAGCACAATCGCGAATATCAAATCTGCCCGACGAAGATTTTCTTTTTTCATCTGTAGCCCCTCCTTGGCGGCTTGGTCTTTCATACAGAGGACGGGGTTTTCGCCCCGTCCTCTGTTCCTTACTCCGGTTATTACGGTTTCGGAATTCCAAATTCTTCGGGGCTGAATTTGGTTTGTCCCATGTCATAGAGAACCCAGCAAAGCTTGCTCTCAACTGCGGCTGCCATCTGGCTTGCTTCTTCACCGGTCAGGTTGTAAATAACGCACAGCTGATCAGCAGCAAACGTTTTGATTGCATCGGAATCCATCGCTTGCGCAAACACATCCTGGAGGTAGGCGACAATGGCCGGATCGGTGTCTGCAGGCACCTTGAAGCCAAGGAACTGGATCAAAGGAAGATATGCTTCGAGCGCAGGCACTTTCTTCGTCACTGCTTCAACATTGCCGAATTCCGGGAACTCCCAGTCTTCTTTCGACATAACCACGAGCGGAATCAGATCTCCGGCGCGAACAAAGTCTTTGACTTCTCCGGCAGAGGCGACAACGCAGTCGGCTTCATTGGAAACAGCGCCTTTGATTGCGGGGCCGGAACCGTCGTACGGCAGCCACTTAAACGGTACGTTGCCGTAGGATTCGAACAGCTTGGCGAGCGCAAACCACAGGCCGCCTGTCGTGCCAGCGATCGAAACGGATTCAGGGTTTTCCGTCAGCGCTGCCAGAATTTCGTCCATGGTTTTATACTGAGAATTCTTGTTGACACAGAGCACGCCCGGGGAACCTGCTGCGATGAAATAGGTCCAGTCTTTGCTCGTCTGCGTAAGTCCCGTCTGTACCGGAATGGTTAGCGGTGTTTCAGACGTGCCAGCGAGCGTGTATCCGTCATGGGGCGACTTCCATGCATAATCGATACCGATGGAGCCTGCGCTGCCGCCGGTCATGTTAGCCGACACAATGGTCTGACCCATGATCTCGCCCATAGCAGCCATTAATGCACGATTCCATACATCGGTGCCGCCGCCGGCGCCGAAGGGAATCACGTTCTGGATCGGACGAACTGGATACTCGAGAGCAGCCGGTTCTTCCGTAGCAGCGGGTTCGGCAACGGCGGCTTCCGGCTGAGCCGGAGCTACCTCGGCAGGCTCTGCCTTCGGAGCTGCGCAAGCCACGGTAGAGAGCGCCATAGCTAGCAAGAGAACAATCGCGATGATTTTTTTCATGAAAACTCCTCCTTTATATTATCTCTCCCGCCTAAAGCGGGTGAAATCCAGTTTAGTTACTTTTTACATCATGTGAGTTTGCGCTTTCATGGATCGATTGGTGAATTTTACTCTTCCAACTTGATAAGCTATCTTGTACAACTTTAGATATAATGCCGGCATTCTTAGCTCTTAAGCAATCTACCATTTGTTGATGATACTTGTCAGCCTTTGCGAATTCCTCTTCAGAGCGGATATTGGTTTCGATTGATTGTTCGAAAAGACGGTAAACTCCCGTGACGATACGCTGTAAAAAACTATTGTGGCAGCACTGAGCCAGGTATAAATGGAACTCATAATCCAGCTTTGACGCTCTGGATATATCTCCCCGATGAAAGCAGGTTCGCATTTCTTCAATAAACGCTTCCAGTGTATCCAAGTCTTGATCGGAACACTTTTGCATGGCCAGGGTCAGCATGTCCTCGTCCAGTATTTTTCTGAGTTCATAGAGCTCCTCTTCGGTGCTCTCCCCCAGTATGAGGCCATATATAGTGGCGTCAAACACTGTTGGCTTCAGTTGCTGGCAAATATAAGTTCCATCGCCTCGCTTGATTTCAACGATGCCCATCGTTGAGAGTATCTTGATTGCCTCCCTCAGAGAGTTTCTGCCAACATTTAGCTCACTTGCCAACTCAAACTCACTTGGCAATCGATCTCCAATCCGGAACCGGCCTGTGGAAATAGCCTTCGTGATCTGATGAATAATCTGTTCTACGACCGAAGAAGAATCGATTGGTTCCATCGCGTTTGTGAATAGATCCATCGCATGTCACACATCCCATGTCTGAGTAAGCATCCTTGATGTATTCAGATTACTTGTTTCCGCCCCGCATTGCATCGGTAAATCATAGGCAAATCTGTGGCAATGTTTCCCTTGCGATTTAGTTTTTGTTATGATGTTAGTTAATAAGAGGTGATCAATTATGTCTAAACGAATTTATATCGCGGATGACGAATTGAATATCCGGGATTTGATGCACAGCTTTCTGGAGAAAGCGGGTTACGAGGTTCGTTCATTTCCAGATGGAGACGCTCTTTTAACCGCTTTTTATCTCGAGCCGGCAGATCTGGTAGTCCTGGATATCATGATGCCGGGCACGGATGGACTGCAAATATGCAACAAGCTGCGGAATCGATGCAGCGTACCGATCATCATCGTTTCAGCAAGAGACAGTGAGCTCGACCGGATCACCGGTATCACTATGGGAAGCGACGATTATCTCGTGAAGCCGTTTTCTCCGCTGGAACTTGTTGCACGGATCAACAGCATATTTCGAAGAATCGAGTTGGACAGAGGCCAATCGATTCAGACCACCGTTTCGTATGGCAATATCTTGCTAAACGCAGCAACCCATGAAGCAAGATTTGATGGAAATCCGGTCAATCTCACCCCAACCGAGTTTTCATTGCTTTACTATCTCTTCTCGCATAGTGACCGCGCGGTATCCAGAGAAGAATTGATCAAAAATGTTTGGCAATTTGAATCAAATGCAGATACGCGCGCAGCAGATGACGTTTTAAAAAGACTGCGCAAGAAGCTGACCGTGAGTGACGTATCGATTGAATCCGTCTGGGGCTTTGGCTTCAAGCTCAGTCGAAAGGATTCTATATGAAGCGAATCCGGAATAGTATTCTTAGCCCTTTTGCATGGTTGATCGTTCTGATGACCGTGCTGGTATTGATCGTTTTTAATCTTGCAATCCGCAAAAGTGTGGAAGGGTTTATCCGCAACGAGTTGGAGCGCTCCATTGATCGCGCAACAGATATGGTTGATGTTCGGCTGGAGCAATCCTCTACCTATTCTCAGAGCGCGGAGATGTATCAAATCATCATCCATGATTTCATGAATATTTCGCGGCAAACTGCAAACGTTGAGATATTGATACTGGGGAACGGTGGCAAAGTACTCTTTCCGGAAACATTTGACGGCTCAGCAATCACTGATGAAATTTCTGAAACCGCGTATGAAAAGGCCTTTGGCGCAGATGGTATCGTAACATTCAACGATGCCGGAGGGACGTATCTGGCGCAGTATCAAGAATTTCACATTGATCAAAACCACTTCATCGCTTTGCTGTTTGTCGGTGTTCTCAGTGGCGCTCTTCAAATCGTAACAATTGTAAACATCACCCTGATCGCCGTATTGATCGCTGTTAGTTTAGCCGCAATCCTGATTTCTTCCCGCATCGCAGGCAGAATCTCCGGCCCAATCGCAGCGACCGCAGATGCAGCCTCAAAAATCAGTATCGGAGATTTCGTAACCGTTCCGGTCGATAGCAGCAGTCGTGAAGGTTATGAGTTAACCGCGTCAATTAATAAAATGAGCAAGCATCTGCAGCAATATTATGAGTTGCAGACCATTGCATTACAAAATGCTTCGCACGAATTGCGTACTCCGCTGATGAGCATTCAAGGCTATGCGGAAGGGATTGAAAATGATGTTTTCCCGGACAACAAGCAAGCAGCCAAGGTTATTAGCGCGGAATGCAAACGATTGAATCGGCTTGTTGGAGAGTTGCTGACCCTATCGCGGATTGAAAACGACGCATATTATCAGAATTTCTCAAAAATAGATCTGTTCCACATTGTTCAAACGGTCATTGAAAAAGTGGGAGGATATGCCGAGCGGCATAGCAAGCAGGTATCTTTCCATTCCGATTTGGATTCTTTGTTTGTAAAAGGAAGCGAAGAATTGCTTATGCAGTCATTGCTCAATGTAGTCTATAACGGGTTGCGTTATGCAAATAGTATTGTTGAAATTCGCCTAGCAGAAGCGGATGATTTTGCCGTTATCTCCGTGCGCGACGATGGCAACGGCATCTCGGAGCAGGATTTCCCGCATATTTTTGACCGGTTTTATAAGGGAGAAGGCGGAAATTTCGGTCTTGGTTTGTCCATTGCAAAATCCGCGCTGGATTATATGGGGGGCGAAATTTCGTGTCAAAACAATCTTGGCGCTGTTTTCACGATTCGTCTGCCTTTGGATAAATAAACCGCTTCCGTCAAATACATGAAATGAATCCATACATAAATCGAAAGAGGATCTTTTTACATGAAGAAAATTGTCGTTATTCCAGACTCATTTAAAGGAACACTTTCATCCATTGAGATCTGTCAAATATCTGAAACCGTTATAAAAAAGATATACCCGGAATGCGAAGTCATTCGAGTGCCCGTCGCTGACGGTGGAGAAGGAACCGTTGACTGCTTCCATAAAGCAATCGAGGGCGAGCTGGTCCAAGTCGATGTAAGCGGGCCTTATGGCGAGATTGTTTCCGCGCAATATCTGAGGACGGGAAGTACAGCCATTATCGAAATGGCTTCCGCCGCGGGTCTTCCTTTGACCGAGCAACAGCCCAATCCGGCAACAACAACCACGTATGGCGTAGGCCAACAGATACTGCACGCAATCGAAGCAGGCGCAACGAACATCATACTCGGTCTTGGAGGCAGCGCGACCAATGATGCCGGTTGTGGGTGTGCGGCTGCACTTGGTGTTCGCTTTTATAACTCCATCGGAGAAGCATTTATCCCGACTGGAGATACGCTCGATCAGATTGTTTCCGTAGATTTGGCTGCTGCGAAAAGAAAACTGAGCGGTTGCATACTCAGTGCAATGTGTGACATTGACAATCCCATGCACGGAAAATCTGGAGCTGCTTATATTTTTGCACCGCAAAAAGGAGCGACTCCGGAAATGGTCGAAATGCTGGATTCCAATTTAATCTATCTTGATCGTCTTATTCAGTCACAGCTCAATAAGGATGTGTCAGCACTGCCGGGCAGTGGAGCGGCAGGTGCCTTTGGCGCAGGCATCGTTGCCTTTCTTGATGGCAGTCTAAAACGCGGCATTGACACAGTGCTGGATCTCATTGACTTTGAGCACCTCGTCCAAAAGGCTGATTTTGTTCTGACTGGTGAGGGAAGAATCGACTCTCAAAGTTTACAAGGAAAAGTGGTTGTTGGCGTAGCAAAGCGCGCCAGCGCTCTGAAAATCCCTGTCATAGCGGTGGTTGGAGATGTGGCTGACGATGCATATGCGGTCTACGACCTTGGAGTGACAGCAATTTTTAGCACCAACCGCAAAGCCATCCCGTTCTCAGAAGCGCGTGTCCGGAGTGCGCAAGATTTATCGCACACACTTGAAGATTTAATTCGTTTTTCTACGATTTTTAATAATTAGATGTCGTATTAATATCCTGATATTCTCCCAAAGATAAAAGAAATTGATACTTGATTGATCAAGTGTCTTACTTATCTAACTTGCACGCTTCCTAGTTCATTAAAACCCGCAATCGCGCTTTGCGCGATCAACTTATAAAGAGTTTTTATTAGTTAATTTACCATGATTTCATAAGCATGACGAGCAATGCGCAAGACGTCCGATATTGCCCGATAGTATGCTTCACTAATGCGTGATTATATTCTATCTGCATGTTACAATACTGATAAGTGAGGATGAACGCTCGAATTCTGCCAAGGGGGAAGTCGCATGAAGAAAAGGCTTATCGTTCTTTTGGTCGTTATGATCCTGTTGTTTGGATTGAACGCGTGTGGCAAAACCGGTGAAGCAAGCCCCGCGGAAAACCTATCCAATGTTTCCAATGATACGTTACCTGTGCTTGTCGCCACCTCCAGTGCGATCGACTCTGCCAATACGGCGGAGGAACTTCGCGCGCTGATTCAAACCTATCAGGACAGCGGAGACCATGAGAGCGCATACCTTGCGGCAAAAAAGCTGATTGCGCTTGAACCCGCCAACACGCAGGCGTATCAGTACGCGATCACCGCACTGCTGGGTTCCATCGCCAGCGATTATGACGTGATTCAGGAACTACTTATGCTCGGGATTCAGAACGCACCAGAAGGAGCGGAGCGCTTCGCGCAGTGGGCAAACGAGCAAAACCAGACCTTCTCCTACACGATTCCGTTTTTTGCGGATTATACCTCCGAATCTGAAATCAATCTGTTCGGAACCACAGCTGGGAACCTGACCAATCTGGAATTGCCAAGTATGGACCTTTGGCTATATGGATTGATGACGAGACAAGGAAGCTGGGTCTATTTCGCTCTGCCAAGCGATGAATACAACATATATAAAATGCGTACCGATGGAACTGGCATCAAGAAAATTGCAGATGCGCGCGGGGATAGCATCAACGTGGTCGGGGATTGGCTCTACTATCGAAATCTCTCCGACGAGCGGAAGCCGTATCGCGTCCGAACCGACGGAACCAACAAGGAAGGCCCTCTCTTCAACGGCGCGGGGGATATGGTTGTCACAAAAGACTGGATTTACTATCTCGCTGGCGGCATCTATAAAGCCCTGCCAGATACGGGCGAAATCGTTTCCTTGGTCGACGGGCAAAACGCATCGATGAGCGTTTACGATGGATGGATCTACTATTGCACGGGCGGTAACAACAGCGAGTTTTGCCGCATCTCCACCGACGGCGGCGAGCCGCAAAAGCTCCTCAGCGGCTGGATGATTCACTACGACATGTCGGATGGATGGATCTATTACCAAATCAACAGCAACGACGACTCGATTTGGCGCATGCGCCCTGACGGCAGCGAGCAAACCGAGCTATATCGAAGCGAAACCTTCCTCTGCGCATTCGCCGTCGTAAACGACAAGCTCGTCGTCTCGATTTCGAATGCAGTCGATGACCGCGGGAAGCCTGTCCCCACGGAACTGCGCCAAATTGACGTCGCCACCGGAGTGGTGCAGCAAACGCTTGAAGCCAACACAGGCTCGATTTACGCCGCAGCCGACTCTGTTTTCTATACGGAAAACGGAGTTTTACAAATGTGGAATCTCTCTACCGGCTCTGCGGGGCCTATCCAGTTTTCATCAGCGACCGGAAACGTGAGCGTCGCAGAAAAACCTGTTTTGTCATTAAAAGATTTGGGATTTGTATATGAACAGGAATACGGTGCTTATGGGTTTATGGACGAGCAAGCAAATATACGAATGGAGCTATCACGCCCGAATTTAAAGACACCGCTTGTTGAATACAACATGCTCTTTCTCTGTAATATGAATGGATAATATTGTCGCTATTTGGTATTATGAATCCGAAAACATGCTTCGATTTCAAGCCGATAAGGACGAATCATCAGCCACCTATCAATACGATTTGACCACAGGAACCTATATTGACGAATGGACAAACACCGATTCCATCGAACAGCAATTTACGAATGCCTTTGGCAAACAGGAAGGCGACTTCCATGAAGCGGCGATGAAAATATTTACCGAAACCATACAGCAATATTTCGGAATAAGCTGGCAGGAACTGTATGCACTTCCCCTGGAATAATGCGAATGGGCACTGCTTTTTATCTGCCAATAGCTCAAGCCGTAATTGTGATGGCATATCAGCTGAGTCCGCGAATTAACCCACCAAATAGAGGTTTATATTTTGCAATCGTCCTTTCATTGTTGATCCGATAGTCATTCTCAGAAATTTACCTTGCTTTAGCATTACTGCCGCGACCGAAATCGCCAGTCGATACCGCCGTTCGCGATCAAACTGTTCATTTGTCATGAACGCCCCGCTTTCCCAAACCGATGCGCGATATAGCATGCATGGCAGCAATATTTTCGATGTTTCCCGATATGGACACGTTCAGCTGGGAAAGCCTGATCATTTAAATAACCAATAATTTCGGAAAGGTTATAAAAAACAGATGAACGAAGAAATAATTCTTAGTGCTCATGAAAAAGTTGACTTCTACCAAAGTATGAGGTAGAAAATTCACGAATTTCTTGAAACGGACGAAGGTAGAAAATTTAAATTTACTGAGTATTTATTGCTTGTGCCTGACATGTTTCATCTGTTATGCAAGCTCAGCCTGGATAAAGACGTTAAAACTGCTGATAAGGCAAAACTAGCTGGCGTAATTGCTTACTTCATATAACCAATTGACGTTGTACCAGACTTTTTTCCAGGGGTAGGTTATCTTGATGACCTTGCGCTTGCCGCTTATGCACTGAATACAATATTAAACCATACAGATTCAGCAGTAATTGAAAAACATTGGGCTGGCGAAAAAAACGTTCTCGCAGCGATCAAGCAAATCTTTGCTGTTGCAGATGAAATGATTGGGGCAGGGTTGTTTAAAAAAGTTAAAGACTTCTTTAACAATCAAAGTAAGAACTCCTAAATTGTGAAACTTCTATCCCAGATATTTGCTTTAATCCGGGGTCGGTTTCTGCGAAGTGATCTCTGATTGTAGCATCTCGGAACTGCACAGCGGTAGTTGAAAGCCTTTCATCTTCGAAAGAAATAGAAGAAAGGCGATTTAGAAGTTATTCATTCTCGTAACAATCGAAAATAGTGAAACTGTGTTCTTTTAACTATTACCTAAAAAAACATATGTGAAATTTGGTTATCAGTAATAAAATACATCGATTACTGCGAGATTTGCTATGAAACAGAAAAGTCCTTTGCTGCCACTTTTTTCTGTCGTATTTGTCGATATGCTCGGCTTTGGACTCATATTGCCTCTGCTGCCTTATATCGCTTCCAACTGGGGAGCCACGCCTGCCATGATCGGCTTGATCGGTGCCGCCTATCCGTTGGGTCAGTTTTTAGGGGCACCTTTGGTAGGTCGTTTTTCGGATCGGTTTGGCAGAAAACCATTATTATTGTTCAGTATTGCCGGAACCTTTTTATCGCTGTTGATGTTGGGGTTTGCGCGCAGTATTGCAGTTATTATGATCAGTCGTTTTTTAGACGGGCTGACCGGTGGGAATATTACGGTAGCGCAAGCCTACGTTGCCGATGTGACGGATGAGAAAAACCGTGCAAAGGGCATGGGTATGATCGGCGCCGCTTTTGGCCTCGGATTCATTCTCGGCCCCGCTTCCGGCGGCTTTTTAAGTCAATGGGGGTATGCCTTACCCGCATTTGTCTCAGCGGGTTTATCGCTCATGAACTTGTTCCTGATTGCCTTTTTACTTCCCGAATCACTCCCGAAAGAGAAGCGGGTTCGCCATCTGTCGGAAGCGAAACGTAAACATCCGTTGAACGGGCTTGCCGCTGCATTTGCCAAACCGATTGCAGGGCCTGTTTTAAGCAGCATTATCGTTTTCAGCCTTTCCATGGCCATGTTTGAATCCGTGTTTTCTCTGTTTACCAAACAGCGGTTGGAACTATCCGCGCAAACTACAGGGTTTATATTGGCTTATGTCGGTGTTTTGGTTGCAGGCGTCCAAGGCGGCGGCATGGGAGTTTTAGTAAAGCGGTTCCCGGAGAATGTGCTTGTCCGCTTTGCTCTGATTACATTGACGTTGTCTTATGCAGGGTGGGCTCTTTCACCGAATGTTGCTGTTCTAATGGTCGTTCTGATTCCATTGTCGATATCTAGCGGTATTCTCAGCACACTGCTGCGATCGAGTTTATCAAAGGCTGTACCGGCAAATGAAACCGGTGAAATTATGGGCATATCGGCTGCCATGGAGAGTATTACGCGTATTGTGGCGCCGGCATTGGGCGGTTGGTTGATCGGCAGTTTATCGTCGGCTGCACCCGGGCTGTTATCCGCGGTTTTGATTGGGGGGTTAACCGTTTATCTGGTTTTGCTGCAAAAAAAGCATCGCCTTCCCGATCATGTTGCAGAAGCGGATATGTCCGAAATTGGCATAGATGTGTTTGGTCGCAGCTGTTTTTTGAGCGACCCTGGCTGCTCAAAGACCGAATCAACAGAGACTGCATCGGAACATCCTGAAAAGTAGAACGCAAAAGAAGGAATTTTTTATGATCCAAAATCAATGGTATGCCGTGCTCAGCTCGAGACAAGTAAAAAAGAACCGGATGATTGGCGTAACGCGCTTATCGGAAAAGCTCGTCTTCTGGCGCGACGACAAAGGGAACGTGTATTGCATCTATGATAAATGCTGCCACCGCGGCGCGTCCCTCTGTACCGGAAAGCTGGTGGAAAATCATGTCCAGTGCCCGTTTCACGGGTTTCTCTACGATGGCAGCGGCAAGGTAACCCGCATTCCTGCCAATGGCCAGAATGCGAAGATTGCGGAGAACTACCGCGTGAACGCCTATCATGCACGGGACGCCTATGGCCTCATTTGGGTGTGGTATGGCGATTATAACGCGGACCTGCCTGAAATCCCGTTCTTTGAAGAGCTCAAAAGCGGATTTGCTTACGGTGAGATCTCCGAAAACTGGAGCGTGCACTACACGCGCGCAATTGAAAATCAGCTGGACGTCGTGCATCTCCCCTTTGTGCATAAAACAACCATTGGCAGAGGCAACAAAACGCTTGTGAACGGCCCAGTTGCCAAGTGGAACGATAACTGCCTGACCTTTTATGTAAAAAACGAGCTGGATCAAGGCCAGCGCCCCGAAAAGCCAAATGAGGTCGAAAATTACGAAAAGCTGTTTCATCTTCAGTTTCAAATGCCGAACATCTGGCAAAATATCATCTCGGATCAGCTCCGTATCTTTGCCGCGTTTGCGCCGGTTGATGAAGAAAACACGCATATCTATCTGCGCTTCTATCAGAAGTTTATGCGCGCCCCCGTGCTGGCTCAGCTCATATGCGGGCTTGGCGCCGTTATGAATCGAGTCATTCTGCATCAGGATCGCCGCGTAGTGCTCACGCAGCTGCCAAAAAAGAGCGCGTTCAGGATGAAGGAAAACCTCATACAGGGCGATTTGCCGATACTCGAGTTTCGTAAGCGCCGAGATCAATTGAGAGCATACGGCTCATCCACCTGACCCGCGAATAGGTAGACTAACGTTTAACGATTTCTAATGCTATAGCTGAATACCTTCCAACGATCCTCTGATTGCAATACCTTTCTGCCCAAAGAGATGCATTTTTCGTAGACATCTCGATCTCGACTCGCAAATATTAGCTTGCGGACTTGCCAGCGGTAATTGAGCTGGGCTTAGTATTCAAAACGCAGGAAGGCGGTGCAATCAAAAACGCCTTGGGCATGCATGCGAGCGCTCTCTATGCATTTCCGTTTAGGCAGCTCACGCTCAAGATTTTCGGCTTCGCGCTAGACGAGGCAAATACAGTCTGCATCTACGAGCAGCGCAAGGGAATCATTGAAAAGCACGAAGCCCCTCGCCCTAAAAGGGTGAAAATCAATACGGTTTCTGTTTTTTTAAGCTTATTTATGATTGCCGTCCAGTAATAACATATCACTTTATCGAACAGCGTTCCCAAGAAGGTTGCGATCTTTGAGAGACCTATGCGATATTTGACTGTTTTTTAAAGGATGATTCAACGATCGATGGTGTCGTATCGGGTGCCTCCACAGTAGAAGAATGTTTCAAGACCATGTATAACGATCCTTAGATCGCTGATGTTTACTTTTGCTCAGTGCGGCTCGTCGGGCAGTATATCTCGGATACGTTCGGTACGAGCATTGAGGAAATTTGGGCCCTGCCCATCGGAGAATAAACTTAGTCAAATTGGACCTACCACCTGATGTTTATTTGATGTTTATCATCGTGATTCTCTGTTAATGATCGCTCGTATTCAAGAAAATGCATCTATAGCAAACCGCAAATATCGGTGATTATCCATGATTGCAATCGCATACTAATTGCCATAAATCACACACGCACGCGCTCATAACCCGGAGGTCGTTGGTTCAAGTCCATCCCCCGCAACCAATTAAAAACCGCCCAATTCGGGCGGTTTTTGCGTTACTTAAGGGTCTGATTTGTGTGCAAAAGCGGGTCAAAACCTACAAGCTGATGTTTATTTGATGTTTATTGGGATGTTGGATAGTAAATGATCGTCCGAGATCGTCGGAAGTTCATCCCCATTACCATCTATCAGATTAACCATGTCATCCAGGAAGTGCAAGCAAAGTCGTTCTGTTGAATTGAATCCTGAAAAGAAATATAATGATAACAAGCATGTGTTGTTGCACGGTACGATTAATCATGCCAAACTCATAATTAATTCTGATCGCTATTGTAGGAGAAATTCATGGACGAAAAAAAGATCCCTAATGTACCACAGGAAATCATTTATGCTATAAACAGTGACAATTTAGCTGTATTTGTTGGAGCTGGTGTTTCTGCTATCGCCGGATTACCACTCTGGTCTCAACTTGCTAAGGATTTGATTTGCGAGTGTTTCTCGAAAGGTCTATATAGCTATAAAGATAAAGAACTCATTTTAGAGCGTATTCAAGACAATAAGCAGTTAATCACAATAGCATTCGGAAAATTAAAAAGAAGCAGGGCTTGAAAGTGCTTTTTATAGAATTTTAAAAAAGCATCTTAAGCTGAATAAGACAAAGATTAGAAATGCAGGAACCCGAATCTTTTCTTGGCTTAGAGATACAAATTCACTTGTCTTGACTACCAATGCAGATGAACTTCTTCACGAATATTTTGAGCCTTCCCTAATATATGAAAGCATCCCAAATTCTGAAGAAGAAATGCCATTAGAGCGTGGTAGGTTGGTTCATCTACATGGAGTAATTTCAAACAAAAACACATTGGTTTTTACAACGAAACAGTATCTAGAGAGATACCAAGAACGCCATTTTCGAGAATATCTGAATGCAGTATTTACAAGAAAAACGGTGCTGTTCATAGGATATGGTATGTCCGAATTTGAGTTGCTTGACATCCTAATTCAGAAGTCTAGTTCGAATATTCAGCACTTCATTTTGGCTCCTTACTTCACTTACGAGCAACCAATTGCTGATGCAATGAAAGAGTATTATAGCCAATTAGGGATAGAACAAGTCGCCTACTTCAAAGACGAAAAGGGGTATTCTTTTCTTGCCGATATTCTTGATGAGTGGGGACTGAAAATCAAGTTGAAATCCGACCTCTTATCACGAGGCCTGTTACTTACTCGCGAATTAGTTAAGCTAGATCCATCAATTACAGCAATAAAGGAAGAAGCACTACAATTAGTCAAATCTAATCATTTGATTGAGAAAGAATTCTTCGCCAACCTAACTTCACAAACACAATATGATATAGATTGGCTCGTGGCTCTGGAAGGGAGCGAATGTTTCGATCCAAAGTTTCGCAATCATCCACCGAGTCCATCCAACGAAGGTGATGGCCGCACCTATTACAGCGCTGTGCCTTGGTTTGGCTTTCGTAGGTTACTAGAAATAGCTCAAGCTAATCCTGAGAATGAATTAGTTAGAAATATGCTTGCGAGAGTTGTGCGAGCAACCATTCTTGACACGTTAAACAATCCCCCAAAAGCCGGCAATTGGGCAATTAGCAGCGCTGTAGCAAGTAGCATTGTGTTACTTTCTCCTGATGAAATCGGGGATAATTTATGGGATTATATTCAACTGGTATCGAACAGCCCGTTTACAGCCAATCATGACATTTTCACTTCAGAGTTTTCACATAATCTAGAGAAAATCTTGAATTGGTCACCTCAGCAGATCTTGCGTGTTTTAGAGATGTATTTTGATTGTCAGGATAAACCTGGATCAGAAGGCGAATACTGGCTAGAACGAATTACTAAAAAGTGGCTTCCAAGTATCGTAGTTCTTATTCCCGACTCCATAGTTAAACTGTGTATTAAGATTATCGTGCAAAAATATGAACAAGATGACTTCAAATTTTGGGAGGTTGGAGCATTCTCAAAATATCCTGACGAAAACGGCCAAATGCTAGATGGCGCGCGTGATATTAACGCGTCATTAATTATCTGGCTTCGAGCCGCAATCAAAGTACTTTCAATCAATTCTGCAATTGATTTGGTCTCCAGCTATATAGAATCATCCTGCCCTGTCTTGCGGCGTATGGCTATCTTTACAATTAGTCATTTCTATTCGAATTGCTATCAGGTCTTGTTTGAGGTAAGAAATTATATTCTCTTCGACGATCGTGAGATTCTTTCAGATTTATTTGATCTAGTTAAAGTTAATCTGCCCCGTATGGATCGCGATCAAATTGGGACACTATATCAGTGGATACTTGATTCCAACTTCGGAATCGAAGCTGACGGCAACCAGCTTGTGCAATCATATAGACGTGCAATTTTCCTGAGTCTATTGAAGGATTTAGAAAGCGAATATCTTGATGAATATATAAAATACTATAATATCGTTCACCATGAGATTCTCGAGAGTGATGCTTACAATTTAAGCAAGCATATGTATTCTGTTTCTTCTGGCTTTGGTAATCCAAATCCAGAAATAATTGCTACGCTTGAGTCAAAGATTCCGGATGATTGGCCGGATCTGCTTGAAGAAGTTGCTAAAGATGCTACACAATACAATATTTGGGAATGGAACGATGCTATTAGCAAACAGCTAAGCATTACGCCAGAGTTAATATTAGAGAATGTGGAGCATTTTTTGCGGATTCCAGATGTGTTTTTACCGACCATAATTCGCCAACTTGAAAGTTTGAATTATGATGACCATGACGTTGCTGATCGAATCCTGCACTTCATATTTGGCGTTATTAAGAAGAAATCAGAGGGCGCGTATAGTAACACACTAATTATCGAAACTTTAGGCGTTCTTCGTAGCCATTATCTCGATACAGGGAGGACTGAGTTTCATGAAGAAATTGCTAATCAGCTAAACACTTGGGTCAGCACATATGAATTTGAAAATGAACCCTGGAATCAACGAGAAGATCCCGTTTTCTTTTTACATACTAAATCATACCCAGTATGTTTAACGACATTGATTTCTACCTTGATTAGTTTAAAAGGTTCCAATCCAGAGAGTGAAGTAATAAAGATTTGCTTGCTCAACTTTCATGATCGGTTGCAAAAAAACCGATTAGATTGGGTCATTCGATGCGTACTGGGATCGCAACTTGAGGGTCTTGCATATTTAGACCATCCTTGGGCAGAAGAACATCTTCCGGCAATATTTGATAAGCATATTCCCGATTTAGCTGTTCCGGTCGCAATCTGTCATGCTGCTTCAAGAAAATTCTTTAGGGAATGGTATCCATATTTTTGTGACACTGGTTTCTTCATTCCACCCCTTTATATGGTTGGGAATAAAGATAGAGATTTTATTAACCTAGCAAAAAGTAATATTTCGGGAATTGCAATTTATGCCTTCTTGAAAGGTCTTGATGACTTTAGAAAGCCTAACAGTCTTCTAGATGTTGTTATTCAGCAAAGTAATGCAGATATGCTGTCGGTTGGTTTTTCACTTTTTGAGAAACTTTTAGCTCAGGAAGCACCAACTGAACCAAATAGGGAGATTCTTGAGGAAAAATTTGAATGCTATTTAGTTGAGGTTATGAAGTATTTTGGTGATTTCGAGCACCTTCAGTTACGGTCTCTAGTAAAGTGTGTTCAATACATAGAAAGCCCTTCATTGGCATTGTGGAACATTTTAATAGATCTAGCACGCAAATGTCCAGAGTATTATATCAATGAAAGCTGGTTTGATCTTGTGCAGAAACATTTCGATATCAGAACTGATGAAGTTGCAGATCTACTTGCTTCATTAATAAAAAATCCAAAATTCCGTCATATGCAAAAGGATGATAAAACGATTCTTCATTCACTGCTTAAAAAACTTCATGAGATCGGCAAAGATGAAAAGGCAAAGAACATTCGGAATTTACTATTAATTAAAGAGTTTTCGGAATTTGCTGATATTCCTTAACGCCTTATTACACCGTCGTTGAGCATATCCCCTCCAGCACATCCGCCGCCTTCTCATCTGCCGTCCTAATTGCATGCGAGTATATGTTCGCGGTCGTCGACGTCTGCGCGTGCCCCGCACGGTAGCTCACCGTCCGCAGCGGAACCCCTGCCGCAAGCAGCAACGTGATATTCGTGTGCCGCAGGGAGTGGATCGAGATCTGTGGCAGGTCGGTACGCGAGATGAAGTCATGGAACCAACCCGATATGCTGTCGGGGTGAATCGGCGATCCGTCATCTTGCGTGAAAAGTCGATCACAGTCAACCCAGCGGTCGCCTACAGCGACACGCCTTTTTCTCTGCCATTTACGAAACTCTTTCAACATCTCAAACGTCTGCTCCGGCAGCCTGATCGTACGTACGGAAGAATCCGTTTTCGTACCTTTCGTGAAGATTCCCTTGCCCGGTAGGTATTGTGACGTCCGGCAAACCGTGATCATGTTGTTTTTGAAATCGATATCCTTCCACTCCAGACCGCAAAGCTCCCCGCGCCTTACGCCGCTGAGCAGGAACAGCCGGATCATCACCTGATTCTGGTAAGCAATACTGCTTCTTCGACGCCGTACTTCACGGCCAGTTCGACGTTAAACGAATAGTCCATTCTTTTTCACCCGGTCACCCCTGCACCGTATCAAGTCATGTTGCAGACGCAACTCTATCATTTTTGTTCCTCCGCGAGTTCGTCGATGAGGTGCTTAATCTTCTCCTGTTCTTCCTGTGTCATCTCATGGCGCAATCTGCGTGAAAAGTTCCCGTCCGTGATTCCCAGTCTGTCTGCGATTTGCCACAGCAGAACTCCTTTCGATTTCGCCATTTCGCGAATCCATTCGTTCTTCAAACATATCCCTCCTTTATTGACATCTTTTTTCCTGCATGAGATAATTCGTTCGTGGAATCATTGTTGTTGTATTCCACGTATGCATCGTAACGCAAACGTATGTTTGCGTCAATACGATTCCACAATGATTTCAGTTTTGGTGTTTGAGGAGGGTCTATGTCAACATTTGATAAGCAGAAATTCGGTCAGCGTCTGAAAGAGATGCGGCTAAAGGCAGGATATGAAAGACAGATCGATTTAGCCAAGAAGCTCGGTACGGTCGTTCAGACGATCAGCAATTACGAGAGCGGCAGTCGGCTCCCTGACGCCGAGATGCTGGCGCGAATTGTGGAAATGCTGCCATGCAATGCGGATTATCTCTTGGGATTTGAAGATAGACCAACCTACTCGGACGCCTATCTTGCAGAAGAATTTATGCTTCCGCAAATAGCGATTGATTTATTACGTATATGTGTGAGCGCAACAAAAAAAGCGGAACTCAGTAGATGTATACAGACAACTCTATTATCGCATTTTATAACGAGTGAGCAGTTTTTACGTCTCTCCTTACTGCACGAGGATTGTATTAATTTCATTTTGTCGAATGAACTCCATAAATATGATGAAAAAAGGAACTTTCTTGATGACACTGATCGCGCTATGCTCAAGTTATCTGGTGAAAAAATATCAGGAATAAGTGGCATAGATAGATCAAATTTATATCTTCGCGCTGCAAAACAGAAGGCTATGGAGCTTTATGGAGAATTTTTTGTTATGTCAACTAAACACGCCACTGAGTGGGTTGAGAGCGATTAAGTCACTGCTGTTGCTAAAGCTAGAAAAGCAAGAGGCAATCTATCGAAAAAACTAAACGATACATGTATACTCAAAAGCCATGTGAGCCAGTGTCTCTTCCGGTGGCTCAGCATGGCTTTTATATGGCTCGATATGACTGCTAAAAACTCAAAAACGCCGATCGATTTTCTCGATATTTACGGCTTCCAAAAAGCGTCGTAACCCCGCAAAAACTCCTGATTTTTCAGACCAATGTTTTAACTTCATAGCTTGAGAAAACGCCCTATTTATGCGGGTTTCCACGGCTCTGCTAATCGAGTTCGGGAGCGTAGTTTTATCGAATATTTGCGCCCCCCTCCCTTTTTTATCGTGCGCACTTGGAAGAAGCTAAGGCCCCCGGTAGCCGAAGTCTCTTCCCAGTTCGCCTTGAACGGGGGGGGGCAAGACACGCCGTGCTAATCCGGATGCCGTTTATTGCGATGCCCGCTGCAAAGGCAGATGCCATTCTCCAACGCCTGTTTTCTTGCCTCAATTATTGGCCGAACTCTGCGCGCTCATTTATTTGATCTTTTTTGGTAGTTATTACATTCCTTTCAGCAAATTGCCAAGCGCCAAGACTGTAAATGCAATCAGCGCCCACCATACTGGTGCAAATAATAGTTTGAAGGGAATGACAATCATTAAAAGTGCGAGTATCGCTAAAATTAATGCAATGAAAAAGGTAATTTCTTTGGGTCTTGATAAATGAAGATGCATATTAACTCCTTCTTTATTACGCCGCAGCAATAGCTTTTCAACAAGTTGTTCGTTTTGTTGTGATATGTATTGATGGTAAAAAGGCTCGCGCGGCCATGTTGTTTTTGCAGAAGAACGCCTGTTAATCTTTCTTTTTTCTTAACTGATCGTTCTCTTGCTGTTGTTGGTCGTTCCGCTTTCTCAGTTGATCATTTTCTTTTCTCTGTCGAGCAGATTCTTCTTTTGTCTGTCTGGACAGCTCTTTAGCTTTCTGATCGTGTATGTTGCTTTTTCGGGAATAGATTCCAACAACTAAGCCGAGCCCGCCAAGAACAATTTCTGCGATGTTTACATAGATCGGATTCGTTTGAAACATGGGCATCAGACCCGTGATTCCTAGGATGCCCATTGCTGCTAAGACCACCCCTAGCAGCACAGATGTTAATTTAGTCACTCAGTAACCTCCTTTCTTGCTTAAGTTGTAATTTTACTTTCGTGAAAACGCACCGATAATCAGCCCCAAGCCACCGAGTACGATCTCGCCGATGTTGACATAGTTCGGATTGCTGGTGAACATCGGGATCATGTTTGTTATTCCCAGAATCCCCATAGCCAGAAACACCAACCCAAGGATTACGCTCATTGCCTTTGCCATTGGAATTGCATCCTTCTTCCTGTCATATTTGATTTGTAAGATACAGTTTTTCGCATGACTGCTTAAAAAACTGACTTATTATCTTTAACATGATGAATATCCAATTAAGGATATCCTCATAAAACCATTTTTATCTCTGCGCAAACACTTCTGTCGCTTTCCAGTTTCTCGGATGGATCAATTTATTAACATTTAAATTTTGCTTCACGATCTTTGTCCATCCTTTATTGTTTATTCAGTATATCATGCTTCTTATATTTCATACTATTTATTTCTATTTTTATTGTACTTTTATTGTTATTATTATATAATTAGTATTAGTTGCTAATTGTTGCGCAATGTTTATTCAAGTATATACTGAACGTAATATTCGTATATCCTGGCACCTCTACTAATATCACGAAAGAATCGAGGAACGTCTCATGAAAATGCTTGAACGAAAAATGAGCCGCACGACTAACAAGCTGATTGGCAACCTGAATAAAACTATCCGCAAAGTAACCGAAAATACAGGGATACCACTCAAGGGTAAAAATGTTGTTCCTCAATCAGATCTCCTTCAAACCACAGATGCCAGTTTAGAAGAAGCTAAAACAAGTATGTCATAGCGATTAAGATTGGCATTTCAACGAAGCTCATCGAAATGATGACCGGATTTGATTCACTGAAATGGAGATGAAATTTAATGAGTGGAAACGTAAAAGTCGGTTTGGCACTCGGCGCTGGCGCGTCCAGAGGTCTTGCGCATATTGGCGTGCTCGAAGTGTTGGAAGAACAGGGCATTCCGATTGACTGTATTGCCGGATGCAGCATCGGATCGATTGTTGGCTGCATGTCTGCCAGCGGTATGACAGGAAAAATGATACACAGCAAAGCGCTTGAAATATGCACTTCGCATTATGGAAGGCTGTTCGATATTACATTCCCCACCACAGGGCTGATAAGAGGCCAGCAAATCGAGAAGCTCATCAATACTTTAACGAACGATTGCGATATTGAGCAATTAAAAACTCCCTTCGTCGCTTTGTCCGCCTGTCTTGAAGACGGCTCCATCAGAATATTTGATTCTGGTAAGACAACCGATGCAGTACGCGCAAGCATCTCCGTTCCCGGGGTTTTTGAGCCCGTCGTTATTGAAGAAAAAACCTACGTGGATGGCGGTGTGCTGGTGAGAGTCCCCGTAGAAGCCGTTCGTAATATGGGGGCTGACATCGTAATCGCCGTAGACGTTGGCTACACTGGTGGATTCCGCCCATCTCCGAAGAATATCATAGATATTATGATCTATTCGTTCGAGTTGCAGCAATGGGAAGCAATGCGGAGCCGAAAAACAGGGGCGGACATCATAATAGCTCCGGACACCAGCAGTATAAATCCCGCAAAATTTGACCGTGTGGAAGAATGCGTGGAATTTGGAAGATCCGCAGCTCTCCTGGCAATCGACGAAATTCAGCATGCACTTGAAAAGGCAATCCGTGAAGCGGAAGGAAAAAGAGGATTCAAAGGATTTTTGCAAAAGATCAATTTTTTCAAATCGAAAGCAACCTCGACTGCGCCTTCAAAAACGCGCTGGTAATCCGCGCGTCAAGAGTAAAGTTGGTGTTTCATCAGGATAAACTAAAGTCGAAAAATCCATTTCAGAGTAAAAACGAGTCCGATTCGACAACAATTACTCAGAGGTCATTTGGGAATTGCCGCTCCGGTTTTCTTTTAAGGACAGCCGGGGTGTTTTCCATTCGTCATGGATGCCCGCATTCCATCCTTACCGAACCGCTTCTGCCTTTCCTGAATAGAACGCAAATCGAAACGCAAATGTCTTAGCATAACGTTGTATTGCTTTTGCTTTCGCTAAGTCCTTCTCCGAAAATATAAGAATGATTTCGTTTTTCGAACCTGCTCCGCCAATGCTATACATAACCGAGCCAAGCTTCGGCTTAAAGGTACTGATGCGAATGACTCCGTTTTGAAGCGCATCCGGCAGCTGGATATCGAAGTGTTCGATCAACTTGATCGGTATTATCGTTTCCAGTTTTCCGTTGAGGATTTTCAGTGAAAAATCGCATATCGAAAGCACCTCATCCGTCAAACACTGCAATCTGATCATATATCCCTTTCTTCTTTGCCATTCATCTCCGTTGCCGGTACCGACAAGCATCTTTTTCCAGTGCCTGTTCAAACTGAATCCCGCAATCGTTTCTGTACACTGTCAGCATAACACACAAAAGCATATTCTGATATTTATATTTATATTTTGTTGTATTATTATATTTATTATTGTATGATCTATATGACGAATAGTAAAGGAGGTGCTTGATTGCATGAAAAACAATCTCAGATGCAGCGTCTGCGGCTATATTGGTGAAGAAGGTCGCATCAAAGAGGTTTGCCCCGCCTGCGGAGCGCCGGTCGAAAGATTTAATAACTATCTGTACGGAATCAGCGAAAAGCGTTTGAGGCGGCTTAACATGCGTCTGCATCCGATTCTGGCACATTTCCCGCAGAGTTGTGTAATTCTCTCATTTGCACTTGTGGTATTGACTTTTCTGACTGCCGGCAAGATTCATGCGGAATTACTGCTGATTGAAAAAATCCTTTCCATTGCTCTCCCCTTCGCCATCATAGCGGCCATGGCTGCAGGTTTGTTCGACGCGAAATTGCGACTAAAAAACTCGATCAGCCGAATTCGGAAGCAAAAAATCCAGCTTGGCGGTTTCTTTCTGGTTTCCTCCGGCATCGCCGCTGTTTTAATTAATTACGAAGTCTTCAGTGTGCTCGGCAAGTCCGTGATTCTCTTTCTCAGCTTTCTAGGTGTTGTGCTCGGTGCTGTTCTGGGCAACAAAGGCTCGTCTCTTCTCGGCGTTTTGGTTCAGGACGCAAGCAGCGAGCAGCCAACCATTTAGGCGCAAAGCACATGTTTCCATGCGTCCGCTCGCTGTTCAGCGTCCGAACGCAACACATCCAACCAAATATAGCGTAAGGAGATTCTATTATGAAAAGTTTTGAACGAAAAATGGATCGTACAAAAGGGAAATTTAAAGGGGCTGTGAATCAGGCAGCCGGTAAGATTTCCGGAAACGAAGTTCTGGAACTTAAGGGGAGAATGCAAACCGCGCAAGCCGAATTGAAAGAAAAAACGGATATCGGCGTCCAGATTGGCCGCCTCCGGCACTCTGCAACGAAAGGCAAACTTGAAGTCGCCACCAAAATCGAAGAGATTCAGCAGTCTGTTGCTGAAAAAGTCAACGATTCGCTCGAAAAGCGCGAACAGCGAAAGGCTAAGTAGTATCAGCTGCAATTCCAGCAAAACGCATCCAAACCCAAAACGAATGAACTTAGGAGGATCTCAACATGAGTTGGCTCGCATGGATTATTTTAGGCGGCGTCGCCGGATGGATTGCCAGTATGCTGACAAGAAACAATGCGGGAATGGGGCTGATTGCAAACATCATTGTTGGCATTTTAGGCGCATTTGCCGGAAATTTCCTGATCAACTTGATTACCGGCAATAGCCTGATCAGTTATGGCTTTAACCTTACAACGTTTCTCATCGCAATCGGCGGTGCGATCGTTCTGCTCTTTCTCTACAACCTCATCCGCAGAAGAGGGCGCGGCGTTTGATTGTTAGATAATAAGACTAGCACGTTAAGAGAGGAGTGAATTCCAATGTCCGTTGTAAAAGTAGTGGAAATCATGGCAGAGTCTGCAGAAAGCTGGGAAGACGCCACACAAGTAGCTGTTACGGAAGCTTCCAAAACAATTCGCATGATCAAGAGCGTATACATTCAGGACATGAAGGCCTTCGTCAAGGACGGTAAGGTTTTCAAGTATCGGGTAAACGCCAAGATATCATTCGTTGTGAGCAATTAGCCCCCTTCGCCTGAGAGAGCGGAAGAAAGGAGCATGAAAATATGTGGACTGTAATCATCATACTGGTTGTTCTTTGGCTGCTCGGTGCATTCGGTTCGAGAGTGATCCCAAGCGTCCCAAGGTTTGGCAGTTGGGTACATATTCTCGCAATCGTCGCAGTCATTCTGCTGATTCTGAAGCTCGTTCATGTGATTTAGCTTCATAGTCGTGTGTTGAAAAACCGCGGTTCAACAGAAGAAAGAGCACTGTCCTTTCCGGCAGTGCTCTTTGCATCGAGAAATTCAGCGCAGCAAAAAGCGCTTCGCTTGCCGCCTTTCTCCATCAATCGCCCTTGATCTCGATTGATTAAAACCACTTTTTCTTCTTAAAGTAAAGCAATGTTGCAACCGCCGTCGCAACGCTCAAGCCAATTACAAACAAATATCCGAACCGCCATCCAAACTCAGGCATCTGAAGATTCATGCCATACCAACCGACAATCAGCGTGAGCGGGAAGAAAATCGAAGTGATGACGGTAAACACCTTCATCACACTGTTGAGGTTGATGTCGATCTGCGTTTGATAGGCTTCCCGCACCTGAATAACGTAATCTCTGAGGTTTGTCACGCCGTTGTACAGCCGGTTTGCCCGTCCCGCCAGGATACGAAACAAGCGCAGTTCAGTCTTTGCAATCAGTTCGTTTTCGTTTTGCTCGATCGCTTCGAATATTTCCAGAAGCTGTTCGTAATACAGCTTCAGTTCAAGAAGCTTTTTACGATAGGAAACGAGGAAAAAGAAGTCGCTTTTTTTCGAAACAATCAGCGATTCCTCCAGCACCGAAATTTCCTGTTCGATTTTTTTAAGCGAGAGTGAGTCGTCAAAGGTGAGCCGGTCGAAATACTGGTGCAGGATCCTGCTCAAACTGGCCTTTTTAGCAGACTCGCTCAAATAATCGGATATTATTTTTTCTATCACCTCATCGTTGCCGCATAGAAAAACGAGCATCTTTCCCGTCAGGAAAAGGTACACATGCTGCGGTATCTTCTCCAAGTAGAGATCGGCCGGAATCGAAAGCGAAACGAAATCGAAGCCTTCCCGGCTTTCATGCTTTGAAACGTCCCTGGACGCCTGAATTTCGCTTTTCAGCGCTTCGCTTAAGCGCAGTTCGCTGCTTACGGTCTCCAGTTCGTTGACACTGGATATCCATACGTACTGTGTGTCAGCCGCGAGTGCCGGCCTTTCGCCGGGATTGTGAGAAAGGATTCCATTTGTTAGCGAATAGATCATTTTCTTCACTTCCTTACTGATATTGTTGCCCTGCGCCGAGAGCTCGAAGATGGCTTTCCTGAACAAGCAATACTTCATCGGTTTCGCTGGTTTCGAAACTGATTTGAAATAAAAAAGGAACGCTCCGTCGGTTCTGCCGAGCCAAACTGACCAAATGGCTTTACACAGCCGGCGGAGTAATCCCACAAAAAATCTGTAATAAACCGTGGCTGTTCGATCCGTTTTTTTTGCTATTATTTGATATTAAAATTGAATAATAAACAATCTCAAAAAAGATTTATGAATCGTTTGACAGATCGTTTCAGCCCAGATAGAATATGCAAGAGTAGTATGAAAGGGTATGGATAGCTGCATGAAGATTTTTACAGACGCTATCGTTTCAAACTCGGAGATGATAAAAAGTTACAAGGCTTGCCGCGAAAAGGCAGAAATATGCGGTAAGATTTTTATTTTAAAAAACAATCAGCCGGACGCAGTATTGATCTCGGCTGCGGAGTACGAAAAACTCTCCACATTTATCGAATATATCGATACGCTCGACGAACAGGAACTTGCCGCCGTGCTTGCGGCATTACCCATTGAACGGGTGAAAAAGCCGGTCGTGTAAGCATTTTTTCATCCAGACTCAATTTAGCTATTGCGGGAGCAGGTTCACTGCCCCCGCATTTTTCTTTTCCGTAATCATCCCATCCATACGTCAACCCGATGCCCTGTGGCATCGTCTTGAAGCGTAACCGCGCCAAAGACTTCTTTACCGTCCGCCGTAATACGCAGAACACCCGACTGCACGTGGTCGAGGTTATGAACCGCAATATGGTATATCGCGCTGAAGTAACGGTACTCCACGCCGAACCCAGGCCATCTTGAAGGAATGCATGGTTCGATATAGAGTTGGTCTCCTTCCTTGTGGACGCCCAGAATCGACTCCAGCCCCGCGCGATACAGCCAGCCCGCCGCTCCAGTATACCAGGACCAGCCGCCCCTGCCGGTATGCGGCCAGACCGCATAAACGTCCGCGGCAAGCGCATACGGTTCGGTTTTATACTTGACGTAACTGCGGTAGCTGCTTGTGTGATGAATCGGGTTGATCAGGTCGTAGAGTTCCAGCGCTTTCTCACCTTCCCCCAACTTTGCAAAAGCGATAATCGCCCAAGCCGCGGCGTGCGTATACTGCCCGCCGTTTTCGCGAACGCCCGGCACATACCCCTTGATGTATCCCGGTTCGCTGCTGCCCTTGTCAAAGGGAGGTGTAAGCAGTTTGATCAAGCCGTCTTCGCGGTTGACCAAGTAGTCTTCCAGGGAGACCATCGCCCTGCGCGCGCGTTCGGGTTCTCCGCCGCCCGAGAGCACCGCCCACGACTGCGCGATCGAGTCGATTTTGCAGTCCTGATTGTGAATCGATCCCAGCGCAGTCCCGTCGTCAAAGTACGCGCGGCGGTACCAGCTGCCGTCCCAGGCACATTTCTCCATATTAGCCAGCAGCGATTGGCGTGCCTCTAGGAAAGTCGCCGCCGTCCGTTCGTCACCGAAGCCGGCGCAGAGAGCCGAAAAGCGTTCGAGTACGCTCGATAAAAACCACCCAAGCCAAACGCTTTCGCCCATGCCCTTATCACCAACCGTGTTCATGCCGTCGTTCCAGTCCCCGCCGCCCATCAACGGCAAGCCATGTGCTCCAAAACGCAGCGCGCGGTAGATAGCGCGTAGGCAATGTTCATACAGCGTCGCCTTTTCGCTGGAAGTCGACGCTTTTTCATACCGTTCGCGTTCCAGTTCCGAAAGCGTCGCGCCGCGGATAAACGGGATTATCTCCTGCAGGATCGTATTGTCCCCAGTGATTCGAACGTACTCCGCCGTCACATACGGCAGCCAGAGAAAATCATCCGAAAAACGCGTGCGTACGCCGTTTCCCTGCGGCTCATGCCACCAGTGCTGAACATCCCCTTCCGTAAACTGATGCTTCGCGTGCATCAGAATCTGCTTTTTTGCCAGCCCCGGATTAATCGCCGCGACGGCGAGCACATCCTGCAGCTGGTCCCGAAAACCGTATGCTCCTCCCGACTGGTAGAATCCCGTCCGCGCCCAGAGACGGCAGGAGATCACCTGATACAGCAGCCACCCATTCTGCAGGAGGTTCATGGCGGCGTCGGGCGTTTCCACGCGTACTTCGCCCAGCGCCGATTCCCAGAAGCTTACGACGCTTGTCAGCGCCGCGTACGCCTTTTTTGCGGCAAGGTAACGACTGCTGATTCGCTGTGCCGCGGCTGGGTTTTCCGCCGCGCCAAGCAGAAATACAATCACCTTTTCCTCGTTTGGCTCAAGAGAAATTTCCACACGCAGCGCGCAGCAGGGATCCAGCCCGACGCCGAGCGCACCGGAGAGGCTTTCCCGCAGCAGGCTGTCCGGCGACTCAACTCCTCCGCGGCCAAAGAATTCGCCGCGGTCTCCAGTGACCGAGCGCTCCCGAATGGAACAGTCAATAAAACCGATCCTGCCGGGAAAATCTTCGTTAAACGGGTTCTCCATCATCAGCACGCCGGACTCGCTCAGCGAAGTTTGAACATGCATTGCTGTGGTCTGGTCGCTCACGCCCAGCACGGGGCGCACATAATAAACCGCGCAAAGACGCCGAACGCAGGCGCTTGTATTTTTAACCGTCAGCAGGCTGATCTTGACGGCGTCCCTGACGGGCACAAACTGGGTCAGCGTTTGGGATATCCCATAGCACTCGTACGTAAATACGGAGTAACCGAATCCATGCCGCACACCGTAGTCCCCGCTGTCCCGAACGGGCAGTGCAGTTGGCGTAAACACGCGTCCGGTTTCCCGGTCGCTCAGGTAGATCACCTCGCCTGGCGGGTCGGAAACGGCGTCGTTCGACCAGGGCGTCAGCCGGTATTCGTGGCTGTTTTCACACCATGTATACCCCGAACCCGACTCCGAACAGATAAACCCGAAATTGGGGTTTGCAATCACGTTGATCCAAGGGGCAGGCGTATTGCCCTTGCCAAGGCGCAGGATGTATTCCCTGCCGTCCGGACGAAAGCCGCCAAGGCTGTTGTCATACAGCAGTTCCTGCTCTTCTGCCGCGGCAGGCGGGTATATGGCTGCGTCGTCGATAAACGTAGTTTTTGCCGGCAGCGGGCGGATGCCCAACGCTTCCAGCTGCTTTTCCAGGCTCCCTCTTCCGCCCTGCAAAAATACCCGCGCTGCGGCAATCAGAAGTGAAAGATCCGCTTCTGTCATGTCCTTTCGATTGAGCAGTACGACGTCTTCCGGGCAAAGAATAGATGCAAAACGCTTGTAAGATTCCACAATCCCCATCACAAGATCCCGCAGCGGAGAATTGTAGGAGTGCTCCTCGGAAACGACAATGACCAGATCGACAGCAACGTCCATCAGCCGCCAGTATTCATGCGCCTTGATCACCTCGTGCAAAAGCGGAATCTGGCTTTCCTCATTCAGCGCAACCAGCAGGATAGGCTGGTCGCCGGAGATTGCGTACCGCCAGAGCGACGGCTGCCCGCGGTGGTTGGGGCGGATCAGAGCGCTGTGTTCCCGTCTTGCGGGGCTTAAAAACAGAATGTGTGAAAGCATGTCGAGAAACAGCACAATCTCGGACGCATGAAAGTCGCGGTATTTCGTTTCGATCCGGCTGCGTTCAAACGCGCGATGCGCCGCAGCTTCAACCTCCCGCGGTGTGTCCAAGCTCTTTGCCGCCGCAATCAGATGATCCCGGCTTTCCGCAACGATCGTCACGAAAGAAACCGAAACCGTCCTGCCCGGCTGAACCGTCACCCTTGTTCGAAGGCTGACGATCGGGTCGAGCACCGCGCCAACGGTGCCGGAAAGCGGCTGGCTGCCGCTGAGCACGCGGGGACGGCGCGCGTCGTTTCCGCGCCCCAGAAACTGCATGCGATCGGTTTCGAACTCGACCTCCTCCGCTGCTTCCGGGTTTTGCACGAGAAACGCGCCCATCCAGAGTTCCTTTTCCTGAGCCGACCTCGGACGCCGCTTGGCGGTGACCATTTTAAGCGGCGCGTAAAAATCCGTCTCCACAAAAAGGTTGCTGAACGCCATATGCGCCAGGTCAGTGGCGCGCGGTGCAAGTACGATTTCGTAATAGCTCGTGATTTCAATCGTTCTGGCCGCTTCCCCGTTGTTTTTCAGCGTCAGTTTTCGGATTTCCGCGTTTTCGTCGGTTGTAACGAACACTTCGGTACGGGTATCGACTTCCCCGTCGGATCGGCGGTAGACCACTTTGTCGTCGGCAAACTCCACCTCGTAACGATCCGGCGTTTTGTTCAGCGGCGCAAATGCGGCCGACCAGACAGCGCCGCTCTCGGCGTCCCGCAGGTAAAGGAACGTTCCGAATGGATCGAGCGTCCTGTCCTCGCGCCAGCGTGTGATGTCCGCGACCTTGTTTTTGCTGTATCCCGTTCCGGCGTCCGTTAGCAGGATGGAATAGTTCCCGTTGGAGAGGATATGAGTGCGCGGCAAAACCGCGTTCGGAACGCCGCACATTCGAACCGGCAGTTCCTGCTTGGAGAATTTAAACGTCAGCGGCGCAACCTTTTCTTTAACCGTCCTAGTCATTGCGATATTGGCGGGTACTTTCTCCTGCAGCAGATGGCGGTAGGCACGAACAGTCGGGTTTTTCGAAAAGCGTTCCTGCATCCGGTTTGCGTTGAGATATTCATTGATGGAGAGCAGCGTCATGCCCTGATGGTGCGCCATAAAGCTCTTGATCACGACGCGTTTGGTTTCAAAATACAGCCGTTCTTTGGTGTAGTCCGCGGATTCGTAAAATCCGTAAGGCCCGTCGATCTGCTCGCTCTTAAGGCGGGCGATGTTTTTCATCGCCTCCCTAGGCGCTACGAGCAGCGCTAAAAACGTCGCATACGGGGCAACGACAGAATCCTCGCTGAGCCCGCGCTTGAGCCCCAGCCAGGGCACGCCGATGGCTTTGTATTGGTAGTCGTTTCGCTTGTCCAGCGAGTTATACGCTGCCTCGGACATGCCCCAGGGCATGTTTCGCGTCTTGCCGAACTTGATCTGGCTCTTAACGGCAAACGAATAGGTTTCGTCCAGCAGTGTATTGCGGTAGCTTTTCATGATGAGAAGCGGCATGAGGTATTCAAACATGGTTCCCGTCCATGAGACGAGACCTTTGTATTTACCAACCACAGTCAGCGTCCGCCCCATGCTGAACCAGTGTGCGGAGGGGATTTCGCCGTTGGAGATTGCAATATAGCTTGCCAGTCGTGCTTCGGAAGCAAGCAAGTCATAGTAGGAGTCAGTCAATTTGCTCTCTTCGAGATTGTATCCAATGGAAAGCAGCTTCTTCTTTTCGCTGTACAGTGGACGAAACCGGACGGCCGCCGCCAGTGCATGGATGCGGTTGATCAGCGTCGTATACCGAAGCACCGCGCACATAGATTGTTCGGCCGTTTCCGAAAGGGCAGCGTGCATCCGCAGCAGCCAGACCGCTGCTTCCCCGCCTGCTTCCGGCTGCGCGGGATCCGGTTGGTCGATCATATGCCGGACATGCAGTTCCGCCGCCCGCAGGAGCGCGGGTAGTTCGCCAAAACTGCATGTGCTCTTGAGCATGTGCAGCAGTGTTCCAATATTGGATAAAGCATGTTCCTCGCCATAAACGCGCAACGGTTCCGGCAGTTCGCTCAGCACAAGATAAGCCGCGTAATAGCCTCTCAGCATATTGTGCTGCGCTTGCATCTGCTGTTTTGCCTTATAGAGCCAAGTATCGCTTTCGATGGCCTCGTCGTCGAGTTGGTGCAGCAGCGCAACGAGCGCTGCATGCATCAAACCTATAATCATACCCGGTGCGAGTGCTTCCACCGGCGGCTCCGCCGCTTGCTGCGCCTTGCGGACGGCTTTTTGCCAGGCAGGCGCAATCGCAGATTCCGCACAGGAAACCGTTGCGTAAATTCCATCGAAAAATTCTCGTCCAATCAACGGGTATTCGAAATACTCCTGCAAACCCTGTTCCAGCGTCATCAAGTACCCGGTGAAATTCCCGCTGTCCACCGTGGAAATATACGCCGGGTACAGCGGTTTGAGCGTGCCCGTGTCGTACCAGTTGTAGAGATGCCCGTTCCATTTGGGTAGTCCCTCGATGGTCGTAATCGTTTTTTCCAGCTGTTCCAGCATCTCTATGGTGCCGATAAAACCCATATCGCGCGCGGTTAGCGCCGCAAGCAGCCCAAAGCCGATGTTGGTGGGTGATGTGCGCGCGGCAACGCCCTTGTATGGCTCCGCCTGATAGTTGTCCGGCGTTAGAAAATGTGTTTCTTTGCAGGAAAACTCTTCAAAATAGCGCCATGTTTTTCGCGCGGTCTTCTCCAGTTCCAGCCTTTCCTCCGGATCAACCGGCACAGGCTTTTCGGTTTCTTTGCCGACTGCGCGGGCGAGCCCGGGCGAGGCAAGCCACAGCAGCGCAAACGGCAGCAGAAAAGCCCAATCTCCGCGCGCGGATAATGCCGCAAGCAAGAGTATGACAAGCGTCAGCCAGACTGCCGCCTGCATCCATCTGTAGTACCCGGCGAAAGAGGTGATGCGTTTTGCCTCCGAATCGGCAGAGGTTACCCACTCCAGCAGATTGCTCCTGGTAATCAGCAGCCGCGTGAGCGTCAGAAGAATCGCGGTGACCGCCAGCCATGCCTGATAAGGTAAAAAAGCGACGTCCAACAGCCCTTGCAGCAAGGCGGACTTGAGCGCGTCGACCACAGGAATATACCGCCGCGTGCGTGAGCTTCTGCTCACAAGAGAAAGCAGGTTACTCATAATCACGCCTAAAAATGGAAGCAGCATACCCATCAGCAAAAACCCCAGCCAAACGGCGGGATTCCCCGGCAAAACGGTAACGGCAAGCAGAAAAAACAGCATCATCGCCGGTGAAAGCAGGCTTCGGCGGAGGTTATCGTACATCTTCCATTTGGACAGCGCCGAAAGCGGGTTTGCTATCTTCCTCGAGCCGGTCTTTTTGATCATCGGCAATAGGTAGGAAAGCAGCTGCCAGTCCCCGCGGATCCAGCGATGCTGGCGGGCGGCGTATGCGTGATACTGTGCGGGGAACCCGTCCGTCAGGATCAGGTCGGTGGCAAGCCCAGTCCGCAGGTATGACCCTTCCAACAGGTCGTGGCTGAGCACAGTGTTTTCAGGAATTGTACCCTTGAGGACTGCCTGAAACGTGCCGAGATCATAAATGCCTTTGCCCGTAAAGATCCCTTCGCCAAACAAGTCCTGATAGACATCCGAAAGCGCGCCGGAATACGGATCGATTCCGTCCTGATTGGTAAAGATGCGGGAAAACAGCGTCCCTCCCGCGCTCTCAATTTCGATATGCGGCTGGATCAGGCCGTACCCTTTCGTCACGACGCCGCGTCTGACGTCGATCAGCGGCCGGTTCAGCGGGTGCGCCATGGTTCCGATCAGGCGCTTCGCCATGCCGATGGGCAGTATCGTTTCGCTGTCCAGTGTGATGACGTAGCGAATACGTTCAAACGGTGGCGCGGCGGAAGACTTGCAGACAAAGCTGGTGTCGGACAGGCCCTGCACGAGGTCGTTGAATTCCATGATCGCGCCGCGTTTGCGTTCCCAGCCGATCCAGACGTTGTTGCTCTTGTTATACTGCCGTTTGCGATGGAAAAAATAGAATATTTCGCCGTCTGCAGCGTACTTTGCGTTGAGCGCCGCAACACCTGCGAGCGCGGCGGCAGTCACCGCATCGTCACCGGGCAGATGCTCCGTCGCCGCGTCTCCAAATGCGCCGATTACCGCAAAATACAGGTTTTGTTCGCGGTTTCGTAGGTAGTGTTCCTCCATGGACTGCAATACTTCCGCAACCCTTTCTGTATCAGGTAATAACGTTGGAATGATCACCATTGTGCTCATTTCCTGCGGGATGCCGTTCTTGAGTTCCAGCTTTGGCAACAGCTTTGGTGTCATGACGCGACCGATCAGGCGGTTAACCAGATACACAGCAATTGCCGAAGCAATCGGCAGTAGCGCAAACCCACAGAGGATTCCGTAGAACGCTTTTGCGTTCGCCGCCATTTGTATTCCATAAAGTATGCCCGGCGCAGCAACCGCTGCGGAAACAGCCGCAAGCGCGAAAAGGTAAAGAACCCAACGCCGTTTCCTGCGTGCGCTCTGTGCAAGCCTTTGTTTCTTGCCCGTCAAATGGCTCTTTAGAAGTGCGGCGCCTTCGTCCACGAGGTAATAACCGACGTGTCCCGTACGCCCGGCATCCGGTCCTGTTTTGTCCGCCTCTGCAGCCATGTGCACAGCCTCGCGCGCGGTGTGAACTTCCGAACAGCGCGCAAGCGCGGCGATGCGAGATACCTGCTGTTTATAGGTGTCCTTTGTAGCCAGATCCATTTCCGCATAAATTCCGTCGCTGCCTTCGCGAAGGATATGCTCAATTCTGCTCGCGGCAGGAAGCAGTGCAGACCAGTCCAACGACGAAAAGTAATGCAAGCGCTTGATGCAGCTCTCCATGGCGACCGTGGCAAGCGACTGTGCGCTGTGCTCCGTCTGCGTCACTTCGTCCGCCGAGGTTCCGAGTTTGGACAACACCGCATCCAGTGCCAGCATCGCTTCCGCGGGGCTGCGCTCCGAGCGACGCAGCCGGAAACAGAGGCGCTCGGCAAAGGTCAAATCGACGCACGCGCCCATTTTCACACCGGAATTCAGAATCGCATGAAATCGTTGCAACCTGACGGTTTTGTCTTTCATAAACTCGTCATAGGCAGCATCCGCTTTCTTTCGGCTTTTCACTTCGGAGATGATGTCCTCGCAAAGAAAGCGAATGTCTTCGAACGTGACCAGCCGCAGCACAACCGGCAGCGCGCGAACCTCGCGCTCCAGCAGGATATTCTTTGCCTGATAGGCGGAGAAATATGCCGCGAGCGACGCGTCGTCTAGGAGGTTTCCGCTGCCGGAAATCAGCTCGATTGCCATGGCGAACACGCGAGTATACCCTTTGTAAGGCCCCGTTTGCAGCACAGGAAGGCGAGAATAATCTTTTCTGCGCAACTCGTTCAGGAGTACTCGATATTGGGACTCGATAATATAGAAGTTGTCGAGCAGCCACTCCGCCTGCGCGGGGACATCCAAATTTTTTACAAGATCGTCGTTAAGTAGGCCGTATGCCGAGCGGATCAGTTTGTAGCTGCTCTTGAGTTCCGGCTGAGGCCAGTCGCGCGTGCTGCGCTTTTTTGAAACCATGTGAGCAATCGTCGATTGGCGCACGTATGTCTGCGGGTCTTCAACGGTTAATGATGCAACGCCTTTACCCGTGCTCCGTTCTCGAAGCGTAATCACCAGCACTGCCAAAAAAAACAAAAAGGCACCTGCTGATAGTAAAATGCCGAATAATAAAGTATTCACTTTTTCATTGCTCCTTCCAAGCCGGTATCCCGTCACGGGATGGTTGCTGGCGCGCGCGTCACGTTCGTTTCCGCCGCGTAGGAGCATCGAGCAGTCTGTTGCCGAAGTTAAAAATCACGGCGAGCATTCTTCAATCTGTTTCGGAGCTTTGTCAAACTGCACCGCGATACTATCCAGCTTCGTTGAGTTCATCGTGTAACACATCAAATAACTTGAATTATTGTATAACTCATATTGCAATTATTTGTTAATTCATTTTGTATAAATTCATTATACTACACTTTTTGCCGAATCGTCCGCTCAATTGGAAATAAAGTAAAATCACCCGGTATTACCTTTCTGATCTGTTAATGCAGCCCATTCGCATGTTTTCTCGATGAACATTAGCGATATTCTAATTATTAATACAACTATTATACTTATTATACTAGCTATATCTATTTGAATGCGGTATCATAAATCATATAGATCCTGCTTGCCTGCGGAGCAGATTGAGATGAGAAAAACGAATCCCGGCAGGCAATGCGGCTATAAAAGATAATGGAGTAAGTGTGCAAGCCTGTATGGCGTATCGCACGCGCCTGCCAATCGCATTTCCAATTCACTTGTTCCATCTATTGTTACAATACAAACGCAACGAAACGGAGGCATCACATGAACCCAACAACAACCCGCGAGCCGGTGAAGCGGGCGCGTCCGCCGGACTCCGCTCAAAATAACCTTCCGGTCACAAAGTCTCAGGAATACGCCGAGAGCATCATCAACACCATCCGCGAGCCACTAATCGTATTGGATCAGGACCTGCGGGTTGTCACCGTCAGTCGGTCTTTCTACGAGGTGTTTCAGGTCAACCCGGAAGAGACGGTTGGAGAACTGATCTACAATCTGGGCAACAAACAATGGGATATCCCAAAGCTCCGGGAATTGCTGGAAACCATACTCCCCGAAAAAACGACGTTTGACAACTACGAAGTCGAGCACGTTTTTGCAACCATCGGCAGGCGTATCATGTTGCTCAACGCCAGACAAATTGAACAAGTGCTCGGCAAGGAGCGCATTATACTACTTGCAATCAAAGACGTCACCGAGCGAAGAGACATTGAAAATGGTCTGGAAAAGGCACGCAAGGAACTTGCGGAAATCAAGATTTCCGAAGACGAAGCATTCGAGTACTCGGAGAGTATCATCAACACCGTGTGAGAGCCATTGATTGTGCTCAATCAGGATCTGCGTGTTGTTACAGCCAGCCGCTCATTTTACGAGGTGTTTCAGGTAAAGCCAAAGGAAACGGTCGGCGAGCTGATTTATGACTTGGGAAACAAACAGTGGGACATTCCAAAACTGCGAGAGTTATTGGAAACCATTCTCCCACAAATGGGGATGGATGCAGCTGCAACGGAATTGATTCAGTTCGCCGCTCCCATGCACGATTTGGGTAAAATCGGGATCCCTGACAAAATCCTTCTGAAGCCCTCAAGGCTAAGCCCTTTGGAGTGGGAGATTATGAAGAAGCATACGCTCATCGGCGCGGAGATCATGAAGGACTCGGACATTGAGCTCTTGCAAATTGGAGAGGTCATTGCGCTCACACACCATGAAAAATGGGACGGCAGCGGTTACCCCGCCGGATTAAAGGGAGAAGAAATTCCACTTAGCGGTCGGATCGTTGCCATTGTGGATGTGTTCGATGCCCTTTGCTCAGTACGCCCGTATAAAGATGCTTATTCCTTAGAGGAATCTCTCGTCATCATCCACAACGGAAGTGGCAATCATTTTGACCCGGCTGTGGTTGACGCCTTCTTCGAGATTCTTGATGAGATTCGAACAATCAAGCTGCACTACGAAAGCAGTGCGCAGCAGATAAACGAAATGGGTGAATTTAAGTCGCTGCTGAGTCAGTATCGCGAGAACTTTGCTCCACCGAAAGCTTTCTAGTCATCGCTGTCTTGCAAGCACTTTGCCAGAGTGTATCCGCCAATACAGCATGCCCCTTCCCGAACGCTCCTAGCAACACCCGCTCTCTGCCGCTCTGCGGCTCATATCCAACTCGGTCAGAAACCGATGCTCCTTCTAAAAAAATTACGGATGGCAATCTATATGAACAAATATGGTTATCAAGACTGGTTTCAAAGTTTACCGCTGGCTTCCGCTCGGTTCGAAGTCATATCTAGTAATGCTGACCCCACTTGCGATTTTGCATTATCGCAGGTCAACCCCGCGTTCGAAGCGCTCCTTTCGCTGCAAAACGCCGTTATCGCCGGCAGAAAGTTGTCCGATGCATTCCCGTTCTTCGAACAGCCGGAGATCGAACGTATTACGGAGCTTTTTGCGCAAGCCCTCCGCAACGGAGTTGCCGAGGTGGAACAATTTATTGAAAAATCAAAAAAATGGTATCACATTATCGCCTACCCGCATGAGCAAAACTTCTTAACCGCTGTGATCTTTGATATCACAGAACAAAAGAAAGCCGAGTCGGCGTTGATTGTTTCGGAAGCTAATTACCGGCGTTTGTTCGAAGCAGCAAAGGATGGAATTCTCATACTAGATGCGGAAACTGGAAAAATTACGAGCGTAAACCCGTTTTTAATCAACTTGTTGGGTTATACCGAGGACGAATTCCTCGAAAAGTGCATCTGGGACTTAGGCGTGTTCAAGGATATCCTCGCAAACCGTGAAAATTTTATAGAACTGCAAAACAAAGAATACATTCGTTATGAAAACCTCCCTCTTCAAACGGTGGACGGAAGGCAGGTTCACGTTGAATTCGTCAGCAACGTTTATATGGTCGGCACCCGCAAAGTGATTCAATGCAACATTCGGGACATCACCGAGCGAAAGCAGCTGGAAGCTGCGCTTGAAAAAGAAAAACGTATCTATGAAATCACTTTGATCTCCGTTGGCGATGGGGTCATTTCCTGCGATAATAAAAACCGCATCGTGTTTCTCAACAAAGCAGCGGAGTTGCTGACCGAATGGCCGCAGGCGGAAGCGAAAAACCAACCGCTGGAAACCGTCTTTCATATTGTCGATGAGTTCACGCGGCACAAAGGTGAAAATATCATGATGCAAGAAATTTCATCCGACAGCTTATTGGACAGCGGCAAGCACATCCTCCTGATAACAAAGTATGGAATCGAACGCGCCGTTGAATACACCGTTGCACCTATCATTGAGGAAAACGGCGCTGTCGTCGGCAGCGTCCTGGTGTTTCATGATTTTTCCGAAAAGCGTTCGGAGCAGAGAAAGATCGAGTTCTTAAGCTACCACGACCAGCTTACGGGGTTGTATAACCGTCGGTTTTACGAAGAAGAACTCAATAGGCTGGATACAAAGAGAAACCTGCCGCTCGCTATCGTAATGGGAGACGTCAACGGCCTTAAACTCGTTAACGATTCCTTTGGTCACATCGTTGGTGATGAACTGTTAGTAAAAGTCGCCGCAATCATGCAGGCAGGTTGTCGGTCGGACGATATTCTCGCCAGGCTTGGCGGGGACGAGTTCGTTCTCATTCTTCCGAAGACGGATTCGTTCGGCGCGGAGCAGGTCATACAGCGCATCAAGGAACTGATGGGAAAAGAAAAGGTTGGCGCTGTCGACCTCTCAGTTTCCTTCGGGTACGAAGTTAAGCGCGATGAGCACGACAGCATAGCGGAAATCTTTAAGGGCGCGGAAGACCATCTTTATCGTCACAAGCTCTACGAAAGCCTCAGCATGCGCAGCCAAACGATTAGTTTGGTGCTCAACGCGCTCTTCGAAAAAAACACGCGCGAAATGCTGCACTCCAAACGCGTCGGTGAAATTTGCGAGCTCATCGCCACAAAAATGGGGCTGAGCGAAGAAAACATACGTAACCTTAAGACGGCCGGTTTGATGCACGATATCGGAAAAATTGGCATTGATGAGTCCATTCTCAACAAGCCGGTCCGCCTGACCGACGCCGAACGGGAGGATATGAAGCGCCACCCTGAAATCGGATACCGCATTTTATGTTCAGTCAGCGAGTTTTCGGAAATTGCGGTTTGCGTTCTGGAGCATCACGAACGCTGGGACGGCACCGGTTATCCACGCGGGCTCAAGGGAGAAGAAATTTGCCTGGAGGCACGGATTGTTGGCTTTGCCGATGCTTACGATGCAATGACCAGCGAGAGAGCGTACCGAAATGCACTAGGTGTCAAAGAAGCACTGATCGAAATAAACAATTGCTCCGGTACGCAATTTGACCCGAACATCGTCCGTTTGTTTGCCAACGATATTTGGGGTGAAGCGAATTCGTGAATTTCGCTGGGCATCTGTAATTGGTTGCTGTGAACCGATTTATTGTGCGATTAACTTCCCACACAAGTGTCATGGCTGTTTTAAAGCCTTTTACCTCGCAGCCCGTATTTGCCTTTCGTTTAATATCGTTTGCAGAAGTGGCTTGACCTACAATCTGATGTTTATTTGATGTTTATCGTCGTCAATAAAGGCTTCTAATCGTTCATGATCGTCAATTGTACATTTTGAATAATACGCAAAGAACGGCGATTATCTGCGATTACAGCCGCATAATCGTGATCATTTCTCGTATAAATACGCGCTCATAACCCGGAGGTCGTTGGTTCAAGTCCATCCCCCGCAACCAAATAAACAAAGACCATCCATTGGATGGCCTTTGTTTATTTCATTCGTCATTCGGATGGACTTGAAGCCGTGGACGCCGTCGCTGCGCGGCGGCAAAAACGCCGTAGTATCGGCGTTTTTAGCGGCCGGCTTTGCGAAAAAGGCCGTTTGCAAAGCATGAAATGCGAACAAACGTGCCTGAATTGAGCAAAGAAGTCCATCCCCCGCAACCAGTAAAAAACCGCCTGTTGAAGACGGTTTTTGCGTTATCTGCAAGTCTGATTCTGGTACAGAAATGGGTCAAAACCTACAAGCTGATGTTTATTTGTTGTTTATTGGGATGTTGGATAGCTAAGAATAGTTCGAAACTGTAAAAGTTCCAGGGACGTCCGTCTATCTTCACTAAAAAAACGCTGATAAAACAAAAATGGCTTTGTGTGTAAACTAGTTATAAAAAGCATTGGATTATGTGCTTTGAAACCTTGAATCTATAAACACTGTCATATCTCTTCATAAACGTATAAGTCAAAACTAAACCTC
Organism: Christensenellaceae bacterium; assembly: GCA_963674535.1. Classification (GTDB taxonomy): domain Bacteria; phylum Bacillota; class Clostridia; order Christensenellales; family CAG-138; genus UBA7703. The sequence goes on along the minus strand of OY771363.1, from coordinate 614,869 downwards.
TTACGGAGTTACAGTCTGTGGGGGATTAGGCATGCCAGATGGAACTGGCGAAGGAGTAATATCGGGGAATTTTGCTTTCATTCCCGGCGTAAAATCACTCCCATAGACTCGATACTCTTTGGGAATGTATTGCAGATAGATATCCGCCAACTCTGATATCGTGTAAAACTTATAAAAATCCTCAACACTTTCAAAACGCTTATATAATGCGTACGCCCAGTCTTCATCAAGAAAATTCAATACGTTAAAATCCGAGACAATGTCTATTGGAGCACTAAGGTATAAGAATGTAACATCCATTAACGAACTGTTTATCGGCACAACACCATCTGTGTATTCCCTATCAATAAGCTTATTATATATAGCATTATCAATGGAAAAAAGTTTCTCTGCCGTAAATAAATCAATGATAGTGACATTCACGCTGCTATAACCTACTAAAACAAATACGATTTTATACTCTCCTGCCTTTGTTTTATATAAAATCGAATTTACGTAATTCGCCGGAATGATTCTATCCCCTTCGTATATACCCAGCTTCTCCTTTTCTGTTTCATACTCTAACTCAGAAGTTGGTGACGGCGTAGGTTTCGGTGTCGGCGAAAGAGTCGGTGTCGGCGAAAGAGTCGGCGCCGCTACACGTGTAGCCGTAGGAGCCGGAGCCGACGCAGGTGCCGGTCCCGGCATTGAAGCAATTACTAAAATGCCGACAACCAGCAGAACGGACACAATAACTACCAAAGAGATAAGCACCACAAAAAGACGTTTTGAATCTTTCATTTTTCTCCCCTTAATACCGGAAGCGAACAGAAGGTTAAGCAACTGTAATAAAGTATCCAGTACAGATTAGAATTGATTTTGTAGATATTTTTCATTTTATACCCTAGTTTTCAGAAATATTTCAGTCGGAACTTATTCCCGCAGCAGTCCAGTCGTTTAACGGGTAATTGAGTTTGAAATGGTTCATCACTTCTTCGTGTGGTGCAATTGTTAAGAAATATCTTAACATACCCACAATCGAAACGACATTCCCGAGCATTTCTAGTCCTTCCATATCCTGAGACCATTTAGTTTCGGGAACGCTCAAGCCTTGCAATTCTAAGTATCTGCGATATACGGCAATAGGAATGGCTCTTGTAATCATTACATTTACCACTTCATCTTTCCCAATAATTAGTTCGCCTGGAAAAGGTTCGTTATTGTAGATTTTATCATTATTTAAGATTTCTTCAATTGAGCCAATTGAAGCATCGTCGAATGTATTGTCATCTGTCGTCATAAGAGGTTTCCCACTATAAAGTGAAGCTGGGAAATCATAAAGAATTTGTTTTCCCCCTCTTGAAGAACGAGTAACTGCAGTTGTACAAACAATATTATTAGCTACATATTCAATGATATCCACGCCCGAATTGCCAAAAGCATATCCAATAGTTTTATTAACATCTTCAATTGACATGCCATAAGTGAATAGCAGATCTTCATCCGTCATGTTCTCCAAATCGAAATAAGGTTCCGGCGTCGGCGTCGGGATTGGAGAGGTTGTCGATGTTGCCGTAGGCGCTGCAGTCGGCACAAGCGTCGGCGTGGGTTCCGGCGTGCTGACAACCGCGACCATTCCATCCGGAACACAAGCGATGGTGAAAAGAGCGGTAGACGCAACGACAACAGCCAAGATGGCCGCGAAAAAGCGAGTTGTGCGTTTCATTCTTCCCTCCTGTGATTTGGTTCCCGTCCTCGTAGATTTTCTCGGGTTTTATTGCACAAAGTTTTAAGAAATCCTATCGAAAGAATTCTGCTTAATAATTTCTTGTAATACGAATTCTTCGCCTATTCTTAGTTTTCTGGCAGAACCGTTCCCTTTACGGTGTCCAGAACAGACCCGCCCGGCGCTAAAAGTGCGAATTCTATTTCGAATTTCCCTTGGTTAAGCGACGTCATGCCGCTGGGCCATGAATATCCACCGATCGGCAGGCGGATAACGCCTCCGCACATAGGCGGAATTGGTATGCAGCGATACGCTGTGGAGTTATCGACGCCATTCAAGCTTATTCCCCTGACGTAGAGTACTCTGACGTCCTGATCGTAATTCGCGAAGAAGAACTTCAGGCAAGGCTCTTGAACCTCGAATACACCGTACTCGTAAGGATAGGAAGTGTAGGTATCGATGCCCTGGTAGATAATTTTGTATTTAGGAGTATCCGCCCAAACCTCACCCGTAAAATCAAATGCTGGCTGGAAGTTCTGCATTATGTCTTCCGGCGTCAAGTCGGCATACAAAAAACCCCCGGACATATAACTTATATCACTCGTAGTATAAAAGGAAAGCGCATGCTGCTGCTTTGCGGGGTCGAATCCCGGATGATCCTTCAGATCAAATGCAAGAACGCAGTAGCTGTCATCGGGCAGGTAAAATGTTAGGCCTTCTTCTTCCATCACCCCATCGACCGCTAAGTACGCGCGACCGTAATTCGCCTTTGTAATATCAGGCGTTTTTTGAATCGGTTTCCCTTTGATCACATAATAGAGTTTCTGTGCGTCACTATCGTACTTTTCTTCCGTGATATAGAAATAATCGTTCAACTCCGATTCAACATACGCTCTTTCGTTGTCTTTTGAAACAAGAATTGAGTTCTCGTCAATCTCAGGGTACGCCTGCGCGTAATCGGTCGGACAGTCCGGGTTGAGAAAAACGTCCGACAATACGCGTGTATCAAACCGAACCAATACGCCAAAGGATTCTTCAAGAAAGACGCTCTGAATTTCTGTTAAATTCATGAGCTGATCCATCGATTCATCCAGTTTGGCAACCAGCGTGATGTCTGTTTGTTCATATTGAAAAGAAATAAGGTTCTCATTGCTGGGGATTGATGGGTACAGCACGATACCCCAGCCATTGATTGTTGCGTAACAGGGAAAATAAAAGTAACATTGATATCCGGAGTTATCGATGGATACATCAATGGAGATACTCTGCCCTTGAATATAGGTCAGTTTTTTGGCGACGATCTTTGTATTGTCTATGCCGCGCAATTCCTGATTCAGCTGCACTTCAATGACGCGCGGCGTCGGGGTCGGCTCCGGCGCAGCGGTTGGCGCAGCAGTCGGCGCAAGCGTCGGCGTGGGTTCCGGCGTGCCGGCAGTTTCTGTTTCCCCCGTGGGCGCGCAGGCAAGTAGCAGGTAAACGGTCGATAAAACGGCAGCAGCAAGAACGGCAGCTGAAAATCGAGAACTATGCTTCATGTTTCCTCCGAGATGATTAACGATTCGTTTGTTCATATAAAGGCGCATTGCTTAAGTCCAACGATATCTCGCCCGAATCAAACGTATTTTCCATTACGTCTGCAAAATACAGAGTAAAAACCGCTGTTCCGGCATCGGCTCCCGAAGGAAAGGACAGCACTTGGTTTTGTTCCCCCGTCAGAGCCATCATCAATATCGTTTCGCCATAGCTCTGCGGAAATTCGCCCAGCAAGATGCCCTGATAGGTCGTTCCGTTGATCGTGACGTCTCCCAATCCCATGGCATTGGACACGTCTCCCGGGAGAATCGGCGCCGTGGAGACAAAGTAAAAATTATCTTTCGACAGCACCTTTAAGCTTAAATAAACGACCTGTTCAGCGGCGCCTTCTTCGATTGCGCCTATGCCAAGAAAATCAATTTGAATATTCCCGCTTTGAAACAGCGTTTCTCCGCTTGCCGCATTGCTCTCGCCGCTCTGCCCCCCGGCAGTTGTTTCGGGCATTGCCGATTCGCTCTGCAGACTGACCAGCATTTCACCGGTGTCAAACAAATGTCCCATTTCGTCGGAAAAATAGAGCGTAACAGCGGTCATAGACGCCATATCGCCGGATGGCATGTTCGCATCCGCTTCTGTTGGAACCGATATTGCGCTGTCCGCAGTAAACATCGTTTTAGCCGGAATTTCCCAATTTAAATACCATGCATCTTCGCTGATCGGTGAACTATCGCATAAATACGCTCGGTTCGTCAGATTCTCAATGTGAAATCGCATGGTATCCGTACCCAGCGCATCCCTGCCGACACCCGCATAATAAACGCGCACGGTTTCGTTTTCGAAGGTAAGCGTGTCCGCGCTGTTTGCCAAATCCGCCAGAGTAAATCCAGCAGCAGGCGCAAGGCCGCTCAAATCGATCTCCAGCGCGCCGGTATCAAATCCTTTTTTGCTGTTTCTATCCGTAAAGTATAATGTGAGTTCAAGTTTTTCAGCGCTTGCATCCGCCGGTACGGAAAGATACGAGAGTGCATCAGCAGTTCTGTCTTCCAGCCGCAAAACAAACTCAACCGACTCTTTGCCGTCAACGAAATCGTCTCCCGAAAGCGAAGCCCTGCAAACGGCATTGTTGAATGCTGCAACGCTTTCCCCAACAGGAACGGCATATTTCTCTCCGTTCACTCCGGAGCTAATTGAGATCGGAGAGGTGCTGAGCATGTATTCCGCGTCCGAACAGTTCTCCACGCGGAAACGAATCCCATTCATCCGGAAACCTTGATCGTCCTCGAATGGTTCCAGACCCAGCATAGAAATGAATACAATTCCGTTATCGTATACGACCGTGGCATTCTGCGCTGCGGACTCGTCCGTTCCCTGCCCGCCGCTTTCGCCAACAGTGGATAAATCGATGGAGAGCTCTTGCGTGGAAAACGAATCGTTCTCAGACGTAAAGAAAAGCGTCAGACGAATCGTCCCCTCCGTTGGAGCGGACACCGCTTCGCCTTCCTGATTGGAGAGGAGAATGCTGATCGTTCTCGTTTCACGCGGGGCAACCCACCGCCAATTTGAAACGTAGGAATCATAAGCGGTTCCATCGATTTCCGCTCTGCCTTTTTCCGGCACGCGATTCCCCGTTGGATCGCTGTATTCAGCCGTTGTGATCGTGTATTCGATATCGGTCAGGTTTTCAACGCTGAACTGAAGCGTACGGAACGCAGAAGTCTCCTCATCCGAATCGGCTGTGAGGCGGCGAACGCATACCTTCTCGTTTTGAAAAACCGGCGCGTCTTCCGGAACGGCGGCGTTGCCGTTCTCCGTCGAACCGGGCCCTTCGGCTTTTGCATATGGTAAACAGGCCGCAGAAATCATCAACAGGATAGCACTCGTAAAAATCAATATTTTCTTGCAGTTCGTCACAACATTTTCCTCCGCTTGCAAAGTGCCGCTGGCATTGTTCCGAGCACGATCAAAACTTCACCAAAGCTTCCATCCGGCAGCTTCGATCGGCAGAGCATTCAGGTGAATTTCCTGGTGCAGCACACTGGGAGTGTATACACTCAGAATCAAGTCCCCATACGCAAGAACGGTCCCGTCCCGATTCAGGCCGAGCACGCCTAAGCTGTCGCGAAAGAAAAAGGTCGTATCGATTTGTTCTTTTGAAACGCTGACCGCCATCATGCGGGTCCACGGGAGGCTCGGAAACGTGCTTCCCATATTCGCCGCCGTCAGCGCGCCTTCGCTGTGGACGGTTCCGCTTTGGTCGATGCCAATCACAAACCCGCAATAGCTCGACGCAGCCTTGTAACCGAGACTGCCCTGCAATGTAATCATATTCTTCCAGCCGGCTAAATCAATCGCTTCTGGCATCGTAAAATAGAGATCACCCATCAAGTTTGGATCGCCGATTGCTTTCACCAGCGAGCCAGCCGTATAGACGGTGCCATCCTCCCGAAGACCTGCCACAAAGCAATTGTTGTAGATTACTTGTGAAACTCCACTCCACCCCGGCAAATCCAGTTTTTCGAAGCCGAAGGTTCCTCCCCCGCCCTCCTGCACACTGTGAACCCAGCACATTGCGTCTGTAACGACCGTTCCGTCCGCGCGCAAGCCAATCACGAACGCAGAAGATGTAAAATCGTCAATTCCGAACGTAAGATCAACGATGTTCGTCCAATCTTGAAAGTCATAGTCGACGTATCGCTTACTGTCCCAGTCGTAATGCTTGCCAGCCGATACTACTGTTCCGTCCGATCGAATCCCGAATATCGCGTCGTTAAATACATAAATCTTCACGATATCCGTCCAGGAGCCCGTATCCACCGGCTGTCTTTCCAAACCGTTTTCCGCGACAAAACCAATCGATTGAACGGTGCCGTCGCTCTTCAGCCCCGCTAGGATATACCGCGAGCTTTGAATTGCCGTAATATTGGTCCACGCGCTTACATCCGGCTGATAGGGTTCCTCCCAAACAGCGGACCGTGTCGAATTTTTCTCGTCGTCCTGCCGCCAGAGATTGCCGGCGAATAAAACCGTACCGTCTTTTTTAAGCCCCGTGAGATTAAAACTATTCGTTTGAATCTCCGTGATATCCGTCCACCCGCTCAGATTGGGCGCATTTGATGCTTCATATACTCTATAGTTGTTATTGTTTTCATAAATGCTGTCCGTTTCGAACCCTCCGCAGAATAGCACAGTTCCATCCAGCTTCAGCGCCGCTGCGTTCATTTGGGATAGCTGCAGGGAGTTGCTCCAGTCGTAGACCGCGCAGGCTTTTTTATAATCCCCTGCCTTTGCATACGCAACAGAGGCCGCGCGCGCTTCGCCTGCCGATTCCAACTGCTGGCCGATCATCGAATAATACCCTGTCAGCGCGGCGGAAGCCCGCTCTTTCTCCGAATCCGCTACGTTCAGAACTCCCTGTCCCATGTAAACGCCAAGCTCGAGCACTCCGGCACCGGATTCGATTGAAAGCGTTTTGCAGTAATCTTCAAGCCCTTCCGGATAGGGGAAACGCAGTATAAGAGTAAAATCATCCGCCGAGTTTGCGACGATGTTTTCAACTTCCGTGTTTCTGATCAGATATCCGTCGTCGAAAATACCGGCTAAAACGACGTCCTTTTTTACCGCCAGTTGGTATTGTTTGAACTGCGGAATGCTCTCGTAAACACCGTCTTGTAATCGCTGCAAAGTCTCATTCTGTTCGTTGCGAAAACTCGACGGCTCAGCATCCTCCAGAAACACCCGTGTACCACCGTTGTTTCTGAGAACATGCACCGTTATCTGCCGTTCAAGTTGACCTTGCGCATTTGCTTTCGACAAAGTTCTTGCGGCATCCGCAACGAGTTTGTCCAGCATTGCGCGATACTGCGTTTCCTCCACGGCGATGTCAAACGCAGGCGCGCTGACTTTTTCTGCAACCTGTTGCGCTGTAAGTTTTGCATAATCCGGTATTTTCAGGGTTATGATAGAAACGGTTTCCGCCCCTTGCCGAGATTGCGGCACACTGCTCCAAACTTGTTTGTTTAGATCGACGGGGGTAACGTCGTCTCCCAATTCCATACGGACTACTTTACGAATATCCGCCGCCAAAGCCAAACGCGGCTGAAGAACAAAAAAATAACCCGCTGCGATAGCCGCCGCCAGCAGGATGCACAGGCTGACCGAAATCCATAGAAAACTCTGCTTCCGTTTTGTTTTCTTCAAACGATTCGGCTTTACGCGCTCTCCCTCCGGATAAGAAAATGCGGACTCGCTGTTTTCTGCGGAGCCCACATTTTGCGTTCGCGGTTCATTTGCCGCATTGCTGGATTTTTCGTTCAGTAAGTCAGCCATTTGATTTCCCCCATGCAAAAACGAAACAATCTGTTTACTACCATGAATCGGTTCTTTGACTATTATATTATATGTAGTTTCTATTTTAGAATTGGAATGAATTGAAGTCAATGACTGTATTCATGTTTTTGCCGCAATCATATCCAGCACTTCCACCACCTTCTCATCCGCCGTTCGGACGCGTGCGAGCAGACGTACTATTGCTAATGTAAAAAATACGGTGAGATGTATATTTGCAATACGCGTCGAATGAAGGATCTGGAAGAAGAAAACGCTTGTTTAAAGTAACTGGTAGCGGAGCAGACGTTGGATATCTCAATCCTCAGAAAGATATGAACTTAAATAACTTTCAAGCCCTGCCAAGCGCTTATCGGCTGTAGAATATGCCAGGGTCAACCGTTAAATAGCGGAAAGGCGGGCTTGCAGGGTATTGCAAAACAACCGTAACTGTTGCCGAAATGCACCTGTAAATCACAACGGTGAGGATGAAATTCATGCCGTAATCATCCGATTCGTTACCATCTAGTTTCATCAAAGCCTGTATCGAGCCGGGCAGCCCATGAGAAAAAGGCTATGTCGAAAGCTTCCACGTTCAAATGTACGCAGAATTCCTGAATAATGAGTTTTTTAGCTCCATGCATGCGGCACAAGTGTTGACGCAGCGATGGGTTCGCTACTACAATCAGGTCAGACCGCATTCGAGGCTCAGCGGGCGGCCGCCCGCCTCTCAAACCGCAGTTTCTTTCGCTGCTTAGAACAATAGATTTACTAACCCTGTTCCCGGCCTATAGTTCGGAGGCTGATCAGTCTGAACAATCGATTCATCCGAATCAATCCAAGTTGCTAATCGGCGGAGAACCGTAAACCATCCTAAGAAAAGGTCGTTTGATATGCAAATCAACGTTCTGGTAGTTGAAGACAATCCATCCCTGAATTTGAGCCTGACTACGATGCTGAAAAAAGAAGGATACCACGCGTACGGCGCTTTGAACGAGAGCGAAGCTCAAACGATTCTCGCTAAAGTCGCTCCTCACATTGTCCTTTTGGATATTATGCTGCCCGATGGCAGCGGATTTGACCTCGTACCCATGTTCAGGCAGCGAAAAGATTGCCGGATCCTCATGCTTACCGCGTTGGATAGCGTCAGCAGCAAGCGAATTGCTTATGAAACAGGCGCCGACGATTACATCACAAAGCCATTTGACCTAAGCGAACTGGTCTATAAACTAAACGCAATCAAAAGACGGATTATATCCGAACATCGAAAATGCAGCATCGGAGATATTTCATTCGAAATCGATCAGAACCGTTTGATCTGCGGCGAGCGGATATGTATTATTCAACCGAGTCAAATGAAGCTTTTGAAGCGTCTGTTAGAAAAATACGAAGACAACGATTATCTGAAAAAATGCGAAGTGTCGGAATGCACTTGTTTTGAAATTGACGAAAGCCAAAGGGTTCAGACGCTGGTTGCTCGTCTGCGTAAAAGCCTGGCTGAAGTAGGAAGCAAGCAAGTTTCCATCGAAACAATATACGGCAAAGGGTACAGATTAGCCGTAGACGCGCAAAGGGATTCGCGCAATGATTAGTTCGAAACTAAAAAAGGGCGCGCTTCTGCTTGCGGTTTTCGCCGTTTCAACCGTTTTGCTCGTAAAGGGGCTGGATAGCATCAACACGGCGGTGAGCAAGCGCATTCAGGCGGCGGACAATACGGTAATCGTCGATTCCACGTTTGACGGGAGCCTCCATGTTGTAGAAGGCGTAACGTCCTCCGCGCCCGGCATTCTTCGCTTCTCCATCGTCTCGAACGGTCGGCCTTTGTCGCTTTTGATAGATGGCCTGCAATTTGGACATGAAATCTATATTGGGGACCGGATTGTCAGCCAAAACATCGACGCAAGCGCTTCACAGTATGACGGAGCCTATAAATACAAGGTTTTCGACTTCGCCGGTTCGCTTACTGCAAACAGTTCAATTTCTATTGAGATTACCGGTGAAGGCGTTTCCGGACTGAAACTCATTCTTGCTGAAACAAGCGTCCTGCGCGAAAGCCTCGAAGCGCGAGCCATTTGTTACTCGTTTATGCTTATGAGTCTGATTCTGTTCACGCTGACCAGCCTCTTTTTAAGCTGCAGTAACAAGCATTCTGGATTCTTTCTGCTCTTTGTTGGCATTGGCGTGGTGTCGATTGTAAAGTCCGTTAATCTTGGCGAATTGTTCGTTCTTGCAAAGACCTTCGGCATAACCTATCGACAGTACGGTTTAATTGATGCCGCTACCTCGGCCGTCAATCTCATCCTCCCTCTTTTTGTGATGGCGCGGTTGTTCGATCTGTACCCAAAATCAAAATGGCGCTGGGGCATACTGGCAGTTGCCGTTCTGGCGACCGTTTTAACGCTGGTATTAGGCGCTCAAAGTATGTTTTATCTGTGGTATGCACGATTCGTCTATTTCGCTTCCGTGGCGCTGAGCATCTATGGCTGTATGCAGAACAAACGTTTCAGCGGAGTCGTAATGCTCAACAATATCCTGTATTCGTCCTGCACGTTTTACGCCACCTTCGTCCGTTCGGGAGCCTTCCGGCATGGACTGCTGGATTTTTACATCAACACAACATACCTGGGCGCGCTGATCTATCTATGCGTCTTTCTGGCGGTATACATCGGATATTCTTTTCACGCGCTCCGGAATCTCGAGGAGCAGAAAAAGCGGTTTGAACGTCTGTCCCTTCTGCGCGGGATCAGCCACGATCTCCGGCTGCCGCTATCCGTGATTAAGATGAACAACCAGATGATGGAGTTGTACCCCATGGACGCCGAAGAGCGCAGAGAATGCGTCCGGCTGAGCATAGACGCCGTGAACGAGCTTGAGAACATGACCGCAAACATCAACTGTTATCTGATGCTGGAAGATCCGGACTGCGGAACAGCTTGTTCGAGCGCGAAGCGAAGTTTTGAGAAAATCCGCGAACATTACACTTCGTTCAGCAAAGGATCCGGCGTCCGCTTCAACGCCGAGTGGCAGGGCCAAGACTGCGGCCTGCCGATTACGGAGCTTCTGCTCGACCGGCTTTTGTACAATCTGGTCGATAACGCGTTCAAATATAACCGGTCGGGCGGAACCGTGTCGCTGGTCTGCCGCACGGACGAAAAAAGCATCGTCATCTCCGTTGTCGATACGGGTATTGGGATGGATCCCGAAACGGTAAAAGCCGTTTTCACACCGTTTTACCGTTTGGATAAAAGCAGAAGCAAGGAGGGGCTCGGCTTGGGGCTCAGCGTCGTGCAGGGCATTACCGACAGCCTTGGCGGGAAGATCGCCGTACAAAGCGCCGTTGGCAGCGGCACCCGAATCGACGTAACGATTCCGTTGCGGGCTTAGTAAGGCATTGCGCCGCTGTTCCGTCACCCGACCGTAAACTCGCTTATCAGAAGCATTCGCGCGGGGTCACGAGAATCTTCGGTACTGGGTCGGCGTGATGCCATTTTGCTTTTTGAAAATCTTAATGAAGTATCCGCAGTCGTCATACCCCAAATAATCCGCAACGCTTCGCACGGGCCAGTTGGTAGATTGAAGAAGCTCTTTTGCGTTTGTGAGTTTTACCCCGTTGACATAGCTCGACAGGCTCCCTAGATTCTCTTTTGCAAAAAGTTTGCTGAAATAGCTTGGCGATATATTGCAGAGTGCGGCCATATGCGCAAGCGAAATCTTTTCGGAAGGATTTCCGTTGATATAATCCAGCGCGGGTTCCAATATCCCGCGCGTTTTTTTTGCGTACGCTTCTGCGCTGCCGGGCCTCTGCTTTTCCCGCTCTGCCGCGTCGGCGAATCCCTGTGTTTCACCGACGGAGACAAGACCTGTCTTTCCTCTTAGAAGCGCGTTTTCTATAAAGTAATTCCCGATATACAGCATCATATTCGCCAGCGCCCGAACCCTTTCCAGGCTCATGCGCGGCAGCTTTTGATAGCTCCCGCCGAGATTCGGATCGCTGCCATAGTCCGAGACCGTTCCGCTGCCTTCCAGCATTCTTTCCAACATGCTGTTATCGCGCGGATTGTCCAGTAGAACCTGTCCGGCCATAAACGCTCCGATATAGAGATCGTTGAGAATAATTGGAATGGCAAGATCAACGATGCCCGCATGGCAAAGATAAATATAGGGCTCGTGATTACGCGCCGCTTCCAGCCCGCCGCGAGAGTCGCATTTTCGGCACTGCGCTGCAAACTCCGGAGAAGCGCGCATTTTCCGGCAAAATTCGCTGCACTTGCTGTGCATGGTAACGGGCGTACCCTGATAATCCACCGTAATGATTGCAAGACCCGTGGCTTCCGCGGTATCGTCCTGAATCTTCTGAAAGGTACCGGGATTGATGATTTGTTTTACCTGCGTAATGAATTCTCTCAACAAAATACGCTCCTTTGCACTAAAAATGCTTTGATGGGAAAATCTATCTCTGATCGATTGCTGAAAATTCCACTTTTAGCCATTTCTTTACGTAAAACCGCCCCGTTCGAACCGCCGGACGGAATGGTTTGCATAAATTGCCGCAAATGACTGCTTGTTTTTCCAATATGCGCCGCGATTATTCCACCATGTAACCAAACAACTGAACAAGAATATCCAATGTATTCAGGCATTTTCCGGCATATAATTCTTTTTAGGCATTGGTAAACGGCGTCCGGACCGCGGGTTTACAAATCTATCATTTAAAATTATCAAAAAAAATCATAGTAAAAACGAGGTGGGATACATATGAGTAAGGCGGCAAAAGTCGCGATCGCTTCCATTTGTCTTATCCTGATCGGCTGCTTAATTGCTACGGGAGTTCTGACGGATTGGGGCAATGTAAAAGTTTCTACCATTTGCATCGCGTCGGAAGATGGCAAAACGTTAAGCGCAAACCTGTTCGTCCCTTCCAACGCGTCGAATGATACGCCGGCGCCTGCCGTTCTGGTGGTGCATGGATATGTCAACCAAAAAGAACATCAAAATCCGCTGGCGATTGAACTCTCCCGCAGGGGTTACGTGGTCGTTGCGCTCGATATGGCAGGCCACGGCTATTCCGAAGAGCTCGATAAAGACGGCGGCGTTGCGACCGGCACCTCCACCGACGGCGTGTCGGACGCGCTGAAATACCTTGTGACCCTGCCCTTTGTAGACTCCGCCAACATCGCGGTGCTCGGGCATTCCCTGGGCGGCATCAATTCGTACTGCGCAACGATTCAAAACCCCGGACTCGTCAGAACGCTTGTGCTCGTAGGCTCCTGCCCGATCACGCCAACTATGCCGGACAGCAACATGTGCATTATTTTTGATCGGTGCGACGAGTTCACCGGCGCGTTCTGGCCCGTCTCCACTGCGTCCGAAATTCCGGGTTCCGACGGTGCAAAAGCGATGTTCGGAACAACGGAAGACATCAAATTGGGAACGCTCTACGGCGACTTTGCCGACAATACCGCAAAGATGCTCTTTACGGAGGAAACGACCCATCCGGGAGAGATCTTCCGCACCATGCCGATCGGCGACGCTATCAGCTTTATTGAAAGCTCCAGCCCGTCTGCAAACGCCATCGATCCTTACAGCCAGGTTTGGCAGTGGAATACCTTTGGAACGCTCCTTGGTCTGATTGGCTTCGTCATGAGCATCTTCGCATTCGGTTCCCTGCTTTTGAAAACCAAATTCTTCAGCGCGCTGGTGCAAGCTCCCGCTGGCGAATCGGTCAGGCTGAAAAAGGGCGGCTGGTGGGCTGTGGGTATTGTCACGGCCGCCATACCGGTGTTCTCGTTCCTGAAATTCTTCAACGGTGCTACCATGCCGGCCACCAAGCTGTTCCCCATTACCTATTCCAACGCGATGGTGGTTTGGTCCCTTGTGAACGCCGCTTGCTTCCTGGTGATCTTCCTGGTCATTCACTTCACGACCAAGAAATCGAAAACATACGCGGGAAATACTGTTACTTACGGGTTGTCCACCAACTCGCAGAAAGCCGAATTCAAATGGTCCCATATCGGCAAAACGCTGCTGCTGGCCGTCGCCACGCTTGGTATACCGTATGTGCTGCTCGACATCCTGAACCGTACGTATCACTATGATTACAGGTTCATCGTCGTGCCGTTCCATCCGCTGGATTACACGCACTTCAAGCTGTTCCTCGTGTATCTCATTCCCCTGTTCGTATTTTTCCTGATCACCGGAACGTTCATGACCAGCCGTCTTGCAACCAAGGCGTACACGGGTTGGAAAGCAATTCTGTCGTATGTCGCGGGATTCCTGCTTGCGTCGGGCGGTTTGATCGTCCTGTACCTGATTCTCTACATTCCGATGTTCAGCACGGGACACTTCGGGCTTACCTGGAGCTTCGATCTTGCGATACAGGCTGTAGCCAGCTGGCAGATGATTCCGCTGATCGGCTTTACGAGCATCATTGCGACGTTCTTCTACAGGAAAACTTCGAATGTGTACCTTGGCGCCTTCATCAGCGCGCTGCTCATCACTTGGTACACGGTAGCTCTGAACATGATTCAGATCGCTTTATAAGAGAATCTTTAGACCAAATTCTACCACTACTGTTTATAAGAATCCGAAATCTGACCAAATGGTAAGATTTCGGATTCTTTTTTAGCAAACGTAACTATGTACAATGCACTAGAGTGTGTTTCTAAATTTATTTTTCCAAGTGTCATGCAAGCAATCTGCAGATGCAGGCGAAAAAGCAGCCTGCTCGTAAAAAAACAGTCCATAAAAAAGAGAGAAAATAATCTAGTCCCACGGAACCGGGCCAGCTACAATGTTAGAAAAAAGAAAAACGACTAACAAAGGAGCTGAAAGAAAATGGCAAGAAAGAACTTCACAGTCGAACAGATCATCGTCAAGTGCGGGAGGTAGAACTGCATTGCAATCAAGGTAAATCGATTTCTGAGGCCTGCAGAGGGCTTGGAATCACTGAGCAAACATATTACTGCTGCCGAAAAGAATACGGTGTGATGAATACCAGTGATGCCCGACGAATGAAGGAACTGGAAAAAGAAAACGCACGCTTGAAGAAGCTGGTAGCTGAGCAAGCGTTGGATATCTCAATTCTTCGGAATGTAAACTCAAAAAACTTCTGAGCCCTGCCAAGCGCATAGCGGCTGTCAAGTATGCCGTGGTCAAACATCATGTGGCAGAAAGACGGGCTTGCAGGGTATTACAAATCAACCGCAACAGTTGCCGTTATGAACCTGTGAAACGCAGCGACGAAGATGAGATCCGAGCCGTGATCATCCGATTGGTTGCCAATTACGGGCGAGTCGGGTATCGGATGGTTACTTATATGCTTCGGAATGAAGGGATTCTGATCAACCATAAGCGTGTTGAACGAATCTGGCGGGAAGAAGGCTTGAAACTACCGAAAAAGCAGGTAAAGAAGCGCAGGCTCTGGCTAACGGAAGGCAGTTGCATCCGTCTGAGAGCAGAGCATAATAATCATGTATGGAGTTATGATTTTGCAGAAGACAGAACCAGTAATGGTCGAAAGATCCGATTCCTGAACGTCCTGAACGAATACACGCATGGATGCCTCGCCAGCGTGCCACGCAGAAGTTGGCGGAACAATGATGTAATTGAATTACTATCCGACCTCATGCTGACCCACGGGGTTCCGGAGTATATGAGAAGCGATAACGGAAGCGAATTCACAGCCAAGCAGATTCGCAGATGGCTAAGCGACGCAGGTTCTATCACTGCTTTTATTGAACCGGGTAGTCCGTGGGAAAACGGCTATATCGAGAGCTTCAATGCTCGTATGCGAGCGGAATTCCTGAATGGCGAGTTATTTGACACCATGTATGAGGCACAAGTGTTGACGCAACGATGGGTTCGCTACTACAATCAGGTCAGACCGCATTCGAGCCTCGGCGGGCGGCCGCCCGCCCCTCAAACCGTGGTCCCCATTGCTGCTTAAAATTGACCTGCTCCCATAAAAAGTAGTCCACCTAAAGAGAGAGGAAATGATAAACTGAGAAAAAGGAAAAGGTGGACGAAATGAAGAAGAGTAATTACACAGAGGAGCAGATTGCCTTTGCGCTGAAACAGGCGGAATTGGGTACGCCGGTATCGGACGTATGCCGAAAGCTCGGGATCGCGGAGCAGACATTTTACCGTTGGAAGAGCAAGTACGGCGGTATGCTGCCAAGCGACATGAAACGTCTGCGGCAGCTAGAAGAGGAGAATGCCCGGCTGAAGAAGCTGGTGGCGGATCTGAGTCTGGATAAGGTGATGTTGCAGGACGTGCTGACAAAAAAATTCTAAGGCCTGCCGAGAAGCGGGAAGCTGTACGGTACCTGCAGGAACGTTTCCAAGCGAGCGAACGCAGAAGCTGTATGGTGTTGCGGATCAATCGGGGATGGCACCGGAGGCGGCCGACCCGCGACGAGCAGGCCTTTTTACGAATGCGGATCAGAGAAATAGCCTCTGTACGGAAGCGATACGGATATCGGCGAATCCATGTTCTTTTGTTGCGTGAAGGGTGGAAAATCAACCACAAACGAGTGTACAGACTGTACAGGCAGGAAGGATTGAACCTGAGAAAGCCTTCAAGCCGCAAGAAAATCAGTGTTCCAAGGGCTCCGGAGAAGGGGTTAGCCTCGGCAGTGAACGAGTGCTGGTGTATGGACTTTGTGTCGGATCAACTGTACAATGGAAAGCGGTTCCGGGCGCTGACGGTGTTGGACACGTTCAGCAGGGAAAGCCTGGTCATCTACGTGGACAAATCGATCAGGGGCGAGCAGGTCTGTGAAGCGTTGGAAAAAGTCAAGGCAGCCCGCGGGCTGCCTCAACGGATCAAGGTCGACAACGGACCCGAGTTCATCTCTCGTGCGTTGGATGCCTGGGCGTACTTCAACAAGGTCAGGCTCGACTATTCCCGCCCTGGTACGCCGACGGACAACCCGCATATCGAATCGTTCAACGGAAGCTTCCGGGATGAATGCCTGAATATGAACTGGTTCATGTCACTGGAGGACGCCAGAGACAAGATAGAGCGCTGGCGAAGGGACTACAACGAGTTCCGTCCGCACAGCGCACTAACATACCTGACACCGGCTGAATTTGCCCAGAAATCGGGCTCAGACGCCGTCTGAACATCGATTTTTTCTCTTTCAAAGTGGACTACGATTTGGGGGACACCTCAAAATCCCTGATTACTAACAAAGTTTCCGGCCTAGAATTCGGGGGCAGATCACTGCCAAGTGGCTTTAGTAGATTTTTTATGGCTTGCTACAACTTCTCAGATTCGGAAATCTCAATCGGTTTTCTCGATACTTTTCGTTGGTAAACGCCGCGACCCCGCAAATGCTGCCTGTTATCTTTTTTATTCGTACTTCGAAGCTTGAAGAAACGTGCTGTTTATGCGTGCGTTCACGACTTTTGTTGTCGCGTTTGGAAGCGTTGCTTTAGTCGAGTATTTGCGCACACTCTCTTTTATTCGCACACACTTGGAAGCGGCTTAGGCCTCGTCAGCCGAAGTCTCTCCTGAACTGTCTTGACCGGGGGCAATGTCATCCAACCTTCTCAGGGTGCCGTTTACTGTGACCCCCATTACAGAGCGGCACTCCATTGCTCAATCTTTACGTTATGGTCAGACGCTCATAGATTGTTCGGCAGATATGTTGTTTGAATCTTAACTTCATGTCTAGTTGATTCATGCCTCGCCGGATTGCAACAAGCCGTCAGACCACTCGGCAGCCACCATGTATGTTCCTGTGAGGTGGACTTACACCGGCACTTCGACGACAATTTTAGTCACCGGCGTCGCTTCAAGGCCGATGCAACGCGGCTGATGTGCGTCTTCCGGCGCAAAAACCGCAACTCCTCGCCCGCAGGTATACGCCACCGCTTACCTGCGGCGTTTTGTAGAAAGTCACGTCGTTTGCAGCGTTATAGGGCGTTTCCACGCTCAGGCTCGCGCAACTCACGCAACCGAGCCATTCTTCGCCCTTGACGATGAACTGAATATCAAAAAACCGCTCGTGCGTTTCGAACTTCAGTTCCCGCGCCGGCACCGTTGTATAGTGCTGGACGCTCGCGCGCACGCCGTGTTCTAGCTCGACCCACCCTTCCGGCAGTTCGGCAAGGTCGTTCCGCCGTAAAAAGGCGAACGCCGTTTTGAACGTTGGCGCAAGCAAATCTGCGCCTGCCCGTATTTCTCCTCTGTACCCGCCTGCTCGATATAATGGAGCCGGACGGTGCGTTCGCTTACTTCTTCTCTTCGAATCCTTTGAGGCTCTCCATCGTGTCGATCCAATGATCGCACATATCAGCGTATTCGGAGAACTGATTGTTCGCGGTTCATTTGGGCAATTATGCATCTTTATTTATCAAGCTGCAATGTGTGTTGATCGAATTATTTCCCCGCTTCGCTTCTCTGCGCAGCTTCCCAGTTGAAGCAGCTGACGGAATGATTTTCGCTTGTTTTCTTCATTTCCGGCATCTCTTTCTTGCATCTCTCCGTGGCATAACGGCAGCGCGGGTGAAATGGGCAGCCCGACGGCGCGTGGATGGGGCTCGGCACTTCTCCTTCAAGCACGATCCGCTGCCTTTTTCTTTCTTCGTAATAGTCCGTTATCGGGATTGCGGACATCAGCGCCTTTGTGTAGGGATGCAGCGGGTTGCTGTATATTTCTTCGGCATTCATTTTTTCAACCAGTTTGCCGAGATACATTACGCCGATTTCATCTGCAATATGCCTTACGACCGCCAGATCGTGCGCCACAAAGAGATAGGTTAACCCGTATTCCTTCTGCAGTTTTTTCAGCAGGTTGATGATCTGCGCCTGAATTGAAACATCAAGCGCGGAGACCGGTTCATCGCACACAATCAGCTTTGGCGAACACGCCAGCGCGCGCGCTATGCCAAGGCGCTGACGTTGGCCGCCGCTCATTTCGTGCGGATAACGATCCTTCATGGACGGATCCAGTTCAACCGTGCGCAGCAGCTCGTCAACACGCTCTTTTACTTCGCTTGCCGTGTGATACGCATGATCTTCCGTAATCGCTTCGCGCAGTATCGCCTCTATCGATTGTCTGGGATCAAGCGAACCGTAAGGATCCTGAAAAATCAGCTGGATTTCCCTGCGAAAGGGCATGATCTGCGCTCTGCTTGCACGCGCAATATTCTTTCCGTTATACCAAATTTCACCGGACGTCGGATTATAGATGCGAAGGATGCACTTCCCGGTAGTCGTTTTTCCGCATCCGCTCTCGCCAACGAGGCCGAACGTTTTCCCTTTGGGTATAACGAACGAAACGCCATCGACCGCTTTTACTTCCGCAACTTTGCGCCCAAAAAACCCGCGCCGAATCGGGAAATGCATTTGGAGATTGTTGACTTCCAATAAATCCATCTTGGCTTTCGTTTTCATTTCTACTGTACCTCCCCGCTGAGGTAGCAAGCCGCAAAATGTTCATTTTCTCCAACAGACTTAAGCTGCGGAAATTCAGAGCTTGCACATACTTCTCTGGCATATGGACAGCGCGGTCGAAAAGCGCATCCGGCCGGCAGATCGTTCAGCTTGGGCGGCGCGCCGTCAATTGGCACCAACTCATCGTCCTTCTGGGAATCCAACTTCGGCACACAGCTGATCAGCCCCCTGGTATAGGGATGTTTGGGGTGCATCAGGATGTCTTCGGTCGTACCACTTTCAACGATTTTTCCAGCATACATAACATATACGCGGTCGGCATAGCGCGTAACCAATCCCAGATTATGCGTTACGATGATAATAGAAGTTTTATACGTCTCAACAAGCGAAAGCAGAAGCTCCATCACCTGCGCCTGCGTCGTAACATCCAACGCGGTTGTCGGTTCATCCGCAATGATCAGCTTTGATCGGCACGCAACAGCAATTGCAATCAGTACGCGCTGGCACATGCCTCCGCTTAACTGAAAAGGATAATTCTTCATTCTTGCTTCCGCGTCCGGTATCCCTACGGCTTCGAGCGCTTTCACGCCCAGTTTCCAGGCTTCGCGCTTACTCGTTTTTTCATGGGTACGGATCACTTCCGTGAGCTGCTGGCCAACGGTCAGCACCGGGTTCAGCGCGGTCATCGGCTCCTGAAAAATCATTGCGATTTCGGCGCCTCTTATGGAACGAATCTCTCGCGATTTCGAACCATACTCCAGCAAATTCTTGCCTTGAAAAACAACCTCTCCGCCAATAATCCTGCCCGGAGGCGACTGCACCAACTGCATTACGGACATCTGGGTAACAGATTTTCCGCATCCGGACTCTCCGACAATGGCAACGACTTCCCGCTCGTTGACAAAGTAAGAAACGTCGTCAACAGCCTTTACCTCGCCGCTATTCGTAAAGAACGAAGTCTTCAGATGCCTTACATCCAAAAGTTTCTTTTGCTCTTCCATCATAGTTTCCCTCTCAGCCGTGGATCCAGCGCATCTCGCAAGCCGTCTCCTACAATGTTAAACGAAATAACAATCAACATAACGCAGAAGCCCGGCAGCAGCGCAAGACGCGGTTGCGTTGTAAGGTACTTAAACCCTTCGGACACCATGCACCCCCAAGCTGGCGTGGGCGGCGCAATTCCAACGCCGAGATAGGAAAGACTCGATTCCACCATGATCGTCGTGCCCAGACTCATTGTAAAAATAACGATAATCGAGGCAAGGCAATTCGGTAGCAGATGCTTGAAGATCATTTTACTTTCCCGCTGACCTACCAGCATTGCGGCGGTAATATAGTCGTTCGACTTGATCGAAAGCACCATGCCGTTCACAACACGAACATATCCCGGTATGGATCCAATCGCCAAGGCGACCGCCATACCCGGAATGCTTTGCCCAATAATCATGGCAAACACCATCGTCAGTATCAGCGTCGGTATGGAAAGCTGCGCGTCCACCAAACGCATGATCACCCCGCCGAGCAGGCCTTCGAAATAGCCGGCAAGCAACCCCAGCGTGCAGCCGACAACCGCGCCTAAAAGGCTTGCCATGAGACTGGTCACCATGGAAATCCGCGCGCCGTAAAGCAGGCGCGTAAAGAAATCGCGTCCTAAATTATCGGTTCCCAGCAAGTGATTCAGGGAAGGTTTTGCCATTGTGAGCGTCAAGTCTTGCTCATACGGCGTGTACTGCGTTAAAACCGGCGCAAATAAAGCGGCAAACACAAACAGAAGAATAATGCCCAGGCAGATTTTTACCAGGAGGCCTCTTCCAAAAAAGACGCGTAAGGATTGCTTGAAGTTGCTCTGTTTCTTGCTTTCCATGCTTCTACCTCCTGGCCTCGCGGATGCGCGGGTCGATAAACCCATACAGTACATCTACGATTAAATTAGCCGCGACCGTAAACATTGCGATAATCAGTACGCAAGACTGCACAACCCAGTAATCGCGATTGCTGATGCCGGACGTCATCATACTTCCAACGCCGACAATGTTGAACACGCGCTCAACAAGCAGCGCGCCTCCGATTACGACGCGAACCTGCATGCCAATAATGGTGATAACGGGGATCATCGCATTTTTTAGCGCATGGCGAAAAATTACGCTGCGCTCCGGCAGGCCGTTTGCGCGCGCGGTTCGGATGTAGTCCTGATTGACGACTTCCAGCATATTTGAACGCGTTTGCCTTGTTAACGATGCTATCATCCCGACGGCCATACAGAGTACAGGCAGTATTGCCTTCTGCACAAACCCCACGAAATCTTCAGAGGGTGAGACATATCCCTGCATCGGCAGAATATTCATACCGAGAGCATCGGTTGCAAACACAATAATACACAGCATTCCCAGCCAGTACTGAGGAGTGCCCGCACCAAGGGTCGCAAAAAAAGTTATAATCTGGTCGCTGACCTTTCCGCGTTTTACCGCGCTTAAAATCCCGAACCCAATGCCGGTGATTATCGCAACGACCATGGCGGGAAGACCGAGCGCTATCGTGCGCGGGATCCGCTCGTTGAGCAAATCAAGAACCGGACGGTGATAGCTTAACGATTCCCCGAACTCGCCTTGAAAGATGCCGCCCATCCATAAAACATACTGTTCCGCCAATGGCGCATCAAGGTTGTATTGTTCCCGTAAACGCTGAACATCTTCTTCCGATGCTTCATATCCCAGCGCCAGCCTTGCGGGGTCGCCGGGCAGCATATGCATGATTGAGAAGACAAACAGTGATACCAGAAATACAACCAATAAGGAAAGGAGAATTCTTTTTAAGATATAATTGAACATGTTTTTACCGTTCCAATTTTACTCTTTCCATCATGAATGTAAGTACCAGAAGGGGAAGGCGCCCCCTTTGCAACGTTGCGAACGCCTTCCCTTTGTGCAATGTCGGCTTATCAGTTATCAAGCCAGGCAAGCTGCAGCGTATCCGCCCGATTCATTGTTTCATATAAACCGGAATCATGCAAATCCGCAGTATACGCGACAACCGGCTGCGTGAGAACGGTCATTTCCATCATGCACTGTTCCATGAAAACCTTATAAGCAATTTCCTTGAACAGAGCAACCGATTCATCGGAATCCGCAGCGATAGCTTCCGCGATCATGCTGTTCACGTCATCGGTGTGCAGGAATGCCGTTACGCCGAGGCCGCGTTCAAGACCCTGCTTGAAGTTAGCAGCAAGCTGCGAAGCCTGACCGTTTTGCGTTCCCATCGGATGCAGGAGCATGCCGTATTCCCAGCTGCCGATATATCCGGCATAGTTAGCAACTTCCACGACATTCAGTTCGCAGGTTACGCCAATCGCAGCGAGCTGCTGCGCAATGATCTGCGCCTGATCTTCGCCCCAGCCAGCCTGCAGCGTAATGCGGGTCGTGAAGCCATCCGCGTAACCGGCTTCCGCTAGCAGAGCCTTTGCTTTTTCAACATCGTACCCATAACCATCGATTTGATCATTATAGTATACGGTCCCGGGCGCGCACCATTGGCTGCTTTCGATGAAGTACCCCTGCGTTGCGATCGGTCCAATAACAGAAGTGTCAATCGCGTAGCTGAACGCTTGGCGAACGCGGAGATCGGAGAGCGGATCTTCCGCATTGTTGCACATGTAGCAAAGCGTGTAGCCCGTACCAGCCAAGTTGGCCGCCTGCACGACGACTTTATCGTTTGTAACCAGCTGTGCCGCCATGTTATAGTCGGCAATCGGCAAAACGTCCAGGTCGCCCTGCTGCAGCGCCGTAGCCGCAACGGTTTCGTCGGTGTAAATCACCATGTCGACTCCGTCCAGCAGCGGTTCGCCCTGCCAGTAATCAGCAAATTTCACAAGGTGAACTGCTTCGTCATGATCCCAGCTTTCAAACATGAACGCGCCGGTGCCAACCGGATTCGACGCCAGATAGTCTGCGCCATACGTGTCAAAAGCAACCTTGGAGGTGATGTAGCAAGTCCTCGCCAAGGCAGACGGGAACAAGCTGTCCCAAGCGCTCATGTGGATGACAACGGTGTCTGCATCCGTTACTTCGGCATTGTCAAAGCTGCCATAGAACGATCCGGTCAGGACGCCGTTTTCCTTGTAATAGTTCAGGTTCCAGGCGACAACTTCGGCCGTTAAGTCGCTGCCGTCATGGAATTTGATGCCCTGTTTGACTTTCAGCGTGAACGTCAGCGCGTCTTTGTCCGCCGTAATGGAATCGACAAGGAACGGCTGCGGATCGCCATTGATGTCATACCGCAAGAGTGTTTCGTTGGTAATGTTGAGAATTACTGTGTCGATCGAGTTTCTGGTTGACCACGCCTGAAGCGTCGTCGGCTCGCCCTGAATACGATAGGTGAGAATTCCGCCGGCTTTTGGTGCAGCCTCGGTAGCCGCTTCAGCCGCAGCGCTTTCCGATGCCGCCGCTTCGGGTTCGGTCGCCGTCTGAGGTGTGGAGCTTTCGGTTTTGCTGCAAGCCGCAAAAGACAGTACCATTGCGAGCGCCAGCAATAATGCCATTATCCTTCTCATAACTTCCTCCTGTAGTTTTTTATGGTAAATATGCCGCCGCATATTTCGCCCAGATCAAATCGTCCTATAGATTCCTGCAATCCGCTTCAAACCGCAGCCATTTTTCATAATTGCACATAACCTGCATTTGTTCCGAAATCCCCTTGTAGCCACCCATATCGTGCATTTCGGAAAACACGCTGCTCTGGTTTCTAAAGTTTTCGGTGCCGTATTTCATCATGCCGTATAAAGCGGCTTTCTCGAAGAGATGCATCGTTACGTAGTTATAGCCAAGCTTCTCAATTTCAGCCAGGTCTGCATTTGGAACGCCGTTGACGGAGAAAATGTCCGGCCACATCTTCCAGCATTTTACGTTCTGCGCTACCCGTCTGCCGCTGTCCATATCCATCGTTCCAAGCATAATCATTTCAGCGCCAAGGTCTTGCGCACGCAGCGCGCGATCAATCGCTTCGGTAAATCCCTCGCGTGTTTTTAAATTCACGCCGATTCGCGCGATAACCAGGCAATCCGTCCCTTCGCAAGCGGCAAGCGACGCTTTGATTTTCGTCAGCCAAAGTTCTTTGGAAACCTCTTTGGGTTTGTCCGCTTTCTTTGTCTGATGAAGCCTTTCAAATCCGCGAATCCCCGTCGAATCGTCTACCGTGATTCCCATCGCTCCGGCTTTCGCCAGGCGATACATGTTCCGGTATACCACCACCGGGCTCTCGCCATACCCATCGTCTGCATCGACAATTACCGGCAGCGGGCTGATGTTGGAAATCCGCTCGGTCATCCAGCAGATTTCGTCAATCGACGCAAACGCCATGTCGGGAAGCCCGTCCATGCTGTACGCAATCGCGCCGCCCGAGAGCATCATCGCTTCGTATCCGCAGAGTTCCGCAGCGCGAGCCGTTATACAGTCGTATACGCACGGTGCAAAGACCTGCTTTTTAGCAACAAGTTCGCGAAAAGTCGTCCTTTTTTCCATAACGCGCTCCTTTACAGGTCGTACCGGATGTCGTATTTCTTGGCAAGCACATCAGATATATCGTTGAATTCATCTTCCATCGGCAACCATTTCTTCCAATATGAGAATAAAACATGGTAGTCTTCGCCCGGTTTCAGCAAACCGTCGAAATCGTGAGTATCGTGAAATATGGTGTTTTGATCTTCGCGTGTTTTCCTGCCGTAATACAGCATTCCGTACAGCGCACCCTTCTCCGTATAGTGCATTGAGACTATTTTGAAGTTGAGTTTATCGATCTCCGCCAGATCCACATCCTGTTTTCCATCGGTCACGCCGATGTCCGGCCACATCTTCCAGCCGGTATCACGCTGTGCAACCAGCTTCCCTTGTTCGAGCGTTTTCAACCCGATGACCATCGTTATCTCAGCGCCGAGCGCACGCGCCGCCACACAGCGGTCGATCGCCTCTTCAAGGCCGAGTCCGGGAACAAGCATCGCTTCCGAACGTGCAATCACCATGCATTCTGTGTTTTTACAAGCTTCAAGCGCCGCTTTGATCTTTGCAAGGAAGTCTTCTTTCGAAACGACAGCGTGTTTGTATCCGGGATCGCCAATCATTCGCTCAAAACCGCGAATTCCGGTTGAATCATCAATAGTAACAGCCATTGCGCCGCTTTTTGCGAGCCGCTGCGTTGTAATGTACGCATTCAGGGGGGAATCGCCGTATCCATTATCCGCATCGACAATCAGCGGCAGCGGAGAATAGTCCGAGAGGCGATTCGTCATCCAAATCACTTCTTCAGCGTTAAGCAAGCCCATGTCCGGTACACCGCACATGCTGTACGCAAGCGCGCCGCCCGACAGCACCAGCGCTTGGAATCCCGCGAGTTCCACGGCGCGCGCAGAAATATTGTCATATACGCAAGGCGCAAATACCTGCCCTTTTTCGAGCAGTGAGCGAAGCGTTGTTTTCTGCTTATTCATTTTTTACCTCCACAGTTGGATCATCTGAATTCTTCGAGTCCTTCGATTGCATACACGCGCACGGGGCAGGAGTCGAGCCCCTTGATATAGAGCGGGGAAAACGAAATGAAAAAGGTGTCTTTCTGAAGCTCTTCCAGATTTTTCAGTACTTCCAGAAAGGTAATGTTCGCCGCCATCAGGATATCGTGAAACGGTTTGACGTCGTCGTTGCAGCTCTCAATGGAAACGCCGTCGCCAAAGCCGACGCACTTCACCTTGCGCTCCAGCAGCCATGTCGCCGTTTCTCCGTTCACAAGGAGGCGCTTGTCTTCCGGCGTGTTGGTTTTGCTTGTAAACGGCGGAATCTTGTATTTGGAATCCAGGATCACAACGTCGCCTTCGCGGATTCTGTCGCCGCAGGCTGCTTCCAGCATGCTGGCCGTAATGTGCTCGTTGGGTTCGGCTTCGATTACAACGTAGATGCCGCGGCCGAGAAAATTCGTAATGGGCAGGGCGGAAACGTCCGGCCAGTTGTCGTCATGGTGGTACGGGCATTCGCAGTGTGTGCCAAGATGGCTCGTAATGTCGATAATGGTGTGGTAATCCGGAATCGGGCCGCCGGTGTTGAACCGGAACAGATGGCACCGTCTTGTCTCCGTTGCCGGATCAAGGTACTTGGTAAGGTCTACAACGCGTAGCCCGCCCAGTTGGTATGCGCTCATGAAAGTCCTCCTCGTCAGGTCAGTTCAATTTGCTGCGGTTTCGTTTGCTTTGTCTTCAATGGCGTGAACCATCTCCACGACCATTTTATGATACGGAACTTCTATGCCCAGCCTGGACGCGATTTCCACGACGGACCCGCTGATGGTGTCCACCTCGGAACGCACGCCGCTCTTGATATCGGCGTAGATCGAAGTGTACCCGTTTTTCGCGTTTTGAAGCACCGTTTTGATGCCTTCCAGAACGTCCGCTTCCTCAAAGCTGGCAAACCCTTCCTCGTTGGCTACCATTACCGCTTCGCGCACCAGCTGCTCCATCAGGAACCGCGCGTGGGGATTTTCCAGAATAAAGCCGAGCGGAACCTGCAGAATGCCGGTAAGGGAGCTTGCCGAAGTGTTGAGAAACAGCTTGCTCCAGATTTGCTTTTTTACGTTATCCGAACAGGAACAGTCAAATCCGCAAGCGGTAAAGTTTGCCGCAATTTGCTCCAACTGCGCGCCGTCTCCACTGAGAATGCCGATGTAGGTCTCGCCGCCGCCGCCGTGGTTGACATATCCGTCTTCGATAATGGAGCTGTTATGCTGGGTAGAACCGATGATGATGTGGTCCGCGTCTGCAAACTGCAACAGCTTTGCCTCGTGACCCGTTCCATTCTGAAGCGTCATAAGGTACGTGTTGCTGCCGATCAGGTGGCGGTTCTCCTCGAGTGCCTGAACCGTGTACATTGCTTTTACAAAAACGATAATCAGATCCATCGGCGCGAGGTCTTGCGCGCTCGTCACTGCGGTTGGATGAAACACACTGTCGCCGTCGGCTTCCCGAACGCGAATGCCGTGCGCACAAATCGTGCTCACGCGTTTTTCGTTTACGTCCACAAGCCATACGTGATTCTGTTTCGAAAGGTACCCGCCAAACAGCGAGCCCATTGCCCCGGCGCCTAAGATCGTGATATTCAATTTGTCCTCCGCAATGCTCGTCGAGATAAAAACTTTCAGTGAAAAAATGATCTTGAATAAATGAATTGGTTTCGATTGCAATTAATACTAGCATTCTATCGGTTCCAATGCAATACCGAAGTTGATTATTAGCGTATTTCGTTGTATTATTGCTCGTTTTACTGTTCACTCTATTGCGGCTTCGATTGCACTAATGTGTGTATTTGTAGTCTTTATGCCCTTTTTTATCGGTAATTCAAGCCGGTTATTGCCAATTTCGAACTGTTTTTCGGCGTCGTTTTCGCTATTCTTGCCATCGATTGCATTTTTGTGTAAAAAAGTGGATGCGTTCGTTTTGCGAACGCATCCAAAGCAAGTATAAGGCCGGGGAATTCTCCGCCGTCCGGAAACGGCCGTTCCGCACGCCGTTGGGACGGTTCCGGCAGCGAAATCAGCTCATCGCCGTCTTTTGCGTGGATTCTCGCTCCACCAATCGGGAATACACCATCATTTTTTTCACCACGTGCCTGCCCTGCAGAACGTCTATGAGGTTTCGCGCCGCGGTGACGCTGAGATCGAGCAGCATATTGTCCAGCGACGTCAGGCTGGGATTACAAATCTCCGCCACAAAGGAGTTGTTGATGCCGATTACGCCCACCTCTTGCGGCACGCGCACACCGCTGTCGTGCAAGGCGCGCAGGCAGATTGCCGCCATCGGGTCCTCTGAGAAAATTACGCCGTCCGTTTCCGGATGTTCCGCAAGCAGCCGCCGGACAGCATTGTAGATCTCTTTGAATTCGGGTCCGGTCGTGATCACGAGCGGCTGCTGACCCGGAAAGCACCGGCGCACGCCGTCTACAAAACCCTGTATCTTGAGCAGATTGCTGGGCGTCTCCCGATCGACCGCAAAAACGGGATGCAGATACCCGCGCTGCTTGAAAACGTCCACGCAGTGCTCAACACCGCCCCGTTCGTCCGCAATCACGCCGTAGACATTCGGCAGGTCGATGAACCCGTTGGCAATGATGACCGGGATTTTCGGCAGGTACTGTTCAATCGCTTCCTTTACCAAATCGGATTGAAACGTAGAGCCAATCAGCACGGCGGCTTCCACGCGGCGCTGGTTCATGAGCTGAATATAGTGCGCCCTGTCCGCGTCGTTATGCCCCGTATTCATAATCAGGCAGCCATACCCCAAGCGCGAGAATTCGCTTTGGATATAGTAGATCCCGTCCGTATGGTGTGTGGTGCGCATATCGGAAATTAGAATGCCAATCATCTTGGAAGACTGATTCACCAGCCCCCGCGCCGTTTCGTTGGGGCTGAAATGATGTTCTTCCAGGCACTCAAGCACGCGCTTCTTGGTCGCCTTCTTTACGCCCGGTTTGTCGTTGATAACGCGCGAAACAGTGCTGGCCGATACGCCTGCCACTCTTGCAATTTCATAAATCGTTACGTTTTTCAATGTTGCCTCTTCATATTGCCGTGCAATCGAATTCAAACCCGCACTGTTATCGTTTTATCGTATAAATCATTATACACACTTATATTTCGTCGGTCAATTGCTCCGAAATGCTCCGGCGCAGTGAAAAGCCTCGTTTGCAATCGATTGCTGTTGTGTATTGACAGTGAAATCGGTCTGGGCATATGATAGAGGCAATGAACGATTGAATGTAAGGAGTGAGGAAGAATTGATTCGTAGAAGCAGCGAGAAAATCACCGAAACCTTTGAACGTAAGTTTGACGGGGACGGAGCCATTACCGTTCGAAGCCTGCTGAACAATCCTGCGGAGATGTCGCAAAAAGGCCGCGTTTTTGCCCATACTTCGCTGAATCCCGGCTGTAGCATCGGATATCACGTCCATAACGGAGAGTCCGAAACCTACTACATCGTCAGCGGCAGCGGCGAATTCAACGACAACGGCGCAGTCGCCCCAATTTACACGGGCGACGTGACCTATACCCCCTCCGGCGAAGGACACGGAATCAAAAACACCGGCTCCGTTCCGCTGGAGATCATCGCGCTGATCCTCTACAGCTGAGTAGGACAAGCAAAAAGAACGCGTCGGATTTTTCTGACGCGTTCTTTTCTTTGTGCTGAAATTTGCTCTTTTAAAGCTTATCGCCCGCCGTACAGAAGTGAAAGATGCCTGCCGATGTGCTGCTCCAGGCGGTCGTAATAGAGCGCGTCATTTTCCCGCCAGCAGCGGTAGAGGCGGTCTTTATAGAGCGGCGCGCCCTGTCCGTCCTGCGCGCTCAGAATGAGCCCGTAGGTGATGTGAATCAGCTGGCGGGCGTCGTTGAGGTCAAACAGCACGGGCAGCTGCGCATCGGTCAGCGTGCTGAGCGCGGGAATCTTGGCAAGGTCGGTCGTTACGTGGTAGTACTTCGTCGCTTCATGGAACACGCTGAGCGCAAACGCGTGCACTTCCCGGTAGAGCTTCGGTTCCGCAGCCGCAACAACGCGCATGGCTTCCAGCCAGTTCGTACCGGCGGTTTTGACATGGAAATGGTGCTGCGTCAGTTCGCCAATAATGGGAAAAACGGAAAACTTGTCCGAACCGGAGTGGATGGAGAGCTTGTAGCCCAGGCTCCGCGCAATCGCGGCGTGGACGCGCATTTCCGCTTCGAACTGTACGATATTGCCGATGTAGTCGATGCCCTTTTGGAACTCGCCGCAGAAGCGCGGCGCGATGGTGGCAAACGTAACTCCGCGGCGGAGCAGTTCGCTCGCCACAAAATAGTGCTGCGCGGGCGTCGTCGGCGTCATCGTTTCGTCGATGGAGATTTCGAAATCGACCGGCTTGCCCTTGATGAATGTTTCGTAGATATGCTCAGCGTGATCCAGCGCGGCAGAGTAGATCAGGCAGGCGCGGCGGAATTCCTGCTCGCCGAACGCAACCGTTTGATCTTCCACAGCAAACGTTTTGCCGCAGTAGAGCTTTTCCCACTCATCGTGCGGGCGGTAAGCCGCGTTCACCTCCGCGTCGGTCATGGCGGCAACGTCGTTGCGGATGTGCTCGCTGCAGTCCAGCGTAATCATGGTGTATCCGTTGGAAAGCGCGTATTCTACTTCCGCGTCCGTTTTCAGGTGGTCGCCGTCCGCGCCGAAGCCCTTTTGAAAGCCCTCGCGAAAGACCGCGAACGTCGCGCTGTCCAGCACGTCGGCAAACGTGCGCTTGGTCAGATTCAGTTCCCGGATGGACTGCTGGGCGAGCACGGGAAACGCGTCGTACTTTTCAAACACGCGCAGATGTCCCGGGGTCGCGATGCCGAGGCGGTCGCCAACGCCGAATGTGCGCTGCTGGCTCAGCACCGGCTTTGGCGCGGTAAATGGGAACAGTTTGCGCAGCAAAACGGCGTTTTCATGCGTCAGCGGCGCGAGAAACACGCCGTCCACCGCTTCGCCCGCAAAGCCGGGGTTTGTGCCGGAAACGCTCAAATAGTCCGCGTTTGTTCCGCGAACCATGGAAACAGTGCACCCGTTTGCGCGATGGGTGGATTTGGGGTAGGTCTGCATGTTTACTCTCCTTTAGTTCTTCTTTGCGGGCCGGTCGCTGCCAACCCGCTGAATTCATAGTATTGCGCGGCGTTACAGGCCGAAGTAGGCCTTTGCGTTGCCGTAGCAGATGTTTTCAATAATGGTTTTGATCTGCTTTTCCTCGGAAAAATATTCGCCGCGTTCGATCAATCCGCCCAGGAAGTTGCAGAGCACCCGGCGGTACAGCTCGTGCCGCGGGTAGCTCAAAAAGCTGCGGCTGTCGGTCAGCATGCCGACGGACAAGGCAACGGGATAGAGGTTGGCAACCGCCTCGAACTGGCGCTGAATGCCGTACGCCTGGTCGCTGAACCACCAGGGCGCACCCAGCTGCACAAGTCCGCGCGCCGGGCCTTTGCAGAACGCCGCCGCCAGAATCGCGTACGGTTCCGCGTCCGCAGCGTTCAGCGGATACAGGATCACCTTCGGCAGGTTTCCCTCGCGGTTCAGCGTATCCAGCAGAATGCTCATGCTGCGAAGGTCGCTTGAACTGTCCGCGCAGTCATAGCCTGTGTCGGGGCCGAGTTTCTTTGCCATGTCGCCATTTGCGTTGCGGTACGCACCGATATGAATCTGCATGACAAACCCGTTTCGCGCATAGACCCGCCCCATCTGCAGCAGAAACGCGCTGCGGAACTGGTCTACCTGCTCGCGTGTCAGCGGTTCTCTCTTTCGCGCCTTGCTAAAGATTTCGTCCAGCTCAACTTCGGTGGCTTCCCGCCAGAGAAAGTTATCCAGCCCCGCGTCGCTAATCATCGAGCCAATGCCTTTGA
The DNA here is from genome assembly GCA_963674535.1 of Christensenellaceae bacterium. Taxonomy (GTDB): domain Bacteria; phylum Bacillota; class Clostridia; order Christensenellales; family CAG-138; genus UBA7703. Next base: position 583,487 of record OY771363.1, on the reverse strand, counting down.
AAACGAGAAGCCGCTGTTCCAGCGCGCCGATCAGCTCGGCAAACGAACCGATTTTTCCACCGACCGAGGCTTCCAGCTCGCCCATGTAGCCGGCAAACGGCGCTTTTTCGCAGTTCATCGCCTTGTCCGGGCGGAACGCGGAGATCACCTTGGTGGAAAATGCGTCTTCCTCAACCATCTTCCGATGGTACCGCAGGGAGTCGGTCGGGTCTTCCGTCGTGCAGACCAGTTCGACGTTGGAATGCTCCATGCACCAGCGAGGGCACATGTTTTTTTCGGCGATGAGCGCTTTTGTGCGGTTGTAGATCTCTTCGGCATTCTCTTCCGAGAGCGGCTGGTCAATGTCAAAGTACCGCTTCAGTTCCAGCGCGCACCAAATATAAAGCGGATTTCCGATCAGCTCCGGCATGATGCGCGCAAACGCCAGAAACTTGTCGTGAAAGCTTGCGTCGCCGGTAATCAGCCGCTCGTCGATACCAAAAGTGCGCATGGCGCGCCATTTATAGTGGTCGTGCGCCAGCCACATCTCGCCAAGGTCGGTAAACCGCTTGTTTTCGTAGATCTCCTGCGGCAGCAGGTGGCAGTGGTAGTCGATGATGGGCATGTCCTTGGCGTACGCCTCGTAAAGGCGCTTGCCGGTCTGGTTGGTAAAGAACAACTCTTCGCTGAATGCGCACTTCATTTCCGTTTCCTCTTGTCCTGTTATAGATTTGGTATTCAAAATCCTGCTCCCGGCGGCGTTATCGCAACTGCCGAAACAAGCCGTTGTCATACATCGGAAGACTGCTTCGAAAGATGATTTCGCTCCCCATAAAGATGACGTCCTGCGGCGGGCGTTCGCCCTTGATCAGGTATTCCGAAAGGTGTTTTGCCGCCGTATACGCCTGCGCATAGGGGTTTTTATAGAGAAGGTTCGTAAAGACGCTGTCCTTGAGATACTGCACGTTTTCCAAAAACAAATCGCTGCCGACCGCCGCGATTGTTCCCGCGCGCTCGCTTTCTTTCAGCGCCCGACCGAGCAGAACACTGTTGCGCGCGTTCACCGACCAGCAGGCGCATAAGCCTTCCCGCCCGTTGAGTTCGCGCAGCAAGTGCTCGTAGGTCATCTGTTGATCGCCGCTTTCGTGCACCTTGTAAACCGGGTTTTTGCAGCCGTTTTCCAGCAGGTAAGCGTCAAAGCCCTGCACCGTCAAGTAGTGGGAAGGAACCACGACGTCCCCCGCCGAAACGAGGATGCCGCCTTCCGCCGGAATCTGCCGCGTCAGCAGTTCGGCAATCGTCCGCCCGATAATCTGATAGTCCGGCTGAACGCAGAAAAGCCGCCCGCTGTTGGGAATGTCATCCCCCACCAGCACGACGGGCACGCCTTTCTGCGCAAACCCTTGGAATGCGGTCATCCCGCGCAAATCCGTATATCCGGTGGTGATGAGCCCGTCGACCTGCCCGGTTTCCAGCAGGCTGGAAAGCTCGTTGCCCTGGCTGTTCGCCCCCGGATAGAACGGAACTTCCACGAGGCTGATGTTATAGTCGCTGCGGGAGCGGATGCTGTCCCGCAGGCCCTGCCAGATGAACGAATAATAGTACCGGCTCTCCTCCGTTGGCCCGGGGAACGCCGCGGCAATGCGGATTGTTTTTCGCTTGAGCGACGCCGCAACGGCGTTTGGCCGGTAATCCATCTGCTTTGCCAGTTCGGTTATTCTGCGCCGCGTTTCTTCGCTCACGCCGGGCTTGCCGCTGAGCGCGCAGTGCACCGTGCCGATGGAGACACCGGCGCGTTTGGCAATATCCGTTATGGTCGTTCGCTTATCCATAGAAAACACCCGGCACTGCTGTTGAAAATTTACTAAAACGTTTTTGTAGCAGTTCGAGTATAATATGCCGCTGCGTCTTTGTCAAACGGATTTCTCCGTTTTCACGCACAGTTTCTTATGTTTTAGCGCTTTTGATGAGCTATTTAGCGATTTTCCGCGTAAACTAAACCAACCAAATCGCTTTTAGAGGAGTTGCTCCATGTGATCGATATACTGAAACGTTTTTTCTAAACGGTTGCGCCTTTTTCGTTACAGCCGGTAATCGATCAGTTCGAGATATGCCTTATTGCAGGCGGCGGCGTCCTTTGCCGCAATCGCCGTGTAGATCTGCCGGTGCTGGTCGCCTTCGTCGTCACCGAGTTCGCCGCGCTTCCACTTTTCGTCCCGCGCGCTGATCAAGCGCAGGATATAGAGCTTTATCATATTGCGCGCAAACGCGGCGACATCCTGAAACACCCTGTTGTGGCTCATCCGGCAGATTTGCTCGTGAAAGCGCATGTCCGCTTCCGCCAGCGCGTCAAGACCCGCGCTTGTTTCACGGTAAGCACGCTTGCAGCGTTCGTACTCTTCCAGCAGAGCGCCCAGTTCAGCCAGTTCTTCCTCGCTGCGCGTTTCGCAGGCGAGCCTTGCGCATTCCGGCTCCAGAAGCGCGCGCAGCGCAAAGACCTCCTGAACCGTTTCCGGCTTGAGATAGAGCGCCGTTATCTCATTCATATAGCCGGGAAGCGAAAACTCCTTCACAAAAGAGCCTTCGCCGACTCTGGTTTCCACAACGCCGAGCGAGGAGAGCTTTTGCAGCGCCATACGCACCGTCAGCCGGTTCACGCCGTACGTTTCCGCCAGCGCCGATTCCGAGGGCATCTTCTCCCCTGCTTTCCATTCTGTCTCCAAAATAGAGGTCTTCATTGCTTCGACGACTTGATCGACCAGAGAAATCGGTTTTACCGGTTTGTTTGCCATAGTCCGCCTCTTACCGCTTCGTTTTCCTTATCATACCAATATTCCCCAAATTCGCCCAGCCTTTTTAGCAGGAAACGGTTCGCCCGCTCTAAATGTTCCGCTCGCCGCACCCGATACAGTTCGGCTACATTTCCCAGGTAACGCCTCCGCCGGTCACCGTTACTTTTGGCGTTTCCCTGAGTACATAGTCCGACCACTCGTTGCCCAGCCCCGGCAGTTCCGGCACTCTGGAAATTCCTCCCTGCGGCTGGTAATCGTGCTTGCAGAGCATGATATTGCTCTGGCAAAGATTCACTTGGTGATGCTCGTGAATGATAAAGTTCGGTATTGCCGCCTCCACCTGCAGGGCGGCGGCGCTGCAAAGCGGACTCCCGCAGGCATGAATCTGAACGGAGACGTCGTAAGCGTACGCCATATCGCAAATCTTCTTTACTTCGGTAATCCCGCCGCAAGTGCCAAGATCCGGCTGCGCCACCTGCAGCGTGTTGTCCTGAAAGAAGCTTTTATACTGCCAGCGCGTATAGATGCGCTCACCGTTGGCGATTGGAATATTCGTCTTGGCGCTGATATAGCGCGCGGTCTGCGAATCGGGCGTGTTCGGCTCTTCGAAGAAGTAAATGTTGAACGGCTCCAGTGCACGCGCTAGCTGCACGGCCGACTGCGCGTCCAAAAAACTGTGGTTTTCTACGATGATATCCACGTTCGGGCCAACCGCGCTGCGCACCGCGCGGACGCGCTCCGTCACTTCCGCCAGCGTTTTGGGCGTCATCAGTGTGGTTCGGTCTCGGTCCGTATAGCTGCCGCCTTCCGGCCGGAACGTCAAAAAGTCGATCTTGATCGCGTCATACCCTTGATTGACCGCGCGAAGGGACGCGGCAACATAATCTTCCGTGGTAAACATAGCCCCCATGGAGTCTTTCCAGCCAAACTGCAGCTGCGAAGCATAGGTTCGCATTAGGTCGTTGAGCTTGCCGCCGAGGAGCTTATAAACCGGCACGTTGAAGTATTTGCCGCGGATATCCCAGCAGGCCAGATCGATTGCGCTGATGCCCGCCGTCACGACGCACCCGCCGTTTTGTCCCCAGAAGGTGCGCCGATAGAGCTTATTCCAAATAACTTCCGTCTCCAGCGGATCCATGCCGATGATCAATTCCGCCAAATCCTGAACCATCCCGAACGCCGCCCGGCTGCCTGTGCCGTAGGCAAGCGCCGCTTCGCCGTCGCCATAGAATCCATCGTCCGTATAGATTCGGCAGAGAATCGGATGCCACATGGGGTCGGATGCCGCGTTGACGCGAAAGATATCTACTTTTTCAATTTTCACAAGACGCCTCCCGATTTTGCAATTCACTACTTGTTCGCTTGTTCGCTATGTTGATACCGTAACAAAAAAAGCACCGCTTGTCAAATGATCCCATACCAGCAAAAATGCCGCGCTCTTGCGGCATTTCGGGCTGAAAAATCGATTGGACGGCGGCAGTGCTCCTTCTGCCGGCAAACGCGGCGTTTATGCTGACAGCCAACGCTCGGAAACGGTTGCTTACCCGTGGGACTGAATCCTGCCAGCATACCTCTCCGGCAATTCGCGCAGTGGCTCTTCCGCCAATGCCCGGCCGCACGATGCGCGGTGATTCTCCGCAACGGTAAGATTTTATCGATCCCGCTCGATCCCCAAATCCGCGCGCTTAATGAACCATGAATCCAACAGCCCGATCGCAAACCCTGCCAGCAGAAAGCGCACCGCGTCAAACGCAGCGCCAAGAAGGAAGTAGCGCAGCGGCGTTTGCGCCGAACGCAGCGCCATTGGCAGGTTGATGGCGAGCACGGCGGCTGTTAACACGGCCGCGCTGACGAGAAGCGCCTTGAGCACAGGCTGTTTAGCGGGGATTTTTTCGAACAGGCGAACGTAGAGCGCGCTGATGCCCGCGCAGAAGAGCAGTCCCATAACGGCCGCGCCAATCCAGACAGCCTGCCTGCTCCAGTCGGAATAGGCGGCGCGGTAATCCGCCGCGAGCGGTAACAGCGAAGTAATGAAGGACACGATCCAAAAGACGCCCCCGCCCGTCAGCGTCAAAATCAGCAAACGCGTCCCCGTTCCGCTTCGGTCGTTCCGTGCGTCCGTTGATAGCGGTTGTTTCATAGCGCTCCTTTCGCCGCGTATCCGCGGGCGGATTGCACAAAGAAGTATTTTAGGTTTGCAGCATCAATCGCTTTGATTTTGAACGCCGTATCGCGCAAGAAACGTGGCGACGATTTCATCCAGCAGCGGTTTGATCGCGGTCTGGTCGACTCCGTCGGAAAACAGCGCGGGATAGGTGACGGCACCCTCCACCAGCGCATAAAAGACGCGGGCGGCGAGCAAGGGGTTGTCCGTTCGGATTCGGTTGTCCCGCTCCGCCTCCTCCAACCACACCAAAAACAGATCGTAATGCGGCGGGCTTTTTGCAACCGTCGCCCTCGCATAAGCGACGTCCTGCAAAAACACGGTCGTCATAAACCGCGAAATTCGAACTGTGCGCGGGGTGCCGATTAAAAAGATCTCCGCCCGGGCAAACGCCAGCAGCTGATCCTCCAGCGGTTGATCCGGATTGTAGGGCTGCGACTTGAGGTTCTGCCGCTGCGCTAAAAAGTCCTCCAGAACGGCTTGAAAGAGGTTCTCCTTGCTGCCAAAGTGGTTGTAAACCGTTCGCTTGGATACGCCCGCCACCTCCGCGATACGATCCATGCTTGCCAGTTCGTACCCTGTTTCGATGAACACGTCGATCGCGCCTTCCAGTATCGCGGCACGTTTTTTGCTTTTGTCGCGCGTTTTGGGTTCCGTCATAGCCATTCTCCCCGTGAATAATATATTTACACTGATCGGTGTAAATAATATTGACATCGTTTTATTTACACTCTATAGTATAAATAACGCGCAAAGAAAAAGCAATGTGCAATTAGCGAGGCATATTGGTACACCTAGCGAGTGTTAAAGAGCCGCGTCGCGCAGGAAATCACAAAACAACAATAAAAACAGAAAGATGGAGAGGTTGAACAATACCAATGGAAACAAAGAATCAAAAAGGAGTCTATCGACTGCTAGGCGCCGCTTTTCTCGCGCAGGCGGTACTGCCGCTCATCGGCGGTCTGGTGTTTCAAGCGCTGGAAGTCGAAGGTGATATCTCCGCAACCATGCGCAACATCGCGGGCAGCATTCCAACTGTCTGGATGACGATTCTGCTCTGGATCGTTTCGGGGATTTTCGTGATCATTCTGGGAACCGTCCTGTACCAAATCACCAGCCGTCAAAACAAAACCGCGGCGATGATCGCCTACGGCATGTACCTTCTGGAAGCGTTCCTCGCTATCGTGGGTCAGGTGAGCGTTTTCGCGCTTTCAAAATTGAGCCTCGAATTTGCCGCAGGCGGAAACGCGAGCCTGCTCAATCTTGGAAACGCGCTCTTACTCTGCAGGCACTTCGCTGGTGAAATCGCGATGCTGCCGTTCGGAATCGGTGCGCTTATCTTCTACTCGTTCTTAATGAAGGAGGGTACCATCCCGAAATGGCTCGCCATCTGGGGTCTGGTTACCGCGCCGCTTATCATGATCGGCGTACCGCTGTCAACGTTCGGCGTCACGGTGCCCGCGTTTGTCCTTGCGCCGTATGTTCCGTTTGAGTTCTTCACCGGCGCATACTTGCTGATTCGATACCGCGGCAAATCTAGCCGCCCAGCTCTCGCCGCAGTATAGCAAACGGCAACGCAGCGTAAGCCCCGCAAAAAGCGGGGCTTTTTCCTGCGCTGACACGTTTTGCAACCAATCGATCCATAAAAATCGATGGCGTTTTCTGGCGCCGTACCGTAAAATAGTTGTCAGGCAGGGCTTTTTTACGCCACGGGCACAGGCAGAGACCAGCCCAATCGTATAGGATTGACCAGAGGCTGCCAAAACGGCGAAGGGAGCAATAACATGTCTGAAGTAGCAATCGTAACTTGCGGCAGTTATGAATATCCGGAAGTGCAAAAAGCGGTGGAGCGCGGTTTTGCTTTGCTTGGCGGCGCGGAAAAGTTCGTCCGCCCGAACGAAAAAATCCTCATAAAACTCAACTGGCTTTCCGCCGACCCGCCGGAAAAGTGCGTCACAACGCACCCCTCCGTATTCCGGGCGGTTGCCGAACTTCTGCAGCGGACGGGCGCAGCGGTATCCTACGGGGATTCGCCGGGATTCCAGGCGCCGGACGCCGCGGCAAAACGAACCGGCGCTGCGGAGGTTGCCGAGCAGCTGCAGATTTCCCTTGCGGACTTCCGTTCCGGCCGGGAGGTGCATTTTGCCGAAGGCCGACAGAATAAGAAATTCACGATCGCAAACGCCGTGTTGGACAGCGACGGCGTAATCAGCCTGCCCAAGATGAAGACGCACGGTTTCCAGCGCGTCACCGGCGCGGTGAAGAACCAGTTCGGCTGCGTTCCCGGCGCGCTCAAGAGCGAGTTCCATGTGAAAGTGCCGGACGCGTATGAGTTCGCTAAAATGCTGATCGATTTGAACGCGTGTGTCCACCCGCGGCTTTACGTCATGGACGGGATTGCCGCCATGGAAGGCAACGGCCCGCGCGGCGGCACGCCGAGGCAGATGAACGTTCTCCTGTTTTCAACGGACCCCATCGCGCTGGATGCGACGATGTGCCGCCTGATGAATCTGGATCCCGCGCTGGTGCTGACGAACCGGGCGGGTATGGAAATGGGCGCGGGAACCTATCTGCCGGAGGAGATTCAACTGCTCGGCGACCCGATTGAATCGCTGATTGCCAGCGACTTTCAGGTCAGCCGCGAGCCGGAACAGGCCAAACCCAAGAAAGAACGCCCCAGCTTCCTGAAAAACGCGATCACTCCAAGGCCGTATATCCTCGCCGAACGGTGCGTTCGCTGTGGCATTTGCGTCAACATGTGCCCGGTAACGCCAAAGGCCGTGAACTGGCACGACGGCAACAAGCAAAATCCCCCGTCCTATCAATACGACCGGTGCATCCGCTGCTACTGCTGTCAGGAAATGTGCCCGGAGAGCGCCATACAGATCAAGGTGCCGCTCCTTCGTAAAATCATCGACCACTGAGCGCGTTTCCGCGCTGGCATTCTGAAGAAACACAGAAAAACACAATAGAACTGCACAAAAAGAGGGGCTCTCGCCCCTCTTTTTTGCTTAATGTTTACAGAAACGTCTCGTCAGTCAGTTCGCTGGCTCTTTCAATTCTCCGGTGTATTTTGAAAAATGTCTCTTACCGCCGCAAACGCTTTTTTCTTTTGATAATCCGTAGAAACCAGCCCTTTAGCGTTACAGAACGGCACGATGTCGTCAGCGCCGTACTCATCGCAGTAAAAGTCCTTAAGCGCCCAAATGCAGGTGCCGCAGTATCCCTTTATCGTGCACGTAAGCCGCAGATGGTGTTCGATCACCTGAATCTGGTATTCTTCACTGTTGACGCCACGCTTCGGCAGATCGACGCCCTCTGCGCCGAACCGCGCGTCACTGCCCGTCTCCGTGCAGAGCATCGGCTTGTTGTACTTTTTGCGGAGGGATTGCCAGAAAGCTTCGCTGTCCTCTGACTTGCCATAGTACCAGCCGCAATACTCGTTGGCGCAGACCACGTCGAACTCGGAGAACGACTGTTCAAACCGTTGCGTCACGCCCGGAACGGTGAACGCCGCGTACCCGATGAGCCTTGTGCGGTCAAACGCCTGCACCGTGTTCTTTAAAAAGCGCAGCGCGCGGCGGCTGGCGGGCGTATAGCTATAGCACTCGTTGCCAACGCCCCAAAACAGCACGCTCGGATGATTCTGGTTACGAATCACCATCTTGGCGAGCTGGGCGCCCGCTTCAGTCAAGTATCGCCGGTTGGTGAGCTGCTTCGTTTCCAGAATGCTCTGGACGACCTTCGCCGCCGTGACGCGCTGTTTGAGCTGCTTGCTCTTGCCAAACAGCCGCTGGACAAAGCCGAGTCCTGCCTGATAGTTCGGTATTTCGCTCCAGCAGCAGATTCCCTTCCGGTCGCAGGAATCCAGCGTTTCTTCCCCGTGCGGATAATGCGCCAGCCGGATAAAATTGCACCCCAGCTCCTGCGCCAGCGAAAGATTCCGCTCGATTGCAGCCGCATCCAGCGCGCTGCCGAGAAGGATGTCCTCCTCGTGCATGCAGACGCCCTTCACCGTGAAGGGAGCCTCGTTCAGCAGGATGGCCTCCGCGTTTGCTCGAACGCTGCGAAAACCGGTCGTAACGGCAACGGTTTCCGTACCGGTCTGCGCTTCCAGCGTGTAGAGCTTTGGATTCTCCGGCGTCCAGTTTTCCAGCTCCGCGGGGCGTTCCAGAGAGAACACGGCGGTGGAGTACTGCCCGCTTGGCACGAGCACGAACGCCCGCTCGGCAAGCACTCGCTCCCCGTCCAGCAGGCGGAAGCGGCATGTTTTCGGACATCCCACAAACACCGCTTCGCCGCGCAGTTTTTCCCCGTCCGCCGCAATCTGCAGGCGTACGCAGTACTGCTCCGGCAGTCGCTCCAGCAGAACGTCTCTGTTGATCCCCGCGTAGACGTGCCAGCCGGGTTTCGACCCGGTAAACAGGCTCGGCGGCAGGGTCTCCTTCGTCAGCGTGTTGTCTCCCACCACAACCAGCGTGTTCTCCCCCGGGTGCAGCGCTTCCGTTGCGTCGCAGAAGATTGGCTGGTAGCTATCCGTGCTGTCGCAGAGTTTCCGGCCGTTCAGATACACGCCGCACCGGCCGCCGACACTCTTGAGGCAAAGGCGGTACAGCCCCGCTTCCACCGCGTCCAGATGAAACGTCTTCACAAAGGAAAATAACCCCTGATAAGAAGCAAGCTCGGAACCGAAGGTATTAAACGAAAAGGGAATTTGTACTTGTTTCAGCGGCAGCGCGGGGTTTTCCAGCACGCTGCCGGGAGCGAAGCGCCAAATTCCGTCGAGATGCAGAACGGGGTTGCTGGTGCGCAAAAAATTGCCGGGGTACGGCAAGCCGTTTTGCAGCAGCACGGGGATCCCGTTTGGCCGTTCCAGCGGCAGTGTAATACGCGGCTTTTGATCAAACCAGAACATCTGCCAGACGACGAGCAAAAAAAGGCAGACAATAACGCCCAGAACGGAGAGCAGCGCAAGCAGCCATGCCATTAGAGCAGCCCTCCCAGTTTCAGCGCCAGCGCGATGTTCCCGCGAATCTTGATCTTGCCCAGCGCGTAGGCCATCTTGCTGTCCAGCTTCTTGGACATCAGCTTGGCGAGCGTCTTGCGGTCCGTAATCACCGTGAGCTGACTCCCCGGCAAAACGCCGCTGGTTACCGTGGCAGCGCCGTCCGAAATGGCGATGCCGAACGCCCCCTCGTTGAGAATGACGAACGTAAAGCGCGCGTTGTAGTTCAAGAGCGCTTTGTCGCAGGTTTCCATCTTCTTTGTAAAGACCTTAACCAGATCGGCAACGCGGGCGTCGTCAAGGTTTTGAAATACCGGATCGTTCTTCCGCTCCTCGCGCTTCTTCTCCGCTCGCCGCAGAACCTCCGCCTGCTGCGCCAAAAGCGCTTCCTCCGAATACCCGCCCTTCAGGTAGTCGGGGTTTGCGTAGCCAATGCCGATCGTCCGCCGGAACGTCCAGTTTCCCCCGCGGCCGTAGAGCATCGTGTCCGCCATGCCGATGGCGATGAGCCGGAACCATGTTGCAAACGCGTTGGATGCGCCCTGCGGCTCGCGGTACTTTTTCCAGCCGTCAAACGTCAGTTCGCCGTACAGCGCGTCCGGAAATCCCCCATCCTCCCGCTGAAGCGCAAGGATGCTTTCGAGCTTCCGCTCCGCCCAGGCATGAATTTCCGGTACGCGGTAGCCGTAAGCGGAAAAATGGAAGAGGATATCCATTTCGTCCACGTCGATGCAGGCGCTGTCAGCAAGGGTCGGGCGCGTGAGCATATAGTCCACAACCGCTTGATACTGCGGAACGGGCAAATGGAAGTAATAGTAGAGATGGAAGTTATGCGCGGCACCCGCAAAGGCGTTGGTCAGGTCCTCAATCGCCGTGTCGTGGAAAAAGCCGAACTCGTCCTGCACTTCGCTGTGCCAAAGCAGCATGGCGCGGACGCCCTCGTTGCAGCCCGGCACGTCAACCAGCGCGCCTTCGATTAAAAACGACGCAACGTTGACCAGATAGTTGCCTTCGCTCCAGGGTTTGGCAAGATCGCGCTTTTTGAGCCATTTTTCGAGCCGTTTGCCGGTATAGCGTTTCACAAAGCGGAGCTCGTTCGCCTGCGGATGCCAGCCGAGGGAATCGAGAGCGGACATGGCGTAGTTCGTAATATGCAGGTTGTCGTATTCAAAGCTCGGGTAGGTCAGTTCATCCTTTTTCATGCCGGGCATGCGCAAGAACCCGTCCCGTTTGCGGAACGACTGCAGAAACGCAATCGAATCGCTCGTCCAGGAAGCATCCAGCCGCTTCATCAGCGCGAGAGCGTTGACCGCGTCATACGTACCGGGCAGCAGCATGCCCGCTTCCCGCCCGCCGTTGTGCTTGGAAAAGTCGAACACGCCGGGGCGAACCTGAAGCGAAAGCAAGTATTGCTCCGCGTGTGCGCGGGCAAGATCAATTTTGCTTTGCATGCGCGCGCTCCTTTCTCTTAACGTCCACAATGACCCTGAGCTGAGAAAGCTTGCTTTGGCGCGTCTGTTCGTCCAGCGCGACAAACGCGCCGCTTCTCCGCTGGTCGACGACGTCCCGAATCATCTGCGCGTTGTCGTTGTCAATCGGGTAGCGCAGCGCCGCGAAGATGCCCAGCAGCACAAACAAAATCGGAACAACGGTTAAAATCCCGACGATCATGGTCTTTGCAGCACTGCTTTGCTCGGCCAAACCCGCCGTATACCCGGAAACCTGCAGCAAAAGCCCGACAAGGAAAATCGCAACGCCGCTCGAGAGCTTGCGGATAAACGTCATCATGCCCGCATACGTGCCTTCCTGCCGGAAACCCGTGTAGGCTTCGTCGAGGTCGGTCACGTCCGGCAGCATCGACCAGGGAATGGCATAGGCAACTCCCGTGCCAAGGCCGATGACGACGGCAATGGCCACAAGCCGGAATACCGTGGAATCCGGCCCCAGCAAAAAGAGCAGCAACAGCGCGAGAATGCGGAAGACGGAGCCGTAAATGAAGGTTCTGCGTTTGCCGAAGCGGCGACAGGTAAGAACGTACAGCGGCAGGCTCACCACCGCGCAGATCATCAGCGCACCCATCGCAAGCGCGAACTTGTCCCCCATGAACAGCACGTCGTTAATAAAATACTTGAAGTTACTGCTCATGATGTCGTTGGGAATAAAGGCGAGCAGGTAGATGGCGCAGAGCAGCAGAAAGGTTTTATTGCCGACGCAGTACTTGACGGATTCCTTGAGGGACGAGGTTGTTGCGGGCTGTTCCGCCGTCACCTTGCCGCGGAGTGAAAGGAACATAACGAGCCAAATCGCGGAAAAAAGCACGGCAAACGCCAGCCCCATGATCAGGTAACCCGTCTTCAAGTCCGCCGCGTGCTTAATCATTAAATCGGGCACGACTGCGGAGAGCAGGCCGCCCAGCACCGAGAACGCCATACGGAAGCTGACCAGCACCGTTCGCTCGTTGGCGTCGGTCGTTAAATCCTGCGGCAGCGCGCCGTAGGGCACCATGACGATGGTGAACGCGCAGGAGAAAAACGCGTACGCAAAGAAGTAATACACAACCTGCAGCCAGCGGTCAACCGGCGGCACGACCCACATGAGCACATAGGAAAGCCCAACCGGCAGAATGCCAAAGAAGAACCAGGCGACGCGCCGCCCCCATTTTGAGCGCGTGTGGTCGCTGATGGAGCCCATCAGCGGGTCGGTAACCGCATCCACCGCGCGGCCAAACAGCACGATAGAACCCGCGACCACCGGCGAAATGCCGACGACATTGGTCAGGAAAAAGAGAAAAAACAGGCCGATGATCGCGGCGGACGCGCCGCCGTAGAAGTCCCCGAGGCCATAGGAAAGCTTGACGCCCAAACTGAGTTTTTTCATACGATCCAATCCCTTCCCACTGTTTGATAGGCTCAGTATAGCATAGCTGTTTTTCCGAAACCCTGTCACAATATGATTAAACATGTTACAATTACATATATTTTGATCTCGCGTCTGCGGAGGAGTCATGGCGTTTATCGAGGTGGAGCGGCTGATCGTTTCCAGCAGCTGGAAAATGCAGAACCCGCATAAACACAGCCATTACGAAATCTATTATTTGCAGGAAGGCCTGCGTGAGCACATCGTCGACGGGCGGCTCTACTATGCCGCAAGCCACAGCTTTGTTCTGATTCCGCCGAACACGCCGCATCAAACCGAAGGCACGCCATTCAACCGCCTGAACATCAATTTTGACGCGGCTTATGTTTCCGTTTTGCCGCAGGAAGTGCTGGCGCACTGTTTTGAAAGCACAATCATACCCATCGCGCCGGAGGATTTGCCGGTGTTTGCCCGCCTGCTGGAGCAGATTGAACAGGAGTACGCTTACAGCATTGGAAAAGACGACCAGCTGCTGCCGCTTTTAGTCGGTGAACTGATCGTCCTATTAGATCGCTACGCGCGGGATCACGCCGTTTCCGCCAGCGCGTCGTTCGAAGGCGGCGCGGTGTTTTCCAAAATCCTCCGGTACGTGGATGAGCACTTTTTAACCTGCACGCCGGAAGACGTCGCCAAAACCTTCTTTCTTTCCACCGCGCATCTGAGCCGTCAGTTCCGCCGCTATACAGGCATGACGTTCTGTAAATACGTGCTGACAAAAAAAATCGCCAAGGCGATGTATCTGCTTAAGCATACGCAGCAGGACATGGGCGAAATTGCCGAAAAATGCGGCTTTCTCTCGGCCAACTACTTCAGTATGCGCTTTAAAAAGGTGGTCAGCCTCTCCCCGCTCCAGTATCGCAAAGCGCACGACGTCAAGCGGATATAGGCGCGCTGCGTGCTCCCTCACAAAACATAACAGCCGGGTTCATGGCGTTTTACCATTTACCCGGCTGTAACTCTTTTTTGAAATGGTTTTATTTCTTACTGCTTAGTGAATCGAAACCTTGTCCCTGCCGGAATTCTTGGAGCGGTATAAAGCCTCGTCCGCATTGGCAATCAGCTCCAGTTCTCCGCTCACCGACGACTCCGGCATGGAATCGACGCCAACGCTGATGGTAACGCCAATCTGGCTGTCTCCATACGCGGTCTTGTTATCACGAACGATGTGCCGAACCCTGTCCGCAATCGTAAACGAATCGTCCTTCGATGCGCCCGGCAGAATCACCATAAACTCTTCTCCGCCATATCGCATCAGAATATCTCCCTCGCGAATCCCCTGACGAATCAATGCGGTAATGTTCCGGAGAACGCGGTCGCCGACAACATGCCCGTAGGTATCGTTCACCTGCTTAAAGTGGTCGATATCAAACATGAGCACACCCAGCGGAGTCGTCCGACGGATAGACCGCGCATACTCTTCGTGCAGCCTGACAAGGCCGAATCGACGGTTTAAAATGCCCGTAAGCGGATCAAGCGCGGCCAGTTTCTGCAGCTGCTCATGTTCCAGCGCGTTGTGCAGTGCCACAGCAAGGCTTTGGGTAAAGATGGAAAGCTGTTTCGAGCAGTCCGCCTGAAACGGCTCCGCCTTTGCCAGAAGAAGCACGGATATTGGTACATTTTTGAACTTCACCGGTTCTATGACGACTTCCGTTGGATGAAACTGCGTTAAGGTACTCTCGACAATCACATCCGCAGGATGGCTGATGACATACGATTCGCCTTTGGAGAATGCATTCAGAATATGCGGATCGGAAGCAAGAGACTGCGCCTCGCGAATGCCGAACGACTCCAGCACGCAGATATCGCCGTCCTGCTCCAGCAAAATTGCCGCTGCGTCCGCTCCGGTTCCGTTTATGACGCGGTCGAGCGCATATTCGGAAAGCGAGTGCAGATCGAGCTGGCTGGAAAAGATTGCGGTGAACGTTTTGATATCATCCAGCATCCTGAGGGAACCGGCAAACGATGTGATCAGCTCGTTGAACGCTGCCGCGTTCTGGCCAAACTCATCGTCCGTTTCAACGGGAATGCTGCAATGTTCTGGATTGCAGTCGCCGATTCTGCCGTTTTCCGAAATGGTAATGATCGAATCCTTGACTTCACGCATTTTACCCGTCAGAACGGTCAGTTTGCTTCTGACAGTAACCCGCGAAATCAGGATGTTTACAAACCCAACCAGCACGCCGGCAATGATGCAGGACGCGAGGAAAAGCGCGCTGAACGCAACCGATTTGGGAACGCCCAACAGAATCATGAAAAACGGAAATACGACGCCGATGAACAGTCCAAAACCAATCATGCGGATCGCCAGATCCAGAAACGTATTTCGTGACCGTTTCATTATTTGTTCTTCCTTAAATAACACTGTAACAGGATAAAGTCAGTCTATCATAACCCTTGTGGGGTTACAATCAACCGGTACGCGTATATACCCGTATACAAACATGGGCTTAACAGTAAAATTAATAAACACAACTCTTTCGAACAGTTGATGAACTTTCAGTACAATACTGCATAATCGCAAAACCGCTCTCTCGCCTTCTCCGCAGGAAAACGCTGCTCCAGGCTGGCATTTCCGCAAAGTGAAAAATTGCGTTGGCGAAGGAACTCCGAAAGCTCCGCTCGCACAACGCAATAAGGCACATATCAGCAGTATTCTGTTTTGATGGATAACGGCGGCTGTCCCTCCGCTGGAATTTGGCAGCTCCGCCGTGTTAAACCGCAGAACCACAACTGACCTTTCGCAGCACCCGCGCTTCATACGGCAGCAATGTTTCACCGTTTTCGCTTTGTAGGTTAGCAAGCACGCGCTCCCCCGAAGGAATTTGCGGCAGGTGCGCTTTCTTGCCGCTCATATTGCAGACGATCGTGAACGTTTCGCCGTCCAGTGTGCGCTCGTAGGCAAAGAGCTGTTCGTGCTCCGTCCAGAGTGGAACGTAGGAGCCGTATTGCAGTGTCCTCGTGGTGTTGCGCAGCGCAATCAGCGCACGGAAAAAGTGCAGAACCGAGTCTGCGTCCGCTTCCTCATGCGCCGCGTTGATTGCCTTATAGTTCGGGTTTAGCATGATCCACGGTTCTCCCGTGGTAAAACCCGCGTTTTGCGTCGCATTCCACTGCATGGGCGTACGCGCGTGGTCGCGGCCTTTGTGCAGAATGCCGCGCCATGTCCTGTCGTATTGTCCCGTAATGCGCGCTTCGTTCAGCGCGTTGATTCCCTCGATATCGCGAATTGCGCGCTCGTTTGGAAACGCGGTGTTCGTCATGCCGAGTTCTTCGCCCTGGTACACAAACGGCGTTCCGCGAAGCAGGTGCATCGCCACGGCAAGCATCTTTGCCGAGCGGACGCGCAGTTCCTCCGTTTCCGTGCAGCCGAAGCGCGATACCGCGCGAGACTGGTCGTGATTCGACCAGAACAAGCTTCCCCAGCCGTGCAATGTCGCTTCCTGCCAGCGGTTGACGATCTCTTTGAACTGCGAAAGCGTCCACGGCACGGGATCGTACTTTCCATTGGGGCCGTCGTCAATGCCCATCAGGTCGAACGGAAAGATCATGTCGAAAATGCCGTCCGTTTCGTCCAGCATCCGCGCGCCTTCCTCGGGCGTCACAAACGGCGTTTCGCCGAGACACAGGCAGTCGCGGCCGGTATAGCAGTTTTGGCGCAGCTCGCGCAGGTAATCGTAGAGCTTGGGGCGGCTGGCAAAATGCTCAAACGCGAGCGTATACCCTGCCGTGTTCGGCGCTCCGTGACCATCCGGCAAGCCTTCGTCCTTGGCGATGCAGTTGATTACGTCCATGCGGAAGCCGTCCACGCCGCGATCGAACCAGCGGTTGACCATGGCGCAGATTTCCCGCCGCAGAACGGGGTTTTCCCAATTCAAATCGGGCTGTTTTTCGGAAAAGAGGTGCAGATAGTACTGCCCGGTCGTTTCGTTGAACTTCCACGCGCTTGGCGTGAAGAACGAAGCCCAGTTGTTCGGCGTGCCGCCGTCCTTGCCGTCGCGCCAGATATAGTAGTCGCGGTAGGGGTTATCTTTCGCTTTGCGGGATTCGGTGAACCAGGCGTGCTCGTCCGAACTGTGATTGACAACGAGGTCCATCACGAGCTTGATATCCCGCGCGTGCAGGCCCTCCAACAGCGCGTCAAAGTCCGCCATCGTGCCAAACTCTTGCATGATGGCTTCATAATCTCGAATATCGTAACCGTTGTCGTCGTTGGGCGAATCGTACACCGGGCAGAGCCAGATGGCTCCGATGCCGAGCGACTTCAAGTAATCGAGCTTTTCGATGATCCCACGAAGATCGCCGATTCCGTCACCGTTCGTATCCAGAAAACTCCGCGGGTAGATCTGGTAAAACACCCGCTCTTTCCACCAGGCTTGCTTCATTTTTATCTCCATGATGCGTTATTTTTCATTAACCTATCTGACCCGTTTTATAGAACGATACTCTTTTCTATCTTGTCGCGAACCCCATAGCAGGCAAGCAACGCCGCGAGCGAACCGGAAATCAGCACAACGACCGGAAGCGTCCGAGGAAACCACCAGGCAGAGGCCGCCAGAATCAGAAACGAGATCAGGCAGGCAAGGGTTTTACCAATCGGCTGCAGAAAAACCAGAATGAACGCGTTTTTCAGCAGCGCGCCAAATGGCAGGCGTACGCGCGAAAGCATGTAGAACAAGTTGCAGCTTGCTAAGTAGAGATACAGCACCATCACCGTGCAGAGCAGGGCAAACAGCAGAGAGAGCGGCGCGCTGACCGACCAGTAGAACACCGCGCCGTAGATCGCGCCAAAATAGAGCAGCAGAACGATCCACCCCGCCGCGAGCGTCTTGAAAAACTCGCTTTTGAACGCTTCAAAGAACGTCTTTGCCAGCGGAAAATCTTCTTCCCGCAGAATAAGCCCTATACAGCGGTACAGCGTAGTCAGCGCGTTTGGCAGCGTGACCACCGGCAAAATGGAAACGCAGAACAACAGATTCAGCGCAATGAGCGTTAAAAGCCGTTTGATGAACACGTGAAACAGTAGCGAAAGCCCCGTTTTTCTTTGTTCGCCGCCGTCAAAGGAATCGCTCATACCGGTTCGCCCTCCTTTGGCGGCAGGGTGTGCGCGGCGCGGTAAAAATCCGTCGGCGTCATGCCGACATATCGCTTGAACAACCGCGTAAAGTAGTATCGATCCTCAATGCCAACCAGATACGCCACTTCGGCGAACGTCAGATTCGTCGTTGTGATGAGTTGTTTTGCGTTGCTGATGCGGAGCATGTTGATATAGTAAAAAATCGTGCTGCCCGTCACGCTCGAAAACACGCGGTTGAGATAGTCGAAGTTCATTTCAAAACGCTCGGATATCTGATCGCTCGTAATGTTTTCCGTGTAGTGCGCGTTTAAGTAGCGAATCAGGCTGTCCACCGCCACTTCGGACTTCTTTCTCTTGGTATCCTCCTTGGCGCATTCGGCGGTCAGGTATTCATGCGCAACCATCATCAAAAACAGGTGCAGCTGTGTGGAAACATACCGTTTGTACTGCTCTTCCCGGCGGTCGTAGGCATCCACCGCGGCATGCAGCATCTGGCGGTATTCAAGGGCGGAAACGTTGAAGCGCTTCGGGATACCGATTACGGGATCGGTCGGGTCGATCTCGTCCAGATTGTAACCGATCATCGATCTGCGGCGCGTTTCCTTCATGGCCTCAATCGTATGCTCGTCATCCGCCGCGCGGAACATGCGCTCGTGCTTGAAATGCGCATAGTAATAGTCGCAGCTCGCGGCCTTATAGCCCACGTGCGGCAGGTTCGGCTCCAGCAAAAGAAAGTCGCCCGCTTTGAGGTGCATGCGTTCGCCGTTTTCCTCGAGATACATATCCCCGTCCCGAATCACATAGAGGATATACTCGTCGATGACACGCGAAAAATGACACCACGGTTCGTGATACCGCACGCGCCCCATCATGCGCACGCGCGGCAAAACGGTGGTGTCATAGTTCAGCA
This sequence comes from Christensenellaceae bacterium, assembly GCA_963674535.1. GTDB lineage: Bacteria > Bacillota > Clostridia > Christensenellales > CAG-138 > UBA7703. The sequence goes on along the minus strand of OY771363.1, from coordinate 564,647 downwards.
GCATGCTTTCTTTACTCCCATTCGATCCAGATCGTCGAAAAATACTGTAGTTCCGGCAGTGTCAGCTCCAAAATGCGTCCATAAGCCGACCGGCTGGCCCGATACGGCAGCGCGACGGCTTCCAGCGATTCGCCGTCCGGAGAAGCGCAATACACGCCGGTAACCTGAACGTCCAGCCGCATTGCAAAATGGATATTACGCACCGTTTCCGGTTCGTTTTTCGGCGTGTTCCAGAGCGCGTCGTTGCCGGTAAGGTTGACCAGATGCAGCGTAAGCCTGTTACGAGACTCGCGCAGAATCGTCCAGACCGTACCCGCGCGCCCGTCCGAAGAAAACGAAACGTTGTCCGCAACAGCCGTCACGTCGTCGTTGATGCCGCCGCTCGCGGTCATGGAAATATCGTACCCGTTGTCATCATACAGCAAGGGTGCATAACGCACAAGATAGTCGGCGTAGCGCACCACGGTGGCGGTAAATTCCGGCCGGATTTTGGCGTGTTTGGCATAGTAACTGTCGCAAAGCAGGCTCTGCTCTTCCCCGTGCACCAGCTGGATGCCGCCGGAAGCGAGGATTACGGCGTTGGCGAGGCGGAAGGCATGCTCCGCGTTTGCAACGAGCGCTTCGTCAGTCGCGTTTTGAAACGGTTTGATATACGCCGCGAGAACGACCGATTTTTCCGGCGCGAGGCGTTTTGCCTTACCGATCAGCTGGTAAAGATCGCGGTAGGTATCGTGCGGCGGCCAGACTTCGATATACAGCGCGTCCTGACTGCCAGCAGCAACCCGCTCCGTCGGCCAATCGTTGACCGCGTTAAAGGTAACGCCGTTGTTTTCGTCCACCGCGCAGACAGCTTCCCGCGCGGCGTTGATGAGCGGCAGAAACGCTTCGTCAAACGAAACGCGCGCGCCGCTTTTGTCGTAGATCCGCTTTGGAAAGCCGTAGGTATCCAGATGGATACCCGAAAAACCAAGCGTTTCCACCACGGTACGGAACTCGTTGATAATATGTTCGCTCCAGCCGCAGGCCGGAGAAATATTCATGTAATTGAGCCAGTCGGCAAAGACCAGCGGCTCACCGTCGAGCGTGTACGCCGCCCAGTCCGGGTGCGCAAGAACGGTTTCTTCCGTTGCGGCATACACCGCGCCGTAGGCAAACGCGCGCATGCCGCGCGCCCGGCAGGCTTCGATCTTCTTTCGAATGACCGTAAGTGAACTGCTCCGCCCGATCGGTTCGCGGTACTCGTCCTCCGGCGAAAGCAGGCGGTCGTGACGGTACATCCAGTCGTAAAACTGCACGGTGTTGATATGCAGCCGGCAAAGCCAGTCCAAATCCGCGGTATCCCCGTCCTCCGGCGTAAAGTCGGACAAGAATCCGTAACGCACGACCGATTTTACGGACTGCACTACGTCGAACGCGGTTTCCAGCACACCCGCTTCCGTTTCGATTCGGACGCCATAGCTGCCCGCTTCCAGCACGCCGAGCAGAACCGTTCCACCTTGCTGCGACCAGGAGCAGGGAATCTCCCGCTGGAGACGGAACAAGCGCACCTGTTCAATCTCCGAAAATGCGGAGGACGGAGTCAGCAGAAGCTGAACCGGTTCTCCAATAAGGTACTGCGCGCGGTCGGGACGGCAAAACGCCGCGCTGCGCGAGATTGTTTTCATATAGCGATATCTCCTTGACCGGATTCAGTAAGAACCGGCCAATTTTCACATTTTTACTCTTTGACGGACCCTTGCGTGAGTCCGCCGACGACCAGCTTTCTCTGGAACAGGATAAACAGCACGACGATTGGAATCAGCGCGAGAATCGACGCGGCAAACACCCATTCCCAGCGGGTGGCGTACTGCCCGTGCAGGCGCTGCAGCAGCAGTGGAAGCGTCATCATGGATTCGTTCGCGCCAACAAGCACTTTGGCGGTGAAATACTCTTCCCAAAACCCCTGCAGCGCGAATATGCTCATCGTGCCGATGGCGGGTTTGGAGAGCGGCAGCATCACCTTGAAGAAGATCGCCCCGTGCCCGCCGCCGTCTACGATGACAGATTCGGAGAGCGCGTCCGGCAAACTTCGAAAGAAGTTCCGCAAAAAGAACGTGTGCCCGCAGACGTTGGTTGCAACATACACCAGTATCAGCCCCGCGCGGGTGCCGATGAGGTTCATATCCGTTCCCGGTATCTGAATGCCTTTGAGGATGATGAACTGCGGAATGATGTTCAGAAAACTCGGCACCATCAGCGTAAACAGATAGATTTTAAAGAGCGTTTCCCGCCCGGGAAATTCAATCCGCGCAAAGCCATAGGCCGACAGCGTGGAGATGAACACCGAGAGAACGACCGTAACAGCCGTGTTGACGACGCTGTTTTTCACCGCGGTGGGAAAGAACGGCTGCGAGAGCACGTAGGTATAAGCGGAAAAATCCAGCCGGGTCGGAAACAGCTTGGGCGGATACGGCAGCACAAAGCTGAACTGCTCGAAGGAGTTGGTGATCATGAACAAAAACGGAACCGAGAAAATGATGAGCGAGACCACAAGGATGGTCCAGATTGCGCCTTGCGCAATCAGTTCGCCCGCTTTTTTGCCGCGCAGTCTGTTCGTCATGAATCGGCGCCCCCCTTCTCCACGGTGTCCAGTTTGAGCAGGCGGTTGAGCAGCGCCGTCAGAATGACAATCGTAACCGCCGAAATCAGGCCGATTGCCGAAGCCTCGCCAAACTGGAACTGGCCGAACGCCTTGTCGTAGAGCAGGTACTGCAGAACGGACGTCCTGCCATTGGGCTTGCCTTCCGTGAGCATCAGCACCTGAATGAACACGTTGAACGAGCCGATGATCATGTTGACCAGCACGTAGTAAGCCGTGGGCTTGAGGCAGGCGATCGTGATATGCCTAAACTTTCCCCAAATACCCGCGCCGTCCAGCGAGGCCGCCTCATACAAATCGCGCGGAATGCTCTGCAGCGCCGCAAGGAAAATCAGCATCGCCCAGCCGATGTTCTTCCAAACACCCATGAGCCAGATGGCCGCGTTGCCCGACCACTCCCGCAGCAGCCAAGGCACATAGTCCTTGAGAATATGGAGTTTGTCCACGAGGATATAATTGATCAAGCCCCGGTCGGAATTGTTGAACATATAGGTGAACACCAGGCTCACGATGACCCAAGAGGTGATGACCGGCAGGTAGAACCCCACTTTGAAGATGGTTTTGCCGCGCTTGAGGTTGTTAATCAGATACGCGAATACCATGCCGCCAAAGAGGATCAGCGGAACCGTTACCAACGCGTAGAGGAAGTTGTTGCGGTAGGCATACCAGAACCTGCCCGAAACATCCGTCAGAACGCTGATGTAGTTCTTGAGCCCGATAAAGTTGATCTGTCCCTGCACGATCTTGTATTCGGAAAGGGAGATGCGGATGGTAAACAGCATGGGGTACAGCACGAATAAACCAACCAGAATCAAGCCCGGCAGTATAAACGGCAGCGCGGCAAGCCAGCCTTTTGCGCCCTTTTTCCATTTCCGTTTCGAAATCGCTTTCACCTGCGCGTCCTCTCCCTCTCCCGTCCGTTTCCGGGCGGGCTTTCATAAAGCTGTACCGCAAGGCGTTCGGCCTTGCGGCACAACTTGCACCGTTTGTTTTGTGTTAACCGAGCAGCGCGTCCATCTGCTGGGCGGCCGCGGTCAGCGTCGCCTGAACGTCCCCGCCGTTGACGAAGATTTCCGTCATGGCGTCGCTCCAGACCTGTTTGATCTGTTCGTTGTTGGGCGAAGGAATGCGCGCGGAGGCGGATTCCAGCTGCTTCATATAAACCGACCAAACGGGGTTGTTGAGCACCGTTTCGTTGTTGACCAGGGACTTGAGCACCGGCAGCTGGCCTTTTTCAAGCATGGCGAGCTGAACGGCTTCGCTGGTCATGAACTTCGCAAACTCATACGCCGCGTCAACATGCTTGCTGGTAGCAAACACCGCGATGTTTTCGCCGCCGACCACGGAAGCGCTGCGTCCGTTATACGCCGGGACGGTTGCCGCAATGATGCCCTGCGAAAGTCTCTCTTCATAAGAGCCGAAGAACCACGGGCCTTCAAAGAACATGGCGTATTCACTGTTGATGCCGTCCCAGGCGTCAACCGAACCATCCACGTCGCGAATGGTGAACACCTTCTTGGCGTGCAGGTCGAGCATGGTCTGAATGGCCGCAACGCTGGCTGCGCCATCGAGATAGCCACTGGCCTTGGTGAAGCCTTCGTCCGTCAGCGAGCCGCCAAAGAGCCAGAAGTAGGGATACAGATCCCAGTCGCCAACGCCGGAGACGTTCAGCGAGTAGGTGCCGCGCGTTTCGGCGGCCGCGATAAACTCTTCCATGGTTGCGGGCGCGCCTTCAATGCCGAGCTCGCTCATAATCGCCGTGTTGATGACGGCGGCTTTGCAGTTGGTGTCCAGCGGCAGGCCGTAATAGCTGCCCTGATAGAGGTTCGTAGACAGCGGTCCTTCCAGGAACGTGTCCTTGAGCGCTGCGAAGTCTTCGTAATCGCTGAGAGCCGCGAGGCCGCCCTGCGCCGCGTAAGCTGCGGAGTTGACGATGTCGATGCGGGCAACGTCCGGGCTCTGGCCGGTGCCGAAGGACGTTACGATCATTTCATGATACTGGCTGCCGTCCTGGCGAACCGCTTCAATGGTGATTTCCGGGTGCAGTTCGTTCCACATCGGCAGAACGACGTTCTTCAACTGTTCCTCTTCGCCGTCGCCATAGGTATGCCAGAAGACCAGCGTAATGGGTTCGGCAGTCGCTTCCGGTTCGGCCGCGACGGCTTCCTGCGTGGCTTCCGGTTCGGTGGTCGCGGCTTCTTCCGCAGGCGCTTTGGTGCAGGCAGCAAAGCAGCCGAGTACCATCATCATGCTGACGATCAGGGCAGTCCATTTTTTCAGTGACATAGGTTTGACTCCTCCTCGATATGATTTGTTTTTACAGATATGCGCGGGCGGCTTTGTATTTCAGCCGCCTTTCGGTAATTCGATTCTATGCGCACAGCCTGACAAAACAAATTCATGAGAATGACAATATTTGTATTTGAGCGACATTTCTAAAAATGCTGTCCTGTCGCTTACCGCGTCCGGAACCGCCGTTTCGCTGCGCCGAACGCCGACAGCTGGAATCCCTTCTATCATATCGTGTGTGCACGCAAAATTCCATTGATTGTTCTTGGGGAAAGATTGCAAGGTAAAAAAGGAAACTGGATGAATATAGATGGCGATCAACAGAGCGTTGCCCAAGCACCATGCCTTTGGCTTCTCTCAGTGTAGGCGGAAGCCGGTTGCTCTGCCGTCCTGAAAGCATGACAACCCTCTTTAGCAGATCGGGGGAACGGAAGAAGTCGCACCCACCGTCGGCTAACCCATGCGCTTTACAAAAAACGCGTTTGGTATTGTATCGCATAATTCCAATAAGTATGATAGAATTGATAATGTCCTAATACGTATTATATATGGTAAGGGTTTTCTTTATGAACACGATGAATCCGAACAGTGAAGTAGCGCTTTATAAACAGCTGGCGCAGATTCTGATTTCCCGCATTCAGACGGAAGATTTGAAACCCGGCGACAAACTCCCAACCGAGACGGAGCTTGTCGAGCAGTATCACGTCAGCCGCATTACCGTCCGTGCCGCACTGAAGAATTTGGAAGAGGACGGCGTGCTCGTCCGTTCGCAGGGCAAGGGTACGTTCGTCGCCTCCCCGAAAGCATATTATAAAGCCGACGATCACGTCGGCTTTACGAAGTCCTGCTTGTTGATTGGTAAATTTCCGGGCACCAAGCTGCTGAAACGGGAATCTGTTCTGCCTTCTGCCAGCGTCAGGGATTTTCTGCGGATTGGTGAGGATGAAAAAGTCATCATGACCGAGCGTCTGCATTTTGTTGACCACCGCCCCATCGCCATTGAAACGAACTACTATGCCAACACGCTGGGGTTCATCCTGACGGAGGATCTGGAAGGCTCCCTGTTCGACCTGCTCAAAAGCAAATATCACATCACCGCCGAACACCGCGACCGCACGCTTGCGGTCTGCACCGCGACCACCTATGAAGCTGGTCTTTTGGAGCTCAAGCGGCGCACGCCGCTGCTGCTGTTCAAAGACCGGCTGGTGGACGGCAACAATACCCCGCTGTATTTTTCCAAACAAGTCTACTGCACGGAAAACATGGAATTCTATATCTACTAAACCATATTTGACAAGGTTATTTTTCGAGCGGCGCTGTATACCAGCGCCGTTCTTCCATCCAGCAGAGGGAATGCACGCCCTGCAAAAGCAGCCACTGTACGGCCTCCGGAAAATACCGCGCGACGTCTTCTTTGCGGTGCGCATCCGACCCCAGCGTAGCAAGCGTTCCGCCAAGCGCGAAATACCGCGCGATAATCTCCCCGTCGGGCATGGCGTCCCAAAGGGAATACCCGCGTTCCTGATGCAGCGCTTCTATGGTTTTTGTGTTGATTTCGAGCGCCTGGTGATTCCGAATCATCGCGCGAAACAGCCTGTCGAACGCTTCCGGAGCATGCCGGTAGAGCATTTTAGGCCGCGCGTCCGGCGCGTACCGGGAAAAAAAGTCGAAATGCCCGATGATATTCGCCTGCGGCACGCTTTCGGCCGACTCGGCGATCAGCGAGATTACGCGGGCATACACCGTTTGCATGTCCCCTGTAAAGATATCGCGTGCACTATATACGGGGTTCCGCCCGTCGACTTCGTGCACGGAGAGAATGGCGCAGTCGAAAGCGTTGCGCGCAATCAGCTCCCGAACCTGACTCGCGCAGTGCGGCAGGTAGCCGATTTCAATGCCGATCAATAAACCCGGCGCATCCGAAGGCCACTTTTCCGACGGCCGTTTTCTGTACCGCGCGTTCTCCACAGCGTATTGCTTTGGATCAAACACCCAGACTTCGCCGTTTTCCGTTGCGCTGTCGATATCATAATGATCCGCCAGCGCGGCTCCCGCCAAGCGTTTAATCGCCGCGCCTTCCAGCAGTTCCGTGGCGGACTGTTCCGCGTCCGGCGACCAGCCTTTGCTGTGGCAGTGCATGTCCACAATTATATTCCTTCGAGGCATCTTCCTTACTCGCCATCCAGAATTTCACTGCCTGGAAAACCGCTGAACAGCGTGCAGGTTCTGGCCGCAGCCTCGGTTGCCAGGCGCATGCAGACCGGTATGGGTTCCTTGCGCACAAACGCGGCGAGAAACGTCCCAATATAGGTGTCCCCCGCCCCGAGCGTATCCACCACTTTTGCCGGGGCGATTGGCTCAAACCATGTTTCGCCGCCTTTTCGGGAGACGACGGAGCCGTGCTTGCCCATGGTAACCACAACATAGTCCGGCCCGAGCGGGTGTATGGTGCGCGCGAACGCCTCCGCTTCGGGTACAGAATTCGTATCCGTGGAGAAAAACGCAACGTCAGTAAACGGAATACAGAGTTCCAGAAACTCCCGCGAATACCGTTCGCCAAAGTCCATGGAGATCAGGCTCTTCCCCGCCTGCTTGAACAACGGCAGTTTCCGCTCGGTTCCACCCTGCCAGGTGTTGTGAATGAGCGTATGCATAAATAAGTAATCCAGAACGTCCCGCGTCAGGTCGAACTGTGCTACCGGGCCCAGAAACTCCTCTGCAAACACGCGCTCGGTGCCATTGAACGAAACTTTCGTCCAGGCGGTTTCGGTATCGAATACCTGCACATGCCGGGCGTCAATGCCTTTTTCGGCGAGTTTTTGCAGTACGGCGCGCCCGTTGTCGTCCCGTCCGACAGAGCCCACATAGGATACGGCGTAGCCCGCCGCCTTTGCGTGAACCGCGGCGTTGAGCGCATTGCCGCCCACAAAGCGCCGCTTTTTCGGAGAATCGTAAAGGTCGACGCAGTTGTCGCCGAAGCAGACGATAGAGGGAGTCATAGCTTGTACCTCGCGATTGAATTCACAGCGCAGTTACTCTTTGACCGCGCCGAGCGTATAGCCGGAAATTAAATACTTGTTGCAGGCCGAAAACAGCATAATCTGCGGAATGGTCACAATCAGCGAAGCCGCTGCCATCACCGGCCAGTTGAACGAGCCGTACCCTTTGAAGCTGGAAATGGATACGGCGATGGTCTGCGCGTTGAAATAAGCCAGCGCGAGCGGAAACATCAGCGACGTCCAAACCGTGATGAATGCGAGGATGCCGCTGGTTACAATGCCGGGCATCGTTAGCGGGAGCACGATCTTGGTTAGCACCTTTCGCTCCGAGCAGCCGTCCAGCCGGGCTGCCCATTCCAGATCGGACGGCAAGTCGCTGATGAAGTTGCATAGCAGCAGTATCGTATACGGCAGCGTCAGCACCTGAAACGCCAGAATCAAACCGATCTTGGTATCGTATAGTTTCGTCTGCTGGTACAGTACGAACAGGGGAATTAAGAACACCATCTCCGGAATGATGCGCATGCTGTTGACGCCCTTTTTAAAGAAGGATTTTATTCGTTCGCCGATCGGCGAACGAATCAGGGCGTAGGCCATTAGAAACCCTGCAAACAGTGAAACGACTACCGTTCCAATCGAGATGATCAGCGTGTTGACAAAGGACCGGCTGAATCCGCCGGAGTTCCATGCATCAACATAGTTTTTAAATTGGAGCGGCGCGCTGAACTGGAAAAAGTTCCTGGCGTCTACCGGCAGTTTGAGCGAGGTAACGAGAATCCAGATCACCGGAAAGATAAAAAACAGTGCGAGCAGCGTTAAAAGCACATATGGCATGATCATTCCCAACTTTTTCATCTGGACCCTCCAACCCGGATCAGCCGCTTAGCCAATCCAACAAACAGCATGACAAAGACGGAGAACAGCACCGCCATCGCGATGGAATACCCGATGTTAAGATATTTACCCAAGCCAACCGTGTAGATATACAGCTGCGAAACTTCGGAAGCGCGCACAGGCCCTCCGCCGGTAATCGCCCACGAGATGGCGAACACGCGTAAAAGGTCGATGAGCCGCAGCGAAAGCGCAACTTCCGCAAACGGACGCAGATGCGGCCACTGCAGGTAGCGGAAAATCTGCCAGGAATTCGCCCCGTCGATTCTGCCGCCCTCCAGTTGGTCAATGGGCATGCCCTGCAGGCCGGAGAGCAGGATGAGCGTAATATTGCCCGTCATCCACCAGCACTCCACCAGCACGAGCGAAAAGATTACCACAGAGGGGTTGCCCAGCCAATCGACCGCGGGCAGATGCAACCCCGTTAAAATCTGATTCAATATGCCGGACGAAGGATCCAGCATCATCCGCCACATAATGGCGGCAACCATATCCGAAATCGTGAGCGGGAAGATCAGCATGGTTCGAAAAAACAGCGAACCTTTGCGAATCTTGTAGAGCAGCATGGCGCAGCCCAGCCCCAGCAAAAACTCGATAATGAGCGAAAGAACGGCAAACACCACCGTGTTCTTCAGAGAGTTCCAGAAATAAGCGTCCTTGAAAATCTGAATATAGTTGGCAATGCCAACAAAGCTGATCTTATCGGTTCCGGCGACCCAGTCCCAATCAAACAGACTGGTTCTAAGGCCGTAGACCAGCGGATACACCACAAAGCCGATAAAGATAATCAGGCTCGGCAGGGTATACAGGTACCCGGTAATGGTTCGCTTTTGCAGTTGCGATTGCATCGGGTTTGCCATCTTCATGTTTGTTTTTCCCCTGTGATGAATTCCCGTTTACCTAGGGATAGATTCCCCTCCGTTGTCCGAAGGGGAATCCATCCTTCCTGTCAGTCAACCAATTGTTCAGGGCTGCGTTTTGAGTCCTTCGTTTTCTACGATCGTCTTTGCTTCGTTGTCAAGCCACTGCATCACGGTATTCGCGTCTTCGCCCTGCGAAATGCGGATGACGGCGTCGATGATGCGTCCGCAGATTTCGCTGGAACCGTTGAAGTACATGTAACCGGGCGCGGACATGTTCAGAGACTTGTCCACCGCCGTGCTGAACTCATCGCCAAACACGGAGGCCATCGTCTTCCAGGTCGAAGCGCGGACGGGGCCGTAGGTATTAATTGCTGTTGCCTGCTCCACTTCGGGGCTGGTTGCCCACTGCACGAACTGCCAGGCAGCATCCTTGACCTTGGAGTTTTCGGTAATCGCGAGACCCCATGCCCAGTGGGTCGTGCCATTTCCGGTCGCCGTCGGGGGAACCGCGAGGTAGCCGACTTTGCCGACAACCTGAGACTGCGTGGGGTCTTCAAAGATCGAGGCAAAGACGCTCGCGTCAAACCAGTAGGTCGCGGCGTTGCCTGCGGCAAACTGCGTTGAACAATCGTACCAAGTAAAGCTCGTCGAGCCCGTCGGCCCGAGGGAAACGAGTTTCGCCCAGGTCTTAAAGCCTTCTACGACAGCGGGATCCGTAAACTGCGTGTTCCAGTTTTCGTCAAAGTAGAACATCTTCTGCGCAAGGTACGGCCGATCGCCCCAGTTGTTGTACACCGCCGCAAGCAGCTCGTCCGGCATGGTCGGGTCCTGTCCGCGAATGACCGCTGCGGCAATACCCTGATCTTTATACGCCGCGTCGATCTGATCGAGCGCCGCCATCCAGTCGTCCATGGTCTTGAGCGTGCTTACGTCGATGTTCTGCTCGGCCATGATGTCCTTGCGATAGAAAAGCATGTAGGTTTCCATGGTGAGCGGAATGCCGTACACTTCGCCGTTCTGATCCGGGAAGCGGAAACCGTCAACAATGTAAGGATAGATATCGTCATACTGGTATTCCGCTGGGGTCTTGACGGGGTCGTTGATGAATTCGTCCAGCGAGGCGATCCAGCCGTTGGTATAGCCGGTGTAGCCGCTCTGGTTCGGCGAGAGCATGAACACGTCAAACGGCGGCTCGCTTGAGCTGAGGCCGAGGTTGACACGATCCCAGTATACATCTTCGCCGAGAACCGTGACATTCACTTTGATGCCGGTTTTTTCCGTAAACGCAGCGATCATCGGTTCAACCGCTTTCTGCCACGGGTGGGAGTCCAGCAGCACGTTTACGGTCTGCCCGTCATAGGGCTTGTCGCTCGCCGCGGGTTCGGTTCTCGCTGCCGTTTCTTCCGCCGCGGCGGGCTCCGCTGCGGCCTCCTGTTTGGCGCAGCCCGCAAAAACGGACGCCGCCATCAGCAGCACAAGAAACAATGCCAGTAACTTCTTCGACTTTCCAGTACCCATCTTGAACCTCCTTATTATTTTCAGTGATTTGGTCGTTTTTCTTATAGCTGACCGCCGCTTACCTTGATGGATTCGCCGGTCATGAATTCCGCTTGGTCGGAACTGAGAAACAGGATGCTCTTTGCAATATCCGAAGGAACGCTCAGCCTGCCAAGCGGCGTTAACGAGATATACTCCTTGCGAACCTGTTCGGGGTCTTCAATGCCACGCAGCTTGGCTTCCCAAATGACTTCCCGATCCTGCATGGGCGTTTTTACGTAACCCGGGCAAACGGCATTGACCGTTATGCCATAAGGAGCGACTTCCTTGGCAATGGACTCCGTGAGCCCGATGACCGCGTATTTCGAGGCACAGTAGTGCGCCAGCAGCGGCGCGCCGGCTTTGCCCGCCATGGACGCGGTGTTGACGATTCTGCCGCGCTTCTGCTCAATCATATGCGGCAAAACGTGCTTGCAGACCAGCCAGCAGCCCTTCGCGTTCACGTCCATGTTCAGGTCCCATTCCTCTTCCGTAATCTCCCAGGACCACTGCATGGTGGAAACGCCCGCGCAGTTGACGAGAATATCGATATGCCGGTATTCCGCAATCGCGGACTCCACCGCCTTCTTCACCTGCTGCTCATTCGTCACGTCCGCTGTGTAAACCCGCGCGGTGCGGCCAAGGGTCTTCAGGCCGTCCAGCGTCGTCATTAGCCCGTTCTCGCTCTTATCGAGCAGAATCAGTCTTGCCTGTTCTCTGCCGAACGCATAAGCCGTCTCGCGACCGATTCCGCTGCCCGCGCCGGTGATCAATACAATTTTGTCTTCGAGATGATACATAGATTTCCCACCTGTCTGATGATGAATGTTCGCATTTTTACCGTGCCGAGAAACCGAAGTGGAGGACGGAATAAAATCCGTTGTGTATTTTCAACTCTGCCGGTAAAAGGGCATTGCGCCAGTATCCGATTTTTCGTGTTCGTCCTTCGTTGTTTGGGTAAGAAATGCTGTTGTGTTTCGTTTCCGTCCGTTTCATGGTTCGTACGGGAAGTGGCAGTTTTGCTGCGCTTCAGGCTGCGCCGCGTCTTCGGGAGGAACGTCCGCGCACTCCGTTCATCATACCCGCTGCGGACATCCGATTGATAACAAAAGATGGTTGTGCTTCAGCGGCGCATCAACAAAAGGAAACCAGAATCTTGACGTCGTCTTTTTTGCAGCCGGTGTTCAGAAGGTCCGGCAGCTCGTCGAGCGAAACCGTTCGGCTGACGAGGGGACGCAGGTTCATCCTGCCGGACGAGATAATGCGAAACGCCTGTTCATGCGTAAAGGGATTCAGCGCCGCGCCGCGAACGGTCAGTTCTTTCTGATAGAAAAGCTGGGAAGGTACAGAGTAACGCTGCGTCAAGTCGCCATCCCCGAACAGCACAACCTGTCCGCCCGGTTTCACAATCTCCAGCGCCATCTGCTGGGTCTGCGGGTTTCCGATGCATTCAATCACGATGTCCGGCGCCTTTTCGGGGCGACCGATAAACGCTTCCAGAGAGTCGGTTACAATATCCGCGCCGACGGCTGCGCCGAGCTTTTGCCGCCCCGGCATACGTTCGCAGAGGATGACGCGCCCCGCGCCCTGCAGCTTTGCAAGCTGCACCATGAGAAGCCCCATCGGCCCGCCGCCGAGGATCATCACGTCGTCTCCAATTTCGATTCCGGCGCGTTTTATGCCGTTGAGCGCGCAGGCAACCGGCTCGACCAGCGCCGCCTCCTCCCACGTCATGGCGGGAGGAAGCTTAAACAGCTGATCCTGCGGTACCAGGCAGTACTCGGCAAATCCGCCGTCGATATCGACGCCCAGCGCTTTGAGTCCCGTGCAGAGGTTGACACGCCCTTTACGGCAGAATTCGCACTTATGGCAGGGGATGTTCGGATCGACCGCCACCCGGTCGCCCGGAAGAAAGCCTTCCAGACCTTCGCCAATCTCCACGATCGTGCCGCAGAATTCGTGCCCGAGCACGACGCCGCGCGCGCTGCGGTCGGTGCCTCTCCAAATGTTGAAATCGGTACCGCAGACGCCGCAGCATGCTACTTGAACAAGCGCTTCACCGCGGGCGGGCGATTTCAGTTCGAGCTCACGCACTTCGCCTGAACCGGGGGAAAAAAACACAAAGCCTTTCATTCTGCGCATCTGCTTTCTGCGGGGATTTCGTCCAGCCTACCGCCGGATTAGCGAATCGTTCGCCAAATGGAATCAATACTCGAACTGGCGATAATATCTCCTGGTGGTCAGCGGATGGTTGCGCACATGCTCCAGATGGCAGCTCAGACGCTCGGTAATGGCGTACAGCACGATCGGGGAGACGATCTTGCGGAATTCCGGATCCGTAAACGGCAGTTCCACATCTTTTGTGTCAAACGAGTTGTAGTCCGCTTCCAGCTTCTGCGCAAAGGCGAGAACACGGTCCATCAGAGGCGCGGATTCATCCTCGCCGAAGAAGAGCAGCATGCTCGTTCCTTTTTCCACGAGCTCCAGCGTACCATGGAAAAACTCCGCCGCGTGAATCGACTTGGTCTTGATCCAGAGCATCTCTTCGAGAATGCACATGGCGTAATCGTACGCTTCGCCCCAGAGCATGCCGGAGCCGACAACCATGACGTATTCCATATCCTTGTGGGCTGCCGCAATTTTGGCGCAGCGGTCCTCATAGAGTTCCTTGGCCTTGAGAAGCGCGGGTGTCAGCGCGGCGTATTCTTTCATGAACTGGTCGTACTTGGGGAATTCGCCTTTGTTTTTCATAAAGCGAGAGATCAGCATGATCTGATAAGTGTAAATCGCTTCGCAGAGGTTGTCGTCCTCGGCAAAGCTGCTCACTTTGTAATCGGCGAATTCGCAGATCGGCGTGTTGTCGTTGGAAACATACACCACCGTACGTGCGCCGGCCGCCTTGCAGAACTTTGCCGCTTCAACAATTTCCTTCGTGTTTCCGCTTCTGGTCGAGAAAACGCAGACGGAATCTTTCGTAAAGCGCTTGTGCCCCATGAGCATGAATTCCTTTGCAATGACCGCGTGCATCTCAATGGTCGAGGAACTCTCCATCCAATACTTCATCGGCAGCGTGTGCGCGTACGTTCCGCCGCAGCCAATAAAAAAGAGATTGGTATAGCCTTCTTTGCAGATTGCATCGACGGCTTTTTCAATCCCAGGACGCAGCCCGATTGCGTCGTTTACGACTGTTTCATAGCGCTTTACATCGAAATTGAACATGTTCTTGCCTCCAATTTGTACTATATCGTCTTATTACAACTTAATTTAGCACACGCCCCCTGCCTTGTCAATATCCAATTTACGTTTTGTCCTGTTTTCTTTTTGATTGATTGCATTTCACGAGTAAAATGATTGCAATATGGCATATTCGCCTTTTTAGCCGTGACCGGCAGCCATTTTGGCTGCGCCACGCCCATAAGGAAACAAAAAGCCTTCGCGATTTCGCGAGGGCTTTGCTGTTCGTTGTCCGCATCAGCGGACAGATGCTCTCCTTCCGCTTTGCTGTTCAGTTCTTCCCGCATCATGCGATCCTGCAGAATGGGGCCGCCTCCGGTGAGCGGCTTCTCGCCTGAACGGAAGCTGGACGCTTTGGACTTTTGCGTGATCAAAGCCCGCTTGTCCTGCCGCTCGATGATCTGGTTTTTGTACTTACCAACGAAGCAGATGATCCAGTTCAGCGCGCGGGATTTGGTCAGCTCCAGGTTCAGCCGCTTGACGAGGACAATGCGGTTCTTTCTGACTGCCCTGGACGGCGCAAGGCGTACCATTGGTTTTGGCTCATTGTTTCTGCTCCTGTATCCCGCCGCCAGTCGGCGAAAATATAGATTCCGCTACACAATCTCTCTTTTATGGAACGGCGCCGTCATAAACCGCAAGGCGGCTTTGCCGCCCGTGAGCCATGCAATCTGGCGGTCGTTTTTGGTATTCTTCAGCATTGCAGGAACGAAGAAGGCCGCAACGGTTTCCGGCCTGTCGGCAAGGATGTTGAAAATCCTGCGAAAACGCGCGTCGTTTTCGATGGCGGCGACCGCCCCGTCCGGCGTTTTTGTAATAAAGTCGGTCAGCATCATGCCCGGAGAAAGCCTGCCCGCGATCACGCCGGTTCCGGCAAGTTCTTTGGCAAGCCCCTTCATAAAATACGTCAGCGCGTGCTTGGTAGTACCATACAAAATGGTCTTGGGCTGAATCATGTTGTTCGATCCGAGCCCTTCCATGCTGTAAATCGCCCCGTGCCCCTGCGCCAGCATTCCGTTTGCCGCAACCTGAGAGCCCAGAATCATGCCGAGCACGTTTGTCTCCAGAACCGCGCGGACATACCGCTCCTCCGTTTCCCAAAGCAGCGCGTGCGGCGTATTCTGACCGGCGTTGTTGATCCAAATATCGACCGCGCCGAAACGCTGCACGGCGGCGCTCCAGAGCGCTTCCAGATCGGACTTTTTCTGCACATCGCAAGGCGTATGCTGAAAGCGGCCTTCATACGATTGCAGTTCTTCGCGCACGTGCTCCGGCAGGGCGTCCCCTCTGCCGGAAAGCGTAACCTGGCAGCCCGCTTTGAGGAATTCCTTTGCCATTGCAAACCCGATGCCGCGCGTACTGCCCGTGATGACGATGTTTTTCATAAAACCACCTCGTTAAATCAAGTCTTGTTACGTGAATTGCCGATCGGATTATGCGATTCCGTTGTTTCTATTCCATTCTAATGCCCAGTTCAAAGCGGAGTCAATGCGGCAAGATCGCCCGCGGCAAATTCCCCTTCGGGTTGGCCGCGGTAGGCGCGTTTCCTGCATAAAATCCTTCTCCTGTTACAGCACGCTCCTGCGGGAAAAAGAGAAAACCCGGCTGCCCTTGCCGGGTTCTCTCATGCGGCAAAGCCGCTTTAGGAGGAAGACGTTCTCGCGCCTGAGCGCGGTTTTTCCAGATCGCTTTATGCGGCGGTTCGCGCGGACTTTTCTTCGCGCTCCAGCGCGCGGGACTGGCGGCGCTTCTTCATATCGCGGAAGCGTTCCTGCAGCACCGGGCCAACCGTCTGCACCAGAATGACGACAATCAGCACGAGCCCCTGGAACGTATCCTGAATGTCCGTGGTCAGCGACGGAATCGACACGATGATAAAGTTGATCGTCGTATAGCTCAGCGCGCCAAAGAACACGCCGAGCAGATTGCCGCGCCCGCCGGACATGCTGATGCCGCCGAGCACGACTGCCGCAATGGCATACATTTCGTAACTCTTTCCGGAGGAAGCAGGCGTGATGTTGCCGATTTTGCAAGCCTGCACAAAGCTGGCGAGCCCTACGAGAATGCCTGTGATAACAAACACGGAAACCTTTACGCCCTGCACGTTGACGCCCGCAAGGAACGCCGCCTTTTCGTTGCTGCCGACGGCGTAAACGCTCTTGCCGTATTTCGTGCGCCGCGAGATCAAGAGAACCAGCAGCATGACCGCCACGAACACAAACGTGATGTAAGGAATCGAGACCCCGGCGAGGCTGCCCGTACCAAACTTCATGCGCAGCACGTCATACGCGCTGTTTTCGCTGAGCAGGGCAAACTGGCTGCTCGAAGAACCGGTGATAGCCGGATCGATTGCGCGAACGAGCGAAAGCATCAGCGATCGGTAGATCAGCATGGTGCCGAGGGTCACGATAAACGGCGGCATCTTGGCATACCCCGCGAGCACGCCGTTGATCAGGCCGCAGAGCGCGCCGATGGCGAGAGCCGCCAGCAGCGTTAAGATGATGCTGTTGGTCATGTTGAACACCATGATGGTAACGCCGCTGCAGAGCACCAGCGCGGAACCGACCGAAAGGTCGATCTGCCCCGTGATGATGACCAGCGCCATACCAAGCGCCATTGTGCCAACGATGACCGTATTCTGGCTGGCGAGAATGGCCGTTACATGGCCCCACTTAAACGTGTTGCCGTTTGCGTTAATCGTCAGCGCATAGACCAATAAGATGATTGCGAAAACAAAGATGAAGCTGTAGCGCTTCCATGCCTTCGCGAAAAAAGAGCCGACTCCGGCGATACCGCCATTCTTAGCCTGCATGGTTAACTCCTATCCGCGCATTAATCGCGTTTGTTGAATACAGCATGACGTCATGCTCGTTGATTTCGTCGTGTTCAAAAACCTTGGTAACGTGCCCTTCAAAAAACACCACGCAGCGGTCGGAAACCTTTTTGATCTCCGGAATCTCCAGCGTATTGATGATTACGGTCATACCCTGATTGGCAAATTCCAGAATCAGCCGGTAGATTTCCGCCTTTGCGCCAACGTCCACACCCTGCGTGGGGTTATCCAGCAGCAGCACGTCCGCCTTGGTATTCAGCCAGCGGGCAAGGAATATCTTCTGCTGGTTTCCGCCGGAAAGAGAGAGGATGGAATCGCTCGCGCTGCCCGCCTTGATCCAGAGGAGTTTCTTGAGCGCCTCGTAGCGCTCCATCTCTTTTTTGGGCGAAATCATCTGCCGCCGCCGCGAAAGCGTGTGCTCGGCAAGGCAGGTGTTTTCGAGGATGTTCATATCCGGCACGACGGAGTTCTCCTTGCGGTTGGAGGGCAGCATTGCAAAGCCGAAACGCATAAATCGGTTGATCGCCCCGCGTATCACGCGATCTCCAATGCGAATCGAGCCGCCTTCCATGGGAATGACGCCGAACATGGTCTGCATCAGTTCGCTGGCTCCGCTGCCCGCAAGGCCGGTAAAGGCGATGATTTCACCCTTTCGAATCGAAAGGCTCACATCCGTAAACCCCTTGCCGGTAAAGTGCTTCAGCTCAACCAACGTTTCGCCGAGCGGGCGCTTTACGTAATAGTCCTTGTCCAAATACTGCTCGCCGACCATATCGGTCGCAATCTGGTGCGGTGTGGTCTCGGCTATATTTCCGTCGGAGATGAACAGGCCGTTTCTCAGCACGGTGTACCGGTCGGCTATTTCAAAGACCTCCGGCATTTTATGCGAAATAAAGATAAAGGAATGCCCTTGTGTTTTCAGTTTTCGGAGGATGCCAAACAAGTGCTCGACTTCCTGCATGCTCAGCGCGGTCGTCGGCTCGTCCAGAATCAGCAGTTTGGCGTTTTCATGCAGCGCGCGGCTAATCTCCAGCAGCTGCTTTTGGCTCGTTTTGAGTTCGGATACCATCGCGCAGGGGTCGATATCCACCCCAAGGCGTGTAAAGAGTTCGCTTGCCTCGGCCACCATACGTTTGCGGTCAAGGAGGCCAAGTTTTGTTTTGATTTCGCGATGTAAGAAGATGTTTTCAAATACGCTCAGGTCGTTTACAACGTTCACTTCCTGATGCACAAACGCAATACCCGCGCGCTCCATTTGCTGGATCGTCGGGTTTGGATAGCGCTTGCCGTCAAAGTGGATTTCTCCGGAGTCGGTTGTGATAACGCCGGTGAGGATGTTCATCAGCGTGGATTTTCCCGCGCCGTTTTCGCCAAGCAGCGCATGGATTTCTCCCGCTTCGAGCGTGAAATGCACATCTGAGAGCGCTTTCACGCCGCCGAATGCCTTTGAAATGTGCTGCATTTCAAGGATTGCCATTTTTTGTGTCCCCGTTTCCCTCGTTTTTAAATGAGGTGATTGGTTGCTGCTGCCGATTTTGGCCGCTACAAGACGGAATGGTTCTACTAACCAGTATAATCGGATTTTCTCCTGACGAAAAGGACGTATTGTTCCGCCGTTTCGCTTCTTATCCCGTGCGGCCAACATTCACGTACGGATGCAGGGGATGCCTGCATCCGTACGCGCAGTCAAGTGCGTTTTGCCGTTCGAAAAACGGCCGATTGGGTTTCTTTACGATGCGTGGCCGGTGAAGCCTTCGTAGTTGGCAACGTTGCCTGCATCAACGATCCAGACCGGTTCATACTTGCCGTCGCCGACTTTGTAATCCCAGTTGCCGTTGAGGTAATCGACCATATAGCCAATGACGTTTTCAAACATCTTCGGCGAGAAGTACACGGACATCAGGCCGTCGAAGTACATCTGCGCCGTGGCAGCCTGTGTGGAGGTGCCGTCGATGACCGCATAGAGCTCGGCCATGCCGCCGATGGCGGAGGTGTAAACGTTCAGGGCTGCGAAGTCGGCCTTGGTCGCTTCGTCGATGGCGTTCGCCTCGAGGAGGTTCATAAGACCAAATGTCATTTCATCGTCCATGGAGTAGACAAACAGGTTTCCGCCCGTGGTCTTCGCCTTGGCGACGATTTCCGGCAGCTTCTGCTCAAGGTACTGATACGCGCCGTCCGCGCTCCAGTTGCAAACGACTTTGTAGTCGGCGGTCAGAGCGTCGATCTGTTCCTGCGTCCAAGTTTCGGTGGTCTTGTAGGACTCGTTCTTATCCTTGTCGAAATACTCGATTTCGCCGCGGAGGAACTGTTCGAAGCCTTCCTGACGGCGGGAGCAGACGGTGCCGTTGTCGCCGATGAGAGTGACGAGCGTTGCGCCGGGCGCCATGCCGTTCTTCTGCAGCCAGTACGCGATGCCCGCGCCGCACTGCCAGTTATCACCGGAAGCGTTGAGGATTGCGGAAGCATCCGGCCCTTCGATGATACGGTCGAAGGAGATGAACGGTACTTTCGCGGCGATCAGAGCTTCCTGACCGGCCTTGGCGGAATCTTCCAGAGCGAAGAAGACCACGCCAGCCGCGTCGCTGTTGGCGAGGATGGTCTGAACCTGGTCAACCTGCTCTTCGCCGGTCGATGCTGCCATGTAAACGGCCTTGTACTTGCCTTCTGCGTTGATTGCGGCAACTTTCTGCTCGGCATACGTGCCGGCCTGTGCCGTCCAGCCATGATCCGGCGTGGGGCCGAGAACATAGATGGTGTCGCCTTTTGCTCCTTCGGTCTTTGCGCACGCGGCGAAGCCAGCCAGCATGCAGACGCACAGGAGAATCGCAAGGAATTTTTTCATGATTTCTCTCCTTTGATGTATTTATAACAACCATACAATGGTTATTACCCAGTAATTTCGCGCTCCACGCGTAGGATATAAGCTCGCGGCAACCATAAAATGGTTATCCCGCTCCCGACAAACCTTACAGTTCAACGATTCTGCCGCTCTCGGCGGACTCGAGGCAGGCGAACACCACACGCATGGAGTTTAGGATGTCCTTTGCGTCCAGAACGGACGGTTTGCCCGTCAGCAGGCTGTCGACAACCTGGTCGATGACCCCGCTGCTGGTCTGCTGCGCGTCGTCGTTGGTCTGCATGCGGTCGAGTTCGTAATTCGCCTTCGTGCCGTCGGCATAGACGATCTGCAGCACGTACCGCGGGTCGGCATAGAGCTTGAGGATGCCTTTTTCGCAGTAGAGCGTCGAGGTGTTGCACTCTTCGCCGTAATGCGTCCAGCTCGTGGTCACGGTGCCCAGCGCGCCGTTTGCAAAGGTGAGGATTTCGATGGAGTTGTCGTCCACTTCGATGGGCGTGCCGTCCGGGAACTTCTTATCCAGCGTGGCAAGCCGCGAAAACACGCTCTTGACCTCGCCGCCGATGAGGTAGCGCATCAAATCGATCTTATGGATGCCGAGGTCGGCCATGGAGCCGAACGCCGCGGCGTTTTTCTTAAAGAACCATGTGTTGCTGCTCTTGTCTATGCTCCACATTTCTGGCCCTTTGTGGCCGAACGCGGTGGAAAAGCTGATCACGCGGCCCAGTTCGCCGGAAGCGAGGATCTCCTTCGCCTTTTTATGCGCGGGCGTCAGACGCTGGTTGTGACCGATGAAGAGGCGCTTGCCGTTTTTGATCGCGGCGGCCTGCATCTCTTCGCAGTCCTTGAGCGTGATGGCCATGGGCTTTTCGCAGAGGACGTGCTTGCCGTGACCCAGCGCATCGATTGTAATCGGCGCATGAAACGCGTTGGCAACGCAGACGCTGACGAGGTCGATTTGCGGATCGGCAATAATCTGCTCGGCGGTTTCGTATACCTTGCCACCAAAGTCCGCCGCCATGGATTCCGCGCGCGGCCGGGAAAGGTCGAATACGGCGGCGATCTCCGTGTTCGGGTTTTTCAAATATTCTGCCGCATGGCGCTGCCGCGCAATGGATCCGCAGCCGATGATTCCTGTTTTCAGCATAGTCGTGTCTCCCTGTCTGATGTATTCAAGTGTTTTCCGCTTCAGTTCTTCTGCGCGGTCGTCTCGCGATAGACGACCTGATGCGGCAGGTAAACGCCGATCCCGGCGTCGGGCTTGTGGTTGATGTGGTCGTACAATAGCTGCATGCTTCCCCGCCCCAGTTCGTAGCAGGGCACGGCGACCGTGGAAAGGTAGGGATGGAACATCGTGGTGTAGTCCACGTCGTCAAAGCCCATCACGCTCAAATCTTGCGGCACCTTCAGCCCCAGCTTGCCCGCTTCGGCAATGACGCCGAGAGCGAGGATATCCGAAACGCAGAAGATCGCGCTCGGCGGATTCGGGCTTGTCAGCAGCTTTCGCGCCGCCTGTTTGCCGCTGGCAAACGAGTAGTCCGCAGAAGCGTAAGCAATCAGCGCGTTCTCCGCCGGAAGACCCGCTTCCTCCAGCGCGTCCAGATACCCGCGCAGGCGGTTAGCGCTGGAAAGGTAGCTGTTGGAGCTCGTTACAATGCCGATTCTGCGGTGTCCGCTGGCGGTGAGGTGACGCACGGACTCTCCCGCCGCTTTGCGGTTGTCCACCGAAATATGCGGCAGCTCCATATCCTCCACATACTCCGAACACTGGACGATGGCGTACCGCCCGGCGTGTTTTTCGAGCCAGCGGTCGTCCCGGTTACAGGCCAGCGTAATCATGCCGTCCGCGCGGTTCGCTTCAAAGAGTTTTACAACGAGCTGTTCATCCAGCGCGTTGCTGTCGTAGGTGTTGTAAATCAAGGTGCTGTAGCCGAGCGTTCGGGAAAGGTCGCAGATGCCCGAGAGCACCTTGGAATAATACGGGTTGGAAAAGTTCGGCGTTAGAATCAGGATGATGCGGCTCTCGTTTTTGCGGAGGTTTCGCGCGGAGAGGTTCGGCTGATAGCCAAACTTGGCAATCGCCGATCGCACCTTGGCTTCCGTTTCCGGCAGCACGCACCGCGTGCCGTTGATCACCCGCGAAACGGTTGCAACCGATACGCCCGCTTCCCGCGCTACATCCTGAATGTTCACCATACGCGGCGTTTCCCCTCTCGTCCCGCTCGGCGGCTCAATCTCTTGTTACGTTAGAAACGCTTTCCTTTATCCTGCATGTAATGGATTACATGTCGGCTAACACAAAAGTACTGCCGCTTTCCTGCGGCGCGCTGCCGTCCGGCGGTTTTGGCGGAGTTAATCGAGAGTAATGAACTGACTGATGTAGCGGTGAGATTGTTTCAGCGCGATGAGGCGGTCTTCGAGCGTGTCCTCAAATGCCTTGTCCTCGACTTCCACCACGACCGCGCCGCGGTAGCGGACGTCCGTCAAAGCGGAGAGGAACTTGCCCCAGTCGATATCGCCCAGGCCGGGCAGTTTGGGCAGCTGGTAGTCCAACGGTGCCGCGAGAACGCCGACTTCGTCGAGCAGGTCCTTTCGAACCTTGGCGTCCTTGATGTGGATATGAAAGAGTTTCTCGGAGAACTCGTAGATCGGGCGGATATAGTCCATCTGCTGCCAGAGAAAATGCGAAGGGTCAAAGTTGAGACCGAAGTTCTTGCTGGGAATGGCGGAAAACATCTCCCGCCAGATGCGGGGCGTCGTAGCAAGGTTCTTGCCGCCGGGCCATTCGTCCGAGGTAAAGAGCATCGGACAGTTTTCGATTGCAATTCGAACGCCGGTATCTTCCGCGAGCCTGATGATATCCGGCCAGACCTTGCCAAACGCGCGCATGCTCTCGGCGACCGTCGCCTTGGGATCGCGCCCGATAAACGTATTGACCGTGTCCACGCCGAGCAGCGGAGCGGTTTTGATGAGCTTTTTAATATGCGCAATCGCCTCGCCCGCCTTTTCCGCGTCGGGGTCGAGCGGATTGGGGTAATATCCCAGCGCCGAGATGGAAACGTTCTTTTTTGCAAGATAGTCCTTGATTGCGGCAATGCGGGAAGCGTCCAGCCTGTCCGCGTCGATATGCGTAACCCCCGCGTAGCGGCGCTCGGCCTTGCCGACCGGCCAGCACATCATTTCGACGCAGCGGTAGCCGTTCTGCGACGCAAAATCGACCACGTACTCAAAATTCTGATCCGGTAGAATGGCGCTGGCAAACCCAAGTTTCATGTTTCTGACGTCCTTGCTTTTTATTGATAGATTCGTTTCTGATTTTTGCAGGATGCATCGGCGGTTCGTCGATGGCACAAATGTTTCTCTGTTTTGTTCCCGTTTCGAACACGGATAGGCCGCGCAGGGAACAATCTTTGATCTGTCTGTTTTCAATCTATCATTCCTTACATTATCTGTCAATATATTTTACATTATTTACATTATATATTCTTTTATATGTCATTTCTTACATTTCATGCCGAAAGCGCATATGATTTATGTTCGTTTACATTAATCATCATATGTGGTAATATAGAAAAAGGTTTTGATCAAAAAAGGAACAAACATGACGCAAGTGAAGAAGAAAACCACGCTGCAGGACGTTGCCGACGCCGCGGGCGTATCCATTGCGACCGTTTCGCGCGCAATCAGCAACAAATCCAGCGTCAAGGAAGCAACCTACGACAAGATTGTTCAGGCAATGTACGCCCTCGGTTATGAAAATACCATCAAATCCGAGAGTCACCTGATCCTGATCCTCCTGCCAGATATTGACAACCCCTTTTACTCCGAAGTCATCCGCGGCATTTCTTCCGCGGCCGGCCGTCAGGGATATCAGGAGATTATCGTCCGCACCGGGGCGCACCCGCTGACGTATTCGTTTATCGAGAGCATACTCGGCAAAACCCATGCCGACGGCGTGATCACACTCGACCCAATCCCTTCCACCGAGACGATCGCGCGGATTGAGCAGCTGGTGCCGCTCATCCAGTGCGCCGAATACAACGAGCAAAGCCCGGCTTCCTATGTTTCTATTGACGACGTAGCGGCCAGTCGAGCCGTAGTGAACTACATCCTTTCCAAGGGCAGGCGCCGCATCGCAATGATCAACGGCCCTCTGAAATACAAATACGCAAGAAAGCGCCAGGAAGGCTTTATCCTCGCACTGGAGGAAGCGGGCATCGCGCCAGTTTCCAACTTTATCGTGCCGGTGCCGGAGTTCAGCTACGACGCGGCGGTCTCCATCGCCACCCAGCTATTAAGCATGCCGGAACGGCCGGACGCCATCTTTGCCGCGTCGGACGTTTTCGCGGTTGCTGCCATTAAGGCTGCCAAGCGCCTTGGCATCTCCATTCCGAAGGAGCTCGGCGTGATCGGCTTTGACAACACCAACATCTCCATCATGTCCGAACCCGCGCTCACGACCGTCAAGCAGCCGCAGTATCAGCTGGGATTTCTGGCCTGTGAAATGCTCATTGAGCAGATGCACACGCCAAACCTCGCCCCGCGCCAGATCATGCTGGACGCCGAAATCATCATCCGCGAGTCCATGTAACGCGTCATCGCGCCGATTGCTCGCAAATTCAAAAAACACAAATCCAGCCTTTCCGGCTGGATTTTTTTGGCGTTCCGATTCCCCATTCGGAGCGAAAAACCCTGCATTTTCGTGTAAAATCCGCAAAAATGCGCGATTATTACATGTTTATTCGCTTATATCCATACATGTGTGACCAATTTGTAACTTTTTTCTTGACAAGTTCTTTTTGATGTGATAGCTTACAAGTACTCAAAGAAAGCAACACTGGGTTTAGAAAACTCTTTGAGCAGCACCTTCAAAACAGAATACAAAACGGTTCTTCCCATGTTAATAGCACAATCCGTGAAAACGGCCGTCGCAAAGCTAAAGGGCCTAAAGACACTTCGAGATGTCCATGGCAGCCAGTTGCCGAATGAAGAACGCTTGTTTTGTTACTCGCCGGTAGGAGAGGTCTCTCTATCGTTTTTTCCTCTTTCTCTTAATCGGCGCAAGGTATCAGCTACAAATACAGCGGTTCGGGCAATTGGTCCGAACCGCTTTTGTTTTCTGCCGAACCACCCGAAAGTGATTCATGACAACAGTAACCCGCATTCCCGCGAAAGGAGCGAGCACATGCTTCAGCAAGTTTGGATGATTCTGCTTGGCGCGGTCCTTGGCGCGCTGCTGATCTTCCCCGTTCGTCTGCTTTGCTCACTGCTGCTCAAGCGCCGCGGACAGACGCTTTCGATGTCGCTCCGGCAGGCAATCCTGCTTACGAGCTGTCTTGCCGTTTCAGGCGGTGTGATCGCCTGGCGCGCGGGCGTTTCCCTGCTGACGCTCTACCTGTTTTTTCTGCTCTTTGTTGCAGCGTGCGTGGCGTATATCGACGCTTCGGTTCGCCTGATTCCCAACGAACTCGTCCTCGCGGTCATCGTGCTGGCAGCGCTGTTCGGCATTCTTGGCGTCACGCGCTTTCAAATCTGGTCGTCTCTGCTCGGGCTCGTCGTGAGCTTTGTGGTGTTCTTTCTGCCGAGCGTGCTCAAGCAGAAGATCGGCGCGGGCGACGTCAAATTTGCCGCCGCCATGGGCTTTGCGCTCGGGCTGACCAACAGCCTGTACGCCATTGCCTGCATGGGCGCGTTGGTGCTGGTGTATCTAGTAGCGGAGCGCATGCTCTCGCTGCCAACGAACCTAAAGACAATGATACCGATGGGGCCGTTCCTCGCGGCGGCGCTCGTTATCGTTTCCGTTTTGTAATTCGATCCGGTTTCACCTTCAAAGGAGGTGTCGCATCTCAATAAGGATAGTGCGGGCAAGGTTGACCTGCCCGTTCGATATCGGCACAACGAACCACTCCCAAGGGGACGCGGGGCGTCCTGAACCAGGGCATAGCCCAACCAAAAAATAATATGGAGGAAAGAAAAATGAAAAACTTCTGGAACAACGAATCCGGCCAGGGCATGGTCGAATACGGCCTGATTATCGCGCTCGTCGCGGTCGTCGTCATCGTTGGCCTCACCGCGCTCGGCGGCAAGGCGAACACCCTCTTCTCCGGCATCAGCGACAAGCTGACCATGGGTGGATCCTGAACGGTATAGAAGCGGAGGAATTTGAATATGAAACAGTTTTTGAATAATGAATCCGGCCAGGGCATGGTCGAATACGGCCTCATCATCGCGCTCGTCGCGGTCGTCGTCATTGTAGGCCTCACCGCTCTCGGCGGCAAGGCGAACACGCTCTTCTCCGGCCTCAGCGACAAGCTGACCATGGGCTCGGGATCCTGAACGGTTTGAAACGGAGGAATGAGAATATGAAACGGTTTTTGATGAATGAATCCGGCCAGGGCATGGTCGAATACGGCCTGATTATCGCGCTCGTCGCGGTTGTCGTCATCGTTGGCCTCACCGCTCTCGGCGGCAAGGCGAACACCCTCTTCTCCGGCCTCAGCGACAAGCTGACGCTCGGATCCTGAAGGATCGTGCTGTTATGCTGCATTTTTTCAGAGATGAAAGCGGCCAGGCGATGGTCGAGTACGGCTTGATCGTGGCGCTCACCGCGATTGCCGCCGAAATCGGCATCACGGCGGCCGGCGGCAGAGCGGCCGAACTGCTAAGCGGAATGAGCGGTTTTCTCTCGCTCTAATACTGAAACATATGGTAATGGAATGGAGGGAGCGTCAATGCAAAAAAGATGGTTGAAACGGCGCCGTGAAAGCGGCCAGTCAGCGGTCGAACTTGCGCTGACGCTCCCTCTTCTTCTGCTTTTGATCTGCGGCATGATCGAGCTCGGATGGCTTGCTTCCAACCGGCTCGTACTGGACAACATCACGCGGGAAGGCGTGCGCGCGGGAATCGTCGCAACCAGTGCCTCCAGCAACACGACGGACGTTACCGACCGCATCAACGCCATGAAACCGGACTACATGACCGGAACTCTGGTCGTTACGGTGACCTATTCCAACAGCACGAACTTTCGCGACGGGGACATCACCGTCGTCACCACCTACGACTTGCCGACGCTCACGCCGCTGACCTCCTTTCTCGCCGAGGACGGGGCGTTTCATCTGCGATCCGAATGCACGATGAAGATGAGCTGATCGGAAAGCGATCGATTTTGCAAATACAGGCGGCATGGGACCGCCTTCAACTTTTTTCAGCACATGCGCCGTTACCCGCATGGAAAGGATGACACGGCAATGAAACAGCATTCCCGTCGTTTCTTCTCCTGGCTCAAGGCCGAGGAACTGGGCGAATCCCTCCTCATCGTCGTGCTGGCCATGACCGCGCTGGTCGGCGTTGCCGCGACGGTGACCGACATGGGAGCTGCCTACGTTAAGACCGCGCAAACGCAGACCGCCGTGGACGCAGCTGTTCTTGCGGCGGGCTTGAAGCTGCCAATCAAGAGCAGCGACGCTTCCGGGCTTGACCAGGCAACCGCGACCGCGCGCGAATACCTGACCAAAAACGGAGTAGCGGACGCTTCCACCGCAAGCGTTGCGTTTGGGGATTTGGACGGCGGCTCGTATCATTCCATCACGGTGACGCAACCCGCCGTTTCGGAAACGGCGTTTGCGCGTATCTTCGGCATCGACGAGATCACGTTTAACCGTTCGGCGCAGGCAAAGGTCGTTCCCTGCGCGGCGCTTTCGGATTTGGTGCCGCTCTCGATTCAGGAAGACGTTTTGAACGAAATGATCGCAACGGGAGCAACCCAGCATGCGATTTTGAAATATGGCAGCAACACGGACGAAGTGGAAAACGGCTCGTTTGGCGCCATCGACCTCGACGGCGTCAAGGGCGGCGGCGCGAACGACTACACGAGTTGGCTCGCCTACGGATACCAAACCAAGCTCACCATCGGCACGGTGCTGCCCGTGGAGTCCGGCAATATGACCGGGCCAACCTATTCCGGCATCGTAGCGCGATACAACGCCTGCACGCACTACCCTTCCAACGGCGGCTGCAAGGCGGGCTGCTACAGCGACGACTGCCCGCGGGTGATGAAAGTGCCGGTGATCGTCTATACCGACAGTTCGTATAAATATGTGCGGGTCGTTGGGTTTGCCGCGTTCGTGCTGGAAGACTACACCACCTATGAAGACCTTGGCTGCGTCATCGGCTCGTATGTGGACATGGTAAACATCGGCGCCGCCGACGGCGACCTGACGGGAACTGCGTCGGGCTTTGGCGTATACAGCCTCGTTTTGAGCAAATAACGATGGCACAATCCACCCCGCGGCTGGAATCGGATGCCCTGCGGCAATACGGTTTGCGGCGTTCCGGGATGAACGGAGGAGCAGTTTCATGAAAAAAGTAATCCTCTTTGCGCTGATCGCGGCGCTCACGGCAGGCGCGCTGCTCTACTTCTATTTAGGCAAGCTGGAGCAGAAAAACGAAGTAAAGGTCGTCTATGAAAACGTGCTTGTCGCGGCGGCCGATATTCCGGCCTACTCTTCCATCACGGCGGAAATGGTAACGGTCAAGCAGGTGCCGCAGGGCACCTCTCACCCGCTCGCCGCGCGTACGCCGGAAGAGGTCGTGGGTTTTGTCACCGAAAACCTGATCGTAGCGGGCGAAGAGATCCTACCCGTCAAGCTCAAGCAGCCGGGACAGACCGACAGCGGGCTTTCGTACATCGTGCCGGAAGGCATGCGCGCGGTTACCGTAGCCGTGGACGAAGTTTCCGGCGTCGCCGGTTTCCTGCAGCGCGGAGACTATGTGGACGTGATCGCCTACACGACAACATCCTACCTGGCGGAAGGCCAAACGGTTCCCGCCGATGCCACGACCGTTCCCACGCAGGCAACAACGCTGGTTGCAGCGCAGAACGTCTGCGTTGCCGCCGTCGGCACCACGCTGAAAGCAAACGCCGCAACGGACGACGCGCCCGCGGAATTGTATGCCAGCGTGACGCTGTTTTTAACGCCGGAAGACGCGCTCCGCGTGATTCAAAGCGCAAAGAGCGGCGTAATCATTCTTGCCCTGCGCGCTTCCAGCGACCACGCGCAGAATACCGAAGACCCCGTCGTCAGCGATACCCTGCTGAATCAGGCCGATTAAGGAGCCGAATCATGGATAGTGTACGCATCATGCTGGCGGCGTTTTCCGCCGACGATCGAAAAGCGGCGGCAGGCCTGCTACAGGACGAAGCGCTCCGCATCGTCTGCTCGCTCCGTCCAGATAAGGACGGCCTCAAAAAAGCGGGCACGCAGCCAGCGGACGTGCTGCTGATCGTGACGCGCGGCGAGCCAGAATCGGAGTTTGACTTTGCCGAGCGCATGTATACCAACCGCAGCGATATCACCATGCTGCTGTTAATGCCGCACCCGGAGCCTTCCGACATGGCGCGCGCCATGGAGAGCGGAATTGCGCGGGTGATCGACATGAACAGCGGCGTGGAGCAGATTAAAACGCATATTCTCACCACCGTCAGCCGCGACCGCCACCGCAGAAGCAGCATGGCAAAGGTTGCGACCTACGACTCCAAGATTGCGGCCTTCTTTTCCGCCAAGGGCGGCGTTGGCAAAACCACGCTTGCGGTCAGCCTTGCCTGCGCGCTCGCCGCGCAGAATAAAAAAGTCGCGCTGATCGACCTGAACCTCCAGTTCGGCGACGTCGGCGTGTTTTTGGATATCACGAAGGGCGATACGATTGCGGACATGGTGGAAGAGCACACCTTTGAACTCGCCACCATGAAGAGTTATCTCATCCGCCACTACACGGGAGTAATGGTCATGCTTTCGAGCAGTTCGCCGGAATATGCCGAGCTGATCCGCCCGGAGCATATTGAAGCGATTCTTTCCACGCTCCGCCCGGAGTTCGACTATATCGTGCTGGATATGGGAGTGACGCTCTCCGACTGCGCCATCTCCGCGTTTGAACTGGCGGACACGGTGTATTTCGTTGTCAACGAGGATATTGCGAGCCTCCACGACGCCAAGCGCAGCCTCAAGATACTGGAAGCGCTGAACCTGAGCGACAAGATAAAAATCGTAATCAACAAGGACGGCATTTCGAACATCAAGGTCAAGGACGTCGCCAATCTTTTGGAATCCGCGCCCGCGCTCGTGGTGCCCAACGACCCGAAAGCCGCCATCACGTCGGTGAACCGGGGCATCCCGCTGATGACTTGCGCGCCGCGTTCCAAGGCGACGCTTGCCATTGTAAAATTCGCTAAATCACTGACCAGGAGGGCATAGCGCGTGGGTCTGCTTGAACGGCTGGATAAAAAGAATCCTTCTATTCCTACGGGAGCCGCCGTCTCCGTTGAAGCGGACGAAGCGAGCCTGCTGCGCGAGCGCGTCCACCTGAAGGTGGTGGAAACGCTCAATAAACGCGAGGATAAACAGGGCGGCGGCGCCAGCGAACCGGAAACGCGCGCAATCATTGAATCCGCGCTGGAAGAGCAGGCGGCAAACCTAGCCCGCCCGGAACGCATGCGCATCGCAGGCGAGATTTTCGACTCCATCCGCGGCCTCGGCCCGCTGGAAAAACTGCTTGCGGACGACTCCGTCAGTGAAATCATGGTCAACGGCGCAAAGCAGGTGTTCATCGAACGCAAGGGCAAAATCGTCCTCAGCGACGTGACGTTTTACGACGACGAGCAGCTGCTCAACGTCATCGACCGCATCGTTTCCCCGCTGGGCAGGCATATTGACGAAGCAAACCCCATGGTAGACGCGCGTTTGCTGGACGGCTCCCGCGTCAACGCCGTCATTCCCCCGCTGTCGCTCAAAGGCCCCCTGCTCACGATTCGAAAATTCTCCCGTAACCCCCTGACGGTTGAAAACCTCATCAGCTACGGCAGTTTAACCATGAAGATGGCGGCGTTTCTGGAAGCCTGCGTCAAAGGGCGTCTCAACATCGTCGTCTCCGGCGGTACCGGCAGCGGAAAAACCACGCTGCTCAACGTGCTCTCGGCCTATATTCCGCATGACGAGCGCATTATCACAATTGAGGACGCAGCGGAGATTCAGCTCCAGCAAAAGCATGTTTTAACGCTGGAAGCCCGCCCTGCCAACCTGGAGGGCAAAGGCCAAATCGCCATTCGCGACCTTGTTCGAAACGCGCTGCGCATGCGTCCCGACCGCATCATCGTCGGCGAGGTGCGCGGCGGCGAAGCGCTGGACATGCTGCAGGCCATGAACACCGGCCACGACGGCTCCATGACCACCGGGCATGCCAACTCCACGCGGGACATGCTGGCGCGCTTGGAAACTATGGTGCTCATGGCGGGCATGAACCTGCCGATTCCGGCCATCCGCCAGCAGGTCGCCTCCGCTATCGATATCATCGTGCAGCAGACGCGCCTTCGGGACGGCAACCGCAAGATCACCAGCATCAGCGAAGTGCTCGGCATGGAAGGCGACGTGATCGTAACGCAGGACATCTTTGTTTACGACTACGGTGACGGGCGCGCACCGGGGCGGTTCCATCCGACCGGCATCAAGCCGCGCTGCTGCGACAAGCTCGCCGCCAGCGGTGCGGGCGTCAAGGACGAATGGTTCTCTTAAGCCGGGCGACCCGGCCAAACAAAGCGGAAGGAGGCGGAAACGGCGGATGATGAAATTACTAGTGGTTCTGCTCTGCGGTATCGCGGCGTTTTTTGTGTTTTATCTGCTGGCTCTCCTCCGTACGCGCAAGCAGCGCGCACTGGAAAAACGCGTCCGCGCTCTGTTCGACAGCGGGCTGGAAAGCGCCCGCTCCCGCCGCGCGCTAGGCAAAAAAGAACGCGTCCGCCTGCGCAGGCTCGACCAGATTGCGGACGAGCTGTACGTTGCAGGCGTCGCGCTCCGCGCGGAGGAGTTCATCACCATCTGGGTGGTCACGAGCGCCGTCATCCCCGCCGCCGCGCTGTTTCTTGGCGTTCCCATGAGCCTCTCCATTGGCATGGTCATCGTCGGCGCAGCGGCTCCCATCGGCTTCGTGGCAATCAAGCGAAACCGCAGGCTCACGCTTCTCGGCAAGCAGCTTTCGGACGCGATGAACATCATCTGCAACGCCCTCCGTGCCGGGCTTTCGTTTCAAACCGCGCTCAAGAACGTTGCCGACGAAATGGAGGAGCCCATCTCCCGCGAGTTCATGCGCGTCTACCGCGAAACCCAGATGGGCATGCCGCTGGAAGCGAGCCTTGGCCGCCTTGTCCAGCGAACCAAGAATCAGGACTTGGAGCTGATGTGCTCCGCGGTCGCCATCCAGCGCCAGATCGGCGGTAACCTCGCCTCCGTGCTCGAGAACATTTCGGACACGATCAACCAGCGTATTCAGCTGCGCGGCGAGATAAAAACCATGACATCCGCGGGCATGCTCAGCGGCTATATCATCGGCGCGCTGCCAATCTTTATCATCGTGCTGTTGATGTTCATCAACCCTGGATATGTGGATATGTTTTTTACAACGGAATCCGGGCGGATCATGCTTCTCGTCTCCGTTGTGCTGGAGGCCATCGGGTTCACCATCGTCAATAAGATCGTCAATATCAAGATGTAGCGAAATCTCCTGTTTGCGGCTCATGGCGTTAGCAGACGCCATATTAGGGTATAAAATCGTCAATACTTCGTGTAATGGAGGGAACTGATTTGCGGCTCGTCGTGCTCGTAAGCACCATAGCGGTCTTCTTCTTCTTCATCGCGCTGCTTAACGGCCTCGGCAGAAAGAGCGACGCGATGCGGCGGCGCTTTGCGCAGGTGAAGGATACCGAGCGGACATACAGCGACGACGAATTGAAAAAATCGCTCTCCGAGCGTATCCTCCGCCCCACCATGAAGCGCCTTTCCGAGCAGGTTAAGCGCCTCGCCGGAAAGAACCGCGCGCCGGGGCCGAACAAAGCGAGCCAAAAGCTGGAAAAGCAGCTTAAAACCGCCGGCATCAACCTGACCGCGCAGGAGTTTACGTTCGTTAAGAGCCTGCTTTCCATAGCGTTTCTGGCGGCGGGCGCGCTGCAGTTCGTACTGCTCCCCATCGAGCAGATTTACCGGCTGCTGATCCTGCTCGTACTGCTCTGCATCCCCGTTTACGGCTCCAGTATCTTTTTAAAGTCAAAGGTCAAGGCGCGGAAGGAATCCATCGTCCGCGACCTGCCAGACGTGATGGATTTATTAGTGGTCAGCGTGGAAGCCGGGCTTGGGCTGGACGCGGCGATCGTTCGGCAGTATTCTAAAAATAAATGCGCGGTGCTCGCCGAACTCAGCGGCGCCATCCGCGAAGTGCAGATGGGCGTTCCGCGAAAAGCCGCGCTTAAGGAGATGGCCGACCGCTGCGACGTCAAGCAGCTTTCCGCGTTCGTCACCGCGCTGTTACAGGCGGACCAGCTCGGCGTATCGGTCAAGAGCGTACTGACCGCGCAGGCGGATCGTCTGCGGGTGGAACGCAAGCAGCGCATTCAGGCAAAGGCCATCAAAGCGCCCATCAAAATCATGCTCCCGACGGTCGCCTTTATCTTTCCGGTGATTTTCATCATCCTGCTGGGCCCCGCCGCCGTGAACCTGATTACCGCCTTTAAGTGAGGAAACAGCCATGCAGACCGTACTGATTCGGAAAAATGGAGAGACGCTCGCGCGCGTTTGGAACGCCAACCGCTATTTTTCGCGCCTGCGCGGCCTGCTCGGGCGCGCAATTCCCACCGGCGGCGGCCTGCTGCTAACGCCCTGCAACTGCATCCACACGTTCGGCATGCGGTATCCCATCGATGCGTTGTATCTCGACCCCGCCGGACTGGTGCTCCGCGTGGATCAAGCTTTACCCGCAGGCAAAGCCTGGCCTGTGCAGCGCGGTGCAAAGCGCGTGCTGGAACTGCCCGCAGGAACCGCCGGTGAGCGAAACATCCGCATCAACGATGTTCTGGAGGTGATTCCGTGGACAAAGAGCTGAAGCGGCAGGAGGAAAGCGTTGACGCGCTGCGCAGCCGTATGGACGCCGACGCACGGTTCCACCGTGTTCTTTCCGGCTACGATCCGGACGAAGTTCGCGCCTATCTCGAGGATATCAAGCGTACGTTCAGCCAGCAGGCGAAGGCCGCCAAACGCGAGATGGAGTCGATCTTTGCCGATCTGGATTCGGCAAAAAGCGAAATCGACTCCCGAAACTGCGCCATCCGCACGCTGAAGGAAGCGCTTTCACAGCGGGAAAAGGAGCTGGCGGAAGCCAATACCCGCATCTCCACTCTGTTGCAGAACCTGAAAAAATTCGACGCCGAACGCGAAGGGTATGCACGCCTCCGCGCGGCGGTGGATGGCATCCGCGTTGCTAACGAGCGCACGCAGGCTCTCGAGCAGGAAGTGCAGCAGCTCAGAGCCGCGCTTTCGCAGGCGGCGTCTTTAGCCAACGGCTGGAAGGAAGAAAGAACCATTTTAACGAGCGAAAATGCGCGTCTGAGCGCGGAGCTGGAGCAGTTGAGAAGCGAAGTTTTACGCGTCACCGCGGAGCGCGATCAGGCGCGTTCCGTCGCCTACATGGCCGCGATGAACAGCCGCTCGCCCGCACCCGCGGCGCGGCAGGAGGCCCCTGCCTACGCGCCGCCGGAACCCGCGGGAATCCCGCCGCAGATCGCCGACCGCCTCGCGGAGACCTTCGCGGAAGCGTACGCGCTGATCAGCCAGTACAAAAGCGGTTCTGAACCGCAGATGGAACATCCCGCACCGCGCCCCTCCGCCCCTCCCAAGATGCAGGTGCTTCGACCTGACGGCAGTTTCGGCGAGCGCGGGTTTGGAAAATAACCCGGAGAACTGCATGAAAAACACAAAAAAGCGCGGTCGCCCGCGCTTTTTTGATTGCTTACACATATTTATCCAGACGACAGCCGAATTTTGGTCGCTTATCGAACCAATTCCGAATAGCACTCCGGCCTGCGGTCGCGAAACAGCCCCCAGCTCAAGCGCGCCTGCCTGATCTGCTCGAAGTCGTACGCGGCAAAAGTGACGCCCTCGCTCTCGCGGTCCGCTGAGGAAACGATCTCCCCCGTTTCGTCCGTCAAAAACGACGAGCCGTAGAATGTCAGCGTGCTGGACTGATTTCCATTTTCCGCGCAAGGGGAAACCCGCTCCTCACCAACGCGGTTCGCAGCCACAAGAGGCAGGATGTTTGCCGCCGCATGCCCCTGCATGACCCTTCTCCAGTGCGACATACTGTCCAGTGTGAGAATCGGTTCCGACCCGATTGCGGTTGGATAGAGCAGAATATCCGCGCCCTGCAGCGCCATTGCCCGCGCGGCTTCCGGGAACCACTGATCCCAGCAGATGCCGACGCCGACGCACCCGAAGCGCGTTTCGAACACGCGAAAACACGTATTGCCGGGCGAAAAGTAGAATTTTTCCTGATAAAAATGATCGTCGGGGATATGCGTCTTGCGATAGACACCGAGCAGGCTGCCGTCCGCGTCGATCATGGCAACGGAGTTATACAGCCGGTTCTGTTCGCGCTCGTAAAAACTAACGGGCAGGACGACGCCGAGCTCTTTTGCAACAGCCTGCATGCGCAGCACCGCCGGGTTTTCCGAAACCGGCAGCGCAAAATCCAGATACGCATACCGGCGTTCCTGACAGAAATACGGCCGCTCGAACAGCTCCGGCAGGAGCACGATCTGCGCACCTTTTAATGCGGCCTTTCGCACAAACGCCTCGGCGTTTGCGAGGTTTGCCGCCGGGTCGTCCGTCATGCGCATCTGCACGGCGGCAACAGTGATCTTGCTCATTTGAGCGCTCCTTTCGGTATTTGCTGCGTCACGCAATGGATATTGCCGCCGCCAAGCAGGATTGCGCGGGAATCGATCGGCACAATCCTGCGGTTCGGGTAGAACCGGCGCATGAGCTCCGCCGCGCGCGCGTCGGACTCCGCGTTTTCTCCGCCGAACTGCGGCAGGAGTACGGAATCGTTGGTAAAGTAAAAGTTTACATAGCTCGCGGCAAGGCGCTCGCCCTCTGTACGCGTATCCTCTCCCGGTTCGAATACGTAGTTCGCCAAGTCCTCTTTCGTTACGCAAACCGGATGGTCGGGAACCGGCAGTTTGTGAATCACGAGCCGCCGCCCCTTGGCGTCCGTTTCGCGCGAAAGGTACTCGTAATCCGCACGGCTGAGCGCATACTGCGGGTCGCTCTCGTCGTCCGTCCAAGCCAGCACGACCTCGCCCGGCGCAAGAAAGGCGCAGACGTTATCCACGTGTTCGTTCGTTTCGTCGTTATAGATTCCCCTCGGCAGCCAGAGCACCTTTTGCACGCCGAGGAAGTCCTTGAGATTGCGTTCGATCTGTTCTTTCGTAAGGTTCGGGTTGCGCCCCGTGCTGAGCAGGCAAGCTTCGGTCACGAGCAGCGTTCCTTCCCCGTCCGAGCAGATGGAACCGCCCTCCAGCACGAAATCTCCCGCGTCGTAACACGCCGCGCCGATCGCGGCGCAGAACGCTTCCGCAAACGCGTCGTCCTTCGCCCAGTCGGCGTAGAGCCCGTCGACCGTCCCGCCCCAGGCGTTGAACCGCCAGTTGATTCCGCGTACTTCGGCGCCGTTTGTCACGAACGTAGGGCCTATATCACGCGCCCAGGCGTCGTTTGATGAGATTTCCAGCACCGTGGCGAACGCGCCCGCGCGTTCCAGAGCTTCGCTGTAATACTCGCGGTCAACCGCTAAAAACACGCGTTCGCTCTCGCTTGCCGCGCGCATAATTTCGCAGAACGCGTCCTGCGCCGCGCGCGGATTTTTGCCCCAGCTGCCGGGACGCGTCGGCCAAACCAGCAGAACGCCGTCCTGCGGTTCGAATTCGGCGGGCATATAAAAGCCGTCCCGTGCGGGCAACGCGTTATGCAGCATGATTCAGGAGAGCCTCCCCTTGAAGTCCTCATAGCCGAACGCCTTGACGAGTTCGCAGTCCCCGTCCTCACGCAAAAGCGCGATGGCGGGCAGAGGCATGCCGTTGAAGGTGTTCGTCTTAACCATGGAATAAATCGCCATATCGCCAAACGTCAGCCGCTCGCCGATGTTCGGCAGATGGTTGAAGCTGTAATCGCCGACGACGTCCCCGGCAAGGCACGTCCGCGCGGCAAGGCGGCAGGTGCACGCCTTCTCATTCGGCTCACCCGCATTCGCAAGCGGTGGGCGGTACGGCATCTCCAGCACGTCCGGCATGTGGCAGGCGGCGGAAGCGTCCAAAATCAGAATATACATGCCGTTTTCGACGATATCCAGCACCGTCGTATCCAGCTCGCCTGCGTTCAGCGCGATCGCTTCGCCGGGCTCGAGGTAGACCGTCAAACCGTACTTTGCCTGAATCGAACGAATTAAGCTCTCCAGCGCGGAAATGTCGTAGCCGGGCTTTGTGATGTGGTGCCCTCCGCCGAGGTTGAGCCACTTCATGCGCGGCAAAAACTCGCCGAATGCCTGCTCAAACGCCATAAACGTCTCGATCAGCGCGTCCGCGCCCTGCTCGCAGAGCGTATGGAAGTGCAGCCCCTCCACACCGTCCAAGAGGTCGGATCGGAAGTTCTGTTTTGTTACGCCAAGACGGGAAAACGGCGCACAAGGGTCGTAGATGGCGTGGCCAAACTGCGTGCTGCACTCCGGGTTTACGCGGATGCCGACGCTGACATTCGCCTTTTGCCAGATCGGACGGTGCGCTTCCAACTGAGCAAACGAGTTGAACACGATATGGTCGCAGATTCCGGCCAGCTCACGCATCTCGCTTTCCGTATACGCGGGCGAAAACACATGGTTCTCCCCGCCCATCTCTTCGTGCGCCAGCCGCGCTTCATACAAACCGCTCGCCGACGCGCCGGAAAGATACCGCGCGATCAGCGGGTACACGCGAAACATGGAAAACGCCTTTTGCGCAAGCAAAATCTTCGCGCCCGTGCGCTCCTGCACGCCGCGTAGAATCTCCAAATTTCGCTTGAGCGCTGCTTCGCTTACCACATAACAGGGCGTTGGCAGTTCGCTTCTCTTCACCGTTTACTCCACCGTTTCGGGATTCTCATCGACCTGCCAGGGCAGCCCCCACTTGTTCAGCATGTCCATATACGGGTCGGGGTCGAACTCGTCGGTTGTGAAAACGCCCGGCTTTTTCCAAGTTCCGTTCAGCACAAGCGCGGCGCCGATCATGGCGGGAACGCCGGTGGTATAGCTGATGGCCTGACTGCCGAGTTCGCGGTAGCATTCCTCGTGGTCGCAGACGTTGTAGATAAAGATCGTCTTCTCTTTTCCATCCTTAACGCCGGTGATCACGCAGCCGATGTTCGTTTTGCCCTTTGTGCGCGGGCCGAGCGACGCGGGGTCGGGCAGCAGCGCTTTGAGGAACTGGATCGGAACGATCTTCTGCCCCTGAAAGTCGATGGGCACCGTTGAGAGCATGCCGACGTTTTCCAGGCAC
Organism: Christensenellaceae bacterium; assembly: GCA_963674535.1. Lineage (GTDB taxonomy): Bacteria > Bacillota > Clostridia > Christensenellales > CAG-138 > UBA7703. The sequence continues at coordinate 526,110 of OY771363.1, read as the reverse complement.
TTCATGTGCGTTAAGTAGCTTTGCCCGAACGTCATGAAAAAGCGAATCCGCTTGATTTCGGGGTAGTGCTTGGCCAGCGATTCGATTTCTTCATGATGCAGAAGGTACATGTCCTTTTTGCCCACCTCGGGGAAGTCGTATTCGCGCTTGATGCTCACGGCGGGCACTTCGACCCACTTGCCGTTTTCCCAGTAGCTGCCGGGCGCGGAGACTTCGCGGAGGTTGATTTCCGGGTTAAAGTTCGTCGCAAACGGGTAGCCGTGGTCGCCGCCGTTGCAGTCGAGGATATCCACGCTGTCGATGCGGTCGAAATAGTGCTTCTTGGCGTAGGAAACGAACACGCTGGTCACGCCGGGGTCAAACCCCGTGCCGAGCAACGCGGTCAGACCCGCTTTTTCGAACCGCTCCTGATACGTCCACTGCCAGCTGTAATCGAAATAAGCGGAAAAGCCTTCCTCCTCCACGCGCTTGTCGTAAACGGCGCGCCAGGCGGGGTCCTCCGTATCTTCCGGCTCGTAGTTGGCGGTGTCGATATAGTCCACGCCGCAGGCAAGACAGGCGTCCATGATGGCCAAGTCCTGATATGGCAGAGCGACGTTGAGCACCGCATCCGGCTTGACGCGGCGGATGAGTTCCATCACTTCGTCCGCGTTGTCCGCGTCCACCTGAGCGGTGAAAATCTCCGTCTTGGTCTTGCCCTTGAGCTGTTCGGCTAGCGCGTCGCACTTGGCTTTGGTGCGGCTGGCAAGCACCAGCACAGGGAACGCTTCGCTGTTTTGGCAGCATTTTTGAATCGCGACCGAAGCCACGCCGCCGCAGCCGATCACAAGCAGTTTTTTACCCATTCCGTTTTCCATCAGTTTTCTTCCTCCTCCAGTAAGTCTTCCACGTATCTCGGCAGCATGAACGCGCCAACGTGCAGGTTCGCCGTATAGTACCAGGTTTTAATCCCCCGCTCTTCCCAGCGCTTTTTATCGAAGTGCTCCAGCGGGTGGTATTTCTTGGAAGCGAATCCGAACAGCCAGTACCCCGCGGGACACGTTGGAATATGCGCCTGATACACGCGGCTGATCGGGAAGCTCCGAAACGCTTTTTTATGCATTGCACGGCAGGGCGCTTCGTCCTCGTCAAAAAACGGGCTGCCGTGCTGGTAGACCATAATGCCGTCGTCGTGCAGCGCCTTGAAGCAGCTGCCGTAAAACTCCTTGGTAAACAGCCCCGCAGTATGTCCGAGCGGGTCGGTTGCGTCGTTGATAATCAGGTCGTAGTCGTCCTGCTTGGAACGTAAGAAACGCAGGCCGTCCTGGTAGTAAACCTTCACGCGCGGGTCGTCCAGGCCGCAGGCGTTGGCGGGAAAGAACTTGCGGCAAACGTCCACAAAAAGCTTGTCCTGCTCGACCACGTCGATGACTTCTATCTCCTCGTAGTGCGTCAGCTCGCGGGCGACGCCCCCGTCCCCGCCGCCGATGACCAGCACGCGCTTGACGCCGGGATGCACCGCCATGGGTACGTGCACGATCATTTCGTCGTAGGTGAACTCGTCCTTTTCCGAAAAGATCACGCTGCCGTCCGAAGCAAGAAAGCGCCCGAACTCCGGGGAATCGAACACGTCGATGCGCTGGTAGTCGCTTTCCCCGCTGAAGAGCTGCTGCTCCACGCGTATGGAAAGCTGTACGTTTTGCGTATGCATGTCGTTAAACCAGAATTCCATTTTTCAACACCTCCCTTTTTCTTTTAAAGGGAGCTGGACTTCCAGCGTATGCATATCGTTCAGCCAGAATTCCATTTTTCAGCACCTCCCTTTTTCTTTTAAAGGGAGCTGGCCTTCCAGCGTATGCAAATCGTTCAGTAAAAACTCCATCTTACGGTTTGCCTCCCTTCAGCACGTTCAGGTACTCGATTTCCGGGTCTTCCGGTCCCTGCATGGAGCATCCCTTCTCCTTGGCGTAGAGGATGTAGTCCACGATTTCGTTTGTAATCACCTCGCCGGGCGCGAGAATCGGAATCCCCGGCGGGTAGCACATCACAAACTCGCTGCAGATTCTCCCCTCCGCATCGCGAATGTGCAGCGGTTCCGCCTCCGCGTAAAACGCCGCCTGCGGGGTTGCCGCCACGACGGGCGAAATGTATTCCGCGAGGAACGTTTCCGTCGGCTCCTTGGCATAGAGGCGCCGGATATCCGCAAGCGCGCCGACCAGCCGCTCGATATCCTGCAACCGGTCGCCAATGGAGATGTACGCCAAAATGTTGCTGATATCGCCAAACTCGATCTGAATATCGTATTCGTCCCGGAGCAGGTCGTATACTTCAATGCCCGCCAGCCCGATACCGCGCGTAAAGACGGAGAGCTTGGTCACGTCAAAATCGAACACGCTGCCGCCGTTGACAAGCTCGCGTCCGAAGGCGTAATACCCGCCGACCTCGTTGATCTCGTCGCGCGCATACTGCGCCATCTCGGCAACCTTCTCAAACGATTTCTCTCCGCGGAGCGCGAGGTTCCGCCGGGAGACGTCGAGGCTGCTCATTAAAAGATACGAAGCGCTCGTGGTCTGGGTCAGATTGATAATTTTATCCACATACCGCGCATTGACGTTTGGCCCCAGCAGCAAGAGTGAACTCTGCGTCAGGCTTCCGCCGGATTTATGCATGGAAACCGCCGCCATATCCGCCCCCGCAGCCATGGCGGAAAGCGGCAGGCTGTCGCTGAAATAAAGGTGCGTTCCGTGCGCTTCGTCCACCAGAACCTGCATGCCGCGGGCATGCGCCAGTTCCACAATCGCTTTCAGGCTCGAACAAACGCCGTAATACGTAGGGTTGTTGACCAGCACCGCAACAGCATCCGGGTTCTGTTCGATGGCGGTCTGCACGTCCGCAAACTCCATGCCGAGTGGAATGCCGAGCTTGGGGTCGACGCGGGGATCCACATACACCGGCACCGCGCCGCAGAGCACGAGCGCGTTGATTGCGCTTTTATGCACGTTTCGCGGAAGGATGATCTTCTCGCCGCTCTTGCAGGCCGAAAGAATCATGCTCTGCACGCTCGAAGTCGTGCCCCCGACCATCAAAAACGCCCTTGCCGCGCCAAACGCGTCCGCCGCGAGCTCTTCCGCCTCGCGAATGACGGAAACCGGGTGGCAGAGGTTGTCGAGCGGCTTCATCGAGTTGACGTCGATGCCGACGCACTTTTCGCCCAGCAGCTCCACGAGTTCCGGATTGCCGCGCCCGCGCTTATGGCCGGGCACGTCGAAGGGGACGACCCGCTGTTTGCGGAACTGGGCGAGCGCTTCATAAATCGGCGCGCGCTTCTGCTTGTTGAGGTTCATCGGCTTTGTTCCTTTCGCTGGCTTTCGCACCCTATTCTCCGCCAAAACAAAAAGACAGGCGGCAAAATAGTACCACCTGTCGTCATCTCTCTGTTCCGTTTTCCGGCGCGCGCAAACACTGCGAGCGATTGGGATTGAACGATGACTATGACCGCTTCATCAGAGTTTTGTTGAGCAAGGATGCCGTCGCTACTCTTATTGACCGTTTCACAAGTGGTGTGCTGTAACGCACTGGTTATGAAGTAACCAACTTATAAAATTTGAGTCTTAAAACTCAATCAATAATGTGACGCTTACCGTCACGCGCGGCAGCGGCCAGCCCTGTCCGATGGGCATTTTTACTCGGCCAAGTCTCGCGAACCTGCTTTCGCCGATTCACGCTTATCTATCTTAACATATTTGTCCCGTATGTCAATTTATATTTTCGGGCTGCTCCCGATTTTATACAGGAACAGCCCGAATGAAATATGCGTTCTCGTTCTCGATTAACAGCTCCGCAAGCAGAACAGCGTTATTCCGTAACCTCCGGCGTTGCTTCGGGCAGTTCTTCCGGAACTGCTTCCTGCAGCGGGAAGATGCCGGATTCATACAGCGCTTCCAGCAGGGCTTCGCGCGCGGCTTCCGTCGCCTGCTGCAGCGCTTCTTCGTTCTCTTCCGTGCCGGCTTCGGCCGCACTCAGCGCTTCCTGATAAGCGGCCAGCAGCGCGCTGAGCGCGGCCTTGTTTGCGTCGGTTTCGTCCAGCGCGGCAATGGCGGCGGCAATCGCCTCCATGTTTAGAGCGTTGTTGCCGTAGTCTTTCCACTCCTGCCAGCCAAGCACGCTGCCCAGCGTAAAGCCGGCGCTTTCAAGGCTGGTTTTCAGCGCGGCGCGTGCTTCCGAAGCAAGCTGCGACAGTTCGCTTAAGCTGCCGTCCTTGGCCGCCAGCGCGGCGTCCTTATTCTCCAGCGCGGCCATATACGCTTCCAGCAAAGCGGTTAGCTCCTGCTTTGTCGCTTCGTCGGTTACGCTTTCAATGGCGAGCGCAATCTTATCCGTTGAGATGCCGTGATAGGTGTTTTTCGCCTTCTCCTCGTGCTTCTCCTGACCGTTTCCGTTGTCCTGATCCGAGTTTCCGCGCTGGTTAGTGGTCTTGTCAGGCTTTCCGGTGCCATGATCGGATTTGCCCGACTCCGCAAGCGCGGATACGCTGAACACAGCCAGCAGCAGAACTGCGGCCAGCGCCGGCAGAACTCTCTTGGTTAAAACGCTTGTCCATTTTTTCATACAGGGTTCGCTCCTTTCAAAACGGATTGCTTTCGCTCGCTTCTTGAGCCATTTTTCCAAAATATGGGGAAATAAAAAAGCAACCCTCGCATGGTTTCCGCCAGGTTGCCGCCTCGATTTAGATGAATCGATGGAATCGTGCAACTGGCTGCCGTAGGCGATTTCCGCCGTTAGGCCCTCTAGCTTTGCGCCGCCCGCTTTCACGGGGTTTGCCGCAGATATACTGTTGTATCGTAAATACAAATTAACACATTTATACGTTTGTGTCAACTTTTTTAGCCGGTTTTATGTGAAGAAATTGTGATTTGTTCCCGCCCGTTTTTCCGCGTAATTCGACGCGTTTTTCCTGTTACTGGAGTGATTTGTATTACAGTTCGCCCGCGCTGAGACCGAGCGCGTTGATGACGTGGCGAATATGGATGCTCATGGCGCTCTTTGCGCCCGCTCCGTCCCGCAAACGCAGAAAGCCGCAGATGTCGCGGTTGTCGTAAATGACGATCGTTTTGAGCGCCTCGGTGTTGTCGGTCATCTCCATTGCCTCGGTCACCGCCGCGTTGATGATGGGAAACAAGCGAATGATGAACTCGTTGTGGGAAGCGGCGGCGAGCATTTCGTGGAACTTCTGGTCTTCGTCCGGCCAGCAGCCGTCCTCGCGCACCAGCTTTTCAACATACTGCGCCTGCTCGAAGATTCCCTGCAGTTCTTCCTCCGTGGCCCGAAAGCACGCCAGCATACTGCACTGCGGTTCAAACATGAGGCGGATTTCGTACATATCGCCTAGGCGCGCATGGCTCAGCGTGCCGACGTCGTACTTATTAAAAACGGATAAATCCTCGCTGATGAAGGTGCCGCGCCCGCGCTGAACGCTGAGCACGCCCTGCGCAACCAGATAGCGCACCGCCTCGCGCAGCGTGGTTCGGCTGACCCCAAGCTGCTGGGAAAGATCGTTCTCGTTTGGCAGTTTATCGCCGGGCGCGAACTTTTTTTGCAAAACGATGATGTTGTAAAGCTCGGCTGCGATGCGCTCGGACAGGCTTTTATTCTCAACGACCATGGAGCGAAACCTCCTTCCCAAGGTTGAGCAAATTATACATCATATATCATCTTTCGCACAAGGGAAAGGTACGTTCTGCGGGGTTGACATTATACATCTTGTTGTGTAGTATGATGTCGTATGAATCATTTCGTCATACTACTTCTAAAGCAATTCAGGTGCGGCATATGAAACAATCGATCAGCGCATTATCCCGCGATCAGTATTCCGTTCGCCCGGTGGTCGCCGTTGCGGCGGCGCAGGACGCCGTTGTGCTCTCCGCGCTGCGCAAAGCCGTCGACCGCGGCCTTTGCCATGCCCTGCTCATTGGCGACAAAGCGGAGATTACCGCCATCGCCGAAAAAAACGGCATTCCGATTTCCGATATGGAGCTCCACCACTGTTCCGAGCCGACGGAGTGCTGCAAGCAAGCCGTCCGCTTTGTGCGCAACAAGCGCGCGCAGGCGGTGATGAAGGGGCTAGTGAGCACGGCTTGCGTGCTGCGCGAAGTGGTCAACGCCGAAACGGGACTCCGGGAAAGCGAACTGCTCTCATATGTGAGCGTATTCGAGCTGCCGGGGTTCGAGCGATTGATCTATCTGACCGACCCCGCGATGAACATGTATCCCGACGTGAATGCAAAGAAGCACATCATCGAAAACGCGGTCAAGGTCGCCCGCATGCTCAGCACGGAGAAACCCATCGTGGGGTGCCTCTGCGCGGTGGAAACCGTCAACCCCAAGATGCAGTGCACGCTCGACGCGGCGGAACTGGTGCGAAGAAACCGCGAAGGCGAACTGCCGGACTGCATCGTCACAGGGCCTCTTGCGCTGGATAACTGCCTGTATCGGGAGGCCGCACTGCACAAGGGCATTGAGGACCCCAACGCGGGCAAAGCGGATATCCTGCTTGCGCCGGAAATCGAAACCGGCAACGCGCTGTATAAGTCGTTTGCGTTCGTCATGAAGGCGACCTGCGCGGGCGTGATCGTCGGGGCTTCGGCTCCGGTTATCCTCACAAGCCGTGCCGACCGCGAGGAGACGAAGCTCAACTCCATTGCGCTTGCCATGCGTATTGCCTACGAAAGGATGAACTAGCATGCTTTACCGGATTCTCGCGATCAACCCCGGCTCCACCACCACGAAAATCTCGGTTTACGACGACGAAACACCCTTGTTTGAAACCACGATTAACCACACGCGCGAGGAGCTCTCCTCCTGCGCGGATTTGGTTGCGTCGCTGGCGTTTCGCAGGAGCGCCATCGAAGCGGAGCTATTCAGCCATGGCGTATCCCTGCGCTCCCTGAACACCGTTGTCGGGCGCGGCGGGCTTCTCCGCCCCATCGCGGGGGGAACGTATACGATCAGCGAAAAGATGCTCGAAGACTTAAAGAGCTGTAAATACGGCGAGCATGCCTGTAACCTCGGCGCAATGCTGGCCGACGAAATGGCGCGTTCTGCGGGAATTCCCGCCTATATTGCGGATTCCGTCGTGACCGACGAACTCTGCCCGCTTGCGCGGCTGTCCGGCCATCCGGAGATCAGCCGCGTTTCTATTTTTCACGCGCTGAACCAAAAAGCCGAGGCGCGGCGATTTTGCGCTAGCCGCGGGTTGAAGTATGAAGAAGTCAACCTGATCGTAGCGCATATCGGCGGCGGCGCGACCGTCGGCGCGCACGAAAAGGGACGCGTCATCGACGTCAACGACGGGCTCGGCGGCGAAGGCCCCTACAGCGCGCAGCGCTGCGGCGGGCTGCCCGCAAACTCGCTCATCAAGCTCTGCCTAAGGGAGAACCTGCCCGCTGCGGACATGATTCGTAAGCTCAACACCAAAGGCGGCCTGCTCGCCTACCTCGGCACCGACGACGGCAAGGAGATCAGCCGCCGCGCGCAGAGCGGGGACGAAACAGCGCGCCTTGTTTACGAAGGCATGGCCTACCAGACCGCAAAGGCGATCGGCGCATGCGCCGCCGTACTGAAAGGCGATGTTTTCGCCATCATCCTCACCGGCGGGTTTGCCTACGACCCGCTGTTTACGGGCTGGATTGCCGAGCGGACTTCGTTCTTGGCGGAAATCGTCGTCATGCCCGGCGAGGACGAACAGCGCGCGCTTACGGAAGCGGCCTTGCGCGTACTGCGCGGCGAGGAGCAGCCCAAGGAATATTGACTCTCAGCGAAGCGCCCCCGACGACCCGAACGAAAGAGCGAACGCGTATGGAAGACCACCTGCACATCATCACCGGCCACTACGGCAGCGGAAAAACAGAATTCGCGGTCAATTTTGCCATATCTCTCGCGCAAAAAGGTTATGATGTGACGCTCGCCGATCTAGATATCGTCAACCCCTACTTCTGCTCGCGGGAAAAAACGCAAGCGCTGAACGAGCGCGGCGTGCGGGTGATTGCATCTTTGGGTGGAGGGGCGGATTTGCCCGCGCTGAACCCGGCGGTCTCATCGCTCTTTGAACCCGGCGTTTGCGGGGTCATCGACATGGGCGGCGATCCGGCGGGTGCGCGCGTTCTGGGGCGGTACGCCGAAAAGATTCGCGCCATTGTGCACGAGTTTCTCTGCGTACTGAACTTCAACCGTCCGGAAACCGCCACGCCGGAACTGGCGGAGCGGTACCTGCGCCAGATTGAGCAAAGCGCCAAGCTCACCGCAACGGGTCTGATTCACAACACACACCTCTGTATGGAAACCACGGCGGAGGACGTTCTGCGCGGCGCGGAACTGGCGGAGGAGGTCAGCAGGCGAGTGGGACTTCCCGTTTTATACCACGCATTCCCGCGCTGGGTCGAAGGCCTAAGCGGACTAGCGCCGGAAACACTCTTTCCAATGGAGCTCATGATGAAAAAACCCTGGGAAACCGGCTGTGAACCGGAACCAGAAGCCGATAATACTGAAAAAGCCCTGGGAAACCGGTTGCGAACCGAAACCCGAACTCGATAAGGAGGCAACGCCATGGCAGGAACTGTAACATTCGAACGAAACCGCTGCAAGGGCTGCGAGCTTTGCGTGATGGTGTGCCCAAAGCACATCATCGTGATCGACAGCGCGACAAACGCAAAAGGCTACCATCCCGCAACCGTGGAGCGCATGAGCGAATGCACCGGCTGCGCGAATTGCGCGCGGATGTGCCCGGACAGCGTGATTACCGTAGAAAGGGTGTGATTGGATGGCTAAGGAACTTTGGAAAGGCAACGAGGCAATCGCGGAAGCCGCGATTCGGGCGGGATGCCGCTGTTTCTTCGGCTACCCGATTACGCCGCAAAACGAAATACCGGAATACTTTTCCCGCCACATGCCGGAACACGGCGGCAGCTTTGTGCAGGCGGAAAGCGAAATTGCGGCCATCAACATGGTGTACGGCGCGGCGGGTTCCGGCGCGCGGGTCATGACCTCTTCCTCCTCGCCGGGCATCAGCCTCAAGCAGGAGGGCATTACCTATATCGCCGGCGCGGAACTCCCCGCTGTCATCGTCAACATGATGCGCGGCGGCCCCGGACTGGGCAACATCGCCCCCTCGCAGGCGGATTATTTTCAGGCCACGCGCGGCGGCGGAAACGGGGACTACCGGACGGTTGTGCTCGCGCCTTCCACCATTCAGGAAGCGGCGGACTTGACGCAGGAAGCCTTCGATATTGCGGACTGCTACCGCATTCCCGTGGTCGTGCTGGCGGACGGCATGATCGGCCAAATGATGGAAGCGATCGAATGGCGCACCCCCGCCCCGCGCGCTCTGCCGCAAAAGGACTGGGCCACCGACGGCACGCGGGAAGCGCGGCCGCATCACGTGATCAACTCGCTCTATATCGAAGCAAAGGACTGCACGGAGCAGAACGTCAAGCTCCAGCAAAAGCACGACCGCATCACGCAGAATGAAATCCGCTTTGAGGAGTTTCAGGCGGACGACGCGGAGATTCTGTTCGTCGCCTACGGCACCACCGCGCGGATTGCGCGCGCCGCCGTCCTCGCCCTCCGCAAGCAGGGCGTCAAAGCGGGGCTGTTCCGCCCCATCACGCTCTGGCCGTTCCCGGAGCAGGCCCTCCATGCGCGCGCGGCGGCGGAGCACGTCAAGGCGGTCATCACCGTGGAGCTCAGCATGGGACAAATGATCGACGACGTTAAGATTGCCGTCAACGGAATAAAGCCCGTCCATTTCGTCGGCACTGGCGGCGGAACGATTCCAACGCCGCAGGAACTCATTTCGGAAGCAAATCTGGCACTGGGGAGGGATGTTAAGTGAGCATCGTCTATCAGCGTTCCAAGGGACTGACCGACGCGGAAATGCACTACTGCCCCGGCTGCACGCACGGAGTCATCCACAAGCTGGTGGCGGAATCGCTTGAGGAGCTGGGGCTCATCGGCACCACCGTCGGAATCGCCCCCGTGGGATGCGCGGTGTTTGCCTATAACTATTTTGCCTGCGACATGCAGGAAGCCGCGCACGGGCGCGCGCCCGCCGTGGCAACCGGCGTCAAGCGCGCGCACCCGGAGCTCACGGTGTTTACCTACCAGGGCGACGGCGACCTGGCCGCCATCGGCACGGCGGAGATCGTCCACGCGGCCATGCGGGGCGAAAAGATCACCACAATCTTTGTCAACAACGCCATCTACGGCATGACCGGCGGGCAGATGGCGCCGACCACGCTGGTGGGTCAAAAGGCGACCACCGCTCCGTTCGGACGGTCGAAGGAGCTTTACGGCATGCCGATTCGTGTATCCGAACTGCTCTCCACGCTGGACGGCTGCGTCTACGCCGAACGGGTCGCCGTTACCGATGTGACCAATATTCTCAAGGCGAAAAAAGCGATTAAAAAGGCGTTCACGCTGCAGAGCCAGGGCGCGGGTTTTACGTTCGTGGAAGTGCTTTCCACCTGCCCGACCAACTGGGGGCTTACGCCGGTAGAAGCCATCGACTGGCTGAAAGCGAACATGATACCCTACTATCCTCTCGGCGTGTATGCCGACCGTGCGGAGGTGAAGTGACGTGACGCACGAAATCATCATCTCCGGCTTCGGCGGGCAGGGCGTCATGGCGCTGGGCAAGACGCTCGCGGAAGCGGGCATGAAGGAAGGCCTTAGTGTAAGCTGGCTGCCGAGCTACGGCCCGGAAATGCGCGGCGGAACGGCCAACTGCTCGGTTGTGCTCAGCGAGGAAGAGATTATCTCACCCATGGTACAAAACCCCACCGAACTCATCGCCATGAACAAGCCCTCGCTCATCAAGTTCGAACCAACCATGACCAGTGGCGGCGTGCTGCTCGTCAACAGCAGCATCATCGAAATCAAGGCGACCCGCACGGACATTTCGGCTTACTACATCCCCTGTCAGGAGATTGCGGACGAACTGGGCAACCGGAAAACCGCGAACATGGTCATGCTCGGCGCGTATATTGCGGCAACCAGACTGCTGCGGTTTGACACGATTCAGGAGATGCTCGCGCATTTGTTTACGGGGCCGAAAGCGGCTCTGGTCGAGCTGAATGTGGAGGCGCTGCGGCGCGGCGCGAACTGCGTTTCTGCGGAGGCGAAATTATGAGTATCCCGATTACAAAAACAGCGAATCCAAAGCCGAAATTCGTGGACGAGTCCGCCCTCGGCTTTGGCAGGGTGTTTACCGACCATATGTTCATTGCGGATTTCGACGAGGAGCAGGGCTGGCACGACGCGCGCATCGTGCCGTATCAGCCGTTTTCCATCGACCCCGCGTCGCCGGTGCTGCACTACTCGCTGGAGGTGTTCGAAGGCCTCAAAGCCTACCGGTATGACAACGGCGAAGTGGGTTTGTTCCGGCCGGAGCTGAACTGCGAACGTTTGAACACCAGCGCCGAGCGGATGTGTTTGCCGCCCATCGACGCGGCTCTGCAGTTGGAAGCCATTGAGACGCTGGTCGATCTGGAGCGCGGCTGGGTGCCAAAGTCCTCCGGCACGTCGCTCTATATTCGCCCGACCATGATTGGCGACGGCAGCCGCCTCGGCATCTGTAAAGCTCAGCGGTATATCTACTACATCATCTGTTCGCCCTCCGGCTCGTTTTACCCGCGCGGAATCCAGCCCCTCCGCATCCATATTGAGGATGCCTACGTGCGCGCCGTCGCGGGCGGCACGGGCTGCGTCAAGACAGGCGGCAACTACGCTTCCAGCCTGCTGGCAGCGACAAACGCCAAACAAAAGGGGTTCGATCAGGTGCTCTGGCTCGACGGGCGCGAGAATAAGTATATCGAAGAAGTGGGCGCCATGAACGTGATGTTCGTGCTCGACGGCGTTCTGACCACCCCCGCCATCAACGGCAGCATTCTCGACGGCATTACGCGAAGGAGCGTTCTGACACTTGCCAGGAGCATGGATCTGCCCATCGCCGAGCGCACCATCTCCGTTGCGGAGCTCTTTGAAGCCAGCCGCACAGGCAGGCTCACGGAAGCGTTCGGCACAGGCACCGCCGCGGTGATTTCCCCCATCGGCGAATTGGAGTACAAGGGCGAATCCATCTTCCTGGGCGAGCAGATCGGCCCCGTTGCCAAGGTGATGTACGACACGCTCACCGGCATACAGACCGGCAAGCTCCCGGACGAACGCGGCTGGACGCGCCTTGTGCCTCGAATCTTCTAAATCGTATACCCGAAGCCGGATACTGCGTACGCTTCGTAATTCAAGACGGGTTCAATAGGCCGCCTGCATGCCGCACGGTTCCTGACCTTACTTCCAACAAATAACCCGCACCTCGTAAGGGAAACAGTCCGGTGGGCTGTCGTCGCTTCGAGAGTGCGGGTTGTTTTCTGTTTTGTTTCAAACGTCAGCCGCTATATGCGGCATTTCGGGCTCGATCAGACGTCCTCGCGTTTACGCTTTCTGCCGAAGCAGTCCAGCCAGATGATGCCAACGATGACAACGCCTTGGCAAACCTGCTGCAGGTAAGGCGCGATGCCGAGCATGTTCATGCAGTTGGTCAACAGCTGCAGCACCATCAAGCCCACAAAGCTCTGCGGAATGCCGCCGACGCCGCCGGCAAAGGACGTGCCGCCGACCACGACGCCGCAGTTGACCATCAGCGCCGTATCGTCGCCATAGATGCTCGAACCGGTGTTGAGCTTGCTGGAGAGAAGCACACCCGCGAGCGCCGCCATGGCGCCGCTGATGACAAACGCCGCCCACTTGGTTCCAATGACTTTAATGCCGGAGTACTTCGCCACCTCGTAGTCGCCGCCGATGGCGTAGAGGTTTCTGCCGAAGCTCGTAAAGCGCAGCAGCGAAAAGATCAGCAATCCAAACACGATCATAATCACCGCGAGATTCGGAATCACGCCGCCGATCTTTCCGTTGGCAATCTTCATGTACTCCATGTTCGTGCAGGAGACCGGATGCGCGTCCGTCAGCTGCTGGCAAATGCCCTTGATCAGCATGCCCATGCCGAGCGTAATGATGAACGCTTCCGTTTTTTGTTTGACCACCAGGAATCCGTTGACAAAGCCGACCACCGCGCCAATGAGAATGGAAAGCGTGATGGCAAGCCACATGTTCATGCCGCCGTTCATCATTTGAATCGCCGTGATGCCCGAAAGGCACATCACCCCGCCCACGGAGAGGTCGCACCCCGCCGCGATGACGGTGAGCGTCACGCCGAACGCGATAATAACATTAACCGCCGCATCCTTGAGTACGTTGAGGAGGTTGTAGGATGTATAGAAGTTCGTTTTAAAGAAAAGCATCACGACCAGCATGATTATGATTGCCACAACCGCTTTTTGCCTGGTCACGGCACGCAAGACGCGCCTTGTAAAACTCTCTGTCGTAGTTTGCATTCCGTTTCCCTCCTACTGTTCTTTCCGGTTATCCAGCCAGATGGCCAGCACCAGAATCGCGCCCTTGAGCACAACCTGCAGATAGGCCGAAACGCCGAGCAGGTTCATGCAGTTGGACATCAGCGTAATCAGCAGCACGCCAAGCACCGTGCGCAGCACGCTGCCCTTGCCGCCCTTGAGGGTCGTGCCGCCGACCACAACCGAGAGAATCGCGTTGGTTTCGTAGTTTTTACCGATGATGGGCGCCGCGGTTGTGATGCGGGAAAACAGAACGATCGCGCCGACGGCGGACATCAGCCCGCAGATGGTGTAGATCAAAATGACGCTGCGCTTGATCGGGATGCCGGAAAGCTCGGCGGCGACCTTGTTTCCGCCGGTGTAGCTGATGGAGCGCCCGCTGTAGGTTTTATTGTGAAACACCCACAGCAAAAACAGGCACACCAGAAAGATGATAAACGAAACCGAGAAGATGCCGACCGTTCCGGAGCCGATGGCCGCAAAGATCGTCTGCGGCGTTTTCAGCCAGGTCATATGCTGCGTACTGCCGCCCGTATAGATCAGGGCGACCGCGCTGTAGACCGCGCTCATGCCGTAGGTGATAAACAGCGCTTCGGCCTGTGTCAGCGCGCCGCAGCTGATGAGCAGCATGCTGTTTAAAAAGCCGAGGAACGCGCCGAGGATGATGCCTACGATTAAAGCGTTCACCTGCCCGATCGGGTCGATGAGCGAAACCGTCACCACCGCCACCAGCGAGATAAGCCCCGCGACCGAAAGGTCGATGAACCCGCCGATGATGACGAACGTCATGCCGAGCGAAACGAAACTCAGGGGGCCGAACTGGCGCATGATGTTGGTCAGGTTTTCGCTGGTGAGGAACTTCGGCTCAACGATGATCGTGATGATGACGAGCAGCACGATGGCAACGAGGACCAGATAGTTCATCAGAAACTTTTTCAAATCAAATCGTTTTGTCATATCGTTTCCTCCCGTCATCCAATCGCGCTGTCCATGATCGTCTGCGCGGAAACCGTTTCGGGGTTAAACTCGCCGGTGATGCGCCCTTCGCAGATGGTCAGAACGCGGTTACTCATGTTGAGCACTTCCGGCAGTTCGGAGGAGATCATGATAATCGATCCGCCGTTTTCCACGACCTGCTTCATAAGCACGTAGATTTCGTACTTCGCGCCGACGTCGATGCCGCGCGTGGGTTCGTCCATAATCATGATCTGCGGATGGATCTCCAGCCAGCGCCCAACCACGCACTTTTGCTGGTTGCCGCCGGAAAGGCTGAGCACCGCAGTCTGCGCGGAAGGCGTTTTGATGCCGAGGTTCGAAATCTGCCGTTCGGCGATCTCCTTTTCCTTGGAAGCATCCACAAAACCGAAGCGCGTCATCCGGTCGAGGCTCGCCATAACGATGTTGGACTGCACCGAGAAGCGCAGCACCAGACCCTGCAGCTTGCGGTCTTCCGGAAGGAGGCCAATGCCGAGTTTCTTTGCGTCTGCGGGCTTTTTGATGCGCACCGGTTTGCCGTTGATGAGCACGTGGTGGCCGCGCACCTTGTCCGCGCCGCAGATGGCGCGCACAATCTCCGTGCGCCCCGCGCCAACCAAGCCGACGAGGCCGAGGATTTCGCCTTTGTTGAGCGTAAAGGAGATGTCGTGGAGCTTATGCGTATTGATCGAACGCACCTCCATCAGCGTTTCACCAACGCAGTGCGGCCGTTCGGGGTATTCGTGTTCAATGGAGCGGCCAACCATCTTGGTGATCATATCCGCGCGGGTCAGGTTCCCGACCGGCTGGGTATCGATCACGTGGCCGTCGCGCATGACGGTTACGATGTCGCACAGCTCGAAAATTTCATCCAGCTTGTGGCTGATGTAGATGATGGAAACGCCCTTTTCCTTCAAATCATGGATGATTTTAAAGAGCTGTTTGAGCTCGTCGCTGGTGAGCGAACTGCTCGGCTCGTCCATGATGATGAGTTTGGAGTTGAACGAAAGCGCCTTGGTGATCTCCACCATCTGCTTTTCGGCGGCGGAGAGATCGCCAACCAGCTTGCGGGTGTCGATCGAACAGCCAATGCTGTCCAACAGCTTTCGCGCTTCGGCGTGGGAGCCGCGCATGCCGCCCATCTCGCTGAAGCGCCCGAGAAAGATGTTCTCGCCCACGCTCATGGTATTGACGAGGTTGAACTCCTGATAGATGATGCTCAATCCCCGATTGAGGGATTCGATCGGCGTCGTCTCCTCAATGGTCTCGCCGTCAAATATAACCGTTCCGGCGTCCTTTTCGTATACGCCGGAGAGAATCTTCATCAGCGTCGATTTCCCCGCGCCATTTTCCCCAACGATTCCGTGCACGATTCCGCGCGAAATATCGATGGAGACGCTATCCAGCGCTTTTACGCCGGGAAACGATTTGCTCACGTCCTTAATGGAAAGGATGATTCCCGAATCCTTCTTTTCCACTCCGCCACTTCCCCTTTCGAATGATGATCCGCTGCTATTCTACCCTCTGTTTGCAAGAGCGGCAGAGCAAGTTTGTGTACGCATTCATTTTGTCTGTTTTTTCGGAAATTCCGGGCAGAACGGCTCGTATAAGCCGTTTGGCATTATCCCGCTGCTAACGACCCTATTTGTTATTATAAACAAAATTTACCTGTCCGGCTACAAGCCGTAGCGATTGCATCCGCCCTGACAGCGGAGGGCCGCCCGGCATTTCCAGCCGGGCGGACCCCCGTTCTTTCGGTCTAAACCGGACTTACCACTCCGGATACGGGAAGGTGTCGATGTTCTCGGCCGTGACGACGTCGAGCGGGATGAAGTTGATCGCTTCAAACGTGCCGCCGGTCAGCTTGGCCTTGGCGCATTCGAGGGCTTTGATCGCCATGTTCGTAAAGCTCTGGCCGATGCAGACGGACTGCGTGCCCGCCTTGACCTGGTCATAGCCCGCGCGGCAGCCGTCCACGGCAACCACGTACACATCGGTCATACCAGCGTTCTTGAGCGCTTCGAGAACGCCCGTTGCGCCGTTATCCCAATGGCAGAACACGCCCTGAATCTGATCGCCGTACTTAACGATAAAGTCTTCGGTGATTGCCATCGCGTCCGCGGTGACCCAGCCGGAGCAGTTCTGCGAGTCGAGCAGGGTGATGTTGGTGCCGTTGATGACTTCCATGAAACCGTCGTGACGCTTGATCTGCGCGTCGTGACCGGCCTGGCCGCCGACTTCCACGATGGTTGCGCCATCCGGGAAGTGATTGACAAACGCCTCGCCCGCCGTCTGGCCGGCCATGGTATCGTCAACGCCGCAGAAGAAATCACGATACTGCTGCGATTCCGCCGGCAGGTCGCTCGAGAACATGCCAACGATGACGCCCGCTTCCTTGGCCTCCATCAAGCTCGGGACGATCGCGTTGATGTCGCTGGGGTTGATGAAGATTGCGTCATAGCCCTGCGCGATGCAGGTGCTGACGGCTTTGGCTTCGTTCTGAACGTCGTTCTGTCCTTCGAAGACATCCATGGTGAAGCCGTACTCGCCGCAGTACTGCTGGAACTGTTTCCAGGAATACGCCTGCGATTCGTTGGAGAGCGCCTGCGTGATGAACGCGGCCTTGTAAGGAGTTTCGCCAGCGGCGGGAGCGGCTGCTTCTTCGGTCTTGGCAGCGCAGCCAAAGATGCCGACTACCATCATCAGAGCCATGAGCATAACGAGAATCTTCTTGGTCATTCTAGTTTCCTCCTTTTTATTTAAGCGATCGTCGTTCCCCCTGAAAAGAACGCGGTTCGCTTATTCCGTTGTGAGCGCGCCACCAGGCGCGAAAGAACTCTTTTTAGCTCAGCGCTTCTTCGAGCGCGCGGAGCATGACGTCCTTATTGGGCTTCTTGCCCGTCCAGAGCTCAATGTTGATTGCCGCCTGGTTAATCAGCATACCTGTTCCGGTGTTCCAGCGCGCGCCACGCGCAGCCGCCGCCCGCAAAAACGGCGTAACCGCCGGGTTCGGAATCACGTCCTGCACGAACATACTCGGCAGAATCGTACCGAGGTCGATATTCGGAATCTCGTCCACGTTGGGATACAGCCCGATGGGTGTCGCGTTGACGAGGATCTCCGTATCTTTAGGCACCGCGTAGGTATGATCCCAAGTAACAAAATCGCTCTTCTTCGCAATTTTTGCAAGCAACTCCATCAGGCTCTTGGCAAGCGCCGCATCCTCCGGGCGGTTCACGATTGTGATGCTGCCCGCTCCAGCCAGCGAAAGTTCAACGCTGATGGCGCGCGCCGCTCCACCCGCGCCGAGAATGACGATCTTCTTGCCTCTGGGATCCACGCCGTTGGCGCGGAGAGACTCCATAAAGCCTTTGCCGTCGGTGTTTTCGCCAAACAGCCTGCCGTCGGTGTTGACAATGGTGTTGACAGCTCCGATAAGACGCGCGCTTTCGGAAAGCTCGTCGAGGTATTGAATGACGTTGAGCTTATGCGGAATGGTGCAGTTGATGCCGCGCATCTTAAACGCTTTCAGGCCTTTGATCGCGTCCTCCAGCTTGTCGGGATCGACGTCGATGGTCAAAAACCGCCAGAGCGGCAGCCCCATATCCCGAAACGCCGCTTCCTGAATTACCACGCCGGGGTTTTCCGCCGCGGGATGGCCGAACACGCCGACCAGACAATCCAGATAATTCTGCTCTTTCATCTTTTTCGCCCCTTTATTCTTGATCGGGTTGTTCCAGCCTGAACGCTGAAACGAGTAAAAAACACATTGCAACGATGCTGACTAGAGTACCGAAGCCGCGAAGTACGCCGCGCCGACCGCCTGACCAAACTGCGCCACCGTGTGGGCGGGATCGTTGTTGAGGTCGCTCATCAGGAGTGTGTAGGCCATGTTGCCGTCACCCGCGAGGAGTGTTACATTCAGCCGCCGGTTTGCGCCTTCCTGCAGGAGCGCAAAGCAGCGTTTTTTCTTGACAAACCGCCCGAACAGCACGCGCACTTTCGTCTTTGGGTGCAGCATCCGCTCCGTCTCTTCAAACGTGACCGCAAGGTACTCGCCGATGGTGCGGAATATTTCTTCCGCCGCGGGTTCGCCGTTTGCCGCAAGCTCCATGAGGTGTTCGAGCAGCGCTTTTCGCATATCCTTCGGTTGGAGAACGACGGTAATCCCGCCGTTTTTCGTTTCGAGAAAGCCTTTATCGAACAGTTCGGCATACCGCGCGGGCGCCTGTTCCTGAAAAATCTTCAGCGCGAGGCGGTAAGCGCCGCTCTGGCTGCAGTATTTCTGGAGTGTGCCGGGCAGGCCGGTGTTAAAATTGTTGACGCTGCGAACGTCCATGGGATCGAACGCGCGCGCCGGGTAGCTGCCAAGGTCGATTACACAGTTGTACACTTCCAACGGAATCTGCGGTATCTCGCCCGTTTCGTCAATCCAACCCGTGCCGAGTTCCGTGCCGAGCGTGTGGGCGAACACGCCGTCCCGCACGGTTTCCGCGTGCTCAGAGTGCGCCAGTTCCACGGCGGCGGTGTACGCGGCCAGCGAACCGTCGTTGCTCATATGCACAACCCCGCCCGCGCGGCACTGCTTGAGCAGCATGCGCTTGAGCTCCGCAAGGCGCGGAAACTCGCTGTCATAATCCGGCGAGTGCGCGCGGATGCCGCGCGTTTTAAGCGTTTCGCCGCCAACGATCATGTCATCAATCACCACGTCCGGAAAACACACGCCGATGCCGTCCAGCAGCAGCGGTTCGCCGAATACCGTTCGTACGGTATCCGCTGCGGATTTCATCACCTCGTCGGAAACGCCTTTTTTGAGCATCTCCTCTTTGAGCTGTCTCGCTTCCGCCGTGTCCGGGAGCGACATGGCCGAGCGAATGACCCGCGCCATGAGCAGAACCGGCTCGATCACCTGATCGATGCTCGTCATTTCGGCGGGGTTCCAGTCGTATTCCTTGACCGCGACGACATGCCCGCCGCGAATGCCCACCACCTTGATATCCGTACCGCCGATGTCGATCCCGCAGAGCGCCGCGCCGCGCGCATTGTTTACCGCAGATTTGAAGGAGGAGACCGCGTCGGTTGCTTTCTGCGGCGCGGACGTCACCACGGGACAGCCGGCTTCGACAACTTGAAAGACGAAAGGATTGGCGCCCATCGCCGCGTTGATGCGGTCGGTCACGTTAAGACACTTGCCGTAACCGCTGCGCAGGTTCTTCTTTACGCCAAGCTGGAATGTCTCTTCCAGCGTTTCGCAGAGGGTTTTGGCGGTTGTGTCCCCCGGCGCGATGGTCAAAATCATACGCGTTCCGCCAAAGGTGGAGATCAGGTTATAGAGGCGCGCGTAGAAATATTCCTTTACAAACGCGAGTTCTTCCGCGCTGTGCGCTTCGGGCAGGCGGATTTCCAAAGCCCGTTTATCCCCAATGATCGGCTCCAGTTCGCAGCAAATGCTCCTTTTTTCGCCGGAAAACGCCGTTACGACGTCCGCGAGAAACACCGGTTCGCCGCGCCTGGCTTTGGTCAGAAACGATTGCATCATGCGTTCTTCCATCCCCGTATTATGGTAATCGGCCGTATAGGCCATTGCGTTCTGATCTGAATGAATTCCGCTTTATCTGGCTTCCAGCCCGTGATCCGTCAGAATCTTTTTCAGTTTCTGCACCGTCTCCTGCGGAAGCTCCCGCTCATCGGGACTGAGCCGGTACGGCAGGCGCAGGGATTCGTACTTCTCCCGGCACATGGGGTTAAAGTTCAGCAGTTCCACCGGGAAATCCGCATTCAGCGAGGCGATAAACGCCGCGATGCCAGCAATATTTTCCTCGTCTGCCGTAAACCCCGGTATCAGCGGCACCCGCACAATGAGATTCGCCTTTTTTGCCGCGAGCCTGCGGAAGTTTTCGAGAATCAGCGCGTTGTCCACGCCGGTCGCGGCCTTGTGCCGCAGGGGATCGATCAGCTTGAGGTCGGCGAAGATTTGATCCGTTGCCGCGCAAAACGCGTCCACGGCTTCCGGCTTTGCATACAGACAGGTTTCGATGTTGGTTCCGATTCCGCGTTCCCGGCAGCCGCTGAGCACTGCGAGCGAGAAGTCCGGGCTCATCATACACTCCCCGCCGGAGAGGGTCACGCCGCCGTCCGTGCCGTAAAACGCTTCGTCCTGCTCGATTTCGCGGAGAGCTTCGTTTACGCTCATCTCCCGCGCGTCAAAGCGCATGGCTCCCGTCGGGCAGGCTTTTACGCAGTCGCCGCAGTGCGTGCAAGCGTTTTGGTCGATAACCGCTCCCCGCTCGTCCCAGCCGATCGCGCCCGCTTTGCAGGCAGTGACGCACGCGCGGCACCCCGCGCAGATGTTTTTTGCATACCAGACGCGAATCTCCGGCGAAATCCCTTCCGGATTCTGGCACCAGGCGCACCGCAGCGGACAGCCTTTGAGAAACAGAGTGGTGCGGATGCCTTCGCCGTCGTTGATGGAAAACCGTTTGATATCGAAGATATTCGCGGTGATCATAGCTCCGTGAATTCCGTTCGGGCGATGATTTCCCGCTGCAAGTCCGGTGCAAGCTCCGTAAAGTAAGCCGTGTACCCGGCAACGCGGATGGTCAAACTGCGGTAGAGTTCCGGCTTTTGCTGCGCCTCAATCAGATCCTCGCGGTTGACCACGTTGAACTGCACGTGGATGATTTTGAGCTTGATGAACGCCTTGATCAGGCGAACGAATTTGGAAACGCCGATCTCGCTTGCAAACAGCGACGGCAGAAACTTCATGTTCAGCAACGTTCCGTTGCTGCCGTATTCGCTCTTGACGCGGGAAACACTCTTTAGCACCGCCGTGGGGCCTTTGCTGTCCCGCCCATACACGGGGGACATGCCGCCGTCCGCGAGCGGTTCCTTGGCTTTGCGCCCGTCGGGAGTAGCGCCGACGTTCTGCCCCATGGGTACATGCGCGGAAACCGTGTAGAGCCCCATCTGGTACGGGCCGCCGCGCACGTTGGTATATTTTGCGAGCTTGTCGGCGAACTTCTTTGCCCAGTCGAAGGCGATGGCGTCCACCCACTCGATATCGTTGCCGTACTTCGGCGCTTTGTTGAGCAGCCGGAGCCGCAGGAGTTCCGCTTTTTCAAAGTTTGTTACGAGAGCATCGTGCAGTTCCTTGCGGGAAACGACCGGTTCGTCGTAGACCAGCGTTTTGAGTGCCGCGAGGCTGTCCGCAACGTTGGCGCATTGAATCGCCTGAATGCCGCTAAGGTTATAGTGCGCGCCGCCAGCGGTCACGTCGATTCCGCGCTCCATGCAGTCGTCGATTACGCAGGAGAGAAAGGGCGATGGCAGCAGTTCGGCGTGCGCCCGTTCCACCACTTCGCAACAGCGGATCATGCGCTCAAAGAAGAAATCCACCTGCGTTTCGAGGGCATTCAATACATCCTCGTAGGTTTCGAACGCCTCAATCGTGCCCGTATGCGCGCCCATCTGCTTGCCGGTCAGCGTGCATACGCCGTCGTTGAGGGCGAGTTCCAGCGCTTTGACGAGGTTAAACATGGCCGCGTCGCTCCAGCCCAGGTTGTTGCCCATGGTGGTGAGTTCCACGCAGCCGACGATGGCGTAATTGCGCGCGTCCTCGTCCGAAATGCCCTTGCCCTTGAGCGCGGGAATGACCGCTTCGTCGTTGAAGAGCTGCGGCATGCCGCTGCCCTTGCCGATGACCTGCGCGCAGCGGGTTAAGAAGTGCTCGCTGGAGCCTTCGAATACGCGCGCCGAAAGGTTCGGCTGCGGAAGGAGCAAGTGCTCCTGCGCCCGGAGGAAGAGGAACGTCAGCTCGTTTTCCGCGCTGCCTCCGCGCTCATCCTGTCCGCCGATGGCAACGTTGAAGCCGATCGGAAAACCCGCAAAGTACTTTGCGCTGCTCGAACTGCGGAGATAGACGATCTGGTTAAACTTGAGGAACAAACACTCCGTAACCTCCAGCGCGTCTTCCAAAGAAAGCGTACCGCGCTCGATATCGCGGGTATAAAACGGATACAGATACTGATCCATTCGCCCCGGGGAAAACGAGGAAGCGTTGCTCTCCATCTGCAGAATCACGTATAAAAACCAACTCGCCTGCACCGCTTCGCGGTAGGTTTCCGGCGGTTCGGAAGCGAGTTTCTCGCAGACGCGGGCAATCTCCAGTAACTCGGCGCTTGATTCGGAAGTAACCGCCATGACGCGCGCCAGCATGGCGTATCTAAGCATAAACTCGCTCGCGCCTTCCAGCGAAATGGCGAGACCTTCGTAAAAATCGCTGTTTTGCGGGTGCGTTTTCTGCGCCTGACGCGCAATTTCCAATAACCCCGCCGGACCGTATTGCAGCCAGCGCGCGGTATCCGGGCAGATATGCCCCTGCGCGTGGTCGGTCTGGTTGATCTTGGCAACCTTGCCGATGGCGCGCATTTCGCCGCCGATGCGCTCGTCGAGCACGTCCTCCAGCGTCCTGCCCTGCCAGAAGGGGAAGATGTCGTTTTTGAACGCTTCTACGTCCTCCGGACGCACTTGAAACGGATCCTGCGGGCGCGTCGGAAGCGACTCGATTTCGCGGTCCACCCAGCTCAGTCCCGACTCCGGAAAGATGACGCCCGCACGGACGCCGGTTGTGCGGTTGCCGACGATGAGTTCACCCGGCGTAATGCTGATTTCGATACGGCAGAGGGCTTCCTTCAAAGCGAGCGCGCGCAGAATATTGCGGGGAAGGTCGGAATGTTCACGGTAGACGTCCGTAACAATCTTCGCCTGCTCAACGGACATATACCGCTGTTCGGCAAAGAGACCTTCCTTCAGTTTTTGAACGCGACTTCTCAGCGGCAGCTGATCGGCTTTCGTTTTCATGTTTGGAATCCCTCGGTTAACTTGTTGAAGAAGTAATTTGACGATGGTTTGCGTTGGAGGCTGTCGTTTGATTGCTGAAAAAAAGGAATTAAATGAGAATCTATACTGGTAATATACTGTATTGGAATATAAAAATTCTACCATGCGTTTTCGCATGGTAAAACCGTTTCGCGTGTTTAAAAGGTGCAGAATCGTGAACCATTACAAAGAGTAAACAGTATTCGCAGACGTGAAAAGATCAGGTGCCGGAAGCTTTATCCGCCGCCTCAAGATTGCGGTATTCCCGCGTAGACATGCCCGTATACGCACGAAACGCGCGGTAGAAGAACTTTGTGGAATGGTAGCCGGTGCGGTAGGCGATTTCCTCCGTGTTCATGCCGGAGACCGTGAGCATGGTCTTTGCCGCCTCCATACGGAGTGAATTGAGGTATTCCATCATGGAAACGCCTGTTTTTCGCTTGAAAATGCGGCTTAAGTAGGATTTGCTGACGTACACCATGTCCGCCATCTGCTGAACGCTGATATGTTCGGTCAAATGATCCTGCAGGTAGACGATCACGCGGCTGACCATGTCGTTTTCCTGCCGCTTTTCAAAGTAATGCCTGCCGATGAGCAGCGCGATGCTCTTGGTGTAGTGCGTCATCAACGCCTGACAGGGGTTTTTACTCTTGTATTCCGCGTGGAGGTTCTCAAAAAGCCACTTTAAGTGCGCATCCTTGTCCTGAATGCGCAGGATGTCCGGAATCTCCAGTCCGGGGATATCCACCCAGAGGCAGATGATCTCCTGATGGTGGTCGAACTGCAGGCATTCCGTATGCAGCATGCCTTTTGGATAGACTACGATGTCGTAGAACGAAGCCTGAACGGAGGTGTCGCTCGTAATCACCCGCGCGTTGCCGTAGAGAAAATACAACAGTTCTATACAATCGTGCTTATGTTCTTTAAAGTTCCAGATGTTGCTCTGCTCGTCAAAGCGCTCGCAGAACAGCACCGGCGTATCCGCCCGCTCGATTGTTTCGCAAAAAGATTCGTAACCGTTTGAATAGTAATCCATACTGCCCCGCTTGATCGTCCGGTTAGAATGCAGTCTTCTTGATTCGCCGTTTGTTCCGTGTTATGCCCCGTGTCGATGAAGGTTCATCTTGCTTCAATGCTCTATCAGGTTAAAACGATCTCCACGCCGTCTTGTTCAAGGGAAGCGCGGCAGTTTTCCGGCACGCCGTCGGTGATCACATGCGTCACCTGCTTAGCCTGCATAAGCTGCACTACCCCGCGCCGGTTGAACTTGGAAGAATCGGTCAGTATGATCTTTTTGTCCGCACGCTTTGCCATGGCGCGCACCGCCTCCGCGCGGAGCATGTCCACGTTGGAAAACCCCTGCACGGGGTCGTATCCGTCGGTGCCGATAAAAAACTTGTCTACATAGAACTCTTCCGCGCATTTGCCGACCAGCGGCCCGCTCATCACCTGCGCATCGGGGTCGTACGAGCCGCCCAGCAGCACCACGCGCGCGCCGGGGATGGAGCGCACATAGCCCGCAATGAACGCGGAGTTTGTAATAATCGTCACGTCCCGCTTTTTTCGAACCAGTTCTTCGGCCAGCATGGCGCAGGTCGAGCCGCTTTCAATCATCACCGCTTCGCCGCTTGGCACCATATCCGCCGCTTTGCGCGCGATACGGCGCTTGGTTTCATAGTCGAACGTCATGCGGTAGCCCACGTCGTTGGGCGAAACGCGCATGGCGCAGCCGTGCTGGCGGTGCAGCAGCCCCTTGTTTTCGAGCATCGCGAGGTCTTTTCGCACCGTCACGGCGGAAACATCCAGGCGCGCCGCAAGGTCGTTTACGTCCAGCGTTTCTTCGCGGTTAAGCAGTTCCAATATGGCAAGGCAGCGTTGGTTCATTTCATAACTCCTATAATACCGTTTCGTTTTACGGCAGGATTTCCATCATTCGAAACCAATCCATGCCATTATTATAGCAGAAAACAAAGCCTTTTCCAACGAAACGCGCTTTCTTACAGCGCCTGCTCGGTGCGGGCGATGATATCGTCCTGCGTCTGGCGCGAAAGCACGTTGAAGAACGCGGAATACCCCGCCACGCGCACGATTAAATCCTTGTGCTTCTCCGGGTGCACCTGCGCGTCCAGCAGGGTTTCGCGGGAAACGACGTTGTACTGCACATGGAATCCCTTGAGCACGTTGAAAAACGTCCGAAGCAGCAGCAGCAGCTTTTGCCGGTCGCGCGGGTTTTCGAGAACGCTGGGCGAAACCTTCTGGTTGAGCAGCACGCCGCCGGTGATCTTTTCCGTGCGGAGCTTAGAGACGCTCTTGAATACGCTCGTCGGCCCGCTGACATCCGACGCGTGCGTGGGCGAACAGCCCTCCGCCAGCGGATCGCCCTTATGCCGCCCGTCAGGGGTTGCGCAGGTGCCCGCGCCCTGCGGCACATTGGCGGAGATGGAGGAAGTTCCCGCGTAATACGTCCCTCCGATGGGGCCGCGCCCGTAGCGGGTGTTATAGTATTTGGCAATCTCGTCGATATAGCTGTCGTAGCCCTGCACGACGAGGGAGTCCACATAATCGTCGTCGTTGCCGTACTTGGGCGCAGCGAGCAAAAGCTGGCGGATGCGTTCCCCTTCTTCGCCCGCAAAGTCCGTCAAAAGCGCGTCCCAAAGCTCCGCGCGCGTTATGCTCCCGTCCTCATAGACGCACTTTTTAATCGCGGCCAGCGAGTCGCCGAGGTTGGCAATGCCCACCTGCAAATCGCTGATAAAGTCGTACACCGCGCCGCCTTCCTTGAGGTGTTTGCCGCGCGCAATGCAGTCCTCGGTCAGCGCGGAGCAGAGGATATCCGGCACTTCCTGCTCGAGCACCAGATCCGCCGCTGTGTCGAGCACGACCGCCTGACGGCAGAATTCGCGGACGTACGCGTCCCAAACGCGCAGGACGTCCTCAAACGATTCCATGTCGAGGAAGTGCCCCATGCCCTCGTAAACGCGCTTGCCGCTGTCGAGGTCCACGCCGTCGTTGAGCGCGATCATCAGCGTTTTGGGGAAGTTCAAAAAGCTCATGCCCGTGCAGCGGTAGCCCCATTTGCCGGGGACTGCCACCTCCACGCAGCCGATGGCGCTGTAGTTGTAAGCGTCTTCTTTTGCCACGCCGAGGTTGAGGAACGAGGGGATGATGATTTCGTCGCTGTTGAAGGCGGGCATGCCGAACCCGCAGCGGATCACCTGAATGCACTCCTGCATGAACGCGTCGCTCAAGCCCTTGTGGTAGCGAACGGTGAGGTTCGGCTGCGGCAGGTGCGTGCGCGCCACGGTGCGTAAAATCAGGTAACTCAGCGGGTTCACAGCGTCGCGCCCGTCAGCGGTCTGCCCGCCTACGGTGACGTTTTGATACAGCGGGCTGCCGGCTGAAAACCGCGTATGCGACCAACTGCGGATTTTATTGACCGTGAACGTCTTAAGCCAGAGGTTTTCCAAGAGTTCGCAGGCCTGCTCTTCCGTCATGCCCGCAGATCGGCTCGCCTCGTAATACGGGTAAACATACTGATCCAGCCGCCCGTAGGAGAGCGAATGCCCGTTGCTTTCAATCTGAAGCACCACGTGCAGAAGCCAAACGCTCTGAAGCGCTTCGTGGAACGTTTCCGCAGGCTGCATCGGCACCTTGCGGCAGATGCGCGCAAGCTCCAGCAGTTCCTTTGCGCGTTCAATCGAGGCGGTTTTTGCCTGCTCTTCGGCAAGGGTGGCATAGCGCAGGGCAAACGCTTCCACCGCGTCCAGTACAATATGGATGGCGCGGTAGAAATAGCTTTTCTTGAGATCGTCAATATTTGTGAGGTTCAGCTTTGCTTCGGCCTCCTGCACACGCGCGCGGTAGCTGTTCAGCCCCTCGCGCAGTACGCGGCCGTAGTCCACCGCGATATGCGCGTCGCCGGACGTGATATTCCCCTCCGTTTTGATGATGCCGAGGTCGTAAAAGAGCCGCGCACGTTCGGGAAACGCCGCGTAACCCTTGTCCTGCAGGGTGCGCCCCTTCCAGTAGGGGTAGATTTCGCGCAGAACGCGCTTGTTTTCCTCGGTAATCGTGAAGCGGTCGCCGTCGCGCTTGTCCACCACATCCAGCTCGTTGATCACCCAGTCCATGGCGTATTCGGGAAAGATGGGAGCAGCGCGGTCGCTCGCCGCCTGGTTGCCAACCAGCAGCGCGTCCGGGTCGATATAGACGGTCATGTTGCGCAGCACCTGATCGAGCATATACGCGCGGCGGAGCACAACCTGCTCCTGCTCATGCGCGCGGTAGGCTTGCGTGGTCAAAACGGCGCGCTCGGTGCAGACGCTCGGCTGGGTTTCCAGCAGGCGCGCGCGGATGCGTGCGGTGCGCTCGTTGAGCGAACCAAAGTATTCGTTTGGGCGTAAATTGGTTTTCTCTTGGCTTTTGGCTTCCATTTTTTTTATGAATCTCCTCTGACAAACTCCGCCGCGCCGATGAGGCCGATATCGTCCCCCAGTTCGGCAAGCCGGAACTCCACCGGCAGCGGAATATGGTTATACTGGTCGAATTCCGCCTTGACGCGGTCAAACAGGACGTCCCCGAAATGGGTCAGCCCGCCGCCGAAGACAAAGCGGTTGATGTTGAGCAGTTGGTAAATATTGAACGCGCAGACCCCGAGGTAGTGCGCGGTGGTTTCGATCATTTCCTTTGCCAGCGGGTCGCCTTCGTGAAACGCCGCGAGGATATGCTCGCCGTCGGCAGTTTCGGGCGTAAGGCTCGTGGCATGGCAGTAGCTCATCTGGCCGCGTACGCGCGCAGTCATGCTCCGACCGGACGCGTAGGACATAAAGCACCCCCGGTTTTCGCAGCCGCAGAGCAGGCCTTCGTCGGGAGTGGCGAGCATGTGCCCGCATTCCCCCGCCCAGCCGTAACTGCCGCGAAAGAGCCTGCCGTCGATGACGATGCCGCTGCCCAGACCCGTACCCGCCGTAATGTAAACAAGGTGCCTGCCGCCCCGCCCCGCGCCCCGGCGGTATTCGGCCAGCGCCGCGGCGTTGCTGTCGTTATCCAGCACGATATGAGTGTGGATCTTCTCGGAAAGATAGTCCCGCATGGGAAAATCCTTGATACCCGGCATGGCGGACGTCATCAGAATTTTGCCTTCGTCAAAGAGGATGAACGACGGCATGCAGATGCCAACGCCGTCCAGATCGGACTGCGTAAGGCTGTTTTTCTCCAGCAGGGCGAAGATGTTTTCCGCAATCGTGTCCGAAAACGCTTCTCCGTCCGCGCAGATATCCGTTGGGTGCTGCATTCGGTCGAGCAGTCCCCCGCTTTCGCCGAACAGCCCGTAGGCCACCTTGGTTCCTCCGGCGTCGATGCCGATGACGTAATGATTGCGCATGAACTGTTCCTTTCGAAAAAAAGAGTTCGGATAACGGCTGCAAATGAGTACGCTTTTTGCGGCAAACGCGCGCCTGAATACAGGTTCAGTATAGTATCCGTTGGATGGTATGTCAAGAAAATCCGTTCGTTTATAAACGTATTTGCTTTCATATGAAACTTTATTCGCGATGATTGCAAATTTGAGCGCAATCCTGTATGATAAGGGCGCGAAAGCGCGATTTTGCGCGTACGCGCTTTTTTTCGGCGATTTGTAAGCGCCGGACGATCCTTTCTCCCATTCGGCAAAATTTTTCTTGTACTCTTCCAGCATGTTCCAAATTCATACACTATGTTCCGCAAGGAGGACTATATTTGATATGAAACGTTCCGAGATTAATCAGGCCATCCGCCGCATGGAGGCTTTTGCCAAATTGCACGGGTTTGAACTGCCGCCGTTCTGCGCGTTTGCACCCGAAGAGTGGCCGAACAAGAACCATGAGTTCGACGAAATCCGGGATAATATGCTCGGTTGGGACGTAACCGACTACGGCGCGGGCGACTTTGCCAAGGTGGGCTTTTCGCTCGTGACCATCCGCAACGGCAGCCTCGCCAACCGCGAAAAATACCCGAAGTCCTACGCAGAAAAACTGCTCTACCTCGAAGAAACGCAGTATTCGCCCATGCACTTTCACTGGAGCAAGATGGAGGACATCATCAACCGCGGCGGCGGCAACGTGCTCATCCGCGTGTATAATTCCACGCCGGACGAAACGTTCGACACAACCGACGTCACCCTCCATTGTGACGGGCGTATCTACACCGTCCCCGCGGGCACGCAGGTGCGCTTAACGCCCGGCGAGAGCATTTCGATTTACCCGTATATGTACCATGATTTCACCGTGGAAGCGGGCACCGGCCCCGTTCTTCTGGGTGAAGTGAGCATGGTCAACGACGACGTGCACGACAACCGTTTTTACGAGCCGCTCGGGCGCTTTTCCACCATCGAAGAGGACGAAGCCCCCTACCGCCTGCTCTGCAACGAGTACCCCGCGGCAAAGGACTAAGCGCGCATGACAAAGATTCGCCTCTGCGCGCTGGATGTTGACGGCACGCTGATCAACAGCGATTTGGAGATTACCCAAGCGGTCGGCCGCGCGGTGGACGCGCTGGAACAATCCGGCGTGATTCCCGCCATAGTAACCGGGCGCACGGTAAAGGAGCTGGAAGTGCTCCGCGCGCGGTTTCCCTTTCTGCGGTACTTCATCGTAAGCAATGGCGCGTATGCCTTTGACGCGGCAAACGGAGAATGTTTTTACCGGAACCTGCTGCCGCTGGAACTCGCAAAGTCCGTCGTTTCAGAAGCGCAAAAGTATCCGGTGATGATCGAAGTCTACGCCGACGGCGCTTCGCACGTGGATGCCGCCGCCTGGGCAAACAAAGCCGCCTACCGCCTGGCGTTTTTATCGCACCCCTCCCTCGGCCCCGCGCGGATTCCAACCGAAGACGTCGGCGCGTTTCTGGCCGAGCGCACGAGTGACATCGAAAAACTCTATATCTCGTTTGCGCATTTGCCCGACCTTGATAAGCTTCATGCGTTCTGCCGAAAACTCCCCGTCGATCTGTTCGTCTCCATCCATGACGGACTGGAAGTCAACCAGCGCGGCGTGGAAAAAGGCGCAGGGCTCAAAGCGCTCTGCGGCCGCCTTGGCATTCTGCCGGAGGAGACGGCGGCCATTGGCGACGGGTTTGCGGATATTCCAATGCTCCAGTTTGCCGGGCTTCCCATCGCAATGGGCAACGCGGCGGAGGAAGTAAAATCGGCCGCACGGCTGATCGCGCCGGATAACGACCACGACGGCGCGGCCTGGGCGATTCAACAGGTTCTCGCTGCGCGCTGAACGCAGTTCCGACGATTAAAAAAGAATGGGGAAGTTCGGTATGAAACAGAATCGTTTGGTGTTTATCGGCAGTTACACGCAGTCCATCGTGCTCGGCACCGGGGAAACGGTTCCCGGAAGCGGCGACGGCGTTACCGTTTACCGCATGGGTGAAACGGGCAAGCTAACGCGCCTCTTTGCCGCGGGAAAGCCCAACCCGACGTATCTGGCGCTCAGCGCGGACGGGCGGTTTCTCTACACCGTCAACGAACTCAAGGAGTATCACGAGGAAGCCTCTTCGGCGGTCTCGGCCTACCGCGTCGATCCTGACTCCGGCGAACTGACGCTGCTCAGCCGCCGCATGACCGGCGGCATGGACGCCTGCTGCCTCAGCGTCAGCCCGAACGGCAAGTATGTCATGGTCGCAAATTTCTCCGGCGGAAGCTTCGCGCTCTTCCCCGTTCTGCCGGACGGAAGCCTCAGCACACCGAGCTGCTTTGTGCAGCATTACGGCCACAGCGCAAACCCGACGCGCCAGGCCAGTCCGCATGTGCACCAGATTTCCGCCGATCCTGCGGGTGAGCGAGTTCTGGTCGCCGACCTTGGCACGGATCAGCTCTTCGTTTACGGCATCGACTGGGACTGCGGCTGCGTTTCCCCCAACGCCGCGCCGACGATTCGCTTTAACCCCGGCGACGGCCCGCGCCAGTTCGTGTTCGATGCATCTGGGCGGACGCTCTACCTTGTCACCGAGCTGGGCAACACGGTTTGCGTATTCGACTACGACCAAAAAACCGGCAAGGCAAAATTGCTGCAGACCATGCCGACCCTTCCCGACGAGTGCGCCGGGGACAGCATTGCCGCCTGCATCAAGCTGCATCCGGATGGAAAGCTTTTGTACGCTTCCAACCGCGGGCACGACAGCATTGCCAGTTACCGCGTCCACGAGGACGGAACGCTGACCCCGCTACGCATCCAAAAGGCGGGCGGAAAGACCCCGCGCGATTTCAACATCACGCCGGACGGGAACTTCCTGCTTTCGGGGTTCCAGGACTCCAACGAGCTGATTCTCTACTCGATCGACCGCGCAAACGGGTTGCTGACCGAGATCGAGCGCACACCCTGCAACTCCGCAACAGCCGTGCTGTTTTACGATTACGAATAAGCTTTTCTGAATCAAAAAAAGACGCTGCAAAGCGTCTTTTTGATTACATCTAAGCTGGGGCTCCGCCCCAAACCCCGCGAAAGGGGCTTCACCCCTTTCGAATCCCCACGCTTGGGTTTCCAAAGGGAGAAATCCCTTTGGCGGGTGCTCGAGGGCAGAGCCCTCGAAGAAAAGCCCTTAATCTAAAAGTTCGCATTCCCCAAAGTCAAGGCCAATCTGTTTGCGCGCAAGATCGAGCAGGGTCATGACCCGAATCGACTGCTCGTCGTACGCTTGCGTGGATTCGCCGTAACGCACCATGCGGTAGAACGCGTTGAGCTCGTGCGTCATGTTGTTGGCAATCGGTGTAAAGGGCAGTTCTTCCATGTGCTTGTCGTGGTGATAAAAACGAATATAGCTCGGCTGATTGAGCGTGTCGAACACCAGCGTGCCGTCCTCGCCCTGAATCAGGCTGGGAAACACGGAATCCGTCACCTTGGAGTAGGAAATCGTCGTCTGCTGGTCGCCATAGTCCAGCAGCATTGTTCCCGCCGCTTCGGTGTCGTTGGAAAGGCGGGTCGCCCCGGCGCGGAGGGACACAGGCATACCGAACAGCGCGACCGCGCAGTGCAGGCAGTAGACCGCCAAATCCATGACCGCGCCGTTGCCAAGGGAAGCTTCAAACACGTTCGGCCGTTCGCCCGCCTTGAAACGGTCGTAGCGCGAAGAATACTGGCAGAACTCGAACGTAGCACGCCGAATGCGCCCAACCATCGGTAAATACTCCTTCAGCTTGGTCAAAAACGGGTCGTACACGGGACGAATCGCCTCGAGGAGTACCAGCCCCGTTTCATGCGCAAACGAAATCATGCGCGCAGCCTGGGCGGCGTTAATCGCAAGTGGCTTTTCGCAGAGCACATGCTTGCCGTGTTCCAGCGCAAGGAGCGTCTGACGGTAGTGCGAAGCGTTCGGGCTGGCAACATAGACCGCGTCGATGGCAGGACTGCTCAAAAACGCTTCCAGATCGGAAAACGCCAGCGGAATGCAAGCCTTTTCGGCAAACGCTCTGGCGCGCGACTCCTCGCGGGAGTAGACCGCCGCAATCTCGCAGGCAGTCGTTTCCTTTGCCGCGCCGCAGATCCAGTCGCTCACAAAACTCGTGCCGATAATGCCGATGCGTAAGGGGTTCTCCATGCTCGCGTTCTCCGTTTCAATGGTAAATTTGTTCGTTCTGTTCCTCACTCATTGTAGGAATCCGCATCTGAGTTGTCAATGTAATGTTTTGTTCGCAATCATTTTTGCTTTCTTTTGAAAGTGTTTCTTGTGTTTTTGCCGTCTTCTGACTATAATAAAGCCGAACTGTGAGGAAACGCTCTATGCTGACGGCAACGATTTTCAATATACAGAAGTTCTCCATTCACGACGGCGCGGGCATCCGCACGGACGTGTTCTTTCAGGGCTGCAACCTGCGCTGCCAATGGTGCTCCAACCCGGAATCGCAGCCCATTGAACCTCTGCCGGGTGAAAAAACGCGCGACTATACCGTTGACGAGCTCATGCAAGAGCTCGTCAAGGACAAGCCGTTCTACGTTACCAGCGGCGGCGGCGTCACCCTCACCGGCGGCGAAGCGCTGCTCTGGCCGGACTTTGTCTGTTCGCTTTGCGACGCGCTGCACGCAGAGGGTGTCCATGTTGCACTGGAGACCGCAGCCTGTGTGCCGGAAAAAACCTTCCTTCGTGTTCTCGAGCACGTCGATTTTGCGTATATCGATCTCAAGCACGCTTCCGACAGCAAACACCGCGCGGGAACCGGCGTTGGAAACGCACTCGTCCTCGGCAATATCGCCGCCGCGCTGAACACGAATACGCCAATCGTCGTGCGGATTCCGGTCATTCCGGGATACAACGACTCCCCGGAAGATCAGGCTCTGTTTGCGCAAACGCTCACAAAACTATGTGTAAAGGAAATTCAGCTCCTGCCCTTTCATCAGCTCGGCGAAAGCAAGTATCAGCGGTTGAACCTGCCATATGCATACACCGGAACCAAGCAACTGCACGAGGCGGATGTTGCCGCCTTTGCGGATACGCTTACCAAGGCGGGGCTCTCCGTACAGATTGGCGGGTAAAAAACGACCCGTGTTTTGCCTGCCGCACAGCCAGAATGCACGTTTTTGCGAAAATCTTTGCTTGACATAACAGAAGTATATATGATATCATCTCGACAATTTAATACCTCTATAAATGCGTTGAAAGAGACATGCTGATTACAAGCTCATCTTCAGAGAGTCGGTGGCTGGTGCAAACCGATGGTGACGTAAGCGGCGGATCCCTCCCGAGCATAGACGCTGAAGCATAGTAAGCGTATTACGGCAGGCACCGTTACATGCCAGGGTTTGTTTGAACCTGACGAGTGGATCAGCGCACTTTCGTATACTTGATGTATCGTGAACAGCGCGATCAATATGAGTGGTACCGCGAGGATTTTATCCCCGTCTCGTAATGAGACGGGGTATTTTTTTATTCGCAGAAATCGGTCAAAGTGAGCCCGCGGAAGGCGGAATTCGAAACCGGGAGGGTATATCGTGAACAAGGTGTTGCTACTGGATTCCACGCTGCGCGACGGCGCGCAGAGCGTTGGCATTTCGTTCTCCGTACAGGACAAACTGAAGATTGCGCGGCTGCTCGACAGCCTCCGCGTGGACTATATCGAAGCCGGAAACCCCGGCTCCAACCCCAAGGACATGGAGTTTTTCGAGCTTCTGCGCTCGCATCCGCTGACGCACGCAAAGCTGACCGCGTTTGGCAGCACCCGGCGCAAGCACATCGCCGTGGAAGACGACGCCAACGTCCGCTCTCTGCTCGCCGCCGGAACGGACTGCGTCACAATCTTTGGCAAATCGTGGGATATCCACGTTACGGAAATCCTGCGCGCGGAGCTGGAAGAAAACCTGCGCATGATCACCGAAACCGTAGCTTACCTCAAAGCCAGAGGCAAGGAAGTCGTCTACGACGCGGAGCATTTTTTCGACGGCTATAAGGCAAACCCGGACTATGCCATGCAGACGCTGGAAGCCGCGGTGCAGGGCGGCGCGGACTGCCTCTGCCTCTGCGATACAAACGGTGGAGCCTTTCCGGACGACGTGTACGCCGTAACCAAGCTCGTTGCCGAGCGGTTTGCCGTTGCCATCGGCATCCATGCGCACGACGACAGCGGCATGGCGGTTGCCAACAGCATTCTGGCGCTGAAAGCGGGCGCGGTGCATGTCCAGGGCACGCTGGCGGGCTTTGGCGAGCGCTGCGGCAACGCAAACCTCGCAACGATTCTGGCAAACGTCCAGCTCAAACTGGGGGTTGCCTGCGTACCGCCGGACTGTCTGGAGCGACTTACGCACACCGTCCACGAAGTGGCGGAAATCTCCAACATCAGCGTCCATAAGAACACGCCGTATGTCGGAGGCAACGCTTTTTCGCATAAAGGCGGTATGCATGTGGACGGTGTCATGAAAAACACGCTGACATTTGAGCACGTTCCCCCCTCCTCCGTCGGCAACACGCGGCGACTGCTGCTTTCCGAAGTGGCGGGGCGCAGCGCGATTCTCGAAAAGGTGCGCGCGTTCTGCCCGGAAATTCAAAAGGACTCGCCGGAAGCCGCACATATTATCGACATGGTCAAGCAGATGGAGCATCAAGGCTACCAGTTCGAGGGCGCGGAATCGTCCTTTGAGCTGGAAGTACGCAAGATGCTCGGCAAGCGCCCCAAGTTCTTTGAACTGCTGATGCTCAGCGTGCTCGACGAACAGTCCCTCGACGGCGGCAAGAAACCGGCTTACGCAACCATCAAGGTACTGGTGGGCGACCAGTTGGAGATTACCGCGGCGGAAGGCAACGGCCCGGTCAACGCCATCGACATTGCGCTCAGAAAAGCGCTGGAAGTGTTTTACCCCGAGATTGGCGAAATCCGGCTGACCGACTATAAGGTGCGCGTGCTCGACTCTGAGTCCGCAACCGCCGCAAAGGTGCGCGTGCTCATTGAATCGACCGACGGCAAGGAGTATTGGACGAGCGTAGGCGTGGCGGTGGACGTGATGCAGGCAAGCTGCAAGGCGCTGATGGACTCCATTGAGTACAAGCTTCTCTTAAGCAGCGCCGTACCGCGGCAATCCGCCGCCAGCGCGGCTAACGCTTTACCCGCCGCGCAGTAAACAAACACAGTGCAGATTGGAAGACCAGAAGGAGACAGAAATCATGAAATTGACAGGAGCGCAAATCCTGATCGAATGTTTAGCCGAGCAGTCCGTCGATACCGTGTTCGGATATCCGGGCGGCGCGGTGCTGAATATTTACGACGAACTCTATAAAAACAGCCATCGCATTCACCATTACCTGACCTCTCACGAGCAGGGGGCGGCGCACGCCGCGGACGGCTATGCGCGCGCAACGGGCAAAACCGGCGTTTGCATTGCAACATCCGGCCCGGGTGCAACTAACCTCGTCACCGGTATTGCAACGGCGTATCTCGACTCGGTGCCCGTTGTGTTCATCACCGGCAACGTCAGCGTCAGCCTCATCGGCAAGGACAGCTTTCAGGAAGCGGATATCACCGGCATCACCTCACCCATTACCAAGAACAACTATATCGTCAAGGACGTTGCCGACCTTGCGGATACCCTGCGGGAAGCCTTTGCCATCGCAAAGGAAGGCCGCCCGGGGCCGGTTCTCGTGGATATCCCCAAAAACGTGACGGCGGAAACGGCGGACTACGAGCCCGCGTCCCCCGAACAGCTTGCGCAGAGCTATGAGCGCACCTGCAAGTGCGCCGTCAGCGGCGACGAGGAGATTCAGGCGCTCGCGGAGATGATTCGCGGCGCGAACAAGGTTTTTCTGCTCTGCGGAGGCGGCGTGCTCAAAAGCGGCGCGGCTCCCGAAGTGCTGGCGCTTTCGCAGGCGCTGCGCGCGCCCGTCGGAACCACGCTCATGGGCGTTGGCGGCTTTCCCGCTTCGCACCCGAACTTTACGGGGCTGGTGGGCATGCACGGCACAAAGGCCGCCAACACCGGCCTTTCCGGCGCGGATCTTTTAATCGCCCTCGGCAGCCGGTTCAACGACCGCGTCACCGGGGACGTCAGCCGCTTTGGCAAAAACGCGCAGATCGTGCAGATTGATATCGACGAAGCGGAGATCAATAAAAACGTCCGCACGTTCCGCTCTCTGCTGGGGGACGTTAAAACCGTTCTGCAAAAGCTGCTTCCGCTCCTCGCGCTCCCGCCGGAAAGTCTTGCCGAACGGGAAGCCTGGCTCGGTGAAATTCAGGGGCTGAAACTCAATAGCCAGCGCGTCGCCGCGTGCGATCTCGGCCCGAAGGCCGTGATGGAAGCGATCTATGCGCGCAGCCCGAAGGACACGTTTATCGTAACCGACGTCGGCCAGCACCAGCTTTGGGCGGCCAAGTATTATTCCTACGACGAGCCGGGCTCCTTCATCTCCTCCGGCGGGTTCGGCACGATGGGTTACGGCGCGGGTGCGGCAATCGGCGCGCGCATCGGCAGGCCAGATCGCCGCGTGATACTGATTACAGGCGACGGGAGCTTCCGCATGAACTGCAACGAGCTGGCGACCATGGAGCATTACGGGGTGCCTGTGATTATCGTAATTATGAACAACGGCGTGCTCGGCATGGTTCGTCAGTGGCAAACGGTGTTTTACGGCAAGCGGTATTCCCAAACCAGTCTCGACCGGGGGCCGGATTTCTGCAAACTTGCCGAAGCGTACGGCCTGAGCGGCGCCTGCGCGCGCTCGCTGGAAGAGTTTGAGCGCGCGTTTGAACAGGCGCTTGCATCCAAAACGGCAACGGTCATCGACTGCCATATCGGCTGCGACGAAACGGTCGCCCCCATGGTTGCACCCGGCAAGCCGATTACGGACTTTATCATCGGCGAACACCACGCGTGACGCGGGAAATGGAGACGAAACAGAATGATCAGTGATAATGTGAAAACCAACGCGGAGCGCGCGCCGCACCGCTCGCTCTTTAAGGCCATGGGATATACGGACGAGGAGCTTATGCGCCCCTTGATCGGAATTGCCAACCCGAAAAGCGAAATCGTTCCCGGGCATATGCATTTAGGTCAGCTCGCGGAAGCGGTCAAGGCGGGTATCCGCATGGCGGGCGGCACGCCGTTTGAGTTTGGCATGATCGGCGTTTGCGACGGCATCGCCATGGGTCACGCGGGCATGCGTTATTCGCTCGCCTCGCGCGAGCTCATTGCCGACAGCTGCGAAGCAATGGCCATGGCGCACGGGTTCGACGGCATGGTGTTTCTGCCGGGATGCGACAAGATTATCCCCGGCATGCTCATGGCGGCGGCGCGGCTCGACCTGCCGGCAATCGTTTTGACGGCGGGGCCCATGCTCTCCTACAAAGCCGAGGACGGCAGGCAGCTCGATCTCAACAGCGTGTTTGAAGCGGTCGGCGCGTTCAAGGCGGGCATGGCTACGGCGGAGGAACTGGCGTATTGCGAAAACAACGCCTGCCCCGGCTGCGGCTCCTGCTCCGGCATGTTTACGGCAAATTCCATGGCGTGCCTTTCGGAAGCAATCGGCATGGCGCTGCCGGGCGGCGGAACGTTTCCGGCGGTATACGCCGAGCGCGTCCGCCTTGCCAAACACACGGGCATGCAGATCGTTGATCTTGTAAATAAGGATATTCGCCCGAGCCAAATATTAACCCAGCGCGCGTTCTTCAACGCGCTCGCCGTGGATATGGCGCTTGGGTGCTCCACGAACTCCGTCTTGCACCTCACGGCGATTGCCGCCGAGGCGGGCGTACCAATCCGGCTGGAAACGATCAACGAAATCAGCGCCAGGGTGCCGAACCTCTGCCGCCTCGCGCCTTCGGGGCCGCACCATGTGGAAGATTTGTACCACGCGGGCGGCGTGTCCGCCGTCATCAAGGAACTGATGGAGAACGGCCTCTTCGACGGCTCCGCAAAGAGCGTTGCGGGCGGTTCGATGGCGGAATCGGTTGCGAACGCACGCGTTCGCAACCGCGGCGTCATCCATAGTTGCACCGAGCCATACTCCAAATCCGGCGGCATCGCCGTACTCAAAGGCAACCTCGCCCCGGACGGCGCCGTGGTCAAGCGTGCGGCCGTGCTGGAGAGCATGCTGGTTCACTCCGGCCCCGCCAAGGTGTTCGACTCCGAAGAAAGTGCCATTGCCGCCATCTACGCCCAGCAAATCGAAAAAGGCGACGTCGTGGTCATCCGTTACGAAGGGCCGAAGGGCGGGCCGGGCATGCGCGAAATGCTGGGGCCGACTTCCGCCATCGCGGGCATGGGGCTGGACAAAGACGTAGCTCTGATTACCGACGGTCGCTTCTCCGGCGCGTCACGCGGCGCAGCCATCGGGCATGTATCCCCGGAAGCGGCTTCCGGCGGCACAATCGCGCTGGTAGAAACGGGCGACGTGATCTCCATCGATATCCCCGCGGGCAAGCTGACGCTGGAAGTGCCGCCCGACGTGCTGGAAATG
Source organism: Christensenellaceae bacterium (assembly GCA_963674535.1). Classification (GTDB taxonomy): domain Bacteria; phylum Bacillota; class Clostridia; order Christensenellales; family CAG-138; genus UBA7703. The sequence goes on along the minus strand of OY771363.1, from coordinate 486,904 downwards.
CGCCGCACGCGCTGGCAGCCGCCGGAGCCGAACGTAACAAAAGGCTATCTTGCCCGCTACGCCAGAATGGTATCCTCCGCCGCGGAAGGCGCGGTCGTCCGGTAACACCGCGGTTCCAACCGGCAGGCGAATCACCAGGCGAATAAACATAGAACGAAGCAAATGATGGGAGAGCAAAATGAAACAGATTGCAATTTTTGACACCACCCTGCGGGACGGCGAGCAGTCCCCCGGCTGCAGCATGAATATAAAGGAAAAGATTGAGATGGCGCGTCAGCTGGAACTGCTCGGCGTGGACGTGATCGAAGCGGGGTTTGCCGCCGCGTCTCAGGGGGACTTCAACGCCGTGCGCGCCATTGCCAAGGAGCTGAAAACCGCAACGGTCGCAAGCCTTTCCCGCGCGCTGGCAAAGGATATCGACAGCTCGTGGGAAGCGGTGAAGTACGCAAAGCACCCGCGCATCCATGTATTCATCGCCACTTCGGATATCCACATGGAATACAAGCTCAAAAAGACGCGCGAAGAAGTGCTTGAGCAAACCGGCGAAATGGTGCGGTACGCAAAAAAATACTGCGACGACATTGAGTTTTCCGCCGAGGACGCAACCCGGAGCGACCCGGACTTTCTCTGCCGCGTGTTCGAGACGGCCATAGAAGCGGGCGCAACCGTGCTCAACATTCCGGACACGGTCGGCTATACCACGCCGGAAGAGTTTGCCCAGCTGATCGGCTATATCCGCCAGCATACAAAGGGCGTGGGCGGCGTTCAGCTCTCCGTTCACTGCCATAACGATTTGGGCATGGCAGTTGCCAACTCGCTTGCCGCCATCAAGGCGGGCGTAGATCAGGTGGAGTGTACGGTCAACGGCATTGGCGAGCGCGCGGGCAACGCCGCGTTGGAGGAAATCGCCATGAACCTGAGAACCCGCGCGGACTACTACGGCGCTTCCTGCGGAATCGACACCACGCAGATTTACAAGAGCAGCCGGCTTTTAACCAGTATTACCGGCGTAAAGGTACAGCCCAACAAGGCCATCGTGGGCGAAAACGCATTTGCGCACGAAGCCGGTATCCACCAGCACGGCATGCTCGCCAACAAGCAGACGTACGAAATCATGGATCCCGCCTCAATCGGCCTTGCGCAGAACAAGATGGTTCTGGGCAAGCACTCCGGCAGGCACGCGTTCAACGAGCGCGTCCACGATTTGGGCTTTACGGTGGATCGCGAGCTTTCCAACATGCTCTTCAAGCGCTTTAAGGATTTGGCGGACAAGAAGAAAACGGTGAGCGACCGCGATATCGAAGCGCTGATTCGCAGCATCCTTGCTCAGGAGATTCCCAAGTCGTATGCGCTGGAGCGATACGTTATCAACTCCGGCAACTCGATTACGCCGACCTCCAGCATCGTGCTGGTCAAATCCAGCGGCGAGCGGGCGGAGAAGGTCGCCATCGGCTTCGGCCCCGTGGACGCTTCGTTCAACGCGATCAACAAGATCGTGCGCATGCAGATTCGCCTGGAGGAATACTCCATCGGCGCGGTCACGGAAGGGCGGGACGCGCAGGGCGAAGTCAGCGTGAAGATCTCCAGCAAGGGCGCGACGGCAAAGGGCTACGGCTTGAGCACGGACGTGATAGAAGCCAGCATTCTGGCCTATGTCAACGCCATCAATAACTTAATCTACGGAAACGCAACGGAGCAAGAATAATATGGGAATGACAATTACGCAGAAAATACTCGCGTCTCACGCGGGACAGGACTCCGTTTCGGCGGGTCAGTTGATCAAGGCAAAGGTCGATCTGGTGCTGGGCAACGACATCACCTCCCCCGTTGCGATTGCCGAGTTTGAAAAGGCGGGCATCGAGCGCGTGTTCGACCGCGACAAGATCGCGCTCGTGATGGATCACTTTACGCCCAATAAGGACATCAAGGCCGCCGAGCAGTGCAAAACCGTCCGCGCGTTTGCGCGCAAGCACGAAATTACACACTTTTTCGACGTCGGGCGCGTCGGCGTGGAGCACGCGCTGCTGCCCGAACTGGGTTTGGTCAAACCGGGCGATCTGATCATTGGCGCGGACTCGCACACCTGCACCTACGGCGCGCTGACCGCGTTCTCCACGGGCGGCGGCAGCACGGATATGGCGGCGGGCATGGCAACGGGCGTCTGCTGGCTGAAGGTGCCTTCCGCCATCCGCTTCGAACTCAGCGGCAAACTTCGCCCGTGGGTTTCCGGCAAGGACGTCATCCTCTACATCATCGGCAAAATCGGCGTAGACGGCGCGCTGTACCAGTCTATGGAATTTACGGGCCCGGGCTTAGAAAGCCTCACAATGGAAGATCGCCTCTGCATGGCGAACATGGCCGTTGAAGCGGGCGCAAAGAACGGCATTTTCGAATACGACTCCGAAACCGCGCGCTTTGCCACAGAGCATGGCTGCAAAAACTGGACGATCTATACCGCCGAAGCGGATGCGGAATATTCCGCGACGTACGAAATCGATCTCGGCGACATCCCTCCCACCGTCGCCTTTCCGCACCTGCCGGATAACGCCAGAGCCGTTGCGGACTGCGGAGACGTAATCATCGACCAGGCGGTCATCGGTTCCTGCACGAACGGGAGAATTGAGGATCTGCGCGCGGCGGCAAAGGTATTCGAGGGCCGCCATGTGCACGAAAACGTCCGCTGTATCGTAATTCCCGCCACGCAGAAGATCATGCTGCAGGCGATGGAGGAAGGGCTTGTGAAAACCTTCATCGAAGCGGGCTGCGCGGTTTCCACCCCTACCTGCGGGCCTTGCCTCGGCGGGCACATGGGCATTCTGGCAGCCGGCGAGCGCGCGGTGGCAACGACCAACCGCAACTTTGTGGGGCGCATGGGGCACGCGGGGTCGGAAGTCTATCTGGCTTCCCCCGCCGTAGCCGCCGCTTCCGCGATCTTAGGCAGGCTGGCCGACCCAGGACAACTATAGAGGAGGAACATCATGAACGCAGCAGGAACCGCCATCAAGTATGGCGACAATATTGATACGGACGTCATCATTCCCGCGCGGTATTTAACCACCGTCAACGCCGCAGAACTCGCCGCGCACTGCATGGAGGACATCGATAAAACGTTTGTGCAGCGCGTCAAGCCGGGCGATATCATGGTTGGCGGCAGGAACTTTGGCTGCGGGTCTTCCCGCGAACATGCGCCAATCGCAATCAAAGCCTCCGGCATCTCCTGCGTCATTGCGGCGACGTTTGCGCGCATCTTCTACCGCAACGCCATCAACATCGGCCTTGCGATCATCGAATGCCCGGAAGCCTCGGAGCGGATTTCGGACGGAGACGAGATTGCCGTCGATTTCGACACGGGCGTGATTACAAACCGCACGCGGAACGAAACGTATCTGGGCGAACCCTTCCCGCCGTTTATTCAGAGCATTATCGCTTCGGGCGGGCTGATGAACGCCATCCGCGCGGGAAAGCTGTAAGGCGGTGATGCAGATGAATTACAGCATTGCGGTCATCCGGGGCGACGGCATCGGCCCCGAAATCGTTGACGAAGCGCTGCGCGTACTGGACTTGGCGGCGGAACGATTTGGTTTCAACCTGACGTATACCGGCGTTTTGATGGGCGGTTGCGCCATAGACGAAACTGGCGTGCCGCTGCCGGAAGAAACCGTCCGCGTCTGCAAGGCGAGCGACGCCGTGCTCCTCGGCGCCGTCGGCGGACCGAAGTGGGAAACACTGCCCGGGCATCTGCGCCCGGAAGCGGGGTTGCTCGGCATTCGCGCCGCGCTGGGGCTGTTTGCCAACCTGCGCCCCGCCGTGCTGTTCGACTCCCTTGCCGACGCCTGCCCGCTCAAGCCCGAAGTAATGGTAAACGGCCTCGACCTGCTCATGGTGCGCGAACTCACCGGCGGCATCTACTTTGGCCAGCGCGGCAGAAACACGGGTGAAAACGGCGCGGAGGCCTTCGATACCGAGCGTTACTCCGAACTGGAAATCGAGCGCATCGGCCGCGTCGGGTTTGAGTCCGCCCGAAAGCGACGCAAAAAAATCACCAGCGTGGATAAGGCGAACGTGCTGGAAAGTTCCCGTCTCTGGCGCGAAACCATGCACAGGCTGGCAAAGGAGTACCCGGACGTTCAATACGAAGACATGCTCGTGGACAATGCGGCCATGCAGCTGGTTCGAAACCCCGGCCACTTCGACACGATCGTTACCAGCAACCTCTTTGGCGATATCCTCTCCGACGAGGCGAGCATGATCACCGGCTCCATCGGCATGCTGCCCTCCGCCTCCCTTGGCAGCGGATCGCTCGGGCTGTTCGAGCCCATTCACGGTTCCGCGCCGGATATTGCGGGCAAAGGCATTGCCAACCCACTGGCAACAATTCTCTCGGCGGCCATGCTGCTGCGCTATTCGCTATGTCAGCCCGAAGCGGCAGACGCTGTGGAACAGGCGGTACAGAGCGTTCTCCGGCAAGGTCTTCGCACGGCGGATATCGCGGCGGGAAAGCCAGCCGTCGGTACAGTTGAAATGGGCAAAGCCGTACGCCGGGCGCTGACGCAGGCGAGCGGAAATCAGTAAGGCAGGCGCAGAAAGGAGCGATTATGAAACTGACCATGTCCGTGCTGGTGAAAAACCACGCCGGAATCCTGTATAAGGTGGCGGGGCTGTTCTCCCGCCGGGCGTACAACATCCACAGCCTCGCGGTGGGTACCACGTCCGACCCGGGCGTTTCGCGCATGACCATCGTTGTGGACGGCGACGAGGAGATCTTTGAGCAGGTGGAAAAACAGCTCTGCAAGCTCATCGACGTCATTCAGGTGAAAATCCTCGTTCCGGGGGAATTCATCAACCGCGAGCTGGTGCTCGTCAAGGTCAACGCCACCTCGGAAACCCGTTCGGATATCCTGCAGATTGCGGAGATCTTCGGCGCGAAATCGGTGGATGTTTCCCACGAAACGCTCATTCTGGAGTGCTGCGGCAAGAGCGAGCATATCCAGCGGTTCGAAACCATGCTGGAGCGCTACGGCATCTGCGAAACGGTGCGAACCGGTATGATCGCCATCGAAAATGCTCACGTCATGGCGCCCGCAGACAAGCAGGCAGGCCATTGATCAGAAACGCGTACGTCATGGCGCCCGCAGACAAGCAGGGCCGCCGGTAACCAAGCAAAGAACAAACCGGCTGAAGCCGGAAGAAATAAGAAACAAAGCGCGAACGCGCAGGAAAGGATTATTTTATGGCAAAGATGTATTATGAGGGTGACTGCAATCTGGGATTTCTCAAGAACAAGACCGTGGCGATCATCGGTTACGGCAGTCAGGGGCACGCGCACGCGCTGAACCTCAAAGAGAGCGGCGTGAACGTCGTGGTCGGCCTCTACGAAGGCAGCAAATCCTGGAAAAAAGCGGAAGAAGCGGGCTTGAAAGTTGCAACCGCGAAGGACGCCGCCAAAATGGCGGACGAGGTGATGCTGCTGGTCAACGACGAAAAGCAGGCGGCGCTTTACACAGAGAGCATTGCCGAAGGGCTTTCGGAAGGCAACACGCTCGCCTTTGCGCACGGCTTTAACATCCATTTCGGGCAGATCGTGCCGCCGCCGTTTGTGGACGTTGTGATGATCGCGCCAAAAGGCCCCGGTCATACCGTCCGAAGCGAATATCAGCGCGGCGCGGGCGTTCCCTGCCTCATCGCCGTGGAGCAGGACGCTACCGGCAAGGCAAAGGAAACCGCGCTGGCGTACGCTGCCGGAATCGGCGCCGCGCGCGCGGGCATCCTCGAAACCACGTTCCGTGAAGAGACGGAAACCGACCTCTTCGGCGAACAGGCCGTGCTCTGCGGCGGCGTGACGGAACTCATGCTCGCGGGGTTTGAAACGCTGGTGGAGGCGGGCTACGCGCCGGAAAACGCCTACTTTGAGTGCATCCACGAAATGAAGCTCATCGTGGACCTCATCTACAGCGGCGGCTTCGAGCGCATGCGGTATTCCATCAGCGACACGGCGGAATACGGCGACTATGTAACCGGCAAGCGCATCATCACCGACGAAACGCGAAAGGAAATGAAGAAAGTTTTACGGGAGATTCAGGACGGCACATTCGCCCGCGACTGGATCCTCGAAAACCGCGTCGGCAGGCCGCACTTCAACGCCATGAAACGGCAGGGTGCGGAAACGCAACTCGTCAAAGTCGGCCAGCAGCTGCGCAGCCAGATGACGTTTTTAAAGAAGTAACCATCCGGTCTGAAAAGCCGCAATAAACGCAAGAAAGTCCCTGTAAGGGGACTTTCTTTGCGTAGCAGGGGAACTCGTCGATGGAGGAAAGGAGCCGCTTTGCCGGTTTGGGTGCGGCGGACGGCTCCGGTAACTCAATAGTGGTATTTATCCAGTATTTCGCGCTTGCGCTCCACATAGTACTGGTAGTTCGCCATCGGCACATCCGGCTGAACGCGGTGATCCAGCGCGGGGATGTAGCCGCCCGTTTCGAGCAGCGGCGGAATCTTTTCGAGCTCCTTGTCGATATCCGCGCGCGTGCGGGAAAGCGTGAGCTTGTCGATGCCGCCGATGAGTGCCAATTTCGGCTGGCGCTTGCGAATCTCCGCGGGCTGAGAGCCGGAGTTGATCTGCAGCGGCGAATGGCAGTCGATTCCCGCCTCCACGAACTTATCGCAGAGTTTCACGGTGTTGCCGTCCGAATCGACCAGCATTTTTTGAATTCCCTTGCCGCGCATATAGCTTACGACCTCGTGGTAGTACGGCAGCAGGAATTCGTCGAACGTGTCGTTGGAGATAAAGCTGCCGTGGTTATACGCCATGTCCTCAAAAAAGTAGACGTAGTCAATCTGCGTGTAGGTGAGCACCATATCAATCCACTGCTTGATGTATTCCGTGTGTTCGCGCTGAATGGCGTGCAGCAGGTCGGGATCGTCGTAAAACGCGTAGAGCAGGTTGGTCGGCCCCATCAGGATGCGCGGCCAGGCGTAAAACCCGTCGATCCAGGTGCCGATGGCCTGCCCCTGCGCTTTGCCGCGCTCCAGCATGCCCGCAAATTCGGGCGTCACGCGCGTGGGGTCCCAGGCGTTCATACGCGGCACGACGAGGCGCTCAAAGTCCGCCATGGTCTCCACGGGAGATTTCTCGTGCGCGGGAATGCTGCCCGCCTTGCTTTCGACAATGCGGCCGATCTCGCCTTCGTAGATGATCGTATCTTCCGTTTCGCCGACCTTTACCTTGGTAAACTCCGGCCAGATGCCCCACATAATGCCCACCGGGCCATTATCTGCCCAGTAGTTGACGAGGTTCGTTTCAAACCCGCGGTCGAGGCCGAAATACGCTTCCACTTCTTCCGTGGAGTCCACCTCCGCAGGGAGGCCCTGTTTATGCCAATTCTCTATCGTTTCGCGCCAGTAGCCAAAGTCCATCATCGGGATGCGGTCTACGGATTCAAAGGAGATCGCCTTCATAAAGCGTTCTCCGGGCGTCATTGGTTTGTGCGTTGCGGTCATTGTTTGCTCCTTAAATCAGCCGTGTTGTTAAGCCGTGTAGCGTTTGCGCCTGCGGGCGCGCTGTTTATTGAATGCTCCTTCGTGCTTCGTGTTGTCATGCCAAAGTCAGTTTGCGCCTGCGGGTACGCCATTCGTTGATGGTAACGACCAGAATTGTCAGCACATACGGAATGGACTGCACCAGCTCGTTTGGAATGCTCACGGTGCCCTGCAGCGCCATCTGGCTTGCGTCTGCAAGCCCGAAGAACAGGCTCGCCAAGAGAACGCCCACCGGGTTGTACCGCCCAATCAGGATGGCGGCGATGGCGATGAACCCGCGCCCGCTGACCATGTTTTTAACGAACATGTTCAGGTAGGAAATCGAGAGAAACGACCCCGCGAGTCCGCAGCACAATCCGCCAATCATCACAGCCAGATACTGCGTGCGCTTGACCTTGACGCCCATGACGAAAGCGGCTTTTTCGTTTTGCCCCGCCGCCATCACATGCAGGCCAAAGCGCGTTTGGTAGAGCAGATACTGCGCAATCAGCATGATGACCACCGCCAGCACCGTCAGCACCGAGATGTTGGAAAACAGCTCCGACATGCCGGGAATATCCTTCAGAAACGGAATGGACACATACGGCAGCTTCGTGATAGCGGGAGAAGCGCCCTTATTTTGGAACAGCACGCTCAAGAGGTACACGGTGCTGTTGGCCGCGAAGATATTAATCACAAGCCCGATGACGATTTGATCCACCCGCACGGTGATGCAGAGAAACGCGTGCAAAAGCGAGACCAACAGTCCGCAGGCCATCCCGCAGAGAAGGCCGATCCAGGGACTGCCGGAATAGTAGCTGCCAATGGCCGCCGCGAGCGCGGAAAACAGCATGGTTCCTTCCAGCCCGATGTTGGCGATTCCGCTCCGTTCGCCAAACAACCCGCCGATGCCAGCCAGCGCGATGGGAGTTGCGGAAGAAAACATCCGCGCGAGAATCGAAGTAATGGATATGCTCATGCGGCTTCCTCCTTCTCAGCGTCTCTTTTACGGAAGAGCACGCCGCCCCGCTGCTTGAGCAGTGTATTGCCGATGACCACAAACGCAAAGATGAATCCCGTGAGCACCCGCACCCATTCGGTGGGCACGCTGGTCATCATGTTCAAATTCAGCCCGCCGTAGCTCATCAGCCCCATCAGGAGCGCAACGATCAGCACGCCCAGCGGGTTCATCCGCGCGATGATGCAGATGGCGAGGCCGTCGTAGCCGAATCCCGGCGAAAAGTTGACTTCCATATACCCGAACGCGCCGAGCGAGCGCTCCAGCCCGCCAAGAGCTGCCACCGCGCCGGAAAGCATCATGGTAAGGATCACAAGCCGGTCGGCGTTGATGCCGGAGTAACGCGCCGCCATGAGGTTTTTGCCAGCGGCGTCCACATGGCTGCCAAACACTGTCCGCGAAAACACCCAGTAGGCAAGGATGCAAAGGACGACGGCGATGATCAGCCCCGTATTAACCTGCTCCGGTGCTTTAAACTGCATCAGCCGCGCGGAGTCCTGCACATACGGCGTGCGGGCGGTTTCGCCTGGGTTGCGGAAATAGTTGACCACCAGCATTGAAATAATATTCGAAATGATGTAGTTGAGCATGATGGTCGTAATGACCTCGTGCACGCCGAACTTCACCTTGAGCCAGGCGGGGATGAACGCGCAGAGCGCGCCAGCGATCATCGCCCCCGCAAAACAGATGGAAAGATGCATCCAGGCGGGCAGCCCCTGCAGGGTGTAGCCCAGCACGGCGGCGGTCAGCGCGCCTGCGTAGAGCTGGCCTTCGAGACCGATGTTGAACACGTTGCAGCGGAACGCCAGCGTCCCCGCAAGCCCCGTAAAGATCAGCGGGGTAGCCTTTCCGAGCACTTTGAGCAGTCCGTTTTTTGAAATCAGCGGGTCGATCAACAGGTAGTTATAAACCTCGATGGGGTTCTCTCCCTGCAGCAGCAGGATCACCGCGCCGACCAGCAGCGCAAGCAGGAAGCTCGCCGCCACGATGAGAATCGAGTCCCGCGCGCGCGCCGCGGATTCGTTACGCTTCTTCATAGCAGCTCCCGTCCTTTCCGGCGGAGATGCCCGCCATGAGCCTGCCGAGCTGCTCCACGGTGGCTTCCTTCCGCTCGACAATTCCCATCAGCCGCCCCTGAAACAGAACGGCGATCCGGTCGGAGAGGCGAAGGATTTCGGAAAGCTCCGTCGAGATGAGCAGGATGGCTTTCTTCTGGCTCTTCTGCCGCTCAATCTGCTCGTAGACGAATTCGATTGCGCCAACGTCCAGCCCGCGCGTTGGGTTCATTGCAATCACCAGATCGGACGAACGCAGCCCGAACTCCCTTGCCAGAATGACCTTCTGTTGGTTGCCGCCCGAAAGCTCGGAGGCGAGCGCGCTAAGCGACGGCATGCGCACATCGTATAATTTCGCTAGTTCGCCCGTGGTCTCCAGCGTCGCTTTCTTTTTGAGCGTTCCGCGGCGGCCAAGGCGCGGGCTGTCCTCGCAGCCCATGATAAAGTTGCTCTGAATGGGGTTGGCCAGCACGAGTCCCTGCGTCTGACGGTCGGGCGGAATCACCGCGATGCCGGTTTTGCGGATACGTGCGCTCGTGAAACCCACCAGCTCGCGCCCGCTCTTTTTGACGCTGCCGCCGGTGGTTTTTCTAAGCCCCAGCAGCGCTTCCACGAGTTCCGTCTGACCGTTGCCGTCCACGCCGGCAACGCCGAGCACCTCGCCTTCCCGTAGTGCGAACGAAACGCGATCGAGACCGCTGGAAAAGCGCGTCCGCTCGGTGCAGAGCCCGTCCACTCGCAGCAGTTCCGCTCCCTTTTCTACGGGCAGCGGGGTTCCTTCCGTATTGACCTCGCGGCCGACCATCATGGAAACCAGCTTGTCCGCGCAGGCTTCGCCGCAGTCCAGCGTGCCGATGAGCCTGCCCTGCCGCAGCACCGTAATGCGGTCGGCAATGCCCAGCACCTCTTCGAGCTTGTGGCTGATAAAGAGGATGGTTTTGCCCATGCGCTTGAGGGTTTTAATGTTCGCCAGCAGGTTTTCAATCTCCTGCGGCGTGAGTACGGAGGTCGGCTCGTCAAAGATGATAAAGTCCGCCTTGCGGATCATGACTTTCAGTATTTCAACGCGCTGCTGTTCGCCAACGGTCAACGTGCCTACGACCTGCTCGAGGTTGAGCGAAATCGAGTAGTCGGCGCATGCTTTTTCCAGCATGGCTATCGCCGCGTTTTTATCGATGCTTCCGTTCTTTCGGACCGGTTCTATGCCCAGAATCGCGTTCTGCCAGACCTTGAGCATGGGGATGAGCATGAAGTGCTGATGCACAATGCCGATTCCCAGCCGGGAGGCGTCCTGCGGGTTTTTGAAGCACACCTTTGTGCCGTCGTAGAGTATTGTTCCCTGGTTCGGCGTGAGCGCGCCGCTGAGGATGTTCATCAGCGTGGATTTTCCCGCGCCGTTTTCTCCGATGATGGCGTGAATCGTGCCCTTTTCAACGGATAAACTGATGTCGCGCAGCGCCCACTTGCCGCCGAACTCCTTGCTGATGCCTTGCATGACAATTCCCTGCATGCCGTTGATCCCACCCTTCGATCAGCGTCCGGAGCGGTGTGCCCCGGACGCTGAAATGGAGTCTAATCCCGTTTTTTGAGTTGCAAGAGTTTTTCTGTCTTCGAATTAATAATCCATCACGTTCGTAACGAACTGTTTCATCTGTTAGAACAGAATTAATAATCCATCAAGTTTGTAATAAATCAATTCATCTGTTGGAACAGAATTAATAATCCATTACGTTCGTAACCTTGATTTCGCCGGAGATGATCTTTGCAGTGACGTCCGCAATCGCGGCTTTGTCGTCGTCCGTAAAGAAGCTGCTCTCCACAAGGCCTACGCCGCCGTTGGCGCAGTTGAGGGTTGTGTGTCCGGTGAGCACCGCGCCGTCGAGATAGCTCTTGACGAACAGCTGAATGGCAACGTCGCCGCGGGTCAGGGCGCTCGTGAGCACGGTGTCCGGCGCGAGGTGCGACTGGTCGATGTTGACGCCAATCGAGTAAACGCCCTTTTCGTTGCAGGCTTCGATCAGGCCAAGGCCGCTGCCGCCCGCCGCGTGGAAGCAAACGTCCGCGCCGTTGGCGATTTCATCGAGCGTCAGGGACTTTGCGGTTGCCGGATCGCTCCAGGCGTTGTTGTCGTTGCCGACGTACTTGGCAATGACCGTGTCCGCGGGGTTGACGTAAGCCACGCCCTCTTCAAAACCCTTCTGGTACTTCTGAATGGTGGGGATTTCCATGCCGCCAATAAAGCCGACAACGCCCGTGGTGGATTTCCGCGCGGCGAGCACGCCGGCAAGGAAGGAGACTTCATGCGTTGCGTACGTAAAGCAGGCGACGTTCGGAATGTCGTCCACAACCGTGTCGAGCAGCATAAAGTTCACGTCCGGATAGGCGGGCGCAACCGTGCGCAGGGCTTCCTCCTGGTTGAACGCGTTGAATACGACCAGATCGTAGCCTTCTTCGCAGAACATCTGCGCGGCTTCGGCATACATGGAAGCGTCCGTGCATTCAACGGCCTTGACCTGCACGCCATAGTTCTCCTGGCAGTACATCAGGCCAGCGTACGCCTGATCGTTGACCGACTGGTCGCCGAGCGCGCCGGTGAGCACAAGACCTACCTTGACGTCCGCTGCGACGATACCGGCGGGGACTTCGGCAGGGGCTTCGGCAGGTGCTTCCGTTGCCGCTTCGGCGGGCTGGGCGTCGGCCGTGGCCGTGCTTTCCACAGCCGCGGGTGCGCAGGCGTAGGCAAGCAGCAGCATTGCTGCCATCAGCAGCGCTAAGAATCCTTTTTTCCTCATTGCATGTTTCCTCCTATAGTATTTGATCATCCCGCATTCCCTATGCGGAAACTATAATCCATCTCAGGCTGGGTTTCAAACAGTTGGAATTTTCAGAAATTCAAGCGGCGCGTGCACGCGGATTCGGAAGGTTTGGGTGGGGTCGTTGACGAAAAACGAATTTTGATGTATAATATGTTCAACAATCGTACATGTTGTATGAACAACTTCGAAATGAATTATACAAGCTGTCGTTCGATTTGTAAACAATAATTTATAACTTGGGGTAGAATATGTCGGAACTCAGCCAGCGGTATTCCCTGCGCGGGAAAAAAGAGCCCGCTTTTGTCGCAATTTACGAGGATTTGTTTCAGCGTCTCGATCGGGGCGAGTATCTGCCCGGCGATCAACTGCCGCCGGAAACCGTCCTTGCCGAGCGGTACGGCGTCAGCCGCAACACGCTGCGCCAGGCGCTGGCGATACTTTGTGAGGACGGGCGCATCTACAACGTACAGGGCAAGGGCAGTTTCGTCAGCGCCCGCTCAGAGCTCAAGCAGATCGGGTTTGAAAAGCTTTCGAACCCGGCGTTCACCTGCGCAACCGTCCCCTGCACGGAAAGCGACGTGACCTACGGCTTTTCCCCCACCGCGCTGATCGTGCAGCAAAAAATGCGCCTTAGCCCCAACGATATCGCCCTGATTGCGGACGTGCGGCATTACCACGAAAGCACGGCCATCAGCTATACGTTCATCGAGGTTCCCGTGAAGATGATTCCGGAGAGCGCGGCGGACCTTAACGACAGCGAGAGCGTTAAAACGCTTTTGAACAACTGGATCTACGAAGCGTCCGCCAGCGCGCTTTCGCGGTTGACGTTCACCGTTGCCGAGGAAAACATCAGCCAGCACCTGAGCGTGCCGATGGAGACGCAGATCGTATTTATTGAAGAGATTCTTTTCAACATGGCGGGCGAAGCCATCGCGCTCTGCAAGCACTATCTGCTCAGCGAGTATTACAACATCTGCATCGTTCGCAGGAGCTGACGCTCCGGCGCCGACTTGTTGCGGCTCAATTGCCGCTTTTCTTCTGAACATCGTGCGCGCGGGTGAAAAAACAGCCCGCGCGCTGATTCTTTTTTCGGCGACGTCTTGGAAAAATCAGCGCTTTCTACGGCAATCAGCCGACATTCCGCCGCTGTTTTTTTCGGGTTCTTTGCGTAACTTTCCGTAAGCTGGAACCGTTCGAGCAGAAAATCGGCGCGTAAAAATTGAAATTCGGTGCAAAAAACGCAAGTTATCATTGACGAAAGCCCCGATATCTGGTATTATACTTCTACCTTATAGGAACCTATGGGGTTTTCTTTTAAGCATTTCCGTAAACGTTTGCGCGGTTTGCGCGATTGGAGTGATCCCGTCTATTATGCCAATCTCATTCTGGATACTGGTAGCCCTTACGTTTATCTTCACGTATGTCAACGGGTTTCATGACGGTTGCAACGTTGTGGCGACGCTGATTGCGAGCCGTTCCATGCGGCCTTACCCTGCGCTTGCGTGGGCGGCGGTTGTGGAAGTGCTCTCCCCGTTTGCCATTCTGGCCATCGGTTCCAGTGTTTCGGACACCATTAAGAAGATCGTTGCGGAGAGCTTTTATACCAATCCGGAAGCAAAGAGCATCGCGCTGGCGTTCATTACGGCGGGGATTCTCGCGGCCATCCTCTGGAACCTCGTAACCTGGCTTCTCGCCATTCCCGCTTCGTCCTCCCATGCGCTCATCGGCGGCGTCGTCGGCGCAGGGCTCGCGGCGTTCGGCAGCAGCGCCATCAGCTGGAATTACTTTTGGACGAAGGTCGTTCTGATGATCTTCGTCACCCCGATCGTCAGCTTTATTGTCGGGTTTCTGATTCTTATTCTGCTGCGCTTTCTCACCCGAAACGCCAGTTTGCGCGCACACACCTTCTTTACCTATGCGCAGTGGTTCAACATGAGCTTTCTTGCGTTCAACCACTCCTTCAACGATTCCCAGAAGACCATCGGCATCGTGATGATCCTCATCGGCATCTACGGCGGAGCAACCAGCACGATCCCCATCTGGGCAATCGCCTGCGCGGCGCTGTGCCTTGCTCTCGGCATCGCGTTCGGCGGGTTTAAGATTATCAAGACCGTAGGCACCGGTATTTTCAAGGTGCAGGCGATCGATTCCTTCGCTTCCCAGATGACGGCGGGAACGGTCATTCTGGTCTCCTCGCTGCTTGGCGCGCCGGTTTCGTCCAGCCAGATCGTCTCCTCCTCCATCATGGGCGTTGGCGCGGCGGAGCGGTACAAGGCGGTCAAATGGCATGTCGCGGGGCGGATTTTGATTTCGTGGTTCATCACGATCCCCATCGCAGGTTCGCTGGGCGCGCTTCTGTTTTTCCTCTTCTCGCGCATCTTCTAAACTCTCGCGCCGCTCTGTCGGCGCGTATAAAGCGAATTTCCTGTCAAGCCGTTAGAATCTGTTCGATATCATTACAAACTGGAAGGAGCGTTTATTCCGATGTTGAAACGCAAGGAAGCTCTCGATTTTTACAGCATCCTCATTGCGCAGACGCAAGTGGTTTGCGACACGGTGCGTGCGCTTTGCGACTTTTGCGAAACCCCCACCACGGAAAAGGGCGATTTTGTAAAAGCCAAGGAGCGCGAGGCCGATTTGGTGCACTACCAGCTGGTTGAAGCAATCAACCACACGTTTATCACCCCGATCGACCGGGACGACCTCTTCCGCCTCTCTTCGTCCATCGACGATTTGGCGGATTATGCCTGGACGACCGTCAAGGACTTGCATATCTACGATATCCTGCCGGATAAAAATCTCTGTTCCATGGCGCAGATTCTGCTGCAGATGGCTGAGGGAATTCTCATTTGCGTTACGGCTCTTAAGAATAATCGCCCCCATGTTGCCGGAGAGGCCAAGAAAGTCAAGAAGCTCGAAAACGCCATGAACGTCCGTTTCCACGAGTCCATAGCCGAGCTGTTCACTTCCGACGATATCAAAAAGATTCTCAAGTACCGCGAAATCTACAGCCACATGAACCATGCGTCGGACAAGGGCGATATGTGCGCCGATCTTCTGCAGGACATCGTGGTCAAGCTCTGAGCCAAATACAGCATCAAACAAAACAGCCCCCGAGAAAGCGATTTCCCGGGGGCCTTGTTGATCTCCAGTTTTTTATCAGCGGTTCATGGCGTATAACCGTTCCAGCGCGGGTTCTTCCGCTGCAACCTCAAACTCGGTTGCCGGCGTCAGCACGGTAATCTTATGCAGCGCGCCCGCGCGCAGAAACTCGTTTGGCAGCGGCCGGTCGCAGACAATAGCCTTGAGCCGCGCGATTTCGCAAAAGGTAATCAGCGCGTTCTTGCCGAAAACGGAACTGTCCACCAGCAGAACCAGATCGCGGTTCCATTTAGCGACGTTCTTTTTTACGTCGATTTCCGTGTAGTTGGAGCTGGTCAGCCCGCGTTCCAGCGTCACACCGTCCGCGGTTAAAAACACAAGGTCGATGGACATCTTTGCCAGTTCGTCCAGCGCGGCCTGACCGGAAAACGACGCCGTGCCGCAGTTGAAGATTCCGCCGAGCGCAATGACGTTGAGCGTGTGGTAGAGCGCCGCTTGCTTGAGCGCCATGAGGCTGTTGGAGATGACCGTGATGTTCCGCTTTTCCGCAAGATACGGCAGCAGTTCCAGTGAGGCGGCCCCGGAATCCAGAAAAACGCTCATCCCTTCCCGCACCAGCGAAGCCGCAAGAAACCCGGTATGGCTGCCCGCCGAGCAGAGGCCTGCGTTCCAGACGGGCGGCGTTTCGTCCGCCGACTGTGCGCCGCGGATAACACCGCCATAGATCTTTTGAATGCGCTTGAGCCGAATCAGCTCGGCAATGTCCCTCCGCACCGTACTCATGGAAACATGAAAGCAGCGGCACAATTCCTGCAGCGAAATTGCGCCGGATTTTTTGATGCAAGCTTCCATTTCGTTGAGCCGGTCGATCTTCACAAAAGAACCTCCGCTCTCGATACATCCGTATATTCAACGGAACCAGTCTCAGCCCTGCGCGGCGGAATTCGTTTTCGCACTGCGCAAAAAGTCCGTTACGCCTTGATTTCGTCCACGCGAACCGGGCGGTTTTCCGCGAGCGACTTTTTGCAGGCCAGCGCGATTTGAATCGTCCTGCGGCCGTCGAAAATACCGACTTCCGTCTCGGTGTCCTGCTCGATGCTGTCGATAAACGCGCGCACTTCCGCCTGATAGGACGCCATGTACCGTTCCAGAAAGAACCAGAGCGGTTTTTCGGCGGTAATGCCGTCCACCGTGGAAAGCACCATGGTCGAGGGCAGGTCGTTTGCGTTCTGCACGCAGCCTTTCGAGCCAAACACCTCTGCCCGCTGGTCGTAGCCATAGACCGCCTTGCGGGAGTTGTCGATCAGCGCGAGCGCGCCGTTTGACATGCGGGCGGAAACCGTCGCGGTGTCCACATCCCCCGCCGCACCGATGGCGGGATCGATCAGCACCGCGCCCTGCGCGAACACTTCCTCAACCTCGCTGCCGGAAAGATAGCGAATCATATCCAGATCGTGGATCATCATATCCAGAAACAGCCCGCCGGAGGACGCGATAAAGCCCGCGTGCGGCGGCTGCGGATCGCGCGAACTCACGCGGATAAACTGCACATCGCCAACTTTTCCTTCGAGCACCGCCTGGCGCAGCACGCGGAAGTTATGGTCGTAGCGACGGTTGAAGCCGACCTGATATTTGAGCTTCTTTGGGGAAGCCTTCAGCGCTTCTTCCACAAGATCGATCTTGGCGAGTTCGTGATCGACAGGTTTTTCGCAGAACACGTGCTTGCCTGCGCGGATCGCTTCAATGGAGATCTTTGCGTGGATATCCGTCGGCGAGCAGACGAGCACCGCGTCGATGCGGGGGTCGTCCAGAAGTTCGTGATAATCGCCGCAGATATGCTGGATGCCGAAGCCTTTTGCCATCTGCTCCGCCTGTGCGCTGATCATGGGATCGGCCAGCGAGCGGATGACCGCGTTCGGCACGCCGGAAGCAACGCTTTTCATGTGTACCTGACCGATGCGCCCCGCGCCGATGATGCCAACCTGAATCATCAAAAAACTCCTCACTTTCGTTTTGCGTTTCCGCCGAACAGTCTAATATGAAACAACTCCGTGAGTCTCCAGGCGCTCAGCGGTACCGCGCGCCCGCGCCAAGGGTCAAGGAATCATACGCTTTTTTGACTTTCGCCCAGTTCTTGTCCCGATCCAGCGCGACGCCGCGCCCGACGCCGGAAACGATTGTACCAACGCCGATTTTCCGCATTTGTTCTTCCAGTTCGCGCAGCAGTTCCGGCGCGCTGCCCGGCGGCGTGGAACGCCCGTCGAAGATGATATGCACGAACACGTTTTCCATCTCCAGCCGCTTGCAAAGGCCGAGCAGTTCCAGCGGGTAGTCGATCGATCCGTGGGAGGACTTCTTGGTCAACAGCGCGAACAGGTGCACGGCCTTGCCGCTCTGCTTTGCCTGCTCGACCGCGGAAACGAACACGGGGTTTTCGCCAAACGAACCGTCCTGCATTGCGTTTTCCAGCCTTACGTCGTCCTGCGGCACCACGCGCCCCGCGCCAATATTCAAATGCCCCGCTTCGGAATTACCCGCCTTGCCGCTTTCGAGGCCTACGGCGTTTCCAGAAGCGCGAAGGTAACGAACGGGGTAGTTCTGCAATAGCTCGTCCCAAACCGGCGTTTCAGCAAGGAAGATCGGGTTGGTTTCGTTTTCCTCTCCCATACCCCAGCCGTCCAGAATGATCAGCAGTACTTTGCCCGTGTTTTCCGGTTGGAACAGCGCTTTGCCGCTCAATTCCGCGGGCTGAGCTACTCCGAGCGCTGCGAGCACCGTCGGCGCTACGTCGCAGAGCGCGCCGTCCGCGCGGTTTGGATCGAACGAAGCTCTCGCCGCAGCGGGCGCGGTTCCTTCCGGCGGCACCAGAATGAATGCAACGAGGTTTTCGGTATGCGCAACGTCCGGCTTGCCCTCGGGGGTAATCATCCGCTCCAAATTGCCGTGGTCGGCGGTAATCAGGGTCGTATACCCCGCTTCTTTCGCTCTGGCAATGGTTTCGCCAAGGTATTTGTCCACGACGCGCGCCGTCTCTACCTTGGCGGCATTGTTGCTCGTATGCCCGATTACGTCGCCATTGGCAAAGTTGGTTACGATAAAATCGAAACCCTTTTGCATGCCTTCCGCAACCTGCTCCGCCACCTTTGGCAAACTCAGCGCGGGCACGGTGTCGAACGCAACGCCCTTGGGCGAGGGAATGCAGACGTCCTCCTCCCCGGCGAACGGATTGCCGTTGCCGCCGTTGAGGAAAAAGGTCACGTGTGCGTATTTTTCGCTTTCCGCGCAGTGCAGCTGGCTCAACCCCGCGGTGGCAACCGTTTCCGCCAGCGTGCCGTTTACACGGCTCGGCGCGAACGCCACCGGCAGGTAGGTGTATTTTTCGTTGTACATCGTGAGGATCACGAACGTCAGCGGGTCGATCTTTTCGCGGGTAAACCCCATAAACGCGGGGTCGGTGAACGCGTCCGTCAGCTCGATTTCGCGCTCGCCGCGACGGCAGCAAAAGATGACGCTGTCGCCCGAACGCACAACGCCAACAGGCTTGCCGGATTCGTCCTCATAATTGAGCGGCTCCAGGGAGTAGTCGATCTGACCCAGATCGTAAGCGCGCTCAACGGCTTTTGCCAGCGCTTCCCCGCCGATAACATCCTGCTGTTTCACTTTGTTTCCACGCTCCTTTGCTCCATTGCGTCAAGATTCATCCTCGGCGGCTGCGGAAAGATTTCCAGCAGCTGGTCAAAGCTCTTGATGATGCCGTCCGGCATGTTCTCGAGCGTCAGTTTCAGTTTCTTTGCGCCGGGGTAATCCACGGCGATGGTCGCGCCGAAGTTACTTGCTTTGGCGCCAATGATATCCCGCTCCAGATTGTCGCCAACAAACACGCTTTCCTCGGGACGCACGCCGGCTTCCTTGAGCGCGTGGAAATAGATGGCGGGGTGCGGCTTTCGAAGCATCGTAACCGACGACTGCTGCACGGTGCAGAAATACGGGCGCAGTCCGTCGCGGTCGAGCCACTCGTCAATCTCGATCGTACCGATCAAATCGCTGATCACGCCAACCTTGTACCCGCGTTTAACCAGTTCCTTCACGGTTTCGATGCCGTTTTTCACCACGACCCGCTCGCCTTTTGCTTTGCGCAGTTCGTAAGTCAGTTCCACGGCGTTGCGCTCCAAAAGAGCCTTATCGCACTCCGGCGCGAGCCAGCGCGTCCAAAGCATCTCTTCCGGCGCTTCGCACATGAACTTGAGCGCCCAGTCGCGGTAGCCGTCGTAGCGCTGTTCAATCAGGGAATGGAACGCTTCCGCTTCCATATCCGTTCCGCAGAGTTCAGCAATGCGTTTTCGCGCTTCCGTTTTATAAGGAAGATTGTCCTCTACAATGCGGAACGTGCCGCCGAGGTCGAGAAAGATGGCGCGAATGTTTTTTTCCATGCGTCAAACCCTCCGGATGCGGTCTTCCGCCACGGTAGGACACTTCGGGAATAGGTCTTTGAGTTCCGCAAAGTCGAAGATAATCGCGTCGGGGCGGTTTTCGTCCGTAATCTTTTCCTTTTTCAGCTTTTCCGGCGTGGTGTAGAGAATGAACGTGCCAAAGCCCGCAATCTTCGTGCCTTCGATATCCCGCTTGAGGTTGTCGCCAATATATACGCAGCGGGAGGGTTCCACCCCGAGCCGCTCGCAGGCCATCTGGCTGAGCCGCGGGTCGGGTTTGCGGATGCCTTCCACGCAGGAGAGCAGCACCGCGCCGAAATACTTGGCAAGGTCGTCGTGCTCCAGCCAGTCCGGTATCTCCTTGGACGTAACAAGGTTCGAGATGATGCCGAGCTTGTAGCCGTTGGCGAATAAATCCCGAATCGACTGCGCGCCGTTTTCGGCCACCACGCGGCGGCCGTCCTTGTTGCGGAATTCAATCGTGAGCTCGACGGCGTTTTTCATAATCAGCTCTCGCGGGTACTCCGGCGTGAGCCACTTCGTCCAAAGCTCCCATTCGGGCGCTTCCTGCATGGCTTCAAAGCACCATTTGCGGTAGCCTTCGTAGCGGTAGTCCAAAAACTTGCAGAACTCGTCCGGGTCGCCCGTTTCGCCGCAAAGTTCGGCGATGCGCTTGCGCGCGCGCGCTTCAAACGCCGCGTCGCGCTCCACCAGCCGCAGGGTTCCACCCAGATCGTAAAAAATAGCGTCAAATTCTTTCTTCGCAGTTTGCTCCATTCCGGTTCTCCTCAAATCAAGCGTTCAGCGGTGGGAAAATATTCAAAAGTTCCGAAATTTCGGTGATCGTATAGTCCGAATTCTCCTTGAGTTCCTGCGGTTCCTTGGCGAGCGTATCCGGCTCGTCAATGCGCACCATGAGCGCATACCCCGCTTCGCGCGTGCCCTGCACGTCGCGCACGGGATTGTCTCCAATATAGGCGCACTGTTCCGGCGGCTTGCCGATGGCGCGGCAGGCCAACCGATAGATTTCCGGGTCGGGCTTACGCAGGCGCACCTTGGAAGAGAGGATGACCGTTTTGAAATACCGCGCAACGCCGTCCTCGACCATCCAGTCCGGAATCTCCGTTTCGGTAATCGTGTTGGCGATGATGCCCATGGTGTAGCCGCGTCTGTTGAGTTCGACAAGCGTATCCTTCACGTCCGGCCGCGCCACGCGCCGCCCGTCGTGATCCCGCCAGAGACGCGTGAGTTTGCCTGCAACGGCGCAGATCAGATCGATCGGGTAATCCGGCAGAAGGTACTGCGACCAAAGCTCCATTTCGGAGGCGTCGAGGTGTCCGTTTTTCGCGGCCTTGCGGTACTTATCCCACCGCTCGTTGATCTTGGCAAAAAACGCGTCGTGCGTTTCCGTCGTGCCGACAAGACGCATCATCTCCTGCTCGGCTGCGTCGGAAAACGCTTTGTCCTTGACAACAACGCGCAGCGTATTGCCAATGTCGAAAAAAATGGTGTCGATCATGTCCTGTAGCCTCCTTGTATTTGCATCCCATAGTTTTTTGTGTACGGGTTGTTCTTTGATTTTGTTTGAGAAGAGATTGATTCAAGTTGATAGGAATAATGCCTGTTGCTCAGGGTATTTACCCGCCGCGCGGGGTTATTGGAGATTTGCTTTGTTGAACGTGTTTATTACGCCCGGAATTTCGGAAAACTCGGTGATTCGAACGTCCGGTTCAACGCCCTTTTCCTTCAGCCCCGCGTCCCGGTGCGCAATGGCGGGGTTGTCGATCTGAATCATCAGTCCTAGATGTGCGTTTTTCGCGCCCAGCACGTCCCGCGAGAGCGTATCCCCAACGTAAGCGGTACGTTCCCGTTTTACACCGAGTTCATTCAGCGCGATGTCGAAGATGACCGGGTTGGGCTTTCGCACGCCCGCCTCGCTGGAGAGCACGACGCACTCCATATATTTTGCAATTCCGTATTCGTTGAGGATATGCGGTACAAACGAAGTGGAGATGATGTTGCTGATAATTCCCATGCGCATGCCCATGGTTTTGAGCGTTTCAAACGTTTCGATCAATCGCGGGCGGCGCATGTTGCGCACGCGCTCGTAGTCATACAGGAAGCTCAGCTCCTCGGCAATCGGCAAAAGGCATTGCTCGCCGATTTTGTAATCCTTTAAATAAAACTCGTTCCAGATGCGCGCCTGCGGCAGTTCGCCAAGAATCTGTTCGGAATAATGCTTGTATTCTTCCGCGTTCTCATGCAGCCGCAACCCGATCTGCCTGTCGTCGCCTTCCAGCAGAATTCCATAGTCGGCCAAACGCTCGCGAAGGCGCTTTGCAAACGCCGTTCGCAGCGCTTCGTTGTTGGTTACGGTATGGATGGTTCCGCCGATATCGAAGAGGACGACGTCGATCATGATTGGCCCGCCTTTCCAGCAGATAGCGTGTGAAACCGGCGAAAACTCGCAAACGTTTGCGCGACAGCTTCAGCTTGATTCTAATCGATCTGGATTTTTTTGTCAATACGCACAGCGTATGGTTTCTTCGGGAAGGGTTGTTTTGCAGCAAGCCGCAATTCTGCGCAAAAGAATGAACATTGACAAATGATTTTTTGCATAGTAATATCAATTTACGGCGGAAACGTTTACACTGTTAAAACACCCGGTTTTCGGTACATTCCGTTCGCTTCCGAATTGTTTATCGCACCAAGATCATACTACCGATTTACGCTGGCCTGTCGAGGGGGAACCCCGGCCATCCGCAGGAAAAATTGCGAAAGCGAGGGCTTGCCGGTGAAGAGCGTCACCATCAAAGATATCGCAAAAGTTGCCAATGTTTCCTATGCAACCGTTTCCCGCGCGCTCTCCGGCAGCACCGAGATCGGCGAGGAGACGCGCGAGCGCATCCTCAAGATCTGCCGGGACATGGGATACACCGCAAACTACGTTGCGCGCTCCATGGTCATGAAGGAGACGAAGCTGCTCGGCCTGATCGTTGCCAACATCGATAACCCCTTCATGTCCGAAATGGCGTACCATATCGAGATGCGCGCGCGTGAGCACGGTTACAACCTCATGCTCTGCAACTCGGCACACGATTTGAACTTGGAGCGGAACGTGTTTGAACTGCTCGTGAGCCGTCAGGTGGATGGCATCATCCTCGTGCCCTCCAACGCCGAATCCTATGTAAATTTAAAGCCTCTCATCTCCAAAGTGCCGACGGTGTTCGTCAGCGAAAACCTCCGTGATTTGCCGGAGAGCTATGTTTCGGTCGATAACTACCGCGGCACGCATATCGGAACGGAATACCTTTACTCCCTCGGCCACCGGAACATCCTCTACTTCGGCCAGCGCAAGGGCAGCGTTACCCACCAATTGCGCGCGGAAGGGTATATAGACGCCTGCAAAGAGCTGGGCATCGAGCCGAACCTTTTCAGCAGCAGCTATCCGCTGAGCAGCGTGCAGGCGGGCAGCCAGATGGCAAAACAAATTTTTGCGTCTCCCTTCCCATACACGGCCATCTTTGCGGCAACGGACTCCCTCGCGCTCGGCGTGTTTGCCGCCGCCGAGGAAGCGGGCATCCGCATTCCGGAGGACGTGTCTCTGATGGGCTTTGACAACATCCTCTACGCCGACCTGCCGCGCATCCGGCTGACCACGATCGAACAGCCGAAAAAGACGATGGCGACCGCCGCGGTGGATATCCTGCTTGAGAAGATTACCGACGAAACATCCGGCTATTCCCACCGCATCCTGACCCCGACGCTCGTGGTTCGCTCCTCCTGCCGGGATATCCGGCAAGGCTGATGCGCTGATCGTTCGTTCATCCTGCCGGAACAACCGGCAAAACCGATAGATAGACAACGAAATTACTGAAACGAGACAACAAGATTCATGACGACAATCGACGGAAAACAATACGCAAAATTCGACCTGCATATCCACACCGCGGAAACCAGCAAATGCGGCATCGTCAGCGCGCCGGACCTCGTAAACACCTACAAAGAAAACGGCTACGACGGCTTTGTGGTCACCGACCACCTGCATGCAACCTATATCACGCTTCAGAACTGCCGCGACGACTGGCAGGAATGCGTCACCCGCTTTCTGTTTGGCTATCAGGAAGCAAAGCGCGCGGGCGACGAAATCGGCTTTACCGTTGCGCTCGGCGCGGAGCTGCGCTTTCCGGAAAACGACAGCGACTATCTGCTCTATGGCATCGACGAAGCGTTCCTGCGCGAAAACCCGTACCTGTTCAACACGGATCACGCGTCGTTCTTTCGTAAGTACGGCGATCGGATCCTGATTATCCACGCGCACCCCTTCCGCGACTGTGATAGCGTTTTTTACGACAGCATCCACGGGCTGGAAGTGGTCAACTGCAACCCGCGCCAGAAAAACCGCAACGAACTTGCGCTCCAACTGGCAAAAGAACACCCGAATCTGATTCGCGTCTGCGGGTCGGACGCGCACCGTCCCGGGGACGAAGCGCGCGCGGCAGTGCTGTTCGAAGACTGCCCCCGCAACTCGTTCGACGTGCGGAACGCTCTCCTCGGCGGCCGCATGCGCCTCTGGTGCCCCGACTGCGAATCTATTATTCAGGAAAGTGAAACGATTGTATGCGCTTCGACACGCTGATCATCGGCCAAGTGTGCCTTGACAAAAACACAGACTTCGACGGAACGGTTGAGCACGCTTACGGCGGAGCTGCGCTGTTTTCCGGCTATGCTTCCGCCGCGATGGGCAACCGCTCGGCGGTGCTCGTCAAACGAAACGCGGACTCCATCGACCTTGCCGAGGCGTACGGCCGCTGCAAACCGATTACGGTTCTGCCGCTGAACTCCGCCGAGAGCACCCGCATGGAAAACACCTATTTTTCCGCCGATCGGGAACGCCGGGACTGCCGCTGCACAACGAGCATCGACTCGTACCGTCCCGAAGAGCTGGCAGGTCTCGAAGCCGCCGTCTGCCACATTGCGGGGCTTGTCCATGGGGATATTGGCGCAAGCGTCGTAGAAGCCGCGTCTAAGGTTGGCGCGCTGGCGGTGGACGTGCAGTGCATGCTCCGCTGCGTTCAGCCGGACCACCATATGGTCATGCGGGACTGGGCAGAAAAGCGCGAGCTTCTGCCGCTTGTCTCCTTTTTAAAGACGGACGCCGCCGAAGCCGAGGTCATGACCGGCAAAACCGACCGTATGGAGGCTGCTAAGCTTCTGCATTCCTGGGGCGCCAAAGAAGTTATGATTACGCATAACAGCGAGGTGCTCGTTTACGACGGAACGCGGTTCTATACCGCTCCGCTCAAAGCGAGGAATCTCAGCGGGCGCACCGGGCGCGGGGATACGACCTTTGCCTGCTACCTTGGCGAGCGCCTGCACAGCGGCATACCCGAATCTCTCCGCCGCGCCGCAGCCCTCGTTTCGCTGAAAATGGAGACGCCCGGCCCGTTCCTTGGCACCCGCGAGGATATGCTGGCGTATCAGAACGAGTTCTACGCCTGACGGCGGAAGCGTTCTTTTCCCCTGTTTCCGCCCCTTCGGGCGGCGCGCAGCCGGCTTGACTGCCGCTTTTCAAACAGCGGCTCTTCTTTAGCCCTGTTTCGCAAACGTTTACAGCTCGTTTTCCCCGTTCTTTCGCGCCTTCGCCGGTGATTCCGGCTCATAAATAGGGTTTGTCAAATTGGAAAGGATGTGAATCTATGATCAAAGGCGTCATGTTTGACATGGGCGGCACGCTGGAGGACCTGTACTTCGACGAGTCCAACAGCAAGCGCACCGCTCATGCGCTCTACGAAATTCTCCAAAAGCATGGCATCGAAGTTCCTTACGGCGAACAGGAGCTTTGGGATATCGTGTATCCCGAAATCCTGCGTTATAAGGACGAGGCGGAAGTCACCCTCATGGAACTCAAGCCGGAACAGATCTGGGCGGACTACGGGTTTGCCAAAGTTCCGGTCGACCGGCAGAAGCTCATCGCCATCAGCGAGGAGATTGCGCATATGTGGGAGGTCACCTATTTTGACCGTTCCCTGCGCAAAAACGCCGCCGAAATGCTGAAAGGCCTGAAGGAGATGGGCTTATACGTTGCCGCTGTGAGCAACACCGCCAGCCTGTTTCAAGTGTTTGAAACCCTCGAACAGTATGGGGTAAGACAGTATTTTGACGATATCACGCTCTCCAGCGTCGTAGGCTACCGCAAGCCGCACCCGTATATCTTCCAGGTGGCGCTCCATCAGGCAAGGCTCAAGCCGGAAGAATGCGCGTTCGTTGGGGACACGCTCTCGCGCGACGTCGTGGGCCCGCGCAGAATGGGATACGGGCGTGTATTCAAGATCAACTCCATGCTCACCCCCGTCAAGGACAAAGGCCAGAACGGCGACTTTGCGCCGGACTACGAAGTGACGGATATCTACGACGTCTATCGCATCTTAAAGGATGAAATCAAGTGACTTTTTTCGAAGAAACCGCCGCATGCAGCGCCGTAAAAAGTGCGCTCCATGCAGCGGCGGCCGGTTCGGCAGAGGCAGGCGCACGTTTGTGTATGGCGGTGAATTACACCTTGACATCCAAAATCGCAATTGCTATACTGTTTACGTAAACGTTTGCGAAAATTTGCGTTCCGACTCCTCGAGGCGGTGCGCTTTCGCTTAACAAAAATTCAGCATGTCACCGTCAGGCCGCTCTGCGCCGTTCCCGCCATAAGGCTTCCACTTTTTATATGCACGCAAAGCCTGGTTTCTCTAGATAAAATTGCTTGTTTGTCAACTTGAATAGGAAGAACTGCTTCCCCCCATGTATACCCGAACCATCGAAACCTTTGATGCAGTGAACGAATTTGGGATAATGACCGCCCGTGTTCGCGGGCAACGGACAACTTGGATTGGAGCGTTACTATGCCAAAAGGAAAACCACCGAAAATCAGACATCCGTTTTCTTGGAAACGGTTGAAGAACCTGTCGCTGAGCGTGCTCAGCAACCCGTTTAATATTATCGTCCTGTTCAGCCTTATCCTGCTCTTCAGCCTGATCGTGATTCCGCTTCTGACCATGGTAGGCACAACGTTTACGGTTGCAAAAGCGGAGCTGCGCAATATCGCCGGCGCGAAGATCGGCGATTTCACCCTGTTTTACTGGAAATACCTGCTCGCCAGCCCGCTGACGGACGCCATCCTCTGGGAACCGCTGCTGCACTCGCTGACGATTGGCGTATTCGTCACCGCCATCTCGGTGCCGCTGGGCGCGCTGATGGCCTGGCTGATGGTGCGAACCGATATCCCGGGCAAAAAGCTGCTGGGTATGCTGATTATCATTCCGTACATGATTCCCTCGTGGTGCAAAGCGCTTTCGTGGCTGGCGGTATTTCGAAACAGCACCTCCGGCAGCCTGGGTCTTCTGACCGGCCTTGGCGTCAACGTACCGGACTGGCTGGCGTACGGCCCGTTTGCCATCATCTGCGTGATGGTCATGCACTATTACGCGTTCTCCTATATCATGGTCTCCGGGTCTCTCCGCTCCATCAACTCGGAACTCGAGGAGATGGGCGAGATTCAGGGCGCGAACAAGATTCAGATTCTCAAGAGCATCACGCTCCCGCTTGTTCTGCCCGCCATCCTCTCGGCGGCCATCATGACGATTTCGAAATCGATTGGCTCTTACGGCGTTGCCGCCAACCTTGGCAACCGCATCAGCTATTACGTGCTCGCCACGCGCATGAAGGAGTTCATCAACGACAGCCCCAAGGGCGTCGGCTATGCGATGAGCATCCTCATGATCCTGCTGGCCAGCGGCACGATCATTGCCAACCAGAAGATCGTAGGCGTTCGAAAATCCTATGCCACCATCGGCGGCAAGGGCACGCGCAGCAACCTGATGCATATCGGGCGTTCGAAGTATATCCTACTGATTTTGATTGCGATCTTCCTCTTTGCCGCAATGGTCATGCCGACGTTCGTGCTGGTCATGGAAAGCTTCCAAATCTATACCGGCGGCGGCTACGGGCTGAGCAACCTCTCCCTCTACGCATGGATTGGTACGCTCGACAAAGCGCCGTTGGAATCCTACGCATACAACGGAATTTTCCGCAACACGGAGTTTACGCGGGCGCTGCTCAATACGGTAAAGCTTTCGCTGATCGCTTCCGTCATCACCGCATTCTGCGGGCAGTTCTTTGGCTATATCTCCTCGCGCGGACGCGGCAAATGGTACGGCAAGATCACCGAACAGCTCGTGTTCATTCCTTACCTGATGCCAGGCGTTGCATTTTCCGCCATCTATTTTGCAATGTTCTCACAGCCTCGATTGGGTGGCATCATACCTTCGCTCTATGGAACGTTTATGCTGATATTGCTGACCTCTATTGTAAAGCACTTCCCGTTTGCCAGCCGATCCGGTTCGGCAAACATGATGCAGATCAGCGTTGAGCTGGAGGAGGCGGCGGATATTGCCGGAGCCAGTTTCTGGCGGCGCATCCGCAGCATTGTCATCCCGTTGGCGAAAAACGGTTTTATCTCAGGCTTCATGCTGGTATTTATCAGCATCGCCAAGGAACTCGACCTCATCGCCATTTTGATGACGCCGGCGAACTACACGCTTTCGTTCCTGGCATTCGAGTATTCCAAGAGTCTCATGCCGCAGTGCGCGGACGCGATTGCGATTGTGATTCTGCTGTTTATACTGGTTTGCTATCGCGTTGCAAACCTCTTTGGCGCCGATATCGGCAAGAGCTGGGGTTAAGCGACCTCTGCGCAGCATTTGTAAAGAGAGAAAGGGTTATCTGCAATGAGTAAGATTGAATTACAGCATATCGATAAGTTTTACGGCGCGAACCACGTTTTGCGCGATATCAACCTCACGATTGACGACGGGGACTTCATGACCCTGCTCGGCCCCTCCGGCTGCGGCAAAACCACCACGCTGCGCGTCATCTCCGGTCTGGAAAAACCCCAGAACGGCGTGATGCTCATCGACGGCAATGTGATGATCGACGCAAAGGAAGCGTTTTTTGAAGCGCCCAGCAAGCGCAACCTGAACCTTGTGTTCCAAAGCTACGCGCTCTGGCCGCATATGACTACCTTTGAAAACGTTGCCTTCGGGCTCAAGATCAAGCGCCTGCCGCGGCACGAAGTGGAAGAAAAAGTCATGAGCGCCCTGCGCAAGATGCGCATTGAAGAATACCGCGATCGCTATCCAAACGAGCTCTCCGGCGGTCAGCAGCAGCGCGTCGCCATTGCGCGCGCCATCGCCACCAGCCCGAAACTGTTGCTGCTGGACGAGCCGCTCTCCAACCTCGACGCGCGCCTCCGCATCGACATGCGCGCCGAACTCAAGCGGCTCCACCGCGAAACCGGCACGACGATTATCTACGTAACCCACGATCAGGTGGAAGCGCTGACCATGTCCACGAAGATCGCCCTCTTCAAAGAAGGCGAAATCGCGCAGGTGGCAACGCCGCTGGAGCTCTACACCAACCCCATCGACCTCACCGCTGCAGACTTTATTGGCAACCCGCGCATCAACTTTATCGACGCGGTTGGCTTCTTTAACGGCAGCGAACTGCGCGTCAAGAGCGAACTCGGCGATTACCGCTTTGTCAAAGAAAAGATGAAGCCGGGTGAAGAGTATCCGGAAAATCAGGAATTCGACTGTGTGCTCGGCATCCGCCCCGAAATGGTGGAGATTGAAACCGAAAGCAGCGGGCGCGACCATTCCGTTGCGGCAACCGTATATGCCAGCCAGCCCGCCGGCAGCGAAACGCTGGTGACCCTTACGGTCGGCAAGGCGGAGTTCCTCGCCATTCAGATCGGCCTGAACGAGTACGAAATCAACCAGAAGGTGTTCGCGGTGCTCCATCCTTCCCGCATGAACGTATACAACAAGGCGACCGGGCGTCTGATTAAGTTTGCCAGCGCCAAGAGAATTAAGTAACACTGCTTTATCCGGGGAAGCGGCTGACGCCTCTTCCCCCTTCCGATCGAAAAATTCACGCAAGGAGGAGAGTTTTATCATGAGAGCAAAGAGGCTGCTTGCCTGGCTGCTGACCCTGGCGATGCTCCTGTCGGTCACCACGGTCTTCGGCTGCGCCAAGACCGACACCGCCGCGGAAGAACCCGCCGCGCAGGGCACCGAGGCGGAGGAACCCGCAGGGCCGGACTACGAAAACATGACCATGGACGAACTCTATGAGCTCGCCAAACTGGAAACGGGCACGATTACGATTTACTCCACGACGACGACCGCGCAGACCGCCGTCAAGAAATTCGTCAAGGCCTATCCGGAATTCGATGGCCGCATTGAGTACATCGAGTCCGATACGAACACGGTTGCCGACCGCATTGAAACCGAGAGCGACACGGGCAACATCAACGCGGACGTGCTGCAGGTCAAGGACAACAGCGGCGAGATCTTCTATGAGCTCGTGCAGTACGACTACCTCGACGTTTTCTACCCCGCCAACGTCTGTGCGCATGTAGACCCCGAGCTGCTTACATACGGCATGCCGGTTTACGCCACCTACAGCCCCTGGTACTACAACACGGAAACCTACCCGGACGGCTGCCCGCTGACCAGCTGGTGGGATATTGTGCAGGGGTACGACGCAACTACGCATTCCTACACCGATGCTTCCGGCAAGAACAACCAGTTCTGGACGATCTACACCAAGGACATCACGAGCGCTTCCTACGCCGCTCTCTGGGCGCAGCTCGTTGTTGATGGCGACGCGATTACCCAGCAGTACGAAACGCAGTACGGAAAACCCCTGGAATTCACCTACATGGATACGCTCAACAACAACGAGGGCGTTATGGAATTCCCGGAGAACAACGGCGGCGTGGAACTCTTCTGGCGGTTTACGCAGATGGTCATCACCGAGTTGGACGACGGCGATCAGGTGGTTTCCGCCGTGGACGAATCCCTGAACGGGCCGACCCTCGGCCTCTGCTCCGGCAGCAAGCTGGACAACGTCAACAACGGCCTTACGATCAACTGGGTGACCGGCCTGCAGCCCTACACCGCGTTCAAGGCCTGCGACTACGTGTATCCGATTAAGGGATCCGACAACCCCGCTGGCGCGCGACTGTTCATTCTCTTCATGCTCGGCGGCGACGACGGCCAGAGCGGCTGCCTCAGCGCGTTCAACGCGATTGGCAAGTGGTCCATCCGCGACGACTTCGTGTTTGACAAAACGCCCTACACCGCCGAAGAAGTCAACCTCAAGAACCCTGACTTCGCGGATATCTACAGCTTCTATCCGGACGTCAAAGCTTACTGGATCTACTGGCGCAGCCTTGCGCCGAGCACCTGATACCAATCTGATTCTTGATCGCATCGGCGGCAATCCGTGCAAAACCCTGCACGGATTGCCGCAACGGAGGCTTATTTCATGACAAACCCCACGACAAAACCCGGCGAGGGAACCCTTCGGGACAAACTGGATCGATTCTGGCGCATTCTTTTTCTCAACGAGCATGGCCGACCCAAGAGCGCTATGTTTCTCTATTCCTTTTGTCTGAGTCTGCTGTTCTTTGCCGTGTATGCCACGTCCTACTTCTTTTTAATCGACGTACTGGAGAGCGCGTTCGCCACTTCAAGCGTGCTGATGCGAAACATTCTTCAAGCCGTGCTGCCCGGCCTTCTTGGAACCGTTGTCTGCTGCGCGCTGTTCTACGTGTTTCCCGATAAGCGGCTGGTGCCGGTTGCCTACCTGTGGCTTGCGGCATTTGCGCTCGCGGCTTTGCTGACCATGGCGTTCCTCACGGAAAAAGAGGAATTCCGCATCTTTCTTTACTTCTATGCCATGCTGATCCCCGCGGGGCTTCTCAGCGGCGGCCTGATTTCGTTTTTGCAGTTGCGCCGTTACCGGCAGAAAGTCGCACAGGCAAAAGAAGCATGCTGAAACTCGATTTTCTCAACGTTGGCGATGGCGACGCCATTTTAGTTCGCGACGACGCGGCGAATTTCGTCATGCTCGTGGATACGGGCCGGCCGCACATCGAGTTTACCAAGGGTTCCAAGCGAACCTCGGTGATCAACCACCTCATGCGGGAGCGTATCGATCATATCGACCTGCTTGTGCTCACGCATCTCCACTTTGACCATATCGGTGGAACGCTGCCCGTACTGCGGCATATCCCGGTACGGCGGCTCCTCGCCGTTTACCTTCCGCCGGAAGACGCGCCCTGGATCGACGCGCCCGCTTCCGAAGAAAAGACCATCGTGGGCCTTTGCGACGCGCTGAACCTCTACGGCGATATCATCTCCGCCGCGCGCAGTAACGACACACAATGCGAAATCGCAGGCCGCACGGCAGAGCAGCTTACTCCGCAGCTCGCCATGCTCCCCGTTTTGCCGGACGATGCGCTGGTTCGACGGCAGAAGAAACAGTTCGACGCAATCTATCTAGGCAAAGCCCTGCCGGAAGACTTGCTCTACGCGGTTTCCAAGGAGCGCAACATCTCCAGCCTGCGCCTCCGGCTTACCTACGCGGGCAGAACCATCCTGCTGACGGGAGATTCCTACGCCGCCTACTGGGAGAATGAGCCAGAAGAGCCCTGCGATATCCTCAAGGTTCCGCACCATGGCGACGAAAAATCCATGACGCAGGCGCTGCTCGACCGGCTGAAGCCGGCGTACGCGGTCATCTCCTGCGAAAACGCGGAATCGCCAAAGAAGGAGCGCCCAGCAAAGCATGTGCTCAAGATGCTTCAATCAAGCGTGCCGCACGTGCTCTTTACGGAGAACCGCTCGTTCAAAAGCTGTCCCGCCTCAACCCAGACCGCCGTACGTCTGGAAATCCACCCCGACGGCTCGATCCATCACTGCCGCTAGCGGCGTTACCGCCGCCCGGAGAATGCAATGACTTTCGTACCACTGCCGCATCACGGAATGCGGCTCCCCATAAAAGCAAACAGGAGGTAAGATCATGAAAAAACTACTAGCAGTTCTGTTGTCCCTGGCGATGATCTTCATCGCGGTTGCCTGCACGGCGACGCCTGCCGCCACCGAACCGGCTGCCACGGAAGCCGCCGCCACCGAAGCTCCCGCCGAAGAAGCGACGGAAGCCCCCGCCGCAACCGAAGCTCCCGCCGAAGAACCCGCCGCGGTCACCTATGTGCCGCTCGGGCTCGACTTCAAGAACAAGACGGGCGTTACGATTACCGGACTGTACCTCTACCCGACCGGATCGGAAGACAAAGGCATGAGCATCTGCTCCGCCGAATGGGTTGACAAGGACAACGACCCGAACGAAGAGTTCTATGAATTCCAGGCGTACATCGTCCGCCCCGCTTCCGATACCTACGACGTGTTTGTAGAATTTGCGGACGGCACGAACGCAACCTGGACCGGCGTTACCGTTAAGACCAACGACAAGCTCTCCCTCAAGGACGGCGTTGATCCTTCCACCTGGGAACTCGAAGCGCTGGATGATCAGGAAGACATCGATAAAGTTGCCGCCGTCATCGCCGCGGGCAAGACGTCCGACAACACCTATCCGGGTTACGAGACCCTCGGTCTGGAAATCAAGAACAAGACCGGCAAAGGCATCACGGAGTTCTACTTCTATGAAACCGGCGCGGATTTCACCATGTACAAGAACATGGTTCCGAACCTTGTGGACGAAACCGGCGCGGCAGTCACCGTCTGGCAGTCCGGCAAGGGCGGCCTGTATGTGTTCAACTTCTTCCTCCGTCCGCACGCGGACACGTATGAAATCTATGTCGTGTTTGAAGACGGCACAACGATGATCATCCCGGATATCGACCTCTTCACGCTGAACGGCGACGGGTTTGCCAGCAACGAAATCTCCATGAAGGACGCGGTGGATCCAGATTTGACGCAAGTCTCCTATGACGACGGCGATCCCGAACCGCTCCAGCTCATCAAGGACGCCATCGCGGCTGGAATGTCCGCCGATGCATGGTACCCGGTGTATTAACCAAAACAATCGATAACACAACGCCAGGGGGATCACAATCTTGTGATCCCCCGCCTGTTTCGGATTATTTTTAGGGAGGACTACTCCATGCGCAACAGAAAATTCCTCGCGGCGCTCTGCGCGTTTGCGCTGCTGTTAACCTTATCGCCAACGCGCGCAAACGCGGAAGAAACCGCCTGGTGGCAAAACGATACCTGGGATACCGCCGCGCTGACGGCGCTTGGCGCGCTCCCGCCCACCTACAATGCGTCGGCAAACCAATACGAAATTTCCACGCCGGAGCAGCTGCTCTACCTCAGCGGAACCTGGAAGCCGGAGGATTCGAATGCCGACGGCGCACCGGACGCTCCCTGCGACGGCGTGTATGTTCTCACAGCGGATCTGGACATGCAACCCTTGATGCAGAAGATCGGCCAAACGCTGAGCGGTCTTTCCGGCGCGGCTGCAAAAGGCTATATGCCACCGATTGCGGCGCTCACGGACGAAGGGCAGGAAGAAGGCGTTTCATGCGCATTCTTCGGCACGTTCGACGGCCAGGGGCACGTCATTTCGAACCTTCGCATCGAACGGATGCAGAATAAATACGCGGGCCTCTTTGGCAACGTAGGCCACGACCTTGGCGAAGGTACCGTGCGCAACCTTGCCCTGTTTAGAATGGAAATCAAATGCAAGGCCTCCTGCGGGCTGATCGCCGGCGGGTTGTACGGGAACATTGAAAACTGCGTCGTCATCGGCTCAATCGATTGCGCGGAAAAAACCGCGGGCGGCATCGCCGGCAAGGTCAAGAAAAACGATAACGGCTATCTCGGCACCGTTTCCAACTGCTTTGTCTACGCGGAAATTACCGTGCGCGGCGAAGGCGATGAAAACGGCGCGGCGGGCGGCGTGACCAGCGCGCAGTCCGACGGCGGGCGCATCTATAACTGCTTCGTCGGCGGCAGCATCACCGTGCTTGGCGAACGGGCGGACAGCGTAGGCGGCGTCACGGGCAACCTCAAGTCCGGTCAGGCGCTCGAAAACACGCTGATGCTGCTCAAGAAAATAGACGTCGAAGACGGCGCGAACATCGGTCTGCTCTGCGGTGATTACGCGGGCGAAACCGGTTCGCACCTGTTGAATAACTATGTCTGGAACGGCACCGTTCTCAGCGGCGGCGTTTCCAGCGACCTTCCCGACACAGCGGCGTTTACCGCTATTGACGCCAAAGCGATACAGACAAAATCCTTCTATACCGACACGCTCGGCTGGGATTTTGACTCGCTCTGGGCATGGGTCAGCGCGGACGATTCCGGCTACCCGATGCTCCGCTCGTTCACCGGAACCGGCGGCACGCTCGAAAACATGGAATCCGCCCTGCAGGCCTACCTGGCGGTCACAGAGCCCGTTCTGCGCTTATCCGAACCCATGACCACCAAAGCGTACGCGGGCGACGAAGTGCCGATTACCTGCGTGCTCACGCTACCAGAGAACGCCAGCGCTACTTCCGCAACGCTGCGTTACGGCACGGAAAAGGACGCAAGCGCGTTTACGGACTCGCTTGCCATGACGGAGAGCGGCGTCGGTGAATTTACCGCCGTCTTTCCGCTCACGGACGCGGGCGAATACTACTACTGTATCGAAGCCGTCGTTGGCGGCAAGACCCTCCTGTTCCCCAATCAGGCGGGCGCGAGCATCCGGCTGGAGCTGGTCTCGCCGGACGCGAAATACGAGCCCAAGCAGGTGACCGTCTCCCCCGGCGCGGATCCGACAAAGGTCGGCATCGCCTGGATTACGGACGAAGGCGACGGCAGCGTGACAGCCAAGCTGCGCTATCGCGAAGCGGGCGGTTCGGACTGGATCACAGCCGACTTTATTGAAATCTACTCCGATAACGTTGGCAGCGGCAAAACCCTTGTTTCCTACTCGGTCGATCTTGCGGGGCTTACGCCGGGCACACAGTATGAATACCGCGCGGTCACGCAGGTTCTGGGAAAAGAATATCAAACCGAAACAAATTCGTTTACCACCCTGCCGGACGGGAACGCCTTCTCCTGCCTGCTGGTTTCCGACCTGCAGTCCACCACCGAGGAAGGATACCTTCCGTTCCTCTCCACTATGGATTCGTTCGTTGCCGAGCAGCTCGGCGGAACGGACTTCGTTATCAGCCTGGGCGACATGGCCGAGGACGGCTCCTCGCTGTCCCAGTGGCGGTTCATGTTTCAAACCCTCGGAGCGTATTACGCAACGCATCTGACCGCGTTCGTGCCCGGTAACCACGAAGCGGGCAGCGACCTTGCCTATACCATCTTTGAAACGGAAACGAACCTGCCCGGCGGTGTAGGCGAGCCCGCCCTGATGGAAACGACCGGCAGCTTCATCGTGGGCGACGTATGCTTTGTCATTCTGAATACGGAGCCGTACTCCGGCGAGCAGGGCGCGGATATTGCCGCGGACAAGGCCGCTTTTTACCAGATGGAGAAGGATTACGCCAAAAAGGCATTTGAAACCTCCGGCTGCAGATGGCGCGTCATTCTGGCGCATGCCGGACTGATTCAGGGCGACCCGACGGCAACGGCGTTTCTCGAAACCATGTGCGACGAGCTGAACGTAGATCTCTACTTCAACGGGCACATCCATAACTACTACCGTGCCTGCGCGCGCGGAGGCGTTGCCGCTGAAACCGGAGAGGGCACGACGTTTATCACCACGAGCCCCATGGGGTTGAAGTTCGACGATTTTGCTTCCGGCGTAATCGACGATTTGCTCCAGTTCCAGACCGGCGGTTCCGACGATAAGCGCCCGTACTTTACACTGTTCAAGGCAGACGAAACGGGCCTGACCATAACCGCCTACCAGCTCACCGAGGCGGGCGATCTGGTTAAACCTGCCACATTCTCCGACTACTCGATCATCGACACCATTACACTGACCCAGAGCCTCTCCGAGCGGTATTCAGCCGCCGCGAACACGCCCGTGCCCGCACCGGAGCAGCCTGAGACGGTCAGTTTTGCCTGGTGGAAGATTGCCGCCATCGGCGGCGCTGTGCTTCTGGTTGCCGCAGCCGTCTTCCTCGTGCTCAAAAAGCGCAAGGCAAAGCCGGAATAACCCATTGATCTGACCGTTCTTGCCGGGGCGCGGAGGTTCCTTCGCGCTCCAGCAGGGCGGAAACCGAGAAAAAAAGCTCCCGATTGCATGATCGGGATTTTTACACGGCATTTTCGGAAACGTTTGCATGTTTCCGCGTAGAATTGTTCGCCATTTGTAAAAATAGCTCTTTACAAAACCAAAGATATCTTCTAGAATATAGAAAATCTCAGACGATTTTGTTAGAAAACTCAACTTTTAACAGTTTTTATCTCATAATTTACTCTATTTTCTGGTTGTTTTACCATTAATTCTCATTGTTTTCCCGGTTTCGCATGCAGTTTTGCGGAATATTCGTGTTGATGTAAACGCAAACGTTTGCGTCATACCTTGAAAATACACACTTCATAAACAGTTTTTTGGAGGATTTGATGGACTTAATGATTCTTGCTCCCATCGGAGCCGTGCTGTCGTTGCTATTTGCTCTGTACCTGGCGTTCCGCATCAAGAGTTACTCCAGCGGAACCGAACTCATGACCAAGCTCTCCGCTGCAATCAAGAAGAGCGCGCAGGTCTATCTCAAGCGCCAGTACACGGGAGTAGCTCTGTTCTTTGCGGTTATGTTTGTTATTCTGCTCGCGCTGAGCCGCTTTGAACTTGTAAACCCCTTCGTTCCCTTTGCGTTCATCACGGGCGGCGTGTTCTCCGCGCTCTCCGGCTTTATCGGCATGAGCGTTGCAACCTCTTCCAACGCAAGAACCGCCTTTGCCGCGAGCGAAAGCCTGAACAAGGGCCTGCGCGTCGCCTTTTCCGCAGGCGGCGTCATGGGCTTTACCGTCGTAGGTCTCGGGCTTCTCGACCTCTCCATCTGGTACTATCTTTTGACCTATGGTTTCCACCTCGACATTCAGGGCGTTACCTCGGCCATGCTCACGTTTGGCATGGGAGCCTCCTGCATGGCGCTGTTTGCGCGCGTGGGCGGCGGCATCTTTACCAAAGCGGCGGACGTCGGCGCGGACCTCGTTGGCAAGGTGGAAGCCGGCATTCCGGAGGACGATCCCCGCAACCCCGCCGTCATTGCCGATAACGTAGGCGACAACGTTGGCGACGTAGCGGGCATGGGCGCCGACCTTTACGAATCGTACGTAAGCTCCATCGTTTCCACCGCGGCGCTCGCGGTTGCGGCAAACCTCGGCATCAAGGGCGTGATCATCCCCATGGTGATGGCGGCCATCGGCATTATCGCTTCCATCGTCGGCACGTTTTTTGTCCGTTCCGGTGAACAACTGGAGCAAAAAGCGCTGCTGGCCGCGCTGCGAAAGGGCGTTTACGTCAGCTCCGTGCTGATCGTCCTCGCGGCGTTTTTGCTCGTTTGGTTCGTGCTGGGCAAGGAAAGCATCGGCATCTTTTTTGCCATCGTCTCCGGGCTTGCGGCGGGCATTCTGATCGGCCAATACACCGAGTACAACACCTCCGACTCCTATATTCATACCCAGCGGGTGGCAAGCGCCGCAACGACCGGCCCCGCGACGGTCATCATCAGCGGCATCTCGCTTGGTATGAAGTCCACGCTGGTTCCCATCCTCATCGTAGGCACTTCGGTGCTCACCTCGTTCTACGTGGCGGGTGGCAGCGCAAGCTTCAGCCTCGGGCTGTTCGGCATCGGCCTTTCAGCCGTCGGCATGCTCTCCACGCTCGGCATCACGCTTGCCACGGACGCCTACGGACCCGTTGCCGATAACGCGGGCGGCATTGCGGAAATGGCGCATATGGGGCCGGAAGTGCGCCGCCGCACGGACGCGCTGGACTCGCTTGGCAACACGACCGCCGCAACGGGAAAAGGCTTTGCCATTGGCTCCGCCGCGCTGACTTCGCTGGCGCTTCTGGCTTCGTTTATGAACGAAGTGCAACTCATCAACCCCCGCTTCCCCATCGTGCTGGATATCCTGAATCCGGCGACGCTGACGGGGCTTTTCATCGGCGGCGCGCTGCCGTTCCTCTTCTCTTCGCTGACCATGAACGCCGTCGGGCGCGCGGCGCAGAGCGTTGTAATCGAAGTCCGCAGACAGTTCAAGGAAATTCCCGGCCTTCTGGACAACAAAGCGGAGCCGGACTACGGCCGCTGCGTGGATATCTGCACACGCAGCGCGCAGAAGGAAATGGTTCTTCCGGCGCTGACCGCCATCTTATTCCCCATCGCCACGGGACTGCTGCTTGGGCCGTACGCGGTTGCGGCGCTGCTTGCAGGCGCGACGGTTTCCGGGTTCATCCTCGCCATCATGATGTCCAACGCGGGCGGATCCTGGGACAACGCGAAGAAATACATCGAAGCGGGCAACTTCCTCGGCAAGGGCAGCGACGCGCATCACGCGTCGATTGTTGGAGACACGGTGGGCGATCCGTTCAAAGACACAGCGGGCCCTTCCATCAACATCCTCATCAAGTTGCTTTCGATGGTCTCCATCGTGTTTGCGGGGCTTTTCTCCAACGGGTGCCTTCTGAGCTGGTTCGGGTTCTAATTCACACCTTCAACGAATAAAAAACTCTCTCCTGAAACGCCGGGTGGAATGAAGCTTACGCTTCCTTCCCCCGCCGTTTTTTTGCGCTCACTTCTGTTGAACCGTATTTTTGTTCGCATCGTTTTCAAGCGGCCTTCGCTATGGTACAATGACAAAAAAGAACGCGGTTCAACACGCTTGAACCGGAAAAGACGGCCTAATATGCTTACAGACGATTCCCCTATTCTAGTCAGCGCGTGCCTCCTTGGCCTACGCTGCCGTTACAATGCCGAGCCGGTGACAAACGAGCGCATCCTCGCGTTGGCAAAGACGCATTCACTCGTCCCCGTCTGCCCAGAACAGCTCGGCGGACTGCCAACGCCGCGCCCACCCGCCGAACGAAAGGGCGAACCCGTTGTTTCCAGCGACGGAACGGACGTTACGGAAGCTTTTCAAAAAGGCGCTCAGGAAACGCTTCTGCTGGCGCGGGCGTTGGGCTGCAAAGCGGCCATTCTCAAGGCACGCAGCCCCTCCTGCGGCCACAGGCGCATCTACGACGGAACGTTCACTGGCAAGCTCGTCTCCGGCAGCGGCGTGACAGCGGAACTGCTCGAAGCAAGCGGAATGAGCGTGTATACCGAAGAGGAGCTTCCCTCTTTTCTTGATTGAAACATCGGCTGCGGTAATTTCGCCGCCTGTTCGGAGGATATGTGGAAAAACGAAGAGTCGCGGTTCGAACGATGGTCGAAACGGTGCTGCTCAGCGGCAGTATCTCGCCCATGGCTTCGTCGCGCCGTTTGCTGGACGGCATCCGCGGGCATCAGGCGCTGCAGGCAATCCCCGCCGAAGGCGCGGTCAACGAGGTCTCCGTCAGCGGCACGGTCAGTTCGGCGAACATCGAACTCACCGTCTACGGGCGCATCGACCGCCTGTACGGCGAGGAGCGCGTCGAGGAGATCAAGACGACCTACACCGCGAGCGAGTTCCTTGGCGAAGGCGACGCCCAGCACTGGGCGCAGGCGAAGTGCTATGCGTATTTACTTTGCCGCGAGCGCGGGCTGGAGCAAATCGAACTGCGGCTTACCTACCTTAACCTGCCGACAGGCGAAGTCACTTCGTTTACAAAAGCCCAGTCGTTTGACGAACTGGACGAATTCTTTACGCTGATCACCGGCCGCTATCTGCAGATGCTCGAAACGGAGTATGTGCATGTCCGCGCGGTGCGCGAGGACATCTCCGCCATGCCGTTTCCCTACGAATCCTTTCGGGAAGGCCAGCACGAGCTGGCGGCGCAGGTCTACTACGCCATGCGGGAGAAATCCGCTCTGATTGCGCAGGCCCCCACCGGAACGGGCAAGACCATGGCGGTGCTCTTCCCCGCGCTCAAAGCGCTGGCGGACGGGCATGTTTCCCGCATCTTCTACCTGACGGCGCGTACGACCCAGCAGGACGCTGCGGTAGCCGCCGTTCGCTTACTCAATGCGCCGCACCTGAGGGCGGTTGTGCTCTCGGCAAAGGAAAAGATGTGCATCCACGAGCATCCCATCTGCCGGGAAGGCGACTGCCCGCGCGCGGAAGGCTATTACGACCGCCTGGGAGACGCTCTGCGTTCGCTGAACGAAACCGACGGACTGTTCACGCCGGACGTGGTCGCTTCGTACGCCGCGCGGTTCTTCCTCTGCCCGTTTGAGCTGTCACTCGATCTCTCCACGAGCTGCGATTTGATTATCTGTGACTATAACTACGCGTTCGACCCGCGCGTGCGGCTCCAGCGGTTCTTTCTCACGGGCAAAAATTCCTATGCTCTGTTGATCGACGAATCGCATAACCTGCCCGACCGCGCGCGGAGCATGTATTCCGCCGCGCTCTCACTCAAGGACGTCATTGAAACGCGGCGCTCCATCGACAAGCAGCACCGTAAGCAGCCGCTCTATAAGCTTCTCAAGAAGCTGGAGCGCGAAATCGAATCCTGCTTTGCGGAAACGCAGCCGCCCGCCGCGGAATACGCCGCTCCGCAGACGCTTGCGCCGGCGCTGGAAGCCGCGCTGGACGCGCTGGGTCAGGACGGCATGCAGGCCGAGCGGAGCCTCGCGCGGCAGCTCACATTCGACCTCTCGTCGTTTCGGTATATGCTGGATCAGTACGGCGAGAACTACGTTACCCTCTACGAAGGCGGAAAAACCACGCGCCGCCTCACGTTGTTCTGTGCCGACCCCGCCGAAAAGCTGGCGGAAACCTACCGCAAGTGCCGCAGCGCGGTGCTGTTTTCAGCAACGCTCACGCCGTACGCTTTTTATAAAAACCTCTGCGGCCTCGGCGAGGAAACGCCCGTTCTGTCGCTGCCTTCTCCGTTTCCGCCGGAGCATCTAGCCGTATTCCAACTGCCGGTGGATATTCGCTATCAGGCGCGGGAAGCGACCCTGCCGCTCGTAGCTAGCGCCGTATGCGCGTTTGTCAACGCGCGCGCACAGGGCAACTACCTTGTCTTTGTCCCTTCGCATGCGTACCTTGCCAAGCTCTCGCCGATCATACGCGAGCTTTTGCCGGAAGCAACGCTCATAGAACAGTCGCCCGGCATGAAGGATTCCTCCCGCGCGGAGTTCCTCTCGCAGTTTCGTCCGGACGGCGCGGGCGTCACGGTCGGGCTCGCCGTCATGGGCGGCGTCTTTTCCGAAGGGATCGATTTACCCGCCGAGCGGCTCTGCGGCGCGGTCATCGTAGGCGTCGGCCTTCCGCAGCTTTGCCTTGAGCGGGACGTTTTGCGGGATTCCTACGAGCAAACCTACGCGCAGGGTTACCGCTATGCTTACCAGTACCCGGGCATTACAAAGGTACTGCAGGCGGCGGGGCGCATTATCCGCACGCCAAGCGACCGCGGCGCGCTTTTGCTGATCGACCAGCGGTATACGCAGGCGGAGTATCTTGCGCTCCTTCCCGCGCAGTGGAGCATTCAGCGCGTGCGCACGCTGAGCCAACTAAAGGACGGGCTTCGGCAGTTCTGGAACGAACCCGCCGTAGATTCAGAAACAAACGAATAACAGCTTTGTATCAAAAAGAACCCGGTTCAGTTCAGTCTGAATCGGGTTCTTTTGTTCTTTTTTGTAAGCGTTACGGCAGTTCCAGATCGTCCGGGTCGTCCTCACGCGGATACAACCGCCAGTCTTCGCCGTTTGAATCGAAGTCCGCAATGTCTTCGATCTTCAGCTTCATGTACTTCGCCGTCGCCGTAACGGCAATTTCGCCGTTGGGAAGCAGGATTGCGCCTTCTCCGGTAAAGAGACGGCGGTTATTTTCCAGCACTTTTGCGGTAACGGTCAGCGGCACGTCGTAAGGTACGGGCTTATGATAGCGCGTGTTGATCTCCACCGTGACCGCCCAGGTATCCGGCTCCGGCACATTTATGGCGCGCCCGATCGTTTCGTCGAGCAGAGCGGTGCACACGCCGCCGTGCACGCGCCCGGGATAGCTCTGGTGGCAGCTTTTTGGGGTCACCTTCGCCGCGAGCGTTCCGTCCTCCAGTTCGAAAAACTCGGTCTGCAGGCCAAGCGGGTTCTTTACCCCGCAGACAAAGCAGTGCAGCGCGGCGTTATGCTTTCTGGCGACACGTTTTTTCATGACAAACTCATCCGGAAACCAGCTTCCGGAACAATCCTCCAAATTTCGAAATGTTTTTTCCGCTTATTTTATAACGGTGAACAGGCCGAACGCGTTGGGGCCGCCATGGCAGGCAACCGCCGCGCAGACCGCAAGCGGGATGATCTTTTTAAAGTAATGCAGCGCGTCGATCTGCGCAATCAGGCCGTTCAGCATCTCTTCGTCCTGAATGGCGTGCGAAATCATAATGATTTCGGGATCCATCTCCTCATGCTGCGCGAGCGTGGTTTCGATATAATCCCGCAGGCTGCGCTTATAGGTGCCCATGTACTTTTTGCCGACGACCAGCTTGCCTTCGCGGATGTTGATGCTCTGGCGAATCTGCAGCGTGCTTGCGCCAAGGAATGCCAGCGTGGAGCAGCGCCCGCCTTCGTGGAGGTATTCGAGCGTTTCGATGATGAAGTTGCCGACGATCTTTTCGCGGTATGCGCTCAGATACGCCTGCAGTTCCTCCGCGCTCATGGAATCCTTTTTTCTTACCGCTTCCATGGCCAGCAGCGCACTGCCGCTGGAAATAGATTTTGAATCGACAACATACACGTGCTCCATATTGTCCGCCGCGATGACCGCGTTGTCAAAGCAGCTGGACATGCCGGAGCTTTTTGCAATGTGAACCACCGCGTCGTGATTAGCAAGGCACTCCCGGAAAAACGACTCGTAATCCTGCGGATTGGCGGCCGCCGTCTGCGGCAGTTTGTGAGCGCGGCGGTAAAAATCGAACAGATCGCTCTGCTTGATATTCGGATAATCCAGAAGGTCGTCGCCATCCAGGCGAACATAGGAAGCCACGACCGCGATTCCATATTCCTGCACCATTTCGGGCGTCATATCAAAGGTGCTGTCGGCGGAGATACAAATTCGTTCCATCATGTTGCTCCTCACTTTCTTTTTACAATAGCAGTCAGGGTCTTGATGTGCGTTTACCTGCATTTTTATAACAGCTCTATTGTACAGTAATTTTCGTCCGAATACAAACAGCCAGCGGATTGCTCTCCCTAAAAAAAGTAAACGCCTGACCGCTGCGGTATTAAAAAACTCCTTTTCAGATCGAGCGCACGAAGATGGTATATTGTCTGCGCGCTCTGGAAATGGCGCAAAAATTGTGTTACGTTAATCCTGTCTGGAATGCGGTTCTCGTTTGACACGTTTTACAAAATAACCCCTTCCATTGGAGCGAATTATGA
This sequence comes from Christensenellaceae bacterium, assembly GCA_963674535.1. Taxonomy (GTDB): domain Bacteria; phylum Bacillota; class Clostridia; order Christensenellales; family CAG-138; genus UBA7703. The sequence goes on along the minus strand of OY771363.1, from coordinate 442,640 downwards.
AAAAGCTGATGATTTTATCCACCGGCGGTACCATTGCCTGCACACAGACGGAAAGCGGGCTAATTCCCACGCTCTCGGCGGACGATATCCTTGCCTACGCGCCCAAAGCAAAGGCGCTGGGGCAGCTGGAAACGAGGACGATCTTTAACCTCGACAGCTCGAACATCCAGCCCGAAGAATGGAAGATGATTGCCGAAGAAGTCTACGAATGCCTGCCGGAGTACGACGGCATCGTCGTTTTGCACGGCACGGACACGATGGCCTACACCGCGTCCATGCTCTCGTTCATGCTCCAGAATGTCGATAAACCCGTTGTCATCACCGGCTCACAGCTGCCCATCGGGCATCCGAACACGGACGCAAAGCAGAATCTGGAGCACGCGCTCATCACCGCCGCCAGCGGGCTTGGCGGGGTGTTCGTGGTGTTCAACGGAACCATCATGCTCGGCTGCCGCGTTGCCAAAGTGCGCACAACGAGCCAAAATGCGTTCGAAAGCATCAATCGTCCGCCGGTCGGCACAATCCGATCGGGCAAGGTGCGCGTTTCCGCTCCGCCGGAACCCGTCCGCGGCGCGCTCACGCTGGACGACGCCATCGACGACAGCGTGTTCTTGCTCAAGCTGATTCCCGGTACGCGGCCGGAGGTGTTCGACGTCATCTCCAAACTCGGCTACCGCGGCGTGGTCATTGAAGGCTTCGGGCTCGGCGGCCTGCACTGCCTGCGGCGCAACCTGCTGGAAGGCATTAAAACCCTGCTGGAACGGGACGTCGCCGTCCTCTTGACCACACAGTGCCGCTACGAACCTTCCGACCCCATGGTGTACGAAACGGGCCGCCTCGCCGTGGAACTTGGCATTCTGCAGGCGTATGACATGACGAGCGAATGCGCGGTTACCAAGCTCATGTGGGTGCTGGCGCACGCCAAAACCACGGGCGACGTCAAGCGCATGATGCAGACCGACTTCTGCGGTGAACTCTCGCTTCCTGCCAATCCGGAAACCGGGCATGCAGGCTGAGCCGCGCCTGTTTTGCCTGAATTCCAGCCTGAATCAAAAAGCACCGGCCGATAAAAGCCGGTGTTTTGCTGTATCCTGTTTCGTTCAGTCGACGCGCGCGCCGCGATCGGCCAGCAACTGTCTGGCTTCCTCCAGCGAGAGTTCCTTGTTTAAAAACCGTTCGTAGACGCCGCTGACCAGAAGCGTATCTCCAAAGGCGATCTGCTTGCCATGCTCCATCCAGAGAACCTTGTTGCAGATGGAGCGCACGCTGCCGAGCGAATGGCTCACAAAGATCGTGGTCACCCCGCTGCGGAGCAGTTCTAGTATCTTTTCCTGACTCTTTTTTTGAAACGCCCCGTCGCCGACCGAGAGCACTTCGTCGAGTATCAGAATATCCGGCTGAACGAGGGACGCAATGGAGAACGCAAGCCGGGATTTCATGCCGGAGGAAAGCTGCTTAAACGCGCGATCCTGAAACTTTTCGAGTTCGGCAAACGCAATGATGCTGTCGTACGTTTCGTCCATGAATTTGCGGGTGTATCCAAGCATCGCGCCGCGCAGGTAGGCGTTTTCGCGTACGGTCAGCTCCGTATCGAAGCCGGAGGCAAGCTCCAGCAGCGCCGCAATCTTGCCGTGCCGTTCAATCGAACCCCCGGTCGGCTTCATAATACCCGCCACCGCCTTGAGCAGCGTGGACTTGCCCGCTCCGTTGGAGCCGACAATGCCCAGCAGGTCACCTTTTTCCAGCTGGAAGGAAACGCCGTTGACCGCCATGAACTTTTCGACTTTGTATTTACCCGTCAGATGGCGGGTCACCCATTCCTTCAGGCCGATATTCTTGAAGTCCCCGATCATATAACAGATGGAAACGTTCTTTACATTCAAAACCATTCGCGTTTCCTCCGCTTACACATAGTACAGAAACTTGGCGTTGTACTTTTTGTAGATGAGCAGCCCCATCGCGAGAAATGCCAGCGCATACCCGCCGCAGAGCGCATGGAAGCCCAGCGAGGGGATTACCCCGTCTATGACGACGCTGCGGAAATACGTGATGTAAAGATAGATCGGGTTGAGCAGAAACACCTTTTGCACGTTCGCAGGAAACGAGTCCACGCGGTAAAAGATTGCCGAAAGGTACATCAAAAGCTGGAGGCAAACGCTCCAGATATACTGGATATCCCGAAAAAACACATACAGCGCCGAAAGAATCAGCCCCAGGCCGAGGTTGAAGAGAATCAGGCAGAGAATGGGATATAGAAGCGTTATAAACGACGCCGTAAACGGAAGGCCGTCCCCCGCCACAAACACGAAGTAGATGATGAGCGACAGCGCAAAGTTAATCAGCGCGGTAACGTTCATGGAAAACAGGAACATGTACTTTGGCACGTTGATCTTGGTAAAAATAGGCGCGTTGCCGAGCAGCGAGGCCATGCCCTGATTGGTCGCCTCGCTGAAGAAGGAGTAGATGATATTGCCGGAAAACAGGTAAACGACAAAATGGGCGGTGTTCCGCCCGAAAAAACGGCTGAATACGAGCCACATGACAAGCAGATGCAGCAGCGGGTTCAGTACGCTCCAAAGCATGCCCAATATGGTTCGCTTATATTTCTTTTTAAAGTCGCGTTTGACCAGCTCCTGGAACAGAAACCAGTTCTCCCGGATTGTCCGTATCCAGCGCCGTACCCAGTTTGTCATGAATGCGATACTCCTGACTTGACTAATCGATCATCTTGCTGGCAGGCTCTTTTTTATTCCGTTTTTGCAGAATCTTTTCCTTGATCCGCCGGAGCGTAAATTTGAGCCCGTTTTTCTTATAGAAGTTCCAGGCGCCGGTCAGCAAGTTGCCCGTCTGTTCCGCAGCGAAGCTCAGGCGGCTTGAGCGACGTCCATTCCGCTCACGCTTTCCGCTGTGACGCGCCTGTATCTCCATCACCAGCGGCTTTGTGAGGAACTGAATCGACACGACCTCGTCGTAGAGGAACACCTCGTCCTTCGGAATATAATCCGCAACGATCTCTTCCAGCGTCGGCAGTTCACGGCTGGCCGACAGGGGAATCACCGCGGCGCCGATCTGGCCGAACAGTTCCTTCTCTTTGAGGTTTTCTCCGCAGACCACATACACGCGGTCGATGGAATGCTCAATTTCCGAATAGATGCGCCCAACGTGAGTTTCGTCGATTTCCGCCGTCCTGTCAAGCATAAAGATGCCGAGGCGGGACGCTTTCGATTGCTCCGTGGTAAGCAGCGCCGCCGCGAGCTCCTCTTTGTCCTTGTCGGTAATCAAGCTCTCTGCCAGCGGCGAGTAGAAAAATTGCTTGCGGATAAAGTCGAACAAAAGCTTTTTATACTTGCGGTCGGCAACATGCAGCGTCAGTTTTCGAATCTCGAAACTGCTGCGGAACTTATCTTCCTTCGTTCCTCCGTTCCAAACGCCCAGCGAATGCTTGCGGTAAACCGTGTCGATCTGCGGAAGATAGCCGATGGGGCCCTTCTGCTCCAAATAGAACGCCAGCGGTATTTCCGACAGCCTCATGGAATACAGAACCTCCGGCAGCTGCTGCATGTATTTCGCAATAAACATGCAGCAGGAGAAGTTCACGATCAGGTTTAAATACTTATCCGCAAGAAAATCGTATCCCGTCAGCTTCGTGCGGTAGATATACTGCTGCCGTCGCAGCTCAATATGGGTGCCGGCTTCATCGATGATCAGAATCCGGGAAAACGCCATCGAGCAATCCGGATTCGCCTGCAGAAACTCCACCTGCTTGAGCAGCTTGTCGGAGGCTTTCCAGTAGTCGTCCCCTTCCAGCACGGCAACATACTTGCCGCTTGCCTGCTGGAAACAGCGCCTGTAGTTTTTGGAAATGCCAACGTTTTCCGTGCTTGAGATATTCCGTATCAGCGAAGGATACTTTGCAGCATACTCCGCCATGATCTCCGGCGTGCGGTCTGTGGAGCCGTCGTCCGAAAGCAGAATTTCGCAGAGGAACGCGCCGCGCTGAGAGAGCACGCTTTCGATCGCTTCGGTAATATAGTTCTCCTGATTGTACGAGAGAATCACAACGCTGACCTTCACCGCGTTTGGATTGTGTTTTTCCAGAATGCGGTTCATGGCGAGGCGCAGGTTTTCCTTATGCGTTATGCGGTCTTCCACGTCCGCGTCGTTATAACTCATCACGGTGCCGGGAACGTAAACCGGCGGGTATTTTTTGGAATAGCGCAGAATCAGATCCCAGTCCACCAGACGCCGCAAGCTCTCGTCAAACCCGCCGAGCGCGGTGTAGCATTCGCGGTGGTGCAGGTAGACGCCAAGGTCGATATAGTTCCGCTTGAGCAGCGCTTCATAGGAAAAAGCCCCTTCAAACCAGCTGCCTTTCGTGCCCCGTTCGCGGTTCTTCCAGTTTGCGTAAAATGCTTTGGCTTTAGGGTAAGCCTTCATCGCTTCCACATAGGTTGCAAGGAACGTGCGTTTGATCGTGTTATCCGAATCAATATAGCCGATCCAGTCGTACTTTGCCGCCGCCAGGCCAACGTTTCTGCTATGGCAGACGCCGCGGTTTTCCTCCTGCTTTAAATAGCGGATCCTGCCGCTGGCGAGTTCTTTTGGGTAGCGCTCGGCAATGATGCGCTCCGTATTGTCCGTGGAGCCGTCGTCCACAATGATCAGCTCGTAGCCGCTGTATGTTTGGTACAGCACGGACTGAATTGCGCGTTCAATGCAGTACCCACGGTTATACGTGGGCAGTATCAGAGAAAACCGGAGCGTTTGATCGACTTGTTTTCGGTTTCGAACGTTCATCTCTGTATTCCTTCTGTTGAAATTGCGCCAGCGTCTGACGCGTAGTTTCCCGCCGCACGGCGGCTAATACTTCTATACGAAAACCGGCGTAAAGAATAGGCAGTTTTTCTTGTTTTTACCGCCTGCCGCCGGACGGCGGTTCGGCTCAATGCGGCAGGTACGCCGGCAAGCGCTATGCGTTCGCTTTCGGCTCGTCTTTTTCGGATTCTTCTTTGACGATGTTGGAAACGATCAGCTTGCGTTTCAGCGAGCTCATAACCGGTATATCGTCGACATATTCCAAGGAAATCTGCGCATCGGATCCTAAAACACGCAGAAACGACTGCAGTTCCGCTTCGCAATTTGGTTTTTTACCCTGCGTAACGGTGATTCGCAGCCGGTATGTCTTCTCGCCGTCCTGTATAAACTGCCACTGCTCAACGCCTTTGGAAAGCCGCATGGTGCGGCAGAGCAGAAACGGGGAAACGACTTCATGCTTCGTGTCGTAAATTAAATCCATCCTCCGCCCGAACAGGTCGGTCAGATAAGGGAATCCATTTTGCGGCCTGACCATTCTTGCAACATCCCCGGTATCGTACCGAATCATCGGGAACGCTCGATTATAATAATCCGTAACGACGATTCTGCCCAGTTCACCTTCGGCCACAGGTTCGTCGCTGTCGAGCTGCAGCAACTCAAAATAATAGCTCGCCCAGTTCAGCAGGAAAACGCCTTCTTCTCCCTTTTCCTGGCCCAATACGCCGTTTTCGGTATTGGAATAGCGCGCGTAAATTCCGCAGTCCTCACCAAAGAAGGCGTATAGTTTACTGCGTATCTCGCTTGTCATCGCTTCGGACGTGGAGATGATGGTACGAATATTCGATTCGTTCTTCAGCCGCTTTTCCCAGAGCGAAACCGCAGTCAGCAACGTGGATGGATACGCCATCAGCGCAACGCAGCCTTTTTGCACCATGTCATGGTAATACCGAATCAGATTCTCTTCGCTGAGGTTGCAGATGTCCATTTGCCAAATGTTCTGCCGCCGCTGTTCTTTTTGCGTTGCCGTCGGTTTTGCGCGCAGATAGCACATTGGATCATGATCCCGATAGCCCGCCAGCGCGCCAAAGTACTTTAAGTCGGCGATATGGCGAAACCGCTTGTCGAGGTCTTGAATCACCGTAAACGGAATTCCCGTTGAGCCGCTCGTATGCATTGCATGCGTTTTTTGGCCTGCAAACTGCGGGGATAGGATTCCCGCGTAATTCTCGTTCAATGCAGTTTTATTCATCACCGGAAAAGCGGAAAGCGGAGCGCCTAAGCCGATTTCATGATAGAACGCCGTGTTCTGCACCGCATAATCGAGGATGCTGCGGAGCTCGCTCGTTTCACCGCCGATCGCTGCGGTTTCACACTCGTTTTTGCCGTCAAGCTTTTTTTTGATATCCGAAAGATGCCTTCTCACGGCGCCGCGATCGAAAAAGAAATCGTGCATCCAAAACGCCTGCCTGCGAAGAGCATTTTTTATGCTGTTGGTTTCTGTTGTTTTCTGAAAAGACCGCATGCTTTCCTTTCGTGTTCTCGTTAAAATCACCCGCCGGGCTAATACCGCTCTTCTATCCTACTTGCGTCAAACGGCGTCAGCAGCATGTTCTGCCCCGCATCGTCCAAAACGACCAGCGTTCGCTGAATATAATCGATTATCTCCGAAAGCCGCTGCTTGGAGCTGGCAACAAAGAAAAAGCGGCAGGCAATCTGCTTGAGCGTACCGATGGCTGTGACGGTATCTCCTTCGGCATAACTCGGGTTGATCGACAGGATTTCGGGCAGTTTCGCAATTTCGTCAAGTCCCCGGATGGTATGGATTTTTCCAATCCGCACCAGAGGCGAGAGCTTGCAGCCGTACGCTTCAAAAAAAGGCTTCGCTTTGGTCGCAAGAGGCTCGTCGCTCATTCTACCCGTCAGCGCGAAATGAACCATCAGTTCCTTGGCGTCAATACCGCTGACAGCGCTGACAATATAGTGCTCCTGCGCGCCGTTGAGACGAAAACCTGCTTCGTAAAAGCGGACGCCTCCGTTCTCAACAAACGACTGAATAAAAAGGGTGCCGTTTTGCAAGCCGATATCACGCAGCATCCTCTTAACGTTTTCGTCGGTGGAATGAATGTATTGCTTTAGGTAGGTCGATGGAAAGATATATGCCGTTGGCAGCTGCGCAACGCCGTATTGCTCCTTATTTGTGTACCGGTCACACATTCCGGCCAGGAATGGCTCTCCGTTTTGAATGATGTAGTATATAACCACTTCATCTCCGGTCATATACTTTTCAACGATGAGCCGCTTGCTTTTCGAGTAGTCAAGCGCTTTTTCAACCCCGCTTGCAAGCTCCCGCTCTGTTCGGCAAACGGAAATCCCCCTCGAACTCCGGTTATCGACGGGTTTGACAACCACAGGCAGAGGAATGTTCGCAATCTCATCGTTCGTTGGATTGGCAGAGAGCGCGTATTCCTTCACGACCGGAACGTCATGCTCTCTGCAGGCGGATTTGAACTTGCTTTTGTTCGTCAGTAATTCAAACAGCTTCGACGTACCGAAACACGGCACGCCAAGGCGCGCGCAAAGCTGCTCGTAAGCGGGCAGCAGCGCTTCCGCAACGCCAACCATAACGCCGTCCACCTGCTCGTCGATCGCCATTTGATACAGCGCCTCAACGTCAGATGCGTCAATATTGTAGCTTTTGGACGCATGTTTCTTTGCCCACGCATGCGGATCGTAATCCGTAACGATCGTGAAAACGCCCATTTCACGTGCTTTGATCACAAATCCGGCTGTTTCCGGGTTTGCTCCAAGCACCAAAAGTTTCTTACCGGACAAATCCATCAACAAAAATCCATTCGACGAGGATATAATAACCTTCCGGGAGAGTGTTTTAAACGACAGATAAACCTATAATGTGATGTTAACATCATGCAAGCGCAAAAACAAGAACTTATAGACTGTTTTTAAGCTTCGAATCGCAAACTGGAGCCAAGCGGGTTGTGATTGCCGATTGCCAAACAATACGATAAAATGTAACCAATGCGCAACAAGCCGCCGAATCTGCCTTCTCCCCGCGGCTTACATTTAGATGAGCGAGGTGATTTGATTGCCCCCTTTGGTCTCCGTTATAATGTCTGCCTATAATCACAAGACTTTTGTTGCCGAAGCAATTGAGAGTGTTTTACAGCAAACCTTTACCGACTTTGAGTTCTTGATTGCGGACGATCATTCCACCGACGGAACGGACGACGTTATCCGCCGCTATTCCGATCCGCGGATTACCGCTTTTTATCAGGAAAAAAACACCAACGGCTGCAGCGCGTTCCTCCGTGCAAAAGCGGTCGGTAAATATATTGCCGTTATCCACTCCGACGATGTTTGGCTGCCGGAAAAACTGGAAAGACAGGTCGCCTGCTTGGAGTCGCATCCGGACTGCGCCGCTTGCTTTACCCATGCCGCGCTGATCGACGAGCAAGGTAATCCCGCGGTCAAGTTTGATATGAAGGAAAACATCTTCCGCCAGCCAAACCGTACGCAAGCCGAGTGGCTGAGGTACTTTTTCACAAAAAGCAACTGCCTTTGCCATCCGAGCTTGCTTGCCGTCAGGGAAGTTTACTGCGCTCTGGAGAGCAACAGAACGCTTCGGCAACTGCCCGACCTGCATAAATGGATTTTACTGATCAAGCGGCATCCGATTTTTATTTTGCAGGAAGATTTAACCCTGCATCGCAGACTGCTGCGTGAAAAGGAAAACATGAGCGCCCCGAAGCCGGAAAACAGTCTGCGCGCGCAAGCGGAGATGTATCTGCTCGCCGAAACTTTTTTTGACGGCGTTTCGGACGAGCTCTTCACCGAAGCGTTCCAGGATCTCTTTCGCAGGCCGAACGCGCAAACGCCGGAAGAGCTGACAGCAGAAAAGCTCTTTCTGCTGCTGGACCACTGGGTGTTCGGCGGCAACCAGCGGAAGCTTTCCGCCGTCAGCTTCTTTTACAAACACTGCGGCGCAAATCCGGACGTTCTGGCAACCCTACGCGAGCAATACGGTTACACCCTGCAGGATTTTTACGCGCTCACGGGCAGCATCAGCTTCAACTGGCTGAGCGAAGCCCCCGCCTACACGGAGGCGCGCTATCTGGAAGCGGTAACGCAGATAGAGAAGCTCAACTCGAAACTGGCGCAGGCGGAAAAGGCGTATGCGGAGATTTCCAACTCGACCAGCTGGAAAATAACAAAGCCGCTTCGCACGGCCATGAACGCACTTAGAGCCCCCACCGGAAAAAAGAAATAAGGTTTTCTTATACGTAATGCGTTTTTTCACGTCCGCGCCGATGGTATCGTATCACGGCGTCGGGAGCGAAAAACGGCGGAGATTTTTAAAGCAGCACGCGATCAGAACCCAGGCCGCCAACCATCGCGGCAATCGCCCGGCGCGCCAAACGCATAGGAGTAGCTTACACGATATCGTATTGATCCAGCAGAGCGCGTGTACCTTCCCTGCCGCAGTTCATCAGCACGTCGATTATTGAGAGATCCGGCGTAAAAACATGCGAAAGCTGCCGGTATTCCAGCGGCCTCGGAATATTGAATAGCAGCCGGATACCGTATTGTTCAAACACCGCCTTGTCGTAGAGAACGACTCCGCCCCTCGGGTTGATATAGGTATCCGCTTTCTCCGCTTTGCAGATTTCGAGGATTCGCTGCACCTTTTTCTCGCAGAAATTGCCGGTCTGGCTCGTCTGCTCCAGCTGGCGCTCGAGCTGATCGGACCGTGCCGCGGTAATGACCGCAATCCTCGTTGAAATGCCTAAAAAACGCGCAATTGCCGAAGTGGAATGAATGTTGAGCTCCGAAAGCAATGCGGTGTCAACGTTGATTGCCTCCTCCACAATGCCAATCCCATCCGAATAGAATGCCGCGTTCTTGTAGTTGAAATAGAGTTTTTTCAGGAATCTGCTTCTCCAGTTCGAATCGAGTTCCACTTTGACTTCGCAGATTTTGTTCGCTGAGTGGTACCCGGTTACCGGCGCGCAGATGGCAAGCGGCGAACGGTTTACCTGAAGAATCCGATTCTGCGTAATCCACTTTTGCGAACAGGTCAGGTTGTCGTAAAACAGAAATGCATCAGCGGACGAAATCAGCTGAAAATATCCCAGATACGGAAAGAAATACGGCTGCATGATTGCAATCTTCAATAATGTCACCTTGCCTCTGAATGGGTATAACGATTCGGTTTTACCGCTGCCTAGATACTGCTGGCAAACGAAGAGCTCTCCGCCGTCACAAACGGCGCAAGCTTTCTGTCGTCCTTTATATTGGTTACCGGAAAAGACGACGCGCGGAATAGACCCGGGCCGAAGTATTGGTCGTTAAAATACAGCAGCGTACCTACCACATAATCCCGATATTGCCGCATGCCAATCGTCCCACTGAACAGCCGCTGCTCAATGAACGGCTGCAGCACCATCCCGGCCGTTTCACCTTCGCTGAACAGACGTTCCCAGTCCAGCTGTTCGGTCACCTCTCCGGCGAATACGTTCTTGCTCTTCCCGAATACGCAAGGTTTCAAAATCCATCCGTCTTTTTGCTCCTTTGCGCTCTGCCAAAGGTCGGGCCGTTCGGAAGCCGTATAAGTCGGCACCAGATAGGCGCGAAGTTCCGCCGCTTCGGCGCTGGTCAGAGCGGAGAGCAGAAACTCGTCATGGTTAAGAACCGAGAAGAACCGCTTGTCGTGAGCCAGAAAAACCGTGCGCAGGTCGTTCAGGCTCTTCGAATGAATAATTGCCTCGAGCGCGTCTGTCGGCAAGGATAGAAGATCGGTGTGATCCAGCTCACAGATGACGGCAGCGTTTTCCAGCATCCGCAGGTTTGCCGGAATCTCCTCGCAAGCGAGCGTATGCACTGCAAATCCTGCTTCGGTGAACACTTCCTGAATAAACTTCGTTTCGTTGCGCTTCTCCGAACCCTTTTTCAGAATGCAGACGTCGTCGAACGTTCCGAAATAGCTGACAAGATAATCGAAAAACGGCGTATAGTCGTCAATTTTCACCAATCCGGTTTGCCTTGCATATGCATCCGCAACCATGTTGAAAAAACCGGTGATAAAAAAACCATTCAGGGGGAACCGGCAGTTCATCTCGATCAGACGAATGCTGTTATTGGGTTCAATGATAAAATCCGTCCGATAGGTGCCAACGCTGTACTCTTTTTGTGCTGCGCGCGCACAGATATTCTCAACCCCGGCGGACACCGGCATGAGATGGCGAAACTGCGCGTAATTCAACACGAAATAATGGATCGCCTTTTGCAGTAAGCGCTGGACGGAACGAAACTTCAGATTGGTCGGCTCCGAAACGGCAAGCGGTTCGTCAAAAGTCCAAGGCTTAAAATACTCGTTTGCACGTTCTCCTGTTTTGATAAAGCCGGAGTAGATACGAGCTGCTTGTTCGGTTGCAATACTCAATTCGCCGCCTCCCCTGTTTTGCTAAAAATGAACGGTTGAATAACTATTCAAGTATGTATATCATACATATTGAAAGTGCCCTTGTAAATACTCGGAGTTCCCGCGCAGCTTCAGCGCGCATTGTTTACGGCAGAATCCGATCACTCCACCTTTTCGGCAGTTTCCCGACCGGGGCTGAAAGAGATTTTTCCCCACATTGATTGCCATTGAGCCGTGCTTGCGCTAGAATAAAAAAGAACTGTTATAAAATGTATGCACATTCATCCTTGATGATGTAAACGAAAGTTAATAGGCGGCGAGGTGATTCTTACGTCCCCACTTGTTTCAGTTGTCATGTCTTCCTATAACCACAGAGCGTTCGTCGCCGAAGCTGTTCAGAGCGTTTTACGTCAAACATTTGCCGATTTTGAGTTCATCATTTCGGACGATCATTCCACCGACGGAACCGATGAAGTCATCCGCGGCTTTTCCGATTCGCGGATTATCGCTCTGTATCAGGCCGAGAATACTTACTGCCTGAATGCGCAGCTGTATGATATGTCGGTCGGCAAATATATAGCAATCATCCATTCCGACGACGTTTGGATGCCGAAGAAACTGGAAAAGCAGGTCGCCTACCTGGAATCGCATCCGGACTGCGCCGCTTGCTTTACCCACGCCGCACTGATCGACGAGCAAGGCAACCCCGAAGTCAAGTTCGATATGAGGGAAAACATCTTCCTTCAGCCGAACCGTACGCAGGCGGAATGGCTAAGGTATTTCTTCACCAAAAGCAACTGCCTTTGTCACCCCAGCGTTCTGATCCGAAGGGATTTTTTAATCCAGCTCGGCAGAAACCGCGCGCTCCGGCAGCTGCAGGATTTCGACAAATGGATTCGGCTTGTCAAACAGGCGCCCATTGCCATTCTGCAGGAGGATCTGACCCTGCACCGCAGGCACCTTGCCACACACGCCAATACCAGCGCCGCCAAGCCGGAAAACAGCCTGCGCGCGCTTGCTGAGACGTATCTGCTCTCTGAAACCTTTTTTGACGGCCTTTCGGACGAGCTCTTCCTCGAAGCGTTCCAAAGTCTCTTTCGCAGGCCGAACGCGCAAACGCCGGAAGAGCTGACAGCAGAAAAGTTCTTTCTGCTGCTGGATCACTGGGTGTTCGGCGGCAACCAGCGCAAGCTTTCCGCCGCCAGCTTCTTTTACAAACACTGCGGCGCAAATCCGGACGTTCTGGCAACCCTGCGCGAGCAATATGGCTATACCTTGCAGCACTTTTACGCGCTCACGGGTGGCATCAGCTTCAACTGGCTGAGCGAAGCCCCCACCTACACGGAGGCGCGCTATCTGGAAGCGGTTACGCAGATAGAGAGGCTCAAATCGAAACTGGCACAGGCGGAGAAGGCGTATGCGGAGATTTCCAACTCGACCAGCTGGAAAATCACAAAGCCGCTTCGCGTGTTGATGGATCGGTTGAGAAAACGCTTTGGCAAAAGCAGCCACTGAGCAGGCAGAACGCTGCCGCCGGTCGGCATTTTTTCGATAGAAAAACACCCCGAACGCTTCAAAAACGGCTCGTTCGGAGTGTTGTTCTTTTCATTTGGCCTCGCTGCAAAGAACTGCCAGCGGTACTGGCGCGCTGAACCGCTCAGTCAATCCCCAGATCGCATGGATTCGTTCAGTAAACCCGCAAACCTCGATCTTTTTCAGCGTTGAAGCGCGCTGATAGACGGAACGGGTCAGAGGCGTTTGCGAAATGATCCTTTTGCCGTCAAAGCGCGCAAGCCAATGCGAATTATCGTCCGCTTCCGGCTCCCGGCGGAAGCCGAGCAAATCGTACCCGCCGTCAGCTGTTGGCTCGATATGCGAAAAAACATACCGCTCGCCCTCGAAAAAGCGCCCGGCCTCGGCAAATGTGTTCGTATCGTACGAAACCAGATGCGTCGTCAAGTCGTTTTGATACTCCAAACTCCAAAACAGTTTCCCGTCCGGTGAGAAACAGAACCCATCGTCCTGTGGCTGGCTGTTGGGTCGGCGCATCCGCACTTTTTGAACGAGCCGGAAATCCGGCGGCGCGTAGAACACAAACCACGGCGTTGTCGAGCGCACCGCCAGCAAACTGCCATTCGGGCTGAACGCCGCGGCGTACGCATAGGTAACGTCTCGCAAACGCGCAATCTCCTCGCCTTTTCCGTTGAACACGTAGACCGTTTGTCCGGCACAGCCGACGCGGAACTCGTTGGTTTGCGCAACGCCGTAATACTCTCTCATCGCTCGCTCCTTTGGAAAGTAAATAGACGGGAGCGCTGCCGCTCCCGTTTTTTGCTCGTCTGCGTGCATTCGCCCGCGTTCAACGCAGTTTCGGCCGCCGGAACTGCAACAGCGCATCCAGAACCGGCACAAGAAACGCGGCGACAAACCCGCCAGAGAACCCGTTGTTGTAGAGATTCATCCCGGCGTGCAGGAAGCCGACGTTGGTAACCAGCGACATATGCAGAAATCCCGCCAAAATACCGGCGAGGATTCCGTATTTTCCGGCAATGGGCGCAAGCGTCGTACCGAACAGCGCCGCCATGATGGCAAAGGCTGCGCTGCTTTCGTGCACGTTGAAAAAGTTGGTGAGAAGAACGCCGATCAGTATGGGGAACACATTTTTAATATGCTTTCCGTAGGCGCCAAACCCTACAACCGTAAAGATGCCGCCAATCACCGGGCCGTTGAGTTCGCCGCCAAGCACCAGCACGTAGCTCACGCAGAGAAGTCCGAGCAGTGCCATATTGATGAGCGCGGCGCCCAAACCGACCATTGCCGTAAAGTCGGAAGGCAGCGTACCCGGCAGGGCGAGCAGGCGGCCGAACCCGTTCAGCGACCAGCGGTTGATCCAGAACCCGAACACGAGCATCACGCCGAACAGGCTGTACAGCAAAATGGAAAACGCGCCGTTATTGCCCGATGAGAGAATGGAAACGGAGCCGATCTTTACGCCGAAGCCCAGCAGCACCGCGGTGAACAGCATTGCGATAATTCCAGCCGTAAAGCCGATGTTGTAGAGGCTGTATCCCTGATGAAACCGGACAAAGTGTATGGCAAGCGGGACGATCAGCATTCCAGCCAGCAGACCCGCGGCAACGCCCAGCGGAATGCCAATGTACAGCGGGAGCCCCATGTTGAACGACAGCTCGCTCACAAGCGGGCTCAGCGCGGTGCCGAACATGGCATGCAGCAACACGCCCGAAAACGGCTGAGCGGAGGCTTTTGCATACATAAACACGCCGAGAACGATGGGAATCGTGTTGTAAAAGTTCTTGCCGAAGAACGAAAACCCAAGCATGGTAAACACTCCGGCAATCACCGCGCCCGAAAACGCGGCCTTCGTCAGCTTGATCAGGCCAAGGCTCATCAGCGTCATGACGCCGACATTGAGAAGCGTTGCTCCGACATTGGCAAGCTGAAAATAGTCCGTCAGCAGATTAGCGGGCGAGGTTAAAATCGTCAGGCTTCCGCGCAGAATCTCCCGCGGCGTATTAAAAAAGAACGCCAGCGCGATCATCAGCAAGCTCAGCGCGAAAAAGAATAGGAATTTTGCGCGCTCAAACTCCGTCGGCCCCTGCGTACGCGGATATGGATTTTTTGAAAGTACCTCTTTTGCCTCAGGCTTGAATGCAGGCTGACTGCCTGCGCTTGGTTGTTGACCGGAGATGTTCGAAACAGCGTTCATACGGTTGCCCTCCGTTGTTTGCGAAATCCGCCGCGGGAATTCGGGGTCGCGCTGTACCGCCAAAGCCCGCGATCCATATCTTCCTGCTTAAACGTACCATGCCCGACGGTGGGCGGTCAAGTGCGGAAAAACGGTGAATTTTTGCGCCCCTGCAGATTAGACCGCTAGGCAAACGCCGCGCGTTGTGTTATGCTAAACCGTATTTTATGAATAGGAAACGAAAGAAAACACTATGATCAGCGCACAGGGAGTATCCCTTCAGTTCGGCGGGCGTCCGCTGTTTGAACACGTGGACGTTCAGTTCACCGTTGGCAACTGCTACGGGCTCATCGGGGCGAACGGAACGGGCAAGTCCACATTTTTACGAATCCTTTCCGGCGAGTTGGAACCGAACAAGGGAGAAATCCACGTCACCCCCGGCGAACGCATAGCGGTGCTTCGTCAGGATCACTATGCGTTCGAGTCCTATACGGTGATCGATACGGTCATTATGGGCTATCCGCGCTTGTATGAGATCATGCAGGAAAAGGAAACACTGTACGCCAAGCCGGACTTTGACGACGCCGACGGCTTAAAGCTTGCGGAGCTCGAAGGCGAGTTTGCCGAGCGCGACGGCTGGAACGCCGAGTCGGACGTGGAGATCCTCCTCAACGGTCTCGGGCTTCCGGCGGAAACGCATCACCAGACCATGGCGGAACTGGACGGCCCCAGCAAGGTGAAAGTGCTTCTGGCGCAGGCGCTGTTTGCCAAACCCAATATCCTCCTCTTGGACGAGCCGACCAACAACCTCGATATCTACGCCATCAACTGGCTGGAAGAGTTCCTGATAGACTTTCCGAACACGGTCATCGTGGTCTCTCACGATCGCCACTTTTTGAATAAAGTCTGCACGCATATCGTGGATATCGACTACGGCAAGATTCAGATGTACGTTGGCAACTACGACTTCTGGTATGAATACACCCAGCTCGCCGCGCGGCAGGAAAAGGACAAGCGCAAGATCAACGAGCAGAAGGCCAAGGAACTGCAGGAGTTCATCCTGCGTTTCAGCGCCAACGCTTCCAAATCGCGTCAGGCGACGTCCCGCAAGAAGATGCTCGACAACCTCCAGATGGATAACTTTGCGCCCTCTTCGCGCCGCTACCCATTTATCCACTTTAAGCCCGACCGGGAAGTGGGCAACGACATCCTCGCCGTCAGCGGCATCTCCAAGACCGTCGCCGGGCGAAAGGTGCTCGACAACGTGAGCTTTATCGTGCAGGCAGGCGACAAGGTTGCGTTCGTGGGCGAAGACGAGCTGGCGCGCACCACGCTGTTTCAAATTCTCATGGAAGAGCTCGAGCCCGACGAAGGCAGCTTCAAGTGGGGTGTTACAACCACGCAGGCCTACATGCCTTCCGACAACACCGCCTATTTCGACGGCGTGGAGCTTTCGCTCGTGGACTGGCTCAGGCAATATTCGAAAGATCAATACGAGTCCACCATCCGCGGCTGGCTGGGACGGCTGCTCTTTTCCGGCGAAGAAGCGCTCAAGAAGGCTTGCGTGCTCTCCGGCGGCGAGAAGAACCGCTGTATGCTGGCAAAGATCATGCTCTCCGGCGCGAACGTGCTCATTCTCAACGAGCCGACCAACCACCTCGACCTAGAGGCGATTACCGCGCTCAACGAAGGCATGACGGAGTTTACGGGCGTCATGCTCTTTGCTTCGCACGACCATCAGGTCATCCAAACGGTTGCCAACCGCATTATCGAGCTGCTGCCGAGCGGCCTCATCGACCGGCGCGAGAGCTTTGACGAATACATCCTTGATCCGGAAGCGATCCGGCTTCGTCAGGAATCCGGCGCGGGAAGCGTTTTTTAACCGAAACTTCCTTAACAGAAATAAGCAACAGCATCCACCTTTCCGGTGGATGTTGTTTGTTTTGCCCGACAACCCGCTTGCCGGTTCGCCGGGCGGCACACCAGCACTTTTATGCTTCGCAGTCGCCGAATTGCTTGCGCTTTTGCGCGAAATGACGTATAATTCAAACACATTTTTTGCATGTTTATGCTAAATTGACGAGATGGGAAAAGGGATTGGTATGACGGGAGAGAACATTCAGCACTTGATCTCCATCGTGGCGTACATGGCGGTCGTCATCGTGATTGGCATCGTGTTTGCTAAGCGCGCAAATAAAGACACCGAGGCGTATTTCCTCGGCGGGCGCACGCTCGGCCCCTGGGTTTCGGCGTTCAGCGCGGAAGCTTCGGATATGTCCGGCTGGCTCTTGATGGGCTTGCCGGGGCTTGCCTACTGGAGCGGGCTTGCCGACGCGGGCTGGACGGCAATCGGCCTTGCGCTGGGCACCTACCTCAACTGGCTGATCGTCTCCAAGCGCCTGCGCCGCTACAGCGTGGCGACCGATTCGATTACGATTCCGGACTTCTTTTCCAAGCGGTTCCACGAGAACAAACGCGTGCTCATGACCATCGCTTCGGTCATGATTATCGTATTTTTCACGCCCTATGCGGGCAGCTGCCTCATGGCCTGCGGCAAGCTCTTCAGCCAGCTGTTCGGCGTTTCCTATAACGGCATGGTCATCGCTTCCGCGCTGTTTGTGCTGACCTACACCTTCCTCGGCGGGTTCCTTGCCGAGAGCACGTCGGACTTTATGCAGGCGGTCGTCATGATTCTGGCGCTGGTGCTTGTGGTTGTGCTCGGCGTTGCCGCCGCGGGCGGGCTCGGCGCGGTCATCGCCAACGCCGAAAAGATTCCCGGCTTTTTGAGCCTGCTCACTTCCGCAACCCCGACCGGCGAAACGGCAAGCGGATCTGCGCTCTTTGGACAAGCCAAACAGTATTCCGGCCTCGCCATCGCTTCCGCCATGGCCTGGGGGCTTGGTTATTTCGGCATGCCGCAGGTGCTGCTGCGCTTCATGGGCATCCGCTCAGAGCATGAGCTGACCCGTTCGCGCCGCATCGCTACGATCTGGGTGATCATTTCGCTTTCCACCGCCGTCTGCATCGGCCTGATCGGGCGCGTTCTGTTTTCGGACGCCTATATGGTGTACGGTTCCGGCAATACGGAGAACATCTTCATTCTCATGTCCACCAAACTGCTGCCGCCGCTGCTGGCAGGGCTTGTCTGCGCGGGCATTCTCGCCGCGGCGATCAGCTCTTCCGATTCGTACCTGCTCATCTCCGCCTCCGCCGTCTCCAAGAACGTCTGGCAGGGGCTGATCCGCAAGAACGCTTCCGAAAAGGAGACCATGTGGGTTTCCCGCATCGTGCTCGTGCTCATCACATTGTTCGCCATCTTCGTTGCCACGGGCAAAAATAAGGTGATCTTCTCGATTGTAGATTTCGCCTGGGCAGGCTTTGGCGCGGCGTTCGGTCCGCTGATGCTGTTTTCGCTGTTCTGGAAACGCACGACCTACGCCGGTGCCATCGCGGGCATGATCTCCGGCGGCGGCATGGTGTTCCTCTGGAATTTCGTCATCAGCAAACTCGGCGGCGTATGGGGCATCTACGAGCTGCTGCCCGCGTTTTTGTTCTCCTGCCTGACGATCGTCGTCGTCTCGCTGCTGACCAAAAAGCCAAGCGAAGCGATACAGAAGGAATTCGACTCCGTCAACGTAAAAGCGTAAAAGTCCGAAACACAAAACCAGCCCGGTAATACAACCGGGCTGGTTTTTTCTGAATAGAGAGTCTGCACTGAAGAAGCTCTACTTCTGTTTCTCCTTGGAAAGCTGCACCAGAAAGAACGCAATCGAGCCGAACAGCAGCACGAGGAACACCCCCAGATACCAGATGGGCAGCGACCGACCCAGAGACGAAAGCACCGAAAGGCCGGAGAACACCGCCAGCATCATCAGCTTTGTCGTGCCAATCAAGTTGCCCAATATCTGGTACACGCGCTCGCGGTTCTGCTCCGTTACCTTAACTCCGGTGTTCCAAGCCGCCGGGTACTGCTGAATCAGCGTAATTAAAAAGTAGAGCATTCCGCCGATAATCGGCAAAAAGATCAGTTCGCTCTTGTCGCCCCAGCGGTTTACTTCTCCCGCGGCGTTGTAGTGCGCCGGTATAGTATCCGGAATCGACTTCCACATCAAGATCAGGTAAACGATCGTGCCAATCATCAGTATCAGGCTCAGCGCCTCGGTTATCCGGCTCCAAACGGTTTTCTTCGGTTTCACAGCGTTCTCCTTTTACCGGGAAACAGTCTGCCCGCCTCTCCCGGTGGCTCGACTTATCCTACCACGTTTGCTTTCGGCTGAGAAGAACAAACGCCCTGTCCGCTGCGTTTCCGTTCGAACAGACCCGCCGCCAAAGTGCCTTCCGGCGAACCTTTCCAACTCATTTCCACAGCGGGCGCGGTCTGCCGAACGCGGAAAAAGGTTGCGGTTACGGCGTTTGGGCTGTATACTGGTTGTGATTTTTACCGGTGAGGCATGCATGTTATTTACAGTTTTTTACTTGAACTTCAGCGCCGTCTGGGTTCTGATCAGCGTTCTGGTCTCGTTCTTTATCACGCTGGCGGCCATACAGAAAGGGCTGTCGCGGCTCCCCAAGGATCAGGGACGCGCGTACGCGGTCAACGGTGAGCTCAGCAAGGGCAAGCCGCGCGGTGCGGGGCTGATTTTCAGCATTTGCTCGACGGCGGTGTTCCTTCTCTTCGTTCCGTTTCGTCTGGAATACGCGCTGTACTATGCGTTTTTCCTGCTTTCCATGCTCGCGGGGTACTTTGACGACCGCAGCAAGAGTTCCTGGGGCGAATGGAAAAAGGGGTTGATCGATCTCGCCATCTGCCTTGGCGCTTCGCTGACATACCTGTATTTCAACCCCAACCCGAGCATTTCCGCGTTTGGCTACGTCCTCGCGCTTCCCGCGTGGCTGTTTATACTGATTGCGACGTTTCTGCTCTGGGTTTCCATTAACTTTACCAACTGCACGGACGGCGTGGACGGCCTTCTCGGCACGGTTTCGATCGTTTCTCTGGCAACGTTCGGCGTCGTCTTTCTGCTGCGGTTCCACGAACTCGACCTGATGCAGATGAATCTCGTCTTCATCGCGTCCCTGCTGGCTTACCTCATGTTCAACGCTTCTCCCAGCCGCATTATCATGGGAGACGCGGGTTCGCGCACCATCGGCATTTTTCTTGGCGTGATGGCGCTGAAAACCGGCAATCTGCTGCTCTATCTCCCCGCGGCGCTGGTGATTATCCTCGACGGCGGCGTCGGCCTGTTCAAAGTGCTGGTGATTCGTATCTTTAAAAAGAAGAACTTCCTCAAGTCCATCCGCACGCCCCTCCACGACCACGCGCGCTATAAATGGGGCTGGTCGGATACGCAGGTTGGCTACCGCTACGCGATCATACAGCTGCTCGTCAGCGGAACCTGCATCGCCGTGATGCTGCTCAAATAAAGGCAGCCGGATAGCTGGATACCGTAAATTAAAAAGCAGGCAGAACCGTTCAGGTCTGCCTGTTTTAAGTTGCTTTTCTTGTTCGGCTTAGGTTATTAAGCGAGCTTGAGCACCTGCTCTACGAATACGCGCACGATTCTCGGGTCGAACTGCTTGCCCGCGCACCGCACGAGCTCCGCCGCCGCTTCCTCCTGCGAGATGGCTTTTCGGTAGACGCGCTCGCTGGTCATTGCGTCAAACGCGTCCACGACCGCAAGAATACGCGAAAGCAGCGGGATCTCCTCGCCCGACATTCCGCGCGGATAGCCGCTTCCATCCCAACGCTCATGGTGGCAGAGGATATATTCCGCAACCGGAGCCAGATCAAGGTTGTTCTGCGCAATGCGGAAGCCGATCTCCGGATGCTTCTTCATTTCGTTCCACTCTTCGTCCGTCAGAGGGCCGGGCTTTTGCAGAACGCTGTCGTTGATGCCGACTTTGCCGATATCATGCAGCATGGCAAAGAGCATCATTTCGTCGAGCTCCTTTGCCGAAACGCCGAGAATTCTGGCAACCTGCAAACAGTACTGCTGCAGACGTTCGGCGTGCTCCTCCGTTTCCTCGCTCCTGGCCGAAAGCGTGGAAAGCAACGCGTTGATCACGCTGCTGCGAAAACTCTTTTCAATCATGAGCTTACGGCGATAAGTCCACTGTTCCGCCTGCCGCAAAACCTCCTGAAAATCCCGGTCGCCCGGCGTTTTGACGGCGTACCCCATGGCGATGCTCAGCTGAATGCGCTCGTCGCTTTCCTCCACGCAGCGCCGCAATACGCTGTCGATGAACTGTTCCGCGTCCCGCGCCGTGCCGTTCGGCATCAGCACCAAGAATTCGTCCCCGCCCCAGCGGCCGACCAGATCGCCCTCGCGGCAGCATTCCCGCAGAATTTCCGCAACCTTGATAATAAAAATATCTCCCGCGTTGTGCCCGAATGCGTCGTTGATCAGTTTTAACCCGTTGAGGTCGCCCATGATCACGGCAAACGGCGCGTCTTCCGCGCGTTCGAGGCTCTGAACCCGATTCTCCATGAAATAGCGATTGTACAGGCCGGTCATGGAGTCGTGAGAAACGATATAGTCGATGCGCTCGCGCTGCGCCTTCTCCTGCGTAATATCGCGGAACACCATAACGACGCCGTAGACGCGGCCTTCCTCGTCCCGAATGGGCGCGGCGCGGTCCGCAATAGGCACTTTGCTGCCGGAGCGCGTAATCAGCGCGGTGTGGTTTGCCAACGCTACGGTCTCGCCCGTGAGGAGCGCTTTCAGTATAGGCGACTCCGCGCTCTGCCCCGTTTCCTCGCTGACCAGATGGAGCACTTCGGAAAAAGGATTGCCAACAGCGTCGTCGCCCCAGCCGGTGATCGTCTGCGCAGTTTGATTAATCAGAGTAATCACGCCCGCAATGTCGGTTGCAACCACGCAGTCGCCAATCGACTGGAGCGTAATATCCAGCATTTGCTTTTCCCGCAGCAGTTCGGCGGTTTTCTTTCGCACTTGTCTGCGGAGCCTGCGGTTCCAGATCGTGATCATCAGTATCACAAACGCCACCACGGCAAGCCCGGCTAAGAGGTACTTGAGGAAATAGGAAAGATACAGCTGGGCGCTCTCCTGGCCGAACCATTTGTCCTCAATGGCCTCGAATTCCTTGCCTGTAATCCGTGAAAAACCGTCTTCCACCAATTGGAGCGTTTCGCTGTCACCTTGCACAACCGCGCGGTGAAATTCTCCCGAATAGACCGAAAGCCCGCCGCTGAAGCGGTTGGCAAGTCCCGTTTTGTAGAGATAATACAGCGCGGGCGGCTCGTCCATGACAAACACACGCACCTTGCCGCCGCGAACGGCGTCGATGATCGCTTCGTAGCTGGAGTACTCCGCAAGATCGGTTACGCCCGCTTTTTTCAGCACGTCGATGCAGGCGTCGCCCTGCTTGACCGCAACCAGAAAACCGCGCAGGGACTTGATGTCCGTTATACCGCCGATGCGGTTATCATGAAACACCGGAACGTTAATGGTGACGTACGGCTTGGAAAAATCGAGCCAGGTATCCCGCTCTTCGTTATAAAAAGCGGTGTCGATCACGTCGAACTTGCCGCTCTTCATGGCATCCTGCGCGGTCGCCCAGTCCATGGCGGAGAGTTCCACGTGAATGCCCGTCTTCTCCTCCCAGAGCTTCCATTGATCGATCAGAATGCCCTGAAGGTTCCCCGCTTCGTCATAGAATACATAAGGCGGGTAGTTGTTGTCCATTACAACGCTGATTACGCGCACTCCGCCGGAGCGGGAATCCGTTTTCTGCCGTCCGAGCAAAGCAAGCGAAACCGCCGTAACGGCAAACGCCAACACGCAAAGCGCAGAGATCAGAATGATCTTGCGTTTCTTCTTCATTCCGTCCCCACCCCCTCT
Organism: Christensenellaceae bacterium; assembly: GCA_963674535.1. Classification (GTDB taxonomy): domain Bacteria; phylum Bacillota; class Clostridia; order Christensenellales; family CAG-138; genus UBA7703. The sequence goes on along the minus strand of OY771363.1, from coordinate 419,821 downwards.
TGCTAAAATAAATCACTATGGCTGTAATGTGTAAGAAATGCCAAAATAGATCGTTCTTGAATCGAATACCCACGGAAAGCAATCACAAAAGAATCGCCCTGCGTCGAACCGTTTCGTCACGCCAGTGCGAGTATTGTTATTATGTAACTGCCTTCATTGTATGGTCTGGCGGGATGCCGCGTCAACGGGCAATTGCGAAAAACAGCCTTCGAAGGCCTTGTTTCGGAGAGATTTTACAAGAATTACGGGCCTTTTACACGTCATGTTAGTCCGGCATGGCAAACCGGAACGTCAGCGTAAGCAGATCCGCGTCCTTTGAGCTTGCCCCGGCCATCAGCACAAAATCCCCGCTTTCGACCACGCGCCGTTCGTCCGGACGAATGAGCGAAAAATCTTCCCGATTCAGTTGAAAGGAAAGCTTACGCGTTTCGCCGGGTTCGAGCGTCACCTTTTGGAACGCGACGAGCCGCTTGACGGGCGTAAGCACGCTGCTGACCACATCGCGAACATACGCCTGTGCCGTCTCCGCGCCGCGCGCCGTTCCGGTGTTGGTCAGCGTAACGGAGAGCGTCAGCGAGCGCTCGTCAAAGCACAAGTCCTGATAGACAAATCGCGCGTAGCCAAAGCCTTCTCCAAACGCAAACAGCGGTTCCGGCGGCTGATCGACATACTTCCCGCCATGCCACCCCGGCAAGCTGTTGTAATACACAGGAATTTGCCCCGTATGGTGTGGAAACGAAATCGGCAGTTTGCCGGAGGGGTTCAGCTTGCCAAACACAGCTTCGGCAACGGCCTCGCCGCCGAACATGCCGCCATTGAAAGCGATCATTACCGCGCTCGAGCCTTCCGCCACGCGGGGAAAGCAGAGCGGCTTAGTCGAAACCAGAATTGTTAGAATGGGAATATTCAGCGTTTTCAAGCGCAGAAACAGCTCTTCCTGCCTGCCGGAAAGGGAAAGATCCGCGCGATCGCGGAACTCCCCCGCCTGCTCCACGCAGTCGCCCAGAACGAGCAGAACCGCGCCGCAGCCCCTCGCTGCCTCCACCGCCGCGTCCAAATCATCCTCCGGCGTTTCGAGAACGCCGCAGCCGCGATGATAAACGACCTCGACGCCGGCTTCTTTCGCCAGCGCGCGGACGCCCTCCAGCACCGTAACATACGGCCGCACCGGCGGATGCGTCGGATTCGGCATGGGGTGCGTAAAATACGTCCAGTCGCCATACTGCGCGCGGATGTCGTCCGCGTTCGGGCCGACGACGGCGATCTTTTTGACGGTTGGGGCAAGCGGCAGAACGCCGTCGTTTTTGAGCAGTACGATGCTCTCGCGCGCAAGCGCCCTGCTCGCTTCCAGATGTTCCGCGCAGCCGAGGCAGCCCGGCACGCCGCGCTTCTCCGGCTGTTCGAACAGCCCCATGCGGAACTTGACGCGCAGGATGTTTTTGACCGCTTCGTCGAGCACACGCTCAGGCATCCTGCCCGACCGAACCAGCCGGATGGCGGACTCGTAGAACGCACTGGTGGTCATGATCATGTCGTTGCCCGCTTCGGCGGCAAGAAGCGACGCTTCATCCAGATTTTCCGCAACAAACTGACGTTCCACAAGGCTGTTAACATTATCCCAATCGGTCACGACCAAGCCGTCGAAGCCAAGCTCGTCCCGAAGGATCGTTTTGAGCGTTTTCTCGCTCGCGGTAAACGGCGTGCCGTCAATAGAGCCGTACGCGGTCATCACAGTTGCGCACCCCGCTTCGATTGCCTGCTTGAACGGCGGCAAAAAGATTTCCCGCAGTTTTCGATAGGTCATCTCCGTATCGCAGGCGTCGCGCCCGCCGACCGCCTCGCCATAGCCGATGTAGTGCTTGGCGCAGGCAAGAATGCTCTCGTTATCGTCCAGACGCTTACCCTGATAGCCCCGGATGATCGCGGCGCCCAGCACCCCGGCAAGATACGGGTCTTCGCCGAAGGTCTCGTCCACGCGTCCCCAGCGGGGATCGCGCGCCAGGCAGAGTACGGGCGAAAACGTCCAGTGCAGGCCGTCCGTTGCGACTTCCCGCGCGGTGACGCGCCCCATCTCCTCGACAAGCGCAAGGTTCCAGCTGCAGGCGGCGGCAAGCTGGCTCGGAAAGATGGTCGCTTTGTCGTTCAGCCCGTGGCCGTGGATTGCGTCGATTCCGAACAGCACCGGAATGCCGAGCCTTGTGGAAAGCGCGATGGACTGCACTTCGCGCGCGTCGTCCCCCAGCACGTGCAGAAACGAACCCGCGCCCTTTTTTGCCCAGTCCAGCGCTTCCTCCTTTGGCACCATGCCGTAGGGAATCTGCACCATCTGCGCGGCTTTCTCCTCCAGCGTCATGCGCAATAGAAGCTCTTCCACCCGTGCTTCGATGGCCGGATCAATCATTGTCTGCTGTTTCATATAGGCTCCTCCGGCGCGTTTTGCGCCGTTTATTCCAATTTCACTGTTCAAGTACGCGTGACTTTATTATAATAATACAAGCGCTTCTGTTCCACATCTTTTTTCAGCAAATTTGGGTCGAACGTTCTATTACAGGGGCAGTTTTTCGAAGATCAGCAATTCGAATAGAACGTTCTATATAAAGGCGGTTTTCCGATGATCAGCAAAACGAAATTCTCCGCCGATGCGAAAACCATACTGCGCCTGTTCGACGCGACGGGCATTCCCAACGCGCATGACATCCGCCCGCTTGGCGAGGGGGAGTTCAGCGCGGTGTTTGCCGTCCGCGCAAACGGCAAAGACTATGTGCTCAAGATCGCGCCGCGCTCGGATATCCCCGTTTTGACATACGAAAAGAACATGATGGCGTCCGAAGTGTTTTGGTATGGCGTCATGCGCGAGCAAACGGACATCCGCGTACCGGAAGTGTATGCCGTGGACGATTCACACTCGATTATACCCGCAAGTTACTGCATTATGGAACTGCTGCCGGGAACGCCGCTGAACCGCGCCGACTTGACGCCGGAAGAGAAAGCCGAATGCCTTGCGGAGCTCGCCCGCATGACGGCGCGAATGCACAAGGTAAAAAACGACCGCTTCGGCTACCCGCAGAACGGCCTGCACGAAACGTGGTACGCGGCAATCCGGCAAATGACGATTAGCCTTCTCGACGACTGCCGCCGCAAACGCCGCCGTTCCCGAAGGGGCGAACGGCTGCTCCGAGAAATCGACCGATACCGCGCCATTCTGGAGAACGTTCCCTGCTGCATGGTCAGCTTTGATATCTGGGAGCCGAACATCCTCGTCAACCGCGAAAACGGCGCGCTTCATCTTGGATGGATCGACCCCGAGCGCAGTTTCTGGGGCGACCGGATGGCGGACTTTGTCTGCCTGGATTTTATGAATCCCCTCGGTAAAAAATCGTCCGCGCTCGCGGCGTATAACAGCGTTTCGAACGAGCCAGTGCTTGTCACGCCGGAAGAGACCATCCGCTGGGCGTTGATGCAAGCGTACCTTGCGTTGATTATGGAAACGGAGAAGTACTACCGCTACACCCCCGTATCCTACGGCTGGTGGCGGAATGTGTTTGCCGCGGGGATGCTCTACCGCTCCGCGTTTGGCGCGCTGGGCGAACAAACGTAAAACAATAACTACGTATCATAAAAGGGCGGCAATTGCCGCTCTTTTTTGTTAAATTTGTTTGTTTATTCTCCCCGCGCGGGTTTGGAAGCGATATCCTTGATCACTTCCGAAGCGAGGATGAACCCCGCCACCGGCGGCACAAACGAAACGCTGCCCGGCACCGGGCGCTGCGAGCCGCGCCTCTGTTCCTCCGCTTCCAACGGCTTGACCGCTTCCTCCGTGGAATACACGACCTTGAGCGCGGGGATGCCGCGCTTTTTGAGTTCCCGCCGCATCACGCGCGCCAACGGGCAGACGGAGGTGGCGTAGATATCCGCAACCGTAAAACGCGTCGGGTCGAGCTTGTTGCCCGCGCCCATGCAGCTGATCACCGGAACGTTTACTTGAAACGCACGTTCGATGAGCAGCAGTTTGGAAGAAACGGTGTCGATGGCGTCCACAATATAGTCGTAAACCGGCAGGTCGTATTCCTCCGCGTTGTCCGCGCCGTAAAAACATTCGTGCGCGGTAACTAGGCACTTTGGATTGATCTCCAAAATCCGCTCCCGCATGACCTCGACTTTCATTTTGCCGATGGTCTTGTGAGTAGCGATCAGCTGGCGGTTGATGTTGGTTAAGCAGACCTTGTCGTCGTCGAACAGGTCGATAGCTCCAACGCCCGCGCGTGCAAGCGCTTCCGCCGCGAACGAGCCGACCCCGCCGATGCCAAAGACGGCCACGCGCGCGGAAAAAAGGCGCGCCATGGCGGTTTGCCCCAGCAAGAGTTCGGTTCGCGTAAACTGATTCAGCATGCGGAAGATTCCTTTCCCGTTGGATCGACTGCGGTAGGGTTCGGCTCAGTCCCCGAACAGCGGCGTGGAGGTATAGCGTTCCCCGCCGTCCGGCAGGATAAACACCACGGTTCTGCCCTCGTTCTCCGGCCGCGCGGCAATCTGCGCCGCCGCCCAGAGCGCAGCTCCCGAGGAGATGCCCGCGAGCAGGCCTTCCGTCTTTGCCAGTTCACGCGCGGCTGCAAACGCGTCCTCCGCCTTAACGGGGATGATCTCGTCGACGACGCGCAAATCCATCACCTTTGGCACGAACCCCGCGCCGAGCCCCTGAATCTGGTTCAGGCCCGCGGCTTTGCCGGAGAGCACGGCGGATTCCGCGGGTTCCACGGCGACAACCTTGATCTCCGGGTTCTGCGATTTCAGGTATTCTCCCGCGCCCGTCAGCGTTCCACCCGTACCGACGCCGGCGACAAAAAAGTCGATCTGTCCGTCGGTTGCGTCCCAGATTTCCGGGCCGGTGGTTCGTTTGTGCACGTCCGGGTTCGCCGGGTTGTCAAACTGCCCCGGTATGATGGAGCCGGGCGTTTTTTTCTGCAGTTCTTTCGCTTTTTCAATCGCGCCCGCCATTCCGAGCGCACCGTCGGTAAGCACCAACTCCGCGCCGTAGGCCGCAAGCAGCTTTCTGCGCTCGGCGCTCATGGTATCCGGCATGGTCAGTATCACGCGGTATCCCCGCGCGGCGGCTGCGGCGGCGAGTCCGATGCCCGTGTTGCCGCTGGTCGGTTCAATCATCACCCCGCCGGGTTTCAGCAGGCAGCGCCGTTCCGCGTCGTCAATCATCGCCAGCGCGGTTCTGTCTTTGACGCTGCCGGAGGGGTTGTAAAACTCAAGTTTGCCGAGCAGCCGCGCCGCGAGTTGATGCCGCGCTTCGTAGTTGGTGAGTCGGTAGAGCGGCGTGTTTCCGGCAAGGTCGGAATAATTCTCAAAAATCATTGCCATCAGCTTGTTTCCTCCCAATCAGGCGAACCGGCGAGTCGCTTTGCATCAGCATCTTCTCCGGTACGGCCACTTCGGCATCATACCGCCATTTCCTGTTAGCGTCAAGACCGCGCGGCAAGGTGAAAGCCGCGCTTGACAGAGGCGTTCGTATCAACGTATCATAAAACATAGTAGTTTGCTATGAAATGGGGCTTGTCTTATGCGAATCTCCGCGAAAGGCCGGTATGCGCTCGCTTCCGTCGTCAGCATGGCGCAGCAGTATGCCACGGGTGAGTATATCACGCTCATCAGTATTTCGGAGCGGCTCGGCATTTCAAAAATCTATCTCGAACAGGTGTTTTCGCTGTTGAAGCGGGCCGAACTCGTCACCTCCGTCAAGGGGTCGCAGGGCGGCTACCAGCTCGCGCGCGCGCCAAAGCAGATTACGGCTCTGGACGTGCTGGCCGCCGTTGAAACGTCGCTCTTTGACCGTTCGGAGGAAACCGTGCCGGAGAAAGCGCCGGAAATCGAGTCCGCCATGCGTTCGCTCGTGTTCGAAGCGCTGGATCAAAGCGTTTCCGAAGCTCTGATTCGCTGTACGATCGAGGATTTACTCGCCGCCGCCGAGCAGCATAAAGCCGCGCACGCGGTGATGTTTTATATTTAATCTTACTAACTTCCACAAATGCAAGAAATCGGGCTGCCGAATTGGCAGCCCGATTTTTGTCCAGCGTTCGAATCGCTACACCAAATCCGCAAACAGCGCGGTGGAAAGATACCGTTCCCCCGTGTCCGGCAGGACGACGACAATCCGCTTGCCAGCGTTCTCCGGCCGCTTGGCAAGTTCCGTTGCAGCCCAGAGCGCGGCGCCCGAAGAAATGCCAACCAGCAGTCCTTCGACGGCGGCAACCTCGCGCGCGGCGGCAAACGCGTCCTCATTTTTCACGGTGATGATTTCGTCATACACGCTCGTGTTGAGAACGCCGGGAACAAACCCAGCGCCGATTCCCTGAATCTTATGCGGGCCGGAACGCCCTTCCGAGAGCACGGGCGAGTCCGCGGGTTCGACAACGACGACTTTTACGCCGGGATTCTTCGACTTAATGTATTCGCCAACGCCGGTGACCGTTCCGCCCGTGCCAGCGCCCGCTACGAAGATATCCACCTTCCCGTCGGTGTCTTCCCAAATCTCCGGGCCTGTCGTCGCGCGGTGAATCGCGGGGTTGGCGGGGTTCGTGAACTGACCGGGGATAAACGAATTGGGGATGTCCAGGGCGAGCTCTTCCGCTTTCGCAATCGCGCCTTTCATGCCCTTTGCGCCTTCGGTGAGCACGATCTCCGCGCCATAAGCCTTCATCAGCGTACGGCGTTCCACGCTCATCGTCTCCGGCATGGTCAAAATAATGCGGTAACCGCGCGCCGCCGCAACGGAAGCAAGGCCTATTCCGGTGTTGCCGCTGGTGGGTTCAATAATGACGCTGCCGGGCTTGAGCACGCCGCGCGCCTCCGCGTCGTTGATCATCGCCAGAGCGATGCGATCCTTTACGCTGCCCGCGGGGTTAAAATACTCCAGTTTGGCAAGAATGCCAGCCTTGAGCGCATGCTTCTTGTCGTAATTGGTCAGCTCCAGCAACGGCGTTTTGCCGATGAGTTCGGTCAGACTGTGATAAACCTTTGCCATATTCGTTTCCTCCAAATATTCTTTGCATATATGTTTTATATGTTTTAATCTACTGCAACAATACTCCAACTCGGCAGGACTGTCAAGGGTTTTTTCACAATCCATCAACGCAGAACCGGCTGGCAGCGCGCCAACCGGTTTTTCCTGCCGCAAGACGCGGCAAACTTGCTTTATTGAATTTTTACCAGCTCAATCCAAACCGTCATGCGTCCGCCGCAGACCATGCCTTCGTCGGCGGCAACGTCGTTTGTCATGTCCAGCGTGACCAGCTCCGGCTTGCCGGTGCGCAGCACTTCCAGCGCGCGCAGTACGATTTCGTGCTCGCCGCAGCCCCCGCCTACCGTACCGACGATACCGCCAATCTGATCGACCAGCATGATCGCCCCCGGCGGAACCGGCGTGGAACCCGCCTGCTTGACCACGACCGCCAGCGCTCGCGGCTCCTTGTTCTCCAGCAGCACGCGCCGCAGTTCCGGCTCGCCGGACGTCAGTTCCAATAAACCTTCCGCATCGACGTTCTGTTTGCTGCGCATGAGAATCAGTTCAGCGAGAATCGAAATGGCAATCTCCTTGGGCGTTTCCGCGCCGATGGGCAGGCCGATGGGCGTATGCACCCGCTCGATCTTGGCGGGATCAAACCCTTCCTCCTTCAGCAGCGCGAAAAGCTCCGTGGTGCGCCGCCGTGAGCCGATCAGGCCGAGGTAATACGGCATGACGCCGCCGCCAAAGATGGCGCGGAGGCACAGCGCGTCGTGCCGGTGCCCGCGGGTTACAACGGCGATATAGTCGTATTCCGTGATCGCAAGCTCCCGTATGGCGCGCTCAAACCCGTCGCAAAGAACCCTGCTTGCCAGCGGGAATCGTTCCTCGTTGGCGTAAGCCGGGCGGTCGTCCACCACCACCACATCGAATCCGAGATCGGCGGCATATCCGCAGAGCGCGCGGGAAACATGCCCCCCGCCGAGCAATATCAGCCTCTGCGGCGGCAGGAACACGCGCCTTACGTCGCGCGCGCAGCCCTGTTCGTCCATCATATGAAATACGATCTCGGCGGGTGCGCCGCCGCTCTGCGCAAGATTATGAAGCTCCATCCGTGTTTCCTCTTTGTATCGGTTTGGTCGAACCGTTCAAACTCGTTCCGTTCGCCCTGCTTTTAGTAAACTACCAAAACTTTTTCTTGACAAGTGGAATCTCATGTGGCATTATTCTCAAAACACATATATTTTTTATATGTTTTTCGAATCAAAAAGCGGTTCCCAGCCCAAACAGAAAGGACGGATTACACCCCAATGAAGCAGATGTGCATGTGCCGCGCATACGAAATCATTAGAGCCATGCTTCACGCAAGGGGTTTCAATCCGCGCCGCATCAAATTTGCCGTAACTTAAAGAGGCAAATCGAACAGCGCAAACCCGCAGGAGGCCACAGGCTTCCTGCTCTTTTTTTACGCAAAGAAAGGAGAGTTCGCAATGTTCCAACAGGAAAACTCGGCCATACGCGTACGGAACGGCAAAAATACACCGTTTCGAATGTGCGGCGAATCAAAGCACCCTGCTCCCGACTAATAAAATTATAAACGATATAAAGGAGAATCCCGTCATGTCAAAAAACTATCATTTTGAGACCCTGCAGCTCCATGTCGGCCAGGAGGCCGCCGACCCCGCAACCGACGCGCGTGCGGTGCCGATTTACGCCTCCACTTCGTATGTGTTCCATAACGCCCAGCATGCGGCGGATCGTTTCGGCCTGCGCGACCCGGGCAACATCTACAGCCGCCTGACCAACCCTACGCAGGACGTGTTTGAGCGGCGCATCGCGGCGTTGGAAGGCGGTTCCGCGGCACTGGCCGTGGCTTCCGGGGCGGCAGCGCTGAGCTACACCATTCAGGCGCTGGCGGCGCAGGGCGAGCACATTGTCGCTTCCAAAACCATCTACGGCGGCACGTATAACTACCTTGCGCATACCGCCCCGCTGCACGGCGTCACAACGACGTTTGTCGATCCCTACGTCAAGGGTTCGTTTGCCGCCGCGATTACCGAAAAAACCAAGGCTCTCTTTATCGAATCCCTCGGCAACCCGCATTCGAACGTCATAGACATTGAGGAACTCGCAAAGCTCGCGCATGCGCACCACATTCCGCTCGTGGTCGATTCCACGTTCGCCACACCCTATCTGCTGCGCCCGTTCGAATACGGCGCGGATATCGTCATTCACAGCGCGACAAAGTTCATCGGCGGCCACGGCACGGCCATCGGCGGGGTGATCGTCGAGGGCGGCAAGTTCGACTGGAAAGCCTCCGGCAAGTTCCCCTGGATTTCCGAACCGAACCCGAGCTATCACGGGCTGAGCTTTGCGGACGCCGCGTCGCCCGCCGCGTTTGCCACCTACCTCCGCGCCATCGTGCTGCGGGATACGGGAGCGACGCTTTCGCCCTTCCATTCGTTCCTCTTTTTGCAGGGGCTTGAGACGCTCTCCCTCCGCGTGGAGCGGCATGTGGAAAACGCGCTGAAGATCGTAAAATATTTGGACAAACACCCGCAGGTGGAAGCTGTGCACCATCCTTCGCTCAAGAGCGAACCCAGCCACAAGCTCTACGAAAAGTATTTCCCCAACGGCGGCGGCTCCATCTTTACCTTCGAAATCAAGGGAACGGAAGAGGACGCCAAGGCGTTTATCGACAATCTCGATATCTTTTCGCTGCTGGCTAACGTTGCGGACGTCAAGTCGCTGGTCATCCACCCTGCCTCCACGACGCACTCCCAGCTCAGCCCCGCCGAATTGCTGGAGCAGGGCATCAAGCCCAACACGATCCGTCTTTCAATCGGCACCGAGCACGCGGACGACCTGATCGAAGCGTTGGGAAACGCGTTCCGGGTGGTGAAAAAGTAAGCGAGTAAAAAGCCAGCAAAAACTCAATTTGAGGAACCGCGCCAATCGGTTCCTCTTTCTTCGTTTACGGCGAAAACGCCCTATCAAACAATAATCAATTGTGAAATTCTGATGAAATACGAAAATTTATCGTTCAATGGTTGTATAATCTCAAAAAAGGATCCTTTCTCTTTCAATCCAACACTTCTTCAGACGCGTGCGCAGATTGCACTTTGTCACCAAACCCGTTTCAGACAAGGAGGCTTATGCGAAAAAACATCTTTTTTCTTTCCGCCGTTCGCCAGCCGGTGCGAACGCTGCTTTTATTGTTGCTAATAGGATTGATTTCCTTTTCGTTCGTTTCCCGCACGGTGGAGTATGTCGTCGTCCGGCGCGAAACGGAGCGTCTCGGCTCGTACTACCGCTCGATCGGTATGCTCACGCCGACCGACAAAGCGCAGACGGACGTCTCCGCAGGCGCGACGATTCTGGAAGGCAATCCCTACATCGCATATACAGACAGCCGCCGCTTATGTTCCGGCGTGCTGAAAGGCCTTTACAACTCGGACTTGGACGGTTATTCCAGCGACACACCGGAGACGGATGCCATGGGATTCTTTTACGGCGTACACGTGAGCGACGTCTGGTTTTACGGAACACTCCAGTACAGAAACTACAGCGAGATGGAAGGTATTTACCGTTTCGAGTTTTTAATCGATCAGGTCGAAGCCGGTTTTCCAGAGTACGTCAAAGCCGGGGACGATGTGAGGATTTCACTGACCCTCTCCCAATACAACGTCGACCCCGCAGCGTTCGATGCAATGGAACAGGGTGGACGCTATCTGATTCGCGCGTATTACAACACTTTTGTAAACTTTTCTTCCGACTGGACAAAAGCCTCGAAGTTCCTGCAGTTAAAGCCGCTTAACGATGCGAATCTCTGGTACCTGCTTGTGCCGCACGGCACAAGCGAAAACTTCGACGATGCGGCAGTTGCACAGGTAAAAGAGAACATCGATGTTCTGGAGCAAAATCTACATTCCATTTATGTGATCGCCACCGCGGATATGAGCGCAATGCCGTTGACGCAGGAGGTATCCCGATATTATTACCTGACCGATGGCCGCTGGCTGACGCGGCAGGACGATCTGGAACAACGGAATGTCTGCGTCGTTCGGCAGCAGTTTGCATCTTTTCGGGGGCTATCCGTAGGCGATACCATCCGCCTGACGTTTCGGGATATTCCGCTGACCTTTTTGGGCTATATCACCGATAGCACCGTTGGCTGGCGCGACGCGCCCACGTTTGATACGGAGTTTGAAATCGTTGGCATCTGCAACGCGGTTTCTTTGAACTCCAACGATGGTACTTTAGAATCTCAACAAATCTTTATCCCGAACTCCTGCATGCCTGAAGGGTTCGGCTTAAACGACGAGATTTATTACAATAGCTACAGCTTCGTGCTGAAATCTTCCCGCGATCAGGCGGCGTTCCTGGATGAAACCCGTGACCCGCTCGAACAGGCCGGGGTTACGGTTTCGTTTGTGGACAGCAATGTTGAAAACTTCTGGGCTTCCGTCGATTCGCTCGCGCAGACCGCGCTGTTCGGCGTTGCGGTTTGGGGCTGCGTACTCGTTTTATCGCTTGCGCTCGCCGCGTTTCTGTACTCCCGGCAGCGCAGAAGAGAGTTCGCCATTCTCCGCGCGCTCGGCACGCCGTCCACCTCCGCCGCAAGGCAGATGCTTGCTCCCATGCTGCTTCTTGGCGGGGCTGGCATTGCGCTCGGCGGCGGCCTCTCCTGGCGCTATGCGTTGGATCAGGCGATGGAGTCCTTAAAAGACGTGCCGTTGCCGGAGGGTGCGGAGCCCGCGGCTAACCTTTCCCCCTTGTGGGTGATCGGGCTTTGCGCGGGTATTTTCGCTCTCCTTCTGGGGTTCGTATGGGTGGGAACACGCCTGACCGTGCGAAAACCCGTGCTGGAACTGCTGCAGCGATCCGCAGGCGGAACGACGGCAAAGGCAAAGCGCTCCTCCGCCGCGATGGTTCGATCGGATGGAGCCGCCGCAACAGTAAAACCAAGCAGACCGTTTAAAAAGAAGCCGCTTCATTTTTCACCCCTGCCAAAGGACGGAAGCCCTGCGGGCGCGGCGGGCGGCTATCTCTTCCGCCATATCGTCCGTTCCCCGCTCAAATCGCTGCTGACGTTCGGCACCGCGCTGCTGTTCGTGCTCGCGATGGGTTGGATGGACGGAGCGATCCTGCAAAACCGGGCGGAAATCGACCGGTTGTACCGCACAACCGTCGTTGAAATGGACGTCCTGAAAGGCGGCTCCGCCGGTTCTATCAAAGGAAATGGCGGCGGCTTTATCACGCAAAAGACCATCGACGCAATTCTCCAAAGCGAGTTCATCCAGTCCTTCGAACTTGAGGAGACTGCCGTTTGGCCGGTGGTCGCACCAAAAAATACGTCCACGGAAGTCAAACGGCTCTATGACAAAGACCGTGCGAAAATCGCCGTCTCCCTGTACGCGTTTGACCATACAGAAGCCTTCTTTGCCGGGAGCGGCGTACAGACGCAGGTCACATACGCCGACGGCTGGGATGAAACGCTGTTTACCGAAGAATGGACGGAAGAACGCCTGAACGCGGAAACGGCGCCCGTCGTTTTTCCGGAACGTTTGATGGCGCGGATGTCGGTTCAGCTCGGCGAGGAACTTTACCTGATCAACCTGCCGACTATTACAAAAGCCGTCGTGGCGGGTTCCTATTCCGGCGGCGTCTTTTTGTCGGATAGCGGCGATCCCGTTTTACTGCCGCTGTCGCTTCTTAAAACGCTGGCGACCTCGCAGGAGGCGGATGCGTTTTATACCAAAGCGCATTTCGTGATCGACCCGGCGAAAAACAGCGAACTCCCGGCGTTCCGCGAAACGGTCAAAGCGATTGTCGAGCATCCGGGAGCGGGACTTCTCGATCTCAACGCCGTCGTCTGGGACGAGGAACTCCGCATGGCGATAGCGCCTCTCGAAAAGAACCTCGAGCTCATGCGCGTGCTCTTCCCCGTTACCATCGCCCTTTCGGCTTTGATCGCGGGCGGGCTTTCGCTGCTTCTGCTGCTGCAGAACGCGCGGGAAGCGGCGCTGATGCGCGTGCTCGGCATGAAAAAGCGCAAGGTGCGCACGCTGCTCAATCTGGAGCAGCTGTTCATCAGCCTGATTGGCGCAATAGTAGGGTTGCTTGCGCTGGGCGTTCTGCGGCAGAGCCTTTCCGCCGCGTTCAGCGCAACCCCGCTTCTCTGCACGGGACTGTACCTTGTTGGTTCACTCATCGGTTCCATCCTGGCTTCCGTGATGGTCTCCAACCGGATGCCGCTGGAACTGCTGCAAGTAAAAGAATGACCGCCCGAAACGTTCAACGGGCGGCGGTAAGGAGAGTTTTATGCCGGAACTGAAACTGGAAAACATCGATTATCGTTACAAAAACGGCGAGCGGAACGTGCTGAGCGGGGTTTCCTGCACCTTTACGGCCGGATTTCTCAGCGCGGTGATCGGCCCTTCCGGCAGCGGAAAAACCACGCTGCTCTCGATCATGGCCGGGCTGGATCGCCCCATGCAGGGAAAAATCTCCATCGACGGAGAGGATTTGGCGCAGCTGGATCTCGATCTTTACCGCCGGGAGCGCGTCTCCATGATCTTTCAGGCATTTCAGCTGTTTCCCTTGCTGAGTGCCGTCGAGAACGTCTGCTACCCTATGGAAATGAACGGGGTTGCAAAAGCCGCGGCAAAGGAGCGCGCGGAAGCTCTGCTCAGCGCGGTCGGCATTGGCAAGCGGCTGCACAAGCGCTTTCCCGCCAACCTTTCCGGCGGCGAACAGCAGCGCGTGGCCATCGCGCGGGCGCTTTCCACCGGCGCAAAGGTGCTGTTAGCGGACGAGCCAACGGGCAACCTCGACACCGAAAACGGCGGACGCGTGATGGAAATACTGCTCCGGCTCGCGCACGAGGAAGGGTACTGCGTGGTCGTTGTCACGCACGATCTCGCCATAGCGGGTTCCGCCGACCGCGTTTATCGCCTCACCGACGGCGTGCTCTCGGTCGAAAAAGAGTAAGCAAGCAATAAAACAGGCGCTCCGGTTTAACCCGGAACGCCTTTTTGTTATGCTTTTCTATTATGCCTTTTTGTATGCCCCGAGCACTTCCCCAAAGTAGAGCATGTGCGGGTCACCGTCCGGCAGCGCCTGATTGGTGCCATAGTACCGGCTTCGCAGTTCCGGGTCGAGTTCGTCTAAATCAAGCATGCGTTTGTTGACGATGCGGCATTCAAAAAACGACCCGCATTCCCCAACGCCGTCCGCGCCGCCCGCGCGTGCAGGCAGGCGGGTCAGCCCAGACTCGCGCTCCTTATCCACATTGCGACCCGACTTTGAGCCGCAGAACGCGAGCGCCTTTGCCAGTTCGCCCGTCTTGGGCACGCTGACGGTAAAGACGTCCGTCTGCTCCATCAGGCCAAAGGTATGGCGGCTCTTTCGCACCAGAACGGTTACGATCGGCTTGCCCCAGATAACGCCAAACTGCGCCCAACCGATAGTCATGGGGTTCCAGCAGGAACCTCCCGCGGTTAAAAACGCGCCGCGCGGCAGCTGCTCCGCCGCCTGCGGCACCAATTCGAATATTTCCCTGATCTCCATAGCTACTTCCTTTCAGCCGTCATAGTGCATTCAGCGTCAGTCGTCGCCAAAGATGTATTCCACGCGCGATTCCTTCTTTTTCTCCGGAAAGATCTCCAGTTCAAAGTGGTCGAACGAAACGCTGTCGATAAAGTCCGAGCGGGAAAACACCGTCCGCGAAAACCGCTGCAGTTCGGTGATGTGCTTTTGCAGAATCACCGGGCATTCCAAATCGAGCGGCTTGCAGAGCGCGATGACGACCGGACGCCAGCCTTCTGCATCCGAAGGCCGTGCGGAATCAAATTCCCGCACGGCCTCGCTGATGATCTTATGGTTCTTGATGATCTTCGCCCAAATCTTCACGCCGGTTACTTATTCCAGATAAACCAGGTCCAGAGATAAGGCGTCTTGCCATCGGTATAAAGACCCTTGAGCGTACCGGCGACCTGCTTTTTCTCCTTGAGATCGGCCGAGTTGATCGTGGACTTCGCACTGCGGTTGGCACAGACGATTTCTGTTCCGTCGCTGAGCTGGACGCGGAAGATCGCGTAAGGCTCGGTAGCGATGATCTCAGTGACCTTGCCGGTGCAGACGAAGTCGCCGCTGGTGATGGTTCCGGCAACGATCTTCTCATAGCTCTTGCCGAGGTCGCCCGCCGCTTTTTTGAAGGCGGAAGAGGAGACCGACGGCGGACGCTCCACCGTTGCAATCGCGGTGCCGTCATTATAGCCCAACAGCTTACCGGTGAGTGTAATATCGAACGCGCCGACCTTGGCAATGGAAACCGCCAGCGAGAACGAGCCGGTTTCACTGACCGTCGCCGTGCCGAACGAAACATCCGTCGAGGGGCAGGTGGCCGTAATCTGCGTGCCGGGAGTCGCCGTGCCGGTAACGGTTACGCTGCCGGTGTCGGAAGAAAGCGTCGCGAGCTCGTTTGTGACCATGAACGAGAGGTTCTGCACCACATACGGTTCAACGGTGATCACCTTGCGGGCGGTCACGCAGTTGTTCTTGCGCGCTTCAATGGTGATGGTTTCACTGCTGCCAGTTATCGCGGGCACGGCAGCATCGTCCGTCGGTACGGCTTCGGTCGCTTCGGGATCCGGAGTCGCTTCGTCGGCCGTATCCGGAGAAGTCGAAGGATCCGGCGTCGTGGTAGCCGTTTCGGGCGCGGTCGTCGGCTGCGCGACAGTTGCCGCGGAAACCGGCGTATAGCTCGAAGTGAACATGCCCGTGCTGTCCACGTAGACCTGCTGGTCGTTGACGAACACGGCGGTCTCGCCATCGTAGTTGTTAACCTGGCCGATAATCGGAATCGGGCTGTTGTCAAACGTGGCGTTCACGGTGTCCGTCGCGGGTTCGGAAACGGTCATGCTCAGCACCGGCACCGTAACGGTGATATCCGGCACGGTAAGCTGCGTAGTCTGGCCGTCCGGCGAAATCACCTGGATGTTCGGCGTGATGGTGAGCACTTCGGACTCCACAGGGGTATTCGGCATGAACACGTCCCGCGATACATGCAGAATGACACGATCATTGCTCGGCACCGTCGCGGTGTTGTTATCGAGAGTTGCATCCGTAATAATGCGGATCGTGCTGCCCGTGGGCGCAATGATATCGATGTTGAAGTACAGCTCGTTCGTGGTGGGGTCGGTATTCTCGCTGATCGAGGCGGTATACATATCGCTCGCGGTGGGGTCGGTCGTGTCCGTACCCGTCGCGTCCACGTCGGTGCTGCCGTTCTTGTTGAACACGCTGCCGATGGAGGCGAACATCTTGCCGATATCGCCGTCGAAGTTCTTTTTGGCGATATACAATCCGAATACCGCAATCAACGCCAGCAGCAGAACGATCAGGCTCCAGAAAAGAATCGTCGTGCCCTTGCCGCGTTTCTTCGGCAGCGCGTCGTACTCCTCGTCGTCCTCGTCGTACTCTTCGTCGTATTCGTCGTACTCTTCTTCGTCGTCAAAGTCGTCCTTGCGGGCAACTTTATTCGAACCACGCTTGGCGGGCTTCTTCGGGGCGTAGTCTTCCTCTTCCTCGTCGTCGAAATCGCCGTCGTCAAAATCATCCTGTTTGGCAGGCTGACGAACCGGCGCCGCGGCGGCGGGTTTTGCACTCATGCGCGCGGGAGCGGAAGCGGGAGCCGCTTCTACAACGGTCGATTTGCCGCAGTACGGGCAAAACGGCGCGTCCGGCAGGGTCGGCTTGCCGCAATAGGGGCAGAAAGACGCTGCGGCTGCCGCCGGAGCGGCCGCGCGCGGCGGAATTGAAGGCCGAAACGAACCCGAAGGCGCGGAAGCCGCGGGTGTGGGCGAAGTGCCTGCGCTCTTCTGATCGGGCGCACCGGAATAAGCGCGCGTCGGCCAGCTGGGCGCCTTTACAAAATCGCGCGCGGGTTTGCTCTCATCTCTGGGAGCACCTGTTTCTTCCGTTGCGGCGCCCACGTCGTCATCCCTCAGCTTTGCACCGCAAAACTTGCAAAGCGTCTGGTTCTCGGCGTTAAACGTGCCGCATTCCTTGCATACCATCTATCGACTTCCTCCATTCTGAAGCAACGATTGACTGAATTCCGGGCACACCATATAAGAATGGGAATGCCACCCAATGTAACGTAAATCATTATACAACCCGCGCTTTGCGAGTGCAAAGAACATTTCGTGAACTTTTCGCCATATTCCTTACAAAAACACGTTCCAAATCCGCCGTTTTCAAGCCATAAAATATATAATTTCCGCTTGACAAGCCACTCCAGTGCCAGTATACTTGTGCTTAATTTAGGACACAGCAAAGGCTATGACTGCGAAGAAGTAACGGGAAAACGGGCCTTGGCCCAAGAACGTCCCATCAGAGAGCTGCCGGATGGTGCAAGGCAGAAGGGAACGCCCCGCGAATACGCGCAACCAGCCGCCGCCTGAAACGCAAGTATGCCGAGTAGGGACGGACGGGGCTCCTCCCCGTTACCAAAGGCAGGGTATCGATTTTGCAAAACAGTGCTGTCCGTACCCGTTGAGGCCGCATCCCGCAAGGGCGCGGCAAACCGAGGTGGTACCGCGAAGAAATTCGTCCTCTTGCCGAACAAGGCGGGCGGTTCTTTTTTTACCGAACAGAACACCCTTCAGCCAGACGGCCGGAGGGTGTTTTTTTATGAAAAAAGCAAAGCGCTTGGAGGAGAACAACAATGACCAAAGTATCCATGTTTTCAGGTGAACAAATCCCTCTTGAGATGCACAAGGTGCGCGTGGTTCAAAAGCTGACCCTGCTGCCCATCGAAGAGCGCGCCAAGGCGATGGCCGCCGCGGGCAACAACACGTTTCTGCTGCGCAATCAGGACGTCTTTTTGGATATGCTCACCGACAGCGGCGTCAACGCCATGAGCGACCAGCAGACCGCGAGCATGATGATTGCAGACGACAGCTACGCCGGCAGCGCAACCTTCTACCGGCTCGAGAGCAAGATTCACGAGCTCTTCGGCACCAAGTTCTTTTTACCCGCTCACCAGGGGCGCGCCTGCGAGAGCATCCTTGCCGAAGCGTTCGTAAAGCCCGGCGACGTCGTGCCCATGAACTTCCACTTCACCACCAGCAAGGCGCATATCACGCGCAAGGGCGGCAGCGTGGAGGAGCTCGTCATCGACGAGGGGCTGAACCCCGAAAGCGATTTTCCGTTCAAGGGCAACATTGATCTCGCCAAGCTCAAGGATTGCATCGCCCGCAACGGCGCGGAGCATATTCCGTTCATCCGTCTGGAAGCGGGAACGAACCTCATCGGCGGCCAGCCGTTTTCGCTGGAAAACCTCAAGGCGACCGCCGCTCTGGCGCATTCGTTCGGCATCCCGATCGTGCTGGACGCGAGCCTCCTGCAGGACAACCTCTACTTCATTAAAACGCGCGAAGCAGCCTGCAAGGACATGAGCATCCGCGCCATCACAAGCGAAATGTGCGCGCAGGCGGACATCATCTACTTCTCCGCCCGCAAGCTCGGCTTTGCGCGCGGCGGCGGCATGGCAATGTTCAACCAAACCTACTACGAGCGCATGAAGGATTACATCCCGATGTTCGAAGGCTTTTTGACCTACGGCGGCATGAGCGTGCGCGAGATGGAAGCCATGACCGTCGGCCTGGAAGAGACGATGGACGAGGACGTCATCTCCCAGGGGCCGCAGTTCATCGAATTCATGGCGCGCGAGCTCAAAAAGCGCGGCGTACCGGTGGTCACCCCGGCGGGCGGCCTCGGCTGCCATATCAACGCGCGGAAGTTCCTCGACCATGTGGACGCGCACGCCTACCCCGCGGCGGCGCTCGCTTCGGCGGTCTATATCTCTGGTGGCGTTCGCGGCATGGAGCGCGGCACCCTCTCCGAGCAGCGCGAACCGGACGGCACGGAGCCGATTGCGAGCATGGAACTGCTGCGCCTCGCCCTCCCCCGCCGCGTGTTTACCATGAGTCAGGTGCTCTACGCGGTAGACCGCATCAGTTGGCTGTTCGATAACCGCAAGATCGTTGGCGGCCTGAACTTTGTGGAAGAGCCCGCAACGCTCCGCTTCTTCTTCGGCCGGCTGGAGCCCATCGGGGACTGGCAGGATCGGCTCGTTGCCAAATTCCGCGCCGATTTCGGCGACAGCCTGTAAGAAACGCACTGCGTATCTATGAAAAAGCCCGCGAGCAATTCGCGGGCTTTTTGACTCGAACCAAATCAGCCAACGTTGATGCCAAGCAGCGCCTTTGCCGCAAGGCCGATGCCGAACGAAAGCGCAGCAACACCCATGCTGATGAGCATCATTTCGCCGAACCGCTTCCAAAACGACGTGCCTTGCGCCACGGAGATATAGTAGTTGAACGACAGGATAACGAGAATCACGCCCGCAATCATGATGGCGAACGCCGCGATATACCAGTCGTTCGGCAGCAGCAGATACGGCAGCACGATCAGAATGACCGTCAGCAGGTAAGCAACTCCCGTGTACGCGCTGGACTTGAGCGCTTTGGGGTTCCCCTCCGCGCGCTGGGAAAGGTAGTTGGAAGCCGCCATGGAGAGCGTTGCGGAGACGCCGGTAATAATGCCGGAGAGCGCCACAAGGCGGTTGCTCGCCAGCGCGAACGTCAACCCTGCTATGGTGCCCGTTAGCTCCACGAGCGCGTCGTTGAGCCCCAGCACGATTGCGCCAACATAGTGCAGGCGCTCCTCGTCCACCATCTCCATCAGGCGGGATTCGTGCGCTTCCTCCTCGGCGATGATGGCGCGCACCTCCGGGAACTCCTGTTCGACCGCTTCCAGCTCGCGTATGCCTGCTTCCTCGAACTTTTCAAAGAGCTTCAGCGTAAACGTAATGCCCAGAATCCGGCTCATCAGCGCAAAAGCGCCAACGCGGAATCCGTTCGGCGTGATCTCCCGCCCGGTATAGCCCTTCCAGATTTCGTAATGGCTCCGCTCGGCTTTGGAAATCTCCTCAAAGGCGCGCTTGTTGTTTTCGTCCTTCTGCCGCCGGGCGATCTTTGCGTAAAGCACACTGCCGGTGATTTCGTCCCGCTGGAAGTCCTCCAGACGCCTGCGCGTTTCCGGGCTGATCTGCTTCATATCCATAATTCACCCTCCAAATCAAACATGCCGCGTTCGCCTGCCGGTACTTACTCTTTCAGCAGCGGCAGGTTCCGGTCGGAGAGAAAAATCTGCGTGTCGATGATGGAATACCCCTTCTCCAGACAAAACAGGATCGCCGCATCCCGCTTGACGCGCGGGTAGAGCTCGCTCTTGCCGCCGAACTGCAGCAGCATCTTCGTCTCTTCCAGCGTGGCCGAAAGCCCGATGGCAATTTTAAGCAGGACTTCGCGTGAAGGCGCGCGCTCCCCGCGAAAAATCTGATAGGCATAGCCCTTATCCATGTTCGCGCGGATGATCAGGTTCGTCTTGGAGATGCTGTGCGCTTCCATCAGCGTTTCGAGGTAGCGCGTGAAGTCCTCTTCCACAAATTCCGATTTGCAGCGCTCCAGAACACGGTCAAAGTTGGACGCTTTGCGCACTTCGTCGGTCAAATCTTTTGTTTTCACGTTTGCCGCTCCTTGATGGTTTTGTAGGAACCCGTTGGCTGTCGGTTCCATTATAAAGCATTGCGCCGAAGATGAACATACCGTCAAAGCCTGTTATTTCCCTTGCTCGCGCGGCAGAAAAAAGGGCGGAGTCTCTTTCAACTCCGCCCCTGCCGAATCAAGTCTGTCTCGGGATCAATACTCGTCGCGGTTCTTCGTGTAGAGCCAGATGCCGCCGACAATCAGGATGATGGCGATCAGAACGATTGCCGCAATGAACCATCCCTCCGCGGAAAGCCCGCCCACGGGCGGAACGTCCGCCGTAACGAGCGGCGTAGGCGTTGCGGATAGAGCGGCGCTTGCGCTGCTTGTCGGCGCGGGGGTCGTGACTGCGTTGAGCAGGTCTTTACTGAGGAACACGTAGTCCGAGCAACTCTTCTGCGTCACCGTAACCCAGCCCGTGCTGTCCGCAACGGCGGTCTGTATAAACGAAAGCGACTTGTCGTCCTCCAGCCTGTAGTAATACAGCGTCTTGCCGGCATTCGCCGCTCCGAGCCAGATGCGGATATTCGCCGTGCCGGGCAGTTCGCCATCGTAGTTATAATGAATCGTTGCAACATACGCGTCGCCCGCCAGTTGCTTTGCGGTCTGTTCGGCGATGGAGTTGTTGATGGATGCCCCAAAGTCGTACCAGAGCTTGGTGTAGGTGTCCGTCATCGTGCCCTTTGGGAACGTAAACTCCACATTGCTCTGCTTGATGACGACGTCCTTGGTCTTGTTGCCGTTAGCAAGATTCTTCATCACGGAGTAGAGAATCCGCGTGTCGTCGCTCGTGAGCGTGTAGCTATAGAGCGCGGTTCCGGAGTCGCTGCTGCCCGGCGTCGGAGTAGGCGTCGTGGTGCCGCTGGTGGTCGTGTCGTCCGAAGAATCGGTGTAAGTAGACGTCTTCAGCGCGGCGCTCGTCGGCGAAGCTTCCATCGTCGTGGTCGCCTTGTATCGCTGGTAGAAGGTATAGGACGTGCCTTCCTTCAAGCCGGAGAACGTGGTGCTATCCTGCCAGGTCGTGCCGTTGCGGGAATATTCGCACCCGCTGACGGCCTTGAGCACAATCTTCGTTGTTGTGCGGCTGGCGCGCGTCGGCGCCGCGGGTGTATCGCCATAGTAGTACGCCTTGGCGACCGTGCCGAACGAGCGCGCAATCGTGCCGCCGAGTACGGTGCTCGTTACTTCCAGCGTCAACTGGTTTCCAATATCGATGGCGCCCACCACGTAGCTCGTTCCGGTTCCAACCTGCACGTTGCCGCGCTTCCAGGTATAGACGAGTTCGCCGGAGGTATTGTTGTTGTTGGCGAGGTTGGCGAGAATCGTAATGCCGTACCTCGCTTCGCCGGAGGTCATAATCACGCCCGTGAGCACGGGCTGCGTGGAGAGCGAAGCCGCGGGGCTCGAAGCCGAAGCCAGTTCCGTTGCGGTCTGCTTGACGCGCTGGTAGAAGTTGTAGCTCGTCCCGGCGGCGAGGTCATGGAACGTCGTCGTGCTCTGCCAGTTAACCTGATCGCGCGAGTACTCGTAGCCGTCGGTCGCGTTGAGGGTGATGCTCGTGGCCGTTGCGGAAGCGCGCGTCGGCGCGGCTGGCGTCGGCTTGGAACAGACCGCGCGCAGAACGGTGCCCGTCGTGCCGGTGAGCGTTCCTGTCTGGACGCTGCTGGTCACCTGAACCGTCAGCGTCTGATCGACGTCCTCCGCCGCTGGCGTAAACTCCGCCCCGCTGCCGCGATGGGTCGCGCCGCGGTACCAGTTATACGTCAAGGTGCCGGTGTTGTTGGAACTCGCAAGCGAAGCCGTGAGCTTGACGCCGGACTGCACAGGGCTTGTAAACTGCACTGTTCCCGACAATCCGGAGATGGTGGAAACCGAAGCCGCGGCTCCGGCTGCGGAGGCAGAAACGTAGTCCGTCGCCTTGACGCGCAGATAGAACGAATAGTTCGAACCGCTGTTCAGCCCGGTAAACGAAGCGCTGTCCTGCCAGTCCGTTCCGCCGCGCGAATACTGATACCCGCTCATGGTATTCAGCGTCACGCTGGTTTCCGTCAGCGACGCAACCGTTGGCGCGGGCGCGGCGCTACCCGCGTAGTCTGCTTTGTCAACCGTCGCGGAAACGGCGGGGAGCGTGCCGGAGCAGAACGCATCCGTCACTTCCAGGCGGATGGTCTTGCCGATATCCGCCGCGGTGAGCGTATAGGTGGTAGAGCTTCCGCCGGAAGCCAGCAGCGTGCTGCCGCCGCCGGATTCGTTGCGGTACCAGTTAAAAGTCCAGTAATAATCGTTTGTCTGCGTGGGGCTCTGCACCGAGCCGCTCAGCGTTTCGCCCGCTTTGGCAGTGCCGGTGATTGATGCCGTTCCACCGAACGCGCCGGGCGTGCGGGTGTAATACACTTCCAAATCACCCGTGAGCGCATAGCTGTCCAGCGAGACGTCCGCGGACGAACCGTCAACAAGAGCGGTCTTCTGCTGGGTAAAGCCCGCGTCCGAGGGCGCGTTGAAGGTAATAGTCGTGCTGCGTTCCAACGCCTGACCGCTGGCAACAGGCGTGTCGCCTGCGCGAACGCTGAGCTGCGCGTTGGCGGGCGTAAACACAACGGCAACGGGGTCGGTCAGCGCGTCCGCCGCGACGGTGGTAAACTGCGCATCAGAAAACGCGCTTGGATTTCCCGCGCGGTCGGCAAATGCGCCCGCCTGAACAGAAACGGTGTAAAGCGTCGCGTTGGCGAGCGTCAGCGCGGGCGAAAAGTCGGTTAAGTCGAACACGTAATACCAAAGCCCGCTGGAGGAATCGCCAACCAGCGACGCAGCTGTTACGGAGGCGGTATAGTCGGCCGAACCGTCGTTGACGGTCAAGGTTTTGCCGGAGACCGCCGAAACGGGCTCGGTTGCCGCGAGGATGATCTTCTGGTTTGCGCCGATGGCCGCATTGGTTGACCCGCTCAAAGGCGAATACAGCGTAACGGCGGGAGCCGTCGCGTCATAGCGCACCACGACGGCCTTGCGCTCGGAGATTGCGCCGTCGCTGGTTCCGCCGGATACACGCAGGTAGTAATACACCGCGTTCGAGCCGGTCACGCAGTCCGTCTTGGTGGCGGTCGCGCCCCATGCTCCGCTGGGCGCCAGCGCGATTTCATACCCGGCGGGTGCCGTTAAGGTTACGTTGCCGGTATAGATGCCGTTTTCACCGAGGTTGTCGCTCGAAACGGTTGCCACAGCGTCAGTGATGTAGTTATAGACGCGGTATGCCGCGCCGGAAACGAGCGAAAGCGTATAGTTCTTTGCCAGAAACGTGCCGCTGTCCGCTGGCGCGAGTGTGCCGAGGGTTATGTTATAAACGCCCTCGGTCGAGGCGGCGCTCGCGTCCCCCGCGAGGCTCCCGGTAAACGCCGGAGTCTGGCCAGAGACCGCGCCGGAGGACGTATAGCTGAACGTGGGGTTGGCTAGCCCCGAAATACGGCTGACGCTCACCGCCGGGAGGATCGTAAGGGTTGCTTTGGCGATGGTAAACGGAATATCCGCGCTCTGCCCCGCATAGGTGCCGTTGGAAACGGAGACGACGAGCTTGTATTCGCCCGCGTCCGTCGGCGGGGTTGCGGAGGAATATCCGCCGCCGTCGGTGCTGGAGTAAGCATAGACATAATCGCCGGAGGAGATGCTCACCGTAGTGTCGCCGTCTTTTGCAACCGGTGTGCCGCTCGATACGGCGGGATCGCCGTCGTAGGTTTTGCCGGCAACGCTCACGCCGGTAATCGTAACCGCCGTTTCCCCGGCCGCAAGCGAAACAGACGCGCTAAACACAAGCATTACCGCCGCAAGCGCGGCGAGCATCCTCAACAGGCGTCCTCTCGATGGTTTCATAAACGCTCCTTTCCGTGGGTAACGAAAGAGGTTTGATTCCCACAGGGGTCTTCTTTTTTATCTGGAATGACCGGTCGCTGCGTACAGGTAATCGCAGTTGATTCGTTCAAATCGATCCGTTATCGGTTTCGGCAGTCTCAGTATGCCACAATCACTTTTCCTTTGCAAACGGCCAAACCCCTTCTCTATCTATAACACTGGGCAATTCCCGAATTCGTTGCAGATCGTTTGCAAATTTTTCAAAAGTCGCATAAAAAAAGCACGGCGTGCGAAAATCCGCAGCGCCGTGCATTTGCACACCGTTTGATTACTGCTCGTCTATCAGCGCCAGAAAGCGCTTGTACAGCGCGTCGTATTCGCAGCCGCAGGAGCCGCATTCCTCGTCCGCCTGAAGGACGGCTTCCACCAGCTCTTCCCGGCAGTCCGCCCCGTCGAGATACTCTTTTGCCGGTTGGGCGATTAAATCCCAGCCGGACTGCGCAAACCGTTTGACAATTCCCCGGAGTTCCACTTCCTCCACCGAACTCGCCTCCTTTGCGTGTTTGCGTTGCTTCTGGGCGGCTTACGCTTTTGCGTCCTTTTGCTCGGAATAGCGAATCGCGCCGCCGCCTTCGTCCCAGAGGCGCTCCATATTATAGTACTTGCGCTCCTCGGGGTAAAAGATGTGCACGAGGATATCCGCGTAGTCCAGAACGACCCATTTCCCTTCCGTGTACCCTTCGCTTCTGCGTAAATCCAGCCCCAGCGCGGGCGCTTTTTCGTCCAGTTCGTCGGCAAGCGCCTTGACCTGGGATACCGCGCGCCCGCTGCAAATGACGAACCAGTCCGCAATGATGGTCTTGTCCGCCACATGAATGGCAACGATGTCCTGTGCCTTTTTGTTATACAGTATCTCGCAGATTCCCTCTGCCCGCTGCCGAATGGCGTCGCCGCTTATTTTCTCGCCCAATGAATTCCCTCCGATAATTTCTGTCTTTCGTTTTTCTGAGTGCGCCTGTTTAGGCGCATGGTAACACGTTCTTCGTCGATCGGTTACTTGTTGGTCGCTTTCTTTTCATAGTAAGTGAGCGCCCGCGCGCTCGCCGGATGCACCGCCCAGCCCCTCTGCGCGATCAAACGCGAAACACGCTGCAGCGAGTACAGCATAAATGCGTCCACGCCGTCGTTGACTCGCCTGCGGTATTCTTCCACGCTGGAAAACGTCCGCGTCGGCTCAATTAAATCTGCGGCATAGACCAGTGCGTCGAAATCCGTCATGCCGTCCTCCCCCGTGGTGTGCAGGCGGATGGCACGGAGAATCGAATCGTCCGTAATGCCGTATTCCGTCCTTGCCAGCACCGCGCCCGCGAACGCGTGGTAAACGGGGTACACGCCGGAATCGTCGCCGGAGAGCACCTCCTGCGTTAACGGATCTAGGCACTTGGCGCAGTCGTGCAGCAGCGCAGCCACGCGCGCCTTCTTCGCGTCCTGCTTCCAAACCTGAGAAAGACAGGCCGCCGCGCGCATCGTCCCGCAGACGTGCCGGTAGCGCTTTTGGCTCAGCGCTGCGCGGAGCTTTTGCTGCATCTTTTGAATCTCCGGCGGAAAATACACGCCGCTTTCGTAGCAGGCCTGTTCCACCGCGTCCGGCAGGAGCCCCGTGGTATCCAGCCCCTCTTCCAGGCGGCCGCGAACCTCCGTAGAGGAAATCCGGTCGGCCTTGCCGCTGAGCAGACGAATCTTCGCGCCGTAGCGGGTCGCGAGTTCCCTGGCCGTTTCGGCGTCGTTTTCGCATAGTCCGATGCGCGGCACGCACAGCACGGAAGCGATTTTGAGCACTTCTTCCGGCTTGTGCCAGTTCGGCAAATCGCCCAGCGTATCGCTGCCGAGCACCAGAAAGAGTTCCGCGCCGGGGTATTGCTTTTGCAGTTCCAGCAAGGTATCCAGCGTGTAGCTCTTGCCGCCGCGCCGCAGTTCCAGATCGCTGGGTTCCACGCGTTCTTCGTTCTGCGCGGCCAGCTGTACCAGTTCCAGCCGGACTTCGGCGGGCACTTCGCCCTCCACGCGCTTGTGCGGCGGGTCGGCCGCAACCATGAGCAGCACCCGATCCAGCGACGCCTCATTTCTGGCGATCTGCGCCATCTGCACGTGCGCGCTGTGGATTGGGTTAAACGTGCCTCCCAGGATACCGATGCGCATGAATTGCCTGCTCCCTTTCTTGCTGTGCTCAGCATATCATGTTTTTTTGCACCTCGCCAGAGGAATTCACAGCAGCAATACAATCGCGGCGGATTTTCGCGCGTCGCGCGCAATTGACAAAGCGTAATGCGAATGCGAAAATAATATAAGAAAACTATGGGCTTCCCCGAATGCCGGCACGGTTAAGCAGGGAAACCCATCCAATCGAAAACGGGGTGTTAGGAATATGGAATACCGTAAACTGCAAAACGGAAGCGATATCCGAGGCGTTGCAATGGAAGGCATTGAAGGCCAGCCGGTCAACCTGACCGAGGAAGCGGTGGAGAACATTGCCAAGGCATTCGTGCTCTTTCTGCAGGAGAAGTTCAATAAAAGCGAGTTGAAGCTCTCCATTGGCCGGGACTCCCGCCTTTCAGGCGAGCGTCTGCTGGCATCTGCGGCAAAAGGCATCCTCGAAATGGGCGCCGATCTTGCGGACTTCGGACTTGCCAGCACGCCGAGCATGTTCATGAGCACCGTGACCAAGGGGTACGAATACGACGGCGCGATCATGCTCACCGCCAGCCACCTACCCTGGAACCGCAACGGCATCAAGTTCTTTACGCGCGACGGCGGGCTGGAAAAGAGCGAAATCTCGTCTATCCTTGCGCGCGCGCAGGAAAACGCGTTTATCCCCACCGCCGAACGCGGGGAGCTTGCGAAAGTGGACTTCCTTTCGGTCTATGCCGCGGGTCTCGTCGACCGCATCCGTAAAAGCGTTGCTGCTGAGGATTACGATCACCCGCTGAAGGGCTTCCATATCGTCGTCGATACCGGCAACGGCGCGGGCGGTTTCTTTGTCGACCGCGTGCTCCAGCCGCTCGGCGCGGATACGACCGGCAGCCAGTTTTTGGAGCCGGACGGGCATTTTCCGAACCATGCGCCAAACCCCGAAGACGAAACCGCCATGGAAGCCGTGACCAAATGCGTTCTGGATAACAAAGCGGATATGGGCGTCATCTTTGATACGGATGTGGACCGCGCGGGCGCGGTTGCCGCCGACGGCAAGGAGATCAACCGCAACCGCCTCATCGCGCTGATTGCCGCCGTGCTGCTCGAAGAGCATCCCGGCACAACCATCGTGACCGACTCCATCACCTCCAGCGGGCTCGCGGCATTTATCGCGGCGCAGGGTGGCGTGCACCACCGCTTCAAGCGCGGGTATAAGAACGTCATAGATGAAGCCATCCGCATCAACAACAGCGGCCGCGACTGCCAGCTTGCCATCGAAACCAGCGGCCACGGCGCGCTCAAGGAAAACTATTTTCTCGACGACGGCGCGTTTTTGATTACGAAGCTGCTCATCAAGATGGCGCAGCTCAAAAAGGAAGGCCGCACGCTGTTTTCGCTGATCGACACGCTCGCCGAACCCGCCGAGAGCACGGAAGTGCGCATGAACCTCTCCTGCGCGGACTGTCAGGCGTACGGCAACGGCATCCTGCGCGACCTCGGCGAGTACGCCGTTTCGCAGGGCTGGTACGTGGCCAAGGAGAACTACGAAGGCCTCCGCGTTTCGTTCGGCGCGGGCGAAGGCGACGACTGGTTTTTGCTCCGCATGTCGCTGCACGATCCGCTTATGCCGCTGAATATCGAGAGCAACTCCACCGGCGGCGTGCACGCCATTGCGCAGAAGCTCTACGCGTTCCTCTCGCCCTACGACAAACTGGAGACCAGCGCGCTGAAGAACGTATAGCCCAGATGAATCACAAAAACGCTTCCGCCTTGATAAGACGGAAGCGTTTTTTGTTTGCGCGCAAAGTATTATTCGTCCTCCAGCGTAATCATCTCCTCGCAGTACGGCGCGTACGGGCGGAGGCATTCGTAATTGCGCGAAAATGTCAGACGCGGATGAACGAGCTTGACCAGCGCGTCCGTCGCCTGCTCGTTGAGACGTTTGCAGACCAGCCGCGTGTCGAGACCGAGGCGGCGGCAGGCTTCCAGCGTCGGGCAAAAGTTTTGGGAGTGAAAGGCGATCTTCTGTTCCGTCCGCACCACAATTGGCGCTTCCGCAGGCGAAATGCTAAACCGCGCCAGCAGCAGGCTGTACCCCGCCTCCAGCGGATCGCCGGAAAGAAAATCGAACGACGCGCAGTTATCGCTGAACCACGCCGTTCTCCGCAAAACAGAATCCTCGTTCAGCGCGTCGAGCGCCGCTTCGTCCGTGTTTTGCAAACGTTCGATTTCCCGCTGAATCAGCTTCTCTTGTTCTGCCGTAAACATGTGCGATTGCCCCCTACTGCTAAAAATCATTGGAGCATACCACCGATCCAACAAAAAAGCAATCCCCCGTTTTCGGAGGACTGCCCGGTGTTTCGCCGTTATTGTACGACCGTCCCTTTCTTGACCACGATCCCGGCCTGATTGCTTCCCATGCGGTAGCAGAGCAGTTCCATGCCGTCCGCGTTCCAAAGCACGAGGTCAGCCCGCTTGCCGGGTTCGATCGAGCCGTGCGTCTGGCCGAGGCCGATTGCGCAGGCGGCGTTGAGCGTCAGCGCAGTGAGCACTTCCTCCGGCGTCATGCGATATTTGAGATAGGCGAGGTTCGCGCAGAGCTGCAGGTGGAGCGAAGGACACGACCCGGGGTTAAAGTCCGAAGCGACCGCCACCGCAACGCCCCGCTCGATCATCGCCCGCGCCCGCGCGAACGGTTTATCGAGGTAGAGGGATGTTCCCGGCAGCAGGCAGGCCGTGACGTTGCCGTTTGCCAGCGCGGAGATACCCGCGTCCGAGGTTGCGATCAGGTGCTCCGCCGAAACCGCGCCGAGTTCCCCCGCGAGTTCCGCCCCGCCGAGGGAGTCGATCTCGTCGGCATGGATTTTCAGCCCTAAACCGAGCTGTTTTGCCGTTTTGAGAACCCGCCTGCTCTGTTGAACCGAAAACACGCCCGTTTCACAGAATACGTCGCAATATCTGGCCAGACGTTCGCTTGCCACGCGCGGAAGGACGTCCGCGCAGAGAAACTCGACATACGCGTCCGGATTTCCCGCAAACTCCGGCGGCACGGCGTGCGCGCCCATAAAGGTCGGCACAACGTCAAACCCCGCTTCGTTTTTGAGCCGCGCTAGAACGCGAAGCTGTTTCAGTTCGTTCTCCAAATCCAGCCCGTAGCCGCTTTTAGCCTCGGTTGCCGTTACGCCGAGCGCAAGCTGTTCGCTGGCGAACCCTTTCGCGCGTTCAAACAGCGCGTCCTCGCCGAGCGCGCGCGTCTGGCGCACGGTGTCGAGGATGCCGCCGCCGGACTGGAGGATCTCCAGATAGCTTGCGCCTTTCAATTTGAGCGGAATCTCGTGCTGCCGCCAGCCGCCGAACACGAGGTGGGTATGCGCATCCACCCAGCCGGGCGTGCAGAAACGGCCCTCCGCGTCCAGAACTTCCGTATCGTCCGGGCAGGCGGGAACCGCGCCGTTTTCCGCGACCGCACGAATCACGCCGCCGTCGAGCAATACGCTGGCGTTTCTATACTTGCGGTTTTCGCCTTGTTCTCGACCTCTTCGGCTCGTTGTGCCGAGCGGCGTTTGCAAAAGCCCTATGTTTTGAATCAGCAGCACGGCGCGTCCTCCACCCGATAATATCGGCTACAGCCGGTACTCCAGCACCTGTTTTTCCGCATCGAAGTTCTCGATGCCGAGGTAATACTCCGCGCTGTCGATCAGCGAGCGCATGGGCAGCAACCCCACGACCTCCGTACCGATGACGCTCACTCCGTACCGCGCCGCTTCAAAGCGGACGAATTCAAGCACGCGGTAGAGCGGCGTCGAGCAGTAGTTCGTCATGTTGATCGAAACCTGCGCGACGCTGCGCTCTTTGAGCAGCACGCCGATGGCTTTGACGCAGCTCAGTCCCCCGCCGGAAAACCGCACGACGCGGGCGATTTTGTCCGCAATCGCTACATCGGACGTGCTCAGGTTGATGTTGAACGCGATCAGCGGCGCGCGCGCGCCAACCGCGACGACCCCTGCCGTCGGGTGCACGGTGCGCCCGCCGAAGTCGGGTTCCCATTCCGGCTGCCGTATTTTTTCCGCCATGCCCTCGAACTGGCCTTTGCGGATGCTCGCGAGGTTTTCGCGGTTCGGCGCGGAAGCCGACGCTTCGTAGAGGAATACGGGGATGCCCGCTTCCTTCCAGATGCGTTCCGCCGCGCGCTTGGAAAGCGCGATGCACTCGCTCATGCTCGCCTCGCGAATGGGGATAAACGGCACGACGTCCACCGCGCCCATGCGGGGGTGTTCGCCCTTATGCTTCGTTAAGTCGATGTGCTCCGCCGCAAATTTGGCGAGCTTGACCGCCGCTTCCTCCGCGCCCGCCGCGTCGCCCACAAACGTGATGACCGAACGGTTGTGGCTTTGGTCGCTGGAAGTATCCAATAGCGTTACTCCCGGGGTGCTGCGGATGACACTCGCGGCTTCGGCAACCAGCGCGGTGTCGGCGGAACTGATGTTGGGTACGCACTCAATAATCTGTGCCATAAAAACCTTTCTTTTCTCTTCTCTCTTTTAAAAAAGAGAGAAGCAGAGAAAATTCTTATCTTTTTCTTCTCTCTTTCAAAAGAGAGAAACAGAGAAATTAATTCTCTTTGTTTCTTTCTCTGTTAAGAGAAAGAAAATTAATCCAGTATCTTATTCAAAAGTTCTTCGCTCGCAAGGTGCGGGAGCGTGATGTGCGCGCGAGCGCCTTCCCGATCATTATACCGCGCGGCGGTCTCGAGCGCATGCTCGTTTCCTGCCCAGCCGCGCCGGGCGACGCCGCCCATCACGTCCCAGGAAATCGCGCTTTCGATGATTTCGTCCACGCGCGCACTGCCATCCAGCAAGAGCCCGAACCCGCCGTTGATCGCCTTGCCGACGCCCACGCCGCCGCCGTTATGGAGCGCGCAGAGCGTCATGCCGCGCGCGGCGTTACCCGCAAAGCACTGGGTCGCCATATCCGCCATCACGTTGCTGCCGTCGCGGATGTTCGCGGTCTCCCGAAAGGGCGAGTCCGTACCGGAAACGTCGTGATGGTCGCGCCCCAGCATCACGGGGCCGATTTCGCCGGAGCGCACCAGTTCGTTGAAGCGCAGGGCAATCCGCCGCCGCCCCTCCTCATCCTGATACAGTATCCGCGCTTCGGTGCCGACCACGAGCCGGTTTTGCTCCGCGTCCCGAATCCAAACATAGTTGTCGCGATCCTGCCAGCAGCGGTCGGGGTCGATGCAGTCCATCGCAGCGCGGTCGGTTTTGACCAAATCCTCGTGTCTCCCGCTTAGACAAACCCAGCGGAACGGTCCGTAGCCGTAGTCGAAGAGCAGCGGCCCCATGATATCCTCCACATAGGAAGGAAACACGAACCCGTCTTTTGTGTCGACGCCGTTCTTCGCAATCCAGGTTTCGCCCGCATCGAACACCGCCTTAAGAAACGAATTGCCGTAGTCGAAAAAGCGAGTTCCCCGTTCGGTCAATATGCGTATGGCCGCGATGTGACGCTTGAGCGACGCATCCACGAGCGAATGAAACGCCTCGCGGTCGCGGTGCAGCAGTTCCGTCCGTTCGCCAAACGTCAGCCCCACGGGGCAGTACCCGCCGTTGTAGGCGTTGTGGCAGGAGGTCTGGTCGCTGAGCAGGTCAATTGGGAAGTCTCGCGCAATGGCGGCTTCCAGCAAATCCACGATGTTGCCGTGATAGGCAATGGAAACGCTCCTATGCGCGTGTTTTGCCGCGAGCGCGAGCGAAAACACCTCGTCCAAATCGTCCGAAACCGTCTCCACCCAGCCCTGATCGAGCCGTGTTTGAATGCGGGAGCGGTCGACTTCCGCAAACACCCCCACCGCGCGGGCGATGTTCGCGGCTTTAGGCTGCGCGCCGCTCATGCCGCCGAGGCCGGAGCTGACGAATATCTTGCCGGTCAAATCCCCGTCCGAAGGCACGCCGAGATACTTTCTGCCCACGCCGAGAATCGTGTTGAACGTGCCGTGTACGATACCCTGCGGGCCGATGTACATCCAGCCGCCCGCCGTCATCTGCCCGTAGTTGGCAACGCCCATCTGCTCGGCAATCTCCCAGTCGTCGGGATTATCAAACATGCCGACCATCAGCGCGTTGGTCAGAATCACGCGCGGGGCGCTCGGCCTGCTCGGGAACAGCCCCAGCGGATGGCCGGATTCGAGCACCAGCGTCTGTTCTTCGGTCAGTTCTTCGAGATATCGCTTGATCAGGCGATACTGCAGCCAGTTCTGGCAGGGCTGGCCGGTTTCGCCGTAGGTCACGAGTTCATACGGGTAGAGCGCAACCTGAAAATCAAGGTTGTTGTCGATCATCACCTGAAACGCCTTGCCCGCGAGGCACTTGCCCTTGTATTCGTCGATGGGCTTGCCGTAGATGCGCCCCTCGGGGCGGTAGCGGTAGGCGTAGATGCGGCCGCGCGTTTTCAACTCTTCCAAAAACTCCGGCGCAAGCGTTTCATGGAGAGGTTCCGGCACGTACCGCAGCGCATTTTTGAGCGCCTGCCGCGTCTGCGCGGGGGTCAAGCGGTACCCGCGGTCCGGCGCACGGCGAATGTTCGGCTCGAACGCGGGCAGTTGCGGCAGTTCGTCCGGCAGTGAAATTTCAATTGTTCGCGTTTTATATTCTGCGCTCATATTCAACCGCCTCCGTAGCTTTCATCAATTCAGCGCGCCGCAGACGCTTTCGGCGGCAGCAACAACCTCCTGCGAGCGCACAAGCCGTTCGCACTTGACAATCTGCTCGTACATCACCACATCGTGCTCCACAAACGGCACTTCTTTTCGTAGAACGTCGTAGACCGCGCGGGTCGCGGGCGCGAGCCGTTCCGCGCCGAGCATGGAGAGCGCCTGCCCCGCTGCGAAAAGCTCGATGGCAAGCACGCGTTCGGCATTGTGCAGTATCTCCGCCGCCTTTCGCGCGGCAATGGTGCCCATGCTCACATGATCCTCCTGATTGGCGGACGACGGAATGGAGTCCACACTGGCAGGATGCGCGAGGATCTTGTTTTCGGAAACCAGCGCCGCCGCCGCGTACTGAGCGATCATAAACCCGGAGTTCAGCCCGCCGTTCGGGGCGAGAAACGCGGGCAAGCTGTTGTTGAGGTAGGGATTAACCAGCCGCTCTGTGCGTCGCTCGGAAACGTTCGCCAGTTCGGCGAGCGCGATGGCAAGAAAATCGAACGCCAGCGCCATGGGCTGGCCGTGGAAGTTTCCGCCGGAGAGCACGTCGTCCCCGTCCGGAAAGATCAGGGGGTTGTCGGTCACCGAATTGATCTCGCGGGTCACCGCGTCCCGCGCGTAAAAAATCGCGTCCCGGCTTGCGCCGTGAATCTGTGGAATACAGCGGATGGAGTATGCGTCCTGCACCTTGCCTTCGACCGCTTCTTTGGATAGCCCGCTGCCAGAAAGCAGTTTGCGCAGATTTTCCGCGCAGGCAACCTGCCCGGGATGCGCGCGCAGGCGGTGCACCCGCTCGTCGAACGCGCCGGTGATGCAGGTTTGCGCTTCGCAGGTCAGTGCGGAAACGATATCCGCCGTTTTCAGTAACTGCAGCGCGTCGTACACTGCCAGCGCGCCGATGGCGGTCATAATCTGCGTACCGTTGATGAGCGCGAGCCCTTCCTTGGCCGCAAGCCGGATCGGTTCCAGCCCCGCGCGGCGCATCGCTTCCGCGCCGGGAAGCGTTTCGCCCTTGTATTCCGCTTTGCCCTCGCCGATCATCGGCAGCACCATATGCGCCAACGGAACGAGATCTCCGCTTGCGCCCAAACTGCCTTTTTCGGGTATGACGGGATGCACGCCGAGATTCAGCATGGCAAGCAGCGTTTCCATTGTGGAAAGCCGGATGCCGGAGTACCCGCTGGAAAGCGCGTTAAGCCGCAGGAGCATGGAAGCGCGCACCGCGTCCGTCGGCAGCGGGTCACCCGTTCCGCAGGCGTGGCTTACGATGAGGTTGCGCTGAAGCTGCTCGGTGTCCCCATCCGCAATGCGCTTTTCGGCAAACTTGCCAAAGCCGGTAGTCACGCCGTAAACCACCGCGCCGGATCGTCTTTTTTCGTCTACAATCGCGCGGGAACGTTCAATTGCCGCCATTGCGGAAGGGGAAATACGGGCGGGTTCGAACGAGCGCGCAATTCTTGCCACCTGTTCAAGCGTCAGCCCGCCGCCGTTGATCTCTATCATGTATCAGTCGCTCCAATATGAAAATTCGATGTGAAAAAACTTGGGAAACAACTTGAGTCTAATCCCCCAAGCTGCCGCCGTCAAGAGAAGCGCGCAAGATAAAATCGTAAAAAAGTGCCTGATTTAGGGCTTTTTTCGGGTATTGCGACAGCGCGGTAAAGCGGTTACGCAGAGGTTTGCCTATGTAACATAGTCACTGTGTCCTTGCCGGATGCGGGGTATGATTGGTTTAACAAAAGCAAAGGAGCGATCAAAATGTCGGTCACGATCATTACGAAAGATAATTTCGACCAGGAAATCCTCAAGGAAAGCAAAACCGTACTTATAGACTTTTGGGCAAGCTGGTGCGGCCCCTGCCGCATGGTATCTCCCATCATCGACGAAATCGCCACGGAACGCGCTGACCTGAAGGTTGGCAAGGTGAATGTGGACGAACAGCCTGAACTGGCAGCGCGCTTTGGGGTCATGAGCATCCCCACCCTCGTTGTCATGAAGGATGGTAAAGTCGTCAACCAGACGGCCGGCGCACGCCCCAAGCCCCAAATTCTTTCCCTGATCCCGTAAAGAACAAAGCAAGACGGAACGGCGTCGCTTGGCTGTAACCAAGCGGCGTCTTCCGTTTTGGGAAGGGATCCGCTTGGGGGCTCCGCCCCAAACCCCGCAAATAACACAGGTATTCCAAAGGGACGGTCAGTCCCTTTGGCGGAAGCCCTTTGAAGGGTAAAAAAGAAGCGCTCCGGTGATCCCGGAGCGTTCTGTTACGCTTTGGTTTGTTGTTCAGATCGCTGTGAACGCGTCCTTATCCAACCCGCAGACGGGGCAAACCCAATCGTCCGGCAGGTCTTCGAAAGCGGTGCCCGGCGCGATGCCGTTGTCGGGATCGCCGACTTCCGGATCGTAAACGTAGCCGCAAACGCATTCATACTTCATGTGGTCATCCTCCTAATAATCTCGTCCTTACGTGCTCATTGTTCCATCTTTGTTTTACAAAGCGGCGCGAATCCCGCGCTTTGGCGCATGTTCGCGTCGTCTTTTACTCAATATAGCAAATCCTTCCTGTAAATACAAGCGGTTTTGTCCTTTCCACATAAGCCGGAGCCTGCGGCGGAAAGTCACGGCAGAAGAAAAAGGGCGGCTGAAAGCCGCCCGTTTTGATGCTGTTGTTGGTCAGGTTCGCTTACTTACCGATGCTGCGGTACACGTCCTCAAAATAGGTCGCGATGGACGTATCGTTTTCCCAGCCGGCGAGAGTCTCGTTCCAGAGGGTGTCTCCCTTGGAAGCAATGAGCGAAGCCATAATCGCGTCGTGCACATCCGCCAGAGTCTTCTCGCCGGAGGGTTCGTCACCAACCAGCTGGAGGATGTAGAACATGTCGTCAATCTGGATGATCGGCGAGTATTCGCCAGCCTTGAGCAGGCCGACGGCTGCCGTCAGCTTCGCATCCCAGGTGGTGTCTTCGCCGGCCATATACATCAGAATGCCGGTGTCCACAAAGGAGGGCGTAGAAGTGTACATCGTGTCTTCGCCGTATTTGGTCATCGCGTCGGCAAAAGAGGTGCCGGACTGCAGAGCCGCATAGGCTTCATCGGCCTTGGCGCGCGCGTCCTTGATGTATTCTTCATACATTGCGTCAGCCTGCGCTTTTTTGGCCAGATACTGCGTCAGTAGGTCGGTATAGCCTTCGATATCGGAGGCGGCAACATCGAAAGACGCGGTGGTGGGATTGGTTCCCTGCGCGGCATACTTTGCGGCGAGTGCTTCCAGCGCGGCCTTGCCGTACTGGGTGGCAAGGGAATCCATATCGGTCTTCAGCGTGGTGTAGTCATCCGAGAGTTCACTTTCCGGCGTAATGGAGATCGAACGGACGCGGACATAACCCGCGGGCGCATAGAGCACCGGATTACCGTCGCCTCTCTGAGCGGATTCCGCCGCGGAGAGATAATCGGTCGGGGTCGTTTCATACGCTTCCTTCTGGGAAGCGAGGTTTTCGTCGTAATAGGCCTGGATTTCGTCCTCGGTCGCGGTAACGCCTTCGGTGATCTTTGCTTTGAGGGCGGTCTTCATCGCGTCATCGGTGTACTGCTCCGAAAGATACGTGCGGAAACCGTCGACATCCATCTCCATGCCCGCGGCATCAAGCTGCTCTTGGAAGATTTCAAGCGTGCGCGCGTCAACATCGGACGCGTTTTCGCTTTCGGCCTGAGATTTGAAGTTATCCATATAGTACTTCATCTCTTCCTCAACCTGAGACTCGACCTTGGCCTTCTCTTCGTCGGTCAGCGTAATGCCCATTTTATCCGCTTCGTAAAGCTGAATCTTGGCGGAGACCAGCGTTGCAATCACGCTGTCCTGCATGGATTCGATATCGGCATCCTCGGTTGGCGCGCTCATGCCATAATAGGAGTACATCTGAACCATATAGTCGTACTGATCGGCGATCTCGCCCTTGGTGATGGTGTATTTATCACCAATCTTGACGGCGACCGCATTGTTGTCGACGGCGTCGCTGCTGCTCGCGTTGGAGCTCGAAGCCGTATCGGTCGCGTCGTCCTTGAGCGAGCAGCCCATGACGGACAGCATCAGCGCAACTGCCAGCAGGGCAGCCAGCATCTGCTTCCATTTGAAATTCTTCATGTTTGATTTCTCCCTTTTTTATTTTCCGCGCCCGGCGCGTAAAAACCAGTAAAAGTCACTTGTCATTATATGCCCGCGTCGGCGTCAACGCAATGAACAATTGTGTAAAGGAATTGTGGCAGTTTGCCGGTGATCGACGCGGCGTCGGCGTTTTTCTGCCGTATTTCAATCGATAGCGGCGTATTGGCCAGCAGACGCGCTCCCTCCATATTGGAAACGGCTGCAATCAGCTTTCCGCCGTCGATGGGCGCGTACTCGGCAAACTTGAGCTTCGCCTCGCCGTCGCGGACGATAACGCTCTCCAGATACCCCCGCTGGGCATACGCTTTGACCAGAGAAATACGCATGAGGTTGGTCACGCTCTCCGGCGGCTCGCCGTAGCGGTCGATGAACTCTTCGGTCACGTCCATCATCGTCTCCGCGCCGTCGATATCCGCAATCCTGCGGTAAGCCTTCAGGCGCATGAGCTCGCTTGGCACATAGTCATGCGGAATATGCGCGTCGATTGGGATATCCACGCTGGTTTCGGTCACAGGCTCGAGCGCGCGCCCCTGCTGCTCGTCCACCGCGCGGCGCACGAGCTTGACGTAGTATTCGTACCCTACGTCCGAGATGTTGCCGTGCTGCTCGGCACCCAGCAGCGAACCCGCACCGCGAATTTCCAAATCCCGCATGGCAAGCTGGAAGCCCG
Organism: Christensenellaceae bacterium; assembly: GCA_963674535.1. Classification (GTDB taxonomy): domain Bacteria; phylum Bacillota; class Clostridia; order Christensenellales; family CAG-138; genus UBA7703. The sequence goes on along the minus strand of OY771363.1, from coordinate 381,631 downwards.
CGCCGAACTGCGTGAACTCGCGAATTGCCATGAGGCGCTTGGCGGCCTTTTCGTTCATTACCCGCCCGGTCTGTACGGTGAAGTACGCGTACCCGATTCGGCTGGAACGCCCCACCCGCCCTCTGAGCTGGTAGAGCTGGGCAAGCCCCATCTTGTCCGCCTCAATGACGATAAGCGTGTTGACGTTTGAAATATCCAGCCCGCTTTCGATAATTGTCGAGCAGAGCAGAACGTCCGAACGGTGTTCCAAAAACTCCAGCATGGCGTTCTCCAGCTGCGTTTCGCCCATCTGCCCGTGCGCCACGGTAATGCGCACCTCCGGCAGGAGCTGTTCAATTCTCCTCGCCATGGTCTCCATGTGCTGCACGCGGTTGTAGACCACGTACGCCTGGCCTTTGCGCGCAAGCTCGCGGCTGATGGCGTCCTTGAGGAGCGCGTCGGTGTATTCCAGAACGTAGGTCTGCACGGGATAACGCGCTTCCGGCGGCGTTTCGATGACGCTGATATCGCGTATCCCCGTCATGGACATGTTCAGCGTCCGTGGAATCGGCGTGGCGGTCAGGGTGAGCACGTCTACGGTTCGCTTGAGCGCCTTGATCTGCTCTTTGTGGTTGACGCCGAAGCGGTGCTCCTCGTCGATGATCAATAAGCCCAACGAGCGGTATTTCACGTCCTTTGCTAACAGCGCGTGGGTGCCTACGATGACGTCGATCTTCCCTTCCGCGAGCGCGCGCTTGATCGCCTCGCGCTCCTTCATTGTTTGAAAGCGCGAGAGGCACGCGGCTTTGATGGGAAACTCCGCAAAGCGCGAACACATGGTGTTATAGTGCTGCTGGGCGAGAATCGTGGTCGGCACAAGGATGGCCGCCTGCTTTCCGTCCTGCACGCACTTAAAGCACGCCCGCAGCGCCACTTCCGTTTTGCCGTAGCCAACGTCCCCGCAGAGCAGGCGGTCCATCGGGCGCGGGCTTTCCATGTCCGCCTTGATCTCTTCAATGCTCTGCTTCTGATCGGGCGTGAGTTCGTATGGGAATCGCTCCTCAAACGTCCGCTGCCATGCGGTATCCTTTGAAAACGCAAACCCTTTGGCGCTGGCGCGCTCGGCGTAGAGAGCCGCGAGATCGACCGCGAGCTTTTTGGCGGCGTTCTTGGCGCGGTTGACGCGGTTTGTCCACTCCGCACCGCCGAGCTTGCTCAGCTGGGGAGCGACGTCTTCGTCCCCGCCGCCGACGTATTTCTGCACGCGGTCGAGCTGATCGGTCGGAATGTACAGCCGGTCGCCCCCGCGGTATTCGATCAACAGGTAATCGCGCGTGTTGCCCTGCACGGTCAGCGCTTCCACCTTGATGAAGCGGCCGACGCCGTGCGCTTCGTGCACGATATAGTCGCCCACGCTGAGTTCGGAGAACGAAAGATGCTTCTTACTCCGGGTGCGCTTGAGGGCGCGCTCGGTTCTGCCGCTGACTTCGTACTCCGACAGCACGTTGAGTCTGAGCGAGGGGTAGGAAAAGCCTCTGCTGAGCTGACCGGGTACGATCAGAGTTTTGCCGGAGGGAAGCTCAACAGGCAGGCTCTCGAGCATACGCGTATCCGCGCCGTACTCTTCCAGATTGGCGCGAACTTCATTGGACTGCTCGCCGGCGTAAATCACCGTGCGCTCGCCCGCTTTGTTCAGGCGGGTGATTTCACGCGCCAGCTCGTCGAACACACCCATATACTGGGGCGCTCCGCGCGATTCAAGAGTGACGATCTCCCTTGGCGAAAACTGCGGGTGCGTGCGCGAAAGCGCGTAGAGAAGCGCCGTCCTGCCGGTGTTCAGGCAGTCGAGCGTTTCGTTTGCGCCGCGCTCCAGCGCGCCCTGTTCGGGGGTGCCTTCCCCGCGCTCCAGCATGGCCTGCACGGTTTCGCCAAAGCGGAGCTGTTCGGTGCGGAGCGCTTCGTCAATGAGCAGCGCTTCGTCCAGAATGATCAGCGCGTCGTTTGCCAGATAGTCCAGCACCGTTTCGGTTTTTTCGTATAAGAGCGGCAGGAGCACGTCTCCGCCGACGCTGGAAATTCCGTCCTCCCAGGCCTGCTCCTGATCCGTCAGCCCGGTTCGCCCGGCAATCTTTTTGAGCGCTTTCTGCGTGCGTTCCTTCGGCTGGGGCGTTTCGAGCGCGGGGCGAATCAGCACGCTCTTCTGCTGCTCAATGCTGCGCTGGGAGACCGGGTCAAACGAGCGCATCTGGTCGATTTCGTCGCCGAAGAACTCGATGCGGACGGGGTATTCCTCCCCCGGCGCGTAGATATCCACAATGTCCCCGCGGGAAGCGATCTGTCCCGCGCCTTCCACGAGTTCCACGCGCTCATAGCCCGCGGTCACGAGCCGCTCGGTCAGCGCGCGTGGTTCAAGAGTATCCCCTACCGCTAAGCGGAAGATGCTCTGGCGAAACGCTTCCTTTGGCGGCAGCACCTGCAACAGCGCCGCCGCGCTGGCCGCTACGACGCAGTTCTCCCCGTCGATGAGCGCACAAAGCGCGGCAATGCGCGCCCCGCGCTGTTCGCCGGACGCTGCGTGGACATACACCAAGGGCGTTTCGCGCGGCAAAAACAGCTCGGCGCGCTGGCCGAACAGGCGGACGCTTTCGCAGAGCTGGGTCGCGGCGGTATCGGTCGCGGTCACAAAAAGGATCTGCCGCGTGCGGGAAAGCGCGGAAACGAGGTGCGCCTTTGCGTTTGCGGCAACGCCAAAGGCCGCAACCGGGCCTTTGCCCCCCTCCAGCGCGCTTGCCATGCGCCGGTAGTCCGCTGCGGAATCCAGAATGTCCAGTATTGGGTTTGTATGCGGTTGCTGTGTCAAACGTCCCCCTTTTTTCTGCGCGTCCGCGCAATATGCGCGCGGACACGCGCCGGAGCGCGCTTCCGCCCCGGTGTGTGCCTCTCTCAATCTCTATTTCCTGCGCCCGGCGGACAAGCCGTCAGGCGCGGTTTTTCTCAGTTCAGTCCCGTACGGCGGGCAAGTTACCAGAGTGCGGTTTCGCCTGTTCAGTCCCGCGCGGCGGGCGAGTTGCCGATATGCTTTTTATTATACTGCGCCTGCGCTTCCGAAAGTTTGCCTTCCAGAATCAGACGTACCGCGTCGGCGGCGTCGTGAAACGCCGTGGCGAGCTCGCTCTGCTCGGCCTTACTCGGCTTTCCGAGCACATAGTTTTTCAAATCGCCTTCGCTGTCGTTGCCGACCCCGATGCGCACGCGCGGAAAGTTTTCGCTGTTCACGCTTGCTACGATGGAGCGCATGCCGTTGTGCGTGCCCGCGCTGCCTTTGTCGCGGATGCGCAGCGCACCGACCGGCAGGTCGATATCGTCGTAGAGCACGATCAGGTTTTCCACGGGGCACTTAAAAAAGTGCAGCACGCTCTGTACGCAGTTTCCGGAAAGGTTCATATATGTCGTGGGCTTGACTAGCACCAGCCGCTCGCCGCGGTAGAGCCCCTCGCCGTACACGCCGGAAAAGCCCTTCTTACTTACGTTAAAGTGCAGATCATCCGCCAGCACGTCCAGCGCCTGAAAGCCCGCGTTATGGCGCGAGCGCTTGTAAAGCAGACCGGGGTTGCCCAACCCGACGACGACGTGCATGAAAAAAACGTTCCTCTCGAACAAATCCAACCTATCTTAGCACGATTCCGCGCGCTTGACAACAAGCCAAAGCGCGTGATATGCTCATAAAACTATATCGGCAACAAGGGCTAACCGCCCGCACGACCGGTATAGCTCATACGAGCGACGACGGAAAGAGTAAGCCGCGCGCGCGCCTGCATAGAGAGCCGGGAAGAGGTGAAAGCCCGGCGGCGCAGTTTGGCTGAACATGGCTCCCGAGCTCCTGACGGTGAACGCTTCATTTGCCTGAACCGCAGCGGAACCCGACCGATACAGCGGGAACTTATGCCCCGTTTCAGGGAAGTAAGGTGGTTATCCGGTACGCTTTCTTTGCGCGTGCCGTCCTTACACGAGGGCGGCACGCGTTTTTAGTTTAGTTTGATTTTGTTGGAGGATGCTGTTATGGATGAAAGAAAGACGTTTTACATCACAACCCCGATCTATTACCCGAGCGCGAACCTGCACATTGGGCACGCCTACTGCACCGTGGCGACCGACGCCATTGCCCGCTACAAACGCCAGCGCAGCTACGACGTGTTCTTTCTGACCGGTTCGGACGAGCACGGCCAGAAGATTGAGCGTAAAGCCAAGGCGGAAGGCGTAACCCCGCAGCAGTATGTGGACAAAATCGTCGACGGGTTTAAGAGTCTTTGGAGCCTCTTGGACATCTCCTACGACAAGTTCATCCGCACGACCGACGATTACCACGTCAAAGCCGTGCAGAAGATGTTCAAAAAGCTCTACGATCAGGGCGATATCTATAAATCGAAGTACACCGGCCATTACTGCACGCCTTGCGAGAGCTTTTGGCTCGACCGCCAGATTGAGGAAGCGGGCGGCGTCTGCCCGGACTGCGGCGGCCCCGTGGAACTCGTGGAGGAGGAAAGCTACTTCTTCCGCCTCTCGAAATACGCCGACCGGCTGATTCAGTACATCAAGGACAACCCCACGTTCATCCAGCCCGTGAGCCGCACCAACGAGATGCTGCAGAACTTCCTTTTGCCGGGTCTTGAGGACCTCTGCGTGAGCCGCACAAGCTTTAAATGGGGAATCCCCGTCGATTTCGACGAAAACCACGTGGTCTACGTCTGGCTGGACGCGCTTTCCAACTACATCACCGCCCTCGGCTGGGGCAGCGACGACGATTCTCTCTATAAAAAGTTCTGGCCGGCGGACGTGCACATCGTCGGCAAGGAGATCGTGCGCTTCCATACCATCATCTGGCCGATCATGCTCATGGCGCTCGGCGAGCCGCTGCCCAAGCAGGTGTTCGGCCATGGCTGGCTCGTACTCGACGGCGGCAAGATGAGTAAAAGCAAGGGCAACGTGGTCGATCCCGTCGCGCTCTGCGAACGCTACGGTGTGGACGCCATCCGCTATTTCCTCTTGCGTGAAGTGCCGTTCGGCTCTGACGGCAACTTCACGAACGAAGCGCTGATTGCCCGCATCAACACGGACCTTGCAAACGACCTCGGTAACCTCTTGAGCCGCACGGTCGCCATGATCGACAAATACTTCGGCGGCGTACTGCCCGCGCCGGGCGTTACTGCCGACGAGGATGCGGCGCTGATTGCGCTGGCAAAGGACTTGCCCGCCCGCGTGGACGCGCAGATGACCGATTTACACATTCCCGACGCGCTGGCCGAAATTTGGAAGCTCGTCGGCGCCTGCAACAAATACATCGACGTCACCGCCCCCTGGACACTGGCCAAGACGGAAGAAGGAAAAGAGCGACTCAAGACCGTTCTGTACAACCTCGCGGAGAGCCTGCGTATCGTGGGCGTACTGCTGATTCCGTACTTGACCGCAACGCCGAACAAGATGTTCGATCAGCTCGGCGTTTCCGGCAAAGAAGCGGAGTTCGGCGCTGTCGCCTGGGGCGGAAGCATCCCCGGCGCAAGGGTCAGTAAGGGAGAAGCGATCTTCCCGCGCATCGACGTGGAAAAGGAGCTCACGTACCTGGCCGAGCGCACAGCGCAGGCAAAGGCCGCAGCAGCACCCTCCGCGCAGCCGGAAAAGCCCGCCGAACCCGCCAAAAAAGGCGCACACGGAGCGAGCGAACCCCCGGCGCAGATTGAGTACGACGATTTTGCCAAGGTCGATCTGCGGCTCGCCAAGGTGGTAGCCTGCGAGGAACTGCCCAAGAGCAAGAAACTGCTCAAGCTCACGCTGGACGTGGGCGGCGAGGAGCGGACGGTGGTTTCCGGCATTAAAAAGTGGTACACGCCCGACGATATGATCGGCAAAACCGTGGTGCTCGTTGCCAACCTCAAACCCGCGACGCTCTGCGGCGTGGAAAGCCGGGGTATGATTCTCTGTGCTTCGGACGAAGCGGACGAGAATCTTTCCGCTCTGACCACCCTTGCCCCCATGGACAGCGGATTGAAGGTAAGATAGCAGGATTTCCCGCTCCTTGGGGAATCCTATAGAGGATGAATTTCTTTGGTACTTTCTTTTTAAAGAAAGTACAGAGAAAGGTGAGTTCTTTGGTTCTTTCTTTTAAGAAAGAACACGTACTTATGTCAGAATATACCCTCAAAGACGGACGGACGCTGATCCTCCGCGACCCAACGCTCGACGACGCCGAGGAGATGGTCGACTACCTCAAGGTCGTCGGCAGCGAAACGGACTTTCTGCTCTGCGACGAAAACGGCATCGACGGCCTGACGCTGGAAGGTGAAAAGGAGTGGATTACCGCTACTCTGAATGCGCCGAACACCAAGATGTTCGTCGGCACCGTTGACGGCGAGATCGTGCTCGTTTGCGACGTGCGCGCGGCGGCACGAAAGCGCATTGCGCATGTCGGCGGCGTTGCCATCTCGATTAAGCGCGATTACTGGCGCCTCGGTATCGGGAGCATCGCCATGCGGGAGATGATCGACTTTGCCAAGAGCACCGGCGTTCTTAGCACGCTCTCGCTGGAAGTGCGGGAAGGCAACGAGCGCGCCATTTCGCTCTACAAGCGCTTCGGGTTCGTCGAGATCGGGCGCCATAAAGCGCGCATCAACGTCCGCGGAACGTACTACGACGAAATCCTGATGGATTTGGATTTAACGCAGGCGTAACAGCCCACTCCCACGCGACAAGCGTAAAAACACAGCAAATTAGAAACGGAACATAAGAAATGAAGCTATTCGATACCCATGCGCACCTCTTGGACGCGCAGTTTGACCACGACCGCAACGAAATCATCCCCGCCCTGCCGGAGCACGGCGTCGCGGGGTTTCTGGAAGCCTGCACGGAAGCGGGCGACATACCGAAGATCACCGCGCTGGTCATGCTGTATGACCACGTGTTCGGCAGCGCGGGCATCCACCCGCACTCGGCGGATTCCGCAACGGAAGCGAACCTTCTCGCCGTCGAGCGCGCGCTCAAACAGTCGAAAATCCTTGCCGTCGGCGAGATCGGGCTGGACTACCACTACGATTTTTCTCCTCGCGAAGTGCAGCGGGAAGCCTTTGCCGCGCAGTTGGATATGGCCATTGCCGCCAAAAAGCCCGTCGTCATCCACGACCGCGAGGCGCATGGGGACGTGATGGCGCTGCTTTCCGAACGGTGCGGAAAACTCACGGGCGTTTTGCACTGCTACTCCGGCAGTTACGAGGACGCGGTGCGGTATATCGACATGGGATTCCATATCGCCTTTGGCGGGGCGCTGACGTTCAAGAACGCCGTTAAGCAGCGCTCCATTGCGGAAAAGCTGCCGCTGGAACGAATCGTAATCGAAACGGACTGTCCGTACATGACGCCGGAACCGCACCGGGGCACCCGCAACGATCCACGGTTACTGCACCTGACGCTGGAAATGCTGGCGAACGTGCGCGGCATCTCCGCCGAGCAAGCCGCCGAAGCGACCTTCGCCAACGCCATGCGGCTCTACGGGATAGAACTCTAAATCATGAGGGCGCTGCCCTCAAACTCCTGCCAAAGGGACAGTCGTCCCTTTGGAAACCCTACAAAAACAAAGACCCCGCCGGCAGGCGGGGTCTTTGCGCTTTTTCCCTTACATCCAGCCCATAAGGCCGAAGACGACCAGCAGGACGATATCCACACCAAAGATGATGCCGAGCGCCAGAATCTTGTTCTTCATCTTCTTCATGTCGTGGACGACAAACGCCATCGTAAAGAACGGCAGGTAGCCAATCAGCCAGATCAGATACGGGCACTTCAGGCTCCACCACGGATACTCCCAGGTCAGCAGCCCGGAGTAATTCAGGAAGCACTCCACGACGACCGCGAGCGTCGTATACACCACGGCGAGGAACACGCGGTTGTTGATGCCGAGGATCTTCTGCTTCGGATCCTTTGGCAGCGAGAGGCACGCCATAATGCCCATCATGGCAAACATGAACGAAATCTCAATGTTGTAGCCGATCAGAATCAGCAGCGCCGTGTCACCAATGCCCATTGGCGTGCCCCAGACGGGCGCAAAGTTGGTTGCGTGAAATACGATACTGTTCCAGATTTCGTTGAACAGGTCCATCCCCCAGAGCGCGATGCCGCCGAGGATGACGTTCCAGTTCTTTTCGTGCGCTTCTTTTGTGTAGATGTACATCACGACCAGCAGCAGCGGCACAACGTACCACTTAAGCGTGAGCTGCGGATTGCGCAAAATGGATAATGCGCTGAGCGAATAGTCCGACATGATCTGCCTCCCTTTATGCAATTTGAAGTGTTCGACTAAAGAATACGCTTTCTACCGGTTTTAATCAACACTTGTTGCGAAATTCAAAGGCGAAATCACCTCTTTTGCTCAATAATGGACAGTCTGTCCATCTTTTCACGGTGCATGTTTCATGCTATATTGTTATTATCAAATACGCAGGAGGGAACTGTATATGTATTATTTTGAACGGATATTCCCGTGGTATTGGATGAGCGCTTCCTTCCTCGGTTGTGCGGTAGCCGTGTTGGCGATTATCGGCATGTGGAAGGTCTTCGAAAAGGCCGGAGAGCCCGGTTGGGCGGCGATCATCCCGTTCTACAACGCCTATGTGCTCTTTAAGATCACCTGGGGCAACGGCTGGATGTTCCTTTTGCTGTTGATTCCCGTTGCCAACTTCGTAATCTACATCATTACGATGGTCAAGCTTGCAAGAGCCTTCAACCGCAGCGGCGGGTTCGCCGTCGGGCTGATCTTCCTGGCCGTGATCTTCTACTGCATTCTGGGGTTCGACACCTCGAGCTACGTAGGCGTTCCGCTGAGCGTCTGACAGCAAGATACGAAAAACGCGTCCCAATCGGGGCGCGTTTTTTTGCGCGTTACTTTCTCGGTTCGCTGGCGCATTCGTTCTTTGTGCCCAGCAACATGCATAGCCCGTGCTCCAGCGCAGGCAATACGGGAGCCAGGTTTTCCTTGACCGCCTTGGGACTGCCCGGCAGGTTGACAATCAGCGTTTCGCGGTAGAGACCTGCCGCAGCTCTGGAGAGCATGGCGCGGTTCGTAATGGGCAGGCAGTAGGCGCGCATCGCTTCCGGTATGCCCGGTACGAGCCGCTCGCAGACCGCAATGGTCGCCTCCGGCGTAACGTCGCGCTTGGAAAAGCCAGTACCGCCCGTGGTGAGGATCAGCGCCGCGCCCAGCTCGTCGGCATGGCGGCGCAGTTCCGCCTCGATGAGCGGCCGCTCGTCCGGCACAATGGAGATGGTCAGAACGTCGTACCCCGCTTCGCGGAGCATACTGGCTGCCAGCGGGCCTGCGGTATCCTCGCGTTCGCCCGCATAGCCTTTGTCACTTACCGTAATAACGGACGCCTTAAACATAGCTCTTCCTCCCGGAGAATAATTTTAAGTTTTTTACCGAGGGTTCCACCCTCGAACTCCCGCCAAAGGGACATTCGTCCCTTTGGAAACCCTACGTTACGATGGGGTTCTCAGGGCTTGCCCCTGAGCAGGGGAGTGGGGACGGAGTCCCCAAGAAAAAGAAGTTACTCTCTCTCCGAAAGCAGCATGACTGCCGATTTGGGGAGCGCGAAAAATGCTTCCGCGCCGACGGGGAACGGTTTTGCCGTTTCCTTTGCCAGCTCCACGCGGAGCGTCCCCGCCGCGCCTTGGGGGCGCAGGGTCAGTACGCAGGAAAACACGTCCTCCGCGGCGTCTTCCACGCGGCAGAACAGCGCGTTTTCCACGTCGTTTTCGCAAGGCAAAATGTAGTGCGCGCGAATCCCCGCGTGCGTCACCTTTCGGCCTTCGGCGGGTTCGCAGGCCAGTTGCGCGTTCCAGTCCGGCACAAAGACCGTTTCATCCCCCGCCATCTCGGCGCTCGAGACGTTCTTGCAGCCGGAGATCAGCGCGCTCTGCACGGTGCGCGGGTGCTCAAAGAGCGCGCGCGTGCTGGTGACCTGTTCGCTCTTTCCGCCGCCGAGCACGCAAACGCGCTCGCTCATGCGGTAGACCTCGCCCCGGTCGTGGGAAACGAGAAGAGATACGCCGCTAAACTCAGCAAGCGTATTCTTTACCTCGCGTTCCAGCTGCCAGCGCAAAAAACTGTCCAGCGCGGCGAACGGCTCGTCCAGTAAAATCGCCTCCGGCTCGCCCGCGAGCATGCGGCAGAGCGCAACGCGCTGCATCTGCCCGCCGGAAAGCTCGCGCGGGTAGCGGCGCTCCAACCCTTCGAGGTGGAAGCGGTGAATCAGACTCTCGCGCTTCTGATGCCGAACCGCTTTTTCATGCTCCAGCGAAAGTCCCGCTTCAATATTCTGCAACACCGTCATGTTGGGAAACAGCGCGTACCGCTGAAACAGATATCCCACGCGCCGGGTTTGCGGCGGCAGGTCGATCTTTCGAGATGAATCGTATAATACCCTGCCGTCGAGGGCGATTCTCCCCGCGTCCGGCTTTTCCACACCCGCGATGCACCTAAGCGTCATGCTTTTGCCGCTGCCGGAAGCGCCGAGCAGCGCCGTTACGCCCGGTTCGGCGGTAAACGACACGTCCAGCGTAAAGCCTTCCAGTTTTTTCAGAATCGATACTTCCAGTGCCATCGGGTGGATTGTTCCTCTTAATCAATGTTTTGCTTTGGTTTTAGTCTACCATTTCTTAACGTTCTTGAGCTTCGCGTCCGCAAACAGGTTCATCGCCGCGACGATGGCAAACGAAATGATCAGGATCACCACGACCCAAACGCCCGCGGTGAGATAGTCGCCGTTTTGAATCACCATGGCGATACGCTGGGAGATCGTTCCCGTTTTGCCCGCGATGTTGCCCGCCAGCATGCTGGTGGCGCCGTATTCGCCAAGGGCGCGCGCAAACGTCAGTATCGTTCCGCTGACCACGCCCGGCCCCGCGGAAGGCAGCGCCACGCGCCAGAAGATCTTTCGTTCGGACATGCCGAGCGTCCGCGCGGCGTAGATGAGCTCAATATCCACCTGCTCGAACGCGGCGCGCGCGTTGCGGTACATCAGCGGCAGCGCAATCACGCTCGCGGCAAGGATGCAGCCAAGCCAACTTTGCACAACCTTGATGGAAAACGTCGCGTAAAGAAACGTGCCGACCGGACGGCGCAAACTGAAGATGAGCAAGAGAAAGAAGCCCGCAACCGTCGGCGGCAGCACCATGGGCAGCGTCAAGAGCCCGTCCACGACGGCTTTGGCGCGCTTTCCCATATGCATGACGCCCCGCGCCGCCCAGATGCCCAGAAAAAAGCACAGCACCGTTGCGACCACGCCCGTTTTGAGCGAGATCCAGAGCGGGCTGTAGTCCAGCGATTTTAAGATGTCGAGCAGTTGATCCATGGCTTGCTCCTTCGGGGCTTACCGATGCTTCATCATACCATATTTTGCGCCAAGACCGGACGCCTTTTCACACGGCGGCAATCCGCAGATGAAAGAAAAAATGCCCGCCGCCAAACCGCATGACGGCGGGCACCCGGCGAACCGCTGAAAGCGGCGCGCCTTACATTACGAACGTTGCGGAGGGTCGCTTATTCGTAAATGACGAACATGAATTTTTCGAAGATCGCCTTGACCGCATCCGTCTGCAGGAACGCGACAAAGTCGTCCGCGGCGGCCGTCTCGGCGGCCGTCGCTTCAGCGTTGTTCACGCGGCAGACCGGGTAGATGATATTGCCCGTCAGCGTAGAGTCCGCCGTTTCAAGGATATCCACATCGTCCTTGATCGAATACGCGTCCGAATAATACACGAGACCGACTTCGTTGGAGCCTTCCTTGACGGCCTCCTTAACCTTGCTGACGCTGCTGCACTCGTTGATTTCCACGCCGCCGAGGGCTGCGGAAACTTCCGCCGTGGTGTAGTCCGCGGCGGCCTTGCTGCCGTCGAGGATGCCGAGGTTAATCAGCACCTGACGCGCGTACTTGCCCGCGGGGACGCTGCCGTCCGCAAGAGCGATGCTCTTGGCGTTTGCGAGATCCGCAAAGCCGGTTACCGCCGTGCCGCTGCCCTTGAGGGTAACGAGCACGAGCTTGTTGCAGAGCAGGTCTACGCGCGTGCCGGGAATCATAAAGCCTTCTTCGTCCAACGTCTTGACCTGCGAGGTCGCGGCCGAGAAAAATACGTCGCAGGCAAAGCCTTCCTTCACCTGGGTCAGCAGCTTGCCGGAGCTGTCCGCGTTGTAGGTAATGGTAACGTTCGGCTGCGCTGCGCTATAGAGCGGGATGATCTCCTTGAACGCGCCTTCGAGGCTTGCCGCGATAAAGAGCTGCACTTCTGCCGCTTCCAGCGGAGCCGCGGTGGCTGCGGGTTCTTCCACTGCGGGCGCTTCCGTGGCAATGGCTTCTTCGGTCGCGGCGGGCGCTTCCGTGGCCGCGGGTTCGGTCGTTTGCGCACATGCGGCAAACGAAAGAATCAGTAACACCGTCATCAGCAATGCGATGAGTTTCTTCATAAGGGTACCTTTTCCTCCTGTTGTTTGCTTCACTTTTCTATTTGGAACGCAAAGCTATCGACTGCTTTGCGGGTTCCATCCAGTTTACCGGCAACGGGAGGCTGTCTGTTCGTTCTGTTTGCGTATTATTCCTTGCCGTAGCCGCAGTTGGGGTAAGTGCAGACCGCGCAGTTAAGGCAGAGTCCGCCGTTGCCGAGCCGGGTCAAGTCGCTCCGCTGCAAGCGGATTCCCGCGACGATTCTCGGCAGCACGATATCAAAAATGGAGGCTTTGGCGTACATCACGCAGCCGGGTAAACCCATGACCGGGATGCCGTCGTTGTAGTAGCCCAGTAAAAACATGGCCCCCGGCAGAACCGGTGCGCCGTAGGTGACGATGTTCGCGCCGCTTTCGCGAATGGCGCCCGGCGTGCGGTCGTCCGGATCGACGCTCATGCCGCCCGTGCAGAGTACGATATCCACGCCCGCTTTGCGGACGCTGTCAATGGCGGCAACGATGTTTGCGCTCTGGTCGTCCGAAAGGCGCTTTTCCGCAACCGTTACGCCAAACGCCGCGAGCTTCCGCTCGACAACGGGGGTAAACTTGTCCTCAATGCGCCCGTAAAACACTTCGCTGCCGGTTGTGACAATGCCCGCTTTCAGCCCTTTGCGGAACGGGGTGAGCTTTAAGAGCGGCTCACTTCCAACCAGCGCTTCGGCTTCTTCGAGACGGCGCTTGTCGATCACGAGCGGGATCACCCGCGTGCCGCAGAGCTTGTCCCCCGCTTTGACCGCCGTGTTGGTATGCCGCGTGGCGACCATCACGTCCTCGAGCACGTTGAGCGCGTCCAGCCGGGCAACATCCACCTGAAACACGCCGTCCTCGGTGGCAAACAGTTCGATTTTACCTTCCTTAACGTCGCCGCGGCGCATATGCGCGCTTTCGCAGAGCGCAGCCAGCCGATCGGCGGCTTCGTTTTCGTGGAGGGTGTTTTCGTCCACTTCCCAAACGTAAAGGTGATCCTTGCCCATCGAGAGCAGCATGGGAATATCCGCTTCGGTCACAACGTGGCCTTTGCGGAACTGCGCGTCCTTCATCTCGCCGGGAACGATGCGCGTGAGGTCGTGGCAGAGAATGTGCCCCACGGCGTCTTTCGTATCGATCAGCTTCATGCGTTCATCCTACCATTATTCTTTTGAAAAAACAACGGTATTTTTCACCTTTCCTCAAAAATTTTTATTCTGTGAAAAAAAAGCGGGCCTCGCCCGCACCTATGTGCTTTTTTGGCACTTTCCCGTCAGCGCACGATCTCCACCGCGTCGCCGGGGTGAATCTCACCTTCCGTGAGCACCTTGACGAAAACGCCTTCCAGCGGCATGACGCACTTGCCAACCTTTTTGTAGATTTCGCAGTGCTGGTGGCACTCCTTGCCGATCTGTGTGACCTCCACAAGGCAGTCTCCCAGTTTAAGCTTCGTGCCGACCGGCAGGGTAAACAGCTCGATGCCTTCGGTCGTGATATTCTCGGCAAACTTGCCGGGCACGAGGTCGTCAACCCCCATGGCGGCCATTTTATCGATGCTTTCCTGCGCCAGCAGGCTGATCTGGCGGTGCCAGTTGCCCGCGTGCGCGTCCCCCACGATGCCGAAGTCAATTTTGAGCCGTGCACTCTCGACGGGGTATTTGAACGTGCCCTTCTTTGGGCTGACATTGATCGAAACGATACTTGCCATGTATTCTCCTTTATTTCCAGAGAGCGTTATCCGCCGATGCGGCTCATGGTTCTGTCCGTGCAGAACGGCCCGCCAAAGCCGTGCGTCTCCGGTTTTTCCCACACGGCGGAACGGATGCGTTCCAACAGCGCCGCGTCGTCGCCGTTTTCCAGCGCTTCCTTGAGCGAAAACTCCAGATTGTCCCCCAGGCACGGGCGCAGTACGCCGTCGCTCATGACCCGGACGCGGTTGCAGCGCGAGCAGAAAAGATGCGAAACGGGGTTGATGAGCCCCACCCGCCCCACCGCGCCCGGCAGGCGATAATCCCGCGAAGGCTGGCTGGGATACAGCGGCGGCAGCGGCTCCAGATAAGGCCGCGCGGCGAGCAGGTCGTCGCCGGTGACGCGCAAGGTTGCCTGGTCGCTGTCCCCCATGGGCATATACTCGATAAAGCGGATGTGGATCGGCCTGTCCTTCGTGAGCGCGATAAAGTCGTCCGCTTCGTCGTCGTTGATGCCACGCAGGAGCACCGCGTTGAGCTTGATGGGCGTAAACCCGGCCGCGAGCGCCTCCTCAATGCCAGCAAGCACCTTTTCCAGCGCTCCTCCGCCGGTAATTTCGGCGTACCGTTCCGGGCGGAGCGAATCCACGCTGATGTTGAGCCGGTCGAGTCCCACCGCCTTCAGTGCCGCCGACTGCCCGGGCAGATGCTGGGCGTTGGTGGTCATCGTAATCTCACGAATGCCGTCGATTGCCCGAATGCCGGATATGATCTCGATTAAGTCGCGCCTGAGCATCGGCTCCCCGCCGGTGAGGCGCACTTTCTTGACCCCCAGAAGTGCGCAGGCGCGCACGATGCGCAGGAATTCTTCGCTCGAAAGTTCGCTCTGCTTGGGGCAGACGCCTTCGCTCGCGCGGCAGTAAGAGCACTTGAGCGTGCAGCGTTCCGTCAGCGACAGGCGGAGGTATTCGATGGTGCGTCCAAAACGATCGTTCATCCGGTTTTGTAATCTTTCTATAAGAAGGTGTTCAGTCGAGCAGTCGAATTTCGTCGCCCGCGCGGATGATTCCGCCCTGCCTCGTAAGCGCAAACGCGCAGTTCTTCGGCAGCGGGCACTCCGCGCTCACGCGGTGAATCGGGCACTCGTCATAACAGGGTTTGCCAACGCGCACGATCTCCAGCACGCAGGTATCCCCCGCGCCAAGCCGCGTACCAGCGGAAAGCAGCGCATAGTCCAGCCCGTTGGTGACGATGTTTGCAGCAAACTTTCTGGTGCAGAGCCCGCCGCTTTGGCGGATTTCCCGCTCCGCTTCAACGGAAAGCAGGCTCACCGAGCCGTCCTGCTCGCTCTTGTAGTCGCCCAGCACGCCTTTTTCCGCGTCCAGCGTGAGCTTACCTACCATCTCTCGCGCGCCCTTTTCGACGGCGCGGGTCAGCCGTTCGGTTCGCATGCTTCGCCTCCGCGTTCGAAGACGCCGCTCTTTCCTCCGCTTTTCTTTAACAGCCGCACACAGACAATCTCCATACCCCGGTCGACGGCTTTGCACATGTCGTAAATCGTCAGCGCGGCAACGCTCGCGGCGGTCAGCGCTTCCATCTCCACGCCGGTCTTCTCGTCGCAGCGCACCTCGGCGGTGATCCGTACCCGATCCGGCGGGCAGGCCACGGGCTCGACGCGGACGGACGTCAGCGCCAGCGGGTGGCAGAGCGGTATCAGTTCGCTCGTGCGCTTGGCCGCGAGGATTCCCGCAATGCGCGCCGTGGCGAACACGTCGCCTTTGGGCATGCCGCCGGAGACGATGAGCTCCAGCGTTTCGGGCTTCATCACCACAACGCTTTCGGCCAGCGCTTCCCGGTGGGTGACGTCTTTTTCGGAGACGTCCACCATCCTTGCTGCGCCGTGCTCGTCCAGATGGGTCAGCACTTCACTCATCAGTCCGCCACGTCCTTTCGTTATTTTTAGGTAATCGAGGGCAAAGCCCTCGATTACCTATCATCCCTCTTACTGCTATCATACGGCGGCAAACTATTTTTGGCAAGTGCAAGCGTTTTTTCTGGTCAAACGTCCAAAATGCGTTTGCTTACGCTTCCTTTTCCGGCCAGAGCTTGCGGATGCGGCCGGGGCGGTCGAGTTCGTAGCCGCCGAGCTTTTCCAGGCGCTTTGCAAACGCTTCGCTGCCCAGCACGCGCAGAAACGCGCGCACCTGCGGGCTCTCCAGCGCGGAGAGGCTCGCCAGCAGGTCGTACTGCTCGCCGCAGAGCGGAATGAAATCCAAATCGTAGATGCGCGCCGCCGAGAGAATGCCAAGCCCGCAGTCCGCGCCGCCCGAACGCACCTGCGCGGCAACGGCGGTATGCGTGAGCTCCTCGCGCGCGTATCCGTTTACTTGGGCGGGTTCGATTTCCTCCTGCCGAAGCAGGTAATCCAGCAGCACGCGCGTACCCGCACCCTTCTGTCGATTCACGTAGGAAACGTCCCCGCGCGCGAGGTCGGCAATGCCCCGAATGCCCTTGGGGTTGCCTTTTTTCACCATAAGCCCTTGCGTGCGACGGACACATTCTATCAGCGCCACGCCGCCATTGGGGAAATACTTCTCTATATAGGAAACATTGTAGCTGCCGTCGCTTTCATCCAGCAGGTGCACACCACCCATCTGCGCTTCCCCGCGCGAAAGCGCAAGAATCGCCCCCATGCTGCCGACATGCGCGCTGGAAACGTGCATGCCAATGTCCATGCGCCGCAGTTCGTCCGCCGCCTCGTCGATGAGCGGGTCGTGGCTGCCGAGGATGCGGATGGTTCGCGCAATGCGATCCACCGGCTTGAGCAGACGCGCAAACGCGCGGTCGCCCGCTTCATACCCTTCGCAGTTCTGCGGAACGTCCAGCAGGCAGTCCGCTTTGACAAACGACGTCACAACGCCCGCGCCCCGATCCAGCGGCACGGCGGAAAGCTGGCCGTCCGCGCCAAGGCCAAGCGTTGCCCGCACGAACTCGCGGTATTTCAGCGAGGAGTTGAGCCGCCGCCCCATGCGCACGCAGACCGTTTCGCCGGCTTCCCGCTCGCGCATGAGCAACGCGTCGATCACGGGGCGCACCAGCTCTTCCAGCACGACGATGCCGGAAACGGGATACCCCGGCACGCCGAACACCGGCTTTGCGCCAATTCGCCCCAGCGCGGCAGGCTTTCCCGGGCGAATTGCCACGCCGTGGAGATACACTTCGCCAAGCGACGCAATGGCGGAGACGGTTCCGTCGTCACGTCCGGCGGATGTACCCGCGCAGAGCAGCACCACGTCGCACTCCTCCGCCGCCGTCTTCAGATGCGCGCGAATCTGTTCCGGGTCGTCCGGCACGATGGGGTAAACAAGCGGCTCCGCGCCCCAGCGGCGCAGCATGCCGGAAAAGATGGCGGAGTTGAACTCCATCACTTCTCCCTCGCGCGGGTTCACGCTGGGCAGCACGATTTCGTCCCCTGTAGGGATAATGCCGACCTTCGGCCTACAAACCGCCTCCAGCGACAGCACGCCGCCCGCGAGCATAGCGCCTATCATCGCCGGTTCAACTATGCAGAACGACGGCAGAATCATGTCCCCCGCCGAGATATCCTCGCCAATCTGGCGTACATGCTGCCAGGGCGCGGCTGCCGTATAGAGCGCAATCTTTTCGTCCTGTTCGACGCAGTCTTCCATCATCACCACCGCGTCGCAGCCTTCCGGCAGCATATCGCCTGTGTCCACGCGGATATAGTCGCTCTGTTCCAGCAGAACGGGCGTAGTTTCGCTCGCGCCGAAGGTGATCTTTGCCGCGAGCGCAATGCCGTCCATCGCGCAGGCGGTGTAGTGCGGCGCGCAGAGTTTGGCGTAGACCGCGCAGGCCGTCACGCGATCGAGCGCGTCGGCGGACGCAGCCATCTCCGTCCGGTAGGTCATGCCGTTCGTACGCAAAAACGTCAGAAAACCGCGCACGGCTTCCTGCAGGGGGGTGTTGCTCAAATATTCAAACTCCATTGTTCTCAGCTCGTTTCCCATTGTTATTGATTGATTTGATACGTCAGCCGCCGCGCAATGCGAGGCAGCGTTAAAACAGATGCACGTCCACGCCCGCGCCTTTGGGCAGGCCTTCCGCGTCGCGCGAGATGCAGAGATAGCCATCCGCGCGCGAAAGCACGGAAATCAGGCCGGATTTGCTGATCAGCGGTTCCGCAGCGCCCTGCTCCAGCCGCACGGCAACATACTCTTCCCGCCCGGTGTTGGAAGGCACCGCCGAAGTGAGCTTAGCCGAAACCGCGTGTTCCCGCGCGGTTTGCCCAAGCATAGCATAGATTGCGGGACGCGCGAGCAATTCAAACACGAAGTACGCCGCCGCCGGATGCCCAGGCAGGCCGACTACCAGCGTTTGCCCGATCGTTCCCGCAAACGCGGGCTTCCCGGGCTTGACCGCAAGTCCGTGAAACAGCATCTCGCCAAGGCTGGAAACGCATTTTGCCGCCGCGTCCTTGACCCCAACCGAACTGCCGCCGGAGAGCAAAAGAATATCACAATCCTTGCAGCACGCCAGAATTCTTTGTAAAAGCAGTTCCGCGTCATCCGGCACGCAGCCGCAGAACGCCGCTTCCGCGCCCGCCTGCGCTGCCGCCGCGGTCAGCATTACGCCGTTGACGTCCCGCACTTCCGCGCCGACGGGCTTTTTCGCGGGATCGACCAGTTCGTCCCCCGTGGAGAGAACGCAGACGCGCGGGCGCTTGGCCACTTCCACTTCGGCATATCCCAACGCGGCCAACGCGCCGATACCACGCGGGGTAAGCGCCGTTCCACGGCTCAGCACAATACGGCCTTTCTTGGCGTCGTCCCCGGCAAAGATCAGGTGCTTGCTGGGCGCTGCGGGCGTTTCCACGGCAATCATGCCGTCCGCAAACGCTTCCGTTTCCTCCAGCATGACCATCGCGTCCGCACCCTGCGGCAGCTCCCCGCCGGTCGGCACCGCAGCGCACTCGCCGCTTTTCAGCGAAAACGAAGGGCTCTGCCCCATGCGCACTTCCCCCGCCAGCCGCAGCAGCGCAGGCATGCTCGAAGACGCGCCAAAGGTATCTAGAGACACGACGGCATAGCCGTCCACGCTGCTCCGCGTAAATCCGGGTACGTCCTCCAGGCAAAAAACGTCCTGCCGGAGCACCCGTCCGAGCGCGCGTTCCAGCGGAATTAGTTCGCTTCCGCTCTCGCGCGCTCTGCTGAAGTTTTGGAGCAGGTTTCGGGCACTCTCGAGGGTGCATACATTTAACACGGCGCTTCCTCTGCTTTCAAAACGGGATCGGATCGGCCGATCGCCCTGTATCTTGCGAAAAATGTTGAATTTTCATGCGAAAACCTTGTTTATTATACCAAATTTCGGCTGAAATTGGAAACGTTTCCCCACTCGTTATACAAACTCGGTTTTCGTATGCATTTTCTGCCGGAAATGCCAAAAAAATTATTTTTAAACATTTTTCAACACCCCCAACATGTGGTGTTGCATGTGACAGAAAAGTACAAGAGTTTGATGCTTACCCCTTGACAACATGCACTCGAAACGATAGTATAATATTAAATTTCCATGAATATACCGTAACGAATTTGTTACACGCTTCAAAGTCGTGCCAGTGCTCCGTTTTTGGGGCGATCACCGTATATTCATATTGGGGAGAAACCGAATGGGCCAAACGGAAAAATCCTACAATTCAGGTTCCGTTCAACCCAACCGAAGCGCAAATCGCGACCGGTTTCATACCCGTGCAAAAAGAAAAAGACGTCAAAAAACTCTGACGCTGATCGGATGCATTCTCGCGGCTGCATTCATCGGCGTTTTTGCCTTGAAACCTGCCAGCGCGGCAACCAAAACACTTTTGCAGTCCTTCCAGATTGCCGAAGAGCAGGAAGCCGCCGCTCCCGTCGAGCAGGAGAGCGAAAGCATCATTCAGTTCCAGCCCGTAAACGAATCCCCGGCGGGCGACAGCGCGGCGTTTGCATTGAGAGACGCAAACGCGCTTTCCATCGTTTCCTGGCAGGGCGCGAAGAACTGCGGCGATACCTTTGAAGTTACGCTCAAGGGTATCGAGGAAGGCCAGCCCGTCAGCTTTGCCACGACGAACTGCACCATCTTCCCGCAGGACGGCACCGCGGACGGCACCTACACCATTACCGTTACCGGAGCCGGAGCCTATTCCCTGACCGCCATGGCGGACGGCGGGAATGCCGAAGCCTTGCGGGATACGCGCACAGGCGTTGCCGGAAGAGCCGACCAAATGCCCCTTTCCGTAAGCGGCTGGGGCGGCGCGCAGGATTACTACGATTCGTTCAATATCAGCGTGCAGGGCGGCAGCACCTCTGGTGCGATTACGTTTATCACCGACGGATGCACCGTTACGCCGGAAGTCGGCGCGGCCGGCACCGAGTTCAAGGTTACCGTAACCCGCGTCGGCGGCTATGAGCTGACCGCCGTGATGGACGGAAGCCGCGACTTCAACAGCGTCTCCTCGGCGCGCATGAGCGGCTGCTCCAGCAAGTCCAACCAGTCGCCCATCCATATCGACGGCTGGGTGGAGGAGTCTTCCTGCACCGATACCTTTACCTGCAAGATCTACGGCGGCAGCACCTCCGAAGCGCTGACCATTGATCCGATGGGATGCGAAGTCACCAAGCTCTCTTCGGACGAATATGAAATCAAAGTCACTTCCGTAGGCCCCTACGCTATAACGGCGACCCGCGCGGGCAACTACGGCTACTTTACCTCCAGCGCGTTCGCCAGCGGAATTGCAACGAAGTCTTCCTCGCCGGCGCTCTCCGTCTCCGGCTGGTCCGACTCGCGCTGCTGCAACGATTCCTTCCCCATCCGCGTCAGCGGCGGCGTTACGGGCGCGAACATCAGCTTCCTCGCCAGCGGCTGCACGGTTTCTCCCGCGACGGGTACGACCGAAACGCAGTTCACCGTAACGGTGACCTCCGCAGGCGGCTATTCGCTCTCGGCGATCATGGACGGAACCGAGCACTACGAATCCTCCAACACGCGCACGTACAACGGTCAATCCCTCAAGGGGCCGCAGGGCGCGCTCCGCGTGGAAGGCTGGATCGACTGTGCACCCGCGGGCAGTTCGTTTGAAGTCACCGTAGCGGGCGGCAACGGAACGGGCGCTACCTCTATTACGACCGACGAGGGCTGCACCGCGCGCCTCAAGAGCGGCGAGACAAACGTTTACGTTATCTCGGTTTACCCGCTGGCCAAGACCGGATACTCCGTCACCGTTGGCAAAGCTGGCGACGCAAGCTATGAAGCGGCTTCCGAACAGACCGTAGCGGGCACGACCATGGGCGCAAACCAGACCATTCTCTCGGTTGCCGGCTGGAGTGAAAATGTCCATTCGGGCGATTCGTTCGATATCAAACTCTCCGGCGGCAGCGGAACGGGCGCGATCAGCTTTGACCCGAGCGGCTGTAAGGTTACTCCGTCGACCGGCGGACTGTACGATACCTTCACCGTAACCGTAACCGCGCGCGAGAATGAGAAATACACGCTCAAGATCAACCGCGCGGGCGACGAGAACTACGCCGAAACGTCCATCCAGCAGTCCGGCAGCGTCCAGCCCTTCGAAAAGAGCGCGACGGAACCCCTGCTCAAGCCGGTCACCGTTGGAACGTTTTCCTGGGTTTACATCTGCGGCGGAATCGTCCTACTGTTTGCCATCGTGTTGCTGATGATGCAGTTCAACGCCAACAGCAAGCGCCGTCGCCACCACAAATAATCATAACACAAAAAGAGCGGAGCTTGACGGTTCCGCTCTTTTTTATGCCAAAGAATCACGAGCGCTCTGCCCTCGAACTCCCGTCAAAGGGGCATTGCCCCTTTGAAAACCCCATATTTAAAAAGAGCGGAGTCCTAGCGGCTCCACTCATTTTTTATATTGAGTTAGGGTTCTAAGGGGTTTGCCCCTTAGCGGGGTTTGGGGCAGAGCCCCAAAGCTCCATCCCTCCCCATCACGGGGTGGCGGTTTCGCTCGTGCCGGTGTTGTAGACCGGATCGTCCTCACCGGGCACTAAATCCGAATAGCCCCAAACGAGGCCGTCCGGTACGCGCCGCTGGTAAGAGTCCTGATAGGTTCCAACGCGCTTGTTGCCGTGCTGGTTGAGCTGTTCGCCCATGAACACCATGCAGGCGGAGACGCCGCCATCGAGGTTGTAGGCCGTCGTGCAGCCCTGGTCAACGAACAGCTGCGCAAACTCCGGCAGGAACATGCCCAGGCTGGATTCCGGCTGACGCCCGTCGCAAACGATGACCACAAAATGTCCCGGCTCCACCATGCCAATGCCCGTACGCGGGTTGTTTCTGCGGCTCAGGCGGTGCTCGCCGGAAGCCTGGTTAACTTCCCCGTTTTCCACCAGCACCGGGCCGAACGAAAACACGTCCCGTACGCCGTCGGCAAGCAGATTCTCCACGCTCGTGGAATTCTTGGCATACAGCTTCATGGTCAAATCGGGGTACATCGCCATGCAGTCCTTGCCCTCGTCGTCCTGAAAAATAATGCCGTCGCGAATCAAAATCCCCTTATAGCCCGCGTCGCTCTCAATCAGGTTGTCGCCGGTCACCAGCAGGACGGACTGTGTGTCCCGCGCGAGAATCCAGGGGCGAATTGCGCCCTTGCCGTTGCGGTTTTCCGCCGCCTGTACGGTGCGGAAGCCGTCCTCGCCGCGCATACGGATCTGCGCTACGAAATACCGGTTCAGCTTTGGCTCGGTCACGAGCACGCGGTCGATGATAATGGAAAGCGTGTCGGTTTTGTACTCCCAGTGCCCCGCGTCCGGATCGATGACAATTACTTCCGCCGGTTCGTCGGCAGAGCGGTAATACTGGTCGTCGTCAATCCCGATCATTTCGGCGTCCGGCTCCGTGTCGGCGTCAAGTATTGTAGCGGGCTCTTCGGTCGTCTCCGCGGTGGGTTCCGGCGTGAGCACAACGGGGGTTCCCGTCGGCTCGGGGGTGGGTTCCGGCGTTGTCGCGGCGGCAATCTTTGCGGCTTCCTCCCTTGCCAGAATATCCTCCACCATTGGCCGTGCCCAGAACTGGAACGCGCAAATCAGCGCGCCCGCAATCAGCAGCGGCAGCAGCGAGGAAAAAAGTGCGCGACCCGTTCCGTACCGCGCGGAAAGATACCGAAACGACGCAACAACGACCCAGAGACTGCCTATGATACCCAGCAGCGCTACGATGAGCATCCCCCAGTTCATGTACTGTTCCAGTTCGTCGAGGGTCGGGCCGTCATCGGCTATAACGGCCTCGACGGGTGCGGCCACCGGCGTTGCCATAGGCGTAGGCGTCGGGGTTGGCGTCGGCTCCGGCGTCGGGGTCGGCGACGGCGTTGGGGAAACATACCCGCTTAGAGACGCCGTATCGATGTTTTCCAGCAGGTCGCCCGCGGTCGTATCCTCGCCCACGGCGGAGTAAGCCAGCGTAAACGCCGCGGAGGGCGAAAGTGTTTTATGGAAGCGGCGCATATCCGCATTCATCCGGTACGCGTAGTTGGCCACGTCAAGCAGTCTCGCGCCATCAAACGTTATGAGAACCTGTTCCAGGTCGATCGCCGTCTGGCCGGTTGGAGAAACGCAGTATACCTTTTGAATGTTCTCGTAATCGTCTGCCGCATCTTCGGTGTTTTCCATTACCACTTCGGCGGTGTACTGCGCGGCGGCGTTGAACGCGTTTTCGCTGTTCTCGTGCGTAACGACGATCTTCTCGCCGTAGGCTTCGAGCTGATCCTGAATGAACGAATGCGTTGCGCTGACGCCCCACCAGCCGCGCACCCGCTTATACGAATCGTTGTTGAGCGCGCTGAACGTGCCGAATACGGGATAGTTCTTAACGCCCATACGCCAGAGCCCCGCGAGCAGGTCTCCCTGTTCGGTTCGGCTTTCCTTTTCAAGCACGGTCAGCACGGTGGGAATCTGGTGTTCCACGGTGTAGAGCGCCAGCAGCGCGTAAAAGTCCGTCACCGCGGCGTCCGGCGTTGCGCCAATAAAGAGAAGGTCCGCCTGCGTCAGCGTCGGCTCCCAGAGCTGGACGGTTGCCGGCAGCGTGCCTTCGCCGTATACATGCACCGAGGATAAAAACGTGTCTCTGTTGCAGACGATCTTTACCGACGCGGCGCTTGCGTCCAGCGGGAAATAGCAGTTGACAAACGGCTGACGCTCCGCGCTGGAAAGCAGCGTTCCGGCGGCGTCGTACTGCTCAATCGTATAGTCCCCCGGCAGGTCGAACCATTCGAGATACAGCCCCTGCGCAGCTGCGCCCGCGGGCAGCGTGATTGAAAACGGCTTGTCCTCGGAGAGTTCAAGATAGCTCTCCGTATACGCGTCCGTCACGCGGTACGCCTTATCGGCGTCGTCTCCGGACGGCGTAAGCACGCATTGCTCCGTCAAATCGGCGGCTGCAGAACCGGTCTCCCCCTCCGCAAGCGCGGCGGCGGGTAAAACGGCCAGCAACAGACAGAATGCGAGGGCAACCGCGGACAAACGCAGGTTCAGCTTCATGGTATCTCTCCTTTTAGGGGGCAGCCGGCCTGCCTTTGGGGAATTCTGGTAGGTCGGCCGGGTTTCGTAGTATCGTTTTTGGCAAGCCAGCCGACGCTAGTCGAGTGCGGGCAGGCCGAACTTCTCCTGGAACTCTTTGTAGATATCCGTTTCACGCCAACCGTTCGCGGTGGAATGCACCGCAGACGTGCAGATTTCGCACTCCGGCAGCGCGGCGATCAGCCTTGTAAAATCGTCCTTCGAAATCTGGCGATTGTTCACGATCCAGAGCCGTTTGAGCTGCGTCATGGTCGTAAGCGGCGTAATATCCGTAAAGCTGTTGCGGCTGCAGTTGAGATAGGCCAGTTTCGTCAGTCCGGAAAGCGGGCTGATGTCGGTTACGAGGTTCATGAACATCTCCAGATACTCGAGGTTTTCGAGCTTGGAAACGGGCGTGATATCCGCAATCTTGTTGCTGCCGACAATGAGCACGCGCAGTTTCGTCAGCCCCTCCAGAAACGAAAGGTTCGTAATCTTGTTGTGCCCTACGTCCAGATAGACCAAATCCGTACAATACTTGAGCGCTTCCACTTCCGTATCGGTCAAAGACGTTCTGCCCTTGCCGGTAAAGTATCCCGCGCCGTTGGGGAATTCGTCGCGGTTGCCGGTGGAAAACGCTTCGATATCCGTGCGGATTCTCCATGCGCCAATATCGACGTACCAAACGAACTTGACGCTGGGGAATTGCGCCATCAGCGTTTCCATCTGCTCGTTAGTCAGCCCTGTATCGCAAAGGTCGCAGTAGGTCAGATCCGGCAGGTTCACAAGCGCATTGGCAACCTCTTCCGGCGCGGTAAACGTATTCCCGCGCAGGTCGAGCTCGGCTGTGTCGCTTGCAACAAGCTGGCCAAAAACGTCCACGGTAAACGAAAATTGAATGTTCGGATAACGCTCCTTGAGCGCGCGCATGGTCTCCGCGCTGAGCGTTTGTCCGCTGAGATCAACGCTTGTGAGCGCCTTGAGCGGGCTGAGCGCATCTGGCAGAGCGGCTTCGTCGTCAAGCGCGGCTTTCGTCAGATCCAGCGTTGTCGCGTCGGAATTGACCTTGACGCCGAAGATCTCCGCGGTGTAGAGAAACGTAATATTCGGAAAGCGCGCCATCAAAACCTGCGCGTCCCCGCCTGTAATGTCCGACTCGGTGATGTCCAGATTCGTCAGCGCGGGCAGGCACAAAAGCGTATCACCCAGCGCGTCCACGCCGCCGGTCGTCACACCGGAAAGATCGGCGCTGGAATCCGTGTTGTTCACATTGACACCGCCGATGGGAATCGTCCAGCGGAACGAAACGTTCGGCAGTTCGAGGCTCTTGGTCATCAGCGCGCCGTAGCAGTCGCAGGCGGTGGCGTCCACGCCCGCCAGATTCGGAAAATAGTCCAGCAGCGTGAGCTGTTCGCCGTCGATCTTCGGCAGAACGACCTGCGTCACCTGGCTGTCGATGCGGCTCTCCCCAATCGGCACGCTCCAGAGTATCCGGCAGTTCGGCAGCGCGGTATGGAGCTGGTCGTAAAGTTCCGTACTTACGTCCGCACTGCGGATATCAAGAGACTGCAGGTTTTCGTACTTCTGCAGGTCTTCCACGTCGATTTCCTGCGCGTCCGCAAAGGCAAGCTCCGTTGCCGAGCGATCCACAAACAGATCGCAGCCCGTCATGAAAAGCGCGGCAAGCGCAATCACTGCGATCAAGACTATCCGTTTCATCTGCTTCTTCCGCCCCTTTCCCAGTAAATTGTTCGTGTTGCTGGTTTGTTCCATGTCTTGTTTCCTGTCCCTATGCCCATAGGCCGCGCCTGCGAACCGTGGTTTGTACCAAGTTCGGCACGGCCGAATTTTGATTGTGTCAGTCCAGCCGTTCGTACAGCCGGTAGGTGCGCTCGCACTCCTCATAGCGGAACTCGCTGGAATCGATCTGCCTGTACGCCCTCGACTCCAACTCGCGATCGCGCGTAATGATGAACTTCGGCAGAGCTTCTGCAGCATACCGCTCCTGCTCGGTCTTTACGTCCGGCAGGGCTACGTTGGACGTTGCAAAAAAGCGGTATTCGGGAATGACGTCCGCCGCAAGGTAGAACCCCGAGTCCGGGAAGCCGTAGCAGAACAGCGAACCGGTATCCTCCCCCGACGCCTGGAGTGTTTTGGCAAACTGTGTTTGGGGCATTTCTTCCTTATTTTTAAACAGCATGTAGCGATTGTCCGTGGTGACAAACGTCAGCGCGAGCATCACCAGCGTCAGCGCGCCGAACAGCGCGACTTTTGCCGCACGCGTTTGAATTTTTGGCGCAACATGCGTTTGCCAGAGCCGAACGAGCGGCACAAACCCGATTGCCATGAACGGCGTCAGCACGAGCCCGTAATAGCGGTACCCCTGCCCGCCGCAGTAGATGCCCGCGGCCAAGAGCGCGCAGAGTAAAAGCAAGTTGATCTTTTCGACCGTTTTAACCCGATCGCGCTTTTGCAGCAAAAACCAAACCAGCCCCAGCGCGATGAACCCTGCAATCTGCGGGTTGCGGAACGAAAACGCGGCAACGTCGTGCACAATGGCATACGGCATGGTAAGAATCAGCGGCGCTTCCAGATACGAATAGCCGAAGATATTTTGGTAGAAGTAATAATACCAGAACTCGTGCAGCGCGCCATGCGCGTTGAAGTAGACCGCCCAGGGAATGCCAACGCCAACCATCACGAGGATAAACAGAACGCTCGCTCCAATCGCTCGCTTCCATTGCTTGGCAGCAAGCTGTGCAATGGCGATGGTCCCCATCCAGGCGATGTAGAACGCAAGCAGCGTAAACTTGCCGTAGAGCATCATCCCGGCAAGCAGCGCGTTAAGCGCAATTGTTTTATAGGGAACGGGTTTGGGGTAAATCGTTTTAAAGTATTTCAGCGAATCGTACAGCGAAAACGCAAACAGCGGCATCATGAACTCTTCAAAACTGCCGCCGTGGGAAAAGCTGAGGCTGCCGAGAATCGCCCAGCAGAACACCGGCAAAACGATCAATGCGTTTTTTTCGGTGAAGAGCGAAACGATCTTATATATGGCAAACAGGAAGCTGCCGAACGCGAGCACTTCCAGCAGGTAAACGCCAAGAAACGACTTGCCCGAAATCAGCGAAGCCAACCCGTAAATCAGGTAGGCCGTAGGTCCCTTCTGGTCGTAGAGGTTCAGGTAGGGCACCTGTCCGTGCATCATGCCCTTGCCGATGGTAAAGTAGATGTTCGCGTCTACCCAGTCGTTGAGCGGGTAGAACGGCGATGATTTTGTAGCCAGTAAAAGGAACAAAGCCGCAAGTCCCAGACAAAGCGGAAACACCCAGCGTTGTTTGCGGGAAACCATCCCGTTCTCCATACCCGTTTCCTCCAGCAATTCAGCTCCGCAGATCGGCATATTCTCGCTTATTATATCGGTTCGGGCGCTTCTTGGCAACAACGCCCAAGCGCCGCGACCCCTATGCGCGCGTAAAATTGCGCGCCAAATCGGTAAAACGACGCGATTTCACCCATTTTCACGTCAAAAGAAAGAAACCGCGCGTAAAACGGCAAAGGTGAACTCTCTGCAACAATAAAAACGCGGTAAAGGGCGCTGGCTTTTGCGGGCACACCCCGCCGCAGAAATAAGAACACCGCGCGTTTGAGTGCGCGGTGTTCTTATAAAAATCAAATTTGACAGCTTAGACGCTGCGGGATACCTTGCCGGAACGGAGGCACCGCGTGCAAACGTTCATCTTCATCGGTTTCCCGTCAACGACAACATGCACGCTTTGGATGTTCGGCGCCCAGCCGCGCTTGGTCTTGCGGTTGGAGTGGCTGACCAGATTGCCGGACATGACACCCTTGTTGCAGACTTCACAATACTTACCCATGCGAGTAGTCCACCTCCTTGCTAAAAATCGAACATTGCTATATTATCACGCGGACGGTAACGATGCAAGTCTTATTTTCCTGCAACCGTGCGGTTTTTCACGGTTTTTGCGCGGAAACGACCCGTAAAAGCGCGATCTGAACGGGCTTTATTCAGACCGTCAGTCCCGGAAACCCGTTCTGGCGCAGCGCCTCGTATAAAACGAGGGCAACGGAGTTGCTCAGATTCAGCGAGCGCAGCCCATTCCGCATGGGAATGCGGACGGCGTCCGCGCTCCGCCGCGCGAGCAATTTAGAGCCGAGCCCCGCCGTCTCCTTGCCAAAGACGAGGAAATCCCCGTCGGCATACTGCGCTTCGGCATAGCTCCGCGTGGCGTGCGTAGAGAGCAGGTAGAACCGCGCCTCGGGGTGCGCCTGCTCGACCTCTTCAAAGCTGTCGTAGAGCGTTACGTTCAGCTCCTTCCAGTAGTCCAGTCCCGCGCGCTTGAGCTGCTTATCGTCCAGCGAAAACCCAAGCGGACGAACAAGATGCAGCGCCGCCCCCGTTACCGCGCAGGTGCGCGCAATGTTGCCGGTGTTCTGCGGTATTTCCGGCTCAACCAACACAATGTGAAACACGAAATCCCTCCGGTGTGATACTATGCCGCAGAGCGAATGCCCTGCCGACAGAATGATTTCTCGTTTGTTTAAACCGTTTGTCCCGGCGCTTTTCCGGCTGACGCGGCATTCCTTGCCGCCTCAATCATCAGCGCCATCCGCTCGCAAACGTCATCCGGCGAGAGGATGCGCACCCCGCCGCCAAACTGGAATACCCAGCCGAAAAACGGCGGAGAAACACGCACCGGCGCGGAGACCGCGAATGTCGTTTCATCCAGCGCCGCAATCGGCGCATCCTCGCCGAACCGGTCGATGACCGCGCCGATCAGGGATTTTTCGAACGCAAGCCGCACCCATCTTGCTTCGCCCGGATACATGGAAAAGAGAGTTTTTTCGTACCGGGCGGGATCAAACGCGGGATCGGGCGGCGCGCCGGGTTCCTCCAGCAAGCGCACGTTCGCCATCTTATCCACGCGGTAATGCGCAAAACCCTCGTGGTGCGGATGGTCGGCAAGCAGATAGCAGCAGCCGTCCATAAACAGCGTCATGCAGGGGTTCACCGCGTAAATTTCGCCGTTCCGGCGCGAAACCAGCGTTTTCTCAAGCGTATGCCGGCAGTATTGAAACGAGAGTTTCTTGCCGTCCGCCAGCGCTTCGTAAACGCGTTTCAGGTTGGCGTACGCGCGCTCATCCGCCGCGGGTTCGCGAGCCGTCTGCTCCCAGCCGCGGCATAGGCGTTCCGCTTCGAACCTGCCGAGCAGGGACGCAAGTTTTCGCGTCAGCGCGTCGCCATGCTCGCGCGAAAGCACGCGGCTGGCGCGCACGAGGTCGATCAACAGGCGAACTTCCGCCGGTTCGAACATCCGGCGTTCGAGGTAATAGCCGAACGGGCGCGACTTCTTTTGCGCAACCGGCAACCCGCTCTGCCGCAGCAGGTCAATATCCGCATTCACCGACCGCCGGTTGGAAGCAAAGCCTTCGCATTCGAGATGCGCGGTCAGTTCCGCAGCGGAAACGGCATGGCGTTCGTCCGTACGCTCAACTAAATACGCGCGGGTTAACAGCAGCCTTGCTCGCGGATCCGACATGACTTCTCGCCTCCGGGCTCTCAGGTAAGCCCGCGCTTATGCCGTATAGCGGGTGATTTCGTCGATTCGTTTGAGCTGCTCCGGCGTGAACGCGGGCGCGCTGAGAATGCCTGCGTTCTCCTCAATCTGCTTAGGCGAGGAAGCGCCAATGAGCACGCTGGTGACCGCTTCGTTTCGCACCACCCAGCTCAGCGCCATCTGCGAGAGCGTCTGCCCGCGTTCGGCGGCGAGATCGTTGAGCGCTTTGATCTGCGCAAGCTTATCTTCCGTGAGTTGCTCGCGTCTTAAGAACGGCCCGCCCTTGCCGATCCGGCTGTCGCTCGGAATGCCGCCCAAATACCGGTCGGTCAGCAAGCCCTGCGCCAGCGGGCTGAACACGATCAGCCCGAACCCCGCCTGTTTTGCCGCTTCCATGAGCCGGTCGGGCTCGATATGCCGGTCGAAAATGGAGTACCGGATTTGGTTGAGCACAAACGGGCAGCGCAGTTCGCCTAAAATTTCCGCCGCGCGAAGCGCCGTTTTCGCGTCGTAGTTTGAAATGCCCGCGTAGAGCGCGCGCCCGCTCTTGACCGCCGTGTCGAGGGCGAGCATGCTCTCCTCCAACGGCGTTTCGGGGTCCATGCGGTGGTGGTAAAAGATATCCACATATGGCAGCCCCATGCGCTTGAGGCTCTGGTCGAGGCTGGAAAGCAGGTATTTGCGGCTGCCGCGGTCGCCATACGGCCCCGGCCACATATAATACCCCGCCTTGGTGCTGATGACCAGTTCGTCGCGGTACTTCGCCAGCTCCTCGCGAAGGATGCGGCCAAAGTTCGTTTCCGCGGCGCCCGGTTCGGGGCCGTAGTTGTTTGCTAGGTCAAAGTGGGTTATTCCGCGGTCAAACGCGGCAAAGCACATCTGTTTCATGTTCTCGTAGTCGTCGAGCGTGCCGAAGTTATGCCAAAGCCCCAGCGAAAGCAGCGGCAGTTTCAACCCGCTGTCCCCGCAGGATCGATACGTCATGTGTTCATACCGCTCCGCGCTTGCCGAATATGCCATTCTGCGCCTCCTTTATTCCGCCATAACTCGAAAACGGCGGATTTTTCTGATGGAAATATTGTACCATACGGCGGCTTTGTTCGCGCGGCATATTCAAAAATCTCCGCATTTCACAGCGAAGTTTGGTGCATTATAGCGCCTTAAGACAGCGCGCGTAAGAAAGCGCCAAAACGTTCATTAAAATATTCGTTTTCGTTCATTGACATTCTCTCCCGAATGAAAGAAAATAGGTACAGCCGAGTTTTGGAGTCGAGAAATGCCTGCGCGCGCCGCGCGGTTCTCCCCCGTTTCGTTCGGCAAAATCATCCGGCTTTTCCGGCGCCTTGCATGTTTGCAGCGCTTGAAGCGTCATCCCGAGGAGGATACACATTTGGTCACCAAAGTACCCGTAGCCACCATCGAAATGCAGAACGGCGGCATCATCAAAATTGAACTGTATCAGGACATTGCGCCGAACACCGTTTGCAACTTCATCGCCCTTGCCAATAAGGGTTATTACGACGGAACCATCTTCCACCGCGTCATCAAGGGTTTCGTCATTCAGGGCGGCGACCCGACCGGCACCGGAACCGGCGGCCCCGGCTACCGCATTAAGGGCGAGTTTACCAACAACCGCTTCCACAACTCCCTTTCGCATGACCGCGGCGTGGTCAGTATGGCGCGGCAGGGCAACCCCTACGACCCCAAGAGCGCTTACGACACGGCGGGCAGCCAGTTCTTTATTCTGCACGCGGATTCGAAATACCTCGACAAAGACTACTGCGCGTTCGGCATGGTCGTCGAGGGCATGGGCGTTGTGGACTCCATTGCCACCTGCGTGACGGGCGTTGGCAACAAGCCCATCGTCGAGCAGAAGATCAAGCAGATTCGCGTTGAAACATTCGGCCAGGACTTCGGCGAGCCGGAAAAGATTCTCGACTGAGCGCTAGCAAACTCCAGATTGCACCGCAGTAGAAGAAGTCCGTTTAACGGGCTTCTTTTTTGCGCTCTGCTTTGCCGAGCGGCGTGATTGATCAAAGACGTATCATATAGATGTAAATTCTGTACCTCGAGTTCATTCTTCGCTTGACAGAATGCGGGGCGTTCTGGTAAAATACTTAAAAATCTTTAAGTATTTCGCGCGCCCTTTTGCACCGCTTTGGCAAGAGCCGGCGGCCGGATCAATTTCATGATGGAGTGTGACTGCCTATGCCCGCATCCAAACTCAGCGAATCCATGTCGGAACTGTATAAAAACCTGCGGCTTTCGCATTACCGCAACCTCTTTGCGCAGCTGCAGGAAAAAGCGGGCAGCCTGAGCGCGACGGAAGCGTTTTCCGCCGAGGTGATCTATCTGCTCGACCACCCGACCATCAGCGAATTCGCCGCGTTTCTGGGCATCTCCCAGCCGAACGCTTCCTACAAGGTCAACGCGCTCGTGACCAAAGGCTATCTCGAACGCGTCGGCAGCGACGACGACCGCCGGGAAGCGCACCTGAACGTGACTAAAAAGTTTCTGGACTACTATGGCCGCCAGATGCCGGATATCCCCAGCGCGGTCTCGGCGGCGCTTTCTTCGTTTACGGAAGCGGAAACCGCGCTGTTGATCAAGCTCTTCGGCAAGCTCAACCGCTGCCTTGCGGCGAAAGCCTGACCTGTTAACCCGTGTGTTCACACGCCTGCAGGCCTGCCGCGAGCGTCGGGCCATACGGCGGACTCGGATTTTTCGTTTTTAGGAAGGAAGTATTGTATGGATCTGTTTGAAAAATGTCAGCGGTTTACCGCCGTCAAGGAAGCGCGCGAGGCGGGCATCTACCCGTATTTCCACGCGCTGGAATCGCGTCAGGACGTTGAAGTGGTCATGGAAGGCAAGCGCCGCATCATGCTCGGCTCCAACAACTACCTCGGTTTGACCATCCACCCGGAAGTCATCGAAGCGGGCATTCACGCGCTGGAAAAATACGGCAGCGGCTGCTCCGGCTCGCGCTTTCTCAACGGAACGCTGGTCATGCATCTGGAACTGGAGCGCGAACTCGCGCGCTTTCTCAACAAGGAAGCGGTGGTCACGTTTTCCACCGGCTTTCAGAGCAATCTAGGCATCATCAGCGCGCTGGTCGGCCGCTGCGACTACGTGATCTGCGATAAGGAGAACCACGCCAGCATCTACGACGGCTGCAAGCTCTCGTTTGGCACCATGGTGCGCTACCGCCATAACGATATGGAAGACCTCCGCCGCACGCTGGAGAAAATTCCCGACACGGCGGGCAGGCTGATCGTGACCGACGGCGTGTTCAGCATGGGCGGGGATATCGCCAACTTGCCGGAGATCGTCAAGCTCGCCAAAGAGTTCGGCGCGCGCGTCATGGTGGACGATGCGCACGGCCTCGGCGTTGTCGGCACCGGCGGCAGAGGCACGGCGGACTACTTCGGCCTTGCGGACGAAGTCGATATCTACATGGGCACGTTCAGCAAGTCGCTGGCGAGCCTCGGCGGCTATATGGCCGCGAGCGAGGAAGTTGCGGACTATGTGCGGCATACTTCGCGCCCCTTCATCTTTTCCGCTTCCATGACGCCCGCGAGCTGCGCCTGCGCACTGGCAGCGCTGCGCGTGCTGGAGCGCGAACCTGAGCGGGTGGCGCGCCTTCTGGAGCTCTGCCGCTATGCGCAGGACGGATACGAAAAGCGCGGCATCCCGCATAAGCAGACCGAGGTGCCGATTATCCCGATCTATACCTACGACGCTACGCGTACGCTCGTGATCGCCAAGAAGCTCTACGAAGCTGGCGTCTACGTCAACCCCGTTCTTCCGCCCGCCACGCCCGCCACGGAGTGCCTGCTCCGCACGAGCTATATGGCGACGCTGACCGAACCGCTGCTCGACGAAGCCATGGACATCATGGCAAGCGTGCTGAAGGAAGAGTCTCTGTAAGACGCATCTGTTTAGCACGAGGGAATGATCATTCAGGAGAAAATAGTATGAAGCAAGTTTGTATCGTCACCGGCGGCAGCAACGGCATCGGCAAAGCGACCGCCGAACTGCTCGCGGAAAACGGATATACCGTCTACGAATTCTCGCGCGGCGGGAAGGATTACGGCAGTATCCGCCATGTCACGGCGGACGTGACCGACCCCGTTCAGGTGCGCGCGGCGGTAAAAACGGTGCTCGACGCCGAGGGAAGCATCGACCTATTGGTCAGCAACGCGGGCTTTGGCATCTCCGGCGCGGTGGAGTTCACCGACCCCAAAGATGCGCACGCGCAGCTGGACGTCAACTTTTTTGGCGCGCTGCATTGCGTCCAGGCGGTGCTGCCGGGCATGCGGGCTGCAAAGCGCGGGCATATCGTGCTCATTAGCTCCGTCGCGGCACCCATCGCCATCCCGTTCCAGTCGTTCTATTCCGCCACCAAGGCCGCGGTCAACTCCCTCACGCTTGCGCTGCGAAACGAAGTCAAGCCGTTTGGCGTGAAGGTCTGCGCCGTGCTGCCGGGGGACGTAAAAACCGGCTTTACCGCCGCGCGCAAAAAGAGCCTCGCGGGCGCGGAAGTCTACGGCCTCGCGCTGGAGCACGCCGTCGCCGTTATGGAGCACGACGAGCAGAACGGTATGCCACCAGTCAAGGTTGCAAAAGCGGTACTCGCCGCCGCAAGCGAAAAGAACCCGCGCGCGTTTCGCACCGTGGGGTTCCAGTATCAGCTGTTTGTGTTCCTTGCCAAGCTCCTGCCCGCAACGTGGACAAACACGCTGGTCGGCTTGATCTACAAATAATCGATCCCTGCTTGCTCTTTTGCGAACCGTTCTCTCCGGGCGGTTCGTTTTTTGTGCCCGCCAACCGCCGCGGTTCCGCATCCTGGAGCCAAGAAAATGCCCAGTTGTGCGTTGTGCTGTAATTTGTCAAACCAGCGCCGCATTCGCACCATTGGCAAAGCGAATTTAAACGGTATTCTGGTTGCAGAGCACGAAGGGAGCTTTACTTTTATGAAACCAACCCCCACCACTTCGAAAAAGCGCGTGTTAAAGCTGATTCTGGACGCGGTCATGCTGATCCTGCTGGTTTTGATGTACCGCAAGCAGGCAATCAGCATCGCGTTCCACGAAATCGGCGGGCTGGCGCTGATCGGCCTGTTTATCGTTCACCACTTCGTCAACGGCAAGTGGATTGCCGCCGTGACCAAGCGGCTGTTTTCCAAGCGGCTGAGCGGATACGCCCGTGCCTGCTACATCGTGAACGTCCTGCTCCTGCTTGCGTTTCTCGCCGTCGGCGTCACCGGCGTGCTGATCAGCAAGGTCGTGTTTTCGCTTCACGCGGCGGGCAACTTCAAGACGCTGCACTATTTCAGCGCCGCGCTGGCGGTCGTCCTCATGGGCGTCCATCTGGGGCTGCACGCGGACTATATCTTCGGCAAGCTCCTGAAAAAGGGCGCGAACAAAACCGCAAAAATCGCGTTTGCGGTTGTACTCGCGGCCATGCTGGCGTTCGGCGGGTACAGCCTGGTAACGAGCAGCTTTGTCTCCTTCCTTGCAGCGCCTTTACAGGCAAACAGTTTTGCGCACGGCGCGGTTCAGCCGAGCGGGGAGATTGCGCTGGATGGCGACGGCGGACAGCGTCCTATGGATTTGAGCGAGCTGCCGGACGCGGGCACAGAGACCAACCCGGCCGGGCCGACCCAGCCGGACGGCGGCACGCCGCCGCAGGACGCGCAGAGCGGCACAGGAACCGCCGATGAGCAGACTGCGCGCGGAGGCGGTAACGGCGGCGGACAGGGCGCGGGAGGCGGCCTGAACGGCAGCCATGGTCTAGGCGGCGGTGCAGGGCGCGAGGGCGGCGGAGAAAACGGCTCCGTAACCGCGGCGCTGCTGCTGATTGCGCAGTATGTTTGCATCATAACGCTGTTTGCGGCGGTGACGTATCCCGTCCAGAAGCTTCTTCGGAGAAAGGGCGGCAAGCATCCTACAACGGAGCAGGCGGAAGACGGTTTGTGTTCGGGCGCGCTGCCGGAGGGCGGAGAATCGTCCGCACCCAGTGAGATTGCCGACGGAGAAACAAAAGAATAATAGAGCGCTGGCAAAGCTTGTTCGTCGGCAAAAAAAGCCCCCGGTCGCGGTTTGCGGTCGGGGGTAAGTTTCTCAATTTTAGTTTAATAGCGGATTGGAGCTTTCGAATGTTCAATAGAAATCCACTTGTAACCATTTGCATCAATCAATGAAGAAAGCCCGGACCACGCAGTGCTTGGTTCAATGAGCGGACCTGTAGTAATGCCTTTTAGAGCTTTCTTATTAAAATTACATACAAAATACGGAATTACATATCCATTGCAGTTTCTAAACATTCTCTTTCTGTCCACAATGAATGGAGGCTCTTTAGTACTTGTAAAATCTTCCTTTGGTAAATGATATGGTACGCTTAATATTGCTCTCACCTCTTCTTCGTGTTTAAAAGATTCGCTTTTATAGAGCATTCGTAAATTTTGCAATACGCTTCCGATTATTATCTGAACTGCTATACTCGGAAGACAATTTTCGTTTTCATAAACTTCAATGATTAATTTTCGAATCAAACTGGAAAGCCCCGCTTCATCGTAAATAACCTTTTGAAATTCAATGTCATAATAATTATACGAACCTTCTTCTTTTCGAAGTTCAGCTAAGGAAAGGCAAAGATTATAACCTCTTGAACTCGTACCTTTCGTATAATAATTCCACATCGGCAAAGAATCTTGAACCGCAGAAAAGCAGCAAATATATGTTTCGTATAGTTGAGAACTCATAGCTTTATCACTTAATTGCTCTTTACTAGACGACTCGGGAGAAGGAAGGTAATTACACGGAAAGTATTTAATTGGATATATTCGTATGTCTGATACAATTTGAAAGAATTCTTCTGTGATCTGTTGGCTTCCCCGCATATCTGTAATAATTGCATTAAATACCTCATAGACATAGTGCCCATCGCTCTTGTCATTTAGGCAATCATATTTGGAAAACCAAAGTTTAAAACTCTCATTACCAAGAATTCCAATTAGTCCTTCAGGCGTAGTGTAATGATATATTACTTCTTCTTCAATCTCTTGTTTGTCAAATTCATATTTGGTTATTATTTCATCTGCAATGGTATTCCAGTCTGCATTGGGATTGTTTTCAGGCGTAGGGCTTTTTTGATCATCCATATTATCAATTCCCTTCGTAATTACTTGGTTCAGCAGTATTATATCATTTTTTGTTGATTCCTTATGCTTTTCGATGAAATCGCTTCATCAGATGTGTAAATAACCACAATATAAAAACAAGCACCCCGTCAGGGGTGCTTGTTTTTGTGCTTCTGGAGCTGGTGATGGGAGTCGGACCCATGAACCTCGTCATTACCAATGACGCGCTCTACCTACTGAGCTACACCAGCGCTCGCAACGACCATTATAGCGAAGCCGGACGGTCATTGCAAGAATTTTTTATCAGTTTATTCTGTCATTCCTCTACGCGGATCATGCTCTCGATTTCTTCCACGCAAGCGAGCGCTTCAATCTGCTTGAGCGCTTTGCGGACGCTGTAC
Organism: Christensenellaceae bacterium; assembly: GCA_963674535.1. GTDB lineage: Bacteria > Bacillota > Clostridia > Christensenellales > CAG-138 > UBA7703. The sequence goes on along the minus strand of OY771363.1, from coordinate 343,773 downwards.
TCGCTCGCCATATGCGTAATAAACGTAATGCGCGAGCTTGCGCCGTCCGTCTCCCCCAGCTGGATAACGCTCTTGAGCGATACGCCGTGCTCGGCAAACGACCCCGCGATGGCGGCCATCGTGCCGGGCTGATCGGCCACGCGCAGGCGCACGCTGTAGATGCACGAAAAGTCCTTGACCAGCTCGATTTCGCTGCTCATGCTCTCGTCGTTCTGGAAGGTCATGTACTGATGCCGCTTCTCGGCATGGCAGGCGTATACGATATCGCTCACCACCGCGCTGGCGGTCGGCATACAGCCCGCACCGCGCCCGTAGAGCATGATATCGTCCACCGCGTGACCGGTGAGGAAGATTGCGTTGAACACGCCGCGTACGCTCGCCAGCGGGTGCGTGGCGGGCAGCATCGTGGGATGCACGCGCACCTCGATGCGGTTGCCGTTCTTTTTGCCGATGGCGAGCAGCTTGATCTTGTAGCCAAGCAGCTGCGCGGTCTCGAAGTCGGCTTTCGTAAGCTTTGTAATCCCCTCGCGGTAGATCACCTCGATGGGCATATGCGCATGGAACGCCATCGAGGAGAGGATCGAGAGCTTGTACATCGCATCAAAGCCCTCCACGTCCGCCGTGGGGTTCGCCTCCGCGTAACCCAGCTTCTGGGCGTCCGCCAGCGCGTCCTCAAAGCTCTGCCCCGCCTCGGTCATCTGGGTGAGGATATAGTTGGTCGTGCCGTTGATAATGCCCATCACGCGCGTGATGTTGTTGGCCTGCATGGAGTCGAGAATCGTGCGGAGAATCGGAATGCCGCCGCCGACCGTCGCTTCGAGATACAGCCCCGCGCCGGTGGACTTTGCCGCCTGTTCAAACGCGGGCCAGTGCTTGCTCATGACTTCCTTATTAGAAGTAACGACCGTCTTTCCGGCCTTGAGCGCGTTGAGGATGAACGAGCGCGCGGGCTCAATGCCGCCCATGCACTCGACGACGATATCGATGGACGGATCGTTTACGATCTCGTCAAACGATGTTGTAAAGACGTCCCGCGGGGCGAGCGCAAGGTTCGGCTCGTGCTCAAAGTCCTTTACGAGGATCTTCTTGACCGAAATCTCGATGCCCTCGCGGTGCGTAATCTGTTTGCCGTTTTCCGTCAGCACGCGGTAAACGCCGCTGCCGACCGTTCCAAAGCCCAACAGGGCTGCCTGGTAGTGTTTCACGTTTCCTCCTGTATGTTACCCTCTACTCCGAAAGCGCAGCGCCAATCGCCGTTGCGAACGCCGCGTGCTCCGGAATGATAAATCGACCTATTCCGAAAGCGCCGCGCCGATGGCCGTTGCGAACGCCGCGTGCTCCGGAATGATAAATTTAACTTTGTGCAGCGCCGCCACCTCGTCGAGACTGCGCTTGGCGATCGGCCAGTCGGTAATGGTGCCGACGAGTACGATCGTTCTTGTAAAATGCCGCTTGATGGCCAGCGAAGCCATTACGCCGACGGCCTGGAAAATCAGGTTGCACAAGCCCGCCGCGAGATCCTCCGGACGGGAATTAGCGCCCAACTTGCTCATGTTGGCGACGGTCGTGTTAGGCTTGAGGTTCGAAATCGTCCCCTCGCAAACGTCCATGAGCTGCAAATCGATGTCATGCAGGTCGCCGAGCGCCGCAAGGCGCTGGAGCTCTTCCATGTCGTCCGTTCCGCAGATCTTTCCGCTCAGCCCCATCAGAGGTCCGCCGCCGAGCCCGGTGCCGCCGACGTGCCTAGTTCGAAAGGGCGTGACGCGGGTAAACGAAGTGCCCGTGCCGACGCTGACGACGAGACAGTTGTGCTTTTTGGAAAGATTGAGCGCGCCCCGCGAGACGGAGGAAAATTCGTCCTTCCGCTTGGTCGGGATGCCGTGGATATTGCCCTTGATGAACGACGAGCCGACGCCCGTGATGGCGATGCGCTTGACGCCCGCGTAGCCGAACGACTCCAGCGCGTCCTCAAACGCCTGCTCGTCGGGCTTGCGGTATTCCTTGATGCACTTGCCGTTCTTGACGAGCGCAAATTTAGTGGTAGAAGCGCCAATGTCGATGCCCAGCACCAGTTCGCGCGGCTTGACCGCCGCCACGACCGCAGGCACGATGATAATCGCTGCGATCAGTTCGATGACGCCGTTGACGCCGATGAGAGTTGCGTAGATCGTGCCCAGCAGCGGCGCGCCGGTGAGCAGCGTGGAAAACAGCTTAAGCGCGGAGAGCACCAGCACGGTGTTGGTCAGCGTTGCCGCAGCGGCAGACAGGCTCGCAACGAGCCCCGTCCTGAGCTTGAGCTTTCTGAGCCCACTGGCAACCAAACCCCCGACGATGCCGACCAGCACGCGCGGAACCAGCGAAATCATGGGGTTGAGAAACGGCGCCCAGAGCGGGTTGGTCAGCGCGCGCAGCATGCAGGTTACGCCCCATACAAAGCCCAGCACCGCGCCATACTGCCAGCCCAGCAGCACCGCGCCCACCGCGACCACGATATGCAGCGTTGTAATTTCAATGAGGCCGTAGTAGATGTACCCGGTGTACGGCACGAAGGTCATCACGATGATGAGCGCGCACAGGATGCCAGCCCTAACTAAGTTTCTTGTGTCAGTTTTCCGTTTCATCGTAGTTTCCATCTCAACTGCCTCCTTCTTGTTGCTATTAAGTTTCAACATTATATATCATTTCTCCCCCTTCCGCAATGGAAACCGCTCCACTGGCGCCTGTTTATTTCTGAAACGAGGCGTTTCGTCATTCATGTTTTGCTTCTTTTTTATAAGGCGCAGCGGGAGCGGATGAGAATCAAGAATACATCAAAAACGGAACGATTTTCTTGTTTGAAAGCGTCAGTTTTCCGTTGACATTAAATTTTCCATACGCTATACTTATTTTTGCATTTGTGATGTGCGGGGGAGCATAGCTCAGCTGGGAGAGCACTTGCCTTACAAGCAAGGGGTCACAGGTTCGAGCCCTGTTGTTCCCACCATCTAATGGCCCGGTAGTACAGTTGGTTAGTACGCCAGCCTGTCACGCTGGAGGTCAGGGGTTCGAGCCCCCTCCGGGTCGCCATTTTTGCCTCGGTAGCTCAGTTGGTAGAGCAAGGGACTGAAAATCCCTGTGTCGGTGGTTCGACTCCACTCTGAGGCACCAGTTCCCTGCGGGAGTAGCTCATTTGGTAGAGCGCAGCCTTGCCAAGGCTGAGGTGGCGGGTTCGAGCCCCGTCTCCCGCTCCATTCTTAATCAGGCATTGTTGCCTGATTAAGAATGGACAATCGTTCAGAGGGGCTCGAAGCCCCGTTTAGAAAACAATCCGGCGGGTTGTTTTCAGGGGCCGGGAAGCAAAAGCCCGAAGCCGCGTTGGCGCAAAGCGCAAGCGACGAGAGGATTGAGCGAAGAGCCCCGTCTACCGATCGAACTTGTTCAGAGGGGCTCGAAGCCCCGGCATTTTTATGTATGGCGCCATAGCCAAGCGGTAAGGCAGAGGTCTGCAAAACCTTCACCCCCAGTTCGATTCTGGGTGGCGCCTCCAGCTAAGTACTCACGAAATGATACAATTCGTGGGTACTTTTTCTATGCAAAAAGCCCAGACTTTCTGGGCTTTTTAGTATTCGGAGTTTTGATAGTTCGTATGGGAATCGGTCGATTATGATTTTCGGCACAAGCGGCTAGAAAATTTGCACCCACCCCCAAGGAAACGCGCGGGAGTATGGAGGTAACGCGCGAGAGTTTGAAGTAACGCAAAAGAGTATCGGAGAAACTACAATTACCGGTGAAAAACGCCGGAGCATCTAGCAACTCATATATTAATACGTTACCCCGCAACACTCTGGAATATGTAAATACAATATAAATTAAAATCCACCAAGATAGCCTTGGTTTTCCTATATCCTGAGATGTATGTTTTGATCTTTTAGTTCTATTGGCAATTCGCAAGAAAGCTTAATCTTGTTTTGACATCTCATATATTCTAGCGAAAACTTGAGCTAATGGATCAGGCAAGGAATGTGTGAATTTGAATATAAGTTTATACTTATTGTAAGCTTCTAAATATCTGAGTTGTTCGCTTTGGATTATACTATTTAGTTTATACTTATTAATTATAAGCAATTCTGCTTTTGCATCTGCAAGTAAAACATCGAAAATTTGTTCATAATGGCCCTTCATCAGCAGTTCCCACATATCCATAGAGAACCCCTCATAATCGGGCACCGATACACTACTATTGGGATCTGAGCGCCAGTATTTTAAAAGTAACATCTCAATTTCTCGTTTTAGCTCGACTCGATAATTATCTTCATACGCAGCCGAATTTATTAAATCTACCTGATCAAATATATCTTCAACAATAGAAGCGAAATTTGATATTCTCGTGAACATCTCGCTATCACTGCATTTGTCGTATAATGTAGACTTCAAGTTAACGATACGATCTGAAAAAGACGGATATCCAGCATCAACTTCGTAGATTTGTAGTTGCTCAAGCGTGCGAAATGTTAGCATCCCGATCATACATCCCAAATAGACTAGTTCGATTTCAACTAGAGATTTTTCAATTTCAAGGCAAGCGCTCAAAGCTAAAGAATCAGCTAGAACCTCCTCTTCTTTGCAATCAACACATTCACCACTCAGTGTCTCAGCTATCAATATATGAGAAAACTCGTGTAGTAGGAAAAATAATTGACAATATATTGATATTTTATTAGCAAGCATAATCTGTTCGCTAGAGATTTCCACACCTTGACGAGGAAAAATTGAGTATGTGTTTTGAAATATATAGAAATTATCATTTAGGATACTACTAAGTTCCTGAGTAGAGATCGTTGTTTCTGTGCCATCACCTAATATATGCATATGCGCGCAATAGGTCCTTACAGTTGCATAAATAAGTTGCTGCAGCCCTTGGCTCATTATAATAGCATACGTATTGTTCCCAAGATTTGTTATCGAACAATACGGTTTTCTATCTTCAATTATTCCATAGCCAACTGTTTCATTTCGATCGAGCAATTCTACAAATTGATAGGGGAGTTTTTCCCTAAAATGTGCTAGTAACTGATGACAGAAATCATTTTTCTCGAACTCCTTATACTTTGAAATGAGTTTTGATATTTCTTCGTTCGTTGATAACTTCGCAAAAACTCTTTCGACAATCTCTCGCAAAGTTTCAGAATCAGATATATTATCACTACTAAATCCCAATAGCTTTCGGAACGATTCAACTTCCGTTAATGAGTTTTGAAGTTGATAATACGCTTTTGCGCTTTTTATATACTCAGCAGGCGTCAATTTAGTCTTTGCCCTTTCTTCTCTTTAGCTTTACTTTTATTCCACCTTCCATTCCAGCAGTTGCCTTACCGATGAGTTCTATACCACCTGATGCGTTAATTACTAAGCTTAATTCAATTTCATCAATATAAAATCCATCCGTTGCTTCTGGCTTCACGTCGTATATTCTCTGGAAGTTGCTAACAAAGGTCAGCATTCTATCTGCCAATTCATCGGAGCTAATTTCGATTTGTTTCGGAAAGCTGGGACGGATTGGTAACCCACCTTTTGTATCTGTTGTATCTGACATTGTGATTATTGTAATCGAATTCTCACTCATACTCCCCCCCCTTTCAATCAATGGCACTTTATTTTTCAGCTCGTTTTGATATTTATTTTATAGATTAGTATATATTTGAATTATAACAAATCATAGAAGTAAATAGAAGATATAGAATTTGCATTACTAATACCACGCAAAGTCAATTATTACAACATTCGGCTAACATTAGCCAGCCTTCGAGGTGACGAGATTGTTCCTGATTAATTCAAGTCCTACAAGCCTCTATTTCATTTCCAGCATGTTGCACAGGCGGAACAATAACGCAGAATCTATTTTTTTAGTCTGTATTTACTCGCATGCATTTGAGACATGGATGCCCGGGAGCGCAGAGTTGTGTATTTATATCCTTTTGTATATAATAGTCGATATGATGCATGAAAATAGCCTTGCCAAATAGATTAACTGTTGACTGGAAACTGTTTTGGCTGGTTTATCGGCCTCTCTAGTCCCAATATTCCCCCGGGAAATACTGCTCCAGACTACCCGCAAGAACTGCTTGCTTCATTTCGCTTTGACGCCGATCTGATTAGTTGTCAGTTTTATTGGGACTAGGCAGAGTGTTTATAACTGTAAAAATCAGTTTCATTACTAATAGTAGATAGAATTTGTCAGAAAGTATAAAAATGGTGAACCTTATGATCGAGCACCTTGGAAGTCTGTTCCAATATCTTGATATGTCAGCTGATAATGGGCTTGCCTTCGAGGATGATCAATCGTTAACCGTTTATCAAAAACAATTTTTTGATCAAGCTAAAAAGAAAATTCACACAAATGCAATTTACTTTCTTCGGGACGCTGAAGGAGTGCCCAAAATTCCACTCGTCTACTTCTCATGTCTTATAGAATATGATGAAGAAAGTATTGCTCAATTGCATCGTTTAGCTTGGAATATGGGCGAGGCGCCCTTGTTATTCATAGTTTTGCCTCATCAAATCCTCATATATGATAACTATGAGGCACCTCAAATTAAAAATGGAAGAATTGACCCTTTAAGCGGTTTTATAGAAAAAATATCATTAGTTGAGACTCTGGAAACGCAACGTCGCTTACAACCATATAGGAGAATTCAACTAGAAACAGGCGAATTCTGGCGTGTAAATACGACTCGCTTTAATATAAATAGCCGCGTAGACGTTACTCTCATAAGTAATTTACGAATTATGAGAGCAAAAATGATATCAAAAATTGTAGCCAATAACCATTCAAACTCCAGCCTTCCTGAAATTGGCGCGATCGTCCATGGATTGCTTGGACGTTCAATTCTTGTCAAATATCTGGAAGAACGAAAAGATACGCAAGGTAATTCGGTTTTCCCAAATGATTTCTTTTCAAGATTCCATCAGGGTGCCAAATCCTATGGCGATTTACTGTGCGATATCAAAGCAACTTATGCCCTCTATGCAGAGCTTGAAAAACACTTTCATGGTGACATATTCCCAATTATGCAAAATGAACAGGAAATTGTAACTCAACTTGACTTGCTTGAATTAAAATCTTTTCTTGATGGTGACATAGACTTTCACAATAATCAGATGACGTTATGGCCACTATACTCCTTCGATGTCATCCCAATACAACTTATAAGCAGTGTTTATGAGATGTTTTTTCACTACCAAGAAAACGAAAGCGAAAAAGGAACATATTATACGCCTTTTCATCTCGTTGATTTATTAATGGATGAGGTGCTTCCTTGGGAAGCAAAATATAAAGAAATTAAAATCCTCGATCCATCGTGCGGATCTGGAATTTTCTTAGTTGAAGCATACAGGCGTATCATTGGACAATGGCAATATTCTCATCCTCTCGAAAAAATAACTAGCAGCACATTAATAACACTGCTTTCTTCCAGCATCTTTGGAGTTGACTTGAATCGAGAAGCTATACGTATTGCTTCATTTAGTCTTTGTCTCACAATGTGCGACTTTCTTGAGCCACGTACAATTTGGGAAGAATTAGAATTCCCGCAACTTAATGGAAACAATCTTTTCCCTTGCGATTTTTTTGAAGATGGGGAATTCTTCAATCAAAATAAATACGATGTGATTATTGGAAATCCACCTTGGGAAAGTCAATTAACCGATTTTGCTTTAGAATATATTAGATCAGCTAATCATCCTGTTGGTGACAAGCAAGTCGCACAAGCATTCTCTTGGAAAGCGCTAGATTTATGTACTGATACAGGTATTATTTGCTTCCTTATGCCCAGCAAAGGTTTGCTTTTTAACAGGTCTACTACGAATATCGCATATAGGAAAGCTTTTTTTGAAGAAACTAACGTTATAGTATTGCTTAATCTATCAGTTTTTAGAAAGGTACTATTTTCAAATGCTACCGGACCAGCAACTGGAGTAGTCTACAGAAAAAAGGATAATGGTGGTCAAGAAAATCCGATTTTTTACTGCACACCAAAACCACTATATACTGTTGAAGATAGACGACGTTTTTTTATCGAACCTGCGGATATTTGTCGCATCCCTCGTGATATTGTCAATAATGATTTAATTTGGAAAATATCGATGTGGGGTAGCCCTCGTGATCTAGAATTGATAAGTAAACTGCGAACCCAGAATATAACGATTGATGAGTTGACAACTAGCCTCAATATGAGTAAAGCGGAAGGACTCAAACGTGGTAACAAAAAGAAATCTTGTCCCGATTTACTAATCACGCCTTTTGTTCCAGTAAAGAAGATAATGCCGTTCAGAATTGACAGCAAAAAGCTAATTGCGTTAAGGGATGATGGATTCGAATGTACAGTAGAAAAAAGCAGACAAATATTTCTTACTCCTCATCTATTAATAAAGCAGAGCCCAGTTCAGTGGAGGTTTTTCGCTGCTTATCTCGATTTTGACGCGACGTTTAACCATAGCATTTTGGGTATTCACGGAAGGCAAGATGTCTTAAAATATCTCTGTCTAATAGTTAATTCAAAATTATTCTCTTATTATCATATTATGACAAGCCGCAGATGGTTAGTCGAACGAGATGAACTCGAAGCGGGTGAAATCCTTTCAACACCGGTTCCAGCGCCTACCGAAGCTATCCTCCAAAAAGCTATGTCTATATATGATCAGGAGGTAATAGATGAAGCTGCTTTGGAGACCTTTATCTTTGATATTTATCATCTAAAAGATTATGAAAGATTGATGATAAATGATGCAATCTTATACCTATACGATAGCTTCCATTTGAAAAGCAACTCTCGTGCTTTCACAAGACCAACAAAGGAACATATGGATATGTATGCTACGACGATTAGTGGCATTCTTACCAGATCGTTGTCTTTATCCCAGAAAACACATTGTGTTATATATCATGGAGTTGCTCCTCTAGCAGTTGCCCGTATTTACTTTAATGAACCCAGATTCGAAAAACATGAAGATAATAGTGATGATGCGTCTCGTATTGATGAGTTGCTCCAGCGACTAGATAACCTCCTTATTGAACAGCGTTCGCAAAGTGTATTTGTAAAACGCAATGTAAGGATCTATCTAAAGGATGAAGTATATGTGATAAAACCTAATCAATCGAAGTATTGGAGTTATTCAGCTGCTTGTCGTGACGCAGATGAGATTTACGCTGATATAATGCGCGCATGGAGGTTACAGCATGAGCAGTATTAGAAATATAGACGCATCAAATACCATTCCGTATGATCTAGCCCAAGCATTAGGAAAAGATGGTATCAACGTTATTATCGAAACACTTTGGCTCGCATATCATGAGCTAAAGCGAAGCTGTGTTTTCAATCGTTTCACGCATGAAAACATTATCACCCAAGAATGGGGCATATATCTTACAGATTTATGGTATCAAGAAAACCGCGCCTCGAGAATCCAGATTAAAATTACTCCTATCAACCAATATGAGAACGAATCAAGCACGGAAAGTACCCGCAAAGCACCACAAATTGATTTCTGCTTTAGAAGTTGGGATGAACCTTCATATTTCGGGATTGAATGCAAAAACCTATATAGTAAACGTCCTGAAAAGAAAAGACGCTATGTTGAAAAAGGTGTTAATCACTTTGTTAGTGGATATTATGCATCTAGTTCCACCGTATCAACAATGATTGGATACGTACTGTCTGGTAGTGTTGAAGGTGCTGTTAGAGACTTGTTGCCCCTGATTGAGTCCCTGTCTGCACCAATAATGAACTTAACTAGAGATATGCTTTCTCAAGAACTCCAATATAAATCGCGGCACTTGCGAACTAGCGATAGCAAAGAGATCCTCATATATCATTTGTTTTTCGACTTCGCTGCATAGTGAATGACTTTATGTCCCAGCATCTCATAGCAGCCCCCCCCCTTGGTCCAGTATTATCAAAGTATAATAACTTTCCAAAACTTCACCACCTCATAATTCTATATTAAGGTTGGATGAAAATGAGCATTTCGCATGGCGATCAACTCTTCATCTCTTATGAAGCAGATAAAGTTCCCATTCATGGTAGATATTCGTACTTCGGAAATAACTATGGAACAGTTGTTGGGTTCCGTGATTATATCGATGGCTACATTTTTGCTGTTAGGTCGTTATATAGCGAATACATTTCATGTAAAAGAACAAGAATTGACATTCTAGATACAATTGTTTATCCTCTTTGCTTTAATTATCGACAAATTGTTGAGCTGTATATCAAGTATTTTTTCTTCAAGTATTCAGGAACAAATGACGACGAGAAAGAGAAGTTCATAAAGCGTGTTAGCCACCGGTTATGTATTGCCTGGACGGAAGCAAGAGCCCATATAAAATTGTTGCACCAAAAAATTGGCAGTTCAATAGATATTACTCTCTTCGACGATTTCATAAAACAAATAGATGATTTTGATTCTGATTCTTTTCGCATGCGTTATCCAATAAAAAAGGATTTGTCCCCGACACATGGGAACTCAATTAAGCTGGATGTTGTCGGTTTGCATAGCAAAATGCTTGCAATCTTCGACTTGTTTCACCAACTTGATTCGGAAATTGATGGCGTACTTATTGACAATAACTGCGAAATTCAATTCGTCCGTTTAATGAAATCATTATATGAGAACGCACGAGTCAGTATCTCTGCTATTGTCGATGTAATGCGTCAGTTGGCAAATCGGGAAAAAATACGCCGAGAAGAAACGCACTTTTCAGTTAGTAGTTGCATCGATATCTCAGAGATAAACTTTCTTTACGATACTGAACAGATAGTTTTTGAAAACATGGTTCTAGAGTTGCCCATCAAACACGCAGTTATCCTAGCTTTGCTTACTCATGCCGGAAGTTACCTTGTTAACCATGACTATAAATTGGCTGTAAATGAAGAACTTACGAAGGACTTTTTTAAACTTCTTGAAATTACTCTAATAAATTGCTCTCACTTTATAGATTTAGACGGAAAGTATCCGTGTAATGTTATGTGCTATGCTATACTTGAGAAAAGTGCTGAAGTACCGCTGGAATGGTTGCAAACATCAATTCCTATCATGGAGCATTGTATAGAAACCTGAATTCTCCTTTCGAACGAACAATGACCCCCTTCGCCGCTACATTCCACAGCTCATCGTCAAACTCTAGAATCGGTCCAGCCGCCTTCAGTACCTTGTAAAATGTATACAGCTCGCGCTTCCTTGCCTTCCGTTGCTCACGCTGTTCCCCGATCTCCGCAATCCGTTCCTCGATCGCCCGGCTTTGCGCCAGAAGCTCCGCGTATTGATTATCGTACTCGGTCTGCTCAATCAACGCGTGCGCGTAGGTGTCAACCAGCTTGCGCAACGATACGGATACCGCGTCCAGTTCCTTGCCTGCGGAGGCTTCTATTTCTTCTAGCTCGCTTGTATTAGTCAGCGTCGCAATGAGCATCTTGATATCAGCGAGAACCTGCTCTTTGTTCGCGATCACTCGGTTCATCTCAGCCACGAACGCCGCCTTGATCTGTTCTTCGGTCACGTGCGGCGTTTTGCATGGTTCACCGTTGTCGTACTTATGCTGGCAGCGCCAGATCACGGTGCGGTATTTGTCCGTGCTGTGCCAGACCTTACGGCCGTAGTAGCCCCCGCATTCTCCGCAGATGATCTTGCTGGAGAAACATCCGCTCCTGCCGACATATCGCGCCTCACGGCGTCTTTTTAGCTCCTTTTGCACCTCGTCAAACACCTCGGGCGAAACGATCGCCGGGTGGCTCTGTTCGACGTAGTATTGCGGTAATTCACCCTCGTTCCGTTTCATCTCTTTCGTCAGAAAGTTCACACAGAAGGTTTTCTGCAAAAGCGCGTCACCCTTGTACTTTTCGTTGGTCAGGATGCTCTCTACTGTACCCGAATACCAAACCGATTTGCCGGCGGGAGACAGTATCCCTCGTTCCGTCAGCTTTTTGGCAATTCCCGAAGGCATCAGCCCATCGAGGAAAAGCTTGTAAATAAGCCGAACTGTTTCCGCCTGATCTTCAACAATCCGAGGCTGACCATCCAGTCCCTTCTCGTATCCAAGGAACTGCTTGTAGGGTAGATACACCTTCCCCTCTTCGCACTTTGCACGCTTGCCCCACGCTACGTTTTCGCTGATCGATCGGCTCTCTTCTTGCGCGAGCGAACTCATGATCGTAATCAGCAGCTCGCCCTTGGAGTCCATCGTGTAGATGTTCTCCTTCTCGAAGAACACCTCCACGCCCCTATCCTTCAATTGTCGAACCGCCGTCAGTGTATCGACCGTATTTCTGGCAAAGCGCGAAATGCTTTTCGTAATGATCAAATCGATTTTCCCCGCCAGCGCGTCCGCGATCATGCGGTTGAAGCCATCGCGCTTTTTTGTGTTCGTGCCCGTGATGCCTTCGTCCGTATAGACCTCGACCATCGTCCAATCCGGGTTAGCGGCGATTTGGCGGGTATAATAGTCGACCTGCGCTTCGAAGCTCGTGAACTGCTCGTCGCTGTCGGTCGATACCCGCGCATATGCGGCGACACGCCGTTTCGCGAGAGGGTGAACGTTGTTTTCACCCAACGCGACCGCTGTTCGCTCAATTTTCGTTACCCGTTTCTGGATTGCTTCCACCGTTCAGTGCCTCCTTGATCGCCAGTGATTTTTCTCTTGCCGCTTGTTTCATTTCATTTGTCCAACTCTCGGAGCGGGAACGGTCTATCCACACCGCTACACGCACGGTTCCATCTATAAAAACGAATTTCAGCGTGTTGGCCCCCGCGACCTCGATTATTGAAATCTTTTTACGAAACTCGGCCTCGTCGAAAGATGGTAATTCGAGCACTTCCGCGCAGACGTCCAGCAGCGCTGTTTCCGGTATCTGCTTCGCCGGGCAGGCGTTCCTTCCGTGCTCTAAATAGGTCGCGCAGAGCCAACCCACGCGCCCTTTCGTCGTTTTCCGCTGGAAGCTCTTCCCGCAATTACCGCAGATAATCTTACCGGTGAAGGGATATCGCGCGTTAACGGGGCTGTTCGGCTTATTCCGTTCGCCAGCCGATTTGAGTAGCTCCCGCACCGTCTCGAACGTATCGGCATCGACGATAGCCGGATGCGACTGTTCTACATAATATTGAGGCACTTGTCCATGGTTACGTTTCTTGCGCTTGCTTAAATAATCGGTGATGTACGATTTCTGCAGAAGCGCGTTTCCCGCATACTTTTCGTTAGCCAGAATTTCGCGGACATGCTTTGCGCTCCAAGCGGCATGGTTCAGCGTTTGCTCGCCTATCGCGTTCAACCGCCTCGCGATTACCACGCTGGAATCTCCGCATATATACCAATCGAAAATCTGCCGAACGACCTCGGCTTGACGAGGTTCTATGGATATACTATTACGCTCAATCACATAACCGTACATACCCCGCAGCCCGACTAGTTCGCCCTGTTTCATTTTTTCCCGTATGCGCCATTTGCAGTTTTCGGAAACGGATCGGCTCTCCTCCTGCGCAAAAGAAGAGAGGATGGTAAGCATCAGCTCGCCATCCCCTGAATTGCTATGGATGTTCTCCCGTTCGAAAAATATATCTACACCTCTTTGCTTCAGTTCGCGCAGGATATTGAGCGTATCCAGTGTATTGCGTGAAAACCGGCTGAGGGACTTCGTAATCACCATATCGATCTTGCCCGCATAGCAATCGGCGATCATACGTTGAAACTCCGGCCGGTTGTCCTTCGTGCCTGTCAAGCCTTCGTCCGCGTATACGCCAACGTAGATCCACTGCGGATTTCTTTGGATGTGCGCGCTGTAATAGCCGACCTGCGCCACCAGAGATTCCACCATAGACTCCTTATCGTTGGAAACGCGAGCATAGGCGGCAACCCGTATCCGTTGCGGGATTGCCGGGATCGTTGGTTGTAATTTATGGACCACACGATTCATATCCGCTCTCCTGTCATGTGGCATATTAGCTCGATTCGCGGTGTTTATCAACGGAAGTTTTCAGAAAGAGGCTGCCGATCAGTGGCCGGTGTTTTTCGGCCATGAGCCGATTGAAGCCATCGTATTCGGCTTGATTGATTAACCCTTGGCGGAGCATACTGTTCGCGGCCGCCATCGAGACGCGGTAGCGTATCTCCCGTTCAATCTGCTCGTTTGTCATGCGGTTTCTTCTCTCCAAAGCGATCGCGGATATAGCAGCCATGGCAGCAATACTTTCTATGGTTCTTCTCGTAATCTTCGAAAACGCGACCGCAGAAAGCGCACTTCGCTTTGGTGGCGGACTTCAAGCTTCGCTTGTCTTGATGCTGTTTCCACCAGTCTCTGCGGCACAGATCAGAGCAAAACTGTTTTCGCTTGCCATTTACATTCTGAACAAGGATCACTCCACATTGTTTGCAGTAATCAGCATCGTGATTCTCCCTTGCTGTCTCAGCTGGCTGGATACCCATTCTCAGGCATATTGATTTCACCGTGTTCCGCGAAATGTGTAGATTGTCCGAAATCTGGGTGTAACTTTTTCCGTCGAACCGTAATCGCAGGATTTCGTCTCGTTCTTTTTGCGTCATTTCTCCTCCAAACAAAAAAGGAGCGTCCCGAAAGACGCTCCCTTTCCCCGATATTAAGTTTGCTGTTTACTTCATCCCCGCAATCAGCTGCTCCGCCGTACCCGTGATCAGCGCGGATACATCGACCTGCGCGGAGGTCAGCACATCCATCGCCGAAGCGGAGAGCTTCGCGGTGGTCTTTTCGTATAGCAGTTGACCGAGTTGCACAATCTCTTCTTTGGTCAATTTGCCATCCTTATGCGCCGCCTTCATACCATCCGCGACCGTCTGTTTTAGCTCACCGACCGTGATCTGCGCGAGCTTGATCAGTTCCTGCTGGGCGCGGTTCACGGTATCCAACTGCGTAGCCTTGCCGAGTTTCGCGGTCAGCCACGCGCCGAATACGCCGATCAGAGCGATAAAAAACGCTGCGGCAATTTCCACAGCGTTTTCGATCAGGATGTCGGTGGCATTCGTGCCACCCGTATCCGCAAGAGCTATGGCGGGCAATGCGAGCAGCACGAGCGCAACCAGTACCAGAATCAGTTTCTTTTTCATTCAAGTTCCTCCTAGATTGATGTAGCCTGCTCCGACGCAAGCTCATGGACAAAATCTTCGTATTCCTCCTGTGCGGACTCCGCTTTATCCCGCGCGGTTTTCATCTCACCGTTCGTCTCGCCCCGTTCAACGGCGATAGCGGTCGCCAACGAAAGCGACAGACTCGCGTCTTGCATCTTCATAGCAAGCTTCGATTCCTTTGCGCGAATAACGGCGCGCTTCTCCGCCTGTTTTCGATCGCGCGTCATGCGCACTTCCAGCCAAACAACCAGCAGTGCGAATACGCCCGAAATGATCTCCCCGATATAATCCAAATTCGTACCTCCGTTTATTGATATAGCAGCTTGCAACGACCGCACTTGTGCCAGTATCCACTGCCGCCCTGATTGATTCCTTCCACCACGACGCCAACGTCGCGTCCCTTATCGTGGATTACCTTGCCGGAACCGAGATATAGACCAATATGCGTCTCGTCCTCCGCGTTCGTGGCACTGTTTCGGAACAGAAAATCTCCGGCAATCAGTTCGTTACGGTCAACCGCGTCGCACAGCGCCCAGAGTCCATCGCAATTCTTGCGATCGTCCCAAATGCCCGTCTCGCGCATGAGCCACGATATGAAGCCCGAACAATCGTGCCCCAGCAGATCGGAGAAACCATATTTGTACTGTTTATCCCGGAACGCGATCGAGCGCGCATACTCTTCGTCCTTCGCATGAATCGCGCTGTCGGATAGATCGTTCATCCCGCTGCCGCCCCAGACGTACAGGTCGCCGATCCGCATCAGTGCCAGTGCGCAAATCGCAGTTGCTTTGTCCGATACCGTATCCTTTGTGATCGGCTCCGCTTCCGTCGCCGTGTCACCGAACAGCGCCGCCCACGTTTCCTTCCCAATGATCCCGTCGACAGTCAGCTCGGCTTGCGCCTGAAACCGCTTGACAGCCTCCAGCGTGTCCGCGCCGAACGTCTTCTTGGTGACCGTCGTAATGTGGTCGCCGTAGAACCCAAGCTCCAAGAGCTTTTGCTTACAAAAAAGCACGTCCTCGCCGGACGTGCCCTTCTTTAAATTGCGAGAGAATTCCATCCGCTTTCTCCATTTCGTATGATAGAAATTTCTTGATTTCTTCATGGTATTTCCGAGAAAAACCTGCTGTGATGCATGTACATCAAGCTTGCATGGTATAAACAACCTATCCACTTGCCAACCCGGGTATGTCCCAATCCCTAAAGAATTCATACCATCCAAATTAGAAAGGCACTCTTTCCCCCGAATGAGTGCCTTTCGCCATTTCGGGGGCTGCCCAGAAATGATTCTTGTGAATCGCGAAACGGGCAGCCCCTTATCAATAGAATCTTCTTTGAATTTGTCGTTCCTGAACAGAAAATCGGCTGTTCTTTGCTATTCGCATTCCAAACGAAAGAAGTCCCGAACATTGAGAGACCTTAATGTGAAAAAGTCATAATCATTATTAATTATTAATGGTATAATTAATTTATAACAAAGAAAGGAGTGCCTTATGAACATTGATTACAAAGCCACAGCATACGCTACTGGTGGGCGTGACGGCCATGTCCGTGTAAATGATAGTCCTATCGATTTTGAAATGGCCCTTCCTGCCGGTCTGGGTGGGAAAAAGATAGAAGGCGCCAATCCGGAACAGCTTTTCGCGGCAGGTTACGCTGCCTGCTTCGGTAGCGCGTTGCAGCACGTGATCCGCGTGCGCAGGTTAAGGCTTCCCCCACCGGATGTGCAAACCACCGTGGGCATCGGTCGT
This sequence comes from Christensenellaceae bacterium, assembly GCA_963674535.1. GTDB lineage: Bacteria > Bacillota > Clostridia > Christensenellales > CAG-138 > UBA7703. The sequence goes on along the minus strand of OY771363.1, from coordinate 326,898 downwards.
AACGATGCCGGAAACTTCCAACTTGAGGTCGAAATTGTCGCCATCATCGACACCGACGATGCCGCTCTGGCCGATAGCCTCACGCAGGAAGCGCACCAGGTGTGCCCTTACTCCCACGCGACGCGCGGTAACATTACGGTCACTCTTTCGGGACGTCCCAGATAGAAGACAACTTCTAGATATAGGAAGGGGCTGTTCGGAAACGATTCTAGTGAATCGCGAAACGGACAGCCATTTTTCCGAGCAAAGCGGCAAAAACCAGCAGAAATTCGTGCTCTTTTTTCTATATTTTTTGTATTTTCTGTGTTTTCACAACCTATGTTTATACCAAAAGACTGGCTCGCGCTACCGCGCCGTCCGTTTTTTTGTCGTTCTTTTTCACGCAAAAGGAACTGTCGTTTCTGAACAGCCCCTATCTGTTTATTTACGAGCCCTATGCGTCCATTTCCAGAAATAGCAAGTGAAGTAGTGCAGTCATAGCCTTTTCTTAATGCTTGACCGCCAAGTAATCGAATTTACCTGTTGCACGTTCTACTTTGCGCAAGTATCGTTCGGAGTCAAGTTCACGCAATGAAACTCTCTTTTTTGCGGTTATTATAGAAACTCTTACTATCGTCACGCAAATATAGATAATTTGCAGCGTAAAAAAACTGTTAACGCATTGACATACACTCACATTCGCGATAGTATTTATTTAGAATTATTCTAAACGCTATATTCTTTCTATTTTGAAAGGCGCCGTTATGAAGAATTTCGCCGAACTTACTGCGCTCTTCGAATCGAAGGGTATCAAACCTTCGCTCCAGCGTTTGCTGCTTCTCAACTATATGAATAGCTGCCACGCTCACCCCACCGTCGAACAAATCTACGCTGACCTCGCAGCTCAGGGGCAAGCTCTCTCCAAAGCGACCGTTTACAACACCCTCACTCTGTTTGTACAAAAAGGGCTGCTGCGTATCGTTAGCCTCGATCGTAGCGAGGCGCGATACGATGTACTCACTTGCGACCACGGGCACTTCGTCTGTGAGAGCTGCGGTGCAATCTATGACGTACCAGTCGATTTTGATCGGCTCAACCTCCAGTTCCCGGAAGCGGGAAGTGTCAACCAGCGCGACATTTTCTACCGTGGCGTTTGCAAACGCTGCCAAAGCAAAGAATAACGCCCCGAGCTGCGTCGTTTTGACGCAGTCGCCGTGCGATTTCTAAAAAAAAGAGAAGGAGGTAACAAATATGGACGAAACAGTACGCTGCCCGGTCACGGGTAAAACGCGCGGCCCCGTTGCGGGCGGCGGTACAAGCAACAAGGATTGGTGGCCAAATCAACTCAACCTCGGTATTTTACACCAGCACTCCCACCTGAGTAATCCCATGGAGGAGGGATTCGACTACAAGAAGGAATTCCTCTCTCTCGATCTCAATGCCATCAAGCAGGATCTCTATGCACTGATGACCGACTCTCAGGACTGGTGGCCGGCGGACTATGGCCATTACGGACCACTGTTCATCCGCATGGCCTGGCACAGCGCGGGTACCTACCGTCTTGGAGACGGTCGCGGCGGCGCAGGCAATGGTTCTCAGCGGTTTGCACCACTCAACAGCTGGCCGGACAACGTCAACCTCGACAAAGCGCGTCGCCTCCTCTGGCCTATCAAGCAGAAATATGGCAAAAAGATCTCATGGGCGGATCTGCTGATCCTTGCAGGCAATTGCGCACTTGAGTCCATGGGCTGCAAGACCTTTGGATTCGCAGGTGGTCGTAAGGATGTCTACGAACCCGAGGAGGATATCTACTGGGGATCCGAGGGCGAATGGCTCGGCGACAAGCGCTACAGTGGCGATCGCGACCTCGAAAACCCGCTCGCGGCAGTTCAGATGGGGCTCATCTATGTCAATCCCGAAGGACCGAACGGCAACCCTGATCCCGTTCTTTCAGGACGCGACGTTCGTGAAACATTCGCTCGCATGGCGATGAACGATGAAGAGACCGTCGCACTCATCGCGGGTGGACACACATTTGGCAAGTGCCATGGTGCGGGTCCTGCAACGCATGTCGGGCCAGAACCGGAAGCCGCGCCCATCGAAGATATGGGGCTCGGTTGGAAGAGCAGCTTCGGTACCGGCAAGGGCGGAGACACAATCGGCAGCGGCATTGAGGGCGCATGGAAAGCTAACCCCACCCAATGGGACATGGGCTATTTCACGACACTGTTTAAGTACGAATGGGAGCTTGTCAAAAGTCCCGCCGGCGCCAATCAGTGGCTCGCCAAAGATGTTGCGGACGAGGATATGGTCGTCGCGGCGCATGATCCGACGAAAAAACTGCGTCCCATGATGACGACCGCCGATCTCTCGCTGCGTTTTGATCCCATCTATGAGCCGATCGCTAGGCATTATCTGGAAAACCCGGACCTGTTTGCGGACGCATTTGCCCGCGCATGGTTCAAGCTCACCCATCGCGATATGGGACCACGCGCGCGGTATCTCGGCGCGGAAGTTCCCGCCGAAGATCTCATCTGGCAGGATCCCGTTCCGACGGTCGATCATCCGCTCGTGAACGAGCAGGATATTGAAGCGCTCAAAGCGAGCATTATCGCATCTGAGTTAACGATTCCGCAGCTTGTGAAAACCGCTTGGGCAAGTGCCTCTACCTTCCGCGGCTCAGACAAACGCGGCGGTGCAAACGGTGCGCGCATCCGCCTTGCTCCGCAAAAGGATTGGGTGGTCAACGAGCCGGAACAACTTCAGCTCGTGCTCGGCACGCTCACGAAGATTCAGCAGGCGTTCAACGCCGCGCAAACGGGCGGCAAGAAGATTTCGCTTGCGGATCTCATCGTCCTCGGCGGAACCGCTGCCATCGAGCTGGCCGCAAAACGTGCCGGACACACCGTTAAAGTTCCGTTCATGCCCGGGCGCACGGACGCAACGCAAGAGCAAACGGATGCGGAGTCCTTCTCCGTACTCGAACCAAAGGCGGACGCTTTCCGCAATTTCCTCAAGGCAAAGTTCTCCGTCACGCCGGAATCGCTCATGATCGACCGTGCGCAATTGCTCACTCTGACCGCGCCGGAGATGACCGTGCTCATCGGCGGCATGCGCGCGTTGAACGCAAACTTCGGCGGTGCTCCGCATGGGATGTTCACAAAGCACCCCGAAACGCTGACGAACGACTTCTTCATCAATCTACTCGACATGCGTACAGCTTGGAAGCCGCTCACGCCGGATGCCGCCGTGTTTGAAGGATGCGATCGCGCGACGGGCGAACGCAAATGGACGGCGACACGCGTCGATCTCATCTTTGGCGCCAATTCCCAGCTGCGCGCGCTCTGCGAAGTCTATGGCGGCGCGGACGCTGGAGAAAAGTTCGTGCTGGATTTTGTTGCCGCTTGGGTAAAAATCATGAATGCGGATCGTTTCGATCTGAAATAGCCGCAGAAAACCAGGCACGCATGGGGCAACCCGCGCTCTGTGCGTGCCTGCAGAAGAAAGGTTCAATTCTCGTGAAACCAATTGTCAAGAAATACGCATTGATTGCGTTGGGCAGTCTCTCACTCACACTCGGGTTTGTCGGCATTGTCTTTCCCGTTCTGCCGACGACGCCGTTTCTGCTCATCGCGCTGTATTGCTATTTACGCAGCTCCAAGCGACTTTACGACTGGTTGATCCATCACAAGCTCTTTGGAACTTTTCTCTACAACTATATTACCTATCGTGCCGTACCGCGGCGCACGAAGACCGCCGCCCTCGTCATGCTTTGGGCGGGACTCCTCACGTCGATGATACTTGTCGACTTACTCTATATTCGCCTGATTTTACTTGGTGTCGGTATCGCCGTGAGCATCCATCTACTCATGCTCAAAACCATCGAAGCCTCACAGCTGCAAGCCCCGCTACCAAGGCAAGCGGATTCTCCCGCAGCGGAAGAGTAGCGCGAAAGCCACTCCAGATGTTCGTTTCAGCCTGTCAGAAAGCTCAATCAATGGCTTATTTGACAGGCTGAACTCTTTTATTCTGCACGCTAAACCATTCTTTTCCAGAAGTAACAGGTGATGTAAGGCTGCAAGTTGTTGTGCGCTGATCCGCTGCCGGTATTACCTACAGAGCCGGACACAGAACCTGTATGATCATGCGATCCACCGGAACCGGTCACTTGTCCGCTGGTGCTGCCGCTGTTCGTCATATAGTAATAGGTCGAACCCGACCCACTTCCAACTTTGTAAGAACCCGACGATGCCTGGTGGGTATGCGCGCCGTTGGCGTTGACCGTCACCGACCCGCTGAACGAGTGAATGTGCGAAGGCAACTCCGTCGTTACCAACGCATGTGTGCTCGCTCCGCCCGTCTTCTCAACGGTGTTGAAATTGGTATCCGACGCGTTCACGCCTACAGGTACTCGGCCCGTTCCCCAGCGTGCCCATGTCCCGCCGAGGAACGCGCTCTCGTCCGCAGCTGATACGGTCATACGGATACTGCCCACCGGAAAGATCAAGTTCGCTAACCAGAGTGCGCTCGAAAATATCAGCCCTTCGTCGAACTGAACGTCCTCCCGGAACCTCGCCGGCCACCCGACGTCGAAGCCGTCCTGCTCTGCGACTTTGCCAACCGCCAGACCCATACCGGTGCTGCGCACGGAGAGGATCACCTCCGCCGTGCTCAGGTCGGCATATCCGTACGCTTCGCCGAAGTAGTCGCAAAGTGAAACGCGAATATCGTAGGTGTACTGGTTCGACAAGCCGCCACCGATCAAAAATGAACCGCTGACGGTATAATCCGCAAGAGTAAACGAAGCATCCGTATAGGTTGTCTCGCTCGTACGCTTGAAACCAATCTTGAGTGCGCGTGTATTCGCACTGTTGACTGCGGAAATCGAGCCAGAGATTGCTACCATGGCGTAACCGCCCGTATTGCTGGAGTTTCCCGAAGCGTCGCAACGGTAGACCGACACGGACTGAACCGCTGGCGAGTCGTAAGCTACAACATCGAAGGTATTATTCAGCGTAGTCGTTCGTCCCCGGCTGTCCGTAATCGTTGTTCGGATCGTATTAATTCCGACAGTCGTCAGTATGTTCGTCGAGAAGGAGGCTCCCGAATACGTTGCGCCGTTGACCGAAGTCGAGATCGAGGAAACCGACGAGCCGTATGCGCCCACAGCCGAAATATCGACACTCAGTTTGCTCTGGCGCTGCACAAAGCAGCCAAACTGCGCGGTCAAGCCTTCCTCCGCTTCGGAGAACGAAACGGAGCCGATCGGTACGACCGAAGAGGGAATCGCGGCGGTCATGCTCACCTGCGTCGTACCAATCAGCGTACCGCCGGAGAAGGCGTCGCAATAGAGCGTGCCAACCACGCTCGTCGCGTTCGGCGCCGCGTTCGCTTCGTCCAGAGATGGCGTCCACGAAATACTCGTCGCCGAGGTTAGTGTCGTAATCGTCGTCTCCGAACGCGAGCCAAACTTCGCTCGCAGCGTATGCAAGAATGAACCCGACGCGGGCGTGAGCGTGATCGTCGCCGCGCTTCCGAGCGTCACGCTTGAAACACTCGCGTTCGTCGCGCGCGGGATCGTCGGCAGGGATATACACACCGAGCCATTTACCGAACCAATCATTGAAGAGAAGCTGCAGTTTGCCGAGAACGCCAGAGTGATCTGTTTCGTTCCGTCTGCATTGTGCGCGATTGTGTAATCTCCGTAGGCTGTATTTTGCGAGCCAGCGTTGTCGGTCAGGATGGTTAGATATTTGTAACCAGACGACGAAGAATAAGAGACAGAGTATTGAGAAACGTAATCGCCTCGAACCGGGATCCTTGAGATTGCAAAACCTCTACCCGTGCGGTTGTAAATAGAGTTGCCGTCAACGGAAACGCTCATGGCTCCGCGCGAATTCGTGTCCAGACTGTTGCAGTACACGTCGTACTGCGACGTATTGCCGGAGGTCGCAAGGTAAACATAGAACCGAATCGTCGAGGTGTTGTTCGCAACCGATTGTGAAACGACCTTGTATTCCAGCCAGCAGGAAATCTTACTTTCCGCGGTCCCGGTCAGCGAGCTGTTGACGATCGTATACCCGTCGTTTATCGACGCGTTCGGCCAGTTTGCCATATCCTTACCCCGCGATCTTTTTAAAGTTCAAGTTCCCGCTCTCGGGCGCCCAGGTAAAGCTCCCGATCCGTAATGACGAAAGCACCTGCACGTCGTTGACGTACAGCTTGCCCGACGAAAAGTACGCGATCGCGCTGTCGGTCGTTACAGTGTCCTCGCTGCCGGTAAAGAAATACAGAATATCGTTTTCCAGTTTGAGTTTGATCGCCGACGTACTCCGGCCAATCACGATGCCCGACGAAATCAGACGGATGAAGCTTCGAACAGACTCGAACTGCTGCGACGTTTCACCATTCAGCGTAGAAATGCGGCTTGCCGTCTCGGTAAAGTTCGCCTCGATCGTTCCCGCCATAACGCTAAACGACGTTTGAATACTGTTTTGGAAAGCCTCAAAGTCCTGTGTTTTAACGTAGTTCTCCAACGCGGTCAGGATGATCTGCTGCGCGGATTGCAGGATTGACGTGTTCTGGGTAATCTGCTCCTGCACAATCTCTTTGATCTCGCCGTGCGTGGTGTAGTCCGCTTCGATCGATTCGATGCGATTTTTCACCGATGTGTTCTGCTTGATCTCCTCGCCGATCAACGACGGGCGCGAATCTCCAAGCACGATGCCGGTGCTCGCAGGGTTGTTCAATGGGATCGTCAGTTCGGACAGCACATACGTTTCCTCCGGGCAGAGCGTGCCGCAGGAAACGATCACTTTGTCAAGAAACCGGAACGACTCGACATTCGCGTCGGTGTTGTGCAGATCGACAGCCGAGAGCTTGATCGTCTGCTTGAATCGCGCGCCGGTCCCGCTCAGCCAATCGCGGCCTTTGTTCATGAGTATATTCGCGTCGGTGATTTCATCCCACGTCGTCGAGGCAGTCGGTGCAAAGATCACGCCGTATTCGGCGGCAAGCGCGGAATCAATCAGGGTTTCCTGCCCGTCGTTCACGCTCTCGATCATGAGCCGTGCGTCGCTTTCCGATTCCGGGTCGACGTCCCGCAGCGCGGCGCCGAGCGGAACGCAGGCGGTATATGTTTCAGACGCACTCCTGCTCAACACCAGATCGATCAGGTTCTCGCCGAACTCGATCCGCTGCGTCGATGTGTCCGGTACATCGGTGAGATAATCCAGAACCGGATTTTCATTTTGATCGAATCGGATGATCATGTAACCACCGAAGGAATCGAGTAAGCAGGTTTTCAGCGCTTGCCATGCCGAAAGATAGTCCTTCGCTGCAATACTGACCGATCCGGTAAGGTCGCATGTTCCAATTACAAATCGCTGGTTTTCGTTGACTTGCGCGTTATGTGCGGCCAGAACCCATGTAAACAGCTCCGTTGCCGTTCCTTCAAAGCTGAGCGGACGCATTACGCTGTCCAGCAGAAAGGACAGCGCGCCTTCCGCAACCACCTTCCTGTTTTCGTAAAGATCGCGTTCGTCTTCGATCGCGCGCCCGGCCCAGATCAAGGTATCGTCCCGATAGACCTTGATACGGCTCTTTAGCTTTTCCAGTACGCCGTAATTCGGATGCTCCTTCGGAATCGTGAATGTTAATTCACCTGGCTCATTCTTCTGCTGCGTCAGAATCGGTTCCAGAACAAACAAGTCCGGTAAACGCGGATCGTAGAGTACATAAGAATCACAAAGAATCCGATACACTAGAGCGCTCCTTTCCGGTAGGTGAACGTGGCAGAACCTGTCCCCGTAATCCCGATCTTTGTATCACCCTCGGAGAGAACCAGCGACGGGATGGTGTGCGTTCCGGCAGGCAGCATAAAGGAAAAGTCCTTTTCGTTGATCGTAAACGCAAGTATCATCTCGGCGGAGACGGTGATCGTCGGGACAACCGGCATACGCGAGTTGCTCAACGTTACGGATGCGCTGCCTGCGGGTAGAACCGTGATCGTCGTTTCAAAATGCTCCAATTTATAAGGCTTCGCGCGGCATTCCAGCGATAGTTCGCAGTAGCCCCAATGCCGTTCTACATCCTCAATCGTGACCCGCACATCATAATAGTAAGCCGGATCACGGTCGAAGATCACGTTCATGCGCCGCCCGTGCACATCCGCTGCGAACGATGAGATCAGCGTGTTGAACGGCGTGTGAACGAACAGCGTCAGTGAGATTGTTCGATCGTAGTAGCGAACCGTACCGAACGCTTCCGACAAGTCGAGTGCACCGTCGCGTCCTGGTATCTCCACAAAGTTCGTCTGCGGTTCCGGCATGGGGATGGCATAGGGAGCAACAATCAGGCCATAGTTCGCATGTGCCCATTTGGTCCCGAATCGGATATCACTCACACCAACCGCTCCTTTCTTCTGCGAATCACGCCCAGCGCGTCGTCCATGGCCGGCGCAAGCCAGCCGATCGTCGCCCCTGTGTCCGCGACCAACTGCATACCCGCGAGCTGCGGCAGATACCGCCGCACTTCGCCGATCAGGACGTCCAGCTTCTGCGACAACAGGTCGCTTGTGCCGCCGATCCCGATACTACTGGGCAGATTCGTCAATACATCGATCGCGCCAACATCCACGCTGGTCGGGATCGCGCTCTGAACCTGCTTGTTCACGTCCTCCATGGCATCCGTGAATCCAACGCCCACGCCCTGCCCCATGTTCTCGCCGATTCCGGCGAACACCTTTGATGGTGACGCGATGCCGAGCGCTCTCTTCGCGCTTTTCACGATATTGGAGAAGAAATCTCGCACCTTGCTAGCCAGCCACGAAGCCATGCTCTTGATGCCTTCCCAAAGCCCATTGACGATGTTCTTGCCGATCTCTTGTACGGAAGATACCGACTGTCCGAGGCCTTTCAGGATTGCTGAGACGATTTGCGGTATTGCGGCGATCAGTTGCGGGAGCGCCTTGATCAAGCCAATTGCGAGCTGAACCGTCAGTTCTATCCCCATGGCCATAAGGGTCGGAAGATTCTGCATGAAGAAGTTGACGATCCCAGTAATCAATTTCGGCAGCGCTTCGATCAGCTTCGGGAGAGCGCGGATGATGCCCTCGGCTAAGCCCTTCACGATCGAAAACGCCGCATCCAGAATCTTGTCCATGTTGTCAAACAGCGTTTCACAGATCAGCAGCACCGCTTCGATGATCGCGGGAATCAGCGTCGGCAGCGCATCGCCAATACCTTGTACCAGCGAAGCGATCATCTGAATCGCCGCTTCGACCAGCGCGGGTAGCATATCGACAATCCCCTGCACGAGCGTGGTGACCAGTTGCACCGCGCCGTTCGTAAACTGCGGCAGTGCGGCGATGATCACTTGCAGAAGCGTCATTATGATGCTAGTAGCAGCGGAAACGAGCATAGGCAGATTCGCCGATAAAGCACCGCCGATCGCGCTCACAATGCTCATGCCAACCTGCACGAACTGCGGTAAACTGCCGAGAATCATATTTGCGATCCCACCGACCGTTTCTCCGAGCACGACGGTGATCTTGTCAAAATCTCCGCCTGCCGCGGCAAGCCCGGAAGTGAAATCTCCGAGTAGGGAAACACCGTCGTCCGCGAGCGTCTGCAGTTGCGGGAGCAACACCGTTCCCATGACCCGCTGCGCCGCTTCAGCGCCCTGCTTGAGCCGCTGCACGGAATCGTCGAACGCGCCGAACTTCGCAATCGTGTCCTCGCTCAGCACCGCACCCATGCGCTTTGCTTCGTCGGTCAGCGCCGCAATGCCCTCGCTGCCTTGCGCGATCAGCGGATTCAGATCTTGCGCGCTCTTGCCAAAGAGCTGCATAGCCAGCGCGTCTCGCTCTGTTTCGTTCGATACCTGCCCAAGCGCGTCAATAGCGTCCCAGTAGACGTCTTCGCTGTCGCGAAGTGATCCATCCGCGTTGGTCACCGAAACACCGAGTCGATCGTATGCCTCTGCATATGCCTTACTGCCGCCAGCGGCGTTGGACATGGATTTCACGTTCTTTGCCATGGAACCAGTCAGGGTATCCAGCGACACGTCTACGAGTTCAGCGGCGTAGGAATACGCCTGTAAGTGCTCCACACTCATGCCGGTGATCGAGCTCTGCGTCAGCATTTCATCCGCATATGCCGAGGTGTTGATCGTCATATCGACAAGCGCTTTGCCGGCCGCCACCGCCGCCGTACCGATCGCCGCCATAGCCGCGCCTAGAGTAACGCCGATGCCCTTCACAACCGACCCGAGCTTGTCGAATCGCCCGCCCGCGTCATCCGCCTGGTCGGCGGACTGCTTGATTTCGTCGCCGAACTCATCTGCTTGTTTACCGGCGGAATCCAGATCGCTCGCCGTACTTTCCAGTGCGGTCTCGTTTGCGCCAAGCTCGCGCTCCATACCGTTGAGAGCGGCTTTGGCGTTGTTCAATTGAACCTGCCACGCTTGGGTGCGCTTATCATTCTCCCCGAAAGAAGAAGCCGCGTTCTGCAACGCGGCCTCGAGGGTCTCTACCTTATCTTTTTGAGCGTCGATCTCTTTTCGCAGGACTTGATTTCGGGCGGTCAGAGCGCCGACCGATTTGTCCTGTTTCTCGAACTGTGAGGTGACGAGATTCATCTCGCTCCCGAGAACCTTGAACGACTGGTTGATCTCGGAGAGGGCTTTCTTGAACTCTTTTTCGCCCTCAATCCCGATCTTAAGCCCGAAATCGGAATATCCCACTTGTTCAGTTATCCTCCTAACTTCCAGAAGGTATAGAAAATCCGAGGAATTTTGGCAAAACTCCTCGGATAACTATTTCGTTGCTATTTCTTATTATCTTCGCTTGTATAGGAACGGAAGTTCCATTGCAAGCGGTTGCGGCTGAAACGCTAGAGCGGCTTCCTTTAACGGTTTGCCTCGCTCATCAAGGTATTTGCTCGCTAATTCAGGGGTCACTTGTGCGTAAATGGCAGTCGTGGATACCGATGCGTGACCAAGGAATGCTTTTATCGCAATAAGTGAGTTGCCTGCTTCAAGCATATGAACTGCGATGGAATGCCGAAACGAGTGCGGCGTATAATTTTCTTCCCTGAAAAAATCGGGATATTGCTTGATTGCTGTGGTCACATATTTTCTGACGATCGATTCAATACAGGAAATCGTCATATACTCATGGGTCTGGCTGGAAAATAAGTGCCTGCTGCCAGCAGCCTTTAATGTCGGTTCGAGATGTCTGCTCCGCAAATATTTTTCAAGAATAGCGGTACAAGTTCCTGGAATCGTAACAACGCGGGATTTATTGCCTTTGCCGGTCAAACGAACCCTGGATGGAGAGCCCAAGGTGATATCCTGAAGTGTAATGTCGCACAGTTCCTGAGCTCGTGCTCCAGTTGCATAAAGGAGACTTAAGAGCGTCACGTCGCGCTGGCCAATGATTGTAGCTGGGTTTGGCAGTTTAAGTAAAATCCCAATTTCTTCCTTCGAAAAATGCTTATACCCGATTATTTTAGGCTCCCTTTTCTTAGGAAGGCTTACGATATCCGAGTAAAATGTTAGCGCAGTGGCGAAAGACTTTTTCGACGCAAACTTAGCAAAACTAAGGATTGCAGCGCGACGGAGATTTCGCGTTTTAATGGAGCAATCGCGCTCGTCTTCAAGATACTGTAGAAAATCTCGTATTGTATCTTCCGACAAAAGTTCAAAAGTCACCTTTTCCAGGGGTAGCCCTTTTGCATCTCTCAAGTAACCGAAAAGGAGTTGAAAGGCGTACTGGTATACGGCAATCGAATTTTCGCTCAACCCCCGTGTGTTAGGGAGATAATCCGTAAAATACTCCTTGAGAAGGGTTACGACCTCGTTGTTTTTATTGTTCATTCGAAGCTCACCTCCGGAAAGAGGTGCTCGATAGCAGCGGCAACTTTTTGTTGGGAATCGGTATACATGGTGTAATCGGTGGTCAAATACTTCTCGGTGCTGAAGAACGTTTCATGTCCCAGATACGCTGTCAAACAAGGCGCGGTTTCTTCAAATGGACGTCCTTCCATCTCCGACTTTTGAAACGACTTAAACGTAAAATAATGCCGGAGAGTGTGTGTGCTGATACATCGTTCGAAATGTTTTTTGCGCTCGTTGCTGATATTCGCTTGTCGCATTACCCTTAAGAACCAGTCTCTGAACGTATTCTTTAAATAAGGTTTCCCGGGGTTTACAACACTTTCGAAAAGCAAGGTTGTATTCGAACAGCCTTCAAACCTTCGCTCATGGTACATCTTAAGCAGAATCGTAAGCGACGAACTCATTGGAACGAACCGTTGTTTATTATTCTTAGTCTCCAACAGCGTAATTATTCCAGATACTAGGTCGATGTCCTCCCAACGCAGAGCGAGGGCTTCACCAACTCTGAGTCCGCACCCATAAAGAATCCGCAATAGAACTGGAAAAACATGCTCGGTCTCTGATTTAACCGCATTTGCCGTAGCATTGTCAGCAACATCAATTATTGCGGCAAATTCCTTATCAGTGAATGTGTAGGTGACAAATGTTGAGTGCGCGCGAGCATAATCAGGTTCTGTCGATGGAATCCCAATTGCGATCAGGTACCTTGAAAAACATCTAATCCGGGCGATGATATAGTTTCTTGTTGTACCGGAGATCGTGAGCGTTTTTAGCCAATCCTGAACGACATTCTCAGGAAGAGATTTTTCAAGCAATCCAATGGAAAGCAAGTATTCATCGAGGCTCTTAAATGCGCTGACGTAACTTTCTGTGTCTTTTTCAGCTCCGTTAAGGATTTCCAGATACTCATACATTTCAGCAGAAAGAATGCTTCTAAGTACGAAGCTCATTTAACATTTCCTCCGCTCATCAAATATTTTTTGAACAGACCACTTGGCGGAGGGACCTCCAATGCGCAGATCCGGAGGCTTTCGATATCAAATTCAACATAATGGCTTGTTGACTCGCGGTTGGCGTGACCCAAAGCCACCCGCACGACCTCATATGGCACACTTTCTGCAATCAACTGACTCGCAAATGACATCCTTAGTGCATGCGAGCTATGTTTGCGGCGCCCAAAATTGAGACCTGACCGTTTAAATTGGCACATGGCAATTGTCGAAACAGCGTGAGGATGCAGTGGCCGTCCGTGACCATTTAAAAAAATGTATTGTTCACTGGATTCTTCACGTCCATGATCGATATAATCGTGCAGCGCCTCCGCGGCTTCCGAAGGTAATGGGAGCTGGTTCGGTATTGAGGTCTTGAATTGAACAAATTTAACCATCGCATTATCAAAATCGACATTATCAAAACGTAGTAATCGGATATCCGAAGCCCGCAAGCCAAGTCGTGCTGCGATCTGAAGAATGGCGTAATCCCGTTTGCCTTGTGGCGTAAATCTTTCAACGCTGTCAAGCAATTGCTTAACCTCTGCCGGACTGTAAACAGACGGCACCGTCTTGCGTTTATTTAGCATGGGCAGCACAACAGAATAATCATTGAGCACAATGTTGGCGTCAAACAGATAACCGAACATCCGCTTAGCATAGACTATAAAATACTTTTTGTTGATCGCGCGCGAAAATGCTGAAGTAAGATTTTTCGCACCAATATCTTCCCAACAATCAACGCCTTGCTCTGCAATATCACACAATATTTGCGTGCATTGCTTCCTGTATTTGGTTATGGTGATTTCCTTGAACCCACGTTTTTGCAGGGACAATAAAAATGCTTCAAACTGCAGAACAAACTGAGCTGGGCATGGAAGCGGTCTGTGCTTTGTTTTGTAGACCATAGAATCACGAGGTGCTCGTTGCCAGAAAGTTTTACCATAGAGGTATTGGTTTAAGTGTCGAATAGTTGCTCGACGACGACCTAAAGTCGTTTTCCCTTTGTAATCCTTGCTCTTTTCGAATTCGAAAAAAGCATATCCTAACTGAACAGAATACTCCCTTTCGCCTTTTGCAATGGCATATTCCATGAGTAAATCGATGCTTCTGCTATACCCCTTGCGGGTGGATTTGTCAGGGATTTCGTTGCTCAGGAACTCCATAAAGCCAGATTTCAGATTTTGCCAGTAATTTACATCATTGCTTTCCATACTGTACCCTCCTAATAAATATAGTGATTACAGTATGTAGTAAGAATTGATCGCATAACAATTATCCGAGGAGTTTTGCCAAAATTCCTCGGATTTCCTATATCTTCTAGAAGTTAGGAGGATAACTGAACAAGTGGGATATTCCGACTTATCCGAGATGTAGGATAAATCGGACGGCATTCCATCACCTCCATAAAGAAAAATGGGCATAAAAAAGAACGACCTAATGGTCGTCCAATCAAGTCTCTTGAGTTAAAGTACACAATCCAATCGACACACAATGTGTCAGAGTGACTGAAGCGCTTTCATCCTTGCTATAACTCTAGCAACGCTCCCGTCTACAATTCTATGCTCAAAAGACCCGTTGTTAAAATGGTCTTCTCTTAGAAGCATTGTCATAAGCGCACAACACAAACTGAAATCGGCATTCGGTAAGCGTTTTAGCTCTTCATTCGCATCAATCGGCACTGTTGTCATGAATCTAGAATATTTGTATTCAATCCAGCCAACATTTTCCATAATTTCATAATACGAAGTGGCGCTATCTCCAGCATTACTCATTTTTTCGATAATTGATAATGCACTGCCTGCTTTCGAAATATCTTCCATAAATCACATCACCCATGCTTAATTACTATTCATGCCAAACTGTCTGGTTAGTAGTTTGTCTTTATAAAGGCTCTCAATCTTAATTACTTCATCGTCTGAAAGATTCTTGGGTAAGATCTGAAGAATTGAGAATTGGAAATGCTTGTACTGTTCCGGTCTTACATTCATGATATCTATCATTTCTTTCGTATGTCCGTGCCCAGTAGAAATATAAATCTTCCATCTCCCTAATAATCCATCTTTACCATATGCACTGCCAATGTACTGTTTCCCATTTGTAGTATCAGTTATTAAGTACACTGCATAAACCGATGAAAGTGCTGTATGCCAATCCGAATAGGTGATATCGTCCTCAAGGATGTCACTTAACTCGTTAAAGTTGAGCATAACCCTTTCATATCCTGGGAATATCTCTCGTTGGTATCTCTGAATGGCGACTACGGCTTTTTCGTTTGTCGCTTTCTGATGCCACATACGTGCGGATTGACCCCAGTCGATCATAAGTCGATCCTTGAGATCACCCAAAATATCAAGTTCTTCTAAATCAAAGTACGCACCTTTTCCATCATACATTTCAGGATATGGGAAGCCCTTGGGGCAAAACCGGCTCTCGTTAGTTGCTGCTTCTCCTAGCTTATATAGGCCTTTATATAGAGCCATAGAACCACTATTCCCAACAAAGATCGCCCAATATTTAAATTTCTTAGTGAAGCTTGGTGCTTGTATACGAGTATATTCTAAAATAAATCCGCCCTCATAGCATCCTCTGCAATAATTGTTCGATAGCGGATGGCGTATAAGCAAAACGTCTTTAGGATCAATCTGTGCTTTAGCAAGAATATCCGAGAAGCAAATCGAACTCATGAGTATTCCTTTCTAAGTGTTTTATTCCATATCATATCACACAATTCTATCTGGTATATCAGATTCAGAGAGGAATTATTGCGTCAATTCCGTGTTCGATCTTCGTCTCCGCCAGTCGGTGAAATTGTCGATACACCTCCCACTGGTCAAGCAGAGCGCCGAGCGGCATGAGCCAAACTTCGCGCTCCGACCGCCCCAGCAGCGTCACCCCGTAGAAGATCAGCCGGGCAAACAGCTCTTCGTCGCTTGCCCGACCGATACGTTTTTTGATGGTTCCTCCTCGCTTTCGACATATCGCTTCGTACCCTTGACCATCGCCTCCATGATCGCGGTCTTGTAGCCGGAGAGATCCAGCGGCGTGGTGAGCAGTTCGACCGCTTCCTCGGTCAAGAGCTCGTGCTTATTGTCCGGCTCAAGCAGGTTATGCACGAGCGTGCTCTGATTCGCGAGCAGCGTAATCAGCCACACCACCTCGTCCAGTGCCAGCTCGAAGTTCTCCGCTTTCATGAGTCTGTCGCCGAGATGCTCCAAACCGCCATAACGCTTCGCGATCTCTTTCGTCGCGCGCGTGGTCAGGAGCATCTCATACTCCCGGTTGCCGATTCGGATCATGGCACCTCTGTCGTTTTCCATATGTTAACCCTCCGCCGCAAATGTCGGCTCGTAGACCTGCGTGTACCACCCTGAGATCGTCGCCGCCGGTACGCTCGTATCGTCCTCATTGACCTCCGCTTTCCACGGATGTTTCCCCTGTCCGTCCAGCTTGTTGCGCCGGATGATCGTTCCCTCAATCGACGGAGTTGAGAACGTGATGTTGTCGCCCTTCGTCTGCAGGTTCGTCGCGGGGATACCGAATACAACGCGGTAGAGCCAGAAGTAGCGATACTTGCCGTTACTCTTCTTCGCGCGAAAGCCGATCGCGACAGGTTGACCACCATTCTCGCTCTGGGAAACCAGCACCTTGTTGTCGTCGATCTGCGACCCGGTCAGATCGCTTGCGACAGCCGCACCGATATTGTCGATGCCCAGCGTCAGCGTGCCGCTCTTGAACTCCTTGACCACCTCGGCGGCGCCATCGTCGGCATAGAGCGTCGCTTCGTTGATATCGATCTTAAGTTCCGCGGACATCGCCTTGGCGAGCGAAACGGGCGCGGCGTAGGTCTCATCGCCGTTTGTTCCCTCGGTGATCTTCGCGTAGTAGAGTTTATCCAATCCGATGGTTGCCATCTAATCTTCCTCCAAATACTCCTTCGCCATGTCTATGGCAAAGTGATGATAACCCGTGTCCTCTTCCAGTCCGACATATCGCCGTTCCGATATCAGGAATCCCGCCGAGAGCAGCAGGCGTGTAAGCTGCCGTTTCCTCGCGCCGTAGTTCCCCTTCGTAAAGAGCGACAACCGCGCTTCCTCGATGTTCATGCCCGGCGCATTGTCGGAAAACAGCTCGAAGTGCTCCGAAATCGGTGTAATCACAACGTACTCGTCCGGCGCGGCGACAGAGAAAACGCCGGTCTCCGCAGGAAGTCCGGCGCTCTCGACGATCGTATTCAATTCTTCCAGCATACTCACGAGAGATCCAGTTCCCCCTTCAATACCTGCTGCATCGCATCAATGCATGGTTTCCGACTCGATGTTTTCGTCCGCTTTAAAAACGGCTTCGGCGGCTGACCATGTTTGCCGTACTCCAGTACATTGGCGAGCATGGCGTTGCTCACATCGCCGCGGCCTTCCGAGAAGCCAACCTTCACATCGAGGTTTCCGTCGCGATCCAGCTTCGCGGGTGATAGACCGAGCGACGCTGCAAGCTTGCCAGTCGAGCGGGATTTCACCTTCGTACCGCTCCCGATAGCAGCGCGAAGATTCGACATCATCTTGTCCAGCACGACCTTACCGCCCGCAGCGAGCGCTTTGGGAATCGCCGCATCGAGCGCGTTGCCCATACCGGCGATCTGACTGAGAAACTCATCCGGCATTTCGATCTTTACCTTAGCCATTCGGCGTCACTTTCTTCGCCAGCACTTCGAGATATATCCCCCTGCCCTTCACATCCTCGACGGATGTGATTTCAAAGCGATCATCACCGCTGAGAATCACATGCGCGGTGTTTACGTTCAACCCGGGGATCACACGGAACCGAAATAAATCCGTCACCTCGGAAAAAGCAGCGCGGTTCACCCATTTCTGAGAACCGTGCCGCCCTTCCCGATACGCAAAAGCTGCAACCAGAATCTGATCAATCTTGGTCGCGAATCCCTCCGCATCTTTTGTCACAACTTCCCGCGCGATGGAGATCAGCGTGTTCATTCTGCCGAAGCTCATGAACCCACCTTCCAATCGCGGTCAAGGCGGAGCAGCGTGTTCACCGTGTTCCAAACCTGCTGCCCCGCCTGCACATTGTCCGCAAAGAACCCGCCCGTACTGCCGTCCCGGCTCTCATAAAAATGAGACGCAAGCATGATCACCGCCGCCTCTGTTGTAGGCGGCATCCCCGCCGCTTCGTAAGTACCAGCGGTCAGGTGCTGGTAGCTTTCCGCGTAGGATACTGAGGCATCGATAAGTCGTTGCAAAAGCTCGTCGTCCGCATCGTGCAACAAAATCAGGTTTACCTTAACCTTACTCAGCAGCGTCGCCATTTCACGCAGCTCCCGGCGGGTCCTTAGCCATAATGCCGGCGGTTTTCAGTTTCAGCAGCAGCGCGTTAAAATCATTTACCAGCGTCGCGATATCCGTTGCGGTACTCGCGCGTTGATTTTCCGCTTGGTATATCACGCCCGTTGTGTCGACGGTTGCGAATTCGAGCGGCAAACCTATGACCATGGCGCTGTTTTCGATTACCAGCGCACCCCCGATCACCATTGTGTCGCCGCCGTCGGTCATGTAGTTCTTGCAGTTGTGCGGTCCTTCGACAGCAGGTTCTTCAACGATTTGCATCCCAGATTCCTCCTTACGCCTTCTGTTGCAGGACCTTGATCGCTTCCGGCAGGATGAGCTTTCCGTCGAGACGCTGCGAAGCGAGGAAGCCGACCTGACCGGTCGTGGCATACAGCTCGTTCAAGCGTTTGAACGTGCGGCCCTGGCGGTCGGCGATCCAGTAATACGAGAAGTCGCCGAACGCGATGGATTTATTACCCGCTGCGACTCCCGGCATGAACTCACTGGTTACGATTCGGTGCCCAAGAATTGTGTCCGGTGCGTTTTCCGTGATACCCGGACGCCAGAGGTACTGACCGTCGCCGTCCTTGAGTTTGCGCAGGAGCTTCACGGTCGTATCGTTGAGCACGAATACCGCGCTCTTGCGGTACGGCGCGCGGAGCGAGTACACGAGGTCGATCAGTTCGTCGCCCGTGATCGCGACCGCGCCAGCCGTAGTAACGCCGACCTCCGCGCCGCCCGTGGCGTTAAGGATACCGATCGGCTTACTCGTGCCGTTACCGTTGAGGAACGCGTCCTCTTCCTTATCGCCGATACGTTTGCCGAACTGTTCGGAGACATACCCTTCGATATCAAAGATGCTGTCCGAGAGCAGTTCTTCCGATACCTTGATCATGGTGGCGAGCTTGTACGCGCCAAGAACTACCTGCGAGAAGGAATCATCCGACAACGGATAAGTGCCCTCTTCATCGACCCAGTCGGCGGTCCCCTTCGACGCAACCACCGGAATCTTTCGGTCACCGTAGCTGGTCTGGATGACGTGGCAAAGTGAACGCAGCACGTTCGCTTCCGTCAGTTTCTGCACCAGCGTGCGCTCGAATTCGTCCGGTACGAGGTAGCCGCCCTCGCTGTCGGTGCCTTCGAGCAAAGAGTTCAGAATTTCCGGTCTCGGATTCTTTGCGCGGATCGCATTCCAGAACGCCTTCTTGTACTCGGTGGTCGCTCGCCCCGTCTTTTGCTCCGCATTGGTTTGAGCGGGCTTGCTAGTTAGCGGGTCGGTGGTGGGTTTATTGAGTTCCGCATCCAGCACCACCTGACGTTCGAGGCGTTCCACTTCTTTGCCGAGCGCAACGACCTCGGCTTCCATTTTCTCGTACGCGCCCACGTCTTCGGCGGAGAGCAGGCCGTCCGTACCGCGCTTGACGTCCAGAAACGCCTTCGCGGCGTCCCATTTCTTTGCGCGGTTCTCGCGCAGCTGTAAAATCGTATTCATTCGTTTCCTCCTCAGTGTGAAATCAAAGAGAGCCGCTGGTAAAGCGGCTCCGCAGGGTATCTCGGTTCGATCGTTTGAGTGGGAATTTTGTCTTCCGCCTCAGGTGGCTTGCTTGCCTGTTTTCGCTGTACTTTATTGAGGAGCGAGTTTGTAACCGCGCGGCGGGAGAAGCTGAACGCCACATCGTCATGCGTCGCTTG
Source organism: Christensenellaceae bacterium (assembly GCA_963674535.1). GTDB lineage: Bacteria > Bacillota > Clostridia > Christensenellales > CAG-138 > UBA7703. The sequence goes on along the minus strand of OY771363.1, from coordinate 307,001 downwards.
CTTCTTTTCATCTGCCAGAACGCCATCCGCGAAGCCAAGCTCAATCGCTTTGTTCACGTTCATCCACGTTTCCGCGTCCATGAGGTGCGCGAGCTTCGCCCGGGACATACCCGTTTTCAGCTCGTATGCGTTGATGATGCTCTCCTTGACCTCGTCCAGCATGGCGATGGCTTTTTGCATCTCTTCCGAATCGCCGATCGCGATGGTCAACGGATTGTGGATCATGAGCAGGCTCGTCGGGGCCATGAGTACTTCGGTGCCCGCCATGGCGATCACCGACGCGGCAGAAGCCGCGATGCCGTCGATTTTGACCGTGATATGCCCTTTGTAATCCATGAGCATGGTATAGATTTGGCTTGCCGCCACGCAGTCACCGCCCGGACTGTTGATCCAAATAACAACGTCACCCGTTCCGGCGTTCAGTTCGTCTCTGAACATCCTCGGGGTGACGTCGTCTTCAAACCAGCTCTCTTCGGCAATTGTGCCGTTTAATGTCAGTGTTCGGGTGCCATCCTCGTTTCGCACCCAGTTCCAAAATTGCTTCTTCAAGCGGAATCCTCCTTTTTCGTTACGTTCGCGAACACCCCCGCATCCTCCAGCTTCGTCATGGCTCCGTTGATCAGGTACAAATCTCCACCAAGATCAGGCGCGATACGATCGAGATTCTCCAGTTCGCGGATGTCGTTCGCGCTCATCCAGCCGTTCTGCCGCGCGGTGGCATACCCGCTCATACGAGAGGCGTAGTCGCCGCGGAGAAGCCCATCGACGTTGAACTTGATGAAGAACGACGGCTTCTCGCTCTCGCTGAAAAGCACCCGGCGCATGCTCTGCTCCCAGCGTACAACCCAGGGATCGAGCGTATATTTCACGAACTCCAACGACTGCTGCTCGATGTTGCTGAACGACGATTTCTCCAAGTCCGCCAGCATGTGCGGAGGAACGCGGAAGATACGCGCGATCTCGTTGATCTGGAACTTACGCGTCTCCAGAAACTGCGCTTGCTCCGGCGCGATCCCGATGGGTGTATACTTCATTCCCTCTTCCAAAACGGCGATCTTGTGCGCGTTCGCGCTGCCCTGATACGCCGAGTTCCAGCTTTCCTTGACGCGCAGCGGGTCTTTGATCGTGCCGGGATGTTCCAGCACACCAGATGGAGCCGCGCCGTTAGCGAAGAACTTCGCGCCATATTCCTCCGTCGCGATCGCCAATCCGATCGCATTCTTTGCCATGGCGATCGGGCTGTAACCAATCAGACCGTCGAAACCTAGTCCGGGGATGTGCAGCACATCCGATGGCGAAAGCGTTACCTGCGTCGATTTCCCGAGCGTGGTCGGATCCTCCGATCCGCGCTGATACGAATAAAAAAGTCGGCCGTTCTGATCACGGTCGACGGTCATTTTGTTCGGCATGAGCGGGTAGAGCGCGATCACCTCGCCTCTTGCGTTTCGGATAATCTGCGCGTAGGCGTTCCCCCACAAGAGCAGGTGGCTCATGAGCGTTTCTCGAAACGCGAAGCTTGTCATCTCGGGGTTCGGCTCATCGTGCAGCAGCCGGTAGAGCGGATGCTTGAATGCCTTTTCTTTGCCTCCGCTGTCATTGTACTGGTAAACATTCAGCGGCAGTCCTGCAACGGTTTCTGATAGGATTCTCACGCAGGAGTACACCGCCGTCATCTGCATGGCGGTCGTTTCGTTCACCGGTTTCCCGCTGGATGTACCGCCGAAGAAGAAGCTATAGCGGCTGCCGTTGAGGGAGTCTTTAGGCTTGTCGCGAGAGTGAAACAGGTACCAAAGTGGATTCATGGGGTTCCTCCATGCACTGGAATGATTGACTTCTTGCAGATAATGGGATACAGTGACAGTTGCGTGGTGCAAATCAGCACCGCGCAATTTTATTAATGAGGTATTAGATGTACAGCGACAAGACCATCATCTGCAAAGATTGCGGACAAGAATTCACCTTTACTGCCAACGAGCAAGAATTTTTCGCCGAAAAAGGCTTTACGAATGAACCGCAGCGCTGCAAGTCCTGCCGGGTTGCTCGTAAGGGTAACTCCAATGGCGGTTCCCGCGATGGCGGCTACCGTGACAATGCACCCCGTCAAATGTACGATGCAGTTTGTGCAGAGTGCGGGAAGCCCTGTCAGGTTCCGTTCCAACCAACCACTGACAGACCGATTAAGTGCAGCGATTGCTTCAGAAGCAGCAGGTATTAACAAAGAGGTGCATCCGTCACTGGATGCACCTTCCCTATATCAGCAATAGACCTCGGCCATCGTAAACGCTGGTGCCCTCTACACCGCCATTCCGCAGCGCACGATCCAGTGCCATAATCGTTGCCACAGCACCGTCGATTTTCTCGGTGCTTTTTTCTTTGTCCGGTTTGATGTTCCCGGCCGGGTCAGTGCGAATATAGATGTTGTCCATCATCCAGCGCAAGACCTGATGACCACCGTGTGCAATCTTCTGCTCAAGTGTCAGTTTCATAAGCTCTTTCGTCGGTGGCGACATATCCTTGAATCCCTGGCCAAATGGAATGACCGAGAATCCCATTCCCTCAAGGTTCTGTACCATCTGAACCGCACCCCATCGATCGAACGCGATCTCTCGGATGTTGTACTTCGTTCCAAGCTGCTCTATGAACGTCTCGATGAATCCGTAATGCACGACGTTCCCCTCGGTGGTCATCAGGCAGCCCTGTTTTTCCCAGAGGTCATAGTTTACATGATCGCGCCGCACGCGCAGGTCGATGTTCTCCTCGGGGATCCAGAAGAATGGCAGGATAAAGTATTTATCATCCTCATCCAACGGCGGAAATACCAGAACGAACGCCGTAATGTCCGTACTGGATGAAAGGTCGAGGCCGCCGTAACAGACCCGGCCTTCGAGCGATTTGGGGTCAACCGGAAACGCGCATTTATCCCAGACGTCCATCGGCATCCAGCGAATCGCTTGTTTGACCCACTGGTTCAACCGAAGTTGGCGAAACGCGTTCTCTTCGGCTGGGTTCTGCTGCGCGCTCTCGCAGGCGGCTTTGACCTTGTCGATGCCTACCGTGATCCCGAGTGACGGATTCGCCTTCTTCCATACTTTCGGATCCGTCCATGAATCGTTCTCTTCGGTTCCGTAGATCACTGGGTAGAACGTCGCATCCGTTTTTCTGCCATCTAGAATATCCTTTGCCTTCGAATGCACTTCCCAGCAGATGGAGTTGGTGTTGTCGCCAGCTGTGGTGATCAGAAAGTACAGCGGCTGCATGCGCGCGTCACCGCTGCCCTTGGTCATAACGTCAAAGAGGCGACGGTTTGGCTGGGTGTGCAACTCGTCGAAGATAACGCCGTGTGTATTGAACCCGTGCTTGTTGGCGACGTCCGCGCTGAGTACCTGATAATAGCTTCCGGTCGGCAAGTACACGAGCCGCTTCTGCGATGCGAGAATCTTCACCCGCTTCGCCAGCGCGGGGCACATCATGACCATGTCCTTGGCGACCTCGAACACGATCGAAGCTTGCTGACGGTCGGCTGCACAACCGTACACTTCCGCTCGCTCTTCGTTATCGCCGCAAGTCAGAAGCAGAGCAACCGCGGCCGCGAGCTCTGATTTTCCATTCTTCTTCGGAATTTCGATGTACGCCGTGTTGAATTGACGGTATCCACTCGGTTTCAGCGTTCCAAACACGTCACGAATGATCTGTTCCTGCCAGTCGATCAGCAAGAACGGCTTACCCGCCCATGTACCCTTGGTGTGCGCAAGGCACTCAATGAAAGCGACAGCATGATCCGCCGCCTGTTTGTCATACACCGAGTCCTTCGCTTTGAAAGGAGTCGGCGTGTATTTCTTCAGTTTTCGGATCACCGCCGCCTCCATCCTCAGGGCATAAAAAAGGAGGCCCACGTGAGCCTCCGTGTTCGGCTTGGTTTGGTTATCGTGCGCCGCTGGGACAACCGCCCAATTCGATTCATAAGCCACTCAGTGGCGGCTACGTTGCCCGACGTGGCGATGACCAAAATCAGGAGTCCGGTTCGTCCGCGGTGCTGCCTCGGGCCGCTGTTTTAAGAATATCGATGTCAAACCCAGCTGCCTTGTATCCTTCGAGAAGCGTACTGTAATAGAAAGCGCTCGGTTTGTTTTGCGGTTTGTGGCCGATCAGAATGTAAGCCAGAACATCCATCGCAGTTCCATTCCAGGTAACCTTGATCATTTCCTTGCGATACTGTTCCGGCATCCCAATCCAGCGATCAAATGCGGCTTCATCCTGCGGGGTAATCTCCCACAGCAACGCGGGAACGCTGGATCCCTTTGCTTTTTCGATTGTCGCAAGCGCGCAGGCGTTACCGCCTCGCAACGCAAGCTTGAAATTCTTCAGTTCCGTCGTTCCGATCGGCTTCGCGGTCGGACAATGCTTCGCCATTTCAGCGCGGTTCAGGCCGACGCTGTAAGCGGCAAATACTCGATTACTCATTTCCCTCAATCCTCTTACATTCATCTTCGCCAAACACAACGCCGAGTGTGCTCCCGCGATCCCAATTCACATGAACCGTGCCGATATCGTCAACCATCGTGACTGTACCTCGATCGCCCTGTCGCAGGTTTGTGAAAGGGTCGCTCATGTGAATGAGCATCACCCGTGTTCCTGCGGTGTAATACTCCTTGAGCTGTTTCAATATCTCCGGATGAATGGTTGTCATTCTTCATCACCCGCTTCCCGCACGGTGCGAAACGCCGTGTTACCAGAAAGATTTCTCAGAAGGATCTTCCGAGCTTCCTTGTACTCCACGCCAATGAACCCGAGCCGTAAAAGAAAGCAGCGGAAGGCGTACTTCTCGTTTTCGACTTCCTGCTCCGTCGCACTGACGCGCTTTTGTGTGCGCGCCAGTTCGCAGAGCCCCTGTATCAGTTGGTAGTAGGCGGAGATCACAGCCTGATCGTCGGTCGGCCGGAACCACCCGAATTCGATCCTGTCAGAGTGTTCTGTGATCGGTAGGCTGTCCGTACCGAGCGCCTTTTTGAGCAGGGTTTCCTTGCTCGCGACCAGCCGCCGCAGGTTCTCCATGGCGGTCGGCGTCATGCCATCCTTCGGCAGCTCGACTACGAGACGGTCGGGATCGGCAGTGCGAGGTGTTTCTTTTTTCAGTTGATCCGGCTCGACCGCTTTGGGTTCAGTGGGCTTTGCTGCTTCGCCTAACCGTTCGCCAGAGAAACCGTCGTGTGCCAGTTCGCGAATCAGCATTTCGATCTGCCCCTCGTCCGTGCCCTCCGGGCAAGTGACCGTGCCGTTCTTGTCGACCGTGTAAGCCCCCACCTGAAACGAGAAGCTCGGTGCACCAAGGTAGCGCGTTGTGTCTTGAAGGACGTCCCGCATGACCGCAACCAGTGCCTTCCGTCTGTCTCCCGTAACGTTGTACTTGATTTGCATTGTGAATACCTTCCTTTCGTTTTGGTAGTCACATACATCGCTCTTTCGGGTGTGAATATCAAGCTATTTATCTGTGATTTGGGCAATATCACTGTACAGAATCTGTGCTCCATCCCTGATGAGAATCACCGAATCAGAACCACTCGCCTGCTCGATGTACCGTTTCACGATCACATCGCAGTACTTCTCATCCAGTTCGATCATGCGACAGACACGATCAGTCTGCTCGCAGGCGATTAGAGTGCTGCCGCTGCCGCCGAACGGGTCGAGCACGATACAGTTCGCCATGCTGGAATTCAAAATCGGATACGCCAGCAACTCCACAGGTTTCATGGTCGGGTGATCGGCGTTATGCTTGGGTTTGTCAAACTCCCAGATGGTCGTTTGCTTCCGGTCGGCGTACCATTCGTGCCGGCCTTTTTTCTTCCAACCGAACAAGACCGGCTCATGCCGCCATTGGTATGGGCTTCGCCCGAGTACCAAGGACTGTTTCTTCCAGATGCATGTACCGGAAAGGTAGAAACCCGCTTCCGAGAACGCTCTGCGAAAGTTCAAGCCCTCAGTATCAGCATGGAACACATAGATCGACGCGTCGTTTGCCATGGTGGCTTCCATGTTCTGAAAAGAAGCAAGAAGGAAATCATAGAACGCGGAATCGGTCATATTGTCGTTTTTGATTTTACCCGCGCTGCCTTCGTAATTCACATTGTAGGGGGGATCGGTGACCACAAGATTCGCCTGGCCGCCATCCATGAGGATCTCAAACACATCCCGCTTCGTACTGTCTCCGCAGACGAGTCGGTGCTTGCCGAGCAGCCAAAGATCTCCCTGCTTCGTGATCACCGGCTCCTTCAGTGCGGCATCCACGTCGAAGTTGTCGTCCTGCACACCTTTACGTTGCGCATCTTTGAATAGTGCATCGATCTCAGGGGCGTCGAATCCTGTCAACGACACATCGAAATCCGCAAGTTGCAGATCGGAGATCAGCAGCGAGAGCTTCTCCTTATCCCATTCGCCGCTGATTTTATTCAGCGCGACATTGAGCGCTTTCTCTTTCTCCTCGCTCATATCCACGACGACGCATTCGACTTCGGTTACGCCGGTGTCAATCAACACCTTCAAGCGCTGGTGTCCGCCCACGACGTGACCGGTGGTTTGATTCCAGATCACCGGCTCCAAATATCCAAACTCCGTAAGCGAGCGCTTCAGTTTCTCATATTCAGGATCACCGGGTTTCAAATCTTTGCGCGGATTGTAATCCGCTGGAATAAGCTTACCGACCGACAGCTTTTGGATGATCATACCGGATTCCTTTCGTCACGATTTTTCGTAAGCCGGTCTGCGCCGCCGGGAGATTCCCCGCGAGCGCTTGCCCGCGCAACGTCTTTCGCTGCTGGCTCGTCAGGCGGTGGTATTTCAAAGCGCGAATGAACGCTTGTACATCATCCATGATCATTTCCCTCTGCGCGCGGATAGCAAGCGTTCCATAACGTCGTCCTGCGGATTCGCGCCAGTGTAATCGGTCACACAGTTTTCCTTTACGATCTGGAAGATTTCATACCAGAGCCGGTTCGTCTGCGTCATGTAATTCTGGCTCATAGCCACATACGGAGACTGGATTGCGCTACCCGTCGTTGGGTGCTTCGCCAAGAAGCCGTATTCCGTCACCGCCTCCTCGCACTGAATCCATCGCGCGGCGCTCATGGCATATCGTTCCAACAGCTGTGGAGAAACGATCCTTGCCGCGCCACGCTGGTCGAGCCAGTGCCATGTGATTGCGTAAATATCAGCCGCCTCGAGGTTGCGCCCATCCTTCTGCCGTGCGGAAAGCAGCTCTCTTGGCAATGGCATGTCGTTGCCCTGAAGGTTGGCGGTGTTGGGAAACTCCACAACGGTCAGCTTCCGCTTACCTGGGTTGCCATCAAGCATTTTATTCGCGAGCGGCTTTTTCTTCTGACCCGCGCCCAATCGCGATCCGCCATGACCATTTGGCATGTGAGCTTCTCCTTTAAAAAAATAGAGGCCTATTCGACCTCTTGAAACCGCGAAAATTTGTACGTGACCCGACCGCGTTGTCCGATTGGAAAGGTCGCAGGGATATAGACACCGGCATGGGGTAACGTAGAATAAATAACGCTGATCCCACGCATATACTTTTTCATCCAATAGGGATTCTCTGAGGCTTTCACTGCCCAATCAATGTGAAACCCGTCTTCGGTGTCCGATTTCAAGGAGTTGCAGATTCTATGTGTAAGTTGGCAGTTTGACTGGCTGTGTTTCCCACCTTTGGACAATGGAACAATATGATCTATTGTTCCGCCCCAACTGTCATCTGCAAACTTATCGTCCGGGTCAGGCATCCCGCAAATCTGGCAAATTCCGTGATCTCGCTCGTATAATCTTTCATATGACACTGGTTCTATAAAACCTGCTGCAATTTGTTTTTCCCTGCGCTGTTTGTTTTCTCGACAGAACGCCTTGTGCCGCGTTGTCTGATGTTCTTTCCGGCGATAATAAACTGCCTCGCATGTATCGCAGCAAAATTCCCTACGCGTATCCCCACACTTTGTAGATACGACGTTACCGCACTCTTTACACACAAACGTCCTCGGAGTGTACTCCTTTTCCCATTGTTCCCTTTTCATTCGCAGATTCGCGTCATGGCTGCACGCCGAACTGCAGTAGATTTTCTTAGGATATACGGTGATGAATACTTCCCCGCATTCCGCACAATCCCGATGATACTTTGTTTTTTCTATGACTAAACGATTTTGGCGTCGTTCTTCTGTTTCTTGTCGTCTTGCATTTTTCCTGCACTCATCACTGCAAAACTTCATTCTGAAAGCATTTCTTCGCCAGAAAGGTTTCCCACACTGTTGGCAGGTATTATAACGGCGAGTACTATTCGAAGCACAATCCGGCGAACAAAACTGTTGATCTGGAATGATTGTTTCAAATTGCTTTTCGCACGTAGCGCATATTTTCTTATGCTTGCTTCGGTAATGAGATTTCGTTATTTTCGCTATGCCACTGCAAGCCTTCGAGCAATAAAGCCTGTTCGCTTGAAGTGCAATGAATGATTTCCCGCAAATCTCGCACACATGAGCGTATCCGCTCTTATCAAGCCGCGCCTTAATCTTACAAGTCTCCGAACAATAAAGAGGTGGCCTTCCTTCAGAACGACAATCAAAATGTTCTCCGCACACCTTGCATATACAATGCTTCATCACTCCTGATGGGTCTTTTTTATCGGTAGTCATCGTTAATCTCCAAAACGAAATCAGTACCGCTACGGTACTGATCCATGCGATTATCGCGATTCTCTATTTTCTGTTCCGATCGTTATCGAGCTGTGACAGCTTTTACAAAGCGGCATGAGGTTGCCCTCGTCGTTTGTGCCGCCGTTTGCCAGCGGTAGGATGTGATGCACTTCTTCCGCGGCAATCAGTCTGCCTTCGTTCTTGCACTGCTCACACAAAGGGTGAAGCAAAAGAAATCGCGCGCGGAGTTTCTTCCACGCGCGGCCGTAACGTTTGTTAGTGTCCGAGTCACGAAGGTACCGATTGTACTGCCTCTCTGTCTTTTGTTTATGTTCGTCACAGTACTGACCATCGGTCAGTCTTCCGCACCCCGGATAGGAGCATGGACGCTTGGGTTTCCTCGGCATCTCAGTCCTCCAAAGGAAAGCAAAAGAGCTTCTGCGTTTTATACGCGGAAGCTCTCTTCTTTTTTTACATCATAAGAGTATCAACGAATGATACTCTCCTTCAATCACATTTGCTCTCTTGTTAAATTAAGAGACTTTGATTATTATCGGATAATCCTTCAGTAATATACCGTCAAGAACCGTATCTCCATCGCTTACTTCGAACATAAGCAACTGTCGCAGAGAGGTGAACGGATCCCAAGCTTCGGCAGTTGTCGATTCCACTCCATTGATTGTGATTCGACAAGTCGTATCTTTCGAAACAACTTCAGCTTCACCGTCGTTCCAAACAGCGATATACCCATTCCCATTGTCATCGGTAAAAGTATACCACCTTATCAAGTTGCCCTGTGATTCTACCGTCACAGCAAACGGCTCCGCTTCCCATCCTTCCATGAGATATGACAGATTTCGAATCATGTTCCCCTCATCCGGTCTGCCATGCGCGTCTGTTCCAGATGTGCCGATGGATATATCCATGCCACGGTTGATCACAATCATGCGCCCGATATACTTTGCGGCGACCTCCGGTTCATATGGATGATATGGACCGTTTTCAGGTTGAAGTACATTCATGCTATAGAAGGAGCGATAATTCAATCCATCCGCAATATATTCGCCATGAAATCCATGTTCTTCGGCGAGTGCTTTAATCCCATTCCACATTTCTTCGTACCCATAATAATACTCACTTCGAAATGCGGGCGAAGCGTCGTTGTTCACAGAATGAATCTCAAGAATATCCGCTAGTGCAATCACATCGGTAGAAAGCAGTTGATCCGAATAGTCATGCCCGTCTTCATTCAGATAATCGCTCGTACCGGCGTACGCAATTCTAGCATCGGGATCGATTTGTCGAATGATTGGTATGATCCTTTCTGCCATCGAGATGTAGTCCTCAGGCGCAACGTACTGATAAAAATCCGGATTCGCCTCAGGTTCATTCCACAGCGCATACGTATCAACCAGACCCTTAAGACGAGTTACAACCATTTGAACATATGAAATATAGCGTTCCATCTCAGCTTCATCGCTTAATCGATGCTGAGCGATTTCTCCGCCGTTAAGCCGGTATGCCATATCCCAGAAGGACAGGTAGAACTTCGTTTTTATCCCATTTTCATCTAGATAACGAAATACATCCACATACGCGTCTGGAATACTCTCTTCAACGGCTGTATAGGATAAATCGACTGCGGGACCATCGATTGCGTCTGTCGTAAAGCAGACATTTGTAAAGCCATCTTTTTTCAGCCGATCCGCCCAACTCAGCCAGGTTTCCGCCGGTGTTTTGATACAAAAGCTCACGAGCGCATTAACGCGCGTATCCTCCAGTTCTTCCGCCGATTTCAACGCCAGAAAGGAAAGCGAAGCATCATAGTCTTGCTGTAGTACTGCGATCTGCTTGTCCCTTATCGTGATAAGCAGCGTGTTCTCATCTTCGCTGTATTGCATGCATTCGCCAAAGATGCTCTCCAGCATCGTATCGGTTAGGTAGAGCGTCCCATCGACTGAATATGGCGCGACATCTGACTCGATAAATGTGTTTTCAATGGTATCCGTTGCATACGATGAAGAGTTCTGTGAGAAATAACAGTTTCTATATTGGCCATCCGCATCTGTATAATTGCCGCAAAGCCAAGTGCCGTCTCCATCGATCTGTTCAGCTTCAAACAGCCGCAGCATTTCTTCGCCGGGTACCCATACGTTTGTACCGTCCCACTTGGGAGCGTGAGCAAACGCATAAGGAAACCCATTTAAAACTACACGCATTTCAGGCTCGGGTGTTGCGGTAGATGTAACGTTTTCCACGGTAATAGCCGCAATCGGCGATGCAGTAACCGGCGCCGGATTTGCGGAATTGGTATTCTTGCCGCACGCGCTCACTGTAAGCAACATAACGCAAATAATGATACAGGTAAATCGCATTCTCCATTTATGTTGTGAATTACACATGACGTTTTTCCTCGCTTCCTTCTGTTTTCTGCTCGAGTACGTTCCAGCAGGCACTTGCCCGGGTCAGCCTAGCCGTCCAAATACTTGAAATGCAACCTGCATATGTACGCCAAGCAGTTGATAAGCAAACAGCGCTTCTGCGCCGCATGCCGCCATTTGGCGCAATAGTTGTTCGCCGCCAAACGAACCGCCAATTCTTGCAATCAAGTATTGCGAAAAAGCCGGATTTTCCAACAATCTATAATTTCTGGCGAGGTAAAGCAACATGCTCTGCGCCTCATCCATCTCTTTCTGTGTTGTTATAACCTGCCCGCTGAGACGATAAAAGATCGGCTCCTTATTACTGGAGCGCTGCATAATCGCCGCCTCAATCGACGCCAGCGAGAAAACAGACGGCTTCTTTAACGCTTCCTGCAAGCCGGCCTCGTCTCCATTCGACAATTGCGAAAGAATAAACAAATCCGGCGCTTCCTGTACGCGCTGACGCGTTTTTACCGTGTTTGCAACCTGTGCATTAAACGCGTCTTCCAGTTGTTTGACGTTCAGTGCGAGCGCTTCCTGTTGTTCTTTCGCCTTCTGAACGGCCTGTTGTTTTGCTTGCTCTTCTTGTTTTGTCTTTTCGCGCTCAGCTTGTCGCTGCGCGATTCCTTCTGCGGCAAGTTGCTGCGCAGTCTCTTTGTTTCGGCTGCGCCAGCTGAAATATCCAATATATTTAGACAGCATAAACAGCCCACCCCACATGATCACCAGTAGCCCGAATCGAAAGATCCCAAATTCGACACCATTGAGTACAATTGCCGCGGCGCTCCCGGCCACAAACAACGAACCCACCAGCCAGTATATATTTTGCTCTTTCGTTTCTTTTGCAATTGATCGAAAGTCTGCTGTTGTTGTTTCATTTTCAGATATATTTGCAAAGATGAGAATTGAGCAAAAAAGCTGCAATATAAACCCGACAACCAAAGATCCTTTGCGATAAGGGTTGAAGTAGTAAGCGCAAGTCCCACCACCGCAAAGCAACGCAGCTATAATATAATTCCACATGCGTTTCATTATTGTCTCCTTAGTCCATCGCTAAAATTCGTGAAGATTGTCTTGCGTGTTGTTCAGATGTCAAACTGAACTATTCAATCAAAGCTTCTTGAATCCAATCGATCGCGTCATTCGCAAATTTGCTCCCGGTAAATGAGGTTGCGGCATCGTTAAGAGATACTCCACCTGCAGAAAGACTGTTCGACCAATCGGAAAAGCTTCTCACCGCAACAGAAGAGCTCTTTTCCATCCAGAGCGTTGATATCCAGAATCCACTTACGACTCCGTCTTTCTTCTCCCGATCTATTGAAAAAACAATCCCTTGATCCGTCGCTGTTGTGTAAAGATTCTTCATATTGAAGTCTTCTATGGAGTATAAACGAGGATTGTATATAACCACCATTCCATCCGCGTAGCTGTATGCGCATGCAACGGTTTCCGTAATGAACTCTCTTGCGAACGTTACATCGCAAGTTCCATCATCCCAAAACTGCACGCCGACCAGTCCGTTTGAATCCTGCCACGCACCAACCATCGCGCCTTCGTAGGGATCCTTGCAGCCCAACAGACTTGTCAAGATCAGAAGGATTGTTATGAGAATTACAAGTTTCCGTTTCATAGCGTTTCTCTCCTTCATTCTAGTACTTATATCACACTTATTTACAGTTTAGCGTTATTCCATAGGGAAATGCAGAGTGAGCGTTGCGCTCACTAGTGACGGTGCATTTCCGTTGTAATATCAGAATACAGTTGCCTATATCACATTTGCCTGTGGTATGATAGAAAAAATGCGGGAAGCGGGTGATTGCCTTGGATGAAGTTGTGAATTCTCGAGCCTCATCTTCCAATATTACGACGCATACGCTTCTTGAGCGGCTCCGCGCCGGACAATCGATCACTGAGTTTTTTCAAGAAAATCAAGACGCAATTTACGACTTCCCGTTAAATGAATGCTTAAAAGAGTACATTTTGCAAAAACATGTTCCACACGCGAAACTGATCCGCGAAAGCGGTATGAACCGAAGATATTTCTACGATATCCTCTCCGGCAAACGTCGCCCTGATCAGAACTACGTGCTGCGGCTGCTGCTTGCGTTGCACGCGTCGGTCGCGGATGTGCAGTGGCTTTTGCGTTGTGCGCGCTATCCGCTGCTCTATGTACGTAATCGCCGTGACGCGGTCATCCTATATGCGATTGAACACACGATATCCGTAAAGGAATGTAATCGAATGCTTGAGAACCTTAATTTAGAGCAAATTTAGCAATGGATATTTTCGAGAAAAAAGGCTATCGAATCATACAGCCGCTCGCCTCTGGCGGAGAGGGGCAAGTTTTCGTTTGCGAAAAAGACGGCGTTCGTTTCATATTGAAAGTCATGCCTTGCATGGATTCTCGTCAAAGAGAAATTCTTGCGCAGATTGATACGCTGACAAGCGGCTTTTTTCCGCATGTTTACGAAATATTCAATGACGAGAAACACACGTATTTGATTCGAGAATACATCGAGGGCAATACATTGCGAGAAGAACTGCAAAGAAGCGGTTCCTTGTCATATTCGCACGCTATGCGTGTTTTCAACAAGCTTTGCGAAGCGCTGAATCTTCTGCACCACGCATCGCCGCAGCCTATCGTGTTGCGCGATTTGAAACCGGAAAATATCATTCTCACGCCGGATGGCGGCGTCTTTATCATCGATTTCGGTATCGCAAGACATTATAGCCCGCTGATCAGTCGGGATACGATTCCCGCCGGAACGAGAGGATATACCGCGCCGGAAGCGATAACGGGTTTTCAGAGCGATCCGAGAAGCGATGTATATAGTTTGGGTATTGTGCTATACGAGATGCTAAGCGGCAAAAGTCTGAGCGATCCGCCGTTTCAATTGCGGCCTCTGTCGGAGTGCGGCGTTTTCGCCCCCGCATCGCTGGATCGCATCATGGCCAAAGCAACCGACCCAAGGCCTATCTGCCGCTATACGAGCGTTTCCGCATTTCAAGAAGCGATTAGACGCATTCGCCCGCGAAATCTTGTTCATCGAGCTGTTCTATCGAGCGTATTATGTTTTCTATTAGGCGTACTGCTTACTTTCGGTCTCACAAGTGCCGCCATCGCCGAACTGTTTGATCGCTCGCGTTCGTCGACCATCACGCAATCCGATCTCAATTCCATTGTCGGCCTTTCAATGGAGGAGGCGGAAAGACTGCTTTCCACCCAGAAATTGCCTGTCGTCATTTACAGTGTCGTTTCGGAAACTGCCCAAATAAACGAGATCGTCTCCCAATCATCTGCTTCGAACGAACTCGCCTTGGAAGTCTGCATTGGCAAGATAACCGATCCTGTACTTTTTCCGGATCCCAACTTGGAAATAGCTATTCGCGATGCGCTTAGTATTCCTTCCGGGCAAGTGATCATTGCATCCGACCTTAGCGACCTGACCGTTCTAGACATCTCACAACAGAGCATTACAAGCCTCGAAGGCCTGCAATATGCGGTGAATTTAACGCAGATTACCGCAAACAATAACATCATCACTGAGCTCTCCCCCTTAGCATATCTCGGGCACCTGAGAACGCTCTATTTGAGCGATAATGATGTCTCCGATTTATCGCCTCTAATATACTTGAGAAATCTAAAAACGCTCTATCTGGAAAGCAACAAAATCAGCGGCCTTTCCACGCTAGAAGGTATCGACTTATACGACGTATCGCTCGGAGCAAACGATATTATCGATCTATCCCCTCTTTCAAGTGCGATTCACATGCAGCGGCTAAATCTGTTTGGAAATCGAATCTCCGATCTTTCCGCGCTTCAACGGATGAAATCGCTTTCCTGGCTAGCCCTGAACGAAAACCAGGTCGTCGATCTATCCGCGCTTTCAGAATTATCTTCGCTCAGAACTCTGCTGCTCTCGCATAACGCAATCATTGATGCGTCGCCACTCGGTTCAAATACGGAACTTGTCTGGCTTGATCTATCGTCAAACTACATAACGGATATATCATCGTTTTCTTCGCTCTCCCGACTGGATACTCTGGATTTGTCGGCTAATACAGGACTGTCCGATGTGTCTGTATTGACTGGGCTTCCGAACTTGCAGACGCTTGGTCTGGCATATCTGGAGTCTTGCGACTACACACCGGTATTATCCTTACCAGCACTTTCCTCGATCACCTTCGGTTCACCGCAATCCATACAAAGCGATAGTAGCCTTGCATGGGTGATTGAACAGTTGCAGCAAAACAGCATTCAAGTTCTTTACCAGTAAACGCATCGGGATAACACGAAAATTACTTGTTCTTACGAAAACAATCGAGCAAGCCTCTGATTCGTTCAGCAGCCTGCTCGATTGTTGGCATTGTTTCCTTCTATTCGGGAAGTTTCACACAATTCACCGCTTTTTCATGAAGCCGATATAAATGCTGCAGACTGAAGTTCATCTCGACCGCGATCTCTTCCCACCGCTTAAAGCACAGATACCGAAGCTCTAGTATCGTCTGGTATTCTGTGTTCTCCACGCGCTTAATCCGCCGCATGATCTCCGCCTTGAGATCGACAAGCGCGTCGATGTCTTCATTGATCTCGTTCTCCAGATCCACCATCTTCGCGATGGTCTCCTCCATGGTGTGTGGATTGGGCGTCGCCGCTTTCGGCGCACCCGATAGCGTTCCAGTCGCTTTACCCAACAGATCACGCAGGGACATCACCTGCGCCAGCTTGCTGTTGATCCGCTGGTCGATCCGGTATGCCTGCGAAAGGTAATCCTTCGTGCTCATATAAACCCTCCCTTGTCAAATGTCGATTCCCGCATATGCCCACAGCACGGCTTTCACATCGTCCACCGACCGAACCACATATGCATGTCCTCCGGCGACCTTGATCCTGTGAATCGTGCGTTCCTGCAGCTTTGTCACGCTGCCATCCGGCGTCTTCACCTCAAAGGCGAAGAACCGACCGTCCAGACAGCAGATCACATCTGGGATGCCTGCCGTCCCGTACATGCCGCCATGTTCTTTCCATGCAAAGCAACGTGGAACCAGCTTTAAAACCCGCATGATCGCTGCGGTGATATCTTTTTCCAGCATGTTCGCTGAATGCTCCTTTCTGTACCCGTAATAAAAAAAGCCCTATAATTGGGCTTTTTTAAGGTTTGTCGCACCTTGTCGCAGGTATTTTAGGTAATTTCCTATATATAGCGTTTTTTACATATTACCTGTTTTACCTGCGACATCTGCGACAAAGAGGTTAATCAAACGGTATTTTCCCCTTGTATTCGGTAAATCCACCCATATCGAAACGCAGGCGGAACCCAAAAAACATAGTCGTTTCGCTTCCTCCAGAATGCGGCCGTTTCCGTTCCACTCGCCCGTACATCGCCAGAATCTGCTTGAAGTTTCGAGTGTTTTCGGGAAAGCAGCCGTTCGCGTCACACCATTTCTTGTATCGGTCATACACCGCCGAAGTTCGTTCCTCCGCGTTCGGAGCCGGCTCCATTTCGTCTTCGATAAACAACCCGACCTTATCGCTCTCGTGCCGATACCGCTCGGTCGCGAATCGTACGGATTCCGGCATAGCCAACCCTTCCGCCTCCAGCGTGCGATACCCATCGAGCAGCCAATTCAATATCGCGCTCTGGTTACTCGGCTGAACAAATAAGTGTTTCAGCGTTCGATCCTGCTGGTTTTCCTCGAAATGGCGCTCAAACGGTATGATCATGATCCTCCCGCTCGAAAACAGGGTTATATCCGTGACCACCGGCAGATAATTCGTGTTCATGTAGATCTTGAACTGCGGCTGAAAATCGAAGCTGTTCTCGTGCAGAAACCGCGCGTTGAGCGTGTCGTTGCCCGTCATACTCTTCACCTGCGCGACATTTAGCAGTAGCCCCCTGCTCGGCTCCGAGATGTTGGCAAACCGGATTCCCGTCAGCCGCGCGATATCCTCCGTCGGATTCTGACTGCTGACGTTCTGTTTCATGCTGATCGTTTCGGGCCGGACGGTACTCCCGTAATCGCCCATCACCCGAAGAACGCTCTCCATGAGCGTGCCTTTGACCTGCTCCCATAAAAAGTAGTCCACCTAAAGAGAGAGGAAATGATAAACTGAGAAAAAGGAAAAGGTGGACGAAATGAAGAAGAGTAATTACACAGAGGAGCAGATTGCCTTTGCGCTGAAACAGGCGGAATTGGGTACGCCGGTATCGGACGTATGCCGAAAGCTCGGGATCGCGGAGCAGACATTTTACCGTTGGAAGAGCAAGTACGGCGGTATGCTGCCAAGCGACATGAAACGTCTGCGGCAGCTAGAAGAGGAGAATGCCCGGCTGAAGAAGCTGGTGGCGGATCTGAGTCTGGATAAGGTGATGTTGCAGGACGTGCTGACAAAAAAATTCTAAGGCCTGCCGAGAAGCGGGAAGCTGTACGGTACCTGCAGGAACGTTTCCAAGCGAGCGAACGCAGAAGCTGTATGGTGTTGCGGATCAATCGGGGATGGCACCGGAGGCGGCCGACCCGCGACGAGCAGGCCTTTTTACGAATGCGGATCAGAGAAATAGCCTCTGTACGGAAGCGATACGGATATCGGCGAATCCATGTTCTTTTGTTGCGTGAAGGGTGGAAAATCAACCACAAACGAGTGTACAGACTGTACAGGCAGGAAGGATTGAACCTGAGAAAGCCTTCAAGCCGCAAGAAAATCAGTGTTCCAAGGGCTCCGGAGAAGGGGTTAGCCTCGGCAGTGAACGAGTGCTGGTGTATGGACTTTGTGTCGGATCAACTGTACAATGGAAAGCGGTTCCGGGCGCTGACGGTGTTGGACACGTTCAGCAGGGAAAGCCTGGTCATCTACGTGGACAAATCGATCAGGGGCGAGCAGGTCTGTGAAGCGTTGGAAAAAGTCAAGGCAGCCCGCGGGCTGCCTCAACGGATCAAGGTCGACAACGGACCCGAGTTCATCTCTCGTGCGTTGGATGCCTGGGCGTACTTCAACAAGGTCAGGCTCGACTATTCCCGCCCTGGTACGCCGACGGACAACCCGCATATCGAATCGTTCAACGGAAGCTTCCGGGATGAATGCCTGAATATGAACTGGTTCATGTCACTGGAGGACGCCAGAGACAAGATAGAGCGCTGGCGAAGGGACTACAACGAGTTCCGTCCGCACAGCGCACTAACATACCTGACACCGGCTGAATTTGCCCAGAAATCGGGCTCAGACGCCGTCTGAACATCGATTTTTTCTCTTTCAAAGTGGACTACGATTTGGGGGACACCTCAGAACATCGATTTTTTCTCATTCAGTCTGGGCTACTTTTTAGGGAGCAGGTCAGGATAAAACAGCGATAGGAACTACAGTTTAAGGGGTGGGCTGTTGCCCGCCCCTCAATCCATTGTCACAGTTGGTGTCTAGAGTCCCTGATTTTCTTACAATGTCTTTGGCTTGGAATTTGGGAGTAGGTCAGGGGGACATCTCGACTCTCAAAGCGCAGCAATATAAGTTAGAATCCGTGAAGATGATGTCCATTTTGCAATCATAAGACTCCGCTTGAATTCTGCTCATCTTCTGCAGTTCAAACACCGCTGCGGCGATTGTCGCATTCCTGCATAATGGCAAAAACCGATCATAATAGCCTCCGCCCATTCCGATTCGGTTTCCAGCTTCATCAAACGCGCTGCATGGACATAGAACCAAATCGATTTCCGCCGGATCTACCTGCAACGAAGTCGCAATGGAAGGTTCGAGAATGCCAAAGTGACTTCTTTGCCAGTCCGCATTTGAATCCGGGAATAATGCAATCATTTCCGTTTGGGTGATGCAGTGCGAATAAACTACGCGTTTGCCCATACGAGATGCAATCTTATCCAGCTCGCGCAAATCCACTTCCGCTTTCACCGCCCGATAGCTCATGATCGTTTTGGCTTGTTGAAAGGCGGGATGTTCCACGATTCTTCTAACGATCCTGAGAGATTTCTCCTCTCGCTGGCTAACGGACAGGGTTTCCCGCAAACGAATACCCTCTCTTCTTTGCCATTTCTTTATCGCTCGCGGGAAATTGGTTCGTATCGCTCCAGCCAAATACAACGAACCGAATGCAATAATTGGCCTGCCCTCTGCGGCGGATAGCGCAGCAATTATTCCAAGTTCCACATCATCGAACGCTGTCGCCTTTATTTCGAGGGCTTTCAAAGCATTCGCCAACGTCTCAGCCGGCAGTGCTCTGTCGCTGTCGGGGGTTAAGCAAACGACCCCATTGGCTCGTTTTGAAATCGTTTTCAGCATTTGCAAATAGTCTTTGTCCCTCAGCATCCCCACTAAAAACACAACTTTCTGGTCATGGAACAGAACTTGTATGCTCTGTTCGAGCATTTCAACGCACTGCGGGTTATGCGCGCCATCCAGAAGAAAGAGCGGTGCTTTGCCGAGGATCTCCATACGTGCCGGCCATTTGGTATTGGCAAGCCCGTTTCGTATTGCTGCCTCACCGATCTGCCAACCTTTTCGTTGCAGTTGTTCAACAGCGGTCAACGCAACAACGGCGTTCCAAACCTGGTGCCGCCCCAACAGGTTGATCCGAAGAGACGTCCAATGCTTCCAGTCGAACACGGAGCCGTCCAGCGATTCTTCTCTTACAAGAGCTTCTTCTGTGTCGGCGCGGACAAATGCAGCGTCTCGCTGCGCGCACACCTCTTCGAACACGGATTCTACGGACGGTAACTGCGGATAAACGACGACGGTTCCACCTCGCTTGATGATCCCCGCTTTTTCTCCGGCGATTTTCTGGAGAGTATCTCCAAGCACCTCCGTGTGCTCCAACCCGTTGTTCATGATGATTGCCAACTCTGGAACGGTAATCACATTCGTTGCATCCAGCCGCCCTCCGAGCCCCACCTCCAGAACGACGATTTCGCATTGCTGCTTGCGAAAGTAAAGGAACGCCATCGCGGTAATAATTTCAAACTCGGTTGGTTTTTCCTCCATTTGATCGACGACTGCTTTCACATGCTCCACAGTGTTGATCAAGTTTTCGTCGGAAATTTCCTCTCCGTTGATCTTCATCCGCTCATTGACGCGCACCAGATGCGGCGATGTGTAAAGCCCTGTCCAATAACCTGCGGCAGTTAATATTGAAGATAGCATCGCACAGGCGGAACCCTTTCCGTTTGTCCCCGCAACGTGGATAAAACGCAACTCATCCTGAGGATTCCCCAGACGGAGCATGAGATCTTGCATTCGATCCAGTCCAAGGCGGCTTCCCATCCAGCTTGTGGAATGGGTAAATTGCAGCGCCTCCTCTATGCCCATTGAATTGCCTTCTTCCTCATGAATTCGCCCAGCGTTTTGACCATCAGCCCGATGATCAACAGTTCGACTGGAATCATCACAGCGCACTGTAAAAGCCTTGTTATCAGAAGCGGAGTATATGGTGATTCATACAAAACAGAGATCCAATAGGTATTTAATAACAGGCTTAAGATCAGCTGATGAATCGAAACGGAGACCAGTATCTTCCAAAACGGTTGGTTTCTATGTAAGAATAATCCATAAAGCGCACCGACCAGCGCAGCCGTCAGCGTAAATCCAGGAAAATATGGTCCGATCGGGAACAGGATCACTCCCATGAAATCCGCCAACGCGGCGACGATTGCGGCGCGCACAGGGCCCAAGACAATTGCCGCAATGACAACGGGAAGGAACGCAAATCCGATTTTCATGTCCCAAACGGAGTAGGAAAGTAATCTGGATAGAACAATCTCCATAGCAACCAGTGTTGCCATGACAGCAAGTGACTGAACAGTAAAGATTTTTCTCTTATTCTTGATTGTTTGTACCGACATAAAATGAATCCTCCTTTACAGTAAGCCGCAACGGAGGATCCTATCCCCGCAAATGCGGCAGTGGATGCGGAACGTCACCGCGGAACCTGTCGGCCCCTTCGTCCGGCGGCGACTTCCCATCCACCGGCACTTAACGCGACGAACCTACTCTGCGACAAAACGCTGTTAATTCAATTTGCTTTTCTGTCATTTACCCCTTCTTTCGATTCGCGGCCCATAATGTGGCGCCGAGCGCAACTCCGCCGGCGATGTTGCCCAATGTCACCGGCAACAGGTTGTTGAGCAGAAAGTTCCCCCAGGTCAACACCGACGTGTCGAGCCCTGCCTCCGCCGCGAGCGCTGCGTATTTCGGCACCGTCAGCGCGAACAGCCCAACGGGAACAAAGAACATATTCGCAACGCAATGCTCAAACCCGCAGAGTACAAACATCGCAACCGGCACATACGCCCCGATCGCGCGGCTTGCTACATCCTTGCCGCAAAGCGCCAGAACAACACCAGCGCAGACGAGGATGTTGCAGAAGATGCCCGAAACGAATGCGTTCCAGAACGGAAGGGCGCATTTCAGAGCCGCGATCTTGATCGCATACTCGCCCAGCATACCAGATGAATAATTCATCTGACCGAAAAAAGCACATCCTGCGGCAAGCAGAACGGACCCTGCGAAGTTCCCCAAATAAACCACAAACAGGTTTTTTAGCATTCCACCGAGCGACGCCTTTTTCGCTAAAACGGAGATGCTGATCAGGCAGTTCCCAGTAAAGAGCTCCGTCCCCGTCATGATGATCGTGATCAGTCCAAACGGAAACAGCAGCCCGCTCACCAGTCGAATCATGCCGACATTGGTCAGCGAGTGCGAGACCGTACTCGTCACCGCACCGCCAAGGCCGATGAACAGCCCGCCGAAGATACCCAGCAAAAACAGCTTCCAAATCGGTGCGGTCGATTTCTTTTCGCCGATCAGCGCATAGTTCTCAACAAACTCAGCAGGGGTGAAATAGTTCATTTCGTCTGTTTCCTTTCTGCCGCTTCGATTACATGTTTTACCAGAACAGAGGTCGTCACCGTTCCGACACCGCCGGGCACAGGTGTAATCGCATCCACGATCGGTTCCGCTTCGCCGAAGTTCACGTCACCACAGAGATTCCCCTGTTCATCTACGTTTATACCGACGTCGATCACGGTCTGACCTTCGGTAAAGTACTCTCTCCCGACGATTCCGGCACGTCCCGCCGCGACGATCAGGATCTCCGCCTGGCGGCATACGCCGGGCATGCCGACGGTTTTCGTGTGGCACACCGTTACCGTCGCGTTTCTCTGAAGCAACATCATCGCGGCGGGTTTCCCGACCACGAGCGAGCGACCGATCACCGTCGCACGTTTACCCGCCGTTTGGATGCCGTAATAGTCCAGCATCTCCATACAAGCCGCCGGTGTGCACGGTGGGAATCCCTGTTTGGTTCCCGAGTAAACGCCAGCGAGCGAACCGTCTGTGATCCCGTCCACATCCTTTTCCGGCAGCAACGCATTGCGAACGATTTCATCGTCAAAATGCTTCGGCAGCGGTCGAAATAGCAGGCACCCGTGGATTCGCTCGTCGGTATTGACCGTTTCGATCACGCGCAGCAGGTCTTCCTGCGAAGCATCCTGTGAAAGCAGAAACTTCCGCACCGACACGCCGACTCTTTCGCATCGCTTTTCCGCGCCGTTTTCATACGCAATGTCGTCGCCGCGCTCTCCGAAGCGTACAATCGCAAGACACGGAACAATTCCGTTACTCTGCAGTTCGGCTGCTCTTTTTGCGAGCGATTCGTTCAATGTCCGAACAACGTCTTTTCCGGATAATAGTTTTGCCATCTTTTCTCCTTATCGAAACCGCGCAAGAACATAGTTCGCGATTGCGTCGCTCAGCGGAATATACTGCTCAAGCAGCGCGTTGGCCTTCCGGTTGATTTCTTCCGCATAGGTCCGGTTCGTCATGGCTTTTGTGTTGATGAATACGTTCATAGAGGCGCTGGCCAGCGCAGCGCGGCAGCAAGCAGCCCCGCATCCGGCGTCGCTGATCGCGATCGCGGTTCCTTTTTGAGCGAATTCGTTGATCAGAACAATCGCCTCGCAGCACCGTTCCATGATGGACAGCGGCACGGCGCAGGCATCTTTCAACGCCGCTTCCATAACCTGCGCCTTGTATGCCTGTTCCTCCGGCGTCTCTTTCGGCAGCCCGTACGCACGGGACAGCGGCTCGAACACCTTTGCGTCTTGCTCGATCAGCCTCAGCAGTTCCCGCTCAATTTCGTCGGCTTCTTTCTTGAGCCGCTCGATGTCCGTCTGCACGTCCGCATACTTCTTTTTGCCGAGCGTCAAGCTTCCCACCATGTCGCCAAGCGCCATGCCGATTGCGCCAACAAGCGCGCTCGCACCGCCGCCGCCTGGAACCGGTGCGCTGGAAGCAAGCGCAAAGACGAAGTCCTCGCAAGAGTAGTCTGCCATCTTGTCTGTTTGTTTGATAGTCTGCATCTTTGTATCCCGCGCGGCTTAGAATAACCCGGAAATCTTGCCGGTTTCGTCCACGTCAATCTTCTCCGCGGACGGTACTTTCGGCAGTCCCGGCATAGTCATGATATCTCCGGTTAACGCAACGATGAATCCGGCGCCAGCAGAAACCTTCAGGTTTCGAACCGTCACTGTAAAACCGCGCGGGGTTCCGAGGAGCTTCGCGTCGTCGGAGAAGCTGTACTGCGTTTTCGCCATACAGATCGGGAGATTGGAGAATCCCAGTTCCGTCAAACGCGCCGCCTGTTTTGCGGCATCCGCTGTCAAAGAAACACCTTCCGCATGATAGATCCGTTTGCAGATACTCGCCAGCTTATCAAGAATCGTCGTCTCCAACGCATAACTGTGCTGGAAATGATTCGGCTCTTCGCAGAGTCGCACGACTTCTTCCGCAAGCGCTTTGCCGCCTTCTCCGCCTTTTGCCCAGACTTCCGAGAGCGCAACGTTCACACCGAGTTCATGACATCTTTCCTCAACCAGTTTCAGTTCCGCCGCAGTATCGGTCGGGAATGCGTTGATCGCGACCACGCACGGCAAGCCAAAGACCTTTGTAACGTTCTCGACGTGCTGGAGCAGATTGGGCAATCCCTTTTCCAAGGCGGCCAGATTCTCGCTGCCAAGGTCCGCTTTCGCGACGCCGCCATGATGTTTGAGCGCGCGGATTGATGCGACGATGACCACCGCGGAGGGCTTGAGTCCCGCCATGCGGCACTTGATATCCAGAAACTTCTCCGCGCCGAGATCTGCGCCGAATCCCGCTTCCGTCACGGTGTATTCGCCAAGCTTCATTGCAAGTCGCGTTGCCATAACGCTGTTGCAGCCATGCGCGATGTTCGCAAACGGGCCGCCGTGCACGAAAGCCGGCGTTCCTTCCAGCGTTTGCACCAAATTCGGCTTGATTGCGTCTTTCAGGAGTGCAGCCATCGCGCCTTCTGCGTGCAGATCGGCAGCCGTTACGGGTTTCTCGTCATAGGTATACCCGACGATCATTCTGCCAAGACGCGCTTTGAGATCCGCCAGCCCGCTCGAAAGGCAAAGCACCGCCATGACCTCGCTCGCAACCGTGATATCGAACCCGTCTTCACGCGGAGTACCGTTGACCCTGCCGCCGAGGCCGTCAACGATATTGCGAAGCTGGCGATCGTTCATATCCACCGCACGCCGCCATGTGATGCGCCTGGGATCAATGTTCAGGCTGTTTCCCTGATAGATATGATTATCCAGCATAGCCGCGAGCAAATTGTTTGCCGCGCCGATTGCATGAAAGTCTCCAGTAAAATGCAGGTTGATGTCCTCCATAGGGATTACCTGCGCATATCCGCCGCCCGCCGCGCCGCCTTTGACGCCGAACACCGGCCCGAGCGACGGTTCACGCAGCGCGATGATTGATTTCTTTCCAATCTTACGAAGTCCATCTCCGAGGCCGACCGTCGTCGTCGTCTTCCCTTCACCTGCCGGGGTGGGCGTAATCGCCGTAACCAGCACAAGTTTCCCGTCCGGGCGGCTTGCCAAGTCCATTAGCAAAGACAAATCTATCTTCGCTTTGTTCTGGCCGTACTGCTCGAGATATTGTTCGCCTACGCCCGCAACTGCCGCGATTTCCTTGATATTCCGTGGTTTGACAGCCTGCGCTATTTCAATGTCGCTTTTGAATTCCATATTTACCTCTCTTCTTGTTTCCGGTTTTGATAAACGAATACACGCATGGATTTCATGCTTAATCAGTGTATCTTCCCGTTCGTTCGTCCGATAGCCGCGAAATATGCGATTTTTTTACTCAGGACACGGAAAATATGTTGGGTGCTTCCGCGAATGTAGGCCATTGAATGGATGCTTATCGAAATAGTTTCGTAAACAGACCCCCGATAAAACGGAAAAACCCGTATTCTCATATGGTTTGGCCGCTAATAGTTCAACTAGTTTGTAGGCTACTATGATATATTTCAGAGATTTACAATAACAATAGCAACTGGAATGAGCCATTTGCTCAAATTTCGGCGCTATGCGCCATGAAAGCAGGAGGTTTCGGAATGTCTCTGAGTGTTGATTCCAAGGTGAAGGAACTAATGAATAATCCCGCCGCAGCGGATCTTTTGGAGAAATACACCCCCGGGTTCAAGACGAATCCGCAGATGAAGATGGTGCAAGGCCTGACATTCCGCAAATTGGCCAGCTTCCCGCAAGCGGGGCTGTCTGCCGAGAAAGTGGAAGAAATCGACAAAGCACTGAAAGCGCTCGAATAACCGCCGGCAGTAAAAAACGACCTCCCGTAATCTCACGGGAGGTCGTCTTTTATGTTTGAGTCAATCTAAAGTAGGAGCGCACTGTATAATCTCGTGTATTTGCATCGCCTTGAGTAAGAGTTGAATCCTTAAGCGTTCATCCGAATTCTGTAAATCCGATTCCAATTCGCGCTCGATTCTGGCGATCCGTTCCAGTAATGTGCTCCGATGTACATATAAATCGTTTGCTGTTTTTGTGATATTCATATTGTTGTTCAGGTACACAAGCAAGGTTTCCATATAGCTGACGGAGGATTCTTCATCATGCGCGGCCAGGCGGTGCATTCCGTCTGTAAAAAAGAGTTCCGTCGGCAGTCTTCCAAGTGAATTGATGACAAGTTCGATCAAAGCATAGTCTTGAAAAACATAATACTTATCATTCGGCCTCACCAGTGTCCCGTTCTCCAGCGCCGCGCTCGCTTGATGATAGTAAAGCCGCGCGCTTAACAAGTCGGAAAAGGAATCGCTGACCCCGATTCTCAGATCCATTGTGTTGATGAACAACGATAGTTTTTCACGCAGCTGTGTCCGAAATAACTGTTCCCTTGTATTCTCGAACTCGATGAAGCACAAGATGTTTCCTTTTCGTTCAAAGGCGATGCTTCCAGGGAAAACCGTCTCCGCGCGGTTACAGATATACCCGAGCGGAAGCTTTGCAAAGCGGCTGCTCAGCTTCATTTTGACGCAAATGAAATTCTTCTTGCTTTGTGCAGCAGATACCATTCTTTGGTGCTCATAGTCCACAGGCATTCCATCCACGACATCCTGAAGTACTTTGCGCATGATGCTGTATGTATCAGTGAGGATTCCTGAGAACTTCTGCAGAGCAAGCTCCATCATCTTTGCAAGAATCTTGCCAAGCGGAATATCGCTCTCCCGGTGTTTGCGCAAACGGTAGTCAATCGTCAAACACCCGATATAAGTACCCATCTCGTACAGATTGAAATTGAGGGTTTCCGTATCAAGCAGGCGAAGCAAGAGCGGTTCTTTTACATGCATCGATGGCTCGTGCAACTCGAGAAACTGTCCGAGTTTATCCAACCCCAGATTTCCGCTCTCGAAATTATTCAACGAAGCTTCGGAATCAACATTCTCCGTATGCGCAAGAAAGTGAAAATTGGAATCTATGACAAACATCGGGTTCTCAAAGACGGATGCGCTTGCCTGAAGCATATCATTAATGCTGGCATTTCGATCCAGAATCTCTGTCAATCTCTCATGCCATTCGTCATATCGGTTAAAAATACTTTGGATCAGATTGAAAATCCGAAATAACTCGGCGTTTGATTTTATGCTGATTACACAGCAACGCATCTGATAAAACGAAAGTTGAGGGGCGTCGCCGATGCAAACGATCACTACGTAGCTTCCTACGCTAATGCGATTCGGAAGCCGCTCGGCAATCGCAACATACAAACGGTTGTCCAAGAGCTCACTTAGGTCATCGGTGAACAAGATCGGCCGCTCCAAATAAAGCTCGGTCGTTTTCGGCCCGTTCATTTCAACGGTACAGGAACCGACTAGATTGTCTTTAAGGATATCGGCATTTAGCTTCATATGTGCTCTTCTTTCTGCTAAAAGGTTCAATTTAGAATAAAAATCGAGGCTTGATTTGATGTTTTCATTTTAACATCCTGTGCTGAAAAAACAATGTTCCCCTCTTAAACCGTAGCGTTTTGTTACCCTACACTTTGTATGGTTTTTTCGGCAGCAACCCGTACATATATAGCCCGAAGGAAGTCGTTTGATCTCCCGGCCGAATCGGCAAGAACCATTCGAATTCGTTCGTCCAGTCAATTTTTACGCTGTCGCAGTACCCTTACCCCTCAGAAGCACTGCGTTTCGGAGCAAAAACACCGAATGTTTGTAGCCTGTTCAAATAGTGCCCCGCTCGATAAACTGATTAAAAAGCACCCATCTCACATCATGTCATCATTTCAAGAGCAAGAGGAGGAAAGAAGCATGCCATTACTAGATGGAATGGAACAAAGAAAATGTATTGAAACTGTATGGGGAAAATTGATCCCCGAAAAGGAGGCCTACCGGTTTGCGACACGAGAAATCGCCGCTTTTTGCGCTAACTTATTTCAGGTGATGCGGATTCTGGAACCGGACTTCAAAAAGCGCACGGAAGCAATCTGCGAAGTCTCCTATATGATGAATATGTCAGCCTCCAGCGAGCAATACATGAAGGACTTCTTCGACGAATGGAACATTCCGGAGTTCTGTGAAAAAACCGCCTGGCTAGGCGCAATTTTCGGCGACTCTGGCGACGAATATGAGAACATGTCCGGCCGTGTTATCCAATTTACCCGTAATCGAGTTGAAAAAGAGCTGGATTCTTGTCCGTGGGACATCGTTGGCGCTGAATTATGCAACATGACCACCGCGATGTTTACGGCTAACTTCGATCTCCAAGATCCAAACGGTGAAAACAAAGTCGCGCTAAATATGTGTGAAGCAAGAGGTTGCGGCGATCGCCACTGCCGCGTCGTAGCCGAACGACGCGATGTGTTCAATCTTCCGAAGCAAGGCTGGATGGACCATATGCAGCAGCCGGTTCTGCCAGTGCATAATACGCCAAAGGAACGCTCTTTCCGAGACGGCCAGATTATTCGAAACGGACGGTATTCAAATGCATTTGGCGAAGAGAAGACGTTTGAATGGTCCTATCGCTGGTGCATGGAATTCGGTTGGGTTTGGTGCGTCATCTTCCCGCTCGTCGCGATTCGCGACATGGCTGACTCGGAAGAAGAATACCAGCGCATTTTCAAAATTGTGTTTTCTACCGCCGGCAAAAATGCATTCATCGCGAACTTCGCTGTAGAAGGCATGCGCAATTGGCTCGGTGTGCCGCATGAGATAGAAAAGAACGACCCGCGCCTCATGGGTGGCTATATCAAAGCCATACTGGATACCCAGCTCGTCCCCAACCAGCTTGTTGCCTTTACGAAAGACGAAATACGAATCAAAGTAAAAGTGGACGATTTCAATGGCCGCTTTGAAATGGCGCCGACGGAAGAATTGACAATCGGCTATGAAACCTTCTGGCATAATGCGGTGAAAACAATGGTCAGCCCGGAGTGGTCCTGCTGGATTGAAGGCAAGGATGAGGAAGAAATGACCATCGTTGTCGGCCGCAAGATCGATAAGCGCATGATTTGACGAGGGAGATGCAAAGTTATGTTATTTAAAGAAGATCCCATCGCGCGGGCGCAGCACCAAGCCGTGCGGGAAAACATTGGTTGGTTCCAGTGGACGCACGACCTTGTCGAGGTAACCGGTACGGATGCGGGCAGGTTCCTCGATTACCTGTTTGTCAACAGCATCTACAAGGCCGGAATCGGCCGCACGAAGTACACGACCATGCTCAATGAGGATGGAAAAATCATCGACGACACCATCGTTATGCACATGGGCGAGAATCTTTACTGGGTATCGACACTTTACGCGCCGCAGTTTATCAAGTGGGCGGATGCGCATCGCAGCGGCTTTGACGTATCCTATCGAAACATTACGGAAGATACCGTTATGTTTTCCGTGCAGGGCCCGAACTCGGTTAAGATGATGAATGCCATGATGAAGTCCAGCGTCGACGATCTGAAGCGGTTTCAAGTTTCGGATGGTCAGATTGAGGATGTCATGATCAAGGTCCATCGCAGTGGCTTTACAGGTGAAAACGGATATGAAATCTACTGTGCAAAAAACGATGCGGCCGCCGTTGAAGCAGCACTTCGCGAAGCCGGCAAAGCATTCGGCGCGGTCGAACTTGATATTCTGGAAGTTTATGTGCGAAGCCTTTCGATGGAAAAAGGATTTGCGCTACGTCAGGATATGTTTGGGCTGACTCCGTACGAATGCGGGCTGGACTGGTCTGTCGATCTTGAGAAAGACTTCATTGGAAAAGACGCTCTGCTTCGTGCCAGAGCAGAAGGCCCGAAGCAACTGTTGGTCGGCCTTGAATTCCTTGCCGAATCGTATGAGGACATCACCCAGCGCGAAATCGTGTATTCCCGCGGTATTCCCTGCGGCTTTGTCCGTGCGGTGATCTATGGCTATACGGTGGACAAAAACATCGGATTTGCAGTCATTGATAGCGCGCACGCATCGGTTGGCGAGCAAGTCACCGTCGGAGCCAATGATTCTCCTGCCATCGTCACCGAAAAAAGCTTCCTTTAAGGAGAACGTATGATGAAACTGGAAGGTAAGTCTGTTGTAGTTACCGGCGCTTCGGCGGGCATAGGCCGCGCAATCGTGGAGCTGTTTGCGCAGGAAGGCGCCAATATCATTGCGGTTGCACGACGCGGCGATCGGCTGGCCGAACTGGCGACGGAACTTGCGTCCGCGCACGGCAGAGTCATTCCGTTTGCCGGCGACATCGGAGTAGAAGCGACCAGCGACGGAATGATCGAACTCGCAGTACGTGAGTTTGGCCATCTCGATATATTGGTGAACGACGCGGGCATTATGGACGACAACACCGCCATTGCAGATTTGTCCAACGAAATGATGTTTGAGCTGTTTCGTGTGAACACGTTCGGCTCAATGTACGCCATGCGTAAAGCCGTTCAGACGTTCCTCACTCAGGGAGAGCAATCCGGCGGCAACATCATCAATATCGCCTCCGTCGGAGCGATTCATCAAACGGCCGGCGTTGCTTACTGCGCCTCCAAAGCGGCAATCGCGTCGGCTACGCGAAATACAGCCTTCATGTATCTGGAAAACGGTATCCGCTGTAACGCAATCTCGCCGGGCGGCGTGCTGACCGATATCCCGCTGGTGATGCCTCCGGCGAACGAATTTGGGTTCGGCCGAACCAGTTCTTTGCTGACTCACTCGCCAGAAATGGGGATGCCGGAAGATTTGGCGCAGGTTGCGTTGTTTTTAGCCTCCGATGAGTCCCATTTTGTAAACGGATCGATCGTCACAGCCGATGGCGGCTGGACCTGTTTCTAAAAAAGCTGCAAGGCGCAGTCCTTTTTCTGTGCCTTGCTTTTACTCTCTGGAGGTTTTTGAGATGGATTTAAAGAATCTGTTTGGCTATACGGGGAAAACCGTCGTGGTGTCCGGCGGATATTCCGGAATGGGCTATGCAACTGTTCGATTGCTCGTAGAGCTCGGCGCGGATGTATATGTGATTTGCCGAAAGAATGGTCGCCACTCGAAGATGGATTTGCCGGTGAAGGGTGAATTCCATACCGACTTCGGCGTAAAATCGGATCTCGATGCGTTAGCGAAGGATCTTCCCGACCAAATCTTCGCTTTATTCCTGTGCCACGGAATTGCGCTGAACAGCGATGGTTCCAACGCGCTTGAAGTGCAGCGAGTGAACTTTCTAGGACACAAGTATCTTTTAGAGAGCATTTCATCCAAGATTGCGGATTGCGGCAGCGTGAACATTATTGGTTCAACAGGCGGTTTTGATTGGCAGAGCAATGCAAAAAACTGTTTGGAAGTTGTGAAAGCAAGCACCTATGAAGCTGCAATCGAATGGTATGAGAAGCACCCGAAAGAAATTGCCAGCGGTTATGTGTTTTCAAAGCAGTGCTTATGTACATACGTGAAAGCAAATGTCCATGCGCCGACGCTCATCGACCGGAAGATTCGGTTGAATATGATCAACCCCGGTAATACGTTGACCGGACTGACGGACGACTTCAACCGCGGCACCTCGCCGACTGGCAATGCCGAAGAAGGAAAATCGGTCATTGAATCTCTGTTTTTAGAGAGTTGGCACGGATATTGGGCCTCTCCTGAGGATATGGGTTACCCACTGGTTGCCATCGGCAGCAGCTTGTTCAGCTATATGAGCGGGCAAATCATTTATCTCGATTACGGAATGAGCAGTGTTTGGGAATTTGAATCGCTCGCAGATTAGTAAAATTGAAAGGATCATCAAAATGAGAAAAATGGTTTCAGTCATCACGGGCGGTCACGGCGGAATGGGTGCCGCAATCACGAAGGAGCTTGGCAGGGACAGCGTCGTTGTATTGGCTTCGCGGAATGCGGAAGCACTCAAAAAAGCGCAGCAGGAAATGGAATACATGGGGTATGAAGCATACGCGCTGCCCACCGATGTTCGCAATAAGGACGCTGTTCGGGCGCTTGCTGATTTTTCCGTTTCCTTGGGTCAGGTCATACGCGTCATCCATACGGCGGGAGTCTCTCCGGCAGACACCGCCGCGGCAGAGATACTGGATACCAATGTGTTAGGCACAGTACACATGACAGAGACGTTTTTCCCGATTCTTGCCGAGGGCGGCGTTATGATCAACTTCGCTTCGCTGGCAGCACATACAATTGAAGCCCCAGATGATTGGTTTGAAATATTCGATGCGTACTCTGATCTGCGTTTCTACGACAAGCTTCAGGAGCAGATTGAGCCGTTCAACTCTGATGCGTTTGCATGCGCGGGTATGGCGTATTGTCTCTCTAAGCGGTTCGTGATCTACTATTCGCAGAAAAACACCGTCCGTTTTGCGAAGAAAGGTTGCCGGATACTTAGCATCTCACCAGGGTCGTACATGACGCCAATGCATCAATCATTGATTGATAACCAGCCGGAGACGGCGCAGATGCAACTGGACTCCATTCCATTTGGAAGATGGGGCCACCCCTACGAAATCGCCGGCCTAGTTTCCTTCCTATGCTCACCCGGCGCGGGTTTCTTATCTGGGATTGATATTCTGACCGACGGCGGGCAAATTGCAAATACCTTTGTCAGTCAGTTGGACTAGCATCGATGTAGCAGCACAACACTCTCAGGCGCGGGCTCGAAGTCACGCCTGAGAGCTTGTTTTTCTAGCTACGATCTTTGACCATATTTGATCGAGTTAATTCCGACTAGCGATATTAAGGTTTCTGCTTTATCAGATTCCTCCACGTTTGATAATAGGATATTATTATAGGGTACTTGAAATCTTTCAAGTACCCTAAAAAGAACCTGTGCCGCTAGGTAAGTACTGCGGCTGGAATAACTGTTAATTTGTGAATCCTTTGACCGTACTATTGCATCGCTGTAATTGAAGTTTCAAGAGATGCAATGCTATTTGATTCATCCGGATTTACCGCGCGCAATTGCCGCAACACTTCATCGATGCTTTGATCGACGCTATCCCACTTCTTCGCATCTACTGCTCGCAGAGTCGCCGCAGCCTGATCCCATGTATACTCCAGATCGTCGGCACTTGTTTTTGCGCTCTTGAAATCTCCCGCTTTCACAAAATCCAAAGCTTTTTGTTCGATTTGAACGAAAGATTGATAATCTCCCACAACATTCGTTGTAGAAGTCGTAACGCTTGACATTGCAGCATCGTTTACAATTTGCGAGTGGCGAAAATAGTACCCCACGCCACCGGCTAGCGCAATAACCACAATAACCACGGCGGTCTGAAGCAGCGCAGTGTTGCGGGATGTGTGCTTCACTTGTTGAACCGCAGGTTTATTGGGGTGCAAATCGATCTTCGTAACGGAAAGAAAAACAACTGTTAGTAAAATAGCTGCTAAGAAAACAGCCGTCGTAATTGTTGCACCAAGACCAAGACCACTGTACTTCGGTGGCTGGGTGAGATAATCGCCAAGCGATGCGCCTAGCGGACGCGTCATGATATACACGATCCAAAAACCAAGCACCGAATCAAGTCCCATTCGCCAAGCTATGACTGTTAGGACAACAACGGCCAAAACAATCAGACCAGTTACCAGATAGCCAAGTCCGAGGCTCTCCGCCATCAGATCACCTGACGCAGTACCCAATGCAAACGTAAAAAGAATAGCCAGCCAATAGAAAGCTTCTCTTTTTCTTGTATTGATCGAGTGCATGGAGAGCGTTTTTTCGTTTACATACCAAACAGCAAAAGTGATCATAAGCGCAATGGAAAACCCTACTGTACTGATTTCCAGCGGAACACCTATACTGTCCGTCATGATATCCGTTACGAGCGTGCCAAAAATGCTGATCAGAACAACCGTCGACCAGTAAAGGGCCGGGATGTATTTTTTAGCTCTGAATTGTAAGAATAGAATAATTGCAAGAAGAATTCCTGCTGCGATCGCCGTTCCTGTAAGCCCGAAGCCTAGATTCACATTCAAAAAATCTGATGCCGTTTCGCCAACCGTTGTACATAATATCTTGATGATCCAGAAGAATATGGTGATTTCGGGAACCTTATTCCTCATTTGTGAGCTCGCCGGAAGATTCAATATTTCATTTTTTGACTCTGAAAATTCTTTGGCTGTTTCTTGACGCATACATCTTTCTCCTTCATTGAACTTGGTTGCCATTCAGTTCAAATGGATTATAGAAGGAGAAAATGAGCATTTGATGAAAATCCAATTATATTATCCATTCCTTGCAGCTTCCTTGTTTCTTTCCGACAAGAAATCAATATTTGCTTTCCCGGAATAATATGGTGCCTTGGTAATTCACTCAATGTATTGGCAAGTGAATCGTTACCGTCGTCCCAACAGATAGCGTACTGTCTATATAAATCTCACCTTGATGCAGTTCTACAATCCACTTTGCGATTGCAAGGCCGAGACCCGTCCCTTCTTTTTCGCCGGTATGTTCAGCTCGGAAAAACCGGTTAAAAATCTTGGGAATATCCTCTTTCGAAATTCCAATCCCATCATCCTGAATCGTTAAAACAACATTATCATTCTCCTTAAACAGCGAAACCCTGACTTCCCCTCCAGAATTGTTATATTTGACTGCGTTCTCTATTATATTCAGGAGCAGATTTGTTATCAGAGTCTGATCCAGCTTCATAAGCTGAGAAGAGTGCGACAATACAGAAATAGATACACCCTTTTGCTCTGCAGGCGTTTCCATCTCCTCTGCCACATCATCAACCAATTGTCCAAGATCAATCCATTCTAAATTCGGTTGATACCTGTGTTGATCTCCTCTGGTCAGCATCA
Organism: Christensenellaceae bacterium; assembly: GCA_963674535.1. Classification (GTDB taxonomy): domain Bacteria; phylum Bacillota; class Clostridia; order Christensenellales; family CAG-138; genus UBA7703. Next base: position 272,306 of record OY771363.1, on the reverse strand, counting down.
ATAAACTTGAGATTGTCGCGCACATCTTTCGGCTTTCTTTTAATATTATTTCCATTGCGCGTGTATATCCCTCTAGAGTTGCATCATCACTTAATGCGTTTTCCGCGTAAGCAGAAATCACAGTAACCGGTGTTCGTAACTCATGTGATGCATCAGACGTGAATTGCTGTTCCGCTTGAAACGCAATATCGAGCCTTTCAATCATCTCATCAAACGTAGCGCTTAACCGTCCAATTTCATCTCCCGTATTCTTCATATTTAGTCGCTTTGATAAATCTCCCCTGCCAATGATTCGGGCAGTCGTAGTAATTTCGTCAATGGGTTGAAGTGTTCTGCGCACTAAGAAATATCCAACTAACAACGTGATTGCTAAGAATATCGGACAAAGGCAAAGAAATACCAAAAGTAGGTTTCTTAATGTATCGTCGATATATTTCAAAGACTTAACCGAACGAATCCAGCCAATTGAAGCATCGTCTTCTTCTATTTTCTGATCAAATAGGATCCATTTCGTTCCATCTATCGATATAACTTGAGTTGCATTATAATTTGGCGCGATATTACCTAGAGCGTCTGAAACGCCATATGCATACACTGCTTGGTTTGCGTTATTATAGATTTTAAAGTAGACTTCCTCTTTCGCTTCCGGCATATTCTCGTCGAGCTTAACAATTCCATTCTCTGCTTCGATGTAGGAGGATGCCTGCGCGCTGTATGCCTTAACAATGCTCTCCGCATTCTTGATCATCGTTTCGCGAAGCACAAAATGGATTGTCATGTAGACTAACCCCATAACAACCAGCAGGGAGACGGAATACCAAAGCGTCATTTTTAAACGGAGCGAGAGGCTTTTCATGTTTCCTCCTTAAGGATATATCCAACACCGCGTATGGTGTGAATCAACTTTTGCGATTCGTCACTGTCGATTTTTCTCCGCAAATATCGGATGTATACGTCAACTATGTTTGTTCTCGAATCAAAGGAGTAGTTCCAAACATGGTCCGCAATCTGACTGCGCGTCAGTATTCTCTGTTTGTTGCGAAGCATATATTCTAGCAATGCGAACTCTTTTACCGTTAGCGTGATCTCCTTCGATCCGCGCTGGACTTTTCGCGTCAATAAGTCCATAGTCAGGTCAGCGATTGATAGGCTGCTGCCTTCTACGTCGGACTGTCTTCTTAACAGAGCGCGAACTCTTGCCAGCAATTCATCAAAAGCAAACGGCTTCACAAGATAATCATCCGCGCCTGCGTCAAGTCCCGCGACTTTATCGTTAATAGAATCCTTGGCTGTCAATAGTAATACTGGCGTTAATGGATTCCTTTTCTTAATCATTTTGAGAATTTCTAGACCGCTCACTTTGGGTAACATAATATCGAGAATCGCTAAATCATAATCGTATGCATTTGCAAACCCTGCGCCCTCGTCTCCATCCGGACAAGAGTCGGTACTATATCCTTCTTCTGTCAATCTTTTCTCAATAATGCCCAGTAACGGTTTATTATCTTCGACAAGCAACACTCGCATGGTACCATCAACTCCTAAAACAATTTCATTTTCATTATATCTTTCACAAAAAAGAAAAGCGAGTTTATGAAGAAGTTCTAATCTGCCATTAATTAGCGTTTAATTGCTCAATTGGATAATCATTATACGGGATTTCCCGCAATGACAGAAAAGGAGCAAATATATGTCAAAGAAAAGCAAATCAAACAAATTCTGGCTTGCCTTGGTTTTAGTCGTGGTACTGAGCCTTGGCATCACCGGCGCGGCGTTGGCAGCATCCCCCGATACGCAAGCGCCGGTAGCAAGTGCGGTCAAGCCTGTGTCGATTCAGGTTGTATCTTCCAGCACAAAAGATGTTGTGGCCGCAACGGAGCAAGAAACTACCGATGCTTCGGAAACCGAGGATGTCAATGATATCGAGGAACCCGAAGACGCCGAAGAACCTGAAGACTCTGCAAATGAGGCAGCTGAAGACGCCGCTCTTGTCGGCACAGCGAAAATCTCCGAATCCGATGCCATCGCCGCCGCTGAAAAAGCGTATCCCGGCTACACGTTTGCCAGCAATGGTCTGGAAAACGAAAATGGCACGACTGTCTATGGGCTTGTTGGGACGAAGTCCGGCAAGTCGATCGAAGTAAAGATCGATGCTGCAACCGGTAGCATTCTGCCCGAGCAAGATGGTGAGTTTGAAGGCTAACATTCCGTAAAAAGCAGCAAAACGCACATGAGACCTCTCGTTCGTCAATCGACGGACGAGAGGTCTCTTCTCTGTTCACGTTCTTACGTCTCCTGATCCACGCCACTAGCATGTCGATTTTAATAAGCCATTTGCACCTTTCGCTTATGAACAGCCTTGGCTGTCCTCTATGCTCTTGAGATGAATCTAGCCGTATTATATTCGCTAAAAGCGACTGCTTGCCAAATGCTGGTCCGTTTACGAATGCTCCATAAAGGTCATTCAAATTCAAACACCATCCCACAACTGAGAAGAATCTAAGGAAAAAGGAACCTCCGGTTCGCCGTTCGACAAGCCGGAGATTCCTTGTTGCTCTCAGTTCTGAGCTTGCTTATTCGTCTTTTTCAGCATATCAGTTATAATAACTTGGCTGCACCGTTTAGTCCGCAACCTCGGCTGTGCCCTGCGCTTTTTCTACGGTGAAGTTGACCGGCTGATAGCCCGCCGCATGCAACTGTACATCAAACGTCAACCCATTTGCGGAAGTTCCATATAGGCCGTTCATGTTGCCGTAATAGTGATTGGCCTGCGTCATGTCATTATCAAAGTGCACCGTAGTGCTACCTCCTGCAGGAACCGTCAATCCGGTCAGAACAACATGGTATGCTTCCACAGCACCCGTTGTATGATCAGTGATTGTAAAATAAACATCGAACCCGTTCAGATCGGAACTGCCGGTGTTTTTCATGGTGATTTCAAGATGATCCGCCGTGGCGTTGTCCTCGACACGCGCATCTGTAATTGTAATTGGCAAAGGTGTTGTAGACGTCTCCTGAATCGGATTGTCCGCAAATACAGGCTTTTCGTCAACTTTATCATATACGCCGTCGCCATCCGTATCCGCGGTATATGGATTTGTGCCGTATGTTTTCTCAACGACATCGGGAATTCCGTCACCATCCTGATCATCGGCGGTAATAGTCAGCGTTTGACACGCTGTTGGAGCGGGCGTCGCGCTCTGAGTCGTTCCGGTGCTATCCGTCTGTATGGATATGACCGTCGGTTCGGTTGTCGCCTGAGACGCTGCCGGTGAAGAACCAGCGGTTGACGCCGCGCATCCGCCGAGAGCGAATACGCTAAGCGCTATGAAAATCCAGATCCGATTCTTTAGCATTTTGTACATGTTAATAACCTCCTTGTACTTCGTTAATGTCTTCTCGTTTCAGGAATACCATGAACGCACCTAGCCATAGCAACATTCCGGGCGCTAGAATACCAGCAATGTCAAACCATTTTATTGCGGTAATTTCCAGAGTCGTGTTGCTTTCAAAGCCCGGCTTCACGTTGAGAAGCGCGAAGCTTGCACGTTCATAATGCTTTGTTGGGGACATCTCCTCAATTCCGTCTCGAATCGTCTCATACATGCTGAATTTATCCAGTATACTTTGTGATTCTTCCTTGCTCATACCCATCGATGAAAAGAATCCGCCCGGAAGCTGATTGTCCAAATCCATCGTGTCGCCAATCTGCGGCAGGATAAAGGAAATCACAAGCCAAATCACAACCGTAAGCAAAAGCGCTCGTTTTGTGTTGCGTGACAGCACTGCCAGGAACAGGGACAAAATCAAAAATAGCGACATATACAGGAACGATAGAAGACTAAACACTCCCATTCTGGCGATATCGCCCCATGTAATCGGTGCACGGCTGATCAGAAGCATGGATAGTAGTGTGATAACAAATATTGAAATGGAAAGTAACAATAAAAGCGCCATATTACCAATCAATTTCGCACTCAGGTATTGATCCCTGTAAATGTGTCTGCTCAGTATGAGCGGCATGGTTCCAGTTCTCTTGTCTTTCGCGATTGCCAGATTCCCCTGAACAATCGCGATCAACGCGCCGAGTATTCCGATATAAGTGACATAGCTTTTCAATGCCGAAAGCGGGTTTAAGTTTGGCGCATCCGGAAGCTCGGTCTTCCCGATTGATTTCAGAAATTCGATCGACTGATTATACGCATCAACATTTGCTTTTACCTGCAACGCTCCTAATATCACCGAAATGATAACAAGTACCATCAGCATCGCGGCAATCAGTAAATAGATTCTATTTTTAAATGCGTCTTGTATTTCTTTTCGCACGATTGCGTACATAATTACCTCCTCACGTTCCTGCGAAAGTAAATCATGGTTCCAGTGATCATCAGTACGATACATCCCAGGATTCCATATCCGAACGCAGGGTTCGTCACCACTGCGACCGGAATATTGATGATTTCGCTTGTCTGGTCGCCGTTTGTGCATAAAACGTTCAACGTATGCGTGCTGGCGTTTTCGGAAGACGGAACTGCAAGGACGACAGTAAACTCACCCGACTCTCCAGGAAGCAGCGACACGGTTCTCGGATCCATGCTTTGAATGATCCACTTATATGGCAAATCGATCTGCACGGTAATGTCTTTCATCTCCGCACTGCCATCATTCGTTACGCCGATATGCAGCGTTGTCGCTTGTCCATTCACAACCTTCAGTGTTTTTTCCGCGCTCGTTACGGCAAGCGATGAATCTGCGGTGGAAAAGGAAAACGCACCGAACAAGGCAATGCAGAGGATCGCAGCCAGAAACCATATCATTCGTTTTCTGCTGGTCATAAGATTGCCTCCTTTCTCACTTCCCTGACTGATAAAATGGTCAGTATTACGCCTGGACATATCAAGTACAGTATCTTTACAAAATCGGCTGCCAGTAAATGGCCAATTCCAATCGTGGCTGTTTCATTCACAGCCTGCAATAAATCGTTCCCGACGAATCTGAATTGTACCGCAGGCGATAACCAGCCAATTGTTTTTGATAATACGGTTTCCCCCGGTACCTGTGTGATTGTTCCCGCAATATTGTTGATTGCATACGCATAGCTTTTCTGTGATTCCGCCACCTGTGGGATAACGAAACTGATAAAGATCCATGCTACCATCATAAGGAGGAACCCATAGCTGCTTTCGCGCGTTTTTGTGGAAACATAAAGCGCACCAGCGTAGAAATCCATCATATACACGAATGCGATGAACAGAAAGAAAACAACGCGCAGTATTTCCGCAGGATTCGGGAAAACACCTGTGTAAAAATCGAAAAGCGCGATGTTAAAAATCAGTGTTGCGGTTAACAATAGTCCAATAATCAGCCCAGCGCCTGATAGTTTTCCCTGAATGATCGAGCTTCTCTGGATCGGTTTTGTGAGCATCAGCCGCAGTGTCCCGCCCCGCCTCTCTCCGTGGAACGCATCGAATCCTAGAAAAATTGCCAAAACGGAGCCTATCATGACGATATATTCGACAAGGTTCTTCAGGATAGCAAGCGGATAGATGACCGGCGCGGCAGGAATTTCGGTTCCCGCAGCGGTCGCGGCAGCAACAATACTTTCGTAGGCTCTCAGCTCGGCATTTTTCGTCGTTGAACCTATATAAACCGACACGACCGACATGATAAGGAAGACGCCTATAATCAAAAGGAACTCCATATTTCGAAACGACGACCGAAACTCTTTGCCGGCAATGTTTAGCATTCCAGTCATTGCGCATCGCCTTTCCCAATACGAAAATAAATCTCTTCCAGCGATGTGCAATCTTCGTATTGTTTTTCAACGTTTTTCAACGTATCCGCCAGTAGAAGTTTGCCATGACGAATGATACCAATGTCTGTACAAGTCTTGGTAACTTCGGAAAGCATGTGCGTATTCATAAAAATCGTCGTTCCCAACTCCGCATTGACTCGTAAAAGTATATCGCGAATTTCGGATGTTCCTTCAGGGTCAAGCCCGGATGTTGGTTCGTCCAAAAATAGAATCTTAGGTTTGTGTAAAATTGACTGTGCGATTCCGACTCGCTGCCGCATCCCTTTTGATAAAGTTTTCACCTTGCTATCAGACCACTGAGAAAAGCCCAGCATTTCGAGTGTCTCATCAATCGCCTGATCGACCCTTCTTAATCCAGACAAGCGTCCTAAAAACCGAAGGTTCTCGCGCACGGTAAGTTCCCCATATAGGGTGACATTTTCCGGTAAGTAACCGAGAATACCTCGAACTTTCAGATTGTCTTTAACGACATCCATTCCTTGGATAGTTACTCTGCCGGATGTAGGTAGAATTAAAGTCGAAAAAATCGACAATGCCGTAGTCTTTCCCGCGCCATTATGCCCAAGAAATCCGAAAATCGCTCCATCTTGCACTTCAAGTGATAGGTCATCCAATGCCACGACGTTCGGATAGCTCTTTGATACATGTTCAGCTAATAACATATTTTTATCTCCTGTTCTTTGAAAACTTACACCTTGTTCATGAGAATCGAATGAAAATGTTGCTTGTTAATTGTTAGAAATTCATTGAATTTCAAGAGAAATCTCCGCTTGCACTAATATGTAGGATTGTCATCATCCGTCTGGTTTTGAATGCTGCTTCTCTCCAATGCTGCTCTTTTTCGCTTTACGCGACGAATGATTATTATGGTCAGTGCCAACGCGACTGCTATACAAATGACATACGAGTATGTATTCAAATACCCAATGATGTTTCCCCAGTTTTTGCCTGCTAAGGCGCCGAGGTAGATCAGAATCGTGTTCCAGATGGCGGTCCCTAGAGTGGAGAAAACTAAAAATTCCCATATTGGCATATGCGCCGCACCCGCCGGAATCGAAATCAAACTTCGAACAACAGGTACAAACCTGCATAGAAAAACTGCTGATCCTCCTCGCTTCGTCATCCAATCGGATGAGCGTTTTAGATCAGATTCTTTTAGTCGGAGAATTTTCTGATATTTCTTTACGAACTGTACAATTTTTCGCTGGGGGATTACTCTTCCAAGCATATATAATAGAATCGCTCCCGCCATGGATCCCACGGTTGCCGAGAGCGAAGATAACCAAATATTCGTGTTGCTTATTGTCGTTAAAAATCCACTAAACGTCAGAATTAATTCGGATGGAATCGGCGGAAAAATGTTTTCAAGCAGAATCAGAAACGCAATCCCAAAATAACCAAATTGATTGATGATATTGATCAGCCAGCCCTGCATTATTACTCCTAACGATACTGAATCTCTTCGGTTTCATAATTATATCGAGAATTACCTGCCGTAAGTGTCTCTTCGTTCGTAGTCCGATTTGGGTTGTTCGCCGGAGTATTCTGAATACGCCTGCGGATAGCCATTCGCCTGCCGTGGCTGAGCAGTTTGGTATCCCGGGTGTGAAACGGCGCCTTTCGATTGTTGTCCTTGTGGATAAGCGCGTGGATCATAGTTCGGCTTCGTAAACCACTCCTGCGGAACACGTTCATGTTCGTATATCTGTCTTGTCTGCGGATGGCTGCGTTTCTCGTCCCGACGTTTCTGCTTTTGAAACAGAAATACCGCCGAAAAGAGGCCTGTAAACAGCGCGCATACCGCAAGAATAAAGATCAGCCATTTGCTCAAACTGCTCGTGAGGAACTCCATCGCCGGGTTGAACTGGTCGATGACGAAGAAAACAATAAACATCATTCCAACGATGATGCTTGTGTGCGCAAAAAAGCCCCAGATGCGTTGCTTGTCCAGCATAATAGTCAAATCCTCCCAGTCGAAACTACATAATTAAAAATAGATGATATCGCTTGAGGAGCGGCCTCCGTTTGTTGGTTGGCTGATCACCGCACCTTGGAAAACCATCATCGCGGTCGCGCCTCCATCCAGGTTATAGGCGGTTACGCAACCGAGAGTAACAAACGTATTGGAAAGCTCATCCAGTGTCATGCCATCGGAATACCCGCTCTGCCTCCCATCGACCACGATAAAGCAATAGTGGCCAGGTTCGTAATAACCGATCGCACAACGAGGATTTTTTACCTTAATCGTGCTATCCGATGTATCGCAAGCAGCCCCGCTTTCAACCAACGCCGGGCCGAACGCCCATGCCTGCCAAACAGAATCGTTCAGCATATCGAGCGCATTGAACTCGCTTTTTTTATACACGTTCAGCGTTCCGTCTCTTTTGAGGATGCAAACGTCGTCACCCATCACGTCGCGGTACAAAGTACCGTCACGCACGACGACTCCCTGTTCGCGCGCACCGTAGTAGTCTCCCGATACGGCAAACACGGCATGATTGGTATTCGCAATTTCGAGCGGCATTTCATGAATTCCACGCCCATAGGTGTCTTTGGCCAACGCGGTGTGAAATGCATCTATGCTCTTTACCCAAACGTCAGCGACAAAGTAGGTGACTCCGTTTGCCTGAACACGGTTGATTGCGATCTTCGTTGTATCACCTTGATAGCTGTACTGCGCATTTGCGCCCGTATCGGTCGTTGGGAATGTGGCCGAAAAGTCGCCGTGCGACGCCGGAGTGTCAGGCGCAGGCGTTGATGTTGGTTCCGGCGTTGGTGTCGGAGTTTCCGCCGCAGCGGACACATTTGCAGCCAACGCGGAGTTTGTTTGCGGCGTTTCCGCTTGTGACATCGTCGAGTTGGAAGTGTTCTGCGACTGTACTGCTGCATCCGATGAAGCGGTCGCCTTGTTCGTAGCTGAGGAGCTAGATATTTGCGGCAAAACAACATAGATTAACACAATCATCAAAACGCAGGCAAGAAAAATCAACGTGTCCCTCACAATCAGGAGAGGCCCGGACAAATGCGCGTTATGCTGGTCAAATTGTGATTTCTCCATATCAACACCTCGCCGAACCATCATAAACACTGGTTATGAGAATCCGGCGAAGCCAACATTAGAATTCGATGAAAATCATCCGTTCGTAAATTCTTAAGGAATTCTCATGCAATCGTAATGCTTGTTTCGTTTTTTACATTTATAATCAAACTATAGATATAATTGTCTCAGGATCATGTTCACTTCGTTTCGAAGGAGGACTTTCGAATGAATATTCTGATTGTTGAAGACGAAGCGGAAATTGTGCGTTTCCTCACGCTTGAGCTCCAGCACGAAGGCTATTGCGTCAGCAGCTGTATGGATGGCCGGGCCGGTTTAGAAAAAGCTTTGTCCGGTGATTCCGACCTGATCCTTTTGGACGTCATGCTGCCGGAGCTGAACGGAATGGAAGTCCTTCGTAGGCTGAGAAAGGAAAGCGCTGTTCCGGTCATTCTTGTTACCGCACGGGACGCGGTGATGGAAAAAGTCAACGGCTTGGATATGGGCGCAAACGACTATATTACAAAGCCGTTTCATATTGAAGAATTACTCGCGCGTATCCGCATGGTACTCCGAACTGCCGAATCTTCCTCGCCGTCCTCGCCGGAAGGAACGCTGTCCGTTGGTGACCTCATTCTGACCGCGTCATCCCGTCAAGTCACACGCGCAGGTGAGATCATTGAGCTGACGAAAACGCAATACGATCTTCTGGAATACTTGCTGCGGAATCGGGATATCGTACTCACGCGTGACCAGATTCTCAGCCATGTCTGGGGGTATGAATACTCGGGCAACAGCAATGTGGTAGATGTGTATGTGCGCTATTTACGCAATCGAATTCACGACTCGGATGAGAGCAAGATCATTGAAACAGTACGGGGGATTGGGTATGTTTTACGGGATAAAACGCACAAAGAGTAGACTTTCCGACCGTCTGACAGGCGTTTACACGATACTGTTTGCGGTAATATTGTTCATTCTATCGGTCGGCGTGTTCTTTATCGCTTTTCAGTTTTTGATCCAAAAGCAGTCGAGCAATCTATCGATCACCACGGAACTAATGAGCGATCATCTGATTGAAGAGATTGAAGAAAACGAGCCACTCTCCAGTCCGGAAATTCTTGTGGAGCAGAATAACGATCAATATCTTTCCATTTTCGTCTATGATTCGTCCGGAAAGATGGTAAACCGACTGCTCAACTTCCCTGTAAACGAAAAGGAACTTCCGGCGTCCCCCTATTCCCCCGCGTTGACTTTTCAGTCAGGGCATATGATGCTCTGTGTCTCTCGTCCGATTGAGGAACACAAAAACGTGTACGGAACTCTCTATATCGTGCAAAAGCTTCAGAGCGAAACCGCCTTTTTGCAATTACTTGCAATCCTGCTCATCGGCGCGAACGTGATCGGTGCATTAGCGGCACTGTGGGCGGGAAATTACACGAGCCGGAAGATGCTCTCGCCGATCAATCAAATGATTGGGGCAACCAATCAAATCGGCGGAAGCAGTCTGGACGCGCGCCTCAACGTACCCGAACCGGACGACGAGTTGAAGAGTCTCGCCATTACCATCAATAATATGCTGGAACGCGTATCGGCCGCCTACCGGCAACAGGGGCGGTTTGTCGCAGATGTTTCCCACGAACTTCGCACACCTCTTGCGGTCATGCAGGGTAATGTGGATTTGCTCTCACGCTGGGGAAGCGAAGATCCCACTGTGCTGCATGACAGCATTAAGGCATTGCAGAAGCAGACAGCCTATATGAATCAACTCGTTGAAAACCTGCTTTTTCTTGCCCGGTTCGACAATATGCAATCACAGCTCAGCCTTGCTCGGTTCTCAATTGGAGAGCTGTTTGGAGAGCTTATGGAAGAACAGGCATTGATCGACCCGGATCATGCATATAAGCTGTCTATTGTTCCTTCGAGTGACGTTCTTACCGCCGACCGAACGATGATCAAGCAGCTTCTGCACGCGCTGATCGACAACAGCGTTAAATATACGCCGAACGGCGGCGGCATCCGGCTTGGTTTTTCAACGGACGATACGCAGTGTGTTCTAAGCGTTTCCGACGATGGTATCGGGATGGATGCCGAACACTGCGAGCACATCTTCGAGCGGTTTTATCGCGTAGATCCGGCTCGCGCACGCGCAACCGGCGGCATGGGACTCGGCCTTTCCATCGTATCCGTAATTGCCGAGGCGCACAACGGCTATGTCTCCGCCGTCAGCAGCCCGGGAGCAGGAACGACCGTATCCGTGTATCTGCCAAGATAATCGTAAGTAAAAGACAAGGCTCTCCGTTTGGAGAGCCTTGTTTGCTATTCGAAAGATTTCTCATCTACTTCTCATGTTTCTCCCGAATGATTCTCATTTTTCGGTGGTATCCTGCAAAAGGAATCTTTGGAGGTTGACATGGGTTATTCAACCAAGCAATCACGTGGAAAAAAACCGATAAAACGCTCTGCGTGCAAGGTGTTTCTGCGTGATCTCATCCTATTTGGCATTGCTTTAAATGTCTTTGCCCTGTTTCATCATGTTTTGCCGCAGAAACTGCAACCCATTGATGCGTCGCGCTACATGAACGCAACGCCGACTCCGACTCTACAGAACTCGCCCACCCCCGCGGTGGAGCTTCCGAATATAACACCCGCACCGACGGCAACGCCAGTTCCCGGCGATTTCTCGGCTGCCTTTCCGTCAAAGGACACAGGCGCTGGCGCGCTTTACAGCTATCAAACGAATACTGTGAGAATTGCAATCAACCGTGTTCAGGAAAACAGCGTTACATACTTTGTTGCCGATGTTTACGTAAAGAACATTGACGCTTTGAAAACTGCGTTTGCGAAAGGTAAGTACGGCAAGAACATATATGACTTTCCACTCACAACCGCCAACGAAAACCAAGCCGTATTTGCCGTGACCGGTGATTACTACAGTGCTCGAAGCCAGGGTATCGTTGTTCGCAACGGCACCCTTTACCGCGATGTGCCAAATACGGATGTCTGTGTTCTATATAACGACGGTGAAATGAAAACCTACGATTCAGCGATTTTCAACTTAACCGACGCACTAACGCGCGGTATCTGGCAGTCCTGGTCATTTGGGCCGCCTTTACTTGATGAAAATGGTGGTAAGTTGTCGGAGTTTAACTCGACATTAACGGATCGTCATCCAAGAAGCGCAATCGGCTACTATGCACCCGGGCATTATTGTTTTGTGGTTGTTGACGGCCGGCAGAAGGATTATTCCATCGGTATGAATTTAACCGAGCTTTCCACTTTGTTCGAAAGCCTCGGCTGTAAGCAAGCCTACAATTTTGACGGCGGCGCAACCGCCGTGATGATTTTCCAAGGTAACGTCATTAACCAGCCGTATAAGGGCGGACGGGAGTCGGGAGATATTATCTATTTCAACTAGACATATAAAATTAGTTGATTATTTTTCATAAAGCTCAGTATTATTCGATTTGCACCCACCTCGAAATTTTGCACTGAACGACGGTAGATATCTGAACCCCCGTGTTCAATATCTACCGTTTTCATGTGTAAAAAGCTAGATACCATGCGGTTTTTTAATACCCGAACTTGTCCATTTGTTCAATATCGATTGTTCAAAACTTCAATAATCTTTCATCAAAACTCCAATAATGGCACTTTCGAACTCCCCTTGTTCATTTCTTCCCCTGATAATCCCTTGAAATATTGATCCTCAAATTGCACTGGCGTCTTGTAACCCAAAGCTGTATGTGGTCGTTCGTTATTGTAGAATCGTACATACTCTTTTACTGTAGATAGCAACTCTGTTTTATATTTGCAGTCCTTGCGATATAGTGCTTCCTTCTTCATCGATGCAAAGAATGATTCGGCCACAGCATTGTCATGCGGTTGCCCTGGAGCAGATAATGATTGATTCGCATGATTTAGATCAAGAACCTTTCGAAAGGCATGAGATAAATATTGCAGCCCTCGATCGCTGTGGAATATCAAACCTTCTTCGGCTTTTCGACATGCTTGAGCATATTTATAGGTTGATGTAACCAATTGCGTGCTATTGTTCTGGGAGATTCTGTATGAAACAACCTTTCGGGAGAAAAGATCAATGATAACGCAGATATAGTAGCCTAGATCATTGCTTTTAAAGTAAGTAATATCGCTTACCCAAACCCGATTGGGTGCTTTCACATTGAACTGTCTTTGAAGAATGTTTCGATTTTCTTCTTTTCTCCAACGTTTATCATAATCCTTCGTCGCGGTTACCCGCATGCTGGAAAGACCCATATCACGCATTAATTCCGCCACAAGCTTTTCACTAATAGTGTATCCCCGGTTGGATAATATGGCCTGTATTTTCCGCGCACCAAATACTCGCCCATTATCGTCAAATACGTTCTGAATTTGAATTCTTACCTCTTCACGCTTTTTGGCATATGTCGAGTTGCCACGTTTATTCCTGAATAAATGGTTGTAAAATGTACCGCGAGCTATGTTGAGTGCATCGCAAAGCACATATACGCTGTACTTCCCATAAAGGGACTCCGCTGCTAAAAGCCTTTCATGCAACGGCGCATTCGCCGTACAATCAACCGCTTTTAACACTGAAACGATACCCTGAATCTTTGCCAGTTTTTGCTTGAGACTTATTACTTCTTTTTGAGATGGAACTGTTTTAATAAACCCATTCGCTTTATGCTTTCTTAACCACGTATAAATCGTGCCCCTAGAAACACCAAAGTCCTTTGCAATCTGTGCTACTGGGATCCCATCTAAATAGTCTGCAACCGCTTTTACTTGTCGGTTCTCTTTATATTGAGCTCTCATCATAATCTCCAATCAAAATCGTTTCAAATATAATATAGACAATTCACACGTTTTTTTCGATTTTACCGCCAGTATTCACGTGAAGGATTCAACGTTTCTTTTTCTTCCCGAATCAAACTCAATTGAAAAAAGTATTGAAAAGATCCTCGCACTTGACTAAGACTGCCACATTGCCAATCATTTATGGAATACTAAAGTTGTAGTATATGGCATTCTTAATATTTCTTCAGATAATTTATTTCTATGCTATACTTTGCTTGCGCAGAATAAGAACTGTCGGCAGTATAGTTAGGCAACAAATGAAAAAAATCGATATTCGTCATGTAACCCTACCTGAATTCTGGTGGGTCTGGTTAGTTATTGATATTGAATCTGGCATACTCTACGTAAATGATTCCTATAAAGGGTCCAGCAGTTTCCTCCAAAAATGAAAAAAGCGCAGAACAGCGCTTTCACTTATCATTGTTTCTTTCCGCAAGGAGAAGTCTCAATTCCTTTATTTCGTCGGAAGTTAGAGGTTTATCTGCAACGATTTTCACGGTTTCACTCGTTTTTTGAACTTCCTCAACATCAAAGAAGGATACGAGCGGTATACCAAGTCCTGTACAAATACGTTCAATCGTATCGATCGATAATTGCCCGCCTCGCTTCACCGCCATCTGTAGAGTAGAGTATTTTATCCCGCTCAAAGTAGCGAGTTTGTTCAGCGACAAATTGCGCTCTTGCATTAGTTCATATAGTCTTCGAATTGTATTCATAAAACCCTCCACCTCATATTAACACAAATGCGTAAATGTAAGATTGCCGCAGATGTGTTAATAATCAACGCATATGTTGACATTGAGCCACATATGCGTTATTATTTTGACTAGATTCACACAAATGTGGCAATATTGCCAATATGGAAGGTATCATGACTTCCGATTTTTCGACACCGCTCTACAATCTCTCATACTATACGAATATTGAAGCTCAAATCGTTGAGTGGTTGTGGTATCCCTATATTCCTTTTGGTAAAATCTCAATTATCCAAGGGGATCCTGGGGACGGAAAAACAACCTTTGCACTGCAACTTGTGGCCATGTTATCAAAAGGCATACCGTTACCAAATGGATCCGTGGCATGCTCGCCACTATCTACTATCTATCAAAGCGGCGAGGACAATCCAGCGGATACGATAAAACCAAGGCTGGAAGCTGCCGGTGCTGATTGCTCAAAGATAGCACTGATCAATTCCTTGAATGTTCCTTTGTCAATATCAGATGATCGTTTGGAGAAAGCAATAATTGAGGATGACGCAAGGTTATTAGTCCTTGATCCACTCCAGGCTTTCATCCCGGAAGCCTGTGATCTATCGCGTGCGCTGGATATGCGTGAGGCAATGTCTTGTCTAGCCAGCATTGCTGAGAGAACTCATTGCGCAGTAGTTATTATCGGTCACCTTAACAAATCTACGGGGGTAAAAAGCCTATACCGGGGAATTGGTTCGATCGACATTGCCGCTATAGCAAGAAGCGTTTTGTATATCGTTCGCCCTGACGATAAATCTTCTCTTCGTGTAGTTGTTCATATAAAGAGCAACCTCGCTAAAGCCGGAAAAAGCGTAGCTTTCACTTTTGACGACGATGGACGATTCACATGGGTCAACCTTCCAGATAACCTGACGGAAAGTGATTTATCAGGCTTTCCTATCAAAGGGTTTCAGGATAGCAAGCAAAAAACTATTGAACGATTTTTGCTTGACCTTCTCTCTTCTGGTGAAAAAAGCGCACAAGATGTAATTGCCCTCTGCAGCGAGAGGGGCTATGCAAAACGAACTGTCGATCGAGCAAAGAAGTCGCTGAAAATTCGATCATATCGAAGAAATGGCGAATGGGTTTGGAGTATCGCTTCATAGGAGTGAGGAGCATGAATAAAAACGATCAAAAAGCCAAGGTTCGTGAACGCTATCAACAGCAAAGTACGCTCGAAAGAGTTCTTATTCCTGCTCGCCCACGTACAGGCCCGTTCGAGTCTGCAACAATTCAAAGGGTATGCGCTTACTGCCGTGTATCCACGGATAGCGTTGAGCAATTGTCATCCTTCGAATTGCAACGGGCATATTACCAAGAACTGTCCGAACACAATCCAAATTGGGATCTGCGAATGATATACGCAGATGAAGGTATTTCAGGAACTTCGCTCAGAAATCGTGACCAATTCAATCAAATGATCAGCGATTGCGAGTCGGGGAGATTTGATCTTGTTGTCACCAAAAGCGTATCTCGATTTGCACGTAATGTTGTAGATTGCATCTCTTTAGTGCGTCGACTAAAAAATCTCCCACATCCCGTAGGCGTCTATTTTGAAATTGATAATCTCTACACCTTGTCCGAGACTTCTGAGTTGATGCTATCCTTGCTTGCCACATTTGCTCAGGAAGAATCTGTTAAGAAAAGCGATAGTATGCTTTGGTCCCTCAAGCAGCGGTTTAAAGAAGGTAAGCTGTTAACACCTTCTTTACTAGGATACGATCTAGACGAGGAAGGATATTTGGTGGTTAATCAAGAGGAATCGAAGACGGTATCGTTTATTTTTGATGCTTTTCTGGCAGGATATACAGCGCAACAACTCGCCGCGATACTCACCGATATCGGTAGGCCGACGAAAACTGGAAATACCGATTGGAGCGAAAGCTCAATACTCTATATTCTACGAAACGAGCGGTATTGTGGTAACATCTTAACTTGGAAGACCTTTACTGCCGATATATTTGATCATCGAAAACGTCGCAACCATCAAGATCGCGAACAATATCTCTGGAAGGATACACATGAAGCCATAATATCCGCAGAGAAGTTCGAGACGGTTCAAACGCTAATAGAAAACCGGAAGCATCATTTTCATGGCGGATATCCTGTTATGCAAGTGATCGATGATGGTGTGTTTCGTGGATTTGTACCGGTGAATCACCATTGGCTCAATATGGATGCAAATTCCTATTATGGCGCTTCCGATAGTGTCATAAGCCAAAGCAGCCCCCGTCGAATTCGGAAAAACATATTTAGCTCTTTTAATCTAGAGAATTATCAAGTTGTCAGGTCTCCGTTCTTATCAGCCCTACCTGCGGGACCATCCATTTCAATCTCTGGAAAACGTATCTCATTTAATCGCGATTGTATTCGGCGATTTGATTCTGTTGAATTTGTTCAGTTATTAATTCATCCTTCGAAACGAAAGATCGCCATTCGACCTTGCGAAGAAGCGGATTTACATAGCATTGTTTGGAGGCGGTTCTCTTATTCTAAATTAGTTTCGAAATCGCTGATCTGTCCTTGTTTTTCTGCTGCTTTATTTGAAATTATGGGTTGGAATCCTGAGTACGCATATCGTGTTAGGGGTAGCTGGTATAAGCAGAGAGACGAACAAATCATTGTTTTCGATCTTGATCAGCCAGAAATCATGATTACCTGCGATACAACAGGCACACAAAATAGCTCGAGTCAAGAAATAAGCGTTAAAAAGCGATTAACTACATACCCCGAAGATTGGGGAACTTCATTTGGTCTGCCATTTTACGAATATCAAATTCGTAACCAATGTCTTGAGCTGGGATCGCGATCAGGCTGGAATTCAAATGCTAAATGCAAACCGGTACCGTCTAGAATCAAGATTGATCTGTTGACCCCGACCGATCTGGAAGGCACTATATCCCAACTAAGACACATATAATGGAGATTAAAATGGAGCAGGATGAAACAAAAGAAATAATCCTCGGCAGCGTCTTGTTAGAACATGTAGTCGATGAAACAGTGGAAATTGACTTGGCCGGGTATCAAGTGACAAAAGCCGAGTTTTTTTCGCATGTGACTGAGCCTTCCATAACAATATGGAATGATCGCGTCAAATTTAACATGGCTTGCATTCGAAGATTTCCAGGGATAACTCATATACAATTGCTGGTTAATGTAATAGAGAAACGTTTGATTATAAAGCCGTGCCATGCGGATGCGCCCGATTCTCTGCGTTGGATTAGTGGCGGGACGCAAGCTGAAATAAGAAATAAGGAAATGCGTTGTCGTGTTTTTTGTGCCAAACTCTTCGACCTAATGTCCTGGAATCCTGCATTTCGGTATAAACTGCTTGGAAAACCAGCCGTCTATAAAGAGGAAATCCTCTTCTTGTTTCGATTGTCTGATTTTGAATTGTTCGTTGCTTCAAGTAGCACTAAACGGCATATAGCCTATTTCCCGCTTGACTGGCGGGATGTTTTTGGAACACCTGCTCTAGAGCATGAAGAGTCATATAAAATCGATCTTGCTGACGGGTATATCATTACAAATGAGTAACAAAATTGCAGGAGGAGATATATGCGCACGTTTAACGAACTCTCGCTTGATGAAGTTTCAATGGATGGATTTACGATCGTAAACGGAGATTTCTTTAAAAAGCCGATCGAACCGATGCTTACAATTCGCGATCACTGTTTGACATTTAATGGCGCCGCCTACAAAGCTCTGAATCTTGTTAGTTCAATTCAGTTATTCGTCCATAAATCAAACCGGAGAATTCTAGTTACTCCCGCATCCTCCGATGATCAAAATAGTTTGTTATGGCTAAAAAATCCTGACAATCTGTCCTCCCATTCTCTTGAGTGCACATCTTTTGCCCGCCAGCTTTTTCAAACATACGGTTGGATACAGAAAAACGCATATCGTTCTACAGGACGACTTGTAACTACTGGAAATAAAGTGATGTTGATGTTCGATTTTTCAAATCCTGAGATTATACCTCAAAGGATCGCAGAGGTACGAAATGAATAATGTACCCCAAATATCATTCTATTTAGCTAGCGGCATAATTCGTATTCACCGCTCAACGATTGATATTCTCGGTTACCCAAGGTTCATTCGTTTTATGGTAAGCAAGGATGGGAAATCGCTTTTACTAACCTGTGCCGAGAAGAAGGATTTCCAATCATTTCGCGTGCCGAAAGATATTAATAACACTTGTTGGAAATTCGAGATCGGCTCCATTCAGTTTTGCCGGTGCCTTACCTCTAGTTTATCATGGTTGCCATACGCCACTTATCGAATATCTGCAGATTCATACATTCCTTTGCGTTATGCGAGGTTCTGCCTCACTGAAGGACTGCTATTGTCCGCATACAATTCAGCGGAAGATAAAGGCGAAAACCGATCTCTTGTATAAACAGATTTCGTACTTCTTACACTCTTTCTTCGGATTATTTTCCATGCACCCACTTGCACCCACCCTCTTTGAATCGCGCGATTGTATCACTTCGTGAGGGTTTAGCCAAAACAAATCAGCACCCGTACGGGTGCTGATTTGTTTTCTGCGGCGTTCATATGAAGCGAGCTGCCGGTTCATTTACCCTGCGGCAAAGCCGCGGCGTCTCGAAGAAATTGCCTATAAAGATGCATCCGTTGGCATATCCCAACGTAGCAGCGCTTTCCGGATCGTTTTCACGACCAGCTCTGCTTTCATGCGTTCAGACATGCTCTCTACCAGGACAATCTCACTTTTCACGTCTTTGATCTGGCACAGATAGTCGAATCCTTCAGGGGAATCCCTCCATTCTGAGACGTCCATATACCCGGCTCGCATAGGCTTTGGACTTGCATAACTAAACTAAACCGCATTTTCCTGAATTCATCATCATATTGTGTTCGTTGTTTCAGCATGGTTTCTCCCTGTTGATTACAATTTAGTCTCCTATCCATGCTGTCCGAAATTTTAAACACCCTCCCCTGCGACCTTTGTTTTTTTGCGCTCCGCCTGTGTATGTTAATTGAGACATGGCTCACAAAACCACGAGATTTAATTTTAACTAGCGATGAAAGATAGACGGTTTTTCGTTTATTCGTTGCATATTCAACGAGACCCCGACATGAAAAACACACTTCCTTTGCGTTAATCGGCGTTAGTTGGTATGATATAAAAAGTGTGCAAATTCGTATGCGACAGCGCACTGAGTTTTATTGAAACGATGCGAGAGGAAATGGCCCATGATCCTTCGTAACAGTCGGAGCAGCATCTTGCGCATGCCGTTCAAGACGATTCTTTTTACATTATTGATCGTTGCGGTCACGGCTTTTTTGTATCTTGGCGTCAACACGTTTACAGCCAGTGAACAGATGCTGCGCACCTGTGACGAAGAGTACACGACCATCGCATCGATCGAATATCTGGGCGATAATTACCCCGACGAATCCATCTATGACGAGTCAATGCTTTCCGAAGTATCGCAGATCGATTTCGACGCGATTGCCGGGCAGCCGGACGTGCTGCTCTGGCAGCCAACGGATTGCTCCATCGGCCTGATCGACGGATTTATTGCGCACTCCGCATCCGTCTACTACCGGCTGTTCAACGTGCTGGTCATTACGGATGTGACGCCCTATCAGCCCGGCGTGGAATTTTATGCCAAAACTGTCGACTGCCTCTATTCCTACCGGACGGACATGCAGGACAAACACATCTTTTTCTACACCGACGGATTTGATTTCGATCCGGATCCGGATGCGTATTATATAATCCACGGTTATTCCGAAGGACTGTCGACTTTCCTTCAGACGATTCACTTTTCGCCGTTTTACAGTTACGCCGCAACTCTTTCCGGCATTGACTGCTCGGCCATTTCGCCCTGTATCCAAATTGAATCGCCGGAAACGCTCTACGCCGAACCAAATAACGTATACCTCGCCATGGCGGATTACTACAACGTCATGAACAACAAGGTGTACGTCTATCGCACGCAGGCGCTTGCGGACCTTGAAGAATTCCATCAGGAACGGCTGCACCTGATTTCCGGCAGGCTCTTCACCGAAGAAGAAGCGCAAAGCGGCGCAAAGGTCTGCGTCATGACGGAGACGCTTGCCAACGCGAGCGGATTTGCCGTCGGCGATACCGTCACGCTCCGCACAATGAACAACACCGGCCTGCCCGCCGCAGACTGCTACTGGGGCACGGACAGTCTAACTAATTCGGACGATTACGAAATCGTCGGCATCGTTAATTATTATGAAGGACTGCAGTACAACGTCTACGTGCCGTCGGTTCCCGCTTCGGCGCAGCCGGAAAAATACGTCTACAAACTCGGCCAGGCTACGCTGAAAAACGGCAGCTCGGATGCGTTCGTTGAAGCGATTACCCCGCTTTTGCCTGCGCGCGCGACCATCAACGTGTTTGACCAGGGATACCAGACGGTTGCGGATTCGCTCAGCGTGATTCGCGGCGCGTCCGCCGCGCTTTCTGCTGTTGCGTTTGTTGCCGCGGTCGTCGTTCTGTTGTTTTTTGCGTTCCTTTTTGTTGAAAAGCAGCGCGATACGGTCGAAACAATGCGCTGCTTTGGCACGACAAAGACGGAAACGCGCCTGTATCTGCTCTTTGGTGCAGGGTTGATCGCGCTGATCGCCGTCTGCATCGGCGTCTGGATCGGCACGCGATTCGCCGCGCGGCTGATTTCCAGCGCGTATTCGTTCGTTTCCGGGCTTCAGGCGGTCGATCTGCGGTACAGCAACGGATATTTCGGCATTACCAAGAATTTTACGCCGGTTCCCGTTGCGTCCGTCCCGCTCGCCGTGCTCGTTGCCCTGTTGGTCTTTCTGCTGGCGCTGGGTTTCTGCCTGCACTTTGCCGAGCGGACAATCAACGGGCGGGTTCTGCAGGCAAAGGTCCATCACCGGAATCAACGCCCGCCGAAACGCTCCTCCACCGCCGGAAAAGGTGCTGTGCGGTATTCGCTGCTCTCGATTCGCCGCAGCGGCGCGCGCACGCTGGTCGTGCCCGCTCTGGCCGTCGCCATGCTTCTGTTTATTGCTACGCTCCTTTCCACGCTTGCTTCGTATGAAACCGCAAAAGAGACGCTCTACGATACCACGGCGCTGCGCGGATACTGTACGACCATGGCCGGAAAGTATGCCGGAAACCTGGTGATCAGAAATAATTACGTTCAGCAGTTGATCGATTTGAATGATCTCGACGATATTGCGATTACATACCACAAACGGTACCGTTATCTCGGGATTGCGGAGCATCGCGACGGGACGGCTGGCAGCGTATCTCAAGTGCCCGCGCCCACCGACGGCATCCTTCTGACCGACATGCTCAACCAAATCGCCAACGCGCCGTACCTTGTGTTCACGAACAACGTCGCCGACGCGCCGGAGTTCTATTTCAGCCAGTTCACAGGTGAATTCCTGCCGGGTTACGACGAATCCATGTTTGTCGAGCGCAACTGGACGGAGCCCATGTGTATCGTTTCCACTCAATTCATGGAAAAAAACGACGTTCAGCTCGGGGATACGATCCGCATCTATGTCGTTAACGGAACGAGCTACAGCAGCTCGAACGCAAACAACCCGGCGTTCATTGGGTTGGATCTAAAGGTAGTCGGAAGCTTCTACCGGCAGGCAAGCGAGGACTACATCTACAGTCCGCTCTCCAGCGGCGTTCTAGATCTTGACGGCTTGCAGGATGGCGAAGCCACCAGTTTCGGCAGACCCATGTCCTTTGGATATTTACGCCGCCACTGCAATGACATAACGGCGCTGACGCCGCAGAGCCTGTTCGACGTTCTGCTGGACGAAAGCTACGTCTCATCCTTCAGCTTCACGCTCAAAGACACGCGTAAGCTCACCGAATTCAAGGATGCGCTGGAGGAGATCGGATTCTCCGGTCCCAAGCAGAACCGCGATATCCGGGTTGCGATCGTAATCGAAGATAAGACCTTTCTCGAGTCTGTCAGCAGCATTTCCCAGCGCAGCACCTATATGCAAATTCTCTATCCCGTGCTGCTCGCGCTGGTCTGCGCCGTCGGCGTTATCGCGGCATTTCTGATGATCAACAGCCGCCGGGAAGAAATTGCCATCATGCGCGGACTTGGAACGCAGAAAAAGAGGATCTTCCTCACATTCTTCTATGAGCAGCTGTTCCTGCTGGCGGCCGGCATGCTGTGCGGAGCGGCCGTCTGGCTTTCGTTCGGCGATGCGGCGCAGATGGGTAAGCCGGACTTATATGCGTTCTTTGTGTGCTATGCACTTGGCGCGGGAACCGCGTTGTTTTTGCAGAACCGGAAGAGCGCGATATTCATTTTGTCCGAAAAGGAATAAGGAGACCTTTATGAGCATTCTTTCACTGGAAAGCGTAACCTACACCTACAGGAGCAAGTACCAAACCCTGCAGGCGCTTAAGGGGATCACCTGCACATTTGAGCAGGGCCGCATCTACGCCGTCGTGGGCAAGAGCGGCAGCGGCAAATCCACCATGCTTTCGCTCATGGCGGGACTCGACCTGCCGGAATCCGGAATGGTGGTTTTCCGCGACAAGTCGACGAACACGCTCGATCTCGACGCATACCGCCGCAACGACGTAGCCATGATCTACCAGAGCTTCCGTCTGTTCCCGCTCCTGACCGCCGTGGAAAACGTTATGTTCCCGATGGAACTGCACGGCATATCGGCCAGAGACGCAAAAGAGCGAGCGCAAGAACTGATCCTGCGCGTCGACCTGCCGGAGACGGTGTTTACGCGGTTCCCTTCCATGCTCTCCGGCGGAGAACAGCAGCGCGTCGCCATTGCGCGCGCGCTTGCTATGGACACCGACCTGATCCTTGCGGATGAACCAACCGGCAATCTCGACAGCGCCAGCAGCCGCAACATCATCAATATCCTCTGTCGCCTTGCACACGAACAAAACTACTGCGTCGTGGTCGTAACACACGATATGAGCATTCTGGATTCGATGGACGTCATCTACCAGATGCAGGATGGAATGGTAACCCGCATCGAAAGAAACGGCTAAACGATCCTCGCGATATTTCCACAGCAAGAAACCG
This sequence comes from Christensenellaceae bacterium, assembly GCA_963674535.1. GTDB lineage: Bacteria > Bacillota > Clostridia > Christensenellales > CAG-138 > UBA7703. The sequence goes on along the minus strand of OY771363.1, from coordinate 248,798 downwards.
CCTTTCGGCGGTTTCTTGCTTTCAAGAGGATAGCTAATCTGTGCTATTGCGTAATTCAACTGTTATATGCCGTTCTTTGCAGGCAATCCATAAGCCCGGGAGGGTCTCTAGAGCATGACGCAGGCACCTTCTATGATTCGCGCGTATTTTGTGATAGTATTGTAATGAAATCAAGTTCCTGTTTTCTCGATTCCCTTCGCGAAGGGACGTCTGTCAAACACAATTCCGGCACACACTTCAAAACTGATAACAGAACGAAGGGAAAAACATGGAAAAACAAAAAGAGCAAGTGCAGGATCGAAAAGGCGAGGAAGTATCTTCGTTTTTCGAAACGTTCGGCTTTCTTTCCAGTTCCTCTCCGATCGGGCTCGTCATTACCGATATTAATGGCATCATCAGCAGTTTCAATTTAGCGTTTCAAGATTTACTGGGAATCCGAATCGAAGAATATCGAAACACGAACGTTTGCGATTTGTACGCAAATCCGGCTGATCGCCAGCGTCTTATAGATTTGCTCACCGCATCCGGCTCAGTACGCAATTTTGAAGTCGAGCTCAAGCATAAAAACGGTACTTTACGAACAGTCCTTGCCAATATAGACTTCATCGAACTCAATGGAGAGCATGTTTTACTTACTTCGCTGTATGATATCACGCAATATGTCGAGCAGCAAAAGTGCCGGGCAGAGGTTGGTGAGAGTTACCACGCATTATTCAGTGACGCGCCCGTTGGAATCACTGTTACGGATTTCAAAGGAGAATTGGTTGTCAGCAACAACGCCATTAAGGAGCTGCTTGGCTACAGCGCGGATGAGTTGTTGGGAATCAGCGTGCGCGAATTCTACCTGATTCCGACCGACAGAAAACAGCTACTGGAATTAACGAAACGCCTCGGCAGCGTACGTGATTTTGAGACTATGTTCCGCCATAAAAACGGCACTTCGATATCTGTACTGCTGAACACGGATATCATTGAGTTCAACGGACAGCCGAACATGCTGTTGACTTCGATACGCGATATTACGTATCTCAAACGCGCGGAAAGCGAACTGATCAAGGAACGAGACTTTTCCAACGCGATTCTGAATATTGCCGCAACGCTCGCAGTCGTGATTGATCACAACGGCGTCATCACGCGGTTCAATCGTTCCTGTGAACTGGCCAGCGGTTATTCTGCCGACGAAATCATTGGCACGCGTCTTGCGGACACCGACTTCTTCGAACCAAGCATTACACCCGAAAATATCAAAAAACTGCTCAGCGACGATTACCCCGGCGTTTATGAAACCACCCTTGTTTCGAAAACCGGAAGCAAGCGGCTGATCTCCTGGACATTTGCCGCAATCCTTGACCGCGAGGGGCACGTGGAATTCATCATTGCCACCGGCATTGACCTCACTGAGCGAAAGAAGGCTGAGGACGATCTGAAATCAGCCAATGAAAAGCTTGCGTCCTGGGTGAAAGCGCTCGAAGAACGCACCGAAGAGATGAACCAACTAAATGAAATGGGCGAACAGCTCCAGAGCTGCCAAACCGTCGCCGAGGCCTGCGCCATAAGCATTCAGTATATACGGCGGATTTGCCCGGCAAGCAGCGGCGCGCTCTATCTCATTAAAGAGTCCCGAAACCTGGCCGAATCGGCGGGGACTTGGGGCGAGTCCTATACGCTGCAGGTGTTTGACCCGATGGTCTGCTGGGCCATCCGGCGCGGTCGTCAGCATCTTGTTGACGCGCGTCATCCCGGCTTGCTCTGCGGGCATATCACCGGGCCCGAAACAGGCCAGTATCTCTGCGTCCCCTTAACGGTAAACGGCGAGGCGATCGGAATTCTCCATCTCAACCATGCCGGCATGCCCGCGCCCGACCGGCAGGATACGGCGGAGGCACTATATTCCGAACACAAAACACAGCTCGTGGCCATAATCGCAGAGCACATCGCGCTCGCGTTATCCAACCTCAAGTTAAAAGAATCCCTCCGCCAGCAATCGATTCGCGACGCGCTGACCGGGTTATACAATCGTCGCTATATGGAAGAAACGTTGGAACGGGAGTTGAGCCGCGCAGCGCGGGAAGGTATTTCCGTTGGCGTTATGATGTTTGATATCGACCATTTCAAAAATTTCAACGATCTGGAAGGGCATGACGCGGGCGACGCGCTGCTGCGCGAACTTGGTACGTTTTTAAACAAGTCCATGCGCGGCTCGGACATCGTTTGCCGTTACGGCGGCGAAGAATTTCTCGTAGTTCTGCCGGGAGCGACTAAGGAGAACGCTCGTTTGCGTGCTGAAGAACTGCGCTTGGGTGTGAAAGAATTACTGGTGTATCATCTCGGAAAACCGCTTGCCAAATGCACCATCTCCATTGGCGTTGCCGCCTACCCCGAGGATGAAAAATCTATTGAACGTCTCCTCAAGGCCGCCGATAATGCGCTGTACCGCGCAAAGAATGAGGGTCGCGATCGCGTTGTAACGGCAGAATAACTATATTACTGCATGCTAAGCATCCAAATTGAATCAGTGGAAACCGCAGCCTGACAGCTGATGTTATTTGATGTTCATCATTGTAAATAGTCGTAAGCAGCAACTTTCAAACAATAAGAACACCTTGGAGTAATCCGTGAATACAGGCAAATATTCAGAACATTGAAGTTTACTATCAGCCGCAAATCCTAATAGTACACGCTCATAACCCGGAGGTCGTTGGTTCAAGTCCATCCCCCGCAACCAAATAAAAACCGCCCAATTTGGGCGGTTTTTGCTTTGCCAAGGAGTTGATTTCTCGCTCTGAATTGGCGCAAAACCTACAAGCTGATGTTTATTTGATGTTTATTGGGATGTTGGATGATTCGGGATGGCAAGGGATCATTTAAGATTGTAAATGATTCCCTTACCGTATTATCTACAAGTTGGCTTTCATATCAAGCTAATCAATCTCGCTTACTCTTTTTCTCGGCATACATCAAAACATCTGCTGCCTTCATTAGTTCTTCAAGCGTATATTGATTATTCGTTGACACAGCAAAACCAAGTGAAACGCCAATGTTCACATGAGGTTCCTCTTTGTTTGCATTAAAAACACGTATCGCTTCTCTGATGCGTTGCTCAATCAATTCGGCCGCCAACGAATCGCAATATGGAGCGATTGCAATGAACTCATCACCGCCCATACGCGCAATAACATCGCCGTCTCTGAAGCATTTCTTGAGTACATTAGCAAAATTACAGATTAATTTGTCTCCTTCTGCATGCCCATATGTATCGTTAGTGTGTTTTAGACCATCAATATCAAAAGAAAACACCACAACGGAAGGAACAGATTGATACTCGTTCAAAACGCTGTTAACGAACGCTCGGTTACTCAATCCGGTAAGCGCATCATGGTAACTAAGATATGCGTAAGCTTTTTCGGACCGAATAATTGTTTCATACTGTTCAATATTCGATAACACCAGTCCGCAAATCCGAGCAATTTCGATTGCAAAATTAAGGTATTGCTCTATGTGCTGCGGAAACAGAAAGCCGCCAACATGCAGGCATCCATATTCCTTCTCGTTGTGTTTAATCTTAATACAGAACTTGTTTTTCTCTTTGGATAGCTTGTATGTGATTTCACCGTTGCATTCGACTTCTTCACTTTCAGCAGACTCGTGCAGCCCCTCTTGATCAGCGCTGCAATATCGAAATTCCTGTGCCCCCATGACCATCAGGAATATCTCCTTTATTTTTCCAATCGCATCACGTTTGTTATTAAATGTTGAGAGTTTACCCAGCAAATCAAGTACGGTCGAGTATTCCGCGCTTCGCGCCTGCATTTGAACTCGAAATTCGCTCCATTCATCCCCCTTTGTATGCAACTTCCACTCATACACAATGGCTCTTAACAAATATTTCGTCTGCTCTAGATCGATCGGAATAATGTAATATGGGATTTCAAGATAATGCGACAGATCTGACAATTCACATTCAGCTTCTGGATAAGCGTCTGATTGAAAGAAAACGAATTCATCGCAGATTTCACTATAAAACTGCTTTGCGGTTTGCTGATCAAACCCCTGATTTGTCAGATGTCTGCGCCAGTTTTTCAGCCAACCGGATCCAACAATAAAGCCCCGCTTCTCGAAAATATAATCAAGGATCCCTTGAGAGGCCAAGTGGCCTGAGCAGTATGTGGATTTGTATGCGTTGTTTCGTTTTCCGCTTGGTATCAATGGTATTGCGTCGCAGTAGGCTCCGCAATGCACGAGGATATCGTTCCCTGAATGCTGGCTGCTTTCAAATAAATCAGCGGTTTGGGTAATCATGCTTTTATTTTCGCACATGCAGGGAAACGCCCGAACAGAAACATCTTCATAACCTTCTTGCTCGGCACAGATTTGAAACTCAGGCAAGTAGTTCTCGCAAACAAACAAATCAAGCTTATTCATAAGAATCAACCCAATTCAGCGGATAAGTTCCGAATCGCCTCACACATTCAGAAATTTCGAGAAGAACGCTTTGCGGAACTTGCCACGGTATCTCTCCGTGATTGTCCGACAGGATCAACCCGCCGCCTTTGCCCGTTTTTGCGATGATATTCTTCACTTCTCGCTCGACTTGTTCAGATCCCCAGTTCCTCATTTCTATGGCATTCAGATTCCCGAGCAAGCATATTTTGCCAGCGGCGGCATTCTCTATTTCATTGAGATCGTCATCAGAGCTAAAACCGAGAATTGCGGTTCCGGTTGCAATAATATCGTCGATCACTGGCAATGTTCTGCTAGAAGCAAGATGCGTGGCTGTCGGACCTTTGATCTTACTAAGTGTTCTTTTAGCGATTTGCCAGCCGGTTGCAAGGTATGTTTCTCTTTCGATATTACCGGGCGAGGCAAGTGGGTCAAAATAACAAATCGCAGTTGCTCCGGCTTCAAGCTGCGCATTCGCCCATGCGACACAGAAGGCCTCGTTAATCTGCATCAGCCTCTGAAAATCATCTCGTCTATAGTATATAAGCTCTAAATACTTCTCGAATCCCATTTGCATCACGGGGAGGGAAAACGGAGAAACCACAACTCCGACAATAGGCGTTTCATTATTCGCCTTTTGCTTTAGCATATGGATCGTTTCTAGTACGCGAATCAATCCTTTGCATTCACTAATTTCTGGGGCTTTAATCGACGAAATTTGATCGATCGATTTAATAAATGGCTCGCCTGAATTCGGTGGTCCATCATCAACAAATATAACTTCTCCACCCCATGCCTCAACTTCGATCGGCGCATAGAAGAAAGCATCGATACAGTCGCTTTGGTATTTTTCTTTCATTTTCAATTGGGCGTGAACAACGTTCTCTAGCTTCGAAAAATACTCTTTTGGCGTCATTTGTAGTTCTTTCGCTCCGTAAAGGGATGTTAGCAGAAATAATGGCACCCTGTCCGCTTCTTTATGATTAACTGCCGCCATCGTACGCTCCATCGAGTTCATTTTAGCCAACCTCCCTAACAAGTTGCTCAAGAATTGTGATAACATCCGAGGCGTTTTCCCCATATGCATCCGCTTGAACACTTTCCCACAGCGTTTCATCCAGTCTGAACGGCGCACCACCAACTACTATTTTTGTTTTCATTCCGCTTTTAACTAACATTTCTTTCACTAGTTTCACTTTCAGCGCGGAATGAAGCATCAGCGTGGAAATCAGTAGTACTTCAACTTTACTCTCTACGGTCTTCTCCACAAGTTCATCGGCACTTAATCCCACGCCAAAATCAGCTACTTCAAACCCACCTACTCTCAGCACAGAACAAACAATGCGTTTACCCAAAGAATGATGATCCTGAAGCACAGCGATCGCAATCTTCGGAGTGCTCGTTTCTGAAACCACTGATTTTGGCAAATGTGTTTCCATCAATTCTTCACAAATGATCCCACACATGTATACTTGCGCTAGGGAATATTCACCGGCTTGCCAGCCCTGTCCGACCTGCTCTAACGCGGTAACAAGCAGGGATTCCAATATATGGATGCTGCTTCCCTCTGCATAGTTTTCCTCAAAAATCCGCGCAGCTTCTGTTCTGTTAATCTGCAATAGTGCATTTAAGAAATTCTCATAAACAGGCGTAATGCTCATTTCGAGGCAGCCTCCCCGTTAAATTCATTCCCGAAGTGATCCTTGGTACTTATCTCTTTCGTGTTTGAGTAACAACATGAGATTTCGCAATTTCATAATTGACTGTTTTGCATTTTTTGTTACGCAGTAATATTCCCCTGTTCCAAACTGGGCAATACTTTTGTGATAAATACATCTACTACCCCTGCATCAAACTGACTGTCAGCACAATGTTTTAGTTCTTGCGCCGCAAGCTCTCTGCTGATAGACTCGCGATATGGCCGTTTTTCGGTCATAGCGTCAAACGAATCTGCGACAGCGATGATCTTCGCTTCAATCGGTATCTGTTTTTCGCTTAATCCCGCGGGGTAACCGCAGCCGTCAATTCGTTCATGGTGAGATTTAACAATAGGCACAATATCGAGATATTCATCCACACTTGCTAAAATTCTCGCGCTGCGTATTGGGTGCTGCTTGATCTCTTGCCACTCTTGATCATTCAAATATTCTTTTTTATTGAGGATGCTCACATCGATTCCTATCTTTCCAATGTCATGCAGTGCACCTGCAACCCTAACTTTAGCAATGACAGCATCATCAAGGCCCATTGCCGTAGCAATCGCTGAAGCAATGGCGCTTACACGGAGCGAATGTTTTTGCTCTCGTTCGCTTTTTTCAAACAGCGTACTCATAATGGCATCGATGACGTGGCTGCGTTTGCTTGTATTTTCCAGAGACTTGCGCCGGTACATAAAGGTCTCGGCTTCCTTCAAGAGTTCATCCAGCTCCTGTCCTGATAATGATTGAATGCTGTATCCAAAGGTAGCGGTTAGTTCGGCGTCAGCATCGTCTCCGTTTTGGTCTTTGATCGTCAGCCGGATAACCGACTGTAGCTCCCTGGCAAGCCGCTTTGCTTCTACTTCAGAACTGCGGAAAAGAATAACGGCAAATTCATCTCCTCCGATGCGGGCGAGAATCGCATCGTTCGGTATAAGTTTTTGAATTTCCGATGCAAACTGTTGAATTGCATAATCTCCGGACGTATGCCCGAAAGAATCATTGATCAGTTTTAATCCGTTCAGGTCGCCTGTTAAAATCGCTAAAGGGAAAAAGGCCGCTGTGTTTTTTGCACTATATTCGTTTTCGAAGTACCTTCTGTTATAGGTGTCCGTTAGATAGTCGTGGTACGCAAGATATTCCACTTCTTTTTCCGCTTGCTTTTTTTCCGTAATATCAATGAAACTAATCAGTATTTTTTCTGTATCTCCAGTCTTTCCTTGAATCACGAACCCGTTTACGAGAATCCATTTAATGTCTTTTGCACCTTCTTTCGAAATTCCCATTTCATAATTGACAAGATTTTTATCTCTGTATACACGCGAAAATGGGTAAGATTCCTCAGATAGAAGTTCACCATGCGTATCATAAAAGCGCCACGCCTTATCAGAAACAAATTTATTCAGCATTTGGTTTGCCGTAAGCCCCAGTAGCTCACATGCTAAGGGATTACTGAATAAAATCGATGAATCTGTATTGTGCAAAACAATACCAACATGTAAATGATCAAGTAAAAGCCTATATCGATCTTCACTTTCCCGCAATGCAGCTTCTGCAGCTTTTTGCTCGGTGATGTTTTGTAGGATGCAGTGGGTTTGAATGAACTCGCCTTTTGCGTCATACGCTATCTTCCCTTCAAATGAAATAAACAGACGAATTCCGCTTTTGCTCAGCATTTCAAACTCACTGTGAATATGGCCTTGCGATTTAAAAATTGGAAACCGATCTTGGAAAGCCGCAATATATTCGGGGCAAAGAAAATCTCCAAACCACTTGCCAATCACTTCTTCTCTGCTGTATCCAAAGGTATCAAGCCACTGCTGATTGACTTCGATGAAACAACCGTCAGTATCTAGAGATTGATACCCAAGCGGCGCTTTATCAAAAAGAAGTTGGAATCGTTCTTCGCTTTGTTTTAGTTCAATTTCTACTCTCTTACGCTCCGTGATATCCTGCGCTGCTCCCCAAAGCGTAACAATATTTCCTTCTGCATCAGTCTTCGCCTCTCCACGTACCCACATCCATCCATTTGTTCCGTCAGTCATTACAGTCTGCAATTCCAACTCGTAAGGGATTCCAAACGTTCTTGTGTACTCGAGTGCTTTCGATAACCTCTCCCAACTTTCTAAAGTGAATAACTTCATGTGTTCAGTGTAGGGCGGAGGTGGGTATTGGGGATCGAACCCATACATTTTATAGAGTTCTTCTGACCAAATAACTTGATCCGTGCGTAAGTCCAGACTCCATGTCCCTAAATGAGCAATTCGCTGTGACTCTAAAAGTTCTTTTTCTACACGCTTTTGTTCAGTAATATCTATTCCAATCCCAGCAAAGTATTTCTTCCCATTGAGAATCAGTGGTACGCCGCTCGAGCGAGTCAGCATTTTCCCGCCATTTTTAAGCATCAACCATGCTTCTACTTCACCGTATCCTTTTTTAAAAACATCACGAACTGCCGCGTTAACCTTTATAATATCCTTTTGATCAAACCATTTATCAAGGCTCATATGGGCTAGTTCTTCAGTGGAATACCCAGTCATTGTTTCATGCTTTTGGTTCCATTTAATCAATTGCCCGCTCTCATCATAAACATATAAATAACCTGGTATACTGTCAAATATCGCTTCTATTAGTGCCTGTTCGCTTTTCAGAGCTTCGACCGTTTTTTGTAGTTCTGTATTGGCAGTAACTAATTCTTTTGTTTTTCCCTCGACGAGAGCTGCAAGGAATCGCCTATCATCACGCTTCTGGATGTTTGCGTCACGAATTTTGAGCATAGCTCGAATTTGAGCTGTCAGCTCGATGTCATCAATCGGTTTTGTTAAGAACGCCTCGGCACCGCATTCGAGTGCTTTTATTCGGCTTTCTTTATTGCTCCTTAATGCCGTGATAAAAACCACAGGAATGTCGTAAAGACGAGCGTCTGCTTTCAGTCTCCGACAAACTTCGTATCCGTCCAATCCTGGCATAATGATGTCAAGAAGAATAATGTCAGGTTCTTGACTGGCCGCTAATTCGAGTCCTTTTTGTCCGTTCAGCGCGGAAAGAACGCTCGCGTTCGGAAACGCCTCCAGAATAAGCGTTTTCAGAATCGTTAGATTATCTTGATTATCATCTATCATCAGAATTTTCATCGGTCTACTTTCCATACAGCACCTCCTGAATCTTCTCGAAGAATTCTGCCTCGATGATGGGCTTTGCTATAAATCCATCAAATCCATATGCAAGAATAGCCTCACGATCCTGGCGCATTGCGCTTGCAGTTAAGGCTATCACTGGCACACAGTTCAAGCTTGGCATGGTTCTGATCTTTTTAAATGCATCTATTCCGCTCGCATCCGGCAGAGCGATATCCATTAAGATGAGATCAGGAACATGTTCAGACGCCATTTCAATACTTTCTTTCGCGTTTCCCGCTGCTAAGACGACGTAGTCATCTCTGAGCAACGCTTTAATGGTGACCATGTTATCTGGATTATCTTCCGTGACGAGAACGACCGGTTTCCCCTGTACCAGTTTTGCGTTTGTTGTGGGCGTTTCTGTTTCCGCAGTCACATGATTTAGCATACCCAAAATCGCTTTTTCGAGTTCTTTGGCGTTCACATCACCCTTTTGAATGAGCTGATGGATATTATTACGCTTCAGGAACTTCAGCTCTTCTTTGGTTACTTGTTTTGCTGTCAGAATCAATACGGGTACATGTGCCGTTACTTCCGCATTCCGCAATATTTCAAGCACACGAAAACCATCCACATCTGGCATCATCAGATCAAGAATCATAGCATCTGGAATCGAATGCTCAATGATGTCAAATGCTTCTCCAGCGTTATGCGCAACGAAGACTTGACATCCAATTGATTCTACCAAGTCTTTGATTTGAATGATTGCTGATTCATTGTCTTCGACCAATAGTATGGTACGCTCATTTAGACGGGGTGCTCTTTGAGACGAAAACTGAGCTGCTTCAACTTTGGGGTTGATTGGTGCATCATGCAATGTGTCTGAATCTGCGTGAATGGGCAGCGTCAGTGTAAACTCCGATCCCACGTTCAATGTACTCGTAACCGAAATCGTCCCTCCCAGCATATCTGCATATTTCTTCGAGATCGCCAACCCAAGTCCCGCGCCTCCAAAACGTCTGGACGTGCTCCCGTCGGCCTGCCGAAACTCATCAAATATATATGGTATTTGCTCCTGTGGAATTCCAATTCCAGTATCGCAAATCTTTATACAGATCTGCGTTTCGTTAAGTTCGGCAACAACTCTGACGCTTCCCTTCTCGGTAAACTTGACGGCGTTTCCAATCAAGTTCTGCAGGATATGTCGGAACTTATCTATATCCGTGCTTATCTGAATAGGATTGCCAGAATCATACAGCAATTCAATCGATTTTTGCTCGGCCTGAGGATGTATCATCTCCACGAGTTCACCAACGACATCGTTCACGCAAAATTGCTCGGTCTCAATCTCTTCGCGTCCCGCCTCAATGCGTGATATGTCAAGAATGTCATTAATCAACACCAGCAGGTTTTTTCCGTTGCGTTCTATGATCTCTAAGAAACCGAGTTCTTCTTCCGGTATTCTGTTAGCAAGTCGGCGACTTAGAACTCCCGTGAGTGCAATTACTGAATTGAGCGGCGTGCGCAGCTCGTGACTCATGTTCGATAAGAAATTCGTCTTCAACCGACTTGCTTCATCCAGTTGCTTTTTCTGAAGCTCAAGCTCCGTATTTTGCTCGGATAATTCAGAAGCTTGCATCTCTAGCTCCTTTGCCTGTTGCTGCAGTTCTGCGTTTTTATCCTGAAGGATTTGGGAAAACTCTTGAATTTTTTGGGACGCTATTATCGAGCTCAACCGCGCAGAAATTTCGTTGAGCAGGCTATTGATCAACCGAAGGGAAGCCGGTGAATAGCTTTTGATACTTGCGATCGAGATGATCGAAATCACGTCTTTTTCACCGACAATCGGTATAGTGATGATTTCTCTGGCACGATACTCGCCACTGACTGTTGAGAATACAATCTGCGAATCCGCAGGAATTTCTGTTAAATGATGCACCTCTTTTGTTGCCAATGCCGCTCCAAGCTCACCTTCCTTGCCTGAAGTGGAGAATGAGGGTAAGCGATCCGGACTTGCGCCTATCGATTCATAGGGTTCAAATCTGTTTTTCTGTTCGTTTGGAAAATAGATCGCAGCTATTTGTGAATCGGTCAGATCCATTAGAGTTTTTAAAAGTTCCTGACAAAATGGCCGTAAAGAATCTTCCGAAAACATCACCAAAGACATATGCGCAATCTTATCTTTATGCGCTGTCTCGGTTTCAATGGTTTCAGCCATGGAATTAAACGCCTTTGATAATATGCCTATCTCGTTATTCGCTTCGTATTGAACACGGATATCCAGCTTGCCTTTGTGCATTGTTTCCGCTGCATCAGTGATTTCTTTCAATGGAGGAATAATGCTCTTTCTTAAGAAATAGCCGATGCCAAGTAGAGTAAGCGCTGCCACCGTACTGAAAAGCGCCGTTCTCAAAACAGTTTGACTTCTTTGCGTTTGGGCAGCTTGGTAAAACTCGTCACCTTTCATTAATGCGAAATCGCTGATTTTCTCTATGCTACTTGAAATATCCATGAAATGCTCACTATCGATCGCTGATGAATCATGCAAATTAATGGTAGCGGCCTGCTCGATATTTCCGGATCCTAGAAGAGAAATGACATCATCGCGGTTGTTTTTACAAGCATTGTACAAGTCTGCCAACTCATCAATGTCCGCTTTAGGGCCCAAATACTTCTCATATAATACGCCTATACTTTCTTGAATGCTTTCATCCGCTCTCTCTACCGCATCCAAATATGGCAGCATTCCCAAATAGCTTTCTTGTCTTAATGCCGTTTCAAATCCCCAGTGCACAAGATACATGTTCGCTTTAATATCACCAATTTCACGCCTAACTGCCAATGGATGCTCGTATAGTTCCGCGGTATTGACCCACAATCCCTCAATCGAAACCAATGGGGACTTCAACTATTTTATAGACAATTTGCTAAGCTACCTTCGCCAGCCGGTCTGTTTGCAATGATCTGAGATATTCCCTCGGCGACATGTAGCCGAGCCGTTTCTGGATTCTCATCACATTGTAGAAACAATAGATGTATTCAAACACTGCCGCCCGGACGGCTTCTTTCGTCTCGTAGTGCGTCCAGTGTATCATCTCTTTTTTCATTGTCGCAAAGAAGCTTTCCGACCATGAATTGTCTCCCGGCATCCCGACTCGCGAGAAACTCTGACGCAGTCCATACTGCTGCAGCAAGCCCATCACAGCTTTTGAAGTATACTGGCTGCCTCTGTCACTGTGAAAGATGCATCCCTTGGCCAGTTCATGCCGCGCCAGCATAGCCATGATCGCATTGAGTACGAGTTTCTTCGTCATCCGGTCCGACATGTGATCTCCCAGCACATCGCCTGTTACGATATCCCGGATGACACAGTGATACATGAATCCCTCGGCTGTCCTCAGGTAGGTGATATCGCTTGTCAGTCCCATTCGTGCTGCGATCGGGAACTCCTGTTCCCTGAGAATATTTGGATATCCATCGCCTCGCGCTTTTTTGCTGTTCGTCAGACTCTTGGTTTTGTGCCTGTTGTGACATGAAGTCAGGGACATCTCTTGCATCAGATCCCTGCATTTCACCCGCCCAAGCCGTTCGCCTCTTTTCCGAAGTTCAGCAATGATTCTGTCTGGTCCGTAGGTGCCTCTGCTTCCTGTGAATGCTTCTTTGATTCGCTTCTTTAAATGCTCTTTTCGTTTTTCAGAAACTTCCCGGTTCCGGAGCCAGGCATAATAACTCGTTCGTCCTACCTGCAATATCCCGGCCCACTTCGCAACAGGGTGCTCAGGATGTCCCTGTATAAATCGATATCTTATTTTTGGTGACTCGCGAAGTAGGCCGCTGCTTTTTTTAGCATGTCACGTTCCATTCGGGTCTCCGCCAGCTCCCTTCGCAACGCTCGGTTCTCTTCCTCCAGCGTCGCGTACTTCGTCTTGTCGCCATCCGACGTGTATTTCCGTCGCCAGTTGTAAAGCAGATTTTCATGGATCCCTAAATCTTCTGCTATTTCTCTCACAGCCTTTGGGCTTGCATGCGATAATTTAACCGCATTCTTCTTGAAGTCCTCGTCGTATTTCTGCCTGATCTCTCCCATTTCCTGCCTCCGATTTCTGGATCTGTTTTCTGTTCCTTCCATCTTAGCAGATTGTCTTTTATTTTAGCATGCTCCCATGCGGTTGCAGAAAGCAACACGATCAAAAGCAATATCAATGCCAGCCATATGTTTATTTGCTTCGATATTCTAAGATTCTTCATTTCAAACCTCCGCTTTTTTTTGAAAAATCGGCGAGGGTGGTACAATAGCTCGAAGAATACTATTTTTCAGAAGGTTTTGCCGCTCAACTTCACCGGTTATTAAATATCCATTTCCGACTAGCGAGTTTACAAGTTTTTTCAAGATGAAGCTCTGACATTTGGGTTTATAATAAAAAAGCACGTTGCTGCAAATAACAAGATCAAAATTTCCGAATATACTCTCTTGCGGATGAGCAGATTGTGAGTCCAGCAGATCATATCGTGAAAAGCTTACATGCTCTTTCAAGCGTTCGCAGACTCTGTAGGTTTCTCCTGTTCTCTCGAAAAACAAGTTTAAGTCTCTTACTCGAATGTTTTGAACGTCTTCTGCTCTGAATTCTCCTTTATTTGCCAATTCCAATGCCGATTCTGAAATTTCAGTTGCGATAATGCGATAACGGAATGCTTTACGTCCCTTTTCCAACTCATTTTCCAGCATCATCGCGATTGAATATGCTTCCTGGCCTGTTGAACATCCAGCCGACCAAACTCGAAGTTCACTGCCCGGAGGCTTTTTATTAATAAGATTTGGAAGGAGCCATTGCTCCAAATGTGCAAATGTAAGCGCGTTTCTGAAAAATTCAGTATACGTAATATTCAAAGACCGAGCGAGAGTTCGAGCTTCTGTTTCACTGTTGGACAAGTACGCAATATATCCCTGTAAATCTTTAACCCCAACAACTTCAAATCTGCGCTCAATCGTTTGCCTCAAAAAAGCATCATCATACTGTGAGAGCTCTATCCCATATAGATTTTTAGCTGTTTTTACTATATTCTGTACTTCAACAATCATATGGGCTCCATTTCGATTTGTCTGTATCATATGCTCCATGAAATGATTTGCTTGAATCTTAAGCTGTAGCCACTTTTTTTTGAAATGTCCAAATAACAACCCCGTAACGAAAAGTGCAAGGAAGATCTTTTCAGCAGTTATCCCTCATGAACAATTCAATCGTATAATGAAACAAGCAGATTCCCGTTAGTGATTTCGATTGGTTGAAAATTCGATGTGTTATTAACTAATTATACCCTGATTCCACTTTTATATTCAACACAAACAATATTATATGTTCATCTGATATTTCGACTTATAAAAACTCCTAACGTCTCCGCCGCCTTTTCATCCACCGATCGGATCGCATGCGAGTAGATGTTCGCGGTCGTCGAGGTCTGCGCATGCCCCGCCCTATAGCTCACCGTCTTCAACGGAATCCCCGCCGCAAGCAGTAGCGTGATATTCGTGTGCCGCAGGGAGTGGATCGAGATCTGTGGCAGGTCGGTCCGCGATATGAAATCGTGAAACCAACCCGATATACTGTCGGGATGAATCGGTGAGCCATCATCTTGCGTGAAAAGTCGATCACAGTCAACCCAGCGGTCGCCTACAGCGACACGCCTTTTTCTCTGCCATTTACGAAACTCTTTCAACATCTCAAACGTCTGCTCCGGCAGCCTGATCGTACGTACGGAAGAATCCGTTTTCGTGCCTTTCGTAAAGATGCCTTTCTCCGGCAGGTATTGTGACGTTCGGCAGATTGTTATCATGTTGTTTTTGAAGTCGATGTCCTTCCACTCCAGCCCGCAAAGCTCCCCGCGCCGTACCCCGCTGAGCAGGAACAGCCGGATCATCACCTGATTCTGGTATGGTTCGCTTTCCAATAAGTGCAGAAGAGTCGCGGTCTGCTCTTCATCAAGGTATTTTGCCTCTTTTCGCTCGACCTTGGGTGGCTTCACCCGGTGTGAAGGGTTGTCCGTGATCACCTGCCAGAATACCGCTTGATTCAGGATCGACGAGATTAGCCGGTGATGGTGGTTGATCGTCTTTCCCGCCAACTGGTGCACGGGTTTCGTCGATTCTGCTCCCTCGGCAAATGGAACCCCGAGAATATCGCATGCCTCCTGCGCAATGCGGATGTCGACCCCCTGGCCACGGATCAGACGGTAGATCGTATTCACATGGCACTCAACTTCGTCTGCCAGGGCTTGGCGTGTCATTCCCGATTGCTCAAACACGGATAGCAAGCGAGGCGTCGCTTTGAAAGACGCCCCGCTTTGATTCTCCGCGTTCTGCAGACCGGCGTAAAAGGCCATGAGGTGGTGCGGCTGCAGCTTGTCCAATCGAATGTGTCCGATTGCAGGGAGGATGCGCTTCAGCAGTTCGCCGTAACGAACCAGCGTTTTCGGGGCAAGGTTCAATTCCGCGTAATCCCGTCTCCAGCGCTCTACGAATTCCGCGAACGTCACATGCCCGTCCAGCACCTGGCCGGATCGTACTCTGCGCTCGAACAGGGCTGCTTGCAGCGTGAGTTCTTCTTTGATTTGCCGTTTCGTCATGCCCGGCTCCGGTCTCCATGTCATGAGCTTTCGTTTCTGCCGCCCATCCAGGCCATACCCTTCGCTGACCATGATCAGGTAACCACCGTTTCGCTCCAGTATTGTGGCCACGTTTTTGCATCCTCCCTTCTTACGTCATTCAGCATGTTCGCTCTTATCGAACCGACAATCAAGTCCGATTTCAGATGTTTATCGGAACATTAATCGCTTCCCTGCATGCACTTTGACAGATAGTCCTGCAGCAGATCGATATCGATCAGATACTTCTTACCGCACTTCACGCGCGGTATCCTTCCGGATATGATTAAGCAGCGTAAATAGTTGGCTGAGATCGCCGTATCCGGATCTGCCGCTTTGATGTACGCATACACTTCGGAGAGCGTACGCATGCGCGGTACGCGGAGTACGGTTCCATTGTCTTCCAGCATTTCATTTTCCTTTCTT
The DNA here is from genome assembly GCA_963674535.1 of Christensenellaceae bacterium. Taxonomy (GTDB): domain Bacteria; phylum Bacillota; class Clostridia; order Christensenellales; family CAG-138; genus UBA7703. The sequence goes on along the minus strand of OY771363.1, from coordinate 232,477 downwards.
TGCCCATCTGTTCCGCCGCATCTGATTTCAAAATTAAATGCAAATTCCCTATACTATCATTCCCAGCCCGGCGGCTGTCGTTTTCTTGGTTGAAAACCATTGTTATTCACGTGAAAATTGCGTCGATTTCGCGCGTTCGGTGCGTATCGTGAATATTTCCCCTAAGCATTCCTGATTCGCATTTCCGACATCCTTTTTGAGATAATTACCCGCTGTTCGTCTGTCAGCTTTCTTTTCCGCGGCGGTTTCATGCTGAACCACGCTTTCGGAACAAGCGCTACTAAATAACCGCCGTTCGTTTCCGGCTCTTTTAGTATGGTCACCTCGTCCGGCCTCGTTTCTGCAAAACCGGTCATTCTACGGATCTCTCTTTTCTGATTCGTCGAGAAGTAACCCCGGCTGTCGCGCGTCGTCCAGTCATATGCCGTTTCCCTGATCTCTTCCATTCGTTCCTCTCCTTTTACTTTGCCAGCTTCGTTTCCAGATAACGTGTCCATTGGTGTTTCCAGATCATTGGAATATCTCTCGTCGCCCCATGCCGGTTCTTCCCAATGATCAGCGTTGCATCTTCCGGCTGATCGTTTTCTCTGTGGAGCAGCAGAATGAGATCAGCGTCCTGCTCGATATTGCCGCTGTCCCGAATGTCAGCGATCGTCGGGCGTCGCCCGTCTGCATTTCGATTCAACTGGGCGAGCGCAACCACCGGGCACTTGATTTCTTTTGCGAGGATTTTCAGTCCGCGCGTCGCTTCACCGATCCGCTCGTTCTTGCTGTCGTTCTTACCGCCCGGCAGACGCATAAGCTGCAGGTAATCGATAAAGATGCAGTCCAGCGATCCGGAGCGCTGTTTGTACTTGTACGCGTTGGAGACGACTTGTCCAACGGACAGACTGCCCCGATCGTCAATATACAGTTTCCAGTTCCATACCTTTTCCTGTGCACCCATCAGGAGTCTTGCTGACGGCGGATCCTTTTGTGCCTTGTACTTATCTACCATCGCTTCCGAAAGGCTAATTCTCTCAGCAATCTCCACTGCGCTCATTTCGATCGAAAAGTAGGCGCATGTCATTCCCTGTCTGCACATGTTTGCGGCTAGATTGCAGGCGAACGACGTTTTCCCAACCCCCGGTCGAGCTGCAATGATCACCAAATGCCCTTCTCGCAGTCCGCCCGTCACCGCATCTAGCCCAGCATACCCTGTATGTTTGCCTCGCGTGGTATCCCCAAGTCGATTCACGACTTCCGGCAGCAGGTCGCTCAGCATTCGGATTTCTGTCGCTCCGATCGTACTGACCGTATCTAGCGTTGATCTTGCTTCCTCCAGAAAGCTGTCGTCCCCGTTCTCTGCACCCGTGATCGCCCGTTTCATACCGGCCGTGAAGACTCTGCGCTTCCGCGCCTCGTGCATGAGATCAATATACGCTTTCGTATTCGCTGCCGTCGGGGTATACAATACAATGTCCGCGAGGTATGTTGTTCCGCCAACCTGCGACAGGATACCCCTCCGCTCCAGCTCAGACGTCAGCGTCACAAGATCGATCGGCAAGCCGGATTCCCACAAGGATTGAATCGCAACGAAAGTATTCCGGGTCTGTGCAGTCGTGAAATCCTCGGAGGACAGCTCTCCACAGATCAGCGGAACAACAGACGGTTCAATGATTGCGGCTCCGAGGATGGAATCTTCATAGTTCACGTGACCAACCTTCCTTCCTCGTCAAGCTCGATCAAGCGACCCTCCCGCGGTGGGCTTTCGCGCTTCCCCCATTTCTCTCGTGCCGCTTTCCGTATCACCAGGTTCCAGTTCTTCCACCTGTTCTTGTTTCCGGTCATGGCCGCGCTTTCGTCGAGATAGGCGATCGCCCGCTCGACCTCCCTCTTCCCCAAATCATTTACCAGACGCTGATATTCTTCGTCTGTGAGTTTAACGTATCCGTATTCGCCTCTTGTAAGACATTGTGCGCGTACACTCTTATCTGTATTTCTATCTGGTTTATTATCTGGTAATGGTTGCTCACTTTTGAGCAATGGGTTGCTCAATTCTGAGCAATGCATTGCTCGATTTTCAGCAATGGCGCATACGATTTCGGACAATGCAAACCAACGGGTTCTGTCTCGTCCGGCATCGTTATAGTTGCCTATTAGAATCGCACCTTGCTCGCGCAGTGACTGGATCATCCGATCGATCTTCTGTCTGCTCCAGAACGGGAAAATTACAGTGAACGCCTGCGCGCTGTTGTAGGTCCAGAAATATCCGTCATGAAAGTGCTTCTGGTTTGCAGCATTCTTTTGGATCCAGAAATACAGATGCTGGAGTAATACTGCTTCTTCAACGCCATACTTAACGGCCATTTCAACGTTAAAAGAATAGTCCATACTTTTTCACCCGATCACCCCTGCACTGTATCAAGTCATGTTGCAGACGCCACTCTATCATTCTTGTTCTTCCGCCAGTTCGTCGATAATCACCCTGATCCTTTCCTGTTCTTCCTGTGTCATCTCATGGCGCAGTCTGCGAGAGAAGTTCCCGTCCGTGATTCCCAGTCTGTCTGCGATTTGCCACAGCAGAACTCCTTTCAATTTCGCCATTTCGCGAATCCATTCGTTCTTCAAATACAGTCCTCCTTTTGCTCACGTTCCTTTGTCTGCGTGAGATCATTCAACTACAGAACGGTTGTTGTTGTGTTCCATATTGATATGTTATTACAAACACATGTTCGCGTCTACACATTCCACAACGAAAAAGAGGACAAAAGCGGACATGTTTTGGAGCCTATAGCCTAAAATATGATAAGCAGAAATTCGCACAGCGATTCAGCGCAATGCAACATAAGGTCACTATTTGAAAAATTTTTTAAATACCATTCAATAATGCTGCGTGAGGGATTGTCTTCACTTGGGCCTAAACGCCTGGTATTGACGTGAATTTTCCGGTGTGACTCTTGGTTTTTCGTGCAAGTATGATCCGACCTGAAAAGCGAATTGAAAAGTTAATCATATTCGTATTTTGGAAACCAGAAAAGCCATGGCGAGCCACTCAGTCTTAAGAGGCTCACTATGGTTTTCTTGCGGTATACTATGGCTAATTATGGCTCGAAAAACAATGAGATTTTCTCAATTATTCAACTTTTACTCCGATGGGAAAAACAATAAAAAGCCACACTGCTGCCGTGTGGCTCGTTATGGTTTTCATATGGCTCAATATGGTTGAATGTGAAGCGGAAAAATCGATCAATTTTCTCGATATTTTTAGCTTCGAAAAAACGTCGCGACCCCGCAAAAACCCCTGATTTTTCCGACCAATGTTTTTACTTCATAGCTTCAATAAACGCCCTATTTATGCGGGTTTCTCAGGTTTTCTGAATCGTGTTCGGAAGCGTCATTTCGCCGAGTATTTGCGCCCCCCTCCCTTTTTTCCCGCGCGCACTTGGAAGAGGCTAAGGCCCCTGGTCGTTAAGCCTGCGTCCGCGTTCGCCCTGACCGGGGGGGATATATCTGACTTGGTATCGTTAATGATAACTAATTTATATCGCATTACAGCTTTGTTCGCCTGAGTTTCGGCATACCAGGTAAGTTTCAACGCAAATCGAATTGTTCTTTCTCCTGTCAGACGGAGATTTACAGCTGTAATATCACGCTTCCCCAATCTAATGAAGATGTCTTTAAAAATTGACAGCTTAAAGTTGTATTCCTTGAATCTGTTTGATATAATAGTCAGTAAACAGTTCGGAGCGATTATGAACACAATCTGCCCGCAAAAGATTAAATTACTAAAGCTTTATGAAATCCTTCGCCAGCATACGGACGAAGATACACCCTTGTCGACAAAGCAACTTTGCGCCATGCTTCAAGCGGAAGGCATCGTATGTGATCGCCGTACTTTATCCGAAGACATCGAAGTACTAAACGCCAATGGCTTTGAAGTACTCCATTACCGTACAAGATATGCCAAACAATATTATATCGTCGATCGGCAGTTCGATATTGCGGAGATCAAGATTCTGATCGATGCAATTCAAGCTGCCAGTTTTATTACGCCCTCGAAAACAAAAACACTGAGCGGCAAAATTGCATACCTAGCTGGAAGTCATATGGCGGCTGCACTCAAAGGAAACATGGTCACCTTCAACACGCGCAAGCACACAAACGAAGCGATCTATTACACGGTTGATGCTTTGGAGCGTGCGCTGGAGCAGAAGCAGAAAGCATCCTTTCAATACTTCGATCTGGATGAGAATGGAGATCGTATCTTCCGGAAAAGTGGAGAGCGCTACATCGTCAATCCTGTTGGCCTTGTTTATCACGAAGATAATTACTACCTGGTCACCTATCATGAAACGCATGAAACGACCGTTAACTACCGTGTCGACCGCATGGCGGATGTGCGAGCGGAAAACGAGCCGGTTGCCGAACAGGCGATTGTATTATCCGGCGAGCTTGGCTCCTATACCGAGTGTGTTTTTAAGATGTTCAACGGACCGAAAGAAACGGTTGAACTGCAGTTTGACGGGAAGCTGATCCATGCGGTACAAGATAAGTTTGGTGAACGGGTCAAAATTACCGCTAGTAAGCGCGGACTATTTACCGCCAAGGTAGAAGTAATGATCAGCCCCGTGTTTTTCGGGTGGTGTTTCCAGTTCGGAAAGAGCATGAAGATACTCTCTCCCGATTTCGTCGCTGACGAGATAAAGACGCGTGTGCAGGAGGTTTTGGGAATCTATAGGAAACACAAATAGTATTGCCAACCATTGAGCATTCGATACTTTTGACGTATGGTTCGTATTACGATATTTGGAGGTTTGTTCATGAAAGACGATTTCGGTTACTTCGGTTCGGGGTTGGAAGGATACGTTCAGTATATGGAAGCATATAAACGAATTTCTGATGACGCTTCCGCCCCAAGCAGCATCCCCGAATGTGATGCTGCAGACATGGAACCTACTGAGGATGACTTCCCAGAAGAGGCACCTGATACGGATTTCGTAGATGATAATATGACACTTTAGCATAGTCTTAAGTATGTGAGAGGCGTCGCCTTCATGCCCAAATAGGCCCGTGTAAGCGCTTCTATTTCTAATAACATGAGCCGCATAGATAATCCGATATAAACTTTTCGCGAGTACAAATTTATTTAGAAGAGGCTCAACCGATCGTGAGCAAAAAAAGCAAAATGTTCAGACAGAATGGGCTTGTATTCTTGGAGAATCAAATATGACAGATGCTCTACATACCCTATGGGCCAAGAAGTCCCGTAACAACGACCTTCGGTGGTTGCCGCTGACAATGCATCTTCAGGACTGTGCGGGTATCGCTGCTCACATCTGGGAAAAATGGGTATCAGAGGGCGTAAAGGAGTGCATAGCTTTGCACTGCCGCTGCAGTATCAACGAGGCAAAGAAGCTATTCCTGTTCGCAGCTGCGGCACACGATACAGGGAAGGCAACACCACTGTTTCAGGCACAAGCTGGCTATGGCAATTCATGGGATCTCAACGAATGGATTCTTGAAGGCCTTCACTTTTGCGGATTGCCAATAAAGCGATATGATGACTTTATCAATCCCAGTGCAACGCCGCATGCTCTGGCTGGCCAACTGATTTTGGAGCGAGCAGGACTGCCCGAAAGCATCGCGGTAATCATCGGCTCACATCATGGAAAAACACCTTCTTCTGGGGACCTTACGGATAATGCCATAGAATCACAGCCTGACAATTTTCATATGGAGCATAAGGGTTTTTCGCAGTGGACTGCAACTCAAATGAAGGTTGTGGAATTTGCCAAGCGAATAGCTGGGATTTCGGATTTCAGCGTGTTGCCATTGCCGGATATATCTGCGCAGATGCTTCTGACGGGATTGGTGATCATTGCAGATTGGATCGCGAGCAACGAGAAGTATTTCCCCTTGATCGAAATTGACGAACAAATCTCCTCGGACGTAAGTCGTCTTCGCTCCGATATGGCCTTTCGAGCGGCCTCATTCCTAAGATCACGCTGGAGTCCGAACACAATCTGGATGGACGGAGATTTCTTTGAAACACGGTTTGCTTTCCGTCGAAATGCCGTGCAGGCGGCTACCATCCAAGTTGTATCAGACGCAATATCCCCGGGAATGCTGATACTGGAAGCACCGATGGGTATCGGAAAAACGGAAGCCGCTCTGGCAGTGGCCGAGATACTTGCCTATAAAACCAATCGTGACGGCGTCTTTTTTGCTCTGCCCACACAAGTCACTTCCGACGGCTTGTTCCCGCGGATGCTCCAATGGATCGACCAGCTCGGAGACGGCAGCCATACCATCGAGTTAATTCACGGAAAAGCCCAATTCAACGACACGTTTCAGGCACTGCACCAGCTCGATGGTTCGGAGGATGGGATCTGGGACGAGGATGACGAAGGACAATCCGATTTTTGGGCCGCGTCAGTTTCGGGCTGGTTCACAGGGCGCAAGCGTTCAATCCTTGCAGATTTTGCAGTCGGCACCATCGATCAGCTCCTTCAAGCGGCTCTCGTACAAAAACACCTGATGTTACGCCATGTGGGACTTGCAAATAAGGTTGTAATCATTGACGAGTGTCACGCCTTCGATGCCTATATGAACAAGTACTTGGAGCGTACGCTTCTTTGGTTGGGCGCATATAACGTGCCGGTCGTGATGCTCTCCGCTACGCTTCCTTCTCAAAAGCGAGACGCGATGCTTAACGCGTATAATCATGCCAAACAACAAAGTCTTTATAAGAGCACCGTTTCTGGCTATCCGCTGATCACCTGCACGGACGAAGGAAAAATAGCGCAGTTTTCCGTTCGTAGCGATTCGGAAACGAAACGTATTTATGTTCATCCCATAGCGGAAGGTTTTATCGCAGACCTGCTCGAAAAGCTGCTCGTAGATGGTGGCTGTGTCGGCGTTGTCGTCAATACCGTCAGAAGAGCGCAAAGCATAGCTGGTATGTTGCGCGAACGATTCGGGGATCGCGTTAGATTGATTCATTCACGGCTGATTTCCTCGGACAGGCTCACGAGGGAGCGAGGTCTTATCCATGAACTTGGTAACATCGGGCCCAATACACAGCGCCCTGAACTGCGGATTGTCGTAGGAACTCAGATACTTGAGCAATCCCTCGATATTGATGTCGATGTATTAATTACGGATCTGTGCCCCATGGATCTATTGCTGCAGCGGATCGGACGTCTGCACCGGCACACACGGGTTCGCCCCACGGCGACAGTGGAGGCATGCTGCTATGTGATGGGTGCTGACTGCGAAAAATTTGAATCAGGCTCTTCCGCGATTTATGGCGATTACCTGTTGATGCGGACAAGTGTTTTATTGCCGGAGTTCATCTCGATTCCCTCTGACATCTCCTCTCTCGTTCAAAATACATACGGTGATGACGACAGTATCTTTGCGGAGTTTCCTCTCGGGTATGAAGAGGCGAAGGCGAGTTGGAAGAAGCGAATCGAAGTTAAAGAGAGCAAAGCCGGAGCGTACTTACTAAGACGCCCGAATGCAGGCGATACCATCGAAGACCTGCTCTACATGACACGGCTGAGCGACGCCGCTGCGGACGCAAAAGTACGTGATATAGATGAGTCCATCGAGGTCAATGTCGTGCGAGCGTTCGGTGATACACTGACGCTGTTTTCGGATACCAGCATTGTCCTTACGCGGGATGTGCCGGATGATGATACAGCTCGCCGCATTGCGCGTGATTGTCTGCGTCTGCCAACCGTTTTATGCGGGGGCTCTGCTGTAAAAAGACTCATCGACGAAATCGAGCTTTTCGATACAGAGCATTTTCCGCTCTGGCAGAAATCCTCTTGGCTCAAGGGCAGCCTCATTCTGCCCTTCGATGAAAATGACACAGCAATTCTTTTAGGATACAAACTGCATTACGATGCATTCTTCGGACTCGAATATGAAAAGGAAGGTGAAGTAAATGGTTGAACAAGAATATAACCTGTTAAGCGAACCTTGGATTATGGTGATGCATCCCGAAGGTTCGATAGAAAAGATTTCTCTTACGGAAGTATTCACCCGAGCGGATGAATTCCGCCGTCTCGCGGGCGAGCTCCCCACACAGGACATTGCCATACTGCGGCTGCTCCTTTCCATACTTCATACCGTTCTGTCGCGATACGATTCCGACAGTGAAGAGGTGCAAGTTACGTCGTCGGAGGATGCTTTCGCCCGTTGGCAGCAGGTCTGGAAGGAACGACGCTTCCCAGCGAAAACGATCAGTAATTATCTTTCCTTCTATCGAGATCGTTTCTGGCTCTTTGATCCGGTGCGACCCTTCTTTCAGGTGCCAGAGAACCCGAATATGTCTTCCGCCACAAATTGTGCCGCAGACAATCTGAATCAAGAAATCTCAGAAAGCGGCAATAAAAACACGAGCAGGTTTTTCCTTCAACGCACAGGCGAGGAACGAACGACTCTCAGTTATGACGAGGCGGCGCGCTGGCTTGTCTGTCTTATGGCGTATGACACAGCAGTTAAACCAAAAGGCTCAAAATGCCGGCTTGCGGCCTTCACTGCCACCGCAGCGGTCGGTAGGAATCTATTCGAAACACTGATGCTGAATCTTGTTATGGTTGATTCGAGGTCCGAACGGGACCTTCTCGAATGTCCGACCTGGGAATCGCCGAAAGCAAAATTGACCCAGTATTGTCCAATACCTGTTCCCGGAAAACTTTCGGAACTCTATACACTGCAAACGCGGAGGGTAATCCTTCAGCGCGAGCATGGCAGAGTAACAAGTTATCGGGAAATCTGCGGCGACTTCTTTGAAGAAGAGAACGCGTTCATTGAGCCAATGACGGCGTGGCGACCGTCAAAGGAACGGGAAGGATGCTTCCTCCCGGTACCACCCCATCCGGAACGCCAACTATGGCGTGACCTTTCCGCGCTGCTCGTCCGTAATGAAGATAAAGACACCCGGCCCGGCGTTGTTCGGTGGCAAAGCGACCTGATAAGGAAACGCGTCATCTCTGAAAATCCGATTCACCTTCAGACCGTTTCTGTTGAATACGACGCCATGGGTTACTGTATTAAAAACATCGTCGACGATTCGGTATCCTTCAGCGCCGACCTGGTTTCCGAAAAGGGTGATTCCTGGGTTTCGACAATTCTGACCGAAGTATCCGTTGCTGGCGCCTTTGCGGGACAGCTTGCCTATCTTGCGGAGCGCATAGCAAAGTCGGCTGGAAACACCAAAACAGACGACGAAAAAGCAGCCGCAAAAGAACGTGCTTATTTCGCCTTTGATTTGCCCTTTCGCGAGTGGCTGGAATCCATTGATCCGGAACATGACGAAATGACGGCGAAGGCTGAAGAATGGTGGCAAATTGCACAACGCATCACGCGCCGTATCGGGCTGGAGCTTGTTGACAGAGCAGGCCCACAGGCACTTGTTGGCCGCACAATAATAGAAAAAAGAGGCGCTCGTGAGGAGGAAGTCACCTACAGCGCGCCGGATGCGTATAACCGCTTTTTAATGCGAACTGCTTCCAGGCATATATTGTTATCAGGAGGAAAAAAGAATGACTGATCGGATTCAACTGACAAAATCGTTCGTTGCACGGAAACTGTCGGTAGTTTTCGAAACGAACAACGACACTGCCGCTAGGGCGATTCTTGCAAATCTGCGTCGAGGTATCGGACGTGAACCCGGTGCAATACCATCGCTATGGAGCATTACGCTGGAGGGCTTGCCAGAAGAACTTCTGAGCCGCGACGGCTCGCCTACTTTCGGAGAGTGGGCGTCTTATACGGCCCTAACGCTCTTTGCTCTTCATCAGCAGGGCCACGATTTGAAAACGGAGCCTATGAACCATGAGGGAGTCTCGCTCGGAAAAGCCGTAAGAAAGCTTGTCAAAACGCCCGAAGAAGAGGCGCGTATAAAACGGAGATTCGATGCCGTGTTGACTGCCGACACTATGGTGGAGTTTGCAACGCATATCCGAGGACTGATCCAGTTGCTGAAAGCGGACGGGATCGAACTTGACTACCCGGCGCTCGCTGCGGATCTCTATCTATTGCAAACCGATTCCGCGAAGGACCGAGTCCGTCTGCGCTGGGGGCAGGATTTCTGTCATCGATTCGATCTAGATAAAGACGAAGTTGAAACAAAATAAGGGAGGTTAAATCCAATGAAAAAAGAAAGTCGATTGTTCGTTGATGTCCATGTACTTCAGACGGTGCCACCGAGTTGCGTTAACAGAGATGATACCGGCAGTCCGAAAACAGCTGTCTATGGCGGCGTAACGAGGGCGCGCGTATCATCCCAGAGCTGGAAACGGGCTATTCGCCTCGTATTTCAGGGCCTGTATGATCCGGAAGCGCTTGCCGTCCGCACAAAGAAACTCGTAGCGCTCATCGCTGATGAGATTCGACAGTTGAATCCGGCGGCGAAAGATGCGGAGGAGACAGCGGCAAAAATTCTGAAAAATGCCGGCGTATCCGTCAGTAAAAAGAAGAGTGAAGCAGAGTACACAACAGGCGCGCTCTTCTTCATCAGCAAGATGCAGGCAAAAGCCTTGGCAAAACTCGCCGTGATCAACCCCGAAACATTGGATGAAAAACCGACGAGCGCCGCAAAAAAAGCGATTGACGCAGCGCTGTCCGAGTATCCGGGCATTGAAATCGCCCTCTTTGGCCGCATGGTAGCAGATGATCCGACATTGAATAGCGACGCCTGCGCTCAGGTGGCGCACAGCATTTCCACGCACAAGGTGTCGAATGAATACGACTACTTTACAGCGGTTGACGATCAGGCGCCGGAAGATAACGCTGGAGCAGCGCATTTAGGGACTGTTGAGTTTAACTCATCCACGCTCTACCGCTACGCGACGGTTGCCGTATATGAGCTATCCGATTCCCTCGGCAACGAAACCGTGGAAGCAGTACAGAAATTCGTTTACGCCTTTGTCCATGCAATGCCGACTGGCAAGCAAAACACGTTTGCAAACCGAACACTGCCCGACACCGTGATGGTTGCGGTCCGTACCGATCAGCCCGTGAATCTCGTCGGAGCCTTTGAAAAGCCGGTTCGCGTATCCGAAAACGGTTATGTAGAGGCGTCTGCCCAGAGACTCAACGAGTATGCTCAAACCGTTTACTCGGATTATGCAAATAAACCCACACTCACGCTGGTAACGGGTAAGCTCCTTTCCGGCCTTGCAGAACCCTGTTCCTTTACCGAATTAATCGACCGACTTGGTGCAGACCTGAAAAGTCGGCTTGAAAAGGGCGATGAACGGATATGACAACACTTCTCCTTCGCCTCGCAGCACCCCTGCAGTCTTGGGGTGGCGAGTCAAAATATGACAAGCGGATGACGAAGCGGGCGCCGTCCAAGAGCGGAGTTATCGGCCTTGTGGCGGCGGCTCTTGGACGCCGCCGCGACGAACCAATAGACGACCTTCTCTGCCTTCGCTTCGGCTGCAGAACGGACAGAGAGGGCGTGTTGCTGAGAGATTTTCAAACGACGATTGAGAACGGAAAAGCATCCCATGTAATCGTGAAGCATTATCTTTCCGATGCCGTGTTTCTTGCCGGGTTGGAAGGCGACGAGGCTCTGTTTCGTATGATTGCAGACGCGCTACAGCGTCCAGTATTCCCGCTGTTTCTGGGTCGGCGTTCCTGCCCGCCGGCGGGTCGCTTATCGCTGGGCCTTCGAGATTGTTCACTGGAAGAGGCGCTCTCATTGGAACCTCGCCTCGCCGATCCTTTGGACGGTAAATGTGCACGTTTTCGAATTCAGGTAGAAACGGCGGACTCTGCGGTGAATGCTTACTTTCTTCGTGATACGCCAGTTTCCTATAATCCCGCGCATAGGACGTATGGGTTCCGGCGCGTTCACGAATACACCGTACTATGCGCGGGCATCGGCGAGCATGTCGAAAGCGAAAACCCTACTGCGCACGATCCCATGGCGGAATTGGAGGTGAAGTAATGTACCTATCCCGAATTGAGCTTGATGAAAAGAACAGGGCGACCATGCAGGCACTAGAATCTCCCGGCATTATCCATGGCGTTATTGAACGTTGTCTGGAAGGTCCGAGGGAACGCAATCTCTGGAGAATCGATCATCTTAACGGCAAGTGTTACCTTCTGGTCCTGAGCCACGCTCAGCCAAACTTCTTGCACCTTTCGTCCCAGTTCGGAAGGCCCGGCGACGCTGGTGAAATCAAGGGTTATGATACGCTCATCCAAAGGATTGCCAACGGGCAAAACTGGTGCTTTCGTCTGCGGGCAAACCCCATCCACAGTGCAGCGACAGAAAAAGAAGGTGAGCGGGGTCGGATCCACGCCCATGTGACGACAGAGCAGCAGCGCCGGTGGTTGATGGAAAGGGCTGTAAGAAACGGGTTCTCTATCGATGCGGACGGCTATGACGTGGTCGATACGCGGTGGTATAAGTTCGAAAAAAGTCGTAATGAAAGCAATACCGTAACTATCCACACAGTGACATTTGAGGGGTTTCTTCTTGTGACCGATGTGGGGCTTTTCACCAAGGCCCTTACCAGTGGAGTTGGAAAGGCGAAAGCTTACGGCTGCGGGCTCCTGACTATCATGCGAGTGTAAGGAGGCATACATCTTTCATGGACAGTCCAGCAAAGGCGGCTCTTTCTGAGCTCGTCCCGATAAAAGGAAGACTTTCATTCCTTTATATTGAGCACTGCATTGTCAATCGTCAGGATAGTTCTATCACTGTCACGGAAGCGCGGGGAACGGTTCACGTCCCCGCCGCTTCCTTGAGCGTACTTCTGGTAGGCCCCGGTACCAACATCACACATAGAGCGATCGAACTGATAAGCGAGTCGGGAATGACCCTCCTGTGGGTGGGTGAATCGGGTGTTCGCTATTATGCGCACGGCCGTCCGCTTACGCATTCTTCTGAACTTCTGATGCGACAGGCGAAGCTTGCCACAAACGAACGCTTACGCATAAATGTTGCAAGAAAAATGTATCAGATTCGCTTCCCAGGAGAAGATGTCTCTTCTATGACCATGCAGCAACTTCGGGGACGCGAGGGCGCACGTGTACGCGGTGTGTACCGTCGTGTTTCCAAAGAAACAGGTGTGGAGTGGCATGGACGAGAATACAATCCCGATGACTTTTCCTCTGGCAGCCCCGTGAACATGGCCCTGTCCGCGGCACATGCTTGCCTATACGGTGTATCGCATAGCGTGATCGCCGCACTTGGGCTGTCCCCCGGGCTTGGGTTTGTTCACTATGGGCATGAACGTTCTTTTGTCTATGACATGGCCGATCTATACAAAGCCGAGGTCACGATCCCGATCGCTTTTCATATTGCGTCCAAAGCACCGGTCGATATTGGCTCTGAAACACGCCACGCCGTCCGTGACGCCATTTCCGACGGGAAAATACTCGAACGACTTGTGCGTGATATTATTTATCTGCTCGATGCCAAAGAAGCGCCTCTTGACATAATAGAGCCGGAGGTACTCTATCTGTGGGATGAAAAAAAGGCGAAAATACCCGCAGGAGTCTCTTATGTTTCTGATGAAGAAACCGCATTGGATGATGAACCGCTGTTGGGTAATGGCAGAATTCTTCGAGGTGAAAAATCACATGATCGTTGTCAGCTTGAGTAACTGCCCGCCTCGCCTTCGCGGATCCCTCACAAAATGGCTCGAGGAAATCGATACCTGCGTATATGTCGGTCATGTTCCCGCACGTGTACGGGACGCGCTATGGAAACAGATCACAAGCGAACTCGGGAATGGCCGCGCTACGATGGTATTCAGTGCAAGAAACGAGCAGCGCATGGATTTTTGCGTTCATAATACTGAATGGGAACCAATTGACTTCGATGGAATGAAGCTAATGTTAAGACCCAGTGCCACATACCGTACGCAGACCAATGGTTCACAGAGCTGGAGAAGTTCCATATCGGGCATGCATATGGCAAAACGCGTCAACGCTCGCCATACTGAAGACTTCCCGCATTCATATATAATCGTGGATGTGGAAACAACGGGACTTTCTATTGAAGCCGATCATATGATTGAAATAGGCGCGCTACGGGTTGTGGATGATGAGGTGGTGGATGAGTACAGTGTATTAATTGCAGTCAGTATCCCCATTCCTGAGAACATTGAAAATATGACTGGCATTACGAATGCGCTTGTGCAGAAATCAGGTATTGATGAAAAAGCATCAATCTCCGGATTTTTGGACTTTGCCCGCGATGCGATCATTCTTTCATATAATATTCGCTTCGACTATGGTTTTTTGCGTGCAGCCTGTAGGCATCATGAGCTTCCACCTCTGTCTAATAAGAGTTTCGATGTCGCTGAGCTTGCAAGAAGAACAATTTATGATCTGGAAAACTACAAACTTTCCACTCTCGCCTCCTATTTTTCCGTTAGCGCGGAAGGTGCGCATAGAGCCATTGCTGACTGTCACACAACGAAACGTATCTACGATAAACTCATTGAAAAAAAGAAGTGAATAGCGTAAAATCTGCCAAATTACTGCATTTTTTAAGTCTATTCCCCGCACGCGCGGGGGTGATCCATTTGTTCTAGTTTTATATACTAGATTATAAAACTATTCCCCGCACGCGCGGGGGTGATCCTATCTGTTCGCGTTGGTTTACGGTTTTACTGTCCTATTCCCCGCACGCGCGGGGGTGATCCGCAACACTCAACGGAGATGCCCAAGACAGGCTACTATTCCCCGCACGCGCGGGGGTGATCCCGCAATACAGTGCGCAAATCTAGTGTAGTACTTCTATTCCCCGCACGCGCGGGGGTGATCCCTGCCAGAACGAGAAAAGGGTTTATCGCGTTTACTATTCCCCGCACGCGCGGGGGTGATCCCCTCAGTGGTGCCGACCTCAGTGGTGCCGACCTCTATTCCCCGCACGCGCGGGGGTGATCCTGAAAGGCAGCGACTGCCAGCCCCTATATAATGCTATTCCCCGCACGCGCGGGGGTGATCCTTCTGACGTGACCGTGCTTGCGCGGAACTTCGGCTATTCCCCGCACGCGCGGGGGTGATCCCACGGTACATAACAACGGGTACACGGCATCGGCCTATTCCCCGCACGCGCGGGGGTGATCCCGGCGCGACATGCAAAGGAAATGAACAGCTACTCTATTCCCCGCACGCGCGGGGGTGATCCCTTGGAGTTGCACAGTCTACGGTCGGCGGGTGGCTATTCCCCGCACGCGCGGGGGTGATCCTAGCCGAGAGGTCGGTCAAGCGCAAACGGTAGCCTATTCCCCGCACGCGCGGGGGTGATCCTGACAATATAGCAGATTTTTTATAACTATTCTACTATTCCCCGCACGCGCGGGGGTGATCCTACCCCTATTATGTCTGGTACTGTACTATGGTGCTATTCCCCGCACGCGCGGGGGTGATCCCGGATTTGACTTCTACGGCATGGTAGTCGAAAACTATTCCCCGCACGCGCGGGGGTGATCCTCTTGAAACTGGCGATATTTTGTAAATTATCCTCTATTCCCCGCACGCGCGGGGGTGATCCTGATCGGGTATCACAAGCCATGCTTGCCAGATACTATTCCCCGCACGCGCGGGGGTGATCCGATTAATAACCAGATATAGAAAAGATAAACAACCTATTCCCCGCACGCGCGGGGGTGATCCCGGGCGAACGGCGGCGGTGAACATTCAACAGTACTATTCCCCGCACGCGCGGGGGTGATCCTGCGCCGTATGTCGCGCATTGGTGGCTAGTTTCCTATTCCCCGCACGCGCGGGGGTGATCCCATGCAAATGCAGGATAAATCCCAACCGGGGGCCTATTCCCCGCACGCGCGGGGGTGATCCCCAGATATAGAAATAGTTGAAACAAGATGTAAACTATTCCCCGCACGCGCGGGGGTGATCCTATAAAAAAAAGAATAGAACAAAAAAAAAGAACCTATTCCCCGCACGCGCGGGGGTGATCCCGTGCTTAATAGACCGCGCTATCGAACATGTTACTATTCCCCGCACGCGCGGGGGTGATCCTGTGCTTTTGCAGGATAAACCCCCCTAGGGGGGCTATTCCCCGCACGCGCGGGGGTGATCCTCTGCACGGCGAGCACGTCCGCCCCGCCATCCTCTATTCCCCGCACGCGCGGGGGTGATCCTTCTCACCTTGCACTTACCCCGCGCATGATTGCCTATTCCCCGCACGCGCGGGGGTGATCCCGTAAAGACAGGGACGCATACACCGAAGCAGAACTATTCCCCGCACGCGCGGGGGTGATCCTAGAATAGTGTCTTTACATTAGGTGGGATACCCCTATTCCCCGCACGCGCGGGGGTGATCCTGAGTTATAATGAAGCAGAAAGAATAGCTAATCCTATTCCCCGCACGCGCGGGGGTGATCCCTATCCTATCATCTATTAAAAACTGCGAGTAAACTATTCCCCGCACGCGCGGGGGTGATCCTTTCTACTATATAATATGTCCAGAAAGGATGTGCTATTCCCCGCACGCGCGGGGGTGATCCTGGCCGCTGCTTCTTGTCTCGCGTCAAGCTCTTCTATTCCCCGCACGCGCGGGGGTGATCCTTCGGGAATGTAACCAATAGATTGAAACACGCACTATTCCCCGCACGCGCGGGGGTGATCCCCGTTTCGGAAATTCGCGAAGAACGCAAGATTACTATTCCCCGCACGCGCGGGGGTGATCCCACATACCCGCTCACGGTCGGCTGTGCCGACTACTATTCCCCGCACGCGCGGGGGTGATCCCAGACAAGCACGAACTAACCGACAGGCGAACGGCTATTCCCCGCACGCGCGGGGGTGATCCTGTCCCTGTACCCGCGCTTTCGCGTATCTTTGGCTATTCCCCGCACGCGCGGGGGTGATCCCAAGCGCGGGCAGCTCAAAACATGGAAAGCCGCCTATTCCCCGCACGCGCGGGGGTGATCCCACGGTGTCCACAGGGCAGCGTTGGAAAGTGGTCTATTCCCCGCACGCGCGGGGGTGATCCGCTGCACATCAAGAGATCGGTCAATTACAAGGGCTATTCCCCGCACGCGCGGGGGTGATCCTCCAAATTCAAATGGCAAAAAACGGTCGTGCTACTATTCCCCGCACGCGCGGGGGTGATCCTCCTGTCAAGAAGTCCGGCAAGAAGAATGAGAACTATTCCCCGCACGCGCGGGGGTGATCCCGCAAGGCAAAAGCGGAAGCCGAAAAAGCGCGGCTATTCCCCGCACGCGCGGGGGTGATCCCATGGACGCAAAAACTGCGCTCAAGCGCGACCACTATTCCCCGCACGCGCGGGGGTGATCCCGAACGGGAAACACTCGTTGACAAGGCATGATACTATTCCCCGCACGCGCGGGGGTGATCCTTTATCCTTAAAAATGTACTTTTGCAGGATAAACTATTCCCCGCACGCGCGGGGGTGATCCTAAATGCCGTTTGATTACAAGCCGATGAAAACCCTATTCCCCGCACGCGCGGGGGTGATCCTTCGCAGGCCGCTGACCTTGTTTCAAAAGATGACTATTCCCCGCACGCGCGGGGGTGATCCTGTGTCCGAGATTGTGTCGAAATTGTAAACAAACTATTCCCCGCACGCGCGGGGGTGATCCCCTATTGATGATAGCCTGTCAGATGCACAACAGCTATTCCCCGCACGCGCGGGGGTGATCCTTAGCCTGCGGACGGGAAAAGCCGTCGAGGCGCCTATTCCCCGCACGCGCGGGGGTGATCCTTTTGTTAATTCCAGATGCGTCGAAGTGAAAAACTATTCCCCGCACGCGCGGGGGTGATCCCATGCAAACAGATCGTAAAGCAGCGATCTAGTTCTATTCCCCGCACGCGCGGGGGTGATCCCCAACAGAAGAAACACGCAACCAATACAAGCGACTATTCCCCGCACGCGCGGGGGTGATCAGTTTGCAACAAAAACGCCCTCCGAATTGGAAGACTATTCCCCGCACGCGCGGGGGTGATCCTGCAAAGTAAACTATGCAAAGTGAAAAAGATGGCTATTCCCCGCACGCGCGGGGGTGATCCTATATGAAGGAAGATAAAAAAATGAGTAGCAAACTATTCCCCGCACGCGCGGGGGTGATCCTCACCTGTACTCGTGCAAGGCTGCACAATGGCCCTATTCCCCGCACGCGCGGGGGTGATCCCATACTTTATATATATGTAATGAACACTTCTTTCTATTCCCCGCACGCGCGGGGGTGATCCTCCCAACGGTGACAACGACAGCGAAAAAGAAAGCTATTCCCCGCACGCGCGGGGGTGATCCGCGGCAAAGGAAACCACGGTCAAGAAGTTTTACCTATTCCCCGCACGCGCGGGGGTGATCCCATTACATGACCGGCGTTCACGCTTCACGCTTCCTATTCCCCGCACGCGCGGGGGTGATCCCACAAGATTATGAAGGCTATATGGACGCGTACACTATTCCCCGCACGCGCGGGGGTGATCCCGCCCCTAGGGGGGACTTTTTCACCGTTTTAAACTATTCCCCGCACGCGCGGGGGTGATCCCAGTATCGAAATCCAAATTGCGCAAGCTGAGCACTATTCCCCGCACGCGCGGGGGTGATCCCGCAAGGTGAAAGCAGAAGCCGAAAAAGCGCGCCTATTCCCCGCACGCGCGGGGGTGATCCTGTACTGTAGTAGATACTGTAATAGATGCGCTCCTATTCCCCGCACGCGCGGGGGTGATCCTGATCATATCGGGGTGTTTTTCACCGCTTTTCACTATTCCCCGCACGCGCGGGGGTGATCCCCATTACCGCGCCGCTCGTACTAGCCGCCGTTACTATTCCCCGCACGCGCGGGGGTGATCCCCATTACCGCGCCGCTCGTACTAGCCGCCGTTACTATTCCCCGCACGCGCGGGGGTGATCCCAACAATGCCCGATGTAAGCCATAAAGGCGCAGCTATTCCCCGCACGCGCGGGGGTGATCCCTGTAATATATAGAGCCAAGACCATCAAATGCGCTATTCCCCGCACGCGCGGGGGTGATCCCGCACGCAAGCGGTCAAGCCGATGAAGTCACTCCTATTCCCCGCACGCGCGGGGGTGATCCCCCGTAGCGCATGGGACAGGGGAGTTCAGGAATCTATTCCCCGCACGCGCGGGGGTGATCCTTTACGCCAATGAGGACAAAAGCGGAGTTAATCCTATTCCCCGCACGCGCGGGGGTGATCCCCATGCTTACGGTGGTTCTGATGTTCTCGCGGCCTATTCCCCGCACGCGCGGGGGTGATCCCGACAATGCAGCAAGTAAGCCAATGTATGGCAACTATTCCCCGCACGCGCGGGGGTGATCCCTCTTTATCCCAAGTAGATGTATCGTCGTTATCCTATTCCCCGCACGCGCGGGGGTGATCCTTTTCAAAATACGTTGATGTGATTCGTGCCTTTCTATTCCCCGCACGCGCGGGGGTGATCCCACAATACGAACATTCTTGTTTGGCTTCACCACCTATTCCCCGCACGCGCGGGGGTGATCCTTGGGAATCGAACGTCAGAATTCAGTTGGCAATCTATTCCCCACACGCGCGGGGGTGATCCGCAGCTTTTGAGGATCAGCGATTAACTCCGCTTCTATTCCCCGCACGCGCGGGGGTGATCCCTGGTTGTGAAGCCGAACCCGAATGTCCGGCTCCTATCCCTTGACCTGCTCCGCGAAAAAGTAGTCCACT
The DNA here is from genome assembly GCA_963674535.1 of Christensenellaceae bacterium. Classification (GTDB taxonomy): domain Bacteria; phylum Bacillota; class Clostridia; order Christensenellales; family CAG-138; genus UBA7703. The sequence goes on along the minus strand of OY771363.1, from coordinate 212,803 downwards.
CAAAAAGAGAAAAATAGTAAAATTATAAAAAGGAGTGGACGAAGGAATGAAGACGAGTAATTACACCGAGGAGCAGATCGCCTTTGCGCTGAAGCAGGCGGAACTGGGGACGCCGGTATCGGAGGTGTGTCGGAAACTGGGGATAGCGGATCAGATGTTTTACCGCTGGAAGAGCAAGTACGGCGGGATGCTGCCGAGCGATATGAAGCGACTGCGGCAACTCGAACAAGAGAACGCCCGGCTGAAGAAGCTGGTGGCAGATCTGAGTTTGGATAAGGCGCTGCTACAGGACGTATTGACAAAAAAATTCTAAGGCCTGTCGAGAAGCGGGACGCCGTACGGTACCTGCAGGAACGTTTTCAAGCAAGCGAACGCAGAAGCTGTACGGTATTGCGAATCAACCGGGGATTGCACCGGAGGCAGCCAACCCGGGACGAGCAGGCCTTTTTGCGAATGAGAATCAAGGAAATTGCCTCTGTGCGAAAGCGATACGGGTATCGGCGAATTCACGTCCTGTTACTGCGGGAAGGCTGGAAAATCAACCACAAACGGGTCTACAAGCTGTACAGGCAGGAATGATTGAACCTGAGGAAACCCTCAAGCCGTAAGAAGATCAGTGTTTCAAGGGCTCCTGAGAAGGGATTGGCATCTGCGGTGAACGAATGCTGGTGTATGGACTTCGTATCCGATCAACTGTACAATGGAAAGCGATTTAGAGCGTTGACGGTGCTGGGCACGTTCAGCCGGGAAAGTTTGATCATTTAAATAACCAATGATTTCAGAGTCAAGTCCAGAATTGTGTGTAAATTCGCTTTAGCATAATCAGGCGACAGATTTCTTTTCAGTTGGTTTATCCACCTGTAGTTGCTGAGCGAGATAGGCAGTCAAGTCCAAATAGACTTTCCCCGATTGCCAGCCATCATTGATTTCCATGAGCAGGGCTCCGATCAGGCGGGACAGGGATTCTTCATTGGGGAAAATCCGAATCACTCGCTCTCTGCGCCGGATCTCCTCGTTAAGCCGCTCAATTCCGTTTGTCGTTCGAAGACGACGGCGCAGGGTATATGGCAAGGACAGCACGGCCATTACGTCTTCGAAGCTCTCTTCAAGCAATGCGGCCGCTTTAGGAGCTTCCTGCTGAAACCTTGATAGCATACTGTCTCTCAGGAGAATTGCCGTTTCGTAATCGCCCGCTTCATACAGGCTCTTTAGTGCCGCCTTCATCTCCGGATGAAGTTTCTTGGGACAAACGTCCAGCATGTTGCGAGAGAAGTGGGTTTGGCATCTTTGCCATGTTGCTCCTTGAAAACACTGCTTCACGGCCTGGACAAGGCCCTTGTGAGAGTCGGATATGACCATGTCAACTTGAGCAAGCCCCCGGCCTTTCAGTTCCCTGAAGAAGGTGGTCCATCCAGCTTCTGTTTCACTGTCCGCGCAACTGAAACCCAGTATTTCGCGAAAACCCTGTTCATTGATCCCTACGGCGATCATGAATCCCTTGGAGCGAATCCGGCCATTCTCACGTACCTTTGTGTAAAGGGCGTCTGCCATCACGAAGGGATATCGCTTCTCCAGCTGTCGATCTCGAAACGCTATGACGACAGGGTCTAACGCGGCACACAGCGCCGACACGGTGGACTTGGAGAACGATCTGCCGCACAGCTCTTCGGTGATCGTTGTAATCTTTCGAGTAGATACCCCGTTAACAACCATCTCCATGATTGTCAGCACCAAAGCTTGCTCGCTCCGTTGATATTTTTGAAACAGTTCGGTGCTGAATTCCCCGTTTCGAAGTCGCGGCACGAGCAGCTGCAGCGTTCCCACCCGTGTATGAAGCTCTCGTTCTCGATACCCGTTACGGTAAGCCTGCCGCTCATCGCTGCGCTCATATGGCTGTGCGCCAATTTGCTCGCTGGCTTGAGCGTTGAGTACTTGGTTCAGGATCGTCGATACCAGGGCAGCGAACGCCTCATCTTTTCCATTTGCCGAAAACAACTCTTTTATTAGTTCGCTGTCTACGGTAAGATTGATCTGGGCCATCTGTTTCTTCCTCCTTGGTGTTTTTGGTTTCTGCAACCTGATTATACCAAGGTCGAGCGGATGGCTCTTTCTCGAATTTACACCATTATATGGACGTTATCGATTTCAGAAAGGTTATAACAAACAGATGAACGAAGAAATAATTATTAGTGCTCATGAAAAAGTTGACTTCTACCAAAGTATGAGGCAGAAAATTCACGAATTTCTTGAAACGGACGAAGGCAGAAAATTTAAATTTACTGAGTATTTATTGCTTGTGCCTGACATGTTTCATCTGTTATGCAAGCTCAGCCTGGATAAAGACGTTAAAACTGCTGATAAGGCAAAACTAGCTGGTGTAATTGCTTACTTTGTATTACCAATTGACGTTGTGCCAGATTTTTTTCCAGGGGTAGGTTATCTTGATGACCTTGCGCTTGCCGCATATGCACTGAATGCAATACTAAACCATACAGATTCAGCAGTAGTTGAAAAACATTGGGCTGGCGAAAAAAACATTCTCGCAGCGATCAAGCAAATCTTAGCTGTTGCAGATGAAATGATTGGGGCAGGGTTGTTTAAAAAAGTTAAAGACTTCTTTAACAATCAAAGTAAGAACTCCTAGATTGTGAAACTTCTATCACAGATACTTGCTTTAATCCGGAGTCGGTTTCTGCGAAGTGATCTCTGATTGTAGCATCTCGGAACTGCACAGCGGTAGTTGAAAGCCTTTCATCTTCGAAAGAAATAGAAGAAAGGCGATTTAGAAGTTATTCGTTCTCGTAACAATCGAAAATAGTGAAACTGTGATCTTTTAACTATTACCTAAAAAAACATATGTGAAATTTGGTTATCAGTAATAAAATACATCGATTACTGCGAGGTTTGCTATGAAACAGAAAAGTCCTTTGCTGCCACTTTTTTCTGTCGTATTTGTCGATATGCTCGGCTTTGGACTCATATTGCCTCTGCTGCCTTATATCGCTTCAAACTGGGGAGCCACACCCGCCATGATCGGTTTGATCGGTGCTGCCTATCCGTTGGGTCAGTTCTTGGGAGCGCCTTTGGTAGGTCGCTTTTCGGATCGCTTTGGAAGAAAGCCATTATTATTGTTCAGTATTGCCGGAACCTTTTTATCGCTGTTGATGTTAGGGTTTGCGCGCAGTATCGCCGTTATTATGATCAGTCGTTTTTTAGACGGGCTGACTGGTGGAAATATCACAGTAGCTCAGGCTTACATTGCCGATGTGACCAATGAGAAAAACCGCGCAAAGGGCATGGGCATGATCGGAGCCGCTTTTGGCCTTGGATTCATTCTCGGGCCTGCTTCCGGTGGATTTTTAAGCCAGTGGGGGTATGCCGTACCCGCATTATTCTCAGCGGGTTTATCACTCATTAACTTGTTTATGATTGCCTTTTTGCTTCCTGAATCCCTTCCGAAAGAAAAGCGGGTACACCATTTATCGGAAGTGAAACGTAAACATCCGTTGAACGGGCTTGCCGCTGCCTTTGCTAAACCAATTGCCGGGCCTATTTTAAGCAGTATTATCGTTTTCAGTCTGGCGATGGCCATGTTTGAATCCGTGTTTTCTCTGTTTGCCAAACAACGGCTGGAGTTATCCGCGCAATCAACAGGATTTATATTGGCTTATGTTGGTGTTTTGGTTGCCGGCATCCAGGGCGGAGGTATGGGGGTATTAACAAAACGGTTTAAAGAGAACGTACTTGTCCGTTTTGCTCTGATTACATTGACGTTGTCTTATGTAGGATGGGCTCTGTCACCGAATGTAGCTGTTTTGATGGTCGTTCTAGTCCCATTGTCTGTTTCCAGTGGTATTCTCAGCACGCTGCTGCGGTCGGGTTTATCAAAGGCTGTTCCGGCAAATGAAACCGGTGAAATTATGGGTATATCGGCTGCCATGGAGAGTATTACACGTATCGTGGCACCGGCATTGGGCGGGTGGTTAATCGGCAGTTTATCGTCGGCTGCTCCAGGATTACTATCTGCAATTTTGATGGGGGGCTTAACCGTTTATCTGATCTTACTCCAAAAAAAGCATCGCCTGCCCGACCATATTGCAGAAGCGGACATGTCCGAAATTGGCATCGATGTGTTTGGCCGAAGTTGCTTTTTAAGTGACCCCGGCTGTTCAACGACCGAGTCAACAGAAATGGAAACGGAACATCCTGAGATGTAGGACGCAAAAGAGAGGATTCCCTATGATCCAAAATCAATGGTATGCCGTGCTCAGCTCGAAGCAGCTTAGAAGGAACAAGTTGATCGGTGTAACGCGCTTCTCGGAAAAGCTCGTCTTCTGGCGAGACGAAGCTGGCGATGTACATTGCATCTATGACAAGTGTTGCCATCGTGGTGCTTCTCTTTGCACAGGAAAGCTCGTGGAGAATAATGTCCAGTGCCCGTTTCACGGGTTTCTCTACGATGGCAGCGGCAAGGTAACCCGCATTCCAGCCAATGGCCAGAACGCTAAGGTTGCGGAAAACTACCGCGTGAACGCCTATCATGCACGGGACGCCTATGGTCTCATTTGGGTGTGGTATGGCGATTATAACGCGGACCTGCCTGAAGTTCCGTTCTTTGAAGAGCTCAAAAGCGGATTTACCTACGGTGAAATCTCCGAAAACTGGGGCGTTCACTACACGCGCGCAATCGAAAATCAGCTGGACGTCGTGCATCTTCCCTTTGTGCATAAAACAACCATTGGCAGAGGCAACAAAACGCTTGTGAACGGCCCAGTCGCCAAGTGAAACGATAACTGCTTAACCTTTTATGTAAAAAACGAGCTGGATCAAGGCCAGCGTCCCGAAATGCCAAATGAGGTCGAAAACTACGAGAAGCTGTTTCATCTTCAGTTTCAAATGCCGAACATCTGGCAGAACACCATCTCGGATCAGCTTCGTGTTTTTGCCGCGTTTGCGCCAGTTGACGAGGGAAACACGTATATCTATCTGCGCTTCTATCAGAAGTTTATGCGCGCCCCCGTGCTGGCTCAGCTCATATGCGGGCTTGGCGTCGTTATGAATCGATTCATTCTGCATCAGGATCGCCGCGTAGTGCTCACGCAGCTGCCAAAAAAGAGCGAGTTCAGGATGAAGGAAAACCTCATACAGGGTGATTTGCCGATACTCGAGTTTCGTAAGCGCCGAGATCAATTGAGAGCGTACGGCTCATCCACCTGAACCGCGAATAGGTAGACTAACGTTTAACGATTTCTAATGCTATAGCTGAATGCCTTCCAACGATCCTCTGATTGCAATACCTTTCTGCCCAAAGAGATGCATTTTTCGTAGACATCTCGATCCCGACTCGCAAATATTAGCTTGCGGACTTGCCAGCGGTAATTGAACTGGGCTTAGTATTCAAAACGCAGGAAGGCGGTGCAATCAAAAACGCCTTGGGCATGCATGCGAGCGCTCTCTATACATTTCCGTTTAGGCAGCTCACGCTCAAGATTTTCGGCTTCGCGCTAGACGAGGCAAATGCAGTCTGTATCTACGAGCAGCGCAAGGGAATCATTGAAAAGCACGAAGCCCCTCGCCCTAAAAGGGTGAAAATCAATACGGTTTCTGTTTTTTAAGCTTATTTATGATTGCTGTCCAGTAATAACATATCACTTTATCGAACAGCGTTCCCAAGAAGGTTGCGATCTTTGAGAGACCTATGCGATATTTGACTGTTTTTTAAAGGATGGTTCAACGATCGATGGTGTCGTATCGGGTGCCTCCACAGTAGAAGAATGTTTCAAGAACATGTATAACGATTCTTAAATCGCTGATGTTTACTTTTGCTCAGTGCGGCTCGTCGGGCAGTATATCTCGGATACGTTCGGTACGAGCATTGAGGAAATTTGGGCCCTGCCCATCGGAGAATAAACTTAGTCAAACTTGACCTACTACCTGATGTTTATTTGATGTTTATTGCCATTACTAATGGCTTATAATCGCTTATAATCGTCAATAATACATTTCGGATTGTACCCAAGAATGGCGATTATTTAGTATTGCTCCCGAATTCTTGTGATTATTTTTCGCTTTACCACGCACTCATAACCCGGAGGTCGTTGGTTCAAGTCCATCCCCCGCAACCAGTAAAAAACCGCCCAATTTGGGCGGTTTTTGCGTTGTTTGTAAAATGATTCAAGGCACGTAATTGGCTCAAAACCTACTAGCTGATGTTTATTTGATGTTTATTGGGATGTTGGATAGTCTAGGATTGTTCGGGATAATCAAAAGTTTCTGCCTTTGTAGTAATCTTTATTGTAAGAGATCGTTGATCGTCAGAATGATCTGCGATTACATGAGATTATGAGTGATCGCTCAAAGAAAATCTTCTGGGTTTCAGCTTCCACTAAGTTGTTTCTTTCGCGAAGATGCACCGCCGGTTTTCTGCTATGCACGCCGCCTATGGCCTTAGGCAAAATCTCAACCGCCTGCAAGTATTTATTTCCAGCTCGAACCTGTGAATGTGTGCCAGAGCAAGGCGAACCCTATCTTTTAGCATGATCCCTAGAAAGAAAATATACTGCAGTCAAATAAAATATGCGGACGCATAAACCGTAAGCAGCTTAAAACTCGTTTCAATCTGCCAGTAAGACGCCTTTTTTTAGAATGATGCATGCGTACAAAGCCTGTTCACTTGATTGAATTGTTGCAAACGCTTGAGATGCTTTCGTATAGAACTCGAAACGTTCAAGAAAGCGAATGTTGATATCTCCCTCGTTCGCTCGAATAATCGAGCGAAACTTGTCCCAGATAGGCGGATCGCCATCAAAAGTACCCGGTACTACCTGCATCAACATGACGGGTTCTTCGACAAAGTGATCCAGTGGAAAAAGTCTCAATATGCCGTCTAGTAAATCCGTCGCCGATACGCCATCCGCCCGGATCACTCTTTTTCCGAGACTTGTTGCCGGAAAATTACAATCCCCAATGACGATCTCATCACCATGTCCCATTTCGGCAATGGTTTTCAGCAATTCAGGGCATAATGCGGGTGAAATTCCTTTTAACATAAATCCTCCGATACAGTCTTGTGCTTACGCAAACATAAATCGACAGCCGCTAACCAGCCACTATATAAATACCGGGCATAATCTTCAGGCATTTTCCGTAGAAATCGTTTAATTTCGACCCGATCCGTATCTGCAAGTATCGCATTGGATCGCAGTTCCAGTTTATCCAACGCAATGGACGCTACGCCCAGTGCAGATAGTTCTTCCACCTCTTTGCAGACAACTTCGGTGCCGAGAATATCGGCCAGAAACTGCATTAAAAAAGCATCCCTCGATGGGCCCCCATCCGCATTGATCTCGCCAAGCGGCATACCGGATTCTTCTAGCATCACTTCCAATATGTCTTTTACTTGATATGCCATCGATTCCACGGCGGCCCGAACAATATGGTACTTGTTTGCGCTTCTGAATAATCCTGAGATCATCGCGCGCGCGTCACTGTCCCAGTATGGTGCGCCAAGCCCCACAAAAGCAGGAACGATGTAGACTCCTTGAGATGACACTACTTGCTGCGCATACTCAGCGGACAGCTTCGCACTTGGAAGGATTCCCAACTCGTCTACCAGCCAACGAATCGTGTCTCCGCTGCAGTTGATATTTCCCTCAAAAACGTAGATAACCTTATCCAGAAGCTTCCACGCAATGGAAGTTGCAAGTCCTGATCCTGACAGTTTAGGCACCTCGCCAATGTTCAACATAACAGAACTACCCGTACCGAATGTCACTTTACCGGTACCCGGCTTCACGCACCCTTGTCCGAACAATGCCGCCTGCGAATCCCCCATGACACCAATAATCGGTATTGCTTCTTTAAAAATCCCATTCGCCATCGTATACCCAAAGATGGCGTCAGCTGCCAATACGGTCGGCATGGAAACCTTCTCAAGTCCGAAGATGCTCAATAATTCCCTGTCCCACTCAAGGGTATGGATGTTAAAGAGCTGTGTTCTGGACGCGTTTGAGTAATCCGTGAAATGCCTGCCCGTAAGCTTGAATATCAGCCAGCTATCGATCGTGCCGAAAAACAGATCCTGCTTCACTTCACTTCGATCGTATATCCAGCGGGCTTTGGCTGCAGAAAAATAGGGCGACAAAGTAAGCCCTGTCGCACTTTCAATATACTGCTTATTTGACTTTACTTCAGATAAATCAGTGATGTCTTTGGCGCGCGAACATTGCCATACGATCGCATTTGCAACAGGATGCCCTTCGGCATCCCATAGCAATGTTGTTTCGCGTTGGTTTGTGATCGAAAGCGCCGCAATTTCTTCCGGAAAAACTCGTGTTTCAGAAAGTGTTCTTCGAATCACTTCCAGAACGTTCTTGAAGATCTCATCCGGATCATGCTCGACCCAATCCGGTTTGTGGTGGATTTGCTTATGAGGTATGTCGACCCGATGAATACGCTCGCAACGATCGTTGAAGAGTATCGCTTTCGTCGCAGCCGTACTCTGATCGATCGAGATGATATAGTGAGCCATATCAACCACCCATCAGCCAGTTCAGCACTTCGTTTTCTGTCGAGTCATCATAAAAGTCGAGCGCAAATCCAAGATAACGACTTGCTTCATACAGCACCGGCATGATATTTTGATAAATTCCTACACAGTGATGGACATAAGGACCTTCAACGATTTTTTTCTCGAGCATCGGCCAATTCGTTACTTCTATCCACCCGTAAGAAACGGCATTATAAGGCCCGTCGATGACTTTAGCTGTACCTGCTAACATGGAGTACTGCCCGTTATCACCGTCAAATCTTACGATTGAAATGTCTCCACGCTTAAGTTCCTGAGAAACGGCACCCGGACATTGAGAAGCAAAGACAAACGGAGTGCCGATTTTTCTCTCACTTCTGGCCAGCGACGGCGGGAAATTACCGCAGTGCTGCAGCAGCTCAGCATTGTCATTCGTCGTGCTTCGAATCGTCCAGTCCGCGAAAAATGTTGGTTCTTCTCCCAGGGCGGCTGCCTGTGCTAGAACAGCCGTAATCGCGCCATGTATATCTGTCTCACAAACCACCGGAATTCCTTCGTCCGTTAGAAGACCGTTCGCAGCACACGGCATGATGCCAATCTCGTCTTGCAGCGCATTCCAGCACTGTATTGCAATCGCGCAGCAGTCGTGCTCTTGCGCGATTTGTTGCATCGCGACTTTAAGCGCGGCTACAGTCATCAGCTTATCATCACTCATCTCAACACGCATGTTTTTGCGTACATAAGCGAGCACTTCTTCTGTTTGCCCGTTTTCTTCCGCCTTTACTTTTCTAACTCGAGCTGAAAGATCCGGTAAAGAGATCGGGAAAATCTGAATGCCAAACTTCTCAAGCAGCTCGCCTTCGTTGCACATCATGGTCCAAAAATCAGCGGGTCTGGTTGAAATTTGCAGAATGCGGGTGTTGTGAAAGGTTTTCACGACATTCACGACACCTTGAAACACACGAATACCTCTTGCGAAGGCAGGGTCTTCCATACGGCAATTCGTCATGTAGTTGAATGGAATGCGAAATCTTCTAAGCACCTTTCCTGTTGCAAACAATCCGCACTGCGAGTCGGTTAACCGGTAGCCCTCCTTGGTCGGATCACCATCTCTGGGTCCCCAAATCAGGACGGGAACATTGAGTTTCTGTGCCACTTTGCAGACCAGATCTTCAGTACCGAAGTTGAGATGCGGAAAAAACAGACCATCCACTTTCTCGCGGCGGAACTTCTCGACGACTTTATCGACCATCTCATCGCCGATGAGCAGGCCTTCTTCATTGAGATCTTCGATATCAACAAAGTCCACTTCCAGTTCACGAAGCTTGTTATATAGATCGCTCTTTAAGCGAAGGGCTTCTTTTTTACTAAAGATGTTTCTCCGTGTTGGCGCAACGCCAATTCTCACAACGCTATTTTTCATAATTTCCCCCTAACAATATTTACCGTTTATCCATCTTTCCGGGTGAGTGCCACTTTTCGCTGTAGATCGCGCTGTGACTGATCCAAGACAACTGCAGCAATAATGACGATGCCCTTGATAATCTGTTGCCAGAAGGAAGAAATCCCCATCATAACCATGCCATCCGTCAAAACACCAATAACGAAAGCGCCGATGATTGTTCCGCCAACATTTCCCATGCCACCCATCATTGAGGTTCCGCCGAGCACCGCAGCCGCGATCGCATTCATTTCCCATCCGTCACCTGTCGCAGGATGTGCTGCTTCCAACTCCGCTGCTGCAAAAACACCCGTCAACGCGGCACATGCCGCTGAGAAAATGAAAACGAAAAGTTTCGTGTTATCGGTGTTGATGCCCGAGAGTTTCGCAGCTTTCTCATTGCCACCTGTTGCGTAAACATGCCATCCAAGCGGAGTTTTTGTAAATATATATGCGCTGATAATTGCAAGCACGATCATTGTCCAAATAATCACCGGGATTCCCAGGATGGCGCCTGACCCTAAAAACGGAAATCCTGTGTTGTGATATTCTGCTTTCCCGATCAAGCTCGGGAAAGTAGCGCCCGCATTGCTCAACAACGCGCAACCTCGCGCAATGTTCGCCGTTCCCAATGTTACGATAAACGCCGGCACTTTGAGTTTACTTACGGCCAATCCATTGACCAGTCCGATCAAAGCACCGATGAAAACTGCGATTGCTACTACCAGAACGATGTTCATATAGACAACAACGCCCTGCGCACGGAACACAATACCCTTTATTAGCATGCCCGCGATCATGCCACTCAATCCGGCGACCGAGCCAACCGACAAGTCAATCCCGCCACTCACAATAACGAATGTCATGCCGATCGCTAGGATCGCATAGCGCGCTACGTGTTTGCTGACGCTTATGATGCTATTCCAGGAGAGAAATTTTGGCTCCAGTAATGCGAATATTCCTATTAAAAGGATCAGAACAATAAACGTTCGCGCCTTTAGTAACAGAATGCTGAGTTCATTGTTCTTATTAGACAGCTTTTTTAGTTCCATATTCGTCTCCTTAACATACCTTCTGAGTTTTTAGGTTTGCTTCGCTGGCCTTTACCAAGGTCTCGTCGCAGCAAACATCCGGGGAGAATTCGCCAGTTATTTTGCCACCTGACAGGACAATGATCCTGTCCGAGATTCGCGTGATTTCACCCAACTCAGATGCAACCAAGATGATACCGCAACCTTTGTGAGAGATCTCATAGACCAGTTTAAACACTTCTTCTTTTGCACCTACGTCAATACCGCGAGTCGGTTCGTCAAGCAGAAGAATGCTTGGATTTGTCAAAATACCCTTTCCAATCACAACCTTCTGTTGATTTCCTCCACTGAGTGAGTAGATCGGCAACCCCTTATCCGCAACCTTAATGCTCAGTTCTTTTATCGTCTGATCGGCTGCTGCAGATTCTTTTCTCTTGCTCAGGTATCCAGCCCTAGTAAATTTTTTCAGGCTAGCTATCGTAAGGTTCTTTCCAACGCTAAGTGAATGAATCAAGCCGGTATCTTTTCGATCTTCCGGAACAAGGAACAATCCCTTTCTGATCTGTTTGCTGATCTTCTCAAATCGAGTCCGACTTTGCTTGATATAGATTTCACCCTGAACATCGGAGCGAACCCCCATCAAGCATTCCAGCAATTCCGTTCTCCCAGCTCCCAGTAGTCCATAAATTCCCAGTATTTCGCCGCGTCTAAGAGAAAATGAGACGTCATCGAGTGTGTATCCACCGGCCTCTGATGGAAGGCTTAAATGTTCCACGCGCAACACTTCATCCCCAAGCGGCTTGTCTGTCTTCTCGATGCGAATGCCTTCTTGCGATTTACCTACCATTGATCGCACCATCCAGGATATATCAACGTTTTTGATCCAATCCTCTGCAACTTTGTGTCCATCGCGCAGCGCGGTAATATAGTCACCCACCTGTAGAATCTCTTCCATCCGGTGAGAAATATATACAATCGTAATTCCCTGTTCTTTCAGTTCATGAATCAGTTTGAATAAAATATCGACTTCTGCACGGCTCAGCGATGACGTCGGCTCATCCATGATTAAAACCTGGATGTTCTGCTGAAGCAGCGTTTTAGCAATTTCAACGATCTGTTGCTGCCCCATTCTCAGTTCAGCGACCTGTGTCTTCGGGTTGATATAATGTTCCAAGCGCTTTAAAATCTCTGCCGCCTTTTTATTGTTCTCTTTTTGATTGATGTAAAGACCGCCAAATTTCGCGTCCTCTTGTCCCATAAAAATATTCTGAGCAACCGTCAACAAGGGAAATAAGTTCAATTCTTGATGAATGATTCCGATTCCTTTTCCCGCAGCTTCTTTTGGCCCATTGAGCTTGACTTCTTCCCCGTTGAGATAGATCGACCCTTGAGTCGGTTGTTCTATCCCGGCCAAAATCCGCATTAGGGTAGATTTACCTGCACCATTTTGACCTATCAGTACATTCACTTTCCCTCTGTAGAGCTTAAAATCAACCCCATCCAAAGCGATGGTGCCAGGGTAGACCATTGTGATATTCCGAGCTTCCATTACCACATCTTCGATGTGTTCTGGTTTGTTCTCAACCATGATTCTCACCCCTCAGTAACTGATAAAATGATTGGAATAATATTCGCGTTCTTCCCCGGCTCGGCAGTAAACGCACCAGTAAAGCTGATCGTTTTTCCTTGTAATGCATCGATGTCAATCGAACTAATGACATTTTTATACGCATATGTATTTAATGCTTTTGCTACATCGCCAAATTGGAGCTGGTTTACAAAATCTTTAAAGCTGATGAATGGCATAGAATCGCGAATTGCCTGACCCTTGATGACTGGACCAATCTGAAGATAGCAGTCCGCTACACCATCAAATGGCGGCAAGTCGAGTTCCAGTAACCCCGCCTGAGACTTGCGGTTGACCAATAAAACCACCGCGTCTCCGTTCGTAATATATTGCCATAGGGAATTTGCATCCGGTCTTGTGCCATACTTTTCGCCGCATGCATTCGGATCCCTCTGAAAGAGCGCAATCACATAATCAATCGGGTTGCTATTCTTGCTAGCATAATCTGTAATCGCCGCCCACTGTTCAGTAGCATAAGCATCTGCATCAAAGTCAGAGTCAACTACTTCTTGATAGAACGTCTGCTCCGTGGCATTCATATCCAGTGGAACGATAGTGATCAGATTGCATCCAGTGCAAAAAAGACCGAGTGCAAGTATAAAAGCGGCTACCGCAAGAACGCGCGTCTTCATTGTGCATACCTTCCTTATGGTTTCGTTCATGTTCTCTTTGACACTGCTGCTTTACGCATAGAGCATAAAGCAGCAGTGTCGATTATTTGGCTCTTATTTCGCAGTATATACGAAGTTGTCCAGGTTCGCAGCATTGGCTGCATTGATCAACAAGCAGTCAACAAGCTGTTTCTCTTCAGCAGGAGCTTCGCCGGTCTTGATGAACTTATCCGCCTGTTCGATTGCAAGCTGCGTGATATACGCAATCTGCTGCAGGCCGGTTGCTTTGATTTCTCCAGCAAGAATGGAATCACGAACATCGTTGCTTCCATCGAAGCCGCAAACGATCACGCTGCCCATGCCAGCATTCTTGAGGGCAGCCATTGCGCCCATCGCCATCGTGTCATTGCCGCAGATAACGCCCTTGATGTCGGCTCCATACTTCTGGATGAGCGTATCCACAACGGTTTGCGCTTCGGTCTGGCTCCAGTTTGCGGTCTGCGCTTCAAGCAGGGACATATTGGCATACTGATCGATCACGTCATGGAAACCCTTGGAGCGGACGCCCGCGTTCGTGTCAGTTTCTCTTCCGAGCAGTTCAAGGTACATGCCGGTTTCACCCATCTGCAGGACAAACTCTTCAGCAACAGCCTGCGCGCCCTGAAGGTTATTGGCAACGATCTGCGCCTTTGCAACGCCACTCTGGTTAATTTCGCGGTCGACGAGGAACGTCGGGATGCCAGCGGCAAGCGCCTTCTGAACAGGAGCAATCGTGGCGTCCGCACCAGCATTGTCGCAAATGATTGCAGCGACGCCCAGCGAGATCGCGGTGTCAAAATGCTCAGCCTGGAGGGCCGGGTCATCATCGTGTACCATCACAACAACTTCATAGCCCAGATCTGTGGCGACTTTGGTGCCGTAATCAGCAACGGTTTTAAAGAAGGGGTTGTCATGCGCCGGCGTGATGATCGCAATCGTCTTCTTCGCCGCTTCGGCAGGCGCAGCAGGTTCTGCAGCCGCAGCAGGAGCCGCTGCTTCCGCAGCGGGTTCGGTAGTTGCTGCCGGAGCAGTCTTGGCGCAGCCGGTAAAGATCGACGCCAGAACCAGCACAGCAAGCAGAATGAGAGATGCTTTGCTAAGTTTCTTCATGGTAGTTCCTCCTTTTTTATTATCCCCTTTGGGGAATCTTAATTGATCGCTCATGAATCAATTGAATAACATGGGTTGCAGATACTCCATAATAATCAAAAACGTCTTTCGAATCGCCCGCGACGGCTGGTTCATCAGGAATAGCAATGCAATCAACACGGCAGGGATTCACTTTGCATACCTGCTGTGAAACCGCCGCTCCCAATCCGCCAAACACGCTATGCTCTTCCATTGTAACGATGTATCCAGTTTTACTCGCTTCATATACCGCTTCATCATCAAAGGGTTTCAATGTGTGCATATCGTATACTTGAACTTGAATTCCTTCTTGTTCCAGCGCAAGTGCAGAATCCAAGGCAAATCTTACCGTTTCGCCAGTAGCTATTATCGCCGCATCATTTCCATCGTGCAGTTTTGTCGCTTTACCTGCTTTGTATTCTTGCTTTTCTTCGCTGAAAACTTCGGCAACTGCATTTCTTCCGATTCGCACATATGCAGGTCTCGGATTGTTTATCAAATCGCGAATCACATTTCGAGACTCAAATTGATCGCATGGCAAAATTACGTCTATACCGGGTATTGCTCTCATGAGTGCAATATCCTGAAGTGAATGATGCGACATGCCCAACGCACCGTAGCTGATTCCACCGCTAATCCCCAGAAGAACGACGTTCATATGCGAGTATGCAACGTCAACTTTCACCTGCTCCGCCGCACGTGCGCTCAGAAAGGCAGCCGGAGATGCAACAACCGGTTTCTTGCCGCATGCTGCTAACCCCGCGGCGATTCCCACAATGTTTTGTTCGGCAATCCCAGTTTCAATGAATTGATCGGGATATCGATCGGCAAATGGCTTCATGCTAGCCGACCCCCGCGAGTCACTGCAAAGTACAATTATGTTTTTATCCGTTTCAGCCATTTGCATCAATTCTTCACAAATAGCTTGCCTGTTTGCGATTCGATTACTCATGAGCGTTCCCTTCCTTCAAACAATCGATTGCTTTCACCATTTCCTCATTTGTCGGAACGCCGTGATGCCATTTAGCTTGATTCTCCATGAAATCAACGCCTTTGCCCTTGATCGTATTAGCTATAATGACGTGTGGTTTCAAGTAGGGTGCCGGAAGAGTAGCTTGTATAATTTCTTCGAAGTTATGTCCGTTTATCTCCCTGACGTCAAATCCAAAGCTTTGCCATTTGTCTGCCAGGGGTTCAAGTTTCATAACATCTTCCGTATTACCGCTAATCTGAAGACGATTTCTGTCAACAATTACGAAAAGGTTATCGAGCATGTAATTCGAAGCGGCCATAGCCGCTTCCCAATTCGATCCTTCCGCCAGTTCTCCATCTCCTAGCAAGGCAAACACCCGAGATGCGAGTTGATCCCTTTTCAGAGAAAGTGCCATGCCGACGGCGACAGGTAACCCATGACCAAGCGCGCCAGAATTGACTTCAATTCCATTGAGCTTATTATTCGGATGCCCGATTAAGCGTGTGGCGAACTTTCCGTATGTTTTTAGTTCTTCTTTGGAAATATACCCGACATCTGCCAGAATGCAGTATAGGCACTCAACCGCATGCCCCTTGCTCAGTACAAAACGATCACGGAGGGACCAGTTTGGTTCTTCAACACGATATTTCATCACATCATAGAACAATGCAACCATGATATCCGTTTCGGAGAGAGAGCCGCCGGTATGCCCACAGTTCCCCTCATAAACCAGTTTTAAGATGCTGGATCTTATCTCTTTCGCTTTTTCTTCATAAAACGAGTAAGTCATAAACCTCAAAACCACCTATTAATAGTTTTATCTTTTTTTAGCTTTTGTTTTGTAATTTGTTTGTCTTTTTTATTGTTGATTTTTTTAAATTTTGCCCAAGTTGATCTGTTTTGGTTTTGTATTGTGTATTTAAGGTAACATAAAGCAAAATGCATGTCAATATATAAATAAATGTTTTTGTTTTATAAGATAAATGTTTTATCTATGATGTATCTAGCAATTTTGATAAAAAAGGGCCATATACTCTTGAGAGTATCTGCCCCAATCTTCATCACATATCTTGATTTTATCAAGCATCACAGCATGTCAGCCACCGATACTCTGTTAAGTGACTCATTCGCCTTCGCGTCAAGAAGGCTATCCCGCTTTACAATTTCTGTTTTAACAAACGTTGATATAGCAGCAACTCTGTCGTCTTCAATCCTTCTGAGTAGTAAAGCCACTGCTTCCTGCCCAATATTCTGCTTATTCACATTGACGGTTGTTAGACGTGGAGTCAAAAGTTCACAGAAGGGCATATCGTCAAATCCAACAATCGATACATCTTCAGGCACTCTGACTCCGTACTCCTTTAGAGCTCGCATCGCTCCTTGCGCGATGATATCATTCTCCGCAAAAAAGGCAGTGGGCAGCTTAAGTTTTCCATCCGCAAGCATTGCTTTCATATCCCGATAACTACCCTCCAATGTCGGGCATATCGAAACCTCGTGTGCAGATGATAGTTCTAATCCGTAATCGTGCAGCGCCGTCTCAAAGCCACGTTTGCGATAGTAGAAATTGTTGATATGCGTTGAGCTGGATAGCAGTCCTATCTTCGTGTGTCCAGCGTTAATAATCAGGCTTGTGGCTGCATATGCACTCTCTTCATTCGCAATCGAAACGCAATCTGCATGATGATCGCGGAAGTAATTGTCTAAGAAAACAATTGGTTTTTTCAAACCACTAAATAAAACCAAATCATCACGGATCATCTCGGTGGCCAAAACGAGTACGCCATTGCACGAATCACATACTAGTGACTCAATAGTTTCACTCGTATGATTCTCGGTCAAATTGAGTTGGGTAATCAACATTCGATACCCGTTCGTTCGTAAAGCCGCTTCAATACCACTAATTAACTGCGAGAAAAACGGTGTGTCATCCACAACAAACCCGTGCCTTTTGAAAAGCACGAATCTAATCTCTCTTGATTCACGTTGCTCGGTGCTTTTTCGATATCCCAATCGCTCAGCGATTTCTAGGATTTCCTGTTTTTTATCGGGACTAATTCCTTTTCTATCGTTCAAAGCATTTGATACAGTACCTGCGGATACTTTTGCGGCTTTTGCAATGTCTGCTATAGTTGTTTGATTACGTGCCATACACTCACCTCGGTCAATACTGCTAAATATTTTAGCACTTGTTTACTTTTTCCGCAAGTTTATTCTCAATTTGCACATTAATACACAATATTCTCTAGCACCTCCGCCGCCTTCTCATCCGCCGTCCTTATCGCATGCGAGTAGATGTTCGCGGTCGTCGAGGTCTGCGCATGCCCCGCCCTATAGCTCACCGTCTTCAACGGAATCCCCGCCGCAAGCAGTAGCGTGATATTCGTGTGCCGCAGGGAGTGGATCGAGATCTGTGGCAGGTCGGTCCGCGATATGAAATCGTGAAACCAACCCGATATACTGTCGGGATGAATCGGTGAGCCATCATCTTGCGTGAAAAGTCGATCACAGTCAACCCAGCGGTCGCCTACAGCGACACGCCTTTTTCTCTGCCATTTACGAAACTCTTTCAACATCTCAAACGTCTGCTCCGGCAGCCTGATCGTACGTACGGAAGAATCCGTTTTCGTGCCTTTCGTAAAGATGCCTTTCTCCGGCAGGTATTGTGACGTTCGGCAGATTGTTATCATGTTGTTTTTGAAGTCGATGTCCTTCCACTCCAGCCCGCAAAGCTCCCCGCGCCGTACCCCGCTGAGCAGGAACAGCCGGATCATCACCTGATTCTGGTATGGTTCGCTTTCCAATAAGTGCAGAAGAGTCGCGGTCTGCTCTTCATCAAGGTATTTTGCCTCTTTTCGCTCGACCTTGGGTGGCTTCACCCGGTGTGAAGGGTTGTCCGTGATCACCTGCCAGAATACCGCTTGATTCAGGATCGACGAGATTAGCCGGTGATGGTGGTTGATCGTCTTTCCCGCCAACTGGTGCACGGGTTTCGTCGATTCTGCTCCCTCGGCAAATGGAACCCCGAGAATATCGCATGCCTCCTGCGCAATGCGGATGTCGACCCCCTGGCCACGGATCAGACGGTAGATCGTATTCACATGGCACTCAACTTCGTCTGCCAGGGCTTGGCGTGTCATTCCCGATTGCTCAAACACGGATAGCAAGCGAGGCGTCGCTTTGAAAGACGCCCCGCTTTGATTCTCCGCGTTCTGCAGACCGGCGTAAAAGGCCATGAGGTGGTGCGGCTGCAGCTTGTCCAATCGAATGTGTCCGATTGCAGGGAGGATGCGCTTCAGCAGTTCGCCGTAACGAACCAGCGTTTTCGGGGCAAGGTTCAATTCCGCGTAATCCCGTCTCCAGCGCTCTACGAATTCCGCGAACGTCACATGCCCGTCCAGCACCTGGCCGGATCGTACTCTGCGCTCGAACAGGGCTGCTTGCAGCGTGAGTTCTTCTTTGATTTGCCGTTTCGTCATGCCCGGCTCCGGTCTCCATGTCATGAGCTTTCGTTTCTGCCGCCCATCCAGGCCATACCCTTCGCTGACCATGATCAGGTAACCACCGTTTCGCTCCAGTATTGTGGCCACGTTTTTGCATCCTCCCTTCTTACGTCATTCAGCATGTTCGCTCTTATCGAACCGACAATCAAGTCCGATTTCAGATGTTTATCGGAACATTAATCGCTTCCCTGCATGCACTTTGACAGATAGTCCTGCAGCAGATCGATATCGATCAGATACTTCTTACCGCACTTCACGCGCGGTATCCTTCCGGATATGATTAAGCAGCGTAAATAGTTGGCTGAGATCGCCGTATCCGGATCTCCGAGGATGGAATCTTCATAGTTCACGTGACCAACCTTCCTTCCTCGTCAAGCTCGATCAAGCGACCCTCCCGCGGTGGGCTTTCGCGCTTCCCCCATTTCTCTCGTGCCGCTTTCCGTATCACCAGGTTCCAGTTCTTCCACCTGTTCTTGTTTCCGGTCATGGCCGCGCTTTCGTCGAGATAGGCGATCGCCCGCTCGACCTCCCTCTTCCCCAAATCATTTACCAGACGCTGATATTCTTCGTCTGTGAGTTTAACGTATCCGTATTCGCCTCTTGTAAGACATTGTGCGCGTACACTCTTATCTGTATTTCTATCTGGTTTATTATCTGGTAATGGTTGCTCACTTTTGAGCAATGGGTTGCTCAATTCTGAGCAATGCATTGCTCGATTTTCAGCAATGGCGCATACGATTTCGGACAATGCAAACCAACGGGTTCTGTCTCGTCCGGCATCGTTATAGTTGCCTATTAGAATCGCACCTTGCTCGCGCAGTGACTGGATCATCCGATCGATCTTCTGTCTGCTCCAGAACGGGAAAATTACAGTGAACGCCTGCGCGCTGTTGTAGGTCCAGAAATATCCGTCATGAAAGTGCTTCTGGTTTGCAGCATTCTTTTGGATCCAGAAATACAGATGCTGGAGTAATACTGCTTCTTCAACGCCATACTTAACGGCCATTTCAACGTTAAAAGAATAGTCCATACTTTTTCACCCGATCACCCCTGCACTGTATCAAGTCATGTTGCAGACGCCACTCTATCATTCTTGTTCTTCCGCCAGTTCGTCGATAATCACCCTGATCCTTTCCTGTTCTTCCTGTGTCATCTCATGGCGCAGTCTGCGAGAGAAGTTCCCGTCCGTGATTCCCAGTCTGTCTGCGATTTGCCACAGCAGAACTCCTTTCAATTTCGCCATTTCGCGAATCCATTCGTTCTTCAAATACAGTCCTCCTTTTGCTCACGTTCCTTTGTCTGCGTGAGATCATTCAACTACAGAACGGTTGTTGTTGTGTTCCATATTGATATGTTATTACAAACACATGTTCGCGTCTACACATTCCACAACGAAAAAGAGGACAAAAGCGGACATCTTTTAGGAGCCTATAACCTTAAATTTGATAAGCAAAGATTCGCACAGCGATTCAACGCAATTCAACATAAGGTCACTATGTGAAAAATCTTATAAAGACCATTCAATAATGCTGCGTGAGGGATTGTATTCACTTGGACCTAAACGCCTGGATTTGACGTGAATTTCCCAGTGTGACTCTTGGTTTTTCGTGCAAGTATGATCCGACCTGAAGAGCGAATAGAAAAGTTTAATCATATTCGTATTGAGGAAACCAGAAAAACCATGACGAGCCGCTCAGTCACCAAAGACTCACTATGGTTTCCTTACGGTATGGTTTGGTCAATTATGGCTTGAAAAATCATGCGAGTTCTCAATATCTCACCTTTTACTCCGATGGGAAAAATAATAAAAAACCACACTACTGCCGTGTGGTTCGTTATGGTTTTCATATGGCTTGTTATATTGCTGAAAAATCGATCAATTTTCTCGATATTTGTAGCTTCCAAAAAGCGTCGCGACCCCGCAAAAACTCCCGGTTTTTCTTCTCAATATTTATACTTCAAAGATTTAAAAAACGCCCTGTTTATGCGGGTTTCTTCGACTTTGAAGTTCTCGTCTTGGGGCGCCATTTTGTCGAGTATTTGCGCCCCCCCTCCTTTTTCGCCGCGCACACTTGGAAGAGGCTAAGGCCCCTAGTCGTCAAGCTTGCCTCCGCGTTCACCTTGACCGGGGGGCAATGGTATCCGTCCTTCTTCGGATGACGTTTGCTGCGGCACGCATGACAGAGCGATACGCCACTGCTCAAGCTGTACGCTGTATCGGAATGCTCGTTGATTGGGTTGTTATGAAAGGCTGTCCATTCGATAACGCCGTGGCGGACTCTACTTTCAAAATGGTCAAGGCTGAGTTTGTCTTCTCTCGTCGTTTTGAAACGTTGGAGCATCTCCAACTGGAGCTGTCAGATTATGTTCATTGGTTCAACAACATTCGCCTACACGGAACGCTTGGATATTTGTCACCAGTAGAGTTTAAGAGATCCCGTACCTTATAAAATCTGTCCGACTTACTGTTGACAATCCAAGCTCTCTATATTAATTTTGAGTAATTTAGTCGTTGTGCTAATTTCTTGCGAAGACTAAATCTGACAGTGTAATATAATTATACCAAGTTGTGTCTCCATTCAGTTTATTTCCCTTTGGAACAAGTGCGATTTCTAAGATGTTCAAAGGAGCATCAAATTTAATATTTGTACTGTTTTCGACGCCTTCTTCTATATATATCGTAAATATTCTTTCCCATCCTTCATCATCTTTAATATAAATATACCAATCTGATGAATATTGAACAGCATGCTCCTTACTACTATTTATTGTAATCGCAAAGCCATAGCAGTTCTCTATTTTGGGAGAGATTATTTGGGGCCAAGCAATCCAATTATCGGGAAAGTGGGTTTCATTGCCTTGTTTAAATGAGTATGTCTCGCATGGTATATGTATAATATACATTAATAGTGTATTTGTATTTTCAACCGAACCTGTAATGAATGTTCGTAACATAGATTTTGTAATATCCCTTTGGATACTCGTAGTTCCAATATCACCATTTTCACACCATGCAACCGTTGTATCAAAGCTCGTCCAAGTGATTTGGCGGCCACCAAAATTAACCCCAAAATCTTCTTCGCTTAGGCTATAAAAATCATCAAAATCTAAGTTGACGCGCTTAATAAGATTCATATTCATGTTCACATTTACATCATCGCTAAGTGGGGATAAGTCAGGGATTTGAGTGTCGCGTATATCAACGCTTTTGAGCTGTTTTAGGGATCCGAGCGGTTCAAGGTTGACAACTTGAGTTTCGTTTATATTCAGATATTCAAGAGTTGATACATACTGTAGAGGTTCTAAACTAGTTATTGGGTTGCGTGAAAGATCCAAACTGGTAAGGCAGCGGCATTCGGAGAGCGGGGAAATGTCTGTGATTCCCTGATCGGATAAATCCAATTCGGTTGAATTCGTTTTAAAACTCGTTGTGCCAAGAGTAATTGTAGGGTATTGTGCACTTATAGTGCAAGAAGCTTTCACATTATCAAGATGAGCTTCAATTAGTGCCTCGCCTTCGCCGATTGCAGTAAAAGTTCCATCCCCGTCAAGAGACACAACACTCTCATCATATGCCCATTGAACAGATTCATATTGCGTTCCTTTTAAAAAGCGTGTTACACTAGTTAACAGCACTTGGGAGCTACCAACTTCCATATCATAACTGGTTGCGTTTATACTAATTTTAACAACACGGCCATATAAACATGCGCATACTACAGCTAATCCAACAATTGCTATAGCCACAATAATCCTAGCGAGCAGTGCTTTCTTCTCTGGGCTTGTCTTTGTTTTATCAATATCTTCATGTTCTACTTCTTCTCCGCTCTCTATTTTATCCTGAGTCTCTTGCGAGTACGTCTCAGCCATATACCCGAAGCTATCCGTCACTTCCACTTCTTGAGCTACTTGCTCCGTTTCGGTCTCTCTTACGCTGGGTTCAACATGGCCGAGATCGTCCCCGTCTCGAAAGATCATCCGAGCCTCTTCCGGTGTAAACTGTATCGATTGTAATTCCTCCCGCATCTGCTTCGGACTGGAGTACCGATCTTTCGGGTCATAAGCGCACGCTTTCAGCACGATTTCACCTAGTCGCCCTTCTGCATTCCGCGGTGGCGGCATCGCTTCTCCGCTCATTCGTCTAGCAAAGCTCTGATCGCGGTCGCTCGGGCGGATCGTTGCTTGAGCAAGGGGCAAGAATGGCAACCGTCCATCATTCAGCAATCGATAAATCAGAATTCCGAGAGAGTAGACGTCGATACTCGAACTGTACCGTTCTCTTTTGTACACCTCAGGTGCCATATAATCGTACGTCCCTTTTATCGAAAGACCCGACATCGTTCCTTCTAGCTGTCGCGCAATGCCAAAATCGCCAAGTTTGAAGTCCCCAATCTCAGTAACAAAGACATTGTCTGGCTTGACATCTCGATGGATAATATTATATCTCTGGCAAAGTTCCAGCGCTTCACAAATATTAATGCCAAGCCGAATCAACTCCGCGCGCGATAGCGCATGGCTAAGCATATAGTCGTTTAGGCTCGTAAGTAACTCCATGCGGATCAAAATATCATAACCCTTCCGATCCGGTTTTGCTATAATCCTGTGATCTTCGTAGCTGACAATGCTACTGCGCCCCCTAAGGCTTCTCATTAGCTTTAACTCGTTTGATAGGTCCTTAACCAGGTTTGTGTAATACTCCGAAATCGATTCATTATCCATCCCGTCATAACGCAATTGTTTTAGTTCCGTATCGTCCTTTGGAATCGAAATCCACTTCAACGCTGAGTAATAAACCGTGCCAAATTCCTCGCGTTTTATCTTATATACTTTACCAAACGAACCCGCCCCAATAAATGAGTCAACCGTCCAATCGCTAAAAAGCGGTTCAAAATCAATGATGTCCATTTATCCCTCCCTGTTGATGACTATTACATCATGATTATAGTTCTGAGCAATGATAATTTCCTCACAGTGGAATATCAAGTACCCTTTTTAAATAATCGCAATGTAACTTCTTATTTCTTGTCCCGCATATAAGCCCGTTATCGACTTTGTTTGGACGTAGCCTGCCTTGATTGTTCTCAACGCTTAGCAAGCCCATTCTTTAGCGATTTGTCTAGGAGAATGGCAGCGCATTCCCTGCTGAAAGTACCCAACATCGTCAACATCCTGAATCTCTCTCCATTTTATTGTTTATCAGATACAAAGTCCATAATCAGTACTCATATTTCACTCATGCAAAGCTTTTCTCGGAAATCTGGGATCCGCCAATATTGTTTCGGTCACCCAGTTTACATAAAAATCTGCACCCGTACTAATCGCTTGGGTGCAGACAAATTGCATTTCATATAGCTTCTTAGTCGCAGAGCACCGTTCGTACCTGCTTTCAATAGATATGCGAGTTCTTTACCAACGGCTTCCAGTCGCCCGAGCAAATTATCTATCCGTCGCTGCATAGTCAGCTCATACTGTTGTCGCATCAGGCTATCGCACCAGTGCCTCACTAAACGTTAAGATCCGGACACAAAGATTATCTGATGTTTTGTAATTCAGAGTGATTTTTTATTTGATTGTTGCTGTCAACATTCTGCGCTTAGTCGGATGTGCTAGGATAATTAATCCTCAACGACTTTCACAACAAGAACGGTAACGTTGTCTTTGGCGCCATTGAGAAGCGTTTCGTCCACTAATACCGTGCAGATCTGGTCAACCGTTCCGCTTTTTGAAACGAGCTCCGCAATACTTTCATCAGAGACCATTGTAAACAGTCCGTCGGAACATAGGATGTAAACATCGTCCGGTTGCAGTGGGATAGTCTCTGAAATATACGGTTCCAGCACCATCTCCTCCGAAGGCAGCCCCAGATATAACATCAGTTTGTTTCTGTCGCGGTGAACCTTCGCTTCTTGTTCAGTAATGATCCCAAGATCAACCATCTGCTGCGTTGCAGTATGATCTTTTGACAGTTGTGTCAGCGTCTGTTTATGATACCGATATATCCGGCTGTCGCCGACATTGTAGGCAAGCACCGAGCTTGCGTTGACGCTTAAAGCGGCAATCGTCGTTCCGGCGCGTCCATATCCCCGCGCGGTTGTAAGGCTCCATACTGCATTGTTAGCATCGTGTGTGTTTTGTCTCGCCGCCGGGTACGGATCTGGCTCCGTCGCTATTCTTAATGCCGAAACGGCGGCCAAGGAAGCTGCTTCTCCCATCTCTTCTCCGCCTATGCCGTCGCATACCGCATACAACGCACCGGAATTTGCCGACCGCATATCATCCTTTCGTTCGGCCGGCAATTCCAAATCCCGCTTAATGGCTCCACAAAGATAGTAATTATCTTCGTTATTCATTCTGCAGCGGCCAACGTGCGTATAAACGCAAGCTTGCAGTATCATGTTCCCTTTTTCCTGTTCCTAATATTAGAAGCCATCCGGGGATCTTTCGCTGCAGCAATAACTAAATCGAGTTCATCATCGGACAGTTCTCCTTCCGAACGGCCGCCGAGCTCTGCTATAATTGATGACAGTTCATCTTTCGGATCAAAGAGGTCCTGCATATCGGCAAATAACTTTAATAATTTTTCAACTTGTTTTGTTCGATCCATATTCCCACCGGCTGATTTTCATCTGGCAGGGCAACTCACGTGCCCTGCCTCATCGTTGTCTGTAACAAACCTTTCTCTAAAACATAAAGTGGAGTGTTAAATACCAAAACATCAACTTGTTCTGAATTATCGCTAACTACATCCCAACAAGGCCATTAAAGAAACCTTCAAAGGCTGCTTTATAGGCGCCCCTATATTTTCTCCACCAATCACGAAGGCTAAATCCACCACCCGTAACTACATCAAGCTCGATTTCCGATAATTCATCTGACATCTTCTCGTTCGTTTCGGCCATGTGTCTAATTTCGTACAGGTCTTCTTTTGTAATCTCAATTCCCTTTTTCGAAAAAAGCTTCACAGCGTCTTCGATCGATATGCCTTTAAATGATGCTGCAATCGCAGTATCTTGTATCATCTCTGCGACCTGCTGTAACTTTTCGTATTCCATTCTGCCTTCCTCCGTTAAAAACCAAATATCGCTCCGAGTTTTTTCGCCCAACCAAGTACGTCTCGCGCGGTTTTTCCTAATATATAACCAATTTCATACATGTCTCTATTTACGCCAGTATAGCGATTTTTGCCACCTGTAACGAGTTCCAAGTCGCTTTCACTCAATTCAGATTTGCTTGCTAATTGTGAATCTAGCACACCTTCTGCGAGTACACGAAGCTCCTCAACAGAGAAATCTAATCCCTTTTCTTTAAGTCGCTTTTGAGTTTCTTCCAAAGTCCCAACAAAAATGTCGTTTGCATTTTGTTGCTGTAAAAGTTCTTGTAATCTTTCCAACTTATCCACTTGATACCTCCATAACGCTTTTTTGTAATACGGATGTGCTTTTTGTTAATTTACCCGCCGTTATATTCATTTGTCTGACGGATCTTTAGTCTTTTCGCCACTACCGGATCTTTATTGTATTGGTTTTCAAAGCATTTTCATCCCCCCCTCTTATACAGTCGTTGCCTCTACTGGTGTCTTCGTCAAATGCTTTCTCGCTGAGCTCGCCAACCAAATCCTGCTCCTGCTCTCTTATGATTCTTTAGCGATAACAACGGCGCCGATTCCCTGTAGGAGCTTGCAAAGCGCTTCGAAATTCGCTTCCTGTCAAGCTGCCTTCAGAATATTCCGTCTTTTGGTTGCTCGAGTAGCTTTAATTCCGTAATCATGCCCATAACCACTCTCCTGTTGATGTCTTTTCATCGCATCACGCGGCACAATCTTTCTTTGTCCGTATAGCGGTCGTTCGTCCGTTGTCGGCGCCATATTCTTTTCCTTTGCTTCCACGAGCGCTTTAATGTCTACGTTTACTTATACACGTTAAAGACAAAACTATAACAATTATTAAGTGATTTATTTCTACTCGACTAAAAATTTACAACTAACATCAGCAACTCGAATCTGATCTCCCGGATGGAGCAGATACTCAACCGATCTTTCTAGCAAGTCTCCTTTTAGAAAAATACCATTTTTCGAATATGGCGGAAAGTCTGCTAGATAATATTCTTCACCCTTAATAATGATCGTCGCGTGCTGGCGACCGACCTTTAGGCTGGTCCAAATCTCCTGATAGCTTCGCCCGAGTTCGAAAGGCGTATGATCGATCCTTATTTTCAAGCCGATGTCTGTCAGCAGAAGGTACGCCATCTTCTTTTCCGTTACTTTCTGCGGGCGTTTTATCTTATCGTTAGTAATCAGGCGGAAATCCTCTTCGCCCAGCGTGATTGTGTCGTTGTGGTAAACCCGAACCTCCTCGCCACCCGCAATGCGCGTTTGGTTTACGTGCGTTGCATTCGAGTCGCTGAGATTGAAAAGAAAGTACTGAAAGCCGCGTCCTACAATTTTCGCATGCTCTGCACAAATCCCTTTTGCGCTTGATATCGCGTAGCCGCCCGTGCGGGGACTGCTGCCCAGCAGGAGTTCTTTTAGGATTGGGATCACTTCTTTTGTTTTCATACGAACCAGGAACCCGCTTGCGGTTACCGTTCTGCTTTCCCTATATTCGGCTTTGTATTCGGCGTTCCCGTCACAGATTTTCCCGTTCTTTAAGGCCGTTCCACCTACCAGCTTCCATCCATCAAATTCGGAAAGCATGGTCCCGGGCGGATTTGTGGGCGGCTTGATCACATCGCCCCGGCGGTACATGCCGCTGGAAATCACGGTTACGCCGTCTTCTGCATAATACGTAATCCTGTACTCCCGAGTTGCTTTCTTATATGTTGCTCGGAATGTCGCGCCCCCCAGGCAAACGTTTCCCGAGCCTGGATTTTTCCCATTAAAAAGCGTCCATCCGGCAAATGTATATTGGTACTCCGCATCGGCTTTTTTTTCGGGAGCGGCGGGTTCATTGATCCTATCCCCGTAGTGATATTGCGCGCTGGATATCGCCTTCGTCCCGTTCTCGTTAAAATACCCGACCGTATACGCAATCTTTTCTTTTGAATATATCGCCGTATAGCTCGTTTCGCCGGCGCAGACATTCCCTTTACTCAACGCGGTGCCGCTCAGCAGCTTCCATTCTAAAAACGTATAGCGATAAACCTCATCCATGCTTTTTGCGGGCGCAGTCGGCAGCTTAACGATGTCGCCCAAATGATAATTTCCTTCGGCGATCAGCGTGAACCCATCGTCGGAATAGAAAGTAACCCTGTAGTCTTTCGCGTTTCGCGTTTTCGGGTTTTTCGGAATCTCCAGCTGGAATTTCTCGCCGCCAAAAACGATGATATCGTCATGATAAACCTGTTCTTCAACGTCCGGCGCAATACGTTCTCCATTGACAAACGTAGCGTTTCCGCTGCTGTTGTCTTTTAGGTAGCAGGTAAATCCGTCACAACGGATCAATGCGTGTTCATGGCTAATCAGTGGCGCGTCAAGCACATAATCGCAAACTGCGGAATTGTGACCGATTAATACAGGTTTCATCCCGATGGAAACGATCGGCCTCGTTTTGTCATCCGGGATCAGCGAAGCATTGGTTATCTCCGTGCGTGATTCAATCTCATCAGAACCCTGCTCCACCGATTTCTGCGGTATTGTGTTGCATGTTGCCGCATAAGAAGCGTTGTCCACGCATATACCATCGCCCGATTTTCGGGGTGTTTCGTTGTATGTTGCAGCATAGGAAGCGCTGTCCACGCATACGCCGTCGTCTTTCAGGGCCGTCCCATCCAGCAGCTTCCACCCGGCAAACGTATATGTGTTGTTTTCATCGGATTCCTTATCTGGAGGAGCCGGCTCTCGGACGATGGAACCCTGCTCATATGCGCCGGATTGAATAATTGTTTCCCCGTCTTCCGCAAAATATGTCACTCGACAGCTAGCTGACACGACGGCCGGTTCTTCAAGGCATTTTTTCAGCATAGGTAGACTGAATAGCTTTTTTGCGCACGAGTCCTTCGAGTCAAACTCATACGCGATAAGCGCCTGCAAAGAAGCCAGTTGCATCTTCATCGCCGGCGTAGGCATCACTTGTTCAATGAATACTGGAACCGTAGGCTTATTCTCCGCAACTGCATAGTTCCATTCTCTCCTGCAATTATGCGACGAGACGGATTGTTCAGATAAAAACGGTATGAATATTTCACACTCTTTAAGATGTTCGGCAATCACATCCGGCCAGTCATTTCCGGGATTAATACCCCGGTCGAACCAGATGCGGCAGCCACATTTCTGCAGTTCTTCTATGATCGGAAAAACGAAATCCCTGTCTTTATGGCAATAGCTCACAAAGATGTATGATTCGTTTCCTTCGTATGGCAACATATTCCGTTTCATATTGTTTGCTCCATAGTCACCGAATTTTTCACAAACCGTAGAACGCGTTATCCGTTTGACTCATATTGCATTGCTATAGAGTCGATTCCGTCTTTCCAACATTTCTCTTTTTTTATTCTCTCCCATTCAGCCTGTGTACCTGTATAATGGATCGTATGCAACGCGGAATCGTTCAGGAAAATACCATATGCCAGTGTTGTCAGGCCTTTCGGTAGCGCAATGCTTTCAAGCACCGAACATTCCGCAAAAGCCTTTTCGCCGATCGATTTGGTTTGGTCGGGTATTTTGATTGTCTTAAGCGAAGTGCACCACAGAAAAGCCCAACGGCCGATGCTCGTAAGGCCACAGCCCAGTTTTACGTCGCTGAGTAAAGTACATTTTTCAAACGCACTGTCACCAAGCATCGTAACGCTGTCTGGAACGCTGATGCTGCGCAGCGCAATGCAACCGTCAAACGCGCTGGTATCAATCAGCAAAAGCCCCTCAGACATTGAAACATTCGCCAACGCGGTACAACCGCTGAACGCATGATCGCCAATGGTCTCAACCTGATCGCCCAACGACACGCTCACAACCGACGTACAATCCTGAAAAGCACGATCCGGTACGCTTGACTGCACGGTAACGCTTATCAATGCTGGACATTCATGAATCGTACCGTACCCGATGCTTGTCAGTCCGCTGCCGAAGATAATGCTCTTCATGGCTGTGCATCCGTTAAAAGCGTAACTGCCAACGCTGGTGACGGTGTCTGGAATCGTTATAGTCGTTAAACAGGAACAGCCAGCAAACGCCCATTCGCCGATTTCGGTAATGGCGCTGCCAATATAAACCTTCTCGATCTTCGCACAGCCTTGAAAAGCGTTGTTCCCGACGCTCGTAACATCGTCGGCAAGCACGAGTGTTTTGATCGAATCTTCATAATTCCGCATCGGATAGGAGTCATAAAAACGTTCAACGCTGCCGGAACCTGAAATTTCGCACTCGTCGTTGTCATACAGCGCCCAGACAAGGCCACTGTCGAGCGTTCCGGAATCGACCAGCGCTTTATCATCCGTCTGTAAAGGAATGACGTCTTCCAGCACTTCGTTTTCCGCGGTGCCGTACGCTGTCTCTTGCGGACGGCTTTCCGTAGGAAGCTGTTCCATCACAGGATCCATCTTCGCGCATCCGACAATAAAAAATAGACATGAAACGACGGTTAGCATAAATATCCCTGTAATCAAATACTCTTTTCGATTTACCTCGCAGAATTTTCTCATTGATACGATCCCCCAAAGCGAATGCTCATTTTATTCAATATTGATCAATTGATCAAAGCCTGTATCGTGAAATAACTCTGTAATCTTTTTGCGCAGGCCTCTCAGTGTAAAACGCAGCCGATCGTTTTTTTCAACCCGTTGCTGTGCGGCCAGTATGACATCCAGAACTTCGCTGCTGATTGACACTACGTTTGTAAAATCCAGTAGAATTGAGCGGCCGGAAATGACCGCGGCCATGAGCTCGTCTTCCAATTCCAACATCGCCTCGCCGAAAATTCTACCGGTGGCGGTCAGTTCAAATACATCGTCCGACAGCGTTTCTTTCAAGCGGAGTATTTCTTCGCCCGCTTCGTCGGTTAAAATGAGTGTATCCTCGTTTACAGCTCTGTGCATCGTTTTCAAGCCTCCCTGGTCGTCAGTCGGTCAAACCGTCTGGCGAGCCGCCAATTCATAGAATAGCCCTCTCTTCTCAATCAGCGCATCATAGGAACCCTGTTCAATGATACGCCCGTTTTCAAGGACTATGATTCTGTCGCAGTATCTTATGGTATTGATCCTGTGCGCGATTACGATACGCGTGCAGTTCTTGCGCGCACGGATGCTTTCGCATACCTTTGCCTGCGTAATATTGTCGAGCGCGCTTGTCGCCTCGTCAAAAAACAGAATCTCAGGGTTGCTGATCAGTGCCCGCGCGATTAAAATTCTTTGCTTCTGTCCGCCCGATATGGTTCCGGCATCTTCGTTCAGGATGGTTTGCAGTCTCATCGGCATTTCGTCGATATCCGGCTGCAGCCCGACCTCGCGCACAATTTCGTTCACATCCTGTATCGATGCTTTCGGGTTTGTAATCGTAATGTTCTCATAAATACTTCCCGCAATCAAGTCGCCGTTTTGCAGAACGACGCCAAAGTGTTTTCGGATGGACTGTTTGTCTATCGCGTTTAAATCCATTCCGCTGTAAGCGATTTTCCCGCTTACAGGTGTTTCGAACCCGAGCAGAAGCTTTAGAAGCGTCGACTTTCCGCATCCGGAAGGCCCTACGATCCCAACATACTGGCCCGGTTCGATCTTAAGTGATATATCGTTTATGACCGGATCGCCGTCTTTTTCGTACGCGAACATAACATGACTAAGTTCTATCCCTCCATTCAGCGTGGCTGGATGCACTTCTTTTGCTTCGTTATGCTCCGGTGCTTCCCTAATGATCGGGGCGAACCGTTCATAGATCGGCCGAAGACTTTTCAGCTCCATAGCGTTCTGCACAAAGGCCAGCACTGACGATGAAAACAACCCGAATGCCGAATTGAACGCAATAAAACTACCAATCGAGATATTCCATTTCTTGTGTATAATAATGAAATAGAAGATCATCGAAAAGATTGTCGAAACAATGCCCGAAAGCGAGTTTCCGGCATAGGTCCACTTGCCTTTTGCAAACTCGAGCTTCCTTGATTTGATGTACGGCTGGAGATACACGTTCTGCGAACGATCTTCAGCACCGGCCATCCGAATTTTGTCGATTCCGCGAATTAGCTGATAGAAAATGGAATTCGCTTGGTTATCGGACTCTTGAATTTTCCGGTCGTAGTGTATCGAACGGGAAGTAATCCAGTATACGAGAGCCGAATATACGAGCAGAAGAAAAAATGCAATCCAAGTAAGTTTCGCTGAGTATTTGAACATTCGCAGAAGATAGACCAGTGAGAACAACGTTGAGAGCGTCGTAGTAACGACAATCGAAGTAAATTGTGAGGTAAGCCGTCCGATACTCATGGCGCGTACAGCAAGATCGGCGCTTTCAAAACGCCTGAAGAAGTTCTCGGGCAGATTGAATATCCGGTCATATGTCGCGTTCTGCATCGTGTATGCGAGTCGGCTAGACGCACGGAAGAACGACAGGTTTTTCACAATGGAAAAGAACACATTCCCTATCATAAACGAGCCGATCATAAAACACATCTGCAGTAGCAGTGTCCCGCTGCCTAAAGGAATAAAGTCGTCATATATCTTTTGGTTCAAAGTGGGAAGTAGCGCGCTTATCAAGGTTCCCGCCAGCATAAGAAGTGCGGCCATGAATATATCGAAACGCCGGACATTCTGGGCGCCAAAGCGAAATAGGTCCTTCCCCTTCATCGATTTGTCGGGAAACGAATTATTAATCGACCATGCCTTCGGATATATGCTCTGCGCGATTTCGGGCGTCACGCGCCCGGCCTTGCCGGTGACGGCATTATAATATCGGTAACCCTCATACCTGCATGGAACGCACGCAATCGTAGTACCGTCTTCCATGCTGCTGATAAAAGGCCCGCAATCGTTTCTGTACCAATTGCTCTGTAATGTAACTTCCCGGCACGAGAAACGCGACGCTTTGGCAACGTCTTCCAGTGAGAGATCGTTTCCTCCGGTAAGAATCGTGTCCATCCCGGCGATCGGGATTCGGCAGGCCGCGCAGATATACTTCGCCGCGTTATAAATCGCGTTTGAGCTGTCGGCAGAAAACTGGGGCCCACGCGATCCGCTGAATCCGTCGAGGATCACCCTCCTGTTGTCTCTCTTCGCTTCTTCCCTGCTTTGACGCTGCCTTTCCGACGCCGTGCGTTCCTCGGACCGCCGTCTCATATAGTAATCCACAAGACTCGTCTCATATTTGTGTGCGTCGTCAATCGGTATTTCCGCCCTGTTTAGGAATTCGTTCTTCAACTTACGCGTATTGCCATTGGGAATCACCGAAATCTCCGCTTCGCCGGAAATAGCTTTGAATTCGAAGCGCCATGACCTGTGATTGAAATCGCCATCATATTTTAGGGAGGGGATCATCTCGCCGAGTTTAACACTGTAAATTCGAATCGATTTATGATTATGCAGGTCGTTCCATGGAATAATGTATACGTCAACAGTACCCTTATTTACGCGATAAGCGGCATCCTCGTTTGTTATATGCGTCGTATCTCCCCGTAATGTCAGTGTTTGTCCGTTTTGCTGCATAACTTACTCCCGCTAAATATTCTGAACGAACGTTTTATAGAAGCCATTCGAATGCGCCATTTCGTCGTGACGCCCGCGCTGAACGATGCGCCCGCGCTGCATCATAATAATTTCATCGCAATCGCGGATTGCGCTGAGCCTGTGCGCAACAACGATGCAGGTACAGCCGCGGCGTCTGATATTGTCGATCACCTGTTTCTCCACAATCGGGTCCAGAGCGCTTGTCGCTTCGTCCAATATCAGTATGGAAGGATTTGTCGCTAGTGCACGCGCGATTTCCAGTCTCTGCTGCTGTCCGCCTGACATGTTTGAAGCAGCCTCGGTCAAGCGGTAATCATATCCGCCTTTCTGAATAATAATATCATGTATGCAAGCATCCTTTGCTGCCGCAATCATGTCGGATTCCAAGATCGCCGGGTTCCAAAAAGTAAGATTTTCACGTATTGTACCGGCGAAAAGTACTATGCTCTGGCTCACCGTCGATACGCTGACATTTCGGACTTCCGCAGGCACCGTGGTTGCTTCGAAACCGTCAAACGATATTTCTCCGGACCATGGTTGATACAACCCGCTGATCAGTTTCGATACGGTCGATTTCCCGCAACCAGACGGTCCGACGATCGCAACAGAATGCCCGCTCATGATCGACAGGCTGAAATCCTCGATCAGCGGCTCCTTATACGGACTGTATCCGAACGAAATCCGATCAAGGCGCACATCTCCGGCCAGCTTCGTTTTAATCGGTGCGAGAGGCCTTTCGGTATTATACGTCTCGTCCTGCTGGTAGAGCATGATATCTTCGACACGGCACATGTTCGTTTTCAGTAATTTAATCTTTTTAACAAACCCGACGAGATCCTCCACCGGATCCGAAAAAGACCCGAACAGAGACGAAAACGCCACTAACATACCGATAGTGAACCGTCCCCGCATAACCATAAGGCCGCCGACAAGCAGGATCATTACGTCCGCAATCTGGCTGACGGCGTTCGGGATGGCGTCCAGAACTTGCTGAATTCTGTTAATTGCCTGCTCCTGGCTGGATACCTTCGCTTGATGGCTGATGATCCGCGTGGAATAGGCATGTTCTGCGCCCGCTGCTTTAAGCGTGCTTGAGATGCCGATACCTGCGTATACGACGCCCGAAAGCTTGCCCGAATCCATCTCGAGTTTCATCGCCGAGTCGCCGATTCGTTTCGCGCTGTATAGCATGATGCCGATATTGATCCCAACGCAGCCTAGGCCGACAAGCGTAAGCTGAGGACTGTACAGCAGCAGCAAGATCAGATAAAAAACCGCAACGAGAAGATGCAGCACCGTCTCGCCTAGATCCCCGGCAAGGAATTTGCTGACTTCCGTGTTATCCTCCACGCGGCTGCTGATATCCCCGGCGTAGCGCTGATCAAAGAAGAAAATCGGCAATCGAAACAAATGCTGCAGAAAGCCGTAACCAGAAAGAATCGACATCTTGTTCTGCAGTTTCTGTAACAGACAATATCGATAATATGTCAGGCTCACTTTCATTACGGCGGCAAGCCCCATAAAAACAAGCAGCTTCGTCAGCCAGTCCGTATACCCGTTTCCAAGAATATCGTCCATGAAAACCTGCGATAAGATCGGCAGTACGATTCCTGGAAAAACCAGCAGAAGCCCGATGTAAAACAGCTTGAAAATCACGGAATACTGACCCTTCAGTCGCTCGCGGATAAACCGCCACATCGTATTCTTTTTTTTCTCTTTTTTAAACGCCGGCGTTAATTCGAAAGTCAGCACGATACCCGTGAATCCGTCGCTGAACTCCTCCATGGTCAACTTGCGCTTCCCAACGGCCGGATCCTTCAGGTAGACATATCCGTTTCGGAAACCTTCCAAAACAATAAAATGGTTAAGCCTCCAGTGTATTATGCACGGCATCTTCATTTTGATGAGGCTCTCAGGTTCCTTCGTGTACGCGCGGCAGTTAAGGCCGTACCGCTTAGCCGTTCGCATTATATTGCTAGCCTTGCAGCCATCCCGTGAAACACCGGTCTCCATGCGCATTTTCTCAAGAGCCATGTGCTTTCCGAAGTATGCAAATATCATGGAAAGCGACGCTGCCCCGCATTCCGTCGCTTCCATCTGATAAACTATTGGCACTATTACGTAGTTAGTCAAAGATCAGCCCTCCCACATGTCTTTAATCTTGACAAACAGCTTCGTAATCGGTGCGTTTCTCTCCGTAATGATCTTTGCGGAAATT
Source organism: Christensenellaceae bacterium (assembly GCA_963674535.1). GTDB lineage: Bacteria > Bacillota > Clostridia > Christensenellales > CAG-138 > UBA7703. The sequence continues at coordinate 177,062 of OY771363.1, read as the reverse complement.
TGAGATCCCGTTGTCACGTTCACCAATCCGCCCTTCTTGCTTGACCAGTAATAACCGCTCTTTGTCTCCGCGTCTGTTCGTAATTCGCACGTTACCGCCACAACGGCTCCGTTTGCGGAGAACGAATCAGCAAGCATATTGTCCGTCCCCAGGACATAGCTCATATTCGCTTTCGTCGCGGCGTAAGTATCGACGTTGATAATCTTCGCAAGCATGTGTCCATATAATTGTCTGTCGACGGAAACCGGGTACACCAATACGTCCATTCCAATCGTAAGTTTGGGAGAATTTGCAAACGGAACATAACATACCACGACTTGGTTTGCGTCGGTAATCGGCGATATTTTGACTGTTTCGCTGCCTTGATAAACCTGTTCGTCTTTTTTTACCAATATTTCGGAAACCGTTCCTTCCTGCGACGAAACGATCGTTTTGCGCTCTCCGCTGCTCGTTCTCAGCACGATGATCTCATCACCGACATGGACGTTTTGCCCTGCGACAACGCTTATCCGGGCTACAGTTCCAGTCTCTTCTGCGTATACAGCGTTTGTACTGATCGGTGAAACGATAATCCCGTCAACCGTTATAGTCGTCGGAAGCGTTCCCCAAAAAGCCCAAATCGTTACCACGACGACGATCAGCGTTACACCCGCCAGGGCAAGCCATGATAAAGGCGAAGTAATCGTAATCACCTTATCCAACTGTTCTGGCATTTCCAGTTTCTCCAAGAATGATTTTCGGTATAAATTCGCCATTATACGCTCCTCGCAATTATCTATATATTAAAAGTCTTATTCGTTCATTAGTACCCTTGCATTGCAATCTCGGTCATTTTTTATTTACGCCGTTATGCCAGAAATATGTGAAAGTATCTCTCAAAACTGGTATGCTTTTTCTTATCGCCCGCAGCTTAAGTCGATTCCGTCAAGTATTGATTCCGGTATTAACCCGGAAAGTGTTTTTAGCGCTCTTGATAAAATTACGCGCGCGTTTCCTTGTGAAATATTCAATTTCTCCGCAATTTCGTTTACAGTCATGTATCTAAAGTACTTATTAACAACAACCTTGCGCGACACCAGCGTGAGCTTCATCAGTGCTTTCGCCAGCTCGGAGCGGTATTGTTCCATTATTATACTGCGATCAATATCGGACTTATCATCCTCGAGTAGATCTATATAATCATCCAGCGAATCGTTCGTTTTATGGTCCCGGTAATAATTCTTCAGCCGGCTGCACACAATCACAAACAGCCATGTCTTTTGTGAGCTTTTCGCTGGATCGTATCGGTCATAGTTCCGATAACACGAAATAAAAACCTCGTGCGTCAGGTCTTCCGCATCCTGTAAGTTACTTATCTTCTTGTGGATATACTTAAGTACGATTTGATGATATGACTTGTAAAAATCGGCATATGGCATAACCGACATCTTTCCCGCCCGTTCGTTTGCGGTTGTAGAATTCATTCCTAAGTGTTCGGCCGCCGCTCTAAAGTCGCTTTTACTTCTCATGATTACTCCAACCCATTATTCTCAGCTCAAACGCGACTGTTCCGATTGCCTTTTCGTATGGATTATTGATTGCTCGCCGCTTATGCGCAGTATATACCGACATATATTGCGGCAGCTCCAATCAATCGACGTCCTCGTGCAATTCATCCGAAACTGGAAAAGAGCGTTTAAGCAAGCATTTCAAACCAGTAAGCAGGTTCACAAAAGCCTAACGAATCTGTGAAAACACCTGATAATTGCGAAGCGATCATTGTTTTCCGTCTTGTAATGGAAAGCCGGCGCCTTCTCCCGCCGTTTGGTGCATAAGAAATGAAGCTGAGAATATAGGAACATCGCCAATCCATCAGCAGCCGCACGTCATATTCCATTACATGCCGAAATTTCCCTGAGAAATCGTACTCTAAACATTGGATCAATGAATATCTTCTCTGTATTGTCTGCTGCCGTTTTTCGAAAATCCCGTGAACAAATTTATTTCTAGTTTATCATTCATTTTCGCATCAATTGAAGACTCCTCCTCTTTTTCAATAAATCGTTTATTTAATGCGAGTGAATGAACACTGCATTAAATTTATTTTAACCATTATGTCAAAAATTAGCAATCGCAAATGACCTGCTCCCCGAAAAGTAGTACATTCAAGAAGAGAAAAATAGAAAAATTATAAAAAGGAGTGGACGGAGGAATTAAGAAGGGTATTTACACCGAGGAGCAGATCACCTTTGCGCTGAAGCAGGCGGAACTGGGGCACCTCACCCTTCGCCGGCGGATCTGGAATATTCTTTGAAATTTTTGCTAGCACTTTCCATTCCCTGCGCTATTCCGTCACTAAGAGACAGTACTATGCTCTGTTATACTGACCCCGTACAAGCGATATTAAAAAATCTCATTTAAACACTAAGTTTAAATGAAGATGAATACACCGTCCGTTTCCTTGTCAAGCTATCGCTTTTGTTGACATTGCTCTTTCATTTGCTATACTGGATTCGTTGGTTAATATCTATAATTATATGTAAAGGAATCAAAAGAATGACGTGGCTTACAGAGATTAAAAAGGCTTCTAGATCAAATACTGTTGCGGTCGCTATTATTGCAGCAATTTTTTTATTAATCCCTGGCTTTCTTGCTCTCACATTGGGACTGCAAGGTTCTGGTGGCACCGGAATTGGCATTATTTTGATCCTGCTTTATATCGGTATTTTGGTTTATTCCACCCGGAAATCTAGCGCAGGGAATACCCAGGAGATCTTTCTTCAGGAAGTCGATTCCATTGGAGATCGCCCTGTAGTATTAACAGCCATCGACGCTATCCCGCGAGATACAAGGTTCATTATCGAGGACGTACGCCTGCATCCCGCTTTTTTCGCATTTCGGGCAGGTACTATAGCGCATATTTGGCGTGCAGATTCCTTGGCTTGGATATACATCAAGAAACAGAATACAACCAATAAGTCCACGCTAGTTGGCATTACAATTGCAAAATCTATTTCGACGAATTATTTCCTTGAGGTATGTTGCGTAAATCGCAAGTCATACGCTTTCACCTTGAAAACTGAACAGGAAGGTCAAAACCTAATCGCGCAGCTGAAGACTCAATTCCCCCATGCCACTTTTGGATATAGCCCCCAAATTGAGCAAGCATATAATTATGATCCGCGTCAATTGATTCGGTGAGAAATTAGCCTTTTAGCTTCACTAAGCATAAGGTATATTATTGATGCATGTGGCGTTAGTGAGTGTGATAGAATTTCGGACAACATGGTAAGATAGAAAATGGCAGTCGGGAAAATAGTCATGCTGAAGCAATGAATGCAATACGATGACGAATTCAAGAAAAATGCGGCTACGCTTTCCAAAGCCATGAAGTTGAATCCATCCATACGTTCACAAATACCGCGCATTCTGCTTCCACGGCCTCGGTACCCGCTTTTTCTCTTTTCCAAACAACACAGCTCCCAATCGCATCGCGTGCCATGTCATCCGCTTGTTCAAGCAAGTTGCAGTAGATATCCTGCTTAGTTGAAACTCGGCTGTGACCGAGCTTACGCGAAATAGTCACTGGATCGGCATTGTTCATATAAAGCTCCGACGTTTGAGTATGCCGCAGCGCCTGTGGATTGATATGCGACAGCCCGTTCTTCTTGGCAAAGTTACTCGGGCAGTTAGAGAATGTGCAAGGGTGGAGATTGGATTGGCTACACTAAACTGTACAGAAAAGATAAGGTAGTGGTATTCTCTTGAAGATGAAAGAGAGGAAAAACCATGACCGAGAAACGAGCAAGAAGAACGTTTAGTGAAGAACAAAAGAAACAGCTGGTTGAACTGTTCAACCACGGCAAGCCCAGAAGCGAAATCATCCGGGAATATGATCTGACAGCCTCAGCTTTTGACAAATGGGCGAAGCGCATCAACGCAACGGGTTCCAGCCGCGAGAAAGACAACCGAACCATTGAAGAGCAGGAATTGATTACGCTCCGTAAGGAAAATCAGCAGCTGCGAATGGAGAATGATGTTTTAAAGCAAGCGGCGCTGATATTCGCACGAAAGTAATTGTGATCAAAGCCAATGCCCGCAAATACTCAATATCAGCGCTATGCAGATGTTTAGGCATTGCACGGAGCACCTATTATTACGAATGCCGTGATCCTCGAGATGAGCGCTGCTTGGAAGAGGCGGTTCAAACGGCATACGATGAGAATCGTCGTGTATACGGCCAGCGAAAGCTGAAACGGGTGTTATTCCGGAAAGGCTGGACGGTTTCACGTCGCCGCATCGGACGAATCATGGCGAGACGAGGCCTGGTTTCGGCCTATACTTGCAAGAAATATCGGGTACATTCATCAAAGAGTAACGAGGCCGATATTCCCAACCTTCTGGCCAGAGATTTTAACAATCAGGCTCCTGGAGCCTGTGTCGTGAGCGATTTGACCTATGTCCGCGTCGGAACAAGATGGGCATATGTCTGCATCCTGCTTGAGCTTGGAGCCCGGGAGATCATTGGGCAAAGCGCAGGCGCAAATAAAAACGCCGAGCTGGTACACAAGGCGTTTTCAACGGTGAAGGGGAATCTGTTCGATATCCAAATGTTTCACACGGATCGGGGCAGTGAGTTCGATAATATGCTGATCGACGAGTTGCTCGACAGTTTCCAGATCAACCGCTCGCTGAGCATGAAAGGCTGTCCATTCGACAACGCGGTGGCCGAATCAACCTTCAAAATGATCAAGGCAGAATTCGTTTACTCGCGCCGCTTTGAAACGTTAGAGCAGCTCCAGCTGGAGCTGCTGGATTATGTTCACTGGTTCAACAACGTCCGTTTACACGGAACGCTTGGATACTTGTCACCAGCAGAGTTTAAGAGATCCCGTACCTTATAAAATCTGTCCGACTTTCTGTTGACAATCCAGATATCGTCCGGTTTCGTTGGTGAAAACATAATCCGTCGCTCCCTATCGACACCGATCCGCAATTTCTGCTTGTTTTGCTTAACCCCATACCGACGCAATAACTCCATCATCTCGCCGGATACGCCGATCGTGTTGTATCCGGCGCTTGTTTTTGGCTTTTCTTCGTAGACGTCAATTTTTGAGCCGTAAAGAAGGGCGCAATCAATCCGAATGTTTCCACTCTCAAAATCGATGTTCTTCCATTTCAGTCCCACGATCCCTCCGCGTCGGGCGCCGGTGGCAATCAGGAGCATAATAACGACCTGCCATATCAGCGGCTCCTGCTGCAAGCATTCCATGATCCGCATGACATCGTCTACCTGCATGAAGTTCGGCTCTTTCTGGATGACTTTCGGAGGGCTTGCCCTGGAAACGGAGTTGTAGGGGATGATCATTTCCCGCTCTGCCTACGCAAGCACCATGGAAATAATGTTCTGGTACTACCTGATGTTTATTTGATGTTTATTGCAGTCAATAATGACTTAAAATGGTTCATGAGCGTCAGCAATACATCTCGGATTCTCAGCATAAATCAGCGACATTCTCGATTGTCATTGCATGTTAATTATCAAAAATCACTAAATACGCACTCATAACTCGGAGGTCGTTGGTTCAAGTCCATCCCCCGCAACCAGTAAAAACCGCCTGTTGAAGGCGGTTTTTGCGTTGCTTGCAAGTCTGATTTTGGTACAGAAATGAGTCAAAACCTACAAGCTGAAGTTTATTTGTTGTTTGTTAGGATGCTGGAAAACGAGTGATTGTTCATGATCGTCAAAAGTTTCTGCTTTTTGACTATTCACAGATGATTCATCTGGTTATCCTGGTATCGAATACGCATCCGCGATTTTGAATGAACCATCCTTCTGCTGCATCCAGTATTCCACCGTTACGCCGCTTTCGGCCACGATCACGCGCAGAAATCCCGGCGACGGCAGCAGTACGCCCGACGAATAGCCATACTCCGCAGCGCTCTTTACGCTGCCGCCTGCCGTCGCGGGTTGCGGAACGAGCTGGTAGACAATTCCGCCGTCCTCCTGATGCGCGTAGAAGTGGTCGTGGCCGTGGAACACGGCGGTGACGCCGTACTTTGCCAATAGGTCACGAACCGGCAAGTCCCAGCCCGCGCGTATTTGGTCAAAGCGGTACGTACCGTCCAGGCCGAATCCGCCCCACTCGAAGTACTTAGCCGCCTCCGCCCCGCCGCGCTGATCCTTTCCCGCGCCGCCGACGAGATTATGGATGAACACGAACTTCCACTTTGCGTCCGAGTTTTGCAGCGTTTGCTCCAGCCAACGGTACTGTTCTTCGCCCAGTGTGGACGCCCAGCCGTTGCCGCTCTGGCCAACGCGCTCTGCGGTAAAGGTATACGGATCGAGCACGACGAACAGCGCATCGCCTTGTGTAAACGAATAGTAGTTGCCCGAAGCGCCCGCCGAATACCCTTCGGATTGCGTGTTGGGCGGAAACAGCGCCAGCCGCGCCTCCCGCGCCCATTGCGCCATTTCGCCGCTCCAGCCGGTTTCTCCGTCGTGATTGCCAAGGACAAGATACAGCGGGATATCACCCAGCGGCGCGAACTGCTCGCGGACAAACGCATAACGCGCCTGCACTTGTTGCTGGGTTTTACAGAGCTTTTCCGCCATCGAGAGATCGCCAAGGTCGATTAAGAACGACGGATTAAGGGATGCAATCTGCGTAATCGACCGCTGGAACACCGCGGCGTCCGCACGCGCATCCCAATGCGGATCCGCTTCCAGGCAAAAGGCAAACGCACCGTCCGTCAGTGCGGTCGGGGTTTCAAGCGGCTGCGCTGCGGATGCGCCGGACGGGGTCGCTTCCGGCAGGACGGCTGTGGCAGACGGGTCGCCCGTTTTGCCGTTCTTCTCCGTTTTGTTTGTCTTGCCGACCTTACTGGCGGCGGGATAGGTCGAGACGTCGTCCGCCTGCCCCATGGTGACTGAGACGTTCCCGGAAGCGTCTATATCGTAACTGTAGACCAGGCCGGTGTTGCCCGCCTGCACGCTGGTCGAAACGAAATAGCTGCGGTAATACCCAATGCTGACTTTCTCCGGTGAAACCGTTACGCTGAGAAAACCGGAATTCAGCAGCAGGTCGGCGTTTGGGTAGAATTTGAAATTGTTCTGCGCGTCCGGCTCCGTCTCGGCGGGCTTGGGAAGCGTCTGGTAGACAACGCCGTCCACGACTTCCCGCGCGAATACATGGTCGTGCCCTTGGAAGAACACCGTTACGTTCGTATCCGCCATCACCTGCTGAATCGGCTTGCCCCAGCCGGGGCGCTTTTGATCGAACAGGTAGACGCCGTTCTTGCCGTACCCGCCCCATTCGTAGAGGTTTGCCGCTTCCGCGCCGCCGCGGATATTGCCGATTTCGTGGTGCGAAAAGACGAACTTGTATTTCGCCGTGCTGTTCTCGAGCGTCGTGCGGAACCAGTCGTACTGCGTTTTACCGAGCGTCCAGTCCCAGCCGTCGCCCTTGCCGTACGGGTCGATCGTGCTGTAGCGGTAAGGATCGATGGAAACGAACAGCGCGTCCCCCCAGGTAAATGCAAAATAGTTCTCCGGCGCGCCTAGCTCCGGCTCGGTATCCGTATTGCCGGAATAAAACGCATTCGGCTCGGGGTTGGGGTAGTAGGTCGTCCGCGCCAGCGTGCTCCTGCGCGCAAGGTTGTTTGGCAAACCGTTCGGGCTGTGCCCGTACTCACCTTCGTGGTTTCCGATCGTCAGAAACAGCGGCGCGTTCTTTGCCACAACGGAGAAGTATGGCAGTTGCGCACGGTAGTTCTGTTGAATCATCTCTTTGTTAGCCGCTTTCCCCTTGGCGTTCAGGTCGTTGATGAACGCGTCCCCGAGGTCGAACATGAAATCCGGCTGAAGAGCCGCCATGCTCGCCATCGACTGCGCGTAGAGGTCTTCGTTCGCCTTGTTTTTCAGATGCGAATCGGATTGAATCGTAAAACAAAACGTCTCCCCCGCGTTCCTCGCGGTTTGAACGCTCGCTTCTTCGAGCGGTGTAAAAGCTTCCTCGCCCTCCGCCTTCCAGCTCACGCGGTAGTAGCTGCGAGCATCCTCCGCCAGTTCATCGAGCACGAACACGGCGGGAATCGTTCCGTCGCAGGCGAGCGTTTCGCTTTTGCGGGTATATATACCGCTTTTCTCGCCCCACTCGACATACACTTCCGCGGCGGTCCTGGTCAGCACGCTCGCGGTCACTTCGCTGTTTGTCGGCCTGCCGAGAATGACGCTGACGGGACTCGCGGCGACGCTTGCCGCGCTGAGCTTTTCCGCCTGCAAAACGGCATCTTCCGCCGCCGTGCTCTCGCTGTTTGTCGTGCTCGCTGCGTTGGGCAGTTTCTCGTCCAAGTCGCATCCCGCAAGTCCCGCAAGCAGGCAAATGACTGCAAAAAGCAGCAAAATTCGTTTGACTTTCATTGTTTACTCTCCTCTCTGTTTCTCCGGCAAAAAGCCGTTCGGCACTTCGAACCGCCCCGCGTCCGCAGGCGCAACGCCAACGCCGAACAAAAAGTCCGTCGACAGCAGCGCCAATAGACAAAGAACGGATATCCAGCACCGTTTCATAGCTTGAACCTCCATATAAAAAATGCCCGCGGGGTTAACCCGCAGGCATAGCGTACGAAAGGCGTGTGAAATCCGCGTGAAAAAGCTAATCGGGCAATTGTAAACAAAATTCGACGCCGCCTTCGCGGTTTTGGGCGGTTACACTCCCGCCGTGCAGCTCCGCGATCGATTTGACGATGGCAAGCCCTACCCCGTGTCCGCCGGAGTCGCGTCCGTTTGCGCCTTCGCCGGTATAGAACACGTCCCAGATGCGATCCAGCTGCTCCGGCGGGATGGATGAGCCGGAGTTGAACACGCAAAGTTTCGTGGCGTCTCCGGTTTGCTCGGCGCGAACGCGGATTTCCCCGCGCGCGGGCGTGTGCCGGATGGCGTTTACCAGGAAATTCTCAAGCGCTCGTCCAATCAGCGCTTCGTCTGCCCGGATGGCTAACCCTTCCGGCGTTTGAAACAACAAATCGATCTGCTTTTGCGCCGCCTCGTGCAGAAAACGTTCCGCGAGGGAGTCGAACAGCCCGCTTACGGGAAACAGCCTCGGATTCGTCTGTACTTGCTCGCTTTCGAGTTTGGAGAGTTCCAGCAGCTGCTGAATCTGCGCATCCATGCGGTCGCACTCCGAAGCAATGACGGCGCAGTAACGCGCTGCCTGCTCCGGATTCTCGGCGACCCCGTTCTGCAAGCCTTCCGCGTAGCCCTTGATTACGGCGATGGGCGTTTTCAGTTCGTGCGAAAGGTCGCGCACAAGCCGCTTCCGGCGCGCAATGTCCCGCCGCATCCGCTCGATGCTGCGGCTGAGTTTTTCGGAGATTTCGTTGATGTCCGCACCGAGTTTGCCAAGCTCGTCGTCCGTTTTAACATCCACGCGTTCGGAAAAGTCCAACTCCACCATCCTTGCCGTGACTCGGCTCATCTCAACGACCGGCTTTGTGATCATACGCGAAAAGAGCAGCGTCGCGCCACCGCCCAGAGCAAGCAGGCCGAGCCCCACGAACAGCGTAAAGCGGTTCGCGATGGCCGTGCTTTCATAAATGCCTTTCATGCTCTTTGTCAAAACAAGGTACCGCCCACCCGAAACGCTCCTAGCGTATACAATATTCGGGTTTCCGTTTTCGTTGACGACGACGGTAATCGTCTCGCGGAGCGTCCCGTCCGTTTCCGGCGTGAGCGCTTCTTGAATATTCTTTGGCAGTTTGCCTGTGCTCACGCCCTTGACCGCGGCGAACGACGAGGTAAGCACCTTGTATTTTACGTTTACGATGCGGATGCCGATGCCGTTGTCCCGATCGAGCTGAATCAGCGCGCTGTCCAGGTCTTCACCGGCGGTTCGCAGGGCACGCTCCGCTTCGTTTGCTACAGAACGCAGCAGCGCGCGGTTTTGGCTGACGTAAAACCGCTCCAGCAGAAGCGCGTTGCAGGCGACGCCCGCGATCACCAGAACCGCAACAAACGCGCTGAGCAGCAAAAATACCTTCATCCGAATCGAAAGTTTCATGTTTCCGCCTCAAACCGATATCCCGCGCCGCGTACGGTTTGAATCATCGTGCCGCAGGAGGCCAGTTTTTTTCGCAATGTTTTAATGTGCGTGTCCACCGTCCGCGCGTCGCCTTCAAAGTCGTACCCCCAGACCTTGTCGAGTAGTTTCTCGCGGGAGAGCACCGCACCGCGGTTCTGCATAAGCGCCGAAAGCAGCGAGAACTCCTTGTTGTTCAGCTCAACTTCACGACCCGCAACGTACGCGCGGCGTTTTTCGAGTTCGAGTAAAAGCTCGCCCATGGAAAGCGCGCCGTTTTGTTCGCGGATGGTTCTGCGCAAAAGCGCGTTGAGGCGCGCCACGAACACCGCGTAGCGGAAGGGCTTGGCAAGGTAGTCGTCTGCGCCGTGCGTCAGCCCTGCAATCTCGCTGCGCTCGTCCCCCAGCGCGGTAAGCATCATCACAGGCGCGTCGGAGTGCGCGCGGATCTCCTTGAGCACTTCCCATCCGTCGCAGAGCGGCATCATAACGTCCAAAATCGCAAGGTTCGGCTCCGTACCGGAAAAAAAGCGTTCAATTGCCTGCCTGCCGTCCCCGGCTTCAACCGGTTCGTATCCCTGCTGGCGCACAATGTCGCAAATCAGCGCGCGAAACACAGGGTCGTCTTCCGCAACCAGAACGCGCAACCGCATACCGCATCACCTGCTTTTGTTTAATGGTTGATAATAGTGCGATTAAGTGAAATCCATGTGAAATGTGGTTTGCTTTTTGTGTTCAGTATATCATACGAAGTGATGCATGCACATTCATCCTTGTTTCCAGCGAAAGGATGTAGCCTCAGGCAAAGTTGCTTCATTCCTGCGCAAAACGAGAGCCAATTTTCAGTAAAGCAAAGCAATACTTGTTAACCCTTTCACGCTGCAATTGTATTTAACACGACGCCAGTAGTGAATCTATATTGCTACTGTGTGCAGTTCATTCGCAACTGCATCCCTTATATCTTTTTTATACGATTCGCACTCTTATCCAGTTTATTTGCTTCCTGTGTTCTGTAATCTCGCATGTCCTATATATTCGTGTTATGTTGAACAATGTTTTCTTTTGATATTCCACGTACGAAAATCCGGCTGATAGTATCTTCCTGTGTGCTCCATTACAATGCAGATTTCACAATAAAGACTCATAAGAAGGGCTGCCAGCTTTCCGAGCGCACTGGCGAGATGAGAAATCTCGAATAACTTATCCCCCAGCTCTGCAAACGTGCGCATGATTGCAATCATGCTTGCCCCCTTGGAGACACGGCGTTCATTTATGCAACTCCTCAGGTTGATTGTAATTGGCATGCATCTTTTCTCATTGCCGATTCCATTTATTGAGTGACACAAACACCCCGTAAAACGGTGGTTCAACCTGCCAAAATCGAACGTTGCAATAAGAGGATAGCTGACTGTTTGAATGGCGGACGTGGTTAGTTCAAATGTGGACGTATCAGACCAATTACCCTCTTATTGTGCCTAGGCACGAGATAGAACAGAGCACGGCTGACTGCCGTGCTCCATTCATGAATATATAGTAGCAAAATGGACTGCGTTTGTGGAGCCCCTCACTCTTTGGGCGAGCCCCACACACTTATTTGTTCGCAGTCGTCTTCGATACTGCTCCGGGGCAGAACGATCCACCCCGGAGCGTGGTTGCATGTAGCAAGGGTTGAATCAAGCGTACCCCAGTAAACAATCGCACAGATCAACAGCGGTTGCGCCATCCGGAGCATAGCCATCCGCGCCGATTGAATCGGCGTAGGCTTTGCTGACAGGCGCACCGCCAACAATGACCTTTGCGCGAACGCCCTCTGCCTTTGCCAGATTGATGGTCGTCTTCATACCCATCATGGACGTTGTTAAAAGCGACGACATCGCTAGGATATCCGCGTCCTCCTTCAACGCCGCTTGAACAAACACCTCGGGCGCAGCATCACAGCCTACGTCAATAATCGCGTAGCCCTTGCTTTCCAGCATCATGGCCACGAGGCTTTTACCGATGTTATGAAGATCGCCCTGAACGGTTCCAATTACGACTTTGCCTCTGCAAGGAATGTCGCCCTCCATCAGCAGCGGCTTTAGCCGATCGATACCGGCATTCATCGCTGATGCTGAAAGCAAGACCTCCGGAATAAACACCTCGCCGGTTTTAAACTGCTGTCCAACAATATCCATGCCTGCAATCAATCCGTTTTGAATAATATCAACGGGCTTTTCGCCAGCATCCAGGAGCTTCTGTGTCAGTTCAACGACAATCTCTTCTTCGCCCTCGATGACACTGTTTTTTAGTTCTTCGAATTGACGCATAGCACTTACTCCTCATTCCATCCGGTCAAACCCAGCTCTTCCTCTGCTTCGGCGAGGATATCCTCTATCCCCTTCAAAACAGCTGGATCAAGCGGCTTTGACTTGTGAGTTTCGGCTAACCGACGGGCTTTCTCCGTTGCACGATCTGCAGCAGTCTTGCTGCCGTTCTCTTCCCAGAGATCCCCCGGTGAACGATCGAAGAGCTCCGCTACCGACTGCTGGCTCTTCCAGTTTTTGACCGTGTGCTTCTGTGCCAAAAAGTTCCCGCGCGGACCAACCTTTTTGATCACATCCAGTGCCAGAGTGTCAGGATTGACCACAATCCCTTGCAACGCGCGGATGATATTACGAGCAACCTCTGCATCGAGTACCATAGCCGTTGTGCTGAAGGTCATGCCGGTATCGATCGTACCTGCACCATAAACATACGTTGACCCTGCCAATGCCGGAAGCAATCCCGTTATGGTATGCTCGCTTCCGCACTGGAAATCGCTGCACTTGCTGTCTGCCTACAATCCGCCGGTAATCGATGGCATGTTGTAGCGTCTTGCCAGTTGTGCGGTTGCCGCGGACACGAGCCCGTGCTCGGCCCCGCCGATTGGGGTGTTATTGCTCCTGAAATCCATGATGCTGGATGACGTACCGTATCTGACGCATGCACCCGGCTTGATAATCTGCGCGAGCGTGACGCCAGCCAGAATTTCGGCATTCATAACAACCATCGTTCCTGCCAAAGTTGCGGGAGCTGTTGAGCCCGACATAATGTCGTTGAAGATGGTGACGGGCATATTGTAGTCCAATGCAAGGAACATCATGTCCGCTTCTTCACCCATGATTTCCAGCGGGCTCACCGGGCAAACGATAAGTCCACAGAATGGTCTTTCCCGGAACTTTTCCTTGCCTCCCGCTACGAGTTCATACATCCTAAGTTGCTTCTCCAGAACCCAGCAGTTGTCATGCATATTCACGAAGTGCTTGGAAGTGTTTTGCAAGATTGCCGCGCTCTGATAGAGAGACATTATGGGTTGCGGAACATCCTGTGCGGGAACAGTCAGCATGTAGGACGGGAACTCGTCAATGCCGTCCACAATTCTGGCGGTCATTGCAACGTCGTCCAGCGTGGAAGCGCGCCGTTCGCCCGTATACAGGTCGATGATGTACGGGCAGATACCCGAATTGCCGAGCCTGACTTTGTTCAGTTCGACCTCCCAATCCATCTCGGGATCGACCCCGTAGGTCATCCACTCATTGGGAAGGTGGCTAAGCGCGTCCATAACCACATGAGGCGGGAAGAAAATGATGTCTTTTTCCGTGTCAATCGTGCAGCCTGCACCGGCGAGTACTTCTTGAGCCTTTTTGCTCGTACATCGAATTCCTACGGTTGCCAGTACATCCAGTGTCGCGTCATGAATGGCATCCAGGTCGGCTTCGGAAACAACCTGAAGTCCCATTCCATACGCAAAATAGTCCTTACGCATTTGAATCTCCTTCCTGTTTTTTTATTGTTGATCAGAAATACCCCCGCGCCAGGCAGTATTTCCAATCACAAAGAAAAATGCGGGGTGATCCTTCACCCTGAGTGATCACCCCGCACCTCGTCCAATTCCATCACGAAAGCATCGCGACTGCCGGTGTATAATCCAGCGACATTGCGTTTGCAACCGAGCGATTGGTCACCGCTCCATTGTACGTGTTGAGTCCGCAAATCAGCGCGTTATCCAGCGTCATTGCCCGCTTGGCGCCATGTTCCACAATCGCGAGCAGGTAAGGCAGCGTCACGCCGGTTAGCGCATACGTGGACGTGCGCGGCACCGCGCCGGGCATATTCGCAACCGAGTAATGGATGACGCCATGCTTCTCATAGCACGGCTGATCGTGCGTCGTCACACGGTCTATGGTTTCGACTGACCCGCCTTGATCGATTGCGACGTCAACGATGACCGAGCCGCGCTTCATGGTTTTCACCATCGCTTCGGTAACGATTTTGGGCGCTTTCGCGCCGACAACGAGAACCGCGCTCACAAGCAGATCCGCCTTGCGAACCGCTTCGGCAATATTGTATTCGTTATAGATCAGCGTAGAAACTCGGCCTCCAAACAAATCATCCAAAGCTGCCAGCCTGCTGGCGTTGATATCGACAATCGTGACCCTTGCGCCGAGGCCAACCGCCATTTTTGCGGCGTTTGTTCCAACCACACCGCCACCGATGATTACAACCTCCGCGGGCAGCACTCCGGGAACACCACTGAGTAAAACGCCCATACCGCCGTTGTGTTTGCGCAGCATATCCGCGCCAACCTGGACGGACATTCTGCCGGCAACCTCGCTCATTGGCGCGAGCAGCGGCAACGCGCCGTTCGGCAGTTGAACCGTTTCATACGCAATACCGGTGATCTTTTTTTCGAGCAGCGTGTTTGTCAAGGATGGGTTCGGTGCCAGGTGCAGGTAGGTAAAGAGAGTTTGTCCGGTTTTCAGCAGCGCATATTCGCGCTCCAGCGGCTCCTTCACCTTCACGATCACATCGGACTGTTCGAACACCGCCTCTGCTGTCGCTAAAATGCTTGCGCCTTGCGACTCATATTCCGCATCCTCAATCCCGCTGCCAGCGCCTGCGGAGCGCTCTACGAGTACCCTATGCCCTTTCGCGACCAAGGCTTGCACGCCCGCCGGCGTCATTGCGACACGAAACTCGTTGTTCTTGATTTCTTTCGGGACTCCAATGATCATATGTGCTGGCTCCTGTTTGATATTCAATCTTATTTTTATGCCTTAATGGCTTTCAATGCCTCGTCGGCAACCTCAAGCGTGAAGTTCATCTCTTTTTCACGCATGGAGTAATTCACAAAGTGGTTGTGATGATTGGTAAAGTAGACGCCTCTTTTCACGCATTCCGCAATCCATCTTTGGTGCAGCATAAGCGAAGGATCATCCGCAATTCGCATATACCACATCGACGGCGCGCCGGATACGACGAGTTCAAATCCACGCGAAGCCGCAAGTTTTACCAGTTCGGCGGTCAGCCGTTTCCCGTATTCCATCAGCATGACTGGCCCGCCCAGCTTCTTCATTTTCCGGAGCGTGGCAATGCCCGCGGCAAACGGTATGGCGGACATCCAGTAACTGCCGGTGAAGAACACGTCGTTCACGGCATTGCGCAGTTTCTCCACCCCGCAGAGCGCGGAAACGTTCCAGCCGTTCGCAAGCGCCTTGCAGAAACACATGAGATCCGCTTTAAACCCGAAATAGTGGTCCGATCCTTCCATATCCAGCCGGAATCCGCAGCGTACGTCGTCAATTGCCAAAACGATCCCGTTATCCGTGCATAGTTTTCGGATCTTCTGCCAATACTCGCGTGCAGGCAGCTGATTTTCTACAAAGTTGCCATGCCAGTAGGGTGTGGACATAAAGCAGGCAATTTCACCTGGATATTTTTTAACGAGATTTTCCACTTGCTCGTAGTCGTTCCAATCCACATAGAGATTGTTCGAGAGTTCCTCCGCGAGAACACCGCCGCAGCCATTTCCCTGCGTCCAGGGTGCGACGCCGTGATAATTGCCTCGCACCAGAATGGTCTTTTTGCGATTTGTCGCGGCGCGCGCTGTCATGATGGCAAGCGAAGTGACGTCTCCGCCGTTTTTTGCAAAGAATGCCCAGTCCGCCATCGCGACGGTACTCACCAGTTCTTCCGCAAAATCAATCATCACGCTGGACGGAGAAACGACGCAGTTCCCCCGCTTCGCCTGTTCCATTGCCGCGCGATCCACATCGGGGTCGTTGTACCCAAGGATGTTTGGCCCATAGGCGCACATATAGTCGATAAAACGGTTGCCATCGGCATCCCAGAAATAAGCGCCCTCCGCATGATCGGAGAAGAACGGAAAAGCTTCTTTCGGGATGAAGCATCCGTTCGCGGGTCCGAGGTGACCGTAAATACCGCCCGGAATTACCTTCGCCGCGCGCTCAAAAAGTTCCTTGCTTTTGCTATATTGATATGTCTCCATCCTGTCCGCCTCACTTTCTGATTAAGCCAAATATGTGTTGACCATTGGCAGTATGTGCTCAACCGTCTGCATGACCGGCATAAACCCTTCCATGCGCACATCGCCAAACCCGATCGCGGTTAAAAAATCAAGCTTACCGCTTAGCACCTCATATGTCTTATCCACACTGGCAAACCGAAGTCTGCACACGGGCAAATCATCATCCTGTGACACAACTTCAATGCTTCCGGGAGAAAGCTTCAGCATCACCTTCACGTCCGTGTGTTCAATTGCCGCAGCGAGTACTCCCCGCTTGGCGTGTTTCATCACCTGAACGCCAACCGGATCGTGCATTCCAACCTCGGCAAGAGAATGGAACGCAACGTAGAACGTCAGTATCGTATTCACTTCTCGAAACGATGGATCTGCCAGCAATGCGGGATCCGGCTTGAGGTAGTACTCCATCCGTTTTGTCAGCTGCATGAATTCTTTCGTTAAAAAACCGATCTTGAGCAGCCCTTTTGAAATTGATGGGTTCGCTTTTCCCTCCATCATGCGGTTAAAGTGTTCCGGGCTTGAAAAGTTGAGCTTGATTTGGCTTTTGCCTTTCCCTTTTTCAAATCGGCAAATCCCGTTCTCAAACACCAAGCGCGCAATTGGGCCATTTCGCACTTTGAACTGAATCGTCAAGTTTCGTCCGCGGATCAGTTCTTTTGCGGTTTGATCCAGCGCACAAACATACGGAAGACACCGCAGAACTCCGTTGAGATTGATATACGCTTTCGCCGTCTGGTTTGTCATAGAAACCTCCTTATATGAAATTGTTTTGGATTGTCTTAAGCAGATGTTGAAATTGATGAAATTGTGTTTTATAATAGATCGAGCGCTCGCTCTATATGAAATATACTCCACTGATCCTCTCCTGTCAATCATGAATTCCGCAATCAAACGGAAAGAATTTTACTGTTCCAATAAAACCATTTGCCGCACACGGAAAAGAACATCAGCTCCGTATTGATTTGGGTCTATCGCATAAAACACCAAAGCCTAACCGCTTTTTTATCATAGATTACCCCGGGTTTTCCAAGCCACATCAAAGCAGACGATACTCCGCAAGATGATTCAATGTCAAAAAATCTGCCATCCAATCACACTATGATTCAACAGGAGGTATTTCATGGCCATTTCAGTTATCGAGAAAAAGCAGCTTGCAGACATCGCGCGTGAACTTAGGTTGACGATTGTCGATGTTATGGCATGGTCCGGCGGCGCGCATATCGGCGGTTCGCTCAGCATCACCGATATCCTTACGATTCTCTACTTCAAGTACCTCAATGTCGATCCAGCAAACCCCAGTTGGGAAGAGCGCGACCGCTTCATTTTATCCAAAGGACACTCCGCTGCCGGTTTTGTTCCAGTACTCGCTAAAAAAGGATTCTTTCCGTCGGAAGCGCTGAAATCCTTTAACCATTTCGGCAGCCCGTTTGCCATGCATCCCGATTCGAAGAAGGTTATTGGCTGCGACGTTTCCTCAGGTTCTCTTGGGCATGGTTTGCCAATTGCCACGGGGATTGCGCTCGGTGCGCGGTATCTCAAAAAAGGGTATAAAACGGTCTGTCTGCTCGGCGACGGCGAGTGCTGTGAGGGCAGCGTGTGGGAGGCCGCCATGTCCATTTCGCATTTCAAACTCACAAACGTGATCACCGTTGTCGACCGAAACCGCCTGATGATTGACGGAAAAACCGAGGATATCATGGCGCTGGAGCCTTTTGCGGATAAGTGGCGGGCGTTTGGGTTTGAAGTAATCGAAATCAACGGACACGACTTTGAGCAACTCGACGCGGCTTTTGAGCGCGCCTGGGCGGCAACGGAGAAGCCGGTTCTGATTCTTGCAAACACCGTTAAGGGCAAGGGTGTTGACTTCATGGAAAACAACGTCGTTTACCACTATGCTTCCGGCGATACCGCAATGTGCGAAAAGGCCAAAGCATCGATTTTAAAAAGCTGAGGAGGGTAAAACAATGGCAGTCAACACAGGAACAAACTGGAATGCATACGACGCGGCAACCATGACCGCCCGCGAAATCTACGGGCGTACACTGGCGGAACTCGGAAAGACCGACGACAGGATCGTTGGTGTTACAGCGGATCTTGCAAATACTACGGCAATCGTTCACTTTGCAAACGCCTTTCCGGAGCGGTTTTTTAATGTTGGAATTGCAGAGCAAAACATGTTTGGCGTTGCCGCCGGTCTTGCGAAAGCCGGCCTGATTCCGTTTGCCTCTACCATGGCAATCTTCGCCTGCCTGCGCGGCGGCGAGCAGGTGCGCACCGATATCGCCTACCAAAACTTACCGGTTAAGATTATCGCAACGCATGCCGGAATCTCCTTTGGGCATGCCGGTACAACGCATCACTGCACCGAGGATCTCGCCATCATGCGATCCATAGCAAACATGACGGTCATCTGCCCGGCCGATGGAATTGAAACATCAATGGCGGTGCAAGCCTGCGCAAAGACGCCGGGGCCTGTCTATATTCGAATCGGCCGTGGGTTTGAACCTCCCTGCTATGCAAACGCCGATCATGATTTTGAAATTGGCAAGGCAATCACCATGCGCGATGGCACCGATATCACCGTCATCTGCTGCGGAATCGCCGTGCTTCAAACGCTGCAGGCGGCAAAAACGCTGGCGGAACAAGACGGAATCTCCGTCCGCGTCATCAACATGCACACCATCAAGCCGATCGACCGCGAAGTAATCTTGAAAGCCGTTGTCGACACGCGCCGCATTCTGACCATTGAAGAACACAACGTAATCGGCGGGCTCGGGGATGCGGTTGGCAGTGTAATCGCCGAAAGCGGCAAGGGCTGCGTCTTTAAAAAGCACGGCATCAACGACGAGTTTGCCACTATTGGATATGCCGAAGACCTGTACTCCTATTATGGGTTGGACGCAAACGGCATCGTCGATCAGGTGCGTGCGATCATGGGCATGGAGTTTGAGGCCGACGAAAGCTGGGACGACGAATAAGAAAGGGGGGATTGCATTGAACGCAACACCGAAAGACGTCATGACTGCAAAGCTGTTTTTGAATGCGGTTTTCCCTGTCATGCAGGTTCTACTAGATGACGATCCAAAGCTGCACGCGGCGTTTCAAAACGTCACGGCGGTCGTCCAGTTCGGGGCGAAGGATGGCGACTCCTTGCTGGCTTGCCACCTTCTATTCGACTGCGGGCAGGTCACCGTGGTGCAAGGCCCTGCGGATCAGCCCGATCTTACTCTGACGTTCCCAACCATAGCAAAGATGAACGCTCTCCTTCGCGGTGGGCTAGCGCTGCCGTCCATCCAGGGCGCGCGCCATGCAGGCCTGCTAATAAAATTCCTCTCGCTGTTGATGGGGCTAATGATCATGTCCCCGAAGCAGCGGCCCAAGGAACCCGCCAAGCAGCACCTGAAAGTGAAGATGAGCCTGTATATGATTACGCGGGCGTTGTCCCAATACAACAAACTCGGAGATCCGGATATGAACGAGTTTTGTCTGCGGCAGCCTGACCGTATCTATCAATTTACCGTTGAGGATAAGGAAGATCCGGCCAGCATCGCCTGCTATCTAAGGATCAAGGCGGGACAAACAAAGTCCGGCCACGGCATCTATACGCGCCGCGCGCCGTTCGTCCATTTCCGGTTCTTAAGCGTAAAGGGCGCAATGGCCGTGCTGCTGAAGGACATTGAGTTTGTGAAGGCGGTTGAGCTTGGATATGTCGAAACCATCGGCAGTCCGGAGTATTCCTGCTACCTCAATGACTATATGGCCGTATTGCAGTCCATGCTGACGTAATCACGTCCAGGGCGCAATTCAATAGCGATAGAAAAAGCGGCCGGATTCAAATCCGGCCGCTTGTCCGCAGTTTGTTTATGTCGCACAATACTACAATTAACTCTTGGCAATCATCGTACGAATATATGCTTGCAAATGGCTTTCTACCGTCTCAATGTCTTTGTATTCCTCATCTCCCAGGAAGAGCTTCATTCTCTCTTTGTAATACTCGGAAGAAAACGAAAATTGATACATTACGCAAATACTGTCCAGTATAAAGGACATTGCTTTGTCATCCAGATCGGCCCGCACGAGGCCTTTTTCTTTGGCCTGCGCGAAAAAGTTGCGATAATGCTGCGTTGTGATCGCTTCCATTTTGTTGGAAAGCCGCACAGACATGCTGGCGAGCGACTGCGTTGTCAAATCCAGATAAATCTGATTGAGCTTTGGATATTTCAGCGCGTATTCTCTCGACGCAATTAGCGCTCTTCTGCAAAAGTCGAATATGTCTTCGCTTTCCTCTGCCATATCCTTCAAAATCATCTCGAGAAGCAGGTATCCCTGTTCCACAATCGTAAGAAACAGGTCTTCTTTGGATGCGAAATAACTATACATCGCGCCGATGCTGACGCCCGCTTTCCTCGCGATGTCGTTAATATTCGTTGCGCTATAACCCTTTGCGGAGAACTCGTCGATGGCAACATCCCAGAGTTTCTTCCGACGGTCTGCTGAAGTTTTCGTGAATGTATCTTTATAGAATTTTATCTCGTTGTTTTCCGTCGCATCTATATCAAACATATTTACCTCTATCTTAATGGTATCGCGGCCACTGGAAAGTGTCAATAGCGTGTGTTACAAAAACGGAACCCCCGCTTCCCGAGCGGACGCGCTGTATGCTGAGGGCGTCTGAACATCATTTTCTGCGCACCAAATAGAAACCGGTACCTGAGAAAACCTCAAATATCGGTTTATCGTTCCATGTGAACCGCTCTTAGAAGACGCCCCCATTCAATGCCATTCTGTATATAAGAAAGAGCGCTTTACGGGCGTTTTACCGGCCCCGTAAGCGCTCTTATCGTTCTATTGCTCTACTGCATATACCCATTCTCTTTGAACCAGTTCAGCGCTTTCCGAATGGATTCTTTCACCGGCGTCAGAGGCAGCCCCAGCTCCCGGATCGCCTTGGAATTATCATACCATTCGTATAATTTGCCGATTCTGACTTCCGATGCGGTGAATGCCGGCGGTTTCTTTGTTATGAAAGCTGAAAGTTCATATAGATAGCCGGTAGCAACAGCAAGATGATACGGTATCTTGATGCGAGGCGGTTTTACACCTGCTACATCGGCAATCAATTCAAAATACTCCGTTATTGTCATATTCTCATTTCCAAGAATGTATCTTTCCCCTACTCTGCCTTTCTTTGCAGCAAGTATATGCCCTCGTGCGGCGTCTTCCACATCAATAATGTTGCTTCCGCCCTCAATATACCCCGGCATCCGTTGAGCGGCTACGTCCAAAATGAGCATTCCCGATGGAGTCGGCTTTCTGTCATACGCTCCGATCATAATAGTGGGGTTGACGATGACGACCGGCAGTCCCATTTCGACAAACTTTTTCGCTTCTACTTCGCCAAGATATTTGGAGATACAGTAATGATCCTTGGTTCTCCAGTGATTGAACTCCCCGGTTTCGTCAACCAGTACGGGGCCATGCGCACCCAGGGTATTGGTTGTACTGGTATAAACGACTTTCTCAATGTTTGCATCTAGCGCCGCCTTCATGGAAGCTTTGGTTCCCTCAACGTTAATGTCATATGGCAGCTTCTGATCGGGTGTCCAATGGGCAAAATGAGCGGCAGCAAAATAAAGGGTATCGCAGCCCTTCAGTGCCTCTGTCATGGATGCCTCGTCACGAATATCCCCGTAGCATCTTTCTACTTCTAGCCCGTCCAGATTGCGCGTGTCGCTGGTTTTTCGAATCAAAACCTTGACTTCTTCCCCGTCTTTTAACAGTTCTCGAACAATGGCCGATCCCAACAAGCCGGTCGAACCCGTTACTAGCTTTTTCATCGTTATCCTCCCGCAGATTCATTCCCTGAATTCATATAGTATATCCCACATATCATTCCAAAAAATACGCAAAGGCTGGCTTTTTCAAAGCCAGCCTTTGTTGGAGCGCTTATTGATCCAGCGCGTCGAGCCTGTCGCAGAGCTCTTTGCCCTGCTTCCATGTGATGCCGGATTGCGGGAATTTTACCGCCATCTGTGCGGTCATGGACATCAGCGCCTGTACGTCCGGTGTAGAAGGATCAAAGTCGGGAATGTAGTCGCGAACGATTGCCAGCGCCCGTTCGTCTTTGGCCAGATCTCTTAACTTACTTTTTGATGTTAGTCCCATAAGAATCTCCTCCGTTTTATTTTTTTGCGTTCTCATCTCTATTTATCATTCAAACAATCGATTGCTGCGTTAGGAAAGCCCGATACTCGCCATTGGAAGACAGCCGCAAGCCCATCGCTTCTAAAATCCGGTTCGTTTCCTCCATCGTTCTCCCGCCGCCGTCGGCCTCGCTCGCTCCGTGGGCAACGCCCACGAGGCCCGACCTTGGCGGGATGATGGATGTTACCAAATTTGCGCCGGCATGTATGCGGCTCTGCAGTCCGTCCATTCCGTCCACGTCCAGCGACGCGGGAATCAGCGCGTATGGATATCGAATACGCATCAGCGCGATTGTTTTTAGTTCGGTCATTCGATCCGGTGTTTGCCGGCGCTCCATCGGGCTGCCCTTCTGCGGCACAAAACTCATTGCCCTTGCCTGCCGCGCTCCGATTTCGCCAATGATCTCAATCGATTCCGAGATGTCTTCCGCCGTTTCCCCAACGCCAATCAGAATGCCCTCTTCAATCCACATGCCTTTCTGCTTTGCGTAGCGCTTTGCCTGCATTCTCTCGTCGTAATCTTGTCCAACCCGGAGTGTTTGAAACAGCGCGCGGTTATGCGTTTCCTGATAAAGCGCATAGAAGTCTGCGCCCGCTTCCGCCAGGCGATCTATGACGTCCGGACTCACAACGCCGGGAGAAACCATGACGGACGTCCCGTAATCCCTTTTCAGTGCGCGGACAATTCGTATTACCGTCTCAAACCGGTCCGCATGAAATCGCGTGTCTTCCCCCATGGTCAGATCAATGAGGTTTACCCCGCTGTCGACCAATTGTTTTGAGAGTTTCAGCACATCCTCTTCGCTCTTTCGATACCGATCGATTGCATTATCTCTCCGAAAGTAGCAGAAATTGCAGTTGTTTCTGCAATACGTCGAGAAGAATACAAAGCCATATGCAAAGATTGCGTTGCCTTGCACTTGTTGGCGGGTCTCTCTTGCCGCACGAAACAATGCGTCCGCGAGATCCCTGTCCTGCGAGAGCAATACCTGTGCCATCTCTTGTTTTGTTAAGTGTTCAAACGTCGTACTGTTTCCCCTTGCTGCTTCCGTTCGTTCTGCTTTGCGATTCATTCCGCCCGGGCTAAGCTTCATACTATCTCCAGAAAAAGTCCGGCCAATCAAGCGCGGTTGGGCGCTTTTCCCTGCTCCGCAGCGCCGTCAGGCACCGCCGGCTGCAGCGTGCTGCCATAGGAATTGTGAAAGAACGTCTTGGCGTATTTCTCCAGTTTCCATTCGGGAATGCCGCATTTCGGGCACGGGGTGGCCGCCCACTTGTTGCGCAGCCATCTTGCCGCGCGGCTGTTCTTGGAGTCTCGAAGGATGATCGATTCGCCGCAATGTGTGGTGATGATCGCGCATTCACCGCGCTCCTCAATCATCTTGATTCCATGCAGAATGCCGGATCGAGACGGCCAAAGACGCATTTTCTCAAGCAGCCGAAACAATTCTGTTTTCTTTCGATAGTACCGTTTTTTCTCCGTGCCGCTCATGCAAACCCTCCCTCAAAGCAGGATATCCCCGTATTGGCGAGGAGCCCGGGAGTCTCACCCGACTACGCGGATTTAGAGTCCACGCGATCCATCCGATCAGCCCCCCATGTAAAAAATGGGAATCAGGAAGGTAGTGTTGGAGCTGCGTTGCAGAGCCTGCACGCGTGCTTGTTTCCAGAGCAATATTTGCATGCCGATGACAGTGGCTTATATCGTTGATTGACATAGAAGAACAGCCCCATGCAGCTCTTCTGCGGTAAGATCACATGCGCATCGGTGACACGCAGCCCGATTGACGAACTGTCCGCAAGAGCGGCGATATGATCGAGTTGAGAAACATCCATTCCAAAGTACCCGGGACCAAAGCAATCACTCAAGGCATGTTTTTGGGACATTTTCTCCCGCCAAACGGTAAACGCCGCTTCCGTAAACGCCGTGCCCCATAGATCCGCATAGCACTGATCAAAGAAGTCCGCGCCCGCCACCTCATAGTTACCCGCCGTCAGCGCATACACGACGGCGGACTCTATCGATTCCGGAGGAATCTGTTCAAACCCTGCGCAGGATATCTCCATTCCCTCTACGCAAAGCCGCTTGCCCTCCAACGCGGCAGATTCGATCACGCGATATACGACCTTTGGATCTATGTTCCGTTCCAGCCGGTCAAGCGCCGCAAACGCATCCTGCCGCATCCGCTCAAACTTCGCACCATCCTGATTGAGGCCGGATGCGCGCAAAAAGAGTCCTTCTGCCTGCGGAAGGCACTCTTCCTTGTTGAGCATAACGACGACGTGTTGCCGATCCATTCCGTTCCTTTCGTGTCCGCGCAAAGCCGCTCAATCCTTCTTCCAATCAGCGTTTACAACGCCAATCCCAGCATGCTCACCGTCCCAATCTCCAGAAGATCGTGGATGCACCGATTTCCCAGCTTGTCTGCCGAGGCTTCGTCAAATGAAAAGGGAACGCCTGGGGCAGCGATCAGCGCATGCTCCTGGAAATCTTCCGCTCTTAACCAATCACCTTCGTTGGTTGCGTCCGCAATGATATCGTATTGGTACAGCACGCTCTTTAGATGTTCTTTAGTGGAGTCGTAAACGCAGGCGAATCCATCTCTTTCGATTCTGTCCTGTAGAGCTATATTTCTCTCGTAGATAGCAACGCTTGCCCCCGCCTGCCGAAGTTTCTCCGCAAAAAGTCGCCCGATCACGCCATAACCAAGAACCACCGCCGATCTGCCTCGTAACCCTCCGGACATCGAACGCAACACCTGCATGTAGCCGGTTACGGTCGCAACGTTGTTGTCGGCAATTCGGCCGTTACGAAGGTTCAGCGCAATATACCGGGAATCGTCCGCTAAGAAAACGATATCCGCGCCACGGCAAGACGCTTCGTAAAGGCCGTCTACGTCCGGCCGACTCGTTACGAAGGTATCAAATCCCATGGTGCTAAGAATCGCCGCAACCGACGCGGAGAACCGCCCGATAATGCCCAATCCGCTGGTGACGGGAACGGCGGCAACCTTCATTGTTTCTGCCGCGGAACGAATTTCGTTTTCGCTGCGGCCGGAAACCTGCGCCGCGAGTTCAACATAGCCCAGGCTGGTGCGTTCCCGCAGCAACCTGTCCCAATCCGGCGCTGTTCGCTCCAGATCGCAAATCCATTCCGTCGTCAGCCTGCTCATCGTTTCCCTCGCTTATAGCTTGAGCGATATTCCGTTTACATATGCGCTGGAGCGCCCATAGTGCTTGATGGTCTGCGCTTTTCCAACCAACATTGCAAGACGCTCGATTCCAAAGCCGATTCCGACCCAGGGATCAAACACGCCCCAGTTACCATCCAGCGAATGCGGCCCATACGATCCGGAGGCGACTTCAACACCTTCCACCTCAATATCCAAGGTCTCAATGTATACGCCGGATTCACGCTTCTCCAGCTGATAGTGTTCGATTCCCAATACACGCATTGCGCCGTTTGCCAGTTGCTCCAGCCGTTCCATCTGATGGCCGTCTGCTACGCTGCCGAGTTCCACGAGGTTCAGCATCGTGAACTCATTCAGGTGCTGCGCTCCCTGGGATTCCCGCCGAAAGCATGGGCCGGACTCGAAGATTCGAACCGGCTGCAGCGTTGCCTTGCGTATGTCCCGCATGACTTCATAGAGGTTGGGTGCGAGCATTGGTCGAAGGCACTTCCCATCCGGCAGCCAGAAGATTTGCTTTTGCAGATGGTCGTCGTCCTCAATGTTCATTCGCCGGATCTTATCCGCGGACAACAGAATCGGCGTGGAAACCCTCGAGTATCCCTCTTCTTTTGTCAGCCATTGCTCCAGACGGTCTTCCAGCTCGAGCGGCAGCGGTATATGCTTCCGCTCCATGAATTCGGTCAGTTGACGCCGGTTTTGCTTTATCAGCCGACTCTCATATTCCTTGAAGCATTGATTCCGTTCTTCCGGCGAAGCAAATTCCGCCTCGCGAATCGTTGGATCGGCGTTCAACTCGATCAGCCTCTGTTTTTGCGTGTCCGTGTACCCCGTCATCGCTTCACCAACCCAATCTGTTTCGCAATCTCGCGGCGCACGACGGCCTCCCGCCTTTTGAGTTGCTCCGCCGTACCCGCCTGACTGATAAATATGCCTCTCCACTGCGCCGCATACGGCGTAAAGTCCGAAATCACGCGTGCCGACCGCATGCGAGGCTTTCGATCCCGCAGGACACCGCCTTCGGTTAAAATACGCTCGCCCAGCGAGACAAACGCACCCGATCGAATTTGATATTGCGTATAGGAAGCGCATCGCCCGGCGTCGGAAAGCCTTGCTCGAAAACTGCCACGGCAGAATAAATCATACAGCTCCGCAATGTAGTTCATTCCGGTGGCAAAATACACCGCCAGCGGCGTCTGACTTGGCATCCTTGCGTCGATTTCCAAAATCCTCATGCCGTCTTCGGAATCGATCACCTCAAGATCCAGAATGCCGCGCAGCCCGATTTTCTCCGCAATTCTTACGGCATAGTCCGCAAGCAACCGTTTCTGTTCCGGCGAGATGTTGCGATACACCGCCGCCAGATTGCAGTCATACGATGTATCCACACAGATCTCTGTCGGCTCATACGTTCTGTAGTTTCCCGGTTCGCCAATAATCTCAATCGAATAGGATCGCCCCTCCAAGTACTCTTGAATCACGAATGAATCCCCTGTGTCTGCGGTAAAGCGCTGCAGCTGTTCCGTCGTGGTCAGTCTCTGGACGCCGTGGCTGCCGCTCTCGCCATCCGGCTTGGCGATATAGGGGAACTTACCTTCCGGCAAGTCCTGCGGGCGAGGCAGCCCTAAGACGTCGAACAAACGGTCGGAAGCCTTCTTGGAGGACGAAATCCGGTAAGCCTGCAAATCGAAAGCCAGCCGAACGCCTCTGTCCTTACAGAGAGCCTGCAGCCCATCCAGCACGGGAAGGTTTTCCAGCGTTGGAAGCACCATATTCGCCGCGTCAAGCGCCGCGAGAACTTCCTTGTCGCCGGAGAGTACATCTTTGTTGATGAATTGCGTACAGAGTTTTTGGGCGGGCGCCATCGGATCCTGATCGACTAAAACCACACGAAAGCCCGCCTCTCTGCCAAGCAACGCAGCTTCCGTCCCTTGCAGCCTTCCGCCAACAATCACGATGTTTCTTGCTCTCGTGTGCTTTCGCATTCTGTCACTTTCAATACGCGGTATCCTCACGAATCCAGACTCAGACTCGGAGCAGAACGAATCTGCCCCGAAGCCACAATTGAACCTGCAAACGAGTTGGTTAAGCGTGCCCCAGCAGCCGGTCGCAAAGATCAACCGCCGTGGCAGCATCCACCGAGTAGCCGGTTGCACCGATGGAATCCGCATACGACTGACTCACAGGAGCGCCGCCAACGATGACCCTCGACGGAAGGTGCTCCGCTTTTGCCAGATCGATGGTGGTCTTCATGCCCATCATCGATGTCGTGAGCAGCGAGGACATCGCCAGAATATCCGCTTTTTCTTCTTGCGCAACGCGGACAAACGTCTCCGGTGCAACGTCGCAGCCAACGTCGATTATTGTGTATCCCTTGCTTTCCAGCATCATCGCAACGAGGCTCTTGCCAATGTTATGAAGATCGCCCTGAACCGTTCCAATCACGATTTTCCCGCGCGATGGAATGTCGCCTTCCAGTAGCATTGGTTTCAATAACGCGATACCAGCGTTCATTGCCGCTGCGGAGAGCAGTACCTCGGGGATAAACACATCCCCGTTCTTAAACTGCACGCCGACTACGTCCATGCCTGCGATCAACCCGTTTTTGATAATATCCGTCGGTTTTTCGCCTGCATCCAGCAGTTTCTGCGTGAGTTCGACGACAACGTCCTCTTCTCCGTCAATCACGTTGGTCTTGATCTCTTCGTACAAATCCATGGCGCTCATTCCTCGTTCCATCCGGTCAAACCCATTTCTTCCTCTGCTTCGGCGAGGATATCCTTTATCCCCCTCAAAACGGCCGGATCGAGGGGCTTTGACTTATGGTTCTCGGCAAGATACCGCGCTTTTTCCGTTGCGCGGTCGGCTGCCGTTTTGCTGCCGTTCTCTTCCCAGAGGTCTCCCGGCGTCCGGTCGAAGAGCTCCGCTACCGATTGCTGGCTCTTCCAGTTTCTCACCGTGTGTTTCTGCGCCAGGAAGTTCCCGCGCGGACCAACCTTCTTGATCACATCCAGTGCCAACGTTTCAGGATTGACCTGAATTCCCTGCAGCGTTCGGATGACAGTTCGAGCAACCTCTGCATCGAGTACCATAGCCGTTGTGCTGAAGGTCATACCGGTATCGATCGTTCCTGCGCCGTAGACATACGTCGTTCCAGCCAAGGACGGGAGCAGCGCCGTAATGGTGTGCTCGCTTCCGCACTGAAAATCGCAGACTTTACTGTCTGCCTACAACCCGCCCGTAATCGACGGCATGTTATAGCGCCTGGATAACTGAGCGGACGCAGCGGAGATTAAGCCATGTTCCGGTCCGCCGATCGGCGTGTTGTTGTTTCGAAAGTCCATAATGGTGGAGGAGGTTCCATAGCGAACGCACGCGCCCGGTTTGATCGTCTGCGCAATTGTAACGCCCGCCAGAATCTCCGCATTCAGGACAACCAGCGTTCCCGCGAGGGTTGCAGGAGCCGTTGATCCGGCCATGATGTCGTTGAAAAAGGTAATGGGCATATTGTAGTCCAGCGCCAGAAACATCATATCCGCTTCTTCGCCCAGAATTTCCAGCGGGCTTACCGGATCAACTGCCAGCCCGGAAAACGGTCTCTCCCGGAACTGGTCTTTGCCGCCGGCAACGAGCGCATACATCCGCAGCTGCTTTTCCAGAACCCAGCAGTTGTCATGCATGTTCTCGAAGTGCTTGGTGGTGTTTTGCAGAATGGTCGCACTCTGGTACAGAGACATCACCGGTTGCGGAACATCCTGCGCGGGAACCGCCAGCATGTAGGAGGGGATTTCGTCCATTGCGTCTACGATTCTGGCCGTCATCGCAACGTCGTCCAGAGTTGAGGCGCGTCTTTCCCCCGTATAAAGGTCCACAATGTACGGGCAGATGCCGGAGTTTCCAAGCCGGACTCGGTTGAGCTCGACCTCCCAGTCCATCGCGGGATCGACCCCGTAGGTCATCCAGCTCTTTGGAATGTGGCTCAGCGCGTTCATCACAACTTGAGGTGGAAAATGGATGATATCCTTCTCCGCGTCAATCGTGCAGCCAGCTCCGGCCATCAGCTCCTGCGCTTTTTTGCTGGTACATCGAATGCCAACACTCGACAGCACGTCCAGCGTCGCGTCGTGTATGGCATCCAGGTCGGATTCGGAAAGAACCTGAAGCCCCATACCATATGCGGAATAGTCTTGTTGCATGTTGATCTCCTTTCTGATTGTTCTTATGAAAAGATTCATTCCTTCCACCGCATGTATCCGGATGGAATGCTGCTCCTGATTGTGCTGTGTCGAACGCGCGTAGAAGAAAAACTTGAAACCGATGTGTTGATGTTGTTATAGTAAAAGATAATGAAGACGCTCACAATTACATCGAAATCCAATCTGTTAATAAGCTTACACAATCCGAATAAGTGTATGAAAACGAGGCTGATCAATAGCATGGATGATAAGAGAGTTATTAAAACGAAGCGAAATTTCAAGTTGTTCTTTATCGAACTCTTGCTTGAAATGCCTTTTGAGAAAATCACGGTTGCCGAGCTATGCCGGCGCGGCGAATCCAGCCGCATCACCTTTTATAACTATTATGAGAACATGCTTTCGCTCGTAAACGATATCTTCGACGATTATTTCAAAGAGATCGCGCTGAACTATGTAAACCTCCAGCGAGTGCGGAATCCTGAGAAGAATGGCATCAAGAGCTACAACAACGCGCTGGAATGCGTACTGAACATGTATTTCGCGCATTACGACTTCTTTTTGAAAATCGATCCGAAAAACAACCCGTTTCTATTCACTTACTTTGAGAAATATCTGGTCAATCAACTGAACGAATACATCAAAGAGCATGCCCACATATTGCCTCCCCGTTATGAATCGAGAAAGATTGCCGCCTTGTTGGGTTATGGCCTTTGGGGTGTAGTCGACGAGTGTGATGTGCAAAACGTGAGCGATGCGGACGTTCGCTCCGCTGTTCAGTCCATTTTCAAAGATCTGCTGAATTCCGGCTTATTCAAGATATAAAAGCGCCCCCGCACAGCAGCCCCCCTCTTCGGGAAGAAGAGGGGCTGTTTTCTGTGTGGGTGGGAATCTTGGGTTCCGCTTGGCCGCTGGCATTCACCAAATCGGAATCAGCGGTTCAGCAATTGCCCAATCTGATCGTAAAGCTCCTCGTGACTTGGAATAATCGACGCATAGGCAAGCTGACCGTTGATGTAAAGCGACGGAAGGTTCTTTACCCCCATCCGCTTGCAGCGCGCAATGCCTTCCTTCGACGTATACTTATACTCAACAGCGTCGATTTGGCCGCGAAAGTGCTCTTCTGCTTCGCGTACCATCGCCCACATATACGCGCAGGCGGCGCAGGATGCAGAGTCCAGCGTAAAGGCTTCCAGCAGTGGTTTGCGCAGCGCGCCATAGTCCGGCAGCTCCACCACAACGTCGGTGCCGACGGATTCGTAATTTTTCACCAGTTCGCGGTACTTCTCAACATCGCGTACTGTTTCCGCTACGGCGATGGTGTTTTCAATCGGTGTGTCATATGGCATATCGCAACCGGGAGATACAATCAGGTTCTTCCCATCTACGCTGTCCAGCATATCGACGACGAATTTCATGTTGTCCTGCTGCGTACCAAAGAGCATCGTAGTGGTCAAAGGAATATTCCCTCCGATGGCAACGTTATAACGATCCGTAATCTCCTTTGCCTGCGACATTGGAATATTTTCGTCAATCGATATGCCGTCCGGCTTTGTCAGGCACATTTCTTCTATGTTGCGCAGCGCGTTTCCGCAGACAAAGAACGACGAATAAAGTCCCTTTGCGCGGATATAGTCCAACAAGCGCGTATACACATCCGATAAAAAGGTTCGAAAATGGACCGGTGAGATCTGGGATACCAGCGGATCGACCGGCGCGACGACGTCCATCCCCGTTTCGGCGTATAGATCGACCATTCGGCAAGCGTTTTCAAGCGCGTATTCCATCAGATCATGCACGCGCTGCGGATTTCGCTTCATATCCAAAAACAGCTTTGTACCGCGCAGATGGGAAGCCAGCGTAAACGGCCCGCAGAGCAGGCCATAGAGTGCGGTTGAGTCCCCAACCGCGGCTTTCATCCTACGGCAAACATTCATCACCATTGGAATCCGTTTGTCATTCGGCCCCAGGATCTTACAAAACACCGCATCGTCATTCTCCAGCGGTTGTGTCATCACGCTGGGTGGATTATTCTCCGCCCACATGAGCTCGCAGCCGAGAATCTCCGCCTCCAGCTGCAAATCGAATACAATCGGCATGCCATCCGGCATGTAAAGCTTATGCACCTCCATCAGGGATTCGAAGAGCTTTTCTTCGTCGGTCAGCACCTCTCGCGCATTGTAGCCCTTCAGTTTGCCAGCATGAACGCCTGTAAACGGAACCCAGGGAACCCTGCTCGTCCGCTCATGCCGATAGGTTTGAAGAATCAGTTCTCTTCCCGTCATGGTACAGTTCTCCTTATCTGACCTAATTTCTGGTGATTGTTGCGGTGCTCCCGGTCTTTTTCTCCCAGATGCTTCGCAATAGTCCAATCGGAACCGGTTGTTTCAGAATGAGCACCAGTTCCGCGCCGGTATCCTCCTGTTTGCCGTCCGCCAAGCGAAGCGACGTCCGCCCGCCGGAAATCTCCGCATACATGATTCCGTCCTCGCAGACAGCAAACCCCTTCATTCGCAGCAGGTATGGCGAGAGCGCAACCGCCGCATCCAGCAGACGCTGCTGGATAAGTATGCAGGAGGTTCTTAGCACGCAGCTATCCGGCCTTTTCCAGACGGGGGTATCGGTGTTTAAACGTTGTTTTTGCTCCGGTAACGCGCTGACCGGTAAAAGATCAAACGGTATCTTAGCGTACGTTGTTCGCAAAACCCGCGCAGCGCCATTGATTCCTTTTACATGGGATTCTATGTTAGATATCGTTTCCTCGTCGGCAAGATCCGTTTTATTCAGCAGAATGATGTCCGACGCAGCAACCTGATGGTCTACCGGCAGCAGAACACCGGAATAGTCCAGAAATGTTGTGCAGTCCACAAGGCAAATCGATCCGGCATACCGGTAGGGTCGAGCCAGTGAATGCTCCAAATCTCGAACCAGCTTCGCCATGTCCGTCGGATCCGCAAGACCGGAGCTTTCCACCAGTAAAACATCAATCGGGCTCTCGGAAAAGCGAACCAGCGCTTCGACAAACTGCGCCTTTTTGCAGCTGCAAAATATCGAGCCGCTATGAATCTCCTTTAAGCAAATCTGTTCCGCCTCTATAAGCTGACCGTCAATCCCTAGCGGGCCGAACTCGTTGATCAATACGCCGGTTCTGCGCTCCTGAAAGTGCGTCAGCAGGCTGTTGAGCAGTGTTGTTTTCCCCGCTCCCAAGAATCCTGTGAGCAGGAACAGGACGATCTCTTCCATATGAACCCCTTCTGTGAAAAACCCTTCTGTTGTGTGCTTACTCCTCTTCCATTTCCGGCTCCTTCAAGGAGTCTTCCTTTTTCGCGAGAGAATTCGTATCGATGGAGCCTTTGTAGACAAAGAATTTGTCATACAGGTACTCGCAAACCAGGTTGCTTGTCATCATTAACCCGGTTACGAGATACTTGTTCCAAAGCAGGTCTTCCGCCAGATAGTTCCCAAGAATCGTCGTAACCGGTGTAAACACGCAGTAGAATGCCGCCACCTTGACCATCGCCAACGCCACATTGTTCGTCGCTTTGAACGTAAAGCGCCGATTGAGCGTGAAATTCCACAAGGTCGATATTACAACGGACGAAAGGTAGCAGGGCCAGTATGGCCATCCCGTCAGTTCATTCAGCGCGGTGAAGACCGCCGCTTGGATCAACCCGGCGGATGCCGAAAACAGCGCAAATTTCACGGTTCTCGCCACTTCTTTACGCACTGTTTTCTTCATCGTTTACTCAACTTTCGTATGTTTCACCGTCAGTTCAAGCTTGAAGTAGGATTGCTTGTTTTTTAAGCATTGTGAGTTGGCAAAAATTGCTCAAACCAAAAATGTCGATTTGATTTCAGTAGACTTCAGTGTGAGGATCATGATCATTCATTTGTCAGAGCAGTGTGTTATAGAGAACGGGTAAATAGCACGCCTGATGAACGAAATTGCCATGCTTCTATAGCAACAGGGCGTATTTGTTTACTATTGCAATCATAAAAGAGAATTCCGAAGCCAACAATAACAACAGAATCTATTCCGTTCAAAAACAAACAGATCTTAAAAAAGCGTATGGGAATATTCCAATACGCGATCGACTCTTTACATGTTTTCGTTTTCATTAGTAGGTATAAGACGTTGTTTACAGTAAACACATAACTCGTATGCCTGTATAATCCGTTTTGAGCTATCCAGAAAGAAACCGTGCGATTGCATCACTTCGTGGGGATTCGGCCGCAAAAGGCACATGAGGTGATACCACTTCATGTGCCTTTCTTTTTTATATCTCAAGGGTTCCTTTCGCTTCAATTGTGCCGGATAGCACTGGATAGCACTGGCGAAGGCACTGCAGTGAGTTTCGCATTCACGAGCACTAATATATCAAGTGCCGGTCGCGTTTGCCGCAAATCGATCCTTAAGGCCGTTTTATCATCGATTTATCTCATTCAAAGCGGTTTTGTTCGGCGAGCAGGCCCGTTTACATACTGTTTGCAGTGCAAGTGTTGACGAACGTTACTTTCGATATTACAATGAAACAAAGCAATATCCCTTTCCGCGCGGGCAGTCACCGCGCACAAACCTATTTCCATTCACTGTCGTAACGATTAATTTACCGACATCACTTATGGTTCATAAACGAGGCCGGGATTGTTTCATTTCTTATATAACAAAACTGGTCGTAACCGCCTGAAAG
The DNA here is from genome assembly GCA_963674535.1 of Christensenellaceae bacterium. GTDB lineage: Bacteria > Bacillota > Clostridia > Christensenellales > CAG-138 > UBA7703. Next base: position 142,389 of record OY771363.1, on the reverse strand, counting down.
CGCTCGCACATTTACAATCGCAAGTAAACAATACTGCAGCCGACTACGTAAAAGGAAATTTGATTTGGAAGTGACTTTTGTGGATGAACTCTCCGTTACAGTGTTGCCGAAGGCCTCTTTTAAGGCAACAGAAAACCTGTTTGGCATCGATGGAATTCTAGATATCGGGAAAATATCCGTGCTGTTGGAACACTTTTACAATGCAACAGGCATGACGAATGCGATTCTAGATCTGGATGGAAATATCCTTTGCGGAGTGGGTTGGAAAAGCATATGCACCGACTTTCACAGGAGAAACGAGCGGTGCGTGCAGCGATGTCTGCGAAGTGACACGATCCTTGCAAATCAACTGGCAGATCAGCAACGGTATGCTCTTTATGTCTGCGAAAACGGAATGGTCGACGCGGCTACTCCGATCATCATAGGCAACGAGCATATCGCTAATTTATTTATTGGGCAATTTTTTCTGGAAAAGCCCAGTCGGGAATATTTCATCAAACAGGCCGAAGAATTCGGGTTTGACCAAGCAAAATATCTTGAGGCATTGAGCGCTTGCAGTATTTATGACAAAGACATTATCTACAGCTATCTGGACTTTTTGAGAGGATTGACCAGCGTCATTGGCGAAGCAGCGCTGCAAAAGAGCAGACGCGAAGCGATTCTGGCAGAATTGATTGAAATTAAAAATCATCTGGAAGCAACAAACAGGGAGTTGGAAGCGTTCTCCTACTCGGTATCGCATGACTTGAAGGCGCCTTTGCGACATGTAACGGGATATCTTTCGCTGTTTGAGGACGACTATTTAGAAACAATCCCCGAAGACGGACAGCGGTATTTGAAAAACGCCGAAACCGCCGCAAAAGAAATGGGCAAGCTGATCGACGGTCTGCTCGGATTTACCAGATCGGGAAAGGTTGATATAGAATATCAACTGCTCGATATGAATGACATAATAAGCGCATTGATCAAACCGATTCTGGACAGAGACGCGGAAAAAAAGATTGTATTCGACGTCGCTCCGTTGCCAAAGGCATATGGAGATCTTGAGATGTTCAAGTCCGTATGGGGAAACCTGTTGGATAACGCGGTTAAATTTTCGAAAACCCGGGAACGCATCGAAATTAAAATCGGAGCGAAAGAGGAATGTGACGAAACGGTCTATTTTATCAAAGACAACGGCGTCGGTTTCAATGCGGCCTATGCGTCGAAACTCTTCACCATCTTTCAGCGTCTGCACAGCAAGGACGAATATGAAGGCACCGGTATCGGCCTCGCCATATTAAAGCGAATACTGACAAGACACGGAGGCAAAATCTGGGCCGAGAGCGTGTTGGGAGAGGGAGCAACTTTTTATTTCTCACTGCCAAACAGAAAGGAACGTACCTGATATGGAAATGAAGACAACGCTAAAGACCATTCTGTATGCGGAAGACAGCAGTTTTGACGTCGAACTGACGCGGAATGTCCTGAAAAAAAACAACATATTGAATCCTCTGGTTGTCGTTAAAGACGGTGTGGAAGCCCTGGATTACCTGCGCCGCACGGGAGACTTCAAGGACAGGCCGCGGGGCAACCCGGGCATGATATTGCTTGATTTAAAAATGCCCCGAATGGACGGATTGGAATTGCTGGATATTTTGAAAAAGGACGAGCAATTCAAAACTGTTCCGATCATCATGCTCACCTCATCCAGAGAGGAGAGCGACCTGATCAAAGGTTACAATCTGGGCGTGAACGCCTATGTCGTCAAACCGGTTGATTTCAAGGATTTTGCCGAAGTCGTCCGTGAAATCGGCATTTTCTGGGCAATCATCAACGAAGTGCCGACTGAGTGAAAGGGCGTTATGCTGCACGGCGAAGAAGGTAGCTTACTATTGAAAATTCTGCACTTGGAGGATTCCGCTATGGACTCCGAGCTCACTTTTCAATACCTTAAAAAGCACCTTGATCTGGAATTTCAGATGGATACCGTATCGACCGAAAAGGATTTCGTTTCTGCAGTATCGACGATACCGTACGATCTGATCCTTTCTGACTTTATGCTGCCGGATATCGACGGGTTTCAGGTGCTAAAGCACATAAAATCCATCTCAAAAGATATTCCGGTGATCATCCTTTCCGGTTTTATCGGCGAGGAGACGGCCGCCGAGCTGTTGAAGCAGGGCGCGGCGGATTACGTATCGAAAGAATCTCTCTCCCGGCTGGATCATTCGATCAAGCGAGCACTAAAAGAGCACAGCGATCAAAAGAAACTGGAAGAAGCGCAGCAATCGCTTATGAAAAGCGAAGAAAAATACAGGCTGCTCTATATGGCGATGTCCCAAGGTCTTGCGCTCCACGAAATCATCACGGACGAAGCGGGAAAACCCGTCGACTATGTGTTTCTCGATATCAATGAGAGCTATACGCATCTGTTGGGCGTCACCCGCGAAATGTGCATCGGCAAACGAATTACCGAAGTGATGCCCGAGGTGGAGCAGTACTGGATCGATGTGTTCGGTCAAGTTACCCTTACGAGGGAACCCATGTACTACGAAAACTTTCTAAAGACGACGGGCAGATATTACGCGACCTATTCCTATTCGCCGAAAGAGCGGCAGTTTGCCGTGCTGGTTTCGGATATTACGGAGCGGAAAAACAACGAGGAAATGCTTCGGCATCTGAGCTATCACGACCAGCTTACGGAACTATACAATCGCAGATTCTTTGAAGAAGAACTCAAGCGGCTCGATACTCCGCGCAATCTTCCCATATCCATCATCATGGCCGATATCAACGGCCTAAAGCTGATCAACGATTCGTTTGGCCATACCATCGGCGACGAGTACCTGATCAGCCTAGCGAGAATCCTAAAATGCGCGTGCCGTGCGGATGAAATTATTGCCCGGCTTGGCGGCGACGAATTCGGCATTGTGCTCGTAAATACAGACGCCGCCGAAGCTTCGATCATCGTTAACCGCCTAAAAGACCTGATCTCAAATACAAAAGTCGCTGGCATCATTTTGTCTGTTTCGTTTGGTTGCGAAACGAAGGAGAAGGCCGAACAATCGCTGTCCGAAACGATTGCCAGCGCGGAAAATCACATGTACGCACACAAGATCGTCGAGCGTGCAAGCATGCGCAGCAAGACGGTAGAGATGATCATGAGCGCACTGTTTGAAAAAAGCGACAGAGAAGCGCAGCATTCGCAGCGGGTAAGCGAGCTCTGCGAGGCAATCGCCATTCGCATGAATTTTGATTATGACGACGTGGAGCAAATCCGGATGGCCGGGTTGGTGCACGATATCGGAAAAATCGGAATAAACGAGGCCATTCTAAATAAGAACGCCGTTCTGGACGAGAACGAGTGGGTCTCGATGAAACGGCACCCGGAAGCCGGTTGGCGCATATTGAGCACCAAGGTTGAATTCTCGGATGTCGCCCAGTTTGCGCTTTGTCATCACGAGCGGTTTGACGGAAACGGTTACCCAAAAGGCCTTAAGGGCGAAGAAATCCCGATTCAAGCCAGGATTATCGCCATTGCGGATGCGTTTGACGCCATGACAAGCGAAAGAAGCTACCGTAAACCGCTTAGTTTTGATATCGCCATTCAGGAGATCAAAAAATGCTCCGGCAGCCAGTTCGACCCAAGGATCGTGGACGTCTTTATTGAGATCGTTTCAGAGATCGATCAGAAGAATCCAGCGCGCAGAAACAGTGAGTGTATCGAATAGAAACGAATCGCTTTCTCATGTGAGCAGTTCGCCGGAAAACGAGAGATTGACAAGCTGAAAAAAAGGCGGGCGAAGGAAAAAGAGCCGGTTTTCGGAGAAGCAGATTGCGCTTGCATTGAGGCACGCAGGACTTTATAACGCTCTATTTACTGATTTTTTCGCTGCTCGGTATGTACCGTATTTAATATGCACATCGTTCGAATTGCGCCCGCCCGCAGCCGCTTTTTACCAGCCCCCGCGTTTCACACGATTGTATCTCTTTATGAGGGTTTACCAAACAAAGCAGCACCCATACAGGTGCTGTTTTGCTTTCTGCGTCATTGTTTGCAGCAAGCCGCGGGCAGCGCGCGGCAGCTTTACCGCTCGAGCCGAGCGGCCAACCTTTCCTGATGTTTCCGGCCAAGCTCCGGGAGAAAGAGACTGGTGGCCAGCCAGAGCAGCGGAGAGAAGGCGCATATGGTAAGCGCCTTTTTCAGAGAGAGACTGACCATTAATGCGCTAACGGCCACGCCGGCTAAACCGCCGCCAATGTTTGCGCACATTATTATAAAGGAAATGCCCGTAGCAATCCCCCGTGTCGAGATGTTCGCAAGTTTCCAGGGTATTCCCATTGCAATGGGGACAAAGGCAAAGGCACCGAAGCCCGCTAAGAAGAATACGATGCGCAGAATGGTAATGTCGGACGTACTCAGAGAAATGAGATAGAATACCGGGAGCAGAATACCCCATGGCCAGATCATCAGTTTATCGTAGCCAATCGCGTTGGCGAGAGGCACCGAAACAAGCGTTGCCACGAGGGAACCAATTGGAATCATACCGATTGCGGAGCCGACGTCAGCATAGGCCAACGACGCGTACTGCACCGCGTAAGAGGGCCAGAAGGTGGTAAACGCGATCCATACAAGAGTCGTTCCCGGCCATCCTATGGCCAGCAGCCAAAACTCCCTGTGTTTGAGAGCGTCCTTCACAGAGGCGAAGAACGGGGCGCCGGCAGCTAAAACGACCGGCCTTTCCTTGTTATCTTGATAGAACGCAAACCAGACCACGGTGACGACGGCGGAAAGAATGCCAAGCGCGAGGACGACTTTTCTCCAACTCGAGAGGATGCAGATGAGGGCTGTGATGCCCGCGGTGCCAATGACCTGTCCGAGCGTGGAGCTGACCTCCTGAATCGCGTTGAGTGAATTTATTTTTTTCAAAGGAACCCACGTGCTTTTTACCATTTGAATCGGGGCACCCAGAGAATTGGCGAAAACGGCAAAAAGAACGCGTCCGATTATGATCATCGCGGTGTTTTGCGCAAATGCGTGCAGCAGGCACCCGGCAGTGAGACAGAAAAACATCAGGCCCATCGTGTATTTCGGCCTCACGCGGGTCGCAAGGGCGGCGACGGGGAACGCGATAGCGACTTGCGAAAAAAAAGTGATGCTTCCGAAGATGCCTGCGGTTTGTAAGCTGATGTTCAGATCTGCGCATATGGAGGGAATCAGCATACCCAGACCGATCATCATAAAGTTGCTGATAAAGAGCGACAGGAAAATACAGACAAAGGCAAATCGGCCTTTTTCTCCAATCGCTTCATTCTCATTCATTATTCATAATTTCTTTCGTTTTCTTCAAGCCACACAAAAACCGTGAAAAGGGTTGATCATGCTGTGTGCAATTTTCGCCTGTCGCGCAAGAGTTGAGCTTCTGAAAGCCTGTCTCATATATAAGATTTTTTAACAATATCAGTAGTCTGAAACTGTGTCAAGACGAAATGCCGAAAGACGCCGTTCACACAGGCTTTTACAAAATGCATTCAGCCTGTCAAAAAAGTCCAGGGATTATTAGGGGGCGAACCCCTTAACCCCTATATTCCTGCTGTGTCGATCCGGCAAAACAGAACGCCCGTTGCGGGCGCTCTTCCAGTGTGTTTTGCCGCCCGGGAGGATCGTTCGTCCGCTTATGGCGAGAGGCAAACCGTCGTTATCCCGTCGAAAACTCGTTTTTGACGGTCTTGTGCATGATCGTTTTTCGAGGCGGCCCGTTAAAGAACACAATAGACGGGGTGTTGGGCCTCACTTGCAGCAGACATTTATTTTTTCTTTGTGTCTCTTTTTTATCTTGACGAATGAATATCCTATTGTTATCATGCATATATAATCCGTCTGGATGCAAATTAAAAAAGGGGGGTAACAAAATGAAAGAAAGAGCCTTGTCCTTTCAGACAAAGAGCGGGTGCAGAAAGCTAATTGGCCTGTTCGTTTGCCTGATACTGCTGTTTAGCTTTGCCGCCGGTCTGATCCAGTCTTCAGGTGGAAAAGTAAACATTGTCAACGTCAAGTTTGACGCAAGAGGGGCCGTACAGGATGCGGATCTGTACACTCCCGTCGGAACCAACTCCGGAAGCGCTCTTCCCTGCGTGATCCTGTCCCATGGCGGCGGCTGCACCAAAGGTGTTATGACCGGCTTTGCCGAAGAACTTGCCAGACGCGGTTATGTGGTGCTAAACGTGAGTTCGTATGGCGCGGGACTTTCGGGACAACCGATGTACGACGAGGACGGCCTCGGCGTGGAAACCATGGGCGTCCAGAGTCAGGGCGTTTGGGACGCGATTAACTATGTCCGCACGCTCACCTTTGTCGACCAGACCAAGATCGTAATCGCCGGTCATTCTCAGGGCGGATACAGGGTCTGCTATACGGCTTTGCATGACTGTTCCTTCCTGTCTCTGAACGACACGATGATCAATTTCATGCATGACGAGTTCGGTATTGCGTTTACCGAGGCTGAGATTTCCGAAGACGCCGGCGTTCTTGCGGAGAAGTACCTCGACGAGACGCAGATGCTCTGCTACAATGCTAAATATGCCGAGGAAAAGGAATTCTACGATACCCGGATAAAGGGCGTTGTTTCCATCGGCAATACGGTTACGGGGGTTCCGGAAGCGTTCGGCGCTCAGACGGTAAACGTTGCCGGGTATGAGGTAAAGAGATTCCTCCAGACGAACCTCGCGCTGCTGTGCGGTCAGTGGGATCACAACTTCATGTTCCTGTCTCCCGAAACCGCCGCGACCGAGTACTTCCAGACTGGCGAGAGCATGCCGATTGATACCTGGGTCGAAGTAAACGCCGCGAGTGATCGCTCCAACATTCTCGGCAGTTTCGACGCAGAGTCGATTGTAAGCAATACGGCGCTGGCAGCAGCAATTGAGAATCGCACCTCCAGGGTGTACATCGCACCGGAGCGCATTACTCACTCCCGTGAATTCCTGTCAAACAGCACTGTGACCGACCTGATCCAGTATGTCGAGCAGGTGCTAGATTACAACAACGGGCCGCTCACCGGAAGCAACAACGCCCTCGACCCGCATAATATCATCTGGCTCAGCAGAGAGGCCTGTAACTTCCTGGCAATGCTGGCAATGATCGGCCTTTCAGTCTCCATGCTTGCGCTGCTGCGTAAAAAAGAAGGTCTCGAGCTGGTCAACTATACGCCCGACAGCGATAAGCTTATCGAATACGGCAAGCCTCAGAAAATCACTTTCTATGCGCTGTGCGTGCTTATTCTTACATACTGCAGTTATCTTTCAAATAACAGTATGAAGATGCTCTCGAAGCCGCTGGTCGTTGTAATCCCTTCGACCCGATTCTTCCCGCTCGATAAGACGTCCGCGTTCATCTATGTTTATCTGTTCTGGGGCGCGATTTTACTGGCCGCGCTTCTGGCTGGAATGGCGATCTTCAACAAGTTGAAACGCGGGAAGACCGGGCTCGAAACGCTGGGCATCAAGGTCGGCTTCAAGGGTTTTGCCAAAGCGCTGCTCGTATCCTTCATCGTGTTTATCACCTGCTATGCCTCGCTGGTTGTAATTCGCTACCTGTTTAATCAGGATTACCGTATGTGGATGTGCGTGTTCACCGATATGCAGCTGATCCACTGGACGCAGGCGATCAGATATCTCATCTTCCTGCTGCCCACATACTTCGTGTTCAGCGCAGCGATCAACTTTATCGGCGAGAAAAAGGGCGACAACAAGGTCTTCAAGGCCGTTCTCATCGCTGTTCTGCTCGGCTCCGCCGGCGTGTGGATCAACAGCATAGTCCATGTGATCGGTCTGTACACCGGTTCCGACGCGGCGAAGTTCTTTGTCAAGCTTATCAGCGAGGGCTCTATCTGCGGCGGTATGCTGATCTTTGTTCCGATCAGTATTTTCATCGCAAAATATACCCATAAACTGACCGGCTCTATCTGGACAGGGACGCTCATTAACGCCTTCTTCACTGCTTGGATGTGGGTATCCGCTATTTCCAGCACGAACGTTTACATGGGTACCACCTTCGTCGAGAAGTTCTTCGGCTTCTAAGCTAAACGGCTTCGATACGGGTGCGGAGGAAGCGTATTCTCCTCTGCACCCGTTTTTTTTTGTGAAATTGAGGCATTGTACGGATTGCAATATTCATAATCTGTTAAAACATACAAAATGCTTTTCTGATATTATCATTACGCATGGTATGATGACCACTTTTGTGAGAGGAGTAAGGATGAGTACGGAATGGATGGGCCGATACAGGCCGCTGGTCGCCGCTCTTGTTCGGCACACGAACGTCGCGAACACAGGCAACGTCGAAAAGGACGATTTCGGTGACGGGATCCTTCTGACGCCGATAGCCTGGCAGGTACTGGAGTATTCGATCGAACACCGCGACAACACCTTCAGTATGACTGATATCGCGCGAACCCTCGGCATTCCGCAAAGCACCTTCTCAAAGCAGGTGAAGGATTTGGTCGCTTATGGATTTATCGATAAATTTATGGCGACAAATAACCTGAAAAACGTGATCGTGCGCCCTACAGAAAAGGGCTTGAATTTTTATCTCAGATATAACAGTTCGAGGAACAGAGGTTTATTCGACGATTTTTTCAAAGTGCTCGATAGGATCAGCGATGAGGACATCGAGCGCTTCACAGCGGCAATCAATACGCTTACCGATACGCTGCCGCCTGCAAACCGGCAGAAAGCCGTCAAGCTTGTTAAGAAAAACTGAACGGATTCATATTCGTTGCCGCGGGACGTACTGACAAGAAATCCAAGGCCTGCCGAGCAGCGGAAAGCTGTACGATCTCCGCAGGAACGTTTTTAGCGAGCGAGTGCGGAAGCTGTAAGGTGTTCGGGGATGGCGCTGAAGGCGGCCGGCGCGGGACGAGCAGCGCTTCTTGCGGATGTGAATCGTGGGAAACGGGTCTTCCATGCGTCTGAATATCGACTCTTTTCTCATCCTGCGTGCATTGCTCCTTTTTTGAGTCCCTCAACTATCTTTTTTGCTTCAGGTGGACTGCTCTTTGAAAAATCCCACAAAATAACAAAAACGCCCATTTGGGGCGTTTTTGCATGCGTTCAAACGAATCGTCGGGCGTTTCGCCGGGTCACTTCAATCTTTTACAGCGCGGAAGGAAAGATACCCATATGAACTGATTTTGTACCTTCCGAATACGCCGCCGTCGTAAACAATGATATAGGCCTGTTTTTCATTGGTCGGCACGGTATCCGCTGTCCAGTAGTAAATAATATTAGAGTGAATGTCCCACAGGGGCGATTCCTTATCCGGCGTTTTTTCATAAGTGGCCTTTTCGCCGTTTGCATCCCAAGCACCGCCGCAGTTCTCACCGTGGAGCATCATAGAACGTACGGCTTCGTCCACAGTTGGCAGTCGCCAGATGTTCTGCTCCGTGTCCATGATTTTTGTGCCGTCTTCGGAAAGATATTTGCAGGTCTCCTGCGCTTTATCCCAGGTTATGCCGCTTTCCGGCCAGCCCGGGCCTCTTGGCGCCCATGTAAGGGTAACATCGTTGCCCTTGACAATCCTTGTTCCAAAGTCGCCGTCGTTTATTCGCTGTGAAACTTTGACCGCCTGCGGAATGGAGATTGCAAGGACGATGATGAGCGGTACGAATATGATAAGGCGCCTTGCCCATTTGACCGGTTTGGGATCGCCAAAGTAATAGACTAACCCGAGCGCTATAAATGGAATGACAATCAGAAGTCCAAGCACGCTGAACGTGGCGCCGGAAAAAAACCAGACGCAGAACGCACCCGTTAGAATGTGAATAGCCAGCCCGATTTTCTTCCACTTCAGTATAATCAGCGCCAAGACCACGAATACAATCGTGAATAAGAGGTATTGGAAAAACAGCATGAAGATATTTTCCCAGATTGACGCGGAATACCAACCCTCGTGAAAATTCTCAAATGCACCCCAGTATGCCCAGAGGCTTGAGAAAACGACGGTTATGGAAACGCCGATCCAACCTATAATGATTTTTCTCTTCATTTCACCACTGTTCCTGTTACAAAGAATAGGGCAAATGCTTCTCCGCACTCCTTTTACTTCATAATTGTATATCAAAATTACATTCTTTGCCAATGAATTATGCCGAAAACTGGCATGTTGGAGCGCCCAAGCAGATTCTGCAGGCGAACGCATGGCAATTTTATCGGTTGTTAGGGTACTGCACACGGCTTTTTCGCAGCCCAGCCCATACGCATCGTTCAGAACTGTGCAAGGCACGGTATCCGAACCGTACTCGCCCATCATCAAGCTGGGGACGTATTCGTTTTCTGCTTTGTCGAGGTCAGCCTGTTGGCATTTCTGATAAGGACTCTATGTTAGTCCTTCCAGCCTTGAACAATCGGCAGAAGTTCAGAGAGCAAAGCATCGCGGTTTTCTGCTGTTATCGTATAGAGCATTGCATTTGGATGCGCACGTACTTCGTTGAGAAACGGCACATCAAAACGCGCCTTGACCGCGGCGATCACGGGAATCTCGCCATCCAGTGCACCCATGACCGCGCGGGTAAAGGCTTCCGCCTGTGCTTCCATAAAGCCAAGCTCGTCCATCAGGATGATTCCGCCGGGATTCGCCTGAAGATACGATACCCCAAGTGTATTGAACGCGTCGAGATTAATGTTGTGGGTGCGCCTGTCGCAGGTTCCAACCATGTTTTTCTCTTCGTAAACGCGCTCGCTCGCCCCCGCCGGATGGATGTAGATCGGGTGAAAACCGTTTTCGTCAGGGTCAAGCTTTTTTGTGATAAATCCGTAGACGGATCGTGTGTTCTGCGCGAGCAGCCGCTGAATCAGCGTGCTCTTGCCAGCCCCGACTTCCCCGCAGATGAGGATGTGTTTTCGTTCGTTCATGCCGGTTCCCTCGTTTGCTTTGCGCGGTGATAAATCAGCTCCGCCGCGATACTGATGGCGATTTCAGCGGGCGTTTCGCCGAGAATTGGCAGCCCGATCGGCGCATGAATGCGGCTCAGCTCGGATTCCGGAATACCCGCCTCAAGCAGTTTCTTGTTGGTGGCAGCAATTTTACTGCGGCTGCCGATTACGCCGACGTAGCTCGCGCGCGTCAGCAGCGCCTGATGCAGCACTTCGAAGTCCGCCTGATGTCCGCGCGTCATGATGACGACGTAATCATCCGGCGTAATGGAAACACTCGCGCCGATATCCGAAAAAGAGCCTACAACGGTATCCGCCGCCTCCGGGAACAGACTCTTTCCCGCAAAATCCGGTCGGTCTTCAAAGACGACCGGCGCAAACCCGACATGCGCAATCACCGGAACCAGCTCCTGCGCCACATGCCCGCCGCCGAAGATATAGACGAATCCCGCCGTCGTCAGCGGCTCGACATAGTAACCCGGCTCGCCTGTTTGAAGCATTGCGCGCGGTCGCACGAGCGGCAGGATGTCCCGTTCGTCCATGCCCGCCTCCATAAAAAGCAGGCCGTCTTCCCGCGAATAAATCCCCATCCGGCGCACGCACCCCTGACAGATCTGCGTAATGAGCCAAGTGCTTCTTTTCTGCGAGAATGCTTGCGTAATAGCGGAAAACAGCGCAAGAGCCTGTTCGTCTCCGCCACTGAAAAACTGAACATACACAACCACCGACCCGCCGCAGATCATGCCGATATCGGCCGTCTGGTTGGGCGAAAGATTAAAGCCGTGCGTAAACGTCGTTTTATTCCGCAACGCCTGTTTTGCAAGCTTGACGCTTTCAAACTCCACGGCGCCGCCGCCGACGGTTCCAAGCGTGGAACCGTCGGCAAACACCGCCATCTTCGCGCCGCTTCCGCGCGGCGTAGAGCCCGAACTCGCGATAATCGTGCAGAGAACGAGGTCTTCGTTTCTTTGGAGCGCGTCGCGGATTTGATGAAACAGATGTTCCATTTTTATCATTACGCGGCGGGTTTTTGCGCCTGCTGTGCGCCAATGGAGTTGGCAACCAACGCGTCATACTGCGCCTGCGTCAGATCGCAGTGGTAGAAGAGCTTAAAGTATTCGGCAACTTCGGTGTAGAGGTCGTACTGCGCCGTGTCGGGATAGAGCAGCTGCGCCATCCACATCATGCCAAGGTAACGCTGTACGCTCGGCGGAAAGCCCATCCAGTTATACGGTCCCATCGGCACTTCGTAGTAGGTTCCGTTCTTAATTGCGTTGATCTGCTGCCAGGCGGGATCGCTGCCCACGGTGGCATAAATGCTGTCCGGCGCAAAGAGGATCACGTCCGGATTCCAGAGCAAGATCTGCTCCAGATCAACTTCATTGCCGCTGCCTTTGCTGGAAGGTGCGTCCACCACGGCGAGGTTGTTTGCAAGCAGATCCAGAATCTCAGCATGATAGCTGCCGTTGGCAATCACGTTCAACCCGGTGTCGCCAAGGCAGTAGATCAGGTTTGCTTTTTCTGCGCTGTTCGCAATTTCGAGTGTGCGGGCATATACCGTTGCGCAGTAATCCGACAGCGCTATGGCTTCATCCGGCATGTTCAGCAGCTCGCCGAGCTTCGTATAGGCATCCGCCATCGTCGATGCCGTCGCTGTAATATGCACAAACGGAATTCCCGTTTGCTGCTGCAAGGCATCCATATCCTCAACGATGGTATCTTTCGGTTCCCCAACGTCAATCACGACCTGCGCGCCGCTGGCAAGCAGCGTTTCAAGGTTCAGTTCGCCTTTGCCGCCGTAAAGCTGGCCAAGTTCGGGCAGGTTATAATACTCGGTTGCAAGGTACTGCTCGGCGGTTGCGTCCCACTTGGAAGCGACGCCAACGAGCTTATCCGGGCAGAGCGCGAACAGAACGATCTGCGCCAGCGGGCCGGAGATGGCAACCTTCGTAATGTCCGCAGGCACCTCTACTACGCGGCCGACGGAATCGGTAAACTGTACCGTCGTCGGGGCGGGTTCCTCCGTGGGAGTCGGCGCTTCGGTTGCCACAGGCGCTTCCGTTGCCGCGGTTTCGGCGGGCTTTGCCGTGCAGGCAAACGCGGAAAACGCCAGCAGCAGCGCCATCAATACGACAAGTGCTTTTTTCATGATGTTATCCTCCTGTTTTATCTGGAAGCGAGTTGAACCTCGTTATCCGTTCTGTAATGTAGTTCCTCCGGGATATCCTTTGTCTCCACGGCGACAAGGCCGAGCGCTTTGCGCGACGGCAGAAAATACGGAAACTCAGCCGAATCACCGGCGCAAAGAATGCGTTTCACGCTCGCCGGATCAACCGGCTGCGCATCGTTTTGCTGCCGGTAGATCGAAAAAAACAGCACCGCGTCCTCCACCGACCGGAACGGCTGCCCCATCTCGATTGGAAATGTCTTTGCGCGGTACGGAATGCCGAGCGCGCCAAGCTCCAGCAGCGTCTGCTGATACGTAAAGCGTTTTAGCGGCATCTCTCCGGGTGTAAAACGGTGGTTCGGCCAGTTCTTTTTGACCATAAAAACCGTGCCCGCGCATTGTGTTTTTGCGGCACGGAGCGTTTCTTCGAGCCGCCCGAAAAAGCAGAACAGCATCGCGTCGTACATTCGCCCTGGCCGCATTGAGAAGAGATCGCCTTCTATCACTTCGATATTCCTGATTTCCCCCGCCACGATGTTCTCTCTGAGCACATTGAGCGCGACCCCACTTGTGTCAACGGCGGTCACCCGCGCGCAGTGCCGCGCCAGCGCAAGGCTCGTATACCCGAGCCCACAGCCCGCGTCGCAGACATGCGCGTTCTGTGGAATATCCGGCACAATCTGCGCGATGATTGTGTCGTCAAATTTCGTTATCTCCGCCGCGTCGATGCGAAAACGAATAGAATCCTTTGTCCATTGATACATGCCAGACAGTACTCCCAGCAGTTTTCAGCTGCAATTCATCAATAGTATCGACATATCAATTAGCTGCCACCCTCAATCACAGGCGAAATCAGCGGCCCGTTTGCGGTTTCAATGAGTTTGGCGTCCACGCCATAGAGCATGCGAATCAACGCGGCGTTCACAACCTTGCAGGACGGTCCGAATGCCGCAACCGTACCATTGAATAGCGCCAGCACCGAATCCGCATACCAAAGCGCATGCTGCGGATTATGCGTTGAAAGCAGTATGGTATATCCGCCATCCGCTAATGCGCGCACCTGCCGCAAAACGAGAGATTGATTCCCATAATCCAAGCTCGCAGTAGGTTCGTCCATGAGCAGTATTTTTGTGTTTTGCGCCAGCGCGCGGGCAATCAACACAAGCTGTTGTTCTCCGCCTGAAAGGTGCGAAAAGTTCTTATTTGAAAGATTGGCTATTCCCATACGCTCCAACGCGGCGATTGCAGCGTTCAGTTCTTTCGCTTTCGGCACAGACATCATTGCGACATTGTGTGTTGTTCCCATGAGCACCATATCCAGCACGGAATAGCTGAACGCCATGCCATGCGTTTGCGGAATATAAGCCACCCGGTGAGCCAGTTCGCGAGCGCTTAAGGAATGTGCGTCAGCTCCGTCTACTTCAATACTGCCCGAATATCGATGCTGCAGTCCAAGGATGCAGCGAAATAAAGTGGTCTTGCCAACCCCGTTCGGGCCCAGTACGGCAAGTATTTGCCCTTCCTTGACCGAAAAGCTCACATCGCGCAGAACATCCCTCGTGCAGTAGCCAAAGCACAAATTGCGAATTTCAACGCTCATAACGTTTTCTCCCGCCTGGCAATCAGATAAATAAAGAACGGCGCGCCAACAAACGCGGTGAGAATGCCGATCGGAATTTCAACAGCGAGGAGATTTCGCGAAACGTTGTCCACAATCAGTAAAAAAATCGCGCCAGCAAGCATGCTCGCAGGCAGCAGATAGCGATAGTTGTTGCCGACGAGCTTTCGGCAAAGATGCGGAATAACAAGGCCGACCCAACCAATCATGCCGCTGACGGATACGCTCGCGGCGGTAATCAGCGTTGCGCACAGGATGACGGCTAGCCGCAGTCGGCTGGTGTTGACGCCGAGCGTGCGTGCTTCCTCGTCCCCAAGCGTAAGGATGTTGACCTGCCAGCGAATCAGAAGAAGCGGTACAAGCCCCAACGCTATCGGCACAATGACAAACGCAACCTGCTTCAGCTTCGATCCGGAGAGGCTTCCCATCATCCAATAGGTAATCGCCGGAAGTTGATTGGTTGGATCAGCAACCAGCTTGATATAGGACGTACCCGCCGTGAAAAGGGAGCCCACCATGATGCCGGCAAGAATAAGATTGACCACTTTGAGCCCCGGCGCGCGCTGCGCAATAAGATACACCGCAATCACGGTCACCAGGCTGGAAGTAAATGCGGCAAGTGTGATGATTCGCGTAGACCCGCCAAGCAGAATTGCCAGCGCCGCGCCAAACGCCGCACCGCTGGATGCGCCAAGGATATCCGGCGAGGCCATCGGATTTTGAAACACGCCCTGATAGGATGCGCCGGCCGCCGAGAGCGCGCAGCCGACAAGGCATGCCATTACGATGCGAGGCAGGCGAATGTTCAGTACGACGGTTGCCATCTCCGCAGTCCAGGTTGTCGTCATTGGGAAAACCCGGCTTAAAAAGATGCGAACGACCTCAGAAACGGGAACTCCGTAGCGCCCAATAGAAAACGAAAACAGGAACACGGCAATGAGAATTATCCCTAAAAGAGCAATCCATTGCGATTGTTTCTTGCCCGATTGTTCCTTTTTTTCCTCTATTCTTGGACGGCCAATCACAAACAATAATACCCCTATCCCGGATTAGTTCCTGCAATCCTCGGCACACGATCACTCGTACAACTCATTATTTTTTTAAAAGAATAACGCATGCTTATTATAAGCCTGATGAAAAGTTTTGTCTACTAAAAATCTTGGATTGCAGAGTGCTACGCAACACACTTCAAAACTCACTTCAAAAAAAGCACCCCATCGATTCTATTGCCATGCCGCTATATTCTGTTAGAATGATGGCAGACGATGGTATGATTCAAGCAAACTCTACAAGGAGGTGCGCCCGCATGAGCAAACGGTACAGCAGCTTTCTCTTCAATGCCATAGCGCCGGTGTACGGCTTGTTTTACAGCAGGCAGAAGAAGCGCTATCGCGAAGTGATCAATGCGACGGCAGCCGAATTCGACCTCGCTTCATTTGACAGCATTCTTGACGTCGGCTGCGGCACGGGTTCGCTGTGTTCTGTCCTCTGCGAAAAAGGACTGTCTGTAACCGGTATCGATCCCGCGCAAAATATGCTCACGATTGCCAAGCGGCAGCCTGAGAATAGAAATATCATGTTCATACAAGCAAATGTTCTTGAGCGGCTGCCCTTTGCGGATCACTCCTTTGATCTATCAATTGCTTCCTATGTTGCCCATGGAATGCAGAAAAGCGAAAGGATTAAACTATATTCGGAAATGCGCAGGGTCACAAAAAGCAAGGTGATCATCTACGATTATAATCAGAAGCGGTCCTTCATGACGTCATTGGTAGAATGGCTTGAACGGGGCGATTATTTTCAATTTATAAAGAACCCCAAAAGCGAAATGGAAGATTGTGTTTCCGAAATGGCCAAATGCTTTTCGGAGGTAAAGGTAATAGAAGTGGACACGCGCGCATCCTGGTATATTTGCACACCGGGTTAATTCATCGTCCAAATAACCCGGCCTGCCTTCGTCCTCACAAAATTCGCGCCCTTCAATGCTGCATTCCGGATTGAGCAAAAAAAAGTGCCGATGCGCGTGCATCGGCAAAATCATGCGCTGTGCTGCTCTATTTTCTTTTCTCGATCTCTTCTTCCACTTCCTCCGCACCTTCGCGGTAGAACTTTTCTTCGTCAGGTTCGAGTTCTTTCAGCAGCCGCAGAAACTCGCCCGCGTGAACACGCTCCTCATCGGCTATGTCCTTCAATACATCGATGGCGAGCTCGTTCTCGGTCGATTCGGCCAGTTGCATGTAGAGCTGAACCGCTTCGTATTCCGCGGCGATCATAAACCGAATCGCGCGGACCAGTTCCGCATGTGTCAGTTTGTGATCCTTCTTCAATCCTGAAAACGGGTTAGCAAATTCCGGCATTCTGCTTCTCCTCTCATAATGGTTCTTCGGCTCTTTGTTATTGCTTGAGCAATTCCAGCAGTCTCTTTACCGCATCTTTGGGATACGTTTCGTCCGTGACAGTTTCCAGCTCGTTTTTCAGCAGCGTCTGAACATTTTCGCTCTGCGGCAGCATATAACAGGACTCGCGCAGCAAATCCTCCGCCATCAGGCGGCAAGAGCGGCGCATCGCTTTGGCTAACCGCCTGGCGGGTTCGTTCGGCGCTGTTTGCTCCAGCAGCGCAAACGCCTGCTCCTGCGCCGCTTTACTCGCAGAACGTTTTCGCATCGCGGCCAGAACCGTCTGTTTTTTCTCCTGCTGCGGCGGATAACTTTCCGGCACGAGCGAAATTGCATGCGAAGGACATGCGTCAACGCAAACGCGGCAGTCGCTGATGCACTTGTTTCGGTCAATCTGTCCGGTTTCCGTATCCGTGGCTCCCGTCGGGCAGACATAGAGGCAGAGACAATCCTTCGTACAGAGACGAATATTACGAACCGCGTACATCAAACCGCCTCCTTTGCAATCATCGAAATCTTCAGGCTGGGCACCTTGCAGACCGGGCAGATCTCCGGCGGTTCGTTTCCAATGTAGACAAAACCGCAGATCTCGCAGACGTAGACGTTTGTTCCGTCCAGCATCGCGCCGCCCTGTTTTTCGAACTTTCCAAGAAGGGAGGTCAAGATTCGCGAAACCTTTTCGCCCCAAACCAGCGCGCGCAGCGACCCGCGATCCCGATTTGCTGCCGCAGTTTCCTTTGCGGCAGGGTATTCGCTGCTCAGCTCCTGTTCAATCAGCGCAAGCAGCTGAGTAAAGTCTCTTGCTTCGCCTTTGGGAATCCGGCTTTCGTAATACGCGGCAAGCTGCGAAAACAGCTCAGCTTCCTCAGCGCGATACTGCTTCTCGCAGCCTTTTGCCAGATTCGTACAGATCGCCGCAAGTTCGCCAACAGATAATTCCCGCGGAGGTTCTTGCTGTGTTTCCGCCATGCCGCCGGCCGGTGCGCTTTTTGGTGTCGGCTTGGACTGCTCCTCAAATACGGCTTTCGGCGCGCCGCAGAGCGGGCATACCCAGTCATCCGGCAGAGCCTGCCACGGCGTGCCCGGAGCGATGCCTTCTTCGGGGCGACCTGCCGCTTCGTCATAGATGTACCCGCAGATCGGACAAACGTATTTTGCCATTTTTAACCTCCTGTTCCTTTTTTCGTCTTTGATCGCGTTTTGTTCTGGACGTGTTTCGATTCATCTTTTTCGTCTTTGATCGCGCTTCGTTCTGGACGTGCTTCGATTCATCTTTTCATCTTTGGCCGCGTTTTGTTCTGAACGTGCTTTAATTCATCGTACAAAGAAATACCGTATCCGGCAATGTTTATCAAGTCAACGTATGATTAAAAATTGTCTTTACCCGGATTCAAACAAAAGCAAAAATAGATCGGATCAGATAGATCTGCTTAGCCAAACGCACGATCTCAATTTCAGCCGAGCCGTTATTGTTTTTCCGGCGCAGGTTCAAGCATCATGCTCAAGATCTGAGCTTCCGTGCAGCTCATGCCGTCTTTTGCAAGGCGTCCAATATTGCGAATCGTATTGTCCACCCCTTTTACGACAATGCCATCTCCACTTAAAAACTCCTGATTCTGCGTGTACATGCGGTAGCCAAGGATTCCAGCGTCTACCGCGGCTGCGATCTTACCCGCGCAGCTCGCCTTTGCTCCGTCGCAGATCATACCGCTGATGATGGCCAGCGCGTTGACAACCGTATGCGCAATGGCGTCATACCCGCCGCCCTCCATATAGGCAATTCCGGCACCCGCGCCGCATCCGGCGCAGACCGCTCCGCAGAAGGCGGAAAGGCGGCCGATCCCCGTCTTTTGATGAATGGTCACCAGGTCCGAAACGATCAGCGCCCGTAAAAGCTTCTCTTCGTCATATCCTTTTTCCGCAGCCCAAACAGCCAGCGGAACGCTCGCGGTTATCCCTTGATTGCCGGATCCCGAAACGATCACGACCGGCATCTCAACCCCGCTCATACGCGCATCCGATCCTGCGGCAGCCATTGCGCGTGCAAGGGTGATCAAATCATGCGTTTCATTGCTCAGCAGAACCAAGCCCACATTCGCGCCGCAGTCCCCAGCCAGACCTCGCCTTGCAATGGCCAAATTCAGGTTCAGTTGCCTTTTCAGCATCGCTTCAACGCGATTCAGGTCAATGGTGTCGGCAAATTCTACGATATCTTTCACGTTGAGAATGCTCGGATCGTCGCTCACAGCCGCAGTATGGACCACCGGCTCATCCAGCAATACTTCTCCGTTCTTTTCCATGTGAACGATGTTGGTATGGTTAACCGCAATGCGAACCATTGCGGCATCCGCACCGCGCCAGCCGAACATGTGAATATCCAGTGCCAGATCGCCGTCCGCGCACTCGATACTGATCGGTGTTGATGCAAGGTATCGATCCAGCGCTTCCCGCTGTTCTGGTGATACACTCGTAATCACCTCCAGTTTACGATCGGTTACCCCGGCAATGACGCCGACCGCCGCAGCCGCAGCGATACCCTTTTTGCCATCCGTACCCGGCACAACAACACTCTTGGCATTTTTCAGTATATTACCGCTCACTACAACCCGCATCCGCTCCGGCAGGCCTCCGAGCGTGTCCCGCATAGCCGACGCAGCATAGGCAATCGCAATCGGCTCCGTGCAGCCCGTTGCCGGTATCAATTCATGTTCGAGTAATCGACAATACGCGTCGATCGTGTCAGTGTTCAGCATGCAGCCCCCTGTTTGGATTTTCTGGATGCGAAAGATCAAAGCCAGATGATTCGCTGTTCAATCAAGGGGTGCCTATCCTTGTTTTGCAGTCATGTGACTTTGATCTTCCGCTCGATTGCTGTCTCAGCAACCCGACTGTGCGTACCAAGCTGTCTTTTACTTCGATGGCTCCCCGCACTCGTCATGATGCTGATGTTCGTGGCAAACGGAGCCTGTCGAAACAAGCTCGCCTTTCAGATAGCGCTCGACGGCGTCTTTTGCTTCGCCGCTTGCGCCGACGACGACTTCGACGTTCCGCTCGTTGAAAATTTCAACCGCGCCGCCGCCCATGCCGCCGCTGATGATGACGTTTACCCCGCGATCCGCCAGAAAATTCGGCAAAAAGCCGGGCCGGTGTCCCGGGTTTGGAACGTTCTCCTGCCGCACGATGACGCCGTTCTCCGCGTCGAAAAGGATAAAGCTGTCACAATGCCCAAAGTGGCCGGTCACGTTTTTTCCTTCACTTGCTACCGCAATTCTCATTTGATGTTTCCTCCATTTATTTTCTATTTTTTTGCGTAAACTCCAGTAAACGCATTATTCCCGTGAATATCTCGCGTGCCGCTTGCCCCGACGGACAATCGATTTCAACAATCGTTTTACCGCTGTTGATTGCCTCCGCCGCCTGCGAGTCAAAGGGAATTGTTCCGACAAACGGAATCTTCTTCTCGCCGCAATAGCGCTCAATCTGCCCGGTCAACTCCAAATTGACGTCGGCCTTGTTGACGCAGACGCAGGTTTGCGTATGGAAGATTTCCGCCGTATGCAGGATGCGCTCCATATCGCTGATGCCCGATACGGAAGGCTCGGCAACGATCAGCACCATGCTTACGCCGCTGAGCGAAGCAATCACGGGGCATCCGATGCCCGGTGAGCCGTCGATAATCGCCAGCTCTGTTTCCGGCAGCAGGGACGAGAGCATGCGCTTTTTCACTTCGGTAACGAGCTTGCCCGAAGTACCGCTGCCCATTCTGAGCTGCGCCGTGGAAAAGACCGCTTGTGCGCTTCGGTAAAGCATCTGTTCGCCCGCGACCGATGGATGCATCTGAATTGCGTCTGCGGGACAGACCGCCTCGCAAACCCCGCAACCTTCACACGAGAAGGGATCAACGGCGTATCCGTCTTTTTGTATTATCGCGTCAAAGCGGCAATGCTCTTCGCACTTTCCGCAGCCAATGCATCGTTCTCTGTCGATCTGCGCCTTCGGCATGCCGTAGTAGTCGTTTCGCTCCGCCTCGCCCGTCTGCGCCATGCTCAAATGCAGGTTTGGCGCGTCCACGTCGCAGTCGGCATATGCGCGCGCCTGCACAAGCTTGATCAGCGCACCCGCAACCGTCGTCTTTCCCGTTCCGCCCTTACCGCTGAGGATGAGCAACTGTTTCATGGCTTGCCTCCTCGATTACAGTATGCAGGAGCGCAGAAAACAGCTCGAGAAAGCGTTCGCTTTCCCGCGCGGCAATTCCCGCGCGCGAGCTGAGATATCCCAACGCGCCGTCAAACGGAATTTTACCCAAGATGGGAATGTGATGTTCCATGCAGAATTCTTCTGCCGGATTTCGCCCTTCCAAGCACTTGTTCAGCACAACGCCATACGGCTTATGGAACACTTCCACCAGATCACGAACCATTTTGAGGTTGTGCACGCCGTATACCGTCGGTTCGGCAACCAGCACGCAATAGTCCGCGTTTTTGATGCTCTCCATGACGCTGCAGGCGCTGCCCGGCGGGCAGTCGATGAACACCGGCCGTGTATGCTCGTCCGCACCCTTTTTCAGGAGCCGTTTGATAATTGGAATGCCGGAAGCCTCTCCGGCGTCCATGCAGCCCGTGTGCACAAGCACCTGTTTGGACATGCCGCTCCGAATCAAGCCGACGCTCTTTTCCTCTTCGGCAATCGCTTTTTGCGGGCAAAGCAGCATGCACCCGCCACAGGAATGACAGACATCCTTAAATAGGACCGGCTTGTTCTTGATAAACGCCAACGCGTTGAACTTGCAGAAGTCCACGCATGTTCTGCAACCGTCGCACCGGTTGTAATCGATCAGCGGCATCCTGGCAGAAACCGTTTCTTCGCTCGTGATCTCCGGCTTGAAAAACAGATGCCCGTTCGGCTCTTCCACGTCGCAGTCCAGATAGACCGCGCTTTCCGCCGCGGCGGCAAGGTTCACGGAAACAAGCGTCTTGCCCGTTCCGCCTTTCCCGCTAAGCACGGCTATTGTCAGATTACTTGTTTTCATGCCCGTGAAACCCGGCGTGGAATTCGCTCAGCAGCGGCAGCTGACTGTTCAGATGCGCCTCAATATTCTGCCGCGCCGTTCCGGGAATCGAGCGGTAGACGAAAACTTCCGCTTTGCTGAGCACCTCCGCCGCGTTTTCTCCGCAGCGCGGCGCTATCAGCGCTTTTACGCCATGGTCGGCAATCACCTGCGCGGCGCGGATACCCGCCCCACCCTGGCTCGCAACCGCCTCGTTGTCAAGATAGTAAGCCTCCTTGGTCGCGCTGTCGTAAAATAGAAAATACGGCGCGCGCCCGAACGACGGGCACACTTCCGTATCCATTGATTTTTCATTCATCGGTATTGCAATCTTCATTCGTCTTCTCCGTTTCTGTCGTTTGGCCTTGCGGGTTCCATTCCGGTTCGCCGGAAAATCCCCGCCCGCAGCGATGCCTGCGGCAGCCATTGCCGCCGCAATGGCCGGAAGCGCCGTCGCAAAGGCGGTATTCGCCGCCCTCAATCCAAAGTACTTTTCCATACACCAGCGAATCCGCCAGTTTTTTCCGGGCGGAATCATAGATGCTCTGAACCGTCGAGCGCGAGACGTTCATATGTTCCGCGCAAGCTTCCTGCGTGTAGCCTTCCGTATCGATCAGGCGAATCGTTTCATATTCGTCAACCGACATCTGAACCACGCCGTTATCACTCTCGATGGCGTTGAGCGGACCGTATCGATTGTTATCCGGAAGGCAGCAAACACGTCTCCATTTAAACGGTCTGGGCATTTTACTCACCTCATTTTATCCGCGGAGACCGCAAGATACCCTCGCAGCCTCCGCAATTGTTCACAGGTTTTTCAGCTGACCATCGACTTGATCAAGCCTTGCCTGCAGCGCCGCACGCTGCTGTTCCAGCGCTTCTTTTGGCGCAGTCGCAGCGCCACGGCCGAAGCCGCGGCCTTGCATGCCGCCGCGCCCGGCGCGCCGCCGGCAACCCATCCCGAACGCAGGGGTTTGACCGTTCACCGGAATGCCGGCGCATCCGCCAAGGCCTCTTCCCGTCATTGCTCCCGCACCCGCGGGTCCGGTTCCGTCTCTTCCTGGCATATTGTTTCACCTCGTTTCATTATTGGCATATGCCGTTTACAACCTCAGTATACTACATTAATGGCATATGTCAATAACTATTTGAATCATTTTGTTGATTTCACCGGGGTAATAGAACCAGGCGCGCAAATCATGAAGAAGCGGATTGCGAAACATACGCAAGCACCTGATCTACCGCAGGCTTCATGGACATCGTTCCCCCGCCCTGACTTACGATCTGGAGAAGCATCTCTGCATTCGTAACGACGACCCCAGCCAGGAGCGTGATCGGCGACGCACGAAACAATTCCGGAATAAGCGGCGTGGAAGGCCCCACGAGACAAACCTGTTTCGCGTCTGTACAATACGGCAAAATCTCATCGATCGTGT
This sequence comes from Christensenellaceae bacterium, assembly GCA_963674535.1. Lineage (GTDB taxonomy): Bacteria > Bacillota > Clostridia > Christensenellales > CAG-138 > UBA7703. Next base: position 118,811 of record OY771363.1, on the reverse strand, counting down.
GGTTGATGATGCTCGTAGAAGTGATAACGATTACGCTGCACTGTGGCAAAAGCTCAGGGATCTGCTGTTCTGAATACAACCCTTCGCCAAGGTTCGGTTTCTGTTCGAAGACATAGACTTGTTTTGCTTTCGCTCGCACCTTTGCAAGGATTGGACGAAATTCTCCAATCATGCCAAATGTATCCGACGATTCAATCGAGATTTCGTCAACGACGTTCCCATGTCCGTAGCCTTCAACATTCAGGTTGAATACTGCGTTTGCGGTTGCAAGCCCGATTGCCGCTTTCAGCCGGTTCTTATCCATCAGCCAGGGAATCACTTCTTCAGCGTTCATTCCAATTAGCTTGCCAGCTTTTTCCATGCTTGTGCAGCATGCGCCGAGATCATTCCGGAATGTATAGGCTAAGCCGCACCCTCCGTCCGAGAGGAGGACGCATGTGTATCCCAAGCCGGCACGAACATCCAAAATTGTCTTGTTCCCGCACCGCCTTAACGCCTCGTCGACAATATTCTGCGTGACCACTCGATTCGTTTCTCCTCTTCTGTAAGCTAGAACCCGATATAATCAATCTTGGAAAAATCAATATTGCCCTCATCGTCGGTGATTTGAGCATCCGCATGTACATACTCGATTTTACCGATAAACATTTCATGAGAACCCGTAAGGATGGAATCGACCACCGTGCACTCTATGTTCACCGGGCAATCCAGAAGAATCGGCGCTTTGACTTTCACTCCCTCCGCCAGACGCGCATGCATAGCGGCAAGTTTGTCTCCGTCGCGCTTGCTGTGGCTCCCAAGATAGTCAAACATTTCCTGGCATTCTTTGCCAACTAGATTCACGACAAAACACCCTGTCTCTTTGATCATATGATAGGAATACCGCGAAGGAACGATGCCAACCATAACCATTGGCGGGTCATAGCTGCAATTGCCGCAATATGCCACCGCCAGCGCGTTGTTTTCCCCGTTCAATCCGCGGCAGGAAACCAGTACTCTTGGCGCTGGCTGTAAGCACGATTTCATTTTTGCTTGTTTTTTCGTATGGTCTGCTTGATTCGCTTTGCGCGGTGTCTGCATATCGATACCCTCCCGATAATTTACTGGATTTTTAAAACGATCCTCTAGCGCACCAATTGTTCTATTACTGCGCTTGACTTTCTTGCAGGAAATAGTAGTTTTCAATTGCATTTTTTAGCGCGTCCGCGCCAAGAACGGAGCAATGCAATTTATTCTCCGGCAGCCCGCCAAGCGCATTTGTAATATCTTCGTCGGTCAGTCGGGACGCCTCTTCCAGCGTTTTCCCTTTTACCAGAACGGTGGTCATACTGCTCGTCGCGATTGCCGCCACGCAGCCAAAGACTAAAAAACGAATATCTTGTATTTTATCGTCTTTAATCTTGAGATATAGCGTTAAGGAATCGCCGCAATTCGGATCTCCGCTTGATCCGATCGCATCGGCGTCCGGTATTGTTCCGGCATTCCTTGGACTCATAAAGTGGTCAATTACATTTTCGTTGAATTCTCCGCAAAACATGCTGCTTACCTTTCGTACAAAATAGTCCTTTGAATCTGGATTCCCTCATATAAAAGAATTCGATTCATTTGGTTACTGGCAAATGCCAGAATCAAACTTTATTATAGCCTCATTGTGTCATGTGTCAACAACATGCTCGCTGCGATTCAGCGACGCATATAAAATCTTTTCACGCGCATTTGCGTTTCGAGAACATCTCAGCAGTGTGAATTACTCTATTTACTGCTTGCAGCATCAGCTAAGCAGCATATCGAATCCTTCAGCAACAGCTTCTGGAACGAATGTCCGAACATACTCTGGTTCACGTCGCTGGAGAGAGCCAGAAACAAAATTGTGCGCTGGTGACGGAACTAAAATGAGTTCCGTTCGCACAGCGCACTAACATACCAAACGCCGACCGAATTTGCCCGAAATTCGGGGCTCGCGGTCGTTTAAACACCGGTTTTTCTTATAAAACGTGGACTGTTATTGGGAGATACACGGCTATCTAGAAAATGTATCTCACGAGTTTGTTCCTGCTAGAACAGACATTTCCTTCCTGTTTGCTTCAATTTTAACCTGCCAGAATCACTGCATGTATCTTGGTAATGCTTTGCAACAATGCAATATTCAGGCTGCCGCTCCTCGGTAGCAATGCCTGGATTCACTTGCCAATTACTGCGGCATTTCACCCAAAATCGCTAAGCTTGCAGAGACGCCCAGACGGTCTGCTCCCGCCTTAATGCGTCGCTTTCCAGCGCGTACCCACCATACTCGCAATCAGAAGAACACTCCGAACCCGCTGCGCGAAAGCTTCCCGCAGGCAATCCGCGTTAGTTTTACCGTTTACCAGTTGTGTAAAAAAGCGCTACACACCATCCGCCCGCCAACAGCGCCGTCAGCATGAGCACGGCGCACTGTCTCAGCGCACGGAACAGCTGAATTTCCTTTGGCAGAGGCGTCATAAGCGACATTGCTTTCCAGTCGGCCTGCCAGCTTTCGATCAAAGTGCGCCAGAACGTGAAGTCCGACCATCTGGTTGGCAGAAACGACTGCGGCCAATAGAAGGTTTTAATCAGCAGCAGCATTGCCGCCGTAAGCAGCGCCGTTCCCGCCGCCAGAAGCAACGGCCAGGCGCGCTTGTTCCCCCTTTGCAACCACGCTTTCTTGAGCAGGCCTGCTGCCGCGGCAACCAGCAAACCGCAGGCCGGAAGCCACACAAACCCCAGCGCCACACGCGCATACAACCCGCTCTGCACAACCGAAAAGTCTCCTCCGGCTCCACAGCGCGTGACGAATGTTTCAACTTCCTGTTTTGCCGACGCGGGATCGTCCGCTCCGAATTCCAGATTTTCATAGTTTAGAGAATCGTCCCGAATCAGCATCATGGGTTCATACACTTCTACGACCCCGCGAACGGCGTAAGGTTTGCCGTTCAGGGTAAGCTTAGCTCCTACCGCGTCAGTAGAATGAAACAGCGCCCAGGCGGAAGCTGCGTCCAGCACGCAGCCTTCCGCATCGTCTTCCGGCAGAAAGCCGCCACAAAGCAGTTGCATAGGCGCTGCCTGCCGCGGGTCGCCGTATACGCCGACGACGCGCGCTTTTGCGCTGCCGCCGAGCGCCGAGAAAAGCGTCTGGAATTCGCTGTTTCGCGTCCAAGCGGCCTGCAGAACAAGCCCGCCGCCCGCGGACTCTGTTTGCGCGCGCTCCAAGTCCGCCCGCGTAACCGCGGCCTCCGCAAAGCGCACGCTGAGTCCGCCGTACTGTTCGACTAAGTTTCCCGCGCTCATCAGCGCTATCAGCCAGCAAACGGCCGCGAGCAAGCCGGGCAGAACCGCGCGCCAAAGCCCGCGTTTAGTTCGCGTCATTTTTCACCACCAGATCGCCGTCTTTGATCTCCTTGGAGCAGGCGGTAATCAACTTGTCCTCGCGCGTGAGTTCGCCTTCCACTGCGGCGTGGCTGCCGTCGTGAGCGATCAGCTCCACGTTCACGCGTTTTGCCGTAAGCTGCGTGCCAAGGATCGTCTGTTTTTCTACGAGCTCCAGCACGTAGTAATCGTTGCCGCCGCCCTGACGCAGCGCTTCCAGCGGCACGCAGGTCTCGTATTGGCCGGACTGCTTTTTGAATTTCCACCCCTGTACCAAGCCGATTGCGCGCCCGTCTCCACCGCCGCCGCAGCAAACAGTCACTTTACCGTCGGCGTCCGGCACGGAGATGGAGATAACCTCCAGCGACTTTTTTTCCTGTTTGCCCTCGCTGCTGAAAAGCGAAACCGAATCGCCAATCGAAATTCGCTCCGCCTCCTTTGCGGTTACGGCAAACTGGAACAGCGCGTCCCCAAGCGCGACTTCGAGTCCGGTGGATCCCGAAACGGAAGCTTTCCCCGGAGCAAGATCGCAACTCAAAATCGTTCCATTGAACGTTGCAAGCACCACGCCGCCGTTTTGCAGCGCGCTGGTCTGGGCAAAGGTAAAGCGCGCGTAATCGAGCGCCTGCGCCGCGCTCTCCACGACGCGCCCGGCATATGTCTTATCCTCCGCGGTTTCAAGGTTCTTCTGCGCCTGTTCGAGCGCTTTTTCCGCCGCGGTCACCTTTCGGTCGGAAACGGTTTTTCCGCCGGAAACGGTTGCAACATCGTAGGCAAACAGCGGGTCGCCTTCCTTCACCTGCTGGCCGGGCTGAACGTAGACCTTCGAAATGCGGCGGGTATAATACGTCGTATAAAACTGCGTGTTGCCGGAAACCCAGCTACCCGACCCCGTCAGGCTCAAGTCCAGCGACGACGAGCTGAGGTACCCAACCGAAACCCTCGCTTTCAGCGCGTCGCTCGCCGCGCGGGAAACGAACGTCAACAGCAGCATTGCCACAAAAAACCAGAGCAGCGCGCGGCCGATTCGCTTTGGAAGCGGTTTTGCCGCCCGTTCTGCCTGTTGATTCTCTTCCATAATAAGAACTCCTTAACAATTACTCCTTGATTCCCGAAGCGATGATGCCCTGTTCGAGGTATTGCTGGCCGAATAAAAAGATCAGCACCGCGGGCAGCAGCGTAATCACCGCGGAAACAAACGAGACTCCCGCGTTTTCCACCGTCGTTGCGGGCAGAAAGATGGAGAGCGGATACAGCGAGGGCGTCTTGAGAAACGTAATCGGCTGCTCCACAGCGTTCCAGCCTTCCACAAAGCCAAGCAGCGCCGCCGAAAGCACGCCCGGAAGGCCGAGCGGCAGGCCGATCCGAAAAAAGATCGACCACTCGCCCGCGCCGTCCATCCTTGCCGCTTCCAGCATTTCGCGCGGGATGCCCGCAAAAAACTTTGTCATGATAAACACAGGAAACGCGGAGAACACGGCGGGCAGCAGAACCGCAAACGGCGTGTCGATCAGCCCCAAACGGTCCAGCACGATATAGCTGGAAACCATCGTCACCTGAAACGGCAGGATCATGAGCACGATATAGAGGCGAAACAGCGCGTTTCTGCCGCGAAATTGCATTTGGGAAAGCGCCCATGCCGCGGGCGCGCCAACCAGTATCTGCCCCAGCACGGCGGGAAACACCTGTATGCAGGAGTTCCAGAACACCCGAAAGAACGCGGGCGTATCCAGCAGCAGCTCAACCGCATGCTTGAGCGTTACGCGGTTTGGCAGCAGGCTCCAGCTCGCCAGCTCGTCGGAAGCGCCCAGCACGCCGGAGAGATGCGCCCGCAATTCGCCCGTTGGCGTCAGCGCTCCGGTGACGAGCATCCAAAGCGGCCCCCAAACCAGCAGCGCGAGCAGAAAGAGCAGCACAAACGAAACCGGGCGAAACCGTTTGACCTTCATTGCTCCTCCTTCTTTCGATCCAGCACCCGCTGGGAAACGAACACAATCAGCAATATGGCGCTCATGAGCAGCACCGCCGCCGCGCTGATCTTCTGCATGTCCAAATTCGAAAACCAGTTGGAAAGCACGTGCTGGAGCATATAGATGCTGCTGTTGGGGTAACGCCCCGCAACCAGATACGCTTCTCGAAACACCTTAAAGGAGTTGATCAGCGCAAGCACGCTGGTCATAAACAGCGTTCCGCCAAGCTGCGGCAGCGTGATATGAAAAAAGCACTGCGCTTCGTTCGCGCCGTCCACGCGCGCCGCTTCGTAATACGATTCGGGTATCGCCGCCAGCCCCGCCAGCCAGAGAATCACGTTGTAGCCAAAGTACTTCCATAGATAGCAGAGCACCATCACAAAAAAGGCGTATTCGCTGTTGAGCCAGTCCTGCGGCGACATGCCAAACGCGGCGCAGAGCGCGGAGAGCAGGCCGTTTTTTTGAAACACGGTTTGAATAATCATCACAACGCTTGTCACCGGAACCACCAGCGGTAAAAGATACGTGGTGCGAAACAAATCCTGCAGTCGCGTCCGCGAATAGAGCATCAGCGCCACAGCGAGCGAACTGAGCAGCAGCAGCGGAATGCAGGTAACCAAAAACCGTGCCGTGTTGGCGACCGCGAGCCGGAAGGATTCGTTATTCAGTATCGTTTTGTAGTTCTCCAGCCCGACAAACGAGTTGCCCATTGCGGAAAGAAACGACCTGCGTATAACGTCCGCCGTCGGCAGCAGCACCAGTCCAAGAATACCGATCAGGCTTGGGGCGAGAAAGGCGAGCGCCGCTCGCCCTTCTCCACCCATTTTTGATACCGTCGCGCGTTTCATTCCGAAAGATAAGTGGAAATGACGCTTTCCAGCTTGGTGACCGCGGTTTCCAGCGTATCGCTCCCATTCAGGAACGATACGATTACGGGCGTAACCATTTCGCCAAACGCGGCATCCGTCATCAGCGGGCTGTCGACCTGCTGCGCCAGCATATGGAACTGCTCGCGCACCGCGGCGGACGGCCATTCCGCGTTCAAACTGTTTGTTTCGTCAAACCGCATGGACTGGGACATGGTATCGTCCACGGTTGCCATCGTTTTGTTCAACGCTTCAACGTTGACGGGGAACTCATCGGCATACTTGTTCGCGCTCTGCACCGTGTTCGATAAAAGCGTCTGAATAAACAGTGCCGCCGCATCCTGATTTTCGCTCGCACGGTTGATTCCCGCAAGGCCGACGGGGCAGTACTGGTTGGCTACGCCGCAGAGGGACGCGTTTTTCTCACCCGCCGCGCTGAAGACGATCATTGCATTGAAGAACGAGCCGAACGGCAGCAGCAGCGCTCCCTGCGCCCTGCCCGTCATGTCCGCCCAGATCTGCGGGCCGGCGTTATTAATCCGCATGGCGGTCAGTAACTCCTCGTCCGGCGTGCCCTGCACGGTTTCCCAACCTTCGCAGAGCTTGCTGCCCGTTCCAATACTTTGCGCAATTCGCCCCGCGCCCGTTAAAAACGAACGGATATCGCCGGCATTGCCCGAAAGCATCCCGGCGCCGTAATAGCTCAGCAGCACTTCCGCGAGCGTTTGGTAGTTGAAAGCGGCGCTGGTAAGCAACGGCGTACTCCCCGCCGTTTCACAGGCGTTTGCCAGAGCGGAAAGCGAAGCGAACATGCCCTCCGCATTGCCGGGCGCATAGGCAAACGGCAGTTGGAATCCGCACGGTATTGCGTAAAGAACGCCGTCGCTGGCAGTGGACGCCGAGCGGATATTGCCGAGCACCGGCTCCGCGCCGTCCACAACCGCACCGAGATCGGCCAGAACTCCTTTTTGAATGTAGGAGTTCACCGGCAGCCCGTCGAGAATCAGCACGTCCGGCCCGGTTCCTGCAAGCAGTTCCGTATTGAGCGCTTTGATGTAGTCCTGTTCCGTTCCGGCGGCGCCCTGATCCATTGCGGCGGTATAGCTGGCGGCAAACTCGTTCTGCGAGCGGTTGAAAATGACAATCGCCTGCTGAACCGTTTCGTTTGCGCGCAGCGAGAACACGTTGATCGTTTTCGAAGCGGACAAAGGCGCCGTGGGGTCGAACGCGTACTTCAAAAGAGTAGTTCCCTCGCCGTACACATAAATCGTGTCCGGCTCGCCCTTTTTAACGTCCATACCGATCGGCATGAACGAAGGAAGACCCAGGTTGCAGGTGTTGCCTTCCATAATGCGCTCCCAGAGCGTTCCATCCTGCGTGTGGCGATAGAGCCCCGTGCTGTCGCAGAGGTACAGCGCGCCGTCCGGCGCGTACTCAAGCGGCGTAGAAATTTCCTGACGAACCGCATATTCGTATTCCACGCTGGAACCGTCCGCGCGGTCGTAAACCCGAATCGCCTTTGCTTCCGGCGCGATGGTCGCAACCTTTGTTCCGAACGCCGCAACCATCGGCATCATCAAGTTGGTTTCGCCTTCCAACTGATCCAGAAAGTCTCCGTTTGCATCCAGCAAACCAATGGTGGCGTTGTAATAATCCGCGTACGCAATGCTGCCGTCGGAGAGAATGCCGTAGCTGGTAACGCTCGCGAGCGCGTCGAGACCGTCACCCGTAATCTGCGTGCCGGTTTTGCCATCGTCGCGGCTGACAAGCAAAACATGCTTTGAGTTGCCTTGATCGTCATAGGTGCCAAAAAAGATATAGAGCGCGCCATCCTCGGCGCGGCGAACATGCAGTTCGTTGCCGCCGCCCATGGCGAGGTCGTTGAGCCATTGTTCGTCGGCGGTTTTCACCGTTCCGTCGTCAAGGATCGTGTGGCGGAAATAATGCGCCTGCGAGGTTTCGCCCTCTTGCGAATAGGTGCAGGTAAAGACCTCCACACCGTTTTCGAGCGCGCTGACGCCGATGATATACTGCTCTTGATATCCTTCCGGCAGCGGCAGATCGATGAGCTGTTCTATATAGCGCCCGGTTTCCGCCGGAATGGCGGATAGCCTTTCCGAGCCCGGAGCGCCCTTGCAGCCGCCCGCCGTCATCAGCAGAACCGCGCAAAGCATAAGTGATATTGACTTGATGAGTTGTTTCATGCATTCTTCTCCTTTTGTGCGTTTACGGTTTCGATTGTAGCAGGCAAATCTCTAAAAATCTTCTAAAGCCAAAAATCAAAACGGCACGCCGTTTTCAGCGCACCGTCAACAGATGCCGTCGTCTATCTTGCCGCCGGCAGCTGCACGCGGAACGTACAGCCCCCGCCGGGCGTATCCAGAACGTCCAGCGTGCCTTTATGGAGCGTTACAAGCTCCTTGGCAATGGAGAGTCCCAGCCCGAAATGCTGTTTTTCCTTGCGCGCGGTATCCGCACGGTAGAATCGGTCAAAGATTCTCGCTTTCTGCTCTGCGCTGAGTCCGTAGCCGTGGTCGGCAACGCAAATAACCACCCATTGCTTCTGGCAACGGATGCTCAACTCAACCGTTTTCTGTTCAGCGGACACGCCGTAAGAAAGCGCGTTGTCCAGCAGAATACCCAGCACCTGGCTCAGCCGTTCGCCGTCCCCCGCAATCTTCAAAACCGGCGCGTCCGGCAGCGCTAAAGCGAGGGTGCAGCCGTTTTTGCCGTAGAGCGGCAGGTAGGACTCGTAAACGTTTAGCAGCAGCGTATCCGGCTCCAGCGGTTCCAGCGCAACCGCCCATGCTTCCGCATCCGCCGAAGCCAGCAGCAGCAGGTCGCCGATCAGCCGGGACATCCGCTCGCATTCCCGTTGGATGACCCCCGCTGCGGAACTGTCCGAACCGCTCTGCGGCAGCAGCGCGGCGTTGGCCGAAATGACCGCCAGTGGCGAACGGAGTTCGTGGGAAGCCGCCGCGACAAACTGTTTCTGCCGTTTTCTGCTTTCCAGCGCGGGCAGCAGCGCGCGGTCGATCATCAGTACCCCTACGCCACATAACAGAAGAACCCCGCCCAGATACAGCGCGCAGTACAGCATAACGCTGCCCGAAACGGCGGAATCCATGCGCTGCACCAAGCTCAGCGTGCGGTAGCCGTTCGCCAGCGGCAGGATGCAAACCGCCCCGAGATACCGGTCTTTTCCGTCGGAGAGCGTCGTAACCGGCGACGTCCGGCGGGTTTTCGTCAGCGGCAAGCTCAGCGTATCGTACCCCTGTTCGCGCGCAAGCTGTTCGGCCTGATCCAGCAGTTTGGCTTTTTCCGCGCTATCCTTGCTGTTGTACAAGAGCGATTTACCGTTGTCGCTGATGCGAATCTGCAGCCTGTTCTCTTGCTCCAACTGTCTTAGCTCGCTGTGGCGAACAACGTTGTTCACCTGCAGATCGTCCGCAATCGCCGTCAGAAGCGTTGAAAAACTCTCGCGGCTTTTCTGTTCATTTTCCCGAACCGAAAGCAGCAAAACCGCCGCCAGCAGCACGCCGAGAATGCCGGCGACCGTGACGACGTAGATTCGAATTAAATGCGAACGCAGTTTTCGCTCTTCCAACGCTCAATACTCCAAAGGTGTTTCTTAGTTTTGTTCCAACGTTAGCTGGTAACCAACGCCGTGCACGGTTTTGATGCTCGCACGCGACCTCGCAGTTTTCAGCCTGCGACGCAAGAAATAAATATAGTTGTCCACGTTGCCGTCCTCCACCGCCTCGTCCCCGCCCCAGCCGCGCGAGAGCAGCTCGGCGCGGGAAAGCACCCGCTCCGGGTGTTCGAAAAACAGTTCCAGAACGGCCGTTTCCTTACGGGAAAGCGTCTGTTCGGATTGCGCGCAGGTTAATTTACACTGGCGCGTATCCAGCGCCAGATCCGCAAAGCGGAGCAGGCTCTCCTCGCGGAGAACCGGCGGACGGCGAATCAGCGCGCGGATGCGCGCAAGCAGTTCCGGCATGGCAAATGGCTTTACGAGGTAGTCGTCCGCGCCCGCGTCCAACCCGTCCGTGCGGTCCTTCACGGCGTCCAGCGCGGTAAGCATAAGAACGGGCGTTTCGTTTCCTGCAGAGCGCATCTCGCGCAGGATGGTGAGCCCGTCTTTTTCGGGGAGCATACGGTCCAGCACCGCCGCGCTGTAACCGCCGTTTTGCAGGTAAAAAGCGGCATCCGCGCCATTGGGGCAAACGTCGCAGTCATACCCTTCCTGAATCAGGCGCTGCTTCAGCGCGAGCGCGAGATCCGCATCGTCCTCTACCAGCAGCAGGCGCATGTGGTACCTCCCATGATAGTCGTTGTCGTTGATCAACCCGTAACGATTGTAGTATGCGATCTTCCGCGCGTCAATCGATACTTGCCGGATGTCCGCTCCTGCCGCCCCGCCAGCGGAAGGATGCAAGCAACTGCTCCGCTGAAAAAACCGAACCGCAGAGCCGAACAAGTCGCTCAGCGGTTCCTCGCTTACAAAATCGAACGCGCCGCTCCCTCGCCGCCGCAGCGCTCAATATCGGTTCACGCAAGATCGCACTTTCTGCGTGCGGTTTTTCGATACGTATTGTTCAATGCAGCATTTCTTTTCCCGAAAACGGTTTCCCGCAATTGCCGCAGCCGTAATCAAACGGAATCCCCGCCTGCGCTTGAAATTTGCATGTTGCTTTTCAATAACGGCGTGCCATATCCCCCTTCGATTCTTACTTTCTCACAGCATAGCCGATCATCAGCCGCCGTATTGCTCAAAAACCGCCCCCATAATCCCGATGGATCGCGAATCCAGCAAACGCTTCTCAATACAGTCCCTTGCAAGCATTACGTCAATGATCCCGCACTGCCGTTCCCGGTTTCGGCCTATATGGCGGAAGCCTACATCGACAGTCCGAACGTATTCATCGACGACAGCGTATATGGGATCGCTGACGATGAATGCGTTATACGTGATACCGCCTACGCCTGACCCTTTTTGTCTCGTCAGCCGCCAGTGAGCACGGCAAACGGCTTTCAAAAACTAGAACTGCTGTTCTGCATCCTTATGACCCGCGCTTCATACGGCAGCAATGTTTCACCGTTTTCGCTTTTTACGTTGGTAAGCACGCACTCCCCCGGCGGAATTTGCGGCAGTTGAGCTTTCTTGCCGCTCATATTGCAGACAATCGTGAACGTTTCGCCGTCTAGCGTGCGCTCGTAGGCAAAGAGCTGTTCGTGCTCCGTCCAGAGCGGAACGTAGGAACCGTATTGCAATGTACGGCTTCCGTTTCTCAGCGCAATCAACGCGCGGTAAAAGCGCAGAACCGAGTCTGGATCGGCTTCCTCGTGCGCCGCGTTGATTGCCATATAGTTCGGGTTTACCATAATCCACGGTTCACCCGCGGTAAAGCCCGCGTTTTGCGTCGCATTCCACTGCATGGGCGTACGCGCATGGTCACGCCCCTTTTGCAGGATGCCGCGCCAGATTTTGTCGTATTGACCCGTCAAACGCGCTTCGTTCAGCGCGTTGATGCCCTCAATATCGCGAATTGCGCTCTCGTTTGGAAACGCGGTGTTCGTCATGCCGAGCTCCTCGCCCTGATACACAAACGGCGTTCCGCGGAGCAGGTGCATCGCCACGGCAAGCATCTTTGCCGAACGAACGCGAAGTCCCTCGGTTTCCATGCAGCCGAAGCGCGACACCGCGCGGGACTGGTCGTGATTCGACCAGAATAAGCTGCCCCAGCCATGTAAAGTCGCTTGCTGCCAGCGGTTTACGATTTCTTTGAATTGCGAAAGCGTCCATGGCACGGGATCGTATTTTCCGCCGGGGCCGTCGTCAATGCCCATCAAATCGAACGGAAAGATCATGTCGAAAATGCCGTCTGCTTCGTCCAGCATCCGCGCGCCTTCCGCGGGCGTCACAAGCGGCGTTTCGCCAAGGCAGAGGCAGTCGCGGCCGGTATAGCAGTTCTGGCGCAGTTCGCGCAGGTAGTCGTAGAGCTTCGGGCGGCTGGCAAAGCGCTCAAACGCCAGCGTATACCCCGCTGCGTTCGGTGCTCCCGCGCCGTCCGGCAAGCCTTCGTCCTTGGCGATGCAGTTGATTACGTCCATGCGGAAGCCGTCCACACCGCGGTCGAACCAGCGGTTCACCATGGCGCAGATTTCCCGCCGCAGAACGGGATTCTCCCAGTTGAGATCCGGCTGCTTTTCCGAAAAGAGATGCAGGTAATACTGTCCCGTCGCTTCGTCCAGCTTCCACGCGCTCGGCGTAAAGAACGAAGCCCAGTTGTTCGGCGTGCCGCCGTCCTTGCCGTCGCGCCAGATATAGTAGTCGCGATACGGATTGTCCTTCGACTTGCGGGACTCGGTAAACCACGCGTGCTCGTCCGAACTGTGGTTGACCACGAGGTCCATCACGAGCTTGATATCCCGTGCGTGAAGGCCTTCCAACAGCGCGTCAAAGTCCGCCATCGTGCCAAACTCTTGCATGATGGCTTCGTAATCTCGAATGTCATAACCGTTGTCGTCGTTGGGCGAATCGTACACCGGGCAGAGCCAAATTGCGCCGATTCCGAGCGACTTCAGATAATCGAGTTTCTCGATAATTCCGCGCAAATCGCCGATTCCGTCGCCATTCGTATCCAGAAAACTGCGCGGGTAGATCTGGTAAAACACCCGCTCTTTCCACCAGGCTTGCTTTCCAATCATAGTTCCGTCTCCAAATAGAGAATCGCGACTCGCTCGATCTGCGGCAGCGTGATCCGAACAAAATCTCCGTGTTCGCCCTGTTCCGTCGCAAAATCAATCGGTTCAGCTGTTCCAAGGTTCCGATCCGGCGAAGCCGTCCATACCCGCACAATCGGCTTGAACACCTGCGCGCGCAGCGTTATGTTCGTAAGCGGCGCCGGTGCGGCGCGCCCCGCGTTCCACAGCGAAGACTCATCCCCGCAAAGGTTGATCAGCACGATCAGCTTTCGGGTATGGTCTTCACGCAGGATCAGCCACAGTTTTCCGCCTTCCCCGCAGACGCTGTACGGCGCATCGCAGGCGTATTCCTCGTTGTCCCAACCGCAGTGCGTCCAACTAACGTCTGTCAGCGCGTCGCTGAAGAGGAGCGTTTGATAGCGCACAAAGAAGTCGTCGTACGTGCGAAGCAAATGCTCCTGCTCGACCGAAAGGCGCGTATAGTCCGCATAATACCCCTGCGTCAGAGCTGCGTTTTGTTCGCCAAACCATAGCTGTGTCGCTCCATGCGCGGCAATAGCGCTCATGAGGACGAGCTGCGCCTCCAGCGCGCGTTCCGGCGTATCCAGCCGGAACGGCGCGGGATACGCCGCCAGCACGACTGGCTTTTTTGCTTTTTTTGCCGAAAGGATGATCTGCTTTATGTGCTCATACCGCTCGAACGGCGGCCACACTTCGATATAAACCGCGTCAACTGACGAATCCATGGTTCGCTCGACCGGCCAGCCGCCAACGTTGTTGAATACGAGCGTCGCTTCCGGCAGCGCTTCTCTCGTTCGCTGGATGAGTGGCGAAAAATCGTCTTCCAGATGCAGCATTTTGCCGGACGCGTCCAGCGCGGTTTTGGGAAAACCGTAGGTGTCCATATGGATGCCGTCGAATCCCGCCTGAACGGCCGCCCGGTACTGCGAAACGATGTGCTCCGCCCAGCCGCTTTCGAGGTTCATAATGGCAAACACGCCGATAAAGCGCAGCGGATCGTCCTTTCGCGCATACAACCGCCAATCCGCGTGATTTACCGCGAATGCTTCGCACGCGGCATAAACCGCGCCGTAACCGAGCGCACGCATGCCGCGCGCATGGCAGTTTTCGATCTTGCGGCGAATAACCAAAAGCGAGTTTCGCTTACCCATCATGTCTGCATATTCTTCGGTATCCGATACGAGCGAATCGTGCCGGAAGGACCAGTCGTAAAACTGCACGGCGTTCACATGGTGTTTCGCCATGGCCAGAACGTCATGTTCGTCCGCTTCCTCCGGCGCAAAGTCGGAAAGGAATCCGTAGCGGAACGCGCGATTCCCGTCCTGCACGTCGGCGGCGCAGCAGCAGCTCTCGCCGTGCTCCGTTTCGCAGAGGACGCCCAGCCCGCAGAATTCCGCGTAGATCGGCTTGAGGGTTACGCGCGTTTGTCCGCCGGTGCGCGGAATTTCCTGAACATACAGCCGCCGTTCCAGTAAAAAGACGGTAACGCGGAAGCGCTCCGCATTCCCGTCGTACAGAATCGTCAGATCAATGGGTTCGCCGGGCAGATACCGCCCTTTTTCCGGATAGATTTCCACAAGATCATTCCTCCCCGTCAGCCTTTCAGCGCTCCGTCCGACAGTCCCTTGATGAACTGCCGCTGAAACACAAGAAAGATGACGATCACGGGGATGATCGCGATGATCGCCGTCGCCGCCATCAAGTGCCACTTCGCCCCTGCAAACTGCTGAAAGAACACGGACAGCGCTTGGGGAATATTCTGCTTGGCTCGTGTCTGCAGAAAGAACACCGCCTGGGCATAGTTATTCCAGATGCCGAAGCCGTTGAGAATGACAAACGACGCGGTCGCCGGTTTGATTACGGGAAAGATTACCCGCCAGAATGTGCCGAACGGCGAACACCCGTCCAGCGCGGCGGCTTCGTCCAGCTCCTTTGGCAGCGCTTTGATGAAGGTTGCGTAGATAAACACGGCGGACGGCATGGCGAGCGCCGAACAGACGCAGACCATGCCCCAGAGCGTATCGATGGCGTGAAGTTTGCGCATGAGCACATACAGCGGCACGGTATTGATGATGCCGGGAATCATCATGCAACCAATCAGCAGACCGAATACGAATTTATTGTACCGCGTCGTATACCGCGCGATGGCGTACCCCGCGAGACCGCCCGTAACGACGGTGAGCAGCAGCGTGCCGCCCGTAATTACGGCGGAGTTGACCATTGCGGTGCCGATTTTGGACTTGTTCCATGCGTCGATGAAATTCTGCCAGTAAAAGTCCGGCACAAACAAGTTACCTTGATAAAACACGCGCGACGGCGCGTTGAGCGCCAGCACGAGGAGCACATAAAACGGAATCATACACAGCGCGCAGATCAGCAGAATCAGCACCCAGCGCACCGCGCGGAACCACTTGCTCTCTTTCATAAAACGTCCTCCTTCCCTAGCTCTTTTGCCGCGTGAGGCGCATGGAGACCAGCACGGGCAACAGGATAATAAAGAAGAGGATCATCGCAACCGCCGTGGAATACCCCGTCCGGCTGCCGTAGCACATGCGCATAATATAGATGGAGAGGCTCTCCGTCGCGTAGCCGGGCCCTCCCTCGGTCAGCGACATGATCACGTCGAACACCGAGAGCGAGCCGATGATATTCGTTACCACGTTGATGCGGATGGCGGGCATCAGCATTGGAATCGTCACGCCTGTAAACCGCTGCCAGGCGTTTGCGCCGTCAATGCGCGCGGCCTCGCCAAGTTCCGTGGGAATCGACTGCAGCCCCGCAAGGTAGATAATCATCGTCATGCCGGAAAACTGCCAAACGTTAACGAGCACCAGCACAAGAAGCGCCGAAGGATAGGAACTCATCCAGCTGCCGATTAAATCCGGAAGACCAAGCTGCGCAAAAGCATAATAGAGAAATCCCCGCCCCGGCTGCAGCAGGAAAAACCAGATGTACCCCATAATCAGCGGGCTGATGATCGCGGGCAGGTAGATAATGACGCGCGCAATGCTCTTGCCGCGAAAATTGCCGTTCATAAGCAGCGCGTATCCTAGGCCGACAAGATTCAATAACACCGCACTGCCGATTGCAAAAAACAGCGTCGTCTTGATGTCGTGGATAGCGCGCGCGTCATGAAAAAAGTCGATGAAATTCTGCAGTCCAACAAAGGACGCCTCGCCCATGCCGTCCCAGTCGGTCATGCTCAAACCGATTCCGCTAAGCAGCGGATATACGAAGAACATGCCGTAGAGCATCAGCGCGGGCAGGGAAAGAAACTGCGCAAGCGAAACTTTCTTTTTACGCATGGAATACCCCGTTATGCCGCGGTGGCGGCCGCCGAGGCTCCGGCAAGCCGCCACCGCTGGATGAATTTCTGTAGTTATGTTACGTTCTGTCAGAATCCCGCGTTCCAGGCAGCCTCGAAGGCGAGCGCGAATTCTTCCGGCGTATAGGTTCCGGCGAGCAGATCCTGCACGAGGCGACCCGCATCGTCACCGGAGAAACCGGCGGGTTTCTCATTTGTAAAGCCAATGTTCGCAGCGCTCTTGACCGCATCGCTCACGCCGGACACGACGCTTGCGGGCGCCCAGTTGGCTTCAACATCCGTAAACGCGCTCGGCGAACCGAGGGCTTCGGAATACTTCTTCTGGTTCTCCGCGCTGAAGAGGAAGTTCAGAAAATCGATCGCGGCGTCTTTATTCGGCGTATCCGCATAGATGCAGTACCCGGAATCTTCGGCAACGAGCACGACCGGAACGCCATCCGGCATAAAGGACGGGTACGGCGCAAAGCCGATGTTATCCGCCATGTCGGGGTTCATTTCAAGGATGCTCGAGAGGCACCACATGCCGTTGGAGAACATTGCGGTCTTGCCGGTGACAAACGCGTCAATGCAGTTGTCGCTCGTGGCGGTCAGCACGTCCGCATTGATGAGCCCTTTGGTCTGCAGATCGACGAGGTCGCGAGCAAACGTGCAGAGCGCGCCGTCGGGATTGCCCCACTGGAGAGTATCGGCGTCGTTGTTCAAGAACGCCTGCTTGGCGGCGGTTGCGCCGTACTTGGCCTTGATGTAACCCTGCGGGAAGAACTCGAGCAGGTGGCCGAGGTGCCACGCTTCGCCAAAGATGAACCAGGGATCAACGTCCGGATACGCGGCCTTGATCGCCTCCAGGTTCGAAACGAACTGTTCCCAGGTGGTCGCGGGGGTCAGGCCGAGGTCCGCGAACATCTGCTTGTTATAGAAGAAGCCCGCCATGGTCATATTGGTGCAGACGCGGTACTGGTTGCCGCTGGTCATATCCGTGCAGCTTTCCTTCATGGAAGGAATCAGCCGATCCCACCACTGGCTCATGTCGTTGAGTTCCAAATATTTGCCCTGATCGACATACTCCTTTTCGTAGGTGGTCATCACGTCCGGAACGGCGTCGGAAGCGAACTTGATCTTAATGATATTGCTCGCGTCCTGCTGGAACTCCTGTTCAACGGTAATGCCGTTCGACTGCGCGTTGTAATCGGCAATAATTTCGTCAAGCAGGTCTATGGTTTCCACCTTTCCGGTGAAGAACGAGAGGTTTATGTCCTGAACGGGCGCTTCGGTTGCCGCGGCTTCGACCGCGGTCGCTTCCGCCGTTTTTTCTGCAGCGGGCGCAGGGGCTGCGGTGCATCCGGTAAACAGAGCAACCGTCATCATTAGGGCAAGAAGCAAGGCTGTCAACTTTTTCATGAACTCTCCTCCTAGAATGTTTGATCAGATGTGAATTCTATCAGTCATGTTGTGCGAGAGGTACCCTCTGCTCCTATTATGTCAGGAAACGCAGCAGAAATATATTCCGTCTTTTTTCGATTGCGGTGCCTGTTTTTATGATTTCCAGACTGCGTATGGCTCCGGCTTCTTTTCCCGCGGGCGCATACAACGGCAAAGCAATTCCGATTTTTTACGATTCGGGTGCCTATATTTTCGATCCGGCTTGCTGCGGCTGGTTTTATGATATACTTTTTTAAGAAAGGCGGCTTTGGAGCGCCATGACACATCCTAAGAAGCGGTATCAGCTGAAAACGCGCCTGCTCGCGGTCATATCTTTGCTGATTTTCGGCTCGGTCGTACTCGTTTCCACGCTTGGATTCATGCGTTACAGCGAGGACCTTCTCGACCAGACCGCAACGCAGACGCAGCAGCTCATCGAACAGATTGCGCTCAACACCGGCAACTATATCAACGAGTTGTCCAGGCTCTGCATGTCCCCATATTACAATGAAAGGATCATGGGCCTTCTTGCGTCGTCGCCGGAGAACTCCACCGATCAGCTGGAAAAGCGGCGCACCATTGAAAACTACCTGCGCGAAGTAATGACCATCCCGCGCAGAGATATCCTGCGGGTCTATATCTTTTCGGACGAAGTGTATTACAGCACGCGTACAAGCCATACACTCGGCTATTCCCCGGGATATGAAAGCGAAGCATGGTATCAGGAAGCGCTCAGCACGCCCCAAAGCGTATTCATGCCCGCCCGGGTGGAGAGCAACGGCTCCTACTACATCACCATCTTCTCTATGGCGCAGCGGCTCCGCAGTTTGTCGGATTCTTCCCAAACGCTCGGCGTGATCCGTGTTGACGCGAACTACAGCGGCATTCAGGACGTTCTGGACGACGTGCAGCTGCTCGAAAAGAGCGCTCTTTTCATCATAGACAGCGCCAACAGCGTTATTTATGCGCGCAGCGAACTGCCAAAAGAGCTCTCGCAGACGGATCTGTTCCTCGCGGCGAAAAACAGCGACGGCCCTTCGCGCGTTACGCTTGGAAAAGAGCGGTACATCGTCAACACGCAGGCGGTCAGCGACACGGACTGGACGATCATCGCGGTCAGCGCGCAGTCCAGTCTGATGCAAAATGTGTCGCAGGCGCGCAATTTCACCATCGTACTCGCGTTTTTCTGCGCGGGGCTCGGTTTAATCGTATCGGTGTTGTTCGTGCGCTCGTTTCTCAAACCGATTTACGATACGGTAGACGTTATGCGCGTAGCGCAAAGCGGCGAGCTGAGCGTTCGCGCAAAGGACAACCCCGCGGAGGAGATTGATTATGTCAACCGCTCGTTCAACGAGCTGCTCGAGCGCATCGGAGAAATGATGGAGCGCGACGCGCAGCTTACAAAGGAAAAATACGAAGCGGAGTATCTGCAGAAAACCGCACAGTACGACGCGCTGTACAATCAAATCCGCCCGCATTTTCTGTTTAACACGCTCAGCACCGTCAGCCTTTTAATCAAGAGCAAGCGTTATGCAGACGCTGTGCGGAGCATTGAAGACCTTTCCGTCCTCCTGCGCGGTATGGTAAACACGGATCGGGACATCACGTTTTCCGCCGAGCTGAAAATTGCCGAATGCTACCTGAGTCTGCAGGAGCGGCGGCACGACGCGCTGCGCTACCACATAACACTCGATCCTTCGCTTACCGAGTGCAGGCTGCCCGCGCTGACCATCCAGCCGCTCGTGGAAAACGCAATCATCCACGGCTGCGAACCGCGCGTCGGGCAGTGCCAGATCGAGATCACCGTCCAAAGAGAAGCCGCATATGCCGTAATCACCGTTTCGGACAACGGCATCGGCATGGACAGCGACCAGCTCTCCGCCTTACTGTCGGCAATCGCCGTCAATACGCCTTCCCCGCGGCAAGCGGAGTCGCGCAGCGTGGGACTTGTAAACATCGCTCAGCGCCTCAAACTAAAATACGGCGCACACGCTGAAATCAACATTTGTTCCGAGCGGGACGTCGGCACACGCGTGACCATCCGCATTCCCGCCGAATGCGGCGAGGAACCGCCGCTGATCTGAAAAGCCCATAAACCACCGAACCGTTTGCGCATTTTCACAGAATCACTGGGGAGGAGAAGACGCCATGCAGAGCACTTACCGCGTTTTGATCGTAGAAGACGAGCCGCTCATGCGCGAATACCTTGCGCAAAACCTATCCACGCTTCACCCGGCGTATACCGTCGCGGACGCCGCGCGGGACGGCCTAGCCGCGCTGGCGCTTCTGGATGAAAACGAGTACGACCTGATTATCACCGACATCCGCATGCCCGGCATGGACGGACTGGCGCTTGTCGGACGCATCCGCGCCGCAGGGCGCTCCATCCCCGTAATCATCCTTTCCGGGTACGACGAATTCGACTACGCCCGCACCGCTCTGCGCTATAACGTGTCGGAATACCTGTTAAAGCCCCTCAAGGACGAAGAACTGCAGGACGCGCTTACCCGGCTCAGCGCCAGCATTGAACAGCACCAGCGGGATATGCGCATGCCAAAAGACCTCTCCGCGGAGAACATCACGCGGTTTGTCGCCTCGTGCTTTTGCGAAACCAGCGTCGAGCAGACGCAGCTATGCGAACGCGCGGTGCGCTATATCACCACGCATTTCACCGAACCGATCACGCAAACCGACGTTGCAGGCGCGCTCGGCGTTACGCCTGCGTACCTCAGCAGCGTGTTCCACGAAGAAAAAGGCGAATCCTACAGCAAGTTCCTTGTCCGCCTGCGCATGACGCAAGCGGCGCTGCTGCTGAAAAGCAACACTTCTCTTACGATTCAGCAAGTCGCGGAGCAAACCGGATACGCTTCCGACAAGCACTTTATCGGCGTGTTCAAAAAATATTTCGGCGTCACGCCGAACGAGTACCGTCTGCGCAAACCGGCAAAGTAAATTCTGGGTGCATTACAAAAAGCAAATCCACCTTGCGCCAGCAATCGTATCAAGCGCGCCTCATCCAAACCGAACGCATGGCTTCCGCAGCGGAGGTCGCCTCATTTAGCGGTGGCCGCCGCTTGTTTTATGTACCTGTCTGCTTAGAGTTCGACCACGCCTTCAAAGTTTTTCCGCGCGTCGCCGGTCATGGCTACCGTCTCATCGGTATAACAGACCAGCAAATCCCCGCCGCGGAGGCGAACGGTTACATCCTCGCCCTTTTGGCAGTAGCCGTTCTCCGTTGCCGCCACGACCGCAGCGCAGGCGCCCGTGCCGCAGGCGAGCGTTTCCCCGCTGCCGCGCTCCCAAACGCGCATCTTGAGCGTATGCCCGTCGAGCACGCGCACGAACTCAATGTTCGCGCGGTCGGGGAAAATACCGGCATGCTCCAGCGCGGAACCGATTTTTTCAACGTCCACGAGGTCGGGGTTCTCCACAAACACCACGCAGTGCGGGTTGCCCATCGACACGCATGTGATCGTATACGCGTCCCCCTCAACTTCGACCGGGCGCGACACCACCCGTTCGCCTTCGAGCCGGACGGGTACTTTCTCTGGCGCGAGTTCCGCTTTTCCCATATCGACCGAGACGGACTTCACCTTGCCGCCGCGCACATAGAGGCGGAGTCTCCGCACGCCGCTGAGCGTTTCGATTGTCAGTTCGGTCTTTTCCGTCATGCCGTTGTCGTAAAGGTACTTGCCCACACAGCGGATACCATTGCCGCACATTTTGCCTTCGCTTCCATCGCGGTTGAAGATGCGCATCTTCGCGTCCGCGATACGCGAGCGCTCGATGAGGATGATTCCGTCCCCGCCGACGCCGCCGTGCAGGTCGGAAAGGTACACGCTCAGCGACTCCGGCGCGTCGATTGGCTGTTCGAAGCAGTCAAAGAAAAGGTAATCGTTGCTCGTGCCGTTCATCTTGGTAAACGGCAAACGCATCTTTTCCGTACGCATACGATTGATGTCCACAAGCTCCGTCGAAAGCTGGGAATAGCGGCTCCGCAGGCTGTCCGCCAGCGCGTTTGCGGTGTCCACCGAAGTGATGCAGGGGATTGCGCGCTCAATCGCCTTTCGGCGAATCTTCACGCTGTCCCTTGAGGGCAGCCTGCCTTTGGACGAAGTGGAGAGAATATAATCCACCTTGCCGCTCTCGATTAACGTGAGAATATTGTCCGACGATTCGTGCAGTTTGCCAACCTCCGTTACCTCCATGCCCGCCGCGCGCAGCACCCGCGCCGTACCCTTTGTGGCATAGAGCGAGAATCCCAAGCCGTGGAACTTCCGCACCGCGTAAGTCATTTCAACCTTGTCGCTGTCCCGAACGGTCACGAGAAGGCCGCCGCGCCGCTTCATATTGTAGCCCGCCGCGACGAGGCCTTTATAGAGCGCTTCTTCGCGCGTTTTTCCAATGCCCAGAACCTCGCCCGTCGATTTCATCTCGGGGTCGAGCAGGTTATCGACATCCGCCAGCTTTTCAAACGAGAACACCGGCACTTTGACCGCAACGTAAGGCGGCGTTTTGTACAGCCCCGTGCCAAAGCCCATATCGCAGAGCCGTTCCCCCAGCATGGCGCGCGTGGCCAGCTCCACCATCGGCACGCCCGTCACCTTGCTGATATACGGCACCGTGCGCGAAGAGCGCGGGTTGACCTCGATCACGTAGATTTCATTTTCGTAGATCACGTATTGAATGTTGATCAGTCCCCGCGTTTTGAGCGCGAGCGCGAGCCGCCGCGAATGGTCGATTACGCGCTCGATCAGCGGGCCGTTGAGATTCCACGCGGGATAGACGGCGATGGAGTCGCCGGAATGCACGCCCGCTCGCTCGATGTGCTCCATAATACCGGGAATCAGGATCTCCTCCCCGTCGCAGATGGCGTCTACTTCGATCTCCGTACCCATCAGGTACTGGTCGATCAGAATCGGGTTCTCAATGCCCTTATTGAGGATGATGCCCATATATTCCCGCACGTCGTCTTCCGCAAAAGCGATGATCATGTTCTGCCCGCCGAGCACGTAGCTGGGGCGAATCAGCACGGGATAGCCGAGCTCGCTCGCCGCGGCGAGCGCCTGCTCCTCCGTGGTCACGGTTTTACCGCGCGGGCGCTTGATAGAGAGCGCTTCGAGCAGCGCGTCGAAGCGTTCGCGGTCTTCCGCCGCATCGATGCTGTCCGCGGACGTGCCGAGGATGCGCACGCCCGCAGCCGAGAGGTGCTTTGTAAGCTTGATGGCGGTTTGACCGCCGAACGCGACCACGACCCCGTACGGCTGCTCCGTCTCGATGACGTTCATCACGTCCTCCGGCGTGAGCGGCTCAAAATAGAGCCGGTCGGCGGTGTCGAAGTCCGTCGAAACCGTCTCCGGGTTGTTGTTGACAATAACCACCTCGAACCCCGCGTGTTTGAGCGCCCAGACGCAGTGCACCGAAGCATAGTCGAACTCAATGCCCTGACCGATGCGGATGGGCCCCGAACCGAACACGATTACGCGCCGCTTGCCGGCGTCGTGCCGCGCCAGAAATTCCGCCGCCTCGTTTTCGCAGGCGTAGTCCGCGTAAAAATACGGCGTCTGCGCTTCGAACTCCGCAGCGCAGGTATCCACCATACGGTACCCCGCTGGCAGGTGCTCCGGCACGGACTCGCCGGAGAGGCGCGCCAGCACACGGTCGGGGTAGCCGAGTTTTTTGCCTTCGAGATAACGCCCGTCCCCTAAACCACCCCGCGCGATGAAGTCCTCAAACAGCGCGAGATTGCGGAGTTTATGCAAAAACCAGTTGTCGATCATCGTGATTTCGTGTATCTCGTCCACCGAAACGCCGCGTTTGAGCGCCGCGAACACCACAAAGAGCCGCTCGTCGTCGCAGTTGCCTAACAGCGCGCGGATTTCGTCCGTTGCCTTTTTCGCAAGTTTCGGCAGGTTCAGGCTGTCCAGCGAAATCTCCGCGCCGCGCACCGCTTTCATGATCGCCTGCTCGAACGTAGGCCCGATCGCCATGACCTCGCCGGTCGCCTTCATCTGCGTGCCGAGCGTGCGCTTTCCGTAGACAAACTTATCGAACGGCCATTTGGGCAGTTTGACCACCACGTAGTCCAGCGCGGGCTCAAAGCAAGCGGAGGTCTTGCCCGTGACCGCGTTTTTGATCTCGTCGAGCGTGTAGCCCACGGCAATTTTCGCCGCGACCTTCGCAATTGGATACCCCGTGGCTTTGGAAGCAAGCGCCGAAGAGCGCGAAACGCGCGGATTGACCTCGATGACCGCGTACTCAAAGCTCGTCGGGTGCAGAGCGAACTGGCAGTTACAGCCGCCCTCAATACCGAGGGAGTCGATAATGCGCCGCGTGGCCGAACGAAGCATCTGGTATTCGCGGTCGGAGAGCGTGACCGCGGGGGCGATGACGATGCTGTCTCCCGTGTGCACGCCGACGGGGTCGAAGTTCTCCATGCTGCAGATCGTAATCACGTTCCCGTTGCGATCCCGCATGCCTTCAAACTCGATTTCCTTCCAGCCGGAGATGCACTTTTCCACGAGGATTTGATGGATGGGCGAAAGGCGCAGGCCGTTGCCCGCAGTCTCGCTTAGCTCGTCCGACGTCTGCGCAATTCCCCCGCCGGAACCGCCCAGCGTAAACGCGGGGCGCACGATAACGGGGTAGCCGATTTCGTCCGCAAACGCCAGCGCCGCCGAAACGTCCGTCACCACTGCGGAAGGAATGACCGGCTCGCCCAGAGAAAGCATCGTTTCCTTAAAGAGCTGCCTGTCCTCGGCTTTGGCGATGGTCTCCGGGTTTGCGCCAAGTAACCGCACGCCGTTTGCGGCCAGCACGCCTTCCTTCGCCAGCTGCATGGAGAGCGTCAGTCCCGTCTGTCCGCCGAGCGTGGAAAGAAGGCTGTCCGGGTGTTCCTTTTCGATGATGCGCTTGAGCGTGGTCAGCGTCAGCGGCTCGATATAGATGCTGTCCGCCATCGCGCGGTCGGTCATAATCGTCGCCGGGTTGGAGTTGACCAGGATGACCTCCAGCCCCTCTTCCTTGAGCGCGCGGCAGGCCTGCGTACCCGCATAGTCAAACTCCGCCGCCTGACCGATGACGATGGGGCCGGAGCCGATGACCATGACGCGCTTGATGTTTTGATTTAGTGGCATATCCTTTCCCCTTTCCGCATTAAAGCGCCCAGCTCTGCGCCGTTTCGTCCATCAGCCGGATAAAGCGGTCAAAGAGAAATCGCGTATCCTGTGGGCCGCCGCAGGCTTCCGGATGGAACTGCACGGAGAACGCGGGGATATCGAGATAGTCGATGCCCTCGCAGGTGCCGTCGTTGAGGTTTCGAAAGCTCTCCACGGCGTTTCCCGGCAGTTTCTCCCCCGTCGTCACAGCATAGCCGTGGTTCTGGCTCGTGATGTAGACGCGGTTTTCCGCCGTCTCCAGCACAGGCTGATTCGCGCCGCGGTGGCCGTATTTCAGTTTCACCGTCGTTCCTCCGCGCGCCAGTGCGAGCAGCTGGTGGCCGAGACAGATTCCGAACACAGGCATTTTCGCTTCGCAAAGGCAGGCGAGTTCGCGGATAACGCCCGTGTTCTCCGCCGGATCGCCGGGGCCGTTACTGAGCATAACGCCGTCGGTCTTGAGCGCGAGAATCTCCTCCGCCGTCGCGCTCGCGGGAACATGCGTTACGTCGCACCCGCGCAAAAGAAGTTCGCGCGCAATGTTCCGCTTCGCCCCGAAGTCCCACAAAACCACGCGCCGTTTTGCATCTTTTGCAAATTGCGTGTGCGCTTTTCTGCAGGTCACGTGTTCAACAGCCTGTTCCACGCGGTATGCGCAAAGGCGTTCCATCGCCTGTTGCCCGAAGTCCGGATCGTCCGAGATGGCGGCATTCATCACACCGTGCTCGCGGATGATGCGCACCAGCGCGCGCGTGTCGATATCCCAAAGACCCACAATTCCGTTTGCCAATAAAAAAGTGTCAAGGTCTTCTCTACTACGAAAGTTAGAAGGCTCTTGACACCAGGAACGAACGATATACGCTTTTAACGCGGGGCTCTCTTGCTCAAAATCATCGGGAATGACGCCGTAGTTCCCAATCAGCGGGAACGTCTGCACCACCATCTGACCGTCGTAGCTTGGATCGGTCAACGTCTCCAGATAGCCGGTCATCGCCGTTGTAAACACAATCTCGCCAATGAAATCTCCCTGAGCGCCAAACGCCCGTCCCTGAAACACACGGCCGTTTTCCAGCGTGAGATACCGTTTACCCGCCATGACATTTTCCTGCCTTTCCCGTATGGATTTTGCGCAGTTTACCCGCCTGCCCCATATGCTTAAGGCGTATCATAACACACAAAATCCCGTCTTGGAAGAGGAAAATTCATATTAATGCAGTTTTTATTTATATTTATGCTTTATGGTATCTTCCGCCTATATCGATTTGACGCACTTCGCCCCGCTGCTTACCGGTTCGTTTCTTCTCGGCACCGGATTGCTGGACTCCATTGCAAAACCCGAGGGACAGTACGCCGTTCTGCATCGCTGCACCTGCCCCAGAGAGCATCATGTTTACGTTCGCCACGAACACGAGCGCAACAATTTTTTTGAAGACGAGCTGCTCCGTTTCTTCCGGCAGCGCTAGAGGTTTTTTAAGAAACGCAGAACGCCCGCGCATCCGGCGGACGTTCTTTGTTTAAATCGCTTTGTTCTGAATATACGATGTCAGTCAGGATCTTTGATTGCAAACACAAACTCGCAGGAACAAACCTTCTTTCCCGCAACGCACGCGGTCCCCGTTCCCATCCCAATGGTTCCGTTGACCGCGGTGATCGCGGAATCCAGTTCCAGTAAGTCCCCCGGCACGACGGGCGCGTGGAAGCGCACGTTGGTAAGCTTGCCCAGAAAGGCCAGTTTGCCTCGCATATTTTCCAGCGTGAGCAGTGCAATGCCGCCCATCTGCGCGAGCGCTTCAACAATCAATACGCCGGGCATGACCTTCTTTTTGTCGAAATGTCCCTGAAAGTACCACTCGTTGCCGGAGACGGCCTTTACCCCCTTTGCCGAAACGCCCGGGACGAGTTCGTCCACGCGATCCACCATCAAAAACGGCTCGCGATGCGGCAAAATCTGCTTGATTTGTTCAATTCCGATGCTTTCCAAGTCGTTTTACCTCTCGCCGCGCTTGAGTACAAGACAGCTGTTGTGCCCGCCGAAGCCAAGAGAATTCGAGAGCGCGTACTCGCTGTCGAGTGCCTGCGCCTTTCCCTTTACGTAGTTCAGGCGGCAGACCGCATCCTCTTCTTCCAGCCCGATGGTTGGCGGCGCCATGCCTTCGTTGAGCGCGAGCAGTGAGAGCACCGCTTCAAACGCGCCGGCGGCGCCCAGCATGTGCCCCGTCATGGACTTGGTGGAGCTCACCTTGAGCGCATTTGCGTGTTCGCCAAAACACGCCTCAATGGCCGCGCTCTCCGCCGCGTCGTTAAGCGGCGTGCTCGTGCCGTGGGCGTTGATATAGCCGACCTGTTCTTTGCGGATGCCCGCGTCCCGCATTGCCTCCGCCATCGCGCGGATGGTCTGCTTGCCTTCCGGCTGCGGCGCGGTAATATGGTGCGCGTCGCAGGTCTGCGCGTAGCCCGCGAGCATGCCAAGCGGCTTTGCGCCGCGGCGTTTTACACTCTCTTCGCTTTCCAGCAGCATAAACGCCGCACCTTCGCCCATGACAAAGCCGTCGCGGTCCTTATCAAACGGAATGCTCGCGCGCGCGGCGTCTCTGCTTTCAGACAGCGCGCCCATTTGATGGAAGCCCTGAACCGCAAGCTCAATCATCACCGACTCCGCGCCGCCAACGAGCATGGCGTCCGCCCTGCCCTCGCGCACAGCGTAATACGCGTGCCCAATGGCGTCCGCGCCGGAAGCACAGGCGGTTACGATACCGTAACACGGCCCGTTGAGGCCGTATCGAATGGCGATGAGCCCCGCGGTGGTGTTGATGATCGCTTTGGGGATAAAGAAGGAAGAAACGCTCCGCGGGCCGTTATTGGTCAGTTCCGCGTATTGCTCGCAGACGACGTCGAGGCCGCCCATGCCGCTGCCCAGCACCACGCCGACGCGCTCCGGGTCGAAATCTTCCGGCTTGAGCCCCGCTTCTTCCCAGGCCTGCGCCGCGGCTACGATTGCCATCTGCGTAAAGCGCGCCATGCGCTTTGCCTCGCGCTTACTGACATACGGCTCAGGGGTAAAGTCCTTGACCTGCCCCGCCGCGAAAATTTCAGTGATCTCTTCCGAAAACAGCTCCGGTTTGGTAATGCCGCTCTTACCCTGCACCGCGGCGGAAAAGCTCTCCCGCGCGGTCATGCCGATGGGCGATACCGCGCCAACGCCGGTGATATAAACCTTCATGCCCTATCCTCCTTGATCCGGTAAGTCTTACATGGCCAAGCCGCCGTCCACAACGAGCACCTGACCGGTCACATAGTCCGCGCCCTCCGAGCAGAGAAACGCGACCATGGCGGCAACGTCTTCAGGGTCTCCAATACGGCGCAGGGGAATGCTCTTCTTCAGCGCGTCCTTTGCCAGTTCGCTCATCGCATTCGTCATGGCGGTTTCAATGAATCCGGGCGCAACCGCGTTGACGCAGATGCCCCAGCGGGCCACTTCCTTTGCGGTGGATTTTGTGAGCCCTACAATGCCTGCTTTGCTCGCGGCATAGTTGGCCTGTCCGGCATTTCCGGTGAGCCCCACTACGGACGTAATGTTGACGATTTTACCGCGCTTTTCGCGCGCCATGACGTTGATCGCCTCACGCGTCATGAAGAACGCGCTATCGAGGTTTGCGCGCAAAACTTTGTGATACTGCTCGTCCGTCATGCGCATCAAAAGCCCGTCGCAAGTCACGCCCGCGTTGTTGACGAGCGCGTCCAGGCCGCCGAGCGCCTCTATGCAGTCCTGCACCAGCGCGGCGCAGGCGGAGGAGTCGCCCAAATCGCCGCCCAGCGCAACCGCGCGCTGTCCCAGCGCTTCAATTTCGCGGCAGACTTCTTCCGCAGCCTGTCGGTTACTGTTGTAGTGCACGCAGACGTCGTATCCATCCTTTGCCAGCTGCAGACAGATGGCGCGGCCGATGCCGCCTGAGCCGCCGGTCACCAGAGCAACGCCGCTCATGCGGAACCTTCTTTCTCCGCACGGAGGAACGCCTCAATGGAAGCTTCGTCCTGCACGCTGAAAAGGCTGATCTCTTTGCCGACACGGCGTTTGAGCATCTTACTGAGCACGCCGCCGGGGCCGATTTCCACAAAGCGAGCCACGCCGCCGGCAAGCATATCCTCAATGCAGTCGTGCCAGCGCACACGGGCGTTCATCTGCGCGCACAAGAGCGCGCGAATATCCGCGCCCGCCGGATACGGCGTACCGAGCGTATTGCTGTAGACCGTCGTCTTTGGCGCGCCAATGGTCTCTTGTTCCAGCTCCGCGGCAAATCGATTCGCCGCTTCGTCCAATAGTGGGCAGTGCGAGGGGCCTTTCATGGCAAGCATGACCGCCATGCGCGCGCCCGCCGCCTCCAGCGCTTGTTTTGCCGCCTCCAGTTCTCCCAGAAGGCCGCCGAGCGTGATCTGCGTTTCGGAAAGATGGTTCGCGATAAACACATTGCTAAACGCCGCGATCACGGGTTCCACCTGCTCCAGCGTCAGCCCGACCACGGAGAGCATGCCGCCCGTACCGGGAGGAACCGCGCCGTCCATCACCTGTCCGCGCCTGCGCACAAGCGACGCGCCCTGCGCATCCCCCAGCACGCCAGCGGCGGTCAGCGCGGTGTATTCGCCGAGCGAAAGCCCCGCCAGCACATCCGCCTTTGCCCCCGCCGCTTCCAGCGCGCGCAGGGTTGCAAGCGAGTGGGTGAAGATTGCGGCCTGTATCACAGAACTGTCGTCCATTCCCTCGCCCTTGAAGCAGGCGGCTTTCAGGTCGATACCCGCGCCCGATTCGCATTGATCGAAGGCTTCGCGATAACGGCTGTTTGATAAATACAAGTCCGAACCCATGCCGGGCGCTTGCGAACCCTGGCCGGGAAATAAAAATGCCGTTTTCATGTGTTTGCCTCCAAGCTTGCGCCTGCGTTCGAAAGAGCGCTTTTGATCTGCGCGGGATCGAACAGCTCGCGCACAATCTCCGCCGCGGGCTGAATACGCTCGCACATGCAGGCGCACTGACCCGCCATAAACGAACCGTGCTCCTTATCGCCATGCAACACCGCGCGCATGAGAGACCCTTCGCCGAGTTTTTCCACCGCCGCCGCGCCGTCCGGCCCGTATTCCGCACCCGCGAGTTCACGCTGAAGGGGGCTTCTGAGCACGCGTACGGGATGCCCCGTGATGCGGCCGGTTACCTTGCTGTCGACGTCCTTCGCGCGGACGACCCGCTCTTTATACTCCGCATGCGCGGTGCACTCCTCCGCGAGGATGAAGCGGGTTCCAACCTGAACGCCTTTTGCTCCCAGACAGAACGCAGCCGCAACGCCGCTGGCGTCAAAGATTCCGCCCGCCGCCACCACGGGAATATTCACGCTGCGCGCGATATCCGGCCAGAGCACCATGGAGGTGAGCTCGCCGATGTGTCCGCCCGCTTCACAGCCTTCCGCAATGACGAAATCCGCACCCATTCGCTCCATAAGCATGGCCAGCGCGCGGCTCGCCACAACGGGGGCAACCACGCTTCCGGCTTCCTTCCAGCGCTTGACATACGCGTCCGGATTGCCCGCGCCCGTGATGACCACGGGCACCTTCAGCTCGTAAACAAGATCGGCAATCTGCGACACGTAGGGGCTGAGGAGCATCACGTTGAGGCCGAACGGCTTATCCGTCTTTTCGCGCAAAAGCTTTACCTGCGTTTCCACCCATTCCGGCGGCGCGTTGCCCGCGGCGATTACGCCAAGGCCGCCCGCCATTGAGACAGCAGCGGCTAAGCTCGCGTCCGAAACCCAGGCCATACCGCCCTGAATCAGCGGGTACTGCGTGCCGGTAATCTCGCAGATCGTGCCGGGGTAGCTCATTGCTGTTTGCCTTCCAGGTGCTTGATGAGTTCGCCGACGGTGTGGATGTCTCCCACTTCTTCCACCGGGACTTTGATGCCGGTTTCTTTTTCAAGATTGATGAGCATTTCCACCATGTCCAGCGAGTCCATCGAGAAATCCTCGACAAAACGGCTCTCCATCGTGATTGCGTCCCGGCTGAGATCCAGCTGGTTTATAAGGCTTGCGATTACTTTTTCCTGCATGTTATTGATTCTCCTTTTTGTTTTGTATGGTCCAATCGATCACCGCTCCGCCGCTGGTCAGCCCCGAGCCGAAGCCGACGATGGCGATGCGGTCGCCGGCGTTCAGCCAGCCGGATTCCATTGCATCGCACAGGGCGATCGGAATAGAGGCGGAGGATGTATTGGCATAGTTTGCAATGTTGACGAAAAAGTTCTCCCGCGGCAGCTTCATGCTGCGCACTACGAAGTCGATAATCTTTTCGTTCGCCTGGTGCGGAACGAACTTATCGATCGGCTTGTCCGTGCAGCGTTCAGTAAGCTGATTGAGCGTGTTTTCCATCACGGCGACGGCGTAGGTAAATACGTCCGCGCCTTTCATGCGGATCGATTCTTTCGCGGATTCAACCGCGCCCGTAAACGGAGTAGCGCGTTCCTCTTTTTTCAGCACGATCACGTCGTCAACATCCGGCGCGGCTGCGAGAACCGGGTGCAAAATGCGCGCGCGTTCGCTGCGGCGGATTACCACCGCGCCCGCGCCGTCGCCAAAGAGCACGCAGGTGGCGCGGTCGCTCCAGTCGCAGTATTTGCTCATGATTTCGCTTGCCACCACGATGGCAACGTCCTTTTGCAGCGTATCCATCAGCGAAGCCGCGGTCACGAGCGCGTAGACAAAGCCCGTGCAGCCTGCGGAAACATCCATTGCCGCGCACGCGGGGATGCCGAGCGCTTTTTGCAAGCGTCCAGCCAGCGACGGCGTGAGATCGTCTCCCGTGATCGTGCAGGCGACGATGACGCCTACGCTCTCCGGCGCTTCGCCGGACATGGCGAGCGCGTCCCTTGCCGCCGAGATCGCCAGCCCCGTTGCGGTTTCCTCCACCGCAACGTGGCGCGAGCGGATGCCCGTTCGCTTACTGATCCATTCGTCGCTGGTCTCCACCAGCTGCGCAAGATCGTCGTTGGTCACTGTTTTTTCGGGCACGCATTTACCGATGCCCGTAATCGAAACTGGCGCTAACATCTTGTTTCACCTCATCTTTCGGATAACCGGGGTCTCTATCGCCGCGAGCGATTCTCAAAGCGCCGGAGCATCAGTGCCAGCGCATGTTCAGGTATTTTTGCTGCCGCTGTTCCACCAGACGGTCCGGCGGAATCACGGTCAGCCGCTTCAGCGCATTGCGGATGGCTTTTTTGACCGCCTCCGCGCTCTCGTCCATTTGAAAGCGGGAATACGCCTCCGGCTCGCGGATAATGCTGTCCACAATGCCGAAGCGCTTCAGATCGCCCGCCGTGAGCTTCAGGTTTTTCGCGGCTTCGGACGCGAGCGAGCTGTCCTTAAACAGGATCGACGCGGCGCCCTCCGGCGAAATCACGGAAAAGTAGCTGTTCTCGAGCATGATCAGCCGGTCCGCCAGCGAGAGCGCGAGCGCGCCGCCGCTGCCGCCTTCGCCGATGATAATCGAGACGCAGGGCGTTTTGACCGTCGCCATTGCGCGCAGATGCTCCGCAATCACGCGGCCCTGTCCTTTTGCTTCTGCCTCGACGCCGCAGAACGCGCCGGGCGTATCCACAAGGCAAATGACCAGACGGCGGAACTTCTCCGCCTGCCGCAGTGCCCGCATGGATTTGCGGTAGCCTTCCGGGGAAGGCATGCCGAAGTTGCAGCGCATGCGCTCCTCCAAAGTGTGCCCTTTTTGCTGGCCGATGATGGTCACGGGAAACGTTTCAAACCACCCCACGGCGGTGACGATTGCCTCGTCGTCGCCCATGCACTGGTCGCCGCGCATCTCGAACACGCCGTGAAAAAGTTTTTCAATAAAGTCCCGCGCCTGCGGGCGGTCTTCCTTGCGCGCGCTCATGACGCTTGCCCAGGCAGAATCCGTCCCGGCGGGCCCGGCCTGTTTGGGAAGTTTCGCTTCTAGCGCCGTCATCTGCGCACCCCCTCCGCCGTCTCCGAACGTCCCGCGTTATGCAGCGCAAGAAGCGCTGCCAGCGTTTCGCGCATGTCCTTGCGCTCGACAATCCGGTCGATCAACCCATGTTCATAGAGATATTCCGCCGTTTGAAATCCTTCCGGCAGTTTGTCCCGCACGGTCTGCTCAATCACGCGCGGGCCGGCAAAGCCGATCAGCGCGCCGGGCTCGGCAAGGGTGATGTCCCCCTGCATGGCAAAGCTTGCGGTAACGCCGCCCGTTGTCGGGTGCGTGAGTACGTTGAGGTGCAGTAATCCCGCCGCGCTGTGCCGCGCGAGCGCGATGGTCGTGCGCGACATCTGCATGAGCGAAAGCACGCCTTCCTGCATGCGCGCGCCGCCGGAAGCGCAAAAGATGACAAGCGGCAGGCGGTTTGTGAGCGCGAACTCCGCGAGGATGACGATCTTCTCGCCCACTACGGTGCCCATGCTGCCCATCATGAAGTAGCTGTCCATCACCGCGAGCGCGGTGCGCTGGCCTTTGATGGCCGCCTTGCCGATGACGACGCCCTCCTGCATCTTGCTCTTGACGCGCTCCTTTTCGAGCTTGTTGCGATAGCCGGGAAACGAGAGCGGATCGCCCGTTTCCGTTTCGCGCTCAATCTCGATAAAGCTTCCGCTGTCCACGGTCGCCTCGATACGCCGGTACGCCGGCTGGCGAAACAGGTTGCCGCAATAGGGGCATGTCGCGTCGCCCGCGAGCACCACCTCCGAGACGAGATCGCGCCCGCAGCGCGAACAGCGGAGCATATCCAGCGCGCCGGGCTCGCTGCCCGTCTGCGGCGGAACATGTTCAATCTTTTCTGAAAAAAGGTTCATAGGCACCCCCTGAGAAACCGCGGCAAAAACGATTGCTCAATCCATCTTGTATGGACGCTTCCGCTGCGGAAGTCCGCGTCCGCCAGCATGGCGCGCGCCAAATCCGCATTGTGCTCAATGCCGTCTATGGTTAGCTCGCTCAGCGCTTCCAGCGAGAGGCGAATCGCTTCCTCGCGATCGTCCGCAAACGCAATGAGCTTGAGCACCATCGAATCGTAATAGGGCGAAATCTCGTCTCCCGCCGCATACCCGCTGTCGATGCGGATTCCGCTGCCGCCGGGCAGCGTGACGCCGCGAATGACGCCCGGCGACGGGCGAAAGCCCTCCGCGGGATTCTCCGCGTTGATGCGGCACTCAATGGCATGCCCGCGCGAAATCAGCGACTCCTGCGAAATATGAATGTGGTGCCCCATTGCCACCTGTATCTGCGCCTTGATGAGATCGAGCCCGAAGATGCACTCGGTAACGGGATGCTCCACCTGAATGCGCGCATTCATCTCCATAAAAAAGAATCGCCCGTCCTTTGCAAGCAAAAATTCCACCGTGCCCGCGTTCTGATACCCCACCGCGCGGGCGATATCCACCGCCGTTTGTTCGATTGCGGCGCGGGTCGCTTCCGCAATGTTCGCAGCCGGAGCTTCTTCGATGAGTTTCTGATTCTTGCGCTGGAGGGTGCATTCGCGCGTGCCCAGATGCAGCACGCTGCCGTATGTATCGGCGAGAATTTGCACTTCGATATGCCGCGCTTCCGGCAGATATGCTTCCAGATAGACGCTGCCGTCGCCAAACGCCATCTCGGCTTCACGCCGCACCAGCGGAAACTCCCGCTCCAGCGCGCCGGCGTCCTCCACGATGCGGATGCCTTTGCCGCCGCCGCCTTTCGCGGCCTTGATCATCAGCGGGTAGCCGATGCTTCGCGCGGCTTGTATGGCCTCTTTCAGCGTCGGCACCGCTCCGTCCGAACCGGGCACAACGGGAAACCCGTTTACAATCATGGTTCTGCGCGCCGCTTCTTTATCCCCCAGCAAGCGCATGCTTGCGGGCGCCGGTCCGATAAAGCGAATGCCTTCCTCGGCGCAAGCTTCGGCAAACGCGTCGTTTTCCGAGAGAAAGCCAACGCCGGGATGCAGCAGTTCTGCGTGGTAGGCTTTCGCCGCCGCGAGGATTGCGTCGATATTCAAGTAACTCTTATCCGCCGCGCGCGGGCCAATGCAGACGCTTTCGTCCGCAAGGCGCACGGGCAAACTGTGCTCGTCGTTTTCGGAAAAGACCGCAACCGAGCGAAGCCCCAGCTTTTTGCAGGTGCGGATGATGCGAACCGCAATCTCTCCGCGGTTTGCCACAAGTACCGTCTGCATGTCAGTTTCCCGCGCTCAGCAGAAACAGCGTTTCGCCCGAAGCTACGGTTGCGCCGTCTGAGGCGAGTACGCCGGCAATGACGCCGCTTTGGGGAGAGCGAATTTCGTTCATGGTCTTCATGGCCTCGATAATGCAGAGCGTATCGCCTTTTGAAACCCTTGCCCCAACGGAGACAAACGGCTCCGCGCCCGGCTCTTTGGAGAGGTAGAACACGCCGGAGATCGGTGAGCGAACCGTGTTTTTCTCCTCTTGCTCCTGCACCGCCTGCGCTTCCAAAATAGTCATTGCGGGCATGGCGGCAGGCGCGGCCAAGCCGCGCTCCAACGTCAGCCGCAAATCGCCCGACTGCACTTCCACCTTTGTAAAAGCGGATTTTTCCGCGCGATCCATGAGCCTGAGTATTGCGTCTAGATCCATCATCAGGATTCCTTTCGCCGAATAAAAAAGTATAATTCCGCGTTTGTCAGCACGGTTTTCCAGCGCGCGGGGGTATAAAAAAAGAATGATTCCGCGCATTGTTAGTAGTACTAACTAACTTGCGCAGAATCATAACATGGTGTTTTTCGCTTGTCAAGCACGTGGCTTTCGAGCGATCTCTTATTGCGAATTACAGAAGGCCGAAACACCAGTCTGCTTTTTACGGTGCGGTTTGATTGACCGGGATTGCATATTTGTTGAAAAACGCAGAAATTCTACGCGTTTTCGCCGGATTTGCATTTCGTCAAACTTTTTATCGTTCAGCCGCGGCGAAAGAAGCCCCCAATTTCACACGTGTAAGTGGTTGAAAAAGTTTACAAGTGCCTGCATGGACTTGAGCACTTCGGGATACTCGGAAACATGGAAATCGCGCAGCACCGCCTGGATGAGCATGTCGTGAAACTGTTTGTGCTTTTTGCACATCTGCTCGCCGGATTCGGTGAGCTTGAGTATGCTCTTTCTGCGGTCGTTTTCGGAAGTCGCCTTGAGCAGAAACCCCTTTTCGACGAGCCGGTTGACGGATACGCTCACCGTCGCCTTTGTAACGCCCAGGATATCCGCAATCTGCGTCAGCGTCGCTTCAGGGATGTCCTGCACGATCTCCAGCGCGTGCATCTCCGTGCGGCTGAGGCTGCCGTTTGCGAGTTTGGATACGCTCTGCTCCTGCAGGCGCATCACGCTGTAAAACATGTCTTTGAGCGCCGCGTTGAGCAGCTTCTCGATTTCCGAATCGGTCATGATCTCTCTCCTTATCGACAGGGCAGCCGAAATTACTTTGCACTACGAACCAATTCATCATACCATACGCAGGTAAAAACGCAAACCGGCGCGTTTTACAGCATTCTCGCCCTCTGAGCGGGTCTTGACGCCACTCCATAAGAAATAGCAAAGAATTTCTTATGATAAAATTCACAATTACCCCGATTGTATTTGGTAGTATAGTATTGGAACAAACCTTGGAAAGAAGCAAGAGAAGCATGCGCGATAAGATATTGGTCGTTGACGACGAACACGAAATTGCGGACTTGGTCGAAGTCTATCTGGAAAACGAGGACTATTCGGTCTATAAGTTCTATTCCGCAACGGAAGCGCTCGCCTGCATCGAATCCACCGAACTCGACCTTGCGATTTTGGACGTGATGCTGCCGGATATCAGCGGGTTTGCGCTCTGCCGCAAAATTCGCGAGCAGTACGCCTACCCGGTCATCATGCTGACGGCCAAGGATGAGGAGTCCGACAAGATCAACGGCCTGACGCTCGGCGCGGACGACTACATTACAAAGCCCTTCCGCCCGCTCGAGCTGCTCGCGCGCGTCAAAGCGCAGCTGCGCCGGTATAAAAAGTACAACCCCGCGCAGACTGCCCTTCCACACGCGGCGGTGCTCGTCCACGGCGGGCTGACGATGGATATTTCCAACCACGCCTGCATGCTCAACGAGCGCCCGCTGGAGCTTACTCCTACCGAGTTTGCCATCCTTCGCATCTTGCTGGAGAGGAAAGGCAGCGTCGTGAGCGCCGAAGAGTTGTTTCACGAAATCTGGCAGGACGAATACTACAGCAAGAGCAACAATACCATTACGGTTCATATTCGCCACCTGCGCGAAAAGATGGGCGATACGGCGGAAAACCCAAGCTACATTCGGACGGTATGGGGGGTAGGGTACAAAATTGAGCAATAGATCCGTGTCTAGTCCGAATGCTATGGAAAGGCGGCTGGAAATTTGAAAAACAGATCATTACGGGGAAAAGTTTACCAAAGGCTGCTCTGGAAGCTGTTCTTTCAAACCATCGTCGTCTTAGGCGCCTCCGTTTTACTCACATTCGGCACATACGCTGCCGTGAGAGGGAGATTCGCGGATATTCTGGTGAACGGAATCAGTTATTTGCTGAGCCTGAACTGGGACTCGGCCCGGGATGTTTATCAGCAAGTGATCCGGAACAATATCACGCTGGCGTTTGGCGCAACCTTTATCGTCTATTTCCTGATTCTGATGCGTATTTTGATGCCCTGGTTTACACGGTTCTTCGACCGTATTGTCAATGGCATTGACCAGCTTGCGGAGGAAGCGGATGCGCCGATTCGCATGGGCGGCGAACTTGAGTTCATGGAAGTCAAGCTCAATGAGGTCCGGCAAAAGCTCAAGCAGCGCGCCGAGGCGGCAAAGCGCGAGGAACAGCGAAAGAACGATTTGGTCGTGTATCTGGCGCACGACATCCGAACGCCGCTGACTTCCGTGATCGGCTACCTCAGCCTGCTCGACGAAGCGCCCGATATGCCCGCCGAACAAAGGGCGAAGTATACGCGCATCACGCTCGACAAAGCAAACCGCCTCGAAAAGCTCATCAACGAGTTCTTCGAAATCACGCGCTACAACTCCCTGCAGAGCAAATTGGAGAAAGAACCCATCGACCTGTACTACATGCTCGTTCAGTTGACGGACGAGTTTTATCCGATCCTCAATGAACGCGGCAACACGGCGGTTCTGGAGGCGGAGGAAACCCTCTCCGTCGGCGGCGATTCCACAAAGCTTGCTCGGGTGTTCAACAATATCCTCAAAAACGCCGCGGCTTACAGCGACCCCGGCACACCCATCCTGATTACCGCAAAAAAGGTCGGCGCTTCGGTTCTGATTTCATTTCAGAATCAGGGGCCGACGATTCCGGCGGGCAAGCTCTCCGCCATCTTTGAAAAGTTTTTCCGTCTGGACGAAGCGCGCGCTTCCGATACCGGCGGATCTGGACTTGGGCTTTCCATTGCAAAGGAGATCGTAACCCTCCATGGGGGTACGATTCAGGCGCAGAGCAACGAGCGCCGAACCACCTTTACCGTGAAGCTTCCCGTGTAGCGCGCCTGCCTTTTGCGGCAGCCGCATCGATGTCAGCTGTACGCGTTAAGAAAAAACGCTCTTATACTTAAGAAAATCTTAGGATTATTACAACTCAAACTTAACGAACTGCCTGTACGTGTTTGATAGCATCTAGCTGTCGGCCGGACAGGCATTTTTTTGATTTGGAAAGGCAAGTTGATGACTTTACAAAACGCGCTCAGACAATCACCGCTGCTCAAAAAGCTTCGAAAGCGCCAGCGAATCTTCTGCTTTTACGCAGGGATGCTGCTGGATCAAAACCGCTACTGCCGCGCGCAGTCCAAAGACACACTTCCCTGCCTGCTGTTTGAAACTAGCTGCCCGCTGTATAACGGCGCGACCGGTTTCGACATGGCGTTTCAGGAGAACAAGGTCTTTAACCTCAAACTCGCCGCAGCAGTGCTGGACGGGGTCGTCATCCGTCCCGGGGAAACCTTCTCCTTTTGGTACCTCGCGCGAAACGCCGACCGGCATACGCCCTACCGCGACGGTCTCGTCGTGATCAACGGCAAGCTCACCACCGCGCCGGGCGGAGGGTTGTGTCAAATGAGTAACTCACTGTTTTGGATGTTTCTGAACACTCCGCTGACCATTGTCGAGCGGCACGGCCACGCCGTAAAAGATTTCCCCGAGCCGCCAAGCGACGCGCCAATCGGCGTGGACGCCACGATCTCGGAAGGTTGGCTCGACCTCAAAGTCAAAAATGAAACCGACGCTATTTACCAGATTGGTATTTCGTTCGACGAGGCGTTCATCACCGCCAGCATCTATACAAACCGCGACGACGGAGTGCGCTTTCGCGCGTTCAGCAAAACACCTCGCTACATTCGGGAGAACGGCAAGGTAATCGAGCTTGTCGATATCGTCCGCGAGGCCGTGAGCGCGGCGACGGGCGCACCCATCGGCGAACGGCTTCTTTACCGCAACCGGTGCGAAATCGGCTTTCCGCTCCCGGAAGGAACAATCATTGAATCAGAAGGAGATCCAGTATGAACCAAAAGACCATCGCCGTCCTCTTTGGCGGCTGTTCGCCGGAATACGCCGTATCTCTCGCCTCGGCATACTCCGTTCTTTGCCATATTGACCGGGCGCGGTTCAAGCCGCTCCCCATCGGTATCACGCCGGAGGGGGACTGGTATGCGTTTTCCGGTGCGCTCGAAAAAATCTCCAGCGATCAATGGCAAAACAGCGCGGACTGCACGCCCGTTGCGTTCAGTCCCAGCAGGTCGAACCGAAGCTTATTATTACTGCGCCCGGAGGGTGCTGAGCGTGTGTCCATAGACGCCGCGTTCCCCGTTCTGCACGGAAAAAACGGCGAAGACGGAACGCTGCAGGGCATGTTTGAACTCGCGGGAATTCCGCTGGTCGGCTGCGGAGCGGCCTGTTCCGCGCTCTGTATGGATAAGGACCGCGCGCATAAACTGGTCTCGGCGGAGGGCGTATCCGTTCCGCAGTCGTTCGCGCTGAACCGCGCCTCCGGCATGGAGTCTGCGCGCCGCGCGGCGAACAGAATCGGCTATCCGCTGTTTGTCAAGCCGGTTCGGGCGGGCTCGTCGTTCGGCGTCAGCCGGTTGGCGGAGCAAAGTGCGCTTGCAGAAGCGATCCAGTTGGCGTTTCAGTTTGACGATACGGTTCTGCTGGAGCAGGCCATCTCCGGCTTCGAGGTCGGCTGCGCCGTCATGGGCAGCGAAACGCTCACGGTCGGCGAGTTGGACGAGGTGGAACTCTCCGGCGGGTTTTTCGATTATACGGAAAAATACACGCTCAAAACCTCCGCGCTGCATGTTCCGGCCAGGATTCCGCCGGAAAAGGCCGGGCAGATCAAGCAGACGGCAAAGATCATCTACCGCGCGCTCGGGTGCAGCGGGTTTGCCCGCGTGGACGTGTTTTACACGCCGGAGGGCAGGATCGTTTTCAACGAGGTCAACACGATTCCCGGCTTTACGTCCCACAGCCGGTTTCCGAACATGATGAAGGCGTCGGGCGTTTCGTTTGAGGACGTCATCACGCGCGCCATTGAGCAGGCGGTCGGCGCATGAAAACGGTTCTGTTGCCGCAAAGCGGCGTTTATACCGGCAGTCTGATTCTGGTCAACGCGCAGCACCCGCTCAAGAGCGAACCCGCGCAAAGCAACCTTGTCCCCTTCCCTTCCGACAGCGGGAACATCCTGCTGCTTAACAGCGCGCGCCCCTCGCTGATTCGTCTGATGGCCGCGGTCGGCGGCTGGAAGACGGTCAGCGTTTGCAGCGGCTGGCGGTCCAGCGCCGAGCAGGAAGCGATTTATCAAAGCGCGCTGGCCGAACGCGGCGAGGCGTTTACAAGTAAGTTCGTCGCCCGCCCAAGCCACAGCGAGCATCAAACCGGACTCGCCGTCGATTTGGGCGTCCACGCGCCGGAAAAGGACGCGCTCTGCCCGGAGTTTCCGGATTCCGGCGTCTGCCGCGCGCTGCGGCAAAAGGCGGCGGCGTTCGGCTGGATCGAGCGCTACCCAAAGGGCAAGGAGACTGTTACGCAGATTGCGCACGAACCCTGGCATTTCCGCTACGTCGGCATTCCGCACGCCAGCGCGATGGAGCAAATGAACCTGGCGCTGGAAGAGTATATCGATTATATCCGGCAGTTCCCCTACGGCGGGGAGTGGCTTGCATGCCCGGCGGCGCAGGGGATGATTCAAGTCTGTTTTCTCAAGGCGGAACCCGGCGGGACAGCGCGCTTTGCCGCCGACCCGCACTGCTCCTACGCCGTATCCGGCAACAACAGCGACGGGTTTTTGATCACGGAGTGGAGCGTAAAACATGACGGGAGATAGACAATACGGCAGGCTGGATTCTTTTCGGGTGGTGGCGGCGCTGCTCGTGCTCTGCATCCACACCTCTCCCCTTTCCTCCGTGAACCCAGACGCGGACTTTCTGCTCACCAGAGTGCTCGCGCGCCTTGCGGTGCCGTTTTTCCTGATGGCAACCGGCTGTTTTGTGTTGCCGCAGACGCTGTTTGCTACCCCGCGGGATACGCGCGCTCTCCTGCGGTTTGTCAGGAAAACCGCCCTGCTTTACGGCGTTGCCACGCTGCTGTACCTGCCGCTCAACTTCTACGCGGGGCATTTTCGGCAGGCGGGCATTGGGGATATCCTCCGCATGGTGTTCTTTGACGGAACGTTTTACCATCTCTGGTACCTTCCGGCGGCCATCCTCGGCGCGTTGCTCGTCGCGCTGTTAGGCCGCGTGCTTCGGTTTCGCGACGTTTTAATCATATCAGTGGCGCTCTACCTCGTTGGCCTGCTTGGCGACAGTTATTTTGGTGCGGCGAATCAGATTCCCGCGCTGCTTGCGTTTTACAAAGCGGGGTTTGGACTGTTTACGTATACGCGCAACGGGCTGTTTTACGCGCCGCTGTTTCTCTGCCTTGGCGCATGGTTCGGCAAAGCTGAAAAAACTCCGCCACGCGGCTTACTTTGGACAGGCCTTCTTCTCTCCCTTGCGCTGATGACGGCGGAAGCGCTCGCGCTGCGCTTTCTCGGCTGGCCGCGGCACGACAGCATGTATCTGCTGCTGCCTGTCTGCTCGTTCTTATTGTTTGCGCTGCTCGTTAAAAGGCCTGCTCCGGCGAACAAGCGCCTGCGCGTCCTCTCCGCTTGGGTCTACCTGCTGCATCCGCTCAGCATCGTGCTGGTTCGCCTTACAGCAAAGCTGAACGCCGCGTTCCTGCCGCTCGTGCAGAATAGCGTGCTTCATTTTCTGGCGGTAGCTCTGACGACGTTTCTGCTCGCGCTACCGATTGCGCTGCTTTCCGCGCGCCAAAAGCGGTTTTGCATGAGCCGCGCGTGGATCGAACTCGACCGCGCCGCGCTCAAAAGCAATGTCCTCGCGCTTAAAGAGCTGATGCCCGGCGGCTGCAGGCTGATGGCGGTAGTCAAGGCAAACGCTTACGGCCACGGCGCGGTTTTGATGGCGCGGGCGCTGAACCGGCTAGGCGTCTTTTCGTTTTGCGTCGCGACCGTTTTGGAAGGCGTGGAACTGCGAAAGAGCGGCATTCGCGGCGAAATCCTGATACTGGGGTACACGCACCCCATGCAGTTTGCGCTTCTGCGCCGGTATCGCCTGACGCAGACGGTCGTGGACGCAGCTTATGCCGCCCTTTTGAACGGGTACGGTAAAAAGATATCCGTGCAAGTTGCGCTCGATACGGGCATGCGCCGCCTCGGCGAACGGTGCGAACGCTTTGAGGATATTCAAGCGATCTTTGCCTGCCGAAACCTCGATGTTCAGGGCGTTTACTCCCACCTCTGCGCGGACGATTCCGACGCCCCCGAAGCGCGCGCCTTTACGCTGATGCAGGCGGACGCGCTGGAAGCGACCGTCACCCGCTTACGAAAAGCGGGATGCGCAATTAAAAATGTCCATCTGCAGGCGAGCTACGGATTGCTGAACTACCCCGCGTTGGGCGGCAGCGTCGTCCGCGCGGGCATCGCGCTCTACGGCATGCTGAGCACGCGCGAGGATACAATGCGCTGCGCTCTCCTCCTCCAGCCCGTGCTCTCGCTGAAAGCCCGCGTGGTGCTGGTGAAAGACCTTTTTGCCGGGGAAGCGGCGGGTTACGGACTGGCGCATATCGCCGAGCGGGATTCTAAAATCGCCGTACTCTCGATCGGGTATGCGGACGGGCTTCCCCGCGCGCTATCCCGCGGCGTTGGCAGGGTACTGATCAACGGCTGCCCGGCTCCCATCGTTGGGCAAATCTGCATGGATCAAACGATGGTCGATATCGCCAACATCCCCGGCGTTCAATCAGGCGACGCCGCCGTGCTGATTGGCAAATCGGGCGGCGAGGAGATCACCGCATGCGAACTCGCCGCGCAAACGGGAACGATCTCCAACGAGATTCTGAGCCGCCTGGGCAGCCGGCTTGAGCGCGTTGTTGTGCGCTAAAGCGTTATCCCAACGAGGTGGTTTGCGGTTATTCTCAACAAAAAAAGCCCCTTGCGAGGGCTTTTATCTTCTTGTGTTCAGTTGCGGGATTAATCGTTTCTTTGCGACAAATACACGGTCTTTCCCGCTCGGGGGAAGCGGTCGGGTTTCATCAAAC
Source organism: Christensenellaceae bacterium (assembly GCA_963674535.1). Taxonomy (GTDB): domain Bacteria; phylum Bacillota; class Clostridia; order Christensenellales; family CAG-138; genus UBA7703. The sequence continues at coordinate 75,318 of OY771363.1, read as the reverse complement.
AAGGCATAATTCACAGCTTTTCTCCGATAGCTGCTCATCATCTCTTCCAACGGAAGGAGCTTGCCCGACGTATCTGCAGACTGCAGGCAGAGCGCGGCGGCGGCGCTCGCCGCATCAAGCGCTTGCTCCGGCTCTTTGCCCGCGAGAAACGCGGCAAGGAATCCCGCAATGGCAACATCCCCGGCTCCGGTTGCGGACACGATAGCGCTTTTCTCTTTCAAACGCAGCTAGCGGGCGAGCCACCCGCCGTCCACCGCAATGGTAAACCCGGTTACGTAGTTGGAAGCGTCGCTCGCCAGATACACATACGTTCCGGCCAGATCTTCCGGTTTTCCCCAGCGACCCGCCGGGATGCGGCTGAGAATCTCCCGGTAACGGCTTTCATCGGCGCGCAGCGCTGCCGTATTGTCCGTTTCCATATAGCCCGGCGCAACCGCGTTTACCTGAATGTTGTATTTTGCCCACTCGTTGGCCATCAGCATGGTCATTCCCTTTACAGCGCTCTTGCTCGCGGTATAGGCTGGCACGCGGATGCCGCCTTGAAACGAAAGCAGCGACGCGGTGCTGATAATCTTACCACCCGTGCCCTGCTTCACCATCTGGTTCGCCACAGCCTGCGAAAGAAAGAATAAAGCTTTTGCGTTTACGCCCATAACGTCGTCCCAGTCCTGCTCGGTAAACGCAAGCGAGTCCTCCCGGCGGATGATGCCCGCGTTGTTGACGAGGATATCGATTTTTCCGAATTCAGCCAGCACGCGCTCAACAATGGTAGAAATGGAGTCCATTTGAGCGAGATCCGCGCGAACATGCAGAAACCTGCGCCCCGCCTCGGCGACTTCACGCGCAACCGCGTCCGCTTCCCCGCGCGAAACGACCGCGATATCAGCGCCCGCCTCGGCAAGCGCCTTTGCAACGGCGCGCCCAAGCCCCGCGTTGCCGCCGGTAACAATTGCAACTTTGTTTTCCAGACTGAATAATGCGTTCATAACCTCAATCTCCTATTTCAGCATTGCCATCGGCACGGCGTCCATGTCGTCAAACGTTTGATTTTCGCCCGCCATCCCCCAGATAAAAGTATATCCGGCTGTGCCGACGCCGGAGTGAATCGACCAGGAAGGCGAAATGACCGCCTGCTCGTTGGCAACGACGATATGCCGCGTTTCCTCCGGTTCCCCCATCAGATGGAACACGCGCGTTTCCGCGGCCATGTCAAAGTAAAAATACACCTCCATGCGCCGCGCATGCGTATGCGCCGGCATGGTGTTCCAAACGCTGCCCGGTTCCAGTACGGTTAGCCCCATCACAAGCTGGCAACTTTTGCAAACCGTCGGATGCACATATTGAAAAATCGTTCTCTTGTTGAGCGTTTTTTCACTGCCCAGACGTACGGGGTTCGCTTTCTCAATCTCGATCTTTACGGTCGGATAGCTTTGGTGCGCAGGCGTGGAGTTGAGATAGAACTTTGCCGGATTTTCAGGAGAAAGCGAGCGAAAAACGACGTTCTTTACGCCCATGCCGACGTAGAGGCCGTCCCGGTTTTGCAAGGTATATGCCGTTTGATCCAGAATCACCTCGCCCGCGCCGCCGATATTGATGATTCCCATCTCGCGGCGCTCCAGAAAGTACGCCGTTCCAAGCTCATTGTCCGCGCTGAGCGACAGCTCACCCGCCGTCGGCAGAATGCCTCCGGCGATAATGCGGTCCTCGTGCGAATAGGTCAAGCAAGCCTCGCCCGCCTGAAACACGGTCGGTATCAAAAAGCGGCTTCGCAATTGTTGCGTATTGCAGCGCACCGCATCCTCGGGATGGCTCGCGTATCGAATACTCCAGTTCATTTCGTTTTCCTCGTTTTCAAAAAATACGGTTATGACTGTAAAAGCGGGGCGTCGTCCCGACCGTTACAGCGCGGAGAAGCGAATTTCAATCTCTTTTTCAAACGGCGTGTAGCAGGTAAAACTCTGCGTGCTTGTTTCCACCGCGTTCAAATCCGCTTCCCGCCGCCCGAACTCGTGAAACGCCGGGCCAATCAGAACATGCGCGCGTCCGCTGCAAATTTCCAGCTCGCCCTGTTCCCCAACGCGTATTGGCGCGCCCTGCGCCGTAAAGACGAGCCGGAACGGCGCGTTTTCTACGCCGGCGGCTCGGATGCGGAGCGCGACGGCGTCGTTCGAAATCGCCGTTTTGACCTCCAGGCTCAGCGTCGGCCCGGGCCGCATCGGGCGTTTGCTGTGATCCATCGCCCACCAATCGGTTGTTTCCGGCTTGGACGCAAACGGAAGGTAATACCAACTATGCATGGATTGATTCAGCGCGTACTCCCGTTCTCCCGACTGTGTCATTTCATCGCCGACAAACCCGCGGTGCTCAAAAAAGCTGCCCTGCAGCTCGACCGCAAGCCCGATTCCTCCGAACTGCACATGCAAAAACGCCGGATGATGCGCCAGCACCGTAACGGAACGGTCCTCTGTGTTGTCGCGTACGACGCCGGAATTCTGAAAGAAGCGGCTGGGATGCGGCATTGCCCCGCGCGGCGTATCGGCAACCGGAATCAGTTCCGGCTGGTTCATAAACTGAATCAGGATATCAGGCGCACGCAGGTTATCCCGCACAACCCGCTCCATGATGGCGCGCGCCGCTTGCAAGAAGTCCTCTCGCTGGAGTTTGTGCCCCAGCAAAAGGTATTGCCAGTAATAGTAGCGCGGAAAAACGCGCAGGTCTTTATCGAAGCGGGTGGAGTTTTCGGTAAAAATACTCCCGTCCGGCTCGATATACGAAAGCATCATGGTAAGGTTTCTCGCGGCATATTCCTCAAACACAGGGTTGTTCAGCGCCTGCGCCAGCATCAGCATGCTGTCGTTGTTGACGCGGTTGTAGTTGCCGGAAGAGCGTTCGGCGTACTCGCCGTCGCCGTTGATATCGATCCCTTCGGCAAGATACCGCTCCGCTTCACGCAGATATGCTCCTTCCCCCCAGAGCGCGCCGCAGCTGGCCAAAACGGAAGCGATTGCCCAGCGGTGGTTGGGCGTATGAAAACCGCCCAGCATCAAGCCTTGCACGCCCTTTTTCAGGATGGCTTCCAGCCTTGCCTCAAACGCCGCGTATTTGCCGGTTTTCTTGAGGAAAGCGTAGGTTGGGAGGACTTTTTTCAGGATAAAAGCGGTGTCGGGCGGAGAGTCGAAGTTGCAGATTTCGTAATCGAACAGTCCGTCCGCGCGCTGCCTTTTTTCCACATAGGAGAGCCCCTGATCGATGCACGCTTTCAACGTATCGCTGGCATACCAGGCGGAATCCTCGTTCATCAGGCCGGAAAGCATCGTCATCAGGCGGTAGACCGTGTGTTTGACCATCACGATGCCGTCCGCGTTGGAAAACGCGCCGAAGAACCGGCCGGTACGGTCGCGCTCCTGCTCGAGCAGCGCTTCCTTAATCCTCCGGTCGGTCTCGTGCAAAATCAATCCGTAGTGCGATTCCATGCTTCCTCCTGCTGTAAAAATGCGTGCAAAAAGAGGGTTGCAAGCGCCTGCCCGTACAGCATCGGGCTGAATTCGATCGTCTTGTAGAATTCCAGCGAAGTCCTACCCATCGACGTTCCGTAGGAAACGCGGTTGACGATTCCGCTTGCGTCGATAGTGTCCAGAATCGGCGCCAGCGCGCGCTGCGCAAGCCGCCTCCGATCAGCCGGAATCAGCCCCGCTTCCGCCGCCAGCAAGATACCGTAGCCAAAGCCCGCCGTCGCGCTCGCCTCCAGATAAGAGGTCGGGTCGTCGAGCAGGGTATGCCACATACCTGTTTCGTCCTGACACGCTAAAAGCGCATCCACCTGGCGGTTGAGCGCGCTGACAAGAAAGCGCCTTACCGCCGCGTCGCAGGAAGAGATTGCAAGATACTCCGGTATGGCAATCGTCAGCCAGCAGTTCCCGCGCGCCCACAGCGCCCGCGCGAAGTTATGGTTGCCGTCAAACGTCCAGCCGTGATAGAACAGCCCGGTTTCGCTGTTTTGCAGGTACTTAACGTGCAGCAGAAACTGATATTCCGCTTCCTGCTTATATCGCTCGTCGTTCAGAATTCTGCCCATGTTCGCCAGAAACAGAACGCTCATAAACACCGTATCCGTCCAGAGTTCCTCGCGGTTGACCGCGTCGGACGTTGTGTGCTGAAAACCGCCCTGCTGCGTTCTGGGAAAATGCTCCAGCATCCAATCCGCGCTCAGCCTGCAGGGCGCAAGATACCGCTCCTCCCTTGTATGCTCCGCCAGAAAGGACAGCGCAAGCATGGGCGAGAGCGTGTTGACGTTCAGCGTCGGCAATCCGATTTGCAGCTGGCGGTCAAAATACGATTTCAGCAGCATCAGGGTTTCCGGGTTTTCTCCGCTGACAAACAGCTTCCAAAGGCAGAACAGCCCGATTCCCTGCGGCCACTCCCAGCACATATAACGCTCTATGTCGTCGCAGCCGAGATTGCAGGACTTCATATTCTCCATGAACGCCGCGTCGTCCATATACAGATCGTCCGGCAGGCGGCGCGTCAGCAAAGCCAGTTTTTCCAAAACGGCGGTTCGCGTTGGCGTTGTCATATCCATCCCTTTATAAACCGGCCTCCATTTTTTGTAACAGCGCAATGACTGCGCGCGGATGTTCCGCCGTATAGGTTGGCTGCCAGTCCGGCTGCGCAACGGTTTGAAAATAACGCGGCGACCAGCGCATCCATATGCTCGGTATGCCAAACGCGTTTGCTCCGGCAATGTCCTTTTTCAGGTTGTTCCCAATCATGACCACGCGCCGCTTCTCCCGGCTCGAAAGCCGCATTGCGCGAAACGCCGCTTCAAACATGGCTCGATCCGGCTTCTGAACGCCGACCTGCTCCGAGGTGACCCAACCTTCAAAGACGTCCCTTTTGCCCAGCGCGCCGAAGATATTTTCAAACGATTCCGTCTCCCCGTCCGCAACCAGGCACACGCGGTATTGCTCCTCCTGCAAGAAATCCAGAAGCTCGCGCGCGCCGTCAATCCAGCCTGCGCTCTGCACAATGCCGCGATCGTCCAGCACCTGCGTGGATTCGTCGATCAGCGTATCCCCGCTGTCGAGCAGCACAACCAGTTTTTTCGCCATATCCACTGCCTACGCGTTCTCCGCCGGTGTCTGCGCCGCTCTGCGCACTTCCAACTCCTCGCGGATGGCGCGCAGTCTGCTGCCGGAGAGCTTGTAAAACAGGAACGGAATGATGCTGACCAAGTTTGTCAGCGCGGGAATGATCGTCATCATCGCAAAGATTCCCGCCTGTGTTGTTTCGGCCTGCATGTATAAGTCCGTTCTTCCAGGGAGCAGATTGCCCGTACCCATGGCGGAAAACCCGATCGCCACCAGAATGAGGGACATGACAAAATCTTTAAATCCGCTGGCAATCTTTCCGCGCAGCGACATCAGAGAAAACGAAATGCCTTCCTGCCGCTGTCCGGTCTTCCACTCCATATAATCGATCGTATCCGTAAGCATCAGAGACGGTATGACGTTTAAAATGCCGACCGGCGTCATCGCGATGCAGAGAATCGTCGCCAGTACGACGGGGTTCATCGTAAACTGCCCCACGATAAACATAACCAGCAGCCAGAAGGAGTGAAACAGCGTTGCCGCAATATAGAGCGTCTTTGCCTCGAACTTGCGTTTGAGGTAGGGCGAGAGAATCATGCCGACCAGCGAGGAAAGCGAGCCGGGCAGCGCAAAGAAAATTTGCATTGACGGCTTGAGATAGACATAGCTTACAAAGTACACGACGCTTGCCGAGACGATGTTTCTGAAGAACGAGAGGAAATGTCCGCCGATGAGCAGAAGCAGCGGCTTATTCTGGAAGAGGTAGACAAACGCGTCCTTGACGCGAGGTTTTTCGATGCTCGGCGGAATGCGTTCCTTGAGTTTCAGACCGCCTGAAATTACGAAGATCGGCGTTACAATGCCCGCGACAACCGCCGTGCCGATATAGACCGCCGCAGCCGACTTTGTGAGCAAAAATCCCAGCGCAACCAGCGCCGTGGCAATTTCGCCGCCCGCGGAACCGGCGATTCTGCCAACCGAAATGATCTTCGTTCTCTCGTTCGTGTTGGGCGAAGCAACCGCGCTGATGCCTGCCATAGGCACGTCCACGACCGTTGAAAACGCTTCCCACGTCAGAAACGTAATGAACATATAGGCGATTTTGAACCCTTCGCTGATATTCCACGGAATAAACAGGCTGATGGTGATCAGCGAAAACGGAATTGAGCCAAAGATCAGATACGGCCGCATCTTGCCCCATTTGGTTCTGGTGCGGTCGATGATGGTTCCCATAATCGGGTCGTTGACGCCATCCCAGATTTTAACGACAAGAAACGCCGTGCCGACGATCGCCGGATGAATCATGAACACGGAGGTGTAAAAGATGAATAAATACCCCTGCACCAGACCGAACAGAATACTCTGGCAGAAGTTCGCAAGCGAGTAGGAAGCGTAGTCGCCAAATTTCAGGTACTTCTTTTCTTCCGCTGTCATTTGTGGTCTCCTTCTTTTTGCTTTATAGTCGCAAGAATGGCGTTGATCCGCGGCGGAATCGCTTCGAAAAGCGACTCCCAGGGAAGGAGGAGCTTGGCATCCAGAGGTTTGTATTCAAATTCGAGCGTGGGATTGAACGAGTAATTCGCTTTGATGTAGGCTTCCACCACAGCTTGCGTTTCGTCGTTCGTCGCAATCCGCCCCTCGAACAGGTCCATCACCAGCAAGCCTTCACTCCCGGCCAGAAGGTTGCAGCACAGCTGCCAGTCCGGCAGAATTTTAAAGAGGCTTCCCGCCTGCATGAACGCGTGCTTGCCGGGTTGACAGAAGATTTTCAAATGCGTCTGATCGACAATCTCATAGCCATCCAGCGCCATCGCTTTGAGATAAAAGCCGTGGAAGCTCGCTTCGGCATCCACAACCGCGCCGTCGTGGCCGACATAAATCCAAATATGCTCCAGATCGTAGAGGTGCTGAATGTCGAAGTCAAAGTACACCGCGTATTCCACCGCAAAGGCGACGCGCTGCGGGTCAAAATAGACGTCCCGCCGGAACGAGCGGCTCCTGGCCGGCGCGGGAAACACCGTATAACCAATCCCCTTGATCTCGAACGGTTCCGCCCGATCCGTCATGATTCTTGGCAGGTAACGTTCCGCAGTCTCCGCGTTCATTGTTCTACCTCCCGCCGGTCAAATTTCAAACGAATGGTTTTAATTTCAAAAGGCCGGAACCAGAGTTTGACTCCGTCGTGTCCGACCGGGATTTCCCCGGCGCAGAGCTCGAGCATATCGCTTTCAAACGCATGCGCAACCGGAACATCCGCCTGCAAAACGCAGCCGGAAGCCGTGTTTTGCGATTCGTAGAGGCGGACGATCCAATCGCCGGACGTATCCTCCGCTTCCTTGACGGATTCGATGATGACGTTCTCGCGCAAAAACCGCGCGGGGCTGTCCTCCGACGGTAAAAGGCGAAGAAAGCTCCGTTCCCCGCGCCCGCCCGGCAGCGTCTTCGCCGGGTAATTGAGCTCGTATGCGTTCTGCACCACGCCGGAATCCGCGAACGCGCCATGATACACATAAAGCGAATAGGTTATCGTGTGCTCGCCCTGATCCGCATACATATCCGGAATCACCGGCGCTTTGAGCAGCGTGAGGTTGATGCTGCTTCCGTCCAGACTCACGCCGTATTTGCAGTCGTTGAGAATGGCAACGCCGCGCCCCGCTTCCGCCAGACAGGTATACTTCTGCTGCGGCACCTCAAAGCGGTCCTTGTCGTACTGCCGCGTTCTATGGGTCGGGCGCTTCACATAGCCAAACTGAATCTCCGAAATGCCCTCGTCCGCATGGATCTCCACAGGGAACTCCACCTTAAGAATCTTGTGCATTTCCTTCCAGACGATATGCGTTAAAAAGTCGACCCGGCTGCTGCCCCTGCGCAGAGAGACGACCTGCCGGACGCTTGAGTTGTGGATTTCACGCGTGATCTCAATGGAGGCCAGCAAGCCCTTTTCGTCCGCGCCGCAGAGGATTTGAACCTCGCCGGACGCGCCGAGATCGACCGGCAGGGACCGGTACATCGTGCCGAGTTCCCAGGCGTCGTACTCGATGTTGACGTCCTTGTACATCCGAAAATCGTTGCATAGCCCGCGCGCGAGATTCCGGCCGCTTTCTTTGTCTAAAATGCTGATGATCTGCCCGGTCGGAAGGAATGTGATCTTCAGCTTTTCATTCTCCAGATGCGTTAAATCCCCTTCACGGTAAGCAAAGCTGCCCCCCTGCTCCACGCGCCGCCCCTCGCCGCACATCAGGGTAAAGCTGGCGTACCCCATCGGCGGCAAATGGACGCAGGCAATCGCGGAGTCGCCGGTCGTCTGCACGAAAAGATCGTTTCCGTTTCCGTCTCGCGCCGCGCGATACCCCTCCGGCAGCGGCACGAGCTCCTCTCTCGGCCAGGACAGCGTGTTGAACACCGTAAGGCTTTCCGCTTCCGCTTCTCCGGCCAGCGCGCGGTGCGCCCGCGCTTCCATCTGCCCTGCGGCATCCAGAATCTCGCTAAAAGCCGCGATCGCCTGTTCGTTGACCCGCGTGATGGAAGTACCCGCGAGGATATCGTGGAACTGGTTGAATAAAAGTTTCTTCCAGAGCGCCGTAATCTCCGCCTTGGGGTAGGCAAGGCCTAAGAACCGGCTTGCTGCGGCAGACCAGAACTCCATGTCGTGCAGCGCGGTTTCCGCGGCGCGATTTCCGCGTTTCAGCGCGGCAACGGAGGTATACGTTCCCCTGTGCCACTGCAGGTACAGTTCCCCGACATACCGCTCGATGGGCAGTCCGCGCGATTCCGCGTCCGCAAAGAAATCGATCGGGCTTTGAAGAATGGTTTTCGGCGCGCCCTCAAGGTTGCCCACCCGTTTGGCGAGTTCGTAGATATCCCTCGTCGGCCCGCCGCCGCCGTCGCCATAACCAAACGGAAACAGGAAGGTTTCAATGTTTTCCTGCTGGTTACGGTCTTCGTTCCATCGGCGCGAGAGCAGCTCCGGATCGATGCCCGAGTTGTTTTCCATGAGCATATGCGAAAGCACCGACGTTCCGTCTATGCCTTCCCAGTAAAAGATGTTGTATGGAAACCGGTCCGTTTCCGGGTGACTGCGCACCAGCTTCTGCGTTGCAAAATAATCGATGCCGCAGCCCTTCATAATCTGCGGCAACGCCGCGGAAAAGCCGAACGTATCCGGCATCCAAGCCATTTTGGAATCGCACCCATACTCCTCGCGGTACCACTGCTTGCCATAGAGGAACTGGCGGATCAGGCTTTCTCCGTTCGGTATGTTGGTGTCGTTTTCCACATACACGCCGCCTTCTGGCATCATTTGGCCGTTGCGAATCTTCTCCAGAATCCGTACGTACAGTTCGGGATAGCAGCGCTTGACGGTTTCCAGAATCGGAACCTGGCAGACCATAAAGCGGTATTCCGGGTATTCGTCCATCAGCGCAAGCTGAGAGGAGAGCGTTCTTGCGCATTTGCGCTTTGTCTCGTCAAACGTCCATTTCCACGCAAGGTCGAGATGCGACTGCCCAAAGACAGTGAACTCCGGCGCAGTCGAGCCGTTTACGCACGCCAAAAGCGGCCGCAGGAGTTCCCGCGCTTTATAATACCCTTCCATTCGTTGTTCCAGAGGAAGTTCAAAATCGACAAGATAGGTAAATTGCTTGAGTGCTTCGAGTACCTTTTGCGCGCGCAGGGACTTGCCGTCCAGTACGCGCAAGAGCTTATGCAGCGTGTAAGCATCCAGCCCCGCCTGATAGGCCGGTTCGTTCCAAATGGCTATCACCGCGTGGCCAACCGTAACTTGGTGCTGCGGCGGCTCCGGCACCGGCGTCTCGCCCGGAAAATACGGGCCTCCGTTCTCAAGACGCGGCCCGTGACCTGCGTAGCTTTCTATCAGGATATCGTAGTGCTCTCCGCCTTCTGCGCATTTCGTCAGGGTGATATAGCTGTGCTCAAGATCCTTTGAGCCAGCGAGGGTTCCGTTTACCCAAATCAGCATTTCTCCGCCGACATCTGGAGAAAAGATAATCCGCTTGCCGTTTGCGAAGTCCGGCAGCGTTATCTCGGTGCGAAACCAGCCGTACTGCCATTTTTCGCCCCAGGCAGTGCCGGGCGGCATCGGCTGGAAAGCTCCCTTTTTCGCTTCCTCCGGCGCAAGCATATCGTAGGTGGTAAACCCCGCGCAGGCCACTTCACCAATCAGAATGAAAAAGTCCTTTTGTATCTTCTCAATCCAAAGATTAAGCCGATTATCCCATTCTCTGCTCAGGTTCATTTGATCTCCTCGCATTCATTGGCAGCGCCGGTCTCTACCGCTATTATATTGGCTCATGTGAACATAAACCACTCAGCATATGCTATAATATTGAAAAAACATTGCAGATTATGCTTTTTGCCCCGCTTTCCGGCCAAGGAGGCTCTATGCTGTTGAACAACCTCGTAAAATATGAACCCGGCTTCAACTATCAGCAGGGCAATGCCGCCGATGGGTTTTTTTACCTGTTCGATTACGACGAGCGTTCCTCGGTCGTAAACATGGAGTTTCAGCACCAGCACAACTTCTACGAAATCTGCGTTTTTCTAGATACCGCGGCGGGGCATATCATCGAAGGCAACTGGTTCGACATCAAGTTTGGCGATATCGTGCTCATCAAACCCTTTCTGCTCCACAAGACGCAGTACCTCAAAGGCAACGCCCAAAAGCGGATTATCATCAACTTTGCACTGCCGACCGAAAGCACCGCTTTGGGCGGCATGTACGCGCATCTTTTGCAGATGTTCGAGCACGAGCCCTGCATCTTTCGTTTTGAGCACGCGGAGCGGCAGGAGATCTTTCTTCGACTGAATGAGGTATTGAGCGTTGCTATGGGGAAGTCCCCGCTCAAAGAGCTGTATGTCCATCAAAAGTTCATCGATTTTTTGAGCCTGATCCATGTCAGCCAGTCCCGCAGCACCTACAGGAACAAATCGGGGCTCGATTCCATCACGTCCAAGATATACGATATTACGGCATATATCCACACGAATTATCAGGAGCCACTGTCGCTTACCGGATTAGCGCGAAAATTCTTTCTCAGCGAGTACTATCTTTCCCATCAGTTCAAGAAGGTAACCGGCTTTTCTCTGACAGACTATATTCAGATGACGCGCGTACGCATGGCGCAAAAGCTTCTTGAAAACACCAGCCGCCAGATTCTCGATATTGCACTGAGCTGCGGATTCTTCAGCTTTTCGCAGTTCAGCCGCGTGTTCAAAAAGCACGCGGGGCAGTCTCCAACGGCATACCGCGCGCATCCCGCCGAACGAGGCACGCCTTCCAGCTATTGAAAAGCGGCGCTTGCAAAGAACTGCTCTCGCGATTCTATCTATTTTGCCAAGCAACATGCACATTTACCAAAACGAATCTTCCGTGCGTTTCGGCGCCGCTTTCCCCCGCGCGCACCAGCGTCTTTTCGCGACAGAATACGCCGCATTTTGCAGGTTCTTTGCTGAAAAACTGCATAATCTGCGTTTTCGAAAACTGCCACGTTTTTGCAGTCCGGATTTCGCTTCCCTGCAAAAACAAGCAAATTTCCGTTGCCCAGCGCGTGGAGCGATTCGAAAAAAGCCGCATAAACACAAGATTTTTCTTGACATTCGGCGTGAAATTACATATGCTACTAAAAATGAGTCAAAACGGAGGCCACAACGATATGAACCCGGGCAGCGTGCAAAAAACCAGAGGGAAACGCAACCGCGGGATTCGTATTTTGAAATTTCTCCTTCGTCGTTCTCCCTCCATTGTCGTTTCCCCGTTCCTTTCGTTTTTATCACCGGCTATTACAGCCGGTGTTTTTTTATGCCCGATTTTTTAAAAAGACACGCAACGAATTTGCAGAAGGAGCGAACCCGAATGCTGAAAAACAAAAGCCTGATTGCCCCGAGCGACCTAAGCCTCGAAGAAATTGAGGAGCTGCTCGCGCTTGCCGAGCGCATCATCCTAAACCCCGCGAACTTTTCGGACGTCTGCCGGGGAAAGATTCTTGCGAGCCTGTTTTACGAACCCTCCACGCGGACGAAATTTTCCTTTGACGCGGCCATGCTCCGCCTCGGCGGCAGTACGCTGGGATTTTCCGACCCCAACACCTCCAGCACGGCAAAGGGCGAAACCATTGCGGACAGCGCGCGCACGGTGGGCCAGTATGCCGACCTCATCGTGGTTCGTTCCCCCAAGGAGGGAACCGCCAAACTCATGAGCCGCTATGCGGGCTGCCCCGTGGTCAACGCGGGCGACGGCGGGCACCATCACCCGACGCAGACGCTCACCGACCTTTTGACCATACGCCACTACAAAGGCGCGTTCGACGGCCTCACCGTCGGAGTCTGCGGTGATCTTAAGTTCGGACGCACGATCCACTCGCTGACCACATGCCTTGCGCGGTACGAAAACGTGCGCTTCCTCTTTATCTCGCCGGAAGAGCTGCGCATGCCCGCCTTTGTGAAGGAGGAACTGGACGCAAAGCGCGTTCCTTACGAGGAGACGACAAGCCTGGAAGGCTGCATCGGCAAACTGGACGTGCTCTATATGTCCCGCGTGCAGCGCGAGCGCTTCATCAGCGAAGAGGAATACCTGCGCTTAAAGGATTACTTCATCCTGACGCAGGAAAAGCTCTCGCTCGCCAAGCCGGACACCATCGTGATGCACCCTCTGCCTCGCATCAACGAGATTGCGGCCGAGGTGGATGCCGACCCCCGCGCCGTCTATTTTGAGCAGGTCAGATTCGGCATGTACGTGAGAATGGCGCTCATCATCAAACTGCTCGGCATGCAGGAACCGCAGTGCTGAACCGAAAGCCGCAAAGCTTGACAACCGATTTTGAATTCACGCAGGGAGGATTTTGAATATGATCAACGTTTCGAAACTCAAGGAAGGCATCGTAATCGACCACATCCGCGCGGGTCAGGGATATAAAATTTTTCTTCAGCTTGGGCTGGATCAGCTCGACGGCGTGGTGGTGCTCATGCGCAATGTGGACAGCACCAAGATGGGCAAAAAAGATTTGATCAAGATCGAAACAAATCTCGAACTAAATCTGGACGTGCTCGGCCTCATCGACCCGGGCGTAACGCTCAGCTACGTCAAGGAGGGCGTCTGCGTGCAGAAGGTCAAACTCTCGCCGCCGACCACCGTAACGGGCATCCTCACCTGCAAAAACCCGCGCTGCATCACAAACCACGAGCCGATCAAGGACGTTCACTTTCACCTTGTGGACGCGGAAAAAAACCAGTACGCCTGCGAATACTGCGACGCTCGCACAAGGCTGTAGGAACCAAACACAGTTGAAATACAATATCAAAACGCATGCACACGCCTGTAGGAACCAAACGAACTTGGCTGCAAACTATCAGAACGCACGCACGCGACAGTAAGGAGAGCGGATTATGATTACGCAATATCGAAACGCAAGATTGATCGACGCAACTGGCGAACGTTACGGCGACCTCTGCATGGAAGACGGAACAATTCTCAGCTGCGGACCGCTGAGCTGGCGGCGCGCCGACCGCACGGTGGATGTGCGCGGGGCGGTGCTGATGCCCGCGTTCATCGACCTGCACTGCCACCTCCGCGATCCCGGCTTTCCGGAAAAGGAGACCATCGAGAGCGGCATGAAGGCGGCGCTCGCGGGCGGATACGCGCACCTCTGCGCCATGGCGAACACCAGCCCCGTAATGGAAACGCCCGCGCTCGTGGAAGCCAACCAGAAAAAAGCCGCTCAGCTCCACCTCTGCCGACTCACGCAGGCCGCCGCCGCAGGCGAACGCCTCAGCGACGAAACGCCGACCGACCGCGCCGCGCTGAGTCGGGTAACAAACCTTTTCAGCAACGACGGAAAGACGATCCTCTCGGACGCGTTTATGCGGCAGCTCTTGATCGACTCGGCAAAGTACGGATTTGTGGTCAGCACGCACTGCCAGCCGGAGCGCAAGACCGTTTTGCGGGATATCGCGCTTTTGCGCGAAGTCGGCGGCAGCCTGCACGTTGGCCACGTCAGCCACGCAGAGACGGTGGAACTCATCCGCCGCGCCAAGGCCGAGGGGCTTTCACTGACCTGCGAAGTCACACCGCACCACTTAATCGGCGCGGGTCTCGACTACAAGGTCAACCCGCCGCTACGTACGCCCACCGACGCGCGCGCGCTGATTGAAGGCATCAAGGACGGCACGATCGACTGCCTCGCCACCGACCACGCGCCACATACCGACGCGGATAAGGCAAACGGCGCGCCGGGCGTTTCCAACATCGAATACGCCATGCAGGTCTACTTGAAAGTATTCCTCGAAAACGGAATCCCGCTGACGCGGCTCTCCGAAATGGCGTCCCTCGCGCCCGCAAAGCGCCTCGGCCTGAAAGCGGGGCTGCTCCTGCCCGGATACCCCGCGGATGTGACCATCCTCTCCGTTACGGAAGAAGCTGTCATCCACCGGGAGAGCATGGTTTCCCGCTCGCATAACACGCCGTTCGACGGCTGGCATGTGCGCGGCCGGATTCAGACCACCATCGTGGAAGGCGAAGCGCGGTACGAGAACAAGAAGATCGGATGACGGTTTTACGATTATAAAATTCTAAGGCACAGGGAGAAACACGATATGAGTATGGATAAGTTGGTTTTTACCGCGCAGCAGAAAGGCCCCGTCTGCGTAGGTCTCGATACGCAGCTTTCATTTCTGCCGGAATACCTGATTAAAAAAGACTGGTCGGACGGCGAAAAGATATTCGAGTTCAACCGCGCAATCATCGACGCAACAGAAGAGAACGCGGGCTGTTTCAAGCTCCAGATTGCGTTCTACGAAGCGCTGGGGCTGGACGGCATGCGCGCGTTTTCCAAGACGCTGCGGTATGCCCGGAGCCGCGGCAACGTAACCATTACGGACGCAAAGCGCGGGGATATCGCCTCCACCGCCGAGCAGTACGCAAAAGCGCACTTTTCCGGCGATTTTGAAACGGACGTGATGACCATCAACGTCTTCATGGGTGAGGACGCGGTCTCCCCCTACTACCCGTATCTGGCAAAGGAGAAAGGCGTGTTCGCGTTGGTCAAAACCAGCAACCCCAGCGGAAAAGACTTTCAGGATCTGCTCGTGGACGGCGAAACGCTCTACGAGCGCACCGCGCGAAAGGTTTCCGAATGGGGCGAACGCTTCCTAGGCGAAAGCGGGTACTCCGCCATCGGCGCGGTCACGGGGCTGACCTATCCGGAGGAGTTCGAGCGCATCCGCCCGCTGCTGCCGCATACCTTTCTGCTGATCCCCGGCTATGGCGCGCAGGGCGGCACCGGTAAGGACATCGCGGGTTTCTTCAAGGACGGTATCCGCGGCGTGGTCAACTCCTCGCGCGGGCTGATCACCGCGCACAAGGGCAAAAGCGATGGCGAGGATTTTGCGGAGTATGTCCGCGCCGCCGTTCTCACGATGAAACAGGACATCTTAAAATGGCTGTAACCCGCCCTGTAATTGCTCCGGAATTGTCGAAAGCGGGATTTTCAAAATGGCTGTAATTCTCAGTAACAAACAAATTGCAAACGGCATCTTTCGCATGACCGTTTCCGGCCTGACGCTCGGACGCGCGGGGCAGTTCTACCTGCTGCGCGTGCCCGGCGCGCTGGATCCGCTGCTGGGCAGGCCGATCAGCATTTTCGAATGCAGTGAGGAGCCCAGCGAGATTACGTTTGTGTATCAAAAAGTCGGTCGCGGCACGGCGCAGTTCAGTTTGCTGTTGCCGGGGCAAACCATCGAAGTGCAGGGGCCGTTCGGCAACGGGTTCCCGCTCACCCCCGGCCGCGCGGTCGTCGTCGGCGGCGGCATTGGAACCGCGCCGCTGTTCCAGCTCGTCAAGGAGCTTCGTGCAAGCGACCCCGCGCGGATCATTGAGGTGTTCCTCGGCTTTCGCGAGGAAGCGTACTGCGTTTCGGAGTTCGAGCGGTATGCCGACTCTGTTTCTGTTAACGTCGGCGGCATCGTAACCGACGGCGTGGATTTTTCACTGGACGCCGTCTACTACGCCTGCGGGCCGAAGCCCATGCTCCGCGCGGCGGCGCAAAAGGCGCAGGCGACAAACGCCCGGCTCTTTGTTTCGCTCGAAAAGCGCATGGCCTGCGGCGTTGGCGCGTGCCTTGGCTGCACCTGCCGGACGGCGAGCGGCGGCAAACGCGTCTGCAAGGACGGGCCTGTGTTCGACTACCGGGAGGTGCAAAATGCCCTTTAATCCTCTTTCGCTCACCCTCTGCGGCGTGCCGCTCAAAAACCCGGTTATCGCCGCAAGCGGAACCTTCGGCTTTGGCCGCGAGTATGCCGAAATCATGGACGTTTCCCGCCTCGGCGGCATCTGCGGCAAGGGGCTGACGCTGAACGGCAGCGCCGGTAACGCCGGAGAGCGCGTTTACGAGACCGCGTCGGGTCTTCTCAACAGCATCGGGCTGGAAAACCCCGGCGTACCGAAATTCGTGGCAACCGAAGCGGCTTTCATGCGCTCGCTCGGCACCGCCGTACTCTGCAACCTTGGCGGACACTGCGAGAGCGATTACCTCGAAGGCGCATGGCTGCTCAATGAAGCGGATATCGACATTCTGGAGCTCAACATCTCCTGTCCGAATGTAAAAGCGGGCGGCATGGCGTTCGGGCTTCTGCCGGAAACGGCGGCGGACATTACGAAAAAAGTCCGCGCAGTCACGCGTCATCCGCTGATGGTCAAGCTTTCGCCCAACGCGCCGGATATCGTCGCCGTCGCGCGCGCCTGCGAGGACGCGGGTGCGGACGCCATCAGCCTGGTGAATACGTTCCTCGGCATGGCGGTGGACGTCAAGCGCAAAAGAGCGGTATTCGACAACGTCTACGCGGGTCTCTCGGGGCCTGCCATCCTGCCGCTCGCGCTGAGAATGGTGCATCAGGCGGCGCGCGCGGTGCGCATCCCCGTTGTCGGCATGGGCGGCATCTCCTCGGCGGAGGATGCGCTGAAATTCATCATGGCGGGCGCCTGCGCGGTGCAGGTCGGCACAATGACGTTTGCCAACCCGCAGACGATGCTCGAAATCATCGACGGGCTGTCCGCCTATTGTAAAGAAGAAGGCCTGACGAATCTGCAGGAGATTCGCGGAGTTTTATAACTAGTCACGTAATGACAAAGGAGAATACTCTATGCAAGACAATCTTAGTATAATGAAGCAATGCGGCGCGTTTTTGGAAGGGCACTTCCTGCTCTCCTCCGGGCGACACAGCGGCGGCTACTGCCAGTGCGCCAAACTCTTGCGTTATCCCGCGCTCGCCGAGCAGGTGCTGTCCACCGTCGCCCTACAAGTCAAGGATTTGGCCGTCACCAAGGTTTGCGGCCCCGCGATGGGCGGCGTAATCGTTTCCTACGAGCTGGCGCGCCAGCTTGGCGTAGAAAGCATCTTTACCGAGCGCAAGGATAACGAAATGCAGCTGCGCCGTGGTTTTTCTGTTGGCAAGGGTGACAGAATCCTGATTGCCGAGGACGTGATCACCACCGGAAAATCCACCATGGAAACGGTAAAGGTGCTCAAGGACATGGGTGCGGAAGTGATCGGCGCCGCCTGCATCGCCGACCGACGCGTGGAAGAATGCGACTTTCCCCTTCCCGTTTACGCCGCGCTGAAACTCACGATCGACTCCTACGAGCCGGACGACTGCCCGCTCTGCAGAGCAGGAACGCTCGCTTTGGAAAAACCCGGCAGCCGCGAAATGCCATCGGGTAAGTAGTCTTTTTCGAGAAATAGACTGGACTTCGCTTTTCGCCAGCGTTTTACAACGGAATGCGCATTTTAGTCAAGTAAAAGAGCACGCCTTGATCAAAGGCGTGCTCTTTTTGAATACTGTGAAGTTTATGTTCTGCTGAAATATTCCGCGCGGCGATTACCCGTTATGCGTGCGAATCAAATCCCCCAGCGTCTCTTGCAGGGTCGTCGTATACGGCAAGCGGCTATCCGCCGATTCGGCGGGAAGGTTTGCTCCAATTCCGATGGTGCGCATGGAAAGCGCACGCGCGCCTTCCAGCCCGGCCTGCGCGTCCTCCACCATTACGCAAAGGCGCGGATCGACCCCGATTCGCCCGGCGGCAAGCAAGTACCCTTCAAAATGCGGTTTGGAATGCTGAATATCCGTTCCGTCCACAACCGCGTCAAACGCCGCGCCCAGATCGAGTTTTTGGAGGATGACCCCCGTGTTTTTGCTGACCGAGAAGAGAGCGCAGGGAATGTTCCGCTCGCGCAGAAACGACAGCGTTTCCAAAATGCCGGGCAGAAGGTCGCTGCGCGAGAGCCCGCCCAGAGCCTCGACATAACGGGCGTTCTTTCGGTTTGTCAGCGCGGTTTTCTCCTCCGGTGAACGTTTCTGACTGCCGGATTCGAGCAACAGTTCGAGGCACCGCGTTCGGGAAACGCCTTTGAAGCGCTCGTTCAGCTTCTCGTCAAACGGAATGCCCAGCTCATCGGCAATCTGCTTCCAGGCAGCGTAGTGGAAGCGCGCCGTATCGGTGATTACCCCGTCCAGATCGAAGATGACGCCGCGCACGGGGCGGTCGATCTGCGCTTCGGCCTTTGAAAGCCGCACGCGGCGGTCAAAAACGGTAATCTCCTGCTCCGGCCCCTCCAGCACGCGCAGTTTGCAGCCTTCCGCGTTGACGCAAACCGAAATGCGGCTGCCAAGGTACGCCAGCGAAAACGAGTAGTTTCGCCAACCCGCCGGAAGCAGCGGAAAGAGCCGCAGCCCGTCGCAGTCAAGCCGCATGCCGCCAAAACCCGCGATAATCGAAAGGTACGCCCCGCCCATATTGGCAATATGCAGGCCGTCCCGCGTGTTCCCGCTCTGATCGTCGATGTCTATGCCCACGGTCGCGTCAAAGTAGCGCATCGCGCGCGGAAGATTCCCAAGCCGCGCCGCCATCATGGAAAACACACAGGCCGAAAGACTGGAATCGTGGGTCGTGACGCCCTCGTAATAGTCAAACGTGCGCTGCATGATCAGCGGCGATTCCTCGCGGTAGAGAAAGTGCGCCAGCACGGTGTCCGCCTGCTTGCAAACCTGCCTGCGGTTGATATAGAGCGGGTGGTAATGCATTAAAAGCGGAAAGTTCTGCGGCGGAATCTCGTCGAGGTTCCAGCGTTTTTTGTTCAGGAAAGTATCGTCCTGTTTGCAGATGCCGCGCGCTTCGTCCATCGGCAGGTACATGGCGGTTCCGGCGGCAAAGAATGCTCCCAGCTCTGCTTTGGTAACGCCGATCTTTTGGCTGAGCCCAGTAAACCCGCCGATTTTCTCCAGCGTTTGACAGAGCGAGCACGCCTCTAAAAACGTATTCGCAGCTCCCGCGTTCGTATAATAGTTGTTATCGACAATACAGGTGTATTCGTCTGGCCCCGTTACGCCTTCAATGCGAAAGAACCCATCCAGCATGTGCCCGACGTCCAGATACAGCCGCGCGGTTTCAACGAGCACCTCGCAGATGCGCGCAAGGTAGCTCTCGTCCCGCGTTGCGTACCAGTACTGGGTAAACGCATGCGCAATATCCGCGTTGATATGGTACTGCGCCGAGCCGGAAGGATAGTAGGACGAGCACTCCGAGCCCGCGATGGTGCGCCAGGGATAGAGCGCCCCGCGTTCGTGCCCGAGCATTCGCGCGTGCGCGCGCGCCGCGTCCAGATGCTCATAGCGATAGTCCAGCAGTTTTTTCGCCATATCCGGCGCGCTCGCCAGAAAGAACGGAAAGGCGTAGATTTCGCAGTCCCAGAAATAGTGCCCCTCGTATCCCTCGCCGCTCAGCCCCTTGGCGGCAACGCTGCTGCGGTCGTTTTGCCCGGCGGCGCAGAGAAGCTCATAGACGCATAGATCCAGATAGGCCTGTGTGCGCGCATCCCCGTCTATCTTGACCCGGGAACGGCTCCAAAATGCGGAGAGGTAGTTCCGCTGTTTGTTTGCCCAGTAGTTGAACCCTTTTTGCGCCGCCTGCCGCGCCAGTGAAACGGCGTCCGCAAGCAAATCGCCTTTTTGCTGTACATCTGTATACACGCAGTATTTCGTCAGCGTCACGCTTTCTCCAGGGCGGAGTGTACGCGAAAACCGCGCGGCAAGCAGGTTGCCGTGCCCGAAGAGCTCCGGCTCGGCGCCGTCCATTGCGTGCACAGCCGCGCAGCCAAGAGCGCGCTTGCTCACCAGCGTTTCGGTGCGCAGCGCAAGACAGCCGTCCTTTCGATAGCGAGCGGTCGTTATGAGCTTTTGCTTTGTACCGGAGGCAACGCGCGGGTCGTCCGGATCGCTGAAGTTTGTAACGTCGCCGTCGAGCATCGAATCCAACCGCAGTTCGCCCGTGTAATCAACGGAAGAAACGGTAACCCGCAGCACAAACAGTTCTTTCTGCACAAAGCTTGCAAGCCTTATAACGGAGATGTCCAGCGCCCCATGCGCGGTGTTTTGCCGGTATTCCCGCTTGGCAATGCCCGCGGCAAAGTCCAGCCGCCGCGTCATCTCTCCCGCGGAATCGTTCCAGGCCGCGGCCAGTTCGCCGCCCGCCCAAATCTTTACGCTCTGCGCGTCCGGCAGATTCACCAGCACCTGTTTGGAATCGGGAAATCCGTACAGCCGCTCGCCATAGCAGATTTCCTCTTCTTCATAGAACCCGTTGATGTATGTCCCGCGGACCGTGCGTACGCCGTTCTTTGCGCCTTCTTCCAGGCAGCCCCGCACGCCGAGGTACCCGTTTGCGCAGTGGAACAGCGTTTCGTTACGTGCCAGCGCTTCGTCGCAATAGCCTTTTGTTATAAACTCCAGTTCGTTCAAACCCGTATACTCCTTGACCAAGCCGGACGCCGGTCCGGACAGGATAATCTTTTCATTATGAAGCTGTGCTTCGCCCTATTCCTTGACCGCGCCGGAGACCATTCCGGAAACAATCTGCTTTTGGAACAACAGCACGATGACCAGCGTCGGTATCACAACCACGACGGTTGCGGCCGTAATCTGCCCCCAGAGAATCGAAAACTGCGTTCGCAGCGCGTTGATTGCAACCGGCACGGTCTGGTACGCCTTGTCCGAGTTGAGCGTCATCGTGAGCAGGTATTCGTTCCAGGCCGCGATAAACGTCATAATAGCGCAGGTAAACACGCCCGGCAGCGCAATGGGAAAGATCACCTTCCAAAGCGTTTTCCATTGTGAGCAGCCGTCAATGCTCGCCGCCTCCTCAATGGAAAGCGGAATGCGCTTGAAGTGCGCAACCATAATCCAGACCGCGGCGGGCAGCGTAATGGACGAATACGCGAGAGTAACAAAATAGCTGTTGAGCAGATCGAGCTTGTAAAACATATTGAATATGGGGCCTACAACCACCATCTGCGGAAACATGGAAACGCTCAGAATTATCCCGAGCACAATACCTTTGCCCTTAAAGCGGACGCGCGCGAGAATATAGGCGCTGAGGGTGGCAACGGCGACCACGTAGATGGTCGTAATGGTTGCCACGATAAAACTGTTCTTAACCGAGTTGAGAATGCCCTTGTTGAGCACCTCCTGATAATTCGTCAGCGTGGGGTTGTTGGCAATGATGTTAAACGCCGTGTCCTTGCCGAAAATTTCGCTGGAA
Organism: Christensenellaceae bacterium; assembly: GCA_963674535.1. Lineage (GTDB taxonomy): Bacteria > Bacillota > Clostridia > Christensenellales > CAG-138 > UBA7703. Next base: position 53,631 of record OY771363.1, on the reverse strand, counting down.
GGCTTGAAGGACGTGATGAGAATCCAGAAAAACGGAAACACCATCACCGCCAGAAACGCGGCAATAATGACGATCGATACGGCTTTTGTCATCGATTTTTTCTTGCTTTTCATGCTTCCTCCTCAATCGTCCCGGACGATTTCCGCGCCAAGCACTTTGACAAACAGAAACGCGATAGCCGCAACGCAGAGCGCCATGGCCAGCACGACCACTGCGCCGTAGCCATAGTTATTCTGCGCAATCATGAGCTTGTAGGCGTAAATCGAGAGCGTTTCGGTTCCCTGCGCGCCGCCGGTCAGCACCGCAATCAGGTCGTACACGCGGAACGCATCCAGCGTTCGAAACAGCAGCGCCACCAAAAGCGAGGGTTTGAGCAGCGGCAGCGTAATGCTGAAATAGGTTCGAACCGGGCCCGCGCCGTCGATCTTTGCGCTCTCATAAAGGCCCTGGTCAATAATCTGCAGCCCCGCCAGCAGCAGAAGCGCCATATACGGCGTTGTCTTCCAAACGTCCGCAAGCACGGCGGCCGTCATTGCGCCGCCGGAAGAGAGCAGCATCAGCTCCGGCGAGGCGATCAGCCCGATATCGGTAAAGATCTTTGCAACAACACCGCTGCTGCCGTCGTACATGTAGCTCCACATAAGCGCGGAAACGGCGGTCGGAATTGCCCAGGGAATCAGCGCGGTCGTGCGGACGCCGCCGATGCCCTTGATCGCTTTGTTCATAATCAGCGCCAGCGCCATGCCAAACACCAGCTCAAAGAACACGGAGATCACCGTAAAGATTGCCGTGCTCCTCAGCGAGTGGAAAAAGCGCGTATCGTTCAAAAGCTTGCCGTAAGCGGCGAACCCCGTGAAATTGCTGCTGATCAGGCAGGAATCCATTTCGTTAAAAATCGTATTCAGCTTATCCCAGCCGTTGTAAAACGATACGTCGGCGTTTCGCTCGTAAACGGCCTGCACTGTCGTTTTAACGGCGGCTGTCGCCGCGGTAATCTCCGCTTCTTCCGCCGAGGATACCTTTTGAATATCCCCAACGGCGGCATACCGCTGCGCAAGCTCGTCCATCTTCGCCATGGCGCCCGTTAGCTCCGCCTGATCCGCCTCGCTGAGCAGCGTAATATCGTCCTCTAAAAACCAGTTGATATAGCCGCAGTCCTCCGTAAAGAGTGGCGCGTTGAAATTTCCGCTCGTGTAGAGCCCGGCAACCTGCTGATCGTTGGTCCGGTAGTCAAACAGCGAGTAGACCACGGACGTAACGATCGGATAAATTGCAAACACAGCCAGAAGAAGAAACAGCGGCAGTAAAAACGCCGCTTGTCTGGCCGTTATCTTCTTTCGCATGTTCTGCCTCCCTCCCGGGTTTTAACGGAATAAGCGGCGCTCACGCCTGAAAATATCCGGGTGAGCGCCGCCATTCGTTGTTGGTTAGTTCGCCAGCGCGGCGTTGATTGCGTCAACCGCTGCGGTGAGTTCCATCTCGCCGGAGAGGAACGCATGCGCTGCATTCATAATCGCGTCGGACGTTTCGGAATAATGAGCCGAAACGGGGCGGGAAATCGTGGTTGCCAGCGCGTTCTGGAAGCCGGGCATCGAGAGCATGGCGTTCGCGGCAATGACTTCCGGATCGCTGAGCATCTCGTTATAGCCGGGCAGGTAGCCGCCCTGGACGGACATGATCTTCTGTCCATCGGTTGCGACATACTTCATGAAGTCCCAGGCGCCTTCCTTATTGACGGAGTTCTTGTTGATGCCGAGGAGCCAGCCGCCAACCGTGGAGCCGCCGGGCAGCGGAGCCACATCCACCACGTCCTGCGAAATGGTGCCGTCGGAAGCGATCATGCCCCATTGATACGGCCAGTTGCGGGCAAAGACGCTCGCGCCCTTGATGAAGCTGTTGTGCGTTTCGCCTTCGGAGTAGTTGAGGATATCCACCGGGGACGCCGCGGAATCCACCATCGCCTTGAGCGCGACGAGTCCGCCTTCGACATCTGTCCAGCCCGCGGTGTATTCGGTGAGGTTGCAGACGAGCCCTTCATACAGTTTGGCCTGGAAGACGATGCCGTCCGTCGTGCCGCCCTGACCCATGTAGGTTTCCGCCATGGTCTGCAGATCAGCGTAGGTGTAGTTGCCGGAGACGAGCTTTGCCGCGTCGTCCGCCGAAACGATGTCCTTACGGAAGTAGAGCAGGCCAAGGTCCGGGAAGAACGGCAGTGTATACTGCTTTGCGCTGTAGTTGCCAGCGGTCATGGAGCCCGCGTTGAACTGCGAGATCTTGAGACCGTCCGCCTGCATGAGCTGGTCGATGGGTTCGATATAACCGGCGGCGGCAAATTCGCCCGCCCAGACGACGTCCATGGAGAGGACATCGTAGTCGCTCGAACCGGCCTGCATGCTGGTGAGAATCTGCTCGCGCATCGCACCGGAATCGTTGGTCATGTCAATCCATTCCACCGTGTACATTTCCTGCGACGCGTTGTAGGCGTCGATCACGGCCTGCGTTGCGGGCGTGCTGTCCGCCTGCGCGGCGAACTTGATAACGGTGCGCTCTGCGGGCGCGGCCGCTTCTTCCGCGGCGGGCGCTTCGGTTACAACAGCCTCTTCGGCTGCGGCGGGTTCGGGCGCCGCCGGCGTCTTTGCGCAGCCGGAAAACAGCGCAAACACCATCATCAGCGCCAACGAAATACCAAGAATCTTTTTCATCTTTCTCTTCCTCCTTGTTCAATTGTTCAGCTTGTGATTCATCCTTGCCCGTTGAAATGCGGAGCCCGGGCAGTCGGCTTATAGTTTCATTATATGAGTTGTCTATACGACGGATATATTATAATTTTCACTTTCGTGTTATAATATTCTCTATGTTGAATAGGGAGATTGCGCAATGAATACGGAAACACGCATACAGCTTCTGCGGATGTTTCACTACGCCACCGGCATTCCCGCGGAGATGCTGCAATCGGGCAAAAGCCTCTACCGTCTGCCGGAAGAAATTCCATGCGCCGCGCGGATTGCGCAGGACGATTCGCTCCTGCCCGCGCCGTATCCGGGCGATTCGAGCGTGCAGTATTTGAGCACGCCCGCGCTTGAAACATTTTTTCTGCTGCTGACGGGCGACGGCATCCTGCTGCGCGCAGGTCCCGTGCTGCAAAACCCGGTTCGCCCGGAGCGGCTCGCCCAGCTGATCCGCGCGGGGTTGCTGCCGTTTCGCAGCAAGGCGGAACTGACCGCGCACTACGCCGCCTGTCCGCTGCTGGACGACAGACATCTTTTCTACTCCGGCAAGCTGCTCGAAACGCTGTTTCTGGAGGACGCGCCGTTCTGCGACCTGACCGAAGTCGAGCCGAACACCGGCACGCCGATCGACGAAAGCTACTATTCTCAAACGCTCGACTACCGCACGCGGCAATTCCAGCACGTGCCGTACGCAATTGAGCTGGAAGTCTGCCGTATGATTGCAAACGGCGACACCGCAAGCTCCAAACATATTTTACAGGATATCAACCGCATGCCGCGAGCAAAACTTGCCAATACGCCCGTGCGGTCGCTGAAAAACTCCTTAATCTGCAGCTGCACGTTCATGGCGCGCGCCGCCATTTCCGGCGGCGTCAAGCCGGACGAGGCGTTTACCCTCAGCGACGCGTTCATTCAGCGTATTGAAGCTGCGCCCACAACCAAAGACCTCTCCGGTTTTGAAGCGGAGATGATCGAAGGCTTCACAACCCGCGTGCAGAGTATGCGCAGCGGCCGTTACTCCACAACGGTGAATCAGGCTATGCAGTATATCGACGCGCACCTGAGCGAGCCGATTGCGATATCCGATATCGCCAGTACAGTCTACCACAACGCAAACTATCTCTGCGGACTGTTCAAGCGGGAAACCGGAGAAACCATCCATACGTATATCCTCCGGAAACGCGTGGAGGAAGCGGAGTATTATGTCCGCAACAGCAGCGACCCCATCGCGGACATCGCGGCGTTTTACCAGTTCTGCTCGCAAAGCCACTTTGTGCAGTGCTTTCGTAAGTTCACCGGAGAAACGCCAGGTGCCTGCCGCAGCTGCGCAACGAAGGGCTCCCGGTAGCAAACCCCATGTTATAAAATTCCGGTTTCAAGCACCGCAAAAGCGAAAACAGCGTTTGCCGCTGAACTGCGCAAGCACGCGTCAGCGAAGGAGGAGCTGCAATGACACTGCGCCAAAAAATAAAACGATTCGTCGCCTTACTGAGCGTGTTTGCCTTATCGCTCAGCTTCTTTGCCTGCTCGGCAAACAGCCAAGCGCCGCCTGCGTCCGTTTCCGCGCCGCCGACCAGCGAACCGATCGTGATTAACACCATTCCGCCCCCGCCCACCGTGTTTTCGACGCCCGAGCCGGAAATGGATATAGACGAGGACGGCGACATCACGCTGCGGAGCGACATCGCGGAGCAGTTCAGCGCAGATTCGTTTCCCTTCGACCATACGCCCGTGATACTGATCTATCACACGCACGCGACAGAATCGTACCTTCGAGCTAAGAACGCGGGCTATACCGAAACCGAGCGAGGACGAACCGAGGACACGCGCTTCAACGTCGTTGCCGTAGGTAACGCGCTGCAAAAAGCGCTGGAAGAGCGCGGGTTTACGGTGTTCCACGACACGACCGATGTGGAAGGCAAGGATATCACCAGCGCGTATTCCCGCTCTCTGCAGGTCATGCAAAAATACGAGAATATCGACCTCTATATCGACCTGCACCGAAACGCCAGCAGCCAGCGGGGCCGTTCTGACAACACGATATTGGTCGACAGCGTACCCTATGCAAAGCTGTTCTTCGTGGTTGGAACCGGCATCGGCACATACGAGGGGGAATACGACGCGCTGCCGGACTGGAAGAACAACTACACGTTTGCGCTGTCGCTCACCGAAGCAATCGCCGCAAAACAGCCGGATCTCGTCAAACCCATCCGCCTAAAGGTGGGAAGGTTTAATCAGCACATGGGGTTGTGCCTGCTTGCGGAAATCGGCACCAATGCGGACACACTGGAAGCCGCGCTCAACACCGTGCCGTATCTTGCGGACGCCATAGAAGCCGTCTGCCCGCAGAACTCTAGAGAGGGCTGATTCGGTGCCGAACCCGCGGCACAAAAATCCTTTTTTAAATTGAGGTTTTTCAAACAGCAGACGGCATAATAAAGACACGCAAAACAATATCGTTTCGCGTGTCTGTTTTTATATGTTCATGTGCCTGAATGCAGTAAGATGCCATTCTGCTTCCGTCGCTTACCCGACTGTCGAACCGCGGGCGATCAGCTTGGGCAGTGTGATGAATGTTTGAAACTGCAGGTTCGGTTTGCGCATTTTATCAAGAATCATCTTTCCCGCCTGCATGCCAAGGTCGTATACGTCGATATTGACCACCGTCAACGGTGGGTCGGTGATGCGCGAAAACGGATAATCGTCAAACGTTACCACCGCGATCTCCGCGGGAATCGCTACTTTATGCGTATTGAGCGCTTTCATGCAGCCGAGCGCGATTTCGTTGTTGGCGCAGATAATCGCGTCCGGACGCGGAACGCCTGCAAGCAGTTCCTCCGTCATGCGGCAGCCGTCATGCCGCGTGGACTCCCCGCGCAGCACAAGATGCGCCATGAACGGCAGGTGCGCGTCGTTGAGCGCCGCCTTCGCGCCCTTGAGGCGGGATTCGGAAATGGCGTCCACCTCGCGCCCGCCGATATAGGCGATGCGCCGTTTGCCGGTTTCCAGCAGGTGTTCCGCCGCGAGTTCGCCGGAGATGGGGTTGTTGTTGTCGATCCAGCAGAGTTTGCTGGGAAAGTTCGGCATGCCGATGACCACATGTGGAAACTCGTACCGCAGCACGAGCTGGGAAAGTTCCCTCGTTACGATTGCCGCGTGGAAGACCACGCCGTCCACGCTCTTTTGCAGCATGAGCTCTTCCACCGCCGCGCAGTTGCCTTCCTGCATGTCGATGAGCACCATGCTGTAGCCTTTTCGCGCCAGCGAGAACTGCAGGCCGGACATGATTTCGAACATATGCGGATTGGTAAAGGCCGTGTCCCGCTCCAGCGTCGTGACAAAAGCGACGCTGCCGGAAGCCTGCTTTGCAAAATTCTGCGCGCGCTTGTTTGGTGTGTATTTCAGCTCCTGCATCGCGGTGCGGACGCGCTCCGCCGTCGCCTCGGAGATGGAGTAGGAGCCGTTGATCACCTTGGAGACCGTCGCCGTGGAGGTGTTGGCGAGTTTTGCTACATCCTTGATCGTTGCCGCCATGTATTTTCCGCCTCCTTAACCGGTTTCCCGATGTTTCGCTCTGTTTTCGCCTTGATTATACCTTTGGCGTTATGTTCTTGCAACGAAATAGCCGAACGGCGCGAGCGTACCGCCGTCGAATCCCTGCGAAAGCAGAATCTCTCCGTCCACGGCGAGTTCGGAACCGTCGGCGGGCTTGTCCTGCGCGTTGAGCGCAATTACGATGCGCGCAGTTTCGTCGTACCGCTCGTAAGTATAAAGCCCGTTTTCGGCAGCAAGCGTTCGAAATTCTCCCGTACGCAGGCAGGGAAACGTGTTTCGCAGCGCGATGGCGTCCCTGAAAAACGCGGTCAGCCCGGTTTCGTCAAAGCGCATGGGCGCGCGGTAATCGTCCTCCAGTACGCCCGTAATCCCCTGCTCGTCACCGTAAAAGACCGACGGCGCGCCGGGAAACGTCATTAAAAACAGCACGGCCAGACGATATCTCCGCTCGTCTTCCCCGCAGAACGAGAGAAAACGCGGCACGTCGTGACTGTCCAGCAGGTTCAGCTGCCCGAACGTCAGGTTCTTGCGGTACCGCATGCGCATATCCGTCACGCGCGCGTCGAACGCCGCAGCGTCGATCTCCCCGCGCGCGAAGAAGCGCTTGCAGTGTTTCATCATGTCGTAATTCATGGTGGAATCGAACATCCGCCCGTCCAGCCAGAACGGCGCGCTCTGCCAAACTTCGCCGATGATGGCGGCGTCCGGCTTGGCCGCCTTGACCGCGCGGCAGAAGTCCATCCAAAACCGGTGATCCACCTCGTCCGCAACGTCCAGCCGCCAGCCGTCGATATCGTACTCCTCGATCCAGTGCGTGCCGACTTTCTGGAAATACGCGCGCACTTCCGGGTTGCCGGTGTTGAGTTTCGGCATGAGCCGCTCGTAGGCAAAGCACTCGTAGTTCGGTATTTCGTCCCCCGTTTCGGGGCGGACGACGGGAAACTTCAGTTCGTAAAACCAGTCGGCATACTGCGAGTCGGCGCCGTGTTCCACCACGTCCTGAAACGCAAAGAAATTCCAGCCGCTGTGGTTGAACACGCCGTCTATGATCACGCGCATGCCCCGCGCGTGGCATTCCGAAACGAGCGAACGAAAATCCTCGTTGGTGCCGAAGCAGGGGTCGATTTTGTAGTAATCGAGCAAATCGTACTTATGGTATTCGCCGGCCGCAAAGATCGGGTTGAGGTAGATGCAGTTAAAACCCAGACCCGCGATATAGCCGAGGTTTTCGCGGATGCCGTTAATCGTGCCGCCGAGCTTTCCGCGCACGGGGCTGCCCGCAAGCTCCTTTTCGCAGGGCGAAAGGGAGATTTCGCGCTTGCCGCTGGCAAAGCTGTCCGGAAAGATATTGTAGATCACCGCGTGTTTCAGCCAGTCCGGCACATCCGCAATGTCCTCCCGGCGGTTATAGGGCAGTTTGTAGTATTCCGAGCGCTCGTTAGCAACATGGTCGTAGAACAGATCGCCGTAATACAGCGCGGTCTCCGCGCCGCTTGTCAGTTCAAAATAGTAGCAGACCCGCCGGTAGGGGCTCGTCAGCGTCACCTCAAACCAGTCGAACAGGTCGGTGCAAGCGACGACTTCCATTTCTACGGGCGTAAACACAACCGGGTTGACGCGGCAGGCCGTGTCCCCGTAAAACAGGCGGCAGCGCGAAAGATTTCCCTTTGCCGCGCGGAGGCGAAAAACGATGTGCTGTTCGTCGATTCCGTGGGCAAAGTTGGACATTGGCTGGTGCAAAATTGCGTCTCGTTTGATCATAGCATCCTTTTCTTCATGCGATTCCGCGTGCCCGCCGAACCGCGTGGTTTGTTTTCTCCGGCCGGGGTCAGCCCTTCACGCCGCCCGACGTCAAGCCGGAGACCATATGCCTCTGCACGTAGAGGAAGATGATGAGCACCGGCAGCGAAATCATCAGCGACGCCGCGGCGAACACCGGCCAGCTGCCGGACATCTCGCCCGCCTGGAGCGAATACAGGCCGGTTGCCAGCGTAAAATTCTGCGAACCCGTCATAAAGGTTACGGCATAGATATACTCGTTCCAAACATAGATGAGCACCATCACGGCGGTCACGATGATGGAAGGTTTTGCCAGCGGCATCACGATGCGGCGGATAATTTGCAGTTCGCTCGCCCCGTCCATGCGCGCCGCTTCCTCAATATCGTAGGGAATCGTATCGAAATACCCCTTCATGTTCCATAGCCCAAACACGGCCATGGTTCCCGTGTAGATGATAATCAGCCCCATGCGCGTATCGACCAGCCCGATGGGATTCATGAGCTTATAGATGGCGAACATGGACAAAAGCGACGGGAACGCGTTGAGCAGAATCAGCATGTTCAGCAGGGTTTTTCTGCCGCGAAAGCGCATCCGCGAAAACGCGTACGCCGCCGGAATGGAGACCGAAAGCGCGATGGTTACCGTGCAGACGGCGACGATCACGCTGTTTTTGAACCACAGCAGCACCGGTTTTTCGGTAAAAACCGCCTTGTAGTTATCCAACGTGAACGCCTTGGGTAAAAACGTAAAATCGGCGGTGAGCAGGCTGTTGCTGGCGTTGAACGAAACCGAAAGCGCGTAGAGAATCGGAATCAGCGTCACAAAGCACAGCGCGATGAAGAACACCTGCAGAGAAACGACCTTTGCGCCGGTCACGGCTTTTCTTTTTTGTCGCTGCGTCAGGCTCATGCGCGTTTCCTCCGCATCTCTTTGTTGGTCAGCAACGTAAAGGCGATCATCAGGAGAAAGATGATGATGGATACCGCGGAGCTGTAGCCATAGTTGCTGGTGATGAACGCGTTTTCGTATGCGTAGGTCAAAATTGTATGGATGTTCGCGCCGCTCGGCGAGCCCGCCTGCTGGGTGAGCAGGTAGACCACGTCGAACTGCTTGAACGTGGTAAACACGGTGATAATCACCGCGGGCCCGATCACGGGCTTGATGAGCGGAACCGTGATATACGCGGTCTTTTGCAGGCGCGTGGCTCCGTTGAGGAGAGCAGTTTCATACAGGCTGCGGTCCACGCTCTGCAGCGCGCCGTCGATAATCATGATCATAAACGGCAGCGCGAGCCAAAGGTTGACCGCCGTGCAGCACAAAAACGCGCTTACATCGTTGGCGAGCCACCGCACCATATTCAGCCCCAGCTTCTCCATCCACTGATTGAGCAGGCCAAAGGTGGAGTTGAACATGCCCGTCTTCCACAGCAGGATGGAAACATACCCCGGCATTGCCCAGGGAAACATCAGAATTGTCTTGTAGATTCCCTTGCCCTTTAGGTTCGGCGAGTTGAGCAGAGACGCAAGCCCGAACGCGATGCTGAGCTGGAGCGCCATATTGAGCACCGTCCAGAGCACGGTTCTGAGCAGAGCCGCGAGGAAGCCGGAGTCGAACACAAACAGCGCTTCTTTATAGTTCTTTAAGCCGACGAAATCAAAGTTGAACCAATGATAGAGGTTCATATTCGTCAGCGAGATATACGCCGTATAGAGAATGGGAAATACGACGACCACGAGAATCAGCAAGAGCGACAGCGCGCTGTAGAGATAGGCGCGCTTGTTGTCGTTTCGCTTTTCCATCCGTTTCCGTCCTCCCTTCGATCGCATTTTCATCTTTTCAGGCGTTTACTGCATGGCCTCGATTAGCTGTTCGGCCTTTGCCTGGAACTTGGTGGTCTCCGTTTCGACAACGCCGCCGGAGAGGTTGACCGCGACGAGCAGGTTGCCCAGCACCGTCCACATGACGTCCATCTGTGGGATGTTCGGCATGGGTTGAGCGGTTTCGGCAATCTTACGCATAGTGGTTACCATGGGGTCTTCGCTCACGCTCGGATCGTCGTAGGCAAGCACGTTTGCCGGAGCGCAGCCGCTGGCGTTTGCAAGGTCGATTCCCACCTGCGGGTCGGTCAGAACATTGAGCACGCGAGAAATGGTATCGTGCTTCTGATCCGCCGCCACCTTGAGCACATGCACGCCCTGCACGCCGGTATACGGCGCGAGCGGCAGGCCGGTTTCGTCCACGACCGGCATGGTTGCAAAGCCGAGGTCGATGCCCGCTTCCCGCGCGGAAGGTACGAGCCACGGGCCGCCGATGGTCGAGTCCGCCATGCCTTCTAAAAACAGCGTGTTCACAGTGGAATACTCGCTCTCGCCGGGCATATACTGGATAAACTTTGCGTGGTATTTCAGCGCGGCGCGCACTTCTGCCGAATTGAGCTGCGGCACGCCGTCGCTGGTAATCAGTTCACCGCCAAAGCCGTTGATCCACGGGATGCTGTAATAGGCGGTGCTGTGCTGTTCAACGAAACCGTAATGCCCGCCGGAGGTCTTTGCCTGCATGTAGGTATAGAGCGCTTCGGTGGTCTTTGGCACGTCGCTTTCGCTCATTAGCGCTTTGTTATAAAGAAAGAGGAGCGTTTCAAAATAGAGCGGCAGCTGATAGAGCGTGCCTTTATAGGTGGCGGATTCGAGCGTCACCGGCAGGTAGTTTGCCAGTGTTGTTTCATCCACAAAATCCGTAATCGGAGCAAGTATGCCGAGTTCGGCGTAAACGCCGATCTTATCGTGCGCAAAGAGATACAAATCCGGCGCGGCGCTTGGATCGTTGCCGACGAGCTTGAGCGCTTCGGTCAGTCCGTCCTTGCGGACAAGTTCCACCGTTACGTCCGGCAGCGCTTTGGCAAACGCCGCCTGCAGCACCTCGACAACCACTTCCTCCTTGTCGTGCCAGATGACGATGTGGTTTGTATCCACCGTTTTCTTGGCGCACCCGGAGAACGGCAGTATTCCTGCCGCCAGCACAACGGTAAGCAGCAACGCAAGCGCCCGTTTTACGATCGTATTTTTCATCGAAATCCGCACCCCTTCCAAGCCTAAATTAAGACTAAAGTTGAGCGGGCAGAGGACTGCCCGCTCGTATCACAGTCGGTTGCCGTGCTGTTAAGCGGCTTTCTTCTTCCGAATCACAGCCATAAACGGCAAAGCCCTTTTTCGTTAAGCGGCTTTCTTCTTCTTTTTGGCAATGGCGATTCCGCCAGCGGTGCCGCCCGCTACCACCACCGCGCCAAGGGTGATCCAGAGCCAGGTGAGGTTGGGCTGCGCGGCTTCTTCGACGGGAGCCGCGGGTTCCGCGGTCGCTTCCGGCGCTGCGGCGTCCGCCGCGGGCTGTTCGTAGCTCAGCGTAAAATTGCCTTCCGCGTCCACGACCACCCAGAGTTCCTTGGCTTCAATCTCGATATCCGCCGTCTGGATTGCGCCAGCGTTGGCGTTGATGATCAGGCGGTTGACCCACATCGGTAAATCGTAGGTATACCAGCCGTCGCCTGCATCCATCATATCGGCGCCCGGCCAGTTTGTAAACACGTTGGTGCCGTCGGGATGCGACCAGGACCAGATGCAGGGCATCGTCCAGCTTGCGTCAACCTTGGCATGGACGGTAAAGGTCGGTTCGGCGGGTTTTTCGTAGGCAACCGTCGCTTCTTCCGCGCTGGCAACCGCAATCCAAACCGCTTTGCCCGTTTCAATGGCGCTGCCCGCCGTCTGAACCGCGCCTTCGTTGGCGTTGATGATCACGTTTTCCATGTTGGCGGGAATGTCGATGGCATACCAGCCGTCCGTCTGGAGTTCCATGGCCTGTCCCGGCCAGGCTTCAAAGGCGTTCACGCCGTCGTTCGTCCAGGCCCAGGCACAGGGAGCCGTCCAGTCCGCCGGAACCTGCGCGTAGAGCTTTACGGTGGAAACATACGCCGGCAGGTCGCCCGTGGTCTGCTGTTCGTAGCTCACGGCAAAGGTTGCGTTTTCGCCTTCCGCCGTGGCGGGGGTAACCGTAATCCACATATTGTTCGGCTCGATTGCGCCGTCGCTGGTCTGAATCGCGCCTTCGTTAGCGTTGATGATGACGTTCGCCATCGTCTTGGGAATAAAGATGTAATACCAGCCCGCGTTATTTGCGTCCGCCGTCATCTTGCCGCCGGGCCACGCGTCAAACGCGCCTTTGCCGTCCGCATCCCAGGCCCAGACGCAGGGATCCGCCCAGTCCGCCGGAACGCTGGCATAGACGAGCGCGACGTCGTCCGCCGTCAGCAGCGCCTTTGCAGGTTCTTCGTACGCTACATAAGCGGGTAAATCTCCGGTGGTCAGCTTATCGTAGCCGACCGTCGCGGTTGTATCCGCAGCGATTGTAATCCAGGCATCCTTGGCTTCGATGGCGTAATCGGTGGTCTGAACCGCGCCTTCGTTGGCGTTGATGATGACAAAGGCCATCGTATTCGGAATATACATATAGTACCAGCCGGGGTTTGCTTCGTCCGCCGTCATCGCGGCGCCCGGCCAAGCGGAGAATGCGCTCGCGCCGTCCGCATCCCAAGTCCAGATGCACGGATTTTCCCATCCCTCGGGCACCTGTGCATAGACGCAGATATAGCCGTCCTCCGCCAGAGCGCTCATCGGGAGCAGCGCGCAAAGCATGAGAGCCGCCAAAAACAGCGCCAGAATTTTTCCTGTCCGTTTCATGATGATTTTCTCCTCCACTATTCTTTTGTTGGGTTGTATTGTTCGCAAATCTGAAAGAAACTTGAACATGTTTTGCACCTTCAATATAGCATTGCGGCGCGACAGGTATCAAGGAAATATTGGGTAACCGCTTTCTCTGCCTGGCGGCACATTGTCGCTCCGGTCCGATAGGGCGGACCTGCGCAAAAAACGCTACCTCCGCTGCGCAAAAGCTCATCCGGACGCGCGTTGGCGCCGGCTGCCGGATGATGCGGCGGCCTGGGAAGCACAGCGCCTCCAAAGATGGAAAAACGCCCCGTCTCCACCGCTCAACCGGTGCGCTTCATTTTTCGCTTGATTCGTTTCATTTGATCTTTCACATAAAAAGACGTATCATGAATATTGTAAACGAGTTGCTCCGCGCTTTTCCTGTTTTTTCTCTTGCGCACATCGCATCCGGAAGTTCAAAAGCAAAAGAACGCCTTTTCAAGCCGCTTGAACACGATACCCCATTCTCCATGGTTGCCAGACAGCGGGAGGCATCTTATGAAACGGAACGACCCCGAACGGCCACAGTCGGCTTTGGATGCAAAAGCGAAAAAGCGAATCCGCCTAACCATGATTGCAATGGTGACAGTACTCACCATTCTTAGTATTTTTTATCTTGTTTATGTTTGGAACCGTAATCAAAAGACGGCCGAAACGGAAGCGATTGTGCTTGCCGAATCCGTTGAATCGCTGCTGCATGCCGAACATGTCGCCAACCTGACCGGCAGTGCCGAAGAAACCAATTCTCCAAATTATCAGCTGACAAAGCGGAGTCTGATGCAGTTGGTTCAGTCCAGCGATCAGATTCGCTTTGCGTACCTGCTTGCTCGAAAAGGCGACAACCTGATTTTTCTTATCGATTCCGAACCGGAGTCCTCCCCCGATTACTCGCCGCCGGGCCAGGTATATTACGAAGCGACTACCGAGGATTTGCTCCCGTTTACGGAAGGCATTTCCGTGCTCAGCGGCCCTGTGACGGATCGCTGGGGAACCTGGTACAGCGCTTTAATCCCGGTAAAAAGTGCAGACGGAACCGAAACGATCGCCGCTCTGGGCGTTGATTATTCTACTTCGGAGTGGAACCAGCGGCTGATTCGGCGTTTCCTGCCGGATGTGCTGATTATCGTGAGTCTCTATGCGGTTTGCGTTGCAATGTTCTTGACCTGGAAAGCACAGCAGGAAATAGCCGCAAAGGCAAAGCGGCTCGCCATCGACGAAGCGCTGTTCCACAGCGTGTTTGATCAGGCGCCGGTCGGGATTGCCATTGTCAAGGACAAGGGTTTAACGTATCGGTTCGATCAGGGCAATCTGACGATGAACTCCATGTTTGAAAAGATACTGGGCCGTACCAGCGAGGAACTGGCGCGCGTCGAATGGCCGGACATCACGTATCCCGAAGACTTGCCGGCCGATATGGAGCAGTTCAACCGCTTTGTCCGTGGGGAGATCAATGGCTATTCGATGGAAAAGCGGTATGTTCGGCCGGACGGCTCTCTGGTTTGGGCGAACATGATCATCGCCTCCGTCGCCGGTAAACTCGGCCCGTATACGATGCATCTTTGCTTGCTGGAGGACATCTCCAAGCGCAAGGCAATGGAAGACGAACTCAAGGAAAGTGAGCGCAGTAAAGCAGTTTTGCTTTCGCATTTGCCGGGGTTGGCGTACCGCTGTAAATATGACGATTCGTGGACGATGCTGTATGTTTCCGCGGGCTGCTACAAGCTCACGGGGTATCGGCCGGAAGCCCTGCTCAATAATCGCGACCTCTCTTACAAAGATATCATTGCTCCCGAATACTGCGAACTGCTGAGTGAAGAGTGGAAAAAAATTCTGCCGACGCGCGACTTTTTGAAATACGAATATGAAATCATTACGGCGCAGGGCGAGCGAAGATGGGTCATGGAGCTCGGTCAGGGAATCTTCAGCGAGTCCGGTGAACTGGAAGCGCTGGAAGGAATTATTCTGGATGTATCCGACCGCAAAAAAGCGGAGAGCATCCTTAAATACAACAGCGAATACGATGTTTGGACGGGGCTGCATAACCGCTCGTTTTTAGAAAACTTGCTCCGAACGGAACAGATTACAAAACGCACCGTCAAGCGGGCGTTGGTCGGCATCAACCTAAGCACCATGCATATTCTGAGCCTGACTTACGGATTTCAGTACAGCCAGGGGCTGATCAAACGCGCAGCCGACACGCTGAACGGCATGGCCAACGAAAACAGGAGATTGTTTTACTCCTACGAAAATCGCTTTGTATTCTATATTTCCGGTTATAAAGACAAAACGGAGTTGACTTTGTTTTGCGAGGATATTGTACGCGCGCTGAGAACCGTGCTGACAGCCGAGCGGATCGGCGGCGGAATCGGGATTCTCGAAATGGACGAATCCTCCGAATTATCTCCCGACCGTATACTGAAGAACTTGCTGCTGGCTTCCGAAAAGGCGCTGGCCGGTATGGAAGGAGATTTTTCCAGCATTTTCTATGATGAAGCAATGGAAGCGCTGATCGTTCGGGAAGAGATGATTCGGCTTGATCTGATTCGCGTTTTGGAACGTAAAAGCGGAGTAAGATTCTATTTACAGTTCCAGCCGATCTACGATCTCAAAGCCGAACAAATTGTTGGGTTCGAAGCGCTGGCAAGGCTGACGAGTGACCAGTTGGGCGCGATTTCGCCAACCGAGTTTATCCCGATTGCGGAAAAAACGAAGCTCATTCTGCCGCTGGGAAGGGAAATTATCCGGCAGGCGTTCCGCTTTATCGACAAAATGTGCCAAGCCGGCAATACCTCCGTCAGCGTATCCATCAACGTTTCGGCGATTCAGGTTCTGCAGTCGGGATTTCTGGAGGAGTTGCTGCAGCTGGTAGACGAATTCCGCGTCGATCCGACGCGCATCTGTCTGGAGCTGACGGAATCCGTGTTTTCTTCGCGCTTTCGGGATATCAACATTTTGCTGGGGCTGATTAAGGAACACGGAATCCGAATCGCAATCGACGACTTTGGAACGGGGTATTCCTCGTTTGCCCGCGAACGCGAACTGAATGTTGACTGCATGAAAATTGACAAATTCTTTATCGACAAACTTCTGCTGATACGGGAAGAACAGGCCGTGACAGGCGATATCATTTCCATGGCGCATAAACTGGGGCATTGCGCAATTGCGGAAGGTGTTGAGCAGGAATCGCAGATGCGCTATCTGCGTAAATACGGCTGCGATATGATTCAGGGCTACTATATCAGCGTACCCCTTGATGCGAAAGAGGCGCTCGAACTGCTGAGCGCCCAGCGGAAGAAGTAGCTGCCGCGGCGGCTTAAACCGGAGCTGCTTGCGCTAATCTGAACGTTCAAGACTGAATCGAAACTCAATAAAACAAGCGGCGCTCGAGAGAGCGCCGTCTTTATCGCTGTAATTCTGTAGTCACGTTCAGTCCATCATGATTTCGAGGATTTCGCGGTTGGTTTCCTGCATGCCGCACCGCGCCATGCGGCCGACGCTGTCGATGGTTTCCTCTACGCCGTCCTTAACGATGCCTTCGCCGTTTTGGAACCCCGCCCCGGCGCACGCCAGATCGTAGCCCAAAAACGCACACTGCAGAGCCACGGCAATCTTGTCCGCACAGCTGGACTTTGCCCCGTCGCACACCATGCCGCCGATGCAGCCGATGGAGTTGACGATGGACTGCGCAATCACCTCGTAGGAATCCCCGTTGAGGTAACCAATGCCAGCAATTGCGCCCGTCGCGGCGCACACGACGCCGCAGTAGGCGGAGAGCCGCCCGATCTCCGCTTTCTGGCGGAGCGATACCAGGTTGGAAACGCAGAGCGCGCGGAGCAGCCGCTCTTCGGAAGCGCCCTTTGCCTCGGCATACGCGAGCACCGGCAGCGAAACCGTAAGCCCCTGATTGCCGCTGCCGCCGTTGATGACCACAGGAAGCGCACAGCCGTTCATGCGCGCGTCGCTCCCCGCCGCCGCCATGGCAATGGCTTTTGCGCGGAGGCCGTTTCCGCTTTGCGCGAGGATCGTCTTGCCAACGCGTGCGCCCCAGTCCTGCTGGAGACCTTCGCCCGCAATCTGGCTGTTATGGCGAATCTGCCGCCGGAGGAGTTCTTCCACCTGCGAAAGTTCCACGGCGTCGGCGTAGGCTAAAATATCTCGAATGTTCAGGCTTTTGAACTTGGTTTCATCTTCCTCGGCGCTCTCCTTGCTCGTTTGGCTCAGTACAACGCCGTTCCTTCGCACCGTTCCCAAGCCGGTATGGGTATGGATGACCTCGGCGGAAGCAGTGTCCTCGCCCGCGCGAAGAACCGCTTCAATGCGCAGCGCAACTTCGTGCTCCTGCAAATGGACGCGAACAAGCCCCGAGCCCATGGCCGCCTGAATCTGCTTGCGGTCGTCATCGCCGATATCGGAGAGCACTTCCAGCTCTTTTGCGGCGTTCCCGCCGAACAGTCCCGCGAGCGCCGCGGCTTCGATGCCGCGCAACCCGCCCGTCTGGGGGACGGTCACGGCGCTGGCGTTTTTAATCATACTGCCTGTGCAGTAAAGGTCGCATTGGTCGGGTGCTTTACCCAGAATGTTCTTCGCGTAGGCAACGCAGTAAGCAATCGCGATGGGTTCCGTGCAGCCCAGCGCGGTCTTGAGTTCGCTTTTTAAGATTTCGGTATAGATATGGTTTGTGTTTTCGTCCATCGGTGATCCGTTCTTTCCAGCTTCGTTTGTCATGTCGTTGATCTGAACAGGAACCCCGCTACAAGCATAGCAGTTCCGCGAGCAGTTCGGCAAGGCGTTCGAGCTCCTGCACGGAAGTATATTCTTCGCTGGAGTGGCAGGCGTGCATCGCGCTGGGAATCACGATGCCCGAAATGCCGCGCTGCGCAAGGATGTTATTATCGCTGCCGCCAAACGTACGCACCGTTTCCGTTTTAAGGCCGAACGCCTCGCAGGCGCGAACATACCGCCGCACCACCGGCGAATCCTCCGGCGTGTGATAAGCCGTTACCAGGCACTTGCTGGAAAACGTCAGTCTTGCTCCAAACGCGTCGCAGGCGGTCTCAAACGCGCGTTGCGTTTGCTCCAGGCAATCCAGCGCTTCGGTATGTACGCTCCCGCGAATCTCTCCTTCCACCGCGCAGGCTTCCGGCACGATGTTGGTGAGCAATCCTCCGTGAATCGTTCCGATATTCCGGGTTAAATCGTCCGTAATTCGCCCCAGGCGCAGGGAGTCAATTGCGCGCGCAGCCGCGGAAATCGCGCTGACGCCTTTTTCCGGCGCAAACCCCGCGTGCGAGGCTTTGCCCGCAATTTCGGCGCGGAACGTAAGAATCGTAGGCGCTGCGACCACTGCCTGCCCGTGAACCCCGTCAAAGTCCGGCACGTACGCCTCTTTCGAACGGATCACCGAGCAGTCGAACGCCGCCGCGCCGCTGCCATACGTCTCCTCGGAGACGGTAACCAGCACTTCGACGTCCCGCTGGAGCGCGTTGTGCTCCAAAAGCGTCTGAACGGATTCCAGTATCGCGCTGATGGCGGAAACGTCGTCCGCGCCAAGCACGGTGTCCCCCGCGGAATGGATGGTGCCGTTGCTTTGCAGCACGGCGCGCTTGTTCAGCGCGGGCTGCACAGTGTCCATATGCGCGCAAAGCAACAGCGGGGGCAGCGTCCCGCCCCCGCGCAGTTCCGCAAAAACGTTGCCGCTGCTGCCGCCAATCCTTGCTCCCGCGTCGTCCTCTGACACGGCAAACCCAAGCGCAAGGAGGCGGCGTTTGAGTTCATCGGCCATGGCGCGTTCGCCAAGGGAAGGACTGTCGATAGAAGTGAGCGCAAAGAACGACTGCACCAGCCGTTCGCGGTTGATCTGCATGATTTTGATCTCCGGTTTATCTGTATTTTTCAATAAATTCCATCGATAATCCCCGCATTAGTCTCCGGATTACCTGTATTTTTTAATCAGTTCCATCGTAATCGCGGCCCCGTAGCAGCCAATCGCCGTTGTGGACTGCCCGGCAAAGAGATTACCCAAGCGCAGACAGTCTTTGATGGAGTCCCCGCGCGTCATACCGTAGACGACGCCCGCCATAAAGTTGTCGCCCGCTCCCGTGGTATCCACCGCGTGGAAATCGTTGATGGCGGGCAGGTACTCGACCGCGCCGTCTTCATAGTAAGCGCAGCCGCCCTTGCCGAGCGTGATGACGGGGTGCTTGGTATACCGCGCGAGAAACCGCAGCGCGTCCTCCGGCCGGTTTGTGCCGCTCATCTTCATGGCTTCCTTGTCGTTGGGCGCGAACACGTCCACAAACGGCAGAAAGTCCTTGACGTCGTCAATGGAAAGATCGTCGCTCCAGCCGCGGTCGTACACAATCCGCACGCCCGCGTCGTGCAGGCGCTTTGTCACTTCCGGATGCCCCACAGGCGCAAACGCGATTTTCGCGTCGGCGAGAAAGCCGTAAACCACCGATCCGTCCAACAGGCTCTCGTAGACATGCGTGTTGTGGGAGAGAAACGCCCTGTCGTTATCAAACGAAAATACGCTGGTCACGACGATGGGATCCGGATGATCGACCGGAAAGTTCGTCAGGCTGTTGAAGCCGTACTTATTCAGCAGCGTCCGGCAGATGCCGCTCAGATCGTCATCTCCAAGAAACGTTCCGAGCTGAACGCGGCAGCCGAGTTTATCCAGCACCAGCGGGCAGACCAGCGGCCCACCGCCGAGCTGCAGGGAAAACGTATCGGCAAACACCTCTTCGCCGGGGCTCGGCATACGCAAAAACCCCTTAAAGAGCAAATCCAGATTCATTTGAGCAAACGTTTTAAAGTCGTACATCGTCATATCCTGCCGTTAGTCAAGGCTTTCCTATCATAATCGCCGTCTTCCGGAGCGAGCCCGGCGCGGGTGTTTATGCCATCTTAAAATCAAGGTATTGTTCGTACTGCCGAAAGAACGCGGCAGCCAGTTCCGACGCGATCGCAAGGTCGTTCACCAGCGGATGCAGGTAAAGCGCGCGCGCCGCCTCCGCTTCGCTGTGACCGAGGATGGCTTTGATCGTGCCGCGCTCAAAGCTCTTGATGCGCTGAATCTGCTGGAGCTGAAAGGAGCTGATCTCCCCGATGGGAATCGGGTGCGCGCCTTTCTGGTCGATCGAGCAGGTAATCTCCACCACGTCGTCGTCCGCCAGCCCGCGGATTGCTCCATTATTCGGCACCGAAAGTACCATGCGGCAATTGTCTCCGCCGGTAAACGCGCGGATAAAGCGCAGCGCGACCGCCGCGTAGCCGCCTTCATCCGGCGAAGAAACAAACTCGTCCAGCGTCGGCGGAACCCAAACTTTTTCGCGCCTTTGCCCGCTCTCAATGGAGAAGTAGGCGTTCTCCCGCTCCGCGTACGCCCGCATATACAGGGAAAACGCGCGGTCGATCTCTTTTGGGAGCGTCAGAGCATCGAGCTGCTCTTCCAGCGCGCTGTTGATGCGCCGTATCGTCTCTCCGCGCGTCTCTTTAGCTTGCAGGAGCCGTTCCAGCGAGAGCGCGCGACTGTAGTAAAAGTAAAGGTATTCGTTGAGCAGGCAGCCGTCGTTGAGTTCCACCTGCTCCGGCGAAAAGAGCCGCATCTCCGAGCGGGTATACGTCTCCGGGTTTTCCAAGAGCTCACGCTGGACATTTTGGCCGTGAACACGCGCATTCCGGAAGAAGGAGTAGTGGTTCAGGCCGTAGCAGTTGATCTCCAGTTCGCCCGCGCGTACGCCGAGGATTTCCTCGAGCTGGCGGATAAAGCCGCTCGGCGCATCGCAGATGCCGTAAACGTTTTGGTACCCCTGCGAGCGCAGCGCCTGCGTAATGATGCCGCTTGGGTTTGTAAAATTGAAAATCAGGTGGCCGGGATTGGCGACGCGCCTTGCCAGCGCACAGTAAAAAAGCAGTGTCGGCACCGAGCGCAGCGCCATGGCGAACCCGCCCGCGCCGGTAGTTTCCTGCCCCAGCACACCGTGCTCTAAGCAGGTGCGCTCGTCGAACACACGCCCCGCGTCCCCGCCCGCGCGAATGGTCGTAATGACATAGTCCGCACCCGAAAGCGCTTCCTCCGCGTTGGACGTTAGAGAGCACCGGAGGTTGGGGTCGATGCGCGCGGCAATCTCCAGCGCGATTGCGCCGTAGGTTTTTAAGTGCCGCTCGTCGGTATCCATCAACACAAGCTCATCAACGCCGATAGAAGCGGCGGAAACGGCAAGAGATTTTGTTAAGAATGCGGAGCGAGCGCCCGCTCCGCCCAGAACGCATAGTTTCACCTTGTTATGCTCCCTGCTTGGCTGTTTGGTATTGCGCAATTTCCGCTTTCAGCCGATCGATCAGCGCAATGGTAAACGCGCGGTTTTCGTCGTCCGGCACGCGCGCATAGAGCGTTTCGGCATACACAAGCACCATATCCACGTTGATTTTTTTATCCGTGCGGCGGACGAATTTGTCGTAGTTGTTGTAGTAGATATCCCGAAGCGTCTCCTCCGGCAAATCCATGCCGAGGCAGTTCTCCTCGAAGGCGGTAAAGCGCTCGCGCGTTTCCATCGCCTTTTTCAGGCAGGAGACGGTCTCGCGCCAGTGGTCGGAAAACGTGTCCGTTCCGAATAAAATCTTATGGGAATACCTTCCGAAAAACGCCCGCCAGAACTCGATATCCTTAGCGAAGTTTTCAAACATCTCCCAGCCGGGCGTGATGTCGAAATACAGGTTCGGGTAACGATCCAGCAGCTCGCCGCAGAGGCCGGGCTGGTCGGAGATAAAGAAAAAATGCGGAATGCAGAGGTTGAGGTTCGGGTGCTTATGCAGAATGCCGAACGTCTCCTGATCGATTTCAAACTTATGCGGGTACTCTCCCCCGCCATAGTAAAAGTCCTTTTCCACCGCCCATGCGGGCAGCCGGTCGCGATACCAGAACTCGACTGGATCGTTGATATGGTACAAAATCGGAAACTGCGTCCGCTCGGCATAGGCAAACATCTTGTCGTAATTCTCCGCATCCAGCGGCAGGTTCTGGCGCAGGCGGATGCCGGGCTTTCCGTCCAGCATTTTGATGCCGTCGAACCCCGCTTCCCGAAACCATCGAATCTGCTCAAGCAGGTTGTCCGCATCCGGCACGGAATCGCCATTGTAATGGAAGGAGCCGAACGCCTGACAGCGGCCGTTTTCCTTGAGCTTTGCCAGCGCGCAAAGCAGGTTCTGCGTCAGCGCAAACGGGCCGTCTATCAGCGTGCAGGCCAGAAACGTCCAGTGCTCGTAGCCCAGTTCTTCCACCATGCGGATGCAAGGTGCGAGATCTTCGGGATCGAACACGTGAATATGAACGTCGTTGATCGGATATTTGTAATACATCGTTTTCCCTCTGAAGGTATACTTACCTTTGTTCCATAAAGCCTGTGCGGTTACTTTCGTCAACCCTTGATGCCGCTGTGGGCAATGCCTTCGACAAACTGTTTTTGGAAGATCACGAACAGCACGATAATCGGAATCACCGCAATGATGCCGCCCGCCATCACCTGCTCGTAATAGGTTGTGTGCTCGCCAATGAGCATGGCGAGCCCCGCGGCCAGCGTCATCTTGCTCGCGCTGGAGTTGTTGATGAGCGGCCACATGAGATCCTTCCAGGTGCCCAGCATGGCGAGGATGGCCAGCGTGGTCAGCGCGGGCTTGACCAGCGGCAAAAGCACGTCCCAGTAGATGCGGAAGTACCCGCAGCCGTCGATGCGCGCCGCTTCGTCCAGTTCCCTTGGAATCGTGGAGAAGAACTGGCGCATCAAGAAGACCCCGAAGACATTGAACAGTCCCGGCAGAACGAGGCCGATGAGCGTATCGGTCAAGCCGAACTTCACCATGAGCTTGAACCGGGGAATGATGAAGATTTGCCCCGGCACCATCATCAGCGCGAGCATGAACAGAAACAGCAGGTTTTTGCCCGGAAAACGGAGCCGGTCGAACGCGTACGCGCAGATGGTTACGATCAATAGCTGGCCAATGATCATCAGTACGGTGACCACAATCGTATTGAAGTACAGCTGCGGAAAATTCAGCTTGTTGGAGATGATTGCGTAGTTGACCCACTGCGCCAGATCCGGAAAGAACTTCAGCGGAATCTGAATCGTCTCTTCATAGGTTTTTATGGACGTTAAAAACATCCAAACGAACGGGCCGAACGCAACGAACGCCGCAATGATCAAGAGGATATGCGTCCGAATTTTCGAACCGGTGGTTTCGCCGGTCAGCGTGCTCGTCTTGCTTTTTTTTGCCGCTTGTTTCATGCGCTTATTCCTCACTCTGCACCCAGCGTTTGCGGAATGCCATCTGGATGATTGTGACGATCATAATAAGAATGGCGAGAACCACCGTAATTGCCGCGCCGTAGCCGCGCATACTGCTCTTGTTGAACGCGCACTCGTAAAAGTAGGTCACAAGGCTCATGCTGTAGGTATACGAAAGCGTCTTTCGATCCACCATCAGGTAGATAAAGTCGAAAATCTGCAGAATGCCAATGGTCACCATGATGACCGAAAAGAAGATCATGGGGCTGAGCATGGGCAGCGTAATCTTGGTAAAGAGCTGACGGTTGCTTGCGCCGTCGATGCGCGCGGCTTCGTAGTAAGACTTATTAATGCCCTGCATTGCCGCGAGCATGATGATGGTATAGTAGCTCACCATCGACCAGATGACCACGATGATGATCGACCAGCGCACATAATGCACATCTCCCAGCCATGCGATGGGCTCAATGCCGATCTTCTGCAGGGCAAAGTTGACGATGCCGTATTTATAGTTCAGAATCCAGCGCCAGAGAATGCCGATGGCGGCGGGAATCGTCACCGCGGGGATATAGAGGAGCGTACGGTAGAGCGCGCGCCCCTTGATGTTCTTATTAATGAGATTGGCGAGGAAGATGGAGAGCACGACCACGAACGGAACGCCTACAATCGTGTAAAACGCCGTGTTCTTGAGCGCAATCCAGAAGGTTGGATCCTGCGTGAGCTTAACGTAGTTTGAAAGCCCAACAAAAACGCCGTCGCCAAAGGTGCCTACCTTGCGGAAGCTGATGAGGATATTCTGCACAAACGGGATCACGGAAAAGAGGATCAGCCCCGCGAACATGGGCAGGATAAAAAGATACGCAGAAAAAATCTCGTTCCTGCGCTGCCTGTTTTTTCCCGTCTTCTTTTTCTTCATGATACTCCTCCCGCTTGCCGGTGGTTTTCGCGCGGCACGACTGCGCCGCTTCTATTTCCGGGTTCCCCTCCCCGCGCGCAAAGCGTGCGGGAAGGGGATTTTGGTTTCTTTCATCGGCGATGTTTTTCAATGAACCGTTCGCCGATTGATGCTGTTTACTTGTAGAGTTCGTCCAGAACCGCCTGTGCCTGCACCGCACCTTCGTCCAGCGCGTCGCTGACGGACTTTGCGCCGGCAAACGCAACCTGCATGGAATCGTCAGCATAGCTCGTCCAGTCAAAGTTGCCGTTGGAAGGATACGGGAAGCCCGTCACGGACGCGTCCATGAATACCTGCGCGTTGATGTTCTTGAAGTTGGCAACGTAGGCAGCCTGCGCCGCGAGGCAAGCCGGAATGTCGATGCCCTTCTGCGCTTCGTATTCTTCGCTCTCCTGGCTGGTGATGAACTTGATGAGTTCCCAGGCAGCCGCTTTGTTTTCGCACTTGGAGGCCATCACGTAGCCGAGGCCGCCCATGGTGCTGTGGTTATCCACGGCCATGGCAGGCATCTGGATGAGCTTAATCTGACCTGCCGCCGCGAGGGTGCTAGTTTCCAGAACGCTGGCTTTCCAGGAGCCGATAAACACGATCGCCGCCTGGCCGGAGATGAACAGGTCGGTGCCCTTGGTCTCGGAGAGCACGGAGTACGGCGCCATCTGGCCGTTCGCCATCAGGTCAACAACCTGCTGGATGGCGTCCTTGGATTCCGGAGCGGCGGTGCCGCAGGTCTTGCCGTCCGCGCTGAGGTAGGAGCCTCCGTTCTGATAGAGGAAGTTGATCCAGGAAGGCTGTCCGTCGAGTTCCATCACGATGGGGTACTCACTGCCGCCCGCCGCGGCGATCTTGTCCTTGAGTTCGGTGCCGATAGCGCGCATGTCGTCCCAGGTCCAGCCGTCCGCCGGAAGCGCAACGCCGTAGCGGTCGAAGATTTCCGTGTTCAGAGCGACGGCAACGGTGTCGAGTCCCTTGGGCAGAGCGTACTGCGCTCCATCCAGATTATAAGCCGCGAAACGCCCCTGCGAATAGATGCTTGTGTCAAAAGAATCTGCGGCAATGTAGGAATCCAAGGGTTCCAGCAGGCCCGCGTCCACATACTTGTTGATATACACGTTCATCCAGAATACATCGGGCGCTTCCGCCGTTTCGAGGGAGGCGTCGAGCTTTGCCCAGTAGGAATCCCACGGGATCTGCTCGATGGTCACATGGATTTTGCCCTCGTTGGCGGTGTTGAACTTGTCGATGTTTTCCTGCACCACGGGCAGCTGCGTTTCGTCCCAGAGCTGCATGGTGAGTTCCACGGGTTCCGCTGCCGCCGCGGGTTCGGGCGCGGCAGTGGCCTCCGCCGCGGTGTCGTTGGTTGCAGCGGGTTCTGCGGGCTGCTTTGCACAGCCGGTTGCGCCTACAAAAGTCAGAATGAGCAACACGCTCATCAACAGGGCTGCGATTCTCTTTTTCATTCGTTTTCTCCTTTTTTGATGATTTCTCAAATAAGCCCTTGAAAAATGCAAGGACCGAGAGACATAGATTTGGTTGTTGTCGGGTACTGTCGGGTAAATACGGCGGCAGCTTTCCCGCTCGGCTATTTCGGGTACTGCCGGCCAGATTCGGCGGCAGCTTTCCCGTTCGATTATCTCGGGTATTGCCGGTTAAATACGGCGGCAACTTTCCCGTTCGATAATGGAATGCTGGAGCAGGATTTCCGAGCTGAGTTCTCCTGTTGGCTGCTCGATAATATCGAGCGATTTTTTCACAAACCCGTCGATGGGCTGGTGGATAGTTGTCAGACGCGGGCGGATCTTGCTGGCGATGCTTAAATCGTCGTATCCCAGCACGGAGACGTCCTTGGGCACGCTGAGCCCCGCGTCGTAGAGCGCCGCCATCGCACCGACGGCGAGCTCGTCGCTGAAGGCAAAGATAGCGGTAAACTTCACTTTGTTGGCCAGGGCGTTTTGCACGGCTTGATGCCCGGCTTCAAACGTCAGCGGCCCGCAGACGATGTTTCCGGCGGGCAGCGGCAGGCTGCGCTCCTCCATTGCTTTGCGGCAACCCGCGATGCGCTGGAACCCCGCGCCGATCTTTTTGACGTCGTCGGAGAGAATCAGGATATCGCGATGGCCGAGGTTGAGCAGGTAGTTCGTTCCGTCGTAGGCGGCCATGATGTCGTTGACATGCACCATGTCCGACTCGTGGTTGAGCGCCACGCCTCCGCACATCACGGTGCGGACGCCCGCGCCCTGCAGATACTGCAGAATGGTGTTGTCGATCTCTTCCTCAAAATAGATCGCGCCGATGGGCTTCATGCGGCTGACAAAGGTTCTGACCGATTCCGGCGCGGCGGGGTCGTACTGCAGAAGGACGAACGAATGCTTGTTATCCTTCTTTAGATCGAACAGTTCGCTGACGGCCTTGCTGTAAAACGAAAACCGCAGGTGCGTCACCAGCACCATGATGATCTTCTTGCCGTCCTTGCGGACGACTTCTTCACAGCCCATCTGGCGCAGCGCGGATTCAATCTTCTCGGCGAGTTCACGGCTGACCTCTTCCGTTCCGTTGAGATAGCGTGAAACCGTGGCCGGGGAAACCCCAGCGGCAAGCGCCAGTTTTCGGGTGGAAACCTTCATGCGGTCATCTCCTGATTGTTTCTGAAACACTTTGATCGTTTTTCGCAGGATTCTGCGTGGAAGCTCGATTACGTAGTCATTATATTGAGCGATTTTCCGCCTGTCAATCCCTATTTTCTTAAAAACGATGCGTTTCGGTTTGCTTTTGATCAAAAACATGTCAAACAATGTGTTTCGAAACACTTTTTCTGTTCTTTTCGTGTGGATTCTTCGTTCAGCACGACGCCAGACGCGCGTCTCTCTGTTCGCCGGTAACCGCAGCCATGCATTTTTTCCAATATAACCTGCTTGTTTTCGCGGATTGACAGAGCTGCCGCGCTGGTGTACTGTTATGACATTCTCCGAACAGCGGACTGCTATGGTGAAACAGCTTGAAACAATTGACTGCTACAACCTCCGGTTATAAGGCCCTCGGCGGCACGATTCTCCGCTTCTCCGTGCCGCTGATGCTCACCAGCCTTCTTCAGCTTCTCTATAACACGGCGGACGCGGTGGTGGTCGGCCGCGTTGCGGGAAGCAACGCGCTTGCCGCCGTCGGCTCGACGAGTTCCATCATCATATTGCTGGTCACGCTCTTTAGCGGCATCTCCGTTGGGGCAAACTATCTCGTTGCCCGGTATTACGGCGCGGACGACCATAAGGCCATTTTCGAAACGGTGCACTGCGCAGCTTTTCTGAGCTTGATTCTCGGCGTTGCCGCCGGCGTGGTCGGCTACCTGCTCAGCATGCCGATTCTGCGGCTGACGAATACCCCGGCGGATATTCAGGATCTCGCGGCAACGTACCTTCGCATCTACTTTCTCGGCGTTCCAGCGCTCGTGGTGTTCAACTTTGGCGCGGCTATCCTCCGCGCGGTCGGCGAAACGCGCTATCCACTGTTGATCATGATCGTCGCAGGCACGCTGAACGTCGGCCTCAACCTGATTCTGGTCATCTACGCGCATCTCGGCGTGGCGGGCGTTGCCATTGCAACTTCGTTTTCACAGCTCGTTTCGGCGGTCATGGTGACTTTCCGTCTCATCCGCACGCGGGAGAACTACCGCCTGATTCCCAAGGCAATCCGGTTCTACGGCGACAAGGCGGCGGTCATGATGCGCGTCGGCATCTCGGCAGGCATTCAGGGCATCGTGTTTTCCATTGCGAACGTTATGGTGCAGTCGGTCGTCAACACCTTCGGCGCGGCGGCGGTTGCGGGCAACTCGGCGGCAACGAGCCTGGAAGGCTTTATCTACACGATTCAAAACGCGTTTTACCAGGCGGCCATCACGTATACGAGCCAGAGCGTCGGCGCAAAACTGTATCAGAACATCTCCCGCATCTTTCGCGTGTGCCTCGCTTATTCGTTCGGATTCGGCGTTGTGTTCTGCGCGCTGCTCTGGTTCAATAAAACGGCGCTGCTCGGCATCTACATCAAGCCGGACGATCTCGCCTTTGACGCGGTCATGCTTATAGGCGTAACAAGGGTTCGCATCATCAGCCGCTTCCAGTGGCTCGGTGGGCTCATGGAAACCGCCTGCGGTTCCATCCGCGGCCTCGGCAAGGCGCTGAGCCCCACGCTTGTAACGCTCATTGGCGCCTGCGCGCTGCGCATCTTCTGGATTTACTTTGCCTACGCGCACTACGGCACGCTGGCGAGCCTCTACGTGGTCTATCCCGTTTCCTGGGCGGCTACGTTCCTCGTGCAGGCGCTGCTCCTGCGCATCTACCAAAAACAACCACCCTACTGCATCCCGAAAGGAGCCTGCTAAATGTCCCGCTTCTTCAACCCCGACTCGCCAATCATGTCGTTTCTTTCCGACGCGCTGGACTTTATCGTTCTCAACCTGATTACGGTTGTCTGCGCGGTGCCTGTGGTAACCGCGGGCGCTTCATTTTCCGCCCTCGCGGGCGTCATGACCGCCTACACGCTGGAGCAGTCGCCCATTCGCGTGAAGGACTTCTTCGTCCGCTTCCGCGCGGTGTTCCTGCGCGCTACCGTGAGTTGGCTGATCCTTCTGGCGCTGGCTGCGCTGTTTTTCATGAACCTGCGCATTGCGGAAAACATGCCCTCCACGCTGCGGCTCATCACGATCAGCGGGCTGCTGTTCTTCGCGCTCTGTCTGTCTCTTGCCTCGGTCATGCTGTTTCCCATGCTGTCGTTTACGGAGGAAAAGCGGCTGCCGACGCTCTGGAAAAACGCTTTTCTGCTCGGCATTGCAAAACTGCCGCGCACGCTGCCCATGGCGGTGATTCAAGCGATTCCGCTCATTCTGGCACTGCTTGCACCGAACGCCTTTGTGATGCTGAGTCCGATCTGGATCATCTTTGGATTCTCGCTTGCCGCGTTCCTCTGCGCCAAGATCGGCGGGCGCTGGTATACCGCAATCCTGAACCCGCGATAACGCGTTTCATAAAAAACAGCACCCTGCCGGGTGCTGTTTTTTATGATGCAACACTTATGTTTTACAAATCAAAGGACGCCTTCCAGCTTCTGCTTCTCTTTGCGCGGCTCCTTGACGAGGATGGCGACCGCGAGATTGACCAGCGAGAGCGCCGCGACCGCGTAGAAGATATACTGCGAACCGACGGCAATCCAAAGATAGCCGCCCGCGACGCCAACCAGAATGGAGACCACATGGTCCATCATCATGGCGAGCGAGAGCGTCGGCGTTACGTCCGCGTTGGAAAGCGCGATGCTCTTGAGATACACCGTGCGGATGATGCCCATTTGGGACGACAGGCGATCCACGACGAACAGCGCGCAGGTGAGAATCAGCGGCAGGCCGACCTTTGCCAGAACGCCGTTGTTGAACGACTGCGTCAACAGCGCGTAGCAAAGGTAAACGCCGATAAACGAAAACGCGTCGGCATAGAGCAGTTTTTTCACGCCAAAGCGGTCGATCCATTTGCCAAGCTGCGGCATAAAGAACATGCCGAGCGAGGACGCGATGATGCCGAGCAGAACGATGGTATCCACGCGCTGACCGAGCGTTTCAATCAGCACCCAGGGGCCGAACACCAGCATGACCTGCTTCTGCACGCCGAACACGATGGCCAGTATGTAGTAGAACTTATACTCTTTGCGGAAGATAAACTTTACCTTTTCGCGCTTTGTGCGCTTTTGCCCGACATCCCGCTTGAGTTTGATGAGCAGCAGCATCGCCACCACATAGAACGCCGCCGAAACGACAAACGTCCATTTTGTGCCGCTGAGAAAGCTGAACACGCCGAAGCGGAAGAGAAAGAACACCGCCAGCCCCGCTACCGTAAGAAAGGCAAATCGCACGCCGGCAAACTGCCCCATGCGCTTGCCCAGCATGTCCTGCTCGGAAAGCGACATGCCAATGCTGTCCCTTAGCGGCATATAGAGGTGCGTGCCCAGCGAGGAGATGAACAGGAAAAAGAGCATGATGCCGAAGGACGGCGTAAAAAAGCCCAGCACGAACAGCGCGAACGCCGCGAGCGCTTCGGCAATGATGGCAATGGTGATATCGCCGAGAAACGACACGGCGCTGATGAGAAAGAATACGATAACTCCGGGGAGTTCGCGCGGGAACTCGATCAGCCCCCGCTGGAAACCATTGACGCTGTAGACTTCCTTGAAATAGTTAGAGAACAATCCGTCGCTGAACCCGATGGCCAAATTGACCGCCGCGATGACGACGAAAAAGAGCATCAGGTCTTTCTTTTGCTTTTCCGACATGACAAACCTTTCATCCTGCGCACGCGCACCCGATTGATTCCTGCTATCGTACCACAGAGCGGGTCGAGAAGAAAGGTTGGAACTGCAGCGAAGCAAATTTTCTTCTCAAAAAAACATAATAACAAGCGCCCAAGCGAGCGCTCACTGTAAAAAAGGCAGTTCTATGATTCTGTCCGTTTAGATAAGATGGACGCTGATTTGCATCGAGAATTCCAGCGTTTCCCCCGGTTTGAGCTCGCCGCACTTGCCGTTCTTTTGCGCAAGTTCGATGCTGTCGTAAAACCCGTTCGTGGGTTCCAGCGCGCAGTTAACGTCCCCGCGGTAGCCGCCGGCCGTCGCCCAGAACCCCAGATACGGCATCTTTTTGGCGTCGTAAGCAAACACCGCTTCAACGCCCTGCGCGGGGTAGCGGTAGCCGCAGAGCCCCTCCCGCACGGCGTCCACGCAGTAGATTTTCAGCATGGAAGCGCGCTTTGCGTCCAGCGCACCGGAAAAGTCATACGTTTCGCCGTCCGCCGCCAGATCGGCGGGAAAGCGGTACAGCGCGCCCGTCTCGCCCAGCAGGGGCGAATCAAATACATTCTGTACGCGGCTCACCCCGCGCGGAAAGAGAATCTTCATTTCGGGGTGCACGTTCACAAGGCAATGGCACGCCCAGATGCACGGGAACGCGTACGCGCTCTCGTTTGTAATGGCGTAGCGCAGCGTGAGCGCGTCGCCTTCCAGCGAGAAGCGCTTCCGGTAGCGGTAGCCCAGAAACGGACTCGAATATGTCAGGCTTACGCCGTCCGGCTCGGCGGAAAAGTCAAACAGCGCTGTCCAGATTTCGCCGTGGTCGAAGAAGTCCTGTTCGCCGCGCGCAGTGTGAACTTTGCCCGCGTCGATGTTGGGGAAGGCGTCGTCGAACCCGCAGGCTTCGTAATCGCCAAACGCCGCGCCCGGCTTTGCCTTGCGGTAATTCTTGCGCGGATTTTGAAAGAGCAGCTCGAACGCTTTATCCTTACGGTACAGCGAGGCGATCTTGCCGCCGTGTTCTGGCAGGCAAACGCACTTGAGACGGTCGTTTTCCAGTACGACCGCCTCCGCGCCTTGTATGCGTTCGGTTCTAATTATAGGTTCCATTCCAGCAACTCCAGATGAACTTTGACGCTCAGGTGGTTGGGGTTGCCGCGCAGAATGCCGGTGAGCAGTTCGCACGCTCGTTTGGTTTCGCCGCCGCCCAGCAGTCCCAACGCGGTCATAAAACGGCAGTGTGCGCGGTTTCTGGCGTTCAAATCCTCGTCGAACACCATCAGGTCCGGCAGGGACACGGCAAAATAGTCGATCTTGACCGCATCGTTTTCGTGCGTCTGGCCGTATTCCACAAGCTTGCCAAAACAGCGTACGGCGTCGGCTTCCCGCCCCAGCGCGCGGAGCGCGAGTCCTTTATAAAACACCATCTCCGGCGGCTGATCGTTATAATACATCATTCCGGCGGGCTCTTCGTCCCCCTGCGCGGCTTTCAGGAAGCATTCGTTTGCGCGTTCGCTTTGCCCTAACCCGGCGTATGAAACGCCCAGCCAATAGTAGATATCGTTCTCCTTGGCGCCGGCGAGTTTGCCTTCGCCCAGAT
The DNA here is from genome assembly GCA_963674535.1 of Christensenellaceae bacterium. Classification (GTDB taxonomy): domain Bacteria; phylum Bacillota; class Clostridia; order Christensenellales; family CAG-138; genus UBA7703. The sequence goes on along the minus strand of OY771363.1, from coordinate 21,657 downwards.
TTTCCAGGTAGACGGTCGCTCTGTTCAGCAGTTCGGCGGCTTCCGCGAACGCTTTCTTTTGAATGCGCTCTTTGGATAGCTGCACAAGAGACGCGATATACTGCGCAATCACGCGCCCTTCCCCGCCTTCCCATGGATGGAACCTGCGCGCTTCGATCAGGTTGAGCGCTTCCTCGGGATGCCCCGTGAGGTTTTTGAGCGTAACGAATTCTACATAGAGATCGTCTCTCTGGAACGCGCATTCGCGGTTTTGCTCAAGAAAAGCAAGTCGCTGTTCGGGAGCAACGCCAATCTTTTTGTAGAGCTGATCGAGTTCCATGAGCACGCGCGCGTCGCTCGGGTCGAGCGCGAACGCAGTTTCCAGTTCCTTGCGTGCGCCTTCCCTGTCCCCGCGTTTGTTGAAATACGCCAGCGCGAGATTCCGCCTCGCCGTGGGGCAGCGTTCGTCCAGCGCTCTGCAGCGCTCCCATGCGGAAATGGCTTCCTCATACCGCCGTTTGTCGTACAGGCAGTTGCCAAGGTACAAGCAGCCGCGCGCGTCGAGCGAATTCTGCTCCAGACATTCCCGCAGCACAAGAATGTCCTGCACGCGGTGCGGAAAGCACGGTTCACCTTCTGCTTTCGCGGCAAGCGCACGATAGGTTTCGGCCTGCTCCTTTTGCCCCGCGCGGCTGGAAAACACCGCAAGGTAATAATAAATCATCGGATAGACGGCGGTTTCGCTCTTTTGCGAGAGGTTTGCCTTGAGCAGTTCGATTGCGTCTAAATAGAACCCAGCGCCCACGTAATCCAGCGCAAGTTCGATCGTCCAGTTCGCGTTTTGTCTCAGCCTGCCGCCCAGCGCGCGCGCCTGCTCGGTATCCCCGGCCAGTGTCAATTCATACTGAGCGGCGAGGTCGAGCGGGTCGATGACGAGGGACTCCATGGCAAAGCAGGCCGCTTCGTCCTGCCGGTTCAGCTTCCGCAACAGAGCGCTTTTGAGAGCGCGCGCCTTCATATGATGCGCGTTTCTAACGAGCGCGCGTTCCGCGTGCGCAAGCGCCTGCGCGTAGTTGGATTGTTCCGCCATGATGCAGGCCATCTCGTAAAACGCGCTCTCCTGCTGGGCGGCGTTCCATGTCGCCTTAAACAAGCTGTCGTAGGCTTCGGCATTCTTTGTTTGCAGCCGCTGGCAGACGCCGAGGTTGTAATACGCTTCCCCGTCGTACGGGTTCGGGTTCGAGCGCGTCAGCTTGGCAATCGCCGCCTGAAAATATGATTCTGCCTCTACTAAGCACCCACGCCGCAGGAGCAGCAGGCCGTACGCATTGTTGATGCGCGCGTCGGTCGGGTCACGCCGGAGCCCTTCGAGATAGTAGTCCTCCGGCTGGTACGTCGCGTGGCGGTACTGCTCGAGATGCATGCCGTAGAGAAAAAGATCTTCGTTGGTTGCCGCTTCTTCGGGCGGCGGAACGGGTTTTGCCGGTTCGGGCAGTGGCTCCGTTTTCAGTACTTCCGGTTTGTAGGAGATGACGCGTTTCCCCGCGGCATCCAGCACGGTCAATTCCAGCGCGCTTTCCGGGGAAGAAACACCGTCCACGTTGCCGGTAAACGGCCGCTCCGGCGAAAGGTCTGCCCGCGCGGAAAACACGCGTTCGCCGCCTTCGGTCAGCACGATTTCCGCGTTGTCGATCGGTTTTGCCGCGTAAACGCCGAAGCGCGCCTTCCCTTCCAGAAGTTCCAGCGACACCGCCGCCTCGGTATTGGCGTTTTTCACCGCGCCGATCTCCCGGTACGGCATGAAAACCTGCGTAAAGGCTTTTTCTTCATACGGCATCAACCACGAAAAGTCCGGCTGGTTATCTGTAAAGCACCCCGTCATGAGTTCGATGTACGGGCCGTCCTCGTCGGTGAGGTTTCGATCCCAAGCCTTGCCGAACTCGCCGCAGCCCCAGGTCCACTGTTTCTTGCCCGGCGAGATGTGGTGGTCGGCAACATGCAGTAGCCCCGCGCCCCTGCCGTAATCGTAGCCACCAATAAAGTCGTAATTCGAGCGGTACGCCATATAAGAAGTAGGCACGGGGATATTCTTATAGCGGGAGATATCGACCCCCGCCGAGTAATCCTGCTTGTAATACACGCCGTGCGCGATGGGAAAGGACGAAACGTCCCGCTTGCCGTGATCCATCACCGCAGTGACGTCCGGCGGAAAGATGGACTGCGTGTCGTCGTTTACGGCTACGGCGGGGTTCGCCCACCAGAGGAACGTCTGCGGCAGCGGCGTGCGGTTGTAGAGCTGAACGTCAATCTTCAGCGCCGCGCTGTCGGGAAACAACGTCATCTTCGCCATTCCTTTGGTGCGGAACATGTTTTCAATTTCGCCGACGGCAATGCTGCAGCTGCCGTCCGGGTTTTCGAATATTTCGCAGTCCACCGGGTCGAACGTGCTCGGCCGGTGATGCTGCGGCCAGTTGAATTCGATTCCGCCGGAAATCCATGGCCCCGCAAGCCCCACCAAGGCGGGCTTGATCACTTGATTGTAGTACACAAAGTCGTAGCCGTTCGTCTTGTCATAAGTGCGCTGAATGCGCCCGCCCAGCTCCGGCAGAACCATGATAAATACATACTTGTTTTCCAGGCAGACCGCCTGATACACGGCGTCCTGCGGTTCGTCCCCGATGGACTCAATCACAGGATGCGGATAAACCTTACCCGAACTGCCCTGATAAACGCGTTTTTCCAGAAAAACGGGGTTGCGCTCGGGTTTTCCCACCGGATAGGTGGGAATAGTAATCTCCTCGCGCCAAACACGCACCCCGTGTTGGACCTCTTTGAGCTGCTTGCACTCCATTGTTCCTGCACTCCTTGCACCATCGCGGCGTAGAGGCCGCGCGATCATTCCATGCGCGGGCAGCTCGCCTGCGCATCGTCGTTTTTATTTCATCCCCGCCGCCCGGCTGAATCAAGAGCCTCGGACGGCGGCGTTTCGTTCGTATTTAATCCGGTTTCGTCCGCGCGGCTGCGCCGGATTATGCCGTATCCGTTAGAGAGCCAGTTTCTTTAGAATCTCGCTGTGGCAGCGCTCGATTTCAAATGTAATAATGCTTTTACCCATCTCGGCGGTTGCATCGCGCGGGTCGTAGCGGACGGTAAAGTCCTCGTTTCCGCCTGAAATGAAGGTTTCGCTATCCACAATGGCAAACTCGACGTTTTTCAACTTTTTCGGTTTTTTCGGCAGTTTATCGCAGTCCACGCCCTCTGGAACCAGCGCGAGCATCACCGCCGTCTCCAGAAGTCCCGCGTGGCCGACGCCGACGCCGCAGTCGTCCGAAAGAATCAGTTGGCTGATCACGCGCGCACCTGTTTCGTTGGTCAGCGCGCCCGCAATCCGCTCCAGACAGGCAATCTGGTTATCCGCGCCGTGGCCGTTGACAAGCACAACCGTACGAAATCCCAATTCGATTAGAAACAGCGCCTGCTGGCGAATGATTGCCGAAAACAGCTCCTCCGGCCAGTACATGCTCTTTATGGTGTTTGCCGGAAAGTCCATCCCGACCACCGATTCGCTGCCTGTAAACCCGACTTTTTTCAGCATCTCCGGCGTGCGCGGCTGCTCAGTTCCAATATAGAGCGGTGGCAGAGCCGTTCCATCCATCGCTTCGGCAAGGCCAAGAGCCACGGCATACGCGTGCGCCGTATCCATGCCCATGGACATATGCGGGCCGTGCCATTCCATGCTGCCGATTGGCAGAAAGGCAATGGAAGTGCCACGCGTCAGCGCAAGGATTTCATGCGGCAGCAGTTCTTCGAATTTTCGTTTCGTTCCGTTCATTCCGTTTGTTCCGTTCGTTCGATTCGTTTTGGGGATTGGGTTTAGCTTTTCCGCGATTCTCTTTTTAAGAGAGGCCGTAGATGTTCTACGGCCTCTCCGATCCATTCGTTTGATCCGAGGTTAACCGGCGTATTCCGGCATGATGGTCGCAAGGTCGTCGCCATATTCAACAATGGTAGCGCCGACAGCGGTCTTCTCCGGAATCGGCGTGCCGTTCTGGAGGAAGTCGAGCATTTCCTGAGCAGCCGAACCGCCGACGCCGCGCGCCGAGAAGTAAGCAGCCGCACGGAACGGGGAGGTCGCGTTGGCGAACTCTTCGGGGCAATAGTAGCCGCCGAGGCCTACGCACATGGAGCTGGAGGCAAGACCGGCCGCTTCGAGGGCACGGGCTGCGCCGACGGCGCCTTCATCCGAAACCGCGAGGACGAGCCACTTGGTGATCTGCGGGTTGCCGGTGATCACGGCGGAGGCCGCAACGTTGCCGGTTTCCATGTTCGTGTCATGATCCGCGCGATAGATCTTGGCGTCGATGCCGGGCAGGAGCTCGGTGAGCTTTGCAATCTGGCCTTCGGTGCGCGGTACGCAGCTGGAGACGGTGTCCGCCGTCATCAGCATGATGCCGAAGCTCTCGTCGTCCGCCAGGTTGTTGTCCTTGATGTACTGAGCAGCCCATTCACCGATGCCAGCGCCGATGTTGTAAGCGTCGATGCCGACCCAGGGAGCCAGCTTGTTGCCGTTTTCATCTTCCAGCGCATCGTCGCAGGCGATCACGGGGATGCCCGCTTCGGAGAGCTTATCGACAGCGGCTTTGCTGAGGTTCTGATCCGGGATGCAGGTCAACACGCCGTCAACCTTGTCCGCAATGCAGGTATCCAGCATTTCCATGAACTTCGCACCGTCGGTTTCGCAGTCCATGTACTTGAAGGTGCCGCCCGCCGCTTCGATGATCTTGCGGGACGCTTCGCCTTCCTGCTGGAACCATTCCGCCGTGCCCATCTTGTAGAGGCCGACGATGACAAATCCGTCGCTGGCGGGCGCTTCAGCAGCGGCCGCTTCCGCCGGGGCTTCCGTAGCTTCCGTCGCTTCGGTCGCTGCCGGAGCGGAGGTGGAGCAGCCGAAGAGGACGGACATGGACAATGCCAATACCATGATCATGACGAGAGCCAGTTTTGTTTTCTTCATGTTAAGTAATTTCCTCCTTTTGATTTTGTTCTATCAAAACCCGCACTGCGCAGACACGGGTTGATATCTTGTTCAGCAGCGTCGCATATTGGCTCAGCGAAGCGCCTTGCTTTCTTCGAGTTCTTTCTTGATGCGGGAGCGTTTCCGCAGGTAGTCGAACGTAAGCGCGATCACAAGCAGCGCGCCCTTTGCAACCTGCTGCCAGAACGTCTGCACGCCGAGCATCAGAAGGCCGGTGTTGAATCCCTGCAGAATCAGCATGCCGAGCAGGGTGCCGAGAATCGTGCCCGTGCCGCCCGTAAACGCCGCGCCGCCGAGAACCGCCGCCGTGACCGCGTCGAATTCCAACCCGTCCGCGCAGGACGGCTGGCCGGAGTTCATGCGCGCCGCAAGCAATGCGCCAGCCAGCGCCGCCAGCCCGCCGGAGAGGATATAGAGCTTGTAGATGATCTTGGTCGGGTTCAAGCCCGCGAGCTTTGCGGCGTACGCGTTGCCGCCGAGCACATAGATGCTGCGGCCGAAATACGTCTTAGCGAGGATGACGCCGAGGACGACGAAGAACACGATGAGCAGAAGAACCGTGATCGGCAGAAACCCGAAGATGCGGTAGGAGCCGATTTTGTTGTAGTTCGCGTTCGCAATGCCAACCGCCTTGCCGCTGCAGAGGATGTAAGCAAACCCGCGCACGATGGACATGGAAGCGAGCGTAGCGATAAACGGCTGGAGCTTTAAATGGTTGATCGTTGCCGCGTTGAGCGCACCGATGAAGCAGCCCGCGAGAACCGCCAGCAGCAGCGCGAGGATCGGGGTGATGCCGGCTTTTACCAGAATCGCGCTGAGAACGCTTGAAAACGCCGCAACCGAACCGGCGGAAAGGTCGATTTGGTTGGCGATGATTAAATACGTTTCGGCGATGGCTACAAACCCCATCAGCGAGCAAGCAACGAGAATATTCGTCAAATTCTGACTGGTAGCATAGTTCTTATTAAAAATAGAGAACAGCACCACCATGACGATCAATGCGATCACCAGCGAAATCTTTTCCATGAAATCGCTTTTTTTAAACCGCGTGAGCATACTTTCCTGCATGATTACCACCCTTGAGTCTCTCTGAATTTTAGTTCCTTTTACGCGTCTTTACTTTCAACCATACGTTTTTGAAATTCTTAATTTGTTTACGCGTCCTTTTCGTCCACCATCGCAAACCGCAAAAGGTGTTCCTCGTTGCTGTTTTCCCGGTCTACAATCGCGGAAACGCCGCCTTCGCGGATGACGACCACGCGGTCGCTGAGCCCAATGATCTCCGGCAGTTCGGAGGAGACCAGCAGCACCGTGATGCCCGCGCGGGCGCACTGGCAGATGATGCTGTAAAACTCCGCTTTCGCGCCGACGTCGATACCCTTGGTCGGTTCATCGAGAATGAGCACCTTGGGGCGCATCTCCAGCCAGCGCGCCAGAACCGCTTTCTGCTGGTTGCCGCCGGAGAGCTGGGAAATCTGCTTGTCCGCGCCCGGCGTGCGGATTTTGTATGTTCCAATCGCCCGCTCGGCAATCTCCGTTTCGCGGGCGTTGTCGATCATTCGCAGCTTGTTGAGCAGCGTTTTGAGAATCGCAATAGAGATGTTGCCCTTAACCGAGATGTTCGGCAGGATTCCCTGATCCTTGCGATCCTCCGGCACCATGGCGATGCCGTGGGAAATCGCGTCCTGCGGCGAGCTGATGGAAACGCGCTTGCCTTCCAGCCAGACTTCGCCGGAGAGGATCGGATCCAGCCCGAACAGCGCGCGCATAATCTCCGTCCGGCCCGCGCCGACCAAGCCCGCAAAGCCGAGGATTTCGCCCTTGCGAACGGAAAACGAAATATCCGTTATATAATCGGTTGTTACGTGTTTGAGTTCCAGCGTGGTTTCGCCGATGTCCGTATTGCGTTCGAGCTCTTCAAACACCTTGCCCAGCGGGCGCCCTACCATCATGCGGATGAGTTCGTCGTTTGTCGCCTTGCCCGTTTCCACCTGGCCTACGATTTTTCCGTCCTTAAAGACGACAACCTCGTCGGAAATCTGCGAGATCTCCTTCATGCGGTGGGATACATAGAGAATAACTTTATTCTGCGCCTTGAGCTGGCGGATGATGGTAAAGAGAATTTCAATCTCCTTGTCGCTGAGGCTCGCGGTCGGTTCGTCAAACGCGATGATGGCAGAATCCCGGCGCACGGCCTTCATGATCTCCACCATCTGCTGCATGGCGGCGCTGAGGCGGCTCACCTTTTCGTCCGGCGTAAACTGCAGGCCGAAACGCGCGCAGATTTCCCGCGTTTCGCGGTTCATACGCTCAAAATCGACCATGCCGCTCTTGCCGACAGGCCAGTTGCCTAAGAAAACGTTCTCGGCTACCGTCATCTCCTTGAGCACCTGGCGCTCCTGATAGATCACGCTGATGCCGTGGTCGATCGCCTCCCGCGGGGAATCGAAGCGTACAGCCTTGCCGTCTATGACGATGCTGCCGCCGTCCGGTTTGTAATCGCCGTTCATAATCTTCAAAAGAGTCGACTTTCCCGCGCCGTTTTCGCCAAGCAACGCATACACCCGGCCGCTCTCGGCGTGAAACTGAATCTCGCTGAGCGCTTTGACGCCGGGAAAGTACTTATTGATGGACTGAAACTCGATGTAACTCATTCACAGTACCCCATATGCAAGTGTGTACGTTAACACTTTTCTGAATAAAAAAACGATTCGTTGCGAATTGCAATTCAAGAACTCGGCACAGACGCCGATCACGTGCTTACAGTTCGCATTATATCCGCCGCATTTTGAGTTGTCAATACGCTTTTTCACAACATTTGACTGATTCTTTGTTGGTATTTGCGGTTTTGGATGGTTGACTTTTCAAAAAACTGACCGTATACTTGCATTGTAATCGGGCGTTTCGCCTCCTTTTTCTGCGAAAGCGCGTTATCGTTAACGCATTCAAACTGCAAGCAACACTTATCCAGTCAGGCCATCCGGCGTAAATCCGGTTCAAAATGTTGATTTATTCAGAAAAACACGCGGAAATCCCGGGTAATATAGACCAAAAAGACCATTGATTTCATAATGGAGTGACAACAGCCATGGAACAGAAAAACGCGCTGGTGACCGGCGCAGGACGCGGAATCGGGCGCGCAATCGCGCTGGAACTCGGCCGAAACGGGTATGCCGTAGGCGTTAACTATCTGCACAGCAAAGCGGGCGCGCAGGCGGTATGCGACGAAATTATCGCACACGGCGGAAAAGCCATCCCGTTGCAGGCGGACGTTGGCAAAAATGCTGAGCTTTCCGCGATGTTCGAAACCTTTTTTGAGGCGTTCGGCCCCATCGACCTGATGGTCAACAACGCCGGACTCAGCAAGTTTTACCCGTTTCTGGAAGTGACGGAAGAGCAGTGGATGGAGCTCACCTTCAGCGACTGGAAGGGCGCGTTCTTTGGCACGCAGTACGCCGCGCGCAACATGGTGGAACACCACAAGCAGGGCGTCATCGTAAACATCTCCTCCAACCATGTAGACGGCTGCTGGCCGCAGGCAAATATCTACGGGCCCACAAAGGCGGCGCTCACGAAATTTGGCAAGAGCGCGGCAATGGAGCTTGCGCCCTACGGCATACGGGTCATCACCGTGGCGCCCGGCTATACGGACGTGGACTGGCCCAAGGATCACCCCGTGCAGCTCGCCAAGCCGCGCATCCCGCTCCAGCGCTTTGCCGAGCCGGAAGAAATCGCCCGGATTGTGGCGTTTCTCGCTTCCGACGCGTGCTCCTATATGACGGGCAACTGCGTTACCATAGACGGCGGCGCGCTCCTGCCCATTCTGCCGGAAAACGATTATTACGGCGTATGTGAACCGTGAAGATTGAAGATTACGGAGTAAATTAGCCATGAAGATTACGAAGCTGGAAACCTTTCGCATCATCCCCCGCTGGCTTCTGCTGCGGCTGGAAACGGACGACGGCATGGTCGGCTGGGGCGAACCGGTCGTGGAAGGCCGCGCGGGAACCACGGAAGCTGCGGTGCACGAACTCTCCGCACAAATCCTCGGGAAAGACCCGCGTGACGTGGAACGCCTTTGGCAGACGCTGTACCGCGGCGGGTTCTATCGCGGCGGCCCGGTGCTCACCAGCGCGCTCTCCGGCATCGATCAGGCGCTTTGGGATATCAAGGCCAAGGCGCTGGGCGTTCCGGTTTACGAGCTGCTCGGCGGGCGCGTCCGCGACAAAATGGAAGTCTACAGCTGGATCGATTCCAATACGCCCGAAGAAGCCGCGCGCTGCGCGCTGGAAAAAAAGAGCCTCGGCTTTCGCGCCGTCAAGATGTTCGGCGTGGACGCGGTAGGCTGGATCACGGACTATCAGGCGATCGACGCGCTCTGCCAAAAGCTGCAGGCCATCCGGGAAGCGGTCGGAAGCTCGTTCGGCATTGCCATCGACTTCCACGGCCGCCCCCACAAGGCGATGGCCAAGACTCTGCTCAAGGAGCTGGAGCCTTACCGCATTCTGTTTGTGGAAGAGCCGGTATTGATTGAGAACGAGGAAGCCTTTGCCGAATTGCACGCCTGCACGAGCATCCCGCTGGCCACCGGCGAGCGCAATTACACCCGCTGGGGGTTCAAGAGCATGCTGCAGAAAGGCTGTGTGGATATCATTCAGCCGGATTTGAGCCACGCGGGCGGCATTTCCGAAGTGCGGCGCATCGCGGCCATGGCGGAAGCCTACGACGTTGCAATCGCCCCGCACTGCCCGCTCGGCCCCGTCGCGCTGGCAAGTTGCCTGCAGGTGGATTTTGCATCCATCAACGCCTGTATTCAGGAGCAGAGCCTCGGCATGGCGTATAACCAGGGCAACGAGATGTCCCGCTATATCACAAACCCCGAAGTCTTCCGCTACGAAAACGGGTTCGTCGGCCTGCTGCAAAATCCCGGCCTCGGCGTGGAGGTCAACGAAGCCTCTGTGCGCGAGATGGCGAAAACCGGCCACGACTGGAAAAATCCGATCCTACAACTGGAGGACGGTTCCGTAACCGAATGGTAACGCCGAGCGCCCTGAACACGCCGGACTGTCTGCTCGGCGAAAATCCGGTCTGGTACGGATTGACCCGCGAATATCTCTGGACGGATATCCTGCGCGGCACGATTTACGCTTATTCTCCGGAAACGGGGCTCTCGCGCACGGTGCTGGAAACGCCGTATCAAACCGGTGCGTTCCTCGGCATGGAAGACGGACGCCTGATTGTTTTTACGGAGCGCGGCGTGTTCTGCGCCGAGCAGTGCAAAAACGGGTTCCGCCTGCTCGAAGAGCCGCTTTTTACGGTTCCGCTGATCGAGGGTGAACGCTTTAACGACGCAATTGCCGATTCCTGCGGGCAGATGCTCTCCGGCTCGAAGCGGACGGACAATACGGAAGGCAGGCTCTGGCGTTTTTCAGCAGGAAAAGAGCCGGAAGTGCTGCTTGAACACCTCCATATTTCCAACGGCATGGGCTTTTCGCCCGACGGGCGCACATTCTACCACACGGACTCCGTGCCCTCCACCATCACCGCCTACGACTACGCGCCCTCTCGCCCGCTCACGAATCCCCGCGTCGTCGTCCAGCTGGAACCGAGCGTCGATCCCGACGGGATGACCGTGGACGAGCAAGGCAATCTCTGGTTTGCCTGCTGGGGCGCGGGGCGCCTGAAATGCGTGTCCTCTGAGGGCGATCCCGTCTGCTCCATCCCGCTCGAAGCAAAGCAGTCCTCCAGTCTGTGCTTTGGTGGCGAGCGCTTATGCGACCTGTTTGTGACCAGCGCGTCGGTGGGCGGCAACGCCGGCAAAGCCCCGCTCGGCGGCGGGTGCTATCTCGTCCCGAACGCCGGAATGGGTAAGCCGGAATATCCTGCAAAAACAAACTTGGTTGGTGTATAATTATAGAATCTTACCACGAACGGAGCGTCACCATGTCGCGACCATTCACCATAAAAGACGTAGCAAAAGAAGCGGGGGTTTCCATTGGAACCGTCGATCGTGTTTTGCATAACCGTGGGCGCGTTTCGGATGCGAACATGAAGTCGGTCACGGCCGCCGTCAAGAAGCTCAACTACCATCCGAGCCAGATTGCGCGCGCGCTGGTCAACCGCAAGAGCAACCTGCGCATCGGCATTACGTACCCGCGTGTGGACAGCGACTTCTGGAGCGAAATCCCCGGCGGCATCGAAGCGGCGAAAAAGAAGCTGATGCCGTTTGGCGTGGAACTCGTGATCGACCACACGGAAACGTACGACGTGCGCGACCAGATCGCCTCCATCGACAAACTGGTCGGCCTCGGCGTCAGCGGGCTGGTCTTTACCTCCGTGGATGATTCTTCCGCGGATCAGCTGGAAAAACATATTCCGGAGGGTATCCCCTATGCCACCGTGGTCAACCCCGCCGCGAGCGTGAGCCGCTGCGCGTTTCACCTCGGCCCGGACGATTTTCAGCTCGGCATGCTCGCAGCCAGGCTCATCTCGCTGTTCTGCGGCGAGCGCTGCAGCCTCGTTGTGCTCGCGCCGAACTACAAGTTCAACGGCACGCAACGCCGCATCGCGGGCGTACTCAGCAAGATCAATCAGGATCTGCCGGGCATCAACCTGCTCAAGGTTATCCCTGTTTCCGGCGTAACGGACGAGGATATCCGCGCGCACCTGTATTCCGCCGCGACGGAGACGCTCAGCGCCTTCCCCGCGCTCGACGCGCTGTACGTAAGCAACGGTTTTTTCGATCAGGCGGCGTTCGCCATCCGCGACGCGTTTCCCGATTCCAAGGTCAAGGTGTTCGGGCACGAATTCACCACCGCCCTGCCGGATCTGATCGCGCGCGGAATCGTCGCGGCAACAATCTATCAAAAGCCGGCGGAGCAATGGTACCGCGCCATCGTAATGCTCAGCGAACTGCTCTCCGACAACCGTCTGGTCACCGCGCAGGACGTCCGCGTTGAGTGCAGCATCATCATGAAAGAAACGCTGCCGACCATCGACATCGGCGGCATACGTTTACCGTAATGTTTAGGATTCATATGATTAAAATCGGCGGCACTCGCCTGCCGTAACCCGAATTGCCATTCAACTGAAACCTATTCCAAGGGGGATTTCGTTATGACCAAGGCACAGCTCTGCCAGCGCATCGAAGAAGAGCGCATCATCGCCGTCGTCCGCAAAGTCTATGGCGACGATTTGCTGTTTCTTGCCGAAGCGCTGCTCGACGCGGGGATTTCCACGATGGAAGTCACCTTTGACCAACAAGACCCCGACTGTCTGAAGAAAACACCCGATGCAGTCAAAGCCGTCCTCGGCGCGTTCGGCAGCCGTTGTACCTGCGGCGCGGGCACGGTTTTGACGCTTGCGCAGACGGACGCCGCCGCAAACGCCGGAGCGAGCCTGATTATTTCGCCCAACTGCAGCGAATCTGTCATCCGTCATACCGTCGAGCTCGGCCTCGTTTCGATTCCGGGCTGCATGACCCCGAGCGAGATACTGGCAGCGCACGACGCGGGCGCGGACTTTGTTAAGGTGTTCCCCGCGGGCAGCCTCGGAACGGACTATATTAAAAACATCTCCGCCCCCATCAGCCATGTTAAATTTCTGGCGGTCGGCGGCATAAACGCGGAAAATTATCTGGCGTTCCTTAAAGCGGGCTGCACCGGCGCGGGCATTGGCGGGTCGCTGGCCAACCGCGCGCTGATTGCCGCGCGCGACCGCGAGCAGCTCAAAGCGAACGCCGCGCAGTATGTTTCCATTGCAAGGGCGTTCGGCAGGGAGGCGGCAAAATGAACAAGCTCGTCTGTTTTGGCGAACTCATGCTCCGGCTCAACCCGCCGGGTTACCAGCGCTTTGTGCAGACGGAGAGCTTTCAAGCGTCCTACGCTGGCGGCGAAGCGAACGTCGCCGTAGCGGTCGCCTGCCTCGGGCTGGAAGCGATGTTTGTTACCAAACTGCCCGACAACGAAATCGGCCAGAGCGCCGTCAACTCCCTGCGCCGTTACGGCGTGGATACCAGCCGCATTCTGCGCGGCGGCGAGCGCATCGGCATCTACTTTGTGGAAAAAGGCGCTTCCCAGCGCGCTTCCAAGGTCATTTACGACCGCAAGGACTCCGCTGTCTCGCTTGCCGACCCTTCCGAGTACGATTGGGACGAAATCTTTTCGGGTGCGAGCTGGTTCCATTTTACCGGCATCACACCCGCGCTGAGCGACCGCGCGGCCGCCGCCTGTCTGGACGCCTGCAAGGCGGCAAAGCGCTTAGGGCTAACGGTCAGCTGCGATTTGAACTACCGCGGCAAGCTCTGGAGCCGCGAAAAGGCGGGCGCGGTGATGAGCGGGCTCATGCCGTATGTGGACCTCTGCATCGCCAACGAAGAGGATGCGGCGGACGTTTTCGGCATTCGCCCCGCCAACACCAGCGTGACGGAGGGCAAGCTCTCCCGCGAGGGGTACGAGCAGGTTGCCCGCGAACTAGCCGCGCGCTTTGGCTGCAAGCGGGTCGCCATCACGCTGCGCAAAAGCGTTTCCGCCAGCGACAACGACTGGGCGGGCATGCTCTTTGACGGAAGCGTCTGCGCGTTTTCCAAGACGTACCCCATCCGCATCGTCGACCGCGTGGGCGGCGGGGACTCGTTTGGCGGCGGGCTGATTTACGCGCTCATGAACGGCATGTCCGCGCAGGAAGCGATCGAGTTCGCCGTTGCCGCCTCCTGCCTCAAGCAGACGATCGAAAACGATTTTTCGCTCATCAGCGTTTCGGAAGTAAAGAAGCTCGCCGAGGGCGACGGCAGCGGCCGCGTTCAGCGATAAGGCTGACAATGTGTAAAAGTCCCCGCAAAACGGTCCGTTTTGCGGGGACTTCTTTGTTTTCTATCGTATGGAGTTGTTTGGCCGATTTCATGATTCGATCATAAGTGTAAGGCTCGTTCAGCTTGCCTGCGCCTTGGCGCTGAGTGCATCCGCAATTTCGCCGAGGTTTTGAAACACGGCGGTCGGCTTTGTTGGGGAAGTGGCAACAGCGGCCAGCGGCGTTTCGCCCGAGAGCACCAAAAACCCCTTCGCGCCGTTCTTTACGCCCGTTGCAACGTCCGTATACAGCCGGTCGCCCACAAAAGCGACCTCGTCCCTGCGGTAGCCGGTGCGCGCCAGAATCATATTGAGCGTTTCGGCGCTGGGCTTGCCAAGAAAACGCGGTGCAATGCCGGTGGATTGCGTTATGGCCGCGCAGAATGCCCCGCAGTCCGGAATAAAGTTATCCTGAATCGGACAGTTGATGTCCGGGTGCGTGGCGAGGAACACCGCGCCGTTTCGAAGATACGTGCATGCGCGCTCCAGCTTTTGGTACGTCAGCTCCATGTCGAACGCTGCGACCACGACATCCGGTTGCTCGTACTCCGTAAGGCGGATGCCGCTCTGCCAGAAACTGCGGCGCAGCGCGTCCGTACCCAGCAGGTAAACGCTCGCGTCCTTGTGGTTCGCCTTAAGATAGGCTATGGCAACGTCCCCGGAGGTCATAATGCGGTCTCTGCCGATGAAACACCCCATGGACGCGAGTTTTTGAAGATACGTTTCGCTGGTTTTGGACGAGTTGTTGGTAAAAAACATGAAATCCAGATCGAGCTTATTTACGGTCTCAACAAACCGCAGAGCGCCTTCGATCAGTTGGTCACCCAGATAAAATGTGCCGTCCATATCGAGCACGAAAAACTTTACGCCCAGCAGGGCTTCTCTGGCGTGACCGCAGATCACGTTTTTTCCTCCTTCTTTCGCTCAGCAAACACACCCGGTGCACTCCCGTCGGCAAAGCTTCCCTTGATTCTGGTACGATAGAAACCCGCTACTGTGCCAACTTTGCAAACAAATCCGCAAACAGCCTGTCGCGGCTGATGTAATACACATAGCGGATGAAATGCCGGGTGCTGTCAAAACTGTAATGATGATCGTACTGCGGAATCGGGCTGTGCTCCAGACGGTCGCGCATGAAACGCCCGTCCAAGAGCCATGCGACCGCACAGACGTCCCAGATCGGCCTGCTCCAAAGCGCGGTACCCTGACGCGCTGCCGCTTCCCGCACCGTCGTCTCTAAAAGATAATCGCAGAGCTTGTTCCTGCCCCGGAGCCAGTGCTCCAACTCCGGCCCGCTGGTGGCAAAGGCGGAGACAACGCCCATGCACGGGAGCTGTACCAGCGCGGCTCCGCTGCCAAATACGGCTCTCGCCGCCGCAACGTCCTGGCGAAGGTTGAACTCTCTTGAATCAAACCAGTCGTAGGAATGCCCGCCGAGCCAGACGATTACGATATTATCCCGTATCTCCGGCTTTAGCAGCAGCGCGGAAGCAACGTTCGTCAGCGCCGCAATGGCGACAATGTAGAGCGGATGATCGGGGCTGTACTGCAGCGCAAGGCTTGCCAGATGCTCCGCCGCGGGTGAAACAACGGCTTCCGTTTCGCCCGGCAGGAACCACTCCGAGCCTTTGTGGACGAGCGGTACGAGATCCTCACGCTCCATCAGCGCCAGCACGCGCAGAATCTCCAGATAGCTCTTCTCCATGCCGTCCGCCGGGCTTATGGATTTCTCGTTGAGGAAGGGAGCCGCATAGATCGCTTTGAGTTCGAGCTTTTCCGACGACTTGATGAGGTACGCCAGCGCAAACTGGTCGTCGATTTCGTTATATGTATCGGTGTCAATCACGACGTCCACCCTAGCCGTCGGCTTTTGTAACCGGTCGATCAAACTCTGCTGGCTTTGCTGCACTGCTGTGGCCTTCCTTCTTCGTGCTGTTTGGCGTGTTCGTGCCAACGCGGTTTTGCGCTTGAGCACGATAAACCCTGCGCCGTTCTTTGAGGGTTAATTCTGCACGATGCTGTTCTGCGCGGGAGCCGCCTCGGCGGAACCAAGGGCGGCTCCCACGTGTTTGGGGGGTGTTGTAATCTGGGTTCGCCGCGTCCACGGCACAGGATGGACAGTAGTTTAGCTGTCGGAAACGGCTTCGTTGACCGCTTTGCCGAGGATGGGCTTTGCGTCGCCATGGCGGACAAAGAATCCGCAGGCGAACGCGACGAGGCAGAAGAAGCCCGCGTAGATGCCGATGATCTTATAGCCCATGCCGTTGATAAAGAGACTCGCAAAGACGGGGGTTACGATCTGTGAAACGGTGGCGGCGATATAGTAATAGCCCATATAGCGCCCCGCGTCGTTGTCCTTGCCCAGCTCCAGAACCATCGGCCCCAGGTTGATACTCACCAGCGGGAAACCGATGGAGATCATCAAAAACCAGACGTAGAGCATATTCACGGATTCGGGTGTCACGGTGTAGCTGCCAATATAGCCGATCGCGCAGAACACCGTTCCGATAATCGCGGACTTCTTTCGGCCGATCTTGGTTGCGAGCATTGCGGCGGGAATCATGAACACCGTAACGAGCAGCACGCGCATCAGGTATGGAGTCGTCCAGGAAGCGGGCATGTTCAGGTAGTTCACGAGATAGTTCGTATAGTGCGTATTATACGCGTTGTACCCCATGTAGAGGAAAAAGATGATGCCGAGGATGAAGAACAGGCTCTTCGTTTCGTCCTTGGTCAGCTTGGTGCGGGTCTTGTCGGAAGAGTCGGTCTTTTCATCCACAAGCCCCAGTTCCATATTCTGCTGCCGCATCTGCTCGACAAACTTATTTTCACGGGCAAAGAGAAAGTAAAACAGCGACGGAATCAGCATGCCCGCAAGGACAAAGTAGATGGCTTTCGTAAAGCTCAGCACACCGTCGGCACTGATGATCAGCTTTCTGCCGACAATCGAAAAGATGACGCCCGCCAGCGCGCCGACCACGTTGAGCGTGGCGTTCGCCTTTGTGCGCTGCGGGCGGATGAAGCAGTCCGCAACCAGCGCCGCGGCGGGCGAACGGAACAGGCTCATAAAGAACACGGCAACGCATAGGGCAATCATAAACACGCCGAATGTGCTCTTACCGGCGGTAGCGCCCGCATCCGCCCAGTTCATTACATAGAGTCCGGCCAGACCGCCGATCGTGCCCCAGAGAATCAGGGGGGAACGACGCCCCATTTTGCCCTGAATCCGGTCGGATAAAATGCCGAACAGCGGCAGGAAAATCAGCGCGACGGCGTTGTCGATGGACATGATTACGGAGTATGCCGTAGTACTGAGGCTGAAATGCTTGGATAGCATGAGCGGAACGACATAGTCATATGCCTGCCAAAAGATCGTAATTGCAAAGAACGGCAGAGCGATCAGGATAGCGCGTCCCCACTTCATTTTTATTTTTCCCATAGATCCATCTCCTTTACGTTATTGGTTTTCTTGGTTCGGCTGTGGTTGGTACTGCTGTTTGATGAAAGATTGGTAGAAAACTCCTCCTTTGCTGCCCATTTTATTGATCGGCGGCGGCCATACGGCGCGCGCTTGTCTGTTCGTCTTGATGCGGCGTCCTTTCGCCGTCGGCTAGTCTCCGCTTTTGAGTCGGTGTCTTTGCAGAAACGCACGGCAGCGCGCCATCGTTTCCTCACGGTCGCAGCCAAGCAGCAGGTTGTGCTCGCTCTCGGCAAAGCCTTGTACTTCCTCCAAATTCGGCAGAAGCCCAGCGGCCTTGCTGTAGGCGCCTGCGTCCACAACGGCGTCCTTTTCGGCATAGAGCAGTAAAACGGGCGCCGTCACTTTTAGCAGAACGTCACGGGCAGCTTTGTTGAGCGACATCACGGGGCCGAAGATGCTCAGGGGCGCCGCGTTGTAGCCAAAGATGCATTCGTCCATCTCGTCGTTCTGCGGCTTGCGCTGCGGAATGGGAATCGCTTTACCCCGGTTCTCCGGTTGATCCGTCCAGTGATCCAGTCCCAGACGCGCGGCAAGAGCCGAGTTAAACCCGTAGCCCGGAGAAAGCAGCGTCAAACTGCCCAGTCCGCTCTCGCCCGCATGATTCGCCGCCAGCAGCGTTGCCAGCGTACCGCCCAGCGACAGCCCGACGACATGCACCCGCTCGTAAGTTCGATTCAGGCTTGTATAAGCCCGCTCCACAGCAGCGGTCAGCTGGCGCTCCGTCACCGCCGCCAGATCTTCCGGCACGGTGCCGTGCCCGGGCAGAACGGGCGCGTACACGCAGAAGCCGTCGTTGTTCAGCGCACGCCCCAGCTTGCGGAAAATACCCGGCGAACCGGTAAAGCCGTGGATGCAGAGCACCGCTTCGCGCCCGCCGCCGCCCCAGAGGAACGGGGCTCTTCCGGCCAGCATTTCAGTTTCGCCCATGTGGGATCCCCTTCCAATAAAACGTTACGCGCCCTGCCGCAGCTGAATCTCCCGCAGGAGATCGGGGCGATTGGTAATGATTGCCGTGCATCCCATCCCGCAGAGCCGCTCCAAATCCGCCGGGTCGTCCGGCGTCCAAACGCAGCAGCCAACGCCCATGCTTCCGAGCCGCTCTACCAGTACAGGCTCCCGCAAAACGGAAGAGTAGTGGCAGTGTAAATAGTCCGCTTTAAAATCCAACCCGCTGATGTAAGCCGCAATATCTCCCTGCGCAGCAAGCGCTTTTGCCACCTGCTGAATCGTAAACAGCGGGTACACCGCGCCGATCTGGCGCGCCAGCTCCACAACCGCGCCAACGGCGTCCGCGCTGCGAATGCCGATTTCCGCATGGTCGAACACATCCTCCGGCAAATTTGCCAAGTCTTCCCGCGTCGTCTCAATGAGCTTCCGTTCAGCAGGCAGAAATTTGAGCAGCAGCGAAAAAAAGCGGTTCTTCGTAAAGTCGGAAGGCATGGTGAGCACTCCGACACGGAGGCTTGCGCAGCAGCGCTTGACCTCGCGCAGTAGCGAGTGATCGAACGCTGATATCACCACGCGATCCGTCATGCCATGCGCTTTTACGGCTTCCGTAACGGACCGTGCGAACGCAAGCGATCCATCGAGTGGCGCTTTGAGTTCTAAGTCGACAAAGGAGAACGCCTTTGTTGCTTCCAAGCACTCGTCCAGCGTGGGAATCCGTTCCCCCGCCCATTCTGCACCCCGGTATGCGCCAACGTCACATTCCTTCAGCTCCGCAAGACTCATGCGCGCAATCGCGCCGCTCCCGGCGGAACATCCTTCGATGATATAGTTATGGTGTGTCACCAGCCTGCCGTCGCCGGTGAGCTGAACATCGGTTTCAATGCCGTCCGCGCCCTGCTCGTAAGCCGCGCGAAAGGCCGCCAGTGTGTTTTCGGGTGCGTGATAAGAAGCGCCGCGATGCGCGATAATGAAAGACCTCATATGTCTCCTTTTTCTCCGGAACCATTTTGAAATTGTAAACAAAAACAGGCAATTTCAGGCAAAGATATTGTAAGAACTAAGAAAATCTTATAGAATATGTTCAAGCAAATCAACATGCAGAATTGAATTAACGTCTCATAATGAGACTTTTTCAACAAATATTTTCAGAAACGGGGTTCAGTTCTATGGCAGGCGGCAATCCGACCGAGCGGGTATGCATGGACGCGCTGCACCTTTTGATGCAGCGGAAGATGCTCAACCAGATCACCGTGCAGGATATTCTGGACAACGCGGGAATTTCCAAAGCGACATTCTACCGGCACTATAAGGATAAGGACGATCTGTTCGGCCAGATGGTGCGCAGGGACGTCAACTTTATCTTTTCGGACGACTGCAATCTGGATCAATGGAGCATCCGCGTGGCTCAGTTTGCCAAGGCGCTGCAGCAAGAGCAAATTACCCTGCACCGGTTTGCCCGCAGCAACCCGGATATGTTTGAAACCTTTTATACAAATATCATGTACGAGCTGTTCCTAAAAAGGCTCTACCGCATCCATACCCGGCAGTTCGAGGTGACGCCTCCGCTCCGCAGACGGTTTCTTTTTATGTGCGCGGGGTCGGCGGCCATACTCAAGGATTGGATCGTCAACGGCTGTGTGGAGAGCGCCGAGCGCATTGCCGAAGAGCTCGCCGCGCTGATCATGGAAAACTCCCACAACTCTCCTCTGCAGAACTCCCCCGCCCTGCAGCGCGGCGCCGGGCAGCAATCCTAGCCGGATCAGACAAAAGCGGCATGCTCGAAGGAGCATGCCGCTTTTTATTTTGTCTGTTTGCCCTGCCGGTTTGCGCTGGTACCCGCACAATTCCTGCGCGGCGGTTACCCGATCGTGAGCCGCTCGCGCATGCAGTTTTTCCATACGTCCGGGATTGGCAGCGCTTCCACGCCCGCGCGCAGGGACGCCCAATCGGCGCAGGTTTCCAGCGCGCGCCACCAGCGCTCCTTGACCAGATTCTCCTGCGGAACCTGAACGGCGCATGCAAGCAACCTTGCCTTGACTTGCTCCAGTTCGCTCTTTTGCGCAGGCTTCAGCGTGAGTTCGGCGGACTGTCCGCGCATGAGCTTCAGTTCCGCCTGCAGACAGCGGTTATGGCGCGTTTTCAGCGCGGCTGGTTCTCCGTCGATTGCTGCGGTGAGCTCGCCGTCCTCGATGTTGACAAACCAGATATGGAAACTGCGCGCGGGCAGGGTTTCGTCCAAATCGGACTCCACCGTAAAGCGCAGCGTGCCTTCGCTGTCCTGACGCACGGCAAAGCGCGTTTCCAGCCTAAGCGAACCGTTGTGCTCAACGAGCGTAAACGAGCCGTTTCCCGCGAAAACGTGAACATCCAGTTCCTCCGGCAGGGCGCAGGTGTTGTCCAGCCCCCGGTCCAGCGGCAGAATCGCGCCGTCCTGAGCGAGCACCGGAATGCTCCCGCAGTCCCGCATCATACGAACGACCCGCCCGCCGCGGTACCGCACGTGGGTAAAGACGTCCGTCCAGTTCCCTTCCGGCAGCCAGACGTCCGCAGAAGCAAGGCCATCCGCCGCCGAAGGATTCACAATGGGAGCAACGATCAGCGTATCTCCGAACAGGTACTGATCGAACGCTTCATACGCACGCGTTTCTTCCGGCCAGCGGTAATACATGGGCGCAATCAGCGGACTGCCCGTTTCGTTTGTCAATACCGAGCGCGTATAGAGAAACGGAACCATCCGCCGCCTAAGCTGAAACCACCTCGCCGCTGTGAGCCGCGTGGGCAGCGAATACGACCAGGGTTCCTTTGCCGTCACCTCGGAAGGGCAGTTGTGGATGCGGTTGATCGGGCTGAATACGCCGAACTGCAGCCAGCGCAGGTACAGCTCCTCGTTCCGTTCGCCCCGGTGATGCCCGCCGATATCGTGACTCCACCAGGTATAACCCGCGTTGGAAGCCGTTGAAGTAAAGTACGACATGTAGCGCAAGAACTCCCAATCCATATGGGTGTCTCCGCTGAAGCCGACCGGGTACCGGTGCGAACCTATGCCCGCGTACCGCGAGAGGATCAGTCCTTGGCCGTTCCTCGATTTGCTGTCGAGAAAGTGATAGTGGTTCAGCGCCCAGAGCGGGTTAAGCCCGCCGAGGCCGGATGTTTCGCCTTGCTGCCAGTCGATCCACCAGAAATCGACGCCTTCGTCCTCCAGCGGATGATGCAGGTCGTCAAAGTAGGTTTCCACGAACCGCTCGTTTTCAATGGCGAACGAAACGCGCAGCTTTGTTTCGGGATCGACACCCATCTTTTCAGCAACCGCGGCGTAGCGGTCCTCATACCAGCGAATGCCTTGGGCGGGGTGCAGGTTGAGTGTCGTA